>NZ_CP082346.1:0-4014084 GCF_019890955.1 Pantoea dispersa
GTGGCGGATAATCCTGGCGGCGCTTATAACCCGCTGTTCCTGTATGGCGGCACCGGCCTCGGCAAAACGCACCTGCTGCACGCGGTGGGCAACGGCATCATCGCGCGCAAGCCGAATGCCAAAGTGGTTTATATGCACTCTGAACGCTTCGTGCAGGATATGGTGAAAGCGCTGCAGAACAACGCTATCGAGGAGTTTAAGCGCTACTACCGTTCGGTGGACGCGCTGCTGATCGATGATATTCAGTTCTTTGCCAATAAAGAGCGCTCGCAGGAAGAGTTTTTCCACACCTTCAACGCGCTGCTGGAAGGTAATCAGCAGATCATCCTGACCTCGGATCGTTACCCGAAAGAGATCAACGGGGTGGAAGATCGTCTGAAATCACGCTTTGGCTGGGGATTAACCGTGGCGATCGAGCCGCCTGAGCTGGAGACGCGTGTCGCGATCCTGATGAAAAAGGCGGACGAAAACGACATCCGTCTGCCGGGCGAAGTGGCCTTCTTTATTGCCAAGCGTCTGCGCTCTAACGTGCGTGAGCTGGAAGGGGCACTGAATCGCGTGATTGCCAATGCCAACTTTACCGGGCGTGCCATCACCATCGATTTTGTGCGCGAAGCGCTGCGCGACCTGCTGGCGCTGCAGGAAAAGCTGGTAACCATCGACAACATCCAGAAGACGGTGGCCGAGTACTACAAAATTAAAGTGGCGGATTTGCTGTCGAAGCGCCGTTCGCGCTCGGTGGCGCGTCCGCGTCAAATGGCGATGGCGATGGCCAAAGAGCTCACCAACCACAGCCTGCCGGAAATTGGCGATGCGTTTGGTGGCCGTGACCATACCACCGTGCTTCATGCCTGCCGTAAAATCGAGCAGCTGCGTGAAGAGAGCCACGACATCAAAGAAGATTTCTCTAACCTCATTCGAACATTATCTTCCTGACGCATATGAAATTTATTGTTGAACGTGAGCAGTTGCTGAAGCCGCTGCAACAGGTGAGTGGCCCGCTTGGCGGACGCCCGACGCTGCCGATCCTCGGAAATTTACTGCTGCAGGTGAATGAAGGCACGCTGCTGCTGACCGGTACCGATCTTGAGATGGAGATGGTGGCGCGCGTGGCGCTGACCCAGCCGCACGAACCGGGCGCGACCACCGTCCCGGCGCGTAAGTTTCTCGATATTTGCCGTGGTCTGCCTGAAGGCGCAGAGATCAGTCTAACGCTGGAAGGTGACCGCATGCTGGTGCGCTCCGGCCGCAGCCGCTTTTCGCTGTCGACGCTGCCAGCCAGCGACTTCCCGAATCTCGACGACTGGCAGAGCGAAGTGGAATTCACGTTGCCGCAGGCCACGCTCAAACGCCTGATTGAAGCCACGCAGTTCTCCATGGCGCATCAGGATGTGCGTTACTATCTCAACGGCATGCTGTTTGAGACCGAAGGCGAAGAGCTGCGCACCGTTGCTACCGACGGCCATCGTCTGGCGGTCTGTTCGATGCCTGTCGGGCAGGCGCTGCCGAACCATTCGGTGATCGTACCGCGTAAAGGTGTGATTGAGCTGGTCCGTCTGCTGGACGGCGGTGAAACGCCGCTGCAGGTGCAGATTGGCAGCAGCAACATTCGCGCGCACGTCGGCGATTTCATCTTTACGTCGAAGCTGGTTGATGGCCGTTTCCCGGATTATCGCCGTGTGTTGCCGAAGAATCCTGACAAAGCGCTGGAAGCGGGCTGCGATCTGCTGAAACAGGCTTTTGCCCGCGCGGCAATCCTGTCGAACGAGAAGTTCCGCGGCGTTCGCATCTATATCACCGAAAATCAGCTGCGCATCACGGCCAATAACCCGGAGCAGGAAGAGGCGGAAGAGATGCTGGACGTGTCGTACAGCGGCACCGAGCTGGAGATTGGTTTTAACGTCAGCTACGTGCTGGATGTGCTGAACGCGCTGAAGTGCGAAAACGTGCGTTTGCTGCTGACGGATTCGGTTTCCAGCGTGCAGATTGAAGATGTAGCCAGTCCGGCTGCGGCCTACGTCGTTATGCCCATGCGTTTGTAATAGAAAATATCGGCCTGGCTTACTTGCCATTCTGGTCCCGGGCAGTGCTCGCCCCTGGTCACATACTTCAGTATGCTCCCAGGGCCTGCGCGCTGGCCGTGGCCAGACTGCCTGCGCCGCCAACGGCCTGGATTGTTAATGTTAGGCAACCCCCTCTGGCTGGATTGATTCATGGCTTTAACCCGCCTCCTGATTAAAGATTTTCGTAATATCGAGCAGGCCGATCTCACGCTGGCGCCGGGCTTCAATTTTCTTGTGGGCGCCAACGGCAGCGGTAAAACCAGCGTGCTGGAGGCGATTTATACGCTGGGCCACGGCCGTGCATTCCGCAGTTTGCAGGCCGGACGCGTAATTCGTCACGATCAGGACGCGTTTGTGTTGCACGGGCGGATTGAAGGCAGCGAGCGCGAGCTGGCGGTCGGCCTGAGTAAAAACCGCGCCGGCGACAGCAAAGTCCGCATCGACGGCAGCGACGGCCACAAAGTCGCCGAGCTGGCGCAGCTGCTGCCGATGCAGCTGATTACGCCAGAGGGGTTTACTTTGCTCAACGGCGGCCCCAAATACCGTAGAGCCTACATCGACTGGGGCTGCTTTCATGCTTATCCCGGTTTCTTTCTGGCCTGGAGCAATATGCGTCGCCTGCTGAAACAGCGCAACGCGGCGCTGCGCCAGGTCGCGCGCTACAGCCAGATCCGGCCATGGGATCAGGAGCTGGTGCCGCTGGCAGAACAGATCAGCGCCTGGCGCGCGGAATACAGCGCAGCCATTGCCAGCGAAATCACCGCCACCTGCAGCCAGTTTTTACCGGAGTTTGCGCTGAGCTTCTCCTTCCAGCGCGGCTGGGACAAAGAGAGCGACTTCGGCGAGTTGCTGGAGCGCAACTTCGAGCGCGATCGTGCGCTCACCTACACCGCCAGCGGTCCGCACAAAGCCGATTTTCGGATTCGTGCTGAAGGCACGCCGGTGGAAGATTTACTCTCACGCGGTCAGTTAAAGCTGCTGATGTGTGCGTTGCGGTTAGCGCAGGGCGAGTACCTGACGCGCAGCAGCGGACGTCGCTGTTTGTACCTGATTGATGACTTCGCCTCCGAGCTGGATGACACCCGTCGTCGCCTGCTGGCGGAACGCCTGAAAGCCACGCAGGCTCAGGTGTTTGTCAGCGCCATTGGTGTCGAGCATGTAATCGATATGAGTGACGAAAAGGGCAAGATGTTCCGCGTGGAACAGGGTAAAATAGCGGTTCAACCTGAAGATTAAATGAGCGAGAAACGTTGATGTCGAATTCTTATGACTCCTCAAGTATCAAAGTCCTGAAAGGGCTTGATGCGGTACGCAAACGCCCGGGTATGTACATCGGCGATACGGATGACGGCACCGGTCTGCATCACATGGTATTCGAGGTCGTGGATAACGCCATCGACGAAGCGCTCGCCGGCCACTGTAGTGATATCGTGGTCACCATCCATGCCGATAACTCTGTCTCCGTACAGGATGACGGCCGTGGTATTCCGACCGGTATCCACCCGGAAGAGGGCGTCTCTGCTGCCGAAGTGATCATGACCGTACTGCATGCCGGCGGTAAGTTTGATGACAACTCTTATAAAGTTTCCGGTGGTCTGCACGGCGTCGGCGTATCGGTGGTGAACGCCCTGTCGCAGAAGCTGGAACTGACCATTCGTCGCGACGGCAAAGTGCATCAGCAAACCTACGTGCACGGTGTGCCGCAGGCGCCGCTGGCGGTGACCGGCGATACCGACGCTACCGGTACGCGCGTGCGTTTCTGGCCGAGCCACGATACGTTCACCAACGTCACCGATTTTGAATATGAAATCCTGGCGAAGCGACTGCGCGAGCTGTCATTCCTTAACTCCGGCGTGTCGATTCGCCTGGAAGACAAGCGCGACGATAAAAACGATCACTACCATTACGAAGGTGGTATCAAAGCGTTCGTTGAATATCTCAACCGCAACAAGAACCCGATTCACCCGAATGTGTTCTACTTCTCCACCGAAAAAGACGGTATCGGCGTCGAAGTTGCGTTGCAGTGGAACGACGGTTTCCAGGAAAACATCTACTGCTTCACCAACAATATTCCGCAGCGCGACGGCGGAACGCACCTTGCCGGTTTCCGCGCGGCGATGACGCGTACGCTCAACGCTTACATGGATAAAGAAGGTTACAGCAAAAAAGCCAAAGTCAGCGCTACCGGTGACGACGCGCGTGAAGGGCTGGTGGCAGTGGTTTCGGTGAAGGTGCCGGATCCGAAATTCTCCTCTCAGACCAAAGACAAGCTGGTCTCTTCCGAGGTGAAATCGGCGGTGGAACAGCAGATGAACGAACTGCTGAGCGAATACCTGCTGGAAAATCCGTCTGACGCCAAAATCGTGGTCGGCAAAATTATCGATGCCGCGCGTGCGCGTGAAGCCGCACGTCGTGCACGTGAAATGACCCGTCGTAAAGGCGCGCTGGACCTGGCGGGCCTGCCGGGCAAACTGGCGGACTGTCAGGAGCGCGATCCGGCGCTGTCTGAAATCTACCTTGTGGAGGGTGACTCTGCAGGCGGTTCCGCCAAGCAGGGACGTAACCGTAAGAACCAGGCGATTCTGCCGCTGAAAGGTAAAATCCTTAACGTGGAGAAAGCGCGTTTCGACAAAATGCTCTCTTCACAGGAAGTCGCCACGCTGATCACCGCACTGGGCTGCGGTATCGGCCGCGATGAGTACAACCCGGACAAACTGCGCTATCACAGCATCATCATCATGACCGATGCGGACGTCGATGGTTCGCACATCCGTACGCTGCTGCTGACCTTCTTCTATCGCCAGATGCCGGAAATCATCGAGCGTGGCCACGTTTACATCGCGCAGCCACCGCTGTACAAGGTGAAGAAGGGCAAGCAGGAGCAGTACATTAAAGATGACGACGCGATGGACCAGTATCAGATTGCCATCGCGCTGGACGGCGCAACGCTGCACACCAACGCCAGCGCACCGGCGTTGGGCGGCGAGCCGCTGGAAAGCCTGGTGGCGGAATACAACAGCACCCAGAAGATGATCAAGCGTATGGAGCGCCGCTTCCCGTCTGCGCTGCTGCGCGCGCTGGTTTATCATCCAACCCTGAGCGATCTCAGCGATCAGACGGCAGTGACCGCATGGCTGGAGAGCCTGGTGGCTTACCTGAACGAGCGCGAAGCGCATGGCAGCAGCTATGTGGCACAGGTGCGGGAAAACCGCGAACAGCAGCGCTTTGAGCCGGTGCTGCGCGTGCGTACTCACGGCGTTGATACCGATTATCCGCTGGACAGCGAGTTCATTGACGGCGCGGAATACCGCAAAATCTGTGCACTCGGCGCGCACCTGCGTGGTTTGATTGAAGAGGATGCCTATATCGAGCGCGGCGAGCGCCGTCAGCCGGTTGCCAGCTTCGAGCAGGCAATTGACTGGCTGGTGAAAGAGTCGCGCCGCGGTCTGTCAGTGCAGCGCTATAAAGGTCTGGGCGAGATGAACCCGGATCAGCTGTGGGAAACCACCATGGATCCGGACAGCCGCCGCATGCTGCGCGTCACCATCAAAGACGCCATCGCCGCCGACCAGCTGTTCACCACGCTGATGGGCGATGCGGTTGAACCGCGCCGCGCCTTCATCGAAGAGAACGCGCTGAAAGCCGCCAACATCGATATCTGATATCGCAAAACCCTTCCCAAACGGGAAGGGTTTTTTGTTTTATTAAACGCGCAGAATTCTTCCACCCGAGCCGTCCGGCATTTCAATCAGCAGGCTTAGCTTGCCGCCCATCGCTTCAATGTAGCGCTTAATGGTGATCAGACGCTGATCGGCGCCGCCCTGCTCAATTTGCGTGATACGCGGCTGCTTAACCCCCATCGCTTCCGCAACGGTTCTCTGCGATAACGCTAACTCTTCCCGCAGCAGTTGCAGGCCGGTTTCGAGAATCAGCTCATCTGCCATCAGCTGAATGTCAGCTTGCTCAGCTTCAGTAAACTCACTCTCGATAAATTTTTGTAAGTCGTTCATGAATGATTTTCCTCTGCGTTATTGAGGTAAGCCGTGAACAATTGATCTGCAAGGCATATCATCCGCGCATAAAATTGTTTGTCTCCGGATTTATTGCCAGCACACAAAATGACCGCTTTGCGTTGCGTGTCGAATGCGTATAGCGCCCGAATTGGCTGACCAGCGTACTGTATTCTCAGTTCTTTCATGTTGTGGAAGCGTGATCCGTTAACCGTATCGGCATAGGGCCGTGGCAGCAACGGGCCATAATGCTGCAGGTTTAACAGGGCCGCAGCGATGCGTTTTTTCAGTTTGTTGTCCTGTGCCCGCAACCATTCCCGGAAGGTGTCGGTAAAAATGATTTCCCACATAACGCAATCTCCATATAAGTGATTGCTTATAGTAATTTATAAGCAATAACTTATATGATCAAGCGAATCAGCAGAAGTAAAACACCAAATGCTCAAACTGGATAATGCTGCACAAAGCATGACAGGCGTTATCTGCCGATTAACTGGTCAATGTGAGCTGAATCGCGCTAGCATTAAAGCCAGACCCTGAATTAACCGAGGACGTTATGGCGATAAAACTGATTGCGATCGATATGGACGGCACGCTGCTGAATCCGCAGCACGAAATCACGGCGGGCGTCAAAGCGGCGATTGGCCGGGCGCGGGATAAAGGTGTGTCGATCGTGCTGGCCACCGGACGCCCGTTTGTTGGTGTGGAGCGCTACCTGATGGAGCTGGATCTGCGTCAGCCGGGGCAGTATTGCATCAGCAACAACGGCGCACTGGCGCACAGCGCGGACAGCGGTGAGGTGGTGGCTGAGAAGACGCTTGGCTTTGATGACTATCTCTACCTGGAGCAGCTGGCGCGCGACCTTGGGGTACATTTTCAGGCGTTCGACAAATCCTTCCTCTACACGCCAAATAAAGACATCAGTGAATACACCATTCACGAAGCCAGCCTGACCGGCATTCCGGTGCGCTATCGCGCCGTAGAAGAGATGGACCCGGCGACGCGCTTCCCGAAACTGATGATGATCGATAAACCGGAGCTACTGGATAAAGCCATCGCCGCCTTACCGGCGCGCGCCCGCGACAGTTATACCATTCTGAAAAGTGCACCTTACTATCTCGAAATCCTTAATCCGCTGGTCAACAAAGGCTACGGCGTAAAAATGCTGGCGGAGAAACTCGGCCTGCAGCCGTCAGAAGTGATGGCGATTGGCGATCAGGAAAACGATCTGGCGATGATTGAATACGCCGGCACCGGCGTGGCGATGGGCAATGCGATTGATTCCGTGAAGCAGATTGCGCAGTTCGTGACCAAGACCAATATGGAAGATGGTGTCGCGCACGCCATTGAAGAGCTAGTGCTGTAACCCTCCTCTGATGCGGGCGGCGTTCTGCTGCCCGTCACTTCTCTGCTGAATTTTTGCTGTCAGTGCGCCGATGAGTTGTCTGTTTTGTGATCCATATTGTAGTACAAACAATATATATGGTACTACAATCGCCGCTACAGAATGCGTCAGGGATTGGGCTTTGCACTACGAAAGCAGTAATCTGATTTCTCACGCCTTTCATGGAATCGAACACGATGACGCAGGAACCACTGAGTAAAACAGAGCGCATCATCCAGACGCTGGGTGAAGAGATTGTGGCCGGAAAATATGTGCCGGGCGCCGCGCTGCCGGCGGAAGCGGAGCTGTGCGAGCGATTTTCAACCTCGCGCAACATTATCCGCGAAGTATATCGCTCCCTGATGGCTAAACGCCTGATGGAGATGAAGCGCTATCGCGGCGCGTTTGTCACTTCACGTAACCAGTGGAACTATCTCGACAGCGATGTACTGCAGTGGGCGCTGGCGCACGATCACGATCCGCGCCTGATTGCGGCCATGAACGAGGTGCGCGTGCTGGTGGAGCCGCAGATTGCGCGCTGGTCGGCCGAGCGGGCAACGTCGACCGATCTGGCGGCGATTGAGCTGGCCTACAACGATATGGTGGCCAACCACCTCAACCGTGATGCCTTTAACGACGCAGATATCCGCTATCACGAAGCGGTGATGGCCTCGGTGCATAACCCGGTGCTGCAGCAGCTCAATGTGGCGATCAGCCAGCTGCAAAAAGCGGTGTTTGCGCAAACCTACATGGCGGACTCCGGCAACATGCCGCGCACGTTAGCCGAACATAAAGCGCTGTTCGATGCCATTCGTCACCAGGATGGCGATGCGGCGGAACAGGCGGCGAAGGCGATGATTGCCAGCTCAACCGCCCGACTCAAGGAGATTTTGTGACGCGTTATATCGCCATTGACTGGGGCTCCACCAACCTGCGCGCCTGGTATTACCGCGCCGGTGAATGCGTCGATGAGCGCCGTTCGGAAGCGGGCGTGACGCGCCTCGGCGACCGCACGCCTGCTCAGGTGTTTGCCACCATTACCGACGGCTGGCCGGTGGCCGAAGTCCCGGTGATCATGGCCGGCATGGTGGGCAGCAACGCCGGCTGGCTGGCAGTGCCTTATCTCGCCTGTCCGGTGGCGCTCAATGCATTAAGCGATCGCCTGACCTGCGTGGAAGGAAAAGCGTGGATTGTGCCGGGACTGAGCGTCGAACGTGACGACAACTACAACGTAATGCGCGGTGAAGAAACCCAGCTGCTCGGCGCGGTCACGCTGCAGCCCGCGCCGCTGTACGTCATGCCGGGCACGCACGCCAAGTGGGTACAGATGGAACAGGATCGCGTCATCGATTTCCGCACCGTGATGACCGGCGAGCTGCACCATTTACTGCTGAAGCAGTCGCTGATTGGCGCCGGTTTACCCGCGCAGGAAGCCAGTCCGGACGCGTTCCGGGACGGTTTGCAGATTGGCAGCCACGACCCATCAATTCTGGCGCGCCTGTTTGAAGTGCGTGCCGTCCACGTGCTCGGCGCGCGCGATCGGCGCCATATCAGTGATTTTCTCTCTGGCCTGTTAATCGGCCATGAAGTGGCGCAAATGACGCAGCAGTTAACGCATAGCCGCCAGCCGATTGTCATTATCGCCGGCAGCGCGCTGGCACAGCGTTATCAGCAGGCGCTGGCCTTTATCGGAACAGATTCAGTCACGCTGGAGGGCGATCGCGCTTTCCAGCACGGAATAAGGAGTATTGCGCATGTCCTGGCCCACTAAACTTCCGCTAATCGCCATTCTGCGTGGCATCACGCCGGATGAAGCTGAAGCGCACGTCGCGGCGTTAATCGACGCCGGTTTCGATGCGATTGAAATTCCGCTCAACTCGCCTGAGTGGGCGAAAAGTATCGGCGCAATGGTGCAAACCTTCGGTGATAAAGCGCTGATCGGTGCCGGCACCGTGCTGCAGGCGACGCAGGTCGATCAGCTGGCGGCGCTCAACAGCAAGCTGGTGGTGACGCCCAATACCGATGCTGCGGTGATTCGCCAGGCCGTGGCGCACGGCATGCTGGTTGCCGCAGGCTGTGCCACCGCCAGCGAAGCCTTCACCGCGCTGCAGGCTGGGGCGCAGGCGCTGAAAATTTTTCCGTCGTCGGCGTTTGGTCCGGGCTACATCAAAGCGCTGAAAGCGGTGCTGCCGCCGGAGGTGCCGGTCTTTGCCGTGGGCGGCGTTACGCCGGAAAACCTGCATGAATTTATCGCCGCCGGTTGCGTCGGGGCTGGCCTGGGCAGCGATCTCTATCGCGCCGGTCAGCCGCTGTCGCGCACCGTGGAGAAGGCCCGCGCATTTATTGCTGCCTATAAGGACGCTGTACGATGAAAATTACGAAACTGACCACTTATCGCCTGCCGCCGCGCTGGATGTTCCTGAAAATCGAAACCGACGAAGGCATCATCGGCTGGGGCGAGCCGGTGATTGAAGGGCGCGCGCGCAGCGTCGAAGCGGCGGTGCATGAGCTGTCGGAATATCTGATTGGGCAGGATCCGGCGCGGATTAATGATCTGTGGCAGGTGATGTATCGCGGCGGTTTTTATCGCGGCGGCCCGATTTTAATGAGCGCCATTGCCGGTATCGATCAGGCGCTGTGGGATATTAAAGGCAAAGCGCTGGGCGTGCCGGTGTATCAGCTGCTGGGCGGTCTGGTGCGTGACAGCATCAAAGCCTATAGCTGGGTAGGCGGCGATCGTCCGGCTGAAGTGATTGATGGCATTAAGAAATTACGTGGTATCGGCTTTGACACCTTCAAACTCAACGGCTGTGAAGAGATGGGCATCATCGACAATTCTCGTCAGGTCGATGCCGCTGTTAACACCGTAGCGCAGATCCGCGAAGCCTTTGGCAGTGACATTGAGTTTGGCCTCGATTTCCACGGTCGCGTCAGCGCGCCGATGGCCAAAGTGCTGATCAAAGAGCTGGAGCCGTATCGTCCGCTGTTTATTGAAGAACCGGTGCTGGCCGAGCAGGCAGAATACTATCCGCGCCTGGCGGCGCAGACGCATCTGCCGATTGCCGCAGGCGAACGCATGTTCTCCCGCTTCGAGTTTAAGCGCGTGCTGGAAGCCGGTGGGCTGGCGATTCTGCAGCCGGATCTGTCGCACGCTGGCGGCATCACCGAATGCTACAAAATCGCGGCGATGGCCGAGTCCTATGACGTGGCGCTGGCGCCGCACTGTCCGCTGGGGCCAATTGCGCTGGCTGCCTGTCTGCATGTCGACTTCGTGTCGCGTAACGCGGTGTTCCAGGAGCAGAGCATGGGCATTCACTATAATCAGGGCGCTGAACTGCTCGATTATGTGATAAATAAAGATGATTTTAAAATGGATGACGGCCATTTCTATCCGTTAAATAAGCCCGGCCTCGGTGTGGAAATTAATGAAGAGCTGGTGATTGCGCGTAGTAAAAATGCGCCAGACTGGCGTAACCCATTATGGCGCTTTCCGGATGGATCGGTAGCCGAGTGGTAATAACCGTGGTATTGCGCCCGGTCGCTGCGTTTACCGATTTATAACAGCGCCGATTATCAGGCGATTAAACATCTGACTATTTAAACCATGTGCTGAATATATAAGGCACAGGGCAGCGCTCAACCTGTTTTCACCGCGCTGCCAGTTTACCGCTGCTGCGGCTTTTATCTTCGATAACCTTACCCTGCGTTGGCTGCGGCGTGTTTCGGCACGTCCGCCAGCTGACATCTGACGGAGAAACACCATGGATCTCTCTGCTGTTCAGGCGAAACCTACGCGTCGCCGTTATATTACGCTGCTGATGATTTTTATTACGGTGGTCATTTGTTATGTCGATCGCGCTAATTTGGCCGTGGCCTCGGCGCATATTCAGCAGGAATTTGGCATCAGCAAAGCAGAAATGGGGTATGTGTTTTCTGCTTTTGCCTGGTTATATACCCTGTGCCAGATTCCCGGCGGCTGGTTTCTCGACCGCGTAGGTTCACGCCTGACCTATTTTATTGCTATTCTCGGCTGGTCGGTGGCGACGTTATTACAGGGATTCGCCAGCGGCTTATTATCGCTGATAGGTCTGCGCGCCATTACCGGTATTTTTGAAGCGCCGGCTTTCCCGACCAATAATCGCCTGGTTACCAGCTGGTTCCCGGAACAGGAGCGCGCTTCGGCCGTCGGTTTTTACACCTCCGGTCAGTTTGTCGGCCTGGCGTTTCTCACGCCGCTGCTGATCTGGATTCAGGAACTGCTGAGCTGGCACTGGGTGTTTATCATCACCGGCGGGATTGGCATTATCTGGTCGCTGGTGTGGATGAGGGTTTACCAGGCGCCGAGCCAGAGCAAAGGCATCAATCAGGCCGAGCTGGATTACATTCGTGCCGGTGGCGCGATGGTCGATGGCGATGCACCCGGCGAGAAAAAAGCACGCGTTAAACTCACCGCGGCCGACTGGAAACTGGTGTTTCATCGCAAGCTGTGCGGCGTGTATCTGGGCCAGTTTGCAGTGACCTCAACGCTGTGGTTTTTCCTTACCTGGTTCCCCAACTACCTGACGCAGGAGAAACATATTGCCGCGCTGACGGCCGGCTTTATGACTACCGTGCCGTTTCTCGCCGCCTTTGTTGGCGTGATCCTCTCCGGGATGGTGGCCGATCGTCTGGTGCGCAGCGGCCGCTCGCTCGGCTTTGCCCGCAAGACGCCGATCATCTGCGGCCTGCTGATCTCCACCTGCATTATGGGCGCAAACTACACCAACGATCCGCTGTGGATTATGGTGCTGATGGCGCTGGCCTTCTTCGGCAACGGGTTCGCGTCCATCACCTGGTCGCTGGTCTCGTCACTGGCGCCGGTACGCCTGATCGGCCTGACCGGCGGCATGTTTAACTTTATCGGCGGCCTCGGTGGCATCACGGTACCGCTGGTGGTGGGGTATCTGGCGCAGGATTACGGCTTTGCGCCCGCGCTGGTGTACATCTCCGCCGTTGCGCTGATTGGCGCGCTCTCTTACATCCTGCTGGTGGGGGATGTGCAGCGCGTGGGCTAAGCTTCCGGGTGCGCATGCCTGCGCACCCGCATTAGCTGCTCAGCTTTTGCTTAACTGAACGGCATCACGTAATTTGTCCGGCAACGGTTACATCTGAGGTTGCCCCATGTCAGAAAAACAGCTCACCTTTACTCAGCGCCATCATCAGCTGACCAATATCAACGTCTGGACCGCCGACAGCCAGTGGCTGGCATTTGATGTGCGGCCGTCCGGCGCCTCGTTTACCAGCCTGACCATTGAGCGCGTCAACGTGCACAGCGGCGCGGTCGAGGTGCTGTATCAGGCGCGCGATGGCGCATACGTCGGCGTGGTGACTGTGAGTCCGGATCTGCCGCCGCGCTATGTCTGTATTCATGGGCCGGAGCATCCCGATGCGCACTGGCACTATGACTTTCATCACCGGCGCGGCGTGATTGTTCAGCAGGGCATCGCAGAGAACCTCGACGCCTGCGATATCACCGCGCCCTACACGCCGGGTGCGCTGCGTGGTGGCTCGCACGTGCATGTGTTCAGTCCGGATGGCTCGCGGCTGAGCTTTACCTATAACGATCACGTGATGCATGAGCGCGATGTGCGTGACGACCTGCGCAACGTCGGCGTGGCGGTGCCGCTGCATCCGGTATGCCCGCCAAAACAGCATCCGCGCGAATATGACGGCAGCCACTACTGCGTGCTGGTGAGCCACACCCGGCGCGATCCACAACCGGGCAGCGATCAGATTGACCGCGCTTATGAAGAGTGCTGGATTGGCGCGCGCGGCTACCAGAAAGCGGACGGCAGCTGGCAGCGCTGGGCCATCGCCTTTATCGGCGATACGCGCAATGCCAGTGGTGAGAAGGTGCCGGAAGTGTTTGTGGTCGATCTGCCTGAGGCGCTGGCGGACTATGCCAGAGCCGGCAATGCGCCGCTGCAGGGCACGGCAGAGCAACTGCCGGCACCGCCGGCTGGCGTGCAGCAGCGGCGGATCACGTACAGTAAAGGACTGGCGCTGCAGCCGCGCCACTGGTTGCGCGCTGCGCCGGATGGCAGTGCGATCGCCTTTTTACAGGCTGACGAGCAGGGCATTGTGCAGCTGTGGACGGTCTCACCCAACGGTGGCGCGGCGCGTCAGATCACCTCACTGCGCAGCAGCATTCAGTCTGCTTTCAGCTGGCAGCCGGACGGCGCAGCCATCGCCTTTATCTGTGATAACAGTGTGATGCGTTGTGAGATAGCCAGCGGACAGTGTACGCGCCTTACAGCGCGCAGCGCGCAACCGCCGGGCGGCGACGCGGTGGTGTGGTCGCCGGACGGGAAGCAGATCGCCTACATGCGCGAGGTTGACGGCTGGCGACAGCTGTTCTGCGTCAGTGCGATTCCGCCGGCATAGCCGCCGCGGTGGCCAGGCTGGCCTGGGTGCCAGCCATCTTCTCGCTCTGCAGCACGCGTTCGCGCGGCGAATCTTTGGTTTTATCGTCGTCGGCGCGGAAGTAATCCCACGGCAGCAGCAGCGTATCCATCACCGCCGAGAAGGGCAGATCGATCAGCGCCAGCGGTTTAATCGCCCAGCTGGTATTGTCATCGGTCAGCATCTCTGCGCTGGCGCGCGTGCCGGGGTAGTAACCCTGGCTGGCACCGGTATGCGACATCACGCTGGAGCAGCCTGCTGTGGCACAGGCGCAGCAGACCAGCAGGCCAGTGAGCGGAAAGCGTTTCATCATTTTCATCATCATCATCCCTACAGTCATGGCATGGCCCTGGCTGGAGTGTGTCACCTGACATCCGCATAACTCTGTGGTTATGTCCTTCCCGTCAGGCGAAGCGTCCCCTGAGTGTATGCCATATCGTCAGAATTGCTGCAAAAAAAAGCGCATTGCCCCTTGAAAGCGACCTGAGCGCACCCATCTTTAAGCTACGGTCACGACGCGGTCGCCGACAGGGACACCGACGGGCCGGACAACCTGTCCATGGTGGAAGGTTGCCAAAACTTGCTGATTATCAGGAGTCTTATTATGCGTAACTTTGATCTCTCTCCGCTTTATCGTTCTGCTATTGGTTTCGACCGTCTGTTTAACCTGCTTGAGTCCAACCAAAACCAGGCTAACGGCGGCTACCCTCCGTACAACGTCGAACTGGTAGACGAAAACCACTATCGCATCACCATTGCCGTCGCCGGCTTTGCGCAGAGCGAACTGGATATCACCGCCCATGACAACATGCTGGTGGTACGCGGCGCCCACCCTGAAGAGCAGCAGGAACGTAAATACCTGTACCAGGGCATCGCAGAACGTAACTTCGAACGCAAATTCCAGCTGGCCGATCACATCGTGGTGCGCGATGCGCGTCTCGAACTGGGCCTGCTGAGTATCGATCTGGAACGCATCGTCCCGGAAGAGGCGAAACCACGCCGGATTGAAATCCTGAAATAAGGCTAACGAAGTAAAGAAAAACGCCGCTGCAACGCGGCGTTTTTTTATGGCTGCATCATCAGGTACGTACCAGCAGGCGCTGGCTCACCATACCGCCGAACACATTCACCAGCAGCCCGAGAATGATCACCGACGCGCCGAGAATCTCCTGTGCCGACAGAGTTTCACCGAGGATCAGCGCGGCGCTGAGAATGCCGACCACCGGCACCAGCAGCGACAGCGGCGCCACGCGCCAGGTTTCGTAGCGGCTGAGCAGATTGCCCCAGATGGCGTAGCCAATGATGGTGGCGAAAAACGCCAGATAGAGTAGCGCCAGCACCGTCTGCAGCGAAATATCCAGCAGGCTGGTGACAATGGCGGATTCGCCCTCGAACCACCACGAACAGGCAAAGAACGGCGCAATCGGTACCAGCGCGCTCCACACCACCAGCGACATCACCGGTACCTTGCGGTTGCGCAGGATAATCTTGTTAGTGATATTGCCCAGCCCCCACGACAGCGCTGCCGCCAGCGTCAGCATCATGGTGGTCAGCGTGATGCCCGCGGTTGTCTGGCCCTCCATACCGGCGGTTGCCAGCATAAACATGCCGAGCGTGGCGACCAGAATGCCGGCGATGTGGTTCCAGCGCAGCTTCTCGGCCAGCAGCAGTGCGCCGAGCAGCAGGGTGAAAAATGCCTGCGCCTGCAGCACCAGCGAAGCCAGCCCGGCTGGCATGCCGAGTTTGATGGCGAGGAACAGAAACGCGAACTGACCAAAGCTGATGGTCATGCCATACACCACCAGCCAGCGCAGCGGAATTGCCGGACGACGCACGAAAAAGATCGCCGGAAACGCCACCAGCGTAAACCGCAGTCCCGCCAGCAAAAAGGGCGGCATGCCCTGCAAACCCAGCTTAATCACCACAAAATTTACGCCCCACGCCACCACGACGCACAGGGCTAACAACATATCTTTAACGGACATACGCATTCCTCAGCGCGGCAATCAGGCGGTTGCCGTCACCGGTGTGGCGATCTCTGCACCGCAGTCATCGCCGATCAGTCGAAAATAATCATCCACATCCAAAGCTACCGAGCGGTCCAGCGCACCGGCGTTAAACCACAGCGTCCCGACATCACGCAGCCGCGCATCCACGCGCAGCGCCAGTCGGTCATCAAAACTAAACGGCGGCACCGCGCCCATCACACACTGCGTCAGCGCTTGTGCCTGCTCAGGGGTGGCAAACGTCGACTTCTTACCGCCAATGGCACGCGCGGCGTGTTTGAAGTTGATTTTGCAGTCGCCGGGTACGATCGCCAGCAGATAGCGCGGCGCGGCGCCGTCCGGCATGGTGACTTCCAGCACCATCGCTTTGGCTGCCTGCTGGAGATCGTTTCCGCGGATGGCGCTGATCACCTCGGTCTGGCCGATGGCCTCATGCTCCACCACGCGGTAGCGGGCCTGCTGCGCATCCAGCAGCGCAATCACTTTGTCATAGGTTGTCATACTGTCTTCCTCGTCTAAGGCCGGGATTAACTCCAGGCAATGGCGTGCTTCATTTTTTTGTCGGTCAGGCCAAAGAAAAAGCCCATGGTGATGCGCGTGTCGCCCTCAACGCGATCGATTTCATGATAAAACGCGGGATTAAACAGATAGATATCGCCACTGCGCGGCGCGAACTCACAGGTCTCGCTGCCGGCGATGACGCCGCTCTGGTAGCCCAGCTCGCCGGGCGTTTTAAAGCGCTCGTCTTCCGGCTGCCATTTCTTATTGAAGATGCGCAGCGCGCCGCCGGCGTTGCACTCCTGCAGGCACACGACGCAGCTCAGCTGATGCAGAATGTGCGTCACCGCCAGACCGCTGCCAGCGGCATCGCGCACGATGTTGTCGTTATGCAGCGGATTAGCGACGCCGTCAGCGTGGAAACGTACAATCGAGCCGGCGTAATCACCCAGTGCCGGTTCGGTGGCGGTTTGCAGACTCTCAAGGCGCAGCGCATGCTGCACCCAGTGGTAAATCTGCGCGCGCAGGGCGTGCAGCGAGGCCGGCAGCGCCGGCTGGATGTCGCGCAGTTCGGTGAAATAGTTTTCCGGCGCGGCGGTGTGCTTCGCCAGATACGGGCCGAGCGTGGTCAGCGCGCCATTTGGATAGTGAGAAACCCGTACCTGCTCGCGGCACTGCTGGAGATCAGCCACCACCGCGTTGCGCACCTCTGGCGTGAGGAAATTGCGCAGCACCAGCAGCGGCACGCGTGCGGTGACGATGTCATCCAGCCAGGTGCTTTCGACGAACATGTTGGGGTTAATGACGCGAATCTGATTGAAAATGGCCATGGGTTCACTCTCCAAATGGAATTTCATGAAGTTCATGGTTGCTCATACGGTGCCATGCTGACGCCGTGCCCAGTGTTGAAACAGGTTCAGAGGAGATAAAGGTGCTGTTGTTCTGCTGACAACGATGCAGGGTGAAATAGTCGGGGTAAGGCGTGTCATCAGGATGCCATTGCCACGCCCAGGCCTTCTCGCGGGTGACGAAAATGGCGTTTGCCGCGCTGCCACCCGGCGCCACCCGGGCCATTTTTTCGCGCAGATAGTCGCGGGTGAAATCGGTGGGCGTGACGCGGTCGACGATATATTCCAGATATTCAGCGGAATCAAAGCGCGACTGCGCCATGCCAAGCTGCGCATAGACGGTCGGCAAAAAGCCGTTGTGCATCATGTACCACTGGGTGGTGCCGCTGGTGCGCCGCAGCGGATGGGAGAACGCAATGCCCTGGTTTTTGCTGAGCGTGGCGTGACGCACGTGCACCGCCAGAAAGCGGCTGTGCTGTATGCGCGTGACGTCAATGCCTGGTAGTGCTTCGGCAAAGGTGCCGCTGCCATGCAGCGTACGGATCTGACCGTGCTCCAGCCACAGACAGCCCCAGCCGTTGGGATGTTGTTTAATCGGGCCATCGTGCGCGGCGGTTTCACCGCAGCTCATGGCGCGTGCGGCGTCCAGTACCGCAGCGGCGTCAAACTGGCCGTGTGCCAGAATCATTCTGCACATAGTAAATCTCTCCGTGAGGTCAAAGCGGGAACAGCAAGAAGGGCGTGAAACACCGCCAGAATTTCGTCGCGACTGGCGGCAGGCAGACGCAGCGTAGCGAGAATCCCGGCGTGGCGCGTCAGATCGGCGTACAGCGATGAGCGCGGCGAGACCTCCAGCGCCGGTAAGTTGAGCGGCGGTAACAGCTGGCCGCGCTGATGGTCGGCAATCCAGCGTTCGGCGGCGTCAAACTGCAGCCGCTGGCGCAACCGCAGCCGGCCGACAGCCTGTGACGGTGAAGCGAAGTGCAGTTCAGGCAGGCCGCGTCCGGCTTCAACCTGAAAGGCCACCTCGGCCCAGTTGATGCCGGTCACTTCTTCCACCAGATTCACCACGCCCATGCCGGACAGGCGAAAGCCCATTTCGAGAAAGTGCGGCTCGCCATTCACCATAATAAAGTCGATGTGGAAAGCGCCGCTCCGGTAGCCGAAGGTTTCACAGCAGAAACTCATCAGGCTGGTGAAGGCGGCGGGCAGCTGCTGCGCCGCCATCGCCACATGGCCGGATTCGTAAAAGCTGATACAGCCGTCGGCCTCGGTATGCTGCTCAATCACCTTCTGGCAGCAGGTCAGCGCCACCGCGTGTCCATTCTCCACCACGCCCTGCAGCGAATATTCGTCACCGGCCAGCCAGCTTTCGACGATAAAGCCGGTAAAGCCGCGTCCGCCATAGTTCATGGTGTCGAGCAGCCGGGCAATCACCGCATCCAGCTGGCTGGCCTCTTCCACCAGCCAGATGCCCAGCCCGCCGCCGCCGTCGACCGGTTTGATCACGCAGGGGTAGAGCAGCGCATCCCGCGCGTCGCCAATGCTTAGCGGTGAGGCAAAGAAGCGAAACTCCGGCTGTGGAAAACGCGGCCAGGCTTTGCGTAGCGCCATGCGCTGTGCATATTTATCCGGCGGGATAAAACCCGGACCGGCATCCGGGCCGGCCAGCAGTTCACGCACCCGGCCAGCGCTGGCGTTGTAAGCCTCAAAACCGGCCAGCACCACCTGTGGATGCTCCAGCAGACCGGCGTGCAGACAGGCATTGAGGACATCCCACGGATTTTCCGGGCGATCGAGACGCACAATCAGATCGAACGGCAGGGCGATGCTGAGCGATTGATAGTCGACAAAATCCCCCATTTCGGCCAGTACAGTAAAATAGCCTTCGCGTTTTGCCACCGCGCAGTAGGGATTTTGCCCGTCACGCGTGGCGCCAATCTGCAGAAAAATCTTTCTCATCGCGTCGCCTTACCGGGTTAACGCCCGGAAATCACTTCAGTAACGATGTCCTGTAACGCACCGTTGTTAACCTGAATCACCGCTTTGTGCGGGTCGAAACGCAACACGCGCGACAGCGCATCGCCGCGTGCGCCGTCCAGCAGCGAACTCACCGCCGCGCTGCGCCAGCAGTGCCGCATCTGCGCCACGCTGAGGCCAGACAGCTGCGTGAGCTGCTGCGCCAGCGCCACATCCTCGCTCTCTCCGCTCAGCAAGGCGCGCACCGCGGCTTCCTCCGGCGCGGCCGGCAGCTGCAGCAGCCAGGCTTTCAGCTGCTGGCCGGCGGCGATAAACGGTGAATAGATCATGCATACCAGCTGGGTTTCACTGAGGCCGAAAGCATCGAGTGCGAACTGAGCGGCGCGCTGGCGTGCGCGGGCAATCGCGGCATCATCCTGATAGCGCGCGGCCATCTCATCAATCAGCTGCGGCGGAAAGTCCTTCTGCACCATCAGGCCGAGCGCAAAGCGCACATATTCGCGAATGCCTTCGGCGTAGCTGCGCTGCAACAGCGTCTCCGCACGCAGACCGCGAATATGTGCCATTAACGTCGGGTTGCCGCAGTCCGATTCGGAAAAGCTGAACATCAGCTCGTCGAAGCGGAAATGCATGAATTCGGTCAGCAGCGCCCAGTGCGCGCCAGCCTCATAAGCGGTGTCCTGATAGATGTTGAAGAACAGCGGGTCGCGCGCCAGCTGCCAGGTAATGCGATGTGCCGGCGTGACCTGGTCAGCGCCGTAAATGTCGGCGAAGTAGCGCGCCGCCACGCCGTCTAGCGTGTGCAGAAAGCCGCTGAAGCCGCGCGACTTATCGGCCATCGGCGCATCAAACAGTTTTGACAGGTGGCGCGCCCACGCAAGGTAAGCGGTCTGCTCCTGCGGCGAATCGCCGGTGATGATCACATCGACGCCGCCATCGTAGTGCGCCGCCAGGCCAAACGAATTCACCATGCTCAGGTTGCAGGCGTTGCAGAAGGTGGAGCGCGCGTCGGCACGGAAGCGGTGACCATTCATCAGCACATCGTCGCGGTTCTGCTGGCGCACGCTCTGCGGCATCGGCAAATGGCGATCGAAGGGACGAATCTGTAGTCCGTCGGTCACCAGGCACTCGGTGAACGCGTCGTCATGGATACGCAGCGCGCGATAGACGCGGTCGATGTTTTCCATCACGCTGTCATTCATGGCGGCATGGCGGTTAGTGCTGATGCGCAGCTGAAACGTGCTGTTGCGCTGTTGCCAGATTAACCCCTGAATGTAACGTACGTAGGCCACCATATAGCTGCTGTCTTTGCCGCCGCCATAGGCCAGCAGCACGCGGTTACGTTCGGGATGGTCGGGATCGGGCAGGGCGGCGAGCAGTCGCTGAGCACAGTGCTGGGCGGAATCGAGAATCGCGGGCGTCAGGTATTCTTCAATTTCACTCATCATCGCGGACAGATTATTCATTTTTCACTTCATCCTTTGGCTAATAAAATCGCCGCTGCCGTGCGGGCGACAACGGGCTGGAAAACGGGCCACGAAGGTGCTGCGTGAAGCTGAATTAACAGATGCAGCCTAAAGTACTTTGAATGTAATCTGATGAATACGCACAGATCAGCACGATATGGGGTGGAACAGATGGCGGGTGAAACGCAGGAACAGGAGAGTCAGAGCAGTCGTTACCGTCAGATCGCTGAGCAGATAAAACAGGCCATTCACAGCGGATCGCTGCCGCCCGACAGCCGTTTGCCGTCGGTGCGCACGCTGGCGACGCAGTATCGCGTCAGCATGACCACTGCGCTGAAAACATTACGCACGCTGGAGGATGAGCACTACGCGGTGGCACGGCCGAAGTCTGGCTTTTTTGTCGCACCGCGTCCCACAGAGAAAAAAGTGCCGGCGGTATTCAGCGAGCAGCCGCGCGAAGTGGCGCCGCTGGATGAGCAAACCGAACTGCACCTGGCGATGCTGGGATCGGACTGCCGCGTGCGGCTCGATCTGGCCAACGGCGACATCTCGCTCTATCCGGTGAAAAAAATTGGCCTGCTGATGCGGCAGATGGGTTACAGCAAACCGGCGCTGCTCGGTAATACGGTGAAAGGCACCGGCTATGCGCCGCTCAAGGCGGAAATTGCCCGGCGCGCGGTGGATTATGGCTGCAATATCAGCGCCGATGACATCCTGGTCACTAACGGCTGCATTGAAGCGATTTCGCTGGCGCTGCGCGCCACCACGCGGCCGGGCGATATCGTGGCGGTGGAGTCGCCGTGCTACTTCGTGCTGCTACAGATGTTGCACAACCTCAACCTGCGCGTCATTGAAGTGGAAGCCGGGCCGGAGGGTTACGTTAACGTCGCGAAACTCACCGGGCTGTTCCGGCGTAAAGCGGTGCAGGCCTATCTCACCATCAACAACATCAATAATCCGCTGGGCAAAAGCATTCCCAACGAGCATAAGGCGTATATTGCGCGCCAGGCCGATGAGAATGATGTGGTGATCATTGAGGACGATATCTTTGGCGATACGGCTTTCGGCGAGCGCCGGCCGTTTCCGATGCGCGCCTTCAGCCCCAATGCCATCCTGTGCAGCGGCTTTTCCAAAACCGTGGCGCCCGGCATCCGTATTGGCTGGGTGCACAGCACCAAGTACATGCGCAAAATCGCCTCGCTGAAGTACACCACCAGCATGGGCACGTCGGTGCTGTCGCAGGCGGCGATTGCCGAACTGCTGCGCAGCGGCGGTTACGATGCGCACCTGCGCAAGCTGCGGCGCGAGCTGAAAAATCAGATCCACCATATGCGCCAGGCGGTGCTGCGCTACTTCCCGGCGGGCACGCGTGTGTCAGATCCAGAGGGCGGTTACGTGCTGTGGGTGGAGATGCCGCAACAGGCGCTGAACGTGCGCGCGCTGTTTCTCAAGGCGCGCAACGCGGGCATCGGCATCGCGCCCGGGCACATCTTCGCCACCGATCACCGCTACGATCACTGCTTCCGGCTCAACGCCGGTTTTGGCTGGAACGCCGAAGTCGAACAGGCGATTCAGCAGCTGGCGCAGTGGTGCCAGCTGTCGTTAAGCGCGGATTAAGCGTTCCAGGCGTTATCCAGCTCTTCCGCCAGAATCTGTACCGCACGCTCAATCTTGTCGCTGTCCGGTACGTAATTCATGCGCATGCACTGATGGGTGTGCGGCCAGGCCTGTTCCAGCCCCGGGAAGAAGAAGTGGCCCGGCACCATCAGCACGCCGCGCGCTTTCAGGCGCTGATACAGCGCTTCGGTGCTGATCGGCAGGTCGCGGAACCACAGCCACAGGAAGATAGCACCTTCCGGTTTGTGGATCAGGCAGCGATCTTCGCTGATATAGCGGCGAATAATCGCGATAGTTTCGCTAACCTTGGCCTGATAGAACGGTTTAATCACTTCCTGCGACAGGCGCAGCAGATCGCCACGCACAATCATCTCGGTAGCAATCGCCGGACCGATGCTGCCTGGCGCCAGGCTGATAATGCCGTTCATGTTACCAATGGCACTGATTGTGCTCTCATCGGCAATGATAATCCCGCAACGTGCGCCCGGCAGGCCCAGCTTCGACAGGCTCATGCACAGAATGGTGTTGGGGTTCCACAGCGGACGTGCCTCACTGAAGATGATGCCGGGGAACGGCACGCCGTAGGCGTTATCGATCAGCAGCGGGACGCCGTGCTGCTGTGCCAGCGCATCCAGCTGCAGCAGTTCGTGGTCGGTGATGACGTTGCCGGTTGGATTGGTCGGACGTGACACGCAAATCAGGCCAGTCTCACCATTCAGCGGCAGATGGTCGAAATCGACGTGGTATTTGAACTGGCCTTCCGGCAGCAGTTCAATGTTGGGTTTGGCGGAGATGAACAGATCCTCCTCCAGCCCGGCATCGGCATAGCCGAGGTATTCCGGCGCCAGCGGGAACAGCACGCGCTTTTTGCTGCCGTCGGCGCGGCGGCCGGCGAACAGATTAAACAGGTAAAAGAACGCGCTCTGGCTGCCGTTGGTGAGCGCGATATTTTGTGGCGTCACCGGCCAGCCGAGCTCCTCGCGCAGCAGCGTAGCCAGCGCCTCCAGCAGCAGCGCTTTGCCGCGCGGGCCGTCGTAGTTGCACAGCGCTTCGTTCAGCTTGCCGTCCTGATGCATCTGCAACAGCAACTGACTGAAATAATCATTGATGGCCGGAATCTGCGCCGGATTACCGCCGCCCAGCATGATCGTGCCAGGCGTGCGCAGCCCTTCGCCCATATCTTCCATCAGACGAGAGATGCCGGAATGTTGCGTAAATTTGTCGCCGAACTGAGAAAAAGCCATAGGAGGTAAAAACATTGTTATCAGGGGGAAGACCACCATAGCGCCCGCAACCGGCAGGCGCAATGGCTAAAGCCGTGCGATCAAGCCTGGACCTGCGGGTTAACGCAGTTTTTCTCCACTTTACCGTTGAGCGCGGCGATCAGGTTGTCGACCGCATCGCGCGCCATGCCGTAGCGCGTTTCATGCGTGGCGGAGCCGATGTGCGGCAGTGCGACCACGTTCGGCAGCGTGAGGATTTCCGCATCGGCCGGCACCGGCTCGACTTCAAACACATCCAGTCCGGCGGCGTGAATAGTGCCGTCTTTCAGTGCGGCGGTCAGCGCCTGCTCATCGACCACCGGACCGCGTCCGGCGTTGATCAGAATCGCGCTCGGCTTCATCAGTTTCAGCTGTTCCGCACCGATCATATGGTGCGTCTGCTCGGTCAGCGGCAGGCTGATGCAGACAAAATCGCTCTCTTTCAACAGCGTTTCCAGATCGCAGGCGCGCGCGCCAAAGCGGGTTTCCGCCTCTTCATGCTGGCGGCGGGCGTTGTACAGAATGTTCATACCAAAGCCAAAGTGGGCGCGCTGCGCCAGTGCCAGACCAATGCGGCCCATGCCGAGAATGCCCAGCGTCTTGTGGTGTACGTCGATACCGAAGTGCTCAGCATCGATACTCTTTTTCCACTCACCGGCTTTGACCCATTTATCCAGCTCGGTGACGCGACGCGCGGTGCTCAGCACCAGCGCCATCATGGTATCGGCCACGGTTTCGGTCAGTACGGTGGGCGTGTGCATCAGCAGAACGTTGCGCTGGTTGAGCGCATCAACGTCAAAGTTGTCATAGCCGACGGAGACGGTAGAACAGGCACGCAGCGCCGGCATGCTGGCCAGCAGCTCATCATTCACTTTGCCGCCGGAGCCGAGCAGACCCTGCGCTGCGGCGAACTGCGCCGCATGCTGTTTCACCGTCTCCGGCGAGACATCTTTCACTTCCGTGACGCTGAAGTGCTGGTCCAGCTTGGCACGCAGGTCATCGGGCAGGCTCTTGTACAGAATCACAGCAGGTTTCATTATTTGCTCCCTGTAGAACGTGTGACGGGCGACCTGAGTCGCCCGGAAAAGTCATCGCTTACGCTTTCAGGCGTGCTTCGCCCCGTGAATCGGCGGCGGCGTTTTGTTGGCCGCCGGTTTAACAATCAGCGTCAGCCACACCGACGCCAGTAGCGCAGCACCCATAAAGACATAGGAGGCGGCAGGACTGCCGGTCGCCCCATTAAGATAGCCTACGATCCATGAACCGATGAAGGAACCCAGTGCGCCCATACTGTTAATCAGCGCCATGGCACCGCCGGAAACATTGCGCGGCAGCATCTCCGGAATGATGGCGAAGAACGGTCCATAGGGGGCGTACATGGCCCCGCCGGCAATCACCAGCAGCGCATACGACAGCCAGAAGTTACTGGAACCCACCATCCACGAGCCGAGGAACGCCAGTGCGCCAATCAGCAGCAGCGGCCAGACAAACAGCTTACGGTTTTGCGTCTTGTCCGACGCCCACGACACCACCAGCATGGCGATGGTCGCCACCAGATAGGGTACCGCCGACAGCCAGCCCGCTTCTACCATGCCCATCTGCGTGCCGTTACGCAGAATCGACGGCAGCCACAGCACGAAACCGTACACGCCGATGCTCCAGGCAAAATATTGCAGGCACAGCAGGATAACGTTGCGGTTGCGGAAGGCTTCGCTGTAGTTGCGCACCGCTTTAATGTTCTCCTGCTCCTTCTGCAGCTGTGCCTGCAGCGCCGCTTTCTCTTCGTCGCTCATCCATTTGGCCTGGGCCGGTTTATCCTGCACCATAAACCACCAGGCAATTGCCCAGATCACCGCCGGGAAGCCCTCGATGATGAACATCTCGCGCCAGCCAAAGGAGTTAATCAGGTAGCCGGACACCACCGACATCCACAGCACCGTCACCGGGTTGCCGAGGATCAGGAAGGTATTCGCGCGGGAGCGCTCGGATTTGGTAAACCAGTTGCTGATGTAGATCAGCATCGCCGGCATCACCGCCGCCTCCACCACGCCGAGGACAAAGCGGATGGCGGCCAGCATCGGAATATTGCTGACGATACCGGTCAGCGAGGCGCAGCCGCCCCACAGAATCAGACACCAGAAAATCAGTTTTTTTACGCTGCGGCGCTCGGCATAGACCGCGCCGGGGATCTGAAAGAAGAAGTAGCCAAGGAAGAACAGGGCACCGAGCAGCGATGACATGCCTTTGGTGATACCGAGATCCTCATTTATCCCTGCGGCAGAAGCGAAGCTAAAGTTCGCCCGGTCCAGATACGCCAGACTGTAGGTGATAAACACGATGGGCATGATATACCACCAGCGTTTTGGCGCGATTGTCTGCGATTTCATGGGTGACTCCTCTGGTTGAGGCGGGCGCATTCTGTGGATGCGTCTCGAAATTAGGGTGTAGAGACAGTTTTAGCGTACTGGCACGGCATCGTAGCGGCGCGATTCATCGCGCGTTGTTGACGTTGCGTCCTGCATGTGCGCAATAAATTGCGCCGCTACGGGTCCGTGCGTTTGTTTAATAATCGCCGAGCGCTGCGCGCGTCGGCAGACCTTCGCTGTCGCCGGCAACCTGAATCGCCAGCGAACCAATTTTGTTACCGCGCAGAATCGCCTGCGGCAGCGATTTCCCTTCCAGCAGCGCGCTGATCAGCCCGACTGCAAAGCCATCGCCCGCGCCGACGGTATCCACCACATTCTCCACGTGGATCGGCGCAATCTGGCCCTGCTCGCCCGCGGCGGTTTTATACCAGGCACCGTCGCTGCCGGTTTTGATCACCACCGCCCGCACGCCTTTATCGAGGTAGAAATCCGCGATCGCTTCAGGCTGACGGTAGCCGGTCAGAATCAGCCCCTCTTTTTCACCTGGCAGCACCCAGTCGGCGTATTCTGCCAGCAAATTCAGCTGCTTACGCATCTCTTCTTCACTGCGCCACAGCACCGGACGCAGATTAGGATCAAAGGAGATGGTTTTGCCGCGGGCGCGCATCTCTTTTGCCGCGTGTTTAGCCAGTGCCAGCGAGCTATCGGAAAGCGCGGCGGCCACGCCGCTCAGATGCAGATGGCGCGCGCTGCCGAAATAGCTTTCGTCGAAATCATCCGGTGACAGGTGGCTGGCGGCGGAGCCTTTACGGAAATACTCCACTTCCGGATCGGAGCCGTCGTCCACGCGCGCTTTGAGCTGAAAACCGGTGCGATAGCGGTTATCAATGGTCACGCAGCGGTGGTCGACATGCTCTTTCGCCAGCTGCTGTAGGGTAAAACGGCCGAAGCTGTCGTCGCCGACGCGGCTGACCCAGCCAACCTGCAAACCGAGGCGCGCCAGACCAATCGCCACATTAAGTTCGGCACCGGCAATGCGCTTCGTGAACTGATCGGCTGCGGCGAGATCGCCGGTTTGCCCGGCGATAAACATCGCCATCGCTTCACCAATGGTGACGACATCCAGCTGAGAGGTGTGTGTCATGCTCAACTCCTTACACCGCGCGCAGCAGATCGACGTAGTGGCGGGTCACCGCCAGTAAATCTGCGCCGGCTAATGGGAACTCAATACCGCGCGGTGCATCGGCCGGCAGCGCCTGCAGCAGCGTGCGCCAGCTGTCGTCGGCGTCATCCAGCGCAATGGCGCGGAAGCTGTCACCGTGCGGCACCGCCGCCTTAACATGAATGTAGCTCACGTAGCGACTGAGCTGCGCTGCTGCCTGCAGGACGTCTTCGCCGGTCCAGTGCCAGTTACCCATGTCGAAAGTCATATCCAGCGGCAGCGCGGCATCGCAGGCGTGATGGAAGAAGTGCAGCATCGGTGTCAGCTTACTGTCCGGCGTCTGATCGTTTTCGATGACCAGCGTGACGCGCGAGCCGGCCAGCACCTCGACCAGCTGGCGATTGGCCAGCGAGACATAGTGACCCAGTGCCAGCTTGAGGCGCTGAGCGCCCAGCAGCTCAGCTTCCTGCAGGAACTGCGCCAGACGCGGATTGAGCGCACCATCCGCCTGCCACAGCGCTTCCGGCACTGAATAGCTGACGCTGAGCTGATGCTGACGCAGCGCGTCGCTAAGCGTATGCAGCTGGCACAATTCGTCGTCGCTGAACAGCTCGCGGCGGATCTCGACGCCATCGGCACCGGCCGCTTTAATCAGCGGCAGCAGCGCTGCCTGGCCGCCCAGTTCTGCCACCTTGTGCGCGCCGTAGGCGGCCGTGACCACAATAATTTCCGCTTTCGACATCTTTCCTCCAGCCTGTCTCGCTGTACTGCCCGCCGCACCGTTATGCGCCGGACAGCACGTTAATGTGCTGTAAAAAGCTTAATGGAACCGGTTCCAAAGGAAAGTGGCAGAGTGCGGAATTATGATCCTGCTCACGAAGTGAGCCATGAAAAGTGGGATTAGCGCAGCGGCTGGCTGGAGCCGCGCACAATCAGTTCGCCGGAGAAAACCTGCTCGCGAATCGGCTGTTCGCTGCCTTCGATACGCGCGATCACCTGCTCCAGCGCGGCATAGCCGATCTGCCAGGTGGGCTGCTTCAGCGTGGTGATGCCGACGCCGGCCAGCGCTGCCCACTCCAGTTCGTCGAAGCCCAGCAGGCCAATGCTCTCGCCCCAGCGCAGCGTCAGGCGCTGTAACGCCCGCGCCACCTGTAACGTCAGCGCACCGTTGGCCGCCATCACCGCGCAGCGTTTGCCCGGATGGCGCTGATGAAACGCCTGCAGCACCTGTTCCAGCTGTGCCGGCTGATGCAACACCACTTCGGCATTCTCTGCCACCACCTGTGGCGCGCCGCTGATGGTATCAAAGAAGGCGGCGAGACGTTCGCGGCGGGTATTGACGCTGCCGAGCGGTTCACTGAGAAACAGCAGCGCTTCATAGCCGTTATCCAGCAGATGCCGGGTGGCGATGCGGGCGGCCTCCGGGTTGTTGAGCCCGACCACGTCGCAGGCGAAGTCGGGAATTTTGCGGTCAATCAGCACCATTGGCAGCATCGACTGCTGCAGACGGTTGAGCACCTCTTCGTGCATCCCGACCGCATTCACCACAATGCCTTCCACCTGATAGCTGCTGAGCAGCTGCAGGTAGTGCTGTTCGAGGTCAACTTCGTTGTTGGTGTTACACATCAGCAGCGTGAAGCCGCGCGCGCGGCAGGCGGCTTCAATGCCGCTCAGCACATCCACCGAGTAGGGATTGGTGATATCGGCAATGATCAGGCCTATCAGCCGGGTGCGGCCGCGTTTGAGTCCGCGCGCCATCTGGCTGGGGCGGTAGTTAAGGTCGGCAATCGCCTGTTCGATACGGGCTTTCAGATCCGGCGAAAGCAGATGAACTTCGCCATTCAGATAGCGGGAAACGCTGGTTTTACCGGTTTTTGCCGTGCGGGCAACGTCACTGATTGTGGCTCGTGGCGGCCTGGTTTTCATCACATACACCTGATTAATTGCATCAGGCGAAGACTATCACAGCGCGGCACCCGCGCAATCACTGTGCGTCAGAAGTGAGGCGCAGCATTGGCTGCCACAGCGTCTGTAACTGCGCGGGCGGCGCGCCTTCCAGCAGCTGCAGCACCATTTCGGCGACGCGTTCGCCAATCCGCTGCTGTGATGATTGCAGAATCGCGTTGACCGGTTGCGTGATAATGGAGTCGTGCGGCAAACCATCGTACACGTACAGGGGAATTGCCTGCGCGCCGCTCAGACGCCCGGCCTGCTGCAGGGCAATCGCTGCGCCTTCGCCGAGCGGGCTGCAGTCGGTAATGATGGCGTCAGGCTGGATAACGTGCGCCAGCCAGGCACGGGTTTGCTGATAGCCCGCGCGGCGCGAGGGCGGCAGCGCGGCCATCCAGCCAGCCTGCTGCGCGCAGGGCGTGGCGGGCAGCGCGTCGATAAACCCCTGCCGGCGGTCAAGAATGTAGGTGCTGGGCTCGTTACCGCCGAGATAAGCGATGCGCGTATAGCCCTGCTGCTGGCAGTGCTGCGCCGCCAGTAGCGTTCCGGCATGGTTATCATAATCAAACCAGGCGTAAGGCTGCGGCAGCTGACTGCGCCCCAGCGTAAGAAAGCGAAAACCCTTCTGCTGCAGGCGCTGCAGTCGCACATCCTGCGGCGTGGTATGGGTGACAATCAGCGCGTCCAGCACACCGCTGCGCAGCATACGCAGCAAATTGCGCTGCTGATCCTGCGGTTTGTCAGGGAGCAACAACAGATCGATCTCGTGCAGGGCGAGACGCTGATCGAGCGTCAACAGCATTTCACTGTAGTAGCTGTCGTTGAGTGAGGCATTGCTGACCGGAAACACCAGCCCGACCGCATTGGCACGGCCGGTCTTCAGGCGGCGCGCGGCGGCATTCGGGCGATAACCGCGCCGGTCGGCTTCCTCTTCGATGCGTTTGCGGGTAGCAGCGGCGACATCATCAAACCCATTCAGCGCGCGGCTCACGGTGGTCACAGAGAGGCCAAGGGCGGAGGCGATAGCTTTGAGTGACATGATGGCTTTCCACTGATCAAATTTTGATCACGCTAGCATAAAGTCATCGCTGGCTCTATCGTCCGGCGACGTTTACGCGTTATCTGCTGCTTTGCGCGTCAATAAGCGCGTAAAAGCGCGTCAAAAGCCGGCCTGCAGCGGCAGACCGGCCTGTGCCTTAGCCCAGCGGACTCAGGGTGATTTCGACGCGACGGTTTTGGGCTTTACCGGCTTCGGTGCTGTTGCTGGCGACCGGGTTATCCGGGCCCATGCCCTGGGTGCGCAGGCGGTTCTGCGCCACGCCCTGCACGATCAGCGCGCTGGCAACGCTTTCTGCTCGCTGCTGCGACAGGCGCATGTTCAGCGCGCGCGTGCCGGTGCTATCGGTAAAGCCGACCACGTTGACGGCGGTTTTCGGATACTCTTTCAGCACCATCGCCACGCCGGTCAGCGTATTCGCGCCGGCCGGTTTCAGGTTGGCGCTGCTCGAGTCAAAGGTCACGTTGTTCGGCATGTTCAGCACGATATTATCGCCCTGACGCGTTACGCTGACGCCGGTGCCGCGCATCTTGTCGCGCAGTTTGGCTTCCTGCACGTCCATGTAATAGCCGACGCCGCCGCCCAGTGCCGCACCGGACGCTGCGCCAATCAGCGCACCTTTACCGCGATCTTTCTTCGACGAAGAGAGCACGCCCACGCCAGCGCCCAGCACCGCGCCCAGACCCGCGCCGATGCCCGATTTACCGGCCTGCGATTCGCCGGTATAAGGATTGGTGGTACAACCCGACAGCGCCACGCTGCCGCTCATTAACAAGGCCAGCGCCAGTACACGCTTTTTCATGAAAAAGTCCCTCATACGGAAACGGGGAAAACGCCCCAAAACGGCACTATTATGCCGTTCAATGATGGGGAAATTCGTGAGGCGCAGTCTTAATTTGTAAACTTTTGCCTTAAAGATTATCGGGATGGCAGAAACAGCTGGTTTGATGATCGTTTATCAGCCCGCAGGCCTGTAAAAAAGAGTGGCAGGTTGTAGGCCCGACGAATTTAAAACCACGCTTCTTAAGCGCTTTAGACAGCGCAATGGCCGGTTCGGAGGTGGTGGGCGCCAGTTTGTAATCCGCGTAACGGTGCAAAATCGGCTTGTTATCGACAAATGACCAGATAAAGCGGGAAAAGTCTTCGCCGGTGGCCTCCAGTGCCAGCAGCGCTTTGGCATTATTGATGATGGCTTCCAGCTTGCCGCGATGGCGGATCAAACCGCTGTTCTGCAGCAGGCGCAGCAGATCGGCCTCATCCATCAGCGCCACCGCCTGCGGATCAAAATCATGAAACGCCTGGCGGTAGTTCTCGCGCTTTTTCAGCACGGTGATCCATGACAGACCAGCCTGTTGCCCCTCCAGACACAGCATCTCAAATAAGGCGCGCTTATCGGTCTGCGGCACGCCCCATTCCGTGTCGTGGTACGCCAGATAAAGCGCATCCTGTGTTACCCAGCCACATCGCTGCATTGCATCACTCCCTAAGCATGAGGAAAAAGCGGTCAGTCGCTTGACGTTTGAAAGAATCGATTAATAGTTAATCAATGGGTGCCGATAATAACGTCATGGACGTTCGCGCTGCAACCGTGTGAACGCTTCAGGATCATCATCAATTTCAAGGCCAACCCGATCCCTTCCGGCTCGTCAGGAGTCTTTCATGTGGCAGAACAGTCAGCGGACCGGCCTGCGTCTCCTTGCGCTGGCCTTTAGCGGTGGGTGGCTACTGGTGGCGGCCCTGCCGGCGCACGCCTGGGATCAGGCCAGCGAGAGCCGCGCGCCGGATTACAATGCGATACTTGCCGAAAAAATTTCCAGTAATCATTTGATGTTGACAGAAAACCGCGACAGCGATCTGCTTGATGCCGCGCTCAATCCGCCCGGCGGCGGCATGGCGCTGCACAGCGAAACGGCCAGCGTCGGCAACTCGCCGCTGGTGAACCGCTACTCGGCAGGCTGGAATCTGCCGATGAATGACCGCCTGCGCACCGGTCCGGTGGCGCAGTTTGCCGTCGATGATTCCACCCTGAGCTGCGCCGCCTGCGCGCCGGTCGATCGTAATAACGCCGAACACATCGCTTCACTGGGCTGGCGCGTGGATTCCAGTTTTGGCTGGATATCGCCGTGGGCACAGGTGAGTTACAGCCATCAGCTCAGCTTCGACGGCACGGCCGTGCCGCGCGATCGGCCGGAAGAGATGAACCGGGAAACGAACTGGATGGATGTCAGCGTCGGTGCCCGTCTGCCGCTCGGCCAGAACATGGCGGCGTTCGCCTCCTTCGCCCAGACCGGCGCGGTCAGCAGCGGCGAACAGTTTATTTACAACCTCGGCGTCAGCGCCAGCTTCTGAAGCGGCATGAAATGAGAAGTAGTGCCAGCCAGCGGAAATATAATAAGCGCGCTAATTATTTTCTGATTTGGTATCACAATGCGCGAAAACATTATTCTTATTAGCCGCGAACTGGCGGCCTTTATCATCAGTGGATTGGTGCTGGTCTTCTGTATGGCGATGGTCTACATCGACGTCAATTGGATGAACGATGCACTGCACGAAACCTCTTTCACCGAAGCGACACAGGAGCTGATGCTGGCGGCCATTGCCGCACTGTTCTTCCTCGCCGCCTGGCAGCGACCGCAGCAGCGCAGCGCGCTGATTCTGGTCGGTGGCTTCTTCAGCTGCATGCTGATTCGTGAAATGGATTTTCTGTTCGACGTGGTGCAGCACGGCGCATGGCTGTGGTTTGCGCTGGCAACGACCGCGGCCTCGCTGGCGATGGCGCTGCGTCAGCCGCGGCAAATCCTGCCGGGCCTGGCGGCACTGCTGCAGCATCGCAGCTGGCAAATGATGGCCGCCGGGCTGCTGGCGGTGCTGGTGTTCTCGCGGCTGTTTGGCATGCATGAGCTGTGGCAGCAACTGATGCTGGATGGCTATAACCGCGTGGTGAAGAACATGGCGGAAGAGGGCAGCGAGCTGTTTGGCTACAGCCTGTGTCTGGTGGCATCGCTGCGCTATCTGTGGCAAACCCGCCCGGCGCTGGCAACGGCCCGCGCCAGCCGTCGCGTGGTCAGCATTGAGGCGGCTGAACCGCACTTCGCCTCGCGCTAAATCCGCGCGGTTTTATGGCGATCCCCGGTGCTAAAACAGGTACACTGACCGCTTAGCACCGGGTCGCCGGTGCACCGGGTGAGTCAACGTCAGGTTTCTTCATGTCAGTCAAAATCTTATCTTCAACGCTGGTGGGGCTGGACGGCTTTTGCCACGATCCCCTCACCACGCTGCAGCAGGCCGATAACGGCACGCTGGCGGTGCTGCACAACAATGTTCCGGCGTTTTACGCGATCACGCCGCAGCGCCTCGCGCACCTGCTGGCGCTGGAAGCGGCGGCGCAGCAGCCGAATGATGTCACGCTGGACGACAGCCTTTTTCACAGCGACGCCGCGCCGATCGCCGTGCCGGTGGGTAAGTTTGCCATGTATCCGGGCTGGCAGCCGGACAGCGACTTCCAGCGCCAGGCGGCGATCTGGGGCGTGGCGCTGAGCGAGCCGGTGACCGCCGCAGAGCTGGCGGCTTTTGTCGCCTACTGGCAGGCGGAAGGCCGGCTGTTTCACCATGTACAGTGGCAGCAGAAACTGGCGCGCAGCGTGCAGATGAACCGCGCCGCCAACGGCGGTCAGCCTAAGCGCGATATCACCCAGATCAGCAATACTGATTATGATATTCCCGATGGATTCCGAGGTGAGTAATGAAAACGCCGAACGATCTTTTCAGTCGCCTGAAAAAAATCATGCCCGCAGATGTGCAGCCAAAGTTTAAAAACGGCGCCGAGCTGCTGGCGTGGAATCAGGAGCAGGGCCGGCTGCGCTCAGAAGCGATTGTGCGCGAAAACCGCGCCATGAAGATGCAGCGCATCATGGGCCGCTCCGGCATCCGTGAGTTGCACATGAACTGCTCGTTCGACAACTACCGCGTCGAAAATGACGGCCAGCGCAAGGCGCTCAGTCTGGCGCGTGAATACGCCGCCGGCTTTGAGAACAGCATCGCCAGCTTTGTCTTCTCCGGCCGTCCTGGCACCGGTAAAAACCATCTGGCGGCGGCGATTGGTAACGATCTGATTCTGCGCGGTAAAAGCGTGCTGATTGTCACGGTGGCCGACCTGATGTCGAGCATGAAAGGCACCTTCAGCGGCGGCAGCGACCTGACCGAAGAGCGGCTGCTGCAGGATCTCAGCCATGTCGATCTGCTGGTGATCGATGAGATCGGCATGCAGAGCGAATCGCGCTACGAGAAAGTGATCATCAACCAGATTGTCGATCGCCGTTCGTCGTCAAAGCGGCCGACCGGCATGCTCTCCAACCTCGATCCGGCCGGCATGAATACGCTGCTTGGCGAACGGGTGATGGATCGCATGCGCCTCGGTAATAGCCTGTGGGTGCGTTTTGACTGGGAAAGTTACCGCAGCCGCGTGCGCGGCGACGAGTACTGATACGCGGCAGAAGCGGTAAAAACCCGGTTTTACCGGCGATTAACTGCCGGTGCGGGCTGCTAAACTTACACCTATTACTCTTTGTCAGGTGAGGGTGCGATGAAAGCAGCCGGGAAAGGACCAGCGGTACTTCGACTGAACAACCTCAAGCGGGTGATGACGCAGCTGCGTACCACCCGCATCACTTCCCGCCAGGACCTGGCGCTGGCGCTCGACCTGAGCAAAAACACCGTTTCCCTGATTATCGATGACCTGCTGGCGCAGGGGCTGATTCACGAGCTTGGCCCGGTCAGCGTGGCGGCGGCCGGCCGGCCCAAAATTGAGATCGAACTGCGCGCGGGTCAGCTGAAAAGCGCGGGCATCATGGTCGAGCGTCAGGCGATTCACTGGCGCGTGTGCGACTACTTTTCGCGCGTGGTGGCCGAGCAAACCTGGCGCACCGAAACGGCCGATGCCGACGGGCTGCTGCACGAGCTGACGGAAGTGTGTCAGACGCTGCGCGCGGCTCATCCGGCGCTGCTGGGCGTGGCCATCGGTTTTCCCGGCATCATTGATTCTCAGCGCGGGCGGGTGCACTTTTCTGCGCCGCTCGGCTGGCAGGATGTCGATGTGCTGACGCCGCTGCGGCGCGGCGTTGAGCTGCCGCTGCGCATCATGAATAACGTCAAAGCGGCCGCGCTGCTGGCAGTGCAGCAGCTGGAGCTCAATAAAGCGCAGAGCCATTTCTATCTGCGCATCGCCGACGGCGTGGGCGGCGCGCTGGTGGAGCGCGGCGAGGTGTTCAGCGGCAGCAGCTGGACCGCCGGTGAGATAGGCCATCTGAGCGTGCAGCCCAACGGCGCGCGCTGCAGCTGCGGGCGACAGGGTTGTCTGGAGACGCTGGTCAGCCTGCCGGCGATCCAGCAGCAGCTGGCCCGGCGCAAGCCCGGCTTACGCTGGCAGTCCGGCGACAGCGAGCCGGAGATCGTGTATGAGCTGATGGCGCAGACCGGCCGCTATCTCGGCCATGCGCTGAGCCAGGTGATGCAACTGGTCAATCCGGCCAGCATCATCATTGACGGCCCGTGGAATGCGCAACCGGCGTTTGTGCAGGCAGTACAGCAGGCGGCACAGGCCGGCACGCTGGCGTTTACCTTTGCCCATACCGCGCTGCACTTTCTGCCGCAGCGCATTGATCCGGCCAACGGTCTGGCGCTGGCGGTGATTGAGCACTATGAACGAGCGGTATGACCGGCGGAGCAGCGTTTCTTTTTTGACTCGCCAGCGGGCATAATACGTTGATTGACAGGCTCTCTTTGCGGACCGCGCAATGAAAACGCAGCGCATCACTCTGGACGATATTGCGACTCTCGCAGGGGTCACCAAGATGACGGTGAGCCGCTATCTGCGCACGCCGGAAAAGGTCAGGGCGGAAACGGCGGCGAAAATCGCCAGCGTCATGGCCGAAATCGGCTACGTCGCCGAACAGGAAAACACCGCGGCGTCGCGGCACCCACCGCCGCGCATCGGCGTACTCATCCCCTCATTCAATAATCAGATCTTTGCCGATCTGCTGGCCGGTATCGAATCGGTCACCAGCGCCCACGGCTATCAGACGCTGGTGGTCAACTACGACTACAATCCGCAGCGCGAAGAGGAGCAGATTGCCACGGTACTGGCTTTTAACGTGCAGGGATTGATCCTGACCGAGTCGGTGCACACCGTGCGCGCGGAAAAGTATCTTAACGCGGCCACCATTCCGGTCGCCGAATTGATGGGACTGAGCGAGACGCGCGGGCGCATCAACGTCGGCTTTGATAATTACCGTGCCGGCTACGACATGACCGCGATGCTGCTGGCCAGCGGCAAACAGCGGGTGATTTATTTTGGCTCGATGTCCGATCGCCGTGACCAGCAGCGCTACGCCGGCTATTGCGATGCCGTGGCGGCGGCCGGATTGCCGGCCGGACGCATCGTTCCGAACAAAGTCTCTTCGGTGTCGATTGGCACCGGCATGATGACGCTGGCGCGCCAGCTCTATCCGCAGATGGATGCCATTCTCTGTACCAACGATGATCTGGCGGTCGGCGTGCTGCAGGAGTGTCAGGCTGCTGGGATTGCAGTGCCGCAGGCGCTGGCAATTGCCGGATTCCACGGACTGGAGATTGGTCAGGCGACAACGCCGCGGCTGGCCAGTGTGATTACACCGCGCTTCGAGATGGGCAAAGTGGCAACGGAAATTGTGCTGAAGAAGATTAACCAGCAGCCCACCATTGAACAGGTGGATTTGCATTATCAGCTGTCGATGGGCGCCACCATTTGAGCGGTGGCGCTTTGGTGCAGGCGCGACGTGCGCCTGCATGATTAATACTTAGTCGCGTGCAGCGGTGGGCGGCACAATCGACGGCTGAGCGTGATGGGTGCGCTTCAGGAAACGGCTCTCCAGCAAATTCCACGAGGTGTAAGCCAGCGCCAGCGTCATCACAATCGTCAGCCCCAGGCCAGCAAACGCGTTGGCATCGAACACACCGAAATGCTGTAGCACCTGAATAATCGGCCAGTGATAGAGGTACATGCCGTAAGAGAGATCGCCGTACTGGCTGATTTTTATCTCTTTACACAGGCTGGTGCTGAACAGAATCACTACCGCCGAAAACGCCACCGGCTCAACGATAAACGCGTAATCCGTGCTCTTGAACAGCAGGAACACCACCAGCGACACAATGGTGATCTCTTTCAGGCGGTCAAAGGTTGGCTGATGCACCGCCAGCAGGCTGCCAAAGAAGAAGTAGGACGACAGCGCAATAAACTGCTTGGCCAGCGTATCGGCTTTCGGCCCGCTGTACAGCGCGGTGAAGTAGAAGTACCAGGCGCAGGAGATAATAAAAATCACGCTCCACACTTTCAGCGGGCTTCGTTTCAGCAACGGCACGATAAAGGGCAGCAACACGTAGAGCGTCAGCTCGGCTTTGATGGTCCACAGTGAACCATCCAGCGGCTGATTGGGGTTGTTGGTAAACACGCCCGGCAGCGACGGCTGAATAAAGTTAAGAAACGAGAAGTTGGCGACCAGATATTTAAGGGTTTCTTTATTTTTCAGGAAATCCATCAGCGGCAGGGTGGTAAGACACATGCCAATCACAAAACACATGATGATGGTGAAAATATAAGCCGGCAATATACGTTGCGCGCGCTTAATAAAATAGGACGTCAGCGATTTACTTCTTAAGTAACTTTTTGCAATAAGAAAACCACTTATTGCGAAAAATCCTTTGACGGCAAAATCACTATTGAGAAAATGCGCCAGGAAACGGATATCGGCGTTTCTCGTCACCTCAGCGGAATGCACCAGCATTACGATAAAGGCGAGGGAAAGTCGTACGATGTCAAAATTGTTTTTTTCGTTCATGTCAGCATTCTTTCATTGAGTGACGACGTGCCAGGAAAAGCCATGAAAGACTTTGCATGGTTGCTTCGGAATATTCTTATCACAGGTGTTCTGCGTGAGCAGATGCAATCTATTAGAATTTTAATCCACATAAAAAGCAAGCAATGTTCAGGACCAGTAAAATATTCGGATTTTCCCTGGATGACGATGAGAAAGGGCTTATTAATGAAAAAACGCTAACCAGTTGGCTAGCGTTATTTCTGGACCTAACGGAACAGCTGGAAGGTGCGTGACACCTCATAGCCGACAATCGACTGCTTGCTCGATACGGTGTTGTAGTAGAGATAGTACAGCACCATCAGAATGGTGACAGCCACGGCAAGTACCTTCTTCAGCTTTCTGGTTTCCCAGATACACAGCGAAATAAGCACCGGCTCAACCTGCAGCAAATAGTTCGCCAGACGACCACCAGAAGCGTAATCCTGTAGCGCCATCCTCAGGCCACTGCCGATGGCAAAAGTGATCACCAGAATGTAATAGGTATTAAACTTTTCCGGGTCGAAATTTTTAATTTTATCGCTCAGCAACATGTAGCTGAAGATAAAGACGAAGCCGATATTCTTCAGGTTCGACAGGGTCAGAATACCCTGTTCCTGGCGAGAATCGGCATCGGCATAGCCCATGGCCCTGTCGCCCAGCGCACCGAGGTGGCTGGAGAGCGCGGCGATCAGCGCTGAACTGCCGAGAAACGCCAGCGGCAGGCTGGCGACCACGATAGCAATCGGGATGTATTTGTTTTTACGCACAATCATCGCCAGCGGAATCAGCAGCGCGACAATCGCGGTGGCGTGGCTGATAAACGACAGGATGAAGGTGGTGATCATGCCAGACTTGCTGCGCCGCGACATGTGCCAGACGAAGCCCATTAAAAACGCCGAACATAAACCGAAGCGAATCTGGTTCATGTCTTTGTTGATAAACAGGTGCGCAGAGTAGACGGCGAGGGCCACCAGCGGCAGCGGTGTCAGCTTACGGAAGTAGTGCGCGTTGACACCAACAGCGATGACCGCGAAGACAAAGATGAAAATGTCCGGATTAGCGGTAAAGATGCGTGTCGCACCGGCAATGGCGTAAATGGCTGGTTCATAACGGAATTCCACGACCGCACGCCAGAATCCTTCGATAATAATTTTATCGATAAACTGGGCATAGAAGTCGCGATACTGGAAGTCATCAAGGCCGGTTCCCAGGCCACGAATACCGCCAAAAGTAAAAAGTACTACAACGGCAACAAAATAAAGCCACGTCCTGATTTGCGCTGTGTTTTCATTTTTACTTAACATGATTTCGACAATAGCGACGAAAGTCAGGCTAAGACTTATGATCCAGTAAATTCCCATGGTCACAGATTCTTATAGTTTAAAATTCACTTATAACATACGGCCTTGTTAACGTAAACATGAGAAAAGTCTAATTTTTCCTGGTCCGATATTATATTGAATAGGTTTTGCCATATTTATTTGCTACCGTTTCCACAGACATTTTTCGATGAGTATGTTTTTTTCATTATCTCGCGGGGAGCCGGAGCGTCACTGAGCGATTTTATCCGTTCAGTTTGACTTTTGTTACTGTTTTTATTCAGGATTTGGAGCCAGTGCGATGAGAGGGTTGCGGATATTTAGTCTGTTTTTTTTACTGTATCTTCCGGCCGCGTTTGCCAATAAGGAAATTCCGATCTGGCCAAATGAAGTGTCAGCAAATAATAAATTTATTAATTTTAGTAAAAACCCGGCCATTAATAACCGGGCTGTTACCCACGTCGATGCGCCACAAATGATTTATGTTCCGGCAACAGGAAAAAATAATCATGCGGCGGTGCTAATCATTCCCGGTGGGGGTTTTTCTTATATTATGAAAGATCTCGAAGGGCTGGATGTGGCCAACGTGCTCAGCAAGCAGGGCTACGCTTCATTTGTGTTAATTTATCGTCTGCCACACGACGGTTCAGCGCAGTATCGCCAGCAGGCTTTTGCCGATACCCAGCGAGCGCTGCGGCTGATTCGGGCCAATGCGCAGCAGTACCAGGTGGCGCCTGACCGCATTGGCGTGATGGGCTTTTCCGCCGGCGCCTTTCTCGCCGCCAATCTGAGCAACACTCCCGATGAAGCTAACTATCAGGCCGTCGATGCGCAGGATAAGGTGTCGGCGCGCCCGGATTTCAGCGCGCTTATCTATCCGGTGCTGTCGCTGAAACAGGGCGTGACCCACCCAGGCACGCGCGCGGCGCTGTACGGAAAAGATCTCACTGCCCAACAAATGGCGCAGCTTTCGCAGGAAGATCGCGTCAGCGCACACACGCCGCCGACTTTTCTGGTGCAGGCGCTGAACGATGGCACCGCCTCACCGCAAAACGCGCTGGACATGTTCAGCGCACTGCGGCAGAACAAGGTCAATGTGGAGCTGCATCTGTTCCAGCAGGGCGGTCACGGCTTTGGCACCGGGCAGAAGCAACATCTGCCGGTGCAAAACTGGCTCACCCTGTTCCATGCCTGGCAAAGCAGCCTGATGAAGCAGTAAGCGGGATGTTTATTGCTTTACAACATGATTGAACGGCAGCCAGCAATCAATGGCCAGCTGTAGCTGGTAAATACGCGAGGCCAGGCCAGCCAGACCCACGCTGAGCAGGTCGCCATCGCGCGCATCGACGCAGGCCTGCTCAAGCTGCTGGCACAGCTGATTGATATCTGCTGCATAGATAATTTGAGCTGCCCCGGCCAGCCGGTGCAGCGTGCGTGCCAGCGCCGGCCACTGCTGCTGCGCCAGTTCCTGCTGGGCCTGTTGCAAATCGCGTTGATTCTCTTCGCATACCCTGAGCAGCAGTTTTGCCACCATATCGTCATCGTGGTGCACCATGGCGCGCAGCTGCGGCAACGACAGCAATGCCGGCAGGGTAGCAGGCTGCGCCAGGGCAGCGTTAAGCTGATCCGGATGCAGCGGCTTAAACAGGCACGCATCCATACCAGCCGCGAGGCCGCGTTCGCGCGTCTCAGCCAGTGCACTGCCGGTAAGTCCGATGATTTTGTGACGATAACCACGGCGACGTAACATACTGGTCAGCGTAAAACCATCCATCTGCGGCATATGGCAATCGGTGATTACCGCGTCAATTTGCTGTGTTGCGATGATCTCAGGTGCGAGGTCAGGCTGGCCGATCGCGGTAACACGATGCTGCAGCGCTTCCAGCTGACGGGTCAGCAGCAAACAATTCGCCGGATGATCGTCAACCACCAGGATATGCAGTGCCGGCACGGCGGGCGGCGCACCAGTCGCGCACAGGGTTACCGGCGGCGGTGCGCGACTCGGTAGCGGCAGCGTGACGTGAACCAGGGTGCCTTCACCCGGCTCGCTGTGCAGCCGCATGCTGCCCTGCATCTGTTGCAGCAGCTGCGCGCTGATCACCAGCCCCAGTCCGCAGCCGGTTTGCTGACGGCCGGCTGCGGCCTGCGCAAACGGCTGAAACAGCTGTTGTTGCTCCTGTTCGCTGATGCCAATGCCGCTATCCTGTACTTCAATTTCCAGCACCAGTTCGCCAGCGGCGTTTTGCTCACCGCTGAGATACACCGCCACGTTTCCCTGCGGCGTGAATTTAATGGCGTTGCTGATGTAATTGGCGATCACCTGACGCAGACGCGGCGCATCAACCCAGACTTCAAGATCAGGCAGCGTAGTGTGATAGCTAAGCGTAAGGTTTTTTTCATGCGCCAGCCCCTGATAGAGCTGCAGTACCGGCTGGCACAGGGTCGCGATGCTGTGCCACTGCGGTGCCAGCGTCAGCTGCCCACGCTCAATCTTCGCCATATCCAGAATGTCGCCCACCAGGCCGCTTAATGCCTGTGCCGATTGCCATGCAGTCAGCAGCGCCTCGCTGGCACCGGCCTTACGCGCTTCCAGCGCCAGCAGGCCGATGATCGCGTTGACCGGATTGCGAATCTCATGGCTCACGGTAGCAACCCAGCGGCTTTTGGCCTGATTTTCACGGTCGGCACGATCGCGGGCGATCTGCAATTGCCGCTGCGCCCGGCGGCGGCGGCGGATTTCCCGGCCGCGCTGATACACCCAGAGCAGGCAGGCGAGGGAGACGACGGCTGCCACGCCCGCCAGCGCATAAAATGGCGCGCGATACAGTGGCCAGCTGCTGGCCGTCACCTCGGGCGTACCCTGCCAGCGGCTGGTGAGCTGCGAGATCTCACTGGGTAATATTTCATTCAGGGCTTTATTCATGATGCTGAGCAGCTCGGGATCGCCAGCGTGCACGGCGAAACTGATGTGAGCGGGCTGGGTGCCGACGCGCTGGACAATACGCATCCGTCCGGAAAAATAGCGTTTGATCAGGTAAGCGGCGCCCAGCTGGTTATGCACCATGCCATCGGCTTTGCCTTCCACAACTTGCTGCATGCCGAGACTGGCGTTGTCCACCAGCTGTAGCTGTACTTCAGGATAGTGTTGCTGCAGCCAGCCAATGACCGGGCTGCCTTTCATTACGCTGATACTTAAGCCCGAGTGCAGCGCGACCGGTGCACCCGCGGTAGCGGCGGTAATCAGCACAAACGGCGTGTGCAGCCACGGCTGGGTAAAACGGCCTGGCCACTGCGCGTTATAGGAGAGTGCGGCCACCATGTCGATTTTATGCTGTTGAAGCTGCATCAGGAGCGTGTCTTCGTGATACTCCGGCACGGCGACAAAATTGATACCGGTGCGCAGGTGGATTTGGTGCAGCAGTTCGGCACTGATGCCCTGAAACTGGTTACGCCCATCCAGCAGTGCCAGTGGCGCAAAAAACGGATTAAAACCCACGCGCACGATGCCGTGCTGCTGTAGCCAGCGCTGTTCAGCAGCCGTAAGCGCCAGCGGCTGCTGCAGACGCCAGATGTCCGGGCGCTGTGTCCACTGGCGTGAGATCGCGCGATGCTGCTCTGCGGGGATCGCCGCGATGACGCGATTTATCGCACGCAGCATTACCGGCCTGCGCTGACTGACCAGTAGCCGACTGGCATCCTGCGCGCGTGGGGCGAGAATGTCGGCCAGCGCCAGCTGATTGAGGTAGTTGCGTTCAATTAAAAAGCTGGCGGAGGTCAGATTATCGAGCACGTAATCCGCCTCGCCGGTCGCCAGCGCCGACAGCGCGACGCGACTGGAGGCATAACGCATGATGTGCGCCTGAGGAAATTGCGCCCGGATTACGCTGTCGCTGAGATAGTGCTGGTCCACCGCCAGTCTGACTGGCGCTGCATAAGGCACCGGCTGCATGGCGCGATCGCGCTGGGTCACCACCACCGGTCGGTTGATCAGCAGATTCTGTGAGGCGTCCAGCTGGGCGTTGGAAGGCACAGTGTTCCCGGCTTTGCTAAACAGCATATCAGCCTGGTCGGCAGCGATAGCGGCCAGCGCCGCGTCACGATCGGCGTAGCGCTGCATCTCTATCCGCATGCCGAGTGCCTGGCCTATCAGCCGGGCGTAATCAGCAAATACGCCTTCCACGTTTTTTTCCTCAGATGACATATCAAGGAAGGTGAGATAAGGCGGAATATCGGGCGCCCACAGCGCAATGCGCAGCGTGGGCAACTGACGCAATGCCTGCCAATCGTTCTGCGACAGTTGCGGTATCAGCGGTGCCAGCGGTTCCCGCTCCAGCGGAATATAGAGCTGTGGCATCGGCTGCGCCACCGTGGGGCTGCAGCACAGCACCAGTCCGATAAACATCAGCAGACGGATCATGAGGCTTCCATTTGATTGCGGTGCACGAAAGCAAATAAATCACTCATGGTTTTGCAGTGCAATTTATCCATTAACCGGCTTTTATAAGTGCTGACGGTTTTATTACTGACGCCCATCCGCGCCGCGATGCGCATATTATTCAGACCCTTAATAATGTGATGGAAAACCTGAAACTCCTGTGGTGACAATGATTCAATCATTTTTTTCTCCGCCAGCGTGCTATCCTGCTCCATTTGCTGCATAAAACCGCCCAGCGGGAAATAACCGTAACCACGTTGTGTCACCTGAATAGCACTGACGATCTCTGGCATATCGGTTTTTTTACTGACAAAGCCATTGGCACCGCTGCGCAGGCTCTGCACGGCATACACGTTTTCATTTTTCCCGGAGATAACGATGATTTTTCCTGGAAAACTCTGATCGCGCAACGACTTAACCACTTCAATTCCGTCCAGCGACGGCAGGTCGATATCAATGATGACGATATCCGGCTGCTGCTGCTGAATCAGCGTTACCGCTTCCCGGCCATCGGCGCTTTCGGCCAGCACCGTATGTCCATTTTGTTCCAGCAAATAACGAACGGCCATCCGCGCGATCGGATGGTCATCAACCACAACGACCTGAGCCATAGTTAACCTTTTCCTGATGAGTGAATGACAGGTCAAACTTTAGCCGCTCGTTGAATTTTATATATTGCGTATGATCAAGAACAATAAAATAATTATTTGTAGTCTATGTCCTACAAGATAAATTTAATTTTAAAAGGGAAGGGTTTATTCCGCTCTGGGGCGTTGTCTTTCCTTCTTGGAAATAAATTTTCCCTTTCTGTCACTCAGTTCTTTAATTAATTAACCGATGCCCAATCGCCTTTTCACCGTAATTTCTTTTACTGTGGCGGTTTGCCTTTTCCTATTGGCAGCATGATTAACACGAATGTCTGGTCAGGGCGCCATCCACTCTCAGCCGGGATAAATTGTTGCCGCCAGCGTGGTTTGCTACAGTAGCGGGAATTTCAGAGGAAACGTCCATGCCACGCGATAACCGCCTGTCCCGCTCGCTGCACGCGCTCATTCATCTTGATCGTCACGTTAAACGCGCTACTTCCGATGCCATGGCAAAAATGCTCGGCACCAATCCGGTGGTGGTGCGTCGCATGATGTCGGGGCTGCGTGAAAAGGGGTATCTGGTGTCGGAAAAGGGGCACGGCGGCGGCTGGGAGCTGCGCGCGGACCTGCGCGATATCACGCTACTGGATGTGTACCAGGCTATCGGCTCACCGGCGCTGTTCAGCATTGGCCCGGCGGCCGATCCTTCACCCTGCCTGGTGGAACATGCGGTGGACGCCCGGCTTGACCAGGCGCTGGGTGAAGCTGAAGCGCTACTGCTGCAGCGCTTCAGCCAGATTACCGTGGCGGACATCGCCGACGATTACCTGCAAAAAATGGCCAGCCTTGGGCTGGATCCGCACATCTTTCCGCGCTGCAGCGACTAGCCGGCGCGGCCATTAATCCTGCTTCTGCAATTTGATCTGCGCGTCATGCTTCATCACATGCGTGGTGACGGCGGCCTGAAATACTTTAAACATCATACCGCTGACAAACGTGGTCAGCGTCAGCGTGATGAAGGCTGTCATGATCCAGTCGACCAGCGGCCAACCGCTGTTCAGCAGCGTCGGGTGGTAAATCAGCATCGCGGCAAACACCACCCAATGGCTCAGGCAATAGAAACAGTGAAACAGATGGCCGAGTGAGGCGTGTTTGCGTGCGGTCCAGGCGCGCAAACCTGCAAACAGTTCGGTCTGCGTCATGGTCATCGCGATGCTGGCTGAGGCCAGCGCAATCGCCAGGCACACACCCGTGTCAGAGAGTAAAAAGGCATGCATAGATTTTCTCCTTTGTGACGATTGGCGCAGCGGAAAGAACTGCGGCTTATCTATCATGTAACTTACAATATTACATGATGTGCGCTGGCGCAACAGCGTGTCCTCCCCGCCAGAGTAGTGACATGTAAATTGGCGAGTTATCGCTATTTATTGGCTTTATACGCAAACACAGCCAGTCGTCCTGTTTTTACAATGTCGCAGATTGAGTCGCACCACGGCATCAGGAGGAGAGGATGGATATTCACGCAGCCTTTATGCATCAGCTGATGATGTGGATAGAGGCGAATATTGAACAAAAGCTCATGCTGGAGACGGTCGCACAGCGGGCCGGTTATTCGCAGTGGCATCTGCAGCGGCTGTTCCGCAGCTACACTGGCGTGGCGCTGGGAGCCTATATCCGTGAACGTAAGCTAACGGCTTCCGTCATCACCCTGCTCAGCAGTAATACGTCGCTGATGCAGATTGCGCTGCAGTTTGGCTTCGATTCACAGCAAACCTACTGCCGCACCTTTCGTCGTATGTTTGACCTGCCGCCCGGCGCGTTTCGCCGCAAATACCGGCACAGCCTGCCACCGATTGACGGTCCGGCTAGCCTGCTGATGCTGCATTCGCAGAGTCGGCTGGCGTCGTAAAGTATTTGCCTGGCGTTGAGCCGAAGGCGGCGCGAAACGCGCTGATATAGCTGCTGACGCTGTCGAAGCCCACCTGCCAGGCAACCTGCTGCACGCTGTGGCCTGCCGCCAGCCCTTCCAGCGATTTCAGCAGGCGCGATACCTGACGATATTTACTCAGGCTCATGCCAACCGCGCTCGACCAGTGGCGACTCAGGCTGCGCGCGCTCAGACCAGCCCACTGCGCCAGCTCCGGCCCGGTGCGTGTATCAGCCGGATCGTCCATCAGCAGGCGCGCAATCTGCCGCAGACGCGGCTCTTCCGGCAGCGGCAGGGTGAGTTCCTGCGGCGTGGATTCGTACAGTTCATCAAGAAAGACCTGACCCAGCCGGGCATAGCGCGCGCTGCTCCACAGTTCAGGCTCCAGCACCGCCAGCCGTTCAGCCAGCGGCTCCAGCACGGTCGGGCAGGAGAGCAGCACCGGCCGATCCGGCAGCGGCGCGGCCAGCGCTTCGTCAATCAGTACCGTCCAGCCCAGCACGCGCCCCGGCCCGACAAGGGCATGGTCAAACCACGGCGGAATCCAGCCGACCAGCCGCGGCGGATTAGCAAAAATGCCCGACGAGGTGTTCACTGTCATCAATCCCTGGCGCAGACAAAACAGCTGACCGGCGGCATGACGATGCGTGCGTCGCTCGCGATCCAGCTCCTTCGACAGTGACACGGCAATGACTTTGGGCGCATCCGGTCGCAGCAGCCGCTGGCGCAGCTCTTCCTTACGCGGATCGCCAGAGAACGGAAGGTTGTCGGATGGATGGATGAGCATGGCTGGACCTGAGTGATGAGTGGCGGAAGATCACAGGAGTCTACATTGAATCATAACTATATGATTTAACTTTGGTTAAATATTTTCACTATGTTTAATTATACATTTTCATATACACATCTTACCTGCTGTGGGGTGTTAATGACTTGCTAACACCCCCTAATCAGCTACTTGAAGTCAAATAAATCTATATTTAAGCCAATCATAGAAAGAGATTAATTTTCTGAAGAAATATTTATTATTAGAAGATATAAGTCTATCATAATTTTCTCGGATGAATTGCGCAATAAACTCAGCATCAGGCTCAGGATGTAATGGGGCCAGTGATAAAAATGCGGATTCACTTGCTGCATCGTAAAAATCATTAAATGTCATACCCTGATACTTAACGAAGTCTCTGGGCTTTCTGCTCGCGAAGACATCTGGAAAATCTCTTTGGATATATTGGTCTAGCTTTAAGCCAGATTTCTTATAATCCTCTAATGTTCCTATATTCATTTTTGATAGATATTTGAATACTGGGATGAACTTGTAGTTATATTGTTTTACAGTGATTGTTAGGATTTTCTCAGGTGAGAAATTCTTATTATTTAATGCAACGTCCTCGAATAAATCTTGCACGGTTATAGCCCTATAACCAGTATCTCCTAGCTTTCCAATAACACCTATCCCAAAGACGATCTCAATATCCTTTTTATCTTTTATGTTATCGTAGTCAACTACAGCTATCTTATTCTGTGGGTCTTGACTTTGGACTATTTCGTACACTTGTTCTTTACAAAATCTAAGCACACGTGCCGGTAATTTTCGTTCAAAATTATGAATGGCTTGATAAACCAATGAAAAATTCTTTGTCTTAACTATTTTGACTGGAACCTGAACGTCATTAAAATGAAGATATGACGTCTCGATTACGGCCCCTGTAGCAGGTTCATCTTTATCAATAAATATTAGATTACTTCTTAATTTTTCTAACTTTTCCGTGCCGATGCATAATGATATTGATTTAAGTAATGCGCGAATATTTTCATCTGTTATTGAATATCCAATAAATACAACAGGGTGCTCAACAAAAATTGTTATTAGCTTAGAGGCCAGATAAGCATTTTTACTATTATAATCTCTATAGTCAGCGTCAGTAAGAATCATTGATTCAGGCTTTGAACCACATCCATGTATTTTATATATTTCACCAATGCTATAGGTGTTTGAAAAAAGTAGTTCCTCTTGACCAATGTACGTTGTGTAGTCAGGGAATAAATGTTCAATCAAAAGATCCCAGTTTGTAGTAATTATCCCGTCAACATCACAGGATTTTAGTATTTCAAGTTCATCGTTAAGATCAAGATCTTCTTTTCGATCTTCTGTTTTTTCTATTAGATATCTACTTATTTCTATTCTTAAAGGAGACGATTTATCTTTGACTATATTTGAATGCTTTTCTCTGCTTTCTTTATAGTTGTCGCTACTCCACCATAGGTCATGGAAATCTTCTGCGATTAATAATGCAGAACGTGCTATGTCACCGTTCGCGCTGCTTTTATAGTATTCATACGGCTTACCCATAACACAAAATTTATTGAGTAAACCTTGCCAGTCTTCAAGCCCCATATATCTTCTGGAAAAGCCTGAACCTAGAAACAAGAATGGTCCCGAAGCTCTGTTTATAAATAATTGGTTAAGTTCATTTTCAATATCCATGTGTATTCACCTTAAATATACAAAGACACACTAACTGACGAACATTATCTATGTTGAACGATTATCCTTAATTTGTACTTTTTTACAATGATATCCCTCTTAGCTTATGTAGCTTTTGGTCTGGATGATTTCTCAGAATGGTAAAAAAAATTTAAGTAAAAAGTGTTCACACTGTTCACTTTTGATTTTAATTATTTTAAATCAGTTAGTTATACGGTGAAGAGCTAAGGGCTGCGTGTACACTTGTGTTCATATTGAGTGATCACTCCGGGCTGAAACGTAAAAAACCGGCCTGAGCCGGTTCGTTTGCTGCGGGGGTTACTGACTGCACGCGGGCAGCCAGTCGGCTTCGCTGTCCTCATGCAGCGTGAGATTGGTCTGGACGCCGTTATTCGTCCGGCGTTTCAGCAGGATGCGCTCACACTCCTTCAGCGTCTGCGGCACCGCCTGACCGGATGCGGTCAGGCTGAGCGGGTGCTGATGGCCGCGCGATTCCATGAATGACAGGTAGGCATGGTACAGATATCGCTTCGGATTCAGCGGGCGGATATTGGCGTTCCCCATAAACAGGCCGGTCGCGGTACTTATCGGCATCAGGTAGGCGCAGAAATCGACCAGCGGGTCAGCCTGGCGTTTAATTTCCAGCGCCTCGCCGGACGTCTGCTGCGCCTGTAGCAGCGCGCGGGCCTCCTCCGGCTGACTGAAGCGCTGCATCAGATGACGAACAATGATGGCCAGCTCGGTACTGATTTTGTCAAGCAGCTGCGGGTCACGTTCTTTTGCCGGTATCACTTCCGGGAACGTCAGAATTGCCCGGCGGCGTGACACACCGCCGCTGCGGTCGCTGAAGCGCATAGGATTGTTGTTCACCGCCAGAATGACCGCCGGAATGTGCGTTGAATAGGCGTCACGGTATTTCGGGTCGATTGCCACCGCATCGCCGCCAGTAATCGCCTTGATGCCCGCGCCGTCGCCGCTCCATTTCTCCTGGTCAGGCAGGATAATCAGCGAGAAGCCCACCACGCTGGCGCGCTCGCGGGAGGATTCCAGCGTGTCGATGGTGGCGGACGTGGTGTTGTCTTCTCCGGCCAGCAGAGTGGCTATCGAGGCCATGACACTTTTACCGCTGCCGCCGGGGCCGTTGACTTCGAGAAACATCTGCCAGTCATAGCGGTTTGCCAGCACCATAAATAACGCCGCGAGAATGCGCTCCTGCTTGTCGTGATTATGCCCAGCGGCCCGCGTTAACCAGCGCCAGAAAGCCGGGGCGTGGTCTGCGGGGTTTTCACCAGGACGCGGCGCGGTGTAGTCCACGCTGTTGACGGTGCGCAGCCTGTGCTCGCGGCGGTGCGGGCTGAAGGTGCCTGTTGTGGTGTCATACACGCCGTTACGGAAGCCAATCAGGCGGCGGGAAGGTTCTCCCATCTGCTGCACCATCAGTTTGAGCGTGTCCAGCACGCTGCCGATACCGGCAGCGGAGAATGGGGCGCGCACCTTCTGAAACAGCGCGGCGATTTCCCGGCGCAGCGTCTTCGCCTCCATCACCTGCCATGCGCAGTTCTCATAGCGGCAGATTTCCTCCCCGTCCGGCGGCACGGCCAGCGCCTGCCCGTAGTGGGCGACCAGCAACTCGGCTTTCTGGCTGGCGCTCATGGCCTTCAGGTCGGCCTCGCTGACGGATTCAAACGGGCTGAGCGACTTCGGCTGCGTGAAGGCGGTGAGCTGCGCCAGCGTGGCGATATCGCCCTGCGCCTGCCACACGTCGTTCCAGTCACCCGTAACCGGCGGCAGTGCGGCTTTCCCGCCACAGTCTTTCGCCGCTTCCTCTGCCTTTAACTGGCCGGTGCCGTTGTCGTCACGGTCGGCGGCAATCAGCATCAGCGCGCCGGGGTGTGACTCACGCAGCCGCATTGCCAGCGCGGGCAGGTTGTTGGCGCTCAGCGCCACGTAAACCGCCTGGCCGGTCAGCCGGTGCACGGTCAGGCCGGTGGCATATCCTTCAGTGAGCCACGGCGTTTTGCCGTCCGGCTCGCCTGCCAGCCAGTACGTGTTTTTCACCTGCCCGCCGGGAAGGGTGCGCTTGTCGCCTGCGGCGCTGATGAGCTGCACGTTAACGGGTGAGCCGTCTTCACCTGTCAGGGGGATGAGCACATCCCCCGCGGCAAAACTGATGCCACCACAGCGCTGCGTATCAGCAAGCGTGAGCGTCTGCGTGCCGTGCAGCCCTTTGGCTGAAAGATGCGCACTGGCAGTCAGCCCTGCGCAACGTGAGTCCGTCGCTGCTGTGGTCCATTAAGCTGCGTATCCGGCGTGAAGAACTGTCCCCGACGTTAGCCGGTGACGACCGGGATGCGATTCAGGACGTGGCTTATCTGGTTGGTGAAGCGCTGACGCAGGCGGCTGCGGCCCTGCCGGGCAGCGTGATGAAAGAGGCTCCGCTGCTGGAGAATATTGGTCTGAATCGCCCGCCGCTGATGGGTATTGATATGGAGCTTTACCGCCATCCTATGCGTCGCCAGAAGCTGGCTGAATCAATCCGGGCGCAGCGTGCAAAGCTTCAGGAGGGCAACCAGAAATGATGCACTGCCCTTACTGCAAAAGCGCGGCGCACACCAAATCGAGCCGCTGTATGTCAGAGCAGGTGTAAGAGCGTTATCACCAGTGCACTAAACTGGACTGCTCCTGTACTTTTAAGACGAATGAGAGCATTACAAAGGTTATCACCGCACCGCCACAGCCGGAAAAAATACCGGCACCACCACCGGAACCGGCAAGAGAACGTCAGACGCTGGGCCGTTATGGTTCTGCATTCCGCCAGGTTCATTAATGCCGCACTGCCGCTGCTACACCAGCGGCTTTTTTGTGTCCATCTTTTCTCTTCCAGAAGCCTTTTTTCTGACCAGCCGCTTTGTAAAGAGTGATGCATGCATAGCGTGCATGGATTTACATGAAAAAACATGCACCGCTTTTCCCCGTTCAAACCATACCGGGTGCGGCCCGGCCCGCATCATGCACCTGCATGAAAAGCGATGCATAAAGCGGGCAGGCGTGGCGGGGATAGCATTGCGCGCGAATGTAAAATGTAGTTTGATAACGGGAGTATTTTGTACTTGATGCTAGGATATGCATTATATGTCGAGGCTGGGGATTAAATGAAAGTAGAATATTTGGTCACTATTGAATTAAAAAATTCTTTTTGTAAAACGAAAAAATCCTTTTTGAATTTCCTTCAGTCGGATTCTGATATAAGCCTTTCTGGTAAGAAAGCTAAGTACATTGGAAATGAGTTCGATATTGAAGTAGTTGAAGAAAATACACCTTCTGAAAAATACAAAATTTTTCACCTTAAGCTGGCAAGTTCTTCTGATGATTTAGAATTATTTTCTGCTTTTTTAAGAGTCATACGGGGCTTGCTTAACCTGGCGTCGAATAACAATATTCAGACGCTATGGGATGATGTCAGTTATAGTTATTCGCGTAAAGCATACCCAATCATTCATGAGTTAGAAAATCTCATGAGGAAGTTAATCACTAAGTTTATGCTGACTAATGTTGGTTTAGGATGGTCTGAAACGGCAATTCCAGATGAGCTAAAAAAATAAGAAGAGATAAGAAACAGCAAAGCTCAAATAACTATTTATATGATGCTGACTTTATACAGTTGTCTACATTTCTTTTTGATTCATATAGAACTCAAGATTTAGATGGGCTTATCCGCAAAATTAAAGATCATGATGGAGATTCTATACCCATTGATGACGTAAGAGACTTTATACCTAAGTCAAACTGGCAGCGTTATTTTCAGAAACATGTGGATTGTGAAGAGAGTCTGCTTAAATCGAGGTGGGATAAATTATATTTAATTAGATGTAAAGTTGCACATAATAATTTCTTCGAAAGAAATGATTTCGATATGCTAATACAAATGAGCAGCGAAATTAAGCCTATTATTGAAGGGGCAATATCCTCCTTAGAGAAAATTACTGTACCGGAAGAGGAAAGGGAAGAGTTAGCAGAGAATGCTGCGGTAAGTACAAACTACAGAGTGGGTGAGTTTTTACTAAATTGGCGTGCTTTAGAGAAGAAAATTGGAGATCTTGCTGTTAAAGCTGGAATGCCTAAAGAAAGAAGTTATTTAAATATAAAGCCAACTGCACGAGAGCTTAGGGAGCGACAGCTTATTGGAGAGTCTATATATGAATCCATTGTTAACTTATCCCAAGTTAGGAATGTAATTGTACACTCTCAAGGGTTTGAATTGAATGAATATGACTTGGAATATTATATCCAGAACCTCAAGAGTGTAATAAATAATATCTAGTTTCGAATGGTGGTCACTGACCACCATTCAATAAAAAGTCGCTATACCACTGCATCATTTTTTTTCTATCTTCGTAATAGTTAGCATGATTATATATCCCGCGGATTTTATTTTTATCGACATGTGCCCGTTGCATTTCAATCCACGCACTATCAAAACCTTGTTCATGTAAGATAGTAGACATTGTGTGTCGAAAGCCATGACCAGTCGCACGCTCCTTGTATCCCAATAATTCAATGACTTGTGAAACACTTTCCTTAGAGATTAGTTTTCTACGGTTATTTCTGCCAATAAAAATGTAAGGATAATGGCCGGTGATAGGTTTCAATTGCTCGAAAAGGGCAATTACTTGGGTAGATAAAGGTACAACATGAGGCCTGCGCATTTTCATCCGTTCCGTAGGTATCTCCCAAATACCTTTTTCAAGGTCAACTTCATCCCAGGTTGCGAAGCGCACCTCCTGAGTTCTAACCCCTGTCAACATCACTATTTTCGTGGCTTTTTTAGTAATAATGCTACCCGCATACGCTTCCAAGTCTTGAACAAAATAAGGCAGCTCTTCCGCAGATAAAAATGGGTGATTCTTTTGTTTGGGAACGGCTAGCGCAATAGATAAATCAGGAGCAGGATTATACTCAGCTCGGCCGGTAATAATTGCATAGCGGAACACCTCCCCACAGCGCTGGCGTACCTTACGAGTTTTCTCTAACGCTTCCCGCTTTTCTATACGACGCAGTACCTCAAGAAGTTCAAGCGGCTTAATCTCTGAGATTGGACGATTGCCGATAAACGGGAAAACGTCTTGCTCAAAGGTCTTAATGATCTCGTCCCGATAAGCAACGGTCCAGCGGTCCGCCTTATTCGTATGCCATTCCCGGCTGATGACCTCGAAAGAGTTCTCTGCTGAAAGCTGCTTTGCCAGTTTTTGGGCTTTACGCTCCACTAATGGGTCAACGCCATTTACTACCTGCTTACGCGCCATATCACGCTTCTCGCGTGCCTCAGCGAGTGAAACGAGGCTATAGGAACCAAACGACATCAACTTAGCCTTACCGTTGAATCGGTAACGGAAGCGCCAGCCTTTGCTGCCATCAGGGTTAATGAGTAAAGCCAAGCCTAGGCCATCGCTAAGGGTGTAAGGCTTTTCCTGGGGTTTTGCGCGTCGAATTTGTATGTCTGTAAGTGCCATGTGTATAAGTCTAAGTGTGTATAAAATCTATACACATTTGTCATGGATGCTGGCAGATGCAACAGGATGTATACGGACGGGTGGTATGTATTTTGTTGTTAATAAACGAAAATATAAATAATCTCGGATGGTTTCGGAAGTGCAGTGGCGGAAGATCACAGGAGTCGAACCTGCCCGGGACCGCTGGCGGCCCCAACCGGATTTGAAATCCGGCCGCCTCACCGGAGACGACGATCTTCCTTTGAAGATGCCGCGCAGTATAGCGGCAATTGGCGGCAAAATCTTGATTTCAGCGGCGTTACTGCACGTTCTCGCCGTGATGCTGCCGATACTCTTTCGGCGTGGTGGCATAGCTTTTCTTAAACACCGAATAGAAGTACTGCAGGGAAGGATAGCCGCACATCTGCGAAATTTCATTAATATTCAATGAAGAGCAGGCCAGTAGTTCACGCGCTTTCTCCAGCTTCTCGCGGTGGATCATGGCGTGAATGGTGTCGCCGGTCTCGTCGCGAAAACGCTTTTCCAGATTAGAGCGCGACATGCCAATCGCATCCAGCACCTGTTCAACCTTGATGCCTTTACAGGCGTTAAAGCGGATGTAATGCATCGCCTGAATCACCGCCGGATCGCGCAGTGAGCGAAAATCCGTAGAGCGGCGGGCAATGACTTTCACCGGCGGCACCAGAATGCGTTGCAGCGGCAGCATTTGCCGATCGAGCAGACGATGCAGCAGCTTGGCGGCCTGATACCCCATCTGGCGCGTGCCCTGGGCCACCGAAGAGAGCGCCACGCGGGACAGGTAGCGCGTCAGCTCTTCATTATCAATGCCGATTACGCTGAGTTTCTCCGGCACCGGTATTTTCAGGTGTTCACAGGCCTGCAGCAAATGACGCGCACGCGCGTCGGTCACCGCGATAATGCCGGTCTGCGGCGGCAACGTTTGCAGCCAGTCGGCGAGGCGATTTTGCGCGTGCTGCCAGTTTTCCGGCGCAGTTTCCATTCCCTGGTACACCACACCCTGATAGCGCTCGCGCATCACCAGCTGGCGAAACGCGTGCTCGCGCTCCTGCGCCCAGCGTTTGCCACTGGCAGCGGGCAGGCCATAAAACGCAAAGCGATGAATGCCTTTCTCTTTCAGGTGCAGAAAGGCACTCTCTACCAGCGCAGCGTTGTCGGTGGCGATGTAGTGCACCGGCGGATAATCCTGCTGGCGGTGATAAGAGCCACCAACGCCGACAATCGGCACCGGCACATTGCTGAGCAGGCTCTCGATTGAGCTGTCGTCGTAATCCGCAATGACACCGTCACCCAGCCATTCGCGGATGTTGTCGATGCGGCAGCGGAAATCTTCTTCAATGAAGATGTCCCAGTCAGTTTGCGAAGCCTGCAGATATTCGCCGACGCCTTCCACCACCTGGCGGTCATACACCTTGTTGGCGTTAAACAGCAGCGTAATACGGTAACGTTTTTCGTGCATCGTGGCGCGCTCCCTCAAACCTGTTACGCATTGCATAGCACGGCGGAAAAGGCAGCTGAAATTGTTTGCGCCACATTGTGATCGCCCACGCGATTACACCCGGCGGCGCGTAGCCGTATCCATCCACACCGCCAGCAGTAAAATCGCCCCTTTGACGATGTACTGCCAGAAGGTCGGCACGTCCATCATGCTCATCCCGTTATCCAGAGAAGCCATGATGAATGCGCCCATCACCGCGCCAGCCACCGAGCCGACGCCGCCGGCCAGGCTGGTGCCGCCAATCACGCAGGCGGCGATAGCGTCCAGTTCGGCAATATTGCCCGCAGAGGGCGAACCAGCACCAAGACGTGAGCTGAGGATCAGGCCGGCGATAGCCACCATGACGCCGTTGATGGCGAATACCGCCAGCTTGGTGCGCGCCACGTTGATGCCCGACAGGCGCGCCGCATCAATGTTGCCGCCGATGGCGTAAATCCGCCGTCCGAAGGCGGTGCGCGTGGCCATAAACATGCCGCCAAGCAGCAGCAGCGCCAGCAGCAGGACCGGTGTCGGCACGCCGCGGTAGTCGTTCAGCAGCCAGATGGCCCCCAGCACCAATACAGCGGTAATCGCCTGACGTGCCACCGTGCCACTGGCAGCCGGTTGGGATAACCCCAGCTGTTGGCGACGCAGGCGCAGCCGCCATTGCCAGAGAATAAACAGCGCCAGACCGGCGAAGCCGAAACCAAAGCCAACGCCGCCAGGCAAATAGCTTTGCCCGATCTGCGACATGGCTGGCGTGGTTGGCGCTACGGTGGTGCCATCGGTGATGCCGACCAGAATGCCGCGAAACGCCAGCATGCCCGCCAGCGTGACGATAAATGAGGGCACTTTACGGTACGCGACCCACCAGCCGTTCCAGGTGCCCAGCAACAGGCCAAGCACCAGCGTTACCACGATGGTCAGCGGCAGCGGCCAGCCGAGCCAGACGTCGAAGATGGCCGCGGCACCGCCCAGCAGGCCCATCATTGAACCGACTGACAGGTCAATCTCAGCCGAGATAATAACAAACACCATGCCCACCGCGAGGATGCCGGTGATGGCGGTCTGGCGCAGCAGGTTAGAGACGTTGCGTGGGCTAAGCCAGGCACCGTCGGTGGTCCAGGTGAAGAACAGGGCGATGAGCACAATCGCCCCCAGCATCACCAGCACCTGCAGATTGAGGCGCGGAAATTTGCCCGGCGCTGGCTTGCCCGGGGTACCGGACAGGCGCTGGCTACTTTCAGTTTTAAGCATAATGTTCGCTCCGCAGGGCAGCTTCCATGACCTGCTCCTGAGTCAGGTTATCGTTAATCAAATCGGCTTTGATTTGCCCTTCATGCATCACCAATACGCGGTCGCTCAGCCCCAGCACTTCGGGCAGTTCAGAGGAGATAACGATTACCGCGATGCCCTGCTGCACCAGCGCGTTAATCAGCAGATAGATCTCCTGGCGAGCGCCGACGTCGATGCCGCGCGTCGGTTCATCAAGAATCAATATGCGCGGATTGAGCAGCAGGCATTTGGCGAGGATCGCCTTTTGCTGATTGCCACCGCTGAGACGGCCAATCGCCAGTTCGGGTGAGGAAGTTTTGACGCGCAGACGGCGGATAGCATCGTTGATCGCCTGCTGCTCCTGCGCTTCATCCAGCGTGGAGAAGCGATGGCTGTATTGATCGAGCGCGGCCAGCGTGATGTTTTTCCCCACGCCCATCAGCGGCACGATGCCATCTTTTTTCCGATCTTCCGGCACCATGGCGATACCGTGCGCAATCGCTGCCCGGCAATCGTCGATCTTCACCTGCTGGCCATCAATCCAGATTTCACCCTGCCAGCGGCCGGGCCAGACGCCAAACAGGCACTGGACCGTTTCGGTACGTCCTGCGCCCACCAGCCCGGCAATACCAAGAATTTCGCCGCGCTTCAGGCTGAACGACACATTATTGACGCGGCGCACGTGGCGGTTGACCGGATGCCAGGCGGTGAGATTTTCCACTTTCAGTATTGTTTCGCCGATCTCGTGCGGCTGGTGCGGATAGAGCGCGGTGAGTTCGCGGCCCACCATCATCGTGATGATGTCATCTTCACTCAGCCCGGCCGCTGGCCGCGTGGCGATGTGCTGACCATCGCGAATCACACAGATGGTGTCCGAAATTGCTTTGACCTCATTAAGCTTGTGGGAGATGTAGATGCAGGCAATACCGTGCTCGCGCAGGTTAGTGATAATCCCAAGCAGCACTTCGGTTTCCTGTTCGGTGAGCGACGAGGTCGGCTCATCGAGGATTAGCAATCGCACCTGCTTATTCAGCGCCCGCGCGATCTCTACCAGCTGCTGCTGGCCGAGGCCGAGCTCGCCAACTTTGGTGGCAGGCGAAACGTTAAGTTTGACCCGCTCCAGCAGCTGCTGGCAGCGCAGCGTCATGGTTTCATCATCGACCATACCGAAGCGACCGAGCTCGGCACCGAGGAAAATGTTCTCCATGACCGTAAGCTGCCGCACCAGCGCCAGCTCCTGATGAATAATCACAATGCCTTTGCGCTCGGTGTCGCGGATGGTTTGCGCCTCGATGCGATCGCCGGCAAAGCGAATTTCGCCGTCAAATTCGCCGTGCGGGTAAAGCCCGCACAGCACTTTCATCAGCGTCGATTTGCCCGAGCCGTTCTCACCGCACAGCGACATGACTTCACCGGCTTCGAGCCGCAGGCTGACGGCATCCAGCGCTTTTACCGCGCCGAAACGCTTGGTGATGTTGTTCATTTCCAGCAGCATCGATCTGCTCCTTCGCGTTTCAGGCGCTTAGAGTTCGCTCTGTTTATGGAAGCCGTCTTTCACCACGGTGCTTTCAATGTTGTCTTTGTTGACCGGAATCGGCTTCAGCAGGCGCGACGGCACCTCTTTCAGGCCATTATTCAGCTTGCTGTTGCTGGCGGGGGTTTTGCCATCGCCCAGTTCCACCGCAATTTTTGCCGCTTCGGTGGCGAGTTCGGTGATGGGTTTGTACACCGTCATGGTTTGCGTGCCGTTCATGATGCGTTTGATGGCGGCGAGATCGGCATCCTGACCGGAAATGGCGACTTTGCCCGCCAGTCCCTGCGCGCTCAGCGCCTGAATGGCCCCACCAGCGGTGGCATCGTTGGAGGCAACGACGGCATCAATGTGGTTGCTGTTAGCGGTCAGCGCGTTTTCCATGATTTTCAGCGCATTCTCTGGCAGCCAGGCATCGACCCACTGATCGCCCACCACTTTGATGCTGCCGTTATCGATGTAAGGTTTTAACACTTTCATCTGGCCGGCACGGAACAGGCGTGCGTTATTATCCACCGGCGAGCCGCCCATCAAAAAGTAGTTCCCTTTAGGTACCTGTTTAACCAGACTTTCGGCCTGCAGTTCGCCGACTTTTTCATTATCAAACGAGATATAAAAATCGATGTCGGCATTATTAATCATGCGGTCATAAGCGAGCACTTTAATGCCTTCGCGTTTCGCTTCGGCCACCACATTACTCAATACCTGACCGTTATAAGGAATGATGACCAGCACATCGACACCGCGGTTGATCATATTTTCAATCTGTGAGATTTGCGTCTCTTCATTGCCGTTGGCCGACTGGACAAATACTTTGGCCCCAGACTTTTCCGCCTGGCTGACAAAAATGTCCCGGTCTTTCTGCCAGCGTTCCAGACGTAAATCATCGATCGCCATACCGATTTTCACTTCTTTCGCCAGCCCGGCGTGGCTGAACAGGGCCAGTGCAGCGCTGAGGGCTAACAGCGTGTGTCTCATTTTCATCATGGTCATCCTGTAGGTTGAGGCTATTGTCGTTGTAAGGCTATGAACCAGGGCGGATGAATTGTTGCCCCGCGACGTGAACAACATCAATTACTGATTTTTATCCTGCTATTACGTTTTTTTGTTTATTTGTGATTCTTTGAGCGCGATCGAAATTTTACGCGCCCATCTGTTAAATCTTGCAGCGGCGCTGCGCGCCGGTACGCGATGTAATTAAATACATGGATTTGCGAGCTGCCGCACAAATAATAATTATCTTAAGTTCAGTGTGAAATATCGTAATTGAGCTGAACGCTTACGCCTCCGCAAAATAACGCTTCACTGCTGACCATTCGGGTCTGATGCTAAGGAGCACAACATGCACGCTTATTTCGACCAGCTTGAGCGCGTTGGTTATGAAGGGGCCAATACCACTAACGCACTGGCGTTTCGTCATTACAATCCGCAGGAAGTGATTCTGGGTAAAACCATGGCGGAACACCTGCGTTTTGCCGCCTGTTACTGGCACACGTTCTGCTGGAACGGGGCGGATATGTTCGGCGTGGGGGCCTTTGATCGCCCGTGGCAGAAAAATGGCGATGCGCTGCAGCTGGCGAAGCTCAAAGCGGATGTCGCGTTCGAGTTCTTTTACAAACTCAACGTGCCTTATTACTGCTTCCATGATGTCGATGTGTCACCGGAAGGTGATTCGCTGCGCAGCTACCAGGAAAACCTGGCGGTAATGACCGATAAACTGCTGGAAAAGCAGCAGGAAACCGGCGTCAGATTGCTGTGGGGCACCGCGAACTGCTTTACGCATCCCCGCTTTGCGGCCGGCGCGGCGACCAGCCCGGATCCGGAAATTTTCGCCTGGGCAGCCAGCCAGGTGTGCAGCGCGATGCAGGCGACGCAGACGCTGGGCGGTGAAAACTATGTGCTGTGGGGCGGACGCGAAGGGTACGAAACGCTGCTGAATACCGATTTGCGGCAGGAGCGCGAGCAGATCGGGCGCTTCATGCAGATGGTGGTGGAGCACAAGCATAAAATCGGTTTCCAGGGGATGCTGCTGATTGAGCCGAAGCCGCAGGAGCCGACTAAACACCAGTACGACTTTGATGTCGCGACGGTCTACGGTTTCCTCCGGCAGTTTGGCCTGGAAAAAGAGATCAAAGTGAATGTGGAAGCCAACCATGCCACGCTGGCGGGTCACTCTTTCCATCATGAAATTGCGACGGCGATTGCACTGGGCATCTTCGGTTCGGTCGATGCCAACCGCGGTGACAGCCAGTGCGGCTGGGATACCGACCAGTTCCCGAACAGCGTCGAAGAAAACGCGCTGGTGATGTACGAAATCCTCAAAGCGGGCGGGTTCACCACCGGCGGCTTAAACTTTGATGCCAAAGTACGGCGCCAGAGCACCGACAAATACGATCTGTTTTATGGCCACATCGGCGCGATGGATACCATGGCGCTGGCGCTGAAAGTGGCGGCGCGTATGGTGAGCGATGGTGAGCTGGATAAGCGCGTGGCGCAGCGCTATAGCGGCTGGAATGGTGAGTTCGGCCAGCAAATTCTGAAAGGCGAGTTTTCTCTTGCCTCGCTGGCGGCGCATGCTCAGCAGCAGCAACTCAATCCGCAGCATCGCAGCGGACGCCAGGAGCAGCTGGAAAATCTGGTGAATCACTATCTGTATAATTTCTAATCCATCAGGAGCGAAGCATGGTTATCGGGATCGATTTAGGCACCTCCGGCGTCAAAGTGGTGCTGCTGGATGCGCACGGCCAGGTTCAGGCAACGGCCAGCGCGCCGCTGCAGGTGACGCGTCCGCAGCCGCTATGGAGCGAACAGGATCCCGAAAGCTGGTGGCAGGCCACCGATAGTGCCATGCAGGCGCTGGCGCAGCAGCACGATTTACGCCACGTCAGCGCCATCGGCTTTAGCGGCCAGATGCACGGCGCGACGCTGCTGGACGCCGCGCATCAGGTGTTGCGTCCGGCGATACTGTGGAACGACGGGCGCAGCAGCGCGCAGTGTCGCCAGCTGGAGCAGCGCGTGCCATCGTCACGTCAGATTACCGGCAACCTGATGATGCCGGGTTTTACCGCGCCCAAATTGTTGTGGGTGCAGCAGCATGAACCGGCGATATTTGCGCAGGTAGCAAAAGTGCTGCTGCCGAAAGATTATCTGCGCTGGCGGATGAGCGGCGATTTCGCCACCGATATGTCAGATGCGGCGGGAACGATGTGGCTGGATGTGGCACAGCGCGACTGGAGCGATGCAATGCTGGCGGCGTGCGGACTGAACCGCAGCCACATGCCGCAGCTGTTTGAAGGCAACCAGATTACCGGCACGCTGCTGCCGGAAATTGCGGCGCGCTGGGGGATGGAGCCGGTGCCGCTGGTGGCCGGCGGCGGCGACAATGCGGCTGGCGCTGTGGGCGTTGGCATGGTTGAGCCAGGACAGGGCATGCTGTCGCTCGGCACCTCCGGCGTCTATTTTCTGGTGAGCGAAGGCTATCTCAGCAATCCGCAACGCGCCGTGCACAGTTTCTGTCATGCGCTGCCGCAGCGCTGGCATCTGATGTCAGTGATGCTGAGTGCCGCCGCCTGTCTGGACTGGGCCGCTGCACTGACCGGCTGCGATGATGTGCCGCACCTGCTGGCCGAAGCTGAACGCGCCAGCGCCCAGGCCACGCCGGTGTGGTTTTTGCCTTACCTTTCCGGCGAGCGCACGCCGCACAATAATCCGCAGGCACAGGGGGCTTTCTTTGGCCTGACGCACCAGCACGGCCGGCCGGAACTGGCGCGCGCGGTGCTGGAAGGCGTGGGCTTTGCGCTGGCGGAAGGCATGGATGCGGTGCATGAGTGTGGCGTACTGCCCAACACGGTGATGCTGATTGGCGGCGGTGCGCGCAGCGCGTACTGGCGGCAGATGCTGGCGGACATCAGCGGACTGACGCTGGATTATTGTCACGGCGGCGAGGTGGGACCGGCGCTCGGTGCCGCGCGCCTGGCGCAGCTGGCAGTGGACCCGGCCAGCGAATGGCCGGCACCGGCGTTAGTGCAGCGCCATCAGCCGGACGCCGCGCAGCATCAGGCGTATCAGCCGCGCCGTGCGCGCTTTGCGCAGCTATACCAGCAGCTGTTACCACTGATGTCCTGATTTGGCTGACGCATGGCCGGATGAGGTCGCAAGGCGTGAACAGAGTCGGGTATGATGGGAAGAATCGATGAAGATATGTGGCCGGATTTGGCTGCGCATCTTCGCCCATCGTTACCCCTTCATTGCCTGAGGAACCCACCATGCCGCAGCCCGTCTATTTTCTTGTCCTGCCGGGCGTCATGGCGCTCGACCTCACCGGGCCGGCAGAGACGCTGCAGCTGGCGGGCGGACATTTTGCGCTGCACTACATCGGCCCGCAGGCGAGCGTCACCTGCTCGACCGGCATGACCATTGCGGATATTGCACCGCTGCCCGCCACGCTACCTGATAACAGTCTGCTGATTGTGCCCGGCGTGTTCGATTCCCGCATCTGGTTCGATACCGGGGCAGCCGGGCAGGCGCGCGACTGGCTGCGCCAGCAACACGGCGCGATTCATACGCGGCGCATTACTCTCGTGTGTATTTGCTCCGGCGCGCTGCTCTCCGCGCAGGCTGGTCTGCTGGATGGCGTACAGTGCACCACGCACCATGATGTGTTGCCGCGCCTGAAAGCTGCCGCGCCGGCTGCGCTGGTGAAAGACAACCGCGTGTTTGTGGAAGATGCCGGCATCTGGACCAGCGCGGGGATAACTGCGGGTATCGATCTGGCGCTGCACCTGATCAACCGTCTGTGCGGCGCGCGGCAGGCGCTGACGGTGGCGCGGGAGATGGTGGTGTGGTTCCGCCGCTCGGGTGACGATCCGCAACTGTCGCCGTGGCTGCGTTATCGTAATCATCTGCATCCGGCGATTCATCGCGCGCAGGACGCGATGATTGCACATCCGGAACATGACTGGTCGCTGGGCGCGCTGGCCGAACGTGCCCACGTCAGCGAGCGCCATCTGACGCGCCTGTTTCGCCAGCATCTGGGTATCAGCGTGCGGGAATACCACGAGCAGCTACGGCTGGTGATTGCGCGCCAGCGCCAGCAGCAGGGGGAAGCGGCGGAAAAAGCGGCGCTGGCCGCCGGCTTCTCCTCGGCACGCCAGCTGCGCCGCGCCCGGCAGCGCTGGGACGATCAGCTCACCAGATGATGCTTGTCCACGCGTTTCAGCACCATTGCCAGCAGCAGGCTGCCCAGCAGGGTTACGCCAAAGACCCACGGCAGATCGAGCCACGGCCGCGACATATCGTCGTAATGATGGGTACGCAGATAGTGAATGAACAGCGCATGGAAACCATAAATCGGCAGCGAATAGCGTGAAATGGTCGCCAGCAGCGGCAGCGGCCGTTGGTTCAGCACATTTTTAAACAGCACCAGCAGGCTTATCGCCGCGATAAACACCAGTGGGCCACAGTAAAGATACCAAGTGTCATTAAACGCGCCGTTAATCTTCAGCATCTGTCTGGTGCCGAGCGCGATACCGATGACGCAGGCGATAAAACTCAGCCCGGCCAGCCAGCTGATGCCGCGCCTGTCGGTATCCATCACGCCAATCGCCCGTCCAAGCAGCGCGTACAGCAGGTAGTAAATCGAGTCGCCGCTGACATACAGATTGACCGGCAGCCAGTGGAACGGCCCCAGCGACTGGCTGACGGTGTTCGGATTGGCGATTACCGCGAGGATCAGCACCAGCAGCGCCACATAGCGCGGCGGCACGTTTTTCACCTGAATCAGCGGAGACAGCAGGTAGATGCCGATAATGGCGAAGAAGAACCACAGATGGTAGAACACCGGCTTCTGCAACAGCTTCAGCAGCGATCGGCCTTCGCTGATCGGCGTCAGCCATGTGATGTAGGCCAGCGCGACGGCGCTGTAGAACAGCAGGCACAGCACAATGCGCAGCAGATGGCGGCCCTGTGCGCTGCGTTCGCCAAAGAACAGATAACCGGAAATCATGAAGAACAGCGGCACGCAGACGCGCGAAGCCGAGTTAAGCAGATTGGCGACGTCCCAGCTGGGTCCGGTGACTGCCATCGGTCCGGTAATGTACCAGGTGGTGGTGTGAATGACGATCACCATCAGACAGGCGACCGCGCGTAAGTTATCAATCCAGCAGATTTTTTGCGACATGGCTTCCTCGTGCGTACTCCGTGCGAAGAAGGGTAGCCAGTGCACAGCGGGCCAACAACCCCCGCAGCCTGGATTTCGGAGCTCTCTGTTAACCGCCGCATAACCGCACCCGCCTGCGCCAGGATTTCCGGCTGCACAATGCGCGGTCAAAGGGTATACTGTCGCACTCTTTTTAAATCCACCCGTATCGCGTGCGAATTCAACATGCAAAAGTTTGATACCAAGACCTTTCAGGGCCTGATCCTGACCTTGCAGGATTACTGGGCGCGTCAGGGCTGCACCATCGTCCAACCGCTGGACATGGAAGTGGGCGCTGGCACTTCTCACCCTATGACTTGCCTGCGTGCTCTCGGGCCAGAGCCGATGGCGAGCGCCTACGTGCAGCCATCGCGCCGTCCCACCGATGGCCGCTACGGTGAAAACCCGAACCGTTTACAGCACTACTACCAGTTCCAGGTGGTGATTAAGCCGAACCCGGACAACCTTCAGGAGCTGTACCTCGGATCGCTGAAAGAGCTCGGTATCGACCCTGGCGTGCATGACATTCGCTTCGTCGAAGATAACTGGGAAAACCCAACGCTGGGTGCCTGGGGACTCGGCTGGGAAGTGTGGCTGAACGGCATGGAAGTCACGCAGTTCACCTACTTCCAGCAGGTCGGCGGCCTGGAGTGTAAGCCGGTGACCGGCGAGATCACCTACGGTCTGGAGCGCCTGGCGATGTACATCCAGGGCGTGGACAGCGTGTACGATCTTACCTGGAGCGACGGCGCGTTCGGCAAAACCACCTACGGTGACGTGTTCCACCAGAACGAAGTGGAGCAGTCGACCTACAACTTTGAGTACGCCGACGTCGATTTCCTGTTCAGCTGCTTCGAGCAGTATGAAAAAGAGGCACAGCAGCTGCTGGCGCTGGAAAAACCGCTGCCGCTGCCGGCCTATGAGCGCATTCTCAAAGCCGCGCACAGCTTCAACCTGCTTGATGCGCGCAAGGCGATCTCGGTCACCGAGCGCCAGCGCTATATCCTGCGTATCCGCACCCTGACGAAAGCTGTGGCGGAAGCCTATTATGCCTCCCGCGAGGCGCTCGGCTTCCCTATGTGCAACCGTAATAAGTAAGAGGCAGCCATGACCGATAAAACTTTCCTGGTGGAAATTGGCACCGAAGAGTTGCCTCCGAAAGCCCTGCGCAGCCTGGCAGAAGCCTTTGCTGCGCACTTTACCGCTGAGCTCGACAGCGCCGGTCTGGCGCATGGCGACGTCAGCTGGTTTGCGGCACCGCGTCGTCTGGCGCTGAAAGTGGCACAGCTGGCGGCCGCGCAGCCCGATCGCGAAGTAGAAAAGCGTGGCCCGGCTGTCGCTGCGGCGTTTGATGCCGAAGGCAAGCCGACTAAAGCGGCAGAAGGCTGGGCACGTGGCAACGGCATCACCGTAGAGCAGGCTGAGCGTCTCAGCACTGACAAAGGCGAGTGGCTGGTGCATCGTGCTGCGGTAAAAGGCGAAAGCGCGCAGGCGCTGCTGCCGGCGATGGTCGCGACCGCGCTAAGCAAGCTGCCGATTCCAAAACTGATGCGCTGGGGCGCCAGCGACGTGCAGTTCGTGCGTCCGGTGCACACCGTGACGCTGCTGCTGGGTGATGAGCTGATTCCGGCCACCATCCTCGGTATTCAGTCCGATCGCGTTATTCGCGGCCACCGCTTCATGGGCGAGCCGGAGTTGACGCTGGACAATGCCGATCAATATCCGCAGCTGCTGCAGGAGCGCGGTAAAGTGATCGCCGATTACGCCACGCGTAAAGCCAAAATCAAAGCCGATGCCGAAGCCGCCGCGCAGCAGCTGGGCGGTAAAGCCGACCTGAGCGACAGCCTGCTGGAAGAGGTGGCTTCGCTGGTGGAGTGGCCGGTGGTGCTGACGGCGAAGTTTGAAGAGAAGTTCCTCGCGGTACCGGCTGAAGCGCTGGTGTACACCATGAAAGGGGATCAGAAATACTTCCCGGTGTACGCCGAAGACGGCCAGCTGCTGCCCAACTTCATCTTCGTCACCAACATTGAATCGCGCGATCCGCAGCAGATCATTGCCGGTAATGAAAAAGTGGTGCGTCCGCGTCTGGCCGATGCCGAGTTCTTCTTCAACACCGACCGCAAAAAGCGTCTGGAAGATAACCTGCCGCGTCTGGAAACCGTGCTGTTCCAGAAAGAGCTGGGTACGCTGCGTGACAAAACCGACCGTATTCAGGCGCTGGCCGGCTGGATTGCCGCGCAGATTGGCGCTGATGTCAATCACGCCACGCGCGCCGGCCTGCTGTCGAAGTGCGACCTGATGACCAATATGGTGTTCGAGTTCACCGACACCCAGGGTGTGATGGGCATGCACTACGCGCGCCACGATGGTGAAGCGGAAGATGTGGCGGTCGCACTTAACGAGCAGTACCAGCCGCGTTTTGCCGGTGACGATCTGCCGTCCAGCCCGGTAGCCTGCGCCGTGGCGATTGCCGATAAAATGGATACCCTGGCCGGTATCTTCGGCATCGGACAGCATCCGAAAGGCGATAAAGACCCGTTTGCGCTGCGTCGTGCCGCGCTGGGCGTGCTGCGTATCATCGTTGAGAAAAACCTGCCGCTCGATCTGCAAACCCTGACGGAAGAAGCGGTGCGCCTGTACGGCAGCAAGCTGAGCAACACCAACGTAGTTGATGATGTCATCGACTTCATGCTGGGCCGTTTCCGCGCCTGGTATCAGGAAGAGGGCCACAGCGTTGACACCATTCAGGCGGTGCTGGCGCGTCGTCCAACCCGTCCGGCCGATTTCGATGCACGTATGAAGGCGGTTTCGCACTTCCGTACGCTGGAAGCGGCTTCGGCGCTGGCGGCGGCTAATAAGCGCGTGTCGAATATCCTGGCGAAAGCCACCGAAACCCTGAACGACAGCGTGCAGGCGTCCCTGCTGAAAGAGAACGCTGAAATTCAGCTGGCGACCTTTGTCACCGCGCTGGGCGACAAGCTGCAGCCGTACTTTGCGGAAGGCCGCTATCAGGATGCTCTGGTGGAGCTGGCGCAGCTGCGCGAAGCGGTGGATAACTTCTTCGACAACGTCATGGTGAATGCCGATGACGAAGCGGTGCGTATCAATCGCCTGACGCTGCTGGCGCAACTGCGCGAGCTGTTCCTGCAGGTGGCGGACATTTCGCTGCTGCAGTAAGCGATGGGCAGAAGTGAACCGAAGGGACGAGCAATCGTCCCTTTTTTTTCACGCGGCAGAAGGGGTGAACAGGCGCGCGTCGCGCAGCAGGTGATCGTTACCGCGACGGCGGGTAAAGCCGCTGCGGTCAAAGAATTCCAGAATCTGCACCGCGACTTTGCGGCCGGTACCCAGCTGGTTGCGGAAGTCAGCGGCGCTGGTGCTGCCTCCGGCGGCCGCACGCTGACGAATCAGATCGGCGAAGATCTGGATCTGCGCGCTGCGGTAGTAGCGATCGCGCACGATCGCCGTGATATGACCGAGACGCGCCGCGGTGAGCAACAAACCACGAATCTGCTCTTCATCCTGCTGCAGCGCATCGGCAATATCGCGCACCCACAGCGGCTGGTCGCTGAACAGCGGCTCGACCTGCTGCCACAGCGTGGCTTCCTGTGGATTAAAGCGCGGCGCGAAGTCGGGCAGGTGCAGCCAGCCCTGTTTCTGCCGCAGCTCGCCTTGTGCCAGCATCTGGTCGATTAATCCCGGCACCAGCGGTGCCGGCGCATGCGGCAGCGCCACACGGCGCAGGCGATCGTGGCCGATGCCCGGCAGCTCCGGGTGCTGCTGGTGGAAGGCGCTCAGCGCTTCCCGTAAACGCTGCTGCCAGGCGCTGGCCATTGTGTCGCTCATCAGGCTGGTCCCCAGCCGTACCGGATTCAGCGGCAGCAGCAGCGCGTCCAGCGCCGGCGCAGTGAGCTGGCGCGCCCAGCCGAGCTCGTCATACGCGGCCGGTTGATACGCCAGATGCGCCTGCAGGCTGGCGCTGTCATCGCGCGCCGCAGCCAGCTGCTGGAGCCACTGCAGGTAGTCCGGCTGGCGTTTACCGCGCTTTTTGCTATCGCACAGCAGTACGCGTCCGCCGCCCAGCGTGTGCTGCGCATTGCTGTCGCGGATAATTATCCGATCGTTTTCCGCCAGCCACAGCGGCTGGCTGAGCACCAGTTCAGCCACATCGTCCGTGAGCTGCGTTAAGCGGCCGGTGACGTGGCTGGCCGCGTGATGCAGATGCACCGGCTGTGAGGCCGTTTTCAGCGGTTGCAGCAGGCGCAGTGCGACGATCAGCCGCTGCGTGCCGGCGGGACGCGGCTGCGCCAGCAGCCAGTCGCCGCGCGTAATCTGTGCTTTCTCTACGTCACCGACGATATTCAGCGCGATGCGCTCGCCCGCCTGGGCGCGCGTCACCGGCTGATTCTGCGCATGCAGCGCCCGCACGCGCAGCGGCAGGTTCAGGCTGCTAAGCCACAGCGTGTCGCCCACCCTGACTTCACCGCTCAGCGCGGTGCCGGTGACCACCAGTCCGGTGCCTTTCAGCGTGAAAGCGCGGTCGATGGCGAGCCGGAAACGGTGGCCAGGCTCAAACGCCGGTGCGTTCAGGCTGCTGAGGTGCTGGCGCAGCGTTTCAATGCCCTGCAGCGTATGGCTGCTGCTAACAAACTGCGCTGCCGCTGGCCAGCCGAGCTGCTGCGTGAGCTGCGCGACCTGCTGCTGCACCTCTGCGATGCGTGCGGCGTCAACGCGGTCGGCTTTGGTCAGCGCCACGCTCAGCGGCGGCTGTCCGGCGAGGCTCAGCAACTGTAAATGCTCACGCGTCTGCGGCATCACGCCATCGTCACAGGCCACCACCAGCAGCGCATGATGAATGCCGCCGATGCCGGCCAGCATGTTGGCGAGAAATTTTTCATGGCCAGGCACATCAATGAAGCCCAGCGTGCGGCCATCGGGCTGCGGCCAGTAGGCATATCCGAGATCGATGGTCATGCCGCGCCGTTTCTCTTCCGGCAGGCGATCGGCATCAATCCCGGTCAGGGCCTGCAACAGCGCGGTTTTACCGTGATCGACATGTCCGGCCGTGGCAATAATCATGGTACTAAGGTCCGTATCAGGGCGGCTTCGTCATCAAGGCAGCGTAAATCCAGCCACAGTTTGCCCTCCTGCAGGCGGCCGATCACCGGGCGTGCCAGCTGGCGCCAGCACTGCGCCAGGGCGTTGAGCTGGCTGCCGTGACCGTCGCGTGGCGTGAAGGTGATAGCAAAGCTGGGCAGACGTTCGACCGGCAGCGAACCGCTGCCAATTTGCGAGGAACAGGCGGCGATCGCCAGCGAAAAATCGGCGCTGAAGGCGTGCTCCAGCGCCGGCATCAGACGTTCAGCCTGTTGCAGAATATCGTGCGCGCTGCGCGTCAGCAGGCGCAGTGTCGGCAGCGCCTCGTGCAGGGTTTCCGGCTGACGGTAGAGCTGCAGCGTCGCTTCCAGCGCCGCCAGCGTCATTTTATCGACGCGCAGTGCGCGCTTCAGCGGATGCTGTTGCAGCTGGTCAATCAGCGCTTTTTTGCCGACGATAATCCCGGCCTGCGGGCCACCCAGCAGTTTGTCACCGGAGAAACTCACCAGGCTCACGCCGGCCGCAATCAGCTGCTGCGGCATCGGTTCAGGCGGCAACCCGTACGCCGTCATATCCACCAGCGAACCGCTGCCGAGATCGCTGATCACCGGCAGGCCGTGCGCGTCGCCTAACTGCACCAGCTCGGCTTCAGACACGGCATGGGTAAAGCCCTGAATCTGGTAATTACTGGTGTGTACCTTCATCAGCAGGCCGCTATCCCCGGCGATGGCGCCGCGATAATCCTTCAGATGGGTGCGATTGGTGGTGCCAACCTCCACCAATCGGCAGCCCGCCTGGCGCATCACGTCAGGGATACGGAATGCGCCGCCGATCTCCACCAGTTCGCCGCGCGACATAATCACGTCGCGACCCGCTGCCAGGCTGGCCAGCATCAGCAGTACCGCAGCGGCGTTGTTATTGACGATACAGGCAGCTTCGGCGCCGGTTAGCTCACACAGCAGTGCGCTGACTGCGCGATCGCGATGACCGCGCGCCGCGTCGTCCAGCGCATACTCCAGCGTTACCGGCTGGCGCAGACAGGCGCTGACCGCCGCGATGGCGCGATCGCTGAGCTGCGCGCGCCCCAGATTGGTGTGCAGCACGGTGCCGGTCAGGTTAAACACCGGGCGCAGCGCGCTTTGCTGCTGCTGCTGTGCGCGGCGCAGCGCTTCATCCGGCCAGCTGGCGTGCCAGTGCGGTAACGATTGATGTTGCTGAATGTGGTCGCGCGCCTCCTGCTGCATGCCGCGCAGCTGGCGCGTGATAAAGGCGGTACCGGATTGTGCCAGCAGCGGCTGCAGCGCCGGATCGCGCAGCAGGCTGTCGATGGCAGGGAGCTGACTGTAGAGGGCTTTCATCGCATCACTTAGTGGGTGGGCGGAACCGTACGGGCAAAGCTTTCCCGCTCGAACAGCGTTTCTGCCAGTTTAACCAGCGCCGGGCGATTGACGCACCAGTTGGGCAGCACGCGGCGAAAATTGAGATAGCCCAGGGTGCAGCCGGTAGCGATATCGGCGAGGTTGAGCGTGCCGCTGTTGAGCAACTCGCCCTGTGCGGCGGCGGTTTCCAGCGCGTCGAGGCCGCGCGCGATTTTCTCGCGATTACGCAGCAGCACCTCTTCCGATTGCCGATCGCCGGGACGCATCTGTTCGCGCACGATCATCACCGCCGCATCATTGATGCCGTCGGCCAGCTTCTCCAGCTGGCGGATCTGCAGGGCGCGCAGTGCGTCGTCGGGCAGCAGGGCAGGCGCATCGCCACGCAGCTCAATCACCTGAGCAATAATTGAGGAGTCAAACCAGGTCAGCTGCTGGTCATCAATGAAGGCCGGCACTTTACCCAGCGGATTGTACTGCGGGACGTGGCTGTCAGGCTCCCACGGAGAGTGGTTGACGAATTCAAACACCAGGCCCTTTTCCAGCAGGATCACTGAGATTTTGCGCACAAACGGGCTGGTATAGCTGCCAATCAGTTTCATCGAAGCCTCCGTGTGAATGATCAATTCAGGCAACAGGGATGACGCAGGTGAATAAACCTGGTCGCCATGAATGGCGACCCTACCATGTCCGGCGTCCAATCATGCGCACGTGGCATCAATCCCCGGGAAACATAAACGGATTCAGGCTGCTGCGCGCGAATCCTTCCTGCTCCATGCGGGCATCCAGCACCAGCGAGGCGAGATCGTCGGCCACCGGTTCCAGCGCCGGATCTTTCTCCTGGTATAGCATCTTCAGATAGGTACCGCAGTCGCCGCAGCTTTCGGCTTTCACGGCGGCCTGCTCGCTATCCAGCGACCAGTAATGCAGATCGCGCGTTTGCTCGCAGTTCGAGCACTTGCTGCGCACCACGTACCACTCGCTTTCGCACAGGTTACAGTGCAGATAGCGCAGACCCTGCTGGCCAACGTCCATGTGCACCACGCTGGCGACCGGCACGCTGGCGCACACCGGGCAGAACTGACGGTGCTCGCCATATTCGGCCCGCGCTTTGCCGGGGATCATCGCTGCCATCTGCGCCCAGTAAATTGACAGCGCCGCCCAGATGAACGGGGCTTTATCACTGCTGACCTGGGCGAATTCGCCTTCCAGCAGCGCGCTGGCAAGGGTTTCCAGCTCGGTGGACGAGGCCTTCTCCAGATTCTCCAGCACCGCCAGCGCCTGGCCGCTCATCTCTGGCTTCAGCTCGGCGATCAGCGAATGCAGCAGCCGCTGCCAGTGCACATCGCGCGGATAAGTGTGGATATCCAGCGGCGGTTTGCCCTGCTGCGCGCTCTCTGCCAGCCGCTGATGCAGATCGATCTGCAGCGGATGGTCATACAGCACGATTTCCTGGGCCTGCGCGATCACCGCGGCAAAACGCAGGTAGTCGCCCAGCGGATTTTTCGCCGCCAGATCACGCAACCGCGCCGCACGGCGGCTGTAGAGATTTTTCAGCCGGGGGAAAAGTAACGGCGGAACTTGCTCCGCCGTGTTCTTTTCGCTCTTCTCCAGCTGCTCCTGCGGGATGATGCGAATACTCATCAGGGACGTTTTTCCTGTTGTGTTTGGCGTTGGCGCTGCTCGCGATACCAGCGTGGGTGATGTTTCTTCGCCCACGCGGCCGGTACCCAGCCCTCAACCATGGCGGTAATGGTGCCTTTCACCCACAGGGCGGCATAAATATGCACCATAATCGTCATGATCAGTGCCACAGCCGAGACCGAATGCACCACCAGCGCGGCGCGAATCAGCGGAATGGTGAAGTACCCGGCGAACCAGGGGCGCCAGATGACAATTCCGCTCGCCAGCAGCAAGACTAAGCTGATGATAGCAGCCCAGAACACACACTTCTGCCCGAAGTTGTATTTCCCGGTATCGCCCACCTCTTCATTACGCACGATTTTGCGGATATTTTTTGCCCATACCAGATCGTCGCGCTGGATAAGATTGTGCTTCCAGTAGCGTAAGAACATGATAATAAAGGCTGCAAACATCACCACGCCGACGAACGGGTGCAGAATACGCGCCAGCTGTGGCGTACCGAGCACGTGCATCAGCCAGTTAAACGACGGGAAAAAGAAACCCAGTCCGCTGAGCGCGGCAAACACAAAACAGAACGCGACAATCCAGTGATTGATGCGTTCCGGCGCGCTGTAGCGCACCAGACGATCGCGCTTTTTCATCATTCGCGCTCCTCTTTTTCATGCAGGTTTTCGTCGTCGTCCTCTTCCACCCGGTTCGGACCGACGCCAACGTAGTGGAACACCGCGGCGGCGAAGGTGGCGGCAAAGCCGATAGCAGCCAGCGGTTTCCAGACGCCTTTCCAGAAGGTGACCGCCGGGCTGATGCTCGGGTTGGCCGGCAGGCCGTGATACAGCTGCGGTTTGTCGGCGTGGTGCAGCACATACATGACGTGCGTGCCGCCGACGCCAGCCGGATCGTACAGCCCGGCGTTGGCATAGCCGCGCGTGTTCAGCTCAGCGACGCGATCGGCAGCCAGCTGCTGCATATCGCTTTTGCTGCCGAAGTGAATCGCCCCGGTCGGACAGGTTTTCACGCACGCCGGTTCCTGACCGACGTTAACGCGATCGACGCACAGCGTGCACTTATACACGCGGTTGTCGTCTTTATTCAGCCGCGGCACGTCAAACGGACAGCCGGCGATGCAGTAGCCGCAGCCAATGCACTGTTCCGACTGAAAATCGACGATCCCGTTCGCGTACTGAATAATCGCGCCTTCCGACGGACAGGCTTTCAGGCAGCCGGGGTCGGCGCAGTGCATACAGCCATCCTTGCGGATCAGCCACTCCAGCTTGCCGTTCTCCTCGACTTCCGAGAAACGCATCACCGTCCAGGATTTGGCGGTCAAATCCGCCGGGTTGTCATACACCCCGACGTTATGACCGACCTCGTCGCGAATGTCGTTCCACTCTGAACACGCGACCTGACACGCCTTACAGCCGATGCAGGTGGTAACGTCGATCAGTTTCGCCACTTCCTGCTGATGGTCACGCGCCTGCGGGGCAGGCGTGAAACCATTGGTGGCGGAGCGGCGGATAATGTCTTGCGATTGATAAGCCATCTTCGTTCTCCGTTACACCTTCTCGACGTTAACCAGGAATGCCTTAAACTCCGGCGTTTGCGTGTTGGCGTCACCGACAAACGGCGTCAGGGTATTGGCGATAAAGCCTTTTTTCGCCACGCCCTGATAGCCCCAGTGAATCGGGATGCCAATGGTATCGACAGTTTTGCCATCGACGTTGAGCGGACGCAGACGCTTGGTGACCACCGCTTTGGCTTTAATATAGCCGCGGTTGGAGCTCACCTTCACCGTGTCGCCCTGAGCGATGCCGAGCTTGTTCGCCAGCTTCTCGCCAATCTCCACAAACTGTTCCGGCTGCGCGATGGCGTTAAGCAACGCGTGTTTGGTCCAGTAGTGGAAATGCTCGGTCAGACGATACGTGGTGCCGACATACGGGAACTGCTCCGCTTTGCCCATCGCCGCCAGATCGTCTTTGAACACGCGCGCGGCCGGGTTGGAGACCACGTCAGGATGCAGCGGGTTGGTGCCAAGCGGCGTTTCAAACGGCTCGTAGTGCTCCGGGAACGGTCCTTCTGCCATTTTGTCGATGGCGAACAGGCGGCCCATGCCTTCCGGCTGCATGATAAACGGCCCGACGTTACTGCCCGGTGCGGCCGTGCTGTAGTCCGGAATATCCATACCGCCCCACTTGCTGCCATCCCATTTGAGGATCTGGCGTTTCGGATCCCACGGGTTGCCCTGCGGGTCGGCGGAGGCGCGGTTATACAGGATGCGGCGGTTCAGCGGCCACGCCCAGCTCCAGTTCAGCGTATTGCCCAGCCCGCTCGGATCGGTGTTATCGCGGCGCGCCATCTGGTTACCGTCCGGTGTCCAGCTACCGGCGAAAATCCAGCAGCCGCTGCTGGTGCTGCCGTCATCTTTCAGATGGGCAAAGGTGCTGAGCTGCTGGCCTTTTTTCACCAGCAGCGTGCCTTTGTCATCGTAGATGTCCGCCAGCGCCTTGCCGTTGCTCTCCATCGCCACCTCTTCCGAGGCCGGATTGTCGGGCGTCAGGTAGTTCCAGGTCATGTTCAGCACCGGCTCTGGCTGTGCACCGCCTTCACGCGCATACATCTCACGCAGTCGCAGATAGATACCGGAGAGAATTTCACCGTCGTTGAGCGCTTCGCCCGGCGCATCCTGACCTTTCCAGTGCCACTGCAGCCAGCGGCCGGAGTTGACGATTGAGCCGTTCTCCTCGGCAAAGCAGGTCGACGGCAGACGGAACACTTCGGTCTGAATCTGCGCCGGATCGACATCGTTAAACTCGCCGTGGTTTTGCCAGAAGGTCGAGGTTTCGGTGTTGAGCGGGTCGATGGTGACGAGGAACTTCAGCTTCGACAGCGAATCGATCACTTTGCGCTTGTTCGGGAACGACGCCACCGGGTTAAAGCCCTGGCACAGATAGCCGTTTACCTTGCCCTGCGACATCATCTCGAAGTACTGCAGCACGTCGTAGCCTTTGTCCCACTTCGGCAGCCAGTCAAAGCCCCAGCTGTTCTCCGCCTGCGCTTTATCGCCAAAGAAGGCTTTCATCATGCTGACGAAGAATTTCGGGTAGTTGCCCCAGTAATTCACCTGGCCCGGCAGCGTCGGCTTCGGCGTGTTCGCCGCCAGATAGCTGGTGAGATCGGTCTGTTTTTCCGACGGCAGCGTCATATAGCCCGGCAGGCTTTGCGACAGCAGGCCGAGATCGGTCAGACCCTGAATATTGGAGTGTCCGCGCAGCGCATTGACGCCACCGCCGGCCATCCCCATATTGCCCAGCAGTAGCTGAATCATCGCCATGGTGCGAATGTTCTGCGCCCCGACCGAGTGCTGTGTCCAGCCCAGCGCATACAGGAACGAGGTGGTGCGGTCGCGCGCGCTGGTTTCGCCAATCAGCTCACAGACATGCAGGAAATCCGCTTTTGGCGTGCCGCAGATGCGCTCGACCATTTCCGGCGTATAACGGCTGACGTGCTGCTTCAGCAGATTCCAGACGCAGCGCGGATGGCTCAGGCTGTCATCGCGTTTGGCAAAGCCGTCGTCGCCCAGCTCGTAGTTCCAGCTGGTTTTGTCATATTTGCGATTGGCTTCGTCGTAGCCGCTGAACAGGCCATCGTCGAAATGGTAATCCTCCCGCACGATCAGGCTGGCATTGGTGTACGCCTGCACATATTCATGCTGGATTTTGTCATTCTGCAGCAGCCACAGCAGCACACCCGACAGGAAGGCAATGTCGGTGCCGGGGCGGATAGGCGTGTAAAAGTCTGCCACCGATGCCGTGCGCGTGAAGCGCGGATCGATAACAATCAGTTTGGCTTTGTTGTGAATTTTGGCTTCCATTGCCCAGCGGAAACCGACCGGATGCGCCTCAGCAGCGTTTCCGCCCATCACCACAACCAGATTGGCATTACGGATGTCGACCCAGTGGTTGGTCATCGCACCGCGACCAAATGTTGGAGCAAGACTTGCTACCGTTGGTCCGTGTCAGACGCGTGCCTGGTTGTCGACCGCCAGCATACCGAGCGATCGGGTAAATTTTTGCGTTAAGTAGCCGGTTTCGTTGCTGGAGGCCGAAGCGCACAGCATGCCGGTGGAGAGCCAGCGGTTTACCGTCACGCCGGCGGCGTTCTGCGCGATAAAGTTGGCGTCGCGATCGGCTTTCATCAGCTGCGCGATGCGCGTAAAGGCGTCATCCCAGCTGATGCGCTGCCATTTGTCGGAGCCTGGCGCACGGTATTCCGGATATTTCAGACGGCTGTCGCTGTGGACAAAATCAAGCAGGCCCGCGCCTTTCGGACAGAGCGCGCCGCGGCTCACCGGATGGTCCGGATCCCCTTCGATGTGGAAAATGGTCTCTTTGGCGTTTTTCGCGCCATCGCCGAGGCTGTACATTAACAGGCCACAGCCGACTGAGCAGTAAGTGCAGGTATTACGGGTTTCGCGGGCACGCAGCAACTTATACTGCCGTGTTTCCGCCAGCGCGGCTTCCGGCGTAAAGCCGAGCAGTGCTGCCGTGGTTCCTGCCATACCGCCAGCGCAGATCTTGAAGAATTTTCTTCGGCTGACGTTCATGGGTAATCCTTGAGTCGACATTGCTGTAATAATTTTTTTGCGCTGGATGGAGCCGGGGTTCAGAATGGCTCCACGCAGGATTGCGTCAAAAGCGACCTGATATTACCACTACTTTAATGTGGTTGTTATGCGAGACGAGAGAAGTGAAAGCGAAACAGCAAAAAAGTAACCAGAATGTGAATGAGATCGCAGGACTGAGCCAGACCACCGTATGGCAGCGCCACGCGATTACCGAAGCGGAAAGCGACTGGCTGGCGCAGGAAGTGCCGGTGGCGCTGGTCTACAACGGCATTTCACACGTGGTGATGATGGCGACGCCGGATAATCTGCAGGCTTTTGCGCTCGGTTTTTCGCTCTCCGAAGGCATTATTGAGCAACCCGGCGAGATCTATGGCATGGATGTGGTGCCGGGCTGCAATGGGTTCGAAGTGCAGATCGAACTCTCCAGCCGGCGTTTTATGGCGCTAAAGGCGCAGCGTCGCGCCATGGCGGGCCGCACCGGTTGCGGCGTGTGCGGGGTGGAGCAGCTGGATCAAATCGGCAAGCCGGTGCAGCCGCTGCCGTTTACGCAGACCTTCGATCTGGCCTGCCTTGATAACGGGCTGGCACAGCTGCGCGATTTCCAGCCCATCGGCAATCTGACCGGCTGTACGCACGCCGCCGCGTGGATGTCGCCGCAGGGCGAACTGCAGGGCGGCTGCGAAGACGTGGGTCGCCACGTGGCGCTGGATAAGCTGCTGGGGCAGCGCAGCCAGCAGCACTGGCAGCAGGGCGCTCTGCTGGTTTCCAGCCGCGCCAGCTATGAGATGGTGCAAAAATCTGCCATGTGCGGCGTAGAGATCCTGTTTGCCGTCTCGGCCGCCACCCAGCTGGCCGTTGAGGTGGCCGAGCGCTGTAACCTGACGCTGGTCGGTTTTTCTAAACCGGGACGCGCCACGGTGTACAGCCATCCGCAGCGTCTGATTAACGGTTGATGTGCGATACATGCCGGGAATTTCATCGTTCGCGGCGTGCAGCGTACCGGGAGGTGTCAGGCAATCTTTTATTACGCTGCGCTTTTTCTGGTTAGCCTGCTAAATAATATGCATGCAATAGTTTTTAATGTGACATTCTTTTTGATAGGAATGAAGAAGTTGATGCGCTATCATTAACGTCTCAATCAATAATAATATATCCATTATGGCTTTAATTAAAAAGCTGCGGCAGCTGAATCGCAGGCGTAATTATTTAAAGAAAGAGATTAAATATTCTCTTGATCTTTATTTTGCAGCAAGGAAATGGAAAAAGTCTACAGGCCACAAACAGAATTGTGAGGATATCAAATCCATTCTGCTGGTTCGCAATGAAGGTAAAATCGGTGATGCCATTGTTTCTACGTGTTTTCTCAGAGCGCTGTTTGAAGCCGGGTATCGTGTAGATATTCTGGCGGTAAAGGAGAATGAGAGCATTTTCCGACATAATCCGTATATTCACAACATCTATCTCTCGGACAGTTTCAGCGATTGTCATCAGCGCGATAAATATGACACCGCCATCGGGAGTGAGGTCGTTACCCTCCTGAGAGACAATGCTTACGATTTATTGATCGATACGGCTATCTGGCAAACCGCGCTGTATATGCCCAAAATGATTGCCGATATCAATCCTAAAATGACGCTGGGTTTTAACAAGCCTGGCTGGCTTAAACCTTACGATATCAACATTCAGTTCGATCACCTTAATAACCACGTTAAAAATATCTATCGTGCGGTTCTTGACTATCTTCAGGTTGAGGCGGTTGGTGGGCTGAATTATGAAATATTTTACCCTGAGCGCATTGATGCCGAAATTCACCAGTCCGGCATGTTTTCCGCTGATGAGCACAATATTTTAATCAATATTTATGCCAGTCATGCCGATCGTGACCTCTCTGAGCAGCAGCTGAATGAGCTAATCGGGGCGATTGTCAGGCACAATGCGGCCACCAATATCGTGGTGCTCGATCACAAAGGCGCGCTGGAACAGGCATCGCTGCACCCCGCGAAGTTATACCGCGTTCCCTCGCTGTATCACGCTTTCGCTGCGGTTAAGAAAAGTGATTGCGTGATTACTCCCGATACCGCCGTGGTGCATATCTCGGCGGCTTATAACAAAGCCCTGGTTGGCATCTATCAGGACTCACTGAAAAATAATCAGCTGTGGTCGCCTGGCTACAGTAACGGCCATCAGATATTTTCCGATGAGTTTGTTTTTAAAAATGACGGACGGCTGGTTGAGAAAATAAGCCAAAAAATCCACACGCTGGTTCAGCCATAATCGATGAGGTCACTGTGCCGTCAGTACGGTGACCGTGCATCGGGCAGTCCCTTACACCACCTGCACCGCTAACGCCTGCTGCAGAGCGCTGAGCGCACCGGGCTTTGCCGCACCGCCGTCGCAAATCAACAGATCGATATCGCCGACAGGGGCGTACTGGGTACGGCTGATCACGCCGAGTTTGCTGTGATCCGCCAGCAGCAGGGTGCGGCTGGCCTGCTGTACCATGGCGTGCGCGATGGCGGCTTCATGCGGATGGAAGCTGCTGGCGCCGTTTCGGGCGTCGATGCCGACCGGTGACAGCAGCGCCACGTCGGCGCGATATCGATAAATTTCCCCTACCGTCATTTCTCCCCGCGTCTGCTGCGCGCCGGCCATCATCATGCCGCCCAGCAGCAGCACCTGGTTATTCAGGGTTTCATGCTCTTCGGCCGCGCTAAGCGCCAGTGCCGCCTGCAGACTGTTGGTGATGATGGTCAGGCCGGACATGGTGCGCAGCTCTTCAGCCAGCAGCGTGGTGGTGGTGCCGGCATCGAGGAACAGCGTCTGGCCGGGTTGCAGATGTTGTACCGCCGCGGCGGCAATCGCACGTTTCTCTCTGGCCTGTGCGTTACGACGCACCTGCAGCGGTGGCTCCGGCGGGCTCTCCAGCGCCACCAGACCGCCATGTACGCGGCGCGCCAGCCCCTGCGCCTCAAGCGAAATGATATCGCGCCGTGCCGTTTCCCGCGAAATACCCAGCTCTTTGATGATGCGTTCAGTGCTGAGCTGATGTTGCGTACTGAGCAGCGCGCGGATGCGATGTAAACGGGTTTCCTGCAGCATGACGTTTCCCTGTGGCAGAGCGAAGCTGGGCCTAAGCTTACCTGAGTGTCATCGTGGCGTCATGTGTATTTGGTTGTATTTGTGTATTTGGTTGCATTTTTCACTAAAGCAGGCATGATGTTCGCAGAGATCAGGCTGCAAACACCCCTTTCACCTTCGCAACGGGAGTTACCATGGTTACACGTTCCACCATCATGGATACCAACAGTTTTCGCGCCGAACACGCCGACGCGCTGGATCCGGCCACCCGCACTCTGACGGACAAGCGCAGCAAAGTGCTGGGCGAATCGTATCGTCTGTTTTATCGCAAGCCGGTGCATCTGGTGCGCGGCGAAGGGCAGTATTTATGGGATGCGGCGGGTAACAAATATCTGGATGTGTATAACAATGTGGCGAGTATCGGCCACTGCCATCCGGCGGTCATTGAGGCAGTGAATCAGCAGATGAAGATGCTGAACACGCACACGCGTTATCTGCACGAGCGCATTCTTGATTACAGCGAAGCGTTGCTGGCGACCACGCCGGAAGCCATCGATCGCGCCATGTATATGTGTACCGGCTCAGAAGCCAACGATTTGGCGATTCGCGTGGCGCGCGCCTGGAGCGGTGGCACCGGTATTATTGTCTCGCAGGAGGCGTACCACGGTACCAGTGATTTGACCTCTGGTGCGTCACCGGCGCTGGGTAGCGGTCAGCCGCTGGCCGCGACCACTCGCCTGGTGCCACCGCCGGATGCTTATCGTGTCGATGCGCCCGACCTCGGGGCATGGTTTGCCGATCAGATTCAGCAGCAGATTGATGACATGAAAGCGCACGGCATTAAATTCGCCGGTTTCCTCGCCGACTCGATCTTCTCCTCCGACGGCGTGCTGCCTAATCCGCGCGGATTCCTGCAGCAAGCGGTGGATGTGGTGCATGCTAACGGCGGCATTTTTATCGCTGATGAAGTGCAGCCCGGCTTTGCCCGTACCGGCGATGCCTTCTGGGGCTTTGCCCGTCACGGCGTGGTGCCGGATGTGGTCACCACCGGTAAGCCGATGGGCAACGGTATTCCGGTTTCCGGCCTGCTGGCGAAAAGCGACGTGCTGGCCGCGTTCAGCGATGAGATCCCTTATTTCAATACTTTCGGCGGCAATCCGGTGGCGATGGCCGCTGCGCAGGCGGTGCTGACGGTGATTCAGGAAGAGGGGCTGCAGGAGCATAGCCGCGTGGTCGGCGCCCAGCTGCTGGCGGAGCTGCAGAAGCTGATGGATCGCCATGACTGCATTGGTGATGTGCGCGGTGCCGGGCTGTTTATTGGGTTTGAGCTGGTACAGGATCGCAGCAGTAAGACGCCGGACAAAGCGCTGGCGCTGGATTTGATCGAGAAGCTGCGCGATCACCATGTGCTGACGTCGGTGGCCGGGCCGTACGGCAACGTGCTGAAACTGCGTCCGCCGCTGGCGTTCCAGAGCGGTGATATCGACTGGCTGGTGGGAGCGCTGGATAAGTCGCTGACCGAGCTGGGGCGTTAATTACTCAGATATCAGGTCGCCATGAATGGCAACCCGACAGCATAATGTGCCAGATGCGCGTTGATGCGCATCTGGCAGGGCGCGAAAGGACATCACGCCGCGGCAGTTTCCTGCGCAAAAATCTGCTCCATCTTCTGCCACGCCTGCGCCACATCATCGTCAAGATTGAACAGGCCGGAGGTGCCGACAATAAACACGTCGACGCCCGAGGCGGCAATCTGCTTAAAGGTGCGCGCGTTGCACGACCCATCGATTTCGGTCAGATAGTGATAACCGTGCGTTTCCCGCATGGCGATCAGCTGGCGAATTTTGTTCAGGGTTTCCGGAATAAATTTCTGCCCGGCGAAACCGGGATCGACGGACATCACCGTCACTTTATCCAGCAGATGCGCATATTCACGAATGCTGTCGGCTGGCGTCGCCGGATTCAGCACCACGCCGCAGCGACGGCCGGCCTCTTTAATTTGCGTCAGCAAACGGAAAATTTTGTTATTCGCCGTCTCCGGATGGAAGCTGATAATATCCGCGCCGGCGTCAATGCACATCGGAATAATATCTTCCGGGTGGTTCACCATTAAATGCACATCAATCGGCACATCGGTAATTTTACGCAGGTTCTCAATAAAGAACGGCGACAGCGTAATATTCTTAACATAGCTGCCATCCATAATATCGACATGATAGAACGAGGCGCTGGCGTTCATCGCTTCGATCTGCTCGCGGAAGCGGGTCAAATCCATGCACATCAGGGACGGTGAAAAGCGGGCGTTCATGCTGATTTCCTCATTACGCAAACAGCGCCCGCAGGCGCTGTCTGTGACATCAATGGAAGAACGAAATAATATGGCCGAGCACAATGCCGACGATACCGAAGTCCGCATCACCAAAGGTGGTGGACGCGAAGCCAAGGTCACCCATCAGCGGCAGCAGAATGGCGGGCAGGAAGGAGATCAGCAGCCCCTGGACAAAGGAACCGATGATGGCGCCGCGCCGTCCGCCGGTGATATTGCCGTAGACGCCAGCGGTCGCGCCGCAGAAGAAGTGCGGCACCAGACCCGGCACAATCACGCTCAGACCGAACAGCGGACACAGGAACATGCTGATCAGCCCGGCGGCGAAGCTGCACAGGAAGCCGATGATCACGGCGTTCGGCGCGAACGGGAAGACCGTCGGGCAATCCAGCGCCGGTTTTGCGTTTGGCACCAGTTTATCGGCGATGCCTTTGAACGCCGGGACGATCTCGGCAATCACCATGCGTACACCGGCAAGAATGATGTAAACACCCGCAGCAAAGGTGATTGACTGGATAATGGCAAAGACGATGAAGTTCTGGCCGCCGCTCACCTGGCTTTCGGTAAACTCTTTACCGGCAACCAGCACCAGCGCGACAAACAGAATCATCATGGTCAGCGAAATTGCCACGGACGAGTCGCGCAGGAAGTTGAGGGTTTTCGGTACTTTCAGCTCTTCAATTGACGGGCTGCCTTTGCCCACCGCTTTGCCGACCAGCGCTGACAACAGGTAGCCGGTGGAGCCAAAGTGGCCCAGCGCCAGATCGTCCGAGTTGGTGATTTTGCGGGTGAACGGCTGCAGAATCGCCGGACATACCACCATCATGGTGCCGAGGATCAGCGAGCCGATCAGCACCAGCCAGAAGCCGTGCACGCCGCCCACCGACAGGATCACCGCCAGCATGGCCGACATATACAGCGTATGGTGCCCGGTCAGGAAGATGTATTTCAGCGGCGTGATGCGCGCCAGCACAATATTCACCAGCATACCGAACACCATGATCATCGCGGTTTCGGTACCGTAGTTTTTCTGTGCCAGCGCGGCCATCGCATCGGTATTCGGCACCACGCCCTGAATATTGAACGAGTGCTCGAATAGCTGGCTGAAGATGGTCAGGGTGGCCGCAATTAAGTTGGCCCCGGCGATAAGAATAACAAAACCCATGATGGTTTTTAGCGTACCGGAAATGACATCGGATACCGGTTTCTTTTGCAGTAATAAACCAATCAGGGAAAAAAGGCCGACAAGTATAGCGGGTGTTCCAAGAACATCCTTAATTATAAACTGCAGCATAAATTACTCCGTGTGAGTAAATTTCGTCGGGTCAATTACAGGTTGTCGGCGAGAATTTCTTTAATTCTGGCGTTATCCAGTAAATTGCTCAGGCCAAATACCTGTGCGCTGTGGCTCGACAGCTGGTCAGCGATATCTTTAGCGCTGATGATAATATCGGCCTGCTCAGATTTGGCAGAGGTTAAATCGGTATGACCCACTTCAGCCTCTTTACCCAGCTCCTTAATAATTTTCTTCACGTTCATTTCCACAATGAAGCTGCTGCCTAAACCGTTTCCACACACAATCAGTACTTTTTTCATTTTCAGGTTTCTCTGGTGATTAATCTTTAATGACAGCTTCAATCGCTGGCAGGGTCGATGCCGACAGCAACTGCTGCAGGCGGGATTCGTCGCTGAACACCTCAGCCAGCGCGGTGATCATCTGAATATGATCGTCGCCAGACAGGGCGCACAGCATAATAACGACAAACACCGGGTCGTTTTCATCGGCGGCAAAATTCACACCTTGTTTTACGTGCAGCAGCGACAGGCCGTTTTTGCGCGCACCCTGTTCCGGACGCGCATGTGGCATCGCCAGACCCGGCGCCAGCACATAATAGGGCCCCAGCTCAGCGTGCGACGTAAAGATCGCATCCAGGTAAGCCGGGGTAATTGCCCCCTCCGCCAGCAGCGGCTCGGCCGATAAACGCACCGCTTCCTGCCAGTCGCTAACGTCGTCTATTACCCGGATATGTTGCGGTGTCAGCCATTGAGTGAGCATCAGTAATTCCTGTTTATTCGTCGATGCGGTGCACTGTAGGTGATTTTATCGCCTGGGTTCTGTGATGTTGCTCGCAAAAGTTAGCGCTAACACGAATGATGTTAAAAACTGTGTTAGCGATAACATTTTTGCGCGCGCGGTTTGTCACGCTGAGACCGGGGTGACATGCTCAGGCCAGCGAAAATCACGCAGCCAATGAGACATGCCCGATTCTGTGGTTTTTAACATGGCACCAATTTGCTTTTGGTTTTAAGCTGCGTGCGGATAAATCGAGCGCTACCCGGAACCAGCAGGGTAGAGACAGGAGAACGCATGACAGAAAAACGACGGCGCAGTACCGGCAAAAGCACGCTGGCCGATGTTGCCCGTTTGGTCGGTGTCAGCGCCATGACGGCGTCGCGCGCTTTGCGTATGCCGGAGAAAGTGTCGCCCGAAATTCGCGCAAGGATCGACGCGGCCGTCGCGGAACTGGCCTATGTGCCCAACGTGCAGGCGCGTAATCTGGCGTCGGCCTCGTCGCGGCTGATCACCATGGTGGTACCTTCTTTTGCTACGCCGGGCAGCGCGATTGTGTCAGAGGCGCTGCAGGAGGTGCTGCGGCCGCAGGGCTATAACATGATGCTGGCCGAAGCCAATCACTCGGCGGCGGAGGAGAGCGAGCTGATTGAGATGCTACTCTCTTACAACCCGGCCGCGATGGTGCACTTCAATTTCGACAATGCCGCCGAAGCGCAGCGCCTGCTGAGCAACTCCGGCCTGCCGGTGATGGACATCGGCGGCGTGCATCAGGATTCTGCCGGCATCAGCATCGGCGTGGACTATGCGAAAGCCATTCGTCAGCTGGTAAACAGCCTGGTGGAGCGCGGCTATCGCCATCCCGGCCTGCTGTGCACACAAACGCATAGCACTATTTTCCGTCAGCTGCTCAATGGCTGGCACAGCGGGATGCTGGCGCTGAATCTGGCACCGCACCGCGTGGTGACCTCACCAAAAATGCCCACCTTTGCCGCCGGCCACAGCCTGCTGGCAGAGATCCGTCTCACCTGGCCGGAACTGGACGTCCTGATCTGTACCAGCGATGAAGTGGCGTGCGGCGCCATCATGGCCTGTCACGCAGCCGGCGTCTCGGTGCCCAGCCAGCTGGCGATTGCCAGCATCGGCGGTGGCCCGCTGGCGGCGGTATGTTCGCCGCCGCTGACCAGCATTGTGCTGCCGTACGAGGAGATGGGGCGCATGGCCGGTAAACGCCTGCTGGCGGCACTCAACGGCGACGAGCCGCCTGCCATCAATGAGCTGCCGGTGCAGCTTAAGCTGCGCGCCAGTACGCACAAGGTGTAGCCGTGTGTGCGCACCTTTTGCCAGATTGATCAAATCCTTATCATTACTAAGGCATTGATAACCCTTTTCCGGATCATGATTTTAACTATAATGATCCGACTGCTTATGCGGCACACCAGCAAGGTTGTGCTGCCAAACACTAAATGGAGAGGAAGAACATGAGTTATTCACTGCCATCCCTGCCGTACGCCTACGACGCACTGGAACCGCACTTCGACAAGCAGACGATGGAAATCCATCACACTAAACATCACCAGACCTACGTTAACAACGCCAACGCGGCGCTGGAAGGTACCGAATTCGCAAACCTGCCGGTTGATGAACTGATCACCAAACTGGATCAGCTGCCAGCAGACAAAAAAGGCCCACTGCGTAACAACGCTGGCGGCCACGCTAACCACAGCCTGTTCTGGAAAGGCCTGAAAACCGGCACCACGCTGCAGGGCGACCTGAAAGCAGCAATCGAAAAAGATTTCGGTAGCGTTGAGAAATTCCAGGAAGAGTTCGAGAAAGCGGCTGCGACCCGTTTTGGCTCTGGCTGGGCGTGGCTGGTGAAAAAAGGCGACAAGCTGGCGGTCGTTTCAACCGCTAACCAGGACAACCCGCTGATGGGCGAAGCCATCGCTGGCGTGTCTGGTTTCCCAATCATCGGTCTGGATGTGTGGGAGCACGCTTACTATCTGAAGTATCAGAACAAGCGCCCTGACTACATCAAAGCGTTCTGGAACGTGGTGAACTGGGACGAAGCAGCGGCACGTTTCGCCTCGGCAAAATAAGTTCTGGCTTACGCTATGTGAATAACCGGTGCCTGCGTGCACCGGTTTTTTTATCGCCATCCTAAACCGCAGCTCAACAAACTCCACGTCATGACCAGGCTAAAGTGGTTATTAACGCGCCGTTGATAATTTGGGGCATACAGTAGCCTTCAGTTATCTCGCGACGTAAAAATAATCATGTCTATTATTACACATTCTGAGCCGGACTCCGTTTCGTCGGCCGCGCTGTTTATACCTTTAGTCAGTGGAAAGCTGCGGCCAAATAAGCTGTGGAATAGCCAGCAATTTCGCCTGAAATTTGCCTTAAGGTCAGCGGTATTTCCACTGACTACCTTTAATTATCTCCATCAGCTGGCCAAACTCTCTTTTCTGCCGCAGCTGTTAAACAGCCAGGGCTTACTGCCGGCTAAGCCGCATCGCCCGTATTTGCGCGCAGGTTTCAGCGTGGCGCAGCGTGCGCAGGCGATTCTCGATCATTATCAATTAATGGATCGGCTGGCGAATAATCAGCTGCGCCAGTTGCTGCTGAGCCCGAGCGGTAATCTCCTTGCCCGTTTCACCGGCAAAAACGAGGAGCAGTTTGCGATTTATTGCTGCTCCGGCCATTACGACCGGGAAGGGGAAATTACGCTGCTGCTTAATTATCAGGATATGACGCTGGCCTCGCTGTCATTCTCTATTATTCAGGAACAGCAGCAGCGCACGCTATTAATTGGGGGCTTGCAGGGGCCGCGGAAACATATTTCCAGTGACGTTATTCGCGATGCCACCAAAGCCGCGCACGGCGTATTTCCCAAGCGTCTGCTGATGGAAGCAGTATTTATTCTGGCGGCACAGTGCGGCGTAGAGGCCATTACCGCCGTCGGCGATACCACCCATGTTTTCCGCAGTCTGCGCTACCGTCACAGCAAAGGTGATAAATTCTTTGCCAGCTATAGCGAGTTCTGGCTGTCACTGGGCGGGGAAATGCGGGGTGATGAGCTGTTTACGCTGCCGCTGAGCATGGCACGTAAAGATCTGGAAGAGATTGCCAGCAAGAAGCGCGCGGAGTATCGCCGCCGCTATGCCTTGCTGGATACGCTGGCGCAGCAGGTGCTGCAGGCTGCCGGGGCAGAACGCGACGTGGCCCACGCCGCGTAACGGTAATCAGAACGGCTGCTTCGCGTAGCCGGTCATCACCTTCAGCCCCATCTCGCGTCCCAGCGCGGTCATCGGGTGTACCACCACCAGGCCGCGCACGCTTTTCTTCAGCGCGCCCATGTTCGCCTGCTCTTTTTTGGTGATTTCACGGCTGAACGGCAGCTTTTTCAGCTGCTGGGCTTCTTTGCTCAGTTTCTCTTCGCGCACGTTGCGCAGACGCTCAATCTCCTGCACCAGCGTCTCTTTCTCTTTCAGCAGCGCGCCAAGCTTTTCGGCATCGCCCGCTTCCAGCAGCTGCGGTTCTTTGCGATTCAGCGCGTCCAGCTGGTCGCTGAGACGTTTAATCTCGGCTTTTTCTTGTTCTTTCATTGGGAAAACTCATTAAGGAAAACAGGCTAAGGATACATCAAATCCGCCCGCTTTTGCAGCGCAGCGACAACAGAGGCAACGGGATAATCGGGTGCAGCGGGCGGGCAGGCAAAAAAATACCCAGCGCAAGGCTGGGTATTGACTGGAATTACAGAATGAAGCGGCTGAGATCTTCGTCGGCCACCAGTTCATCCAGATGCTGACCAACGTATTCGGCATCGATGGTGATCGATTCGCCGTGGCGATCGCTGGCGTCATAGGAGATGTCTTCCATCAGACGCTCCAGCACGGTGTGCAGACGACGTGCACCGATGTTCTCGGTGGTTTCGTTCACCTGCCACGCCGCTTCGGCGATGCGACGAATGCCGTCTTCGGTGAATTCAACGTTAACGCCTTCGGTGCCCATCAGCGCTTTGTACTGTACGGTCACGGACGCGTTCGGCTCGGTCAGGATGCGTTCGAAATCATTGACCGTCAGCGCCTGCAGCTCAACGCGAATCGGCAGACGACCCTGCAGCTCCGGAATCAGATCCGACGGGCTGGCCACCTGGAACGCACCGGAGGCGATAAACAGGATATGGTCGGTTTTGACCATGCCGTGTTTGGTGGACACGGTGCAGCCTTCCACCAGCGGCAGCAGATCGCGCTGTACGCCTTCACGTGACACATCCGGGCCCGACGACTGGCCGCCGCGCTTACAGATTTTGTCGATTTCGTCGATGAACACGATACCGTGCTGTTCAACCGCGTCGATGGCGTCCTGCTTCAGCTCTTCCGGGTTCACCAGCTTGGCCGCTTCTTCTTCAATCAGCAGCTTCATCGCATCTTTGATTTTCAGCTTACGCGGTTTCTGCTTCTGGCCGCCGAGGTTCTGGAACATCGACTGCAGCTGGCTGGTCATCTCTTCCATGCCCGGAGGCGCCATGATTTCAACGCCCATCGGTGCAGCAGCCAGATCGATCTCAATCTCTTTGTCATCCAGCTGGCCTTCGCGCAGTTTTTTGCGGAACGACTGGCGCGCAGCAGACGGCTCAGCGCTCTGCTCCGGCTGGCCCCAGTTGTTTTTCGCTGGCGGGATCAGCACATCCAGAATGCGATCTTCTGCCATCTCTTCGGCACGGTATTTGTTTTTCTCGATCGCCTGGCTGCGCACCATCTTGATGGCGGAGTCCGTCAGATCGCGAATAATCGAATCCACTTCTTTCCCGACATAGCCCACTTCGGTGAATTTAGTGGCTTCAACTTTGATGAACGGCGCATTGGCCAGCTTCGCCAGACGGCGGGCGATTTCGGTTTTACCGACGCCGGTTGGGCCGATCATCAGGATATTTTTTGGGGTCACTTCATGGCGCAGCTCTTCGTCAAGCTGCATGCGGCGCCAGCGGTTACGCAGCGCAATGGCGACCGCTTTTTTGGCGCCGTCCTGGCCGATGATGAAGCGGTTAAGCTCGCTGACAATCTCGCGTGGAGTCATCTCAGACATGGTTTTGGTCCTTACGCCTTAGACGGTAATTCTTCGTAGTTAATGTTGTGGTTGGTGTAGATGCAGATATCACCGGCGATATTCAGCGCTTTGGCTACGATATCGTGCGCACCCATCTCCGTGTTCTCCAGCAGCGCGCGGGCGGCTGCCTGGGCGTAAGGCCCGCCGGAACCGATGGCAATCAGGTCATTTTCCGGCTGAATCACGTCACCGTTACCGCTGATGATCAGCGAGGAGTTCTCATCGGCAACCGCCAGCAGCGCTTCAAGGCGGCGCAGCATCCGGTCAGTACGCCAGTCTTTCGCCAGTTCGACCGCGGCTTTCACCAGATGGCCCTGATGCATCTCCAGTTTACGTTCGAACAGTTCAAACAGGGTAAAGGCATCTGCGGTGCCGCCAGCAAAGCCCGCGATCACTTTGTCGTTGTAAAGACGACGCACCTTTTTAACATTGCCTTTCATTACGGTATTGCCGAGCGTCGCCTGGCCATCACCGCCGATCACGACCCGGCCGTTGCGTCGTACACTTACTATTGTTGTCACGGGCAGACCCCTTGTTGCAGTGGAAAAAAGACACCGCGCAGCGGGCGCGGCGTATCATGCAACCAGATATGGGGTAATCCTGTGGGGTTTCAACCCCCGGCAATATCTGATGCTGCAAATTGCCGGGGGCGAGCAGGGAGGGTTAAGGCAGGGCGAGCGGGATACAGCTGCTGTGGCCGGAGCTGTGCAGGCGCTTCACGGTGCTGTCTGCGCTGCTGCGGTCTTTAAACGGCCCAATCACCACGCGATTCCAGCCGCCGCCAGTCGTGATGCGGCTTTCGAAACCTTCAAACGCCAGACCGGCGCGTACCGATTCCGCCTGATCGGTACCTTTAAACGAGCCACACTGCACCATCCAGCGCTGGGTGCTCGCTTTCTCTTCCGTTTTGGCTTTGGCGCTCTCCTGCGGCTTCGCCGGCTCGCGAGTGATCGGCGCGGCCTGTTGTTGCTGCTGGCGTGCCGCCTGCTGCTGCAATTCCTGCTGGCGCTGCTGCTGCAACTGTTGCTGACGCTGCTGCTGCTGTAACTGCTGTTGCTGACGCTGCATCTGCTGTTGTTGCTGTTGTTGCTGTTGTGCCTGCTGCTGACGCTGCAGCGTTTGCTGGCGCTGAGCCGGGGTTTGTTCGTTCCACGGCACTTCATTCAGCTGGGTTGGCTGCTGGCGCATATCGGCCTGCATCTGCTCCAGCAGCTGACGCTGTTCGTCGGTCAGCTGAGTTTGCGACTTGATTTCGCCACCGGCAGACGGCTCGGTGGGCGACGGCACGGTCACCTGACGATTTTCCAGCTCTTTGATGTACTTCCAGCGCTCTTCCGGCTTCGGCGGCAGGCCATTACCGTTGGCTTTATGATTCGGAATCACCGGTGTTTCTTCTTTTTTGTGATGCGAGATGAACCATAAACCACCGGCAAAGGTCACCAGCACTGCCACGGCCAGTACTATCATCAGCTTTGAAGTGCCGGAGCCGCCTTTGCTTTTCTTGCTGCGGCCTGCGGGTTTTTTGCGACGCGTCCCTGTTGAACGCCCGCGGCCTACGTAATCTCTCTGTGCCACTTTCGTTCTGATACCCTTCAAAAAAATGCCACTGGGCGTGTAAATGGGGTGTTAATTTTGCCCGGCAAGGAATGCGTCATGTTACTCAAGGGCTGGAACTTTGACCAGCACAGTCTGCCTTCAGAATCTGCTGAAAATGCAGGGTTCCCGCATTCATTTTTCGCGTTTTGCTGCCGGTGCGGTACTGCCGCGGACGCGGAGTTCGGCGTCGAGCAGGCGTGAACCGTTGTTGACCCGTTTGCCCTGCAGCTCATCCAGCAGCAGCAGCATCGCTTCGCGGCCAATGGCAAAACGCGGCTGTGCCACGGTGGTCAGGGGCGGATCGTAGTATTGCGCCAGCTCGATATCATCGAAGCCGACCACCGACAGATCCTGCGGAATACGCATTCCCAGCTTGCGCGCCTGGTTCATCGCGCCCAGCGCCATCAGATCGCTATGGCAGAACAGGGCTTTCGGCGGCTGCGGCAGGCTCATCAGCTGCTTCAGCGCGCTGGCACCGGCTTCAAAGGTGAAGTCGCCGTGCACAATCAGCGTGGGATCGATGGCGATATTGCTGCGGCGCAGCGCCTGGATGTAGCCCTGCAACCGATACTGGCTGAGCGGGATATGTTCCGGTCCGGTGATGCAGGCGATCTGCCGATGGCCCAGCTGTAACAGGTGATTCACCGCTTCAAAGGCCGCGGTCAGGTTATCGATATGCACCGTGGGCAGCGCCATCTCCGGCGCGAACTCGTTGCCCATCACCATCGGCGGCAGATTACGCTGATCTTCAATGCCGGCGTCAAACGGCAGCTGCGAACCCAGCAGTACCATGCCGTCAATCTGGCGCGTCAGCATCAGGTTAAGGAAGGTTTTTTCCTGCTGATCCTGATGCGCGCAGTCACCAATCAGCACCAGATAGCCTTCCTGCGCGGCGGTCACTTCCACGCCGCGGATAATCTCGCTGAAGAAAGGGTCACAGATGTCCGGCACAATCACCAGAATGGTTTGCGTGTCGCCGCGTTTGGCGTTGCGCGCCAGACCGTGCGGCGCATAGCCGACCGCCTGCACTGCCTGTTCCACTTTCTGCCGGGTCGCGGCGGAGACTTTTTCCGGATTCATCAGCGCGCGCGAAACCGTGGCGGTGGAGACGCCAGCCTGCTCGGCCACATCTTTCATGGTGGCTGCCGATGAGGGTTGCTTCTGATCCAACGTTAACTCCTGACGCGGTACAGCGCATAGATATTCACACATAGCCGGCCCAGAGCCGGGACGGGCACTATTGTTAACCCAACGCCGTGTGAGGTTGTTACTTAATTTGCATAAAAATTGTGACTTGTGCGACTTTTTTCGATCTGGCTCGCAGATGTGGCGCGGCTTAACTCTCGGTGGGGTCGATATCCAGCGTCCATTTGACTTTGCGCGCGGCGGGCAGGGTGGTAACCAGCGGCAATGAACTGCTCAGCAACTGCTGCAGCCGCTTGCGCGACGGATGCTGTAGCAGCAGTTGCCAGCGCCAGCGTCCGCTGCGCTTCGGTGCCAGCGCCGGCACCGGCCCCATCAGCCACATCGCCTCATCTTTGAGCGGGCTGGCTTCCAGCAGGTTACGCAGCTGAGTAAGGAACTCCGCCGCCTGCGCGTTATCCAGATCTTCCGCGCGAAACAGTGCGTGGCTGGTCCACGGTGGCAGTTGCACTGACTGGCGCTCCAGCAGCGTCTGATCGGCAAACGCAAAATAGCCGCGATGCAGCAGCGTTTGCAGCAGTGGATGTTCCGGATGGTGCGTCTGCAGTAACACTTCGCCCTGCTTACCGGCGCGGCCGGCGCGGCCGGCGACCTGTGTGTAGAGCTGGGCAAAGCGCTCGGCGGCACGGAAATCCGCAGAAAACAGCGCGCCATCGACATCCAGCAGCGATACCAGCGTCACGTCCGGGAAGTGATGGCCTTTGGCCAGCATCTGCGTGCCGACCAGAATGCGCGCCCCGCCGCGATGCACATCGGCCAGATGCTGTTCCAGCGCGCCTTTGCGGCTGGTGGTATCGCGATCGATGCGCGACACCGGTACGCCAGGAAACAGCGTGCTGAGCTGCTGCTCCAGCTGTTCCGTGCCCACGCCGACCGGCAGCAGATGGGTGGAACCGCAGCCCGGACACTGATGCGGCAGCGGACGCTGGCTGTCGCAGTGGTGACAGCGCAGCTGACGATGCTGCTGATGCAGCGTGTAATAACTGTCGCAGCGCTGGCACTCCGCCAGCCAGCCGCAGTCGTGGCACATCAGCGCCGGCGAAAAGCCGCGGCGATTGAGAAACAGCAGAACCTGATTATCCGCCTGCAGGTGTTGGCGCATCTTGCCCAGCAGCGCTGGCGCGAGACCGCCTTTCAGCTGCTGCCCCTTGAGATCGATTAGCTGCTGCAGCGCCGGTTTGGCGTTACCGGCACGTTTGGTCAGGTTGAGCTGGCGATATTTGCCGACACGCACGTTGTGCAGCGTCTCCAGCGCCGGTGTCGCCGAGCCCATCACAATCGGCACATCTTCTTCGTGAGCGCGGAATACCGCCAGATCGCGCGCCTGGTAGCGCCAGCCTTCCTGCTGTTTGTAGGAGCTGTCGTGTTCTTCATCAATGATGATCACGCCCGGCCGCGCCAGCGGTGTGAACAGCGCGGATCGTGTGCCGATGACGATGGCGGTCTCGCCGCTGCGCGCGCGCAACCAGACCGCCAGACGCTCGCTGTCATTGAGCGCCGAGTGCAGCACATCAATCGGCGCATCGAAGCGTTCACGAAAGCGGGCAATGGTTTGCGGCGTCAGGCCAATTTCCGGCACCAGCACCAGCGCCTGTTTGCCGCGCGCCAGCACATTCTCCAGCACGCTGAGATAGACCTCGGTTTTACCCGATCCGGTAATGCCTGCCAGCAGCCACGCGGCGTAATGTTCGTCCTCGCTGCGAATGGCGCCCACCGCCATCGCCTGATCGGTATTCAGCCGCAGCCGTTCACCTTTCACCGCGAAACTGGTGCGCCAGTCGTGCTGCTGTGGCGCATGTTCGCGCAGGTCGCACAGGCCTTTGGCACGCAGCGCCTGCAGCGCGGCATCGGTAAAATCCTGCTCGCCGATCTGATGCCGATACAGCGGCCGCTGACGCAACGCCGCCAGCGCCTGCTGCTGTTTCGGCGCGCGCTTCAGGCTTTCCAGCGCCACTTCGCGCCCGGCTTCGTTCACTACCCACTGCCACAGCGGCGCTTCCTGGGCCGGCTTGCCCTGACGCAGCAGCACCGGCAGCGCATGGCTGAGCACTTCGCCGAGCGGAGAGTGATAGTAGCCGGCGGCCCAGTTGAGGATGCGCCACAGCGCGGGTGAGAACAGCGAGCGGTCGTCGAGCAACGCATCAATCTGCTTCAGCTGGGCAAGGGGGAGATCGCTGGTGGCGCGCGTGCTAACCACGATGCCAGTCATTTTCCGGTTGCCGAACGGTACGCTCACGCGCGCGCCGGCCACCGGCTGCGGCGCATCGGCGGGCAACAGGTAGTCAAACAGGCGAGGCAGCGGAACGGGCAGGGCAACCTGAACAACGGGCATGTCGATCTCTATCCGGTTCTGTAAAAAGGAGAAGTAGTGTACACGCTGGCGTCACCCCCGTCATACTTCAGCGCGCGGCGGCGCTGTCTGCAGGCGTTTCCCCGGCATGGCAGAGCACGGCGCATTGCGCGGATTTGATCAATGCGCTCATTTTCTGTATACTATGCCGCCTTTGATGAGATGACTCGTCAGAGATACACCATTTATTAACCGCGTGTGGTGCTGTGCAGGTTCGCCTGGCACGGAGAGCGACACGGCCTTTTATGAGGTTCTCCCATGAAACAAGGTATTCACCCGAAATACGAAGCTGTGACCATCACCTGCTCTTGCGGCAACGTGATCAACACCCGTTCAACCATGACTGGTACCCTGAACCTGGACGTGTGCGGCAAATGCCACCCGTTCTACACCGGTAAGCAGCGTGTTGTTGACTCTGGTGGTCGTGTTGATCGCTTCAACAAGCGTTTCAGCATCCCAGGCAGCAAGAAATAAGATTATTTGCCGGCGAATCTTCACGATTCGGTTGCAAGAAAAAACCCAGCCTCGGCTGGGTTTTTTTATTTCTGGCCTCAGTATTCCCAGCTGTCGGGATCGATGCCCATCTCACGCATAATCTGTTTTGCTTCTTCCGGAATCTCGTCGCTGCGCTCTTTACGCAGATCAACATCATTCGGCAGCGGTTGCCCGGTGAAGGCATGCAAAAAGGCTTCGCACAGCAGTTCGCTGTTGGTGGCGTGACGCAGATTGTTCACCTGACGGCGGGTACGCTCATCCGTTAAAATCTTCAGCACTTTCAGCGGGATAGAAACTGTAATCTTCTTAACCTGCTCGCTCTTCTTACCGTGTTCAGCGTAAGGGCTGATATATTCGCCGTTCCATTCAGCCATGGGTTACCTTAATCAATAAAAAGTTGAATATGGGGAAATCCGTTGATTATGCCCGATTTTTCGATGCCTGACCGCTTAAACTGCCGGTTTTATGCTTACACATCGCGTTTCACAGGAAAGCGCGCTGAACACCAGGCGATGACGCGTAATTTTAGCGGGTATTGCGGCTTTGCTCAATCTATACGCAAAGACATTTAGATGTCCAGATGTATTGACGTCCAGTTGCGGAATGTTATTCTGTTGCCACTTTTTTATTACACTTCAGGAACAGTAAGCACCATGACGCGTAAACAGGCAACCATCGCAGTACGCAGCGGTTTGAATGATGACGAGCAATATGGCTGCGTTGTCCCACCGATTCACCTCTCCAGCACCTATAACTTCCTCGATTTCAACGAGCCGCGCGCGCATGACTATTCACGCCGTGGTAACCCGACGCGCGATGTGGTCCAGCGCGCGCTGGCTGAGCTGGAAGGGGGCGCGGGCGCGGTGCTGACCAACACCGGGATGTCGGCGATTCATCTGGTGACGACGGTGTTCCTGAAGCCAGGCGATCTGCTGGTGGCGCCGCACGACTGCTACGGCGGCAGCTATCGTCTGTTTGACAGCCTGAGCAAGCGCGGCGCTTACCGCGTGAAGTTTGTCGATCAGGGCGATGAAGCGGCGCTGGCGGCGGCGCTGGCGGAAAAACCAAAGCTGGTGCTGGTCGAAAGCCCGAGCAATCCGCTGCTGCGCGTGGTGGATATTGCGGCCATCTGCGCCGCCGCGCGTGCTGCCGGTGCGGTGAGCGTAGTGGACAATACCTTCCTCAGCCCGGCGCTGCAGAACCCGCTGGCGCTGGGTGCCGATCTGGTGATCCACTCCTGCACCAAATATCTCAATGGTCACTCGGACGTGGTGGCCGGTGCGGTCATCGCTAAAGATCCGGCGCTGGTCACGGAACTCGCCTGGTGGGCGAATAACATTGGCGTCACCGGCGCGGCGTTTGACAGCTACCTGCTGCTGCGCGGCCTGCGCACGCTGGCACCGCGCATGGCGGCGGCGCAGCGTAACGCCCTGGCGATTGTTGATTACCTGAAGCAACAACCGCTGGTGAAAAAGCTGTATCATCCGTCTCTGCCAGAGAATGCCGGACACCAGTTTGCCGCCCGTCAGCAGCGCGGTTTTGGCGCCATGCTCAGTTTTGAACTCGACGCCGATGAGGCGCGGCTGCGCCGCTTCCTGAAAGCGCTGCAGCTGTTCACGCTGGCGGAGTCGCTGGGCGGCGTGGAAAGTCTGATTTCGCACACCGCCACCATGACGCACGCCGGCATGTCGGCGGACGCGCGTGCCGCAGCGGGCATTTCCGACTCGCTGCTGCGTATTTCTGTCGGAATTGAAGATCACGAAGATTTAATCGCCGACCTGGATAATGCATTCAGGATCGCAGCCGAGGGGTAACCATGACGATTTCAGCAGGCGCGGGAACGCCGATCAAGCAGTTGCATAAATTTGGTGGCAGTAGCCTGGCCGACGCGCGCTGTTATCAGCGCGTCGCCGGTATCATGGCCGATTACAGCCAGCCGGGCGACTTAATGGTGGTCTCAGCCGCAGGCAGCACCACTAACCAGCTGATCAGCTGGCTCAAGCTGAGCCAGAGCGATCGCTTATCGGCCCATCAGGTGCAACAGGCGTTACGCCGTTTTCACAGCGAACTGATCGCTGCACTGCTGCCTGCTGAATATGCAGAAACCCTGACCGCAGCCTTCATCCGCGATCTTGAACGCCTGGCGGCGCTGCTCGACGGCGCCATCACCGATGCGGTGTACGCCGAAGTGGTTGGCCACGGCGAAATCTGGTCGGCGCGCCTGATGGCGGCGGTGCTCAGCCAGCGCGATATCGAAGCGGCGTGGCTGGACGCACGCGACTTCCTGCGTGCCGAACGTGCGGCACAGCCGCAGGTAGATGAAGGCAAATCCTGGCCGCTGCTGCAGGCGCTGCTGGCGCAGCATCCGCATAAGCGTCTGGTGGTGACGGGTTTTATCAGCCGCAGCGAAGCGGGCGAAACCGTACTGCTCGGCCGTAACGGCTCTGACTACTCGGCAACGCAGATTGGCGCGCTGGCGGGCGTGAACCGCGTCACCATCTGGAGCGACGTGGCTGGCGTTTACAGCGCGGACCCGCGCAAGGTCTCCGATGCCTGCCTGCTGCCGCTGCTGCGGCTGGATGAGGCCAGCGAGCTGGCGCGTCTGGCGGCGCCGGTGCTGCACACGCGTACGCTGCAGCCGGTCTCCAACAGCGACATCGATTTACAGCTGCGCTGCAGCTATCAGCCGGAGCAGGGCTCAACGCGCATTGAGCGCGTGCTGGCGTCCGGCACCGGCGCGCGCATTGTCACCAGTCACGACGATGTCTGCCTGGTTGAGATTCAGATTCCCGATAGCCACGATTTTGCCACCCAGCAGAAAGAGATCGATCTGCTGCTGAAGCGCGCGCAGCTGCGTCCGCTGGCGATGGGTATCCATCCGGATCGTCGCCTGCTGCAGCTGTGTTACACCTCGGAAGTGGTCAACAGCGCTTTTAACCTGCTGCAGGACGCGGCGCTGCCCGGTCATCTGCAGCTGCGTGACGGTCTGGCGCTGGTGGCGCTGGTCGGCGCTGGCGTGACGCGTAATCCGCTGCACAGCCATCGCTTCTGGCAGCAGATCAAAGACCAGCCGGTCGAATTCGTCTGGCAGTCAGAAGATCATATCAGCCTGGTGGCGGTGCTGCGCGTCGGCCCGACCCAGCATCTGATTCAGGGACTGCACCAGTCGTTGTTCCGCGCCGAGAAGCGCATCGGCCTGATCCTGTTTGGCAAAGGCAATATCGGTTCACGCTGGCTGGAGCTGTTCGCGCGCGAGCAGGAGACGCTGTCGGCGCGTACCGGGTTTGAATTTGTGCTGGCGGGCGTGGCGGACAGTAGCCGCAGCCTGCTGAGCTATGACGGTCTCGACGCCAGCCGGGCGCTGGCCTTCTTTGATGATGAAGCCGAAGCGCGCGACGAAGAGTCGCTGTTCCTGTGGATGCGCGCGCACCCGTTTGACGATCTGGTGGTGCTCGACGTCACCGCCAGTGATTCGCTGGCGCAGCAGTATCACGATTTTGCCAGCCACGGCTTCCACGTCATCAGCGCCAATAAAGTGGCCGGCGCTGCCAGCGGCCAGAGCTGGCGTCAGGTACGCGATGCCTTCGCCAAAACCGGTCGCCACTGGCTGTATAACGCGACCGTGGGTGCCGGATTGCCGGTCAATCACACGGTGCGCGACCTGCGCGAAAGCGGCGACAGCATTCTGGCGATCAGCGGTATCTTCTCCGGCACGCTGTCGTGGCTGTTCCTGCAGTTTGACGGCACGGTGCCGTTCAGCGAGCTGGTCGATCAGGCGTGGCAGCAGGGCTTAACCGAGCCCGATCCGCGCGTTGATCTCTCCGGTCAGGACGTGATGCGCAAACTGGTGATTCTGGCGCGCGAAGCCGGTTACGACATCGAACCGGATCAGGTGCGGGTTGAATCGCTGGTGCCGTCACAGTGCGAAGGCGAATCCATCGACCACTTCTTTGAAAACGCTGACGAGCTGAACGAGCAGATGCTGCAGCGCTTCGAAGCCGCACAGGAGATGGGTCTGGTGCTGCGCTACGTGGCGCGTTTCGATGCCAACGGTAAAGCGCGCGTCGGCGTGGAAGCGGTGCGTCCGGAGCATCCGCTGGCGGCGCTGCTGCCGTGCGATAACGTGTTTGCCATTGAAAGCCGCTGGTATCGCGACAATCCGCTGGTGATCCGCGGGCCGGGCGCCGGCCGGGATGTCACCGCCGGTGCGCTCCAGTCTGATATCAATCGTCTCGCCCAACTGCTGTAAACCTGCTGCGCAGACGGCGTCCGCTGTCTGCGTTTTCCCTCTGCTTCCCCGTCAGGTGAATCCCTTTCACTTGGGTTGAATATTTGTCACGCCCGGCAAGCAATTTTATGTTGACGCTAAGCTGAAGATCGTTCATTTTGTGCATCTGGACGTCTAAACGTATGGATGTTCGCGGTTCGCAAATTAATCGATATGTGATGATGAGGTAACAGGATGAGTTTCTTTCATGCCAATCAGCGCGAAGCGCTGAACCAGAGCCTGGCTGAGCTGAACGGGCAAATTAATGTCTCTTTTGAGTTTTTCCCGCCCCGCACCAGCGAAATGGAAGCAACTCTGTGGAACTCCATCGACCGCCTGAGCAGCCTGAAACCCAAATTCGTCTCGGTCACTTACGGAGCCAACTCCGGCGAGCGCGACCGCACTCACAGCATCATCAAAGGCATTAAAGAGCGCACCGGACTGGAAGCGGCACCGCATCTCACCTGTATTGATGCGACGCGCGATGAACTGCGCGCCATTGCGCGAGACTACTGGAATAACGGCATTCGCCATATCGTGGCGCTGCGCGGCGATTTACCACCGGGCGGCGGCAAACCAGACATGTACGGCAGCGATCTGGTGTCGCTGCTGAAAGAGGTCGGTGATTTTGATATCTCGGTAGCGGCCTATCCCGAAGTGCATCCGGAAGCGAAGAGTGCGCAGGCGGATCTGATCAACCTGAAGCGAAAAATTGATGCCGGTGCCAGTCGCGCGATTACCCAGTTTTTCTTCGACGTGGAGAGCTATCTGCGCTTTCGCGATCGCTGCGTGGCCACCGGTATCGACGTGGAGATCGTGCCGGGCATTCTGCCGGTCTCCAACTTTAAACAGCTGCAGCGTTTCGCCACCATGACCAACGTGCGCGTACCGGGCTGGATGAACGCCATGTTTGATGGGCTGGATGATGATGCGGAGACGCGCAAAATGGTCGGTGCCAACATCGCCATGGACATGGTGAAAATCCTGTCGCGCGAAGGGGTGAAGGACTTTCACTTCTACACGCTGAACCGCGCCGAGATGAGCTACGCCATCTGCCACACGCTGGGTGTTCGCCCGACGCTGGCGGCATAAGCGTGAAAGGATAAAAAAGAGAAGGGGGCCTCAGGGCCCCCTTCTTGCTGTGATGCGCTGCCAGCCGTTAGCCGGTGTTACGCATGCCGGCCGCGACGCCAGCGATAGTGACCATCAGCGCCTGTTCTACGCGCGCATCAGGTTCATCGCCGCGCTCTTCCTGCGCACGCGCACGCTGCAGCAGTTCCGCCTGCAGCACGTTGAGCGGATCGGTGTAGACGTTACGCAGCGCGATGGATTCGGCGATCCACGGCTGGTCCGCCATCAGATGCGCATCGTTCGCGATGGTCAGCACCGCTTTGATGTCGGCATCGAGCTGATCGCGCAGCTGTTTGCCGAGCGGCCACAGCGATTTATCCACCAGACGCTGATCGTAATACTCCGCCAGCCACAGGTCAGCCTTCGAGAACACCATCTCCAGCATGCCGAGACGCGTGGCGAAGAACGGCCATTCGCTGCACATGGTTTCCAGCTGATCCTGATGGCCTTCGTCCATCGCTTTCTGCAGCGCCGCGCCGGCACCCAGCCACGCGGGCAGCATCAGGCGGTTCTGCGTCCAGGCGAAGATCCACGGAATGGCGCGCAGCGACTCAACGCCGCCGGTCGGACGCCGTTTCGCCGGGCGCGAGCCGAGCGGCAGTTTGCCCAGCTCTTGCTCTGGCGTCGCCGAGCGGAAGTAGGGAACGAAATCCGGATTTTCACGCACATAGCCGCGGTACATGGCGCACGAATAGGCTGACAGGCCGTTCATGATCTCCTGCCATTCGCGTTTTGGTTCTGGCGGTGGCAGCAGGTTGGCTTCCAGAATCGCCCCGGTGTAAAGCGACAGGCTGGCGATGGTGACTTCCGGCAGGCCATATTTGAAGCGAATCATTTCGCCCTGTTCGGTCACGCGCAGGCCGCCTTTCAGGCTGCCCGGCGGCTGTGACAGCAGGGCTGCATGCGCCGGTGCGCCACCGCGGCCAATCGAACCGCCGCGTCCGTGGAACAGCGTCAGGGTAATGCCGGCTTTGTCGCAGGTTTTAATCAGCGCATCCTGGGCCTGATACTGTGCCCAGCTGGCTGCCATCACGCCGGCATCTTTTGCTGAGTCGGAATAGCCAATCATCACCATCTGCTTGCCGTTGATGAAGCCGCGATACCAGTCGATATTCAGCAGCTGGCTCATCACGTCATTGGCGTTGTTGAGGTCGTCGAGGGTTTCAAACAGCGGCGCCACCGGCATTGCGTAAGGGATGCCGGCCTCTTTCAGCAGCAGATGCACCGCCAGCACGTCAGACGGCGTTTTGGCCATCGAAATCACATAGGCGGCAATCGAGCCCTGCGGCGCTTCTGCCGCCACTTTGCAGGTATCCAGCACTTCACGCGTGTTGTCGCTGGGCTCCCACTGCCGCGGCAGCAGCGGCCGCTTGGAATTCAGTTCACGGATCAGGAACGCCTGCTTGTCGGCTTCTGACCAGCTTTCATAGTCGCCCAGTCCGAGATAGCGCGTCACTTCGGCAATCGCTTCGGTGTGGCGGGTGCTCTCCTGACGGATATCGATACGCACCAGCGGCACGCCGAAGCATTTCACGCGGCGCAGCGTATCCAGCAGCTGGCCGTTGGCGATGATGCCCATGCCGCACTGCTGCAGCGACTGGTAAATAGCAAACAGCGGCTGCCACAGCTGATCGTTTGAAACCAGCAGATCGGCCGGACGCGGCAGGCGCTCACCCTTCAGGCGGCGCTCCAGATAGCTCTGGGTGCTCATCAGCTGGCTGCGGATACGCTTCAGAATCACACGATACGGCTCCAGCGCCTCCGCATCGCCACACAGTTCGCGCACTTCGTCGCTGCACTCGGACATCGACAGCTCGGACACCAGCACGCCGATATCGCGCAGGAACAGGTCGGCGGCTTTCCAGCGGCTTAGCTGCATCACGTGGCGGGTAATCGGTGCGGTGACGTTCGGGTTACCGTCACGGTCGCCGCCCATCCACGAGGTAAATTTGATTGGCACAAAATCCACCGGCAGCTGGATGCCGAAGCTCTCTTCCACCTGCTGGTTCAGCTCGCGCAGAAACGCCGGCACGCCTTCCCACAGGCTGTTCTCCACCACCGCGAAGCCCCATTTGGCTTCATCTACCGGCGTCGGGCGATATTTACGGATCTCATCGGTGTGCCACGCCTGCGCCACCAGCTGACGCAGACGGCGCATGACCTGGTTGCGTTCGTAGTCGGTGATGTCACTGTGGTCGAGCTGCTGCAGACAGCTGTTCACTTCGCCCAGCTTGTGGATCAGCGTGCGGCGGGTAATTTCGGTCGGGTGGGCGGTGAGCACCAGCTCCAGCGACAGCTCCTCAATCGCCTGGCGGATGGCCGGCTCGCTGAGATCGCTCTGCTGCTTCAGGCGCTCAAAGGTCTTTTTCAGCAGCTCCGGATGGTTAGCACCGTCGCCGCTGCGCGAAATGGTTTGATACTGTTCTGCCACGTTGGTGAGGTTAAGGAACTGGCTGAACGCGCGTGCCACCGGCAGCAGCTCGTCGTTAGACAGGTTTTGCAGCGTGGAGAGCAGTTCCTTACGATGAGTGTCATTTCCTGCACGGGATGACTTAGAGAGCTTGCGGATGGTCTCCACCCGATCGAGGATGTTCTCTCCCAGTGCATCCTTTATCGTATCCCCGAGCAGTTTGCCGAGCATACTGACATTACTTCGCATTGCGGAATATTGTTCGTTCATGTGACCCTGACACCCTTATCGTCTTAAATATAAAACCTCTATACCCAACGGGCATAACATCGTCTTTTATCTAGCCACGGTTCTTCCTGTTCGTCAATTGACTTAAATTGCCGGTATCGTGCTGCTAACTATCGGAAATTCATCGAATTTAATTGACAGGAGGTGGGATAAGTTATTCTTATTATCAAATCCCGGATAATGACGGGGCAATTTGCTGATTTCGCAGTGAAATGCCCCATCTTTTAATCATCAATGGCAAAAATGCTGCACAACCTGAGTGATAAGCGCATGAGTCGGCTTAATAAATGCGGTATCAATAAACTCGTCTGGCTGGTGCGCCTGATTGATGGATCCAGGCCCTAACACCAGCGTCGGGCACAACTGCTGGATAAACGGCGCTTCGGTGCAGTAATTCACCACTTCTGTCGGCACGCCCAGCAGCTTCTCCACCACTTTGACCAGTTCATGATCGGCCGGGCATTCGTAACCGGGAATCGGCGGATGCAGCTCACCGACAGTCAGACGGCCCGGCCAGCGCGCGCTCACCGGTGCCAGCGCTTCATTGAGTAAACCGTCGAGATCGCTCAGCGTCAGTCCCGGCAGCGGACGGATATCCATATGCAGCTCACAGCAGGCGCAGATGCGGTTCGCCGCGTCGCCGCCGTGGATATGGCCAAAGTTCATGGTCGGATACGGAATGGCGAAGCCGTCGTGGTGATAGCGCTCTTTCAGCGTATTACGCAGCTGCATCAGCTGAGTAATGGATTCATGCATCAGCTCGATCGCGTTCACGCCGCGCGCCGGATCGCTGGAGTGCCCGGACTGACCCTGAATGCGGATGGCGTGCGACAGATGGCCTTTGTGGGCGCGCACCGGTTTCAGCGATGTCGGTTCGCCGATGATGGCGCAGTCCGGCCGCAGCTGGGTCGATTCAGAGAAGTATTTCGCGCCGGCCATCGTGGTCTCTTCATCGGCGGTGGCGAGGATGTACAGCGGTTTGCCGAGCTTCGTCACGTCAACGTCACGCAGCGCATCAAGAATAAAGGCAAAGAAGCCTTTCATGTCGGCGGTGCCTAAGCCGTACAGCTTGTTGTCGTGTTCGGTCAGGGTAAAGGGATCGCGCGTCCAGCGGCCGTCGTCGTACGGCACGGTGTCGGTATGGCCCGCCAGCAGCAGGCCACCTGCGCCGCTGCCGCTGCGCGCCAGCAGGTTGAATTTATGGCGTGTACCCGGCACCGGCTGGACTTCCACGCTGAAGCCGAGATCGCGGAACCAGCCCGCCAGCAAATTGATTAAAGTTTCATTGCTCTGATCCAGCGCGCTGTCGGTGGCGCTGATCGACGGTGTTGCAATCAGCTGGCGGTAGAGTTCGATAAAAGGTGGAATTTTTGTCTTCACTGTTGACGGTCCCTGGGTTAGGATGTATCAATATTAATGCATTAATAGTGAATAAAAATACATTAACGTCGTCTGCATGTGAACTGAAAAAAACTGCAAACGGCATCGTGGGCAACGGGGCAATGCCGCGACCCGATACGTGTGACTGTAATAAGGTATACAGCCTGATGTTGAATACGCTGATCGTTGGTGCCAGTGGTTATGCTGGCGTAGAGCTTGCCACCTACCTGAATCGCCACCCGCATATGAACATAACCGCTTTGGCGGTTTCAGCGCAAAGCCCGGATGCCGGAAAGTTACTCTCCGATCTCCATCCGCAGCTGAAAGGCAGGGTCGATTTGCCATTGCAGCCGCTGGGTGATGCCGCAGAGTGGGCCGGCAAGGTCGATGTGGTGTTCCTCGCCACCGCACACGAAGTCAGCCACGATCTGGCCCCGGAATTCCTGAAAGCCGGCTGCGTGGTGTTCGACCTCTCAGGCGCGTTCCGCGTTAACGACGACGGCTTTTATCAACAGTATTACGGTTTCAGCCATCAGCACCAGGCGTGGCTCGACAAAGCCGTTTACGGCCTGGCCGAATGGAACCACGCGCAGATTAAAGACGCGCAGCTGGTGGCGGTGCCGGGTTGCTATCCGACCGCCGCGCAGCTGGCGCTTAAGCCGCTGATTAAGGCTGGCCTGCTTAATCCGGCTCAGTGGCCGGTCATCAATGCCACCAGCGGCGTCAGCGGTGCCGGGCGTAAAGCCAGCGTCACCACCAGCTTCTGTGAGGTCAGCCTGCAGCCGTACGGTCTCTTCAATCACCGTCACCATCCGGAGATTGTGGCCCATCTCGGCACGCCGGTGATCTTCACGCCGCATCTCGGTAATTTCCCGCGCGGCATTCTGGAAACCATCACCTGCCGTCTGAACGCCGGTGTGAGCCAGCAGGATGTGGCGGCGGCGTTCCACAGCGCCTACCACGACAAACCGCTGGTGCGGCTGTACGACAAAGGCGTACCGGCGCTGAAAGCGGTGGTTGGCCTGCCGTTCTGCGATATCGGCTTTGCCGTGCAGGGCGAGCACCTGATTGTTGTCGCAGCGGAAGACAACCTGCTGAAAGGCGCCTCCTCACAGGCGGTGCAGTGTCTCAATATTCGTTTCGGCTTCCCCGAAACGCTGTCTCTGATTTAACGGACGGATAACCTGACCATGAGCAATCCTCTGATCATTAAGCTGGGCGGCGTACTGCTGGATAGCGAAGAAGCGCTGGCGCGTCTGTTTGATGCCCTGCTGGCGTACCGCACGCAGTATCAGCGTCCGCTGATCATCGTCCACGGCGGTGGCTGCCTGGTGGACGAGCTGATGAAGAAACTGGCGCTGCCGGTGAAAAAGAAGAACGGTTTGCGCGTGACGCCAGCCGATCAGATCGACATTATTACCGGTGCGCTGGCCGGCACCGCTAACAAAACGCTGCTGGCATGGGCGAAGAAGTACGGCATTGGCGCAGTGGGTTTATGCCTCGGCGATGCCGGCCTGGTGAACGTGGCACAGTTCGATGAGGAACTGGGGCATGTTGGCAACGCCACGCCGGGTAATCCGCAGCTGATCAATACGCTGCTGGATGCAGGCTATATGCCGGTGATCAGCTCGATTGGCATCACCGACGGCGGCGAACTGATGAACGTCAACGCCGACCAGGCCGCGACCGCGCTGGCGGCGACGATCGGTGCCGATCTGGTGCTGCTGTCAGACGTCAGCGGTATTCTCGACGGCAAAGGTCAGCGCATCGCCGAGATGACCGCAGCCAAAGCCGAGCAGCTGATTGCCCAGGGCATTATTACCGATGGCATGATTGTGAAAGTGCATGCGGCGCTCGACGCGGCGCGTACGCTGGGCCGCCCGGTGGATATTGCCAGCTGGCGTCATGCTGAACAGCTGCCAACCCTTTTCAACGGCGTGTCGATTGGCACCCGGATTCTCGCATAATCAAGGATTACGACATGAGCACGCAAAACATCAAAAAAATCGTTCTGGCTTACTCGGGCGGTCTGGATACCTCGGCCATCATTCCCTGGCTGAAAGAGAACTACGGTGGTTGTGAAGTTGTGGCGTTCGTGGCCAACATTGGTCAGGATCCGGCCGATCTGGAAGGCGTAGAGAAGAAAGCGCTGCAGTCGGGCGCGTCTGAGTGCCACGTGGTCGATCTGCGTGAAGAGTTTATCAGCGAATACGTTTACCCGGTGCTGCAGACCGGTGCGCTGTACGAAGGCACCTATCTGCTGGGCACCTCAATGGCGCGTCCTATCATCGCCAAAGCGCAGGTTGAACTGGCGCTGAAAGTGGGCGCAGACGCGCTGTGCCACGGCGCAACCGGTAAAGGCAACGATCAGGTGCGTTTCGAAACCACCTATACCGCGCTGGCACCGCAGCTTAAAGTGGTGGCGCCATGGCGTGAGTGGAACCTGCGTTCGCGTGAAGCGCTGCTGGATTACCTGAAAGAGCGCAATATCCCGACCACCGCGTCGCTGGAAAAAATCTACAGCCGTGATGAGAACGCCTGGCACATCTCGACCGAAGGTGGCGTGCTGGAGAGCCCGTGGAACGCGCCAAACAAAGATTGCTGGGTGTGGACCGTCGATCCGCTGGAAGCGCCGGATCAGCCAGAAAACGTCACCGTCAGCGTGGAGAAAGGCCAGGTTGTCGCGGTGAACGGTGAGAAACTGAGCCCGTTCCAGTGTCTGGAAAAACTCAATGCGCTGGGAGCGAAACACGGCGTGGGCCGGATTGATATCGTGGAAAACCGTCTGGTGGGCATCAAATCACGCGGCTGCTACGAAACCCCGGGCGGCACCATCATGGTCAACGCGCTGCGTGCGGTTGAGCAGCTGGTACTGGATCGCGACAGTTTCAAATGGCGTGAACAGCTGGGTCAGGAGATGTCTTACGTGGTGTATGACGGCCGCTGGTTCGCACCGCTGCGTCAGTCAATCCAGGCCGCTGCCGCATCGCTGGCAGAGCTGGTGAACGGTGAAGTGGTACTGCAGCTGTACAAAGGCCAGGCCACGGCGATCCAGAAAAAATCGGCGAACAGCCTGTACTCAGAAGAGTTTGCCACCTTCGGCGAAGACGAAGTGTACGATCACCGTCACGCGGGCGGCTTTATCCGTCTGTTCTCGCTCTCTTCACGCATTCGCGCGCTGAACGAGCAGAAGAAGTAATACCGGCGGCAGGCGACATATTTTGCAGGGGCGGCTTCGGGCCGCCCTTTGTTTAACAGATTCAGGAGCAAGCAGATGGCACTTTGGGGCGGACGTTTTTCGCAGGCGGCAGATCAACGGTTTAAACAGTTCAACGACTCACTGCGGTTTGACTACCGCCTGGCGGAGCAGGACATCATCGGTTCGGTGGCCTGGTCACAAGCGCTGGTAACGGTAAACGTGCTGAGCAGTGAAGAGCAGCAGCAGCTGGAAGCCGCGCTGAATGCGCTGCTGGAAGAGGTTCGCGCCAATCCGCAGCAGATTCTGCAGAGCGATGCCGAGGATATTCACAGCTGGGTGGAAGGCAAGCTGATCGACAAAGTCGGCGCGCTGGGCAAAAAGCTGCACACCGGGCGCAGCCGTAACGACCAGGTGGCGACCGATCTTAAACTGTGGTGTAAAACGCAGGTGGCGCTGCTGCTGGAAGCCACGCGCGAGCTGCAGTCAGCGCTGGTGGCCACGGCTGAAGCCAATCAGGATGCCGTGATGCCGGGCTACACCCACCTGCAGCGGGCGCAGCCGGTGACGTTTGCCCACTGGTGTCTGGCCTACGTTGAGATGCTGGCGCGCGACGAGAGCCGTCTGCAGGATACGCTGAAGCGGCTGGATGTCAGCCCGCTGGGCTGCGGCGCGCTGGCCGGTACTGCTTATGAGATCGACCGTGAGCAGCTGGCCGGCTGGCTCGGCTTCGCCTCTGCCACGCGTAACAGCCTGGATACCGTGTCAGACCGCGATCACGTGCTGGAGCTGCTGTCTGATGCCTCGATTGGCATGGTGCACCTGTCGCGCTTCGCTGAAGACATGATCTTCTTCAACACCGGTGAAGCCGGCTTTATTGAGCTGTCCGATAAAGTGACGTCGGGCTCATCGCTGATGCCGCAGAAGAAAAATCCGGACGCGCTGGAGCTGATCCGCGGCAAGTGCGGTCGTGTGCAGGGCGCGCTGACCGGCATGATGATGACGCTGAAAGGGCTGCCGCTGGCGTACAACAAAGATATGCAGGAAGACAAAGAAGGGCTGTTCGATGCGCTCGATACCTGGCTTGACTGCCTGCATATGTCAGCGCTGGTGCTGGATGGCATTCAGGTGAAGCGTCCGCGCTGTCAGGAAGCCGCCGAGCAGGGTTACGCCAACTCGACCGAACTGGCCGATTATCTGGTAGCCAAAGGCGTGCCGTTCCGCGAAGCGCACCACATTGTCGGCGAAACCGTGGTTGAAGCGATCAAACAAGGCGTCGCGCTGGAAGCATTAAGTCTGGCGCAGCTTAAGCAGTTTAGCGCGGCGATCGGGGAAGATGTTTATCCGGTGCTGTCGCTGCAGTCTTGTCTCGATAAGCGTAACGCGCGCGGCGGCGTGGCACCACAGCAGGTGGCGCTGGCGATCGGCGAAGCGAAGCAGCGCTTAAACCTGGCGTAATGCGCGCCAGGAAATTTCTTTCGCAAAAAAGAGACAATTCTTGATCGGTCTGGCGTGAAGAGTTCTTAAAGTGTGCTCGCAGTTAATTTGGAGAACATAAATGAGCACTTCACGCTTTGGCTACCCTTTCTTTCCTCTGGAGCCGGCCGTTGAAAACCAGGTTCCTGTCACCTTCGATTCCGCCTCGGTGAATGACGGCGGTTTTATTGTCGATGGCGAAATCACCCGCGATACGCGCCCTGCGCTGAACGGCTATGCCGGCCGGGGCGTCACGCTTGAGTGTTACCATCACGGCGAGTTAGTAGGCAGCACGCTCAGCGATGCTCAGACCGGCTACTTCAGTTTTACGTTGCCTGACGCGCTGGCTGGCGGGAATCATCAGTTCGTGGCACAGGTGGCGGCAATGCCGCAGAGCGCAAGCGCACCCTTCACACTGATCGTGGAGGATGCCGGTTTTGTACCGGTCACGCTAACCGCCATGCACAGCGGCACGCAGTTTATCTGGCCGGAAGAGAGCACTACGCAAACCCAGCCGACCTTTTCCGGTAAAGGCCAGCCCGGCAGCCGGGTTGAGCTGTTTGATAACGATGAGCCGCTCGGCAGTGCGCTGGTCGATAGCGATCACAAATGGACCTTTACGCCGTCTCATGCGCTGGCCGCTGGCGAGCATCAGATCGTGGTGACATGCGGCGCAGGGAATGTCAGTGCGCCGGTCAGCCTGATCGTCGCGGATGATATTACGGGAGATGTGGCCCGGCCGGAGGCACTCAGTGGCCTGCATCTGCACGACCTGCTGGCCAGCGTGCCGGTTAACCTGTTCCAGGACGCGGAGCTTAACCCGGCCACGCAGCAGTATGAGCTGGTGCTGAATAATGACGATCTGCAGCAGGAGCTGACGCAGTCCGGTATTGTTGGCCACTTCCTGGTGCTGACGGAGCAGGATTTGCAGCAGTTGCTGGGTGATGTACCACTGTGATGCAAAGGCAAAAAAAAGCGGGCTTTAAGTAGCCCGCCAACCTCTAGCTTCGGAATTACATATAGTTATAGGCACATCATCAAAGGGCTGGCACTCCCGGCCAACTCAGTGATTTCGTGAGCAGGTTGCAGGTGCTGCTCCAGATTGTTGTTGTTGCGTGTCTGCGTTAGCCGCTTTAACAATCTGTGGTCTTAATCAGATGGCCGGTATTATTCCTGTTCACCGCTTGATAGGGCTAATCGTTCATTGCTATTCTATCTATCGCCACGGGCTATCGTGGTTTGGAGGCTATCAATGAACATTCGTGATCTGGAATATCTGGTTTCGCTGGCGGAACATCGCCACTTTCGTCGTGCCGCTGATGCCTGTCATGTCAGCCAGCCGACCCTGAGCGGGCAGATTCGCAAGCTGGAAGATGAACTGGGTGTGATGCTGCTGGAACGGACCAGCCGTAAGGTGCTGTTTACTCAGGCTGGACTGCTGCTGGTGGATCAGGCGCGAACCGTGCTGCGTGAAGTGAAGGTACTGAAGGAGATGGCCAGCCAGCAGGGCGAAACCATGTCCGGGCCGCTGCACATTGGTCTGATTCCGACCACCGGTCCCTATCTGCTGCCGCATATTATTCCGATGCTGCATCAGACCTTCCCGAAACTCGAGATGTATCTGCACGAGGCGCAAACGCAGCAGCTGCTGGCGCAGCTCGACAGCGGTAAGCTCGACTGCGCGATTCTGGCGCTGGTAAAAGAGAGCGAAGCTTTTATTGAAGTGCCGCTGTTTGATGAACCGATGAAGCTGGCGATCTACCAGGATCACCCGTGGCACGATCGCGATCGTGTGCCGATGTCGGATCTGGCCGGTGAGAAATTGCTGATGCTGGAAGATGGTCATTGTCTGCGCGATCAGGCGATGGGCTTCTGCTTCGAAGCCGGTGCTGATGAAGATACCCATTTCCGCGCGACCAGCCTGGAAACGCTGCGCAACATGGTAGCAGCCGGCAGCGGTATCACTTTGCTGCCGTCGCTGGCGGTACCGAATGAGCGCGTACGTGATGGCGTGTGCTATCTGCCGTGTTACAAACCGGTGCCGCAGCGCACCATCGCGCTGGTGTATCGTCCGGGATCGCCTCTGCGCAGCCGCTATGAGCAGCTGGCAGAAGCAATTAAAACCCACATGCAGGGTTACCTGGACCGTTCGTTAAAACAGGCGGTTTAAGCCGTTTAACGCCGCCACGCGGTAGGCTTCGGCCATGGTGGGGTAGTTGAAGGTGGTGTTCACGAAATACTCAATCGTGTTACCGCCGTTCTTCTGCTCCATGATGGCCTGGCCGATGTGGATGATCTCCGCCGCACGCTCGCCAAAACAGTGAATACCCAGAATCTCTTTGGTTTCGCGGTGGAACAGGATCTTCAGGCTGCCGACGTGCATGCCGACAATCTGCGCGCGCGCCAGATGCTTAAACTGTGCACGGCCCACTTCATACGGCACTTTCATCGCCGTCAGCTGCTGTTCGGTTTTGCCGACGGAGCTGATTTCCGGAATGGTGTAAATCCCGGTCGGGATATCTTCAATCAGGTGCGCGGTGGCTTCCCCTTTGATGATCGCCTGCGCGGCAATGCGGCCCTGATCGTAAGCGGCAGAGGCCAGGCTCGGGTAGCCAATCACGTCGCCCACCGCATAGATATGCGGCTGCGCGGTCTGATACATACTGTTCACTTTCAGCAGGCCACGGCCATCGGCTTCCAGCCCGACGTTTTCCAGCGCCAGTGAATCGGTATTACCGGTACGGCCGTTAGCGTACAGCAGGCAATCGGCTTTGACCTTTTTGCCGGACTTGAGGTGCATGATGACGCCATCGCTGACACCTTCAATCTTCTCAAACTCTTCGTTGTGACGAATCACCACGCCGCTGTTCCAGAAGTGATAAGAGAGCGAATCAGACATCTCCTGATCGAGGAACGCCAGCAGGCGATCGCGGGTGTTGATCAGGTCAACCTTGACGTTAAGGCCGCGGAAAATCGACGCATATTCACAGCCAATCACGCCCGCACCATAAATGATGACGTGGCCGGGTTCATGATGCAGGTTGAGAATGGAGTCGGAGTCGTAAATGCGTGGATGGGTAAAATCGACGTCCGCCGGATGATACGGGCGGGAACCACAGGCGATGACAAACTTCTCTGCGGTTAAGCGCTCGCGCGTGCCGTCTGGCTGTTCCACTTCGATGGTGTTGGCATCAACAAAATGGGCGTCGCCCTGATAAAGCTCACAGCGGTTACGCTCGTAAAAGCCCTGACGCATGGCAGTCTGCTGGCTGATGACGTTCTCAGTATGATTCAGAATGTCGGCGAACGAGGAGCGCAGGAGTCGGGTGTGATCGCTATAAAGAGGGTTTTGATTGAACTCAATGATACGGCTGACAGCGTGACGCAGAGCTTTGGAAGGGATGGTTCCCCAGTGAGTACAACCGCCGCCGATGTTGTGGTAGCGTTCGATCACTGCAATGCGCGCTCCCTGCTTCACCAGCCCCATCGCCGCACCTTCGCCGCCCGGACCGGAGCCAATCACAATGGCATCGTAATCGTAAGACTTTTGCATACCAGTACGTCCTATGTTTCTATACATTTTTACAACGAGATTCTAACATCTCGCCGCGCACATCTGAATTCTAACAGCGTAAATTGGCAAAGTTTGACAATCAGTGAGGTTAACAGGCGGTCACAAACTTTGCGCCGCTGTACGCTGAAAAGTTTGTTATAGTGCCTGCCTGATTACTCACAAGGCCGGGAAAATGGGCGTTCGAGCGCAACAAAAAGAACGTACACGACGTTCACTGATTGAAGCGGCATTCAGTCAGTTAAGTGCAGAAAGGAGTTTTGCCAGCCTGAGTTTACGCGAAGTGGCACGCGAAGCCGGCATTGCGCCGACCTCGTTTTACCGTCACTTCCGCGATGTGGATGAGCTCGGCCTGACCATGGTCGATGAAAGTGGCCTGATGCTGCGCCAGCTGATGCGCCAGGCGCGCCAGCGCATCGCCAAAGGCGGCAGCATTATTAAAACCTCGGTCGCCACGTTTATGGAGTTCATCGGGAACAATCCCAACGCTTTTCGTCTCTTACTACGCGAGCGCTCCGGCACCTCAGCGGCTTTTCGTGCGGCGGTCGCGCGGGAGATTCAGCACTTTATCGCTGAACTGGCCGACTACCTTGAGCTGGAAAACCGCATGCCGCGCAGCTTTACCGAAGCGCAGGCGGAAGCGATGGTGACGATTGTGTTCAGCGCCGGCGCGGAAGCGCTGGATGTGGATATCGAACAGCGGCGCAAACTGGAAGAGCGTCTGGTGCTGCAGCTGCGAATGATCGCCAAAGGCGCGTATTACTGGTATCGCCGGGAGCAAGAGCGCCTGGCGGTTACCCTGGAAACCCCCGAAGAGTAATGTGATAAGGATAATGAAATGATTGAGCAAAACTCTCGCGATAAAGGAACGCTGTTACTGGCTTTTATCACCGGTTTAGCTATCAACGGCTCCTTTTCGGTGCTGTTCAGCACCTTTGTTCCCTTTTCGATTTTCCCGCTGATCGCCCTTGGCCTTGCCGCGTGGTGTCTGCATCAGCGCTATCTCAACCGTAATATGCCGGACGGCATGCCTTCGCTGGCGGCGGCATTTTTTCTGCTGGGGATTCTGGTGTACAGCGCGCTGGTGCGTGCCGAATATCCGGATATCGGTTCTAACTTCATCCCGACCATTCTGATGGTGGCGCTGGTGTTCTGGATCGCCATGCGCTTCCGCCGCAGCAAGAACAAGCACTGAAAACAATCACGGGAACCGCAGGGTTCCCGTTTTTTTAGGCTTTTCGCGTCAGTAACACACCGCATTCCATATGGTGGGTGTAAGGGAACTGGTCAAACAGCGCCAGCCGCGTGATGTTATGCGTGGCACTCAGTACGCTGAGGTTGTCGCACAGCGTCTGCGGATTACAGGAGATATAGAGAATACGCGGATAGGCCTGCACCATCTTCACCGTCTCGTCATCCAGTCCGCTGCGCGGCGGATCGACAAAGATGGTCTCGCACTGATAGCTGTTGAGATCGATGCCTTCCAGACGGTTAAAGCTGCGCACGCCGTTCATCGCCTGGGTAAACTCTTCGGCTGCCATACGAATAATTTGCACGTTGTCGATGTGGTTGGCCGCGATGTTGTACTGCGCCGAAGCCACCGACGGTTTGGCGATTTCCGTCGCCAGTACGCGGCGGAAGTTACGCGCCAGCGCCAGCGAAAAGTTGCCATTGCCACAGTACAGCTCCAGCAGATCGCCGCGCGAATCTTGCGTCACGTCCAGCGCCCACTCCAGCATCTGAATATTCATCGCCGCATTCGGTTGGGTGAAGCTGTTCTCCACCTGACGATAGATCATCTCCTGACCGGCTACCGGCAGGCGCTCATCGACGTAATCGCGATCGAGGCAGATTTTGGTTTTCGTGGCACGGCCAATCAGCTGCACATCAAACCCTTCTGCACGCAGGCTATCGCGCAGCGCAGTCGCGGCTTCGGTCCAGTCGGCTTCCAGCTTGCGGTGATATAGCAGCGAGATCACGATCTGGTTGCTGAGGGTGGAGAGATAATCGATCTGGAACAGTTTAAAACGCAGCGCGCGATTATCGCGGATCGCGGCGATCAACTTTGGCATCAGCGTGTTGATCAACTGGCTGGCCGCCGGAAACTGATCGACGCGGATACGCTGTTTAGTCTCTTGATCGAAGATGATGTGATAAAGATCGTCACCGTCGTGCCAGATGCGGAATTCGGCGCGCATACGATAGTGGCTGACCGGCGAGCGGAACACCTCCACGTCGGGCGCTGCGTAGGGGGCCATCATCGCCTGTAAGCGGCTGACTTTTTCCGCCAGTTGCGCGTCGTATTGTTCAATCGGGAGTTGTTCGGGTGTCATCTTCAATCCTGGTGTTAAGCCTGCCTGCCGGGCGATTGTAGGCATTCACCTGCTGATGTCCAGTCCCGGACAGTGCAGGAAGGCTGGCAGTCTGGATTTCCGGCCTTCTTAAACGTAGACTGCGGCTGCCGGCCTCCTTGAGTTAAAAGGGAATCCAGTGTGAATCTGGAGCTGACGCGCAGCGGTAAAAGAATGTCGTGGTGATCGCAATTGCAGACACTGTCCTCGCGGATGGGAAGTCTTCACCACTTATGATTCCCAGCCCGAAGACCTGCCGGTGTGACGTCGCAACTTCTGAGATCATCGCGTGCTATCGATCCCGGACCTGCGGCATCCTGCTTCGTCTTTTGGATGCTATAACAATGAAAACAACACACGCTTCGCTGTTTGCCTTTAGTGCAACGGCGTTGTCGCTCTGGGCGCAATCTGGCTACGCGCAGCAGAATGATGATACGCAAATCGTTACCGCCAACCGGTTTTTGCAGCCGGTTTCCTCCGTTCTCGCGCCGACGACAGTCGTGACCCGCGACGATATCGATCGCTGGCAGGCGAAAAGCCTGACGGACGTCATGCGTCGCCTGCCTGGCGTGGACATTGCGCAGAACGGTGGCCTCGGCCAGCTGAGCTCGCTGTTTGTGCGCGGCACCAACTCCAGCCACGTACTTATACTCATCGACGGTATCCGGCTAAACCAGGCGGGTGTGTCCGGATCGTCTGATTTAAGCCAGATTCCGCTTTCTCTGGTCCAGCGCATCGAATATGTGCGCGGTGCGCGCTCGGCGGTGTATGGTTCCGATGCGATTGGCGGCGTGGTGAACATCATCACCGGTCGTGATAAGCCGGGCACGACGCTGAGCGCGGGCGTGGGCTCGAAAGGCTATCAAAACTATGAAGGTTCTACCCAGCAGCAGCTGGGGGCAGCCACGACGCTGACCATGGCGGGCAACTACACCTATACGCGCGGCTATGATGTGGTGGCGAACCTGCCGGATGTGTATGGCGATCCGGCGCAGAAAGATCGCGATGGCTTCATGAACAAGACACTGTATGGCGCGCTGGAGCATCAGTTCAGTGACGGGTTGAGCGGCTTTGTCCGCGGCTACGGTTTTGACAACCGTACGGCCTACGACGGCACCTACAGCTACGATAACAGTTTCAACATCAATGGATTAAACGATACCCGTCAGCTCTACAGCCAGACCTGGGACAGCGGCCTGCGTTACAGCAACGACATTTATTCGACGCAGCTGATCGCCAGCTACAGCCGCAGCAAAGACTATAACTATGATCCGCGTACAGGCCGCTACGGCCCGTCGACCACGCTGGATGACAGCAAGCAGTACAATGTGCAGTGGGGCAATACGTTGCAGGTGGCGCAGGGCAGCGTAAGCGCGGGCGTGGACTGGCAGAAACAGACCACGGAACCCGGCACCGCTTACGTGGCTGACAGCACCGAACTGCGTAACACCGGCATTTATGCCACCACCCAGCAGCAGCTGGGCAGCGTAACGCTGGAAGGCGCGGTACGCGGGGACGACAACAGCCAGTTTGGCTGGCACGGCACCTGGCAGGGCGGGGCGTCATGGGCGTTTGTTGATGGCTATAGCGTGTTTGCCAATTACGCGACGGCGTATAAAGCGCCTCGTCTCGGCCAGTTGTATGGTTCTTATGGCAACAGCGACCTGAAGCCGGAAGAGAGTAAACAGTGGGAAGCGGGCTTCTCTGGCCTGACCGGGCCGGTAAACTGGCGCGTATCCGGTTATCGTAACGATATCGATAATCTGATTGATAGCGATCCCACCACGTATATCTATTACAACATCGATAAAGCGCGCATTAAGGGCGTAGAAGCCACGGCGTCGTTCGATACCGGTCCGCTTAGCCATCAGATTTCTTACGACTATGTCGATGCGCGCGATGCTGAAACCGATCAACCGCTGGTGCGCCGTGCGAAGCAGCAGGTGAAATACCAGCTCGACTGGACGATTTATGAGTTTGACTGGTCACTGACCTATCATTATCTCGGCGATCGCTATGATACGGATTACAACCACTCCTTTACCCCGCAGCGCGTCAAACTGGGCGGTGTAAGTTTATGGGATCTGGCAGTTTCGTATCCGGTCACATCACAGCTCACCGTTCGTGGTAGAATTGCCAACCTGTTCGATAAAGACTACGAGACAGTGTATGGCTATCAAACTCCAGGAACGGAGTACTATCTCAGCGCCAGCTACAGCTTCTGATCTGCGCCCCACCGTGCTGGTGTTTGACTCCGGCGTCGGTGGGCTCTCCGTCTATGATGAGGTCCGGCAACTGCTGCCGGGCCTGCACTATCTCTATGCCTTCGATAATGCCGGCTTCCCTTACGGTGAAAAAAGCGAAGAGTTCATTGTTGAGCGGGTCGTGGCGGTGGTGGAGGCTATCGTACAGCGCGTGCCGCTGGCATTAGTGGTCATCGCCTGTAACTCCGCCAGTACCGTCTCCCTGCCAGCGTTGCGTCAGCGTTTTGAATTCCCGGTCGTTGGCGTCGTGCCGGCAATTAAACCGGCGGCCCGTCTGACGCGTAACGGCGTGGTCGGCCTGCTGGCCACGCGCGGCACGGTGAAACGACCTTACACCCATGAGCTGGTGGCGCAGTTTGCGCGCGAATGTAAAATCGAAATGCTGGGGTCGGCGGAACTGGTCGAACTGGCGGAAGCCAAACTGCACGGAGAAACGGTGTCGCTGGACGATGTGCGTCGCGCAGTACAACCGTGGCTGCGTATGAAAGAGCCGCCGGATACCGTGGTGCTGGGTTGTACCCATTTCCCGCTGTTACGTGAAGAGCTGCAGCAGGTGTTGCCTGATGGCACCCGGCTGGTGGATTCGGGCGCAGCCATTGCACGGCGCACCGCCTGGTTGTTAGAGCACGAAGCGCCTCAGGCGCGTTCCAGCGGACAGAATGTGGCATTTTGTACGCGTATGGATGACGAAGTGGTGCAATTATCACCGGTTTTGCAGCGTTATGGCTTCCCGCTGCTGGAAAAACTGGCGATTTGACGGGCTTTCGCCGAAAAAAACAGCACTCGAAAATTAATTTGCATTTAGCCCTTGTCAGCCCGAAAGAACTCCCTATAATGCGCCTCCACTGACACGGCACAACGGCTTACGAAGCGCCCTGTTAGTGAGGTGGCCCTTAACGGCAACCTTCAGAAAAGCAAAAATAAATGCTTGACTGAGAAAGCGGAAAGCGTAATATACGCATCCCGCGCCGCTTGAGAAATCGCGGCACCGCTCTTTAACAATTTATCAGACAATCTGTGTGGGCACTCGCAGGATTGATATCAGCGTCTCCGGACGTAAAAAATATCAAGTCTTTGCTGAGTGAACACGTAATTCATTACGAAGTTTAATTCACAGAGCATCGCTGCACTGGTTGCAGCAAATCAAACTTTAAATTGAAGAGTTTGATCATGGCTCAGATTGAACGCTGGCGGCAGGCCTAACACATGCAAGTCGAACGGCAGCACAGAAGAGCTTGCTCTTTGGGTGGCGAGTGGCGGACGGGTGAGTAATGTCTGGGAAACTGCCCGATGGAGGGGGATAACTACTGGAAACGGTAGCTAATACCGCATAACGTCGCGAGACCAAAGTGGGGGACCTTCGGGCCTCACACCATCGGATGTGCCCAGATGGGATTAGCTAGTAGGTGGGGTAATGGCTCACCTAGGCGACGATCCCTAGCTGGTCTGAGAGGATGACCAGCCACACTGGAACTGAGACACGGTCCAGACTCCTACGGGAGGCAGCAGTGGGGAATATTGCACAATGGGCGCAAGCCTGATGCAGCCATGCCGCGTGTATGAAGAAGGCCTTCGGGTTGTAAAGTACTTTCAGCGGGGAGGAAGGCGGTGAGGTTAATAACCTTGCCGATTGACGTTACCCGCAGAAGAAGCACCGGCTAACTCCGTGCCAGCAGCCGCGGTAATACGGAGGGTGCAAGCGTTAATCGGAATTACTGGGCGTAAAGCGCACGCAGGCGGTCTGTTAAGTCAGATGTGAAATCCCCGGGCTTAACCTGGGAACTGCATTTGAAACTGGCAGGCTTGAGTCTCGTAGAGGGGGGTAGAATTCCAGGTGTAGCGGTGAAATGCGTAGAGATCTGGAGGAATACCGGTGGCGAAGGCGGCCCCCTGGACGAAGACTGACGCTCAGGTGCGAAAGCGTGGGGAGCAAACAGGATTAGATACCCTGGTAGTCCACGCCGTAAACGATGTCGACTTGGAGGTTGTGCCCTTGAGGCGTGGCTTCCGGAGCTAACGCGTTAAGTCGACCGCCTGGGGAGTACGGCCGCAAGGTTAAAACTCAAATGAATTGACGGGGGCCCGCACAAGCGGTGGAGCATGTGGTTTAATTCGATGCAACGCGAAGAACCTTACCTGGCCTTGACATCCAGAGAACTTAGCAGAGATGCTTTGGTGCCTTCGGGAACTCTGAGACAGGTGCTGCATGGCTGTCGTCAGCTCGTGTTGTGAAATGTTGGGTTAAGTCCCGCAACGAGCGCAACCCTTATCCTTTGTTGCCAGCGGCTCGGCCGGGAACTCAAAGGAGACTGCCGGTGATAAACCGGAGGAAGGTGGGGATGACGTCAAGTCATCATGGCCCTTACGGCCAGGGCTACACACGTGCTACAATGGCGCATACAAAGAGAAGCGACCTCGCGAGAGCAAGCGGACCTCATAAAGTGCGTCGTAGTCCGGATTGGAGTCTGCAACTCGACTCCATGAAGTCGGAATCGCTAGTAATCGTAGATCAGAATGCTACGGTGAATACGTTCCCGGGCCTTGTACACACCGCCCGTCACACCATGGGAGTGGGTTGCAAAAGAAGTAGGTAGCTTAACCTTCGGGAGGGCGCTTACCACTTTGTGATTCATGACTGGGGTGAAGTCGTAACAAGGTAACCGTAGGGGAACCTGCGGTTGGATCACCTCCTTACCTGAAGATACTTTCCCGCGAAGTGCTCACACAGATTGTCTGATAGAAAAGTAACGAGCAGAAAAAACCTCTACAGGCTTGTAGCTCAGGTGGTTAGAGCGCACCCCTGATAAGGGTGAGGTCGGTGGTTCAAGTCCACTCAGGCCTACCAGATTTCTTCTCATGCCGCGTTATGTTTCCGGCTCGCATAGTTCACTATGCTTCGCGAAAACATGCCTTGCCTGAGACGAAATCACATTTCCCGTGTGAGAAACGTGACTCCTGGTGAGTGGTAGTAGATGGTCTCTGCAGTGACTGTATGGGGCTATAGCTCAGCTGGGAGAGCGCCTGCCTTGCACGCAGGAGGTCAGCGGTTCGATCCCGCTTAGCTCCACCATTACAGTACTGAAACTTACTTCAGAGTATACCGGCGACGGTGTGCTGCGAAGTATTTGCTCTTTAACAATCCGGAACAAGCTGAAAATTTGAAACGACGCGTCGGTTCATTTCTCCGTAATAAGAAATGAATCACGATGCGTTCGGGTCTCTCAAATGCTTACAACAGACAGCGTTGCAAAACGCCTGTGGGTTGTGAGGTTAAGCGACTAAGCGTACACGGTGGATGCCCTGGCAGTCAGAGGCGATGAAGGACGTGCTAATCTGCGAAAAGCGACGGTAAGGTGATATGAACCGCTACAGCCGTCGATGTCCGAATGGGGAAACCCGGTGCACTCTGTGCATCATCGTTTGATGAATACATAGTCAAACGAGGCGAACCGGGGGAACTGAAACATCTAAGTACCCCGAGGAAAAGAAATCAACCGAGATTCCCCCAGTAGCGGCGAGCGAACGGGGAGCAGCCCAGGACCTGAATCAGCTTGTGCATCAGTGGAAGCGTCTGGAAAGTCGCGCGATACCGGGTGACAGCCCCGTACACGAAGATGCATGAGCTGTGAGTCCGACGAGTAGGGCGGGACACGTGGTATCCTGTCTGAATATGGGGGGACCATCCTCCAAGGCTAAATACTCCTGACTGACCGATAGTGAACCAGTACCGTGAGGGAAAGGCGAAAAGAACCCCGGCGAGGGGAGTGAAACAGAACCTGAAACCGTGTACGTACAAGCAGTGGGAGCACCTTCGGGTGTGACTGCGTACCTTTTGTATAATGGGTCAGCGACTTATATTCTGTAGCAAGGTTAACCGCATAGGGGAGCCGAAGGGAAACCGAGTCTTAACCGGGCGTTAAGTTGCAGGGTATAGACCCGAAACCCGGTGATCTAGCCATGGGCAGGTTGAAGGTTGGGTAACACTAACTGGAGGACCGAACCGACTAATGTTGAAAAATTAGCGGATGACTTGTGGCTGGGGGTGAAAGGCCAATCAAACCGGGAGATAGCTGGTTCTCCCCGAAAGCTATTTAGGTAGCGCCTCGTGAACTCATCTCCGGGGGTAGAGCACTGTTTCGGCTAGGGGGCCATCCCGGCTTACCAACCCGATGCAAACTGCGAATACCGGAGAATGTTATCACGGGAGACACACGGCGGGTGCTAACGTCCGTCGTGAAGAGGGAAACAACCCAGACCGCCAGCTAAGGTCCCAAAGTCATGGTTAAGTGGGAAACGATGTGGGAAGGCACAGACAGCCAGGATGTTGGCTTAGAAGCAGCCATCATTTAAAGAAAGCGTAATAGCTCACTGGTCGAGTCGGCCTGCGCGGAAGATGTAACGGGGCTAAACCATGCACCGAAGCTGCGGCAGCGACACTATGTGTTGTTGGGTAGGGGAGCGTTCTGTAAGCCGCTGAAGGTGTGCTGTGAGGCACGCTGGAGGTATCAGAAGTGCGAATGCTGACATAAGTAACGATAAAGCGGGTGAAAAGCCCGCTCGCCGGAAGACCAAGGGTTCCTGTCCAACGTTAATCGGGGCAGGGTGAGTCGACCCCTAAGGCGAGGCTGAAAAGCGTAGTCGATGGGAAACAGGTTAATATTCCTGTACTTGGTGTTACTGCGAAGGGGGGACGGAGAAGGCTAGGTTATCCGGGCGACGGTTGTCCCGGTTTAAGCGTGCAGGTGTGAAGACCAGGCAAATCCGGTCTTCTTTAACACTGAGGCGTGACGACGAGCCGCCACGGCGGTGAAGTAACTGATGCCCTGCTTCCAGGAAAAGCCTCTAAGCTCCAGGTAACACGAAATCGTACCCCAAACCGACACAGGTGGTCAGGTAGAGAATACCAAGGCGCTTGAGAGAACTCGGGTGAAGGAACTAGGCAAAATGGTGCCGTAACTTCGGGAGAAGGCACGCTGGCGCGTAGGTGAAGGGACTTGCTCCCGGAGCCGAGGCCAGTCGAAGATACCAGCTGGCTGCAACTGTTTATTAAAAACACAGCACTGTGCAAACACGAAAGTGGACGTATACGGTGTGACGCCTGCCCGGTGCCGGAAGGTTAATTGATGGGGTTATCCGCAAGGAGAAGCTCTTGATCGAAGCCCCGGTAAACGGCGGCCGTAACTATAACGGTCCTAAGGTAGCGAAATTCCTTGTCGGGTAAGTTCCGACCTGCACGAATGGCGTAATGATGGCCAGGCTGTCTCCACCCGAGACTCAGTGAAATTGAAATCGCTGTGAAGATGCAGTGTACCCGCGGCAAGACGGAAAGACCCCGTGAACCTTTACTATAGCTTGACACTGAACATTGAGCCTTGATGTGTAGGATAGGTGGGAGGCTTTGAAGCGCGGACGCCAGTCTGCGTGGAGCCAACCTTGAAATACCACCCTTTAATGTTTGATGTTCTAACGTAGGCCCGTTACCCGGGCTGCGGACAGTGTCTGGTGGGTAGTTTGACTGGGGCGGTCTCCTCCCAAAGCGTAACGGAGGAGCACGAAGGTTGGCTAATCCTGGTCGGACATCAGGAGGTTAGTGCAATGGCATAAGCCAGCTTGACTGCGAGAGTGACGGCTCGAGCAGGTGCGAAAGCAGGTCATAGTGATCCGGTGGTTCTGAATGGAAGGGCCATCGCTCAACGGATAAAAGGTACTCCGGGGATAACAGGCTGATACCGCCCAAGAGTTCATATCGACGGCGGTGTTTGGCACCTCGATGTCGGCTCATCACATCCTGGGGCTGAAGTAGGTCCCAAGGGTACGGCTGTTCGCCGTTTAAAGTGGTACGCGAGCTGGGTTTAGAACGTCGTGAGACAGTTCGGTCCCTATCTGCCGTGGGCGCTGGAGAATTGAGGGGGGTTGCTCCTAGTACGAGAGGACCGGAGTGAACGCACCGCTGGTGTTCGGGTTGTCATGCCAATGGCACTGCCCGGTAGCTAAGTGCGGAAGAGATAAGTGCTGAAAGCATCTAAGCACGAAACTTGCCCCGAGATGAGTTCTCCCTGACCCTTTAAGGGTCCTGAAGGGACGTTGAAGACGACGACGTTGATAGGCCGGGTGTGTAAGCGCAGCGATGCGTTGAGCTAACCGGTACTAATGACCCGTGAGGCTTAACCTTACAACGCCAGAGGCGTTTTGGTCTGAGAGACCGGAGAATTTTCAGCTTGTGACGGATAAAGAATCAGCTTTGTTCTGCGGACGCGAGTCCGGAGGATTTTGCGCTGAGGCGAGGCGGCAAGCGAAGGAAAGGAAGGAGCATACACGAGTATGTGACTGACTTTGCGAGGGCGGCCAACGCGGCATCAGCGCGAAAGACGCGGGACAGGGCACAAAGAATTTGCCTGGCGGCAACAGCGCGGTGGTCCCACCTGACCCCATGCCGAACTCAGAAGTGAAACGCCGTAGCGCCGATGGTAGTGTGGGGCCTCCCCATGCGAGAGTAGGGAACTGCCAGGCATCAATTTAAGACCCCTAATCGGGTCGTGACCTTCCCGGTGACGCGGAAAGGGCGAAACACCTGAAATCAGCGACGGTCTGATATCAGTACAGAATCGGTGGAGCGGTAGTTCAGTTGGTTAGAATACCTGCCTGTCACGCAGGGGGTCGCGGGTTCGAGCCCCGTCCGTTCCGCCACCCTAATTAGGGGCGTAGTTCAATTGGTAGAGCACCGGTCTCCAAAACCGGGTGTTGGGGGTTCGAGTCCCTCCGCCCCTGCCAGAAAATAATCCTTTGCTTCGGCAAAGGATTTTTTTTTGCCTGAAATCCGGCACAGGCAAGAGCCTGAGTTTCATTTCTTCCACTCAAACTCCCTCAATTATTGCTTCAGTGAGTCAGGACCGGATATTTAAGCAGCTGACGAATGTGTGCCTGTTGATCGCTATTCTGCAGCCATACCGCATATAACGGTCGCACTGCGACAGGTGTGTCTGGAATAACCATCAAATCACTGTAAATGCCGTGCCAGAAATCAGGTAAAAAAGCGCAGGCTCCCGTGGTATGCAGCAATTCGCGGGTCACATGTGCTGAAGTGGTAGTTAATACCGGTACGTCATCACTGGAAAGATAACTTTCATGCTGATGGAAATCCGCGCCCCACTCGAGTTTGATGTAATCATATTTTTCACGCTTTTCAGTTTTGCGTGCGCGAAAGAGCGCGAGTGAAATATGACCGATCTGCTGACTGGTGAGTTCATCCATTTTTGGCGCTTCGGTGGTGATCAGCAAATCGAGCTGACGCTCATGTAACTGCTTGACCAGCAAATGCCGCTGAGCAATACGTGCTTCCAGATGCAGGCTCTCCCGGTTCTCGTATAGCGTCTGCAGCCAGGGCGTAAGATACGCTTCCCAGAGCGATGCACTGGCACCGATTGATAGCTCATGGTGCTGCTGGGTATGCGAAACCTCCTTCTTTGCCATCAGCCAGGTACTCATCAGGCTCTCAGCGTAGGGCAATAAGCGCTCGCCTGCTGAAGTCAGCCGGATATTATTGCGGTGACGGGTAAAAAGATTAACGCCCAGCTGATTTTCCAGCTGACGGATGCGAAAACTAACGGCAGATTGCGTGAGGTAAAGCGCTTCAGCAGCACGCCCGAAATGACGCGTTCTGCTCACTTCGAGGAAAGTTTTCAGTAATTCCGTATCCACAGCATTCTCCCAAAAAATGTTTGTCGTACTGATTTAAATGTTTTGTTTTACACTCTGTCAAGCCTATCTAATACTCCGCGCCATAAATAGCACGGCCATATGAGAATCAGGAGCGTGTAAGATGGCGGACAGCTTCGCAACAACTAATCGTTTCTTTGATAACAAACATTACCCTCGTGGTTTTTCGCGTCATGGTGACTTCACCATTAAAGAAGCTCAGCTTCTGGAACGCCACGGATACGCTTTCAACGAACTGGATCTCGCTAAGCGCGATCCGGAGACCGAAGAAGAGCGTCTGTTTATTGAAGTCTGTCGTGGTCTGCGTGAGCCGCAGACTGAGGCTGAACGTGTCTGGTCAAAATACACTGCACGTATCAAGCGTCCGAAACGTTTTCATACCTTGTCCGGCGGTAAACCGCAGATGGACACGGTGGAAGACTTCAGCGATAGCGACGATTAACATGACGGGGCTGATTTCAGCCCCGTTGTCATTCCAGGCTTTTATGCAGGTAAATCAGTAAACGATCGATACTGCGATATCCCACCGCCTCCTGCAGATGCTGACGCGTAATCTGCCGTTCATCCGCTAAATCTGCGATGGTTCTCGCCACCTTTAAGATGCGCTGCCATGCACGCACCGATAATCCCAGTGCATTCAGGATCTCCTCCAGCCATTCCGCGTCCTGCTGCTGTAACACACAATCACGGGCGATCTCCGGATTCGACAACTGCGCATTCACTTTGCCCGCGCGTGCCATCTGTATCGCCCGGGCGGCCAGTACGCGGGCGCGCACCTGCGCGCTGGTTTCGCTGTGCTGCTGCTTCTGGCTGAGCGAGCCGCCCGGTAGCAGCGGAATCTCCAGCGACAGATCGAAGCGATCCAGAAACGGGCCAGACAGCCGGCTGAGATAGCGCAGCACCTGCTGCGGCGTGCAGCGATTATGATTCCCCTGATAATGGCCCGTCGGGCTGGGATTCATTGCACCAATCAGCTGAAAGCGTGCAGGGAAAGTGACTTTGGCGCGGGAACGGGAAATGGCGATTTCTCCGGACTCAATCGGCTCGCGTAACGCATCCAGTGCTTTGCGCTCAAACTCGGGCAGTTCATCAAGAAACAGCACCCCGTTGTGCGCCAGCGAAATTTCGCCCGGCCGCGGTAGTGATCCTCCGCCGACCAGCGCATACAACGATGCGCTGTGATGAGGCGCTCTGAACGGCCGTTTACGCCACTGATGATGTAGCGTACCGCTGCTGACCAGGCTGGCAATTGCGGCGCACTCCAGCGCTTCCTGGTCGTCCAGCGGAGGCATAATGCCGGGCAATCGGGTTGCCAGCATGGTCTTACCGGTGCCGGGCGGGCCCAGCAGCAACAGGTTATGGCCACCGGCGGCGGTAATTTCCAGCGCGCGCCGTCCCTGCTGCTGGCCAATAATATCGCTCAGGTCCTGCTGCTCGTGCGGCACCGTTTCAGGCTGGTAGTGGGCGACCGTCAGCGCCGTCTGGTTATGCAGGAAAGCGCAGATCTCCACCAGATGCTTGCCCACCAGCGTTTCACCCTGTTGTATCAGGCCGACATCCTGTTGATTCTGCTCCGCTAAGACCATCTGACGCCCGGCCTGCAGTGCCGCCATGGCAGCAGGAATCGCGGCCTGAACGCCACACAGCGCGCCGTTTAGCGCCAGCTCACCCAGGAACTCATAATGGGCCAGCTTATCGCCTGGCAGCTGCTCTGAGGCCGCGAGAATGGCGATAGCGATCGGCAGGTCGTAGCGCCCACCCTCTTTAGGTAAATCTGCTGGCGCGAGATTAATGGTGACGCGCTTCGCCGGAAAGGTGAAACCGCTATTGATAATGGCGCTGCGCACGCGTTCGCGGGCTTCTTTGACGGTGGTTTCCGGCAGACCTACCAGCGTCAATGCTGGCAGACCATTGCTGATATGCACTTCAATCGTCACCAGTGGAGCCTGCACTCCGAGCGCCGCGCGTGTTAATACTTTCGATAAAGACATAACCGCTCCTTGTTGCCTTTATCCTTGCTGAAAAAAATCTACACGGCGATCGCTGAAACTATCATCCCGAAGCGGTATTCAGGAAAATCGCTGCGCTTTTCATCCTGTTCATTAATTTTCGCAGCCAGATCGCAAAAGCAAAATAACGGTTGCGTCGCGGGCGTAATGAATAATTATCACAAATGCGAATAACCTTTTACTTACAAAGCGATAACGCGCGTCAGCTGCGCGCGTCATAAAATTTTCCGATGAAAATTATTGTAAATCCCCTGCTAACTATGGTAACTCTGTAGGTATTACTTCGAACTAACGAAAAAACAGACGACACATGAAAGCCCTTCTACAAGTGATTAGCCTAGTCGTGATTAGCGTGGTGGTGATTATTAACCCACCGTGCGGGGCTACGCTTGGAGAAAGAAAGGCTTAAAAATCAAGCCTGGAATTCGAAAAACCCCCGCACCGTAAGGTCCGGGGGTTTTTTTTCGACCAGACGAAATATCAGCGAATCAGCGAGGAACAGATTATGAGCAGTAGCATAAAATTCTGTTGTTCCAGCAGGAATACAGGAGAATAACCATGACAGGTGCACAGTGGGTAGTTCAGGCTTTACGCGCGCAGGGTGTCGACACAGTGTTTGGTTATCCTGGCGGAGCAATCATGCCAGTGTACGATGCGCTCTACGATGGCGGCGTGGAACATCTACTGTGTCGTCATGAACAAGGTGCGGTGATGGCAGCGATCGGTTATGCGCGTGCGACCGGCAAAACCGGGGTTTGCATTGCGACTTCCGGACCGGGCGCCACCAACCTGATCACCGGGCTGGCCGATGCGATGATGGATTCCGTTCCGGTCGTCGCCATCACCGGGCAGGTCTCTTCAGCGTTTATCGGTACCGACGCCTTTCAGGAGATCGATGTTCTTGGCCTGTCATTAGCCTGCACTAAACACAGCTTCCTCGTTGAATCGCTGGATGATTTACCTTCGGTGATGGCGGAAGCTTTCGCCATCGCGCAGTCCGGCCGTCCGGGGCCGGTGCTGGTCGACATTCCCAAAGATATTCAGATTGCCAGCGGTGACCTGACGCCGCACCTGCTGCCGGTTGAAGAGGCACTGAGCCACTCACCGCACCACATTGCCGAAGCGCGCGCGCTGATGGCGCAGGCGCAAAAACCGATGCTGTATATCGGCGGCGGTGTCGGCATGGCGCAGGCCGTCCCGGCGCTGCGGGCTATGGCGCAGGAGACCGGCATCCCGATGGTCTCTACGCTGAAAGGGCTGGGCAGCGCCGAAGCCAGCAGCGATCTCTATCTTGGTATGCTCGGCATGCACGGCACCAAAGCGGCCAACCTGGCGGTGCAATCCTGTGATTTGCTGATTGCCGTCGGCGCACGCTTCGACGACCGCGTCACCGGTAAGCTGGATACCTTCGCGCCGCACGCCAGCGTCATTCATATCGATATCGATCCGGCGGAATTAAACAAACTGCGTCGCGCTCACGTTTCACTGCAGGGCGACCTCAACCAGGTGTTGCCGGCGCTGAGCATGCCGCTGCAGATCGACGGCTGGCGTACTGAAGTTAAAGCGATGAACGCGGAGTTCGCGTGGCGTTACGACCATCCCGGCGAGGCGATCTACGCGCCGCTGCTGCTGAAGCAGTTGTCAGATCGTAAACCTGACAGCGCGGTGGTAACCACCGACGTTGGCCAGCACCAGATGTGGGCGGCGCAGCACATGCGCTTCAGCGCGCCGGAAAACTTTATCACCTCCAGCGGTCTGGGCACCATGGGCTTTGGGCTGCCGGCTGCGGTGGGCGCGCAGGTTGCCCGTCCGGATGACACCGTTATCTGCGTGTCCGGTGACGGCTCAATCATGATGAATATTCAGGAGCTGGGCACCATCAAGCGTAAGCAGCTGCCGGTAAAAATCCTGCTGCTGGATAACCAGCGTCTTGGCATGGTTCGCCAGTGGCAGCAGCTGTTCTTTGATGGTCGCTACAGCGAAACCATCCTCACCGATAACCCCGATTTCCTCACGCTGGCCAGCGCCTTTGATATTCCGGGCCAGCGCATTAGCCGTAAAGATCAGGTCGACGCCGCGATTGATGCTCTGCTGAACAGTGAAGGTCCTTACTTCCTGCATGTTGCGATTGATGAGCATGAAAACGTCTGGCCACTGGTACCGCCGGGTGCCAGCAACGCAAACATGATGGAGAAAACCGTATGAACCAGCATCAATTGTCTATCGAAGCCCGCTTTCGCCCTGAAATATTGGAGCGCATTTTGCGCGTCGTGCGTCACCGTGGCTTCCAGGTCTGCGCGATGAATATGGCGTCCGCCGTCAATGCGGAGAACATTAATATCGAAATGACCGTTGCCAGCCAGCGCTCTGTCGATTTACTGTCTTCGCAGTTAAGCAAACTTATGGATGTCGCCTGTGTCGAGATCCAGCAACAGACAACACAACAAATCCGCGCCTAGTCGCCAAAGGAAATAACAATGAGTACGAAGAAAGCAGACTTTATCTGGTTCAATGGAGAGATGGTTAAGTGGGAAGACGCCAAGGTTAGCGTTATGTCTCACGCACTGCATTACGGCACCTCTGTGTTCGAAGGCGTTCGCTGCTACGACTCACACAAAGGTCCGGTGGTGTTCCGTCACCGTGAACACATGCAGCGTCTGCACGACTCCGCCAAAATTTACCGTTTCCCGATCAAAGCCAGCGTGGATGAGTTGATGGAAGCGTGCCGCGAAGTCATCCGCGTCAATAAACTGAAGAGTGCCTACATTCGTCCGCTGGCCTTTGTCGGCGACGTGGGCCTCGGCGTTAACCCGCCAGACGGCTTCACCACCGATGTGATCATCGCTGCGTTCCCGTGGGGGGCTTACCTGGGCGCCGAAGCGCTGGAGCAGGGCATTAACGCCATGGTTTCTTCCTGGAATCGCGTGGCGCCAAATACCCTGCCAACCGCGGCGAAAGCAGGCGGTAACTATCTCTCTTCCCTGCTGGTTGGCAGCGAAGCGCGCCGCCACGGCTATCAGGAAGGTATCGCGCTGGATACCCAGGGTTATATCTCCGAAGGTGCTGGCGAAAACCTGTTTGAAGTGAAAGACGGCATCCTGTTCACCCCGCCGTTCACCTCTTCAGCGCTGCCGGGCATCACCCGTGACGCAATCATCAAGCTGGCGAAGGATCTCGGTATCGAAGTGCGCGAGCAGGTGCTGTCACGCGAATCGCTGTACCTGGCGGATGAAGTGTTCATGTCCGGTACTGCCGCAGAGATCACGCCGGTACGCAGCGTGGACGGCATCCAGGTGGGTGAGGGCAAACGTGGCCCGGTGACCACCAAAATCCAGCAGGCGTTCTTTGGCCTGTTCACCGGCGAAACCGAAGACAAGTACGGCTGGCTGGATCAGGTGAATCCATAACAAGACAGTAACGCGGGTGCAGCAGCGCCCGCGTCATTTTTCAGACTGGAGTAAATAGAGCATGCCTAAGTACCGTTCCGCCACCACCACCCATGGTCGTAACATGGCGGGTGCCCGTGCCCTGTGGCGCGCCACCGGAATGACCGACGACGATTTCGGTAAGCCGATTATCGCCGTGGTTAACTCCTTCACCCAATTCGTACCGGGCCACGTGCACCTGCGCGATCTTGGCAAACTGGTTGCTGAGCAAATCGAAGCCGCGGGTGGTGTAGCCAAAGAGTTCAACACCATCGCGGTGGATGACGGTATCGCCATGGGTCATGGCGGCATGCTGTATTCACTGCCTTCACGCGAGCTGATTGCCGACTCCGTGGAATATATGGTGAACGCCCACTGCGCCGACGCCATGGTGTGTATCTCCAACTGTGACAAAATCACCCCCGGCATGCTGATGGCCTCGCTGCGCCTCAACATTCCGGTGATCTTTGTCTCCGGCGGTCCAATGGAAGCCGGTAAAACCAAGCTGTCAGACAAAATCATCAAGCTGGATCTGGTGGACGCGATGATTCAGGGGGCGAACCCGAACGTCAGCGATGCCGACAGCGAGCAGATTGAGCGTTCCGCCTGCCCGACCTGCGGCTCGTGCTCCGGCATGTTCACCGCCAACTCCATGAACTGTCTGACCGAAGCGCTGGGCCTGTCGCAGCCGGGCAACGGCTCGCTGCTGGCAACCCACGCCGATCGTAAAGACCTGTTCATCAACGCCGGCAAGCGCATCGTTAACCTGACCAAACAGTATTACGAGCAGGATGATGCGCGCGTGCTGCCGCGTAACATCGCCAGCAAAGCTGCGTTCGAAAACGCCATGACGCTGGATATCGCCATGGGCGGTTCCACCAATACCGTGCTGCACCTGCTGGCCGCCGCGCAGGAAGGCGAGATCGATTTCAACATTTCCGACATCGATCGCCTGTCACGTAAAGTGCCGCACCTGTGCAAAGTGGCGCCGAGCACACAGAAATATCATATGGAAGATGTGCACCGCGCGGGCGGGGTAATCGGTATTCTTGGCGAGCTGGATCGTGCCGGCCTGCTGCACACCGACGTGCGCAACGTGCTGGGCCTCAATCTGCGCGAAACCCTCGATCAGTACGACATCATGCTGACCAAAGACGAAGCGGTGAAGAAGATGTTCCGCGCCGGCCCGGCGGGCATCCGTACTACCCAGGCGTTCTCACAGGATTGCCGCTGGGATACGCTGGATGACGATCGTCAGGAAGGCTGTATCCGCACGCGCGAACACGCATTCTCTCAGGATGGCGGTCTGGCAGTGCTGTACGGCAACATGGCGGAAGATGGCTGCATCGTGAAAACCGCCGGCGTCGACAAAGAGATCCTCACCTTTAAAGGTCCGGCAAAAGTGTATGAAAGCCAGGACGATGCGGTGGAAGCGATTCTCGGCGGCAAAGTGGTCGCCGGTGACGTGGTGGTAATCCGCTACGAAGGGCCGAAAGGCGGTCCGGGCATGCAGGAAATGCTCTATCCGACCACTTATCTGAAATCGATGGGCCTTGGCAAAAGCTGTGCGCTGATCACTGACGGACGCTTCTCGGGCGGCACCTCGGGCCTCTCCATTGGCCACGCATCGCCGGAAGCGGCGAACGGCGGCACCATCGCGCTGGTTAAAGATGGCGACATCATTGAAATCGATATCCCGAATCGCGGCATTAAGCTGGCGGTACCGGATAACGAACTGCATGCCCGTCGTGAAGAAGAGGAAGCGCGTGGCGAAGCGGCTTATACGCCGCACGGTCGCGTGCGTCAGGTCTCCTTCGCACTGCGTGCTTATGCATCGCTCGCCACCAGCGCTGACAAGGGCGCGGTGCGCGATAAGTCTAAGCTGGGAGGCTAATCTCTGATGGCTGAGTCTCAACCGCTTTCCGCGTCGCCCAATGGCGCGGAGTATCTGCGCGCGGTGCTGCGTGCGCCTGTGTACGAAATTGCCCAGGTGACGCCGCTGCAAAAAATGGAAAAAATTTCGTCGCGTCTTGGCAACACCATTCTGGTGAAGCGCGAAGATCGCCAGCCGGTGCACAGCTTCAAGCTGCGTGGTGCTTACGCCATGATCGCCGGCCTGACGGAAGAGCAGAAAGCGCGCGGCGTGGTTACTGCTTCGGCGGGCAACCACGCGCAGGGCGTGGCGCTCTCGGCCAGCACGCTCGGCATCAAGTCACTGATTGTGATGCCAGTGGCGACGGCGGACATCAAGGTTGATGCAGTGCGCGCGTTTGGCGGTGAGGCTTACCTGTTTGGCGCCAACTTTGACGAGGCAAAAGCCAAAGCGATTGAGCTGGCGGAGCAGCAGGGTTACACCTTCGTGCCGCCGTTTGATCATCCGGCGGTGATTGCCGGACAGGGCACGCTGGCGATGGAGCTGTTGCAGCAGGATGCGCATCTCGATCGCGTGTTTGTGCCGGTAGGCGGCGGCGGCTTAGCGGCGGGTGTGGCGGTACTGATTAAACAGCTGATGCCGCAAATCAAGGTTATCGCGGTTGAGTCGCAGGATTCTGCCTGCCTGAAGGCGGCGCTTGATGCCGGCGAGCCGGTGGATTTGCCGCGCGTCGGGCTGTTTGCCGAAGGCGTGGCGGTCAAGCGTATCGGCAGCGAAACCTTCCGCCTGTGTAAAGAATACCTCGACGACATCATCACCGTGGACAGCGATGCCATCTGCGCGGCGATGAAGGATCTGTTCGAGGATGTGCGTGCGGTGGCGGAGCCTTCCGGCGCGCTGGCGCTGGCGGGCATGAAGAAGTACATCCAGCAGCACGACATCAAAGGCGAGCGGCTGGCGCACGTGCTGTCGGGCGCCAACGTTAACTTCCACGGTCTGCGCTATGTCTCCGAGCGCTGTGAACTGGGTGAACAGCGTGAAGCGCTGCTGGCGGTGACCATCCCTGAGCAGCAGGGCAGCTTCCTGCGTTTCTGCCAGACGCTGGGCGGCCGCGCGGTAACCGAGTTCAACTACCGTTATGCCGATGCCGACAACGCCTGCATCTTTGTTGGCGTGCGTTTAACGCGCGGCCTTGAGGAGCGCAGCGAGATCATCAGCCAGCTGGCTGAAGGCGGCTATCAGGTGGTGGATTTGTCGGATGATGAGATGGCGAAGCTGCACGTGCGCTACATGGTGGGCGGACGCCCGTCAAAACCGCTGCGTGAACGGCTGTTCAGCTTCGAATTCCCGGAAGCGCCGGGCGCGCTGCTGAAGTTCCTGCAGACGCTGGGCGCGCACTGGAATATTTCGCTGTTCCACTATCGCAGCCACGGCACCGATTTTGGTCGCGTGCTGGCGGCGTTCGAGATCAACGACAAAGAGCCGGATTTCGACACTCACCTCAACGCACTCGGCTATGAGTGGCACGACGAGGCCAGCAATCCGGCATTTCGCTTCTTCCTCGCCGGCTAAACTACAGCAGGTGCCAGAAAGCATTGATCAGCGGCTCTCCGAGCCGCTTTTTTTGTACGCATACGCCGAGCTCCAGCGGCGCCACCGACTCGACATTCTCCAGCGTCAGCACGCGATTGCGCACCGGTTCCGGACTGTTTTCCAGCACCACATCCGGCAGCAGCGCGATGCCGCAGCCGAGCGCCACCATCGACACAATCGCCTCATGGCCAGACACCGTGGCGTAAATCTGCGGGTTGGCAATGCGGTGGCGGCGAAACCATAAATCAATACCGCGCCGCGCCGGCCCCTGATCCGGCAGGATAAAGGGAATCTGCGACCAGTCCGGCTGTTCCTGCGTCGCCTGGCTGCGCACCGGGCAGGGCAGCGCCGGGGCGATCAGCACCAGCGGGATCAAACCCAGTGGTGTAAAATCGATACTGGCGGGCAGCGACTCCGGCCGGCCGGCGATGGCCAGATCTGCTTCGCCAGACTGCACCATTTCAATGGCATCGGCGGCGTCGCCGGTGGTGAGTTTAATTTCCACCTGCGGATGCTCCGCGCGAAAGCGGTCGAGAATCGGCGGCAGATGGCTGTAGGCGGCGGTTACTGAGCAGAACAGGCGCAGCTCGCCGCTCAGCGACGGGCCGTTCAGGTCCATGACATGGCGCAGCTGCTGATACTGCAGCAGGGTCTGCTGGGCGAACTGACGCAGCCGCTCGCCGGCTTCGGTCAGCGTCACGGTGCGGTTGTCGCGCAGGAACAGCGCGTGTCCGACATCCTCTTCCAGCCGCTGGATCTGGCGTGATAATGTCGACGGGCTGACGTGCATGGCGCGCGCGGTGCGGCCAAAGTGGCAGCTTTCCGCCAGGTGAAGAAACAGTTTCAGGTCTCGTAAATCCATGCGCGTTTTGCCCTCAGCGTGATGTTGCAAATTCTGCAATGTGACGTTGTTAATATATCAATTTAAGCAACAGATTTCCTGTCATATGATGGGGTCATTCGCGGCGCTAAATCCGGCGCCGTTACTGAACAAAAGCAAACACAACATCTGAGCGGAGTACCCATGGCTAACTACTTCAACACATTGAATCTGCGCAATCAGTTAGCGCAGTTAGGCAAATGTCGCTTCATGTCGCGCGATGAATTCGCGGATGGCGCTAGCTTCCTGAAAGGTAAGAAAGTGGTCATCGTCGGCTGCGGCGCGCAGGGCCTGAACCAGGGTCTGAACATGCGTGACTCTGGCCTTGATGTGTCTTACGCACTGCGCGCTGAAGCCATCGCTGAGAAGCGTGCGTCGTTCCGTAAAGCCACCGAAAACGGTTTTAAAGTGGGTACTTACGAAGAGCTGATCCCGCAGGCGGATCTGGTAGTTAACCTGACGCCAGACAAGCAGCACTCTGCCGTTGTGCAGGCCGTTCAGCCGCTGATGAAAGACGGTGCCGCGCTGGGTTACTCTCACGGTTTCAACATCGTCGAAGTGGGCGAGACCATCCGTAAAGACATCACCGTGGTGATGGTGGCACCGAAGTGCCCGGGTACCGAAGTGCGTGAAGAGTACAAACGTGGCTTCGGCGTTCCAACGCTGATCGCTGTTCACCCGGAAAACGATCCAAAAGGCGAAGGCATGGCGATTGCCAAAGCCTGGGCTGCAGCCACCGGCGGCGACCGTGCAGGCGTGCTGGAATCGTCCTTCGTGGCAGAAGTCAAATCAGACCTGATGGGCGAGCAGACCATTCTTTGCGGTATGCTGCAGGCCGGTTCACTGTTGTGCTTCGACAAGCTGGTGGCTGAAGGTCACGACGCGGCTTACACCGAAAAACTGATTCAGTTCGGCTGGGAAACCATCACCGAATCGCTGAAGTTTGGCGGCATCACGCTGATGATGGATCGTCTGTCTAATCCGGCAAAAATCCGCGCTTACGCGCTGTCTGAGCAGCTGAAAACCATCATGGCACCGCTGTTCCAGAAGCATATGGATGACATCATCTCGGGTGAATTCTCTTCCGGTATGATGGCTGACTGGGCGAACGACGACAAAAACCTGCTGACCTGGCGTGAAGAGACCGGTAAAACCGCGTTCGAAAACGCCCCGCAGTTCGAAGGCAAAATCGACGAGCAGGAGTACTACGACAAAGGCGTGGTTATGGTCGCGATGGTGAAAGCGGGCGTTGAGCTGGCATTCGAAACCATGGTTGACGCGGGCATCATTGAAGAGTCGGCTTACTATGAATCGCTGCACGAGCTGCCGCTGATTGCCAACACCATCGCCCGTAAGCGTCTGTATGAAATGAACGTGGTAATTTCCGATACCGCAGAATACGGTAACTACCTGTTCTCCTTCGCAGCCGTTCCGCTGCTGAAAGAGTTCATGACCACGCTGCAGCCTGGCGATCTGGGTAAAGCGGTGGAAGGCACGCAGGTGGATAACGCGCAGCTGCGCGACGTGAACGAAGCGATCTGCCAGCATCCAATCGAAGCCGTTGGCCGTAAACTGCGTGGCTATATGACCGACATGAAACGCATCGCCGTCGCCGGCTAAGGCACGCGAGACACAGTTTTCAGCCTAATCAAACCCCGGCTTGCCGGGGTTTTTTTATGTCTTATGTTTGAGTGCAGAAGAGTTTCTCTCACTATTTCCCTCACCCTAGCCCTCTCCCGCTGGCGGGAGAGGGAACCGTTCGGTGCGGGCTGATGTTTCTACACTTATCTATCAACATCGCGCGGACGCTCCCTCTCCCGTTTACGGGAGAGGGCCGGGGTGAGGGCCGGGGTGAAGGCCAGGGTGAGGGACACACCGCACCATCCCCACACCGCCAATAAAAAACCCGGCCGGAGCCGGGTTCTGTCAACACGCAATCAATCACACCGCTTCATACAGCGTCTGATGGCGCGTCTCTTTACAGGCAATCAGCGCGATCAGCGTCAGCACCGCCATGGAGGCCAGATAGAAGCCCACTGCCTGCAAGCCGTAGTTCGCATTCAGCCAGGTCGCAATATAAGGCGCCACCGAGGCGCCAAGAATCGACGACAGGTTGTAAGAGAACGACGCGCCGGTATAGCGTACTTCGGTCGGGAACAGTTCTGGCAGCAGCGCGCCCATCGGGCCGAATGTCAGACCCATAATACTCAGGCCGAGCAGCAGGAAGCCCATCACCAGAATCTGCGAGCCGGAGCCGAGCAGCAGCGGGAACATCAGCGCAAAAGCGATGATCATCAGCGTAATGGTGATCATCGTTTTGCGACGGCCAAAACGGTCCGCCAGCAGGCCGGCAATCGGCACCATCACGCCAAAACCGATGACCGCCACCATCAGCATCCACAGGAAGCTGTTGCGCGAATAACCGAGGCCGACCGGCGCCGGCGCGGTGCCGTAGCTCATCGAATACACCGTCATAATGTAGAACAGCGTATAGGTCGCCAGCATGATAAACGTGCCGAGAATGGTCGCGGTCATATGCTTGCTCAGCAGCGTACCGATAGGGATCCGCACCTGTTTCTTCTCTTTCTGCACTTTGGCAAACACCGGGCTCTCATGCAGCGATACGCGCACATACAGGCCGATAATCACCAGCACCGCAGAGAGCACAAACGGCACGCGCCAGCCCCAGTTCATGAACTGCTCATCGGTCAGCAGCCACGAGAGCAGCAGGAACGTGCCGTTGGCAAAGAAGAAGCCAATCGGTGCGCCCAACTGCGGGAACGAGCCGTACAGCGCACGTTTCTTCGCCGGGGCGTTCTCGGTGGCCAGCAGCGCTGCGCCGCCCCATTCGCCGCCCAGTCCCAGGCCCTGACCAAAACGCGCCAGCGCCAGCAGCAGCGGTGCCGCCACGCCAATGGTCTGATAACCCGGCAGCAGGCCGATCACTACGGTAGAAACGCCCATGGTCAGCAGCGAGGCAACCAGCGTCGCTTTACGGCCCACGCGGTCGCCAAAGTGACCAAACAGCGCGGAGCCAATAGGGCGCGCAACAAAAGCGATAGCGAAGGTCGCCAGCGATTGCAGCGTGGCAACCGTAGCGTCACCCTGCGGGAAGAAGATATGCGGAAAAACAATTACCGCGGCGGTGGCATAGATATAGAAATCGAAGAATTCGATCGCAGTGCCGACCAGCGAGGCAACTACCACTTTACTGCGTGAGTTAACCGGTGTGCCGTCGTGTGGTTGGTCGGGTGTTTCGGAGATGGAGGCTTGCATAACTGTTTCTTAATTGTAAATGTAAACAAAGAATCTTACGCACCTGTTTTGCCGCATTCAATGACGAAAAACCGCGTCACACCGGGCTTTGGCGGCGAAAAAGAGGATAATTTCTGAGTTACGGCAATCGGCGGCGGATGGGAAGGGGAAGTGCGGCTTTTCTGGCGTGATTCTCTGCAAAAGGGCCAAATAAAAGTGACCCTCCAGCGTTTCCTGCTGGTTTTTGCTGCTTTAGTAGCCAGCAGGAAACATTTTTTGCTGTTGCGGCAAATGTAACTGAATTGTCGCGTTACGCCGGGTGATGCGGCTGCGACATCTCGGGATCATCCTTGTATTTTGCGGTGGCGATCCACGCGGCGCAGAACAGCGTCAGACGCGCGAAAAAGTAGAAGAAGGCCATCAGCCCCAGCACCGATCCAAAGGCGGCACCGGAGGGCGACGTCGCCAGCTTCGGCAGCGTCAGCGTCATGACAAACTTGATCACCTCAAACCCAATCGCCGCCAGCAGCGTACCGCGCAGCAGCGCTTTTTTGCGTGGCTTGTGGCGCGGCAGAATCCAGAAAATCCACAGGAACAGCAAATAGTTGGCGAAGATGGAGATCGACAGCGCGATGATGGTCATCGCCGGCCGCAGCCACTCGATATCGCCCAGCCCCAGCGCATTCACGATCGCCGCCTGCGCTGCGCCGGCAATCGAGGTCAGCGACAGCGTAATCACCAGCGCCAGCATCAGACCCAGCAGCGAAACCAGGTCGCGCAGATATTTCTTCCACCACTTTTCCTGGTCATCCGGCGTGCGTTCCCATACGTCACGCGACTGGGCGCGCACCGCTTCGCGCAGGTTACCCATCCAGTTAATGCCGGAGTAGAGCGCCAGCAGCAAACCGGTCAGGCCGACGGTCGCGCGCTGCTGAATCGCGGTATTCACGGTATTTTTCAGCGTGGTGGCCAGCGTCGGGTCGCTGATGCTGTTAACGATTTTGTTGATCAACTCAGAAAGCAGGTCCTGATTGGACGCCAGCACAAAGCCGACCGCCGCAAAGGAGACCATCAAAATCGGTATCAGCGAAAGAAATGAAAAATAGGTGATAGCCGCACCAAACTGGCTGCCGAGGCGATCGTTAAAGCGCTCCAGCGCGCGCAAAAAGTGCGCCACTGCCGGGATCGCCTGAAACCAGGCGGCAAAGCGTGAGACGCGCCTGATCGAGCCATCCACCGTTTTGTTCCCAGTTTTGATATCAATCAGCGGCTTAGCTTCAGCCGCTGAGGCTTTTGTGGTTTTGTCCGTCATAGACCTTCTGCATCCTGTTCACAGCGAAAATAAAATTATAGCCTGCCCGTTCAGGTCACGTATTCCTGCAGCACCTGACTCAGCCACTCCATAAACACCCGCACGCGGCGCGCCACGTTGCGACGGTGAGGATAGAGCAGGGAAATCGGCATCGGTTTGGCCGGGAAGTGGTGCAGCACTTCGACCAGCTGGCCGGATTCCAGCAGCGGCTGCACGCCAATCGCCGGTACCTGAATAATGCCCAGCCCGGCAATACAGGCGGCGCGATAGGTCTCAGTGCTGTTAACCGTCACCACGCCGCCGGTTTGCACGTAATGACACTGTTTGCCATCAAAGTACTCAAAGCCCGGCGAGGGCTGCCCCAGCTGTTGGGTATAGTGCACCATGGCGTGCTGGCCGAGATCGTCCAGCCGTACCGGCATGCCGAAGCGGGAAAGGTAGCCAGGGCTGGCGCAGTTGATCAAGGCGTATGAGCCAATTTTCCGCGCAATCAGGCCGGAATCTTTAAGTTCGCCAACGCGCAACACGCAATCAAAGCCTTCGCGAATCACATCAACCTGGCGATCGCTGCTGCTCAGCTCAATCTCCACGCCCGGATAGTGCTGCAAAAACTCCGGCAGGCGCGGCAGGATAAAGCCGGTCGCCATCGCCACCGACATATCGACGCGCAGCTTACCGCTCAGCGTGGCAGGATCGTGCTGGAACAGGCTGTCCATATCATCCAGCATCGACAGCAAATCCAGGCAGCGATCGTAATACACCAGCCCATCCTGGGTAAGATGCACACGGCGCGTGGTGCGATGCAGCAGGCGTGTGCCCATCTGATTTTCCAGCGCCTGCAGCTGGCGGGAAACGCTGCCCTTGGGTAAACCCAGACTCTCAGCCGCGCGGGTAAAACTGCCCATTTCTGCCACCCGCACAAACACCTGCATAGCGTGAATTTTATCCATGTTGTTCACCGATTGTTGTTGTTAGTGAAACAGTGCTGTGTATTCCCCTGCGTTTATAGATCAATTATTCGCGAATATCCTTAATCCGTGTTCAATTTTCCAACCGGAGCGAAACATGTCTCATAAAATTGCATTGATTACCGGCGGTAACCGCGGTCTGGGCAAGAATGGCGCGCTAAAACTGGCGGCTAAGGGCGTCGATATTCTGTTTACCTGGCGCGGTCATGCTGAAGAAGCGCAGGCGGTCGTGAAGGAGATTGAGGCGCTGGGCGCGCGTGCGGTGGCGCTGCAGCTGGATGTGGGCGACAGTAAACAGTTTGATGACTTTGCGGCGCGGGTTAAAGCAACGCTGAACGAGACCTGGCAGCGCGATAGCTTTGATTATTTAGTGAACAACGCTGGCCACGGTCATTACAAGCTTCTGGCCGAAACCAGTGAAGATGAGTTTGATGCGCTGGTGAATGTACATTTTAAAGGGCCGTATTTCCTGACGCAGAAACTGCTGCCGCTGATCGCCGATGGTGGACGCATCCTGAACATTTCCAGCGGTCTGACGCGCATGACGCTGCCGGGTTCAGGTACTTACGCCGCCATGAAAGGGGCGATGGAAGTGCTGACGCGCTATCAGGCGAAAGAGCTGGGCGAGCGCCGCATTCGCGTCAACATTCTGGCACCGGGGGCGATTGAAACCGACTTTGGCGGCGGTCGCGTGCGCGACACGAAAGATCTGAACGCGCATATCGCTTCAGTGACCGCGCTGGGCCGCGTTGGTCTGCCGGATGACATCGGTGATGCCATTAGCGCGATCCTGAGCGACGAAACCGGCTGGATTACCGCCCAGCGTATCGAGGCCTCCGGCGGTCAGGCACTGTAAAAACATCGCGCTGCGACCGAATCGTGTCAACGAACGGAGCAGCGCCCGTTTTACACCTCAATCGTGCCATCAATCAGGGTGAGGGTTTGCCCGCCGATCCAGATTGTCTCACCGGCAAAACGCACCACAATGCGACCGGCACGCTGGATGGCGCTGCCCTGACGCGCGCAATAATCCTGCCGCTGGCCCTGCGCCGCCAGATAGCGTGCCAGACAGGCGTTGGCGCTGCCGGTGACCGGATCTTCGACCAGGCTACCGTTCTCGACCAGCAGCGCGCGCACCTCGTACTGCGCCTCTGCATCCTGCGGCAGCGGGCCAAACAGGGCGATGCCGTTCACGCCCGCATGCTGCTGCAGCCGCAGTAAATCGTCCGCCTGGGTGACCACCTCCAGCACCGCCTGCGCGCTGCTCATCGGAATCAACAGCCAGCGAATCCCCATATCCGCCACGGCTGGCGTCTGGCTGAGATCGAACGCGTCACTGTGCAGCGCTTTGCTCATCAGCGCATCGCTGAACGGCGTCAGGCTGGCGTCCGGCGCGGCAAAGGCCAGCGTACCGTCAGCGCCAATCTGTACCTCAACCAGGCCCACGCCGCACTCCTGCACAATCTTACCCGCTGTTTTCAGGGGCCAGCCAGCTTCCAGCAAGGCATGCGCGGTGCCAAGCGTGGGATGTCCGGCAAACGGCAGCTCGCCGCCGGGCGTAAAAATGCGCACACGATAGTCGGCTGTGGCATCCTGTGGTGGCAGCACGAAGGTGGTTTCCGACAGATTGGTCCAGCGTGCGATGGCCGCCAGCTGTGCGTCGCTCAGACCCCGGGCATCCATAATCACCGCCAGCGGATTGCCGCTGAACGCGCCTGTGGAGAACACATCCACTTGTTTAAACGCCACCTGCATGTTCGCTCCTTTCCTCATTGAGGTTGTCTGAAATCCGGATTTACATCCTGCTGATTGCTTAAGGCGTCTAACAGGACTATGAATAGATTAACAATTCTGCCAGCGGAGTCCGCTATGTTAAAAATTCTGGGCCGTAACTCGTCAATCAACGTTCGTAAAGTGCTGTGGCTCTGTTCAGAGCTGGATATTGCCTGGGAGCACGAGCCGTGGGGCGAAGACCCGCAGTCGTTGCACTCACCGCAGTTTATGGCGCTCAATCCCAACGCCATGGTGCCGGTGATCATCGAAGATGACTTCGTGATGTGGGAGTCCAACGCGATTCTGCGCTATCTCGCCAACAGCAACGGCGGTGAATGGCTCTACCCGGATAATCCGCGCGCGCGTGCGCCGGTCGATCAGTGGATGGACTGGCAGGCCACCGAGCTCAACACCTCATGGCGCTATGCTTTTATGTCGCTGGTGCGCAATTCGCCAGCCCATCAGGATCCGCGCCTGCTGGCTGCCGCCATCAAGGGCTGGAGCCACACCATGGGTATTCTTAATCAGCAGCTGGAAAAAACCGGGCGCTACGTCGCGGGCCGTAACTTTACCCTGGCCGATATTCCGGTTGGCCTGGCGGTGAACCGCTGGTTTGAAACCCCGCTCGACCATCCGGACTTCCCTGCCGTGCAAACCTATTATGAGCGCCTGACGGAACGCGAGGGTTACACTACCTGGGGCCGCAACGGTAAGCCCTGATCCTGACCCGGCGCGATACCGGTGATTTCACAGGCCAGCGCGCCGGTGCGTTTCAGTGCCCAGGTGTAACGCTCATCAAACGGATAGCAACAGGAGAGACGCAGCGCATGGCGATAGCGATCGCTCAGTGAATAGAGCGCGCCCGGCGTGACGCAAATCTGCTCCTGCAACAGGCGATGGAACATCTCCACCGTGTCAACCTTGCCCGGCAGCTCGACCCAAAATACAAAGCCGCCGCGCGGCAGGGTAGCGCGCGTGCCCTGCGGGAAGTGACGGGCAATGATGCCGCGCGCCGCATCCAGATTGGCGGCATAGCGACGCCGCAGCGAACGCAGATGGTGATCATAACCGCCACTGGCGAGGAATTCGGCCAGCGTTTCGCTCAGCAGTTTCGATTCGGTCATCGACGATACCGCTTTCAGCCGCGCAATCACCGGATGGAAGCGGCCGGCAGCCGTCCAGCCCACGCGAAAATCGGGCGCGACGGTTTTGGTGAAGCTGGTGCAGTAAATCACCCAGCCGTCGCGGTCAAAGGCTTTGACCGGTGGCGACAGCGGCCAGTCAAACTGCAATTCGTCATACAGCCCATCTTCCAGCAGTGGAACGTTGTAAGTATTCACTAACTTCGCGAGACGCTTTTTATTTTCCAGCGGCATCACGTAGCCCAGCGGATTCTGCGCGCCCGGCATGGCGATCAGCGCCTGAATGCGCTGCTCCTGCAGCAGCATCTCCAGCGCGTCCAGCGACAGGCCGTTTTGCGGATCGGTGGGGATTTCCAGCGCCTTCAGCCCGAGTGAGGCCAGCAGCGGGAACAAAAAGAAGTAGGTCGGCGATTCCAGCCCGACGCAGTCGCCCGGCTTCGTCACCGCACGCAGCGCCAGCTGCAGCGCCTCCATGCAGCCGTGGGTCAGGGTGATGTCCGCGACAGTCAGATTCAGGCCGGTGTGCAGGCTACGGCGCGCAATCTCCTCCCGTAAGCGCTCACTACCCGGCGGAAGCGCGTAGCGACCAATGATGTCATTATCGCGGCGAATAAGGGAGGCGGTAATGCGTCCCAGTTTCGCCGCCGGAAACAGTTCGCTATCCTGCGGGCAGGCCAGCGAAATATTGGTGTAGTCGGGGTGATTCTGCGCGGCGAACACCTGCTCGATCAGTTCCAGTTTTTGCGTGCTGGGGTCATTAACGCTGGCGCTCATTGGCCTGAGCGGTCGCGTCACCGCGGGCAGCACGCCACGCACGTAGTAGCCCGACTGCGGACGGGCTTCTATCAGGCCGCGATCTTCAAGGATATGCCAGGCACTTAGCACGGTATTGATGCTGACCTGGTGCGACTGTGCCACGCGCCGGATAGCCGGCAGGCGCTTACCCGGCTTCAGCGTGCCCTGATGGATAGATTCGGCAAAACTGTCCGCCAGCTGCTGGTACAGCGTCTGGCCGGATGAGAGAGGAAGGGACACAAAAGCCTCCACGCGCAATAGGTACAATTTAAAATTGCCTTAACTGTATCCATCACAATAGTGATTTTGTGTCTCTGTTGCCATCGTAATATGCGCATTAGCATGGTGTTTCGTTGATTCTCAGGGAAACGTACCATGCTCGATCCATCCTTCTTTAGCTACGTTACGGTGATGTCGATTACACCGGGTCCGAACAATCTGTTACTGGCCACGTCCGGCGTCAATTTTGGCTTCCGGCGCACGCTGCCGATGCTGTTTGGCATCCTGCTCGGCTGTGCGTTACAGATGCTGCTGGCGAGCGTGGCGCTGGAGCTGCTATTGCACTGGATGGCGTCTGTGCGGTTGCCGCTGACGGTGGTGGGATGCAGCTATTTGCTGTGGCTGTCGTGGAAAATCTTCCGCGCCGGTGCGCCGCAGCTGCGCGAACGTCCGCGTCCGATGACCCTGCTGGGCGGCGTGTGTTTCCAGGCGGTGAATCCCAAAGCCTGGCTGATGGTCACCAACGTGGCGCTGATGTATGCCAACAGCAACGGTGTGCTGGCGGTGCTGCTCGGCTTTGCCGCCCTCAACCTGCCGTGCATTTTAATCTGGGCAGCGCTGGGCGACCGGCTGCGCCATCACCTGCAGATTGCGTGGAAACGTCAGGCGTTCAACACGCTAATGGCGCTGTCGCTGGTGGCAACCACCGGCTGGATGCTGTATGACGCGCTGCTATTGAGCTGATGCTACGGCGTTAGATGGCGCGGTAAGCAGGGGCACCATATGGGGGGCTGGTCAGTTAACGAAGCCGTACGACGCACCCTGATGTAGCGGCGCGATTTATCGCGCAATGTGCAATGTATTGTGCCGCTAACAAACGCGCGCTTCCTGGTGAATAAATCCCAGGCTGAACCGTCAGGGATTGCGTCATCCAAAGGGCGACACCGTAATCAAAAAAAGAGGCCGCGATTGCGGCCTCAGTCAGGTCTGTATTTACCGGTGAAGGGACAGGCGTCGCCGCTTATTTGCCCACCACATGGGCGGTTTCACGACCTTCGTCGTTCGCGGCTTCCGGCGTGATGACCGGTGCGTAATCCAGCTGCAGCACGCGACTGGTTTCGGCCAGCACCTTCTCGGTCAGCGCCACGTCGCCGTTCAGCTTGCGGCCCCACGACGGGATTACCGCGCGGATTTTAGTTTGCCACTCGGGCGAGCGCATCTGCTCCGGGAACACTTTCGCCATCAGCTCCAGCATAATCGGTGCTGCGGTGGAGGCGCCCGGTGACGCGCCCAGCAGCGCAGAGATCGAGCCGTCGGCCGAGGTGACCACTTCGGTACCGAGACGCAGCACGCCGCCCTCTTTCTCATCATTTTTGATGATTTGCACGCGCTGACCGGCCGTGACCAGCTTCCAGTCTTCCTGTTTTGCCTGCGGCACATAAGCGCGCAGCGCTTCCATACGATCGTCATCGCTCTGCAGCACCTGATCGACCAGATATTTCACCAGATCGAAGCTTTTCAGCCCAACCTGCATCATCGGCAGCAGGTTACTGCTGTTCATCGCGCCGAACATATCCAGTAGCGAGCCCTGCTTGAGGAATTTAGTGGAGAAGGTCGCAAACGGGCCAAACAGCAGCACCTGCTTGCCATCCAGTACGCGGGTATCAACGTGCGGGACCGACATCGGCGGTGCGCCCACGCTGGCTTTGCCGTACACCTTCGCCATGTGCTGCGCCACCACGTCCGGGTTTTCCGTGACGAGGAACGAGCCGCCCACCGGGAAACCGGCGTAGCCTTTTACTTCCGGGATGCCGGTTTTTTGCAGCAGCGGCAGCGCCGCACCGCCGGCACCGATAAACAGCTGGCGCGCGGTCAGCACCCGCGACTCACCGCTGGCGAGGTTGTGCAGGCTTACCTGCCAGCGCCCATCGCTCAGGCGCTTGATATCGCGTACTTCCTGACGCAGACGCAGGCGGAAATTCTCTTTCTTCTCCAGCGCGGCAATCAGCTGGCGCGTCACTTCACCGAAGTTAACGTCGGTGCCCATGTCGGTCCAGGTGGCCGCCACTTTCTGCTTGCGGTCACGCCCGTTCATCACCAGCGGAATCCACTCAGCGATCTGGTCACGATCTTCGGAATAGTTCATACCGCGGAACAGGGTGCTTTTATGCAGTGCCTGGAAGCGCTTGCGCAGGAAAGCCACGTTGGCCTCGCCCCAGACAAAACTCATGTGCGGCGTGCTGTGAATAAAGCTTTGTGGATTACTCAGGTTGCCTTTCTGTACGTGATACGCCCAGAACTGGCGGGAAATCTGGAAGGATTCGTTAATAGCCACCGCTTTGGCAATGTCGATGCTGCCATCCGCTCTTTCGGGCGTATAGTTCAGCTCGGCCAGCGCCGCGTGGCCGGTGCCGGCATTGTTCCAGCCGTTAGAGGATTCGACCGCGACATCATCCAGCCGCTCGACCATCTCAATCGACCAGTCTGGCTCGAGATCCTGCAGCCAGGTGCCTAAGGTAGCACTCATCACGCCTGCGCCGATCAGCAGGACATCTACGTCTTTTCGTTCCTGAAGGTGTGTGCTTTCCATGCCAGCGGCGGCTAGCGCCAGATTTACCGCAGTGTTGCTCATGAGGCGACATCTCCTCTCTGTTGCCCTGAAGCTCAACAGGTTCGCAGGCGAAACAGCCACGCTTTTTGCAAGCGCGTTGCGCTATTTCTCAAAGGTTAAGACTCAGGTTTAAGCCATAGGTGTGATAACGGTTAACTGCACGTTATGCATATGCATTCGAATATAACATTCTCGTATCGGAATTAAACGTTTGTTTATTTTTTAAATGCAGAAATGATTCAGCATAAGAATTAATCAGCCCGACGGCGCTGTCATAAGGGATTTTTATCCCCTAATCAGGCGGTTATAGTAACGTAGTTGTTGCGGCAGTGTGAGGGAAATGGAGAGGGTTGATTTCACACGGTGAGCTGGATCACAAATTAACGCATTGAAAAAGATAGGTTTTAGCGAAATTGATTTTTTATGCGGATTTTATGTTGCCTGATGTTTCGCCAGCTCGTGTAAAAATAATGTTACATTTATGTGGCTTTTTATTTGGGCACCGTGTCAGGTGCCCGTCAGAAGAAAAATGCATCACGTACACCGTTCAGCGCAGCTGGAACCAGCGGCGCCAGACGAAGCGGATAATGAAAAACTCAACGGTACCCAGCAGCAAAAACCAGACGCAGAACACCATGGTGTACAGCTGATTCACATCCTGCAGATGCAGAGCCTGCTGCAGCTGTTTTGCCAGCGCCACGCCAAACGAAGGGGCGGGCAGCAGTAGCGCCGAAAGAAAGCCCAGCAGCAGAATGCCGCCCGGGATGATCAGCGTTTCAAATGGGTTTTTCATCGCATCATTCCAAAATCAGTTAGCGCGGGCATTAGCGCATAAAACCGCGGCGCGGTGCAATCCCCGCAGCAGCGTACGCTAAGAAATTTCTTCTATTCCATCTACTTAGCTGCAGAAATAGCGGCAGTTAAGAGTTATAGCCTTTGCTATACTTAAACCCATGATTTTGTTGTCTTTTTTTTGGCGGGTTGGCGTGCTAGACTGCGCGCACTTTTTCATTACTGAACCCGATATGCGGACAAAGTGCAGGCTTAATCGTCTTATTTCACCGCATTGACTGAAAACCATGACATTTATCGCAACCCTGATTCTGGCCTTTGGTATGTCGATGGACGCTTTCGCTGCAGCACTGGGCAAAGGCGCGTCGCTGTATCGTCCGGGTTTCAAAGAAGCATTACGCACAGGGCTGATTTTTGGCGTCATTGAAATGCTGACGCCGCTGGTGGGGTGGGCCATCGGGCTGGCCGCCAGCCACTACATTATGGCGTGGGATCACTGGGTGGCATTTGGTCTGCTGGGCATTCTTGGCGGACGAATGATCATGGAAGGCTTCCGTCAGACGGCCGACGAGCCGTGCGAAGCGCCGCAGCGCCACGGCTTTATGGTACTGGCGCTGACGGCGGTAGCGACCAGCCTCGATGCGCTGGCGGTGGGAGTTGGCCTCGCGTTCCTGCAGGTTAATATTGTGCTCACCGCGCTCACCATCGGTGCGGCTACCACCATCATGGCGACCACCGGTGTGCTGGTCGGCCGCTTTATCGGTCCGGTAATGGGCAAATGGGCGGAAGTGCTGGGCGGCGTGGTACTGATCAGCATTGGCTGCACCATCCTGATTGAGCACTTAGGGCTGTTCCGTTAACGACTTGCACGATGGGGTGGGCGCGTTATTGTGATCTGGTTCAAAAATAATTGCGTGAAAAATGCGCGGGCGTTATAATTTTCGCGTAATTCTTCAACAATTTTTGTATCAGGTGCACCATGAAACGTTTTTTCCGCTCCGTGTTTCGCTCTTATGTTGAGACCTTCAAACACGTACCGCCGGGTGCCTTAAACTAAGCGCTCCGCCAGAAACCCTCGATAATCGCGGTCAGGGATCGACCTGTGGTTATCACCCGGCGCCGTTCCCCTCTGCGCACCTCTGTCACCAAAACTCACAAACATTAATTACTTTACCCTCAGGTCATACCGCTTTTCCGTCTGGCTTTTGATAACCTGCGCGCAAATTCTCTATAACATTGAGGCCATCATGCAGCTGTGCAGTTTTTCTCTTATTGACCAGGCAAGAAAAAGTTATGGCATCGTGCAACCCGACGGCGTGATCGATCTCGGTGCGCGGCTGGGCGACAGCTGTCCGGATTTGAAAACCCTGCTGCAGCGCGGTGGCCTGAGTGACCTGCAGGGGTACCTGAGCGAGCCGGTGGACTATGCCTTCAGCGCGATTCGCTTCCTGCCGGTGGTGGAAAACCCAGGCAAAGTCTTCTGCGTTGGTATGAACTATGCCGACAAGCGCCAGGAGTTTGCCGCCACGCTCGACGCACCGACGCTGTTCGTGCGCTTTGCCGATTCGCTGGCAGCACACGAGCAGCCCCTGCTTAAACCGGCGACCACGGCTGAATTTGATTACGAAGGCGAGCTGGCGGTGATCATCGGCAAGGCGGCTTATCAGGTAAAAGCCGCCGATGCGCTACAGCATGTGGCGGGCTACAGCTGCTTTATGGATGCCACGGTGCGCGACATGCAGTTCACCTGGTTTACCGCAGGCAAAAACTGGCAGCAAACCGGCGGCTTTGGCCCGTGGATGACCACCGCCGACGACATCCCGGACCCGCAGCAGCTGGCGATCAAAACCTGGCTGAATCAGCGCGAAGTGCAGAACGATACCACGGCCAGCATGGTGCATCCGGTGGCGAAGATCATTGAATACATCTCGGCGTTTAGTCCGCTGTCACCGGGCGATGTCATCATCACCGGCTCACCAGGCGGCGTGGGGAAAAAGCGTACGCCACCGCTGTTTATGTTCCCTGGCGATGAGATCGAAGTGGAAATTGAGAAGATTGGTCGTCTGCGCCACCGCATCGTCTGACGCATTATTGCGCGGTGGCGAAATTTGCGCTGCCACCGCGCTACCGTTTAAATAAATATTCAACAATACGAAATGTCCCGAATTTATATTTAAATGGCGCAAATTTAGTTATCAGGTTAAATAATTATTGTTAAGTTAATTTTCCTGCGATGTATTGCGTAAATATTTTTGTGATCGCCAACTAATTCCCTCGTTTTGCTATGGTTAAAATTAAAAGCAGCGGCGTATTATCGTCCACTGCCGATTCCGGCATGGAAATAAGGGATGATAATGAAAACCATCAGTCGCGAGATCATTAACGATCTCATTGACCGCGTGGGCGGTCGGGAAAATATTCTGTCACTTTCGCACTGTATTACCCGCCTGCGCTTTGTGCTGCAGGATGTCGACAAAGCCGATCCGGTGGCCATCCGCGCCACGCCCGGCGTTAAAGGATGCTTTAACTCTGCCGGACAGTTTCAGGTAATTATTGGAACCGAAGTTGACACTTATTATAAAGCGTTAGTAGAGGCACTAAATATTAGTGAGACCTCTAAAGAGCAGATTAAATCTGAGGCGCGCAGCCAGATGAAATGGCACGAGGCATTATTATCCCATTTTGCTGAGATATTTTTCCCGTTATTACCGGCTTTAATTAGCGGCGGTTTAATTCTCGGTTTCCGTAACGTGCTGGGCGATATTGCCGTGGCGGATGATAAAACCCTGGTGCAGCTCTATCCCGGTGTGAAAGGGCTGTACGATTTCCTCTGGCTGATCGGTGAAGCGATCTTCTTCTATTTGCCGGTGGGGATTTGCTGGTCGGTGGTGCGCAAGCTGGGCGGTACGCCAATCCTGGGGATTGTGCTGGGCATTACGCTGGTTTCACCGCAGCTGATGAATGCGTATCTGATTGGCAGCCAGGTGCCGGAAGTGTGGAACTTCGGCTGGTTCAGCATTGATCGGGTCGGCTATCAGGCGCAGGTGATCCCGGCGCTGCTGGCCGGGCTGGCGCTGGCGAAAATCGAACTGGCGTTAAAACGTATCGTGCCCGCCTATCTGACGCTGGTGGTGGTGCCTGTGTGTGCGCTGCTGCTGTCGGTTTTCCTCGCCCACAGCCTGATTGGTCCGTTTGGCCGTCTGATCGGCGACGGCATCGCCTTCGCGGTGCGTCATCTGATGACCGGCAGCTTCGCGCCGATTGGTGCCGCGCTGTTTGGCTTCCTGTATGCGCCGATGGTGATCACCGGCGTGCATCAGACCACGCTGGCGGTTGATCTGCAGATGATTCAGAGCATGGGCGGCACGCCGGTGTGGCCGCTGATTGCGCTGTCCAATATTGCACAGGGTGCTGCGGTGGTCGGCATCATTATCGCTAACAAAGATCGTGCTGAACGCGACCTCACCGTGCCGGCCGCTATTTCGGCGTGGCTCGGCGTAACGGAGCCGGCGATGTACGGCGTCAACCTCAAGTACCGCTACCCCATGCTGTGCGCCATGATTGGCTCTGCGCTGGCGGCGCTGCTGTGCGGCCTCAACGGCGTGATGGCCAACGGCATCGGCGTGGGCGGCTTGCCGGGCATCCTCTCGATTCAGCCACAGTACTGGACGGTTTACTCGCTGGCGATTCTGGTGGCGATTCTGGTTCCGCTGCTGCTGACCATCATCATCACCAAACGAAAAGCGGCAACCGCCATCATCAGCCAGGCCGAGGTGCAACATGAACAGGCACGCTGAATATCCCTGGTGGCGCCAGGCGGTGATCTACCAAATCTATCCTAAAAGTTTTCAGGACAGCGGGGCGCGCGGCACCGGCGATCTCAACGGCGTGATCCAGCGGCTGGATTATCTGCAGCAGCTGGGCGTCGATGCGCTGTGGCTGACGCCGATCTATGTGTCGCCGCAGATCGATAACGGTTACGACGTGGCGGATTACACCGCCATCGATCCCGCCTATGGCACCATGGCCGACTTTGACCACCTGCTGGCGGAGACGCACCGGCGCGGTATGCGCATGGTGCTGGATATGGTGTTCAACCACACCTCGACCGAGCACGCCTGGTTTAAGCGTGCCGAAGCCGGTGAACAGCCGTACGTCGATTTCTATATCTGGCGCGACGGGGTGCCCGGCACGCCACCCAACAACTGGCAGTCTAAGTTTGGCGGCAGCGCCTGGGCGTGGAACGAACGGCGTCAGCAATACTATCTGCATCTGTACGCGCCGGAACAGGCCGATCTCAACTGGGAAAACCCGGCGGTGCGCGAGGCGTTAAAGCAGGTGTGCCACTTCTGGGCGGATCGAGGCGTCGATGGATTGCGGCTTGATGTGATCAACCTGGTGTCGAAGCACCAGGATTTTAGCGACGATCTGCCCGGCCATGACGGGCGGCGGTTCTATACCGATGGCCCGCGCATCCATGACTACCTGCAGGAGTTCAACCGCGATGTGTTCACGCCGCGCGGGCTGATGACGGTGGGAGAAATGTCCTCGACCACGCTGGCCAACTGCCAGCGCTATGCTTCGCTGGCGCAAAACGAGCTGTCGATGACCTTTAACTTCCATCATCTCAAGGTGGATTATCCCCAGGGCGACAAATGGACGCTGGCGGCCCCGGACTTCGTTCAGCTCAAGGCAATTTTTGCGGAGTGGCAGCGCGGGATGCACGACGTGGCGTGGAATGCGCTGTTCTGGTGTAACCACGATCAGCCGCGTATCGTCACGCGCTTTGGTGATGAAGGTGCGCTGCGCATCGCCTCGGCAAAATGCTTTGCGATGCTGCTGCACGGCATGCAGGGCACGCCCTATATCTATCAGGGCGAAGAGCTGGGGATGACCAACCCTCATTTTACCTGCATTGAGCAGTATCAGGACATCGAGAGCCACAACATCCACGCTGCGTGGCTGGCGCAGGGCAAGCCGGAGGCGGCAATCCTGGCGATTCTGGCCAGCAAATCGCGCGATAACAGCCGCTCGCCGATGCTGTGGGACAGCAGCGCCAATGCCGGCTTCACGCGGGGTGAGCCGTGGATAGGCGTGGCGGATAACTCTACACTGATCAACGCGGCTAACGCGCTGCTCGACAGCAACTCGGTGTTCTATGGCTACCAAACGCTGATTCGGCTGCGTAAGCGTTACGCTATCTTCACCGAGGGCGATTATCAGGATCTGGCACCGGAAGCGTCACACATCTGGTGTTATCGTCGCAATTCGCCGCGTGAAAGCCTGCTGGTGGTGGCGAACCTGAGTCACAGCGCGCAGCCACTGCTGCTGCCGGAAGTTGAAGGCAACTGGCAGGTACTGATGAGTAATTACAGTGAGGCATCGCCGCCTGGGGCATTGACGCACCTGCGGCCTTTTGAAGCGGTGTATTACTACCAGTCGTAACGGAGAAAACCGGCGGCGCGTTACAGCCGTAAGCAGAACGCGCCGCCAGCACTCACTTCAGCATGCCACATTCCGCCACGGCGAGATAATCGGTATACAGCTGCGGCGAACCGGAAAAGGACGCCAGCTGCTTCCACTCTTCATACATCTGTTTGGTATCCCGGTGCGTGCGCGCAAAGTCAGCCGCGCTGGCGGTGGCGATATCAGGCTGCGGATAAAACACATTCAGCGCCGCTTCACTCTCAATCTCCATCATCACCACATAGCCGTCCAGCCGGTTGCCGCTGTGGCCTTTCAGCAGATGAAACTTCCAGCCGGGATAATCAACGATACGCGCGGCATTCTGCGCGATGAATTGCTCAAATTCCTGCGGCTGCACGCCCGGTCGCAGCGCCAGATAGTGAGTACCGAGAATGCGCGCGGTGCCGCTGCGGGCATCAAAGCGCGGGCCACCCGGCAGCGTACTGTGAGGATTCTCTGCCAGCAGATCGAAATGGGTGAAAATTGTCGGGCGCCGCGCGAAGGTCGCCAGCTGGCGCCACTCGCTGAGCAGCGCGTCCGCGTCAGGATGCAGATGCCAGAAGTGCTCTGCCTCGGCGGTAAGTTCACCGTCATCCTGCATAAAGCGCGCGCGCTGTGCCGCATCTTTCATTTCAAACAGCATCAGGTATTGATCGACGCGCTCGCCGCGCAGACCGCGAAACAGCGTCCAGCGCCAGCCGGGATAGCAGGGGAGATGCACGCCTTTTTCGCGCACGAAGGTTTCAAACTGTTCAGCGGTGACGCCCGCTTCGGTGTCGATGGCGATATAAAAAAAGCTATAAACAGACTGGGACATAACAGGCTCCAGGCACGCCGTCGCGTGCCGTTGAGAGGTAAGGGCGGTTTAGTCGAACTGGGTATTGATGATGGCTTCTACCAGCACGCGGCCGGCGGGGGTGAGCGTGACGTAGCGGCCATTGCTGTGCACTAACTCGCGCTGCTGCAACTCACGCAGCGCACGGGCGATGGTCGGCTGGGCAAACAGGCTGACGCCAAACTTCTGCTGAAACAGCACATCGTCGAGCGGAATCAGCGTTGACAGCGCCATCTTGCAGCCGTTGATGGCCTGCTGATCCGGCGACATACCGCGCACCGAGGCGATCGGCAGCTCACCGTTATCCAGTGCGCGCTGATAATCGGCGTAGTCGGTCAGGTTAATCAGCTCCGCGCCGGCACATTTGGAGCTGCCGCCAAGGCCAATCGCCACTTCCGGTGCCTGCTGGTCGAGATCGGTAATGATCGCTTTCCACTTCTCCGGCGGTGCGCTGCGATGGTGGAAATACATGGTGGGATGTTCAAGGTAATCGCCATCCAGCCACTGCTCGGCCAGCGCGCGCATCTGATACTGCTGACCCAGGCTGGGCATCGCCGCATTCTTACGCTGCCAGGCATTTTCTCCCTCCGCCGATACGCCGGTGCGGCTCTCGGCGAACGGCTTCATGTGCAGCTTGGTGAACACCAGATGCGACAGGTCAAGCGCGCGCGCCTGCTGCAGATCGTCACGCACGTCGTCCACCGTTTGTCCCAGCAGGCCATACATCAGGTCGACGCTGACCAGGGCGAAGCCCAGCTCGCGCGCATCACGAATCACCTTGTAGCAGGCATCCGCGCTGTGCAGGCGACCACAGCCTTTGATCAGGCGGTCTGAGAATGACTGCGCGCCAAACGACAGTTTGCTGAAGCCCAGTTCGCGCAGCTGCGCGAGGAATTCGCGCGTCAGCGTGCCGGGCTCGCCTTCGAAGCGCAGCGTGGCTTCGCGGAAGTTGAAATGGTTGCGGTAAAAATCCATTAAGCGCCGCAGCTCATCCGGTGGCAGCAGCGAGGGCGTGCCGCCGAACAGGTTGAACTCACCCACCGGCACTTCACCCAGTGTCGGCAACTGCGCCAGCCACAGTTTCGCCTCCTGAATATTGCGATCGACGATATCGCGGAACAGCTCAGGCGCGCGCGGCGACTGCGGATTTACAATCACCGTAGGAAACTGGCAAAAGTGGCACTTGTAGCGGCAGGTAGGGATATACGCCCACAGATGAATTTGCGGCGCATGGCTCAGGCTGTGCTGCATGGCGCGGAAAAAATTCGGCAGCGGGAAATCGTCGATATCACCGGGAAATACATGGCAACCAAAAGGATCATGCACAACGTATTCCAGCAAATCGGCGTTTTCCGGCCGGCTAAGCACCTCGCATATGGCCGGGCGAGGATAGTGACGATCGATATCCTGCAGGGATTGCAGCCAGGCAGCACGCATCAGAACACCCCGCCGTTTGCAAAGTAGTTATGCGCCTCACCGGATTCGCGATCTTCGCAGTAATACCAGACAAAGCGGGCGAAATCATTTTCCGTCACCCGGGCAAAGCAGGCCGGCAGCGGCGGTGGCTCGCCAATCTCTGCGCCGACGGCACGACGCAGCGCGGCAAACAGCTCATGGCGGAATTCAAAATAGAGGCGAAACGCCGGGGTTTTGTAGCTGTGAATCGGCAGGAAATCGGTCACGCTCATCTCCTGCATCATGCTGTGAATGCGGGCGAACAGGCGTTCAGCCACCTCTGGCGTGAAGAAATCAATCACCGCGGCATCGTCGCGCAGCAGCGACGGATTCAGCAACACCGGCAGCACCAGATTTTTTGGCACGTAATCTTTAATCGAGTAGTGCCACGCCTGCTGCGCCTGCTCTGCGCTGACATCGGTGAACGGCGTCAGCGCGGTGAGCGTGGGTCGCACATCCTTCATGATGATGGTGCCGTTATGGCCGTAGGCCACGCCTTCAATCACTTCGTGCAGCAGGTTATCCACCCGGCGGCTGTTGATCTGCACGCGGGAATTGGGCGCATACACCGGTTTGCCGCCAGCGGCGATCACCTTGATGCCAAAATCCCAGTCGTCTGACAGATGTTCAACAAACTCACCGTTTTTCAGCTGGTAAAAAATCTCGATGCCGCCCACTTCGTCGTACAGCTGCTTTTCGACGCCAAAGCCTTTGCCGTCCGGAAAGCCGCCAAACAGGGAGAAGGAAGCGTGGCGGCAGCGCAGCGTTTTATCAATCTCCGCATACAGCCGCGGGCGCTCGTGGAAATCCGCGGTTTCGTAGTAGTAGTTACAGGTGCCCAGATCGCCGTTTTGCGCAATCATGGTGCCGACCAGTTCGTCGATCCACAGTGCATCAACGGTGCAGTCCGCATCGGCCGAAAGGATGTAGTGCTTGCGCTGAAAGCCGCTGGCCTCGTCGCGCAGACCGGCGCGCTGTGAGGCGAAATCCATGCCTTTTTTCCGCGCCGAAGAGACGCCCTGCACCGTCTCCTGCAGCTGATGAATTGTCAGCTGCGGATGCTGCGCGGCAAAGGCTTCAATCAGCGCGACCGAGTTATCTGTGGAATTATTATCCACCATGATCACTTCCAGATTATCAAAATTAAACAATCCGCCGGGTGAACGCTGCTGCAATATTGATTCCAGCACCGCGTTAATACGTGCTGCCTCGTTATAAACCGGCAGCACGACAGAAATAAAACAACGGTTATCCATAGTCACTCCTTAACTACACATTAAATATCTGCCGGAAGATGTGATCCGACAGCAGGGATTTTCCTTTCTGATAATTGCGCGTGGCGATGGCGTCACGGCGCGCGTCATCCCGTAATAAAGCACTGACGCGCTGAATAAAATCGGCATCCGGCAGGCCATCATGGCTGGCGGAAATCGCCATCAGTTCGCCTTCAAAACCGTACTGGCCATACACCTCGTGATAATATTCATAGCGGGTGGCGATATAACAGCGCTGATGGCTGATCGCCTCGCCAATCGGATTACCGTAGCTGTCGTAATCCCATGCGGTTAAAAACGACACCACATCGCAGGCGTGATAAAGATCCTGAATGGTGGTGGCCTGTGGATTACGCTCCATAAAGTCGTGATTTAACGCGCCAAAAAAGATGACGTAACGCTCCAGCTGGAACCGGCTAATTAATTGCTTTAATGCGTGATAATGCACGCTGTCTTCCAGCGGATCGCCGGCGACCATTAAATAAACGCGCTGTGGCTGATGCTGTGCGATAAGTTCACTGTTCAGCGCATGCAACAGGTGAATATCCCGATCGAGTCGCTTAGCCGGAATAATTCGCGTGGTGCGGGCAATCACCTTGTCCTGCGCCAGCAACCCAAACTGGCGGCGTAAATCTTTGCGCGGATGGCTCGGGTCAAAAGGATAGGTATTACGCATCACCTCAATTTCGACCTGATGTTCGCACCAGGCCGCCAGCTGTGAGGCTAGCGCCTGGTTCAGCGTGACGTAGGTAATATGCGGCGAGGGCTGCGGCCTGACGGCATGTGGCCAGGGCGCGCTGCCGTAACGCGATGAAGTGGATTCGCTGTTCCACATCAGGTCATGGTCGCGCCACAACACAAACCGGCCGAGCTGTTTTGCGGCTCCGTATTGCGCTATCGCCAGATAGAGCGCGCGGGTAAAAATAATATTATCCGGCAGCGTCCCGTTCTCAATGATTAAATAATTGATATCCAGCGCCTGCCATTTTGCGCACAGCGCGTTTGCCACCGCCTGTGCCATCTTTTCCGTCTGCTGCACCAGGATTTTCTCTGCGGCGGCATCCAGCGTCTGGCTATGATTAATCAGTACGTCATGAATATATTGCAGAAAGGCCGGGTTATAACCTTCCACCTGACGAATTTCATCGTGCCGGACTAATGTAAAATGATGCTTCAGCGAATTAATCTCATTTTCGGAATAGGGACGTCCGAAGTTTCCCTTATCAATTTTTATGTCGTAGCCGATATCAAGAAAGGAGGTGATTCCCTGCTCGCGTAAACGAACGGCAATTTTAGTGGCTTCTACTGTAATACCCGATAATGCCACGGCATCAAAAGAGATAAAAAGGGCCTTGCGTTGTAAATCCATTTGGTCACCACGCTCATACCTGAACATTAATAGTGACTGAACGGTAAGTTAAATTATCCGGTCAAACTTTGATCCAATCCACAAAAGTTTACTGTGGCTAATTAATTCACCTTCGTTAATGCATTAATGGATAATAATGCACTGAGGATGGTGATACATAATATTCGTCTTTGAGTTTTGTCTTAAAATAATAACTATTACCGACGTGTTTAGCGGTATATTTTCCTTATTTCGGGCTTAATAGTGCTGGATAGTGATTGCCATCATGCAGTTTAATTTATCTGATCAGACCCGGACTCAGGCGATAACGCGGCGGCTGGAATAGGTGTGGCGGGCGGATGAAGCAAGGGTGCGCATAACCTGCGCACCCGGAGAAGAGCATTAAGCAGAAACCCTGGTGTTACACCCCATCGGTGATCGGTTTTCTGACCAGCAGCAGGTAAGCCAGCGCGCCGACCACCGTGACGCCCGCACATATCATCAGCGCGAGGCTGAACGATTTGGTGGTATCCAGCACCCAGCCGGTAATTACTGGCGCAAAAGAGGCGAAAACGAAGCTGGCAAAGTTCTGGATACTGCCCACTGACGCCGTCATGCGCGCCGTGACGTTAGCATGGATCAGGCCCCAGCATGAGGTACCGGCAAAGTGAATGCAGAACAGCGCCATACCAATCAGCGTTACCGCGCTGGTGGTGTCAGTGGCGCGCGTCACAAAGGTGGTAAAGGCCGCAGAGAGCAGCATGCCGCTGACAATCGACACTTTACGTACTTTCACCGCGTCGAAACCGCGACGCACCAGCGCATCCACCACGTAACCGTTGAGCAGCATGCCCGCCGCGCCGAACAGGAAAGGAATGGCGGCCAGCAGGCCGGTGCTTTTCAGGTCCAGATGATAGGTCGACTGCAGATAGCCCGGCAGCCAGGCGATGTACAGCCACGCGGTATAGTTGATGCCGCTGAAGCCAATCATCATGCCCCACATGGTGCGCAGCTTAAACAGCCCACGCCACTCGGCGAAACTCAGCGGCTCTTTGCGTGATGCCACGCTGCCCGCCTGCAGATAGTGAATCTCTTCGCCGCTCAGTTTGTTGTTATCCCGGTCGCGATAGGTGAGATACCAGCCAATGGCGAGAAACATACCCAGCACGCCGATGGTGACAAACATGCCGCGCCAGCCCATCACCAGCATCATCGCCGCCAGAATCGGCGGTGCCACCGAGAGACCAATCATCGACGCCGCGTTAAACATCCCCATCGGCATACCGCGATCTTTGATGTTGAACCAGTCGTTGATTACCTTCACGCCGCACGGGTTCATCGGCGCTTCGCCAATGCCCAGCCCGATGCGCACCAGCACAAATTGCGTGAAGTTATGCACCAGCCCGGCCGCCGCCTGGAACAGTGACCAGAAGAACATACCGATGGCCAGCATAATGCGCGGGCCTTTGCGATCGAGCAGCGCGCCGCACGGCAGCTGGGCTAAACCGTAGGCCAGCGAAAACGCCGACAGCAGCACGCCAATCTCGGTGGCCGATAAGCCCAGCTCCTCGCGGATGGTCATGTTGGCCACCGACAGCGAGCTGCGGTCAAGGTAGTTGATGATGGCGGCGAACAGCAGCAACAGCATGGCGGTGATTTGAATCTTACGGATGCGCGGAGAGCGCACCACATCGGCGCGCGCCGGTACATAATCCTGCCCGGCGTGCTCCGGTGCTGGCGCGGTGGTGCCGCCGCGCGTTGATGTATTTTCCATTGCAACCTCCCAGGTTCGGGTACTTATCGTTATCAGTCTTGGGGTTCCTGCGGCAGCGAAACGGGCTGCCCTAAGGGGCTGCCTTCGAGACTAGAAGTAAACCGCGGGAGATGTTGCAAACATGTTTCTGATTCGTGCGGGCGCTTATGCTTTGTGGTTTTTAATCGGTTTTTAATTGTACTGCCGGATAGAGCGAATCATCGAGTGTTTGGCGGTTCTGAGATGCGCATGCAGCGCGCACAGCGCGTCCACATCCTGGCGGCTGATGAGCGCGGTAAGAATCGCCATATGCTCCTCCAGCGCGACGATATTGCGTTGTTTCAGGTCGCTTTCATCCCACTGATAATGCGAGTGAAAAATCACAGAGATAATTTCCAGTGACTGGTTGAAAAACGGGTTGTTGGCGGCGGAGAGAATCAGCGTATGCATCTCTTTATCCAGCGCGGCAAACTGGCGGTAGTTGCTGGCGATGGTGTCGCGCAGCGCGCGATGACGATCCAGCAGATCGCGCGCCTGCACCCAGCGTTCATCACCGGCGGCGAGGTTAAGAAAGCGGGTCAGCGCGTGCGTCTCCAGCATTTCGCGCAGTTCAAACAGCTTTTCGGCGTACTCCTGATCGAATTTCTTCATTCGCCAGTGGCCGCGTTTAACCGGTTCCAGCAGGTTATAGCGCATAAAGCGCAGCAGGAACTCGCGCACCACCACCGGGCTGACCCGCACCTGCTGCGCCAGCTGCAGCTCGGTGAAACTGTCGCCTGGCATCAGCAAGCGCTGGTTAATCAGGTTAAAAAACGTCTGCTCAAACTGCACCGCCTGTTGGTCGATCGGTGGGCTGAGTACGCTAAACCCATCCTCCTCGCAGGGATCGCGCACGATCACGTAGGTCTCAGCCACTTTTTCCAGCACGCCGCGCTGATGCAGATGCTGCAGCGTGTGGCGCACCGTGGTGCGGCTGATATTAAACATCTCGGCCAGCGCCGCCTGCGGAGGCAACGGCGAGCGCACATGGCGGCGGGCAATGGCTTCCAGCATTTGATTGATGACGTTCTGGCGCAGATTCTGGCTTCGGCTCATACGGCCCTCCGGTTTTTTATGCATTAAAAACCACACAAAGCCCAAAAAAATCGCGCTGACTCACACTTCGCACAGCGCAACCTCCCGCCGCGGTCGATTTTCGCCATAACTGCGTGAACAGCCCAGGAGGAAACGATGACGAACATGAAAACGCTGGTGGTCGCCGAACCGCGCAGCATGGTGTGGCAGCAGCGCAGCGTACCGACGCCTGCCGCGCACGAAGTCCTGATTAAACCGATTGCCGCCGGCATTTGCGGCACCGATATACACGCCTGGGCCGGCAATCAGCCATTTTTCTCCTATCCGCGCGTGCTCGGTCATGAGCTGTGCGGTGAAGTGGTGGCGCTGGGCGCGGCGGCGCAGGGTTTTCAGCCAGGGCAGCGCGTGGCGCTGATTCCTTACGTGGCCTGTCAGCGTTGCGATGCCTGCTTAAGCGGCAAAACCAACTGCTGTGAACAGATTTCAGTAATTGGCGTGCATCAGGACGGGGGTTTTTGCGAGTTTCTCAGCGTGCCGGACACTAATTTGCTGGCGGTTGACGATGTGGCGCCCGAAGCAGCGGCACTGATCGAGCCCTTTGCCATCAGCGCCCATGCGGTGCGACGCGCGGCGCTGGTCGCCGATGAGCAGGTGCTGGTGGTCGGAGCCGGACCGATTGGCCTGGGCGTCGCGGCGATTGCCGCCGCAGCCGGTGCAAAGGTGGTGGTGGCCGATACCAGCGCTCAGCGGCGCGCGCACGTTGCGCAGCAGTTGCAGCTGGCGACGATCGATCCGCTGGCGGAGGATTTTACGGCCGCGCTGCGTGCAGAGTTTGGCGGGCGGCTGGCCGCGAAAGTGATTGACGCCACCGGCAGTCCGGCGGCGATGAACAGCGCCGTGCAGCTGATTCGTCACGGCGGCACCATCGTGTTTGTTGGCCTGCACAAAGGCGATCTGGTGATCCCCGACACCGAGTTTCACAAAAAGGAGACCACGCTGCTGGGCAGCCGCAACGCCACGCGGGAAGACTTCGACAAGGTGCGCGCCCTGATGGCCAGCGGTCAGCTGCGGGCCGATATGATGCTCAACCGCCATTACGACTTCTCGACGCTGGCCGAGACTTTTGAGCCCGGGGTGATCAACAATCCTGAGCTGATCAAAGGCGTCATCCATTTCGCCCGCTAGAGAGCGTGTCAGGCGCGCAGCGTGGCAAAAAAATGTTGCCGTACCGCCTCGGCGTCGACGCCCAGACACAACCGCTGGGCGCGCAGGCCGGCGAACGGATCGTCGCGCGAGGCGAGAGTACTCACGCGCTGCAGCGTCTGGCCGCGGCTGATGCCTTCGGTCACCACGCGCACCGGCGCTGTCGTCACGCTGAACGCCTGCGGCAGCGCCAGCCATGACAGCGTCAGGGTATCGTGCAGCGCCATGCCATCAAATCCTTCTTTTTGCAGGCTGTAAGCCAGATAAGGCCGGCAGATGGCACTCAACACCGGCTGATTCAGCTGGCGCACTTCCTCTCCGCTGATCAGCACCTTGTGCGTCACATCCAGCGGCAGCATCACCACCGGCAGCGCCGAGGCCAGCACCTGATCGGCGGCATGCGGATCTTTCCAGATATTGAACTCGGCGAACGGCGTCACGTTACCGGCGTGGCCGTCGGTGCCAAACGCGCCGCCCATGATCACCAGCTCCTTCACCAGCGGAATGATGTCTGGCGCCTGGTTGATGGCACAGGCGATGTTGGTCAGCGGCCCGATTGCCACCAGGGTAATCGCGTGCGGCTGCGCGCGTACGCTGTCGATGATGAACTGCACCGCGCTGTCGGCGGCATCGCTATAGGGGTTATCGAAGGCATCGCCGAGACCGTCTGCGCCGTGCAGGGTGGCCGGTGCGGAAGGGGCCAGCGCCAGCGGACGCGCACAGCCACGATACACCGGTGCGCTGATGTTCATCTTTGCACAGAACAGCCGGGTATTTTTTACCGCCTGGCCAACCGCGACATTACCAAACACCGTGGTGATGCCCAGCAGCCGCTGCGTGCGCGCCGCATACGCCAGCGCAAAGGCGTCATCCACGCCGATATCAGTATCAAAAATCAGGGTACGCATCGGAATCTCCTTGCTGATGATGTCTGCCACGGTAAAACATAATCGTCCCCGACGATACGCTGACGGCAGGTGAATATTGTCACCTCCGCCGCGCCAGCGTATTATCGTGCCTCTAAGGTGATGGCGTGCCACCTTACCCAACCGCCCTCTGGTTACAGACGGCTGATGACGCCTGACAACTTGCTTATCCCTGCGCGGGAGACGGCGGTGTGTCAGGTGTAGTTTCTGTCCTGCCGCGGCCCTGCGCGTATCTCAATTCAGGAGCTCCAGACTATGCTGAAGTCGCTGTTCGCGGTCATGATCGGTGGTGCCATCGGTTGCACGCTGCGCTGGCTTATCTCTTTGCGTTTCAATACGTTATTCCCCAACCTGCCGCCAGGTACGCTGATCGTTAATCTGGTCGGTGGCTTTATTATTGGCGCGGCGATGGCGTGGTTTGTGCGCAATCCGCACATCGATCCCGTATGGAAACTGCTGATCGTCACCGGCCTGTGCGGCGGGCTGACGACGTTTTCGACCTTTTCGGCCGAGATCGTGGTGTTGCTACAATCAGGAAAATACCTGTGGGCAATGTCGAGCGTGATGGTGCATGTCATCGGTTCATTGCTGATGACCTTTGCCGGTTTCGCCGTGGTGAACCTGCTGGGCTAAACGACACGCTTGAAATCACCCTTAAGAGGGGGATACTGATCAGGATGCTGTGCGGGTGGCGCACAGCCTCTGTCACCGCTTTATCCGGACGATTAAGGAGCTGTTGATGTCTGCAAACCCGAAATTCCTTAACCTGGTGCTGTTAAACGGTGAATCGGCGCATAAGCTGCAGGCGGCGCGTGCCGCCGGGTTCGATCAGGTTGAAATGTGGCGGGAAGAGGTTACTGAGCACACGGCGGCGCTGGCCGCGCAGCTGCACCTGGGCTTTACCAATCTGCAGGTGCTGCGTGACTTTACCGGCGCGCCGGACAGCGAACGGCTGCAAAAGCGCGCCGAACTGCGTGATTTCATTCGCGTCGCGCAATCGCTGGGCTGCGATACCATTCAGGCGCCGGCGACCACGCGCGAAGACTGCGTTGCGGAGCGCATTGATGAGGATCTGCGCTGGCTGGCCTCGGAAGCCGCGCGCTATAACATGCGCATCATGTATGAACCGATGGCGTGGTGCAGCGTCGACAATACGCTGCCGCTGGCGTGGCAGCGTTTGCAGCGGCTGGATCAGCCCAATATCGGGCTGGTGGTTGATCTGTTCCACATCTGCGCACGCGGTGGCGATGCCTCTCAGCTCGACGGCATTCCGGCCGATCGCATTTATGAAGTGCAGCTGTGCGATATGGCGCAGATGCCGCCGCAGGAAAAGCAGGCGCTGAGCGACTATGCGCGCCATCAGCGCTTACTGCCCGGCGACGGCATCATTGAAGTGGAACGCTTTGTCGATAAGCTGAAAAGTGCAGGCTATCGCGGTCCGGTGGGCATCGAAGTGTTTAACGATCGCCTCAAAGCACAGCCGCCGGAAGCGGCCGCGCGTCAGGCGTGGCAGGCGCTGCAGCGCTACTGGCCTTAATCCTGCAGGCACTGGGCGATGTAGGCCGCTGCCTGCATCGCGCCTTGGCTGGAAATGGTGTGACCGGTGGCGGGTTCATACTGTGCGGTGACCGCGACGCCCGCGCTCTGCAGGCGCTGCGCGGCGGAGACGGTTTCGCTGAACGGGATGACCTCATCGGCTTTGCCGTGAATCAGCAGCGCGGAGGCATGCGGCGGCGGCGTGAGCGCCTCGTCAAAGGCCAGGCGACCGGAGAAGGCCACCACACCAGCCAGCGGATAGCGTCCGGAGGCCAGCGCATCCAGCGCCATGATCGAGCCCTGCGAGAATCCCACCAGAATCACCTTTTGCCACGCGCCGGCCATCGCGTGCTGCGCCATCAGCTGCTGCAGCGTGGCGTCAAAGGCGTCGCGCGCAGCCCGTACGCGTGCCGGACGGTTTTCCGGCGTGATGCCGGTCAGGCTGAACCACTGATAGCCCATGGCGTGCTCAAAGGGAAAGGGCGCATCGGGCGCGGCAAATGCCACGTCGGGCAGCAGCGCTGACCAGTGTTGCCCCAGCACCGCCAAATCCGCGCCATTACTGCCGACGCCATGTAAAAACACCACTAACGCTTTTGCCATTGCCCTGCTCCTTAAAAACCGTAGTCCGCCAAATCCGGTCCCGCTGGCACGATGCCGTTGGGATTCAGCGCTTTAATCGAATAATAGCCCTGTTTGATGTGGTCGATGTTCACCGTTTGCCGCACGCCGGAGACCGCCAGCACACTCTTCAGATAACGATCGAGCAGCGGGTAATCGCGCAGGCGGCGCAGGTTGCATTTGAACAGGCCGTGATAGGCGACGTCAAAGCGTATCAGGGTCACGAACAGGCGGATATCGGCTTCGGTCAGTCGTTCACCCAGCAGAAAAGTGCGGCCATCTTTCAGCCGTTGCTCCAGCTCATCCAGCTGCTCAAATACTTCATTAAACGCCTGCTGATAGCTCACCTGGGTGGTGGCGAAACCGGTGCGATAAACGCCGTTATTAAGTCGCGGATAGATCGTTGCGTTCAGTGCGTCGATCTCCTGGCGCAGATCCTCAGGGTAGAGATCGAGCCGGTTGTCTGCCAGATCGCCAAAGCCGCTGTTGAACATGCGCAGAATATCCGCCGACTCATTGTTAACGATGGTCTGTGTTTTTTTATCCCACAGCACCGGCACGGTCGCGCGCCCGGTAAAGTCGGCGTCGGCGCGGGTATACAGCTGGTGGAGATACTCAGCGTTGTTCAGCGGGTCGCGATCGGCACCGGGATAATCGCCGAAGCGCCAGCCCTGCGCGCCAAGCTGCGGCTCAACCACCGACACGCTGACAATCTGCTCCAGCCCTTTCAGGCTGCGCGCAATGAGCGTGCGCGAGGCCCATGGGCAGATCAGCGCGACGTACAGATGATAGCGATCCGGTTCGGCGGCAAATTCGCTGCTGCCATCGGCGCTAATCCAGTGACGAAAGCTGGAAGTCTGGCGTACAAAGCCACCCTGTTTATCGGTGGCCTGAACCGGATGCCACTCTGCGCTCCACTTACCGTTTACCAACATCGCTCTGCTCCTCTGAAGTGATGTCAGCAGCTTACCGTGCTGCCGTTATGCTGATAATCCGGGCAAAATGGCTTTGATTGTTTCCATAATGGAAGGAATCAGCCGGGCGGATGCAGGCGGAAGTGCTCGGCCAGAAAGTCGATCAGCAGGCGGGTTTTCTGCGCCAGGTGGCGCGCGGGCGGATACAGAGCAAACAGGCCCATGGCTGGCGGCGCAAAGTCCTCCAGCAGCGTGACGATTTCGCCCCGCTGCAGCGCCGGTGCAGCGATAAAACCGGGCAGACGTGCAATGCCGAGGCCGGCCAGCGCAGCCTGCAGGCAGGCTTCGGTATTGGAGAAGCACAGGCGGCCGCGAATCGGCATGCTGACGCTGTCGCCGCACGGCGTAACGAACGGCCAGTGCCACGGATCGCGAAAGTTGGTGTCGCTGATGCACTGATGCGTCGCCAGATCGCGCCAGTGCTGCGGCGTGCCGTGCTGCAGCAGATAGCCGGGCGCGGCGGCGAGGCGAATTGGCACCTCGCCCAGACGGCGCGCAATCAGGCTGCTGTCGTCCAGCTTGCCGATGCGGATCGCCATATCGAAGCCTTCATCGACGATATTCACGGCGCGGTCGGAGAAGTTGACGTCCAGCTCAATCAGCGGATAGTGACGCGCGAACGCCACCAGCACGCTGGCCAGCACCGCGGTGCCGAAGGTGCCGGGTGCGCTAATCTTCAGGCGGCCGGTGGGCGAGCGGGCATTTTCCTGCACCGTGGCATCCAGCGCGTCGAACGCCTCCAGCAGGGTTTTCACCCGCTCGTAATAGGCGCGGCCGATCTCGGTGGGCGACAGTGCCCGTGTGCTGCGCTTGAACAGCTGCACGCCAAGTTGCTGCTCCAGACGCGACACCAGCTTTGACGCCTGGCCGCTGCTGGTGCCGAGCCGGGCGGCGGCACCAGCAAAACTGCCGACTTCGAGTACGGCGACAAACATGCGATCACAATCAAGACGATCCATGGCATTTCCTGCAAGGGAAAAGGGTGAGTATACACAGGCGAAGTGAAAAATCGTGGCACGGGCCGCGACAGCAATGTACGCAGCATGGCGCAACGATCCGCTTTACATTCAGTGCGCCGCACCTTTCGCACGGCGGCAAAACCTGCTGAACTAGGCATTCGCCTTAAGCTGGCCGGGAGCCACCAATGCCTTTGCTTCACCTGTCATCGCTGGCGGAGATCACCGCTGCCGAATGGGATGCGCTGTTACCTGACAATCAACCTTTTTTGCGTCACGCCTTCCTGCTCGCGCTGGAAGAGAGTGGCAGCGTGCGCGCGGAAAACGGCTGGCAGCCGGATCATCTGCTGTGGCGCGAAGACGGCAGGCTGCGGGCGGCGCTGCCGGGATACCGTAAACGCAACTCGTGGGGCGAATATGTGTTCGATCACGCGTGGGCCGATGCCTGCCAGCGTGCCGGTATCGCCTATTACCCCAAATGGCTCGGCGCCATTCCGTTCAGCCCGGTGACCGGTGCGCGTCTGCTGGGCGACGAGACGGCGATTATCCCGATGCTGGAGGCGCTACCCGATGCGTTGCAGCGGCACGGCTTAAGCGGGGCGCATATCAACTTCACCACGCCGCACGCCAACGCGCTGCTGGCAACCCAGCCGGACTGGCTGGCGCGCCTCGGCGTGCAGTATCACTGGCACAATCGCGGCTACCGCGATTTTCACGACTTTCTCGACACGCTGATGTCGCGCAAACGCAAGCAGCTACGCAAAGAGCGCGAACAGGTGGCCAGCAGCGGCTTTGCGTTTAACTGGTATCGCGGCGATGAGCTGCGTGAAGCTCAGTGGGATTTTGTGTATACCTGCTACGCCAACACCTACGCGGTGCGCGGCCAGCGTCCCTATCTGACGCGCTCCTTCTTCAGCCTGCTGGCGGAGCGGATGCCGCAGGCGATTCGCGTGGTGATCGCCACGCTACAGCAGCAGCCCGCCGCCATGGCCTTCTGTCTGGTGGATGACGACACGCTGTATGGCCGCTACTGGGGCTGTCTGGCGGAGTTTGACCGGCTGCACTTCGAGACCTGTTTCTACCAGGGCATGGATTTCGCCATCGCCGAAGGGCTGCAGCGCTTTGATGCCGGTGCGCAGGGCGAGCACAAGCTGGTGCGCGGCTTTGAACCGCAACTCACCCATTCCTGGCACTATCTGTGCCATCCGGGGCTGCGTGATGCGGTCGGGGATTTTCTGCAGCAGGAGCGGGCAGGAGTACGCGCCTGGGCACAGGAAGCGCGCGACGCCCTGCCTTACCGGCGCGGCGATTAATCGACGCCGACAAATCCGCCGGTCTGATGCTGCCACAGGCGCGCGTACAGCCCGCCGTGCGCCAGCAGTTCGCGATGGTTACCCATCTCAACAATGCCGCCATTTTCCAGCACCACCAGCCGGTCCATTTTCGCGATGGTCGACAGGCGATGGGCGATGGCGATCACCGTTTTGCCCTGCATCAGCGTCTCCAGGCTCTCCTGAATCGCCGCTTCCACTTCAGAGTCGAGCGCCGACGTGGCTTCATCCATGATCAGAACCGGCGCATCTTTCAGCAGCACGCGGGCGATGGCAATACGCTGGCGCTGGCCGCCAGAGAGTTTGACGCCGCGCTCGCCGACGTGCGCATCCAGCCCGGTACGGCCCTGCGGATCGGAGAGCAGCGGGATAAACTCGTCGGCGCGGGCGCGCACAATCGCCGCCTGCAGCTCGGCTTCGCTGGCATCCGGACGACCGTACAGCAGGTTTTCGCGAATCGAGCGGTGCAGCAGCGACGTATCCTGGGTGATCATGCCAATCTGACTGCGCAGGCTCGCCTGTGTGACCTGCGCGATGTCCTGATCGTCAATCAGGATGCGCCCGCCGTTGATGTCATACAGCCGCAGCAGCAGGTTCACCAGCGTCGATTTACCGGCGCCGGACGGGCCAATCAGACCGATTTTCTCGCCAGGCTTGATGTTGAGATTCAGGCGGTTAATCACCTGGCGGCCGCCGCCGTAGTCAAAACGCACATCCTCAAAGCGGATCTGGCCACGCATCACCTGCATCTTTTTCGCCTGCGGCGCATCCTGCACGCTGAGCGGTTGCGCAATGGTGTTCAGGCCATCCTGCACCATGCCGATGTTTTCGAAGATGCCGTTCACCACCCACATGATCCAGCCGGACATGTTCACCAGGCGAATCACCAGCCCGGTGGCCAGCGCGATGGCGCCTACGCTGATCAGCGACTGGCTCCACAGCCACAGCGCGAGGCCGGAGGTGCTGACAATCAGCAGGCCATTGAGCGTCGACAGCGTGATATCCATGCTGGTCACCATGCGGCTGGCATGCTGGGTTTTGTCGGTCTGTTCCTGAATGGCGTCGCGCGCGTAGCGTTTTTCCAGATCGTTATGGGCAAACAGTTTCAGGGTAGCGATGTTGGTATAACCGTCAACGATGGTGCCCATCAGCTTCGAGCGCGCCTCGGATGACACCACCGAGCGCTGCTTGACGCGCGGCACAAAGAAGCGCAGCGACAAACTGTACGCCACAATCCAGACGATCAGCGGAATCATCAGGCGCCAGTCGGCTTCCGCGAACAGCACCAGTGAGGTCACGGCATAAATCACCACGTGCCAGATGGCATCCACCAGCTGAACCGCCGAGTCACGCAGCGAGTTACCGGTTTGCATGATGCGCTGGGCGATACGGCCGGCAAAATCGTTCTGGAAGAAATTGAGGCTCTGCCGCAGCACATAGTTGTGATGCTGCCAGCGAATCATGCTGGTCATGCTGGGGTTAATGCTTTGATGCACCAGCATATCGTGCAGCGCGATCACCACCGGCCGCAGAATCAGCGCCACCGCCGCCATCCACAGCAGAATCGGCCAGTTATCGCTGAACAGCGTAGCGGGCGTGGTGTGATTGACCAGATCGATAATACGGCTGAGATAGCTGAACAGCGCCACTTCGATCAGCGCCTGCGCCAGTCCGACAATCAGCAGCGCGACAAAACCTGGCCACACCTGACGCAGATAATAGAGGTAAAACGGCCACACTCTGGCGGGTGGGGAATCGGTGGGGGCATCCTGAAAAATATTGATAAAACGTTCAAAACGACGATACAACATAAGGCCACTCTTTCCGATCGGTGAGAGTTAACAGCTTAGTGCAACTGAACAGGGATTATCGACATGGATTTGCAGATTCGCGGACGCGAACCGGGCGATGCCGCCGCCTATCAACGTTTATACAGTCATCCCGAGGTGTATCGCTGGACCACGCAGCTGCCGTTTCCCAGCGTCGCCACCTGGCAGAAAAAATTCGAGCGTATGGACAGCGAAGGCTATATCGGTTTTGTGGCGGAAATCGACGGGCAGATGGTGGGCGAGCTGACGCTGTTTACCGAACAGCGGCCGCGTACGCGTCACAGCATTAGTTTTGGTATTGGCGTCGATCCGGCGTTTAGCGGTCGCGGCATCGGTGAGCGGCTGATCCGCACCGGTATCGACTATGCCTTTAACTGGCTGGGCGTAATACGCGTTGAGCTGGAAGTGTTTCACGACAACCAGCGCGCGCTGCGTCTGTATCAGCGCCTGGGCTTTGAGCAGGAAGGCGTGAAGCGCAAAGCCTGCCTGCGCGAGGGCGAGTACCACGACATTATCGTCATGGCGATACTGCGCGAGTGATGGTTGCGTCGGCCTGGAACCAGGGTGCCCGGTAACCAGGTCGCCATAAATGGCGCCCCTACAGTGTTCACAGAATATCTGTAGGGTGCGCATTCATGCGCACCAGGCAACTCAGCTCGCCACAATCGCGCCCCGGCAGAGTCTGTCGGCTACTGGCTGCGCTCGACATACTTTTGCATATTTTCTTTGGTCACCAGCTCGAACGGGATCCACACGTGTGAAGCCACTTTCTCGCCTTTAATCAGCTTCTGCGCCACGTCTACCGAGGTTTTACCCTGACCGATGGCGTCCTGAAACACTGTCACCTGCATCTTATCCTGCGCCAGAGCCTTCAGGCCGTCCGGCGTGGCGTCGATGCCGCCCACCAGAATCTTTTTATTGCTCTTTGCCAGCGCCATTGCCGCGCCAATCGCCATCTCATCGTTATTGGCCGCGACGATATCGATCGCTTCACCGTTGCCAATCCAGTTGAGCATCAGGTCCATGCCTTCGTTGCGCGCATAGTTTGCTGGCTGCTTCTGTACCACTTTCATGCCCGGGTATTTCGCCACCACCTGCTCGACATCTTTGGTGCGCTGCAGCGCGCCGGCATCGGTCAGGTTGCCGATCATGATCGCCACGTTACCTTTATAATTCGCCAGTTTAGCCAGCGCCTCCATTTGCAGCGTGCCGGATTCGCGTTCGTCCGAACCAACAAACACCACGCCGGGCGGCAGGGTTTTATCGCCTGGCGTGCGGTTGACGTACACCAGCGGAATTTTCGCCTGCTGCGCCAGTCGGGTCAGCTGTGGTGTGCTGGCAGAATCCACCGGATCGACGATGATGGCATCCACGCCTGCGCTGATAAAACTTTGCACCTGGTCGGTCTGGCGGCCGACGTCGCCGCGCGCATCTTCAAACTGGGCATCCAGCCCGCGCGCTTTGGCTTCTTTATCAATGGCATGACGAATAATGGTAAGGAAGTTCTGGTCAAAATAGGCCATCGACACGCCGATCTTCTCCGCCAGCGCGGAAGCAGAACTGGTCAGCAGGCCAAGTAACAGTATCGCCTTGAGGGTTTTCATCGCAGACTCCAGAGTAAGCTGTTTATTAGAATAAATTTTTCATTGGTGTTGAAAATGGCTCAATGAAATCATTTTCAGCCTACGAGCCGGCAGCAGAGCTGGCAATCTGCTGCGTGGTAATTTGCTGTGCAGCGCACAATTTGCCCGACGCGCATGGATGCTTTGCCTGCTCATAGTGATCGCGCAAACTCTTTTCTCAGCGCTGGCGCACATTCCGCGGCGAAAGCCAGCACGGATTAAAGATTTTGTGCGCTATCGCACCCGGCTTTGTGTCAGCGACCAAAACCCGCGCCGTTTCGCCGCGCGGATTCCTTCATTCGCACAATGACCAGAGCAACACTGGCTTCCTATAGTTGCTGAACAGGGAAATCTGCGCGGTATTCCTGAACATCATCGCTTCGGGGCAGGATGCTCCTCCATCAAGGAATTCAGCCTATGTTGCAACGCAAAAACCGCAGCCAGAACAGCCATGTGCGTATCTGGATCCTTTGCCTGATTCTGTTCCTGTCAGTGGTCGCTTATGCCGATCGCTCGATCCTGTCGATCTCCGGCTCAGCGATCAAACAGGAGTTTGGCCTGTCGGCGATCCAGCTCGGCCTGATCCTTTCGGCCTTCAGCTGGGCGTATGTCATCGGCCAGATCCCCGGCGGATTGATTCTCGATCGCTTCGGCACCAAAAAGGTCTACGGCGTGACGCTGGCGCTGTGGTCGGTTTCGACCCTGCTAATGGGGTTTGTCGGTGAGTTTTCCAGTGGCATGACCATGGCGCTGACGCTGATGTTTGCGCTGCGCTTCGCGCTGGGCCTGATTGAGGCGCCGAGCTTTCCCGCCAACGCGCGCGCAGTCATTATGTGGTTCCCGGGCGCAGAGCGCGGACGCGCATCGTCGCTGTTTGCCTCGGCACAATACTTTGCCGTGGCGATATTCTCACCGCTCTCCGGCTGGCTGGTGTCGCGTTATGGCTGGGAATGGCCATTCTTTGTGCTCGGCGGCATCGGCGTGCTGGCGGTGTTTGTCTGGGCGGGCTATATGCGCAGCCCGCGTCAGCATCCGCACGTTTCCGCCAGCGAGTTGCATTACATTGAACAGGGCGGCGCGCTGGTGGATATCGACGCTGCGCAAACGCTGCGCGCACGGCCACCGGTCAGCAAAGCGATGTTCAAAACATTGCTTACCAACCGCATGCTGTGGTGCGCCTACCTCGGCCAGTATTGCACCATCGCGCTTAGCTACTTCTTCATTACCTGGTTCCCGATCTATCTGGTGCAGGCGCGCGGCATGAACATTCTGGATGCCGGTTTCGCCACCATTGCACCGGCGCTGTTTGGCTTTCTGGGCGGCATCAGCGGTGGCTACATCTCAGATAAGCTGCTGGCGCGCGGCTGGAGCCTGTCGTGGGCGCGCAAAACGCCGTACATCGTTGGCATGCTGATGGCCGCCTCGCTGATTCTGGCGGCGGTGATCCCTTCCAACGCCGGCATTATCGCCATCATGTCGTTTGCCTTCTTCGGCAAAGGCGTGGCGGCGGGCGCAGGCACCTGGACCGTGGTTAGCGATACGGCACCCAAAGAGGCGGTTGGCCTCGCCGGCGCGATCTTCAACGGCATCGGTAACATGGCGGGTTTTATCACGCCGCTGTTATTTGGCGTGATCGTTGGCCTGACCGGCAGCTACAGCATTGGCCTGGTGTTCGTCGGCGCGCACTGTGTCGTCGCGGCACTGCTTTTCCTGCTGGTGATGGGCCCGATTGAACGCGTAGGCGATCGGCACAACGCTGCCGCTGCAACCGAAGAGAAAACGGCGCAAAAGGCTGGCATTAAAGTGGCTTAATGCACCGCGCGGTAGCGGCGCAATTTATTGCGCTATGCATAAACGTTCCTGCCTGACCCGACCAGTTACGCCGCCCTGAAGATTTTTTGCTCAGCTGCCGATATCACTTCTTACCATCCACTGATATTAAGGAGCGATATCGTGATAAAGCTGATTACCGTTGACGAGCTGCGGCCAGGCATGTTTATCCACAAGCTTGAGGTCTGGTGGATCAAGGACAAACGCATTCGCAACCAGATGCTGATCACCGATAAGCGTCAGATCGCCCTGATCCGTAACGAGGGGATCCAGCAGGTATGGATCGATCCCGAGCGGTCGGTGCGCGCGCCTGCTACGCCGCAGCCGAAAAAAGACATTCCGCAAACGCCGTTTTTCCGCGAGATGGATCAGGCGCAGTGCATCTTCAATCAGGGCAAGCCGCAGGTGCTGGCGATGTTCAACGAGGCGCGCATGGGGCAGGGCCTCGATCTTGCCTTTACCCTTGAGCTGGTCGATGAAATTGCCGGATCGATTACCCGCGAGCCAACCGCGCTGCTCAGCGTGGCGCGGCTGAAAAATCATGATGATTACACTTACCTGCACTCCATGGCGGTGTGCGGTCTGATGATTTCGCTGGGCAAGAAAATGGGGCTGGATGAGCCGCAGCTGCGTCGCGTGGGCATGGGCGGATTGCTGCATGACGTCGGTAAAGCCGCAGTGCCGCTGACCATCCTCAACAAGCCGGATAAGCTCACCGACGAAGAGTTTACGATTATGCGCCAGCATCCGATCGTCGGTGCGCAAATGCTGATGGAAGCCCATGCGGATGAAGATTTGCTGGATATTGCGCTGCATCACCATGAAAAATTCGATGGCAGCGGCTATCCGCATCGGCTGCAGGGCGAAGAGATCTCGCTCTACGCACGCATGGCGGCGGTGTGTGACGTCTACGACGCGGTGACCTCCGATCGCCCGTATCGCAAAGGCTGGACGCCGGCGGAAGCGATGCACAATATGCTCAGCTGGCGCGGCCACTTTGACAGTGCGCTGCTGCACGCGTTTGTGCGCACCATCGGTATTTATCCGGTGGGCTCGCTGGTACGGCTGGCCTCCGGGCGCGTGGCGCTGGTGGTGCAGGCCGGAGAAAAATCGCTGCTGAAGCCCAAAGTGCATGTGTTCTGGTCGCTGCATTCGCAGCGCGAGGTCAAACCGGAAGCGCTGGACCTCGGCGACAGCTTCTGCACCGATACCATCACCGGCGCTGAGGACAGCGGCTTGTGGCACAACGTTGACCTGAATCGCATCTGGTCGCTGGAAAGCGCCTGATCCGCCCGCGTTTTTATACTTTCTTTACGCCCGCTCTGCGCCTTTTTACCCCTTCTTTATGCCGCGCCGCGCATGCTTGCTGCACTACCAAATCCTCTGGAGGTTGCTGTGAGTGTGGGCGTGATAGCCGGCATCGTGCTGGTATTTTTATTACTGGGCTACCTGATTTATGCCCTGCTTAATGCGGAGGCATTCTGATGGCGGCGAATGCGTTTTTACTGATTGCGTGCTATCTGCTGGTGCTGATGGTGCTGGCGCAGCCGCTGGGCCGCTTGCTGGCGCTGATGGTGGCGGATAAACCCCTGCTGGCGCGCAGCGAACGCGTGCTGTGGCGTCTGGCCGGCGTTGACGGCGCGGCGATGCGCTGGCCGCACTATCTGCTGGCCATCCTGCTGTTTAACGCGCTCGGCTTTGTGCTGCTGCTGGCGATGCTGATGGGGCAGGGCGCGCTGCCGCTCAATCCTCAGCATCTGCCTGGCCTGAGCTGGGATCTGGCGCTCAATACGGCGATCAGTTTTGTCACCAACACCAACTGGCAGGCGTACGCGGGCGAGAGCACGCTGAGTTACTTCAGCCAGATGGCGGGCTTAACGGTGCAAAACTTCCTTTCGGCGGCAACCGGTATTGCGGTGGCGTTTGCGCTGATGCGCGGTTTTGCCAACCGTTCGCTGGAAACGCTCGGCAACGCCTGGCGTGACCTGACGCGCATCACCGTCTACGTGCTGCTGCCGATTAGCCTGCTGATGGCACTGTTTTTTGTCAGCCAGGGCAGTATTCAAAACTTTGAACCCTATCATGCCTTCACCACGCTGGAAGGCGCGCAGCAAACGCTGCCGCTCGGGCCGGTAGCCTCGCAGGAAGCGATCAAAATGCTCGGCACCAACGGCGGCGGTTTCTTCAACGCCAACTCGGCGCATCCGTTCGAAAACCCCACGGCGCTGACCAACTTTGTGCAGATGCTGAGCATCTTCCTGATCCCGGCCGCGCTGTGCTTTGCCTTTGGTCAGCAGCTGGGCGATCGCCGTCAGGGCCATATGCTGCTGTGGGCCATGAGCATCATGTTTGTGCTGGCGGTGGTCGCGGTGATGTGGGCTGAGCTGCGCGGCAATCCGCACTTTCTGGCCCTGGGCGCCGATAGCGCGATCAACATGGAAGGCAAGGAGACACGCTTCGGCATTCTCAACTCCAGCCTGTTTGCGGTGATCACCACTGCGGCGTCGTGCGGTGCGGTAAACGCCATGCATGACTCCTTCACTGCGCTGGGCGGCATGGTGCCGATGTGGCTGATGCAGCTGGGCGAAGTGGTGTTCGGCGGCGTCGGTGCCGGCTTGTACGGCATGCTGCTGTTCGTGCTGCTTGGGGTGTTTATCGCCGGTCTGATGATTGGCCGTACGCCGGAGTACATGGGCAAAAAGATCGATGTGTGGGAGATGAAAATGACCGCGCTGGCGATTCTGGTGACGCCGACGCTGGTGCTGCTGGGTACTGCGCTGGCGATGATGACCGAAGCCGGACGCGCCGGTATGGCCAACCCTGGCATTCACGGCTTCAGTGAGGTGCTGTATGCGGTATCGTCGGCGGCCAACAACAACGGCAGCGCCTTCGCCGGTCTCAGCGCCAACACCCCGTTCTGGAACCTGCTGCTGGGCTTCTGCATGCTGGTCGGCCGCTTCGGCATCATCGTTCCGGTGCTGGCCATTGCCGGTTCGCTGGCGGCGAAGAAAATTCAGCCGGTGGGCAACGGCACGCTGCCGACTCACGGCCCGCTGTTTATCGCACTGCTGGTGGGCACCGTGCTGCTGGTGGGTGCGCTGACCTTCGTTCCCGCGCTGGCGCTTGGCCCGGTGGCGGAACATCTGCAACTTATTCAGGGATAACGGAATCATGAGTCGTCAACAACTGGCGCTGTTTGATGCGGCGCTGACGCGCACCGCGATGCTGGATGCGGTGAAAAAACTCGATCCGCGCGTACAGTTTCGCAACCCGGTGATGTTTCTGGTGTGGATCGGCAGCGTGCTCACCTCGCTGCTGGCCATCGGTATGGCGGCGGGGCAGCTGAACGGCAGCGCCGGCTTTACCGCGGCGGTCGCCATCTGGCTGTGGTTTACCGTGCTGTTCGCTAACTTCGCCGAAGCGCTGGCGGAAGGGCGCAGCAAGGCGCAGGCCAACAGCCTGAAAGGGGTGAACAAGCACAGCGATGCGAAGAAACTGGCGGAACCGTTTCACGGTGCGCAGTGGCGGCCGGTAGCGGCCGATACGCTGCGCAAAGGCGATGTGGTGCTGGTGGAAGCCGGTGACATCATCCCGTGCGACGGTGAAGTGCTGGAGGGCGGCGCGTCAGTGGATGAGAGCGCCATCACCGGCGAATCGGCACCGGTGATTCGTGAATCCGGCGGGGATTTTGCCTCGGTGACCGGCGGGACGCGCATCCTGTCGGACTGGCTGGTGATTCAGTGCAGCGTCAATCCGGGCGAAACCTTCCTCGACCGCATGATCGCCATGGTGGAAGGCGCGAAACGCCGCAAAACGCCCAACGAAATCGCCCTGACCATTCTGCTGGTGTCGCTGACCATTGTGTTCCTGCTGGCGACCGCCACGCTGTGGCCGTTTTCCGCCTGGGGCGGCACGCCGGTTAGCGTGACGGTGCTGGTGGCGCTGCTGGTGTGCCTGATTCCCACCACTATCGGCGGACTGCTGTCGGCGATTGGCGTGGCGGGCATGAGCCGTATGCTGGGGGCCAACGTGATCGCCACCAGCGGGCGCGCCGTGGAGGCCGCCGGTGACGTGGATGTGCTGATGCTGGACAAAACCGGCACCATCACGCTCGGTAACCGCCAGGCGACGCAGTTCCTGCCCGCGCCGGGCGTCAGCGAGCAGCAGCTGGCCGACGCGGCGCAGCTGGCATCGCTGGCCGATGAGACGCCGGAAGGGCGCAGCATCGTGGTGCTGGCGAAGCAGAAATTTAACCTGCGCGAACGCGATCTCAGCAGCATGGGCGCCAGCTTTATCCCGTTCTCCGCACAGACGCGCATGAGCGGCGTCAACGTACAGGATCGCCTGATCCGCAAAGGCGCTGTCGACGCGGTACGCCGTCATATCGAAGCCAGCCACGGCAGCTTCCCGGCTGAGGTTAATGCCCGGGTAGAAGAGGTGGCGCGCGCCGGCGGTACGCCGCTGGTGGTGGCCGAAGGCGCGCAGGTGCTGGGCGTGGTGGCGTTGAAGGACATCGTTAAAGGCGGCATTAAGGAACGTTTCGCCGAGTTGCGCAAGATGGGCATCAAAACGGTGATGATCACCGGTGATAACCCGTTAACCGCCGCGGCGATTGCGGCGGAAGCCGGTGTCGATGACTTCCTGTCGGAAGCGACGCCGGAAGCCAAGCTGGCGCTGATTCGCCAGTATCAGGCGGAAGGGCGCCTGGTGGCGATGACCGGCGACGGCACCAACGATGCGCCCGCGCTGGCGCAGGCCGACGTGGCGGTGGCGATGAACTCCGGTACCCAGGCGGCGAAAGAGGCGGGCAACATGGTCGATCTTGACTCGAACCCGACCAAACTGCTGGAAGTAGTGCACATCGGCAAACAGATGCTGATGACGCGCGGTTCGCTTACCACCTTCAGTATCGCCAACGATGTGGCGAAATACTTCGCCATCATCCCGGCGGCGTTTGCCGTGACCTATCCGCAGCTCAATATGCTGAACGTGATGGCGCTGCATTCACCGGCCTCGGCGATTCTGTCGGCGGTGATCTTCAACGCGCTGGTGATTGTGTTTTTGATTCCGCTGGCGCTGAAAGGCGTGAGCTATCGGCCGATGAGCGCGGCAGCGCTGCTGCGGCGCAATCTGTGGATTTATGGCGCAGGCGGTTTAGTGGTGCCGTTTATTGGCATTAAAGCGATCGACCTGCTGCTGACGCTGTCGGGCCTGGTGTAAGGAGAAGAGAAATGAGTCAGTTACGTCCGGCTATAGTATTGTTAGTGCTGCTTACCCTGCTGACCGGCGCGGTCTATCCGCTGCTGACCACCGGCCTGGCGCAGTGGTGGTTTCCGTCGCAGGCCAACGGTTCGCTGATTGAGCGCGACGGCGCGGTGCGCGGCTCAGAGCAGATCGGTCAGGCGTTCAGCCAGCCGGGGCACTTCTGGGGCCGTCCATCGGCCACCAGCGACGTGCCGTACAACGCGCAGGCGTCAGGCGGCAGCAACCTTGCCGCCAGTAATCCGGCGCTGGATAAAGCGGTGGCGGAGCGGGTCGCTGCGCTGCGCGCTGCCAATCCGCAGGCGCCGGCAGCGGTGCCGGTGGAGCTGGTAACCGCTTCAGGCAGCGGCCTGGATCCGGACATCTCCCCTGAAGCGGCGCTGTGGCAGGCACCGCGCGTTGCGGCAGCGCGCAACATGACGCTGAAAGACGTCGAGGCGCTGATTGCGCGCAACACCGAGCGCCCGCTGCTGCCGTTTATCGGCGAAGAAACGGTGAACGTGCTGCGGCTGAATATGGCGCTGGATGATTTGCAAGGATAGTTTCAAACCGCGCGAAGAATCGCGCCGCTACAAAAATGTGCACATACCGTAGCGGCGCAATTTATTGCGCAATGCCGCATTGGTGCACGCGATAAAAATGGACCTCGCATGAACGACGAATTACCGCGCCCCGATCCCGATGCCCTGCTGCTCAATCACAGCGACAGCCATCGCGGTAAACTGAAAATCTACTTCGGCGCCTGTGCGGGCGTAGGGAAAACCTACGCCATGCTGCAGGAGGCGCAGCGCCTGCGTGCGCAGGGGCTGGACGTGCTGGCTGGCGTGGTCGAAACCCACGGCCGTGAAGAGACCGCCGCGCTGCTGCAGGGACTGGCGGTGCTGGCGCGGCGCGCCACTGGTCGGTCGCGCCATGCGGAATTCGACCTCGACGCCGCGCTGGCGCGCCATCCGGCGGTGATCCTGATGGATGAACTGGCGCACACCAACGTACAGGGCTCGCGCCATCCCAAGCGCTGGCAGGACATTGAAGAGCTGCTGGATGCCGGTATCGACGTGATTACCACCGTCAACGTGCAGCATCTGGAGAGCCTGAATGACGTGGTAGGCGGCGTCACCGGCATTCAGGTGCGCGAAACCGTACCCGATCCCTTTTTCGACAGCGCCGATGAAGTGGTGCTGGTGGATCTGCCGCCGGACGATCTGCGTCAGCGGCTGAAAGAGGGCAAAGTGTACGTCGGCGACCGCGCCGAGCGCGCCATCGAAAATTTCTTCCGCAAAGGCAACCTGTTCGCGCTGCGTGAACTGGCGCTGCGCCGCACGGCCGACCGGGTAGACGATCAGATGCGCGCCTGGCGCGATCAGCAGGGGCGCGACAAAGTGTGGCACACGCGCGACGCGATTCTGCTGTGCATCGGTGACGACACCGGCAGTGAAAAGCTGGTACGCACCGCCGCCCGTCTCGCTGCCCGTCTCGGCAGTGAGTGGCATGCGGTGTATGTGGAAACGCCGCGCCTCAACCGACTGCCGGAAGCGCAGAGGCGCGCCATTCTGCGCACGCTGCAGCTGGCGCAGGAGCTGGGCGCGGAGACCGCCACGCTGTCCGATCCGGACGAGGCGCGTGCGGTGCTGCGCTATGCGCGCGAGCACAATCTCGGCAAAATCGTCACCGGCCGCCAGCCGCAGCGGCGCTGGCGACGCGACAGCTTTGCCCAGCGTCTCGGCGAGCTGGGGCCGGAGCTCGACCTGCTAGTGGTGGCGCTGGATGAGCCGGTGCGCGATGTGCCAGCGGCCCTGAGCGGCCAGCGTGCCAGCGGCGAGAAATGGCGGCTGCACCTGCGTGGGTGTCTGATGGCGATCGCGCTGTGCGTGCTGGTGACGCTGATCGGCCGCTGGTGGCTGGTGGAATTTGATACCGCCAACGCGGTGATGATCTATCTGCTGGCGGTGGTGCTGGTGGCGCTGCGCTTTGGCCGCTGGCCGTCGGTGTTCGCCACGGTAATCAATATTCTGGCCTTCGACCTGGTGTTTGTGGCCCCCACCGGCACGGTGGCGGTATCGGATCTGCAATATCTGGTGACCTTTGCGGTGATGCTGGCGGTCGGGGTGATTGTCGGCAATCTCACCGCCGGCGTGCGCTATCAGGCGCGGGTGGCGCGCTACCGTGAACAGCGCGCGCGTCATCTGTATGAGATGGCGAAGTCGCTCGGCAGCGCGCTGACGCCGCAGGATATCGCTGCTACCAGCCAGCGCGTTATTGAGGTGACGCTGCAGGCGCGCAGCCAGCTGCTGTTGCCCGACGAACAGGGTGAGCTGCAGTCGGCGGGTGAAAGCACCATCGGGACGCCGCCCGACCTCGGCATTGCTAAATGGAGCTACAGCAAAGGGCAACCGGCCGGTGCCGGCACCGATACGTTACCGGCGGTGCCGTACCAGATTCTGCCGCTGAAAAGCGGGGCGCACTGCCGCGGCCTGCTGGTGGTTGAGCCGGACAACCTGCGCCAGCTGATGATTCCCGAACAGCAGCGGCTGGTGGAGACCTTTACGGTGCTGATTGCCAACGCGCTGGAACGCATGGCGCTGTCGCACAGCGAAGCCGCGTCACGGCTGGCCGCCGAGCGCGAGCAGCTGCGTAATGCGCTGCTGTCGGCGCTGTCCCACGATCTGCGCACGCCGCTGACGGTGCTGTTTGGCCAGGCAGAGATGCTGATGCTGGACCTCGCCAGCGAGCAGTCGAAATACGTCGGCCAGGCCAATCAGATCCGCGAACAGACGCTGAGCACCATCCGGCTGGTGAGTAACATGCTGGATATGGCGCGCATTCAGTCCGGCGGGCTCAACCTGCGCGAAGAGTGGGTGGCGCTGGACGAGGTGATTGGCGGCGCGCTAAGCAGCATGGGACCGTCGCTGAAAGGGCACGACTTTACGCTGGATTTACCGCCGGAGCTGGTGCTGATCAAAGGCGACAGCGCGATGCTGGAGCGGGTGTTTACTAACCTGATCGAAAACAGCCTGAAGTATGCCGGCAATGCCGCGCAGCACGGCATTCGCGCCTGGCGCGATAAAGCGCGGCTGGAGATCGCCGTCTGGGATAACGGACCGGGCATTGCGCCAGAGAATCTGACGCGCATTTTTGACAAGTTTGCCCGCGGCGACAAGGAGTCGGCCGTGCCGGGCGTCGGGCTGGGGCTGGCCATCAGCAAAACCATTATTGAGTCGCATCGCGGACGCATCTGGGCGGAAAACCGGCCGCAGGGCGGGGCGGTGTTTCGCCTGTCGCTGCCGCTGCCGGCCGCGCCTGAAATTTCTGAAGAAGCACTGAAATAACTTCACATAAGTTCGGTTATACTCGATGGCTTGTCTGTTGATAAATGGGAACTTATGGAACGTTTTACCGAAAACCTGATGTATGCATCGCGCTGGCTGCTGGCACCGGTTTACATTGGACTTTCGCTGGGGCTGCTGGCGCTGACGGTTAAATTTTTTCAGGAAATTTTTCACCTGCTGCCCAACATTCTCAGCATCGCGGAAAACGATCTGATTCTGCTGCTGCTGTCGCTGGTGGACATGACGCTGGTCGGTGGCCTGCTGGTCATGGTGATGCTGTCCGGCTATGAGAACTTTGTCTCCAAGCTGGATATTGATGAAAGCAAAGAGAAGCTAAGCTGGCTCGGCAAGATGGATTCCGGCTCGCTGAAAAACAAAGTGGCAGCTTCGATTGTGGCGATCTCATCGATTCACCTGCTGCGTATTTTTATGGATGCGCGCAACGTCGCCAACGAAAAGCTGATGTGGTACGTGATCATCCACCTGACCTTCGTGCTGTCGGCCTTTGTGATGGGCTGGCTGGATAATATGTCGAAGATTGAAAAGAAATCGTGACTCTTCACGCACGAGCTAACCCATTGCACCAGGTGCGCATCAATGCGCACCCTGTAAAAAACCCGCAGTGCCCCGTAGGGTCGCCATTCATGGCGACCTGGCCAGTTGTACCAGGTGCGCATGAATGCGCACCCTACAAAAACCGCAGTGTCCCGTAGGGTCGCCATTCATGGCGACCTGGCCAGTTGCAGCAGGTGCGCATGAAGGTACGACCGGGCACATGGGTAACAGATCAGACCGGGCACACAGGTAACACTTTTTGTGGTCAGTCGATCCGGATAATACGCTTTTCTGCCCGGTCATAATACGCAAGGATGAGCCTGTCGAAGAGGATGACGTCAATGCCGTCGTCCACTTCCAGGAACCGCACGTATTCCCCCCGTAACGCCGCGCTCAGGAAGGTTCGCCCGTTCAGCCTCAGGTCGCCTTTTTCACCGACTTTGTACAGCTTCGCCCCCTCCGGATAGCCCACCTCCGGCACTTTTCCGTCCCATCTTCGCGGTGAAGGCGTCCATATTTTCGCGGGCGGCTGCTGCCCGTGCGCCTCATGCGGCTTTTCCTGATTGAACTCGTTCCGCCATCCGCTGCACCACGCCTGCTGCTCCGGCAGCGAGCCAAAGACGTCGTGGTGGCTCATGGCGACCTTCAGCGACCGGTGCATCCGCTCGTGGCGGGCGTTCTGCCCCGGACAGCCCGGCGCGGTTCTTTCCGGCTGTATCCCCAGCTTTATCAGCCACACGCTCAGCTGCGTCAGCGCGAGAATGCCCGGCGCAACGAAGGGCGAGCCGTTGTCGGTGCGGATAACGTCGGGCAGCCCGCCTTCCAGGAAGGCCCTTTCCATGCAGCCGCGCACGAACACCGTGGTCTCCGACGTGCCCGGCTCGCAGGACAGCAGGTAGCGGCTGTGGTTATCGGTAAGCGTGAAGGGGCGGCACCAGCTGCCGTCTTTCAGGCGGAAGCGCCCTTTAAAATCAGCGCTCCAGACGTGGTTATTCCTCACGGGCGTCGTGAGGCTGCGCAGGTTGCCCGGCGTTCGCTTGCGCGGCGTCCGCGGCTGAACCATTCCCGCCGCCTTCAGCAGGTCGCCGATAGTGCTGGCGGCAGGGACGCTGAAGTCAGCGCCGTTGCTGAGGAACCAGTGGCGGATTTTTTTTGGCCCCCAGTCGGGGTGCTGCTGGCGGAACTGAACGAGGCGCGCGGTGATGTCGGGGGCGATTTTATCGGGCTGGAGATGGCGGGCGCGGGAGAGATTTTCAAGCGAGGAGAGCTCGCCGGGGTTAAAGCGGCTGAGCCACTTGTAGCCGGTTTTGCGGCTGATGCCGTGGCGGTGACACAGCTGCGTCATGGATTCCCCGCCTGCCTGGCAGGCGAGGATGAATTCAAGGCGTTGCATGGTAACAGTCTCAGTCCAGGGCATAGTGAGTCTCCTCTGCTATGCCGTTTATAACTGTTACCCATGTGCCCGGTCTAAAGTGTTACCTATGTGGCCGGTTTGTACCTGAATGCGCACCCTACAAAAACCCGAATGGCGACCTGGCCCCTTACCGCACCGGCTGCGTGCCGGTCAGCTGCGGCATCACGTCCCTGATCATCGCGAAAAAATGCTGCAGGCGGGCCGGATAATAACTGGCCCACGGGTAGGTCAGCCACACCGGCAGCGGCGGCGCCTGCCAGTCGGGCACCAGCTGTACCAGCGCGCCACTGGCTAAATCCTCCTGCACCACCCATGACGACACAATCGCGGCGCCCATGCCCGCCAGCGCGGCTTTGCGCACCGCGTACAGGCTATCGCTGGCGAGGCGCGGGGCAATCGCCAGGTTGATCGGCTGGCCGTCGCTGAGACGCTGCAGCGCAATTTCGTTACGATAAAAACTGGTCAGCGCCAGCCACGGCAGCTGCGTCAGCTGGGTAACCTCTTTCACCGGCGCATGAGCCGCCAGCAGCGCCGGTGCCGCAACGACAAAGCGCGGCACTTCCGCCAGCAGCACTGCCACCACCGACGGATCGGTGGGCGCGCCGACCTGAATGGCGCAGTCAACGTTTTCACTGACAAAGTCCGGCGTGCGGTCATTGAGCATCCACTCCACTGCCAGGCGCGGATAGCGCTGCAGATAATCCATCAGCGGCGCAATCAACTGATCCTGACCAAACGCATGCGGCGCACGCACGCGCAGCGTGCCGATCGGGTCGTCATTCGCGCCGGTTAACTCATCTTCCAGCGCGTGCCAGGTGGCCACCAGCTGCCGTGCCTGGGCATAGCAGCGCTCTCCGTCGTCGGTGAGTTTCAGCGCATGGGTGGTGCGTAAAATCAGTTTCAGGCCTAGCCGCTGCTCCAGCGCCTGCAGACGGCGACTCACGGTGGGTTGGGTGGTGCCGAGCTGCGCCGCGGCCGCCGACAGCGAGCCGCTTTCAACAATGCGGATAAACGTCTGCATCAGTTCGATGCGGTCAACGCTGGTGAGTGTGCTCATACGTACCATGCATAACAGTTCTGTGTCATAGCAGTCTACCGCGTATGGCCGCAACGCGCTTTAATAAGCGCATCATCACGGGGGAAAACCACTATGTCTGCCATGTCTCAATCTTCTGCCATGCCTGCTGAAAAGCTGCCGGCACCGCTGGTGTTTACGCTGGCGGCCGGTGCCGGTCTCAGCGTGGCATCGATTTACTACAGCCAGCCGATGCTGGATATCATCAGTAAACAGTTCAATGTGGGCATCGGCAGCGTTGGTATGGTGCCGATGCTAACCCAGGCCGGTTACGCGCTGGGGATTCTGCTGCTGGCCCCGCTCGGTGACCGCCACGATCGCCGCACCATCATTCTGGTAAAAGGCTTGCTGCTGGTCGCCGCGCTGCTGCTGTGCGGCTTTTCCGGCGGCATCAATGCGTTGCTGATTGCCAGCTTTGTTACCGGATTAACCGCTACCGTGGCGCAGGACATAGTGCCGGCGTCGGCGGCGCTGGCACCGGAGCGCAGCCGTGGCAAAACCGTCGGCACGGTGATGACCGGGCTGCTGGTCGGCATTCTGCTGTCGCGCGTGGTGAGCGGCGTGGTGGCGGAGTATCTGGGCTGGCGCACCATGTACATGATGGCGGCGGCGGCGGTGCTGCTGAGCAGTCTGGCGCTGTGGCGCGCGCTGCCACGCTTTACGCCGGGCACCACGGTGAGCTATCCGCGTCTGCTGCTGTCGCTGGCGCATCTGTGGCAGCATCACCAGACGCTGCGCCGCGCGGCGCTGGCGCAGGGCCTGCTGTCGGTAAGTTTTAGCGCCTTCTGGTCTACCCTGGCGCTGATGCTGAGCGATCGCTTCCATCTCGACAGCGCCGTGGCAGGGGCCTTCGGTCTGGCCGGTGCCGCCGGGGCGCTGGCCGCGCCGCTGGCGGGCAGTTTTGCCGACCGCATCGGCCCGGCGCGTGTCACCCAGTATGGCGCCACGCTGGTGATGGTGTCGTTTGCCCTGATGTTCCTGCTGCCGGTGCTGCCGGTGCCGGCGCAGCTTGGCCTGATTATCCTCAGCACCATCGGCTTTGACCTTGGCGTGCAGGCCACGCTGGTAGCGCATCAGACGCTGGTCTACAGCCTGGCGCCGGAAGCGCGCAGCCGCCTCAATGCGCTGATGTTCACCGTGGTGTTTATCGGTATGGCGACCGGCGCGGCGCTCGGCAGCCTGGCGCTGGCCCATTTCGGCTGGAATGGCGTGGTCAGCCTTGCGACGGCTGCCGCTGTGCTTGCGCTGCTGATTCGTCTCGCCAGTCGCCATCTGCAAAACTAATTCACGATCCTGTGCCAGGCTTAAAGGAGAATGTTATTTAAAAACGGAGCGTTATGAACTTCCTGGCCTGGACCGCCCTTACTGGCGGTCTGCTACTTTTGATGTCACTGGCTTCCGGCTGGATTCACCGGGGGCCGGTGACGTCGTTTGGTCTCTACCTGTTCGCGGGCATTCTGTGCGGCCCGTGGATGCTTAATCTGCTGCAAATCGACATTATCGGCCACGCCGAGCTCGCCGCCCATATCACCGAAATCACCATGGCCGCCTCGCTGTTTATCACCGGGCTCAAGCTGCGTCTGCCGATGAGCGCGCACGCGTGGCGCGTCGGGCTGCGGCTGGCTTTTCCGGCGATGCTGCTGACCGTCGGCGGCATGGCCTGCCTGATTCACTGGATTACCGGCTTTGGCTGGCCGCTGTCGCTGGCGTTTGGCGCCATTGTTGCCCCGACCGACCCGGTGCTTGCCAGCCTGATCTCCGTTAACGATGCGCGCGATGACGATGCGCTGCGCGTGGCGCTCTCCAGCGAGGCCGGCATGAACGATGGTTCAGCGCTGCCGCTGCTGATGCTGGCGCTGCTGCTGATGCATCCGGGCGCCTTCAGTCTGGAGCTGCTGGGCGGCTGGGCAGCGCGCGATGTGGTGTGGGCGATTGGCGGCGGGCTGGCGATTGGTTATCTGCTTGGCCGGCTGATCGGCCAGCTGGCGACCCATCTGCGTAGCGCGCATCACGACGTGGCGCCCAATGATTTCCTCGCGCTGGCGCTGATCGCCCTGAGCTACGCGGCGGCGCAGTCGGTGGATGCGTCTGGCTTCCTTGCCACTTTTGCAGCAGGCGTTGGCTTACGCCGCGCCGAGCTGCGCGTGACTAAACGCTTTCCACTGGAAGATTTACCGGAAGAGAAGCGCTACCTGCCGGCAGAGGTGCTGGTCAATCCTAACCAGCGACTGAAGCAGGGGGGCGGCAGCCCGGTGAAATCGGTCGGCCTGGTGGTCGGCGATGCGCTGTCGTTTGGTGATACTATCGAACGCCTGCTGGCGGCAGCGATGATGGTGGTGCTGGGCATTACGCTGGCGCATCACTGGAATCTCACCGGCATCGGCCTGGCGCTGCTGCTGTTTGTGGTGGTGCGACCGCTGGCGGTATGGCTGACCACCTGGCGCTGCGAGATGCCGTTTATGCGGCGGATGCTGATTGGCTGGCTGGGGATTCGCGGCATCGGCAGTATCAATTATATTGCTTATGCCTGGGTGCACGGCCTGCAGGGCCCGCAGGCGGAACAGATGATGGACATGGCGCTGACGCTGGTGGTGTGCAGCATTGTGCTGCACGGCATCACGGTGACGCCGCTACTGAACTGGCGTGCTGCCCGGCAGGCGGCACGCGCGCAGCAAGACGAAACGTGATTTTCTGGAAATAACGGGAGCTTATTATGAAAGCATTGCTTATCGCCCTGGTAGGGCTGTCGCTGTCTGCCAGCGCGCTGGCGGATGATACGGATGCCGACGCGCAGGAGAATATCTACGCCAGCCAGCTGTGCCACATTGTTAGCGGGGAGCAGAAAACCGGTGACATGCAGAGCTACACTGAGAAAATGAAGTCACAGCTGGCGGCCAGCCAGTCACCGTCGGCCATGAACAAACCCTCCTTCAACGAGGAAACCGCGCAGGAAGTGGTTAACGGCTGGCTGGAACTGGGTGAAGAAGAGCGGGCGAAGCTGCGCCACGATCAGCAGCAGTGTGAGCAGACGGTGATGACCCAATTCCAGCAGCAGGATTAATTTTCCCTTCTCTTCATGAATACGCGCCTTTTCTGGCGCGTTTTTTTATGGCTTTTTTGTACGAAATGCGTACATTATCGCCAGATTGAAACAGGACCTGCATCACATAATGAGACGCCGCCTCCGGGCTGGCGCATTTTCCATACCGGCTACTGGGCAAGATGATTACACGGCGTCGTTTTCTGTTGGCTAGCGGAGCAACCGTACTCTCCATGACGGCGGGCAAACTGTTTGCCCGGGATGACATTATTCCGCTCTGGCCGGACGACCCACCGGGTGGCGGCGGTCCGTCTGGCCTGCTGAAAGTCAGCGCTAACGGTTCATGGACCAATATCGTTTCTCCCGCCATTCAGCGCTTTCGTCCGGAGAATCCCAACGGCGAAGCGGTGATCGTTGCGGCTGGTGGCGGCTACCGTTTTATCGGCATGGGGCGCGAAGCCTGGCCGGTCGCGCGCTGGCTTAATGCCAACGGGTATACTGCCTACGTGCTGAGCTACCGACTGCCGGGTGAAAAGTGGCAGGCCGGCAGACTGGCGCCGCTGCAGGATGCGCAGCGCGCGATTCGCATGGTGCGCGCCATGGAAAACAAGGTGCATCTGCTGGGCTTTTCGGCTGGCGGCCATCTGCTCGGCATGGCGGCAGCGCGGCCTGACTTCGTCACCTATTCACCGCAGGATTCGCTGGATGACATCCGGCCAACCGCAGACAGCGTCGGGCTGATTTACCCGGTTATCACCCTTGAAGCGCCGTATCAGCACACCCGTACTCACCAGATGATCGTGGGCAATGACGCCACGCCGACCCAGGAAGCCAACTGGTCAGTACAAAATTACGTCACCCGTGCCTACCCGCCAACCTTCCTGGCGCAGGCGGAGGACGATCATACCTCCAACCCTCATAACACCGAGCTGATGCGCGACGCCTGCCGCCGGATGCGCGTGCCGGTTGAGCTGATTGAACTGAGCAGCGGCGGCCACGGCTTTGGCCTCGGTAAAGCCGGCACCCCCGCCGCGCTGTGGGACCAGGCGTATGTCCGCTGGCTGGATAAGCTGGGTTAACTTCTTTACTGGCGCATCAATCCAGGAGTGCTTGCAACGGCGCTGCAGTAACCCTCCGCACGAACCGTAGCGGCGCAATTTATTGCGCAAAAACAGCGGTGCAGCGGTCGGATTAGCGCGATAAATCGCGCCGCTACAATGTGTGCAGGATGATGGTGCAGAAATAAAATGCCGCACGAATCGTAGCGGCGCAATTTATTGCGCAAAAAACAGCGGCGCAGCGGTCGGATTAGCGCGATAAATCGCGCCGCTACGATGCGGTGCGCTCAGCGACCATGGCGATTGAATCAGCCCGTGCCGTCACGTCAGATTAAAATACCGGTCCGGCTGGCTCGCTGCCGGCAGCGGGAAATCGTTGTTCATCGCTTTCAGATTGCGTTCGATATTCACGCATAGCGCGTCCAGCGGCAGGTGATTGGGCGCGGTGCCGAACGGATCTTCCAGCTCCTCCGCCAGCGACTCCAGCGACAAAAAGGTATACGAAATAAACACCGACACCAGCGGCGTCATCAGGTGCAAATCCGCCACCAGCGCGAACGGCAGCAGGGTGCAGAACAGATACACCGTGCGGTGCAGAATCAGGCTGTAGGCGAAGGGAATCGGTGTGCTGGCCAGCCGGTCGCAGCCACCCAGATACGCCGACAAATGGTTAAGGTTGTCATCAATACTCTGCCAGACGATATCCGTCACTAATCCCTCATCACGCCGCTGCGCCAGCCATTCGCCCATGCATAACATGATTTGCGAGGTCGGCATCGGATGGCCGAGCACCGCGGCGTGCCACACGGGCGGTAGCAACCGCTGCAGATCGGCCTGGGCATCGGTTTTACGCAGCCGGTGTTTCAGGCTCCAGCTAAATGCCAGCTGCAGCCCGATAAACTCCTGCACCTGTTCCGCACGCAGTCCGCGCAGCGTTTTCACCTGGCGCAGCAGCGAGCGCTGAGTGATGTGCATATTGCCCCACAGCGTGCGCGCCTCGATAAAGCGTGCGTAGCTGGCGTTATTGCGAAAGCCAAGAAAGATGGCGATCGACACGCCAATCAGGCTGAACGGTGCGGTGGTCAGGTGAATGCCGAGCGTGGAATACCAGGGATAACCCAGAATGGCGATCACTGACATCAGCAGGTTAAGCGACAGGCGGAACGCAATGCGAGACAGCACTGAGCCGTGCCAGTCAAACAACCGGAGAAACCAGTGTTGATGAGGACGTACGATCATTTTGCGATGGTGTTTTTTATGATTTTGTCGCCACAGATTACGCCCGTCGCAGGCGCAGAATCAACGCCGGTGATCCGCTGTTTTACCAGCAAAAACGCTGCGCTTTGGCTAATTAATCTATTTAAATCAAGCTTCTAAAAACGCTTTGAACAAGTTGTAAAATTCTTTGCGTTATCTCTTTGTCCGCGCTTCCTCTAAAGTTTATTCCAGCAGCACAACACACAAATTTAAAACCACTTTAGAGGAAACTATCATGTCTAAACTCGACCTGCTTGACCCACAGAACTCAACCCTGATCTTCATCGACCACCAGCCACAGATGGCGTTTGGTGTCGCCAATATTGACCGCCAGCAGCTCAAAAATAACACCGTCGCCCTGGCGAAAGCGGGGAAAATTTTCGACGTGCCGGTGATTTACACCTCGGTAGAAACGGAAAGCTTCAGCGGCTACATCTGGCCAGAACTGCTGGCGGTGCACCCGGAATCGAAGCCGATTGAGCGTACCTCCATGAACTCCTGGGAAGACGCGAAATTTGTCGAGGCGGTAGAGAAAACCGGCCGTAAAAAACTGATCATCTCGGCGCTGTGGACCGAAGTGTGCCTGACTTTCCCGGCCCTGATGGCGCTGAAAGCCGGTTATGAAGTGTATGTGGTGACCGATACCTCCGGCGGCACCAGTGTTGATGCGCACGAACGTTCCGTGCAGCGCATGGTGCAGGCGGGTGCGGTGCCGGTGACCTGGCAGCAGGTACTGCTGGAGTACCAGCGCGACTGGTCACGCAAAGAGACCTACGATGCAGTGATGGATCTTGTGCGTGAGCACAGCGGTGCCTACGGCATGGGCGTCGACTACGCCTACACCATGGTGCACAAAGCGCCGCAGCGTCAGGGCTGATTCAGCGGTGATGCGGCAGGCGGATTTTTAATGCGTCGATAAACAGTCGCAGCGCCATCGACTGATGCCGGTTCGGCGGGAACCACAGCGCGATTCCCGCCGACTGAATGCGCCAGTCGGCCAGCAGCTCCACTAATTTCCCCTGCTGCAGTGCCTCGCTAACGTACAGTGAAGGCACGAACGCAATCCCTGAACCGTTGATGGCCGCGCGCGCCATCAGCGCGTTATTGTCTAACGTCAGCGTACCCGGCACGTCAATCTCCAGACTTTCTTCCGCACTCTGATACTCCCAGCGATAGCGTTTGCCCCCGGGCAGGCGATGACGAATACACTGCTGCTGCAGTAAATCCTGCGGCTGACGCACCGGCGCGTGCGCCGCCAGATAGTCGGGCGAGGCCACGGTAACGAAGGTCAGCGGGCCGCCGAGCGCAATAGCCACCATATCCTGCGGCACATCTTCAATCAGACGGATGCCGGCATCAAACCCGGCGGCGGTGATATCTACCAGCGCGCCCTGGGCGGATAAATCAAGCTGAATACCAGGATAGCGCGCGCTGAACTCGGGCACCACCTGATCCAGTAGCAGGCCAATCACCACATCGCTGGCGCTGATGCGCAGCGTACCGTACTGCTGCTGGCGGCTCAGGCTGACGTCGTGCAGCACCTCATCCATCTGATTGAGCAGCGGCGCGAGGCGCTGTAATAGCTGCTCACCGGCGTCGGTCAGCGACACGCTGCGTGTGGTGCGCTGAAACAGCTGCACGCCGAGGTTATGCTCCAGCGTTTTCACCAGGTGGCTGAGCGAAGAGCGCTTCAGGCCAAGCAGCTCGGCGGCGCGCCGAAAGCTGCGCTGCTCGCCCAGCGTTTTGATCGCCTGCAGTTCGTGCCAGGAGGGGCGTTTCATTGGTGGTATTTCCTCACCAGGTCATGTGCGATTGGGGAGATTATGACCACCAGTAAAGCGATCTATCATCAGGTTTTCAACATGAGGAGCGCAAAATGAAAACCTGGTTAATTACCGGTGCCAGCAGCGGACTGGGCCGACTGATGAGTGAACGTTTACTTGAGCGTGGCGATCGCGTGGTGGCAACGGTGCGCCGCGAGCAGGCACTGGCCGATTTGCAGCAGCAATATGGTGATCGGCTGCTGGTGATGCGGCTGGATCTGGCCGAAACGGCCAGTATCACACCGGCCATCGCCACCGCCTTTGCCCGCGTCGGACGTATTGATGTGGTGGTAAGCAACGCCGCTTACGGTCTGTTTGGCGCGGCGGAAGAGCTCAGCGACGCGCAGATTGCACGCCAGATCGCCACCAATCTCACCGGATCGATCCAGCTGATTCGCGCTGTCATCCCGCATTTGCGCCAGCAGGGCGGTGGCCGCATTGCGCAGATCTCGTCCGAGGGCGGTCAGGTGGCGTATCCCAATTTCAGCCTGTATCACGCCAGCAAATGGGGCATTGAAGGTTTTGTCGAAGCGGTGCGCCAGGAAGTCGCCAGCTTTGGCATCGAGCTGCTGCTGGTGGAGCCGGGCCCGACCGTCACCAACTTCGCCAGCGGGCTGGATATCGCCGCGCCGCTCGACGCCTATCGTGACAACGCATCCGGTCAGTTGCGTCGGGCGATTGAAGCGGGTGACTTTGCTATATTGGGTGATGCCGGAAAATGCGTGGCGGCCACGCTGGCGACGCTGGATCAGGAAACGATGCCGCTGCGGCTGGCGCTCGGCAGCACGGCCTATCAGCACATCGAAGCCGCGCTGGAAGCCCGGCTGGCAGAGCTGCGCGCGCAGAAAGCGCTGGCGTTTGGCGCGGATGCGTAAGGCTGTTGCTGCGGCAAAATCCTGACCGGAAAACCGGCATCAGAACAGCAGGCTGTGCGCCGTGGCGCGCAGCGCAATGCCGAGCAAAATGCCGGGCACGGCGAAGCGGAACAGGCGCGGAAAACGGCTGGAGAGCCCGAGGAAAATGCCGATGCCGGGCAGGTCGAAGGTCTGAATCAGCAGGCCTGCCGAGGCGTTGATGTTGTGCGCACTGTACTGCCCCTGTTCGACCAGACCGGCAACCACGCCGTAATAGGCGGTGCCGCCGGCCAGGCATTTGGTCAGCGCGGGCAGCACATACACCTCGGCGATATGCAGTTTGTGTAACAGCGGTGCCAGCAGCTGCGTCAGCAGCTCAATGGCGCCGGCACTTTTCAGGATGCCCACCACCGACAGCGAAAGGATCAGCATCGGCAGCGAACCGAGCGCGAGGCGAATGGCGTCGGCACCCGAGGTGTTGATGATGGCGATCAGCCCCGGCTTCGCGTCGCTGTTCTCCACGCCCTGGTCTTCATCGCGTAGCGCGACATCGGAAAGTTTGCGGGCAAAAAAGTGATAGGTTGAGGCGGCCGCCAGCACGCCGCCGCTGACAGAGAACAGCAGCGCGGCGCTCCAGTTGAGCCCGTCAGGAATCAGCGGATAAAAGGCGTTGGCCTGGCCCATCGCAAACAGCATCGCCAGCGTGGCCGCCATGTGGCGGTCTGACGTGCCGCGCTTCTCCATGATCGCCAGCGCGGCGAGCGGTGCGGCAAAACTGACAAAATTTAACTGGATGAGTGCGAACAGCGCCAGGCCGGTAATCCCCAGCGGCTTCAGTAACGGCGTGGCGTGGCGCACGACAAAATCCAGCACGCCTTTCACTTCGAGGTATTTCATGATGAATAGCATCACCACCATGATGGGAATCAGGGTGTAAAGCGCGACGTCGACCGCGGCTTTGCCCGACTCCATAATTATGCTGATGATATTCACGTGCTGACGTCGTCCCGTTACCGCAAAACGCTGGCCACCGGGCCAGCAAAGCAAAAATCATAGCGGGTATGCGCGCTGTTGAGTAGTCAGCAAACAAAAAAGCCCCCAGGCGGGGGCTGTGATGATGGCGCTGAGGCGGTGTTAGCGCATGGTGACGAACTCTTCCGCCGCCGTCGGGTGAATTGCCACGGTGTTGTCGAAGTCTTTTTTGGTGGCACCCATCTTCAGCGCCACCGCAAAGCCCTGCAGCATCTCATCCATGCCGTTGCCGATACCGTGAATACCCACAATCTTCTCTTCCGGCCCCACGCATACCAGCTTCATGCGGCACGGCTGACGGTGCTGGGTCACGGCGGTATACATGGCGGTGAACGACGATTTGTACACTTTCACCTGGTCGTCGCCATACTGCTCACGCGCCTGCGGCTCAGTCAGACCGACGGTGCCAATCGGCGGATGGCTGAACACCACGGTGGGAACGTTGCTGTAGTCGAGATGCTCGTCCGGCTTGTTATTAAACAGGCGTTCGGACAGGCGACGGCCTGCCGCCACGGCCACCGGCGTCAGCTCGACCGCACCGGTGTTATCACCTACCGCATAGATGCCTTTGACGTTGGTGTTCTGGAACTTGTCGACCTGAATGTAGCCTTTGTCATTCAGCGCCACACCGGTCACTGCCAGGTTGAGGTTATCGGTGGCGGGCTCGCGGCCAATCGCCCACACCAGGCAATCCACCGTCTGCTGCTGGCCGTTTTCCAGCTGCAGCGTCAGGCTGCCGTCAGCATTCCTGATCACCGCTTTCGGGATTGATTCGGTGTGCAGCGTCGGACCTTCCGCCTGCATCACTTCCACCAGCGTCTCAACAATCAGCGGGTCGAAGCTGCGCAGCGGCGCATGCTGACGCACAAACAGGTGAGTTTCTGCGCCCAGCGCATTCACCACGCCGGCCAGCTCTACCGCAATATAGCCTGCGCCTACCACCGCAACGCGTTTTGGCAGCGCCTCCAGTTCAAAGAAGCCGTCGGAATCGATGCCGTACTCTGCGCCCGGCACCTGTGGATGGCTGGGACGACCGCCAGTGGCGATCAGGATATGGTCGGCGGTAATGGTCTCGCCGTTCACTTCCACCGTGTGGGCATCGACAAAGCGCGCGAACCCTTTGATCACTTCTACCTGGTTTTTACCCAGCACATTGTCGTACGAGGTGTGGATACGGTCGATGTAGGCGCTGCGGTTTTTCACCAGCGTTGACCAGTCAAAGCGATTAACGGTGGTATCAAAGCCGTAATCCGGACCGTACAGGTGAATTGCTTCAGCGATTTGCGCCGCATGCCACATCACTTTCTTCGGTACACAGCCGACGTTGACGCAGGTGCCGCCCAGCTCTTTCGCTTCGATCAGCGCGCACTTCTGGCCATACATCGCCGCACGGTTAATGGAGGCGATACCGCCGCTGCCGCCGCCAATGGCGAGGTAATCAAAATGTCTGGTCATCCGTTGTGTCCATCTGTTGGAGGAAAACTGGCATAGAGTGTAACGCCGCTTCAGTTACCGGCGCAAAGTTTGCACCTATGTATGTAATAGGGTTGAATGCCGGCAAGGGGTTGGCTTAAAGGAACTTATCATGCACCTGACATTTCTTGGTACCGGCGCGGGCGCGCCCAGCCTGCAGCGTAACGTCACCGCCATTGCGCTGACGCTGTCGAAACGCGGCGAGACCTGGCTGTTCGACTGTGGCGAAGCGACGCAGCATCAGTTTATGCGATCGGCGCTTAAGCCCGGCAAGCTGGAAAAAATCTTTATTACCCATTTGCATGGCGATCACATCTTTGGCCTGCCAGGGCTGCTCACCAGCCGTTCGATGGCGGGCCTGACCGAGCCGATGACGCTGTACGGTCCGAAAGGATTGCGCCAGTTTGTCGAGACCGCGCTCAGCCTGAGTGGCTCTTATACCGGCTATCCGCTGGAGATTGTCGAGATCGAAGCCGGTCCGGTGCTGGATAACGGTGAGTTTCGCGTCACTGCTTATGCGCTAAACCACGTGGTCGAGTGCTATGGCTACCGCATCGAACAGCATGATAAGCCGGGCTTCCTAGACGCACCGCGCCTGAAGGCGGAAGGCGTGCCGCGCGGCCCGTGGTATCAGGATCTGAAACAGGGCAAACGCATCACGCTGGAAGATGGCCGCGAGATCAACGGCGCCGACTATCTTGGCCCGGCCACCAAAGGCAAAGTGCTGGCGATCTTCGGCGATACCGGCCCTACCGAGGTGGCGTTGCAGCTGGCGGCGAACGCCGATGTGATGGTGCATGAAACCACGCTGGAAGCGGCGATGGCGGAAAAAGCCAACGGGCGCGGCCACTCCACGACAGTGCAGGCGGCCAGCGTGGCACAGCGCGCTGGTGCAAAACGCATGATCGCTACGCACTTTAGCTCGCGCTATTTATCGCAGGATCGGGAAAGGCTGCTGGCTGAGTGCCAGTCGGTGTTTCCGGCCACCGAACTGGCGCATGATTTTGCGATATTTGAGGTGTAGCGCTTATTCCGGCACGATTTGCGTCACGCTGTAGTGACCGGTGCTGGCGGGCACCAGCTTCTGGTGCAGCCACGGCAGCAGCTCTTCCATCTGCGCTTTCAGCTTCCACGGCGGGTTGATGACAATCATCCCGGACGCGGTCATGCCGCGCTGATCGCTGTCCGGACGTACTGCCAGCTCGATCTGCAGAATATTGCGGATGCCGGTGGCTTCCAGATCCTTCAGCATGTGCTTGATCTGCTGGCGCAACACCACCGGATACCACAGCGCATAGACACCGGTGGCGAAACGTTTGTGACCTTCCTGAATGCCTTTCACCACATCCTGATAATCGCTTTTCATTTCGTACGGCGGGTCGATAAGGATCAGGCCGCGACGGGTCGGTGGCGGCAGTTTGGCCTTCAGCTGCTGATAACCATCCGCGCGTTCAACGCGGGCGCGCGCATCTTTACTGAACTCACTGCGCAGCAGCGGGTAATCGGTCGGATGCAGTTCGGTGAGCTGCAGCTTATCCTCGTCGCGCAGCAGATGGCGGGCGATCAGCGGCGAGCCAGGGTAATAGCGCAGCGTGCCGGTTGGGTTAAGGTTGCGAATCGCCGCCAGATAGGGCTTCAGCAGCGCCGGTGCGTCCGGCTGCTGCCAGATACGCGCAATGCCTTCCAGATATTCGCCGGTACGTTCGGCGTGCTCACCGCTCAGCTGGTAACGTCCGGCACCGGCGTGGGTGTCCAGATAGAGGAAAGGTTTCTCCTTCTCCATCAGGGCGGTGAGGATCAGGCTTTCAACGGTGTGTTTCAGCACGTCGGCGTGGTTGCCGGCATGAAAACTGTGGCGATAACTCAGCATAAAAAAGAGGGGTCCGCGGTTGGATCAATGAAGTCGAATAGATCGTGTGTGGCGCGATTATAGCCGCGCCGCATAAAAATTGCTGACGTTTTACCATCCGCTTAAGTTTTCAGCGCCCGGGTCGCTTTAGCGGAATGCGACCGGTCTGGTAGAGAACTAATTTCACTTAGGGATAATTCGACTCTCGAAATTTTACCGCAGATTAAGTAAGTTAGTAGCCGAAAACGAAGCGGTCGCGAGCGAAATGCCAGGAATGCGTCTCTGGCAAGGAAACTTTTCGGCCATGGCCGTATAATTTTTTGCTTCAAGCATCCTTAATAACTCCTGGTGACAATAATGAAAAAAATGACTGGTATCGCGGTGGCAAGCCTGCTGGCACTGGCCGGCTGCGCGAAACAACAGCCTGTTCATAGCCTGGTAACGCCGCCCGCCGCCGACGCTCAGCCGATGGCTGAATCCGCTGCACGGCCTGACGGCCAGCCGTTTGTAACCGAAGCGCCAGCCCAGCCGGCCGCTGCCTCGTTCGCTGACGATCGCGCCAGCAACATTCAGCAGTGCCGTAAAGAGCTGGATGCGATGCGCCTCTACAGCCAGGCGTCTTACGACAGCTACCAGGCGGAATTCCAGAAAATTGGCGCGCAGACCAACAAATATCTGCAGATTAAAGATTCGATTGGCGCGGATATTAACGATTTAGTCATGCCGCGCTATCAGTTCCAGATCCGTGAACTGTGCTTCCGCATTAAAACCCGTCTGTCACAGCTGATTATTCGCCAGGCCGGTTAACAATAACGGCGTAAGCCGACCCCTTTTTTAACAGCGCGACAACCTCGCGCGGTGGATGGCTTCATCTCAATTAACATATTGAGATGAGGCCTTTTGTTTTCTTAGCGGCAAGGAGCCGCGACTGGAGGTTTTGATGACACAGCGTCATCTGCTGGCGGTGCTGATTAGCGCGGCCTTACTGCTACCCGGACAGGCCGCGTCAGCGGCTGATGATGACATGCTGCGCGCGTTCAGCGAAGCCGCGCGCACCCTGCCGCCGGCACCGGCAGCAAAACCACAGCCACCTGCAAAACCGGCCGCTAAACCGGCGACGAAAACCGTCAGCAAGGCAGAGAAAAAAGCCGCAACAGCGTCCGATCACAGTGCGGAACTGACGCGTCTGCGCGCCCGCGTGGCGGAGCTGGAAAAGCTGTCTGCGGCACCTGCGGTGAAAGCGGACGATGCGTTAAAGGCGCAGCTGGCTGCCAGCGACAAAAAGCTGGCAGCGCTCAGCGCGGAGAAGAAGCAGCAGGAGAAAAACATCGCCACGCTGCAGCAGGCGCTGAAAGAGGCACAGCAGCAGCAAAGCGCCGGCAGCGCCCAGCTGACGAAACAGCTCAGCGACGCGCGCGCAGCGGCCACCCAGAGCGTCGACGCGCTTAAAGCGCTGAAAGCCGAAAACGAGAAAGCGCTGGCGGCGTTGCAGGCTGAGAGCAAAAAACAGCTCAGCGCCCAGCAGGCGGCAAGCGACAAAAAGCTGGCAGCGCTCAGCGCGGAGAAGCAGCAGCAGGAGAAAAACATTGCCACGCTGCAGCAGGCGCTGAAAGAGGCTCAGCAGCAGCAAAGCACCGGCAGCGCCCAACTGATGAAGCAGCTCAGTGACGCGCGCGCGGCGGCCACCCAGAGCGTCGACGCGCTTAAAGCGCTGAAAGCCGAAAACGAGAAAGCGCTGGCGGCGTTGCAGGCTGAGAGCAAAAAACAGCTCAGCGCCCAGCAGGCCGCAAGTGACAAAAAGCTGGCGGCCTTACAGGCAGAAAATGACAAGGCGCTGGCGGCGTTGCAGGCTGAGAGCAAAAAGCAGCTCAGCGCCCAGCAGGCGGCAAGTGACAAAAAGCTGGCGGCCTTACAGGCAGAAAACGAGAAGGCGCTGGCGGCGCTGCAGGCTGAGAGTAAAAAGCAGCTCAGCGCACAACAGGCTGAAAGCGCCCAAAAACTGGCCGCGCAGCAGACTGCAAGCGACAAACAGCTGAAAGCGTTACAGTCTCAGCAGACGGAAAGCGAGAAGAAGCTCACCGCCCTGCAGACGCAGCAGGCCGAGCGCGAAAAACAACTCGCCGCGCTGGATAGCGAAAAACAGCAGCAGGCGCACAACCTGGCGCAGCTGACGCGGGAACTGGAGGCGGCGAAGCAGCAACCGGCCGCCGCGCCAAAAATTTCTGCCCCGAAAAGCGATGCCGAACGCGATGGTTACACGCTGGGTCAGTTCATCGCCAGCAATGCGGTGGTGCAGTTGCAGATGGTCAAAGACATCGGCCTCAGCATCAGTATGGATCAGCTGATTGCCGGCTTAACCACCCAGCTGCAAAGCGGTGATTCGCTGCTTGATGGCGAAGAGATGGCGCGCCGTTACGCCACCATGCAGGCCTCCATTGGCAAAGGACTGAACGCACTGATTGAAAAAGGTTACGCGCAGCTGGACAAGAAAGTGGCGAAGCGTAAAGCGCTGAAGAAAGATCTCGGCATGCAGTGGTTTGCGGTGAAAAGCGTGAAAGGCAAACTGCTGCCGGACCAGCAGGCGGCGGTCAGCGTCCGGGTCACCACCCTGAGCGGCAAGGTAATCAATGATTTTTCGCACGATCAGGTGCCGTTCAACGACAGCCTGCCGCCACTGTTGCAGGAAGGCATGTCGCTGACCGGTAAAGGCGGCGCAGTGGAAGGCTGGGCGCTGGCGAAAGATATTTACGAGCGCGAGCCGCTGCCACCGTGGGTCGCGCCGTATGATGTGATCCATTATCAGCTGACCATCAAATAACCTCTGGCCCGCCGTCTGGCGGGCTTTTTTTTCAACATTGCGCGATGAATCGCGCCGCTTCCGATACGTGCACTTATTGTAGCGGCGCGATTCATCGCGCGTTTTTCTGTCTGCCCTTGCGGGTGGCATTGATTTTCCCCTCGTCTGGCCGCATGTTAGTAAAATTGCGTCGCGCCCCTGCGCGCGGCCCCACTCCATGATGAAAGGACTGCGCTTATGACCAATCCGTTACTCACGCCTTTTACGCTACCGCCTTTTTCCGCCATCAAACCTGAGCACGTGGTTCCCGCTGTAACTGAAGCGCTGAACGACTGTCGCGCAGCGGTGGAGCGCGTAGTGGCGCAGGGCGCGCCTTACACCTGGGAAAATTTAGTCCAGCCGCTGGCAGAAGTGGACGATCGCCTGGGCCGCATCTTCTCGCCGGTCAGCCACCTCAACTCGGTAAAAAACAGCCCGGAACTGCGCGAAGCCTATGAGCAGACGCTGCCGCTGCTGTCCGAATACAGCACCTGGGTGGGCCAGCACGAAGGCCTGTATCAGGCGTATCGCAACCTGCGTGAGGGCGAGAGCTACGCACAGCTGGATACCGCGCAGAAGAAAGCGGTGGATAACAGCCTGCGCGACTTTGAGCTGTCCGGTATCGGCCTCGATAAACAGAAACAGAAACGCTATGGCGAGATCGCCGCGCGCCTCTCCGAACTGGGATCGGCTTACAGCAACAACGTGCTGGACGCCACCATGGGCTGGAGCAAACTGATCACCGACGAAGCCGAGCTGGCGGGCATGCCGGAGAGCGCACTGGCCGCAGCCAAAGCGCAGGCGGAAGCCAAACAGCAGGAAGGCTGGCTGCTGACGCTGGATATCCCGAGCTATCTGCCGGTGATGACCTACTGTGACAACGCCGCGCTGCGTGAAGAGATGTATCGCGCCTATTCCACCCGTGCCTCCGATCAGGGCCCGAACGCCGGTAAATGGGACAATGGCCCAATCATGGCGGAAGAGCTGGCACTGCGCCACGAGCTGGCCGAGCTGCTGGGCTTTGACTCGTTCGCCGACAAATCGCTGGCGACCAAAATGGCGGAAAGCCCGTCTCAGGTGATCGACTTCCTGAACGATCTCGCTAAACGCGCGCGTCCGCAGGGTGAAAAAGAGCTGGCGCAGCTGCGTGCCTTTGCCAAAAAAGAGTTTGGCGTGGATGACATGAATCCGTGGGATCTCACCTATTACGGCGAGAAGCAGAAGCAGCATCTGTACACCATCAGCGACGAACAGCTGCGTCCGTACTTCCCGGAATCACGCGCGGTGAACGGTCTGTTTGAAGTGGTGAAGCGTATTTATGGCATCACCGCCAAAGAGCGTACCGATGTGGATGTTTACCATCCGGACGTGCGTTTCTTCGACCTGTTCGACGAAAGCGGCGAGCTGCGTGGCAGCTTCTACCTCGACCTTTACGCGCGCGAGCACAAGCGCGGCGGCGCGTGGATGGATGACTGCGTCGGGCAGATGCGTAAAGCCGACGGCAGCCTGCAGAAGCCGGTGGCGTACCTGACCTGTAACTTCAACCGTCCGGTCCAGGGCAAACCGGCGCTGTTCACTCACGATGAAGTGACCACGCTGTTCCATGAGTTCGGCCACGGTCTGCACCACATGCTGACGCGCATCGAAGCGCCGGGCGTGTCCGGCATCAACGGCGTGCCGTGGGATGCGGTCGAGTTGCCGAGCCAGTTTATGGAAAACTGGTGCTGGGAGCCGGAAGCGCTGGCGTTTATCTCTGGCCATTACGAAACCGGTGAGCCGCTGCCGAAAGCGCTGCTGGATAAAATGCTGGCGGCGAAGAACTATCAGGCGGCGCTGTTCATTCTGCGTCAGCTGGAGTTCGGCCTGTTCGATTTCCGTCTGCATACCGAGTTTGATCCGGCGCAGGGCGCGCAAATCCTCGAAACCCTGCGTGAAGTGAAAAAGCAGGTTGCCGTGGTGCCGAGCCCGGAGTGGGGCCGCTTCCCGCACGCTTTCAGCCACGTGTTTGCCGGTGGCTACGCGGCGGGTTACTACAGCTATCTGTGGGCCGACGTGCTGGCTGCCGATGCGTATTCGCGCTTCGAAGAAGAGGGCATCTTCAACCGTCAGACCGGTCAGTCGTTCCTCGACAACATCCTGACGCGCGGCGGTTCCGAAGAGCCGATGGAGCTGTTCAAACGCTTCCGCGGTCGTGAACCGCAGCTGGATGCGATGCTGGAACACTACGGAATTCAGGGATAAGCCTGCTTGTGAAGATCGGTTTAGTGGATGAAACAGGCGCCGGAGACGGCGCCTTATTACATTTGGCGCAGCGCTGGGGGCTGGAGCAGGATGACAGCGCCACGCTGGCGCTGGTGCTGACAGCGCAGCATCTGGAGCTGCGGAAAGTGGACGAGCCGAAGCTCGGCGGCATCTTTGTCGATTTCGTTTCCGGCGCGATGGCGCACCGGCGCAAATTTGGCGGCGGACGCGGCGAAGCGGTGGCGAAAGCGGTGGGCATCAAAGGGGATTACCTGCCCGACGTGGTGGACGCGACGGCGGGGCTGGGGCGTGATGCCTTTGTGCTGGCCGCGCTGGGCTGTCGCGTGCGCATGCTGGAGCGCCATCCGGTGGTCGCGGCGCTGCTGGAAGATGGTTTGCGGCGTGGCTATGAAGATGCGGAGATCGGCGGCTGGCTGCGCGAGCGCCTTACGCTGCTGCATGTGGTCAGTCAGCAGGCGCTGAGTGATATCACGCCGGCACCGGACGTGGTGTATCTCGATCCGATGTATCCGCACCGGCAGAAAAGCGCGCTGGTGAAGAAGGAAATGCGGGTGTTTCAGTCGCTGGTGGGGCCGGACGAGGATGCCGATGCGTTGCTCGAACCGGCGCGCCGTCTGGCGAAGAAGCGCATCGTGGTGAAGCGCCCGGATTACGCACCGCCGCTGGCCGGCGTCGCCACCCAATCAGCGGTGGTGACCAAAAGCCACCGTTTCGATATTTATCCGCCGTTGGTTCAGGCGGTGCGGCAATAAAACAGGTCGGCATCAATGCCGACCCTACAGCGTTTATGTTCATTGCAGGTTCGCCATTGATGGCGACCGAATCCGGTCCCGGCGACCCCACGCCTCGCGGTTATTCCTCTTCCTCATCGCGCAGCGGCACAATCAGCATATCGATATGCACGGTATTAATCAGCTGGCGCGCTGATGACATCAGCTTGCTCCAGAAATCCTGATGATGGCCGCACACCACCAAATCGACATCGTATTTTTTAATCGCGTCCACCAGCACCTGGCCGAGATCGCCGCTGCCGCTCAGGGTTTCGCTAATCGGATAACCGGCGTTGGTGGAAAGCTCGCGCAGCGCGGTGTGTGTCTCTTCCGAAATACGCTTCTGCATATCGCCGAGGTTGACGTCAATCAGCCCGGTGTAGAGATCTGAATAGTTCACATCAACGTGAATCAGCGAGATTTTTGCATCATAAGGACGGGCCAGTGATACCGCTTTATCAACCAGTAACTGGCTTTCCGGGGAAAGGTCTACTGCAATCAGGATGTGTTTATAAGCCATGATAAAACTCCTTTCTCAAGATTCTGGGGCAACCCGAATTTCTGCCGTTCGGCTGGCGTAATCCTTTGCGCGTAACGGCGATGAAGCGCCACCAACCACAATGTCAGCCACGCAGGCGAATAATTGTTATATCCCGAGTATAGCCAGAGTGGGTAGCAAATGCTGCAAACCGAAGCCCGGCTGTGAGTCAGATCATGGGTTATCGCTTTTTTCGCTCGCGCTGAACGAAAATCATCGCTGGAAAAAATTTAAACAGATCTCCTACACTGAAAATGAGGGCCACTCCCGTCCGGGTAGCGCGCTCAGGTCCGCATAACAACAATGCAATTCGATTCATCTGTGGCTGGCTTATTTCCCGTGGGGCGTCTGCAGCTTTTCCCCGCTGCACGTAACGTCATTGCGGCTCCAGCCGGGAGGGGAACATGATCAGCACTATCGCGCTTTTTTGGGCTCTGTGTGTGGTTTGTCTGGTGAATATGGCACGTTACTTCTCATCGTTGCGCTCACTGCTGGCGGTGCTGCGCGGGTGCGATCCGTTGCTGTATCAGTATGTTGATGGTGCCGGTTTCTTTACGTCCCACGGTCAGCCGAGCAAGCAGGTGCGGCTGGTGCGCTATATCTGGGAGAAACGCTATCGCGATCATCACGACGATGAATTTATTCGTCGCTGCGAGCGGGTACGCGGTCAGTTTGTTCTGACCAGCGGGCTGTGTTTTCTGGTGGTGGTGAGCCTGATCGCCTTAGCGATTTGGCACTGAGAGGGGGAGCGGGTTCTGTCGCGGCGCGCTGTGTTGTATTCGCAACGCACCACGACAGAACCCTGCAACGCTGAAGCGTTAAATCAGCTTCAGCGCAATCCAGTACAGCGAGCCAGACAGCAAAATACACACTGGCAGGGTGAATACCCAGGCCATTGCGATATTTTTGATGGTGCGGCTTTGCAGCCCACCGCCATCCACCAGCATGGTACCGGCAACCGACGATGACAGAATGTGCGTGGTCGAAACCGGCATCCCGGTGTAGCTGGCGATACCAATCGACACCGCCGCCGTTACCTGGGCCGACATGCCCTGCGCATACGTCATGCCTTTTTTACCGATCTTCTCGCCGATGGTGGTCGCCACGCGGCGCCAGCCAATCATGGTACCGATGCCGAGCGCCAGCGCGACCGCCACGATAATCCATACCGGCGCATACTCGATGGTGCCGAGCAGATCGCCTTTCAGCTTATTGAGGAAGCGCTTATCGTCGGCGCTGGTCTCCGGCAGCTTAGCGGCTTTGTCCGCGGTGTCGGAGATGCACAGCAGCAGACGACGCATCTGACCGCGCTGGTCAGGTGTGAGATCGCTGTAGCTCTGCAGATTACCCAGCAGACCCTGCGCACGGTTAATCGCATCGAGCGCACGGGAGCTATCACAATGGAACTCCTGCGGGCCGCCGAGCGACTCTTCCGGCGTCGGCACCGCCGGTGGCGCCATCTGCACGATGTGCGTCAGCGACTGGCCGTGCTGCTGGTAATACTGCTCCAGATGATTCACCGCATCGCGCGTACGGGTGATGTCATAACCGGAGGCATTCATATTCACCACAAAGCCCGCCGGCGCGACGCCAATCAGCACCAGCATGATCAGGCCGATGCCTTTCTGACCGTCGTTGGCACCGTGCGAATAGCTCACGCCAATGGCGGAGACAATCAGCGCGATACGTGTCCAGAACGGCGGCTTTTTCTTGCCGTCGATCTTCTCGCGGTCAGCGGGCGTCATGTGGATGCGAGCCCGTTTTTTGGTGCTGCTCCAGTAGCGACGCAGCAGGAAAATCAGGCCACCCGCAATGATCAGACCAACAATCGGCGACAGAATCAGGGAGAGGAAAATATTGATGACTTTCGGCAGATTCAGCGCATCCACCACCGATGTGCCGGTCATCAGCGCATTGGTGAGACCAATACCGATGATAGCGCCGATCAGCGTGTGTGAACTGGACGCCGGTAAGCCGAGATACCAGGTACCGAGGTTCCAGATAATCGCCGCCAGCAGCATGGAGAACACCATGGCGAGCCCATGCGCCGAACCGACATTCAACAGCAAATCGGTTGGCAGCATATGCACGATGGCATAGGCCACGCTCAAACCGCCGAGCAGCACACCTAAGAAGTTGAACACACCGGCCATCACAACCGCCAGTTGCGCCCGCATCGCACGGGTGTAAATGACTGTAGCGACCGCGTTGGCAGTGTCGTGAAAGCCGTTGATTGCTTCGTAAAACAACACAAACAGCAGAGCAAGAACCAATAACAGGCCGGTGCTTAGGTCAAGACCAGCAAACAGATGTAGCATAAACGTTACGCCATTTTGGAGGACATGAACGCGGCGCATTATCTGCGACAACGTGCGCTATGGGAAAGAAAAATATAGCTCTTTTTTGTCTTAAATTTGTCATCCGGCAGGTAATTAATGGCAAAAAGACCGCAAAATGAGCAAGTTACAATATGACACATTTACGGCAATTTTTTGTCGCTGGCGCGAAAAGCCGCAGATCTCTACAATCAGCGCCTTTCAATCAGGTGGGTTAAGGCAGTGGAAAAGTTTGACGTTATCATTATTGGTGCAGGCGCGGCCGGCATGTTCTGCGCGGCGCAGGCCGGGCAATTAGGCCGTCGCGTGCTGCTGCTGGATAACGGCAAGAAGGCGGGGCGCAAAATTCTGATGTCCGGCGGCGGCCGCTGCAACTTCACTAATCTGTACACCGAACCGGCGGCGTATCTGTCGCATAATCCGCACTTCTGCAAATCGGCGCTGGCGCGCTACACCCAGTGGGATTTCATCGATCTGGTTAATCGTCACGGCATCGCCTGGCACGAGAAAACTCTCGGCCAGCTGTTCTGCGATAATTCGGCGCAGCAGATTGTTGATCTGCTGCTGAAGGAGTGTGAAGCCGGCCAGGTGACGCTGCGACTGCGCAGCGAAGTGCTGAACGTGGCGCGCGACGACGACGGTTACACGCTGCAGCTGAATGGCTCGGCGGTTCGCGCGGATAAGCTGGTGATCGCCAGCGGTGGTCTGTCGATGCCGGGACTGGGGGCAACACCGTTCGGTTATAAAGTGGCGGAGCAGTTTGGCCTGCGCGTCCATCCGACGCGCGCCGCGCTGGTGCCATTTACGCTGCATAAGCCGCTGCTGGAGCAGCTGAACACGCTTTCCGGCGTGGCGCTGCCGACTACCATCACCGCTCAGGACGGCACGCTGTTTAAAGAGGCGATGCTGTTTACCCACCGCGGCCTCTCCGGTCCGGCGGTGCTGCAGATCTCCAGCTACTGGCAGCCGGGCGAGTTTGTCACTGTCAACCTGTCGCCGGAGACCGCGCTGGACGATTTTATCGACGTGCAGCGCGCGGCGCATCCCAACCTCAGCCTGAAAAACAGCCTGGCGAAGATCCTGCCGAAGCGGCTGGTGGAAGTGCTGCAGGAGCTGCAGCAGATTCCCGACGTGACGCTGAAGCAGCTTAACAGCAAGCAGCAGAGCGAGCTGGTGACCACGCTGCACCAGTGGCGCGTGCAGCCAAACGGCACCGAAGGCTATCGCACCGCCGAGGTGACGCTGGGCGGCGTGGATACCACGCAGCTGTCGTCTAAGACCATGGAAGCACGTGATGTGCCGGGGCTCTATTTCATTGGCGAAGTGGTGGACGTGACGGGCTGGCTCGGCGGCTACAATTTCCAGTGGGCGTGGAGCTCGGCGTGGGCGTGCGCGCAGGCGGTTTAATTTTTTAATAGTCGAGTGGTTTTTCCCTCACCCTAACCCTTATGTCTTGATCTTCTCCGCTTCAGTAGAGAAGATCCCCGACTGCTCATCGGGAGGTTACCGGTGAGCATCGCCTGGTCCTGGTGCCCCTGAGCCCGCGGGAGAGGGAACTGGCCGGCGCTGGCTTCATCGCTGCATCGGCTGGGCGGATCGGCGCAGATCATTTATGCCGGCGAGATCGACGATCTGTGCGGGCAGATCGAGCGCGCCTGCCAAAGCGCTGAAGATCAGGAGGTCATCCGCGAAGGGCTTCTCCTGCTGGAAGAGAAACTGGACACGCTGAACCAGTCGGTAGTGCATTATTTGCAGGCGTCGTGATGGCGCGGTGCGGTCATTGAAATTGCGCGATATATCGCGCCGCTACGGTTTGTGTGACGGGATAATGCAGATATCCGTTCCATGTGATGCCGCTGATAACCGCACGGGGGTAGCGGCGAAATTTATTGCGCAATGGCGTTTATCTAATAAAACATTTTCATCTTCACGCCGGTGCGCATGAAGGTACGACCGGGCACATGGGTAACAGATCAGACCGGGCACACAGGTAACACTTTTTGTGGTCAGTCGATCCGGATAATACGCTTTTCTGCCCGGTCATAATACGCAAGGATGAGCCTGTCGAAGAGGATGACGTCAATGCCGTCGTCCACTTCCAGGAACCGCACGTATTCCCCCCGTAACGCCGCGCTCAGGAAGGTTCGCCCGTTCAGCCTCAGGTCGCCTTTTTCACCGACTTTGTACAGCTTCGCCCCCTCCGGATAGCCCACCTCCGGCACTTTTCCGTCCCATCTTCGCGGTGAAGGCGTCCATATTTTCGCGGGCGGCTGCTGCCCGTGCGCCTCATGCGGCTTTTCCTGATTGAACTCGTTCCGCCATCCGCTGCACCACGCCTGCTGCTCCGGCAGCGAGCCAAAGACGTCGTGGTGGCTCATGGCGACCTTCAGCGACCGGTGCATCCGCTCGTGGCGGGCGTTCTGCCCCGGACAGCCCGGCGCGGTTCTTTCCGGCTGTATCCCCAGCTTTATCAGCCACACGCTCAGCTGCGTCAGCGCGAGAATGCCCGGCGCAACGAAGGGCGAGCCGTTGTCGGTGCGGATAACGTCGGGCAGCCCGCCTTCCAGGAAGGCCCTTTCCATGCAGCCGCGCACGAACACCGTGGTCTCCGACGTGCCCGGCTCGCAGGACAGCAGGTAGCGGCTGTGGTTATCGGTAAGCGTGAAGGGGCGGCACCAGCTGCCGTCTTTCAGGCGGAAGCGCCCTTTAAAATCAGCGCTCCAGACGTGGTTATTCCTCACGGGCGTCGTGAGGCTGCGCAGGTTGCCCGGCGTTCGCTTGCGCGGCGTCCGCGGCTGAACCATTCCCGCCGCCTTCAGCAGGTCGCCGATAGTGCTGGCGGCAGGGACGCTGAAGTCAGCGCCGTTGCTGAGGAACCAGTGGCGGATTTTTTTTGGCCCCCAGTCGGGGTGCTGCTGGCGGAACTGAACGAGGCGCGCGGTGATGTCGGGGGCGATTTTATCGGGCTGGAGATGGCGGGCGCGGGAGAGATTTTCAAGCGAGGAGAGCTCGCCGGGGTTAAAGCGGCTGAGCCACTTGTAGCCGGTTTTGCGGCTGATGCCGTGGCGGTGACACAGCTGCGTCATGGATTCCCCGCCTGCCTGGCAGGCGAGGATGAATTCAAGGCGTTGCATGGTAACAGTCTCAGTCCAGGGCATAGTGAGTCTCCTCTGCTATGCCGTTTATAACTGTTACCCATGTGCCCGGTCTAAAGTGTTACCTATGTGGCCGGTTTGTACCTCAATGCGCACCCTACGATGCTGTACAACCTGCTTACAGACGTGCATGAATGTATCCACCGATTCACACCGGTGCGCATGAATGCGCACCCTACGATGCTGTGCAACCTTGCCACAGATGCGCATGAATGCGCCTGACGACAAAACATGTCCCGCATCGTTGTAGGGGCGCCATTTATGGCGACCAAACCATCCATCGCCAGCCATTCACCACCGCTTCCCTTATTATTAATTTAAAACGCCATTTTCACTCCGCTCAGTACATTCCAGTCGCTCACGCCGGGGCGATCCAGCCGCTGCTGCACCTGCAACTGCGTGCCGACCTCCACGTTTTCATGCAGCTGCCAGCGGACGTAACCACCCAGCTGGGCGCTGTGACGGGCGCGCTCAATCGGCAATCCACGCATATCGCCGGCATCCAGCGTATTCTGCCTGCCGCTGTGCCAGACATAACGCGCCTCCAGCCCCAGCTTCACTGACGACAGCGGCTGATAATCATACTTAACCCCGCCAGCCAGGCTGAACTGCGGCGCCAGCTGATAGTTCACCTGTGCCCCCTGTTGCTCGGTGAAATCCGCAACATGCAGCCACTGCACACCGGCTGCGGCCAGCGGCATCAGGCTATGCGCATCCTGCAGCCAGCGCCAGCCCGCTTCTGCGCCGATATTGCCGCTAACGGCACTGATCCGCGCCACTTCACCCTGGGTTTCATGGCGTAAGGTGCCGCGATAATGCGTCAGCCCCAGCGGTATCTCCAGCTGCCAACCCTCAGGCGGCTGAATGCCGATCAGCGCATTAATACCCTGGGTTTGCATACGCAGCTGGCTGCGCCCGGCCGCCGTATTCGACAGCATAGTCGCTACGCCTTTGTGCACGCCCGCACTGAAGGCCAGCGGGCTCTGTTCCGCTTCAGGCGTCCAGCGCGCACCCAGCATCCAGCCCTGATAGCGGCTGGTGGCATCGCTATCGCCCTGCGCACTGCGATAACGCTCGCCGCCGCTATAGCCATACACAAACAGGTTGTGATGATCATCCATGCTCATCTGTTGGGCAGCGAAGTGGAAGCGGGTTTGCATGGCGTCGTTGAGGGCATACAGCATGTTGGGCAGGGCGAGGTAGGTCGGGATTTGTGGCGCAGGTGTGAGCTGTGGCGGTTCCGGCTCAGGCGGCGGTGGCGGCGGCAATATGACAGTTTCGCCTTTACCGGGGTCGGGTATCGGAGCCACGATGCCAGGATTATTAATATTCGGCAATCCTTCATCTTTCTCCCCGGTCAGGACCATGGTCTGTAACCGGTAATACCACAAATGATGGCTGTTATTGCCGGCCAGCACATTGGATCGCACCAGGCCCGAGGTTGCCGGATTGATCTCATCAAACCACGAGCCGCGGGCGATCATTTTCCCAAGCTGTTTAATCCCTTCGCCAGTCTGGCGGCTGACCTGGGCAAGCAGCGGCAGCTCAGGGATTTCCTGGGTTGTCTGGCCAGACGAAGGCTCTGGCAGAAACGGAATATTCGCAGCGTTAACGTTATTTTTTTGTAATGGTGAAAATGCAGGGTAGCGCTCATCAGCGAATGCAGGAAGGCTATAACAGAACGTACTGATCACCAGCGTCAGCGGGGTAAGTTTCATATTCTCTTCCATGGATGAAAATAGCGAGAATCGCAAACCTAAAGCGACCGACTAACGTGGCAATTAAGTTTTGTCTGGTTTTTTTTCAGAAAAGCATAAAAAAGCCCGGTAAGACATGTCCCGGGCTGATGCGTGATGAGAGCCGTGATTAAAAACTGATTTTCACACCGGCCTGCAGATTCCAGTCGCTGATGCCTTCCTGCGTCAGGCGCTGCTGGCCCTGAAGCTGGGTGTTGAGCTCCAGATTATCCAGCACCTGCCAGCCGGCGTAACCGCTGTACTGCAGGCTGTTGCCGCCGCGTCCGGTGGCGAAGTGCGCCGCCTGCAGGCCGTCACCAATCGCTACCCGATCGCGCTGGCTGATGCGCTGCACGTAGCGCGTTTCCGCGCCCAGCTTCAGCTTCTCGTTGAGGCGGAAGTCGTATTTTACGCCGCCGGAGAGCTGCCACTGCAGCGGATTCCGGTAGCTGACCTGTGCGCCATCGCTGTCGGTGAAATCATTGATATCGAGCCACTGCGCATTCACGCCGGCCACCGGCGTTAGCGCATGCGCGCCGGACTGCCAGCGCCAGCCGCTGTCGAGCCCGAGGTTCGCGCCGCGCGCTTTCAGCTGCGTCACGTTACCGCGCAGGTCAGTGCTGACGCTGCCGCGATACTGCATCACGCCTGCTGGCACGGCCAGCTGCAGGCCCTGATCCGGCTGCCAGCTCAGTAGCGCACTGGCGCCCAGCGTATCAATGCGGGCGTGACTGTTGCCGTCGCGCGCTTCCGGCGTGATGCTCAGGTTGCCTTTATTGACGCCGACGCTCAGCGCCAGCGCGGACTGCAGCGGGAAGCGGCTGCCAATCATCCAGCCCTGATAGCGGCTGTGGAAATCGTAGCCGTAATCCATAAAGCCGCCCGCGCTGTGATAGCGGTCGTCACCGGTGTAGCCGGACACAAACAGATCCGGACGCCCCTCTGCGCCCGCCTGCTGCGCGCTGCTGCTGAACAGCGCTTGCAGGTTGTGTGTCACGCTGTGGAAGGCGGCGGGCAGCGAGATGTAGGCCGGCACCTGCGGAATCACCGCCGCGCGCACCTTGCCCGGCTCCGGTTTTGGCTCTGGCTGCGGCACCTGCGGATTTTCCGGTTCCGGCTGTGGTTCTGGATCGGGTTGCGGTTCAGGCTCCGGCTGCGGTTCAGGCTCCGGCTCCGGCAGATAAGGTTCGCGGTTATCCCCTTCCGCCAGCAGAATGTTTTGCAGGCGGTAATCCCAGAACTGATCCCCTTCGCCCGCCACCAGACGCTCATCGCCACTGGCGCGGCCCGGTGCGAAGGCGTACAGACCGTAAGCCCAGGCGCCGCGCGCCACATAGCTGCCAGCCAGCTGGACGCTGTCGGCGTGCGCCTGGCCGCCGACCTGCACCAGCGACACACCTTCATTGTTATCCGCTGCGCCGTTGTGGTTGCGATCGCTATCGATCCAGCTGGCCTGGGGTTTTACCGTCAGCCACAGCGGCGCATCGTCCGGCTGTTGCAGATCGCCATCGATTAGCAGGCGATCGCTGGCGTCCTGGCGGAACGCGGAGTTCAGCACCAGCGCCGTGTCGCGCCCGTGGTGCAGATCGCCAAGGCGCATGGTCGACCAGCTGTCTGGCGCATTGTTCCAGCCCGGTGCCAGCGTGACGTTATCGGCGAGGCTGGCGTGATTGATGACGCCGCCGCCGGAGAGCAGCGTGCCGGCGGCCATGTTCAGCGGCGTATGCAGCCGGCCGCTCACTTCCAGCTCGCCCTGCTGCACCTTAACGCCCTGCTGGTTGCTGACGTCACCGCTCAGCGTCAGCCGCCCGTCACCGCTTTTAATCACGCTGCCCTGGCCACTGATATTGGCGCTGATGGTGGAAGCCAGCTCGCCCAGCGTGCTGACGTACTGCGCGATATCGGCAATCAGGCTGGAAGCGGTGCCGCTCAGGTTGATGTCGCCGGCCAGCGTGGATCGGCCCAGCACGTTAAGCGTGGCCTTGTCGGCCAGCGTGATATCGCCGGTAACGTGAGCGTGCTCAGCGACGGTTAGCGCGGCGTCCTGCGCCACCTGCAGCTGGTTGATGTGATACGTTTTGTCCTGCCAGTCATTGGCAAAGAACACTTTCCCGGCATGCTCAACCTGCTCGCCGCTCAGCGTCAGCACACCGTCGGCCACCGCCAGCTGATTAAGCTGCGCGCCGCCCGCCAGCTGCCAGCGCTGATGGGTGGTCACGTTGAGGTTATCGCGTGAGTCCGCTTCACCCAGCTCGCCGAGGAACAGGCGGTTATCGCCGGTGAGATCGAGATGCGCCAGCGTCTGGCTGCGATTAACGATGCGCGCGCCGCTGTCGTTGTGCAGGATATCGTCGAAGGTCAAATCGTGGCCGTTAACGTCCAGCGTACCGCCGCGATAGCCGAAGCGGATGTTGTCAGTGCTTAACTGATCGGCGCTGTTGAGCACTACGGTCGGGCGGCCGCTGAAAAGGGTGACGGTGGAGAACGCCTGTTTGCGCCCCTGCGCGTCGGCCTGCTGGTCGAGGATGACCGTGCCGTCGCCGACGTTAAGCGCGCCGGGATTGATGCCGCTGGCGTTAACGTGCAGCGTACCGGCGCCGATTTTGTGCAACGCATCGTCCTGCAGGCCGTTAACCTGCCACAGTACGGTTTTGTCTTTGTCGACCTCAACGCCGCCGCCGACCCAACTGAAGTTGCTGTTGCCTGCGGCGCGCAGGGTGTAGTCGTTAGAGAAACGCAGCAAGCCTGCGCCGAGGTTGACCGACTGCGCTAGCTCAATGATGCCGCCGTCGCCGTTAAAGCGCAGATCTTTGGTGGCATCGAGCTGTTCATTGCTGGCGCTGGCGGGTGCGGTTTCTGCCTGAGCCTGATTAAGCCCGTGCCATTGCCAGCTTTTGCCATCCTGCATAATGCTATCACCGCGCCATTCGAGGGTGCCGGCGCCACTGTCTTCAACATCGGCATCCCTGACGGAATCCAGCATCTCCTGAACATATGTTCCATTAATTAATTCACTGGCAAAGTGATAGTTGTAGGTGGTGCCGCCGCCATAGCCGCCAGAGTGAACTGCGAACTGTACCCAGCGTTTCTCGATATTATCCCAGGCGAAGAGCGGACTAGCGCTATCACCTCCACGAGTGCCAATGCTTAACAGAGAGAATGCCGGATGATTAGGAGCAAAAATTCTCCATTTTATGAATTTAGAAAATATATTCGTGATAGCTTCGGGCTTGAATGTCCCACCTGTGTTATAGACATAGGCACCCTCAATGGGTATCAATTTACCGCTTTCGGGATCGTCAATTTGCTGATAACCCGCCCCCACGCGGGCAAATGCAGTATAGCGACTGGGGTTAGCATTAAACTCTTCACCGCCGATGTAAGGCGTAGGCGCGCTTTCGACAATCACCTTGTGCATGCGCGGTAAGTTAAAATCGCGCGAGGGATCATTATTTATGGCAATACTACGGTAAGTTGGCGAAAATTTTGCCTTATTCCCTAAGTTCACCAATCTGTGGGACTGCATATGTTTGACGCCTGTGACAAACGAGGGCGAGATAAATGAGCTGAAACCCTTATCACTGACCATACTGAAGTCCGGCATGGGGACATTCATTAAATAGCCTTCAAAGGTGCCATCTTTGCGGTAGATGGGAATGTCGGTGGCGCCGACAGCATATTTACCCCGGTTCTCGGCAAAATCGCGGTATTCCTGCACGTCAATGTCATAGCGCAGGATCCCGGCATAAGGCGAACTGCTAAGGCACAAGGCACCCATCAGCAGTGCCAGCTGGCTTTTTCTCATGATTTTCTTCCCTGAATAATGAAGCAAATGAAGTGGGCTACTTTATAAGCGCATCGGCGTTATTCACGGTTAAGCCTCGTCTCAATCTGCCGGAGAAAAGCCTGAAAATGGCGTGCGGCATGGCGCGGCGAATCTGTTAAGATCGCGGCGTTTTCTTTTTCAGCTGGTCAATAAACCCATGTTAAAAATCAAATTCCTGCTGCCGCTGTTGCTGGTTGTCAGTGCGCTGGTCTGGTGGCTGATGCCTCATTACAGCGATGAGGATAAGGCTTACTACATCGCGACCTTTTGTACGCTGATCCATGACGGGCGCGATAACAGCGCGCAGGCGATGCAGCAGATTATTGAAGGCGGTAATTCGGATTACGCGCTGCAGAAGATTCATTTCCAGTCCGGGCTGGCGGAGCATCTGCAAACGGTGTGGCAGGATTTGTCGCCGCAACAGCAGCAGCAGGCGCGGCAGGACGCGTTTGTCTGCCGCCAGTTGATGTCAGATAAGCTGCTGCCGGGCCAGCCGGTGCGCTGAGAAATAACAGGGTTTCACCGGCCGGACAGGCACGGTGCGGCGGAACATCAGCGCGATAAATCGCGCCGCTACAATCTGTGCGGTCGACAGGCACCGAAATGATATTTCGCACGTACCGTAGCGGCGCAATTTATTGCGCGATGCCTGAATGGGCACGGTGCAACTCAACATCAGCGCGATAAATCGCGCCGCTACAATCTGTGCGGTCGACAGGCACCGAAATGACATTTCGCACGTACCGTAGCGGCGCAATTTATTGCGCGATGCCTGAATGGACACGGTGCAACTCAACATCAGCGCGATAAATCGCGCCGCTACAATCTGTGCGGTCGACAGGCACCGAAATGATATTTCGCACGTACCGTAGCGGCGCAATTTATTGCGCGATGCCCGGATGGGCACGGTGCACCTGCACATCAGCGCAATAAATCGCGCCGCTTCTACTCACGCGGTTATAAATATTTTCCCGAAATATCAGACGTGATTAACGCACCGCGCAGCTAATACGCGCTGGAAACTTCCCATTATTTTCGCTTACCGGATTAACAACCTGTTTTTCCTGCTCGCTGCGATTAAACCCGACCTTGCGACACAGCGCGCAGGGATCGTCACTGTTACGCAACAGGGCTTCGGCAGCATCGCTCAGCTGGCGTTTGCGGCAGAACAGCGGCGTGCAGCCCATCACCTGTTTAAATGAGCGGGTAAAGGATTGCTGACTTTCGAAATGGTATTTAACCGCCAGACTGATAATCGGTGTGCGGCTGAATTTCAGCTCATTCACGCAACAAATCAGTTTCTTTTTGCGAATATAACGCGCCAGCGTTTCGTTATGGTAACGGGCAAACAGTTTCTGTAAATACCATTTGGAATAGCCAGATTTCAGTGCAATATCATCAATGCTCAAACGTTGATCCAGGTTGGCCATAATCCATTCGGTCACCGAATCAATCACCCCTTGGTTGTATTTTTGCTGCATCATTATGGTCCTCCAATAACTCGACACAGTGTAATTAAATTAAACTTTTTAAGCACTGGCGTAACGTAAAGTTTTATCAGGAAATGGCTTTTTTATTAATTGTCATCAAGACTGGTCTTGTTTATCGTGAAATTAATCACCGACATGTTGTGATGATGTTGAATAGTTGCCGTAATTACGGCCGTTATTATTAACGCAAATGAGTTATCGCTTTGCGCGGCTTAACAGTTAAAGGTGTGCCGGGCGGCGGCACGGCGCATCAATATCCACCGGCGGTTTTCGTGCCAGACTGAGGGTTTTTCCCCTGTACAGAAGAGGTCACATGACGTTTCGTTTTCGATTAAAACCGTTACTGAGCGTAGCGCTGGCGTCAGCGATGCTGTGCGGCACGCTCAGCGCGCAGGCCGCTGAGGCCGTGTATGGCGAGCAGCTGGAGGGATTTCACTATCCGCATCCGCTGCAGCATTTTGCCTTCTCCTCCCAGCAGCAGTCGCTCAGCATGGGCTATATGGACGTGAAGCCAGCGCAGCAGGCCAATGGTCAGACAGTGGTGCTGATGCACGGTAAAAACTTCTGCGCTGCCACCTGGGAAGACACCATCAACGCGCTGAGCCAGCAGGGCTATCGCGTGATTGCGCCGGATCAGATTGGTTTCTGCACCTCCACCAAACCCGCCCGCTATCAGTACAGCTTCCAGCAGCTGGCGCAAAACACCCATCAGCTGTTAGCGCAGCTCGGCGTTGAGAAAGCGGTGATCGTTGGCCACTCGACCGGCGGTATGCTGGCGACGCGTTACGCACTGATGTATCCGCAGCAGACGCAGAAGCTGGTGCTGGTCAATCCGATTGGCCTTGAGGACTGGAAGGCGAAGGGCGCGCCGTGGCGCTCGGTGGATCAATGGTATCAGCGCGAGCTGAAGCTCGACGCGGCGGGCATTAAGAAATATGAGCAGCACACCTATTACAGCGGCCAGTGGAAGCCGGAATATGACAAATGGGTGCAGATGCTGGCCGGGCTGAATAAAGGACCGGGGCATGAGAAAGTGGCGTGGAACTCGGCGCTGATCTACGACATGATTTTCACCCAGCCGGTCTATTACGAGTTTAAAGACCTGAAGGTGCCGACCACGCTGATGATCGGCACGGCCGATACCACAGCGATCGGCAGCGATATCGCTTCACCGGCGGTGAAAGCGCAGCTCGGCCATTACAATGTGCTGGGCAAACAGGTGGCACAGCTGATTCCCGGCGCGCGACTGATTGAGTTCCCCGGCATGGGGCACGCGCCGCAGATGGAAGCGCCAGCGAAGTTTAATCAGACGCTGATTGACGACCTGGCGCATTAAGGAGCGGCTATCTGCGCGGCTGCCTTTTCTGGTACTTGGCGGCGTACATGCGTGCGTCGCTGCTTTCCAGCAGCTGCTCCAGCGATTGCGGCTGCTGCGGATCAAATTCCACGATGCCCGACGAAAACTGCAGCGTGTAGCGCCGCTCCAGATCCTGCATCTGTTTATGCAGATAGTGGGCGAAGCGCGCCAGCGTCGCTTCCGCCTCGTCCTGACGAATGCCGTTCAGCAGCACCACAAACTCATCGCCGCCGAGCCGGGCAAAGATATCGGCATGGCGAAAACTCACCTTCATGGCATCGGCAAAGTCCATCAGCGCGCGGTCGCCCTCGCGGTGACCATGCCGGTCGTTGATGGCCTTGAAGCCGTCGAGATCGAGAAACGTCAGGCTGGCGGGCAGCTGTTTTAGCTGGCACTCATTCAGCGCCATCTGACCCAGCGTCATAAAGCCGCGCCGGTTGGTGATTTGCGTTAGCTCATCGGACGTCGCGGTCTGAAACGCCACCAGCTCGGCTTCGGCCATGGCCGCCAGATCGCGCAGCGCGTGCAGATCCTCCGCGTTGAACTGGCGCGCGTGATTATCGATGATGCACAGCGTACCGACTTTGGCACCGGACGGCGTGCGCAGCGGATAGCCCGCGTAGAAACGCACCGGATTGTCTGCATCGGTAACCAGCGGATTATCGCTGAAGCGCGTGTCGGCCAGCGCGTCCTCGACCACCATCACCTCATCCTGCAGGATGGTATGACCGCAAAAAGAGATGCTACGCGCGGTGGTTGGCCGATCAAAACCGTCACTGGATTTAAACCATTGATAGTCATTCTCCAGCAGACTGACCATCGCGACCGGAACGTCAAACAGACGTCGGGCAAGGCGGGTTAAACGGTCAAAACGCTCTTCTGTGGGTGTATGCAGAATGTTGAGCGCACGTAACTGGGTCAGACGCTGTGATTCGTCCTCAGGCAGTGCAGGTGCTTTCATCGCGTAACTCTTGTTAATGATGGATGTGTTACAGCAAACCGGATGTCGTGCCCGCGCAGGGGCAGAGAGCACTAAACAACCGCGGTAATGCGCGATTGTTTAGCGTAACGAGAGGATCAGAGCACTTTTTGCTCGGCAAGATCAAGGGCGAAATAGCTGAAAATGAGATCGGCACCGGCACGTTTTATGGCACCTAAGCTCTCCAGCACTACGTTGCGTTCATCGATGGCGCCCGCCTGAGCGGCAAATTTGATCATCGCGTACTCACCGCTCACCTGGTAAGCCGCCAGCGGCAGCGTGGTGCGCTCGCGGATATCACGCAGGATATCGAGGTAAGCGCCTGCCGGTTTGACCATCAGCGAATCTGCACCTTCCGCTTCATCAATCAGCGACTCGCGAATCGCTTCACGGCGGTTCATCGGGTTCATCTGATAGGTTTTGCGGTCGCCTTTCAGCGCGGTACCCGCCGCTTCACGGAACGGACCGTAGAACGACGAGGCGAATTTGGTGGAGTAGGACATGATAGCGGTATCGGTAAAACCGGCCGCGTCCAGCGCCTGGCGAATCGCTTTCACCTGGCCATCCATTGCTGCTGACGGCGCGATGAAGTCGGCACCGGCCTGCGCAGCAACCACCGCCTGTTTGCCGAGGTTAATCAGCGTCTGGTCGTTGTCGACGCCGTGATCGCACAGCACGCCGCAGTGGCCGTGACTGGTGTATTCACAGAAGCAGGTATCGGACATGACAATCATTTCCGGCACCGTGTCTTTGCAGATGCGCGACATGCGCGCCACCAGGCCGTTTTCGTTCCACGCATCGCTGCCGGTGGCATCGGTGTGGTGTGAAATACCGAAGGTCATGACCGAACGGATACCGGCTTTGGCGATGCGTTCGATTTCGTACGCCAGACGTTTTTCCGGAATGCGCATCACGCCCGGCATGGCGTTGATTGGCACGTAATCATCCACGCCTTCTTCAACGAAGATCGGCAGGGCCAGATCGTTCAGGCTGAGGTGGGATTCCTGGAACAGTTCGCGCATCGACGCGCTTTTGCGCAGTCTTCTTGGGCGCTGAATGAGATTGAAATCAGACATGCTCGGTTAACTTATGCTGGTGAAAAAAGTGGCGACAGTTTACCCCTTTTCGCCGGGTAGCATGAAGGATTGTGTGCGGTGCGGGCCGGGCGTTGTTGCCGGTCGGCATGAATGCCGACCCTACAGCGCACCCGGCAACCGCCGAATCCCAACCCGCCGTTACCCGTAGGGTGCGCATTTATACGCACCAGGCAGCCGCAGCATCCTAACCCGCAGCACACTCGTAGGGGGCGCATTCATGCGCACCTGGAAGCATCACCGCAGCACACACATTCTCACGCACCCGGCAACCGCAGAAACAAAACTCCCGCCGGGTGGCGGGAGTGAAAGGGCAGATTACTCGTTGATGTCCGGGTGCTGCTGCACCAGGTTTTTCCGCTTCGCCTCAAGGCGGGCGATCTCTTCATCAATATCTTCAATCTTCTGCTCGATGTTGTCGTGATGCTCCTGCAGGATCTCACGCGCTTCTTCGAGGTCCGATGCCGCCGGTGTCGCGCCGCGCAGCGGTTTGTTGGCGGTCTCTTTCATGTACAGACCGGTCACCAGACCGACCACCGCCACCACCATCAGGTAGTAAGCCGGCATATACAGATTGTTGCTGGCTTCCACCGCCCAGGCGGTCACGGTTGGCGTCAGACCGGCAATCAGAATCGAGATGTTGAAGGCGCTGGCCAGCGCACTGTAGCGAATGTGCGTCGGGAACATCGCCGGCAGCGACGAGGCCATCACGCCGGTGAAGGCGTTGAGGATCACCGCCAGCAGCAGCAGACCGGCAAAAATCAGCCCCAGTACGTTACTGTTGATCAGCATAAAGGCCGGAATCGCACAGAAGAACAGGGCGATACTGCCGACGATCACGAACGGACGGCGGCCGAAGCGGTCGCTCAGCATGCCCATCACCGGCTGCACAAACAGCATCCCCATCATGATGGCGATGATAATCAGCACGCCGTGATCTTCCGAGTAGTGCAGGTTATGCGACAGATAGCTCGGCATGTAGGTCAGCAGCATGTAATAGGTCACGTTGGTGGCAAGCACCAGACCGATACAGGCCAGCAGGCTTTTCCAGTGTTTGCTGGCAATCTCTTTAAACGACACTTTCGGGCCGTCGCGCAGACCTTCGCGGTCGCCTTGCTCCAGCTTCTCGACATGCTGCTGGAACGCTGGCGTCTCTTCCAGTGCGTGACGCAGATACAGGCCGATAATGCCCAGCGGCAGCGCGAGGAAGAACGGAATACGCCAGCCCCAGTCGAGGAATTTCTGCTCGCCAATCACCGTTGAGATCAGCACCACTACGCCCGCGCCCAGCACGAAGCCGGCAATCGAACCAAAGTCCAGCCAGCTTCCCATGAAGCCGCGCTTACGGTCCGGCGAATATTCGGCGACGAAGATCGACGCACCGGTATATTCCCCGCCCACCGAGAAGCCCTGCGCCATTTTTGCCAGCAGCAGCAGTATCGGTGCCCAGATGCCAATCGAGGCGTAAGAAGGGATCAGGCCGATACAGAAGGTACTGATCGACATGATGACAATGGTGATCGACAGGATTTTCTGGCGACCGTATTTATCGCCCAGCATGCCGAAGAACAGGCCGCCCAGCGGACGGATCAGGAACGGCACCGAGAAGGTCCCGAGTGCGGCAATCATCTGCACGCCAGGCGAGGCGTCCGGGAAGAACACTTTACCCAGCGCGTAGGCCACAAAGCCATAAACACCGAAATCGAACCATTCCATCGCGTTACCGAGTGACGCGGCGGTAATGGCCTTACGTAAACGAGCGTCATCGATAATCGTGACGTCATCCAGCCCAATAGGTTTTACACGCTTCCTACGTAATTTCATGAGGTTACCCTGTATTGGAATTCAAAAAGTCCTCAACGCTGCGGACTCGGTGGAGCGTTCAGTCCGCGGCGTTGAGAAAATTAAAGCATAGCCGTGAAAGTGGTTTTTTCCCTGGCCTGCCAAAGCAATTATTACTCAGGTAATTATTGCATCCCGCGACAGAGTATACCGTTTAAATGTGATATTTGTCATGTTTCCGCCAATAACTGGCTATTTTTTGGCTAAAACTATGGCCGTTTTGGTCCGCAATCGCGGCAAAAAAATTGTCTGAATCGCGACGCAGGCCGCAGCGCAGATGCGCGGGCGAGCGAAAATATCTATACTTGCGCCAGTTTCTCTGCCGGAGATCGGGCGCCGCATGGCACGCTTTGTTTTATTTGCAAAAAGTCTCTGTTTTGACGTTGACCAGCAGGTCCTCTTTCCGGTGCAGTCGCCCGCGCACCGCGTGGCACTGACGCCGCTGCAAACCGCCATTCTGCGGCGCGTGATTGATGCGAATGGCAAACTGGTGCGCAACCAGACCCTGCATGCGCTGTTCCAGCGCGTCCCCAGCGACACACCATTCGCCGAACGCCTGACGGCCACCATTGCCGCCATCAATCAGCAGGCGCAGCTGGCACACGCGCCGGGGCCGCTGGTGCATCAGGTGCCGCTGATTGGCTGCGTGCTGGCCGATCAGGTCGATGTGGCGCCGCTGAGCGATGAGCCGGTGGCTGCGCCAGCGGCAGCGGTGGTCAGTCCGCAACCTGCGCCCGCGCCGGCCAGCGTCAAGAAAAAGCGGCCTGTGCTGCGCTGGGTAATCGTTGCGCTGCTGCTGGTGAATGTCGCGCTGGCGCTGCTGGCACGCCAGATGTTCGCGCCGGTGCAGCACGATGCGCTGGATTTCCGGCCGCTGCTGCGCATCCAGAACAGCCAGATTTATGTTGCCGCTCACCTGAAAGACGATTCGTGGGTGGTGCAGGACGCGCTGCGGCGCTATCGGCAGTGGCAGCCGCGCCTGCCGGATGGCTCAGCGCCGCCGATGGTGTATATCAACCCGGTGCGCACCCGACTCTTTTCCAGCACCTTCCTGTGCGCCAAACCGATCGCGCAGAAGGACAACGAATGTATTTCATGGATGGTATCAGCGCAGGAGATACCCGATGCGTAAAGCGATAACCACCACGGCAGTGGTGCTGGCCTTTGTGCTGCCGTGGGCGCTGGCGCTGCTGCTGCGGCCGGCAGAACCGGTACCGGAGTGGTGTGAAGTGCCGTATCGTATTGATCATGAAGGCGCGCCGGCTGGTGCGATTGATGCCACCATTCGCACCCGCTTTAAGGCGGACGGCAGCGGCAGCTCAACGCTGACCGGCACCGTCACGGTACGCGATCGCCACTATCGCCTGCATCGCGTATCCGATACCACCTGGCGCCGCCAGGGCGATTTCATGCTCAGCACCACGCGCAACGTACGTATCCTGGCAGACGACACCGTACCGCCCGCGCTGGCGGCACAGATCGTGTTTTCGCCAGCGCGCGAGGGCAATAACGATTATTACCAGATGTACCAGCTGCCCAATGGCGACCAGATGATTAATTATGCCGGGCTGCCGCGCCTGTACTGCCACAGCTAACCCCGGTGCTGTCGACGCGCCGGGGGCTTAAAGCAGCGAGCGCAGCGGCGCGCCGTGCAGCCAGCCAGCAATATCTTCCACCGCCTCGCTGAAGTAGGTGCGGTAATTGGTATCGGCAACATAGCCCAGATGCGGCGTTGCCAGCACGTTCGGCAACTGACGCAGCGGATGATCGGCCGGTAGCGGCTCCTGTTCAAAGACATCCAGCCCGGCGCCCGCCAGCTGACCAGACTGCAGCGCGCTGATCATCGCCTGCTGATCGACAATCCCGGCGCGCGAGGTGTTAATCAGTAGCGCGCCCGGCTTCATGTACGCCAGCGCCGCGCCGTCCAGCAGATGACGGGTGCGCTCACTCAGCACCAGATGAATCGATACCACATCGCTCGCCCTGAGCAGCGCCGGCAGCGAAGCCATCTTCTCTGCGCCGCACGCCGCTGCGCGTGCTTCGCTCAGGTTCTGGCTCCAGGCGCACACGCGCATGCCAAAGGCGCGCGCCACGTTAGCCATCTCACCGCCAATCTTGCCCAGCCCAAGCAGGCCGAGGGTTTTGCCGTGCAGCGCCATGCCCAGCGTATGCTGCCACGCACCGTTGCTGCGCAGCGCCTGGCTCTCCGCCGGGATATGGCGTGCCAGACCGAGCAGCAGCCCCCAGCTCAGCTCCAGCGGCGCCGCGCTGCTACTGGCGGTGCCGCACACCGCAATCAGCCGTTCGGCACAGGCGTGCAGATCAATTGAGGCATTGCGCATGCCGGAGGTGACAATCAGCTTCAGATTGGGCAGGCGGCCTATCAGCCGGGCGCTGAGTGGCGTGCGTTCGCGCATCACCACCAGAATGTCGGCGTGCGCGATGTGAGCGACCAGTTCATCTTCGTCGGCGTAGTGGCGGTGCAGCGCGGTAGTTTGTACCTGCGGTTGCAGCGATGCCCAGTCGGCCAGCGACAGGGCAACATTTTGATAATCATCAAGAATGATGCAGTTCAGGCTCATGGTGGTCCTCAACGGGAAGCGGTTGGCGCCCCTGCTGATTAAGCCAGGCGCGAAGCTGGTTATTGTCCATCGGACGGGCGTAATAATAGCCCTGAATAAATACCACGCCACGCTGCTGCAGATACTGAAATTGCAACGCGGTTTCTACCCCTTCACCCAGTACCTCGAGCTGCAGCTTGTGGCACAGATTGATGATGGCATCCAGCACCGGGGTTTCGATCTCCAGTCCTTCAATGGCGTTGATAAAGCCGCGGTCAATCTTCAGGTAATCGAGCGGGAAGGTCATCAGATAGGAGAGCGCGCAGTGGCCGGTGCCGAAGTCGTCAATCGCCACCTTCATGCCGTGTGACTGCAGATAGCGCAGCTTGCGCGACACCGCGTCGCCGTCCTCGATCAGGCTGCGCTCGGTAAGCTCCAGCGTGATCAGCATCTGTTTGTCACGGATGTTGCGGGCAAAACGCATCATGTCCTGTACAAAATCAGGGTGTTGCAGATGCTCAGCCGCGAGGTTAAAGCCAATATGGAAGCCCGGTTCAACCTGCCAGCTCTGGATATCTTCCGCCATCATCGCCAGCAAATGCTGGGTCAGCGGCACGATCATGCCTTCCGCTTCGGCATGGCTGATGAAGATGTCCGGGCGGATCATTTCGCCGTTGGGCCGCTGCCAGCGCATCAGCGCTTCCGCACCGGTGCAGCGCTGAATCCCGGTGCTGTACACCGGCTGATAGTGCACCGTGAACTCACGGTTGCGTATCGCCCGGCGAATTTCATCCGCCCATGAGAGGCGGCGGCGCAGCCAGTTGGCGGTCAGCACCATCAGCAAAATCGAAAAGATGGCGGCCATTGGCAGGAAAATAAGCAGCGCCTGACGCCAGGCTTTGATCAGCTCGGCGGCGGGTACCGTCACGCTGACGCTGATTGGATAGCGGCTGGACTCCGCCTGATAGTTGGCGCTGCTGAGGTACAGCAGCTCTGGCTGGTCGTCCGGACCGCTGGCGATGGGGCTGCCGCCGTTGAAGCGCAGGCTCATCTGATAACGGTTCGACTCACCGATGGCGCGCATGAAGTCCATCAGATACTGGCCATCAATCACCGCCCAGAAACCGCTGCTGTCCGGCAGGTGACGCACGAAAATCACCGCTGGGCGATCCGGTACGCCGGAGGTGCCGCGAATCGACAGGCTCCACCAGGCTTTGCCGGTCACCGGCGGCGACTGCATCATCATCCCGGCCAGCGTGTCGTGCTGCAGCCCGTAAGCCGACGAGCAGGTGATTTCGCTGCCCTGCAGGGTGCCAATCGAGCGGAAATAGGCGTTAAGGGTGCCGGCGCGCTGCAAATCTTCATCAATATCGTCGCAGCGACGATTCTGGTACTGACGCAGGCGGGTCACCATGTCCCAGGCGCTGTCGCTCATCTTTTCTGCCTGCGTCAGCAGGGCATTGGCGGTGGCAATTTGCTGCTGGCTGACCGTATGGCGCGCCTCAATGGCTGTGCAAAATATGCCCAGCACCAGCGGTAATAACCCGGCACAGACAATCAACAGCCAGCCAAAATCGCGTTGTCGTTTTTGCAGAGGCACCAGACTTTCCTCGGTCGGTTTAAGCAGCATTCAGGAAGCGCGTTACGGCGTCAGCAGCATAACACTTTCCCGCGGCCGTGCATGTTAGCGTTTTGATTTTCCACCAATCTGATACAAGTCAATTATGGTTTGCGCTTTGCGTTTATTGACAATGTTTTGCCGTTACTGGCATTTCCCGGCAGGAAAATACCTGTGGCACGAGATGAGTAAGAGTGTTGCGCCAGACTCATCAGGCATGGCGATGCGCGCTGACGCCATACGGCGGCGACGTCACGGCGCAGGGACGCTGCCAGACGATCGGCAAATACGCATCGTCTGGCATCGTGGCGTGGTAAGACGTTACGGGCGCGGCGCGGGCCGGTTATTTTTGACGCGCAGGCGCGGTTTGGGGCGGCCATTACCCAGCATTATCGCCAGCCGGCTGCCGCCCGGCGTGGTTTCCATCAGGATTTTGGTGACGCTGGTCAGCGGCACCGACAGCAGCATCCCGACCGGACCGAGCAGCCAGCCCCAGAAAATCAGCGACAGAAACACCACCAGCGTTGACAGTCCCAGCCCACGTCCCATCAGGCGCGGTTCCAGCATATTGCCAAACACCATGTGAATGGCACTGAACAGCGCCGCCACCAGCACGGCGTCATACACATCATTCAGCACCAGCGCCTGAATAAACGGCGGCACACCGGCGATAATCGGGCCGATATTGGGGATAAAATTGAGGATAAAGGCGACAACGCCCCAGAACAGCGCAAATTTGACGTCCAGCAGCATCAGCACCAGCCACACCGCCAGTCCGGTAATCAGGCTGACCAGCGTTTTCAGTGCCAGATAGTGCGTGACGCCCTTCAGCGCTTTGTGCAATCCGGCGATGCGGATCTGCGGATTCATCATCGCATTGCGCAGTTTGTACGGCAGATGGTGCACCTCAAACAGCATGAACACCACGGTCAGAATCAACAGCACCACATTGGTCATGGCACCCGAGAACTGCGCCAGCAGCGTGGTGGCCATGTTCATAATCACATTGGGATCGAGCCGTGCCGCCAGTGCGCTGGTGGAGATATTGATATGAAACTGCGCGGCGAAATGCTGCAGCACCGTCAGCTTCTGTTCCAGCAGGCTGCGGATTTGCGGATAGGTATCGCTGAACTCGCTTACCGAACTGGCCAGCACCCCGACCAGCAGCAGCATCACAATGAAGATCACCGTGATCACCAGCGAGATCGCCACGCCGCGCCGCAGACCCCGGCGCATCAGCAGGGTCACCAGCGGATTAAGCACAATCGCCAGGAAGCTGGCGAGTAAGAAGGGCACCAGAATATCCGACGCAGCACGAATGCCCGCCAGAATAATCACTAACATCGCCAGCTTGACCAGGATGTTCTGGCCAATTTTCTCCTGTGGCTTTTCGTTCATTCCCTCTCCTGAATGGTGGTTCGCTGTGGAAAGTGTAGTTGAACGCCAGTAAGTAATTGTTTGTTTAGGAGTAAGCGAAGCGAACCCGATAAGCGCCGCCCGAGATACCGCCGCTAATCGACGGTGCGCACGGCGAGAAAAGGCGTATAGTGTAGCTTCAGCTATAAAAATTCCGTCAAACACGAGCGCAATCACTCATGCCTGACCAGCCCGCCGCGGCCGACTACAGCCGCTTTCGTCTGAATTTACAGATTCTCTCTATCGTGAAGTTCAACTTCGCCACCTATCTGACCATTGGCCTGCCGCTGGCGGTGCTACCGGGCTTTGTCCATGACGGCCTGGGCTACAGCGCTTTCTGGGCCGGCGTGGTGATCAGCCTGCAATATGTCGCCACGCTGCTGAGCCGTCCGCATGCCGGTCGCTATGCCGACAGCTGGGGACCCAAAAAGGTGGTGGTGCTTGGGCTGTTTGGCAGCCTGGTGAGCGGGCTGTGTATTTTGCTGTCGGCGCTGATAGAGGAGCAGGAGGTGCTCAGCCTCGCGCTGCTGTGCCTCGGGCGCGTGCTGCTGGGCGTCGGGCAGAGTTTCTGCGGCACCGGCACCTCGCTGTGGGGCGTGGCGAAAGTCGGCTCGCTGCATATTGGCCGGGTGATCTCCTGGAACGGCATTGTCACCTATGGCGCAATGGCGATTGGCGCACCGCTTGGGGTGATGATCTTTCGCAGCGGCGGCCTGCTGCTGCTCTCCAGCGTGATTATCGCCATCAGCGTGCTGGCGATTGCGCTGGCGCTGCCCCGTGCGCCGGTGAAAGGCAGCAAGGCCAAACCGCTGCCGTTCCGCGCGGTGCTCGGTAAGGTGTACGGTTTTGGCCTGCTGCTGGCGATGGGCTCGGCGGGCTTTGGCGTGATCGCCACCTTTATCACCCTGTTTTATCAGGAGCAGGGCTGGGACGGTGCCGCCTTCGCGCTGACGCTGTTCAGCGCTGCGTTCGTCGGCATGCGCCTGCTGTTTCCCAACGCCATTAATAAGCTCGGCGGACTGCGCGTCGCCAGCCTGTGTTTTGCCGTCGAGGCGATTGGCCTGCTGCTGGTGGCGGGCGCGTTCGATCCGTGGATGGCGAAGTTCGGCGCTTTTCTCACCGGCGCCGGTTTCTCGCTGGTGTTCCCGGCGATTGGCGTGGTCGCAGTCAAAGTGGTGCCGCAGCAGAACCAGGGCAGCGCGCTGGCCACTTACACCGCGTTTATGGATCTGTCGCTCGGCATCACCGGTCCGATCGCGGGTTTTATCATGAGCTTCGCCGGTGTACAGCTGTTCTACCTGCTGACTGCGCTGCTGGTGGGATTTGCGCTGCTTTGTACCCTGCGGATGATCAAGCGTCAGGCTGGATTGCCAGCCGAGGATGCTGCGTCCAGGTCGCCATAAATGGCGCCCCTACAGCATGACAGAGCACGCATTGATGCGCACCGTGTAATCACGCATGGGGTGGGGAAACAGGTGAAAAAAAGGCCTCCGACTGAGGCCAACACTAACAAAAGTGTGTCGCTAAGACACAGATAAGGGTTCGTTTCACATCGTATTGCCTGCAGATACTGCAAAGAAAACATTTATTTCGTTTTGATTGAATTATGAAATAACGGATATTGGATCTGCCTCGCAAAAATTTCATATTTCGTTTCATCCAGCCACGCTGCGGCGCTGACCCTCTCGCTGACTGCTCGTCCTGCTAATCTCCCTGCTGCTGATTACGGGCGCAGGCAGCATAGGCATTGTCATCAGGCCCGCACTTTGCGCCAGTCCGCTAACGCTGGCGGAAAAATGCGATCCAGGCCGCTAAAAGTAAATTTTCCAAAAAGAACTATTTGAAAAATTTATTTCACTGTAATAGCTTCATAGCACGCTTTCCGTATTGCCTGATCGGGCGCGACCCAGACTGACCCGCGGCCTGCAGGGACCTTACACATCAAAGAGGCAACGACATGACTATCGTAGGAAACTTTATCGGCGGCAAAATCACGCACAGCGCCAGCAACGAAACCATTCCGGTCTACGATCCGGCGACCGGCAAAGTGATCCGCGAACTGACGCAAAGCACGGCGGCAGAAGTGGCGCAGGCCATCGAGGTCGCCCATGCGGCGTTTCCGGAATGGTCAAAAACGGCGCCGCTGCGTCGTGCCCGCGTCATGTTCAACTTCAAAGCGCTGATGGAAAAACATCGCGATGAACTGGCGGCACTGATTGTTTCTGAGCACGGTAAAGTCTGGTCCGATGCACTGGGTGAGCTGACGCGCGGCATCGAAGTGATCGAATTTGCCTGCGGCATTCCGCACCTGATCAAAGGGGAAAACTCACCGAACGTCGGTTCCGGCGTTGACAGCTATTCGCTGATGCAGCCGGTGGGTGTGGTTGCGGGCATTACGCCGTTCAACTTCCCGGCGATGGTGCCGCTGTGGATGTTCCCCATCGCGCTGGCGTGCGGTAATACCTTTGTGCTGAAGCCGCCGGCGCTCGATCCTTCTGCCTCGGTACGCATGGCTGAACTGCTGAAAGAAGCGGGGCTGCCGGATGGCGTGTTCAACGTGGTGCACTCCTCAAACGAAGACGCCGAGCAGCTGTATAAAGATCCGCGCATCGCGGCGGTCAGCTTCGTCGGCTCGTCCGGCGTGGCCGAGCACATCTACAAAACCGCCAGCGCGCATGGCAAACGCGTGCAGGCCTTCGGCGCCGCGAAAAACCACGCCATTGTGATGCCGGATGCCGATCTGGATGCCACCGTGAACGCCATCATGGGCGGTGCTTTCGGTTCTGCCGGGGAACGCTGCATGGCGCTGCCGGTGGTGGTGGCGGTTGGCGACGATACAGCCGATAAACTGATTTCGCGCCTGACGCCGCTGATCAAAGCGCTGCGCGTGGGGCCAGGCATGCAGCAGGGTGCCGAAGAGAATGAAATGGGGCCGGTGGTATCCGCTGCGCACCAGAAGAAAGTGCTGGGCTACATCGACAAAGGTGAGCAGGAAGGCGCGACGCTGGTGGTTGACGGACGCGGCGTGAAAGTCGCGGGCCATGAAGAGGGCTACTACGTTGGCGGTACGTTGTTCGATAACGTCACGCCGGAGATGGTGATTTGGCGCGAAGAGATTTTCGGACCGGTGCTGAGCATCATGCGCGCCAGCGACTTCGACAGCGCGCTCCAGCTGGTAAATAGCCACGAATTTGGTAACGGCAGCGCCATCTTCACCAGCAACGGCCACACCGCCCGTGAATTTGTGCACAACGTGGAAGCGGGCATGGTGGGTGTCAATGTGCCGGTACCGGTGCCGATGGCGTTCCACAGCTTTGGCGGCTGGAAGCGTTCAGTGTTTGGTGCGCTCAACGTGCACGGTCCGGACGGGGTGCGTTTCTACACCCGCATGAAAACGGCAACCGTGCGCTGGCCGAGCGGTCAGCAGACCGTTTCTGAATTCAGCATGCCAACGCTGGGTTAATGTCGCGCAACAGGAGAAACAGGATGTCACTGATTTCAAAAGTGCAGCAGCCGGACAGCCACGGGCGTATCCAGCACGTGACGCCCGAGAGCGCCGGCTGGGAATACGTGGGCTTTGACGCTTATCTGCTGAAAAAGGGCCAGACGCTGCGGTTAAGCAGCGGCGAGAGAGAGCTGTGCCTGGTGCTGGTGGCCGGTCTGGCGTCGGTGAAAACCCGCGATGCAGAATTCCCTGGCATCGGTAAGCGCCTGTCGCCGTTTGAGCGCACGCCGCCTTACTCGGTTTACGTGCCGCATCATGATGAGGTTGAAGTCACTGCCGACAGCGATCTGGAACTGGCGGTGTGCAGTGCGCCGGGCAGTGGCAATCTGCCGGCGCGGCTGATTGCACCGCAGGATGTTGGCGTGGAGCACCGTGGCAAAGGGCGCAACCAGCGCCTGGTGCATAACATCCTTCCGGATAATCAACCGGCCGACAGCCTGCTGGTGGTGGAAGTGTATACCGACGAGGGCGCGACCAGTTCGTACCCCAGCCACAAGCACGATGAGAAGGACAGCCCGGACGAAACCTATCTGGAAGAGACCTATTATCACCGTTTCGATCCTGAGCCCGGTTTCGCCATGCAGCGCGTGTACACCGACGACCGTTCGCTCGACGAGTGTATGGCCCCGTATAACCGCGATGTGGTGACGGTGCCGCGCGGGTATCATCCGGTGGCGACGCTGGCCGGTTACGATAACTATTATCTGAACGTGATGGCCGGGCCGGTACGGCTGTGGAAATTTACCTGGGAGAAGGATCACGCCTGGGTGAACAGCGAGCAGTATCCGCGCCGTTAATCAGGTGTCCGCGCGGTCGCCGGAAATGCGCACCAGGTTAAACGGCGCACGCAAGCATATAAACGTGCACAGCCGTAGGGTGCGCATTGATGCGCACCAGGTTAAACGACACACGCATTCACTGATGCGCACAGATAAAAAAAGGCAGCCAGATGGCTGCCTTTTTTCTATTCGGTACCTGAGGTTTATTCGCTGCTGCTGTTATTCAGTGCCAGCGACACCGCCAGGGTTTGCGCCAGGCACAGCGAGGCCACCTGCGAGCGGAAGCCATCCACCTGCGCTTCGCGCACCACAAAACAGACATCGCTGAACGCCGCCAGTGGGCTCACCTGGCTGTCGGTGATGGCGATTTGATGCGCGCCACGTTTAGCGCCCAGCTCCACCAGTTCCACCGCTTCACGCGCATACGGCGAGTAGCTGATGGCGATGACCACGTCTTTCGGATTCACCATGCTGAGCTGTTCAGTGAACATGCCGCCCAGGCCATCAATCAGAAAAGCGCGACGCTCCAGATGGCGCAGCGCATACACCAGATACGAGGCCACGCTGAACGAGCGGCGCAGACCGATGATGTAGATGTTCTCCGCCTCGTTGAGCATTTTCACCGCTTTGTTCAGCTGGTCGGGATTCACCTGCATCGCCAGCTGCTGCAGCGCCTGGCTGTTGACCATGGTAAAGACGTTGAGGATCTCCACCGGGCTCTCCGGTGAGCTGGCGCTGTCGTCGGTGGCCGTCTGGCGGAACAGGCGCGCCCGTTCGGTATAGTTCACGGTCTCTTCCATCAGGTGCTGACGAAAGACCTGTTTCATTTCGTTGAAGCCGCTAAAGCCGAACGCGTTGGCGAAGCGGATCAGCGTGGAGGGCGGAACATCCGCCTGCTGGGCGATAGAGGCGACGGTATCAAACGCGATGCTGTTGCTGTTATCAAGGATATAACGAGCCACCTGCTTCAGGCGTTTACTCAGCGTCTCGTAGCGACGACGGATATCGTCCTGTAACAAGGTTAATTGCGTTGGGTTATTGGTCATTACTTCGGCCCGTCAGAAAAGGAAATATGGCTGGATAATGAGCGCTATAGTACCAGATGGATGGAAAATTTCATTTGTTTGACGCTATCGTGAAGGCTATTTCATCGGTTTATGAATTGCCTCACAAAACTCAGGGGGTTGAGGGCTTTCCCTCACCCTAACCCTCTCCCGCAGGCGGGAGAGGGGACAGTCCGGAGCGGTCTGATCGGTCTGCCAGGCCTGGCACAATGCTTAACGACCTGCCTGAACGGCTCCCTCTCCCGGTGGGAGAGGGCTGGGGTGAGGGCATCCGCGCGCAACTCACTAAAAAGCGGCCCGTCAGGCCGCTTCTCAGTACATCCTCTTCAAATCCGTCAGCCGCGCGCGGCGCGCCAGTAGCCAATCAGGCGCAGATAATTGCCTTTCACGGTCTCAATCAGCGCTTTATCATCCAGCTCACCGTTCAGCCACTGGCGTGACGGCTGGCCAAAAATGGTGCGACCCACGGCAAAACCTTTCACCCACGTCGCCTGCGCGGCGGCGGCGAAGCCGGCTTTCAGCTTCTCTTCCGGCGCATCAAGGCCGAGTAACAGAATGCCGCGACAGTGCGGATCCTGCTGCTCAATCAGCTCGCCGATCGCCTGCCAGCTCTCCGCCGTCAGCGGTGGTAGCTTCCACCAGTCCGGCTGCACGCCCAGGCTATAGAAGTGGCTCAGCATGTCGTAATAGTAGGACTCGTTACGGTCCGGGTTGCTCTCCGGCAGAATCACTTCCAGCAGCAGCTCGTGCCCGCTTTTGTTACAGCTGCGCCACACGTCAAGAACCAGCTCGTCCTGCTCTTTACGCAGTTCAGCACTGTCATGGGGATGATAAAACACCAGGCACTTGACGACGTGTTCGGCCGGCCAGTCCACCAGCTGAGAGCCAATATTGCCGTGCTCAAGACGCAGTGGTCGTGAGCTCGGCAGCTCAATGGGCCGCCCAATCCACCAGTGCTTGCCGGTGATGGCGTTGAGCGCTTTCTGGCCGTATGTGGTATCCGCCAGGATGCCACTCTTCTCATTGAGACCGGCTTCGTTAGCCGCCTCCTGTGCCGCCTGCAGCAGCAGCAGTTTCAGTTGCGGAATGCGCTCCTCGCTGACACCCGCTTCGCGCGCCATATCGGCCAGCTGTTTACGGTGGTCAAAGGCGAACACATTCAGCTCCGGCCACTGCTGCTTACGCGTGGTAACGCGATGCAGATGATTGAGGCGCGCGTCCAGATCCGGGCGTTTCACCGCGTTATCGCGGCTGAGGAAATCGTCCAGCTCTTCTTTCGTTGGCATCGCCGGTGCACAGCCGTGACGGGATACCACCAGTGCGCCACAGGCGTTAGCGTAGCGGCACGCCTGCTCCCAGCTCTCATCGTTGAGCCAGCCGCGCAGCAGGCCCGACATAAACGCATCGCCGGCGCCCAGTACGTTGAGCACCTCAACGCGCACGCCGCTGTGCAGGCGCGTCTGTTCCCAGCTATCAGGAATCTCGCCCTCAAACACCACACAACCCAGCGGCCCGCGTTTGCAGACCAACGTGGCACTGCTGGCCTTACGCACATTTTTCAGCGCGGTCAGCGTATCGGTACTGCCACCGGCGATATGGAACTCTTCTTCCGTTCCGACGATCAGATCGAAATAGTGCACCACTTCCTGTAGCTGCTGCGTCACCTGGCCGGACTCAATGAAACGCGTTTCACCGTCACCCAGTGAGGTCAGACCCCATAGCACCGGGCGATAATCGATATCCAGCGCGGTACGCAGACCGTTGCGCCGGGCGATATCCAGCGCTTTCAGCACCGCCGCCCGCGTGTCCGGATGCGACAGGTGGGTGCCGGTTATCGCCACGGCGCGGGACGAGGTAATGAACTCTTCGCGAATGTCCTCGGGAACCAGCCCCATATCCGCACAGTTGTCGCGATAGAAAATCAGCGGAAAGGTCTCTTCGTCTTTGATGCCGAGAATCACCAGCCCGGTCAGGCGCTGCTTATCGGTGATCAGCCCGTCAGTATTACAGCCCACGCGCTGCAGCTCTTCACGCAGGAAGCGGCCATTGTGTTCGTCACCGACGCGCGCCAGCATCGCCGACTTCAGCCCCTGGATCGCGGTGCCATAGGCTACGTTGCCGGAAGAGCCGCCGAGGTATTTGTTAAAGCTGGTCATATCTTCCAGGCGCGAGCCAATTTGCTGGCCGTAAAGATCGACGGCGATGCGTCCAATACAAATCACATCAAGCCGCTTCTGTTGTGTACTCATACTGATGGTTTCCTTCTGTGATAAGCAGACACGGCGGGCGCTGCCGCCCACTATCAAGCGCAATGCTTCCGGGGTCTCAGGGTGCCTGACTGGCTATGTGGGCAGTATGAGGAATGAAAATTCCAAATACAATATGAAATGAAACATCCATCGCGATTTTGTGAGCCAGGTAAAACTCTGGTGCCGCTACCTTTCCCGCCCTTTACGGCTTGCCCGTTTCGCGGGTGCTCTGCCTTGTGAGCCAGCTCGCAGGAAATGATGACGGATGAGAGGAAGCTGCTGACGTGAAATGAAATTTCGTTATGATGACTGAGGCATAGCAGGCTGTTTCACTTTGCTGTCATCCCGTCCCGTCATCGCTCGCGTTTCAGCGCCGAATTTGATCTTCATCGCAAAATGAAATGTTTCTTCTGTAATCAGGTTTAATGGAAAAAACATTTGTTTATAATCGCCACACGTTTCACTTAGCGTCGGGCGCGTTTTCACCGCCGACCCGAACCGCGTCGTACCCCCTGAGCGGGTACCACATGTAAAGGAAGAAGCATATGGGCACTATCAGACTGACTACCGCACAGGCGCTGGTGAAATTTCTGGATAACCAGTACCTGAACGTTGACGGCGTTGAAACCAAATTCGTGCACGGCATCTTTGCTATTTTCGGCCACGGCAATGTGCTCGGCCTCGGCCAGGCACTGGAGCAGGACAGCGGCGATTTACAGGTGTATCAGGGCCGTAACGAGCAGGGTATGGCGCACGCTGCCATCGGTTTTGCCCGGCAGTCGCTGCGCCGTCAAATCATTGCCTGTACCTCTTCCGTCGGACCGGGTGCCGCCAACATGATTACCGCGGCAGCCACGGCAACAGCCAACCGGATTCCACTGCTGCTGCTGCCGGGCGATGTGTTCGCCACGCGCCAGCCGGACCCGGTGCTGCAGCAAATCGAGCAGAGTCACGATCTCAGCATCAGCACCAACGATGCCTTCCGCGCAGTGAGTAAATACTGGGACCGCGTGAGCCGTCCGGAGCAGCTGATGACCGCCTGTATTAATGCGCTGCGCGTGCTGACCGATCCGGCGGAAACCGGGGCGGTAACGCTGGCGCTGCCGCAGGATGTGCAGGGCGAAGCCTGGGATTTCCCGGAATACTTCTTCCAGAAACGCGTGCATTTGCTTGACCGGCGTCTGCCGACGGCGGCCCAGCTGGACGCGGCGCTGGCATTGATTGCGCGTAAGCACAAGCCGCTGATTGTAGTGGGTGGCGGCGTGAAATACTCCGATGCCGGTCAGGCGCTGCTGAGCTTTGCCGAGCGTTTCAATATTCCGTTTGCCGAAACGCAGGCCGGCAAAGGCACCATCGTTTCCGACCATCCGCTGAACGTGGGCGGCGTGGGTGAAACCGGCTGTCTGGCGGCGAACCTGCTGGCTAAAGAGGCCGATCTGGTGATCGGTATTGGTACGCGCTATACCGATTTCACCACGGCTTCAAAATGGATTTTCCAGCATCCGGAAATCAGCTACCTCAACATTAACGTCAACAACTTCGACAGCTACAAGCTGGATGGCGTGCAGCTGCTGGCGGATGCACGCGAAGGATTAACCGCGCTGGAAGCCGGACTGAACGGCTTTGAGAATCACTGGGGTGGCCAGATTGAACAGGCGCAGAGCAAGCTGCTGAAAGAGACGCAGCGCGTGTACGCCGCCACTTTCAACACCGATGACTTTATTCCGGAAATCGCTGACCACATCGATCGCACCGCGCTGTTCGCCGAGTTTGAGCGTTTGACAAAGTCGGTGCTGACGCAGAGCAGCGTGCTGGGCACCTTAAACGAACAGCTGCCAAAGGATGCGGTGATTGTCGCCGCCGCCGGCAGTCTGCCGGGTGACCTGCAGCGCGTATGGCGCACCAAAGATTACAACGCGTATCACGTTGAGTACGGCTACTCGTGCATGGGTTACGAAGTGAATGCCGCGCTGGGCGTGAAGCTGGCACAGCCGCAGCGCGAAGTCTACGCCATGGTGGGTGACGGCTCATTCATGATGCTGCACTCCGAACTGGTCACCTCGATTCAGGAAGGGGCGAAAATCAACGTCATCCTGCTGGATAACATGACCAATGGCTGCATCAACAACCTGCAGATGGAACACGGCATGGACAGTTTCAACACCGAGTTCCGCTTCCGTAATCCGCAGGGCGGCAAGCTGGATGGCGGCTTAGTGCCGGTTGATTTCGCGGCGATAGCCGCCGGCTACGGCTGTAAAACCTACCGTGTCACCACGCTGGAGCAGCTGAAAGCGGCGCTGGAAGATGCGCAGCAGCAGACGGTTTCGACCCTGATTGACATCAAAGTGCTGCCGAAAACCATGGTGCACAAATACTTCAGCTGGTGGCACGTCGGCGTGGCGCAGGCTTCCACCTCAGAGCGGACGCAGCAGGTGGCCGACAAGCTCAATCAGCATATTCAACAGGCGCGTAAGTACTAACCCTTTTCAGGCCGGCGCTGCCCGGCCCGTTTTACCCTACTTATCCGACTCTACAGGTGTAATTATGACGCTCAAACTCGGTGTAATCGGTACCGGCGCAATTGGTCAGGAACATATTCGTCGCTGCAACAACGTGCTGCAGGGCGCAAAAGTGGTGGCGGTTTCAGACATCAATGTGGAAGGTGCACGCGCGGCGCTGCAGCGGCTGAATATCCAGGCCGAAGTGTATCAGGATGGTCATCAGGTGATTAACTCGCCGGAAGTGGATGCCGTGCTGGTGACCTCGTGGGACCCGACGCATGAAGAGTTCACGCTGGCCGCGATTGCCGCCGGGAAACCGGTGTTCTGCGAGAAGCCGCTGGCGCTGAGCGCGGAGGGCTGCCGTCGCATTGTCGACGCCGAGATCGCGCACGGCAAACGTCTGGTGCAGGTAGGCTTTATGCGCCCGTATGATGCCGGCTATCGCGCGCTGAAAAAGGTGATCACCGACGGTGACATCGGCGAGCCGCTGATGCTGCACTGCGCCCACCGTAATCAGAGCGTCGGCGAGAATTACACCACCGACATGGCCATCACCAACACCCTGATTCACGAGCTGGATGTCCTGCGCTGGTTGACCGAGGACGATTACAAGAGCGTGCAGGTGGTGTTCCCGCGCACGACCTCAAAGTCACACGCGAAGCTGAAAGATCCGCAGATCGTGCTGTTTGAAACGCAGAAGGGCATCCGCATCGATGTGGAGATCTTTGTGAACTGCGCGTACGGCTATGACATTCAGTGTGAAGTGGTGGGCGAAGAGGGCATCGCCAGACTGCCGGAGCCATCGGCCATTCAGATGCGCAAAGATGCCCGCCTTGGCAACGCGCTGCTGACCGACTGGAAAGATCGCTTTATCGACGCCTACGACGTTGAGCTGCAGGCGTTTATCAATGATGTGAAAGCAGGCCAGCTGAGCGGGCCTTCCGCCTGGGATGGCTTTGCCGCCTCGGTGGCTGCCGATGCCTGCCTGAAGGCGCAAACAAGCGGCGCGATTGAGCCCGTTGCCATGCCGCCACGTCCGGCGTTTTACCAGAAATAATCAGGCGCGTGCGCTAAACCTATCCACGGCAGCGGATTACCGCTGCCTCTCTGTATCAGGGAGCTTAAAATGAACCAAGAGAACGTCAAACTGGCGATTGCGCCGATTGGCTGGACCAACGACGACATGCCGGAACTCGGCAGCGAAAATACTTTCCAGCAAACGGTCAGCGAGATGGCGCTGGCGGGTTTCACCGGTAGCGAAGTGGGCAGCAAGTATCCGCGCGATCCGGCGGTGCTGAAGCCGATGCTGGATATCCGCGGTATGCAGATTTGTAACGCCTGGTTTAGTACCTTTTTTGCCAACGGTGACAAAGCGAAAACCATCGATCAGTTCATCAATCACATGAATTTCCTGCACGCCATGGGCGCGCGCGTGATTGGCTGCTCGGAACAGAGCAAAAGCATTCAGGGCACGTCGCTGCCGGTGCTGGAGCAGAAGCCGGTTTTCACGGACGAAGAGTGGCGCCTGACGGCAGAAGGTTACAACGAACTGGCGGCGATCGCAGCGCAGAAAGGGATGCGCGTGACGCTGCATCATCACATGGGCACCGGCATTCAGACGCCAGCCGAGATCGACCGTTTTATGGCAATGACCAACGATAACGTCGGTCTGCTGTACGACACCGGCCACATTTACTACTCCGAAGGATCACAGCAGGTGATGCTGGATGTGCTGACCCAACATCTGCCGCGTATTTTCCACGTGCATCTGAAAGATGTACGTGACAGCGTGGTCGCAGAGGTGCGCGCAAACTCGCTGTCGTTCCTCGACGGAGTGAAGAAAGGCACCTTCACCGTACCAGGCGATGGCGTGATCGATTTCAAACCGGTATTCAAAATCCTTGATGATTACGGCTACAAAGGCTGGATGGTCGTCGAAGCGGAACAGGATCCGGCCATCGCTAACCCATTCGAATATGCAGTGAAAGCCCGTAAATATATTCGTGACAATGCCGGGCTGTAAGTTTGCGTGTTAATTAGCGCAATGAATTGCGCCGCTACGGTAAATTCGGCAGTGACTTTCGTCATTATCGACCGCACACACTGTAGCGGCGCGATTTATCGCGCTATGTATCAATTGCCCTTCTGCAATCGACTCATTTCATTGTCTTTATTCACTGTGTAACTTCCTGAATCCAGTGAGAACATCACGCCACCATCCTGCGTCCGCTGAATTTTCATCAGTAAATTTTTATCCAGACAATTAGCAGGGGGTTGCATTTGCTTAAAGCAAATGCGGTCCTTTTTTTCTAATGGCTGATATCCCTCACCTAATGCATAAAAATAATAGGTAATAGAGCCATTTTCATTAAAGGCTTTAATATTGTATTTTAATGTTATTTGCTGCTGGTGACTCAACCACCACCTTATTTTTTCATCGTCAGAATAAGGCAGGTGATCGACGATAATTGATGCAGAATAGTAATCCTGGTGAACGTCAATGACGTTAACTTCCCTGAAATTCAGGTAGCAATATATGCCACTGGCTAATGCAATAAGCAGAATTAATCCTGCCCATGTCTTCCTGTTCATTAACGGCCGCCTTCAATATCTATCACAGCATCCATGTTCGTCAGAAAAGGACGAAAGCCAAATTTATCATAACGTTGTAAGGTGAACCATATCTTAAAAAACTGAAATTGTCTGAATTTATGCTTGTGAATATCATGCGTATCCAGACCGAAATGATCCTGTCCGCTGAAGCGCATTTTTGCCCTCCAGCGCGCACCATTAACGTCAAGACTCAATATGTCAATTTTGGTAGCATAAACATCATGAACAGTAATGCCTAAACCATTTATTTTATCCATAATTAATGAATCGAACTTTGGCAGGATCGAGTTATTAATGGCAGAATTAATATCACCTATATTTTTCAATGGCAGGCCTTTGATACCATAATCAATATTAACATTGAGCGTATCAATTATGGCTTTGTGTGTACTGTTTATGCTTCTGTCGTTCATAATTTTGTCCCGATATGCCATATCCAGCGACAAATCCCGAAACGGCAGGCCGCTGGAGCGCATAAAATGCTCCAGCATCTTATTTATCAGGAAACGTTGCGGGCCAACAAGCGCGAAAGGTAATGACGTGGTTTGCATCTCAGCAAACAGCAGCCTGGCGCACTCCAGCGGTGAAAGCTTTTCGCCAGGTTTCGCATAAGCACCAGCAAAGCGCGACTGGGGATTATGGAAGGGATGCAGCCGCGTCATACTCCACGGGTCGACCACATTGGAAATGTGGGTGAGGCCGAATTCGTTTTTCATCCGGCGTTCACAGATATCGCCGTAGCGCATATCGTCAGCGCCATAGTCATTAAACATGCGCTGTGTGGTGAAGATATTGAGCGGAAAAGTGGCTAAAGCCATGCGTGATGCTCCCTGTCACTGACGAGTCCGTTAATCCAGTCGCGGATTATTTAGTCAGTAAGCGGAGCGGTGAGAATTGATCTGGTGCAGTGTCTTGTGTGAATAACCTCTCGCCGACACAAAAAGAGAAAAAACAAAAACCCCGCGCGGTGGCGGGGTTGAGGACAATGCTTAAGGCGATTACGAAGCCAGCGACAGCGCCGGTTTCTGGCCGTTTTCTGCCAGCCAGTCGCGGATGCGCGCCTGTTCGGCTTCGCTCAGCCACATACCCTGCTTGGTACGGCGCCAGATGGCGTCGTCCAGCTCGCGCACCCACTCGTGTTTCACCAGGTAACGCAGTTCGGCTTCATAGAATTCGTGGCCAAAGTTTTCACCCAGATCTTCACGGCTCTTCGCGCCTTCCAGCAGCACTTCAGTACGGCTGCCGTAGGTGCGGGCAAAGTGACGCGCCATGCCTTCGCTGATGAACGGATAGTGACGGCGCAGACTGGCAGCGTAATCTTCACGCGTACCGGAGAAATCACCGCCTGGCAGCACGGCGTTTTTGGTCCACGCCGGACCGGCATCAGGGTAGTATTTCGCCAGTTTCTCCAGCGCATGCTCCGCCAGCTTGCGATAGGTGGTCAGCTTGCCGCCGAACACGGAAAGCAGCGGTGCCTGGCCATTGTCGTCGTGCACGTCCAGCGTGTAATCACGGGTGATCGCCTGCGGTGAATCGGATTCATCATCGCACAGCGGACGCACGCCGGAGTAGGTCCAGACGATGTCGTCACTGGTCAGTTGCTTTTTAAAGTGCGCGTTATACACCTTCAGCAGGTAGCTGATTTCATTGTCATCGATTTTGACATTTTTCGGATCGCCTTTGTATTCGACGTCGGTGGTACCGATGATTGAAAACTCATCCATCCACGGAATCACAAACACGATACGGTTATCTTCGTTCTGCAGAATGTAAGCCTGCTTTTCGGTGTGCACGCGCGGCACCACGATATGGCTACCTTTGATCAGGCGAATACCGTACGGCGATTTCAGCTTCAGGCCATCGTCAAAGAACTGCTTCACCCAGGGGCCGGCGGCGTTAACCAGCCCTTTGGCGCGCCAGGTGTAGGTTTTGCCGGTATCGACGTCTTCCGCTTCCACCATCCATAGGCCGGCTTCACGCCAGGCGCGGGTAACGCGGGTGCGGGTGCGTACTTCGCCGCCCTGTTTCACCACTTCCTGCGCGTTAAGCACCACCATGCGCGCATCGTCTACCCAGCAGTCGGAATATTCGAAACCGCGCGTAATTTCAGGCTTCAGGGCCGATTCCGCGCCAAAACGCAGACCTTTACTGCCTGGCAGCGTAGTGCGCTTACCGAGGCGATCGTACATAAACAGGCCCATGCGGATCATCCACGCCGGACGCAGATGCGGGCGGTGTGGCAGACGGAAACGCATCGGGAAGGCGATGTGTGGCGCCATTTTCAGCAGCACTTCACGTTCGGCCAGCGCTTCGCCCACCAGACGGAATTCGTAATGTTCCAGATAGCGCAGGCCACCGTGAATCAGCTTGGAACTGGCAGAGGAGGTTGCACAGGCCAAATCCCGCGCCTCCAGCATCAGCACTGACAGGCCGCGTCCTGCAGCATCCACTGCAATGCCGGCACCGTTGATGCCGCCGCCGATCACGATCAGGTCTTTGGTTTCCACGTCATCTCCTCCGATGTTCGGAATAGTTCTAAAATGTTCGTTTTCGAGCGTAATAATAATCGGAAACCAACATTGACGCCAGCGCTTAACTCAATAAAAACATTCTTGCGTGATATAGCTAACATTTCGGCAGGAAAAAAATCACATATCCACAGGATTTGTCAGGTTATAGCGGCGGCTTATCAGGGTAAACTAACGCCAATTGATGACGAGGTAATGAGAGACCCATGGAAACCTTCGAGTGTATTAACGTCCTGCAGGCTAACGAGCATCTGGCACAGGGAGCGCAACTGGTAGACATCCGCGATCCGCAAAGTTTCGCCATGGGCCACGCCACTGGTGCCCAACATCTGACCAATGACAACCTGGCGACGTTCATTGCCGGCGCCCGGCACGACCAGCCGGTGCTGGTGATGTGCTATCACGGTAACAGCAGTAAAGGCGCGGCGCAGTTCCTGTTAAGCCAGGGCTTTAGCGACGTCTACAGCATCGACGGCGGTTTTGATGCCTGGCGCGCGGCGTTTCCGACGCAGGTCGCCACCGGCAGCCTCTGATTGACCGATTAAAGGAAGGAGAGCACCGCATGATGCGCATCACCCAGTTTAACCAGCCGCGCATGGCGCAGGCGTTTGTGGATTACATGGCGACGCGTGGCGTCACGCTACGCATTGAGCGCGAAAGTCACTGTGTCATTGTGCTGGATGACGACAGCAAGCTGGAGATGGTCGAAAACGAACTCGCGCAGTTCGTGCGCGATCCCAACCATCCACGCTATCAGGCGGCGAGCTGGCACAGCGGTACCACCGACAGCGGTCTGCGTTATGAGCGTGGCAATATCTGGGCAAACATTCGCGAACGCGCGGGCCCGCTCACGCTGACCATCATGATCGCCTGCGTGGCGGTGTTTATCCTGATGCAGATTGTCGGCGACGATGTGGTACTCGGCTGGCTGGCCTGGCCGGCGGATTCCTCCCAGTATTTTCAGGTGTGGCGCTGGTTCAGCCACGCGCTGTTGCACTTCTCGCTGCTGCACATTCTGTTCAACCTGATGTGGTGGTGGTATCTCGGCGGTGCGGTAGAGAAGCGCCTCGGCAGCGGCAAGCTGTTCGTTATCATGCTGATTTCAGCGCTGCTGAGCGGCTGGATGCAGGCGAAATTCAGCGGCGTGCTGTTTGGCGGGCTGTCCGGCGTGGTCTATGCGCTGATGGGCTACTGCTGGCTGCGCGGCGAGCGCGATCCCGAAAGTGGCATTTATCTCGAGCGCGGCCTGATTGGCTTCGCTATTGTATGGCTGGTGATTGGCTGGTACGGCGCCTTTGGCCTGTCGATCGCGAACGCTGCGCACGTCACCGGTTTGCTGGTGGGGCTGGCAATGGCGTTCGTTGATACGCGCAAACGCGCACGTCGCTAGCAGCAGGATAAAAAGAACACGGCCTTGAGCCGAGGAGAGAGATGTGAAGCAGACGCAACGTCATGACGCCATTATCGATCTGGTCCGGCGTCAGGGGTATGTCAGTACGGAAGAGCTGGTGGATCACTTTGAGGTCAGCCCGCAGACTATCCGGCGCGATCTGAACGATCTGGCCGATCAAAACAAAATTCAGCGTCATCACGGCGGCGCAGCGCTGCCTTCCAGCTCGGAAAACACCGCGTGGCAGGATCGCAAAATGATGTGGTCGGCGGAAAAGGCACGCATCGCCGAGCGTGTGGCGAGCCAGATCCCGGACGGTGCCACGCTGTTTATTGATATCGGCACCACGCCGGAAGCGGTGGCGCATGCGCTGCTCAACCACAACAATCTGCGTATTGTCACCAACAACCTCAACGTGGCGATTTTGCTGATGGGCAAGCCGGATTTCCGCGTGATCATCGCCGGCGGCGAAGTGCGCACGCGCGACGGTGGTATCATGGGGGAAGCCACGCTCGATTTTATCTCTCAGTTCCGGCTCGATTACGGCATTCTCGGCATCAGCGGTATTGATATGGACGGTTCGCTGCTGGAGTTCGACTATCACGAAGTGCGCACCAAACGCGCCATTATCGAGAACTCGCGCTGCGTGATGCTGGTGGTAGATCATTCGAAGTTTGGCCGTAACGCCATGGTTAACCTTGGCAACATGAGCCTGATTGATTACCTGTATACCGATCAAACCCCGCCGTTAAGCGTACTGAAGGTGATTGAACAGCACGAAGTCCATCTGGAGCTGTGCTGATTTCCCAGGTGCGCATCAATGCGCACCCTGTGAGGCACCTGGCCATCGTTACCGAACCGCACCCTTAGCGCATTGTGCCGTATTGTAGGGTCGCCATTGATGGCGACCAGGCCGCAGCGGCACGCCTTTTTTCACTGCATCTTCATTTCCCTGTCGCTTTTTTCAGCGTCCCCGGCTTAACTTACTCTTTCAGATTTGCGCTTGCCCGTGTTTACCGTTTCGGATGCAAAGGGATGCACTATGTCGCCGCTAAAATTCAATAAAACCCGCTTTGACGCCGCGCTGACCCGCCAGTGGCAGCAGCTCGGACTGACTTCCGCCCGGCAGATGACGCCGCATCAGTGGTGGCAGGCGCTCAGCCGGGCGCTGATGGAACTGCTCGCCGCACAGCCGCCCGTGCCGCCGAAAAGCGCTCAGCGCCACGTTAATTATCTCTCGATGGAGTTTCTGCCCGGCCGGCTGACCGGCAATAACCTGCTCAATCTCGGCTGGTATAACGAGGTGGCCGCCGCGCTGGCAGAGCACCAGGTTGAGCTGAATGAACTGCTGGAGGAGGAGGTCGATCCGGCGCTGGGCAACGGCGGTCTGGGACGGCTCGCGGCCTGCTACATGGATGCGATGGCGACGGTCGGCCAGCCGGCGATGGGGCACGGCCTCAACTATCAGTACGGCCTGTTTCGTCAGTCGTTCGTGGCCGGACAGCAGCACGAAGCGCCGGATGACTGGCAGCGCGATCGCTATCCGTGGTTCCGCCACAACGCGGCGCTGGATGTGCCGGTGGGGCTGGGCGGTAAGGTCAAAAAGCGCGACGACGGCAGCGTCGAGTGGCGTCCGGCACAGCAGCTAATCGGCCAGGCCTGGGATCTGCCGGTAATCGGCTATCGCAACGGCATCACTCTGCCGCTGCGCCTGTGGCAAGCCACCAGCGCGCAGCCGTTTGACCTGACGCTGTTTAACGCCGGGAAGTTCCTGCAGGCGGAGCAGCCGGGCATTGAAGCCGACAAGCTGACCAAAGTGCTCTATCCCAATGACAACCATGCGGCAGGTAAACGTCTGCGGCTGATGCAGCAGTATTTCCAGTGCGCCTGCGCGGTGAGCGACATACTGCGTCGTCACCGGCTGGCGGGCCGTGCGCTGCATACGCTGCCGGATTTCGAAGTGATTCAGCTCAACGATACCCATCCCACCATCGCTATTCCGGAGCTGCTGCGTCTGCTGCTGGATGAGCATGGCCTGAGCTGGGACGACGCCTGGCACATTACCAGCCGCACCTTTGCCTATACCAACCATACGCTGATGCCGGAGGCGCTGGAGCGCTGGCCGGCGAGCCTGCTGCGCGAACTGCTGCCGCGCCATCTGCAAATCATCAAACAGATCAATCGCCAGCTGAAGCAGCAGGTCAAACAGCGCTGGCCGAACGACAGTGCCCTCTGGCACAAGCTGGCGGTGGTGAGCGACGGTGAAGTGCGCATGGCCAATCTGTGCGTGGTGAGCTGTTTCGCCGTCAACGGTGTGGCAGCGCTGCACTCGCAGCTGGTGGTTAACGATCTGTTCCCGGAATATCACCAGCTGTGGCCACACAAGTTTCATAACGTCACCAACGGCATTACGCCGCGCCGCTGGCTGAAGCAGTGCAACCCCCTGCTGTCCGCACTGATTGACGACAGCCTGCAGGTGGAGTGGGCCAACGATCTCGACGCGCTGGAATGGCTGGCGCCGCTGGCGAAGAAGAAAAGCTTTCGCCAGCAGTTCCGCACCATCAAGCAGCAAAACAAACTGCGGCTGACGGTGTACATCAAACGCGTGACCGGCATCGATATCAATCCGGACGCGCTATTTGATGTGCAGATCAAGCGCCTGCACGAATACAAACGCCAGCATCTCAGTCTGCTGCACATCCTGCACTGCTATCGCCAGCTGCGCGATAACCCGGACAATCCCGACTTCGTGCCGCGCGTCTTTCTGTTTGGCGCCAAGGCGGCGCCCGGCTATTTGCTGGCAAAAAACATTATCTGTGCCATCAATAAAGTCGCGGAGGTGATCAACAACGACCCGCTGGTGGGCGATCGCCTGAAGGTGGTGTTTGTGCCGGATTACCGGATTACTGCCGCCGAATTGATGATTCCGGCAGCCGATCTCTCGGAGCAGATCTCCACGGCCGGTTACGAAGCCTCCGGTACCGGCAACATGAAGCTGGCGCTCAACGGCGCGCTGACCATTGGCACGCTGGACGGGGCTAACGTGGAGATTGCCGAGGCGGTCGGTGAGAAAAATATCTTTATCTTTGGCAACACGGTGGATGAGGTAAAAGCACTGAAGGCCGACGGTTACAGTCCGAAGAAACTGCGTAAGCACGATCGCTATCTCGACGGTTTGCTGAAGGAGCTGGAAAAGGGCAAATTCAGCGACGGCGACCGGCAGGCATTTGCGCCGCTGCTGGAGAGCCTGAGCAAACAGGGCGATCCGTGGCTGGTACTGGCCGATTTCGCCGCTTACATCGCGGCACAGCAGCGCGTCGAAGCGCTGTGGCGCGATCCGGAAGCGTGGACCAAAGCGGCGATTCTCAACACGGCGCATACCGGCCGCTTCAGTGCCGATCGTTCGATTCGCGATTATCAACAGCGTATCTGGCAGGCGGCGCGCTGAGCCGCCGGAAAATGACGCTGCATGCGTAATGTGCGCACGGCAACGAAGGAGACAACATGGCCATGAAGAAACTGGATCAGGCTGCACGGGATGCCGGTATCGCACTGAGTTTTATCAACAATAAAGGTGAGTCACAGACCATCAGCGACGACACCAAACGCGCGCTGCTGGCGCTGATGGACGCCCCGACGGGCAACGCGCCACCGCTGCCGCCGGTGCTGGTGTTCACGCCGCCCGGGCAGCCTGAACTGACGCCGCAGGGCAGCGACGACTACCGCTGGCAGCTGGTGAGCGAGCAGGGGCAGCACTATGACGGCACGCTGAGCGCGGGAGAAAGCCTGGCGCTGCCGGCAGAACTGCCCGAGGGCTACCATCAGCTCACGCTGAGCACTTCACGCCAGCAGTGGCAGACGCGCATTATCATCGCACCGGCGCGCTGTTATCTGCCGCCAGCGCTGGCGCAGGGGGAGAAGCGCTGGGGCGCGCTGGTGCAGCTCTACACGCTGCGCTCGGGGCGTAACTGGGGCATCGGCGACTTTGGCGATCTGATGCAGATGCTGGAGCAGGTCGCCGCTCACGGCGGCGATTTCATCGGTCTCAACCCGCTGCATGCGCTCTATCCGGCGCAGCCGGATCATGTCAGCCCATACAGCCCGAGCTCGCGCCGCTGGCTCAACGTGCTGTACATCGACATCAATCAAATCGACGAATTCACCCACAGTGACGCCGCCCAGCGCTGGTGGCACAGCGCGCCAACGCGCAAAGCGCTAAAACAGGCGCGCAGCGCGGCGTTTGTCGATTACCGCGCGGTGACGGCGCTCAAGCTGACTGCGCTGCGTTTTGCCTGGCAGCACGCACAGCCGCAGCTGACCCGGCAGCCAGCGTTTCAGCAGTTTCTGGCTGAAGGCGGCGATGCGCTGCGCTATCAGGCGGCGTTTGACGCCATCGTGGCGGCGCGCAGCCAGCAGCATCCCGATGAGTGGGGCTGGGAAAAGTGGCCGTCAGGCTGGCAGCAGGCGCAGCAGCCGGAGGTGCAGCAGTGGTGCGCGCAGCATGAGGACGACATTCTGTTCTGGAGCTGGCTGCAGTGGCTGGCGCAGCAGCAGTTCGCCGCCTGCTGGCAGCGTAGCAAGCAACTGGGGATGGCGGTCGGGTTATATCGCGATTTGGCGGTTGGCGTGGCACAGCACAGCGCGGAAACCTGGCAGGATCCGCAGCTGTATAAGCTGGGCGCATCGGTGGGGGCACCGCCGGATCCGCTTGGCCCGCTCGGGCAGAACTGGGCGCTGCCGCCGCTCGATCCACATGTACTGCGCGCGCGGGGCTATCAGCCGTTTATCGATCTGCTGCGCGCCAATATGCGCGATTGCGGGGCGCTGCGTATCGATCACGTTATGGCGCTACTGCGTTTGTGGTGGATTCCCTATGGCGAAGGTGCCGATAAAGGCGCGTATGTCGCCTATCCGGTGCACGACCTGCTGGCGATCCTTGCGCTGGAGAGTCAGCGTCAGCGCTGTATGGTGATCGGTGAAGATCTCGGCACCGTACCGCAGGAGATCGTCAGCCTGCTGCGCGATCGCGGCATTTTTTCGTGGAAGGTGCTGATGTTCGAGTGCGGGGAGGAGGGGCAGTTCCGGCCACCGGCAGCCTATCCGCGCCAGTCGATTGCCAGCGCCAGTACCCATGATTTACCGACGCTGAGCGGATTCTGGCATGCCGCCGATCTGCAATTGCGCAATCAGCTGGGATTGTTCGCCAGACGCAGCATGCTGAACGCGGCCATCGCCGAACGCGATGGGCAGAGAAAAGCGCTGCTGAAGGCGATGAGCGAGGCGCAGGCGATTGACGCACGCAGCAAAAACAGTGCGGGTCAGCGGCTGACGCCCGCGCTGAATCAGGGCGTGCACCGCTTTCTGGCGTTTACCGACAGCGCCCTGCTGGGGCTGCAGCCGGAGGACTGGCTGGGAATGGAGGCGCCGGTCAACGTGCCGGGCACGGTAGCCGAATACCCCAACTGGCGGCGCAAACTGCGCGTACCATTGGAGAAGTTGTTTCGTTACCGGAAAGTGCAGCGGCTGCTGGCGATCGTCAATGAAGGGCGTAAGAAGCAGTAAAACACGCGGCAGCCGGGGTGGCTGCCGCAGCTTCTATCAGTAGTAGGAGTGCTCGCCGCGCTGATGCTCGGTGAGATCGCGCACGCCTTTCAGTTCCGGGAAGGCGGCCAGCAGCTCTTTCTCGATGCCGTCTTTCAGCGTCACGTCAATCATCGAGCAACCGTTACAGCCGCCGCCGAATTGCAGAATGGCATAGCCCTCGTCGGTGATCTCCATCAGCGAGACGCGCCCGCCGTGGCTGGCCAGCTGCGGGTTGATCTGCGCCTGCAGCAGATACTCCACGCGCTCAACCATCGGTGCATCGTCCGACACTTTACGCATCTTGGCGTTCGGCGCTTTCAGCGTCAGCTGTGAACCGAGGTTATCGGTCACGAAGTCGATCTCCGCATCTTCGAGGTACGGCGCGCTCAGCTCATCGACATACGCAGACAGCTTGTCGAACTTCAGTTCGGTATCGGTGGCTTCGACCGCGTCCGGCGGGCAGTAGGAGACGCCGCACTCGGCGGTTGGCGTACCCGGGTTAATAACGAATACGCGAATCTGGGTGCCATCTTCCTGTTTTGACAGCAGTTTTGCGAAGTGCTCTTGCGCAGTATCAGTAATACGGATCATGGCGATTGCTCAATAGTTGACTAAAATACCTGGTTATAATACGCCCAACGCCGACGCTCTACAAGGTACGGCACAGGCATCCTATGTGTACGCTGGCCGCACCCTGCGCCAGTAATAAGCGGCTGATTTCCCCCACCGTGCTGCCGGTGGTCACCACATCATCGATAAGCAGGATGTGGCGTCCGCGCACCGCCATTTCAAGGCGAAACGCGCCACGCAGATTGCTTTTCCGGGCGCGGGCGCTGAGCGCATGCTGCACCGCACCGTGACGCACCCGGCGCAGCCCTTCGCGGTATTCACAGCCGAGCCAGCGCGCCAGCGGTTTAGCCAGCAGCGCGGCCTGGTTATAACCGCGCTGCCAGGCGCGGCGGCGATGCAGCGGCACGCTCAGCACCAGATCGATACGCGGCAACGGCTGCTGGCGGCGCTTTGTTAATAATTTTAACAAAAGCAGCCGCGCCAGCATCACCCTGAGTGCGGTTGCGCGCGAGAATTTGAGCTGCTGCACCCATTCGCTCAGCGGCGGCACATAATCACTCACGCAAGTGAGAGCGTGCCACGGCGGCGGCCGGCGCAGACAGCGTCCGCACGGCTGATCGCCACTGGCCGGCAGTCCGCAGCAGGGACAGAGCGCCGGCAGCGCCGGTAGCTGACGCAGACATACGCTGCACAGGCCGTGCCGGGCGATACGCAGCGGCAGACGGCATAGCCAACACAGGGCCGGGATTGCTAGCATAGCGACCTCCTTTTCACTTTTCGGGAGTGTAACCGATGAGTTCGCTTTACTGGCACACCACAGGCACAGGCGATCGCGATCTTGTGCTGCTGCACGGCTGGGGACTGAACGCCGAAGTGTGGCAACACATTGTTCCGCGACTCAGCCCGCATTTTCGTCTGCACCTGGTGGACCTGCCGGGATTTGGTCGCAGCCAGGGATTTGGGCCGCTGAGCCTGGCGCAGATGGCGCAGCAGCTATTACCGCAGTTGCCAGCGCGCGCCGTGCTGCTCGGCTGGTCGCTGGGCGGTTTAGTGGCCAGCCAGCTGGCGCTGAGCCAGCCCGATCGCGTGGCGGCATTGATTAGCGTGGCGTCGTCGCCATGCTTTACCGCCCGGGATGAATGGCCCGGCATTCAGCCTGAGACGCTGGCGACGTTCCAGCAGCAATTGAGCAGCGATTTCCAGCGCACCGTGGAGCGTTTTCTCGCGCTGCAAACCATGGGGACGGAAAATGCGCGTCAGGATGCGCGCCAGCTGAAAGAGGTAGTGCTGTCGCAGCCGATGCCGTCGGTAGCGGTACTGGAAGGGGGATTGAACATTCTGCGCCACGATGATTTGCGCAGCGCACTGGATGGGCTGACGCTGCCGTTCCTGCGTATCTATGGCGCGCTGGATGGCCTGGTGCCGCGCCGCATTGCGCCGCAGCTGGATGCGCGCTGGCCGCATTCGCAGTCGGTTGTCATCGCGAAGGCCGCGCACGCGCCGTTTATTTCGCACCCGGAGGCGTTCTGCCAGCAGGTGCAGCAGTTCATCCACGCAGCCACATAAACTGCCAGGCGGCCAGCACCAGCGGCTGGCTGCCATCCACGCGCTGCCCGCTGATCACATCCTGAAAAGGGCGCGCCTGCGGCAGCGTGGTGCTGATTTCGCGGCTGCTGAGATTGAACACGCACAGTAACCCTTCGTCGCTGTCCGCCGCGTGACGGCGCAGCAGCAGCACCGCGTTGTCGCTCTCCAGTAGCGTCATCCGATTGTCCGGATGGAACGCCGGCTGCCGGGTGCGCAGCTGAATCAGCGCGCTGAGCCGCTCAAACACCTGCTGACGCAGCGGGTTGCCGCCGCTGATTTGCTGTTCGATATCGCGCAGGCTGTACTTCTCACGGTTGATGGCGCGGTTGTGCCCGGCAGCGCGCACGCCCTCGTTGTCATTGCGCGAGCCGAGAATACTTTGAATATAGATGGCGGGCACGCCGGGAAAGGCCAGCAGAATCGCGTGTGCCAGCAGGAAGCGACGCAGGCGCGTCTCGTCATCGTCGGTCTGGTGATTGAGCGCATCCAGATACGTTACGTTGATTTCATACGGGCTGGTGCTGCCGTCCGGGTTGTTTTTATAGGACACCAGCGCGCCCTCCAGCGCCAGTTCACGCACCAGCGCCACAATCTCCACTTCCGACAAAATGCCGCGTGCCGGATTGAGGCCAATGCCGTCGTGCGAGGCGAGAAAATTAAAGAAGGTGGTGCCGCCATTCCCGGGCTCAAGTGTGCTGGCCCACTGGCGCAGCGCGCGCGCCGAGCCGGAGTGAATGGCGTGCAGCACCAGCGGTGGCAGCGAAAACTGGTAAACCATCTGCGCTTCGTCGTGGCCGTTGCCGAAATAGCTGATGTTATCCTGATGCGGCACGTTGGTTTCGGTCACGATCACCGTACCTGGCGCGACTTCGTTGGCGATGGCGCGAAACAGCTTCACCAGCTGATGGGTTTTGGTCAGATGGATACAGCGTGTGCCCGGCGTTTTCCACATGTAGCCCACCGCGTCCAGCCGCACGTAATCCGCGCCTTTGTTGAGATAATCCAGCAGCACGTCCACCATGCGGATCAGCACCTGCGGATTGGCGAAGTTGAGATCGATTTGGTCGGCGCTGAAGGTGGTCCAGATAAAGCGCGTGTCGCCGTTAGCGAGGGTAAACGGCGTCAGCAGCGGTGAGGTGCGCGGGCGCGTCACGGCGCTGAGATCGGTGGCAGGCGGCATGCTGATAAAGAAGTCGTCCCAGCCGGCATCCTGCGCCAGAAAGTGGCGAAACCACGCGCTGTGCGCCGACATGTGGTTACAGACGAAATCGAACATCAGCCGGGTTTCGCTGTGCAGCGCCGTGATGTGCTGCCAGTCACCGCAAATCGGGTTCACTTTGTGGTAATCGATAACCGAGAAGCCATCGTCGGACGAGTAGGGGAAAAATGGCAGCAGATGCACCAGGCTGAAGGTGGACTGCAGATGCTGCTGATAAAAGCGCGTAAAGCTGGCGAGCGTGGGCTGCTCGGGTTCGCGGAACTGGTCGGCGTAACTGATCAGCACCACGTCTTTTTCATCCCAGTGCGCTTTACGCGGCAGCTTTACCGTGTCGCGCGCCGCGCGGATGTGCGAAAGCAGGCGCTCGCGCGCCGCGACGGGGAAGCTACCTTCATAAATCTCATCGAGCAGGAAGTTGATAATGTCCATCGGATCGCCGGATTACGCGGAAGGCCATTTTTTCACACGGTTTTTTCAGCGTAGTCCGCCAGGACAATTTATCAACCTCCTGTACTCGTGCGCTGCTTAGCGTTTCTTCCCAAACGCGGCCGCCAGCGCATCGCCCATCGCACTGTTACCGACGCTGGCGCTGGCAGGTTTGCCGCGGCCTTTGGCACCGGCGGCTGGCCGCGCGGCCTCTTTGCCTGCGCCACGGTTGCCGCCGCTGCGCGCGTTGCTCTCACCCGGCTGCTCATCCAGACGCATGGTCAGCGCGATACGCTTACGCTGCAGATCGACTTCCATCACCTTCACTTTGACGATATCGCCGGCTTTCACCACCTGATGCGGATCGTCTACGAATTTGTCCGACAGCGAAGAGATGTGCACCAGGCCGTCCTGATGCACGCCGATATCGACAAACGCGCCGAAGTTGGTCACGTTGGTCACCGCACCTTCCAGCACCATGCCCGGCAGCAGGTCGTTGAGCGTCTCCACGCCTTCGGCAAACTGCGCGGTTTTGAACTCCGGACGCGGATCGCGGCCCGGTTTCTCCAGCTCTTTGATGATATCGGTGACGGTCGGCAGCCCGAAACGCTCATCGGTGAAGTCGCGCGCATTCAGGTCGCGCAGGCTGCCCGGATTGCCCATCAGTTCATTCAGCGCCTGTTCCGTAGCGGCGAGAATGCGCTCCACCAGCGGATAGGCTTCCGGATGCACCGTTGAGGCATCCAGCGGATTATCGCCGTGGTTGATGCGCAGGAAGCCGGCGCACTGTTCAAAGGCTTTCGGCCCAAGGCGGCTCACTTTCAGCAGCTGCTGGCGGTTCTGGAAACGGCCGTTTTCGTCACGCCAGCTGACTATGTTCTGCGCCATCATGCGCGTCAGGCCGGCGACGCGCGTCAGCAGCGCCACCGAAGCGGTATTCAGATCGACGCCCACGGCGTTCACACAATCTTCCACCACCGCATCGAGTTTTTTCGCCAGCTGGCTCTGGCTGACATCGTGCTGATACTGGCCGACGCCAATCGATTTCGGGTCAATTTTGACCAGCTCTGCCAGCGGATCCTGCAGACGACGGGCGATAGACACCGCACCGCGCAGCGAAACGTCGAGATCGGGGAACTCCTGCGCCGCCAGTTCGGAAGCGGAATAGACGGATGCTCCGGCCTCACTGACAATCACTTTTTGCGCTTTGATTTGCGGGAACTGCTTCTGTACGTCGAGGAAGAAACGCTCGGTTTCACGTGAAGCGGTGCCGTTGCCGATCGCCACCAGTTCAACCTGATGTTTCGCGCACAGTGCCGCCACCGAGGTCGCGGCTTTGGCCGCCTGGCCGGTATGCGGATAGATGGTATCGGTCGCGACCAGCTTGCCGGTGGCATCGACCACCGCCACTTTGACCCCGGTGCGCAGGCCAGGATCGAGGCCCATGGTGGCGCGCATGCCGGCGGGTGCCGCCATCAGCAGATCGTGCAGATTACGGGCAAACACGTTGATCGCTTCGTCTTCTGCCCGTTCGCGGATGGTGCCCATCAGTTCGGTTTCGAGGTGCAGCAGGACCTTGATGCGCCAGGTCCAGCTGACCACGGCTTTGCGCCAGCTGTCGGCCGGTGCGTTGTTCAGGCGCAGGCCAAGGTGGTCGGCGATCAGCGTTTCACCGTAGCTTTCGCGCGGCGCTTCATCAAACTGCGGATCGGCGTTGAGCGACAGCTGTAAAATGCCTTCGTTACGGCCACGGAACATGGCCAGCGCGCGGTGCGACGGCACGCTGCTCAGCGCTTCGTGATGATCGAAGTAGTCGCGGAATTTAGCGCCTTCTTCCTCTTTGCCTTCCACCACGCGTGCAACCAGATGGGCGTTCTTCCACAGGTAATCACGCACTTTCGCCAGCAGCGTGGCGTCTTCGGCGAAGCGCTCCATCAGGATATAGCGTGCGCCATCCAGCGCGGCACGCACATCGGCAACGCCTTTGTCCGCGTCGACATAACGCGCTGCCAGCTGCTCGGGGTCCTGAGACGCATCGTTCCACAGCGTCTCAGCCAGCGGTTCCAGCCCGGCTTCGATAGCGATCTGCCCGCGCGTGCGGCGCTTCTGCTTATAAGGCAGATAGAGATCTTCCAGCTCGGTTTTGTTCAGCGTGCCGTTGATAGCAGTGGCTAATTCCGGCGTCAGTTTGCCCTGGTCATCAATGGATTTCAGAATCGACTGGCGGCGTTCCTCCAGCTCACGCAGATAGCCGAGACGGCTCTCCAGCGTACGCAGCTGGGTATCATCCAGCCCGCCGGTCACTTCCTTACGGTAACGTGCGATAAACGGCACGGTGTTCCCTTCGTCCAGCAAGCGAATGGCGGCGTCAACCTGGTCGGCGCGTGCCTTCAGCTCACCTGCGATAATCTGGCTCAGCGAATCTTTCATCATCAGTAACGGTCTTGCTTACACAGGGTTAGAAATAGGGGACAGTTATACGGACTGAGGCCGCAAATTGCCAGCCGCTGACCGGTGAATCCGTCTTTTTCTGAATGCAGCGCGCAACTCAGAGAAACTTAGCCACCTATGTGTTAAACCCCAGCGCAATGGCGTGCCGGTTGCAGCCAGGCTCGCCCCGTCTCTGCCCTATAATCCGCGGCAAACCACGGAAGGAGGGTGAAGCAATGATCAAATTACTGCTGCTGCTGGCCGGACGCGAGCTGCTGGTGCGTTATCGTCTGCTGATTTATGGCCTGGCGCTGTGCGGTGTGCTGCTGGCAGGCATGATTGTGGCGGACGTGCTGGTCGATGGGCATATCAATCTGTCGCTACAGGTGCTGGCGCTCTTACTGTCGCTGTCGCTGCTGTTTAACCTGCTGAGCGGCGAGGTGTCGCTGCAGCGATGGCTCAATCTGCTGTTTTCCCTGATTTTTGTCGGCACGCTGCTGGCCGGCGCGCTGTGGCACGGGGACGAAAGGCAGCTGAAGAAACTGCTGCTGACGGTGATGGAAATCTGCCTGTTGTTTAACGGCCTGTTTCGCTGCCTGAGCGCGGCGCTGATTCAGCGTCAGCGCTGGGTGCGACATTTTATGCTGGGCTGCGGCGAGATGGTGCTGAGCGTGGTGCTGTTTTTCAATGACAACCTGCATACCTGCCTGTTGCTGGGCAGCTGGCTGGTACTGTTGCTGCTGTCGTTCAGCCTGACGGTATGGCGCGTCTGGCGCCAGTGGCAGCGCCTGCCGGCGGGTCAGTCCGTTACGCTGCTGCCGTGGTTTTGTCGCGGCCATCGTCATATCGCGCGGCTCCGGCCGTGGCAGCAGGCCCGCTTTCCGCCGGTCGCCGCGGCATTTCCTCTCTGTGTCCACGTCTGGCAGGCGCAGTCAGAAGCCAGTCAACAGCCGAAGCGCTATGTGATTGACCGTTACATCGGCGTGATTAACGGTGAAGGGCACTTTTGTACCGGCCACGCGGCACTGAGCTTTGGCGAGCGCGGCTACATCAGCCTTTATCCGCAGCAGGAGATCGATCCGCAACCGCACGAGCTGCCGCGTCTGCTGCTGGCCGGACAGATTAACGATCGCCCCGGCCGTTTTCTCCCCTCGCTGGCGGCAGAGATTGCCGACTGGCGCAGCCCGGATTTAACCTTCAGTTTTCAGCACTACAACGGGCAGGCGCTCGCCAGCTACTGGCAGGCCAACCGTGGTGACAGCCTGTATAATCTGACGGCAAAAAACTGTTCGACCACCGTGGTGGATGCGCTGGACGTGGCGTTTGAAGGCTATTACGGCCAGCGGCTGCAGCAGGTGTTTGCGCTGCTGCTGCTGCCGGCATTCTGGGGCGCCTGCGTGCTGCGCGAACGGGCAGAAATCATGACCTGGACGCCCGGCCTGGTCGCCGATTATGTGCGCCTGATGAAAAAGACGCTAGGTGCCTGTCCGGGCAGGTAAGGCTTTGTGATAGCCTCTGTGCAGTGAACAGGGCTGTAACCACGAGTGAAGCGATGAAAACCCAACTGATTACCCGCGAAGGCTATAACAAGCTGCGTGCTGAGCACGACCATCTGTGGAATGAGAAGCGGCCGGAAATCACCCGCATTGTCTCCTGGGCCGCCAGCCTGGGCGATCGCTCTGAAAACGCCGATTACACCTATAACAAGCGCCTGCTGCGCCAGATCGATCGGCGCGTGCGCTATCTGCGTAAATGCCTCGCCGAGCTGAAAATTGTTGATTATGCGCCGCAGCAGGAGGGCAAAGTGTTCTTCGGTGCCTGGGTGGAAGTAGAGAATGAGCAGGGCGACGTGAAGCGTTTTCGCATCGTCGGACCGGACGAGATCTATGGCGATACGGTGAAAGAGTACATCTCCATCGACTCGCCGATGGCGCGCGCGCTGATCAAAAAAGAGGTGGATGACGAGGTGACGGTAAACACGCCGGAAGGACAGAAGGTATGGTTTGTGAACCGCATTGAGTACGTGACGGAAAGTGAGGAAAAAAGAGGCGGAGAGTAATGGCCTGGTGAAACAAGCCGGGGCGCAACTTATTCTCCGCTGGCGAAAGGGCTGGCAGTATAAGAGGGGGAAGCGCCGCAGCCTTGCCGCGCCAGATAAGCGTTATTTGCCCGGCGTGGTCGCCGTGGTCGTTGAGGTGCTGCTGCCGCCGTGATCGCCGCCGCCCATGGTGGCCAGCGCGACGCCGAGCAGGGCACCCACCGCACCGATGCCGATAGCATCGGAATTACCTTTGGCCGTGGTCGACGCCTGCGCGCCGGCGGCTTCGCCCGCTGGCGTAGCGGCCTGAACCTGTGTGAGGCTGGTGAGTACCAGAGCGCTCAGCAGAACAACGGTTTTTTTCATCTTTCTTCTCCACATGAACTCAGTAAGCAGGTACCGATGCAGTGTCGGAGATCATTTGCGCAGAGGAAAGGGGAGTTTACTGACTGATTTAAATCACTTTATTTAATAATGGCCTTATTTTGCGCGCGCACTGGCACTGTTCCGAGCGTGGATACGCAGTCAGCGGCGAAAACGCGCTATTTTATGCTGCTGAGCGCGGCCGCTGGCTTATCCTGCAGGCGAAACTTAAGCCAAATGGCGCGCCCCGCCTGACGGCGGAAGCGGGACGGCCCGGCTGGACCACTCGCCGGCAGAAAACGCCGCTGATTTTCAGACAAGCGCTAAACGGCGTCAAAATCAGTCAGAAAAGCGCGAGCGGAGCCGCAGTTCGCGGTTAAAATTAAAGATAAGCTGCTGTTTAATATGCTTTGTAACAATTTCGGCTAGAATATAAACCATTAATGACTGTCACAGACAGGCATCTTTTTTACACAATATCGGCTCAGGCAATGGCGCCATTGGGAGTTGAACATGCAAGAGAACTACAAAATTCTGGTCGTCGATGATGATATGCGTCTGCGCGCACTGCTCGAACGCTATCTCACCGAACAGGGCTTTCAGGTGCGCAGCGTCGCCAACGCCGAGCAGATGGATCGTCTGCTGACCCGCGAATCATTCCATTTAATGGTGCTCGATTTAATGCTGCCGGGCGAAGATGGCCTGTCAATTTGCCGTCGTCTGCGTAGCCAGAGTAACCCGATGCCGATCATTATGGTCACCGCGAAAGGTGAAGAGGTCGATCGTATCGTGGGGCTGGAAATCGGCGCCGATGACTACATTCCAAAACCGTTCAACCCGCGTGAGCTGCTGGCGCGAATTCGTGCTGTGCTGCGTCGTCAGGCCAATGAGCTGCCGGGCGCGCCGTCGCAGGAAGAAGCGGTCATCGCCTTCGGTAAGTTCAAACTGAACCTCGGCACGCGTGAAATGTTCCGTGAAGATGAGCCGATGCCGCTGACCAGCGGAGAGTTCGCCGTGCTGAAAGCGCTGGTGAGCCATCCGCGTGAGCCGCTGTCGCGCGATAAGCTGATGAACCTGGCGCGCGGGCGTGAGTACAGTGCGATGGAGCGTTCTATCGACGTGCAGATCTCTCGTCTGCGCCGCATGGTCGAAGAAGATCCGGCGCATCCGCGCTACATCCAGACCGTCTGGGGCCTTGGCTACGTGTTCGTTCCGGACGGCAGTAAAGCATGAGGCGATTGCGCTTCTCACCCCGCAGTTCGTTTGCCCGCACCCTGTTGTTGATCGTTACCTTGCTGTTCGTCAGCCTGGTAACGACCTACCTGGTGGTGCTCAATTTCGCCATTCTTCCCAGCCTGCAGCAGTTCAACAAAGTCCTCGCCTACGAAGTGCGTATGCTGATGACCGATCGGCTGCAGCTGGAGGATGGTACGCAGCTGGAAGTGCCGCCGGCCTTCCGGCGCGAAATTTATCGTGAGCTGGGCATCTCGTTGTACACCAACGCGGCGGCGGAAGAGAGCGGGCTGCGCTGGGCGCAGCATTATGAATTCCTCAGTGAACAGATGGCGCAGCAGCTGGGCGGGCCGACCGACGTGCGGGTTGAGGTTAACAAAAACTCGCCAGTGGTCTGGCTGAAAACCTGGCTGTCGCCGGATATCTGGGTGCGCGTACCGCTGACCGAAATCCATCAGGGCGACTTCTCGCCGCTGTTCCGCTATACCCTGGCGATAATGCTGCTGGCGATTGGCGGCGCCTGGCTGTTTATCCGTATACAAAACCGACCCTTAGTCGATCTCGAACACGCTGCGTTGCAGGTGGGGAAAGGCATTATTCCGCCACCGCTGCGCGAATACGGTGCTTCGGAAGTGCGTTCGGTGACGCGTGCTTTCAACCAGATGGCGGCGGGCGTGAAGCAGCTGGCCGATGACCGTACGCTGCTGATGGCCGGCGTCAGCCATGATTTACGCACGCCGCTGACGCGCATCCGTCTCGCCACCGAGATGATGGGCGAGGAAGATGGCTACCTGGCCGAGTCGATCAACAAAGATATCGAAGAGTGCAACGCCATCATCGAGCAGTTCATCGATTACCTGCGCACCGGGCAGGAGATGCAAACCGAGCGCGCCGATCTGAATAGCGTGCTGGGCGAAGTGGTGGCGGCGGAGAGCGGCTACGAACGCGAGATTGAGAATGCGGTGATGGACGCGGAGCTGATGCTGGATATTAACCCGCTGTCGATTAAACGCGCGGTGGCGAATCTGGTGGTTAACGCGGCGCGCTACGGGAACGGCTGGATCAAGGTCAGCAGCGGTCAGGAATTGAATCGTGCGTGGTTCCAGGTGGAGGATGATGGTCCGGGCATTAAGCCGGATCAGTTACAGCATCTGTTCCAGCCGTTTGTGCGTGGCGACAGTGCGCGCAGCACCAGCGGCACCGGTCTGGGCCTGGCAATTGTGCAGCGTATTATCGATGCGCATGACGGATCGCTGGAGATTGGCGAGAGTGAACGCGGCGGATTACGTATCCGTGCGTGGTTACCGATTCCGGAAAACAGTGCCACGACGGCAGTAAGCAGTAACGTTAGTTAAATTTCCGCACCAACCGTAGCGGCGCAATCTATTGCGCATCCATCAGCGATATTACCGCTGCAGGCATGCGCGATAAATCGCGCCGCGACGAAATGTGCCATCGCTAAGCCGCCGTTGTGGCGGCTGGGCTACTTCACAGCTGCGGGCCGGCCTGCACCAGCGCCTTACCGGCATCGTTATCGGTGTACTTCTCGAAATTGGTGATAAAGCGCTGCGCCAGTGCTTCGGCAGCCTGCTGCCAGGCGGCGGCGTCAGGCCAGCTGCGGCGCGGATCGAGAATGGCATCGTCCACCTGTGCCAGCGTGGTGGGCACCTGCAGATTGAACACCGGCAGCGTCACGGTCTCCGCTTCATCCAGCTCACCGGCCAGAATCGCGTTGATGATAGCGCGCGTGTCTTTCAGCGAAATGCGCTTGCCGCTGCCGTTCCAGCCGGTATTCACCAGATAGGCCTGCGCGCCGGACGCCTCCATACGTTTCACCAGCACATCCGAGTACTGCGTTGGATGCAGCGTCAGGAACGCCGCGCCAAAACAGGCGGAGAAGGTTGGGGTGGGCTGCGTCACACCGCGCTCGGTGCCGGCCAGCTTGGCGGTAAAGCCGGACAGGAAGTGGTACTGGGTTTGCTCCGGCGTCAGACGCGAAACCGGTGGCAGTACGCCAAACGCATCGGCGGTCAGGAAGATGACCTTCTTCGCGTGGCCCGCTTTCGACACCGGCTGCACGATGTTTTCGATGTGCTCGATTGGGTAAGACACGCGGGTGTTTTCCGTCTTGCTGGCGTCGGCGTAATCGACCGTGCCGTCAGCGCGCACCACCACGTTCTCCAGCAGCGCATCGCGGCGAATCGCGCGGTAAATCTCCGGCTCAGCCTGCTCTGACAGATTGATGGTTTTGGCGTAGCAGCCGCCTTCGAAGTTAAAGACGCCGTCGTCGTCCCAGCCGTGTTCATCGTCGCCGATCAACTGACGATCCGGATCGGTAGAGAGCGTGGTTTTACCAGTACCGGACAGGCCAAAGAACACCGCCACGTCGCCCGCTTTGCCGACGTTGGCCGAGCAGTGCATCGAGGCGATACCCTTCAATGGCAGCAGATAGTTCATGATGGCGAACAGGCCTTTTTTCATCTCGCCGCCGTACCAGGTACCGCCGATCAGCTGCATGCGTTCGGTCAGGTTAAAGGCGACAAAATTCTCGGAATGCAGCCCCTGCGCCTGCCAGTCCGGATTGGTGCACTGCGCTGCGTTCATCACCACGAAATCCGGCGTAAACTCAGCCAGTTCGGCTTCAGTCGGACGGATAAACATGTTTTTGACGAAATGCGCCTGCCACGCCACTTCCATCACGAAACGCACGCTGAGGCGGGTATCCGGGTTGGCGCCGCAGAAGGCGTCAATCACAAACAGGCGCTTGCCGGAAAGCTGTTGCGTGCAGCGATCTTTCAGCGCCTGCCAGGTTTCCTGTGACAGCGGCTGGTTGTCGTTCTTGCCGTTGCCAACATCGTTCCACCACAGCGTGTCACGCGTGGTGTCATCACGCACGATGTATTTATCTTTCGGCGAACGTCCGGTGAAGATGCCGGTATCCACGGCAATGGCACCGCTCTGCGTCAGGGTGCCGCGCGCGTAACCTTCCAGCTCCGGGCGGGTTTCTTCCTGAAATAACGTGGCGTAATCAGGGTTGTACACCACCTCGGTGGTGCCGCTAATTCCGAGCGTTTCGAGGTCTTGCGATGTCAGGCCGTTAACGCGCATGTGACTGCTCCTTAAATCGGTACTTCATGGCATTTTTTATGAGGGTTTCTGCGTCCTGCTGCGCATAGCCGCACAGGGCAGATCGCGCGCAGTGTACACGTCTGAGCGAGGTGGAAAAGTGAAGAGAGTTAAAAATGCGAGCTGGAACGTGACAAGTAGAGAAATCTGCCACTTATGAAACTAAAGTTAGCGTAAATTAGTTAATTTCCGTGAAAAATCATAGCGCTACGCCGGCGGAAAATACGGGCGGCGTCACCGCCCGTTTGCTGATTAATGCAGTTGATCGCTATTGCCGGAGGGAGCGTTACGGATAGCAGCAATATCCACGGCGTCGTACACGTAGTGTGTGCCGCAGTAGTCGCAGTGCATATCGATTTTGCCGTCTTCGGCCAGAATCTCATCCACTTCCTCTGGCGGCAGCGTTTTCAGCACTTCACCGCAGCGTTCGCGCGAGCAGGTGCATTTGAAGCTGACCGGCGCCGGATCGTAAACCGTGGCTTCTTCCTGATGATAGAGACGCCACAGTACGTCAGTCGCGGGCAGCTCAATCAGCTCTTCGGTCTTCACGGTTTCGGTTAACGTGGCCAGATGGTTGAAGTCATCCAGGTTGGGCTCCTGCGCGGGCAGCACCTGCAGCAGAATACCGGCTGCGCCTTTCTCGCTGGTGCGAATGAACAGGCGGGTTGGCAGCTGCTCAGAACGCATGAAGTAATCTTCCAGACAGCCCGCCAGCGTATCGGCTTCCAGGCCAACCACGCCCTGATAGCGCTCGCCTTTCTCAGGCGAAATGGTGATCACCAGATAACCGTTACCCACCATCTGCTTCAGGCTGCTGCCGGCGGCGATCTCCGCATCCTCTTTCAGCCGCGCCACGCCGCGCAGCTCCTGGCGATTATTCCCGTTGATCACCGCCATGCTCAGCGGGCCATCGCCCTGCAGCTGCACGGTGATGTCGCCGTCAAATTTCAGCGTAGCGGTGAGCAGGCTGGTGGCAACCAGCAGTTCGCCCAGCAGCGTTTTGACCGGCTCGGCGTAGTCGTGGTTCTGCACGATGTCGCGCCAGGTTTGAGATGCGTTGACCAGCTCGCCGCGCACGGCGACGTTTTCAAACAGGTAACGATGCAGTTGATCTTGAACAGACATAAGGTTTCTCTCGTGGGGGCGCGAGTTATTCATCGCCCGACAATTTAAATTTCAGCAGATCGCGGCGCTCTTTTTTATCCGGGCGACGATCGGGATGCGGCATGGTCAGGGCATTCATTTTGCGCGCCAGCGCGTTCTTTTCGCGCTTTTCGATGCTGGCGGCCGTCTCCGCGTACATCTGCTGCGCTTCGCTGGCCGGACGCCGCTGGTCGCCGATGGCGGTGATAATCACCGTGCGCTCATCGTTGCCCTGACGCAGCGTCAGCTCGGCCTGCAGTTCGACCACTTTGCCCGGTTTGCTGCGCTGGCCGTTGTAATGCACTTTGCCGCCTTCAATCATGTCGCGAGCCAGCGCGCGGGTTTTATAGAAGCGCGCGGCCCACAGCCATTTATCAAGGCGGACGCCTTCACTGGTTTTCTCTTTCATTGCGGCTCCTGCTGTTACGCTGCGTCGCGCCGTGTGGCGATCGGTCGCACACGGTCGCATGACGCCGGAAAGATGGATCGGGCCGGTGCCGGATACCCAAAGGTATGGGTACAACGTGATAAATCAAGGGCGAGGTGCCGTTGCGGGCTGCCGATCCATCGCCAATCCCTTAAGCGTAATCGGCATTTTGTTTTCCGCCCTGAAAAACAGGGCGACAGGGTAGCACAGAAGGCGGAGGGTCAGAACAGCGAGCGCACGCTCTGCATAGTGCTGAGGTTGTGGTTAAAGCACTTGTCGTAATACTGCTGAATCTGCGCCATACGCAGGCGGTTGCGGTGGATACGGCGCAGCGCCAGCAGGCCGTTGCTGACGGCGCTGACAATCAGCACCAGCATCAGCAGCGCGGTGCCCAGATAGCGCCACTGCGCCATGGCGTCGGGCTCGTTGTGCAGGGCGATGTGGCGCGTGCCATTGGCATCGGTGGTGATGCTGGTAATGATACCGCTGGCGGCAAACGGCGTGTGCAGCAGCATGCCGGACAGGCGCTGCAGTTCGTGCCATTGTGAAGGGGCGTCGAGATCGAACAGCGCCACCGACGGCTGCGGCTGGTTCACCATCTGCCGGCCTTCATCGCTAATGATCAGGAATCCGCCCGGCGGCGGGCTGTTCAGGGTTTCCGCCGCGCGACGCGTCTCCCGCGAGAAGAAGGTTGAGGTGGCGGTATTCACCAGATTCTCCAGCGCTTCGGCGCTTACCGGGCGCAGCAGCACATTCATGCCGTTGAGCTTGCCGGAATCCGCACGGTGAATCAGCGTATCCCAGTCTTTGGCGTTACCGAGGTTGACCAGCGCATTTTTCAGGCGCACGCAGTCCTGCTGCTGGCTGCACAGCTGCTGGGTTTTCAGCACCAGATCGGAGAAATCATCCAGCAGAATCATGCCTGATTTCTGAATCGCCGACGCCAGCTGTGGGTTCAGTTTCGGGTCGGTGTTGGTTTCCGGATGCAGCTGCTGCGTGGTGGTCTCCAGCAGCGCGGCGGCTTTGTCGATGATGTCGGACTGCGGCAGCGGCAGCGGCGCAGCGTTGTTCCAGTAAATCGCCGAGCAGTCGAACGGCATGTAGCCGTAGCTGCGGTTGCTCTGGTAATTGCCCGGAACCGAGCACATGCCGGTGCCGCTCACTTTCAGGCTATCGCCAATGTGCAGCGGCAGGGCAGTGAGTTTATCGACGCTGTTCACTTCCACACTTTCGGTGCCTTTCAGCCAGGCGAGGCTGAGTTTGATCGGCATGCTGAGCGGAATCCAGCTCACCAGCATCACCAGCACCAGCAGCGAACCGCACGCCAGCACCAGGTTTTTACGCCAGCGCTGTACCGGGAAGTTGCGGACTTCATCCTGCAGCGACAGGAAGCGCCCCTGGCGTACCACCTGACGATTCAGGTAGATATCCACATCCGTCACCTGGCCCAGGTCGTGCGCCACATAAGGCTGCCAGTGTGCCGGATAGATTAAGTCGATGATGCCGAGCGAAATGTTGCTCTGCTCCTGATTGGATTCACCAAACAGGCCCCAGCGCTTCGGTGCGCCGCGCAGACAGTGCACATCGCGCAGCCCTTTTTCACCGGGGAATCGGTACATAAACCACAGGCTGACAGCGACGATCGCGCCGGCGGGCAGCGCAATCCACAGCATCAGGCTGCCGGGCAGCACCAGGCTGAGGAAAAACAGCAGGAAGGCGCAGCAAATGGCGCTTGCTTCACGTGTGCCGTCGGCGCGCGAGAGCTGATACTCTTCCGGCGACTCTTTGCGCACCTGCAGCAGCTCGACGTTTTCGCTCTCCTCTTTACGAATCGAAGCGTTGGTCGACATCGGCCGCACCAGCGGCGGCAGCGCCGGTTGTTCCACCGCATAGTTCACCAGCGAGTGGCCGTTGAGCGAGATCACCAGCGGCAGGGTCTGGGTGCGGATCAGCTCGACGTAGTTTTCTTCAGCGATGTACTGCTCCCACAGCGGCGGCAGATGCACCTCGACTTCATCCAGGTAGTAGCGCCATTTGTGGGGATCGTCAGTGGAGAGGCCGTAACGGGTGATGGAGCGGGTAACGGGATAAACATTATTGCTCTGTGCGGTCAGCGCCAGCGCTTCGGGTTCCCGTGACGATCGGGTCGATCGCCCGCTGCTGTGCTGACGCGCTTTACCCAGCGACGCAATATACTTCTCAACGGCAGCGCGTTCTTCATCGGTGAGTTTACGGCAGGGCGGACTGATAAACGGCAGTGGTTTCGCCAACGGCGGACGATGCCGCATAGCGTACCAGTAGCCGATTCCGGCCACTAACGAACAGGCCAGCATGACAGCCAGAATGACGATAAGAGTGCTCATGCTTTGCTCAATCCAGCCAAAAAACTGCCGTCACGTTTACGATGTGCTCCCGGTAAAACCTGCAATACGAGTCAATTTTGGCGAGCAGAAGTCATTCTGACAAGAGGCAAATGAAACAAAATACCGCGCAAAATCATTGTATTATAAATTTGTTAGATTATTCCTTAACGGGATGGTACTCACAAGCCCCTCAATTAAACATCGGTATTATCCGAATTTGCTGCTACCCCGTTGACTTATTGTGAAAATCTTACTGTGCAGATAACAAGAAGTTGTTAGCGGCAGCGGACAAATGTATGTCACCATGATTGACCCGCGCTGCGTGTCGCACAATGCCGCGGGCTTCGGTATGCTGACGTCATCGCGTTTCACAAGGCTGTGCTAAGTTTGAGGCTGATATGACCACTCCCCTGAAAAAACCTGACATCCTCAACGTGGAAGCGGTGGCCCGCTCCCGCCTGTTTACCATCGAAGCGGTTGATCTCGCCTTCAGCAACGGTGCGCGTCGCGTCTATGAGCGCATGAAGCCCTCCGATCGTGAAGCGGTGATGATTGTGCCGATCATTGGCGATGACGTGATCCTGATCCAGGAGTACGCCGTCGGACTGGAAACCTATGAGCTGGGCTTCCCGAAAGGTTTAATCGATCCGGGTGAAAGCGCTTTTGAAGCCGCCAACCGTGAGCTGAAAGAAGAAGTGGGCTTTGGCGCGCATCAGCTGGAAGCGCTGGGCAAACTCACCATGGCGCCGTCCTATTTCTCCAGCAAGATGAATATCGTGGTAGCTGAAGGGTTGTACGAAGAGAAGCTGGAAGGGGATGAGCCGGAGCCGCTGATTGTACGCCGCTGGCCGCTCAGCAATCTGCTGGCGCTGCTGGAAGAGCCGGATTTTCGCGAGGCGCGTAACGTCAGCGCGCTGTTCATGGTGCGTGAGTGGCTGGTGAAGCAGGGGCGGTTGAGTTATTGAGGACACCTGGCGGCGCAATAAAAGGCGCGGAGAGTCGCACGTGGCAAAAACAAAAAGCCGGGGATTTCCCCCGGCTTTTTTGATCAAAACAGTTCGTGGCTTTCACCGTTGTCCATGATGGTGGTGCCCACATCATGCACCGAATACTCGGTCGGCTGGGTGCCGTTAATGAAGTACTCCTGACGGGTGTTGCCGCCACCGTTGGCCAGCTTGCCGGTGCTGCGGTCAATGGTCACCGTCACCACGCCGTCCGGCGGTGTCAGCGGCTGCACCGGCACACCATCCAGTGCCACTTTCATGTAATCATCCCATGCCGGCTGCGCACTCTTCGCGCCGCCTTCGTAGCCGGAGATCTGATCCGGAATCGCACCCGATACCGTGGTGCGTCCCAGCGCGCGCGAATCATCGAAGCCAATCCACACCGACGTCACCACGCCCGGACCATAACCGGAGAACCAGGCATCTTTGGAACTGTTGGTGGTACCGGTTTTGCCGCCGATATCGTTGCGCTTCAGATCGCGACCGGCACGCCAGCCGGTTCCCATCCAGCCCGGTTCACCGAAGATGTTAGAGTTCAGCGCGCTCTTGATCAGGAACGCCAGCGGCGTGTTGATCACGTGCGGCGCATACTGCTGATCGCCGGCCGGCTGCGGCTGCGCCGGTACCTGCTCCAGCTCGGGCTGCGGCACGGTCTGATTCTGCTGCTGATTCGAGGTGGCAACGTTTTCCACGCTCTCTTCATTCAGCGCCACCGACTTTTTGGTGTCGCCATAGATCACCGGCAGATTGCACTGCGGGCAGGCGATCTTCGGCTGCGCCTGGAAAATCACGCCGCCCTGTTCGTTCTCGATCTTCGCGATGAAGTAAGGATCAACCAGGAAGCCGCCGTTGGCCATCACCGCATAGCCGCGCGCCACCTGCATTGGCGTGAAGGATGCGGCGCCCAGAGCCAGCGACTCGGTATGGATAATGTTCTGCGCCGGGAAGCCAAAGCGCTGCAGATACTCAGCGGCGTAATCAACGCCCATGGCACGCATCGCGCGCACCATTACCACGTTTTTCGACTCACCCAGCCCCTGGCGTAAACGAATCGGACCCGCATAAGTCGGCGGCGAGTTTTTTGGTCGCCAGTCTGCGCCGGCACCGGCATCCCAGCGTGAAATCGGCACGTCGTTGAGGATGGAGGCCAGCGTCAGGCCGCGGTCCATGGCGGCGGTATACAGGAACGGCTTGATGTTCGAGCCGACCTGACGCAGCGCCTGGGTGGCGCGGTTGAACATACTCTGGTTGAAGTCAAAACCGCCCACCAGCGCGCGTACCGCACCGTCTTCCGGATTAAGCGACACCAGCGCCGAGTTCACCAGCGGCACCTGTCCCAGCCACCATGCATCCCCGACTTTACGTACCCAAATCTGCTGGCCAGCCTGCAGCACCTGAGTGACGCTGCGCGGCGTCGGGCCCTGCAGGGTGTCGGATTTATACGGACGCGCCCAGCGTACGCCGGCTAAGGTCAGCGAAATGCTGCTGCCATCTTTCAGCATGGCGGTGGCTTCGTCGGCGCTGGCGCTGGTGACCACGGCGGCGTTCAGCGGACCGTAGACCGGCAGATCTTTCAGCGCGTTGACGATGCGGGTGTGATCCCAGCTGGCTTCGCCCACTTTCCACAGCACGTTGGTCGGACCGCGATAGCCGTGACGCATATCGTACGCCATCACGTTGTTGCGCACCGCCTGCTGTGCGGCTTCCTGCAGATGGCGGGTCACGGTGGTATACACCTTGTAGCCATCGTCATAGGCGCTGTCGCCGTAGCGTTTCACCATCTCCTGACGCACGAGCTCAGTGAGATACGGTGCAGAGAAGGCAATTTCCGGGCCGTGATAGCTGGCGGTCAGCGGTGTGTTGCGCGCGTCGTTATACTGCTGCTGCGTGATGTAGTTCTGATCCAGCATGCGAGCCAGCACCACGTTACGACGCGCCAGCGCACGGGCGTGTGAATAGAGCGGGTTAAAGGTCGACGGCGCTTTCGGCAGGCCGGCGATCATCGCCATCTCACTCAGCGACAGCTGATCGACCGGTTTACCGAAGTACACCTGCGCCGCCGCACCGACGCCGTAAGCGCGATAGCCGAGATAGATTTTATTCAGATACAGCTCAAGGATTTCATCCTTACTCAGCAACTGCTCGATGCGAATCGCCAGGAAGGCTTCCTTGATTTTACGCATCAGCGTGCGTTCAGGGCTGAGGAAGAAGTTACGCGCCAGCTGCTGCGTAATGGTACTGGCGCCCTGCGAGGCATGGCCGGAGACCAGCGCGATGCTGGCGGCGCGGAAAATCCCCACCGGGTCGACGCCGTGATGCTCATAAAAGCGGCTGTCTTCGGTGGCGATAAACGCTTTGATTAGCTCAGGCGGCATCTGTTGCAGGGTGAGCGGGATACGGCGCTTTTCACCGTACTGGGCGATCAGCTCGCCATCCGCGCTGTAAACCTGCATCGGGGTTTGCAGGCGCACATCTTTCAATGTGTTCACATCAGGCAGCTGCGGCTCTATGTATTTGTACAAACCATAAACCGTGCCGGCTCCCAGCAAAATGCAACACACTGCAAGGATCAATAAATACTTTACGAACTTCACCTGAGAATTCCCATCTGTTGGCGTTTGGGCAGTTTATAAACAATCGCGCGGTAGTATAAAGGCAAGCCTGACGCTTTGATATACCCGTCATTCTTCATGCAATGCGGGTAATCATCCTTTTTCCTGTAACGATAAGGAGATCGCGCGCATGGCTTTTCAGCGCTGGCAAATTGGACTGGACATCCAGAACGGGCAACTCTGCGCCCTTGGCATTGAACGACGCCGTCACGGATGGCAGCTGCGACACTGGTGGCAGCAGCCGCTGCCGCACGATACGTTACGCAACGGCGTGTTGCAAACCTCGCCAGTGTTACAGGAGATGTTGGTGCGCTGGCAGCGTCATTTACCCAGGCGCTACTCATTGCGCGTTGGCCTGCCGCCGCAACTGGTGCTGCAGCGTACGCTGCCGTTGCCAGAGACCTCGTTACGCGAGCCGGCGCTCAGCCGCTACGTTAACGCGTCCGCATCACGCCTGTTCCCGGTCGAAGCCGCCTCGCTGTCGCTGGATTACCGGCTGGGTGGCAGCGCCAGCCAGCTGCACGTCACCGCCGCGCGCCGCGACGTCATCGCCCAGTGGCTGGCGCCGCTGCAGCAGGCCGGACTGCGCCCCGACGTGTTTGAGCTGAGCAGTCTGGCGCTGACGCAGATCGCCATGCGCGTTCCGCTGCGCCCGCATCAGCTGCTGATCCATCCGCTCAGCGACCACTGGCTGTGGACGCTGGCCGGCGAAAATAGCGCCTGCGGCGCGGCGACCGAACCCCTGACGCTCGCCCATCTGCGTGACACCTTTCCCCAGGCACAAGCGGTGTTTTGCACCTCACCGCAGGCGTTGCCGGAGGCGGAAGTGCAGCGCTGTAAGCCGCTGGCGCTGCTGCATTATCTGCAACCGCCGCTACCGGCAGAGGCGGGCGCGCTGGCGATCGCGCTAGGCCTGGCGCTGCGTCCGGAGGATTACTGATGCTGGCGGTCAATTTGCTCCCGTGGCGGGCACAGCAGTTGCTGCTACGCCGCCAGCACAGTGTGGCGCTGCTGGTTGCCGTGCTGCTGGTAACGCTGTTACTCACGCTGCTGCTGTGGTGGCGCGCTGAACAGCGGCTCCAGCATGCAGCCCGGCAGCACACCGATATGACAATACAGCTCCAGCAGATACAGCAGCGGCTGGCGCAACAGCAAACGCTGATGGCGCAGCGGGATGATCTGTTACGCAGGCAGCAGGCGCAGCAACAGCGGCTGCTGCAGCATCAACGCTGGCAGCAGTTCTGGCAGCAACTGCCCGCGCTGATGCCGGAGACGCTGTGGCTGAGTCGCGTGGAGCGGCGACAGGGGCAACTGGTGCTGGACGGCCTGGCGCAGAGCCTGGCTGATGTCAGCGCGTTCCGCCATCAACTGCAGACGCAGCCGCTGTTTGCGGCGGTGAAGCAGGGCAGCGTACAGCGTCAGGCGCAGGGAGATTACCGCTTCGCGCTGCGTGCCCGGCTGCAGGAGGCGACCGATGAATGAACTCATCCAGCGCTGGCTGCAGCTGGCACTGACGTGGCGAATAGCCAGCCTGCAACTGCTGGCGCTGCTGTTACTCGGGCTGGCGTGGCTACTGCTGCTGCGTCCGCAACAGCAGCAATTCAGCACGCTGCAACAGCAGTTGTCACAACTGGCGCAGCAGCACCAGCAACGTCAGCAGCAGCTGGACGCGCGACCGGCCATCGGACAGCTTCAGGCGGAGATCGCAACGCTGCAGCCAGCGGCAACGGCGGCGTCCGTATCGTTAGAGCAACTGGTGGCAGCGCGCGGCAATCAGCTCGAGGCCTGGCATCCGGACAGCCAGCCACAGCAGCTGGCGCTGCGCCTGAGCTGGCCGCAATTTCTGCCGCTGTTCAGCGGGCTGGCTGCGACGGCGTTAGCGGTGCCACAGCGTTTTCAGCTGCAGGCGGAGCAGGGCGTGTTACACAGCGAGTTCTGGCTGGAGAGTGACGATGCGGAGTAGCGCACTGGTGTTACTGCTGTGCAGCAGCTGGGCGCTGGCGCGCGATCCGTTCCAGCCGCTGGCTGCCAGCCAGTGTCAGGCGCCCGCTGCCGTACCGCAGGGCTGGCGATTACAGGGCATCATTGGTCGCGCGCCGCACTTTGTGGCCTGGCTGGTTTCACCGCAGGGCAAACGTCAGCGGCTGAGCGCACCGGCTGCTTTTCCGCTGGCACCGTGGCAGGTAACGCAGCTCAGTGCACATACGCTGGTACTGAGCGCCACGCAGAGCTGTCCGCCGCAGCACATCACATGGGTAATAAAAGGAGGATTTTATGAAAAGGATGACGCTGCTGCTGTGGCTGGCGCTGAGCAGTCCGCTGCACGCCGCTGATCAGCCCCTGAGCCTGGTATTTGATGATGCGCCGGTCGAGCGCATTTTGCAGGCGCTGGCTGACTATCAGCAAACTAATCTGCTGATCGCGCCGGGCGTGGAGGGGCGGCTGTCGCTGCGACTCGATAACGTCGGCTGGGAGCGTGCGCTGGCGCTGGTCACGCGGCTGGCGAAACTCACCGTGATCCAGGAGGAGGGCGTGCTGCTGGTCTATCCGGAGAGCTGGCAGCAGCGACAGGCACAGCAGGCACAGGCGGAGCGTGAAGAGAAGCAGCTGCAGGCGCCGCTTGAGCAGCGCACCGTCACGCTGCACTACGCCAGTGCCAGCGATGTCTACCGCAGCCTGCAGGCGGAACGCTCGCTGATGACGCCGCGCGGTAGCGTGACGGTGGATAGCCGTACCAACAGCCTGTTGCTGCGGGACAGCGCGCAGGCGCTGCGCGACACCGAGCGCTGGCTGCAGGCGCTGGATCTGCCGCTGGAGCAGGTTGAGCTGTCAGCGCACATTGTCACCATCAATGAAGAGCATCTGCGCGAGCTCGGCGTCAGCTGGAGCACCGCACCCGGCGATGTCGTCACCGGGGCGCTGCGCAATCCGCAGCTGCTGGTGCCGCTGACGGTGAGCAATCCGGCGATACGCGCCGGCGTCACGCTCGGACCGATGAGCGGCGAACTGCTTAACCTAGAGCTGAGCGCGCTGGAGCAGGAGAACCAGATCGAAATCATCGCCAGCCCGCGGCTGTTTACCTCACACCAGCAGACCGCCACCATCAAGCAGGGCACCGAAATTCCCTATGAGGTGAAATCCGGTAACAGTGGCGCGACGGCGATTGAGTTCAAAGAGGCGGTGCTGGGCATGGAGGTGACGCCAGTGGTATTGGGCAACGGGCGTATTCAGCTCACGCTGCGGCTGAGCCAGAATATGCCGGGTCGCAGCCTGACGATGGGGGAAAGTCAGGTGCTGAGCATTGATAAGCAGGAAATTGCCACTCAGGTGACGCTGCGCGACGGTGAAACGCTGGCGCTGGGCGGTATTTTCCAGCAGCAGCGCACCCAGGGCGAAAAGCGCGTGCCGTGGCTGGGCGAGGTGCCGCTGCTCGGCAGTCTGTTTCGTCAGCAGACCGACGAGCGCAAAAAACGTGAGCTGGTGATCTTCATCACGCCGCGACTGGTCAGGGAAGCAGCGCTTACCGCCGGATAAAGCGGAAAATTCGCTCCATATGACCAACTGCGTTGACGCAGGGCAGGAATTAGCATACAAGGTTTAGCGATTTTAAAACGGTGTAACGGAACGCGGCAGGATAACCTTCCGGCGGGTGTCAGTGACAAGCGATACTGACATCGAAAGAAATATGCCCGAATTTTGGGTGGTACAGGACGTCAGCAACGGCACCTATTCCACAGTTTACGCAGGTAAGCTGTCGGGAGCGACAGGCCCAGCCAGCGCACCTGTAGCGCGCACAAGGATGGCAAAAAAGGAAGAGCGTTACCGTCTCGCGAACCACAGACCGGTCCTGTTTGAAGGTCGCCGGGGGCAATTTATTCGGTTGCCAAACGGCCATGAGTGTTGAGATAATTTTCCGTCTGACTCTTGCTAACGCTCATGAGGTCTCAGTTCCTGTCCCGCCAGCAATGTGCTGAACGCGGGGTATCATCAACGAATTCTTAGTAATACCGACAAAATGGCAGAGAAACGCAATATCTTTCTGGTTGGGCCGATGGGTGCCGGCAAAAGCACTATTGGTCGTCAGTTAGCTCAGCAACTCAATATGGAATTTTTCGATTCCGATCAGGAAATTGAGCGACGTACCGGAGCGGATGTAGGCTGGGTATTTGATGTGGAAGGCGAAGCCGGTTTTCGCGATCGTGAAGAGAAAATCATCAACGAGCTGACCGAGAAACAGGGCATTGTCCTGGCGACCGGTGGCGGCTCCGTCAAATCCCGTGAAACCCGTAATCGTCTCTCCGCCCGTGGTGTGGTCGTCTACCTCGAAACCACCATCGAAAAGCAACTTGCCCGCACTCAGCGTGATAAAAAGCGTCCGCTGCTGCAGGTTGACGAACCGCCGCGCGAAGTACTGGAAGCGCTGGCTGGCGAACGTAATCCGCTTTATGAAGAGATCGCTGACGTCACCATTCGCACTGACGATCAAAGTGCAAAAGTTGTCGCCAATCAGATCATCAACATGCTGGAAAAAAATTAATCCAGCACCCTGAGGGCTCAGCAATAGGTATCGGTCATCATGGAGAAGATCACTGTCTCACTGGGGGATCGCAGTTACCCCATCACCATCGCTGCCGGACTGTTTAACGATCCGGCTTCTTTTTGGCCGCTGAAAGCCGGCGACAATGCCATGCTGGTGACGAATCAGACGCTGGCACCGATCTATCTGGACAAACTCGCGACGCTGCTGAGCAACGCCGGGGTGAAAGTGGATCAGGTGATTCTGCCCGACGGTGAGCAGTACAAAACGCTGGCGGTGATGGACGAGGTTTTCACCGCACTACTGCAGAAGCCGCACGGCCGTGACACCACGCTGATTGCGCTGGGCGGTGGCGTGATTGGCGATCTGACCGGTTTTGCGGCCGCCAGCTACCAGCGCGGCGTACGCTTTATTCAGGTGCCGACCACCTTACTGTCGCAGGTTGACTCCTCGGTCGGGGGCAAAACTGCGGTGAACCATCCCCTCGGTAAAAACATGATCGGTGCTTTCTACCAGCCGGCTTCGGTGGTGGTCGATACCGACTGCCTCACCACGCTGCCGCCGCGCGAGCTGGCCTCCGGTCTGGCGGAAGTGATCAAATACGGCATCATTCTCGACGGTGAATTTTTCCAGTGGCTGGAGCAGAATCTTGATGCGCTGCTGGCGCTGGATAACACCGCCATGGCTTACTGCATTCGCCGCTGCTGCGAGCTGAAAGCCGACGTGGTGGCGGCCGACGAGCGGGAAACCGGCCTGCGTGCGCTGCTCAATCTCGGTCATACTTTTGGCCATGCGATTGAAGCGCATATGGGTTACGGCAACTGGTTGCACGGTGAAGCGGTTGCAGCGGGCATGGTAATGGCGGCGCGCACTGCTGAGCGTCTGGGTCAGTTCAGCGCTGCCGACACTGACCGCATTATTGCGCTGCTGCAGCGTGCTGGCCTGCCGGTTAACGGCCCGGCCAGCATGACGGCAGAAGCTTATCTGCCGCACATGATGCGCGATAAAAAAGTGCTCGGCGGCGAGCTGCGTCTGGTGCTGCCTCTCGCTATTGGCCGCTCCGAAGTGCGCGGCGGCGTGGCGCATGATATGGTGCTGGCTGCGATTAACGATTGCAAAGTATCTTGATTATCCCCGGACTACGTCGGGCTGCCGTCCGGCGGGGGAACAGTGAGCAGTGATGCGGCACGTGGGAAGCGTGCCGTTTTACGGAGGAGGCTAAATGGATGAGTTCAAACCGGAAGACGAGTTAAAACCTGACGCCAGTGACCGCCGTCCCACGCGGCCTCGCAAATCGTCTTCTGCGCCGAAAGCGAAAGTACCGGTTTCCCGTCAGCATATGATGATGGGTATCGGCATTCTGGTGCTGCTGATTCTGGTGCTGGGCATTGGCTCCGCGCTGACCGGCCCGGACGAGAAAAAACCGGCCAGCAACAGCGCCAGCACCGGTAGCGCGGCACCGGCTGGCGGCGGCAGTGAAAAGAATATCGACCTGTCAGGTTCAACCGCCATGAGCGGCCAGCAGAATGCCACGCCGTCGGCTGAGGGCAGTGCGCCGCAGAATACCGCCGGTAACGCCGCACCCGCCGGCAGTGACGGTCAGTCAATCTCCATGCCGTCTGTCTCCTCCACGCCGACTCAGGCAGCACCGGTTGACACACCGGCCAACCAGCAGCGCGTAACGCTGCCGGGCGATCTCAATACCGCGCTGAACAATCAGCAGGGTTCCGTTGATGCCGCGGCGCAGGGCGCACAGGGCAACAGTTCGCTGCCTACCGCACCGGCAACGGTCAGCGGCAGCGCCGGCAAAGCGGTCACGCCGCCGGCGGTACGCGCTGAGACGCCACCACGCAGCCTCGGTGCCAGCAGCGGCAGCAGCCACAAAACCCCGGCTGCCAGCAAACCGGCCGCAGTGAAAGAGAACAAAACGCACACCACCACCGCGCACAACAGCGCGCCGGCCAGCAGTGGCGGTGCCAGCAAGTCGCTGCCATCGGGCGGCAACTACACGCTGCAGCTGAGCGGTGCGTCGAAAGAAGCGAGCCTGAACGCCTGGGCGAAGAAACAGAATCTGAGCGGTTATCACGTGTATAAAACCACGCGTAACGGCCAGCCGTGGTACGTGCTGGTGAGCGGCGCTTATGCCACACCGGCCGAAGCCAAACGTGCGGTAGCTTCACTGCCGGCGGAAGTGCGTGCGGCGAACCCGTGGGTTAAACCGCTCAGCCAGGTGAAGAAAGAGAGCCAGTAAGTGATGTGGGGCCGCGCTGCTGCGGCCCCGTTCTAAGCGCAGATCTGCTGTCGGTTTCGCCACAGCCAATAATTAAGATGTAATAGCCACGACAGCATGAAGAAAAATCGCGCTTTCCTGAAATGGGCCGGAGGGAAATACCCGCTGCTTGACGATATCCGTCGTCATCTGCCACAAGGTGATTGTTTAATCGAACCTTTTGTCGGCGCCGGTTCCGTATTCCTCAACACCGATTATGACCGTTATCACCTGGCGGACATCAACGGTGATCTGATCAATCTCTACAATATCGTCAAAACGCGCACCGCCTCGTTTATTGAAGACGCGCGCCAGCTGTTCAGCGCCAGCGGCAATACGGCGGAAACCTATTACGCCCAGCGTACGGCGTTCAACGCCAGCACGGATACCTATCAGCGCGCCGTGCTGTTTCTTTATCTTAACCGCCACGGTTACAACGGCCTGTGCCGTTACAATCTGCGCGGTGAATTTAATGTGCCCTTTGGTCGCTATCGTAAGCCGTACTTCCCGGAAGCCGAACTGTTATGGTTCGCCGAGCGGGCGCAAAAAGCCACCTTTGTCTGTGAATCGTACGATGTTACTCTGGGCAACGCCCCTGCAGGCTCAGTGGTTTATTGCGATCCGCCGTACGCGCCGCTGTCGGCGACGGCTAATTTTACCGCTTACCACACCAACAGCTTTAGCCTGCGCGAGCAGCAGCATCTGGCGGAACTGGCCAGTAAGCTGGCGCAGGAGAGCCGCATCCCGGTACTGATTTCAAACCACGATACCCTGCTGACGCGCGAGTGGTATCAGCATGCGGATTTACACGTAGTTAAAGCCCGGCGTTCCATCAGCCGAAGCATAAGTGGTCGCACTCAGGTTGACGAACTGCTGGCGCTTTTCCGCTAGCCTGTTTCGTCCGCGACCAACGCATCACGCCAGCTCCGGCTGGCGCACAAAATTGGGAGATTCGGATGAAACAATTTTTACTGGCCCCATCAATCCTTGCCGCTGATTTTGCCCGCCTGGGCGAAGATACCGCTAAAGCGCTGGAAGCCGGTGGCGACGTGGTGCATTTCGATGTGATGGATAACCACTATGTTCCCAATCTGACCATGGGGCCAATGGTGCTGAAAGCGCTGCGCGATTACGGCATCACCGCGCCCATCGATGTGCATCTGATGGTCAAACCGGTCGATGCGCTGATCCCGGAATTCGCCAAAGCGGGTGCCAGCTTCATTACTTTCCATCCCGAAGCCAGCGAGCACGTTGACCGTACGCTGCAGCTGATCAAAGAGCACGGCTGTAAGGCCGGTCTGGTGTTCAATCCGGCAACGCCGCTCAGCTATCTCGATTACGTGATGGATAAGCTCGACATCATTCTGCTGATGTCGGTCAACCCAGGCTTCGGCGGCCAGTCCTTTATTCCGGGCACGCTGGATAAACTGCGCGAAGCGCGTCGTCGCATTGACCAGAGCGGTTATCAAATCCGTCTGGAAGTGGATGGCGGCGTGAAGATCGATAACATCGGTCAGATCGCGGCGGCCGGTGCCGATATGTTTGTTGCCGGCTCGGCGATCTTCGGTCATCCGGATTACAAGAAGGTGATCGATGAGATGCGCAGCGAACTGGAGAAAGTTAATGGCTCATTTCACTGATATCCGCGCGCTGGCGTTCGATCTCGATGGCACGCTGGTGCACAGCGCGCCAGGCCTGGCACAGGCGATCGATCTGGCGCTGGCCGATTTGCAGCTGCCGCCCGCAGGCGTTGAGCGCGTCTCAACCTGGATTGGCAACGGTGCGGACATCATGATGGCGCGGGCGCTCAGCTGGGCGCTGGGCCGTGAGCCGCAGGCCGACGAGCAGCGCGACGCGCGTGCGCTGTTCGACAAACATTACGCCGCAACGGTGGAAGCCGGCAGTACGCTGTTTCCACAGGTGCAGGAGACGCTGGCTGCGCTGCATGCCAGCGGTCTGCCGCTGGCCATCGTCACCAACAAACCCACACCGTTTGTTGCTCCGCTGCTGCAGTCGCTCGGCATTGCCAACTACTTTTCTCTGATCATCGGCGGCGACGATGTGGTGGTGAAAAAACCTCATCCGGCGGCGATTTTCCTCGTTCTCGGCCGTTTTGGCGTGCTTCCAGGACAATTGCTGTTTGTCGGTGATTCGCGCAATGATATTCTCGCTGCCCAGGCGGCGGGCGTGCCAAACGTTGCGATGACCTTCGGCTACAACTACGGTGAGCCGATTGCCACCAGCCAGCCCGATTTAACACTCGATACTTTTAGCGAACTTTTGCCCGTTCTCGGGCTGTGATTATCAGGACATAACATGAGCAAACCCATCGTTTTCAGCGGCGCCCAGCCTTCCGGTGAACTGACCATTGGCAACTACATGGGTGCGCTGCGTCAGTGGGTGCAGATGCAGGATGATTTCCACTGCATTTACTGCATCGTCGATCTGCACGCCATCACCGTTCGTCAGGACCCGGCCGCGCTGCGCAAAGCCACGCTGGATACGCTGGCGCTGTACCTTGCCTGCGGTATCGATCCGGAAAAAAGCACCATCTTCGTGCAGTCGCACGTACCGGAGCACGCCCAGCTGAGCTGGGTGCTGAACTGCTACGCCTACTTCGGCGAGCTGAGCCGCATGACGCAGTTCAAGGACAAATCGGCACGTTACGAAGAGAACATCAACGCCGGCCTGTTCGATTATCCGGTGCTGATGGCGGCCGATATTCTGCTGTATCAGACTAACCAGGTGCCGGTCGGCGAAGACCAGAAGCAGCACCTTGAGCTGAGCCGCGATATCGCCGCGCGCTTCAATGCGCTGTATGGCGACGTGTTTAAAATTCCTGAACCGTTTATTCCGAAGTCCGGCGCGCGCGTGATGTCACTGCTGGAGCCGACGAAGAAGATGTCGAAATCCGATGACAACCGCAACAACGTGATTGGTCTGCTGGAAGACACCAAATCGGTGGTGAAGAAGATTAAGCGTGCAGTGACCGACTCGGAAGAGCCGCCGGTGGTGCGTTACGACATCAAAGAGAAAGCGGGCGTGTCTAACCTGCTGGATATCCTGTCAGGCGTGACCGGTAAGTCGATTGCGCAGCTGGAGCAGGAGTTCGAAGGCAAAATGTATGGTCACCTGAAAGGCGCGGTGGCAGATGCTGTGTCTGAGATGCTGACTGAGCTGCAGGAGCGTTATCATCGTTTCCGCAATGACGAAGCGTTCCTCAACCAGGTAATGCGCGATGGCGCAGCGAAAGCCCGTGCGCATGCCCAGGAAACGCTGAAGAAAGTGTATGACGCCGTAGGCTTCGTGGCGCAGCCATAAGCCGGTTTGCCGGGGCGCAGCACAACGCGCCCCGCAGGCTTTACTTCACCCGATGCAGCGTCAGCTCTGCGCCATCCCAGAATAGCCGCGCGTTGCCGTCGGCCAGCACGCTCAGTACCGCGCCCGGTGCCGGTCCCCACGCCTGATTGCCACAGTGCACGTTGAAGCCATAGCGAAAGCTGAAATCACGATCCTGTCCGGCCCCGCTGGCGGCACTCAGGCGCGGTTTGCCCTGGCAATTGTCGGTCGCCGGATTGATGCCGCGTTCGGCAGTACCGCGCGTCCAGCTAATCGCATTGGGTTTAAACGCCACGCGCGCGCCCATAAACTGCGGATCGTTTTTGATGTAAATCTGGCCGTTCTCCTTTTTCGGCGTCACGGCAACCACCTGCCATTCGCCCGTGACCGTTGACCACGTCACCGGGGCGGCACTCACCGCCACGCTCAGCGGCATCAGCAGCGCCGCGGCCAGAGAAATAATGCGCATGGAAACTCCTTGTGATTGATTTGGCTGCTCAGTCTGGCGGCAAAGCGCAGCGCTGTACAGTGTTTTACCGCATCAGAACCAGCGCAGCTGCGTGCGCAGGCTGACCACGCGGCCCACAATGATCAGCGCCGGACTGGCAAACTGCTGTGCCAGCGTTGCCAGCTCCTGCAGCGTGGCGCAGGCGACGCGCTGCTGCGGCGTGGTGCCGTGCTGCACGATAGCCACCGGCATCGCTGCGTCCATCCCGTGCCGTAACAGCTGCTGCTGAATGTCGGCCGCCTGGCTGAGGCCCATATAAAACACCAGCGTCTGCTGCTCCGCCGCCAGTTTGCCCCACTCCATTTCGCCGTGCTGCTGCAGATGGCCGGTGACAAAGCGCACGCTCTGGGCATGGTCGCGGTGGGTGAGGGGAATACCGCTGTAGGCGGCACAGCCGGAGGCGGCGGTGATGCCCGGCACCACGCTGAACGGGATGTTATGCTGCGCCAGCACCTCCAGCTCTTCGCCGCCGCGGCCAAAAATAAAGGGATCGCCGCCTTTGAGGCGCACCACACGCTTGCCGCGCTGCGCCTGCTCCAGCAGCAGCTGGTTGATTTGTTCCTGCGGCACGCAGTGATGGCCCGCCTGTTTACCCACGAAGAGGCGTTCGGCATCGCGCCGCACCAGATTAAGAATCGGCTCCGATACCAGCCGGTCATACACCACCACATCAGCCTGCTGGATAGCCTGCAACCCTTTCAGCGTCAGCAGACCGGCATCACCCGGCCCGGCACCCACCAGCACGACTTCGCCCTGCTGCGTCAGCGGCGCCGCAAACAAGGCATCGACCTGTGCGGCCGCGCGTGCCCGATCGCCGTTGGCCAGCGTTTGGGCCAGCCGATCGCTGGTAAAGAAGCGCTCCCAGAAGGCGCGGCGTGGCGCCATGGCGCTAAAATGCTGCTTCACGCGCTCGCGCAGTGAGCCCGCCAGCGCAGCCAGTTCGCCGAGATGCTGGGGCAGCATCGCCTCCAGCTTCTCGCGCAGCAGACGCGCCAGCACCGGCGCGCGACCACCGGAAGAGACGGCGATCATCAGCGGCGAGCGGTCGACGATCGACGGCATAATGGCGCTGGCCTGCTGCGGCGCATCCACCAGGTTACAGAAGAGGCGGCGCTGTTCGGCGGCGTCAGCCACCTGCTGATTGACGGCATCATCGCTGGTGGCCGCAATCGCCAGCCAGCATTCATTCAGCCAGTCATCGGTGAATGCGCCGTGCAGTAACGTCACTTTTCCCTGTTGAGCCCACAGCTGAAACGCCGGGGAAAAATCCCGCGCGCCGACGTACAGCTCTGCGCCGGCCTCCAGCAGCAAACGCGCTTTACGTTCAGCCACATCGCCTGCGCCAACCAGTAAACAACGCTTGCCTTGCAGCCGACAAAACAGCGGAAAGTAATCCATAGCGAATCCTGAAAAAAAGCCCGCACGGTGCGGGCTGTGGAAGGGATTATACCGATTTCAGCGGCGAAGCCTGGGCTTGCGTCTGCGGGCGCTGCGCCTGCGGCGTGGCATACCAGTAGCCCAGGCCCATCAGCACCATGCCGGAGAACATATTGCCGAGCGTCACCCACAGCAGGTTGTGGCCGATGCCGCTCAGCGTCAGGTCGGCGCTGTGCTGACCAAACCACGACAGCGCAAATACCGTCATGTTGGCGATGGAGTGCTCGTAACCGGAGGCGATAAACGCCAGCAGGCACCACCAGATAGCGATGAACTTCGCGGCACCTTCGCTGCGCACCGCCATCCAGATCGCCAGACACACCAGCCAGTTGCACAGCGCGCCTTTAAAGAACAGCGCCATCGCCGTCTGCGTGGTTTTTGCCAGCGCTACGCTGTGGATCAGCGAGCCGGCGTTCGGCAGCAGCGCACCAGCGGCGTAGTAGTAGAGCAGGGCGACAAACACTGAGCCGATCAGGTTACCCAGCCAGGTTTGCGGCAGCACGCACCACATCTGGCCGTGGCTGATGGTGCCGGCTTTGACGCCCACGGTGAGGAACATGGTATGACCGGTAAACAGCTCGGAACCGGCGATGATCACCAGCGTCAGGGCAATACCGAAGGTGGCGCCCATCAGCAGTGGACGATATGCCGGGTCCGCCAGGTTACCGAGGGTGAAGATCAGGATGATCGCCAGGCCAACGTAAGCGCCGGCCATCGCCGATCCGATCCAGAAGGCCAGCGGGCTGTGCTGCGCGGTGCGTACAATGCGCGCCGCATTGGCGGCGCAGGTGTTCAGGGTGTCAGAAAACATAGTGACGTCTCATAAAGTGTAGGAATTCTGTCAGGCGCAGACTTCGACCTGGCCGTTGCTGACGCGCACCGCATAGCTCGCCACCGAGCGGCTTTCATCTTCCAGACAAACGCCATCGCTCAGGCGAAAACGCTGTTTTTTCAGCGGGCTGGCGACCCACAGCGTGTGCTGGTGTTCGGCGATCAGGCCGCGCGATAACACGCTGGCCTCAGCAAACGGGTCGATGTTGCTCAGGGCGTACAGCTGCGCATCGTCGCGCGGGCGAAAGATGGCGATCTGCTGGCCGTTAACCAGCGCGCACACGCCGGTAGCGGGCAGGATTTGTGTGAGTTCACATACGGTGTACCACTGGCTCATGCGTCAGCCTCCTCGATCAGGGTAATCGCGATGCGCTCCGCCGGACGCGCCGGGCGATGCTGCTCGCGTTCACTGACGTGCTGCACCAGCGGGTCGCGCTGCGGGCTGTTAATAAACGTGGCGAAGTGCGCCTGCTGCTGCGGGTCGTTAACCGTGGCGGTCCATTCACAGCGGACGTCAGCGCGCAGACGCGTCAGCTCCTGCTCCAGCTGCGCGTTAAGGCCGAGCCGGTCGTCGATAATCACGCTGCGCAGATAGTCGATGCCGCCGTCCATGCTCTCCAGCCACAGCGAAGTGCGCTGCAGGCGGTCGCCGGTGCGGATGTAAAACATCATGAAGCGGTCGAGATACTGCAGCAGCGTGTCGCGGTCGAGGTCAGCCGCCAGCAGATCGGCGTGGCGCGGTTTCATGCCGCCGTTGCCGCACACGTACAGGTTCCAGCCTTTTTCGGTGGCGATGACGCCGACATCTTTGCCCTGCGCTTCGGCGCATTCACGGGTACAGCCAGAGACGCCAAACTTCATCTTGTGCGGCGTGCGGATGCCTTTGTAGCGATTTTCCAGCTCAATGCCGAAGCCGAGGCTGTCGCCAACGCCATAGCGGCACCAGCTGCTGCCGACGCAGGTTTTCGCCATGCGCAGCGCTTTGGCATAAGCCTGTCCGGTTTCAAAGCCGGCGGCAATCAGCTGTGACCAGATCGCCGGCAGGTCGTCGCGCTGCGCCCCGAACAGGCCGATGCGCTGTGAGCCGGTGATTTTGGTGTAAAGATTGTATTGCCGCGCCACTTCGCCCAGCGTCATCAGCCCCTGCGGCGTGATTTCACCGCCGGCGGTGCGCGGAATCACCGAGTAGGTGCCATCTTTCTGGATGTTGCCGAGATAGAGATCGTTGCTGTCTTGCAGCGGCGTATGCTGCGGCTTGAGGATGTATTCGTTCCAGCAGGAGGCCAGCAGCAATCCGACGGTCGGTTTACACACTTCACAGCCGTAACCCTGGCCATACTTCGCCAGCAGCGCGTCAAACGACTTGATCTCCTCCACGCGGATCAGGTGATACAGCTCCTGGCGCGAATAGGCGAAATGCTCGCACAGGTGATGATTGACTTCGATGCCCTGACGGCTCAGCTCAGCGTTCAGCACTTGCGTAATCAACGGGATACAGCCGCCGCAGCCGGTACCGGCGCGGGTTTCGGCTTTCAGCGCCGCCACGGTGTGGCAACCCGCCTGCACCGCGTTAACGATATCGCCTTTGCTGACGTCAAAGCAGGAGCAGATCTGCGCGCTGTCCGGCAGCGAATCGACGCCCAGCGCCGGTTTTTCGCCGCTGCCCGCCGGCAGAATCAGCAGCGCCGGGTTTTCCGGTAAGGCGATGTGATTGAGCGCCAGCTGCAGCAGATTGCCGTAGTCGCTGGTGTCGCCCACCAGCACCGCGCCGAGCAGAGTTTTGTTGTCTTCGCTGACGATCAGGCGCTTATACACGTGCTGCTGTTCATCGAGCCAGATGTAACTGCGCGCGCCCGGCGTGCGGCCATGTGCATCGCCAATGCCGCCGACATCCACGCCCAGCAGCTTGAGTTTGGCGCTCATATCGGCTCCGGCAAAGACGCTGTCACGCCCGACCAGCGCATCGCTGGCGACCTGCGCCATTTTGTAGCCCGGCGCCACCAGACCGTAAATCCGATCCTGCCAGGCGGCGCATTCCCCAATCGCGTAGATCGCCGCATCGCTGGTCTGGCAGCGATCGTTGATGGCAACGCCACCGCGCTGGCCGAGCGCCAGGCCGCACTGTTGCGCCAGCTTATCCTGCGGGCGAATGCCGGTGGAGAACACGATAAAGTCGACGTCGAGCGCGCTGCCATCGGCGAACGCCAGCGTTTTACCGCCTTTAGCGTGATGCACAATCTGCCGGGTATTTTTGCCGGTATGGACCTGCACGCCCATCTGTTCGATCTTACGCCGCAGCTGTTCGCCGCCCTGTGTATCCAGCTGTTCCGCCATCAGCACCGGCGCATATTCAATCACGTGCGTTTCAATGCCGAGATTTTTCAGCGCGCCCGCCGCTTCCAGTCCGAGCAGACCGCCGCCAATCACCGCACCGCGTTTGCTGCGGCGCGCGCAGGCTTCAATGGCGTTGAGATCTTCGATAGTGCGATAGACAAAGCAGTCGCTGCCCTCCGCGCCGGCGATCGGCGGGATCCACGGATAAGAACCGGTGGCCAGAATCAGCGTGTCGTAATGCACCGCACGACCGGTGTTGGAGTGAATCAGCTTTTCCTCACGGTTGAGGGTAATGGCGCGCTCGCCGAGCAGCAGATTGACCTGATGCTTTTCGTAGTAGCCTTCGCGCACCAGTGAGAGTTCTTCGGCGGTGTGGTGGGAAAAATAGGCGGAGAGATGGACGCGGTCATAGGCGACGCGGGGCTCTTCACAGAAAACGGTTATCGCGAACTGCTCAGGGGCGGCTTTGTCGATCAGTTCTTCGATAAAGCGGTGGCCAACCATGCCGTTGCCAATAATAACGACACTGTGCTTGCTCATGCTTGCCTCAAAATTTGCGGGATCTGCGCCTACCTTAGCGCGCTGTTTCTGGCGCTTATTGACGTACATCAACTGCGGCTTTATATACCCATTTAGAGGTATGTTGCTGATTTTACGCGTTTTTATCTAAGTCTTTTATTTGGTTGAAAATTACCCAATGGCGGCAGAAAAGTTGCCAGCGGCGCGGCCGTTTTTCGTGCTAGCTTAAGATGTTGCGTTTTCAGCGGAGAAGGATATGACCCAGCAAGCGTTTAAGTGGATAAACAACCTGCGCCTGGCAGGCCAACCGGGTTTATGGCAGATCGAAATTCGCCACGGCAACATCAGCGCCATTATTCCGCAGCCGCCGCACGCGGCCGCCCAGCCGGATGCGCTGGATGCCGCCGGTGGCCTGGCGAGCGCGCCGTTTATCGAGCCGCATATTCATCTCGACACCACGCAAACCGCTGGCGAACCGGCGTGGAATCAGTCCGGCACGCTGTTTGAAGGCATTGAGCGCTGGGCTGAACGCAAGGCACTGCTCAGCCATGAGGATGTGAAGCAGCGCGCGCGGCAGACGCTGAAGTGGCAAATTGCCAACGGCATTCAGCACGTGCGTACCCACGTGGATGTGTCCGATCCCACGCTGACCGCCTTAACCGCGATGCTGGAGGTGAAAGCGGAGATGGCGCCGTGGATCGATATCCAGATCGTGGCCTTTCCGCAGGAGGGCATTCTCTCTTATCCCAACGGCGAAGCGCTGCTGGAAGAGGCGCTGCGCCTCGGTGCTGACGTGGTGGGCGCGATCCCGCATTATGAATTTACCCGCGAATATGGCGTCGAATCGCTGCACAAGGCGTTTGCGCTGGCGCAGCGCTATGACCGGCTGGTGGACGTGCACTGTGACGAGATTGATGATGAGCAGTCACGCTTTGTCGAAACCGTGGCGGCGCTGGCGCACCGCGAGGGCATGGGCGCGCGCGTCACCGCCAGCCACACCACGGCGATGCATTCGTACAATAACGCCTATACCTCGCGGCTGTTCCGCCTGCTGAAGCTGTCGCAGATTAACTTTGTCGCCAATCCGCTGGTGAATATTCATCTGCAGGGACGCTTTGACAGCTACCCGAAACGGCGCGGCGTGACGCGGGTGAAAGAGCTGCTGGAGGCGGGTATCAACGTCTGCTTCGGCCATGATGATGTGTTCGATCCCTGGTATCCGCTCGGCACCGCCAGCATGCTGCAGGTGCTGCACATGGGGCTGCACGTCTGTCAGTTGATGGGCTATGAGCAGATCGACAGCGGTCTGCAACTCATCACGCACAACAGTGCCAAAACCATGCAGCTGGCGGATTATGGCGTGCAGGTGGGCAACGCGGCCAGCCTGATTATTTTGCCTGCTGATAACGGGTTCGATGCGCTGCGCCGTCAGGTGCCGGTGCGCTATTCGCTGCGTAAGGGCGTGCTGGTGGCGGCCACACAGCCGGCAAGCAGTGAAATTTATCTCGGCGCTACCGAAGCGGTGACGTTCCGGCGTTAAGGGAGCGGGAAGGGGAATAGCGGCGCGAGGCTTCGCGCCGCTCGGGGATCAGGCGGTCTGGTGAGCGTGCTGGCGATGTTTGGTGACAAAGCCGAGCAGCACACACATCACGAACACCACCGCGTACAGCGCGTTCGCGGTGGACAGCGCCGCGTGGGCACCGCCTTTCGCCACGATCGGGCCGGTGACCACGAAGGTCAGCATGGTGCCGACGGTGCCGCAGGTGAGGATGAAGTTCACCAGCTTCGGCGATGACGCTTTGGTCTGCAGCGAGCCCAGCGTGATGATGGTGGTGTAAATGGCGCTGGAGAAGAAGCCAAGCGACATAATGATCCAGTGCAGCATGCTGGCATCGGTGGTTTTCACGAACCAGAACATCAGGCCGGTGGCCAGCAGCGCCAGCACCACCAGAATGCGTTGCAGGTCGAAGAAGCGCAGCAGGAAGCTGAACGCCCACATGCCGACCATATAGGCGGTCCAGAAGTTACCGACCAGCTGACCGGCGGCGGCGATATCCATGCCCATTGATTTGGTGGCGTATTCCGGCACCCAGGAGATGAAGCCGAGCTGGCCGAGGATGTAGCACAGTGCCGCGATCGACAGGAACAGCACGCCGATGCCCCACTTCTCTTTTTCGCCGCCCTGCACCGCGGCTTCGCTCTTCAGTACCGGGAACTCGACCATCAGCGTCAGGATGAAGATCGCCACGTAGATCACGCCAATGCAGGCGTAAACCCAGTACCACGGCAGCGCGCGCGCCAGCAGAATGCCCGCGATAATCGGGAAGATGGTGCCCGCCATGCTAAAGAACGAGTCGGTAAATAGCAGACGGGAACCGCGCTGGCGACCATCGTACAGATGGGTAATCAGGAAGGTGCCGATCGACATGGTGATACCGCTGACCACGCCGAGCACGAACATGCACAGCGAGAACACCGTGAGGTTATGGCTGGTCATCAGCCCGGCCACGGCGAGGATCATCAGCACAAAGCCAAAGATCAGCTGGCGCTTGAGTGGCACAATCACCATCAGCCAGGCGTTCAGGAACACCGCCGCCAGAATACCAGCGTTAAGGAAAGTGAAGGTGTTGCTCATCTCGGAGATGGGCAGCTGGAAATACTGGGCAATATTATCCAGCACCATACCGGTAACGATCACCAGTGCGCCGGTGAGCGCATAGGAGAAAAAGCTGATCCAGGTAAGGCCAATACGATTACGGTTTGTCATGTTCTGAACCTGTGATGCGCCGACGTGGCAAAAAGTGTCATGAATTGTAAATGGATCTGTGATCGTAATAAACAAGCAGTGAAACGTGCGAGAAATATTTCATTAATAGTGTGATTTTCGTCACGCAAATGATTGCGCGATGGGAAAAGTATGACGATAGCAACATCAGCGTAAATATAGGTAAAACGCTGGCTCTTGTATTACATGCTCTTTACAATCAATCTCGTTTTTGAGCTTGCTCTCCAAGGTAAGGAATCTTTCATGCTTAAACGTACTTTGACAGCGGCGGTTGCCCTGTTAGCGCTCTCTTCTGTATCTGCTTCGGCTCTGGCGGCGAAAGGGGATACGCACGTGCTGCTCACCACCTCTGCGGGCAATATCGAACTTGAACTGGATAATCAGAAAGCCCCGGTTTCAGTAAAAAACTTTGTGGATTACGTGAATAACGGCTTCTACAACAACACCATTTTCCATCGTGTGATCCCGGGTTTCATGATTCAGGGCGGCGGCTTCACGGCGGATATGCAGCAGAAGCAGACCAACGCGCCGATCAAAAACGAAGCGGATAACGGCCTGCGCAACCTGCGTGGCACCATTTCCATGGCGCGTACCGCTGAGAAAGACAGTGCGACCAGCCAGTTCTTCCTGAACGTGGCGGACAACGCTTTTCTTGACCATGGCCAGCGCGACTTCGGCTATGCGGTGTTTGGTAAAGTGGTGAAAGGCATGGATGTGATCGACAAGATCGCCCAGGTGCCGACCAAAGATGTCGGGCCATACCAGAATGTGCCGTCAAAACCGATTGTTATCACTTCCGCGAAAGTCCTGCCGTAATCCCTCTGCGCGCCACCTCTGGGTGGCGCCGTCTGCCGCGCTCCGGCAAAGCTGAAATTTGCTCTTATACTTAGGGCACATCCTGCTTGCCGGAGGCGCTATGAGCAGCAAACTCACCGAAAAACAGAAAATCACGTTGTGGCAGCAAACCCGTGCGGCCAATTATCAGGCCAGCTGCAAACTGGCCGGTTACACGCTGAATGAACCTGCCGTCGAGAGCGCCCAGGCGGATGATCGTCTGGCATCGCTGAGGAGGCAATATGGCGGATAACAGCCTGGCGGTGCGCGATCCCTATTTGTGGCACAACGATGACGTGCTGAAAAACCTGCTGGAAATTCACGACGTGGCGCAATTGCGTAAAGCCGAGCTGGCATTCAGCGCGGCGCGGCTGGCCACGCTGGCGCTCGGACCGGCCACGCCTGGCCTGCCGCACCTGCGTCATATTCACCGCACGCTGTTTCAGGATATCTACAGCTGGGCCGGTGAACTGCGTACCATCGACATCTGGCGCGACGACACGCCCTATTGCCACTGTGAGTACATCGAGAACGAGGGCAATGCGCTGATGAGCGCACTGGAGGAGGAAGAGGGACTGTGCGACCTCGACCCGCAGACCTTCGTGGCACGCATCGCGCATTACTACTGTGAAATCTACGTCCTGCATCCGTTCCGTGCCGGTAACGGGCGGGCACAGCGCATCTTTTTCGAACAGCTGGCGCTGCACGCGGGCTATCTGCTGAACTGGGATACGCTGGAGCCTGAAAGCTGGCACCAGGCCATCGTCGCCGGCGTCGGCGGCGATCTCGCGCCGCTCAATGCGCAGTTTGCGAAAGTGGTGAGGCCGGCCTCACCGCTAAAGTAATATTTCCAGCCCGTGCTTTTGCACGATGTGGAGCAATTTGAGTGAAATGCCGCCCGGGCGTTTTACTCCGCTCTCCCATTTCTGCACCGTGGAAACGCTGGTGTTGAGGTAGCGGGCAAAAACGGGCTGACTCACGTTAAGGTTTTCGCGCAGCGCTTTGATATCTCCGGCCTCCAGCGCTTTAACCTCTTCCAGACAGCATTGGTCAAAATCCCGCATGCTCTGTTTATTCAGGGCTCCGGCTTCAAACAGGCCTGTTGCTGCACTGTGAATTGCCTCCAGGGCTGGGCTTTTTATTTTTTGCATGTGTATTGTCATCACAGCTCCGTTAGATCTAGCACCTGGTGCGAGAGTAATCAGATTCTTTTTTGACAGCTAGCGGGGATTGAGGTCGAAGGTGGTAACATTGCTTTTTTGCGACCTTTCTTGCTTGTCGCCCACCGACAGCACCCACTCAATTCATCTGTAATGTATGCTGCTGCTAATTGATAACTACGACTCCTTTACCTGGAATATCTACCAGTACTTCTGTGAACTGGGCGCGCAGGTGCGCGTGGTGCGCAACGATGCGATGACGCTGGAAGAGATGACGGCGCTGCCGCTGAGTCATCTGGTGATCTCGCCGGGCCCCTGCACGCCGGATCAGTCCGGCATTTCGCTCGAAGCCATTCGCCACTTTGCCGGACGGTTGCCGGTTCTCGGGGTATGCCTGGGCCATCAGGCCATCGCCCAGGCCTACGGTGCGCAGGTGGTGCGCGCGCGCAAGGTGATGCATGGCAAAACCTCTGCGGTGCAGCACACCGGCCAGGGCGTGTTCCGCAACCTGAATAATCCGCTAACCGTCACGCGCTATCACTCGCTGATTGTGGCGCGCGACACGCTGCCGCCTGAGTTTGAAGTCACCGCCTGGAGCCTGCGCGACGGCGTTGCCGATGAGATCATGGGCTTCCGCCATCGTACGCTGCCGCTCGAGGGCGTGCAGTTCCATCCGGAGAGCATTCTCAGCGAGCAGGGGCATCAGCTGCTGGCGAATTTCCTCAATACGTAACTTCCGTTTGCCATTGCATGATTTTTTATGCATATTTTGTGATTATAATTTCACATCAGCTCAACAAATAACCCGATGAGGTCATCAATGGCAGCGGAAAATCTAGCGGTAAGCCGGGAAACGTTCGATAACGTTATTTTGCCTGTTTATGCACCTGCGCAGTTTGTGCCGGTCAAAGGCAAAGGCAGCCGCGTATGGGATCAGCAGGGCAAAGAGTATATCGACTTCTCCGGTGGTATCGCGGTCACTGCGCTTGGCCATTGTCATCCGGCGCTGGTGGAAACGCTGAAAAGCCAGGGCGAAACCCTGTGGCACACCAGTAACGTGTTCACCAATGAGCCGGCGCTGCGCCTCGCCAGTAAACTGATCGCGGCGACCTTCGCCGAGCGGGTATTCTTCGGTAACTCCGGTGCCGAAGCGAACGAAGCGGCGTTCAAACTGGCGCGCTACTACGCCTGCAAAAAGCACAGCCCGTTCAAAAGCAAAATTATCGCTTTCCACAACGCCTTCCACGGCCGCACGCTGTTCACCGTCTCGGTGGGCGGTCAGCCAAAATACTCCGATGGCTTTGGCCCGAAGCCGGCGGATATCGTCCATGTGCCGTTTAACGATCTGGCCGCGGTGAAGGCGGTAATTGACGACCACACCTGCGCGATTGTGGTGGAGCCGATTCAGGGGGAAGGCGGCGTGATGCCGGCAACGCCGGAATTCATGCAGGGATTGCGTGCGCTGTGCGATCAGCACAACGCGCTGCTGGTGCTGGATGAAGTGCAGAGCGGCATGGGCCGCAGCGGTAAGCTGTTTGCTTACGAACACTATGGTATCAAGCCAGATATCATCACCACCGCTAAAGCGCTGGGCGGCGGTTTCCCGGTGAGCGCGATGCTGACCACTCATGAAATCGCCTCGGTGATGGCGCCGGGCGTGCACGGCACCACCTACGGCGGCAACCCGCTGGCCTGTGCGATTGCCGAAACCGCGCTGGATATCATCAATACGCCCGAGGTACTGAATGGTGTCGACGCGCGTCGTGAGCAGTTTGTCTCGGCGCTGCAGAAGATCAATCAGCAGTTCGATATCTTCAGTGAAATTCGGGGCAAAGGGCTGCTGCTGGGTGCCGTACTCAACGCGCAGCACGCCAGCAAAGCGCGCGATATCCTCAACGCTTCCGCCGCTGAAGGTCTGATGGTACTGACCGCCGGCAGCGATGTGATTCGCTTTGTGCCGTCGCTGGTGATTGAGCCAACCGATATCGCAGAAGGCATGGCGCGCTTCGCCCGGGCGATCGCGAAAGTCCTGAACTAACCTTTCGGCTTCAGCACGCTGAGCCAGCGGCCGTGATGCGGGCGCTGGCTCCACGCCAGTGAAGAAATGGTGTGCATCACATTGAGGTGCTGCAGAATGCGCTTCACATGCTGTTCGACAATCGTCACCGGCCCCTCATTCAGATTCTCCGGCGCTTCCAGAATATTGCTGTCGTTGCCCGGCCCGTCGTAAGCCAGCCGCTGCTGACAGCGCTGCAGCGCGATTTCACAGGACTGCAAATAGCGCTCCGCCAGCTTTGGCGTCAGCATGGTGTGCTCGCGCGCCAGAATGGTCATGGCGTTGATGTGCTCGACGATAAACTGGCTGTGAGTCACCCACAGGCGCATATCTTTCAGATACTGGAAGTTAAAGCCCGGCTCGGTGGACGCCTGGTTGAGCGAGTTAAACAGCGCGTTGTGCGCCTGGTTAACCTTGACGCGCTGATACGCCAGCTTCTCCGGCGCCTGCTCCGGACCGAGCAGCAGGCGCAGCGCCTCCTGATACGCTTCCAGCGCGTCGTGCGCGTTATTGCGCAGCAGCCCGCTCTGCCATTGCGGCCATAGCCAGATCATGCCGGCGAAGGCAATCAGGCAGCCCATCAGCGTATCCATCATGCGCGGCAGCAGAAACTGCGCGCCGTTCAGCGACAGCAGCTGCAGCGAATACACCGCCGTTACGGTAAAGCCAATCATCGACCAGCCATAATATTTACGCGTGATCAGATAGCTGGCGAGCGTGATGACCAGCATGGTCAGCAGGGCAATCGACTCCGGAACAGCAAAGCGCAGCGACGCCGCGGCGATCAGCAAGCCGGCGAAGGTGCCGAGCGCGCGGTGCTGAATGCGCACGCGCGTGGCGCTGTAGCCGTTCTGGCTGACAAACATGATGGTCATCAGAATCCAGTAGGGCTTGGGAATATTGAAGAACAGCGCCAGCGCGCTGCCGAACATCAGCATCACGGCGAAGCGCGCCGCCGTCCGCAGCGCGGCAGATTTTAGCGACAGGTAGCTGCGCAGCGCCGGCAACAGCGGCAGGCGGCGCTGGCGATCGGCCATCAGGTCGCGGGTATACAGCGGCTTCTGCGTGCGCAGCACGCGCGCAATGCGGCTGAAATGGTAGAGGCAGAAATTACCGACCGGATTATCCGGGTGCTGCCGGGCAATTTTCTCCAGCGCGCCGAGCGGCTTCTCCATGTGGAAGCGTTCCGGCAGCTGGTGATAGAGAATGGCATCGGCCAGCACGCGCAGCCGTGCCGAAATGATTTTCGCGTTCCAGCGGATCACCGCCTCGGCGTGGCTCTGCTCCACCAGCTTTTGCACCTCTTCCGGCTGGTGCAGGCTGACCGAGATGTGCTCCTGCAGATCGAGCGCAACCTGAAAGGCGCGCGTCAGGCGTTTATGACTGTTATCACGGCTGGCGGACAGCATATGCATTTGCTGGTAGCAGGTGGTGATCAGATCGACCGCTTTCTGCTGGCGCGCCAGTAGCGGCGGCAGCGCTTTTTCCGGATCGGTCAGCTGCGTCAGCAGGGTGTATTTGGCGTCGCAGTAATCGGCCAGCTCGCGGTACAGCAGGCTAAGGGTCTCGCGCATCGGCTGCTCTTTCCACAGCCAGAACCAGAACCAGTTAAACAGCCCGTACCACAGCGTCCCGCCGATATACAGCAGCGGCGGGACCCACATAGGCATACGGCCGACGAGGCTTAAGGTAAAGATGGCGGCGATCAGCGTGCCGGGCAGCAAACGGCCATGCAGCGGGCTGATTTCACCGGTCACGCCCACCAGCAGCGGTAACACCAGCAGAATCAGCGGCAGCGGCACAGCGTAAGCCGTGAGGTACTGAATCAGAAAACTGCCGCTGGCGAACAGTGCGCCGCCGACAATCAGCCGTTTGAAGAACCGCTTGTGTGGCGTATCCAGACCGGCGATGTTGCAGCAGGCCGGCACCAGGGAGAACAGCAGCCCTTTTTGCAGATCGCCAAACAGCCAGCCGAGCGCCACAGGCAGGCACAGCACCAGCGTTTGCCGCAGCGCATAGTTAACTTCCGGATGATAGATGATTCGACGCCACATCAGCTCATCGTAAACAGAAACGGCGCGATGTTGCCATCACGCCGTGGGTGAGAAGAAATCAGCGGGTGCCGTAAACGACGATGGTTTTGCCGTGTGCGGAGATCAGGTTCTGATCTTCCAGCATTTTCAGGATACGACCCACGGTTTCGCGTGAGCAGCCCACGATCTGACCAATCTCCTGACGGGTGATTTTAATCTGCATACCGTCCGGGTGGGTCATGGCATCAGGCTGTTTCGCCAGGTTGAGCAGCGTTTGCGCGATACGGCCGGTCACATCGAGGAAGGCAAGGTTGCCGACTTTTTCAGATGTTACCTGCAGGCGACGCGCCATCTGCGCCGACAGGCGCATTAAAATATCCGGATTGACCTGAATCAGCTGACGGAATTTTTTGTAGGAAATTTCAGCCACTTCGCAGGCGGTTTTCGCACGTACCCAGGCGCTACGCTCCTGGCCCTCTTCAAACAGGCCGAGCTCACCGATGAAATCCCCCTGATTGAGGTAGGAGAGAATCATCTCTTTGCCTTCTTCATCTTTAATCAGTACCGCGACGGAACCTTTCACGATGTAGTACAGCGTTTCCGCTTTCTCACCCTGATGGATGAGGGTGCTTTTGGATGGATATTTGTGAATATGGCAATGGGACAGGAACCATTCGAGTGTAGGGTCTGTTTGCGGTTTGCCGAGAACCATTCGCTATTATCCTCTGTTGTAATCGTGCCCAAAATACAGGGGGCAGTTTTCCCTGTCAGGCGGTGAAATCGTCCAGCGTTTCCCGTGAGGGACAGTTATTCGGGGGTGGATTCGTAAGCGATGCTTTTGATTCGTCCCGCTTTCGTCTTTCGTGACGAAAATATTTTCAGCACTGTTTGTAGCATAGCTTTTGCAACCTGTCTCCTGTTGTCTCGCTTCAGCAGGTGGGGGATGCGTCTGCATTGCTGTTTGTCAGGTGAAAGCGTACTCTGGCGGCAAAACCGCCGCTTCAGGAGAAAGAATAATGCAGGCACGAGTGAAATGGGTGGAAGGGCTGACCTTTCTCGGAGAATCCTCATCCGGTCATCAGGTATTAATGGACGGCAATTCCGGTGATAAAGCGCCCAGCCCGATGGAGATGGTGTTGATGGCTGCGGGCGGCTGCAGCGCGATTGACGTGGTGTCGATTCTGCAAAAGGGGCGCAACGATGTCGCCGATTGTGAAGTCAAACTGACCTCAGAACGCCGCGAAGAAGCGCCACGCATTTTTACGCATATCAATCTGCATTTTATTGTCAGCGGCAAAGCGCTGAGCGATAAAGCGGTGGCGCGCGCGGTGGATCTGTCCGCGGAGAAGTACTGCTCGGTCGCGATCATGCTGGGCAAGGGCGTCGAGATAACGCACAGCTACGAAGTCGTCGAACTGTAATCCAGCCGGGAGCGCGGCCCTGCGCTCCCGATCTCATTACCTCCCGGCGAAACTGGCGCGTTAGCCTGCGCTATTCAATGCGTTTTCCTTCAATCAACCGCTGCACCAGCGGCGTCATGATTAACTCCATCGCCAGTCCCATCTTGCCGCCCGGCACCACCAGCGTATTCATGTGGGAAATAAACGAGCCCTGGATCATCGCCAGTAAATAAGGAAAAGCGATGCCCTCCAGGCCGCGAAAATGGATCACCACAAAGCTCTCATCCAGCGACGGGATCTCACGCGCGGCAAACGGGTTCGAGGTATCCACGGTCGGCACGCGCTGGAAGTTGAGGTGCGTGCGGGAAAACTGCGGCGTGATGTAGTTGATGTAGTCTTCCATCGAACGCACCACCGAATCCATCACCGCTTCGCGCGAATGGCCGCGCTCGCTGGTGTCGCGCACCAGTTTCTGAATCCACTCCAGATTAACAATCGGTACCACGCCAACCAGCAGATCGACATGTTCCGCCACGTTATGCTGCTGCGTCACCACGCCGCCGTGCAGGCCTTCATAGAACAGCACATCGGTGTTTTCCGGCAGCGGCTGCCACGGTGTAAACGTGCCTGGCACCTGATTCCACGGCACCGCTTCATCGTAGGTGTGCAGATATTTGCGCGACTGGCCGAGTCCGCTCTGACCATAGTCGCGGAAAGTCTGCTCCAGTAGGCCGAAGTCGTTGGCTTCCGGGCCAAAGTAGCTGATGTGACGCCCGAGGTCGCGCGCCTTACGAATCGCCATGTCCATTTCCGGACGGGTATAGCGATGGAAACTGTCGCCTTCTACTTCCGCCGCGTGCAGATCCAGCTGCTGGAAAATTTTACGGAAGGCGAGACTGGTGGTGGTGGTTCCGGCGCCGCTGGAACCGGTAACGGCTATGACTGGATGCCTGGCTGACATAACAGCGCTCCCTGTGAAGTCCGGCGATGAGCATTGTTACCACGAATTGCCGCCTGACGCATTAGCCGCGAAATTCACGCCGCGGCATAATATTGACCGATTCATGCAATTCTGACCACACCAGTACCACCTCGCCCTGCTTGAGCTGGCGGCGCACGTCGGCCACTTTCTGCGTCAGGCTGCGCTCCTGCTCGCCATAATCGGTGCCTTCACGCAGCACAAAACTTTCTATCAGGTTTTCCAGCGTTGTCGGGTCGAGTTCTTGCCAGGGAATAATCACAATTACATATCCAGATAAGTTGAGAGCCAGTCCGGCACGCGCTGCTCCAGCCACATTTTGGGTCGCAGCAGGCTGCCGCTCACGAAGCCGACGTGACCGCCTTGCTGCGTCAGCTGATACTCAATTGTGGCAGACAACTGCTGCGGCTGCGGGATCACCGCATCGGTCATAAAGGGATCATCTTTAGCATGGATGATCAGCAGCGGCTTGCGCACGCCGGTCAGCAATGGCATGGCGCTGGCGCGCTGATAATAGTCGCGCGCATCAATAAAACCGTGGGCGCGGGCGGTAATCGCATCATCAAACTCACGCAGCCGGCGGAAGGCGCGCAGCTGCGTCAGATCGACCGGCAGCGTGCCCGGCCAGGCGCGCAGTTTGCGCGTGGCGTTTTTCTTCAGCTGGGTCAGCAGGTAGTGCTGATAAAAGCGTGAAAAGCCCACGTCCAGCTTCTGGCTGCACGGCTCCAGCGCCAGCGGCGCGGAGATGGCGACCGCGGCATCCAGCGGGGCCGACGTGCCCTGCAGCCCCAGCAGACAGGCCAGCATATTGCCGCCGAGCGAAACGCCGACCGCCGCCGTTGGCACCGTGCCCCATTCGCGCTGCAGCCAGTGCAGAAAATAGGTCGCATCTTCAGTTTCACCGGAGTGATAGATGCGCTGCAGACGGTTAGGCTCGCCGCTGCAGCCGCGGAAGTGCATGATCACCGCCAGCCAGCCGCGCGCCTGACACGCCTGCATCAGCCCATGGGCATACGGGCTGCGGAAACTGCCTTCCAGCCCGTGGAACAGCACCATGCGCGGCTTGTGACGTGCCTGTGCCGGATCTTCGCTCCACGCCAGATCGACGAAGTCGCCGTCCGGCAGATCGAGGCGCTGCCAGTGCGGGCGCAGCGTGACGCGCCGGCGCAGCAGGCGCGGCAGCAGCGTTTGCAGATGCGCATTGCCGAAGCCGCGCAGCGGGGTAAAGCGCTCGCCGCTCGGGCGATCAAAATAGCCTGGGATAGTACTTGTCTGATGCATAACTCGCTGATAGCTTCGATGGGTTGTTCGCTTTTCTGGGTGAGGAGCACCCGAATATACATGGAACTGAGTCTTTTTTTATCAATGCTGGGCTTTCTCTGGGTCGCGGCCATCACGCCAGGGCCCAATAATATGTTACTTACCGCCTCAGGTGCTAATTTTGGCTTCCTGCGCACCTTTCCACTGCTGATTGGTATCATGATTGGCATGCAGGTGATGTTGCTGATGGTGGCGTTTGGCATCGGCAGCCTGATTCTGCTCTATCCCTCACTGCATCTGGTACTGAAAGTGGCCGGTAGCCTCTACCTGCTGTGGCTGGCGTGGAAAATTGCCACCGCCGAATATGAAACGCTGGAAACCGACGATGCCAGCGTGAAGCAGATGCCTTTCTGGCAGGGCGGGTTACTGCAACTGATCAACCCGAAAGCCTGGCTGATGGCGCTGGGTGCGGTCGCCAGCTTTAGCCTTGCCGGCAGCGCCTATCTGCATTCCGTGGTGGCGATCAGCCTCGGTATGGCGCTGGTGAACGTGGTTTCCGGCGTGATCTGGATGGGTTTCGGCTCGCTGATTGGCCGGCTACTGCGCAGCCCGCGCGCGTGGAAAATCTTCAACCTCGCCATGGGTGCGCTGACCGCAGCCTGCGTGCTGTTGATCTGGCACTGAGTCAGCTGGAGGCGCGCTCAATACGCGTCCATGGCAGCACTTCATGCACCACTGCCGCCTGGCGCTGACGGATGCGCGCCAGCAGCAGCTGCACGCTGCGGGCACCCATCTGGTTCATCGGCTGGGCAATGGTGGTCAGCGGCGGGTTGATGCTGCTGGTGAACGGAATGCCGTCAAAACCCACTACCGCCAGATCCTCTGGCACGCGCAGTCCGGCCTCCAGAGCAGCGTGAATCACGCCAACCGCCAGCACGTCTGATACCGCAAACACCGCATCCGGCCGCTCTGGCTGTGTTAGCAGTTCGCGCAGCGCCGCGCTGCCCGCTTCGCAGGAGATGTCGCTGGCGTAAGCGACGCCGTGCCAGTCAAGCCCCAGCTGCGTGATGGCGTCGCGATAGCCGCTTTCGCGCTGGTGCGAATAGAGATAGCGCATATCACAGTTGACCAGCGCAATGCGCTGACGCCCTTTGCCGGCCAGATAATGCACCGTGTCATAGGCCGCCTGACGGTTATCGATGGTGACGCTGGAGGCGTTCACCGAGGGATCGTACTCCGCACACTGCACCCACGGCGCATCACCAATCAACTCTTTCAGTCCCTGCAGGCAGGCCGCGGCGTCCATGGTGATCACCCCATCCACCACTTTGCCGGCCAGCAGTGCCAGATAGGCGGTTTCGCGCCGCAGCTGTGACGCGGAATTACATAACAGGATGTGATAGCCGTGCGCTTCGGCCTCCGCCTCGATGCCCTGCACCACCCGTGAACAGAACGGATTGGTGATATCGGAAATCAGCACCAGCAACATGTTGCTTTGCGCGGTACGCAGCTGGCGCGCCAGCAGGTTGGGCTGGTATTCGCACACATTAATGGCGGCCAGCACCCGTTTACGCGTATCTGGCCGGACGCCAGGATGCTGGTTCAACACCCGTGAAACCGTGGCTTTCGACACGCCCGCGAGGCGCGCAACTTTCTCAATCGACATGGAGGCCAGTACCGCTGTAAAAGGGGGAAAAAATCAAGACGAGATCAATACCACAGTCGGCATGTGAGCGCCTGACATATTTGTTCCGAACCAGCGGTTTTGTATTTGCACTTTTTGCATAGCGTTAACCGATGTTGATCTAAGAACCGATTTTTATTAGGGATAATTTTTAATTCCTTTATGAAATCATTGCTGCTGGCGACACTGCCGTCACGACTCAACATTGGGGTGCATGATGATGGCAGTAACCAAAACAATAAGCGCGGTAGCAGCCGCGTTAGCGCTGATGACCTTTCAGGCGCAGGCGGTCAATGTGACCGTGGCTTATCAGACGTCGGCGGAACCGGCCAAAGTGGCGCAGGCTGACAATACCTTTGCCAAAGAGAGCGGTGCCACGGTTGACTGGCGCAAATTCGACAGCGGCGCCAGCGTCCTGCGTGCGTTAGCCTCGGGCGATGTGCAAATTGGCAACATCGGTTCCAGCCCGCTGGCGGTGGCCGCCACGCAACAGCTGCCGATTGAAGCTTTCCTGCTGGCTTCACAGCTGGGCAATTCTGAAGCGCTGGTGGTGAAAAAAGGCATCAGCTCGCCTAAAGATTTGATCGGCAAACGCATTGCCGTTCCCTTCATCTCCACCACCCATTACAGCCTGCTGGCCGCGCTGAAACACTGGGGCATCAAACCCACCCAGGTGCAACTGGTCAATCTGCAGCCGCCGGCGATCATTGCTGCCTGGCAGCGCGGTGATATCGACGGCGCTTACGTCTGGGCACCCGCCGTCAATGAACTGGAGAAAGACGGCAAGGTGCTGACCGACTCGTCGCAGGTCGGGCAATGGGGCTCACCGACGCTCGACGTCTGGGTGGTGCGCAAGGATTTTGCCCGGCAGCATCCTGAAGTGGTCACCGCTTTCGCCCGTAGCGCGATTGCCGCGCAGCAGGCCTATATCGCCAACCCGGAACAGTGGCTGCAGCAGCCGGATAACCTCAGCAAGCTGTCGCGCCTGAGCGGCGTGCCGGAAAGTGACGTCCCCGGACTGGTGAAAGGCAATACCTACCTGACGGCGCAGCAGCAGGTGGAACAGCTGGGCAAACCAGTCAACAAGGCGATTGTCGATACCGCACAGTTTCTGAAAGAGCAGGGCAAAGTGCCGGATGCCGCCAGTGACTACAGCAGCTTTGTCACCACGCGCTTTGTTGCCCCCTTAGCCAAATAACGGAGGCCTTATGCTCAGCATCACCCATCTCAACGCACGTTACACCGGGCAACCGGCGCTGCAGGATATCAATCTGCAGCTGGCCAGCCGCGAATTGCTGGTGGTGCTGGGGCCGTCCGGCTGTGGCAAAACCACGCTGCTGAACTTGATCGCCGGCTTTCTGCCGCTGGAGTCCGGCAGTATCACGCTGGATGGCAAGCCGGTACGCGGACCGGGCGCAGAGCGCGGCGTGGTCTTTCAGAACGAAGGGCTACTGCCGTGGCGTAACGTCATCGATAACGTGGCGTTTGGCCTGCAGCTGGCGGGCATGGCAAAAGCTGAACGGCACGCTATCGCCCGCCGTCTGATCCGTAAGGTCGGGCTGGAGGGCGCAGAAAAGCGTTTTATCTGGCAGCTCTCTGGGGGTCAGCGTCAGCGCGTGGGGATTGCCCGTGCGCTGGCCGCTGATCCGCAGCTGCTGCTGTTAGATGAGCCGTTCGGTGCGCTGGATGCCTTCACGCGCGAGCAGATGCAGACGCTGCTGCTGACGTTATGGCGCGATACCGGCAAGCAGATTCTGCTGATCACCCATGACATCGAAGAAGCCGTCTTTCTCGCCAGCGAACTGGTGCTGCTGTCGCCGGGGCCGGGTCGCGTAGTGGAGCGGCTGAAGCTCGACTTTGGTCAGCGCTTCGCCGCGGGCGAGCCGTGCCGCAGCATCAAATCCGATCCGGCATTTATCGAACGACGTGAGTATGTCCTGAACCAGGTGTTCGCGCAGCGGGAGGCGTTTGTATGAGTGCCGTTATTGATGACAAGCGCCGGACGTCCCGCGTTCGTCGCCTGCGCTGGCCCTTTTCCCGCCAGCTGTCGCTGAGCCTGCTGAGCGTGGCCGTGCTGCTGCTGCTGTGGTGGGGGGTGACCGCGCTGGGGCTGATTGCGCCCTTGTTTCTGCCGCCGCCGCAGCAGGTGCTGCATAAGCTGCTGGTTATTGCCGGTCCGCAGGGCTTTATGGATGCCACGCTATGGCAGCACCTTGGTGCCAGCCTGACGCGCATGCTGGTGGCGCTGTTCTTTGCCGCGCTGATCGGCATTCCGGTGGGCATTGCCATGGGGCTTAGCCCGGCGGTACGCGGGCTGCTCGATCCGCTGATTGAACTCTATCGACCGGTACCGCCGCTGGCCTATTTACCGCTGATGGTGATTTGGTTTGGCATTGGCGAAACTTCAAAGATTTTACTGATTTATCTGGCAATTTTCGCGCCGGTGACTTTATCCACTCTGGCCGGCGTGAAGAATACGCAGCAGGTGCGGATCCGTGCCGCTCAGGCGCTGGGGGCGACGCGCGGGCAGCTGCTGCGTTTTGTCATTCTGCCCGGAGCGTTGCCGGAGATTCTCACCGGACTGCGCATTGGTCTTGGCGTGGGCTGGTCCACGCTGGTGGCGGCCGAACTGATTGCCGCGACGCGCGGGCTGGGCTTTATGGTGCAGTCGGCCGGCGAGTTTCTCGCCACTGATGTGGTGCTGGCGGGCATCGCGGTGATCGCCCTGATTGCCTTTAGTTTAGAACTGGGTTTACGTGCGCTACAGCGCCGACTGACGCCCTGGAATGGAGAACAGCAATGAACGAACGAGTGAATTTTACCGCGCTGGGTCCGTATATCGGGGCGCAGGTCAGCGATGTCGATCTCAGCCGTCCGCTGAGTGACGCGCAGTTTGAGCAGCTTTACCACGGTCTGCTGCGTCATCAGGTGCTGTTTCTGCGCGTTCAGCGTATTACGCCGGAGCAGCAGCGCGCGCTGGCGATCCGCTTCGGCGATCTGCACATTCATCCGGTTTATCCGCATGCCGAAGGCGTGGAAGAGATTATCGTGCTGGATACGCATCAGGATAATCCGCCGGACAACGATAACTGGCATACCGACGTCACCTTTATTCAGACGCCGCCGGCGATCGCCATTCTGGCCTCAAAGCTGCTGCCGGAGAGCGGTGGCGATACGCTGTGGACCAGCGGGATTGCCGCTTACGAGGCGCTGTCAGAGCCGTTCAAACAGCTGCTGAGTGGCCTGCAGGCGGAGCACGACTTTAAGAAATCGTTCCAGGAGTATAAGTACCGTAAGACGGAAGAGGAGCATCAGCGCTGGCAGCAGGCCGTGGCGAAGCATCCGCCGGTGCAGCATCCGGTGATCCGCACCCATCCGGTGAGCGGACGCAAGGCGCTGTTTGTTAATGAAGGTTTTACCACCAGGCTGCTGGGCGTAAGCGAGAAGGAGAGTGAGGCGCTGCTGGGCTATCTGTTTGCGCACGCCACCAAACCGGAGTTTCAGGTGCGCTGGCGCTGGCAGCCGAACGACGTGGCAATCTGGGATAACCGCGTGACGCAGCATTATGCCAACGCGGATTATTATCCGGCGCGGCGCGTGATGCATCGCGCGACGGTGTTAGGGGATGTGCCGGTGTGATTTCGGAGCGTTGATTGCCCTCACCCCAACCCTCTCCCGCCAGCGGGAGAGGGGGCCGACCGTGCGTAGCAGGTAAGGCGGATTAAGGTTTGTTCCCTCTCCAGTGGGAGGAGGCTGTTCCAGCGCGGGAGTAAGGTTTATTCCCTCTCCCTGTGGGAGAGGGTCAGGGTGAGGGCATCATCGCGCACCCTCTATGACATCATCGCGCACCTTTACCCCGCGAGCATCTGCTCCAGCTGCTCCTGCGCCTCCAGCCACGCCATTTCGACTTCTTCCAGCGCCGATTTGCTCTCCGCCTGGCGCTGCAGGGCGGCGGTTAAATCGGCCTTACGGTTTTGCTCGTAAATGGCGCTGTCGGCCAGCTGTGCTTCGGCTTCGCTGAGCTGCGTCTGCCATTTGGCCATCTGCTTCTCCAGCTTTTCGATCTCTTTGCGCAGCGGCTGCGTCTGCGCGCGCAGCTCGGCGTCGCGGCGCTTCTGATCTTTGCGGGACTGCGCGCTGTTGGCGTTGTCCTGCTTCGGCGCGGCATCCTGCTGCGTTTCCTGCTTCTGCAGGTCGCTCAGCCACTGCTGATAATCGTCCAGATCGCCCTCGAACACATCCACTTTGCGGTCGTGCACCAGGTAAAGATCGTCGGTGGTTGAACGCAGAAGATGACGATCGTGCGACACCACCACCAGTGCGCCTTCAAAGTCGATCAGCGCTTCGGTCAGCGCCTGGCGCATATCCAAATCGAGGTGGTTGGTTGGTTCGTCGAGCAGCAGCAGATTCGGCCGCTGCCAGACGATCAGCGCCAGCACCAGCCGCGCTTTCTCGCCGCCGGAGAAACGCTCGGTGGCTTCGCTGACTTTATCGCCCTGAAAACCAAAGCCGCCCAGGTAGTCACGCAGCTGCTGCTCCAGCGTTTTCGGGGCGATGCGCGCCAGATGCTGCAGCGGCGACTCATCGGCGCGCAGATACTCAAGCTGATGCTGCGCGAAGTAACCCAGCTTGATCCCTTTCGCCAGACCCACCTTGCCCGCCAGCGGCTCCAGCTCGCCCGCCAGCAGTTTGATCAGCGTGGATTTACCGGCACCGTTACGCCCCAGCAGGCCGATGCGCGAACCCGGCACCAGGTTGAGTTTGATGGCATCCAGAATCACCCGCTCACCGTAACCCGCCGAAACCTGCTCCATTTTCAGGATCGGGTTAGGCAGGCTTTCTGGCGCGCGGAAGCTGAAGCTGAACGGGTTATCGACGTGCGCCGGGGCAATCAGCTCCATGCGCTCCAGCATCTTGATGCGGCTCTGCGCCTGTTTGGCTTTGGTGGCCTGCGCGCGGAAGCGATCGATGTACTTTTGCAGGTGGGTGACTTTTTCCTGCTGACTCTGGTACAGCGCCTGTTGCTGCGCCAGTTTGGCTACGCGCTGACGCTCGAACGAGCTGTAGTTGCCGGTGTATTCGAACATCGTCTGCTGTTCGATATGGATGATTTTGTCCACCACCGGGTCGAGGAAGTCGCGGTCGTGCGAGATCAGGATCAGCGTGCCGGTATAGCTCTTCAGCCAGCGCTCCAGCCAGATCACTGCGTCGAGATCAAGGTGGTTGGTCGGTTCATCGAGCAGCAGCAGGTCGGAACGGCATACCAGCGCCTGAGCAAGGTTGAGACGCATACGCCAGCCGCCGGAGAAATCGCTCACCGGCCGCATTAATTGTTCCTGGCTGAAGCCCAATCCGTGCAGCAGACTGGCGGCGCGTGCGTGTATGCTCCACGCCTGGATAGCGTCCAGCTTGCCGTGCAGCAGCGCAATGGCGTTGCCATCGTCGCGCGCATTGGCTGCCGCTAATTCGGATTCGAGCTGACGATATTCGCGGTCGCCGTCGATAACATATTCCAGCGCGGCTTTACTCAGCGCCGGGGTTTCCTGATTCACCCACGCCAGCGCCCAGTTGCCGGGAAAGGTGACGTTGCCGGCATCGCTGCTGATTTCACCCTTCAGCAGTGACAGCAGCGTGGATTTACCGCAGCCGTTTTTACCCACCAGGCCGACTTTTTGCCCCGGGTTAATGGTGGCCGTTGCGTTATCCAGCAGCACATTAGTGCCGCGACGGATTTGTAATGCGGAAAAGACAATCATAGGCGCCGTATCGTCAGAATATGTTAATTTATCGGCAACATAATTCGATAATGTTTGTTGCGTCGAGCATGGTAGCGGAATTCCGCCGCGGTGACGACGCTTTGGAGGGGAACGATGTCGCAGCCGCCCAAAATATTGCTGCTTTACGCCCATCCGGAATCACAGGATTCGATTGCTAATCGGGTTTTGCTGCAGTCGGCTATGGAACTGGACCACGTCACGGTGCACGATTTATACGCCCACTATCCGGATTTCTTTATTGATATTCATTACGAGCAGCAACTGCTGCGCGACCATCAAATCGTGGTGTTTCAGCATCCACTTTATACCTATAGCTGTCCGGCACTGCTGAAAGAGTGGCTGGATCGCGTGCTGTCGCGCGGCTTTGCCAGTGGCCAGGACGGTAATGCGCTGGAAGGCAAATACTGGCGCAGCGTGGTGACCACCGGTGAGCCGGAGACGGCGTATCACCACAGCGGCCTCAATCGCTACCCGATGAGCGACATTATGCGACCGTTTGAGCTGACGGCGCAGATGTGTCGCATGCACTGGCTGACGCCGATGGTGATTTACTGGGCGCGTCGTCAGACACCCGAGGTGCTGCGCAACTTTGCGCGCGCCTATGGCGACTGGCTGGCGTCACCGCTGCCGAACGGAGGAGTGTGATGCAAGGCGAAACGTTACTCACCGCCGGCGTGATTTATCTGGTGGCGGCGGTGCTGGTGGTGCCGATTGCCGCCCGGCTCGGCATTGGTGCGGTGCTGGGCTATCTGCTGGCCGGTATCGCCATTGGCCCGTGGGGGCTGGGCTTCATCAGCGATGTGGACGAGATTCTGCACTTCTCGGAGCTTGGCGTGGTGTTCCTGATGTTCATCATCGGGCTGGAGCTGAACCCGGCCAAGCTGTGGGCGTTGCGGCGCTCTATTTTTGGCGTCGGTGCCGCGCAGGTGCTGGTATCGGCAGCGATTCTCGGCGTGCTGCTGTGGCTGACCGACTTCAGCTGGCAGGCCGCGGTGATTGGCGGTATCGGCCTGGCGATGTCCTCGACCGCCATGGCGCTGCAGCTGATGCGCGACAAAGGCATGAACCGTAGCGAAGCGGGCCAGCTGGGCTTCTCGGTGCTGCTGTTCCAGGACCTGGCGGTGATTCCGGCGCTGGCGCTGGTGCCGCTGCTGGCCGGCAGCGACAGTGGCCACGTCGACTGGCTCAAGGTGGGCATGAAGGTGCTGGCATTCGCCGGCATGCTGGTGGGCGGACGCTATCTGCTGCGGCCGATTTTCCGTTTCATCGCCGCGTCCGGTGTGCGGGAAGTGTTTACCGCCGCCTCGCTGCTGCTGGTGCTCGGTTCGGCGCTGTTTATGGATGCGCTGGGCCTGTCGATGGCGCTGGGCACGTTCATCGCCGGTATTCTGCTGGCAGAGAGTGAGTATCGCCACGAACTGGAAGTCGCTATTGAGCCGTTTAAAGGGCTGCTGCTCGGGCTGTTCTTTATTTCAGTAGGCATGGCGCTCAACCTCGGCGTGCTTTATACCCACATCCTCGAAATTCTGATCGGCGTGGTACTGCTGGTGGCGGTGAAAACGCTGGTGCTCTACGTGCTGGCGCGCATTTATGGCCTGCGCAGTTCGGAGCGTCTGCAGTTTGCCGGCGTGCTGAGTCAGGGCGGTGAATTCGCCTTCGTGCTGTTTTCGGCGGCGTCGTCGGCAAAACTGTTCAGCGGCGATCAGCTGCCGCTGCTGCTGGTCACGGTGACGCTGTCGATGATGACCACGCCGCTGCTGATGCAGGGCGTGGATAAGATTCTGGCGCGCCGCTTCAACGAACCGGAAGAGGACGGCGAAAAGCCGTTTGTCGAGGACGATCAGCCCCAGGTGATTGTGGTGGGCTTTGGCCGTTTTGGTCAGGTGGTCGGGCGTTTGCTGATGGCCAACAACAAGCGCATCACCGTGCTGGAGCGCGATATCTCGGCGGTCAGCCTGATGCGCAAATATGGCTACAAGGTTTACTATGGCGATGCCACCGAGCTCGAGCTGCTGCGTGCCGCCGGGGCGGAGAATGCGCAGTCGATTGTCATCACCTGTAACGATCCGGAAGATTCGATGACCATCGTGCACTTGTGCCAGCAGCACTTCCCGCAGCTGGAGATTCTGGCGCGGGCGCGCGGTCGTGTCGAGGCGCATGAGCTGCTGCAGGCGGGCGTCACGCTGTTCTCGCGTGAAACCTTCTCCAGCGCGCTGGAGTTAGGCCGCAAAGCGCTGATATCGCTGGGCATGCATCCGCATCAGGCGCAGCGCGCGCAGCAGCACTTCCGCCGGCTGGATATGCGCATGCTGCGTGAACTGGTGCCGAGCCACGACGACAGCGTGCAGGTTTCACGCGTGCGTGAGGCGCGACGCGAGCTGGAGGACATTTTCCAGCGTGAAATGCAGCATGAAAAACGGCAGTTTGACGGCTGGGATGATGAGTAAGGCTACACTTAACGTATCCGTTCTGATAACGGGCAGGAAAGACTATGCGTAAACGTTTTATTGCCGGTGCGGTCTGTCCGCACTGTCAGGAGAAAGACACGCTGGCGATGTGGCGTGAAAATAATGTCGATGTGGTGGAGTGCGTGAAGTGCGGCCACCAGATGCGTGAGGCGGACAAGCAGGCGCGCGATCAGGTTCGCAGCACTGAGCAAGTGATTGGCATTTTTCATCCGGAGTAGCGCGATGGCGCAGCTTTTTTTAAGCTTAGCCTTACAGCGGTATTGAATTCCGCTACAATCGGCGCCATTAACGCTGAGCAGTATGGTCCAACAGCACTGTTGGCATCCTCAGTACTGAACCTTTCTGGTTGGTTATTGCACGCGAGAATAGACCAATGAGACGGGATTCTTTGTTCTCAACGGTTAGGAGATATCATGAAAGTAGCAAAAGACCTGGTGGTGAGCCTGGCGTATCAGGTTCGTACCGAAGACGGTGTGTTGGTTGACGAGTCACCGGTGAGTGCGCCGTTGGATTATCTGCACGGTCATGGTTCCCTGATTTCTGGTCTGGAAAAAGCGCTGGAAAATCACGCGGTCGGCGACAAGTTTGACGTGCATATCCCGGCAAACGACGCGTACGGCCAGTACGATGACAACCTGGTGCAGCGTGTACCGAAAGACGTGTTCATGGGCGTTGACGAGCTGCAGGTTGGCATGCGCTTCCTGGCAGAAACCGACCAGGGCCCGGTGCCGGTCGAGATCACCGAAGTGGAAGATGAGCACGTGGTGGTTGACGGTAACCACATGCTGGCGGGTCAGAACCTGAACTTCAATGTAGAAGTGGTTGCTATCCGTGAAGCCACGGAAGAAGAGATCGCTCACGGCCACGTTCATGGCGCTGACGGCCATCATCACGATCATGACCACGACCATGGTCACGATCATGAGCACGGTCACGGCGGCTGCGGCGGCCACGGTGGTTGTGGCTGCAACCACTAAGCGTAAAAAGGCCACCTGCGGGTGGCCTTTTTATTGGGCAGCAAAGCACGCGATGTTAATAGTGCGGCGGCGGGGTCTCTTCCGCTTGCGAAGCGACCATGGACGGGGCGGCGGCCTTCACTTTATCCACCAGCAGACGCACCTGCTCACGCAGTTTACTCATTTCCAGCTCGTGCTGAACCACCGTCTGATTGAGCTGCTCAATGGTATGTTCCTGGAAAGCCAGCTTGCTCTCCAGCGCCTCAAGGCGTTGATCCCATTCTGGTTGTTGCATCATCACTCCTCCTGTCACGGTGCTGCGCGTTGATCTTGTCGGGCGTGATTCTACGGTCTTTCGTGTCAGAATCACCTGATATTTCACCTTCGGTCTGGCGTATGCATTGAATTCCCGCGTTGCGCCTATATCTCTGATGAAACTTCCTGAAGCAAAAAAGGTCGGAGGTTGACCGGGTAATTACACTGTGGGAGTGTTCGCCACTGCCACGTAAAGTTATAGTGTGGGCCACTGTCCGCAATGATTCCCGAGGTTTTGAAGCTTCGGTTTTGGAGAAAGGATGAAATCACTGTTTAAAGTCACATTGTTAGCTACCACCATGGCCGTCGCGCTGAATGCACCGCTGGCAATGGCAGCAGAAACCACTGCGGCACCGGCTGACGCAGCGCAGGCTGCGCCACAGGCGCCGAAAAATGCTGCCTTCAAAAACGAAGACCAGCAGTCAGCCTATGCGCTGGGCGCCTCCCTGGGTCGCTACATGGACAACTCTCTGAAGGAGCAGGAGAAACTGGGTATCAAACTGGACAAAGACCAGCTGATTGCCGGTGTTCAGGATGCGTTTGGCGGCAAGAGCAAGCTGTCTGACGAAGAGATTGAGCAGACGCTGCAGGCGTTTGAAGGCCGCGTGAAAGGGGCCGCTCAGGCGAAGATGGAAAAAGACGCGAAAGAGAATGCCGACAAAGGCACCGCTTACGCGGACAAGTTCGCCAAAGAGAAGGGCGTGAAGAAAACCGAATCTGGCCTGCTGTATCAGGTAGAGAAAGAGGGCAGCGGTGAGACCCCGAAAGACAGCGATACCGTAGTGGTTAACTACAAAGGTACGCTGATTGACGGCACCGAGTTCGACAACTCTTACACGCGCGGCGAGCCGCTGTCGTTCCGTCTGGACGGCGTAATCCCGGGCTGGACCGAAGGTCTGAAGCACGTGAAGAAAGGCGGTAAGATCAAGCTGGTGATCCCACCGAACCTGGCTTACGGCAAAAACGGCGTACCGGGTATTCCGGCCAACTCAACGCTGGTGTTCGATGTTGAGCTGCTCGACATCAAGCCAGCGCCGAAAGCCGATGAGAAAGCGCAGGCTCCGGCCGCTGCTGACAAGAAAGCGCAGTAAGCTGACTTGCACCGCCGCCTTCGGGCGGCGGTTTTGTTTTCGCTCATCCTGAATTTGCGGCGCGATGAGTAAAGCTCTGGCTAAAAACGGCGACATTTGCCAGACTAGCGCCTGCACAATGATCATAAGATGAGTCTGCCCCAATGCTGTCGAGACAGGCTCCAGCCATTTAGGGTAATGTCTTCGATGTCTAATCCATTCAATCCCGGCGAACTGACTGACTTCGATTTACTGGAGCAGCGTCCGTTCGAACAAGCAGACTACGATATTCTTAAATCCTACGAAGCGGTGGTCGACGGTCTGGCGATGCTGATTGGCTCGCACTGCGAAATCGTGCTGCACTCGCTGGAAGATCTTAAATGCTCCGCCGTGCGTATCGCCAACGGCGAACATACCGGCCGCAAAGTGGGTTCCCCGATTACCGATCTGGCGCTGCGCATGCTGCATGATATGCACGGCGCGGAGAGCAATGTGTCGCGCGCCTACTTCACGCGAGCCAAAAGCGGTGTACTGATGAAGTCGGTAACCATTGCGATTCGTAACCGGCAGCAGCGGGTGATTGGCCTGCTGTGCATCAATATGAACCTGGACGTACCGTTTTCGCAGATTATGTCGACTTTCATGCCGCCGGAAACGCAGCAGGTGGATTCCAACGTCAACTTTGCCAGCTCGGTAGAGGATCTGGTCACCCAGACGCTGGAGTTCACTATTGAAGAGGTGAGCGCCGACCGCAACGTGTCGAATAACGCCAAGAATCGCCAGATCGTCCTCAATCTGTACGAGAAGGGCATTTTCGATATTAAGGACGCCATTAATCAGGTGGCCGATCGCCTCAATATTTCTAAGCACACCGTGTATCTGTATATCCGCCAGTTTAAGAGTGGCGATCTGCAGGGGCAGGATCGCTAATGCGCTACACGCTGCTGGTAACCGGGCCGGCTTACGGCACACAGCACGCCAGCAGCGCGCTGCTGTTTGCCCGTGCGCTGCTGGCACAGGGACATCAGCTGGAAAGCGTGTTCTTTTACCGCGAAGGCGTGCTGAATGCTAACCAGCTCAGCGCGCCGGCCAGCGATGAAGTGGACATGGTGCGCGCCTGGCAGCAGCTGCGCGACGACAGTGGCGCGGCACTGAATATCTGTGTGGCAGCCGCGTTGCGGCGCGGCGTGACCGATGCGCAGGAGGCAGCGCGCCTGCAGCTGGCGGGCAGCAATCTGCAGCCCGGATTTACCCTTAGCGGCCTGGGCGCGCTGGCGGAAGCCGCGCTGAGCTGCGATCGCCTGGTGCAGTTCTGATGAACCGCGTGGCGTTTCTTTTTACGCAGGCTCCGCACGGCAGCAGTGCTGGCCGGGAAGGGCTGGATGCCGTGCTGGCGACCGGCGCGCTGAGCGAGGATATCGGCCTGTTCTTTATTGGCGACGGCGTGCTGCAGCTCAACCGCGATCAGCAGCCGGCGCAGATTCTGGCGCGTGACTATATTGCGACCTTTGGCGTGCTGGCGTTATACGACATTGATCGCTGCTATATCTGTCAGGCGTCACTGCTGGCACGTGGCCAGAGTCTCACGGCAGCGCGCGTGCTGGATGCGCAGCTGCTGGAACCTGCCGCGCTGCGCCAGACGCTGGCAACTTATGACCGTATCCTCCGTTTCTGAGAACTGACCATGCTCTACACCCTGCTGCACTCTCCCTGGCAATGCGATTTCGATAGCCTGCTGCTGCTGTTGCAGGAGGGCGATGACGTGCTGCTGTTACAGGATGGTGTGACGGCCGCGCTGGCAGGCAGTCAGAAGCTGCAGCAGCTGCTGGCGTCGCCCGCCACGCTGTGGGTATTAGAAGAAGACGTGATGGCGCGCGGGCTGACTGCGCAAATTTCGACCAATGTGTCGCGTCTGAACTATACTGGTTTCGTTACGCTGACGACGAAGCACCCACAACAAGTGGCCTGGTGAAGGGTAAAACCTGGTTATTTCTTGACACCCTATGGGCACAGCCCTAAAATTCTGCCTCCTCGTAGTAATACGAGGCGATTTATTACGTGTTTACGAAGCAAAAGCTAAATCCAGGAGCTATTTAATGGCAACAGTTAACCAGCTGGTTCGCAAACCACGCGTTCGTCAGGTTGCTAAAAGCAACGTGCCGGCGCTGGAAGCTTGCCCGCAAAAACGTGGTGTTTGTACTCGTGTTTACACCACTACCCCGAAAAAACCAAACTCCGCACTGCGTAAAGTCTGCCGTGTGCGTTTGACTAACGGTTTTGAAGTCACCTCCTACATCGGCGGTGAAGGTCATAACCTGCAGGAGCACTCCGTGATCCTGATCCGTGGCGGTCGTGTAAAAGACCTGCCAGGTGTGCGTTACCACACCGTTCGTGGCGCGCTGGACTGCTCAGGTGTTAAAGACCGTAAGCAGGCTCGCTCCAAGTACGGCGTGAAGAAGCCAAAGGCTTAATGGTTCTCCGTTAAGTAAGGCCAAACGTTTTAACTTTAATGTCAAAATAAACTCGTAGAGTTTTGGACAATCCTGAATTAACAACGGAGTATTTCCATGCCACGTCGTCGCGTCATTGGTCAGCGTAAAATTCTGCCGGATCCTAAGTTCGGATCAGAGCTGCTGGCTAAATTTGTAAATATCCTGATGGTAGATGGTAAAAAATCTACTGCTGAATCAATCGTCTATACCGCACTTGATACCCTGGCTCAACGTGCTGGTAAAGATGGTCTGGAAGCTTTCGAAGTTGCACTCGAAAACGTACGTCCGACTGTCGAAGTTAAGTCACGTCGCGTTGGTGGTTCAACCTACCAGGTTCCAGTTGAAGTCCGTCCGGTTCGTCGTAATGCCCTGGCAATGCGTTGGATCGTAGAAGCTGCTCGTAAACGCGGTGATAAATCGATGGCTCTCCGCCTGGCGAACGAACTTTCTGACGCTGCAGAAAACAAAGGTACTGCAGTGAAGAAACGTGAAGACGTTCACCGTATGGCTGAAGCCAACAAGGCGTTCGCACACTACCGCTGGTAATCGCCACGTAGTTGTTGTTAAACCAGCGGGCGCTCATTCAGCCAACCCGCTGGGGTCGACTTACATTGAACGTCCGAGAATCAGAGGAATCAAATGGCTCGTACAACACCCATTGCGCGCTACCGTAACATCGGTATCAGCGCACACATTGACGCCGGTAAAACCACTACCACCGAGCGTATCCTGTTCTACACCGGTGTTAACCACAAAATCGGTGAAGTGCACGATGGCGCTGCAACCATGGACTGGATGGCGCAGGAGCAGGAGCGTGGTATTACCATCACCTCTGCAGCGACCACTGCGTTCTGGTCAGGTATGGCGAAGCAGTTTGAGCCGCACCGCATCAACATCATCGACACCCCGGGACACGTTGACTTCACCATCGAAGTAGAACGTTCTATGCGTGTGCTCGACGGCGCAGTAATGGTTTACTGTGCAGTAGGTGGCGTGCAGCCGCAGTCTGAAACCGTATGGCGTCAGGCAAACAAATATAAAGTTCCACGTATCGCGTTCGTTAACAAAATGGACCGTATGGGTGCGAACTTCCTGAAAGTTGTTGGTCAGATCGAATCACGTCTGGGCGCAACTCCGGTTCCACTGCAGCTGGCTATCGGCGCAGAAGAGAACTTCACCGGTGTTGTTGACCTGATCAAGATGAAAGAGATCAACTGGAACGACGCCGATCAGGGTACTACCTTCGTTTACGAAGATATCCGTGCTGAGTTGCAGGAACTGGCTGAAGAGTGGCGTGGCAAGCTGATTGAAGCAGCTGCTGAAGCTTCTGAAGAGCTGATGGAGAAATTCTTTAGCGGTGAAGAACTGTCTGAAGAAGAGATCAAATCTGCTCTGCGTAAGCGCGTACTGAACAACGAGATCATCCTCGTGACCTGTGGTTCTGCATTTAAGAACAAAGGTGTTCAGGCGATGCTGGATGCAGTCGTTGAATATCTGCCAGCACCAACTGACGTTCCGGCGATCAACGGTATCCTGGACGACGGTAAAGATACCCCGGCTGAGCGTCATGCAACTGACGACGAGCCGTTCTCTGCGCTGGCGTTCAAAATTGCCAACGACCCGTTCGTAGGTAACCTGACCTTCTTCCGCGTTTACTCGGGTGTGGTTAACTCGGGCGATACCGTACTGAACTCCGTGAAATCTGCACGTGAGCGTTTCGGTCGTATCGTTCAGATGCACGCCAACAAACGTGAAGAGATCAGCGAAGTTCGCGCAGGCGACATCGCTGCAGCAATCGGTCTGAAAGACGTGATCACCGGTGATACCCTGTGTGATCCATCTAACCCGATCATTCTGGAGCGTATGGAATTCCCTGAGCCGGTAATTTCTATCGCCGTTGAGCCGAAAACCAAAGCTGACCAGGAAAAAATGGGTCTTGCTCTGGGTCGTCTGGCGAAAGAAGACCCGTCATTCCGCGTATGGACTGACGAAGAGTCTAACCAGACCATCATCGCTGGTATGGGTGAGCTGCACCTCGACATCATCGTTGACCGCATGAAGCGTGAATTCAACGTTGAAGCGAACGTTGGTAAACCTCAGGTTGCTTACCGCGAAGCGATTCGCTCTAAAGTTACCGATATCGAAGGTAAACACGCCAAGCAGTCTGGTGGTCGTGGTCAGTACGGTCATGTTGTTATCGACATGTACCCACTGGAGCCGGGTTCGAATCCGAAAGGCTACGAATTTGTCAACGATATCAAAGGTGGTGTGATTCCTGGTGAATACATCCCTGCGGTTGATAAAGGTATCCAGGAGCAGCTGAAGTCTGGTCCACTGGCCGGTTACCCGGTAGTTGATCTGGGCGTGCGCCTGCACTTCGGTTCTTACCATGACGTTGACTCCTCTGAGCTGGCGTTTAAACTGGCCGCTTCTATCGCCTTCAAAGATGGCTTTAAGAAAGCACAGCCGGTTCTGCTTGAGCCAATCATGAAGGTTGAAGTAGAAACCCCAGAAGAGAACACCGGTGACGTTATCGGTGACCTGAGCCGCCGTCGTGGTATGCTGAAAGGTCAGGAATCTAACGCGACTGGCGTTCAGATTCACGCTGAAGTTCCGCTGTCTGAAATGTTCGGATACGCGACTCAGTTGCGTTCTCTGACCAAAGGCCGTGCTTCTTACTCCATGGAGTTCCTGAAGTACGATGATGCGCCGAACAACGTCGCTCAGGCCGTTATTGAAGCTCGTAGCAAATAAGGCTACGGTTTAAAAATTGTGAACTGATGCCTTCATCACTGATGAAGGCATAACGTAAGGATTATCGCCATGGCGAAAGAGCAATTTCAACGTAACAAACTGCACGTAAACGTGGGCACCATCGGTCACGTTGACCACGGTAAAACCACTCTGACTGCAGCCATCACCACCGTTCTGGCTAAAACCTACGGCGGCCAGGCGCGTGCATTCGATCAGATCGATAACGCGCCAGAAGAGAAGGCTCGTGGTATCACCATCAACACCTCTCACGTTGAATATGAAACCCCGACCCGTCACTACGCACACGTTGACTGCCCAGGCCACGCCGACTATGTGAAAAACATGATCACCGGTGCTGCGCAGATGGACGGCGCGATCCTGGTTGTTGCTGCGACTGATGGCCCAATGCCACAGACCCGTGAGCACATCCTGCTGGGTCGTCAGGTTGGCGTTCCTTACATCATCGTGTTCCTGAACAAGTGCGACATGGTTGATGACGAAGAGCTGCTGGAACTGGTTGAGATGGAAGTGCGTGACCTGCTGTCTGCTTACGACTTCCCTGGCGACGATACCCCAATCGTACGCGGTTCTGCGCTGAAAGCGCTGGAAGGCGAAGCTGAGTGGGAAGCGAAAATCGTTGAGCTGGCTGAGCACCTGGATAGCTACATCCCCGATCCAGTCCGTGCTATCGACCTGCCGTTCCTGCTGCCAATCGAAGACGTATTCTCAATCTCTGGCCGTGGTACCGTTGTTACCGGTCGTGTTGAGCGCGGCATCGTGAAAGTGGGCGACGAAGTAGAAATCGTTGGTATCAAAGCGACTGCCAAGTCTACCTGTACCGGTGTTGAAATGTTCCGCAAACTGCTGGACCAGGGTCAGGCAGGCGAGAACTGTGGTGTTCTGCTGCGCGGTATCAAGCGTGAAGAGATCCAGCGTGGTCAGGTTCTGGCTAAGCCAGGCACCATCAAGCCACACACCAAGTTCGTATCAGAAGTGTACGTACTGTCTAAAGACGAAGGCGGCCGTCATACTCCGTTCTTCAAAGGCTACCGTCCACAGTTCTACTTCCGTACTACTGATGTGACCGGCAACATCGAACTGCCAGAAGGCGTTGAGATGGTAATGCCAGGCGACAACATCAAAATGACCGTTGAGCTGATCCACCCAATCGCGATGGACCAGGGTCTGCGTTTCGCAATCCGCGAAGGCGGCCGTACCGTTGGCGCGGGCGTTGTTGCTGAAGTTCTCGCTTAATTGCGTTAATAACGGTGGTAACTCCGGTTGCCACCGCAGCATGAAAAAGAGCACTTCGGTGCTCTTTTTTTTGCTTTGCATTGACCGGCACGCCTAATCCCACACAAAAGCTACGTTGAAATAAAAACCATTCTCATTTACACTTTGATCAGAAATTGTACTGGAGTGGGCTGTAAATGTACGTCTGTCTGTGTAATGCCGTAAGCGACCGAACCCTGCGTGAGGTTGTCCGCCGTTATCAACCCAAATCGATTCAGCAACTGCGCCAGCTGGTGCCTATCGGCAAGCAGTGCGGCAAGTGTATTCGCGTGGCGCGCGAGATTATGGATGATGAAATGCAAAACGTGCCGCTTTACAAAGAGATAGCGTAACTGCGCATCCGCTTCGCCTGAATAACCCCAAAAACTGTCGCGTTTTTTTGACTTCTTTTTATCCGCATCTACGCTCTATTTATCTGCAAGCGGAGGAAGCAAAATGAAGGGCGACGGCAAAATCATTACTCACCTCAATAAATTGCTGGGAAATGAACTGGTTGCAATCAACCAGTACTTTCTACATGCGCGCATGTTCAAAAACTGGGGCCTGATACGCCTCAACGATGTCGAATACCATGAATCCATTGATGAAATGAAACATGCGGATAAGTACATCGAACGCATTTTGTTTCTCGAAGGCATTCCTAATCTGCAGGATCTCGGCCGGCTGCGCATTGGTGAAGACGTACCGGAAATGCTGCAATCGGACCTGACGCTCGAACTGGAAGGGGCGAAAGACTTACGCGAGGCGATTGCGTACGCCGATAAAGTTCATGATTACGTCAGCCGCGACATGATGATCGAGATTCTGGCGGATGAAGAGCACCATATCGACTGGCTGGAAACTGAGCTCGACCTGATTCAGAAATTGGGTCTGCAAAACTATCTGCAGGCCCAGCTGAAAGAAGAGGGCGATAAGTAGCGTTTGCTATGCCGTCCCACCTGTTGATTGCAGCCCGCCCCGTGCGGGCTTTTTTACCGGCGCGCGCATTTGCGGTTAAAACGCAGCATGGGTTGCTTCCTGAACAGATTTGCGTATAATGCGCGGGCCTGCCGATATTGGTGTGGCGCGATTCGAGCAGAATCGCAGGCGATAGCGATTAGTGTATCGCCTGACAATACTCCCGATTGGGGAGTTATATGCTGAACGATTACACTCCCCCATCAATCGTAATGGGTGCGGGTAGTAATTTTTTTCGTTTATAAAATGTTTGGAGCCTTGGTCTCATGTCGAACCAAAGAATCCGTATCCGTCTTAAAGCGTTTGATCATCGCCTGATCGATCAATCAACCGCGGAAATCGTCGAGACTGCCAAGCGCACTGGTGCGCAGGTACGTGGTCCGATCCCGCTGCCGACTCGCAAAGAGCGCTTCACCGTTCTGATCTCTCCGCACGTTAACAAAGATGCGCGTGATCAGTACGAAATCCGCACTCACAAGCGTCTGGTAGACATCGTTGAGCCAACTGAAAAAACCGTTGATGCTCTGATGCGTCTGGATCTGGCTGCCGGTGTTGACGTGCAGATCAGCCTGGGTTAATCAGGTCATCGAGCGATTGAGAGGTTGATACAATGATTGGTTTAGTCGGTAAAAAAGTGGGCATGACGCGCATCTTCACTGAAGAAGGCGTTTCAATCCCAGTAACCGTAATCGAAGTTGAAGCAAACCGCGTTACCCAGGTCAAAGGTCTGGAAAACGATGGTTACCAGGCGATCCAGGTTACCACCGGTGCGAAAAAAGCAAACCGTGTTGGTAAGCCGGAAGCAGGTCATTTTGCTAAAGCTGGCGTTGAAGCTGGCCGTGGTCTGTGGGAATTCCGCACCGAAGGTGAAGAATACTCTGTTGGCCAGAGCATCAGTGTTGAAATTTTCGCTGACGTTAAAAAAGTAGACGTTACCGGTACCTCTAAAGGTAAAGGTTTCGCAGGTACCGTTAAGCGCTGGAACTTCCGTACCCAGGACGCTACACACGGTAACTCCTTGTCTCACCGCGTTCCGGGTTCTATCGGTCAGAACCAGACTCCGGGCAAAGTGTTCAAAGGCAAGAAAATGGCTGGTCAGCTGGGTAATGAGCGCGTAACCGTTCAGAGCCTGGAAGTAGTACGTGTTGACGCTGAGCGCAACCTGCTGCTGGTCAAAGGTGCTGTCCCGGGTGCAACCGGCAGCGACCTGATTGTTAAACCAGCTGTGAAGGCGTAAGGGGATAGCAATGGAATTAGTACTGAAAGACGCGCAGAGCGCGCTGACTGTTTCCGAAACTACCTTCGGTCGTGATTTCAACGAAGCGCTGGTTCACCAGGTTGTTGTTGCTTACGCTGCAGGTGCTCGTCAGGGTACTCGCGCGCAGAAAACTCGTGCTGAAGTAACTGGTTCAGGCAAAAAGCCATGGCGTCAGAAAGGCACCGGCCGTGCGCGTTCAGGTTCTATCAAGAGCCCGATCTGGCGTTCAGGTGGCGTGACCTTCGCTGCGCGTCCACAGGACCACAGTCAAAAAGTTAACAAAAAGATGTACCGCGGCGCGCTGAAAAGCATCCTGTCCGAGCTGGTACGTCAGGACCGTCTGATCGTTGTCGAGTCGTTCTCTGTTGAAGCGCCTAAAACTAAGCTGCTGGTACAGAAACTGAAAGACATGGCGCTGGAAGACGTGCTGATCATCACCGGTGAACTGGATGAGAATCTGTTCCTGGCTGCGCGTAACCTGTACAAGGTTGACGTGCGTGATGCAGCGGGTATCGACCCAGTTAGCCTGATCGCCTTCGACAAAGTCGTTATGACTGCAGAAGCAGTTAAGCAAGTTGAGGAGATGCTGGCATGATCCGTGAAGAACGTCTGCTGAAAGTACTGCGCGCGCCGCACGTATCTGAAAAAGCATCAACCGCGATGGAAAAAACCAATACCATCGTTCTCAAAGTTGCCAAAGACGCGACCAAAGCAGAGATCGTTGCTGCTGTTGAGAAACTGTTCGAAGTAGAAGTGAAAGACGTAAACACCCTGGTTGTTAAGGGTAAAGTTAAGCGTCACGGACAGCGTATCGGTCGTCGTAGCGACTGGAAAAAAGCTTACGTCACCCTGAAAGAAGGCCAGAACCTGGACTTCGTCGGCGGCGCTGAGTAAGTCGGAGGAGAAAGACAATGGCAGTTGTTAAATGTAAACCGACATCTCCGGGTCGTCGTCACGTTGTTAAAGTGGTGAACCCTGAGCTGCACAAAGGCAAGCCTTTTGCCGCGCTGGTTGAAAAAAACAGCAAATCCGGTGGTCGTAACAACAATGGTCGTATCACTACCCGTCATATCGGTGGTGGTCACAAGCAGGCTTACCGTATTGTTGACTTCAAACGCAACAAAGATGGTATCCCGGCAGTTGTTGAGCGTCTTGAGTACGATCCGAACCGTTCTGCGAACATCGCACTGGTTCTGTACAAAGATGGCGAGCGCCGTTACATCCTGGCCCCTAAAGGCCTGAAAGCTGGCGACCAGATTCAGTCTGGCGTTGATGCTGCGATCAAAGCAGGTAACACCCTGCCGATGCGTAACATCCCGGTTGGTTCAACCGTGCATAACGTAGAAATGAAACCAGGTAAAGGCGGTCAGATTGCCCGTTCTGCTGGTGCTTACGTGCAGATCGTTGCGCGTGAAGGTTCCTACGTTACCCTGCGTCTGCGTTCAGGCGAAATGCGTAAAGTCGAAGCTGACTGCCGCGCAACCCTGGGCGAAGTCGGTAACGCTGAGCACATGCTGCGCGTTCTGGGTAAAGCCGGTGCAACCCGTTGGCGTGGTGTTCGTCCTACCGTTCGCGGTACTGCGATGAACCCAGTCGATCACCCGCACGGTGGTGGTGAAGGTCGTAACTTTGGTAAGCACCCGGTAACTCCGTGGGGCGTTCAGACCAAAGGTAAGAAGACCCGTAGCAACAAGCGTACTGATAAATTTATCGTACGTCGCCGTAGCAAATAATTTTAGAGGATAAGCCATGCCACGTTCTCTCAAGAAAGGTCCTTTTATTGACCTGCACTTGCTGAAGAAGGTAGAGAAAGCGGTGGAAAGCGGTGACAAGAAGCCCCTGCGCACTTGGTCCCGTCGTTCAACGATCTTCCCTAACATGATCGGTTTGACCATCGCTGTCCATAATGGTCGTCAGCACGTTCCTGTCTTTGTTTCCGACGAAATGGTCGGCCACAAGCTGGGTGAATTTGCACCGACACGTACTTATCGCGGCCACGCTGCTGATAAGAAAGCCAAGAAGAAATAAGTAGGAGGAAGAGATGGAAACTATTGCTCAACATCGCCATGCTCGTTCTTCTGCTCAGAAGGTTCGCCTTGTTGCTGACCTGATTCGCGGTAAGAAAGTGTCGCAGGCTCTGGATATTCTGACTTACACCAACAAGAAAGCGGCTGTACTGGTTAAGAAAGTCCTGGAATCTGCCATTGCTAACGCCGAACACAACGATGGCGCTGATATCGACGATCTGAAAGTTGCGAAAATTTTCGTAGATGAAGGCCCTAGCATGAAGCGCATTATGCCGCGTGCTAAAGGTCGTGCAGATCGCATCCTGAAGCGCACCAGCCACATTACTGTGGTTGTGTCCGATCGCTGAGACTCTGGAGACTAGCAATGGGTCAGAAAGTACATCCTAATGGTATTCGCCTGGGTATTGTAAAACCATGGAACTCTACCTGGTTTGCGAACACCAAAGAATTCGCTGACAACCTGGACAGCGACTTTAAAGTACGTCAGTTCCTGAACAAAGAACTGGCAAAAGCGTCTGTATCTCGCATCGTTATCGAGCGTCCGGCTAAGAGCATCCGTGTGACCATTCACACCGCTCGCCCGGGTATCGTTATCGGTAAAAAAGGTGAAGACGTTGAAAAACTGCGCACGGTCGTAGCGAACATCGCTGGCGTTCCTGCACAGATCAATATCGCCGAAGTCCGTAAACCGGAACTGGACGCAAAACTGGTTGCTGACAGCATCACTTCACAGCTGGAGCGTCGTGTGATGTTCCGTCGTGCGATGAAGCGTGCTGTACAGAACGCAATGCGTCTGGGCGCTAAAGGTATCAAAGTTGAAGTTAGCGGCCGTCTGGGCGGTGCTGAGATCGCACGTACCGAATGGTACCGTGAAGGTCGTGTACCGCTGCACACTCTGCGTGCTGACATTGACTACAACACCTCTGAAGCGCACACCACTTATGGTGTAATCGGCGTTAAGGTATGGATCTTCAAAGGTGAGATCCTGGGTGGTATGGCTGCTGTTGAACAACCGGAACCGGCTGCTCAACCTAAAAAGCAGCAGCGTAAAGGCCGTAAGTAAGGAGAGTCGCTGATGTTACAACCAAAGCGTACGAAATTCCGTAAAGTGCACAAAGGCCGTAACCGCGGTCTGGCGCAGGGTACGGATGTTAGCTTCGGTACTTTCGGTCTGAAAGCTGTTGGCCGTGGTCGTCTGACTGCTCGTCAGATCGAAGCAGCACGTCGTGCTATGACCCGTGCAGTTAAGCGTCAAGGTAAGATTTGGATCCGTGTATTCCCGGACAAACCAATCACCGAGAAGCCGCTGGAAGTGCGTATGGGTAAAGGTAAGGGTAACGTGGAGTATTGGGTTGCCCTGATCCAGCCTGGTAAAGTCCTGTATGAAATGGACGGTGTACCGGAAGAGCTGGCCCGTGAAGCATTCAAGCTGGCAGCAGCAAAACTGCCTATCAAAACCACCTTTGTAACTAAGACGGTGATGTAATGAAAGCAACTGAGCTGCGTGAAAAAAGCGTTGAAGAGCTGAACACTGAGCTGCTTAACCTCCTGCGCGAGCAGTTTAACCTGCGCATGCAGGCAGCATCTGGCCAGCTGCAGCAGACCCATCTGCTGAAGCAAGTTCGCCGTGATGTTGCACGCGTTAAGACTTTACTGACTGAGAAGGCGGCGTAATGACCGATAAAATCCGTACTCTGCAGGGTCGTGTTGTTAGTGACAAAATGCAGAAATCTGCTGTTGTTGCTATCGAGCGTTTCGTGAAGCACCCGATCTACGGTAAATTCATTAAGCGTACGACTAAGCTGCACATCCATGACGAGAACAACGAGTGTGGAATTGGTGACGTGGTTGAAATCCGCGAAACCCGTCCACTGTCCAAGACTAAGTCTTGGACTCTGGTTCGCGTTGTAGAGAAAGCGATTCTGTAATAGAATCCGCTTCCTCTAAAAACAAAATGAACGGCTCTATGGAGCCGTTCATTTTTTCTACCCATCTGCGAGAACCGGTGTTATAATGCCGCGCCCTCAATTATGGGGCTTTTTAACGACCTGAGGTTTGGGTCCCGAAGTAGTAGTTGACATTAGCGGAGCACTAAAATGATCCAAGAACAGACTATGCTGAACGTCGCCGACAACTCCGGTGCACGTCGCGTAATGTGTATCAAGGTTCTGGGTGGCTCGCACCGTCGCTACGCAGGCGTCGGCGATATCATCAAAGTGACCATCAAGGAAGCAATTCCGCGTGGCAAGGTGAAAAAAGGTGATGTCCTGAAAGCGGTAGTGGTGCGCACCAGGAAGGGTGTTCGTCGCCCGGACGGTTCTGTCATTCGCTTCGATGGTAATGCATGCGTTATTCTGAACAATAACAGCGAGCAGCCTATCGGAACGCGTATTTTTGGGCCGGTAACTCGTGAACTTCGTACTGAAAAGTTCATGAAAATTATCTCTCTGGCACCAGAAGTACTCTAAGGAGCGAACAATGGCAGCGAAAATCCGTCGTAACGACGAAGTTATCGTGCTTACCGGTAAAGACAAAGGTAAACGCGGTAAAGTAAAGAATGTCCTGACTTCTGGTAAGGTCATCGTTGAAGGTATCAACCTGGTTAAGAAACACCAGAAGCCGGTTCCGGCTCTGAACCAACCAGGCGGCATCGTTGAAAAAGAAGCTGCTATTCAGGTTTCTAACGTTGCAATCTTCAATGCGGCAACCGGCAAGGCTGACCGTGTAGGCTTTAGATTCGAAGACGGTAAAAAAGTCCGTTTCTTCAAGTCTAACAGCGAAACTATCAAGTAATTTGGAGTAGTACGATGGCGAAACTGCATGATTACTACAAAGACGAAGTAGTCCAGAAACTCATGACAGAGTTTGGCTACAATTCTGTCATGCAAGTCCCTCGGGTCGAGAAGATCACCCTGAACATGGGTGTTGGTGAAGCGATCGCTGACAAGAAACTGCTGGATAACGCAGCAGCTGACCTGGCAGCAATCTCCGGTCAAAAACCGCTGATCACCAAAGCACGCAAATCAGTTGCAGGCTTCAAAATCCGTCAGGGCTATCCGATCGGCTGTAAAGTAACTCTGCGTGGCGAGCGCATGTGGGAGTTCTTTGAGCGTCTGATCACTATTGCTGTACCGCGTATCCGTGACTTCCGTGGTCTGTCCGCGAAGTCTTTCGACGGTCGTGGTAACTACAGCATGGGCGTTCGTGAGCAGATCATCTTCCCAGAAATCGACTACGACAAAGTCGATCGCGTTCGTGGTTTGGATATCACCATTACCACTACTGCGAAATCTGATGATGAAGGCCGTGCTCTGCTGGCTGCCTTTGACTTCCCGTTCCGCAAGTAAGGTAGGGTTACTTAATGGCTAAGCAATCTATGAAAGCACGCGAAGTTAAGCGTGTGAAATTAGCAGACAAGTTCTTCGCAAAACGCGCTGAACTGAAAGCGATCATTTCTGATGTGAACGCATCCGACGAAGACCGTTGGAACGCCGTTCTCAAGCTGCAGAGTCTGCCGCGTGATTCCAGCCCTTCACGTCAGCGTAACCGCTGCCGTCAGACAGGTCGTCCGCACGGTTTCCTGCGGAAGTTTGGGTTGAGCCGTATCAAGGTCCGTGAAGCCGCAATGCGCGGTGAAATCCCGGGTCTGAAAAAGGCTAGCTGGTAATTGTCACCATTTGAATCACGGGAGTAACACAGATGAGCATGCAAGATCCGATCGCGGATATGCTGACCCGTATCCGTAACGGTCAGGCCGCGAACAAAGTTGCGGTCTCTATGCCTTCCTCCAAGCTGAAAGTGGCAATTGCCAACGTGCTGAAGGAAGAAGGCTATATTCAAGATTTTAAAATCGAAGGCGACATCAAGCCGGAACTGGAACTGACTCTTAAGTACTTCCAGGGTAAAGCTGTTGTAGAAAGCATTCAGCGTGTTAGCCGTCCAGGTCTGCGCATCTATAAGAAAAAAGATGAGCTGCCAAAAGTTATGGCCGGTCTGGGCATTGCTGTAATTTCTACCTCTAAAGGTGTCATGACTGATCGTGCAGCGCGCCAGGCTGGTCTTGGTGGCGAAATTATCTGCTACGTAGCGTAATCGGAGGATAAAATGTCTCGTGTTGCAAAAGCACCTGTCGTTGTTCCTGCCGGCGTAGAGGTAAAACTCAACGGTCAGGAAGTTTCGATCAAAGGCAAAAACGGCGAGCTGACTCGTACTATCAACAGTGCTGTAGAAGTTAAGCATGCAGACAACGCCCTGACTTTCGCTCCACGCGAAGGTTATGCGGATGGTTGGGCACAGGCAGGTACTGCCCGTGCGCTGCTGAACGGCATGGTTATCGGTGTTACCGAAGGCTTCACCAAGAAGCTGCAACTGGTTGGTGTTGGTTATCGTGCAGCTGTTAAAGGCAACTCTGTGAGTCTGGCCCTGGGCTTCTCTCACCCGGTTGACCATGCACTGCCGGCCGGCATCACTGCTGAATGTCCAACTCAGACTGAGATCGTGCTGAAAGGCGCTGATAAACAGCTGATTGGTCAGGTTGCAGCTGATCTGCGCGCCTACCGTCGTCCTGAGCCTTACAAAGGCAAGGGTGTTCGTTACGCCGACGAAGTCGTGCGTACCAAAGAGGCTAAGAAGAAGTAAGGTAACACTATGGATAAGAAATCTGCTCGTATCCGTCGTGCGACCCGTGCACGTCGCAAGCTCAAAGAGCTGGGTGCTACTCGCCTGGTGGTACATCGTACCCCGCGTCACATTTACGCACAGGTAATCGCCCCGAACGGTTCCGAAGTTCTGGTTGCTGCTTCTACTGTAGAAAAAGCTATCGCTGAACAACTGAAGTATACCGGTAACAAAGACGCCGCTGCAGCTGTAGGTAAAGCTCTGGCTGAGCGCGCTATCGAAAAAGGCATCAAAGATGTTTCTTTCGACCGTTCCGGTTTCCAATATCATGGTCGCGTCCAGGCACTTGCAGATGCTGCTCGTGAAGCTGGCCTTCAGTTCTAAGGTAGAGGTCTAAGATGGCACACATCGAGAAACAAGCTGGCGACCTGCAGGAAAAACTGATCGCGGTAAACCGTGTCTCTAAAACTGTGAAAGGTGGTCGTATTTTCTCCTTCACCGCTCTGACTGTAGTGGGTGATGGTAACGGCCGCGTTGGTTTTGGTTACGGTAAAGCGCGTGAAGTTCCAGCAGCGATCCAGAAAGCGATGGAAAAAGCTCGTCGCAATATGGTTAATGTCGCGCTGACTCACGGCACCCTGCAGCACCCGGTTAAAGGTGCGCACACGGGTTCTCGTGTGTTCATGCAGCCGGCTTCTGAAGGTACCGGTATCATCGCCGGCGGTGCAATGCGCGCCGTTCTGGAAGTCGCTGGAGTTCATAACGTTCTGGCTAAAGCCTATGGTTCCACCAACCCGATCAACGTGGTTCGTGCAACTATCGACGGCCTGGGCAATATGAAGTCTCCGGATATGGTTGCTGCCAAGCGTGGTAAATCCGTTGAAGAAATTCTGGGGTAATCACGATGGCTAAGACAATCAAAATTACACAAACCCGTAGCTCAATCGGCCGCCTGCCTAAGCACAAAGCCACTCTGGTTGGTCTGGGTCTGCGTCGTATTGGTCACACCGTTGAGCGTGAAGACACGCCAGCTGTACGCGGTATGATCAACGCGATTTCTTACATGCTGAAAGTGGAGGAGTAAGAGATGCGTTTAAACACTCTGTCTCCGGCCGAAGGGTCTAAACACGCTTCCAAGCGTCTGGGCCGTGGTATCGGTTCTGGCCTCGGTAAAACCGGCGGTCGTGGTCACAAAGGTCAGAAGTCTCGTTCTGGCGGTGGCGTACGTCGTGGTTTCGAGGGTGGTCAGATGCCTCTGTACCGTCGTCTGCCGAAGTTCGGCTTCACCTCGCGCAAATCATTCGTGACTGCAGAAGTGCGTCTGTCTGATCTGGCGAAAGTGGAAGGCGGTATCGTCGACCTGAACACGCTGAAAGCAGCTAACATCATCGGTGTACAGATTGAGTTCGCGAAAGTGATCCTGTCTGGTGAAGTATCTGCACCTGTTACGATTCGTGGTCTGCGTGTCACCAAAGGTGCTCGTGCTGCAATCGAAGCTGCTGGCGGTAAAATCGAGGAATAAGTAGCAGATGGCAAAGCAACCGGGATTAGATTTTCAAAGTGCCAAAGGTGGCTTTGGTGAACTGAAGCGCAGACTGTTGTTTGTAATCGGTGCACTGATTGTCTTCCGTATTGGCTCTTTTATTCCAATCCCCGGTATCGATGCCACTGTACTTGCCAAACTGCTTGAGCAACAGCGTGGCACCATCATTGAAATGTTTAACATGTTCTCTGGTGGTGCTCTCAGTCGTGCCTCAATCTTCGCGCTGGGTATTATGCCGTATATTTCGGCCTCTATTATTATCCAGCTGCTGACGGTGGTTCATCCCGCGTTGGCCGAGATTAAGAAAGAGGGTGAAGCTGGTCGTCGTAAGATCAGCCAGTACACTCGCTACGGCACACTGGTTCTGGCTATATTCCAGTCGATCGGTATTGCTACCGGTCTGCCGAATATGCCTGGAATGCAGGGCCTGGTATTAAATCCAGGCTTTGCTTTCTACTTTACCGCTGTTGTAAGTCTGGTCACCGGAACCATGTTCCTGATGTGGCTGGGCGAACAGATTACTGAACGAGGTATCGGTAACGGTATTTCAATCATTATCTTCGCGGGTATTGTTGCGGGTTTACCGCCGGCCATTGGCCATACCATCGAGCAAGCGCGGCAAGGCGACCTGCACTTCCTTCTATTGCTGTTGGTTGCAGTTCTTGTATTTGCAGTGACGTTCTTTGTTATTTTCGTTGAGCGTGGCCAGCGCCGCATTGTGGTCAACTACGCTAAACGTCAGCAAGGTCGTCGTGTATATGCTGCACAGAGCACACATTTACCGTTGAAAGTGAATATGGCGGGCGTAATCCCAGCCATCTTTGCTTCCAGCATTATCCTGTTCCCGGCGACGATAGCATCCTGGTTCGGGGGCGGTACCGGTTGGAACTGGCTGACAACAATTTCGCTGTATTTGCAGCCAGGACAGCCGCTTTATGTGCTACTCTATGCGACTGCAATCATCTTCTTCTGTTTCTTCTACACGGCGTTGGTTTTCAACCCGCGTGAAACAGCAGATAACCTGAAGAAGTCTGGTGCATTCGTACCGGGAATTCGTCCGGGAGAGCAAACGGCGAAGTACATCGATAAAGTAATGACACGTCTGACCTTAATCGGCGCACTGTATATTACTTTTATCTGCCTGATCCCGGAGTTCATGCGTGATGCCATGAAGGTTCCCTTCTACTTTGGCGGCACCTCGCTGCTGATTGTAGTGGTTGTCATCATGGACTTTATGGCTCAAGTGCAAACTCTGATGATGTCCAGTCAGTACGAGTCTGCATTGAAGAAAGCTAACCTGAAAGGCTATGGCCGTTAATTCAGTAGCTTGAGAAGTTACGGAGAGTAAAAATGAAAGTTCGTGCTTCCGTCAAGAAATTATGTCGTAACTGCAAAATCATTCGTCGCGACGGTGTCGTACGTGTGATCTGCAGCTCCGAGCCTAAGCATAAACAGCGCCAGGGCTGATTAAGTCACATATTTTTCTTGCAAAGTCGGGTTGAGCTGGCTAGATTAGCCAGCCAATCTTTTGTATGTCGATGCGTTTCCATTTGAGTATCCTGAAAACGGGCTTTTCAGCATGGTACGCATTTATTTAATTATAGGAGTGCATAGTGGCCCGTATAGCAGGCATTAACATTCCTGATCAAAAACATACCGTTATCGCATTAACTTCGATCTTCGGTATCGGCAAAACCCGTTCTAAAGCCATCTGTGCTGAAACGGGCATCGCTGAAAATGTTAAGATCAGTGAGCTGTCTGAAGAACAAATTGATCAACTGCGTGAAGCAGTTGGTAAATTCGTTGTTGAAGGTGATCTGCGCCGTGAAATCACCCTGAGCATCAAGCGTCTGATGGACCTTGGTTGCTACCGTGGTTTACGCCATCGTCGTGGTCTGCCGGTGCGCGGTCAGCGTACTAAGACCAACGCACGTACCCGTAAGGGTCCGCGTAAACCGATCAAGAAATAATCGGGGTGAGTAAATAATGGCAAAGGCACCAGTTCGTGCACGTAAGCGTGTAAGAAAACAAGTCTCAGATGGCGTGGCTCATGTCCATGCGTCTTTTAACAACACCATCGTTACTATTACTGATCGTCAGGGTAACGCACTGGGTTGGGCAACCGCCGGTGGTTCCGGTTTCCGCGGTTCACGTAAATCTACTCCGTTTGCTGCTCAGGTCGCTGCAGAGCGCTGTGCAGAAGCCGTGAAAGATTACGGTATTAAGAACCTGGAAGTTATGGTTAAGGGTCCGGGTCCAGGCCGCGAATCTACTATTCGTGCTCTGAACGCCGCTGGTTTCCGCATCACTAATATTACTGATGTGACTCCGATCCCTCACAACGGTTGTCGTCCGCCGAAAAAACGTCGCGTTTAACGTTCCGTTTTTTAGGTTAGTTGGAGAAAGAAAATGGCAAGATATTTGGGTCCTAAGCTCAAGCTGAGCCGTCGTGAGGGCACCGACTTATTCCTTAAGTCTGGCGTTCGCGCGATTGATTCCAAGTGCAAAATTGAACAAGCCCCTGGTCAGCATGGTGCGCGTAAACCGCGTCTGTCTGATTACGGCGGCCAGTTACGTGAAAAGCAAAAAGTTCGTCGTATCTACGGCGTGCTGGAGCGTCAGTTCCGTAACTACTATAAAGAAGCAGCGCGTCTGAAAGGCAACACCGGTGAAAACCTGTTAGCTCTGCTGGAAGGTCGTCTGGATAACGTAGTTTACCGTATGGGCTTTGGTGCCACTCGTGCAGAAGCACGTCAGCTGGTTAGCCACAAATCTGTAATGGTAAACGGTCGCGTTGTTAACATCGCTTCTTATCAGGTATCTCCGAATGATGTCGTAAGCATCCGTGAGAAAGCCAAAAAGCAATCTCGCGTGAAGGCCGCTCTGGAGCTGGCTGAGCAGCGTGAAAAGCCAACCTGGCTGGAAGTTGATGCGACTAAGATGGAAGGTGTGTTCAAGCGTATTCCTGAGCGTACCGATCTGTCTGCGGACATTAACGAACACCTGATCGTCGAGCTTTACTCTAAGTAAAGCTTAGTACCAAAGAGAGGACACAATGCAGGGTTCTGTGACAGAGTTTCTAAAACCGCGCCTGGTAGATATCGAGCAAGTGAGTTCGACGCACGCCAAGGTGACCCTTGAGCCGTTAGAGCGTGGCTTCGGCCATACTCTTGGTAACGCACTGCGCCGTATTCTGCTTTCTTCCATGCCGGGTTGCGCGGTGACCGAGGTTGAGATTGATGGCGTGCTGCACGAGTACTCCACCAAAGAGGGCGTACAGGAAGATATCCTGGAAATCCTGCTCAATCTGAAAGGGCTGGCGGTAAGAGTTCAGGGTAAAGATGAAGTCATCCTCACTCTGAATAAATCTGGCATTGGCCCTGTGACTGCAGCCGACATTACCCACGACGGTGATGTCGAAATCGTCAAGCCGCAGCATGTGATCTGCCATCTGACCGATGAGAACGCGTCTATTAGCATGCGTATCAAAGTTCAGCGTGGTCGTGGTTATGTGCCGGCTTCTGCCCGAATTCATTCGGAAGAAGATGAGCGCCCAATCGGCCGTCTGTTGGTTGACGCTTGCTACAGCCCTGTAGACCGTATCGCCTACAATGTTGAAGCAGCGCGTGTAGAACAGCGCACCGACCTGGACAAGCTGGTCATCGAAATGGAAACCAACGGCACAATCGATCCTGAAGAGGCGATTCGTCGTGCGGCTACCATCCTGGCAGAACAACTGGAAGCTTTCGTTGACTTACGTGATGTACGTCAGCCGGAAGTCAAAGAAGAGAAACCAGAATTCGATCCGATCCTGCTGCGCCCTGTTGACGATCTGGAATTGACTGTCCGCTCTGCTAACTGCCTCAAGGCAGAAGCTATCCACTACATCGGTGATCTGGTACAGCGTACCGAGGTTGAGCTGCTTAAAACGCCTAACCTGGGTAAAAAATCTCTTACCGAGATTAAAGACGTGCTCGCATCACGTGGTCTGTCTCTGGGCATGCGCCTGGAAAACTGGCCACCGGCAAGCATTGCTGATGAATAACCGGATCGCAGGTTAAGGTTTCACTGAGAAGGATAAGGTCATGCGCCATCGTAAGAGTGGTCGTCAACTGAACCGCAACAGCAGCCATCGTCAGGCTATGTTCCGCAACATGGCTGGTTCTCTGGTTCGTCATGAGATCATTAAGACGACTCTGCCGAAAGCCAAAGAGCTGCGTCGCGTAGTTGAGCCGCTGATTACTCTTGCCAAGACCGACAGCGTAGCTAATCGTCGTCTGGCATTCGCCCGTACTCGTGATAACGAGATCGTGGCAAAACTGTTTAACGAGCTGGGCCCGCGTTTCGCGAGCCGTGCCGGTGGTTACACTCGCATTCTGAAGTGTGGCTTCCGTGCTGGTGACAACGCTCCGATGGCATACATCGAGCTGGTTGATCGTCCAGAAGCTCAAGCAGAAGCTGCTGCAGAGTAATTTGCAGTAACGTAAAAAACCCGCTTCGGCGGGTTTTTTATTGCCTGTCATTTCTTCCCATTTCCCCTCCATTCGCTATGCTGTTGGCAGACATGCCTGCAGGAGGTTTCTATGTGGCTTATCGATCAGCTGGCTGAGCAACACATCCGCGCCGCTCAGGAAAAGGGCGAGCTGAGCAATCTGCCTGGTGAAGGTGCGCCGCTCACGCTGGACGATGACAGTGGTGTGCCGGCGGAATTGCGCAGTGCCTGGCGACTGCTGAAAAACGCCGGTTATCTCCCACCGGAACTGGAGATGCGCCGCGACGCACTGGCACTGAGCGATCTGCTTCGCGAACTCGATCCTGATGACAGCGAGGCGCGCGAACTGGCCAAACGGCTGACATTGCTGGAGATGAAACTGCAGCAGGCAGGCATGAGCACCGATTTTCTGCGCGGTGAATACCGCCCGGCGATCGGTCAGCGGCTACAGCAGGAGAAATAGTATGTATCGCATTGGCCAGCTGGCAAAACTGGCGGACGTGACGCCGGACACCATTCGCTTTTATGAAAAGCAGCAGATGATGGATCATGAGGTACGCACCGAGGGTGGCTTCCGCCTGTACAGCGATAACGATCTGCAGCGCCTGCGTTTTATCCGTTACGGCCGGCAGCTTGGTTTCAGCCTGGAATCGATCCGCGACCTGCTGTCGATCCGCATCGATCCAGAGCATCACACCTGTGAAGAGTCAAAAGCGATCGTGGCGAAACGGCTGGATGAGGTGAACAGTATGATTGGCGAGCTGCAAACCATTCAGCGATCACTGCAACGGCTGGCGGAAACCTGTTGTGGCGACCGCCATAGTAGCGCCTGTTGTTCAATCCTCGAGGCACTGGAAACCGGTGAAGATCCGCATCCTGAAATTTGTTGTAGCAAGGATTGAATTCTGGCGCGCAGGGACTATAGTTGCGCCATCACTAACCGGAGGACGATATGAGTCACTATCAGCATCGAAAAGGCAAAATTAACGATAACGCCCTGGAAGCCCTGTTACACGATCCGCTGTATCGCCAGCGAGTTGAGCGCAATCAGAAGGGGAAAGGCAGCTACCGGCGTAAAGATAAACACGCGAAGGGAGCGAATCAGGAGGCCAGCGGTAAGCAACAATGTTTACCTCTGGCCTTCTGCTTTAGTGATAAAAAAGCCGCCTGAAACTGGCGGCTTTTATTTATTACACTTTATTATTTTGTTGCTTAAGCAGGTCGCGAATCTCGGTCAGCAGCACTTCTTCATTGGTCGGTTTAGGCGCTGGTTTTTCCACTTCTTTCTTTTTATACAGTTTATTCATCACTTTGATGGCAATGAAGATAGCAAACGCCACGATGATGAAATCAAATACCGTCTGAATAAAGTTACCGTACTCCATCACCACCGCGGGGATATCGCCTTCTGCTGGCTTGAGTACCCATTTAAACTGCTTAAAGTCGACGCCGCCAATCAGTAAACCGAGCGGTGGCATAATGATGTTCGCAACCAGTGACGATACGATCTTACCGAACGCAGCACCGATGATCACACCGACCGCCAGGTCCACCACGTTGCCACGCATCGCAAAATCACGAAACTCTTTGAATAAACTCATTGTTATCTCCTTGCCTTGGACAATGGCTAAAGTCTAACAAACCTTCGTGTAATTGCCATTATAACAATGGATTAAACACCACTCTCACTGCAGCCCAATCACAACGCGTTACAGGAAGAACGGGCTCGGCTGGAACAGACGCTCAACGTCCGGCACAAACTTTTTGTCGGTGAGGAACATGATCACGTGGTCGCCTTGCTCAATACGCACATTATCATTGGCGATGATCACGTCATCACCACGCACCACCGCGCCGATAATGGTGCCCGGCGGCAGTTTAATATCTTCAATCAGGCGGCCGACCACGCGCGAAGTGGTTTCATCACCGTGGGCAATGGCCTCGATGGCTTCTGCAATACCGCGGCGCAGTGAAGAGACGCCGACAATATCGGCTTTGCGCACGTGGCCAAGCAGCGCAGAAATCGTGGCCTGCTGCGGTGAGATCGCAATATCGATCACGCTGCCCTGCACCAGATCGACATAGGCGCGACGCTGGATCAGCACCATTACCTTTTTCGCGCCCATCTTTTTGGCCAGCATCGCTGACATGATATTGGCTTCATCGTCGTTGGTGACGGCGATAAACAGATCGACCTGATCGACATGCTCTTCTGCCAGCAGTTCCTGATCCGAGGCATCGCCATAGAACACGATGGTATCCTGCAGATGTTCAGCCAGTTCAGCTGCGCGCTGCTGATTACGTTCAATCAGCTTAACGCTGTACTGCTTTTCCAGCCGCTGCGCCAGGCCAAAGCCGATATTACCGCCGCCGACCAGCATAATGCGTTTATAGGGCTTTTCGAGCCGCTGCATCTCGCTCATCACCGCACGAATATGCTGGCTGGCGGCAATAAAAAACACTTCATCGCCAGCTTCGACGATCGTCGATCCCTGCGGGCGGATCGGGCGATCCTGACGGAAAATCGCGGCTACGCGGGTATCGATATGCGGCATGTGCTCACGCAGGATCGACAGCGGATTGCCCACCAGTGGTCCGCCGTAATAGGCTTTGACCACCGCCAGGCTGACTTTGCCCTCGGCAAAATTCACCACCTGTAACGCGCCAGGGTACTGAATGAGCCGATAGATGTTGTCGATTACCAGCTGTTCAGGCGAGATCAAATGGTCGATGGGTACCGCTTCCGGCACGAACAGCTTTTCCGCATCGCGCAGATAATCGGCGGCGCGGATACGGGCAATGCGGTTTGGCGTGTTAAACAGCGAGTAAGCAATCTGACAGGCAATCATGTTGGTTTCGTCAGAACTGGTGACCGCCACCAGCATATCCGCATCTTCGGCGCCGGCTTCACGCAACACGCGCGGGTGCGAACCATGGCCCTGCACCACGCGCAGGTCAAACTTATCCTGCAGCACGCGTAAGCGTGAGGGATCGCTATCAACCACGGTGATGTCATTGTTTTCGCCCACCAGGTTTTCAGCAAGCGTGCCGCCCACCTGGCCGGCGCCGAGGATAATAATTTTCATGGATACGTTGCTCTTGTCACTGTGCGCTGCACTATTTTTTCATCAGCTTAGCGTAGAAGAAACCGTCGCCGCCATCGATGGCAGGGAAAACCTGCCAGCCGTTAAGTTGCCCCTGTGGCAGTGCCTGCGGCACCGCATCGTCATGCGTCGCGAGGAAAGCATCGATCTGCTGCTGGTTCTCCTGCGGCAGCACTGAGCAGGTGGCATAAAGCAGCGTACCGCCCGATTTCAGGCGTGGCCAAATGGCCGCCAGAATCTCACGCTGTAGCGCGGCGAGTTCGTCTATATCACAATCGCGGCGTAGCCATTTGATATCCGGATGGCGTCGAATAACGCCGGTGGCCGAGCAGGGCGCATCCAGCAGGATGCGGTCGAATTGCTGCTCGTCGCACCAGGCCGCTGGCGTGCGGCCATCGCCCTGACGCACGTCAGCCTGCATCCCCAGACGCTGCAGGTTTTCCGTCACGCGCGACAGGCGCTGCGCATCGATATCCACCGCCATCACGCGGGCTTGCGGCGCAATTTCGAGAATGTGGGTGGTTTTGCCGCCGGGCGCAGCGCACAGGTCGAGAATGGTTTCGCCGTTTTCCGGTGCCAGCAGCAGGGCACAACGCTGAGCAGAGAGATCCTGCACCGTCACCCAGCCCTGCTCAAAGCCTGGCAGCTGACTGACCGGAGCCGGTGCTTCAAGACGCAGCGCATCCGGCGCGTCAGCACTAAACGCATTTTGATTCTGCTGGGTTAATAACGCCAGCCAGGCGTCGCGGCTGTGATGCTGACGATTCACGCGCAACCACATTGGCGGTCGCTGATTGTTTGCTTCCACAATCTGCTGCCACTGCTCCGGCCACGCGGTCTGCAGCCGTTTCAGCAGCCAGCCCGGATGCCAGTAGCGCTGCGGGCCCTGATTGACCTCCGCCAGCAGTGCGTCCTGCTGACGCTGGAACTGACGCAGCACGCCGTTAAGCAAGCCTTTCAGATTTGCCCGCTTCAGTGCTTCAGCCCCGGCTACGGTTTCGGCCAGCGCGGCATGCGGCGGAACGCGGGTATACAGCAGCTGATACAGGCCCACCATGATCAGATAGTGCAGCACGCGCTGTTTGCCGGTTAACGGCCGCGCCATCAGCTTGTTAATTAACGCTTCCAGCTGCGGCAGCGTGCGCGTCACGCCAAAACACAACTCCTGCAGCAGCGCGCCATCGTTGTTTGCCAGCGTTTTTTGCGCAGCGGGCAGGATCGCGCTCAGCGATTCCCCTTTATCCACCACGCGTTCAATCAGTTGCGCGGCAAGGCTGCGCAGGTTGGTCGCTTTTTTCATATTCATTCATCAAACACAAAGCCCGGCGGAAACCGGGCTGGAGAATCAGGCCAGAACGGTGCCGGGTGTAAACCATTCACGACGCGAATTGAGCAGATCCTGCGCCGCCATGGCTTTTTTGCCGGCAGGCTGCAGTGAGAGCAGATTCAGCACGCCGTCAGCGGTAGCAATCTGGATGCCGTGTTTGTCAGCCTGCAGAATTTCTCCCGGCTGGGCGCTGCGGTGCGGTAATACGCTGGCCTGCCAGACTTTGACCGGCTGATCGTCGATAAGGAAATAACTTACCGGCCACGGATTGAAGGCGCGAATGCACCGTTCCAGCTGAACAGCAGAGAGCGACCAGTCAAGACGTGCCTCTTCTTTGCTGAGCTTTTCCGCGTAAGTTACAAGGGTCTCATCCTGCACTTCGGACTGCGCGTTGCCGGTGGCCAGCAGACTGAGCGTGGTCAGCATCCCCTGCGGGCCCAGTTGCGCCAGCTTGTCGTACAGCGATGCGCTGGTATCGTCGGCATTAATCGGGCAGGTTATTTTGTGCAACATATCGCCGGTATCCAGACCCACGTCCATCTGCATGATGGTCACACCGGTTTCGTTATCGCCGGCCCACAGTGAGCGCTGAATCGGCGCCGCACCGCGCCAGCGCGGCAGCAGCGAGCCGTGTACGTTGATGCAGCCAAGGCGCGGCATCGTCAGCACCGCCTGAGGCAGGATCAGACCATAAGCGACGACCACCATCACATCGGCCTGCAGTCCGGCAACCAGCTGCTGATTCTCTTCCGGCTTCAGGGACTTTGGCTGAAACACGGGAATATCATGCGCCTGAGCCAGCACTTTTACCGGGCCCGGCGTGAGTTTATTGCCACGTCCGGCTGGGCGGTCGGGCTGAGTAAAGACGCCAACTACCTGATGCTCAGAAGCAAGCAGCGCGTCGAGATGACGCGCTGCGAAGTCAGGAGTACCGGCAAAGATGATTTTTAACGGTGCAGACACAGTTCAACCTTCTGTTCGCTCTCAGGATGCGCGCGCATTCTGGCGGGCCAGTTTTTCCAGTTTCTGTTTAATACGCTGACGCTTCAGCGGCGACAAATAATCAATAAACAGTTTACCGTCGAGATGGTCGATCTCATGTTGAATGCAGATCGCCAGCAGACCGTCGGTTTCCAGCTCGAAGCTGTTACCGTCGCGATCCAGCGCGCGCACTTTGACCCGCTCGGCACGCGGCACAAACGCCCGCTGTTCCGGGATCGACAGGCAACCCTCTTCGATACCAGTTTCGCCGCTTTTTTCCAGCAGCTCCGGGTTAATCAGCACCAGGCGCTCTTCGCGGCTTTCAGAAACATCAATCACGATGATGCGCTGGTGAATATCCACCTGCGTCGCCGCCAGACCAATGCCTTCTTCGGCGTACATGGTCTCAAACATATCGTCAACAATACGCTGAACGTCAGCATTCACAGCCGCAACGGGTGCAGCAATTTTGCGAAGGCGATCGTCAGGGAAATGTAATACCTGCAAAACTGACATAAATATCCAGATCTGTATGCGTTAAAGAAAAGATTACTGCCTCATATTGTAGACTTTTTAGGGCCTGATTGACAGCATTGTGCCGCATCGGAGCACGGCTGACAGGGAGCGCAGCATGGAACGCAGTGAAAGGATTATCAGGCTGACTTACGTCTGGGGTTTAAGCGGTGAGCGCGCCCATCAGTTCATCATGGCGCTTCTGGCCGCCAGCCACGTTGACGACGCGTGGCTGCAGCAGCACGGGCTGGACGACACGCAGCGGCAGCAGTTTCTCGCCCTCTGTCCACGCCAGCTGGAAAAAACGCAGCGCTGGCTGCAACAGGCGCAACATCATCTGATTGCCTGCACCGATGCACATTATCCCGCCCGTTTGCGGGAAATCAGCCGCTATCCGGCTGCCCTTTATATAGCGGGTGACCTCTCTGCACTCGCGACACCGCAGCTGGCGGTGGTCGGCAGTCGTCACTGTTCGCCGTATGGCAGAGAATGGGGCAGCTGGTTTACCCAGCAGCTGGCGCTAAGCGGTTTGACCATCACCAGCGGGCTGGCGCGCGGTATTGATGGCGTGGCGCATCGTGCCGCGCTGGAAGTGCAGGGCAAAACCCTGGCCGTGCTGGGCAGCGGGCTGAATCATCTCTATCCGAAAAACCATCAGCCGCTGGCACAGGAGATCATCGCCAGCGGCGGCGCGCTGGTTTCAGAACTGCCGCTGTCGATGGCGCCCTATGCGGTAAATTTTCCGCGGCGTAATCGTATTATCAGCGGCCTGAGTCATGGCGTGCTGGTGGTTGAAGCGTCACTGAAGAGCGGCTCGCTGGTAACGGCGCGGTATGCGCTGGAACAAAACCGTAACGTGTATGCGCTGCCTGGCGCGCTGGGTAATCCTGGTTGTGAAGGCACGCACTGGCTGATTCAGCAGGGGGCGCTGCTGGTGGCGCATCCCAACAATATCCTTGAGGATTTGCGTTCTGCCCTGCAATGGTTGCCGGCCAGCATCTCAGAAACAATATATTCACAACTCAGTGATGATGTGCCATTGCCATTTCCCAGCGTGTTGGCTAACGTAGGTGATGAGGTTACACCTGTTGACGTCGTCGCTGAACGTGCCGGCCAACCTGTGCCAGTTATCGCAGCGCAATTGCTGGAGCTGGAGTTAGCAGGATGGATCGCAGCTGTACCCGGCGGCTATGTCCGATTGAGGAGGGCATGCCATGTTCGACGTACTTATGTACTTGTTTGAGACGTATATCCACAACGAGGCTGAAATGCGCGTTGACCAGGATAAATTGACCGATGACTTAACCGATGCCGGTTTTCATCGCGAAGATATCTACAATGCGTTGAATTGGCTTGAGCGGTTAGCGGATTATCAGGATGGTCTGGTCGCGCCAGTGTTGCTGGCTAACGATCCGCTCTCCATGCGAATCTACACGGAAGAAGAGAGCCAGCGTTTAGATGCCGAGTGTCGTGGTTTTATTCTGTTCCTGGAGCAAATCCAGGTGCTGAATATGGAAACGCGCGAAATGGTCATCGAACGGGTTATGGCGCTTGATACGCTGGAATTCGATCTGGAAGATCTCAAATGGGTGGTGCTGATGGTGCTGTTTAACATCCCCGGCTGTGAAAATGCCTATCAGCAGATGGAAGAACTGTTATTCGACGTCAATGAAGGTATGCTGCATTAATTTGCGATTAATGCATTCGGTAATATGAGTAAACCAGCACTATTTACCGTGCGTAAACACGATCCCTGCCCCGCCTGCGGGGCAGAATTAGTGATACGTGCCGGCAAACACGGGCCTTTTCTCGGCTGTGTGAATTATCCAACCTGCGACTATATTCGCCCGCTGAAAAGCCAGGGTGATGGCCATATTGTCAAAGTGCTGGAAGGCCATGCCTGCCCGCAGTGTGGTGCGGACAAAGTGCTGCGCCAGGGGCGATTCGGCATGTTTGTCGGCTGTAGCCACTATCCGGAGTGTGATTACACGGAAACCATCGATAAGCCGGACGAAACCGCAATTGCCTGCCCGCAGTGCGCCAGCGGCAAGCTGGTGCAGCGCCGTTCACGCTATGGCAAAACCTTCCATGCCTGCGATCGATATCCCGACTGCCAGTTCGCGATCAACGCCACGCCGCTGGAAGGTGTCTGCCCCCATTGCCAGTTCCCGTTATTAATAGAAAAGAAAACCGCACAGGGCATGAAGCGCTTCTGCGCCAGCAAACGCTGCGGCAAGCCCATCGCCCAGGATGAAGAGTGATCATGAACCAGAGCCAGCATGCACCCGGAAGCCTCGACTTCTGCATCGAACAACTTCAGCAACAGCAAGTGATTGCTTACCCTACCGAAGCCGTATTCGGCCTTGGCTGCGATCCGGACAGCGAAAGCGCGGTGATGGCCCTGCTGGAGCTGAAACAGCGCCCGGTAGAAAAGGGGCTGATCCTGATCGCCGCTGATTATGCGCAGCTCGAGCCTTATATTGCCGATCGCGAACTCACCGTGCTGCAGCGCGAACGTATGTTTGCCAGCTGGCCGGGTCCGGTCACCTATGTGGTGCCTGCTTCGCCGCATACGCCGCGCTGGTTAACCGGCCGCTTTGATTCGCTGGCGATTCGCGTCAGCGATCATCCGCAGGTTCAGGCGCTGTGTCGCGGATTTGGCAAGCCGCTGGTCTCAACCAGCGCGAATTTAACCGGTCAGCCGCCGTGCCGCAGCGCCGCCGAAGTGGCAGAGCAGTTTGGCTCGCAGTTCCCGGTGTTGCAGGCGGCCACCGGCGGTCGCCTGAATCCTTCTGAAATCCGCGATGCTATTAGCGGTGAACTCATTCGTCAGGGCTGATTATGGAAAAGTTTGCCGTTTTTGGTCATCCCATCGCCCACAGCAAATCTCCGTTTATTCACGCCGCTTTTGCTGAGCAGACCGGTATTGAACATCCCTACGGACGCATCTGCGCACCGCTGGAAGGGTTCCCGCAGGCGATAGAGGCGTTTTTTGCGGCTGGTGGCAAAGGCGCCAATGTTACGCTGCCGTTTAAACAGCAGGCATGGGAATTCGCGGATGAGCTCAGCGAACGCGCGGCATTATCCGGCGCGGTTAATACCTTAAAGAAGAGAGCCGATGGTTCGATTCTGGGTGATAACACGGACGGCATCGGCCTGCTGAGCGATCTGCAACGGCTGCAGCTGATCCGGCCGGGCGATCGCATTCTGCTGGTGGGCGCGGGCGGTGCGGCGCGTGGGGTGATCCTGCCGCTGCTCTCGACGGGCTGCGCGCTGGTGGTGGTAAACCGCACGGCAGAACGCGCGCAACAGCTGGCTGAGCTTTTCCAGCACAGTGGGGCGATCCAGGCGATGAGTTTTGATCAACTGGCCGGTGAACGTTTTGATCTGATCATCAATGCCACCTCCAGCGGCGTAGCGGGCGACGTGCCGCCGCTGCCGGTTACGCTGATTGATGCGCAGGTGCGCTGTTACGACATGTTTTATCAGCAGGGGCTGACGCCATTTCTGGCGTGGTGCCAGCAGCACGGCACACAGCAGCTGGCGGATGGACTCGGCATGCTGGTGGGCCAGGCGGCGCATGCGTTTCAGCTGTGGCATGGCGTTATGCCGGAGATCGCGCCGGTCATCGATCAACTTAAACAGGCGATGCAGGCATGAATCAGGCTATCCAGTTTCCCGATCGGGAAAGCTGGGACGCAGTCCGGCAGGCGGTGCTGTTCCCGGTATTAGTAAATGGTATGGGACTAACCTGCGCAATATCGCTGCCGGCGCTGCAGCAGCGCTTTGGTGCCGGAGAGGCGATGGCGCTGTTTAGCGCGCATCGCTGGGATCTGGAGGAAGAGGCCGAGCAGCTGCTCCGGGCGGAGCAGGCCGACGATCAGGGCTGGCTGTGGCTGCCCTGAGCCAGGTATTCATCTTTCCAGCCGACATAATTACTGGCCGAATAAAGCAGTCCGGCTATTTCCGCTTCGCTTAGTGGCCTGATCTGCTTCACCGGGCTGCCTAAATAGAGATAGCCGCTTTGCAGGCGTTTACCGGGTGGCACCAGGCTGCCGGCGCCAATCATCACCTCATCTTCGACGATCGCGCCATCCAGCAGGATCGAGCCCATACCCACCAGCACGCGGTTGCCAATGGTGCAGCCGTGCAGCATTGCTTTGTGTCCTACTGTTACGTCTTCACCGATGACCAATGGAAAGCCATCGGGATTACTGCTGGATTTATGCGTAACGTGCAGCACGCTGCCATCCTGGATATTGCTGCGTTTACCAATCACTACTTTATTCACGTCACCGCGGATTGCTACCAGTGGCCAGATGCTGACATCATCAGCCAGCTCGACTTCGCCAACGACCACGCTGCTGCTATCCACCATCACGCGCTCACCGGTATGGGGAATATGTTGCTTATAAGGGCGCAGGGCTACAGACATTCTATTTCTCCTTTTTTAATGTTTCCCGCTAGCCTGCGACTTCCGGTGCGGGTAAACAAGCTGATTTTTGCGCGGATCGCTCGCGATCGCAGCGAAAAGAGTGAAAACTCGCCAGTCGATAAAAAAGATCGAAAAAAGGGGTTGTGCAAAAAATCCGGATCCCTATAATGCGCCACCACTGAGACGGCAAAGCGGCAACGTAGGCGGCTCAGCAGGGCGTGAAGCGATTCACCCCGCCGGAGAAAAACGCTGAAAAAAGTGTTTGACTCTGAAGGAGGAAAGCGTAATATACGCCACCTCGCGACAGCAGGCCGAACGCCGCGTCGCACCGCTCTTTAACAATTTATCAGACAATCTGTGTGGGCACTCGCAGGATTGATATCAGCGTCTCCGGACGTAAAAAATATCAAGTCTTTGCTGAGTGAACACGTAATTCATTACGAAGTTTAATTCACAGAGCATCGCTGCACTGGTTGCAGCAAATCAAACTTTAAATTGAAGAGTTTGATCATGGCTCAGATTGAACGCTGGCGGCAGGCCTAACACATGCAAGTCGAACGGCAGCACAGAAGAGCTTGCTCTTTGGGTGGCGAGTGGCGGACGGGTGAGTAATGTCTGGGAAACTGCCCGATGGAGGGGGATAACTACTGGAAACGGTAGCTAATACCGCATAACGTCGCGAGACCAAAGTGGGGGACCTTCGGGCCTCACACCATCGGATGTGCCCAGATGGGATTAGCTAGTAGGTGGGGTAATGGCTCACCTAGGCGACGATCCCTAGCTGGTCTGAGAGGATGACCAGCCACACTGGAACTGAGACACGGTCCAGACTCCTACGGGAGGCAGCAGTGGGGAATATTGCACAATGGGCGCAAGCCTGATGCAGCCATGCCGCGTGTATGAAGAAGGCCTTCGGGTTGTAAAGTACTTTCAGCGGGGAGGAAGGCGGTGAGGTTAATAACCTTGCCGATTGACGTTACCCGCAGAAGAAGCACCGGCTAACTCCGTGCCAGCAGCCGCGGTAATACGGAGGGTGCAAGCGTTAATCGGAATTACTGGGCGTAAAGCGCACGCAGGCGGTCTGTTAAGTCAGATGTGAAATCCCCGGGCTTAACCTGGGAACTGCATTTGAAACTGGCAGGCTTGAGTCTCGTAGAGGGGGGTAGAATTCCAGGTGTAGCGGTGAAATGCGTAGAGATCTGGAGGAATACCGGTGGCGAAGGCGGCCCCCTGGACGAAGACTGACGCTCAGGTGCGAAAGCGTGGGGAGCAAACAGGATTAGATACCCTGGTAGTCCACGCCGTAAACGATGTCGACTTGGAGGTTGTGCCCTTGAGGCGTGGCTTCCGGAGCTAACGCGTTAAGTCGACCGCCTGGGGAGTACGGCCGCAAGGTTAAAACTCAAATGAATTGACGGGGGCCCGCACAAGCGGTGGAGCATGTGGTTTAATTCGATGCAACGCGAAGAACCTTACCTGGCCTTGACATCCAGAGAACTTAGCAGAGATGCTTTGGTGCCTTCGGGAACTCTGAGACAGGTGCTGCATGGCTGTCGTCAGCTCGTGTTGTGAAATGTTGGGTTAAGTCCCGCAACGAGCGCAACCCTTATCCTTTGTTGCCAGCGGCTCGGCCGGGAACTCAAAGGAGACTGCCGGTGATAAACCGGAGGAAGGTGGGGATGACGTCAAGTCATCATGGCCCTTACGGCCAGGGCTACACACGTGCTACAATGGCGCATACAAAGAGAAGCGACCTCGCGAGAGCAAGCGGACCTCATAAAGTGCGTCGTAGTCCGGATTGGAGTCTGCAACTCGACTCCATGAAGTCGGAATCGCTAGTAATCGTAGATCAGAATGCTACGGTGAATACGTTCCCGGGCCTTGTACACACCGCCCGTCACACCATGGGAGTGGGTTGCAAAAGAAGTAGGTAGCTTAACCTTCGGGAGGGCGCTTACCACTTTGTGATTCATGACTGGGGTGAAGTCGTAACAAGGTAACCGTAGGGGAACCTGCGGTTGGATCACCTCCTTACCTGAAGATACCTTCCCGCGAAGTGCTCACACAGATTGTCTGATGAACTTTAGAGAAGAGCGTAAAACGCCTGCAGGCTTGTAGCTCAGGTGGTTAGAGCGCACCCCTGATAAGGGTGAGGTCGGTGGTTCAAGTCCACTCAGGCCTACCAAATCATTTCTCATGCTGCGTTACAGCGCCGCTCGCATAGAAGACTATGCGTCGCGACACTGCGCCTTGCCTGAAAAATGATTCTCCTTGGTACTCATGCGTTTTACAACACTCATCGGGGCTATAGCTCAGCTGGGAGAGCGCCTGCCTTGCACGCAGGAGGTCAGCGGTTCGATCCCGCTTAGCTCCACCATCAACGAACCCGCGTTGATACAACTTCAGAATGCATTTACTGAATGCATTGCGAAGTTATTGCTCTTTAACAATCCGGAACAAGCTGAAAATTGAAACGACACGTCGTGTTCATTCTCCGTAATAAGAATGAAATTTACGATGTGTTCGGGTCTCTCAAATGCTTGCAGTCTGCAGCGTTGCAAAACGCCTGTGGGTTGTGAGGTTAAGCGACTAAGCGTACACGGTGGATGCCCTGGCAGTCAGAGGCGATGAAGGACGTGCTAATCTGCGAAAAGCGACGGTAAGGTGATATGAACCGCTACAGCCGTCGATGTCCGAATGGGGAAACCCGGTGCACTCTGTGCATCATCGTTAACTGAATACATAGGTTAACGAGGCGAACCGGGGGAACTGAAACATCTAAGTACCCCGAGGAAAAGAAATCAACCGAGATTCCCCCAGTAGCGGCGAGCGAACGGGGAGCAGCCCAGGACCTGAATCAGCTTGTGCATCAGTGGAAGCGTCTGGAAAGTCGCGCGATACCGGGTGACAGCCCCGTACACGAAGATGCATAAGCTGTGAGTCCGACGAGTAGGGCGGGACACGTGGTATCCTGTCTGAATATGGGGGGACCATCCTCCAAGGCTAAATACTCCTGACTGACCGATAGTGAACCAGTACCGTGAGGGAAAGGCGAAAAGAACCCCGGCGAGGGGAGTGAAACAGAACCTGAAACCGTGTACGTACAAGCAGTGGGAGCCTACTTGTTAGGTGACTGCGTACCTTTTGTATAATGGGTCAGCGACTTATATTCTGTAGCAAGGTTAACCGCATAGGGGAGCCGAAGGGAAACCGAGTCTTAATTGGGCGTTAAGTTGCAGGGTATAGACCCGAAACCCGGTGATCTAGCCATGGGCAGGTTGAAGGTTGGGTAACACTAACTGGAGGACCGAACCGACTAATGTTGAAAAATTAGCGGATGACTTGTGGCTGGGGGTGAAAGGCCAATCAAACCGGGAGATAGCTGGTTCTCCCCGAAAGCTATTTAGGTAGCGCCTCGTGAACTCATCTCCGGGGGTAGAGCACTGTTTCGGCTAGGGGGCCATCCCGGCTTACCAACCCGATGCAAACTGCGAATACCGGAGAATGTTATCACGGGAGACACACGGCGGGTGCTAACGTCCGTCGTGAAGAGGGAAACAACCCAGACCGCCAGCTAAGGTCCCAAAGTCATGGTTAAGTGGGAAACGATGTGGGAAGGCACAGACAGCCAGGATGTTGGCTTAGAAGCAGCCATCATTTAAAGAAAGCGTAATAGCTCACTGGTCGAGTCGGCCTGCGCGGAAGATGTAACGGGGCTAAACCATGCACCGAAGCTGCGGCAGCGACACTATGTGTTGTTGGGTAGGGGAGCGTTCTGTAAGCCGCTGAAGGTGTGCTGTGAGGCACGCTGGAGGTATCAGAAGTGCGAATGCTGACATAAGTAACGATAAAGCGGGTGAAAAGCCCGCTCGCCGGAAGACCAAGGGTTCCTGTCCAACGTTAATCGGGGCAGGGTGAGTCGACCCCTAAGGCGAGGCTGAAAAGCGTAGTCGATGGGAAACAGGTTAATATTCCTGTACTTGGTGTTACTGCGAAGGGGGGACGGAGAAGGCTAGGTTATCCGGGCGACGGTTGTCCCGGTTTAAGCGTGCAGGTGTGAAGACCAGGCAAATCCGGTCTTCTTTAACACTGAGGCGTGACGACGAGCCGCCACGGCGGTGAAGTAACTGATGCCCTGCTTCCAGGAAAAGCCTCTAAGCTCCAGGTAACACGAAATCGTACCCCAAACCGACACAGGTGGTCAGGTAGAGAATACCAAGGCGCTTGAGAGAACTCGGGTGAAGGAACTAGGCAAAATGGTGCCGTAACTTCGGGAGAAGGCACGCTGGCGCGTAGGTGAAGGGACTTGCTCCCGGAGCCGAGGCCAGTCGAAGATACCAGCTGGCTGCAACTGTTTATTAAAAACACAGCACTGTGCAAACACGAAAGTGGACGTATACGGTGTGACGCCTGCCCGGTGCCGGAAGGTTAATTGATGGGGTTATCCGCAAGGAGAAGCTCTTGATCGAAGCCCCGGTAAACGGCGGCCGTAACTATAACGGTCCTAAGGTAGCGAAATTCCTTGTCGGGTAAGTTCCGACCTGCACGAATGGCGTAATGATGGCCAGGCTGTCTCCACCCGAGACTCAGTGAAATTGAAATCGCTGTGAAGATGCAGTGTACCCGCGGCAAGACGGAAAGACCCCGTGAACCTTTACTATAGCTTGACACTGAACATTGAGCCTTGATGTGTAGGATAGGTGGGAGGCTTTGAAGCGCGGACGCCAGTCTGCGTGGAGCCAACCTTGAAATACCACCCTTTAATGTTTGATGTTCTAACGTAGGCCCGTTACCCGGGCTGCGGACAGTGTCTGGTGGGTAGTTTGACTGGGGCGGTCTCCTCCCAAAGCGTAACGGAGGAGCACGAAGGTTGGCTAATCCTGGTCGGACATCAGGAGGTTAGTGCAATGGCATAAGCCAGCTTGACTGCGAGAGTGACGGCTCGAGCAGGTGCGAAAGCAGGTCATAGTGATCCGGTGGTTCTGAATGGAAGGGCCATCGCTCAACGGATAAAAGGTACTCCGGGGATAACAGGCTGATACCGCCCAAGAGTTCATATCGACGGCGGTGTTTGGCACCTCGATGTCGGCTCATCACATCCTGGGGCTGAAGTAGGTCCCAAGGGTACGGCTGTTCGCCGTTTAAAGTGGTACGCGAGCTGGGTTTAGAACGTCGTGAGACAGTTCGGTCCCTATCTGCCGTGGGCGCTGGAGAATTGAGGGGGGTTGCTCCTAGTACGAGAGGACCGGAGTGAACGCACCGCTGGTGTTCGGGTTGTCATGCCAATGGCACTGCCCGGTAGCTAAGTGCGGAAGAGATAAGTGCTGAAAGCATCTAAGCACGAAACTTGCCCCGAGATGAGTTCTCCCTGACCCTTTAAGGGTCCTGAAGGGACGTTGAAGACGACGACGTTGATAGGCCGGGTGTGTAAGCGCAGCGATGCGTTGAGCTAACCGGTACTAATGACCCGTGAGGCTTAACCTTACAACGCCAGAGGCGTTTTGGTCTGAGAGACCGAGAGAATTTTCAGCTTGTGACGGAAAAATTAGCGGAAACGAAAGATTTTGCGCTGAGGCAAGGCGGCAGGCCGGAGGAAAGGAAGGAGCATACACGAGTATGTGACTGACTTTACGAGGGCGGCCAACGCGGCATCAGTGAAAAAGATTCGTTTCGCGCACCAGAATTTGCCTGGCGGCAACAGCGCGGTGGTCCCACCTGACCCCATGCCGAACTCAGAAGTGAAACGCCGTAGCGCCGATGGTAGTGTGGGGCCTCCCCATGCGAGAGTAGGGAACTGCCAGGCATCAAATTTAGTGTGCTGATATGGCTCAGTTGGTAGAGCGCACCCTTGGTAAGGGTGAGGTCCCCAGTTCGACTCTGGGTATCAGCACCAGTTATGGCATGAGTTCGGTTTAAAAGAATTTGCCTGGCGGCAACAGCGCGGTGGTCCCACCTGACCCCATGCCGAACTCAGAAGTGAAACGCCGTAGCGCCGATGGTAGTGTGGGGTCTCCCCATGCGAGAGTAGGGAACTGCCAGGCATCAAACACGAAAGCCCTGAACAGATGTTCAGGGCTTTTTTGTTTTCCGCGATGACCTTTATCTCAATAAAAACGCTCAATAAAATCCACAGGCATAAAAAAAGCCCCTGCCATGCTGGCAAGGGCTGAATGATGCGGCTAATCGGGTTCGCTTAGTGGATAACCTGCGACAGAAACGCCCGGGTCCGCTCGGATTTCGGATTCGCAAAGAACTCTTCCGGCGGTGCCATCTCCACGATTTCACCGCGATCCATGAAGATCACCCGATCGGCAACCGTACGCGCAAAGCCCATCTCATGCGTTACACACAGCATCGTCATCCCGTCTTCCGCCAGACCGATCATGGTATCCAGCACCTCTTTAACCATCTCAGGATCGAGCGCGGAGGTGGGTTCATCGAATAGCATAATCTTCGGCTTCATACACAGCGAACGGGCGATGGCCACGCGCTGCTGCTGTCCGCCAGAGAGCTGCCCGGGGAACTTATGGGCATGCTCAGCAATGCGCACGCGCTGCAGATAGTGCATCGCCAGCTCTTCGGCCTCTTTCTTTGGCATCTTGCGTACCCACATCGGTGCCAGCGTGCAGTTCTGCAGGACGGTCAGATGCGGGAAAAGATTGAAGTGCTGAAATACCATGCCGACTTCGGTGCGCACGCGTTCAATATTGCGTACGTCATCATTCAGGTGGATGCCGTCTACGACAATCCGTCCCTGCTGATGCTCTTCCAGGTGGTTGATGCAGCGAATGGTGGTGGATTTACCGGAACCCGAAGGGCCGCACAGCACGATACGCTCGCGCGGTTTCACCTGCAGGTTGATATCTTTCAGCACGTGGAATTGCCCGTACCATTTGTTCACGTTTTCGAGCGTAATCATCATGGCGTTAGCCGCCGTTGTCATTGTTTGTGTCATGTAAAACCTCAGTGCGATTTACGCCCGGTGTGGAAGCGCTTCTCCAGATACTGGCTATAGCGCGACATGCTAAAACAGAAAATCCAGTAAACCAGTGCAGCGAAGACATAGCCTTCGGTCGACATACCCAACCATGTAGGGTCGACGGTTGCCTGCTGCACGCTACTGAATAGATCGAACAGGCCGATGATGATCACCAGGCTGGTATCTTTAAACAGCGCGATGATGGTGTTCACCAGACCGGGAATGGTCAGCTTGAGCGCCTGCGGTAAAATCACCAGCGCCTGGGTTTTCCAGTAGCCGAGCGCCAGCGACTCTGCCGCTTCGTACTGGCCTTTAGGCAGGGCCTGCAGCCCGCCACGTACCACTTCGGCGACATACGCCGACTGGAACAGGATCACGCCAACCAGCGCACGCACCAGTTTGTCTATCGTGGTGCCTTCCGCCATAAACAGCGGCAGCATCACTGAAGACATGAACAGCACGGTAATCAGCGGTACGCCACGCCAGAACTCAATGAAAATCACTGACAGGGTGCGCACCACCGGCATTTTAGAGCGACGGCCCAGCGCCAGCAGAATGCCGAGCGGCAGCGCCCCGGCAATGCCGACAGATGCGATAATCAGCGTCAGCGTCAGACCGCCCCACTGGCGCGTTTCCACGCGGTCCAGCCCGAAATAGCCGCCATACAGCAGCAGCCAGACGACGACCGGATAGATCACCGCCCAGCAGGCGATATAGCGGCCGCGGCGCGGCATGGATTTGATAAACATCGGCACAATCGACAGCAGGCCAATCACCAGCGCCAGATTGATGCGCCAGCGCAGCTCATGCGGATAGAGCCCGTACATGAACTGGCCAAAGCGCGCGTGGATAAAGACCCAGCAGGCGCCCGCTTTCGTACAGTCCGCACGGGTTTCGCCAATCCAGTTAGCCTGGAAGATCAACCAGTTCAGCGCCGGCGGGATAACGCTCCAGATAATCCACAGGCTGAGTAACGTGAGCAGCGTATTCAGCCAGCTGGAGAACAGGTTTTTACGCGCCCAGAGCCAGGCTTTACCCAGTGGATTGCCCGACACCGGCGGCGTTTCGTGTGTGGTCACAGACATAATGGTTCCGTTCTCTTAACGCTCAACCAGCGCAATTTTGCGGTTATAGAGGTTCATCAGCAGCGAAATGAGCAGACTGATAATCAGATAAACCGCCATGGTGATGGCAATGGTTTCAATTGCCTGGCCTGTCTGATTCAGTACGGTGCCGGCAAACAGCGACACCATATCCGGATAGCCGATCGCGGCCGCCAGCGAGGAGTTTTTTACGATGTTAAGGTACTGGCTGGTGAGCGGCGGGATAATCACGCGCATCGCCTGCGGAATGATCACCTGACGCAGCGTAACCGGGTTGGGCAGCCCGAGCGAACGTGCCGCTTCGCTCTGGCCATGCGGTACTGACTGAATCCCGGCGCGAATCACCTCAGCAATAAAGGAAGAGGTGTAGATCGACAGTGCCAGCGTCAGCGCTGCCAGTTCCGGAATCATGGCAAAGCCACCGCGGAAGTTGAAGCCGCGCAGCTCGGGCACATCCCAGTGCGTGGCGGCACCAAACAGCGTATGGGCGATCAGCGGCAGCAGCACAATTAAACCGGCCGCAGCGGGCCAGGTGCGGCGCAGCTGACCGGTTTTCAGCTGATGCTTGCGGTTAAAGCGGAACAGCGCGGCGCTGGCGGCGATGGCAATCGCCAGCGCGATCAGGAATGGCCAGGTGCCGGGTGCATACTCCGGCCACGGTATATACAAACCGCGGTTGCTGACAAAAGCCAGATCGAACGCGTTCAGCGCCTGACGCGGGCCCGGCAGATTGCGCAGCACGGCAAAGTACCAGAAGAAGATTTGCAGCAGCGGCGGGATATTACGGAACGTCTCGATATAAATGGTCGACAGCTTGCGCAGCAGCCAGTTATCCGACAGGCGCGCCAGACCGATGGCGAAGCCGAGGATCGAGGCGAAGACAATACAGAGCGCGGAGACCAGCAGGGTGTTGGTTAACCCGACCATAAACACACGCGCGTAGGTATCGCCTTCGCTGTAATCGATCAGATGCTGGACGATGCCGAAACCGGCGTTGCGCTCAAGAAAGCCAAAGCCGGAGGTAATACCGCGATTGGCAAGGTTGATCACCGTGTTGTGGATCAGATAACCCACCACAGCAAACACCGCCACAATCGCGACAATCTGGTAAAGCCAGGCGCGAACCGTAGGATTACCGAACGAAAAATCCCTTTTCACGGTTGGGCGTTGCGACATGTTAAAACCTCAGTGAAGAATACGCGTGGGCACCGCAGGATGCGGTGCCCGACTGGCAGGAGACAATTAACGCACTGGTGGAGCGTACTGGATGCCGCCCTGGTTCCAGAGCGCATTCTGGCCGCGTGCAATTTTCAGCGCGCTGTCTTTACCAACGTTACGATCGAACACTTCCTGATAGTTGCCAACCTGCTTGATGATGTTGTACGCCCACTTGTTGTCGAGCTTCAGGTCTTTACCGAAATCACCCTCTGCGCCCAGCAGGTGTGCCATATCTGGCGTGGTTGGCTTCGCCGCCATCTCATCAACGTTCTTCGAGCTAATGCCCATCTCTTCCGCATTCAGCATGGCGAACAGCGACCATTTCACGATGGTGAACCAGTCATCATCACCGCGACGCACGACCGGGCCCAGCGGCTCTTTCGAAATCACTTCTGGCAGTACGATAAAGTCATCCGGCTTGCCCAGCTTGATGCGCAGCGCATACAGCTGTGACTGGTCAGAAGAGAGGGTATCGCAGCGGCCGCTATCCAGCGCTTTAGCGGACTCATCAGAGCGGTCGAAGGTGACCGGCGTGTACTGCATTTTGTTGGCTTTAAAGTAGTCGGCCACGTTCAGCTCGGTATCGGTCCCGGCCTGGATACACACGGTGGCACCATCCAGCTCTTTGGCGCTTTTCAGACCGGCTTTCTTATGGGTCAGGAAGCCGATGCCGTCATAGTAGTTTACGCCGGCGAACAGGAAGCCCATGCCGCCATCACGTGATGAGGTCCAGGTGGTGTTACGCGACAGGATATCCACCTCGCCTGACTGCAGCGCGGTGAAGCGCTCTTTGGCGGTCAGCGGGGTGTATTTTACTTTGCTGGCATCGCCAAAGACCGCAGCAGCAGCGGCGCGGCACACGTCAACATCGATACCGGTGAATTTGCCGCTGGCGTCAGCGTAAGAGAACCCTGGCAGACCATCGCTGATACCGCACTGTATAAACCCTTTCTTCTTAATGGCGTCCAGCGTGGTGCCTGCGTGCGCCTGCTGGGTCACGGCGAACAGCGAGGCGGCAGCAATCAGGGTGGAAAGCATCATCTTTTTCATAAAGCATCCTGTGTGGCGAGATCGTGTGTTGTTATGTTTGCGCGCACTTTACTGTGCGCTTATTTCATTCTGTGGCGTTTAGCCATCCACGACACTGCAAAGCTGATGCCAGGTTTGCAGAATCCTGAATTCACTGGAAAGATCTTTTAATAAACGGACGTATCCGGAAAGTTGTCGCTACTATCGCGCACCAAAAGGCAGCATGACGAGTCGCCACGATCACAAATAGTGCAAAAAGTTTCACTATATGGAAGCAGTGTGAGCTAACGCTCATGAACAGGTGTACGGCAAAGTGGAATTACCGCTGAAGCGGTTCAGGATCACAAACAAAGCGGGCTGAGGGGCGATCGGAAGGATTTTTTCTGCGCAAAAACAGGGCAGGGCGGCGGCCCTGAGAGAGATGAGCTATCACGCCGGCGATTGCAACTATCGTTACCATTTTGACGATAATCGTTTCACGCGGTGTTAACAGGCGGGAAATACAAACAAAAACGCCAGCCCAGAGGCTGGCGTTATCGCAGCAAGGAACCAGAACGCTTAGTTCATGCCGTATTTTTTCAGCTTCTTACGCAGCGTACCGCGGTTGATGCCCATCATCAGGGCAGCGCGGGTCTGGTTGCCACGGGTATACTGCATCACCATGTCCAACAGAGGCTGCTCGACTTCAGCCAGTACCAGCTCATACAGGTCACTTACATCCTGACCGTTCAGTTGAGCAAAATAGTTCTTCAGTGCCTGTTTAACCGAATCACGCAGAGGCTTTTGCGTCACCTGATCCTGTGAGTTAACGGTAGAAACGGTCAGTACGTCAGAATTTACGCGTTGTTCGAACATAGTTCTTTCAGCTCTTTATTTCGTTTACGCAAGATTTTCGAAGTATGCCTCCAACGCCTCCAGCTGTTCGCTGGCATCCTCTATGGCGTTGAATGTGCGCCGAAACTGGTCGTCAGGGGCACTTTCCTGCAAATACCAGGAAACGTGTTTTCGGGCAATACGGTATCCCTTGCGCTGACCGTAAAAGTCGTGCAGCTCCCGTATGTGTCCAATCAGCATATGCTTCACTTCAGCCAGCGGCTTCGGTGCCAGCAGCTCCCCTGTGTCCAGATAATGCTGGATTTCCCGGAAGATCCACGGTCTTCCCTGAGCAGCGCGTCCCACCATCAGAGCATCGGCTCCGGTGTAGTCGAGCACTGCCCTGGCTTTGTGCGGGTCAGTAATGTCACCATTCGCGATAATCGGAATAGCGACGCTCTGCTTAACTGTCCGAATGCTGTCGTATTCAGCTTGCCCTTCAAACAAACAGGCGCGCGTGCGGCCATGAATGGTCAGGGCCTGAATACCACAGCGTTCAGCCAATTGGGCAATCTCTACACAATTACGATTTTCTTTGTCCCAGCCGGTGCGAATCTTCAGCGTAACCGGTACATCGACTGCGTTCACCACCGCACGGAGGATTGACTCCACCAGCTGCGGATGCTGCAGCAGCGCTGAACCTGCCATCTTACGATTCACTTTTTTAGCCGGGCAGCCCATGTTGATGTCGATAACCTGTGCACCGGACGCAACATTAATGCGCGCGGCGGCGGCCATCTCATCGGGATCGCAACCCGCAATTTGCACGGCGCGAATACCGGGCTCGTCACTATGCACCATACGCAAACGTGATTTGTCACTGGCCCAGACTTCCGGGTTCGATGACAGCATCTCGGAGACAGTCATACCGGCGCCGTTGTCATAACACAGGGTGCGAAATGGCTTGTCGGATACTCCGGCCATAGGCGCAGCGATGAGTCGATTACGTAGCTGGTGATGTCCAATGCGCATGAAAAAGAAGTGACCCTAACTGTTCGCAAGGCGGCGTATATTACGCATTTTTTCCGGAAGATGAAAGGCCAAACTTTGAACAATTCGCCGTTTAAGATCAGGGAAATGGGGCTTAGCAGCGGGGTATTGATCATTACTTGTTTAAATTCAGTACATTACAAAAATACGCTGAAATTGTGAGCAAAAGTTTTTCCAAAAATATGCGCTGAATCACAACATAAAAACCGCCACTTCCGCGAATCGGCAAGAGAAATGGCGGTGATTTGATTGAAAAGTGAACGCTTTATTTACGTTTGGTGAGTATTTCGTTACTCAACCACCAGCCGGCCATTGAGCGGCTGCACCGGGCGGCTGTTACCGTGTTCACCCAGCACCGCGCTGAAGGCCTGCAGCTGCTGTGCGGAAGCCGTTACCGGTTGCTTCATCACCAGCCAGCGCACGCCTTCACTGCACGGTGGCGTGGTGAGTGAACCGCTGAAGCGGTAGTAACGGCGATCGGCGGGCAGCAGTGGCGTAATATCGACATCCTGCTGCAGCGTAGCTGGCTGATTGACCTGCGCCGGCAGCGTATCCAGCAGCGTCGTCAGTACCGGATTTGCCGCACCGGCTTCGAACATTACCCCGATTACCGCCAGCTGCTGCTGCTCGTCACTGAATACAAAGTGGCCCTCAAGCGGATAGCGTTTGCCGTCGATCAGGTTTTCGCTCGGGGTATGGAAGTGGAACTGCTTCAGCGTGAAGGTCTCGCCGTCCAGCGTCAGCGTATCGCCCTGCTGCAGGTTGATCTGCACGGTGTGGCCGTTGTTAACAATGGCGGCCTGGCGCGCCTGCAGTTCCAGCGTCAGCGCCGGCAGACTGGCATGCAGCGCCTGGCGAATATCAATCGGCGACTGATTCACGCCCTGCTTGCAGACGTGAAAATCAGGGGACAGGTCGCCCCACTGCTGTGGCTGAGCATAATCCCAGGCGGCAGCCTGAACGTGAGCAAAAGGCGCTGCTGCCAGCAGCAGAGCGATCAGTGTGTGTTTGCTTTTCATCATCATTTATTCACTAAGCGATATATCAATGTTATGTGCCGCGCACGGCACGGTTAACAGGGATAGCGCTATCGCCTGGTGCAGCAGTCTACTGATTTCAATGTAAAGAAACGGCAGGAAAACGGGGCTGGCGGGGATTTGAGACAGGTCTCAGGCGGGGGAAATCGGGCCAGCAGTTGCTGGCCCATGCGTCGGTTAGCGGCGCACGCCAGTGATGCGGCACCACTCCTCTTTTTCCGCCACGGCGTCCAGCGCAAAGCGCTCCGCATAGGCTTCACACACGCTTTCCGCCTGGCTGGCCAGCACGCCGGACAGGCCGAGATGGCCGCCGGCTTTCGGCAGCACGCTAATCAGCGGCGCCAGTTCACGCAGCGGACCGGCGAGGATATTGGCGACCACCACATCCGCCTGCAGGTTTTCCGGCTGCTGGTGCGGCAGATACAGCGACAGGCGGTCAGCCACGCCGTTGCGCTCGGAGTTATCGCGGCTGGCCTGGATCGCCTGCGGATCGATATCAATGCCGATCGCCTGGGCTGCACCGAGTTTCAGCGCGGCGATAGCCAGAATGCCGGAGCCACAGCCGAAATCGATCACCGTTTTACCCTGCAGATCGAGACCATCCAGCCAGCTCAGGCACAGCGACGTGGTGGGATGGGTGCCGGTACCAAAGGCCAGACCGGGATCAAGCATCACGTTGACTGCATCCGGATCCGGCACGTCGCGCCAGCTGGGGCAGATCCACAGGCGTTCACCGAAGCGCATCGGATGGAAGTTATCCATCCATTCGCGCTCCCAGTCTTTATCCTCGATCTGTTCGATCTTATGGCGGAAACCCGATCCCAGCAGCGGATGCTGGCTCAGTTCAGCCACTACGTCGTCCATGGCGGTTTCCGCGTCGAACAGGCCAGTCACATCGGTATCGCCCCACAGGCGGGTTTCACCGGGCAGCGGCTCATACACCGGGTTGTCGTGCGTGTCCTGAAAGGTGACTGACACCGCACCGGCATCCATCAGCGCGTCGCTGAGGGTTTCGGCGTGCTCGCCGGTGCTGTTAATTTTGATTTGAATCCATGGCATAGCGTTTCTCTTTTATTCCAGGGCAGCATCGCGAGCGTCAGGCGCGCTGCCGAACAGATTACCCACCAGGCAGGCCAGCAGGCTTAATGTCAACGATGGCACGATAGGGTGAAAGCCCCACAGTTCGATTTTCAGGCTGGCAAGCAGCGTATAGCATCCGGCTCCCACCACCATGCCACTGATGGCGCCCGCCGCATTGGCGCGCTCCCAGTACAGTCCCAGCACCAGCGGCCACAGAAAGACCGCTTCAAGGCCACCGAACGCCAGCAGGTTGAGCCAGATAATCATATCTGGCGGATTCCAGGCCGCCAGCAGCAGCAGCAGGCCCAGCACAAAGGTGATGGTGCCGGAGAGCAGCCGCAGACGCGCCTCGTTCTCGCTGTGCTGCGGCGCGATACGCAGGTAAAGATCTTTGATCAGCGTAGCGGACGATTGCAGCAGCTGCGCGTTAATCGTCGACATGATCGCCGCCATTGGCGCGGCGAGGAACACGCCAGCCGCCATCGGTGGCAGCACGGTGATCATCAGCGTCGGGATCACGCGATCCGGAATCGCCAGATCCGGCAGTACCGCGCGGCCAAGTGCGCCGGCCAGATGCATGCCGAGCATTAGTATCACCACCACGATAGTGCCGAGGATGATACCGCGATGCATCGCTTTGCTGTCTTTGTAGGAGATGCAGCGCACGGCGGTATGCGGCAGCCCAATCACGCCAAAGCACACCAGTACGGCAAACGAACTGAGGAAGGTTGGATTGATGACGTTGCCGACGCCTTCCGGTGACACCAGCTGCGGATCGATGCTACGCAGTTTGGTGACCGCCGTTGCCAGACCGCCCGCCTGGTGGATGACGGCAAACAGCAGCAGGAAGGTGCCAATTAGCATCACCAGCCCTTGCATGGCATCGTTGAGCACGCTGGCGCGAAAGCCGCCGAACGCGGTATACAGCGCGATGGTGCCGCCAAAAATCAGCAGCCCGGTGTCATAAGGAATACCAGCGGCCGTTTCCAGCAGGCGTGCGCCGCCGATGAACTGTACCGTCATGGCACCAATAAACGCCACCAGCAGGCTGATACTGGCCAGCCAGATAAGCAGCGGGCTGCGGTAGCGGCCGTACAGCATGTCATTGAGCGTCACCGCGTTGTAGCGTCGCGCCAGAATCGCGAATTTTTTGCCCAGCACCCCGAGCGACAGCCAGACCGCCGGCACCTGAATCATCGCCAGCAGTACCCAGCCCAGCCCGTATTTATATGCCGCGCCCGGCCCACCAATAAATGAGCTGGCGCTGATGTAAGTGGTGGTGATGGTCATCGCCAGCACAAAACCGCCCATCGAGCGACTGCCGAGGAAATACTCACTCAGGAAGTTGCCGTGGCGCTGTTTGCGCATGGCAAACACCGACAGCCCGGCAATCAGCACCAGATAGGCCAGCAGTGGCAGAATGATTTCAGTTTCCATCGTGGTCCTCCAGAGACATATCGCGGAACACCACGCGCACCATCAGCCAGCACAGGCCAATGAATAGCACGGGCGCGAACACGCAGGAGAACTCAAACCAGCGCGGTAAACCGGTGAAACCGCTTTGTGTGCCGCCGAGCCATGCGGACACGCCCCAGACGGCGAGGTACGCCAGCGTCAGGTACAGCGACCAGCGCGCCTCTTTGTTAGCTTGCAAAAAACGCCCATCCATCATGCAACCTCAAAGGCAACAAAAATGAAAAAGGCCGGTTTAACCGGCCTCTGCATTGCTCTGCGCTGCGCTTACTTCTCGTGCAGGCCGAGTTTTTTCTCCAGATAGTGGATGTTAGTACCACCCTGCTGGAAGTTTTCGTCGGTCATGATGCGCATCTGCAGATCGACGTTAGTCTTGATGCCGTCGATGATCAGTTCTGCCAGCGCATTTTTCATGCGCGCAATAGCCACGTCACGGTTTTCGCCGTAGGTAATCAGCTTACCAATCATTGAGTCGTAATACGGCGGCACGCTGTAGCCGGCATAGATGTGCGATTCCCAGCGCACGCCAAAACCGCCTGGCGCGTGGAAACGAGTAATCTTGCCCGGGCTCGGCAGGAAGGTGTTTGGGTCTTCGGCGTTGATACGGCACTCGACCGCATGGCCGCGCACCACCACATCTTCCTGTTTGATTGACAGCGGCTGACCGGCAGCAATACGCAGCTGCTCTTTGATCAGGTCGACGCCGGTGATCATCTCGGTGACCGGATGTTCCACCTGAATACGGGTGTTCATCTCGATGAAGTAGAACTCACCGTTTTCATACAGGAACTCGAACGTACCGGCACCGCGATAGCCGATCTCCACGCAGGCGTTAGAGCAGCGCTCGCCGATGTAGCGACGCAGTTCCGGCGTGATGCCGGGTGCTGGTGCTTCTTCGACCACTTTCTGGTGGCGGCGCTGCATGGAGCAGTCACGTTCGGCCAGATAGATGGCGTTGCCCTGACCATCGGCCAGAACCTGAATCTCGATGTGGCGTGGATTCTCGAGGAATTTCTCCATGTACACCATGTCGTTGTTGAAAGCCGCTTTGGCTTCCGCTTTCGTCATGTTGATGGACTGCTCAAGATCCTTGTCGCTGCGCACAACGCGCATACCGCGACCGCCGCCGCCGCCAGAGGCTTTGATGATCACCGGATAGCCGATGCGCTTGGCGATGGCACGGTTTTTCTCCATGTCGTCGGTCAGCGAACCGTCAGAGCCTGGTACGGTCGGTACGCCGGCTTTTTTCATCGCGTTGATCGCTGACACTTTGTCGCCCATCAGGCGAATGGTGTCGGCTTTCGGACCGATGAAGATAAAGCCAGAGCGCTCAACCTGCTCGGCGAAATCGGCGTTCTCAGAAAGGAAGCCGTAGCCCGGGTGGATCGCAACCGCGCCGGTGATTTCGGCGGCGGAGATCAGCGCCGGGATATTAAGATAACTTTTGACCGACTGCGCCGGGCCGATGCAGACGGTTTCGTCCGCCAGCAGCACGTGCTTCAGATCGCGGTCTGCCGTGGAGTGCACCGCCACAGTCTTGATGCCCAGTTCTTTACAGGCACGCAGAATGCGCAGCGCAATCTCACCACGGTTAGCAATGACAATTTTATCCAGCATGCTTCGCCTCGTTATTCGATGACGACCAGCGGCTCGTCGAATTCAACCGGCTGGCCGCTTTCCACCAGGATCGCCTTCACAACGCCGGATTTATCGGCTTCGATCTGGTTCATCATTTTCATCGCTTCAACGATGCACAGGGTGTCGCCAGCGTTCACTTTCTGACCCACTTCCACAAACGCTTTGGCGTCCGGGCTTGGGGTGCGATAGAAGGTACCGACCATCGGCGAACGCACGATGTGGCCGCTGACTTCAGGTTTAGCCGCTTCTGCAGCGACAGGCGCAGCAGCAGGTGCAACCGCAGCAGCCAGCGCAGGCTGTGGAGCCGGAACAGCATAAGCCTGCTGCATCATAGGGTAACCGACATTGGCAGGTGAACGGCTGATGCGAACCGACTCTTCGCCTTCAGAGATTTCCAGCTCAGCGATGCCGGACTCTTCAACCAGTTCGATCAGTTTCTTAATTTTACGAATATCCATGAGTGTGGTTCCGTACTCTGTTTAATTGGAATGTGACAGGCGTTTTACGGCCGTTTGTAAAGCCCACGAGTAGCCGTCGGCGCCCAGTCCGCAGATGACGCCGGCAGATACATCGGAAAGATAGGAGTGATGTCGGAACGGTTCGCGTGCATGCACATTTGAGAGATGCACCTCAATAAAAGGAATGCTAACCGCCAACAGCGCATCGCGCAGGGCAACGCTGGTATGCGTAAACGCAGCCGGGTTGATGATGATGTAATCGACGTTGCCGCGGGCTTCGTGAATACGATCAATCAGCTGGTATTCCGCATTTGATTGCAGATGACTCAATTTCACATGGTGCTGGTCGGCCTGTTGCGTCAGATCGCTGACAATCTGCGCCAGCGTCGTGTGACCATACTTGTCAGGCTCGCGCGTTCCCAACAGGTTCAGGTTGGGTCCGTTTAACAGCAGTATGTGAAATTTATGCGCCATCTTGCGGCTATCTCCTGCAATCAGTGAGGCATCGCGTAAAATACCGCGACATCCTTCATTTGTCACTCTTCAGAGTGAAAAAGAAGACTTCGCTTGCAATAAAGCCGGGCATTATATCCGTTTCGAGGCAATTCGCAGCAAAATACTGGTCTTATCTGCGAAGTTGATCCGGCGAGGCCCGAAGGCCACACCTTTTAACAGATCTCGCAGCAGGAAAACAACCTTGCGGGGATTATCGGCGCAGAAGTTTACGCAACTTATTGTAACGCCAGCCTAACAGAGCCAGCGCCAGCAGAGCATAAATCCACGGCTGCGGTGACAGCACTTTCACAGACCAAAGATAGTGGACAGGCGCGAGGATCGCGACCAGATAGATGCCGTTGTGCAGCGTTTGCCAGCGGCGTCCCAGTTTGCGCTGGGCGCGCTGAAAAGAGGTGATGGCGAGAGCAAACAGAATAATCCAGCTGATCATGCCCAGTAACAAATAGGGGCGCGAGACAATCTCACTGCCGAGTAATCGCAGATGATCGTAACCCAGTTCCAGCAGATAGTAGCTGGTGAGATGCAGACAGGCCCAGGCAAAGCACCACAGGCCGAGCAGCCGGCGGGTACGAATCAGCAGCGGCTGCTTCAGATAACGCGTCAGCGGGCTCACCAGCAGCGTCGCCAGCAGCAGCTTCAGTGCCATGCGGCCGGTAAAATGCTGGATATCTTTCGCCGGATCGGCGCTCAGCCAGCCCTGATTTGCCGCCAGAAACAGGTACACCAGCGGCAGAAACGCCGCCAGATGCAGCACCACTTTCAGCAGCGTAACGTGGCGTAATGTCAGGCGCACTCAGTAGTTCTCCCGTAAATCGAGACCGCGATACAGCGAGGCCACCTCTTTAGCATAACCGTTGAACAGCAGTGTCGGCTGGCGTTCCACCTTGAGAATGCCGCCCGCACCGATAAAGCGCTCAGTCGCCTGCGACCAGCGCGGGTGGTTGACGTGCGGATTCACGTTAGCGTAGAAGCCATACTCGTTGGCGGCAATCTGGCTCCAGGTGGTGGGCGGACGATCGTGCGTCAGGGTAATTTTGACGATCGACTTAATCCCTTTAAAGCCATATTTCCACGGCACCGTCAGGCGAATCGGCGCGCCGTTTTGCGGCGGCAGCGCTTTGCCGTAAACGCCGGTGCTGAGCAGCGTCAGCGGATGCATCGCTTCGTCCAGCCGTAAGCCTTCAACATAGGGATAATCCAGCCCACCGCCGATAAAGCGGTCCTTTTGTCCCGGCATCTGATCGGGCGCGTATAGCGTCTGGAAGGCGACATAGCGGGCATTGCTGGTGGGTTCAGCCAGCTTCAGCAGCTTGTTGAGTTCAAAGCCTACCCAGGGAATCACCATCGACCAGGCTTCAACGCAGCGCATGCGATAGATACGCTGCTCCATGGCGAAACGTTTGAAGATGTCGTCCATATCCAGCGTCATCGGCTTCGCCACTTCACCCTCAATGCGCAATTGCCACGGGTCAGTTTTTAGCGTGCCGGCATTGGCGGCGGGATCGGCTTTGTCGAGACCAAATTCGTAGAAGTTGTTGTAGCCAGCGACTTTATCAAACGGCGTCAGCGGCAGGTCCGCCTGCCACTGGGCGGGTTTACTGAACTGCAGATCGTGTCCGGCAGGCGCCGGCGGCCTGTCATTGCCCTTAAACCAGCTCAGCACATCGGCCTGTGCGCCGCCGGGCAGGCTGGCCGCGGCAGCGCCAAGCCCCAGCGCTTTCAGCACCTGGCGGCGGCGCAGATTAAAAATGCTTTCCGGCGTAACATCGGCTTCGGTAAGGATGTGCGTGCGCTTCATGGCGTTCTCCGGCAAATCGATTAACTGCAGCTAGCATGATCAAACGCTGCCCGGCGCGCCACTTTCGCTGGCAAAATGTGAAATTTCCTGGCCGGTGCGTTCTGTTGAGAATAGGACGAAAAAGCCGCCCCGGAAGGCAGCGCTTCACACTTTGACGTTATACTCGCGCCGCAGGGTGGCGAAACCCGGCGCCGGGCGGGCGCTGATTTGGATCGGTAATTGTGATAATTTGCTCAGGTTTGCACCAGCGCTGCTGGCGCGAACCGTTGGCTGGCGTTCATAAACCGCAGTGATACAGGCACAGGGATGCGATTAACAACTAAGTTTTCTGCGTTTATTACCTTATTAAGCTTACTGGCGATGTTACTGATGCTGGTAGGCTGCGCTTTTAGTTTTATCTGGCTGTCGCAGCAGCGCGTAGAGAACCGTGTGCAGACACTGGCGACGGAAGTCGATAAAGCGCTGGCAAACCAGTCACCGCAGGAACTGACGCAGTGGCTGACGCGCCTGATGCCTGTCATCAATGCCGAACAGCTGGAACTGCATCACGATGATACCGTGCTGTTCCGCCTCGCGCGCCATGAAAATCCGATGCTGGAAGACGAGCCCAATCGTTTCATTCAACTGGATGTGCCGCTGGTGCACGCGCCGGGCATGGCGCTGCGCGTGGTGGTGCTCGATCCCGCCAAAACCTGGTTCCGCTCGTTCACCGGTGCCTACACGCTGATTATCCTGCTGACGGTGGTGGCGATCATGTCGGCACTGCTGGTGATGACGCACCGCTGGCTTAACCGCCGCTGGCAGCATATGGAGCGGCTGGAGGCGCGCGCGGAGCGCATTCTGGCTGGCGAGCGCACGCCGCGCAGCGATACCATCGCCGAATGGCCGCCGAAAGCCAGCCGCGCTATCGATCTGCTGCTGGGGGATTTACAGGAAGCCGGTGAGCAGCGTCTGCGTATCGACACCTTAATCCGCACCTTTGCCGCGCAGGATTCGCGCACCGGCCTGAATAATCGCCTGTTTTTCGATAACCAGCTGGCCACGTTGCTGGAAGACCAGGAAGACGTTGGCACACACGGTGTGGTGATGATGGTGCGGCTGCCAGACCTCGACACGCTACATGAAACACTCGGACCGACGCTGGTCGATGAATATCTGTTCGACCTGGTGAACATGCTCTCCACCTTCGTGCTGCGCTATCCGGGGGCGCTGCTGGCGCGCTATTTCCGCAGCGACTTTGCCGTACTGCTGCCGCACCGCACTTTGAAAGAGGCCAACAGCATTGCCGACCAGCTGATCAACGCGGTGGATTCATTGCCGCCGATGCGCATGGTGGATCGCGATGATCTGATCCACATTGGCATCAGCGCCTGGCGCAGCGGCGAGTCGGTGTCGCAGGTGATGGAGAATGTCGAACTGGCCACGCGCCGGGCGGCGCTGCAGGGCGGTAACAACTGGTCGGTGGGCGAGGGCAATACGCTGGAGATGGGGCGCGGCAGCGTGCGCTGGCGCACCCTGCTGGAAAACACCGTGAACCGCGGCGGCCCGCGTCTGTACCAGAAACCGGCGGTGCTGCTGGACGGCAAAGTGCATCACCGTGAAATGCTGGCGCGCGTGTTCGACGGCGATAAAGAGGTGGTGTCGGCAGAGTTCATGCCGCTGGTGCTGCAGCTTGGCATGGCCGACAGCTGGGATCGTCAGCTGGTCATGCGTATTGCGGCGCTGTCGGAGGTCTGGCCGGATGAAACGCTGGCGCTGCCGGTGAATATCGATTCGCTGCTGCAACGGCCGTTCCAGCGCTGGTTGCAAAAATTGCTGCTGCAGTGCAGTAAATCGCAAAGAAAACGATTTTTATTTGAACTTGCTGAGGCGGATGTTTGTCAACACATCAATCGTTTAGTGCCGGTTTTCCGTATGCTGACCGCGTTTGGCTGTCGGATTGCGGTAGATCAGGCCGGATTAACGGTGGTGAGTAGCGCTTACATCAAGCAGTTCCCGATTGAGCTGATCAAGCTCGATCCGGGCCTGATTCGCAACATTGAGCGCCGTACAGAAAATCAGCTGTTCGTGCAAAGTTTGCTGGAAGTGTGTAAATCCACGCCCACCAAAGTCTTTGCCGCCGGTGTACGCACGCGCGCGGAGTGGCAAACGCTGGCCGGGCTGGGCGTCGCGGGCGGCCAGGGCGACTTTTTTGCCCCTTCGCTGCCGGTGAACAGTAACGTGAAGAAACACTCGCAACGTTACCGGATTTAGCGCGTCAGCCACAGATACGGCAGCAGGCGGCTATTTTTCGCCTTTATGCCGTGCGCAGCCGGCGCGATCGGCGGCGGGAAATGTTAGATTTTATGTCGGAATTCACCCGCGACCGGCGGGTGAATTTGCGTTTAGAGCGGCAGCTTAGCGCCGTTTAACGCCGGTGTCGGACGGCAGCACCGCCGCGAAAAATTATTCAGCCTGGTTTTTCACCGAAGCAGAACGTTTTTGCGCCTTGTAGCGGCTTCGCGTGGTTGGTAAAGTAGGCGGATTTTATTTTCCGCCCCCAGCTTGCAGGATTATCCCTTAGTATGTTTAAAAAATTTCGTGGCATGTTTTCCAATGACTTGTCCATTGACCTGGGTACCGCGAATACCCTGATTTACGTAAAAGGACAAGGCATCGTGCTGAACGAGCCTTCTGTGGTTGCCATTCGTCAGGATCGCGCCGGCTCCCCAAAGAGCGTAGCGGCTGTTGGTCATGATGCAAAGCAGATGCTTGGCCGTACGCCGGGTAACATCGCAGCTATCCGTCCGATGAAAGATGGCGTTATCGCCGACTTCTTCGTGACTGAAAAAATGCTCCAGCACTTCATCAAGCAAGTGCACAGCAACAGCTTTATGCGCCCCAGCCCACGCGTGCTGGTGTGCGTGCCGGTCGGCGCGACCCAGGTTGAGCGTCGTGCCATCCGCGAATCGGCGCAGGGCGCCGGTGCCCGTGAAGTGTTCCTGATTGAAGAACCCATGGCTGCGGCAATCGGCGCGGGTCTGCCGGTGTCAGAAGCGACCGGCTCGATGGTGGTGGATATCGGTGGCGGTACGACCGAAGTCGCGGTTATCTCCCTGAACGGCGTGGTTTACTCTTCTTCTGTGCGTATTGGTGGCGATCGCTTCGATGAAGCTATCATTAACTACGTGCGCCGTAATTACGGCTCGCTGATTGGTGAAGCCACCGCTGAGCGTATCAAGCATGAGATCGGTTCGGCTTATCCGGGTGACGAAGTGCGCGAGATCGAAGTGCGCGGCCGTAACCTGGCTGAGGGCGTGCCGCGTGGCTTTACGCTGAACTCGAATGAAATCCTGGAAGCGCTGCAGGAGCCACTGACCGGTATCGTCAGTGCCGTGATGGTCGCGCTGGAGCAGTGCCCGCCGGAGCTGGCGTCTGACATCTCCGAGCGCGGTATGGTGCTGACCGGTGGCGGCGCGCTGCTGCGTAACCTGGATCGTCTGCTGATGGAAGAGACCGGTATTCCGGTGGTAGTCGCAGAAGATCCGCTGACCTGCGTAGCGCGCGGCGGCGGTAAAGCACTGGAAATGATCGACATGCATGGCGGCGATTTGTTCAGCGAGGAGTAATTCCTCTCCGGCTGAGACCGTGGTCAAATTGCGCAGGGAATAGCGACGATACCCAAAATCAGCACAACGGCAGGATGACGGCCATCGCATGCCGCACGGCAGCCTCAGCAGCAGGCACCGGGCAGCAGCGGCACAACGTCGTCACTGCGGTTTGCAGGATGCGGGGTAACTGGCGACGCTGCGCACGACGGCGTATAGCGTCCAGCCCTGGAGGCGTGAGTGCTGACACTCACGCTTCTTCCCTGATGTCGAGGAATTCGCAGAATTTATGAAGCCGATTTTTAGCAGGGGACCTTCCCTGCAGTTGCGCCTGTTTCTGGCCGTGATTGTGGCTATCGCGATTATTGTCGCCGATAGCCGGATCAGCACGTTCTCCCAGATCCGCAACTACCTGGACACGTCGGTCAGTCCATTTTACTTCCTGGCCAACGGGCCACGACAGCTTCTTGACGGCGTTTCCGAAACGCTGGCCTCGCGCCAGCAGCTGGAGCTGGAAAACAAAGCGCTGCGCCGTGAGCTCTTCCTGAAAAACAGTGACCTGCTGATGCTGGGGCAATACAAGCAGGAAAACGCGCGTCTGCGCGAGCTGCTCGGCTCGCCGCTGCGTCAGGATGAGCACAAAATGGTGACCCAGGTGATCTCCACCGGCACCGATCCTTACACCGATCAGGTGATCATCGATAAAGGCAGCGTCAACGGCGTATATGAAGGCCAGCCGGTGATCAGCGATAAAGGCGTGGTCGGCCAGGTGGTGGCGGTAGGGCAGGTGACCAGCCGCGTGCTGCTGATTTGCGATGCCTCGCACGCCCTGCCGATTCAGGTGCTGCGTAACGATATTCGCGTCATCGCCGCCGGTAACGGCTGCAGCGAAGATCTGCAGCTGGAGCATCTGCCGGGCAATACGGATATTCGCGTCGGTGATGTGCTGGTGACGTCAGGCCTGGGCGGACGCTTCCCGGAAGGGTATCCGGTCGGCGTGGTGTCATCAGTGAAAGTGGATACGCAGCGTGCCTATACCGTGATTCAGGCGCGTCCGACCGCCGGTCTGCAGCGTCTGCGCTACCTGCTGCTGCTGTGGGGTGCGGATAAGAACGGCGACATGCCGATGGCACCGGACGAAGTGCATCGCGTGGCCAACGAACGCCTGATGCAGATGATGCCGCAGGTGCTGCCGCCCGCGGGCGAAATGGGGCCGCCGGCACCCGCCATGATGCAGCAAAATCAGCAGATGGGGCCGCCACAGCCCGCCGCCAGCAGCCGTTCGCAGGGTAATCCGGCGAACTCGCGCGGAGGCCAGCCTTGAGTCGATATCGCAGCCAGGGGCGTTGGGTGATCTGGCTGTCCTTCCTTGTTGCGCTTATCCTGCAAATCATGCCGTGGCCGGATCAGATTTACATGTTCCGGCCATCGTGGCTATTGCTGATCCTGATCTACTGGGTGCTGGCGCTGCCGCACCGGGTCAATGTGGGCACCGGCTTTTTCCTTGGCGCCACTATGGATTTGGTCGCCGGCTCAACGCTGGGCGTGCGTGCGCTGGCGTTCAGCATTATCGCCTATCTGGTGGCCTTTAAATTTCAGCTATTCCGCAATCTGGCGTTGTGGCAGCAGGCATTAATGGTTATGGTGCTGTCGCTGGCGGTTGATGTGATTGTTTTCTGGGCAGAATTTCTGGTCATCAACGTCTCCTTCCGCCCGGAAATCTTCTGGAGTAGCGTGGTCGACGGTATCCTGTGGCCCTGGCTATTCTTACTGATGAGAAAGATTCGCCGTCAGTTTGCTGTGCAATAAGGAATACAATGATAACCCTCTACCTGGCTTCCGGCTCACCGCGTCGGCGCGAGCTGTTAACGCAGCTTGGCCTGCAGTTTGAGCGCCTGATTACCGATGTTGAAGAACAGCGTCAGCCGGGCGAAGCGGCGGAGTCTTACGTGCGGCGTCTGGCCAGCGATAAGGCGCGGGCCGGCGTGCGGATAGCACCGCAGGATCTGCCGGTGCTGGGCGCTGATACCATTGTGGTGCTGAATGGCGAAGTGCTGGAGAAACCGCGCGATGCGGCGCATGCCGCGCAGATGCTGGGTAAACTGGCCGGGCAAACCCATCAGGTCATGACGGCCGTGGCGCTGGCCGATGCGCAGGGCGAGCTGGATTGCCTGGTGACCACAGACGTGACATTCCGCACTATCACGGCAGAGGAAATTTCGCACTATATCGCCAGCGGCGAGCCGATGGATAAAGCCGGCGCGTACGGTATTCAGGGCCTGGGCGGCAACTTTGTGCGCCGCATCAATGGAAGTTATCACGCCGTAGTGGGATTGCCACTGGTGGAAACCAGCGAACTGCTGAGCCATTTTCAGTCGCTGCGTGCGTTAAGGGGACAAGATGACGGCTGAACTGCTGGTAAATGTGACACCTTCTGAAACCCGTGTTGCCTATATTGACGGCGGCATTCTGCAGGAAATCCATATTGAGCGCGAAGCGCGGCGCGGTATTGTCGGCAATATCTACAAAGGGCGCGTCAGCCGGGTACTGCCGGGCATGCAGGCGGCGTTTGTCGATATCGGGATGGACAAAGCGGCCTTTCTGCACGCCTCGGACATCATGCCGCACACCGAATGCGTGGCGGGTGATGAGAAGAAGAACTTTATCGTGCGCGATATCGCCGAGCTGGTGCGGCAGGGACAGGATTTAATGGTGCAGGTGGTGAAAGATCCGCTCGGCACCAAAGGCGCCCGCCTCACCACCGATATTACGCTGCCGTCGCGCTACCTGGTCTTTATGCCGGGGGCTTCGCACGTGGGCGTCTCACAGCGCATTGAAAGCGAAGCCGAACGTGAGCGGCTGAAAGCGGTGGTTGCCGCTTACTGTGACGATCTCGGCGGCTTTATTATTCGTACCGCCGCAGAAGGCATTGGCGCAGAAGAGCTGGCGCAGGACGCGGCATTTTTAAAGCGGCTGTGGACCAAAGTCAGCGAGCGTAAGAAGCGCAACCAGACGCGCTGCCTGCTGTACGGCGAGCTGGCGCTGGCGCAGCGCGTGCTGCGCGATTTCGCCGGCGCAGCGCTGGATCGCATCCGCGTCGATTCGCGCCTGACCTGCGATCTGCTGGTGGAATTTACCAGCGAATATATTCCGGAGATGGCCAGCAAGCTGGAGCTGTACAACGGCAAGCAGCCGATTTTCGATCTCTATGACGTGGAGAACGAGATTCAGCGCTCGCTCGAGCGCAAGGTGGAACTGAAATCTGGCGGTTACCTGATTATCGACCAGACCGAAGCCATGACCACGGTGGACATTAACACCGGTGCGTTTGTCGGCCACCGCAACCTCGACGAAACCATTTTTAATACTAATATCGAAGCCACGCAGGCGATTGCGCGCCAGCTGCGGCTGCGTAATCTCGGCGGCATTATCATCATCGATTTTATCGACATGAATAATGACGATCATCGCCGGCGCGTGCTGCACTCGCTGGAGAGCGCGCTGAGCAAAGATCGCGTTAAAACCAGCATCAACGGCTTCTCCGCGCTGGGGCTGGTCGAGATGACGCGCAAACGCACGCGCGAAAGCATTGAGCATGTGCTGTGTGCCGATTGCCCGGTGTGCCAGGGACGCGGTTCGCTGAAGACGGTGGAGACCGTGTGCTATGAAATCATGCGTGAAATCGTCCGCGTCCATCACGCTTACGACTCCGACAGCTTCCTGGTGTACGTGTCACCCGCAGTGGGTGAAGCGCTGAAAAGCGATGAGTCGCACGCGCTGGCCGAAGTGGAAATTTTTGTCGGCAAGCAGGTCAAAGTACAGGTTGAACCGCTCTACACGCAGGAGCAGTTTGACGTCGTCATGATGTAAGTCGTGAGGTTGAACGCCGTAACCCAACGGAAAGCAAGGAGAGGTGTGTGAGGCGGTTGCCGGGGATTTTGTTACTGCTGCTCGCCGCAATCATCGTCATTGTGGCGCTGCTGGTCAGCGGGCTGCGCCTTGTGATGCCGCATCTCAACAGCTATCGCGGCGAGGTGCTGCACACCCTTTCGCGCGTCAGCGGCGTCACCATCGATGCCAGTGAAATTCAGGGAAAATGGGAGAATTTTGGCCCGACCCTGCAGGTGCGCGATCTGCGTATCGACATGGAAAAAGATGGCGAGCTGCAGATTGGCCGCGTTACGCTGGCGCTCAATGTGTGGCAGTCGCTGCTGCACTGGCGCTGGCAGTTTCGCGATCTCACCTTCTGGCAGCTGCGGCTGGCAACCAACCGTCCGTTGCTCACCAGCGACGAGCAAAAAAACAGCTTCAAACCGGCCCAAATCAACGATCTGTTCTTACGCCAGTTTGACCATTTCGATCTGCGCGACAGCAGCATCCGTTTTCTCACGCCATCCGGCCAGCATGCCGAACTGGCGATTCCCCGCCTTACCTGGCTGAACGAGGACAACCGCCACCGCGCCGAAGGCGAAGTGAGCCTGTCCAGCTTCACCGGCCAGCACGGCGTGGTGCAGGTACGGCTCGATCTTAACGATACCAACGGCTTACTCAACGACGGCCGCATCTGGATGCAGGCCGATGATGTGGACGTGCGCCCGTGGATTGGCCGCTGGCTGCGTGATAATACCAGCCTGCAAAGCGCGCGTTTCAGCCTGGCCGCGTGGGTCAACCTGCGCGACGGCGAGGTGTATGCAGGCGATCTGCTGCTGAGCAAAGGCGGCGCACGCTGGCGCGGCGAGCAGGGCGATCATCAGCTGCAGGTGGATGGCCTGACCGCGCATCTGGCGCGCTACCAGAATGGCTGGAGCCTGACGGTGCCGCAAACCCGGCTGATGACTGACGGCGTGGCCTGGGATGCCGGCCATATCGCCCTGCTGTGGAAGCCAGAAGATAAACAGATGATCGGCGCGAACAGTGCAGCGGAAGTGCGGGTGCGCGCCACCCGGCTCGATCTGCAGCGTCTGGCACCGCTGGTGCCGCTGTTTGCGCCGCTCTCGCCCACGCTGCTGGACAACTGGCGGGCGCTGCAGCCGCGCGGCTATATCGACGCGCTGGCGCTGGATATTCCGCTGGCGCAGCCGGAGCAGACGCGTTTGCAGGCGCGCTGGCGCGATCTGGCGTGGCAGCACTGGGAGCTTTTGCCGGGCATCAGCAATCTGAGCGGCAGCGCCAGCGGCAGTCTGAACCACGGCCAGCTGGATGTGCAGATGGGCCAGGCGGAAGTGCCGTACGGCGATATGTTCCAGGCGCCGTTACAGATTCAGCAGGTCACCGGCAGGATTAACTGGCTGCGCGATGCTAACGGCCTGACGCTGGATGGCCAGCAGCTGGACGTGCAGGCACGTTCGCTGTGGGCGCACGGCGATTTCCGCTATCAGCAAAATGTCGGTAAAGCGCCGCGCCTCGACATTCTTGCCGGGATTCGCGTCACCGACGCCGGTGATGCCTGGCGCTACTTCCCCGAGCCGCTGATGGGCCACGATCTGACGCAGTATCTCAGCGAAGCGGTCAAAGGCGGCCAGGTGGAGAATGCCACGCTGCTGTTTGCCGGCGATCCGCGTCTGTTCCCGTTTAAGCACCACGACGGCATGTTTGAAGTGGCCGTGCCGGTGCGCAATGCTACCTTCCAGTTCCAGCCGGGCTGGCCGGCGCTGCAAAACCTCGATATCGACCTCGATTTTATTAACGATGGTCTGTGGATGAAGGCGGCGCAAACCCGGCTGGGCGCGGTGGACGCGCGCAACGTCAGTGCGGTAATCCCGGATTACCTGAAAGAGAAGCTGATCATTGACGGTGATTTGAGCGGCGAAGGTAAAGATATCGCCGACTATTTTGCCCGCACGCCGCTCAAATCCACGCTGGGTGCGGCGCTGGAGCAGCTGCAGATTAGCGGCAACGTGCGTGGTTCGCTCAACCTGGATATTCCGCTGGATGGGGAACTGGTGCACGCCAGCGGTAACGTGGTGCTGAATAACAACAGCCTGCACATTAAGCCGCTTAACACCACGCTGAAAAACCTGACCGGACGTTTCCGCTACAACAACGGAAACCTGGAGAGTGAAGAGCTGCAGGCCAACTGGTTCGGTCAGCCCACCGGCGTGCGTTTCACCACCACGGAAAATCCCGATGATTTTGGCGTTAACGTCAAACTGCTGGGCGACTGGCAGCCGGCAAAACTGGCCATGCTGCCCGCCAGCGTAAGCAGTAAGCTGGGCGGCAGTCTGGCGTGGCAGGGCAATGTCGACATCACGCTGCCGCATCAGGGTGGGGCGCGCTACAAGGTTGATATCAACGGTGACGGCAAGACAGTGAGCAGTCACTTACCTCCACCACTGGATAAAGAGGCCGGTGAGGCACTGCCCATCGCCATTAATGCCAGCGGCGATTTGCACAGTTTTAACCTCAGCGGCAGCGTGCGTGAGCACCATCGCTTTAACAGCCGCTGGCTGCTGGAGCCGCAGCTGCGCGTTGATCGCGGTATCTGGCTGAATGATGCCAAAAGCACGCCGGCGCTACCGGATCGGCGTGGGATGGTGCTTAATCTGCCGGCGCTGGACGGCGAAGCCTGGCTGGGGCTGATGACCGGCGCGACGGGTTCACGCAATGCGCAGGGCGAGACGGACATCGGCGGCGCACTGCTGCCGGGCGATGTGACGCTGCGCACTCCGGCCCTGACGCTCGGCGGCCAGCAGTGGCACGATGTTAATGCCACGGTGACCCAGGGCGCGGGCGGCAGTACGCAGCTGCAGCTGGAGAGCCGCGAAGCGCGCGGCAGCCTGCGAACCGCACAACACGCGCCGTGGCAAATCGACCTGAGCTATCTTTATTACAATCCGCAATGGAGTGACGACGAAGCGGGCAAGGCCTCCTCGCCGTTCAGCGGGGACAGTGGCATTGATTTCCGCAGCTGGCCAGCGCTGCAGCTCAACTGCGCTGAGTGCTGGCTGCGCGGCCAGAAGTTCGGCCACATTCAGGCCAGGCTCCAGCCGCAGGGAGAGACGTTAGCACTCACTAACGGCAGCGTCGATACCGGCAGCTCGAAGCTCAATGTCGCGGGTGAATGGGTGAACAAAGCGGGCGAGCAGCGCACCTCGTTAAAAGGCAGCCTGAGCGGCAAAAATATCAATGATGCCACCAACTGGTTTGGCATGAACACGCCGCTGCGCGATGCGCCGTTTAAAATTGATTATGACCTGCACTGGCGCTCCGCACCGTGGCAGCCTTCAGAAAAGACGCTGAGCGGCACGCTGAAAACCCACTTCGGCAAAGGGCAGATTGCGGATGTGAACACCGGTCGTGCCGGACAGTTGTTGCGGCTGGTGAGCTTCGATGCCCTGCTGCGTAAGCTGCGCTTCGATTTTAGCGATACCTTTAATGAAGGTTTCTGGTTTGATTCGATCAACGGCACGGCGTGGATTGAAAACGGCGTGATGCGCACCGATAACCTGCTGGTGGATGGCCTCGAAGCGGATATCGCCATGCAGGGCAAAGTAGATCTGGTGCAGCGGCAAATCGACATGGAAGCGGTGGTGGCACCGGAGATCGGCGCCTCGGTTGGCGTGGCCACCGCGTTTGTAATTAACCCGGTGGTCGGCGCGGCGGTTTTTGCCGCCAGCAAGGTGCTGGCACCGTTGTGGAATAAGATTTCGCTGCTGCGCTATCACATCAGTGGACCGCTGGATAAGCCGGAAATCAATGAAGTGCTGCGCAAACCGCGCGAAGCCGATAAGAAGTGAATTTGACGCCGTCGGGGAATTGCCGCAGGCTATGACTATCCGAGCACATAATGAGTGAGAAACGATGACTCTGAATCTGGTAAGTGAGCAGTTACTAGCTGCGAACAGCATTAATCAGCAGGACCTTTTTTCCCTGTTAGGGCAGCTTTCAGAACGTCGTCTGGACTATGCCGATCTCTATTTTCAGTCCAGCTTCCATGAATCCTGGGTGCTGGAAGACAAAATCATTAAAGATGGCTCTTATCACATCGACCAGGGCGTGGGCGTCCGCGCGGTAAGCGGGGAGAAAACCGGTTTTGCCTATGCCGATCAAATCAGCCTCAACGCCCTGCGCCAGTCGTCCGAAGCGGCGCGCAGTATCGTGCGCGAGCAGGGCAATGGCAAAGCGCACGCGCTCTCTGCGGTGCTTAACCGTTCGCTGTACGCGCCGGTCAATCCGCTGGACAGCCTGACGCGCGAAGAAAAAATCGCACTGCTGCACCGGGTTGATAAAGTGGCACGCGCTGCCGATCCGCGCGTGCAGGAAGTGAATGCCAGCCTGAGCGGCGTCTACGAGCAGGTACTGGTCGCCGCCACTGACGGTACGCTGGCGGCGGATATTCGTCCGCTGGTGCGCCTGTCCATTAGCGTTCAGGTGGAAGATCAGGGTAAACGCGAGCGCGGCGCCAGCGGCGGCGGTGCGCGTACCGGCTACGAATTTTTCCTCGCCGATGAGAGCGGCGACGTACGGGCCGATGTCTGGGCGCGCGAAGCAGTGCGCATGGCGCTGGTTAACCTGTCCGCCGTCGCGGCGCCAGCCGGTACGCTGCCGGTGGTGCTGGGTGCGGGCTGGCCAGGCGTGCTGCTGCACGAAGCGGTGGGCCACGGTCTGGAAGGGGATTTCAACCGCCGCGAGACCTCCGTCTTCAGCGGTAAGATGGGCCAGCTGGTGGCGTCCGAACTCTGCACCGTGGTTGACGACGGTACCCTGCAGGGGCTGCGTGGTTCGCTGGCGGTGGATGATGAAGGCGTGCCGGGACAGTACAACGTGCTGATCGAAAACGGCGTGCTGAAAGGCTATATGCAGGACAAGCTCAATGCGCGTCTGATGGGCGTGCCGCCTACCGGTAACGGTCGTCGTGAATCCTATGCGCACCTGCCGATGCCGCGCATGACCAACACCTATATGCTGGCGGGCAAATCGACGCCGCAGGAGATCATTGAGAGTGTGGAGTATGGTCTCTATGCCCCTAACTTTGGCGGCGGCCAGGTCGATATCACCTCCGGCAAGTTTGTGTTTTCGACTTCCGAGGCTTATCTGATCGAGAACGGCAAAGTCACCAAACCGGTGAAAGGCGCGACGCTGATCGGCTCCGGCATTGAGGCGATGCAGCAGATTTCCATGGTCGGTAACGATCTGGCGCTGGATAAGGGCGTCGGCGTGTGCGGTAAAGAGGGCCAGAGCGTGCCGGTCGGCGTAGGTCAGCCCACGCTGAAGCTGGATAAAATTACCGTGGGCGGAACGGCTTAAGGTTCATGCTGGTGCGCATCAGTGCACACCCTGTCAAAACCGCGCAATGGGTTTGTACAATGCTTGTCAGTTATGAGTAAACAGCACGCACACTTTGGTAGCGGCGCAATTTATTGCGCAAAGCATGGATGGGAACGGTGCTGCTAGTAGTACGCGCGATTAATCGCGCCGCTACGAAATCTGCGGTAATTGAATTTGGTACTTAACTGATCGGCATTACGCAATTGTTTTGCCAGGTCACCTTTCAGGGGGACCTGGCATGCATAACTGTCCCGCATTTCTCCGTCTGCGTCCTTAAGGCCAGCCACACCCGAGCGCCACCCCGGCTAACTTTTGCGGTGCTGCTGATACTGCCTTGCCACCTGTCTGAAATACTCGGTCAAATAATTGATACACACCTGCACCTTGAGCGGCAGCTTATCCTTCTCGGTATAGACGGCATACACCGGGCGCGGCTCCGAGTGATACTGCGGGAACAAAATATCGATCTCACCGGCGTTAATCTCATCAATCACCCACATCAGCGGCACATAGGCGATACCGCAGCCGGCTTTCAGCCAGCGAATCAGCGTCTGAGAATCATTGGTGACAAAACGTCCCTGCGGCGTCAGGCGCGTCACCAGACCTTCCGGCGCCACCAGCTCGAAGGTGTTATCCGGGCGCACGCTGTACTCCAGCCAGGAAAAGTTGTCGATTTCAGCCGGCTTTTCCGGCGTGCCGTGCTGGGCCAGGTAGCTCTTCGCCGCGCATACCACCATCGGCATGGCGCCCAGCCGGCGCGAGAACAGGTTGGAATCCTGCAGCTCACCGACGCGTATCACCACATCCAGCCCGTTAGCAATCAGGTCCGGCGCCGGTATGCCGGTCATCAGGTTGACGCTCAGTCCCGGGTATTCGTGCAGCATCTCGCTGGTCATGGCGGAGAGGACATTTTGCGCCATGGTGGTTGAGCAGCCGATGCGTAAAATCCCGATCGGCGTATTGTTGAAGGCGTACAGCTGTTCGTGCACCTGCGAAGCCTCTGCCAGCATGCGGCGGCAGCCCTGGTAATAAATCTTACCGGCTTCGGTCAGGCCCAGACTGCGGGTGCTGCGGTTAAGCAGTTTCACCTGCAGCTCATCTTCCAGTCTGGCAACAATCTGGCTGATTGACGAGACGCTGAGCTGCAGCTGGCGTGCGGCGGCGGTAAATGAGCCCAATTCAACCACTTTGGCGAAAATGGACATGCCTTTGAGTCGTTCCATTGTTTACTCTGGCTAAAAAGTGATTTAGCTCACAATATGTAGAAAACGTATAGTCAAGCGCGTTACTATACGCACGCTGGGTCTCTTCACCGCACCTGAACACGGCAGTGTTTACCCGATGATACGCTATGATTAGCTCAACGCGGCCTGAATGTTGTCATCAGATTATCCGTCATCCCACTATCATCAACCCGACGTGCCAGAGGGCATGAGGGCAGGTATCGGTGCAATCCGGCAAGGTCGAACTAAGGAACCGAAATGAGTGTGCTTCCGGTATTTGTCGTATTCGGGCTGTCTTTTCCGCCCATCTTCATTGAACTACTGGTTTCGCTGGCGCTGTTCTGGCTGGTGAAACGCGTGCTGACGCCCAGCGGGATTTACGATCTGGTGTGGCATCCGGCACTTTTTAACACAGCGCTGTATTGCTGTGTGTTTTACCTTGTATCCCGTCTATTCGTCTGAGGTTTTAAGTGAAAGCGCTAATAAGAAAAATCGCGCGTTACGCCATTACGCTCCTGCTGGTTATCATCGCTGTTATTATCATCTTCCGCGCCTGGGTGTTCTATACCGAGTCGCCGTGGACGCGTGACGCCAAATTCTCCGCTGACGTGGTGGCGATCTCCCCGGACGTGACCGGACTGATCACCGACGTCCCGGTACACGACAACCAGCTGGTGAAAAAAGGCGATACGCTGTTTATCGTTGACCGTCCGCGCTACCAGAAAGCGCTGGATGAGGCGCAGGCGGATGTCGAATATTACCAGGCGCTGGTCAGCGAAAAACGCCGTGAAGCGGCGCGCCGTAACCAGCTCGGTACCAGCGCGATGTCGCGTGAAGCCATTGAGCAGTCGAATAGCGACCTGCAGACCAGCGAACATCAGCTGGCCAAAGCGATGGCGACGCGCGATCTGGCGGTGATCGACCTCGATCGCACCACCATCAAAGCGCCGTCCGACGGCTGGGTCACCAACCTCAACGTCTATCAGGGTGAATTCATCACGCGCGGCTCGGTGGCCGTGGCGCTGGTGCAGAAGCACTCGTTCTACGTGCTGGCCTACATGGAAGAGACCAAGCTGGATGGCGTGCGTCCCGGCTTCCGCGCGGAAATCACTCCGCTGGGCAGCAACACGGTGCTGCGCGGCACGGTTGACAGCATCGCGGCTGGCGTGACCAACAGCAGCAGCAGCGTCGACAGCAAAGGCATGGCCACCGTGGACTCCAACCTCGAGTGGGTGCGTCTGGCGCAGCGCGTGCCGGTGCGTATTCGCCTTGACGATCAGCCCGGCAACCGCTTCCCGGCGGGGACCACCGCCACCGTGGTGATCACCGGTGACAAAGACCGCCAGACCAAAGTGTCGCCGATGGCGCAGCTGTTCAACCGCCTGCGTGAGTTTGGTTAAGCGGGGGCGATATGATTGAGTTTTTGCGTTTCCCGGTAAAGCTGACCTTCGCGCTGGTGGCGGCGCTGATGATTGGCTTTCACTTCAATCTGGAAACGCCGCGCTGGGCGGTGATGACCGCCGGTATCGTGGCCGGCGGCACCGCCTTTGCCGCGGGCGGCGATCCCTACTCTGGCGCGCTGCGCTACCGTGGCGTTCTGCGTATTATCGGCACCTTTATCGGCTGTATCGCGGCACTCACCATCATGATTGCGACGGTGCGCGCGCCGGTGGTGATGCTGCTGCTGTGCTGCCTGTGGGCCGGTATGTGCGTCTGGCTCTCATCGCTGATTAAAGTCGAAAACTCCTACGCGCTGGGCCTCGCTGGCTACACCGCGCTGATCATCGTGGTAACCGCGGATGCCAGCGGCGGCCTGACGCTGGCGCCGCAGTTCGCCGTGGAGCGCTGCAGCGAAATTGTGCTCGGTATCCTGTGCGCCATTCTCGCCGACATGCTGTTCTCTCCGCGCTCGATCAAGAAAGTGATTGATGCGGAAGTGGATGCGCTGCTGGTGGCGCACTACCGCCTGCTGCAGCTGTGCGTGGCGCACGAGGATAAAGAGGAAGTCGACAAATCCTGGAGCGCGCTGGTGCGCCGCACGACCGCGCTCAACGGCATGCGTAGCCAGCTGCTGATGGAGTCGTCGCGCTGGAGCAACACCAGCCGCCGTCTGCAAATGCTCAACACGCTATCGCTGACGCTGATTACTCAGGCCGCTGAGACCTTCCTGATTCAGAATTCGCGCCCGGATTACATCCCGCCGCAGTATCGCCTGCTGATTGAAAAAGAGGTAACCAGCGTCAGCGACGTACATAAGCGCATGAAGCTGATGCGCCGCGTTATTGGCGTCAGCAGTAAAAGCGTGCCGTTTACCCTGGCCAGCTGGGTCGGCGCAGCGACCGAATATCTGCTGCTGATCAATGGCGTCAAAAGTAACAGCCGTATCACCACGCTGGAGGAGAGCATTCTGCAGCGTGAGGTGGTGATCCAGGCGCGTTCAGCGGAGACGCATCATGCGATGATCAATGGCGTGCGCACCTTTGTCGCCACCGCGCTGGGTTCGCTGTTCTGGCTGTATACCGGCTGGACTTCCGGCAGCGGCTGCATGGTGATGCTGGCGGTGATTACCGCGCTGGCGATGCGTATGCCGAATCCGCTGATGATGGCGAAAGACTTCTTCTACGGCATGGCCTTTGCGGTGCCGCTGGGCATGCTCTACTTCATCTGGGTATTGCCGGGCACCCAGCAAAGTGCCTTGCTGTTGTGTATCGCGATTGGCGCACTCGGCTTTATCGGCGGCATCTTTGTACAGCGGCGGCAGATTGGTACGCTGGGCGCGCTGATCGGCACCATCAACGTGCTGGTGCTGGATAACCCGATGAAGTTTGAGTTCAACGTGTTTCTCGATAACGCGCTCGGCCAGTGGATTGGCAGCTTTGTGGCGATGATGGTGATTTTGCTGATTCGTGACAAATCCAAAGCCCGTACCGGACGCAAGCTGCTGAATCGCTTTATGTATGCTGCGGTGGCCGCGCTGACCACCAATCAGGCGCGCCGGCGTGAGAACCATTTACCGGCGCTTTATCAGCAGCTGTTCCTGCTGCTTAACCTGTTCCCGGGCGATATCGACAAATACCGGATTGCGCTCACGCTGATTATTGGTCATCAGCGCCTGCGCAACGCGGAGGTACCGGTCAATGCCGATCTGTCGGCGTATCACCGCCAGCTGCGCGCCACCGCCGACCGCATTATTGCGGCCAGCAGCGATGATAAACGGCGCTACTACTTTGAGCGCCTGCTGCAGGAGCTGGACGTTTATCAGCAGAAGCTGCAGCACTATGCCGCCCCGGCCAGCGTGACGGAACCGGTGAAACGGCTGTCGATGATGCTGGATAAGTACCAGAATACCCTCATCCAAATCTGAAACTGGCCGCTGCCTGGCGCAGCGGCTGGCCTGATGCCACGCTGACCCTCATTGCCCGATTATTGCCATCTATACTTTCCTGACAGGATGCTTACTGACAGGAGAATAACGATGTCCACTTCCCTGCAACAACACGAACTGTTCAACACTGGCTACTTTGCTGACGGCCAGTGGCACACCGCCAGCAGCACCTTTGATGTCACCAATCCGGCCACCGGCGAGGTACTGGCGCAGGTGGCGAAAGCCGGCAAGGTTGAAACCGAACAGGCGATAGCCGCCGCACAGCGCGCTTTTCCGGCGTGGCGCGACAAAACCGCCAAACAGCGCAGCGAAATCCTTTATCGCTGGTACCAGCTGATCATTGAGCACAAAAGCTGGCTGGGCCAGCTGATGACCGCCGAGCAGGGCAAACCGCTAAAGGAAGCCGAGGGTGAAGTAGAGTACGCCGCCAGCTTTATTCAATGGTTTGCCGAGCAGGCGAAGCGCGCCAACGGCGAAATTATCCCGCCGGCCAAAGCCGGTTCACGCATTCTGGCGACGCGCGAGCCGATTGGCGTCGTCGCTGCCATCACGCCGTGGAATTTCCCGATGGCGATGCTGACGCGCAAACTCGGCCCGGCGCTGGCGGCCGGCTGCACCGGCATCATCAAGCCGGCCAATAACACCCCGCTCAGCGCCTTTGCGCTGGTGGCGCTGGCACAAAAAGCGGGCGTGCCGGACGGCGTGCTGAACGCGGTAGCCGGCGATACGCACGCCATCAGCGACGCCATCATGGCTTCCCGCGCGGTGCGTAAAATTTCCTTTACCGGTTCCACCGCAGTAGGAAAAACGCTGATGCGGAACGCGGCAGAAACCATGAAAAAAGTGTCGATGGAGCTGGGCGGCAACGCGCCCTATATCGTGTTTGACGATGCCGATATCGACGCGGCGGTGCAGGGGGCTATCGCCAATAAATTCCGCAACGCCGGCCAGGTGTGCGTCAGCGTTAACCGCTTCTATATCCACAACGCAATATACGACTGCTTTGTGCATCAGCTGGCTGAGGCGGTGGGCAAACTAAAAGTGGGCAATGGCGTGGAGCCGGGCGTGGTGGTCGGGCCGCTGATTGAGCCGTCTGCGGTGGAGAAAGTGGCGGAGCATGTCAAAGATGCGCTGAGCAAAGGTGGGAAACTGCTGGTGGGCGGCGAGCGCCATCCGCTGGGCGGCAACTTCTGGCAGCCGACGGTGATTGCCGATGCGCATGAAGAGATGCAACTGGCGCAGGAAGAGACCTTCGGTCCGGTGGCTGCCTGCTTCCGCTTTGACGATGAAGCTGAGGTGATCGCGCGCGCCAACAATACCGAATACGGTCTGGCGGCTTACTTCTATACGCAGAATCTGCAGCGCGTGTTCCGCGTTTCGGCGGCGCTGGAAGCCGGCATGATTGGGATCAACGAGTGCGCGGTCTCGACCGAGCTGGCGCCGTTTGGCGGCGTGAAAGAGTCCGGACTGGGACGCGAAGGATCGGTGCTGGGCATGGAAGAGTATCTGGAAGTCAAAGCGCTGCACCTCGGCGGTCTGGCGTAGCGAGAGGATGTCACCATGAGAACCGAGCGTTTCGACTTCAATGAAATCGTCGATCAGGCTCATTTCTACCGTCAGTTTTGCGAACGTTTCGCGCTGGCGGATCGCACCATTCACGATCTGGACGATCTGTGGGAAATGATCATTGGCGAGCAGATCCCGCTGCCGCTGGAAATTGCGTTCATCAATCTGGGGAAAGGGCAGAAACGCCGCTATGGTGCGCTGATATTGCTATTCGATGAGGCAGAAGAGGAGCTGGAAGGCCAGCTCCGCTTTAATGTTCAGTAGCACAACCAAAAAGGGCCCCGGCAGGCGGGGCCAAAGGGTTCGTCAGAATTGACGAGGAATTATTTGTACAGCTCTGCAGTCAGGTGATAGCTGTCACCGGTGCGCGCTTCAATCACTTTATACGCGCTGGCACCCTGCTCATCGGCTTTCTGAGAAAGCTGAGCGCGGTAATCCATAGGTGAGCCGCCTGTTCCGCTAACGGTAATAGTCTGGCCGGTAGATTGCAGATTCTGCGCGGATTCATCCGTTACCAGTTGGGCAGCCGAAGCGCCAAAAGCGAACAGAGAAAGCAGCGTAGCGGTTGCGATGGTTGTTTTGATTTTCATAATTCGTCTCCTCATTAGAATCAACAACCTGCGGCACGAAGAGGGTAAGCGGGTCGTCGATCTTCTCCCGGCGACTGCATAACGCCGGATCGATAGTTAAAGTTTATTTGTACAGTTCAGCCGTCACGTGGAAGGTGTTGTCCTGATTGTTCTCAATGATGCGGTAATGGCTGGCACCCTGAGCATCGGCTTTCTGGGACAGTTCCTGACGGATATTGGTCTGGTCGCCATCGACGCCGCTCACGCTAATGGTCTGATTCAGTGGCTGCAGATTTTCAGCCTGGGTGTTGGTTACCAGGGTGGCAGCACTGGCGCCAAAAGACAGAACGGAAGCCAGACTCAGTACAGCAATAGATAATTTGGTTTTCATGATTCACTCTCCTGAAATGGGGTGGGCAACCTGAGAGGCAAACGCCTCTCAAACGGGTCGCCGTTCACACTGCATCTTGTTCCGGCAAACTTATTTATAAAGTTCCGCGGTTGCGTGGTAGCTGTTGTCGTTATAAGCCTCAACAACGCGATAGGCTTTAGCACCTTGCGCTTCAGCTTTGGCGTTCAGCTGCTGATGGATATCCATCGGTGAGCCGCCAATGCCGCTGACGCTGATGGTGCCGACCGGCTGCAGGTTCGCTGCCTGTTCGGCGTTGATAGAATCTGCGGCGAAAGCACCAAATGACAGGGCAGATAGAACACTCAGGGTGGCGATAGTAGTTTTAACGTTCATGGTATTTTTCCTCGTCTTCTGTTTTTCTCTTTTTGATTTCGTGTGATTTGCATCACGAAAAGAAGTATAGATCTAATCACCCATGAAATTAATATCCCGCTAATAATGATTGGTTGTAATTCTTTATCCTTATGGCACATTTTTATAACGCAAAGTTATTAAAACCGCCTGGATCTTAACCAGGAGGGTGTATTTCCATTCAAAAACAATGATCTGCATCAAATTATCTTTTTGTGCGAAACAATGTGGTTGATCAAGCTGGCTTCGCGCTAAAAGCAAGAGATAACCGCTAAGCACTAATTGTAAAGCAGCGTAAAATAGCGCAAAGGGTTAAGCAGGCGAAAAGGTCGTACCAATACTTTCGCGTATTGAGAACCCGGCGGAATATGGCTAAGCGATTATTTTGTAAGGTGTTGGCGATAAAACAGCGGGAGAAACGCGGGCGGGCAGGCAAGGTTACCGGCAGGTGAACCGCCGGTAACATACAGGGTTTTATAGTTCCTGTTCGAATAACACCAGCACGGCGTCATACAGCTGCTTAACCGTAAAGGCGCGCGCTGGCGTAATAAAGATGGTGTCGTCACCGGCGATGGTGCCGAGAATGCCTTCGGCTTTGCCGAGGGAGTCGAGCAGGCGGGCGATCAGCTGGGCTGCGCCCGGGCTGGTATGAATCACTACCAGCGCATCGTTATAGTCGATATCCAGCACCAGATTCTTCAGCGGACTGGTGGTGGTAGGCACGCCCAGTTCGGCAGGCAGGCAGTACACCATCTCCATTTTGGCGTTACGCGTGCGCACCGCGCCAAACTTGGTCAGCATACGAGAAACTTTTGACTGGTTGATGTTGCCGAAGCCGTCTTCCTGCAGCGCCTGGACAATTTCGCCCTGAGAGCTGAACTTTTCTTCTTTCAGTAAGGCTTTGAACGCCTTTATCAGATCGTCTTGTTTAGATGGGTTTCGCATAAGCTACCAATAAAAGAGGGTTGCAGCAGGCAACAGGCCCGTCGCAGATAAATTATTATGCATTTAGATGAATTTTTATGCAATAAGCGGATGCGTGAATTCACGGCATGCGCGTGTGGGGCGGACATGATAACAGAGTTTTATCCTGCACCAAAATCGCGCGCTGGCGCGCAAAGCGAAGGTTGCAAAGTTGTTATATTATTGAAGTGGTAACAACAAAACGATGATCATTGCCGTCCATAGTCTTCTGGCTGCGACTGGATCATTCAGGCGACTTCTGAAGTGGAGATGTCTCGGGAGCCGATTGCGGCGTAATGTTATTGCGCGACAGGTGTGTCGCTATCGCCTGAGAAGTTGATTAAACTCGTAACCTGATGGATTTCCGGCATATCTCTGCCCCACCTTAATAAGGAGTTCAGGATGAAAGTTGCCGTTCTCGGTGCAGCTGGTGGTATTGGCCAGGCACTCGCTCTGCTGCTCAAGACCCAATTACCCGCAGGTTCAGCCCTCTCACTGTATGACATTGCCCCGGTGACACCAGGCGTCGCGGTTGATCTCAGTCACATTCCTACCGCCGTGAAAGTCGAAGGGTTCAGTGGCGAAGATGCGACGCCGGCTCTGCACGGCGCCGATGTGGTGCTGATCTCGGCCGGTGTGGCACGCAAACCTGGCATGGACCGCGCCGATCTGTTTAACGTCAACGCCGGTATCGTGCGTAACCTGATTGAACAGGTGGCGACCACCGCGCCAAAAGCGCTGATTGGCGTCATCACTAACCCGGTAAATACCACGGTGGCGATTGCCGCCGAAGTGCTGAAAAAAGCCGGGGTGTACGATAAAAACCGGCTGTTTGGCGTCTCAACGCTGGATGTGATTCGCGCCAACACCTTTGTCGCTGCCCTGAAGGGCAAACAGCCTACGGAGATTGAAGTGCCGGTGGTCGGCGGACATTCAGGCGTGACCATTCTGCCGCTGCTGTCGCAGGTTAAAGGCGTCAGCTTCAGCGAGCAGGAGATCGCCGACCTGACGAAACGTATTCAGAATGCCGGTACCGAAGTGGTGGAAGCCAAAGCCGGTGGCGGCTCGGCGACGCTGTCGATGGGCCAGGCGGCGGCGCGCTTTGGTCTGTCGCTGATTCGTGCACTGCAGGGCGAAGCCAATGTCGTAGAGTGCGCCTATGTGGAAGGCGACGGCGAGTACGCGCGCTTCTTCTCGCAGCCGCTGCTGCTGGGCAAAAACGGTATCGCCGAACGCCGTCCGCTCGGGCCGCTCAGTGATTTCGAACAGCAGGCGCTCAACGGCATGCTGGAGACGCTGAAAAAAGATATCGCGCAGGGCGAAGAGTTTGTGAAGTAACCCGCGCGTAAAGAAAAAACGCCCGGCGCATGCCGGGCGTTTTGTTTTACAGGCCACCGGATTTGAAAGTCCGGCTGGCAGCCGAACCGTTGCTGGCCGGCGTTTTGCGCCCCAGCGTTTCCATCCGTACCTGGAACGGCGGGAACGGCATCTCAATGCCATGCTCTTCAAAGCCGCACAGAATCAGCTGATGCAGCTCATGACGCAGCGGCATACGATGGCCCATCTCCGCCGCGTGCACGCGCAGCTCAAACAGCTGAATGCCCTGCTGCAGGTCCACCAGAAACACATCCGGCGCCGGCATATCCAGTACGTAGGTGCAGCGATCGGCCGCCTGCTTCAGGATGGTCGTCACCTCTTCGCTGTTAACGTGGGCCGGTGCCGGAATGGTCAGCACCACGCGCGTCACCGAATCCGACAGCGACCAGTTGACGAACTGCTCGGTGATAAAGGCCTTGTTCGGCACGATAATCTCTTTGCGGTCCCAGTCGGTAATGGTGGTGGCGCGGGTGTTGATGCGGGTGATGCTGCCGGTCAAATCGCGAATGGTCACGGTATCGCCGATACGAATTGGTTTCTCAAACAGGATGATCAGACCGGAGATAAAGTTGGCAAAGATCTCCTGCATCCCAAAGCCCAGCCCCAGACCCAGCGCCGCTACCAGCCACTGCAGTTTTGACCACTCCACGCCAATAATCGAGAAGCCAATCAGACCGCCGACCAGCATCAGCGCGTATTTGGTCAGGGTGGTAATGGCGTAACCGGTGCCGGGCGACAGGCTGAGGTGCTGCAGCAGCGCCAGCTCCAGCAGCGCCGGCATATTACGCACCAACTGGGTGGTAATGATAAAGATCAGGATGGCGATCAGCACGGCACCCAGCGTAATGGGCTGTACGCTCTCGACACCCTGCACCGTGGTGCTGGCATCCCACAGCGGAATGTTGTCGAGGAAGCTGAACGCGGAGTGGATCTCAGACCACAGCACAATCACTGACACCAGTGCAACCAGCGTCAGAATCGAGCGGACCAGCCGCAGCGACTGCGCGCTAATCGCATCCAGATCGATAATCGGCTCTTCGACTTCCACGGTATCGGTGCTGACGGCAGACTGCTGCTCTTTTTCCTCTTCGCTGCGCGCGCGGTTGGCCAGCATATCGGCACGACGCTGGCGCGCGCGGTCAAAAGCGATGCGGCGGCGCTGAATCAGCATCCAGCGGCGAATGATGTGGTAAATCACCAGCAGGAAGAACCAGATGCCGACCGAGGTTTCCAGACGCGCCAGCAGCGCCTGCGCGGTGGCCAGATAGCCAATGCAGGAGGCCAGCGCCGCCACCAGCGGAATGGCGATCATCAGGTTCCACAGAATCCGGTTAACGAAGTTGTCGCCGTTGCCCTCTTTATCCAAATAGAACGGGATACCGGCGCGTTTCAGACTGACGGTGACAATGCTCAGCGCCCCGCAGATCAGAATAAAGCACAGGCGCCCCAGCGTGGCGGAGAACTGCGGATCGTCGAGATTGGCGAAAGCAATCAGCAGCATAATCAGCGGTACGATCAGGCCGACCGTCAGCGAGTAATAACGCATGGCGCGCGCGACCCGCGCCTGCGGCCAGCGGAAGTGCACGACAAACAGGCCGTCAGGACGGGCAAACGCCGCGCTGATCATGAATGCCCACAGCAGCGGCAGGGTGGCAGTGATGCCATCGCCAATCGCCACGGCAAACGGATAAGGCCAGGCGTGTTGCAGGCCAAAGCCGAGCGCGGCCCACAGCACCGGCAGCGGCACCGCGACCAGAATCGACCAGAAGACGGTGCGCAGCGTCAGGCTGAAGCGGTCCTGCGTCACTTTCCCCACGCGGCTGGCCGCGCGCGCCATAAAGGCGTTGTAGTGACGACGCGTGCTGATGCTAAAGCCCACCAGCAGAATGGCGCCAATAATCGGCAGCACCGTTTCGCGGTTAGTGAACATCATCGCCAGCGCTTTGCCCAACTGGCCCAGCGTGTCCAGCGACAGCAGGCGCGTCAGATCGGTGGCCACGTCCAGCGGATATTTCAGGCCAACCGGGCTGACGTCGGCGGTCCAGAACAGATAGCGGTGCGTCGCCTCTTTGACTTCACTCAGCGCGTCCTGCAGCTGCGTATTGGAAACCTTCAGCTTGGTGATTTCCAGAATCAGCGTGTCGCAGCCGGAAATCAGTGAGTTCAGCAGTTCACGCTGGGTTTTCAGCTGGGCATCCAGAATGCGCGTCTGTTCACTGGTGAACGGCGTGCCGTCTGCCTGTTTCTCTTTGCGCAGCGCCTGCTGGCGCTCCAGCAGGTCTTCATAATGCAGCCGCTGCACGCGCAGCTGGCCCATCTCACTGTCAATCTGCTGGGATTTCGGCATCTCCGGCAGGCGCGCCACCTGCGCGCGCAGCGCTTCACCCAGAAGATTCGACACGCCCAGCCACTGTGACTGCTCGCGCAGCGTGCTCAGCGCCTGGCGCACCTGCAATGTCTGATTGGTGGCGAGACGCTGCTGCGAGGCCACCAGATCCATACGCTGCGCCTGCTGATTCAGATCGGCGGAGAGCTCGCGGTTAACGCGGAACTGATCGCTGATGGAGGCCGGCAGATCGCCGCTGTTTTCCGCCAGCTGTTCGGTGCGCTCCAGCGCCAGTTCGGCTTCGCGCTGACGCTGGTTGTTGAGCTGATTGCGCAGCGCCTGCAGATAGTTATCCAGCTGGGTCGCTTTGCGCTGATGCACTTCCGCGCGCATGCGCGCCAGCTCCTGACGGTTATTGGCCGACAGCTGCGCCAGCTCCAGTTCATCTACCCGCGCTTTACTGGCTGCGCTCTCGGTCTGACGCGCATAAATCTGCGCCTGTGCCAGCGGGGTAGCGGCAGCCGCCACGCCCTGTGCGCGCCGTTCGCTTTCGGTCATGGCGCGCCGCGCGTCGGTCTGCTGCTGCGGCAGCTGCGACAGAGAATCGCTGATTTCGCGGGCGCGATCCTGCTCCTGCTGCGCCTGGCGGCTCTCCTCCAGCAGCTGGCTGCTAACCTGCAGGATCTCCTGATCCAGCTCGGCATTGCTCATGTTGCTGCGCACTGGCTTGCTGCTATCGGTCAGCGTGGCGATTTGCTGACGCAGTTCGCGCGCCAGCCGCGGGAAATCATCGATCACCTGCTGATACTGTTTCGCCCGTTCCAGCGAGTCGTCGCGTTCGGACAGGAAGTTAATTGCTGCTTCCAGCGCCTGCACCTGTTCGGCCTGGCTGGGCGAGCTTTTCGCGGATTTCGCCGTTTCCAGATCCTGTTTCAGCTGGCTGGCGGGTGGAACGGTGGCGGCAAAGACGGTGCTGCTGAGCACCAGGCTCAGCAGCAGAAAAAGAGAGGCGCGCACGGCGGTGTTTCCCGGAATTAGTCGATGAGCGGAGCGCTGTCGCCGGGCTGCGGCAGGGCGATAGCCAGCGGCTGACCCAGGCGGGTTTTGCTTTCGGCTTCAAGGCTTTCAGCCAGCTTAACGCGGTTCGGCGCAAACAGGTTGATCACCGTCGAGCCCAGCTTAAAGCGGCCCATCTCCTGACCTTTCAGCAGCACGACCGCGCCATCATGATCGGCCGATGGGTAGCGCCAGCGTTTGATCACCCCTTCGCGCGGCGGCGTCACGGTGCCGGCCCAGACGGTTTCGATGCTGCCGACGATGGTGGCACCCACGAGGATCTGCACCATCGGGCCGTGATCGGTATCAAATACGCAGATCACGCGTTCGTTACGGGCAAACAGGTTCGGGATGTTGCGCGCGGTCAGCGGGTTAACCGAGTAGAGATCGCCCGGCACGTAGATCATTTCGCGCAGGATGCCGTTACACGGCATGTGCACGCGGTGGTAGTCGCGCGGCGCAAGGTACGTGGTAACGAACTCACCGTCGACAAATTTTTCCGCCAGATCGTCATTGCCGGCCAGCAGCGCCTGCAGCGAGTAGGTGTGGCCTTTGGCCTGGAAGATCTGATCGCCAGCAATACGGCCCAGCTGGCTGATGGCGCCATCGGCTGGCAAGGCCAGCAGCGAAGCGTCCGGATCGATAGGGCGCGCACCCTCTTTTAACGGGCGTACAAAGAAGTCATTAAAGGTGCGGTAGCTGCCGGTGTGCGGCTTGCTGGCTTCCGCCATATCCACTTTGTAGAACCAGACAAAAATGTCGATGACCGCTTTGGTCAGCCAGCCAGCGCGGCGGCTGGCGCCCCAACCGGCGAGTTCGGTCAGCGCTTTTTTAGGCAGAATGTGATTCAGGCCGAGTTTAAAACGATCAAACACCGTTGCCTCCTGGCTTAATAACGTTTGGTTTACACAAAAGGGGGCGGATTGTAGCAGCGCCCCGGTCAGTTGGCGAATGTGCCGTTGTACCCGTTAATCTTCGCTGGCGGAAAAGTTTTTACGCGTTTTTACCTGTGCCATGCTCTCCAGAATACGGTGGTAGTTATCGAAGCGTGAAATGTCGATGATCCCGTTCTCCACCGCTTCGCGGATGGCGCAGCCTGGGTCGTTGTCGTGCTTGCAGTCACGGAACTTGCAACCGCCGAGAAATTCACGAAATTCGACAAATCCCTGGGTAATTTGTTCCGGCTCCAGATGCCACAAACCGAACTCGCGCACGCCAGGCGAATCGATGACATCGCCGCCGTGCGGGAAGTGATACAGCCGTGAGGCGGTGGTGGTGTGCTGGCCGAGGCCGGACACGTCCGACACATCATTGGTCAGGATCTCATCGCCTGCCAGGTCGAGGCCGAGCAGGTTGTTCAGCAGGCTGGATTTACCCACGCCAGACTGGCCGGCAAAAATGCTGACCCGGCCGGTGAGCGCCGCTTCCAGATCCTTCAGTCCATCTTTGGCGCGGCTCGACACCATCAGTACGCGATAGCCAATGTGGCGATAGATATCCATCTGCTCATCGACAAACGCCCGCGCGTCGTCATCCAGCAGATCGGTTTTATTCAGTACCAGCAGCGGCTCCACGCCGAGCGTTTCGCTGGCCACCAGATAGCGATCGATAATGTTCAGCGACAGCTCTGGCAGGATCGCCGACACAATTATGATCTGATCAATGTTGGCGGCGATCGGTTTCACGCCGTCATAGAAGTCCGGGCGCGTCAGCACCGTCTGGCGCGGGTGCACGGCTTCAACAATTCCTTTGCCGCCGTTTTCGCCGGCGGCGCGCCACACCACGCGGTCACCGGTGACCAGCGAGCGAATGGTGCGGCGGATATTACAGCGATGCACCTCGCCGGCGCTGTCTTCCACATCCGCGTGCATGCCAAAGCGGCTGATCACTACGCCCTCAGAGGCTTCACCAAACAGGCTGTCGTCCGGTTCCGGCTTTTCGTTCCGTTGCTGCAGACGACGCTGATGGTTGGCGCTGACGCGACGTTGTTGACCCTTCGACAATTTATTTTTGCTCACGCATCCTCTCACGCTTTCGCCAGGCTTCGCCCCGCTGGGCAAAACGTCTATGATACACCTTAATTCAGGCTAATGACGACTTTGGCAACAGGCGGGAAATGCATGACAGCGGGAAATGAAAACAATCTGATTTGGATCGACCTGGAAATGACCGGACTGGATCCGGAGCGCGATCGCATTATTGAGATCGCCACCATTGTAACGGACGCCAACCTCAACATTCTGGCTGAAGGGCCGGTGCTGGCGGTGCATCAGTCCGATGCGCAGCTGGCGCTGATGGATGACTGGAATGTACGCACTCACACCAATAGCGGGCTGGTTGCGCGCGTGAAGGCCAGCCAGCATGACGATCGTGCGGCGGAGCAGGCGACGATTGCGTTTCTGCAACAGTGGGTTCCGGCCAACACCTCGCCGATTTGCGGCAACAGCATTGGCCAGGATCGCCGCTTCCTGTTTAAGTACATGCCGGAGCTGGAAGCCTATTTCCACTACCGCTATCTGGATGTCAGCACGCTGAAAGAGCTGGCGCGCCGCTGGAAGCCAGAGATTCTGCCAGGCTTTAAAAAGGCCGGTACGCATCAGGCGCTGGACGACATTCGCGAGTCCATTGCCGAGCTGGCCTACTACCGCGAGCACTTCCTGCAGCTGTAAATCAACGCGGGTGCGCAGGAAAGCAGCAGTTTGCCGATTAAAACAGCAAACGCGCGCAAAGCGCAAAATTTTGCTTTGCAACGCTTGCGGCGGGAAGGATTTCTCGTATAATGCGCACCCCGTACCGGTGAAGAATTTACAACAGGTACGGAGCAGTAAAAGTAACAAATGTTCTGAATCAGGTAGTTCAGTTGCGCTAAGGCGGTCAGCGCCGCAGCAGATTGAAAGACAATGATGCGGGAATAGCTCAGTTGGTAGAGCACGACCTTGCCAAGGTCGGGGTCGCGAGTTCGAGTCTCGTTTCCCGCTCCAGAACGTGCAGTAAAAAGTAATGCATCAGAATCAAGGATTTCAACTGCGTCCAGGCCGTTAACGCCGCAGCGCAATGAAAGACGACGATTATGCGGGAATAGCTCAGTTGGTAGAGCACGACCTTGCCAAGGTCGGGGTCGCGAGTTCGAGTCTCGTTTCCCGCTCCAAAATGTGCAGTAGATAGCCATACATCAGAATCAAGGATTTCAGTTTGCAACAAGGCGGCAACTGAGCGAATCCCTGGGAGCTTACACGAGTAAGTGACCTGGGTGAGCGAAAGCAGCCAACGCAGTAGCAAATTGAAAGACGACGATTATGCGGGAATAGCTCAGTTGGTAGAGCACGACCTTGCCAAGGTCGGGGTCGCGAGTTCGAGTCTCGTTTCCCGCTCCAGATTTTCATATTCACTAAAGTTATTTGCCCCCGGGCACAATCAGACATACAACTGCTGCAGTCGTTTTACCTGTGCGGTTCCTTTTGTTATCTGGAAATTTTGCACGCCACGTGAGTGCCCAGGATGTCTGCGTCTGTTGCAGTAATCTTACAGGTTATCCACAATGCGCCCGCAACGTGCTGACGGCGTTTTACCCTATCTGCAAAACCGTTTTGAACAGAGTTATCCACAAGCTCTGGACAAGCCCCTGCGCGCAAAACCCGACGTAAATGTTTACAGTAATTATCTAACTCTATGTTTTTTATTAGGTAAATGATATTTCAGACTGTGAATGCCCCTTTTAGACGAAATAACGATCCACGTCACTATTCGGGGAAATAATTTTATTCACAGCATGTGGAAAAGCATAATATCCTGCGCGATTGCTCAATCATGCATCACGCGGTAACCCTTTCTCGACGGCGCGCACCAGCCGCTGCTGCTGTGCTGATTGCACCTCTACCGCCTGCGCCGCGCGCTTTTGCCGCTGCTGCGCTATCGCCCAGTCAATGTGCTCATCCAGCAGCGGATGTTCACCGCGCCGCTGTTCTAATGCCGTGAGATTCCCGGGTGCCCAGGGCGCATTACCCAGCGCCACCGCTACGTTACGCAGCCAGCGCAGATGGCCGATGCGGCGAATGGCAGAGCCTTCCGTGACGCGCAGAAAACGGGCTTCATCCCAGCCGAACAGTTCGACCAGCTGCGGCGCGTGCAGCACCGCGCGCGGCGAAAAATCCTCTTCGTCGGTCAGCTGACCATAGCGATTCCACGGGCAGATCAGCTGGCAGTCGTCACAGCCGTAAATGCGGTTGCCGATCAGCGGGCGCAGCGCTTCGGGAATGGCGCCTTCCAGTTCAATGGTGAGATAGGAGATGCAGCGGCGCGCATCGACGACATAAGGTTCGACGATGGCGCCGGTCGGGCAGATGGTCATGCAGGCGACGCAGCGGCCGCACTGCTCTTGCTGCGGCTCATCCACCGGCAGCGGTAGATCAATCAGCAGTTCGCCGAGGAAAAACCACGAACCGGCTTCGCGATTCAGCACCAGCGAATGTTTGCCGGTCCAGCCAAGTCCGGCTTTGACGGCAATCGGCCGCTCCAGAATTGGCGCGGAGTCGACAAACGGACGAAAATTGAGTTCGCCGCAGTGGGCCTGGATTTTTTCTCCGAGCTTTTTCAGTCGATTGCGCAATACTTTGTGGTAATCGCGGCCCAGTGCGTAGCGGCTGACATAACCCAGCTGCGGGTTTTTTAGCGTGCTGGCAAACGCGGCTTTGGCCGGAAGATAGTTCATGCGTACGCTGATCACGCGCAGCGTGCCGGGCAGCAGTTCATGCGGACGGGCGCGCATCATGCCGTGACGCGCCATCCAGTCCATCTCGCCGTGATACTGTTTCTCCAGCCACTGCTGCAGTTTCGGCTCTTCGGCGCTCAGGTCGGTATCGCAAATACCGATCTGCTGAAAGCCGAGTTCGCGCCCCCACTGTTTAATCTGTTGAGCGAGCTGTTGAAGATCGAGAGGGTATGACATGAGAGACCAGGCAATTGAAGCAAACGCACGCAGTTTACCACACTCTGTCTGGCCTGCGCAGGCCATGCCGCAACTGGAGTGCGACGCCGCCGATAGCCTGGGCCTGACGCTGTATGAACTGATGCAGCGCGCCGGGCAGGCCAGTTATGAACGGATTCGCCAGCAGTGGCCGCAGGCGCAGCACTGGCTGATTTTATGCGGCCACGGTAATAACGGCGGCGATGGCTACGTGGTGGCGCGGCTGGCGTTGGCCGCCGGGCTAAGCGTGACGCTGCTGGCCTGTGACAGCGAACGTCCGCTGCCGGAAGAAGCACAGCAGGCGCGCGACGGCTGGCTGGCGGCGGGCGGCGTGATTCATGCCGCCGACGCTGCCTGGCCGGAACACATCGACGTGATTGTTGATGCGCTGCTGGGCACCGGGCTGAATCGCGCGCCTGCCGCGCCTTACCAGTCGCTGATCGAACAGGTCAACGCGCACGCCGCGCCGGTGTTTGCCGTCGATATCCCTTCCGGGCTGGTGGCGGCGACCGGCACCACGCCGGGGGCGGCGGTCGTGGCGGACTGTACGTTAAGTATGATTGCGCTGAAGCCCGGTCAGCTCACCGGCAAAGCGCGTGACCACGTCGGCGTGCTGCATTGCGCGACGCTTGGACTGGACGCGTTTCTGGCTGGCGAGCCGGCGCCGATTCATCGCTACGCTGCAGCGGATTTACCGCGCTGGCTGAAGCCGCGCAAAGCCACCTCGCATAAGGGCGATCACGGCCGTTTGCTGGTGGTCGGTGGCGACAGCGGCACGGCCGGCGCGATCCGCATGACCGGCGAAGCGGCGCTGCGCAGCGGTGCCGGGCTTGTGCGGGTGTTAACGCATGAAGATAATATTGGTCCGATTCTCAGCGCACGACCGGAGCTGATGGCGGATGCCCTGAGCGACGCGCGGCTGGACGACGCGCTGGCGTGGGCGGATGTCATCGCCATCGGCCCCGGTCTTGGTCAGCGTGAATGGGCTCAGAAGGCACTGAAAAAGGTGGCACTGAGTGAAAAGCCGATGCTTTGGGATGCTGATGCGCTTAACCTGCTGGCAATCAATGCAGATAACCGTCAGAATCGCATCATTACGCCGCATCCCGGCGAGGCCGCACGCCTGCTCGGGGTGAAAACCGCTGAGATTGAGAGTGACCGCTTACACGCCGCGCAGACCCTGGCAAACCGCTACGGCGGCGTGGTGGTGCTGAAAGGTGCCGGTACGGTAATTGCCAGCGCGACGGGCGACATGGCGATTGCGGATGTCGGCAATGCAGGCATGGCGTCCGGCGGTATGGGCGATGTGCTGAGCGGTATGATCGCCGCCCTGCTGGGCCAGCAGGCCACCCTGTTTGACGCCGCCTGTGCGGGCTGTGTCGCGCACGGTGCCGCGGCGGATGCGGTAGCGCGACAGCGCGGAACGCGCGGCATGTTAGCCACTGATTTGTTCGCACTGCTGTGGCAGTTTGTTAATCCAGAGATGATCCAACAATAAAGCATGAAGACCTGTGTTATTCCTTTGCCCGATGAGGCGGCAACCCTGAATCTGGGTGCGCAACTGGCCCGCGTTTGCAGCAGCGCGGTGGTGATCTATCTGTATGGCGATCTGGGTGCCGGTAAAACCACCTTCAGCCGCGGCTTTTTGCAGGCGCTTGGCCATCAGGGCAACGTTAAAAGTCCAACCTATACGCTGGTTGAGCCCTATCAGCTGGGCGACCGCAGCCTGTACCATTTCGATCTCTATCGCCTCGCCGACCCGGAAGAGCTGGAGTTTATGGGCATCCGTGACTACTTCAGCGGCGACGCGCTGTGCCTGGTTGAGTGGCCGCAGCAGGGCGCGGGTGTCCTGCCAGAGCCAGATCTGGCTCTGACACTAAGCTACGTCGCCAGCGCGCGCGCAGCGGAAATCAGCGCGCATTCGCCGCTCGGCAACACGTTGCTGCAGCAGTTTCAGCAGGGCAGGGAACCGGCATGATGTCACGCGTTACCGGGATGATGCTCGCCCTGCTGTGTCTGTTCTCCTCGTCGGCGCTGGCCGCGACACTATCGGATATCAAAGTCGATAACGGCGACAGCCAGGCGACGGTGACCCTGAGCTTCAACGGCCAGCCGGTGTATGGCTTCTTTCCGCTACACAACCCGAACCGGGTGGTGCTGGATATTCGCCAGAGCGGCAATATTCAGGGGCTGCCGCTCAACTTTAGCGGCGAAAACATCGTTAAACGGATTCGTAATAGCCAGCCGAAGGATAAGCAGAGCATCCGGCTGGTGTTTGAGCTGACTCAGGCGGCAAAAACGCGCGCCAGTACGCAGCGCGACGGCAATCAGTACCGCGTGGTCTTCACCATCAGCGGCACCCAGCCGGCCAGACGCAGCACCGCGGCGGCACCGGTGACGCGTGCGCGCCAGAGCGACAGCGCTACGACCAGCCAGGGTAATCCGTTCAACGCCAATCCGGTGACGGCGGTGACCAGCAGCAACACCACGGTGCGTCCGGGCGGTGCTGTCAGCCGTAATGATGCGGTGATCGTGGCGATTGATGCCGGACACGGCGGTCAGGATCCTGGCGCGTCGGGCCAGCACGGCTTACATGAAAAGAATGTCACCATCGCCATCGCGCGGAAGCTCAAAGCGCTGATGGATCAGGACCCGATGTTTAAACCGGTGCTGACGCGTAACGGCGACTACTTTATTTCGGTGATGGGCCGTTCCGAGGTGGCGCGTAAAGAGAACGCTAACCTGCTGGTATCGATTCACGCCGACGCCGCACCGAATCACTCTGCCACCGGGGCTTCGGTTTGGGTGCTGTCCAACCGTCGCGCCAACAGCGAAATGGCTAACTGGCTGGAGCAGAAAGAGAAACAGTCTGAGCTGCTGGGCGGTGCGGGCGATCTGCTGGCGAACAGCCAGGCCGATCCCTACCTGAGCCAGGCGGTGCTGGATCTGCAGTTTGGCCATTCACAGCGCGTCGGCTATGACGTGGCGGTCAAAGTGCTGCAGCAGCTGCGCGGCGTAACGCCGTTGCACAAGCGTCTGCCGGAACATGCCAGCCTCGGCGTGCTGCGTTCGCCGGACATCCCTTCTTTACTGGTTGAAACCGGCTTTATCAGTAACGCCGGGGAGGAGCGGCTGCTAGGCAGCAGCGCGTATCAGGAAAAGATTGCCCAGTCGATTTACAAAGGACTGCGTAACTATTTCCTCGCGCATCCACTGCAATCGGTCCCAAAGGAGGAAAACCGGCCGCTGGATCGCGCACCAGCGGTTAGCGTCGCCAGCAACCCGGCCACCGGCACCGTGCAATACACCGGTGCTACCCAGCGCCATACCGTGACGCGCGGCGAGACGCTGTCCGGCATTGCCGCGCGATACGGGGTCAGCATGGCGACGCTGCGCGAGCTGAATAACCTGAAGCGCGATGTGGTTTGGGTCGGCCAGCGGCTGAAAGTGCCGGCCGGTTCCGGCGTCAGCAGTGCGGCCAGCCGTCCGGCGCGGCACAAAGTGGTGCGCGGTGATTCGCTGACGGCGATTGCCGCGAAGTACGGCGTCAGCCCGAAAGCCATCATGCAGGCGAATAACATGAAGTCGAGCAACGTGATGCTGGGGCAAAATTTAAAGATTCCACAATCCTGATGAGGGGCTGCGCGCAGCCCATACCTGATAAGGATCACCACCATGCCAATACAGATTTTACCGCCTCAGCTGGCGAACCAGATTGCCGCTGGCGAAGTGGTTGAGCGCCCGGCCTCGGTCGTAAAAGAGCTGGTGGAAAACAGCCTTGATGCCGGAGCGACGCGCATTGAGGTCGATATTGAGAAGGGCGGTGCAAAGCTGATCCGCATCCGCGACAACGGCTGCGGCATTGCCAGAGATGAACTGGCGATGGCGCTGGCCCGCCACGCCACCAGCAAGATCGCCTCGCTGGATGACCTGGAGGCGATTGTCAGCCTCGGTTTTCGCGGCGAAGCGCTGGCAAGTATCAGCTCGGTGTCGCGCCTGACGCTGACGTCGCGCACCGCCGATCAGCAGGAAGCCTGGCAGGCCTATGCCGAAGGGCGCGATATGGCGGTGACGGTCAAACCCGCCGCCCACCCGGTGGGAACCTCGCTGGAAGTGCTCGATCTGTTCTACAACACGCCTGCCCGCCGTAAATTCATGCGCACCGAAAAGACCGAGTTCACCCATATTGATGAGGTGATTCGCCGCATTGCGCTGGCGCGTTTCGACGTTGCCATTTCGCTGACGCACAACGGCAAGCTGGTGCGTCAGTATCGCGGCGTGACGCAGGAGGCGCAGCGCGAGCGGCGTCTGGGCGCCATCTGCGGGACGCCTTTCATGCAGCACGCGCTGCGCATTGACTGGCAGCACGACGATCTGGCGCTGCGCGGCTGGGTGGCCGATCCGGCGGGGTCGCGTCAGGTTACCGACCTGCAATACTGCTACGTTAACGGCCGCATGATGCGCGACAAGCTGATTAATCACGCCATCCGCCAGGCCTATCAAACCCAGCTCGGTGAAGATCAGCAGCCAGCCTACGTGCTGTATCTGGAGATTGACCCGCACCAGGTGGATGTCAACGTGCATCCCGCCAAGCATGAGGTGCGTTTTCATCAGTCGCGTCTGGTGCATGACTTTATCTGGCAGGGCGTGATGAGCGTGCTGCAGGCCAGTCGCAGCGCCGAATTGCCGCTGCCCCATGCCGAAGATCTGCCGCCGCAGTGGCAGCCAGAGAACCGCCAGGCCGCCGGGGCGAATCACTTTGCCCAGCCGGCAACCGGCGCGGGCAGCGGTGGCAGCGCGGCATCCGGCGGCACGGGCGGCCAGTGGCAGCCGAAAGAGCCGGGCTATCGCGCGCGTGAAGGGGCAGTTTATCAGCAGCTGATAAAAACACCGGCGGCGGAGACGCCACGTACACCGGCCGCTGAACCCGCGCCCGCGCCGCGCCCGGCACCCGCGCGTGAAGCGCCGCTGGCCGCCCACACGCAAAGTTTTGGCCGAGTGCTCAGCGTGGTACGCGAGCGCTATGCGCTGCTGGAGCGCGGGGAGATGTTGCAGCTGCTGTCATTAAGCGTGGCGGCGCGCTGGCTCAAACAGGCCCAGCTGCAACCCGGCGATGAGGGGCTCAAACCGCAGCCGCTGCTGATCCCGGTACGGCTGAAAATCGCTCACGAAGAGTTAAGCGTGATTGATGCCCAGGCGGCGCTGTTAAGCCAGATGGGCATTGATTTACAACGGGAAGGACAGCATGTGACGCTGCGCGCTGTCCCTTTACCGTTACGAACACAAAATTTACAAATCTTGATTCCAGACCTGTTAGGCTATCTCGCCCGGCAGCAAGAGGTTTCTGCTTCCGCACTGGCCCAGTGGCTGGCGCGACGCGACGATGCGGCAGAACCTCACTGGAATCACTCGCAGGCGATCACGCTGCTGGCAGAGCTCGAACGGCTCTGTCCGCATCTGCTGAAATCGCCGCCTTCAGGTCTGTTACAGACCCTTGAGATTGAGAGCGCGCTAAACGCGTTGAAGCATGAGTGAACTGAACCAGGCTAGCCGGCCAAAGGCAATTTTTTTGATGGGGCCGACCGCCTCCGGTAAGACGGCATTAGCCATTGCGCTGCGTCAGCAACTTCCGGTGGAACTTATTAGCGTTGACTCTGCCTTAATCTATCGCGGGATGGATATTGGCACGGCGAAACCGTCGGCACAGGAGTTGGCGCAGGCACCCCATCGCTTGCTGGACATTCGCGACCCGGCGGAGAGCTATTCCGCTGCTGAGTTTCGTCGCGATGCGCTGGCAGAAATGGCGGAGATTACCCAAAAAGGTAAGATTCCGCTGCTTGTTGGTGGAACCATGCTTTACTTCAAAGCGTTGCTGGAAGGATTGTCGCCGCTGCCCTCGGCCGATCCGGAAGTGCGTCAGCGAATAGAGCAAATGGCGGCGGAAAAAGGCTGGGAAGCCCTGCACCGCCAGCTGTGTGAAATCGATCCGGTCGCCGGTAGTCGTATTCATCCGAATGATCCGCAGAGACTTTCGCGAGCACTGGAAGTTTTTTTTATTTCGGGTAAAACTTTAACGGAACTGACAAAAACGGCCGGTGAAGCGCTACCCTACGATGTGTACCAGTTTGCTATCGCTCCGGCGAGCCGCGAACTGTTACACCAGCGCATCGCGTTGCGTTACGACCAGATGTTAGCGTCAGGTTTTGAAGCGGAGGCTCGGGCACTGTTTGCACGAGGTGATTTGCATACGGACATGCCTTCCATTCGCTGTGTTGGTTACCGTCAGATGTGGTCTTATCTGTCTGGCGAAATCGATTACGACGAAATGGTTTATCGGGGAATTTGCGCCACCCGGCAGCTCGCTAAACGCCAGATGACCTGGTTACGTGGCTGGCCCGACGTCCACTGGTTAGACAGTGACGCGCCAGAATTAGCGCGTAATGCGGTGCTTCAGGTTGTTAGTGCGTAGCAGGGATGATTGTGTACAATTGGTCCGTTATCGTGCGCAAATTTTTACGCAGTTTTTCTGAACCACGGTTCACAAAGTAACAAACAACAAGCATATAAGGAAAAGATAGAATGGCTAAGGGGCAATCATTACAAGACCCGTTTTTGAACGCATTGCGTCGTGAACGTGTACCGGTTTCGATCTATTTGGTGAATGGTATTAAGCTGCAGGGACAAATTGAATCCTTTGATCAGTTCGTCATTCTGTTGAAAAACACGGTAAGCCAGATGGTGTATAAGCACGCCATCTCTACAGTGGTTCCTTCTCGTCCGGTTTCGCACCATAGCAACAACGCGGGCGGCAGCGGTGGCAGTAACTACCACCATGGCGGAAGCAACCAGGGCGCTCAGTCGCAGCCACAACAAGACGGCGATAACGCAGAGTAATTCTGCACGGCCGTAAAGCCAGGGCTGGGGAGCGAGTGCGTTTTCCCGTCCTGGTTATTTTATTTTAGCGAGGTTATAGCTTGTTTGACCGTTATGATGCCGGTGAGCAGGCCGTACTGGTACACATCTGGTTCTCCCAAGACAAAGAGCTGGAAGATTTGCAGGAGTTTGAAACTCTTGTCTCTTCTGCGGGCGTCGATGCGCTGCAAGTGATTACCGGCAGCCGTAAAGCGCCACATCCCAAATATTTTGTCGGTGAAGGAAAGGCAGTTGAAATTGCCGATGCGGTGAAAGCGAGTGGAGCATCGGTCGTTTTATTCGATCATGCCTTATCCCCTGCTCAGGAACGTAATCTTGAGCGGCTGTGCGAATGTCGCGTAATCGATCGCACCGGCTTAATTCTCGATATTTTTGCCCAGCGCGCCCGCACCCATGAAGGGAAATTGCAGGTCGAGCTGGCACAGTTACGCCATCTTGCCACCCGTCTGGTGCGCGGATGGACTCACCTTGAGCGGCAGAAAGGCGGTATCGGCCTGCGTGGACCGGGTGAAACCCAGCTGGAAACCGACCGTCGCTTACTGCGCGGCCGCATCAGCCAGATTCTGTCCCGCCTTGAACGCGTGGAAAAACAGCGTGAGCAGGGACGTCAGGCGCGTGCGAAAGCCGATGTGCCGACCGTCTCCCTGGTGGGCTACACCAACGCCGGCAAATCCACCCTGTTCAACGCCATCACTTCAGCCAACGTGTATGCTGCCGACCAGCTGTTCGCCACGCTGGACCCGACGCTGCGCCGCCTGAATGTGGCCGATGTCGGCGAAGTGGTGCTGGCGGATACGGTAGGCTTTATCCGTCACCTGCCGCATGACTTAGTGGCGGCGTTTAAAGCCACCCTGCAGGAAACCCGTCAGGCGTCGCTGCTGCTGCACGTGATTGACGCCGCGGATTTGCGCGTCAATGACAACATCGACGCCGTAAATGAAGTGCTGGCAGAGATTGAAGCCGATGAGATTCCGGTGCTGCTGGTGATGAACAAGATCGATATGCTGGATGGCTTTGAGCCGCGTATCGATCGCGACGAAGAGAACCGGCCGACGCGCGTGTGGCTGTCGGCGCAGAGCGGTGCCGGTTTGCCGCTGCTGTGGCAGGCGCTGTCCGAGCGCTTAGCCGGTGAAGTGGCGCAGTATGATTTACGTCTGCCGCCGGAAGCGGGCCGCCTGCGCAGCCGCTTCTATCAGCTGCAGGCGATTGAAAAAGAGTGGAATGAAGAAGATGGCTGCGTAGGTTTGCAGGTGCGAATGCCGATTGTTGACTGGCGCCGCTTGTGCAAGCAGGAACCGCAGCTCGCCAGTTATATTGTTTGACCGTTGCCCAACTCATTTACCCCAAGACGTGCCCGGCACGTGGCAGGGTAAACTTATATACAATAAATGGAGTAGAGACATGGCGTGGAATCAGCCCGGAAATAACGGACAGGACCGCGACCCGTGGGGAAGCAGCAATAACCAAGGCGGCAACTCTGGGGGAAATAAAGGAGGTCGCGATCAGGGACCTCCTGATCTGGATGATATCTTCCGTAAGCTGAGTAAAAAACTCGGCGGACTGGGCGGTGGCAAACAGAGCGATAACGGCCAGCGCAGCGGCGGCAGCGGTGGCAAACTGGTTGGCATTGTCGCCGTGGCGGCAGTGGTCATCTGGGCAGCCAGTGGTTTCTACACCATCAAAGAAGCGGAGCGCGGGGTCGTGACGCGTTTCGGCAAATTCAGCCATCTGGTTGAGCCTGGCCTCAACTGGAAACCGACCTTTATCGATCAGGTGCGGGCCGTCAACGTCGAAGCGGTGCGTGAGCTGGCAGCGTCTGGCGTGATGCTGACTTCGGACGAGAACGTGGTGCGCGTGGAGATGAACGTGCAGTACCGCGTGACCGATCCGGAGCGCTACCTGTATGCGGTCACCAGTGCCGATGACAGCCTGCGTCAGGCCACTGACAGCGCGCTGCGCGGCGTGATTGGCCGCTCGACCATGGACCGTATCCTCACCGAAGGCCGTACCGTCGTGCGTAGCGATACCCAGCGTGAAATCGACGAAACCATTCGTCCTTACAACATGGGTATTACGCTGCTTGACGTCAACTTCCAGGCGGCGCGTCCACCGGAAGAGGTCAAAGCCGCGTTTGACGATGCGATTGCCGCCCGCGAAAACCGCGAGCAGTACGTGCGTGAAGCTGAAGCGTACGCCAACGAAGTGCAGCCGCGTGCTAACGGCCAGGCGCAGCGTATTCTTGAAGAGGCGCGAGCCTACAAAGAGCGTACCGTGCTGGAAGCGCAGGGTGAAGTGGCGCGGTTCGCGCGTCTGCTGCCGGAGTACAAAGCCGCACCGCAGATCACCAAAGAACGTCTCTACATTGAAAGCATGGAGCGCGTGCTCAGCCATACCCGCAAAGTGCTGGTTAACGACCGTGGCAATAGCCTGATGGTGCTGCCGCTGGATCAGCTGATGCGTGGCGGCCAGGCAGGCGGCCAGAGCGGTCAGAACAATGCCAATCTGATGAAGTTACCGTCGTCACCGGGCAGCAATGCCGGCCGCGGCGACACTTCATCCTACAGTCCGGACAGCATCATGGATCAGCGTCGCGCCAATGCGCTGCGTAACGATACCCAGCGCGAAGGGAGGGAGTAATCGATGCGTAAGCCAATCATCGCCGTAATTATTGTTGTTCTGGTGGTGCTGTACGCCTCACTGTTCGTGGTGCAGGAAGGCCAGCGCGGTATCGTGCTGCGCTTTGGTAAAGTGCTGCGTGATGATGAGAACAAGCCGCAGGTGTACGCACCGGGCCTGCACTTCAAGATTCCGTTTATCGAAACCGTGAAGTCGCTGGATGCGCGCATCCAGACCATGGATAACCAGGCCGATCGTTTCGTCACCAAAGAGAAGAAAGACCTGATTGTGGATTCTTACATCAAGTGGCGCATCAGCGATTTCAGCCGTTACTACCTCGCGACCGGCGGTGGCGATGTATCTCAGGCGGAAGTGCTGCTGAAACGTAAGTTCAGCGACCGTCTGCGTTCAGAAATGGGCCGTCTTGATGTGAAAGACATCGTCACCGACTCGCGTGGCCGTCTGACCACCGACGTGCGCGATGCGCTGAACACCGGCAGTGCCGGCAATGACGACGAAGTGCAGACGCCAGCCGCTGACGATGCGATTGCCAGCGCGGCTGCCCGCGTTGAGCGCGAGACCAACAGCAATGAGCCGGCGCCAAACCCGAACAGTATGGCGGCGCTGGGTATTCAGGTGGTCGACGTGCGCATCAAGCAGATCAACCTGCCGACCGAAGTGTCGGACGCGATCTACAACCGTATGCGCGCCGAGCGTGAAGCAGTAGCACGTAGCCAGCGTTCACAGGGTCAGGAAGAGGCAGAAAAACTGCGCGCCCAGGCCGATTATCAGGTAACCCGTACGCTGGCAGAAGCGCAGCGTCAGGCGCTGATCAGCCGCGGTGAAGGGGATGGTGAAGCGGCCAAGCTGTTCGCCGACGCCTTCAGCCAGGATCCTGATTTCTACGCCTTTATCCGCAGCCTGCGTGCCTATGAGAACAGCTTCGCGGACAATCAGGACGTGATGGTGCTGAGCCCGGATAGCGATTTCTTCCGCTATATGAAGGCGCCAACTAACGTCTCGCGTTAATAACTGTTATAACCTTGAGGCCGACACTGATGTCGGCCTTTTTTTTTGGGAAAACAGAATGAACACAACCGTCTGGATGGCGCTGGCTTTGGTGCTGGTGCTGGAGGGATTAGGACCGATGCTGCTGCCGCGCCTGTGGCGTCGCATGATTCTGGCGATGACGCAGTTACCGGACCGTATACTGCACCGTTTTGGCGGCGGGCTGGTGGTGGCGGGCGTGGTGATTTACGCCATGCTGAGCACGCACGCGAATGGCTGAGCAAAAATCTGCGCGCTGCCGCACGGCTAAATTGTGTCTGCTGCAGAGCATTGCCCCCAACATGTTGTAGTGATCAAAACTCAGGCAAAAAACAGCGCAATCGTATGCTAAAAGTGCTGAAAGAGTGAAAATCCGATGGTAGAATCCATTTTTAAGCAATCGGTGATTTTAGAAAATGGGTAAGAACGTCGTCGTACTGGGCACCCAATGGGGTGATGAAGGTAAAGGTAAGATCGTAGACCTTCTGACTGAACGCGCGAAATATGTTGTGCGTTACCAGGGTGGCCACAATGCAGGCCATACACTTGTCATCAACGGTGAGAAAACCGTCCTCCACTTAATTCCCTCTGGCATCCTGCGTGAAAACGTCACCAGCATCATTGGTAATGGTGTTGTGCTGTCACCTGAAGCCCTGATGAAAGAGATGAACGGTCTGGAAGCGCGCGGTGTGCCGGTACGTGAACGTCTGCTGATCTCTGAAGCTTGTCCGCTGATTCTGCAATACCATGTGGCGATGGACCTGGCGCGTGAAAAAGCGCGCGGTGCCAAAGCTATCGGTACCACCGGTCGTGGTATCGGCCCAGCCTATGAAGATAAAGTTGCCCGTCGCGGTCTGCGCGTCAGCGACCTGTTCAACAAAGAAACCTTCGCCGTGAAGCTGAAAGAGATCGTTGATTTCTACAACTTCCAGCTGGTGAACTACTACAAAGAAGATGCAGTAGACTACGATAAAGTGCTGAGCGATGTACTGGCGGTGGCCGACATCCTGACCGGCATGGTCGTCGACGTGTCTGAACTGCTGGACGGCGCGCGTAAGCGTGGCGACCTGATCATGTTCGAAGGCGCACAGGGTACGCTGCTGGATATCGACCACGGTACATATCCGTACGTGACGTCGTCCAACACCACTGCTGGTGGCGTGGCGACCGGTTCAGGTATCGGTCCACGCTACGTGGATTACGTGCTGGGCATCGTCAAAGCTTACTCGACCCGCGTTGGTGCCGGTCCATTCCCGACCGAACTGTTTGATGAAACCGGCGAGTTCCTGTGTGAGAAAGGTAACGAGTTTGGTGCCACCACCGGCCGTCGTCGTCGTACCGGCTGGCTGGATGCGGTTGCAGTGCGCCGTGCGGTGCAGATCAACTCCCTGTCCGGCTTCTGCATGACCAAACTGGACGTGCTGGATGGCCTGAAAGAGGTGAAAATCTGCGTCGGTTACCGTATGCCGGATGGCCGCGAGATGACCACCACGCCGCTGGCCGCTGAAGGCTGGGAAGGCATCGAGCCGATTTATGAAACTCTGCCGGGCTGGAGTGAAAACACCTTTGGTGTTAAAACACTGGAAGGCCTGCCGCAGGCAGCACGTGATTACATCAAACGTGTTGAAGAAGTGACTGGCGTGCCGATTGATATTATTTCAACCGGTCCCGACCGTAGTGAGACCATGATTCTGCGCGATCCGTTCGACGCTTAATCACGTTTTGCAGGCCGGACACTGTCCGGCCTTCGTTTATCTGCTCTTTGACTCCGCTCACTTCATTTTTTCCTGCTGGTTTCGGGAGTTGCAGGAAAAAAGCGCTCCGGGTTTTCCACACTGGTTTATCATCAATGTTAATCGAAGCGCTCACGGGCGTTATAACAACAATATCGATGATTCACTGAGGTACATGTGCAGCTAACAAGTTTTACCGATTTCGGTCTGCGCGCCCTGATTTACATGGCGACATTGCCGCAAGGTCAGCAGACCAACATTACCGAAGTCACCGATACCTACGGGGTATCGCGTAACCATATGGTTAAAATCATCAATCAACTGAGCCGGGCCGGCTTTGTTGCCGCGACACGCGGTAAAAACGGCGGAATTCGTTTAGGCATGGACCCGGAAAAAATCGTCATTGGCGATGTCGTGAGAAAAATGGAGCCTTTGCAGCTGGTAAACTGTAAAGAGTGTGCGATAAATCCCGCCTGTCGCCTGCGTAGCGCGCTGAATAATGCGGTCCAGCTGTTCCTGCAGGAACTGGATAAATATACGCTCGCCGACCTGGTGCAAAACAACGATTCGCTTTACCACATCTTATTGTCCGAACCGCCGGTGGCAATTCCACATAAATGACATCGGAGGAACCGTAATGTCAAAAGATCCCTTTCAGGATAGAGAAGCTGAAAAGTACGAAAATCCTATTCCCAGTCGGGAATTTATCCTCGCGCTATTAGAAAAGCGTGAAAAGCCGGCGAGTCGCGAAGAGATCGCCGAAGAGTTAAACATCACCAGCGAAGATCAGCTTGAAGCGCTGCGTCGCCGCCTGCGCGCCATGGAGCGTGACGGCCAGCTGGTGTTCACCCGTCGCCAGTGCTACGCCCTGCCGGAGCGTCTGGATTTACTGCGCGGCAAAGTGATTGGCCATCGCGATGGCTACGGCTTCCTGCGCGTTGATGGTCAGAAAGATGACTTCTACCTCTCGGCTGAGCAGATGAAGTTCTGCCTGCACGGTGATGTCATCCTCGCCCAGCCGGGCGGCTCCGACCGCAAAGGGCGGCGTGAAGCGCGCGTGGTTCGCGTGCTGGAACCGCGCAACAGCCAGATTGTTGGCCGCTACTTCACCGATGCCGGCACCGGCTTCGTGGTACCGGACGACAGCCGTCTGAGTTTTGACATTCTGATCCCGGCGGAAGAGACGCTAAATGCGCGCATGGGATCGGTGGTTGTGGTGGAGATCGTGCAGCGCGCGACGCGCCGCAGCAAAGCCATTGGCAAAATTACTGAAATTCTCGGCGACAACATGGGCACCGGTCTGGCCGTGGATATGGCGCTGCGCACCCATGAAATTCCCCACTCATGGCCGGAAGAAGTCGAGAAAGAGATTTCCAGACTGAAAGAGCAGGTACCGGAATCGGCGAAAAAAGGCCGCGTCGACCTGCGTGAACTGCCGCTGGTGACCATCGACGGTGAAGACGCGCGTGACTTCGATGACGCCGTTTACTGCGAGAAAAAACGCGGCGGCGGCTGGCGCCTGTGGGTGGCGATTGCCGACGTCAGCTATTACGTGCGTCCCGGCACCGCGCTGGATAACGAAGCGCAGCAGCGCGGCACCTCGGTCTACTTCCCGTCGCAGGTGATACCGATGCTGCCGGAGATCCTCTCGAACGGCCTGTGCTCGCTCAATCCGCAGGTGGATCGCCTGTGCATGGTGTGCGAGATGACCATCTCGGCCAGCGGTAAACTCACCGGCTTCAAACATTACGAAGCGGTGATGAACTCACATGCGCGTCTGACCTACAACAAAGTGTGGAGCATTCTGCAGGGCAACCCGGAGCTGCGTGAACAGTATGCGGCGCAGGTGAAGCACCTCGAAGAGCTGCACCGCATGTATGAGGTGCTGGAAACCGCCCGTGAACAGCGCGGTGGCATCTCGTTTGAAACCGACGAAGCCAAATTCATCTTCAACGCTGAGCGTCGCATTGAGCGCGTGGAGCGCACCGTACGTAACGATGCGCACAAGCTGATTGAAGAGTGCATGATTCTGGCCAACATCGCCTCCGCGCGTTTCGTTGAGAAACATCAGGAGCCGGCGCTGTTCCGCGATCACGATCGCCCGAGCGAAGACAGCATCACCAGCTTCCGTACCGTGCTGGGCGAGCTGGGTCTCAGCCTGCCGGGTGGGTCGAAACCGCAGCCGATCGATTATGCCGATCTGCTGACGCAGATTGCCGACCGTCCGGATGCTGAAATGCTGCAAACCATGCTGCTGCGTTCGATGAAGCAGGCGGTGTACGATCCGGAAAACCGCGGTCACTTTGGCCTGGCGCTGGCGTCGTATGCGCACTTTACCTCGCCGATCCGTCGCTATCCGGATCTGCTGCTGCACCGTGCCATTAAGTATCTGCTGGCCAAAGAGCAGGGCACGGTAAAAGGCAACACCACGCCAACTGGTGGTTATCACTACGATATGCAGCAGATGCTGCAGCTGGGTCAGCACTGTTCGATGACCGAACGCCGTGCCGATGAAGCGACGCGCGATGTGGCCGACTGGCTGAAGTGCGACTTTATGCAGGATCAGGTGGGTAACGTATTCAACGGCGTGATCTCCAGCGTGACCGGCTTTGGCTTCTTTGTTCGCCTCAACGATCTGTTCATTGATGGCCTGGTGCACGTCTCCACGCTGGACAATGATTACTATCGCTTCGATCCGGTGGGTCAGCGTCTGATTGGTGAATCCGGCGGTCGCACTTACCGTCTGGGTGATGCGGTGGAAGTGCGCGTTGACGCGGTGCACATGGATGAGCGCAAGATCGATTTCGCGCTGATCTCCAGCAAACGCGTACCGCGCGGTGAAGGGAAAACCGCGCGCGAGCGTGAGAAGCGTGGCGGCAAGCCACCGGCGAAGCGGCGTCGCGATGCGGGTCGCAAGGGCAACTTTGAGCCGGACGCCGCTTTCCGCGGTGAGAAGCAGCCGGCTGCGGCGAATAAAAGCGAGAAAAAAAGCAAAAAAGTCTCCGAAAAAACCCGTAAAATCGCCGCCGCAACCAAGGCGAAGCGCGCAGTGAAGAAGAAGGCCAGCGAAGCCTGATGGCCTCTTCACCCGCCAGCGGCCAGGTGCGTCAGCGCTGACGCACCTTGCTCAACCCTGTTTCGCAGGCTGCGCCCCAACGCGCAGCCTGATTAATGTACTGTATTCAACGATATACATCCAACCTTGAGCAAAGTAATGAGTGAAATAATTTTTGGCATTCACGCCGTGCAGGCGCTGCTGGAGCGTGATCCCCAGCGTTTTCAGGAAGTCTTTATCCTTAAAGGCCGCGATGACCGCCGCCTGCAGCCGCTGATCGCCGCACTGGAAGCTCAGGGAATTGTGATTCAGCTGGCCAACCGCCAGTGGCTCGACGGCCAGGTCGAAGGCGGCGTGCACCAGGGTATCGTGGCGCGCGTTAAGCCGGGTAAAAACTATCAGGAAGGCGATCTGCCGGATCTGCTGGCTTCACTGGATCAGCCGTTCCTGCTGATTCTGGATGGCGTCACCGATCCGCATAACCTGGGTGCCTGCCTGCGCAGCGCCGATGCGGCCGGTGTGCATGCGGTGATCGTGCCGAAAGACCGTTCGGCACCGCTCAACGCCACGGCGAAAAAAGTCGCCAGCGGGGCGGCGGAAAACGTGCCGCTGATTCGCGTCACCAATCTGGCGCGCACCATGCGTCTGCTGCAGGAGTACAACGTCTGGATCGTCGGCACGGCCGGTGAAGCAGACCACACGCTGTATCAGAGCAAAATGACCGGCGCGATGGCGCTGGTGATGGGTGCGGAAGGAGAAGGCATGCGCCGCCTGACGCGCGAACACTGCGATGAGCTGATCAGCATCCCGATGGCCGGCAGCGTCTCTTCCCTCAACGTTTCGGTGGCCACCGGCGTTTGTCTGTTCGAAGCGGTGCGTCAGCGCCAGGCGTGATCGCCGCCGCAAAACCTCAGCTGTACCAGGCATAACTGCACATCCTCTCCATACTTATAGCCACATCAGTACGGGCAACAGGAGAGGAGAGTGCCATGGCCTGGACCACTCACAGCGTATTCAATCAACCATCTCCGCTCAGCAACAGCAATCTCTTCACCGGCGACAGCGCGCTGTGCGAGGCGGTGGTGCGTGAAGGGGCCGGCTGGGACCGCGAATGGCTGGCGTCCGTTGGCCTGCAGCTCGGCAGCGCGGAGTCACTGGAATTAGGTCGCCTGGCCAATGCACAGCCGCCGGAGCTGCTGCGTTACGACGCGCGCGGTGAGCGGCTCGACGAGGTGCGCTTCCATCCTGCCTGGCATCTGCTGATGCAGGGCGTGTGCGCCAGCCGGTTACATAACCTGAGCTGGCAGCCTGACGTGCAGGGCAGCGCCATGGTGGCACGCGCGGCGCGTTTCATTCTGCATGCGCAGGTGGAAGCCGGTTCACTCTGCCCGGTAACCATGACTCACGCCGCGATCCCGCTGCTGCAAACCCATCTGCCCGCTCCCTACGCCGACTGGCACGATCGGCTGCTGAGCGATCGGTATGATGCGCATCATCTGCCCGGCAGCCAGAAGCGCGGCCTGCTGATTGGCATGGGCATGACGGAGAAGCAGGGCGGCACCGATGTGTTGAGCAACACCACACGCGCCGAACCGCCTGGCACGCGTGCGCCGGGCGAACCCTGGCGCATCACCGGCCACAAGTGGTTCTTCTCGGTGCCGCAAAGCGACGCGCACCTGATCCTGGCGCAGACCGCCGCCGGGCTGAGCTGCTTCTTTCTGCCGCGCCTGCTGCCGGACGGCACGCGCAACGCCATTCGTCTTGAACGCCTGAAAGACAAGCTGGGCAACCGCGCCAATGCCAGCGCCGAAGTAGAGTTTCAGGATGCCTTCGGCTGGTTGCTGGGTGAGGAGGGCGATGGCGTGCGGCTGATCCTGAAAATGGGCGGCATGACGCGCTTTGACTGCGCGCTCGGCAGCCATGGCCAGATGCGACGCGCGCTGGCGATTGCGCTGCATCACGCCGGTCAGCGTCAGGTGATGGGCAAAAGCCTTAGCGATCAGCCGCTGATGCGTGCGGTGCTGGCGCAGCAGGCACTGCAGCTGGAGGGACAAACCGCACTGCTGCTGCGTCTGGCGCGCGCCTGGTCAACGCCGGCCAGCGCGCATGAACGGCTGTATGCACGCCTGTTCACCCCGGCGGCCAAGTTCGTGATCTGCAAAGCCGGTATGCCGTTTGTGGCTGAAGCCATGGAGGTGCTGGGCGGCATTGGCTACTGCGAAGAGAGTGAACTGCCGCGCCTGTATCGCGAGATGCCGGTGAACAGCATCTGGGAGGGCTCGGGTAACGTGATGTGCCTGGATGTGCTGCGTGTACTGGGACGGCATGCAGAAGTGCTTAGCATGCTGCAGGATGAGTTTGATGCGGTGAAGGGCAGCAATCGCCACTTCGATCGCTGCTGGCGTCAGCTGCGGCTGCAGCTCGGCAACCTGCGCGAAGAGCAGGGACGGCAGGTTAGCGACATGCTGATTCGGCTGGCGAGCGCCGCGGTGCTGCTGAAAGCGGCAGAACCGCCGCTGGCGGACAGCTGGTGCGCGCGTTATCTCTCCTCGCGCCCGGCACAGGCGCTGAGTGATGATCTGAGCGCACGCTTACTGCAGCGTGCTACTGCCGCCTGAGGGCGCGCCGTACAGAATGGCGGTGGCATACCAGAAGCCAGGCATGGTGGTCTCATCGACCATCAGGATCTGATAGTAAACCGCACCGCTCTGATTGGCGCGTGCAGCGATTGCACGCTGCACATCATCCGGCGAGCCGCGTGAATGGGCGCTGACGGTGCCAAGCTTCGGCAGGCCATAGCTTTGCGCGCGAGTGATCTCCTGCGCCTGAGTGGTGGGCGCTGGCGGGGGTTGTGGCGTGGTGTGCAGTGCGGCACAGCCGCTCAGCAGCAGGCCCAGCAGCAGAATAAGCGTACGCATGGTGGCTCCGGAAAACAGGCAGATGACTCAAGTGTAAGCCATCTGCCCGTGCTCATCAGTCGTTGAGACGGAAAATACTCACCAGCTGGGTCAGATGGTGGCCTTTCTGACTCAGGTGCTGCGCCGTGTGCTCGGACTGGTTAATCATATCGCTGCTCTGATGGGTCGCATGGCTGATGTGGTTCATCGCCAGATTGACCTGACCAATGCCCGCAGCCTGTTCCTGGGCGGCGATATTGATTTCCCCCATCAGGGTTTTGACCTGTTCGATATGGCTGACAATATGGCTCATGGCGTCACGCGTTTGTTCCGAGAGCGCATGGCCGGCGGCCACTTTGTCGATCGAACTGGCAATCAGCCCGTCAATCTCCTTCGCCGCATTGGCGCTGCGCTGCGCCAGCGCACGCACTTCCGCAGCGACGACCGCGAAGCCTTTGCCGTGCTCACCGGCGCGCGCCGCCTCAACCGCAGCGTTGAGCGCCAGAATATTGGTCTGGAAGGCAATCGACTCGATCACGTGGGTAATGTCGGCGATGCTCTGCGAGGCAATGCGAATCTCCGCCATTGTCTCTACCGAGCGCGCCACGGTGCTGCCACCCTGGCTGACGGTGCTGGCGGCTTCACCGACCAGCGCCATCGCCTGACGCACGTTAGCGGCGGTTTGCGCCACGGTTGCGCCAAACTGCTCCATGCTGGCCGAGGTCTCTTCGACGCTGCTCGCCTGGCGGCCAATCTGCTCGCTGATGCTGGAACTGCTGGCCGCAATGGTGTCGGTGCCGTCGCTGATCTCACGCGCGGCGGCGCGTACCTGGCCTACCACTTTCTCCAGGCCGTCACCAATGCCGTTAATCGCGCTCACCAGCTGGCCGATCTCGTCGCGGCGCGCTGAGTCGAGGTGCGCCTGCAGATTACCCGCCGCATACTGCTCGGCCAGATGGATCACCTGCTGCAGCGGCCGGGTAATGGCGCGCCGGCTATACAGCACAAAGCCAATGGCAAAGGCGAGCACCAGCGCCAGGCCAATCAGCATGAACAGATTGCGGCTGTGGGTGATAGGTGCCAGCAGGCTGGCGCGGCTGACTTCACCGGCGATAATCCAGTTCCAGCCCGGCAGTTGCTGCCATGCCAGCAGGCGGGTTTCGCCCTGATGCGCGATCTCCAGCAGGCCGTGCGGCTGCGTCAGGATCTGCTGCTGTACGCTGCGATCCCAGTCCGGCAGCTTGCCTTCGGACTGACGGGCAAACAGATACTGGCCCTGTGCGCTGCCCGGCGTGCCGTTCAGCACGAAGAAGCTGCCGCTGTCGCCGAGACGTCGCGCCAGCACTTTCTCCCGCATCAGCGCGTACTGTTTATCAATCTGCACGCCAACAAACAGAATGGCGATCACTGCGCCGCTGTCGTCCTGCACCGGCTGGTATTGGGTGATATAGCGATGGCCGAACAGCGTCGCCAGGCCGCGATACACTTCGCCCTTATTCACGCTGCGCCACGCCGCGCTGCTGCGATCAAGCTGGGTGCCCACCGCGCGGCTGCCATCCTCTTTCTTCAGTGAGGTCGCGATGCGAATGTAATCCTCGCCGTCGCGCACAAAAATGGTGGAGACTGCACCGGTACGATCGAGAAAATCGTCCACGGCGATCTGATCGAGGTTGAGGGTTTTCAGCCCGGCACGCAGCGTCGGCGTGCTGAACGATCCCACCTGAATGCGTGAGCTGTCGTCACGGCTGAATCGCTTGGGTAAAAAGCTCTGAAACAGCCGGGTATAGTTCGCCACTTCTTCCGATAAGGTCGCGTTAAACATCGTGGCCATTTCATTAATGCCGAGCACCTGGTTTTGCATATCGTCGACAGCCAGCTGCTCCAGCTGGCGCGCGGCGTTATGGCTGAGCGTTAACGTCAGGGCAAACAGCACGATTGCCACACTGAAAGACGTCAATACAGACAGCTTAATTCCGAGACTCATGGCGCTGAGAGAGAGACGCTTCATAAAGTACCTTTAATAAATAACTGGAGGGGTACAGGATCAACGGCAAAATGCGGCAAATGTTTAGGGCAGAAATTAATCGAAATAAATGTGATGTGGCTCGCGTTTTGGCCGGCAGCACGTACACTGAGACCAGTGATAATCATTCTCAACGGAGACGGTATGATTGAGTTGGCAACGGAGAACCTGGCGGGCATTGAGTGTATTCACGCGGCACCGGCCGGACAGCGGCTGGCGCGCTTACCCACCATCCTGTTTTATCACGGATTTACCTCGTCGAAAGAGGTGTACAGCTACTTTGCCGTGGCGCTGGCGCAGGCCGGTTTCCGCGTGGTGATGCCGGATGCAGAGATGCACGGCGCGCGCTACAACGGTGATACCGACGCGCGCATGACGCACTTCTGGGAGATTTTGCGCCAGAACATCGATGAAGTGCCGCTGCTGGAAGCGGTGCTGCGCGACAACGATTGGGTGGCAGATGAGCGTTTCGCCATTGCCGGCGCCTCAATGGGCGGCATGACCGCGCTGGGCGCGATGGCGCGCTATCCACATCTGCACAGCGTTGCCTGTCTGATGGGCTCCGGCTACTTCATGCAGCTCAGTCAGACGCTGTTCCCGCCGCTGGTGGCGCACACGCCAGAGCAAAAAGCGGCGTTACAGGCGCGGCTGGCCCCGCTGGCGGCCTACGATCCCTGTCAGCAGCTGGCGCAGCTGGCTAACCGACCGCTGCTGTTATGGCACGGTGAAGCGGATGAAGTCGTACCGTTTGCCGAAACGGTACGGCTGGAGAAGGCGTTGCGCGAGGCGCAGCTCGACAGCCGGCTCACCTTTCTGGCGGAAAAGCAGATCGGGCACAAAATCACGCCGCCAGCGCTCACCGCGCTGGTCAGTTTCTTTAAACATCATTTGTAAACGGAACGGGCTGGCGGTGCGGACACGCCAGCCCGGGATAACAGGCCGGACTACAGTTGTGACGACAAGCGGTCGGCGGCGCTGGTGTTCGCGCTGACCGGGTTACCGCCTGGCGCATCCAGCCGGTTAACGTAGACATAGCCTGAAGCCGCTTTGCTGCTGTTACTTCTCATCTGCAGCGCCTGGTCAGCGGAGCTGGCAAGAGCGGGGGTAGACAGGAAGAGACCCAGTAAAGTGGCGATAATGACAGCTTTCATAATCGACTCCTCACTCCAGGGATTTCACTCTCAGGCGCGCTGATTAAGCCAAACCGTTGCGCCTGTAGAGAGTTTAGTTCTTCACCAGTACGACGCCAGATCGTCGTGCTGAACGCCTCGTTCAGGGATTTTGAACAATCTCTGACTAACCTGCTGAATCTCAATCCTTAGCACAAAAGGTGTCCCCGCCTGGCACGACAGCGACAATTTGATGAATTGTGCGCTTGAGTTTCCCCGGCGAGGTCAGTATGATTACGCGTCAATTTTTCAGCTGCATTCAGAGGTGTGTTTCATCTTTTGGGTGATTCGCAACCTATAACGTTCCTTGCTTCCGTGGGCCGCAGCTGACCCTGACAGGAGGCTGAATAATCCGTAAGGAGCTATCGATGCGTCATTACGAAATCGTATTTATGGTCCATCCTGACCAGAGCGAGCAGGTTCCGGGCATGATCGAGCGTTACACTGGTGCTATCACTGGTGCACAGGGCACGATCCACCGTCTGGAAGACTGGGGTCGCCGTCAGCTGGCTTACCCGATCAACAAACTGCACAAAGCACACTACGTTCTGCTGAACGTAGAAGCACCGCAGGAAGTGATCGACGAGCTGGAAACTAACTTCCGCTTCAACGACGCCGTTATCCGCAGCATGGTTATGCGCGTTAAGCACGCGGTAACTGAAGCTTCTCCGATGGTTAAAGCGAAAGACGAGCGTCGTGAGCGCCGCGAAGACTTCGCTAACGAATCGGCAGAAGACTCAGATGCTGGGGATTCTGAAGAGTAATCCACGATGACGGCCAATCGGCTGCGCCTGTCTGGCACCGTGTGCAAGACGCCAGTTCGAAAAGTCAGTCCGTCAGGGATTCCTCACTGCCAGTTCGTGCTTGAGCATCGTTCTGTGCAGGAGGAAGCCGGGTTTCACCGGCAAGCCTGGTGTCAGATGCCGGTGATTATCAGCGGCAGCGCCCATCAGGCGATTACTCAACATATAACGGTCGGCACGCAACTCACACTCGAAGGTTTTATTAGCTGCCATCAGGCACGCAATGGCCAGAGCAAACTTGTGTTACATGCCGAGCAGATTGAATTGATAGATTCTGGAGACTAGCCAAATGGCACGTTATTTCCGTCGTCGCAAGTTCTGCCGTTTCACCGCGGAAGGCGTTCAAGAGATCGATTATAAAGATATCGCAACGCTGAAAAACTACATCACTGAAAGCGGCAAGATTGTTCCAAGCCGTATCACCGGTACTCGTGCAAAATACCAGCGTCAGCTGGCTCGTGCTATCAAGCGCGCGCGTTACCTGTCTCTGCTGCCGTACACTGATCGTCATCAGTAATCGGCAACTGTCCATTAACGACTTTAAGAGGATAAGGTAATGCAAGTTATTCTGCTTGATAAAGTAGCAAACCTGGGCAGCCTGGGTGATCAGGTTAACGTTAAAGCGGGCTACGCTCGTAACTTCCTGGTTCCACAGGGTAAAGCTGTTCCTGCTACAAAGAAAAACGTTGAGTTCTTCGAAGCGCGCCGCGCTGAACTGGAAGCCAAACTGGCTGACGTTCTGGCTGCTGCTAACGCACGTGCAGAGAAAATCAATGCACTGGGCACCGTTACTCTCGCGTCTAAAGCAGGCGACGAAGGTAAACTGTTCGGTTCCATCGGTACCCGCGACATCGCTGATGCAGTTACTGCAGCTGGCGTTGAAGTGGCGAAGAGCGAAGTTCGCCTGCCAAACGGCGTTCTGCGCACCACCGGTGAGCACGAAGTTGACTTCCAGGTTCACAGCGAAGTATTCGCGAAACTGGTTGTGAATGTAGTAGCTGAGTAATTTTTTACTTAGTTTGAAAGCGCCGGCCTTGTGCCGGCGTTTTTGTTTCTGTCGCTTACTGTGCGCGGATAAAACTGCCGTCCGGCTGGCGGGTAAACAGCACCGGTCCGTTACTGCTCTCGACCGTTAAGCCGGTCACCACGCCCTGCGCGTTCTGACGAATCTTCACCTGCTGACCACTCTGCAGCGCGCTCAGCGGCTGCCCATCGCCTTCCACCCGCGCCATGGCAAACACATCATTGACCGGCAGATTGTTGTCACGGAACAGCTGTGCCAGCGTCTGGCCCGAGGCCACGGTATAGCTGTGCCATTCGCCCTGGGCATCACTCTTCGGCGTCGTATTCTGCGGCGGCTGCGCATTGTTATCGTAGATTTCCGCCTGCATCGGCACCTCTTTGCCGCTGCTCTCCGCCGGACGTTCCACCGGATACTGCGGCGTGCTGGCAGGCCAGAGAAACGCCAGCAGCATCACCAGCAGGGCAATAACGATACCGCGTCGGTGCAGCGGCGGCAGCGGATCCATCCAGCGTACGTTATCCAGCAGATGCCAGATGCGCTGCAGCACAGCGGGTATACGCGACGGGGTTTCAGAAGCCATTCTTTCCTCCTCCTCGCTGGCGGTCGTGACGCGCCTGTCAGGCAGCCAGCGTTGCAACCGGGAAAATAAGGTACGCGGTGCGCGCGTCCTGCGACGTCGTGGGGCGATTTGGCCCATGGATGCTCTCTTGTTCTATAGTATGGGCAAAGCGGGCGCGAAGTGCCTGCCAGCATTGAAAAATTTGACCTGCATATTGTTTCTCTTTCCCCGGGAAATGTCATCCGCGGCGCGCGAGATTTTACGCCAGCCGCCTGCGCTGTTATGCTGCCGGTTCTATTTTCTCCGGGATTAAGGAAACAAGATGACGACCCCTTCATTTGACAGCGTCGAATCACAAGCAAGTTACGGTATCGGTTTACAGGTTGGTCAGCAGCTGCAAGAGTCTGGACTGCAGGGTCTGCAGCCAGAAGCGCTGCTTGCGGGCCTGCGCGACGCGCTGGAAGGGAACTCACCGGCAGTTCCGGTTGACGTGGTACACCGTGCGCTGCGTGAAGTCCACGAGCGTGCCGAAGGCGTACGTCGTGAGCGCGTCGAAGCCATGGCGGCCGAAGGTCAGCAGTTCCTTGAGCAGAATGCACAGCGTGAAGGCGTGAGCAGCACCGAATCCGGCCTGCAGTTCAGCGTCATCACCCAGGGCGATGGTCCGATCCCATCACGTCAGGATCGCGTACGCGTGCACTACACCGGTAAGCTGATTGACGGCACCGTGTTTGATAGCTCCGTTGCCCGTGGCGAACCGGCTGAATTCCCGGTCAGCGGCGTGATTGCCGGCTGGATTGAAGCGCTGACCCTGATGCCGGTTGGTTCGAAGTGGGAGCTGGCCATTCCGCACAATCTCGCTTACGGCGAGCGCGGCGCGGGTGCCTCTATCCCACCATTCAGCACCCTGATTTTCGAAGTCGAGCTGCTGGAAATCCTGTAATAAACAGCGGGCGCCGTGTCTGGCGCCCCTGTCACTACTTCTTCTCTGCCTGCTTCTGTAAATCCACCTGCCAGATTGCAAAGCCCGTTTCATCACTGCCGACGGCTTTCATCGGATAATCAGCATACTTCTCAATAAACTGCGTGGCTTTTGCGCCCGGCGCGGTCTCAAAGCGAATATCCAGTGGCGTTGCGCTGGTGATCGGTGCCAGCCGCCAGTTGTGATCGGCCTGTGGCTGCACCGCGCCGTGGGTGCGGGTTTCGCTGCTGATGTAGGCGGCCACCACCGAGCGGTTCTCATCCGGCGAAGCAAACGCGACATACTGCTCGCCGGTACCGGCAAATTTGCCACCCCAGGCACGGTAATTATTGGTGGCAACGAGGAAGGTCGCTTTGGGGTCGATCGGTTTGCCCTGCCAGCGCAGATCCCGAATACGTGATGCCGCCGGGTTAATCAGCTGGCACTCGGCGTCGTAGCGCGCCGGTTGCGTCACATCGATCTGATACTGCACGCCGTCGATCACATCAAAATTGTAGGTGCGGAAATCCCAGTTGATCAGCGACTGCGGCTGACGACGATGCACGTCGATCTGATTAAACTGCGCTGCCGAGCACTCCAGCCACTCTTTCACCTGCGCGCCGCTGACTTTCATCACCACCAGCGTATTCGGGTAGAGATAGAGATCGGCGGCATTACGGAAGGTGAGATCGCCTTTTTCCACTTCAACGTAGCTGGCCGGATCGTTCTTACGGCCGCCGGCTTTAAACGGTGCCGCTGCCGAGAGCACCGGTAAGCGGCCCAGATCGGGATCACCCTGAATGAAGCGTTCGACGTAAGCACGCTGCGCATTATTGACGATCTGCACGGTGGGATCGTCCTGCACCAGCGACAGGTAGCTGTACATCACATCCGCCGACTTGCCGATCGGTTTTGCTACAAATTCACGCGTGGCGCGATGATCGTCGGCCAGCACTTTCACCAGATCGGCATCTTCCGCCGCCAGCGATTTTTTCGCCACCGCATCGTAAACTGGCCGCGCTTCGGCTTTACCCTGGGTCACCTGCCAGTTGCCGCCGTCATTTTTCAGCACCAGGTCAACCACGCCGAGATGATCGCCCCACATGCCGGGCATCACCGCCGGTACGCCGTTAAGCGTGCCCTGAGCGATATCCGCGCCTTTAATCGCCGCAAACTCTTTGCCGGGAAACACCGCGTGCGCATGGCCGAACATAATGGCATTGATACCTGGCACCTGACTGAGGTAATACACCGAGTTTTCCGCCATGGCATGGTACGGCTCACTGCTCAGACCGGAGTGCGGAATAGCGATGATTATTTCAGCACCTTTTGCGCGCATTTCCGGCACATAGCGCTTCGCTGTCTCGGTGATGTCATCAACGCGCACTTTGCCCTGCAGATTGTTGCGATCCCACACCATAATCTGCGGTGGTACGAAGCCGATATAGCCGATTTTCAGCGTATGCGGCTTGCCGTCGCGGTCTTTTACCGTGGTTTCTTTAATTAAATAGGGAGTAAACAGCGCTTTACCACTGGTTTCATCGATAACGTTGGCATTGATGTAGGGAAAACGTGCCCCGGCAATCGCCTGCTGCAGATAGGGCAGGCCGTAGTTAAATTCGTGGTTGCCGAGATTGCCTACCGCGTAATCCAGCGTATTAAGGGCTTTATACACCGGATGGATTTCACCCGGCTGCAGGCCTTTGGCCGCCATGTAATCGCCCAGCGGGCTGCCCTGAATAATGTCGCCGTTATCCACCAGCACGCTGTTTGCTACTTCGCCGCGCGCCTGCTGGATGAGCGTGGCGGTGCGCACCAGACCAAACTTTTCGGTCGGCGTGTCTTTGTAGTAATCGAAATCCATCATGTTGCTGTGCAGATCGGTGGTTTCCAGAATGCGTAAATCCACCGTGGCAGCCTGTACCGTGGCGGCTGCAACGCACAGTGCCAGTAACGACATGCTCGCTTTGAACATGGCTTGCTCCTTGTTCGCTTTAATGGGCCTCTCAAAATAATGTAAAACCATGACGAATTATCATTTCAATTTGTGATGGGGCTCGGGATTTTGCCTGTTTTCTGCGCAAGCTGACGGAGTGCCCGCCATTCAGCATTGCGCCATAGCCGCCACGACCGAACTATGATATTGATAATCAAAGCGAATACGCGTAGCTGCGGCTGTCACAGCGCACCTGCTAAAATATCTGGAGACGGGCTGCCGGGGTTCAGCGGCAGCATCAGCCGAAATGAGGTGAACAATGTTAGATAAAATTTGCCAGCTGGCGCGCAGCGCGGGCGATGCCATTATGCAGGTCTACGATGGCGCACAACCGCTGGACGTGACGCGTAAATCGGATGATTCACCGGTCACGGCGGCCGATCTGGCTGCACATCAGGTTATCGTGCAGGGCTTAGCGGCGCTGACGCCTGACGTGCCGGTGCTGTCGGAAGAGGATCCACCCGGCTGGGATGTGCGTCAGCACTGGCAGCAATACTGGCTGGTCGATCCGCTCGACGGCACCAAAGAGTTCATCAAGCGTAACGGCGAGTTCACGGTCAATATTGCGCTGATTGAGCACGGCAAGCCGGTGCTGGGCGTGGTGTACGCGCCGGCGCTGGGGGTGATGTATTCTGCGGCCGAAGGCAAAGCGTGGAAAGAAGAGGGCGGCCACACCACGCAGATCCACGTACGTGAAGCGCGACCGCTGCTGGTGGTAGTGAGCCGTTCGCACGCCGACAAAGACGAAGAGCTGAAAGAGTATCTGACCCAGCTGGGCGAGCATCAGACCACCGCTATCGGCTCCTCGCTCAAGTTCTGCCTGGTGGCAGAGGGCAAGGCGCAGCTCTATCCGCGCTTCGGGCCAACCAATATCTGGGATACCGGTGCCGGCCATGCGGTGGCCATTGCCGCTGGCGCGCACGTGCATGACTGGCAGGGCAAAACCCTCGACTACGCGCCGCGCGAGTCGTTCCTGAATCCGGGCTTCCGCGTCTCGCTGTTCTGATACGCTGTGCGCGCCACCCGCTGTGGCGCGATCACGCCTGCAGCAGCTGATGGATCAGTTTCATCGCCTGCTGCACTTCATCCTGCGTCAGCGGACCGTCTTTGGCGTAACGCACATGGCCGGTGTTATCCAGAATCACTATTGCCGAACCGCCTTTCTCCAGCTGCCACGCCTTGCGCGCGTTGCCGTTGCTGTCGACAATAAACTGCGACCACGGATACTGCTGTTTATTGCTCTCAATGCTGCTGCGCACAAACATCCCGGTGCCGGGAATGGCATCATCGGTATTCACCACCGTGGTGGTTTGATAGCGGTCGTGCGGCAGCTGGGCGGCTTTGATGGCTTCAATCAGCGCGGCGTTCTGTTCTTTGGCTGACGAGCGTCCGGCAATGTGCAGGATGACCCGCACTTTGCCACTCAGCTGGGCGCTATTCCATGGCTGGTAGCGAAACTTCTCCTGCTGATACAGCAGTTCTCCTTTGTCATTAACGCCGACTGCCGGTACGCGCTCGCCAACCTTAAACGCGTGGGCTGAGGCAAGGCTGGGCAGCAGCAGCGCCAGGGCTATCACGGAATGTGCCAAACGCATGGTAATGCTCCTTAGTGATCCGACCAGTTATTCATGTTTTTGCAATATTAGGCGTGGATGATGCGCCTGTCGCGATGAGATAGCAGCTTTGTAACCCATGCCACAATTCCTTAACCAATGAAGGTTTATACTGGATTTTGTGATCGTTATGACAGAGTTCTCTGTAATGATGTGTCAATTCAGTAAAAAATCCATTTTTTCGGAACATCGGCAAGGAATCATGTTCTATAGTTATGCCTCATTTGCGCTTCAAGGGCTCGTACCGAATTTGGCAACGGCGAAGCGTATTACATCTGTTCAGGAGTTAAACAGCATGAAGATCTTCCAGCGCTATAATCCGCTGCAAATTGCGAAATATGTAAAGACGCTATTTAAAGGAAGGTTGTACATCAAGGATGTTGGCGCGTTTGAGTTCGACAAAGGCAAAGTCATGTTGCCGCGCGTCAAGGATAAACAGCACCTTAGCGTGATGTCAGAAATCAACCGCCAGGTGCTGCGGCTGCAAGCCGAGTACAACTAAGCAAAAGAAAGGGCGCCGCTGGCGCCCTGAATCTTTCTGTAACCGCACAATCACTGCTACGCGGCAGGCCCTTCAGACTCATCCAGCGTACTCTTCGACACATTCAGCACCGGCGGGCGATCGTCAATGCGCGTCACCAGCAGCTGGTCGATGCGGTAGCTGTCGATATCCACCACCTCAAATTTGTAGCCGGAGAATTTGACGAAATCGGTGCGTTTGGGGATCTTACGCAGCATATACATCATAAAGCCGCCGATGGTCTCGTAGTTGCCGGACTGCGGGAACTCGTCGATATCCAGCACGCGCATCACGTCATCAATCGGCGTACCGCCTTCCACCAGCCAGGAATTCTCGTCACGCGCCACAATCTGCTCTTCCAGCCCCTGACCGACCAGATCGCCCATCAGCGTGGTCATCACGTCGTTAAGCGTGATAATCCCGACCACCAGCGCATATTCGTTCATGATCACCGCGAAGTCTTCGCCAGCGGTTTTAAAACTCTCCAGCGCCTCTGACAGCGTCAGCGTATCCGGCACAATCAGCGCCGAACGAATCTGCACGCCGCTGTTGAGCGTCATGCTCTGGTTGCCCAGCACGCGCAGCAGCAGCTCTTTGGAATCAACGTAACCAACGATATGGTCGATATCGCCGTCGCACACCAGAAACTTCGAATGCGGGTGTTGCGCGATTTTGGTTTTCAGGCTGGTTTCGTCTTCGTGCAGATCGAACCACACGATATTTTCACGCGAGGTCATGGACGAAGGCACGGTGCGTGATTCCAGCTCAAACACATTCTCAATCAGCTCGTGCTCCTGCTTGCGCAGCACGCCGGCCAGCGCGCCCGCTTCTACCACCGCGTAAATATCATCCGAGGTGATGTCATCTTTACGCACCATCGGCAGCTTAAAGATGCGAAAGAACACGTTGGCCAGGCCATTGAACAGCCATACCAGCGGGCGGAAAACCAGCAGGCAGAAGCGCATCGGATTGATGATGCGCAGCGCGATGGCTTCCGGCGCGATCATGCCGACGCGTTTTGGCGTCAGGTCGGCAAACAGAATAAACAGGCTGGTGACGATGGTGAAGGAGCAGATAAAGCTGAGCTGATCCGCCAGTTCCGGCTCCATAAAGCGGTTGAACAGGCTGCTGAAGGCGGGCGAAAACGCCGCATCGCCGACGATACCGCCGAGAATCGCGACGGCGTTGAGGCCAATCTGTACCACGGTGAAGAACATGCCCGGCTGTTCCTGCATCTTCAGCACGCGCTGCGCGTTGATGTTGCCTTCATCGGCCAGCAGTTTCAGTTTGATCTTGCGGGCAGCCGCCAGCGAGATCTCCGACAGAGAAAAAAATGAACTGATTACGATCAGTAAAAGAATGACAAGCAGGCTATCAAGCATAAAAGATCCGTTGGGTTAATCACTTGTCATTTTTGGCCTGGGCAGCGCGAAGAGGCGTACATCCGGTACTTACCCGTCAAACAGGGCTATCCGTGCCAAAAATGTCTGCGCCAGTTCGACAAAGTCACGTTAACGTCGGGGCAGAAATGCGTGCAGGCGAGGCCTGCTGGTCGCTGATTATAGCAGCAGCGCTATTGCTGCCGCCAGCGGCGTGATTGGCCGGCTCGGATTAATCCGAGTGGCGGCTGGCGGTGCGCAGAAGCGCGGCTTCGTTGTTGTATCGGTACGCACATTTACCGACAATAGCAGTCGATTTGGCTTAGCGGCCGTTTTTACGCAGCCGCTCGCAAAAAAGAGCGGCTATGCTGATGGGTATGCAAGGTGTGGTGATACCCTTTCCACCAGAGTTAACGCCCCTGCGGAATAGGGGCAGGCATTATTAACAGGAGTACGCGTGCCGCGATTTCATGCTTATTGCTTGGCCAGCCTGCTGCTTGCCGCACCTGCTGTTGAGGCAGCCAAAGTGCGACTGCAGCTGGAAGGCCTGACCGGGGAGTTACAGAAAAACGTCAGGGCGCGCTTGTCCACTATCGGCAGTGACGAGGTGTCGAACGACGGCCGTTTCCAGGCGCGCGTGGCTGCCGCGATCAAAGAAGGCCTGCGCGCGCTGGGCTATTACGAGCCGCAGATCGACTTTGAATCACGCCCGGCACCGCCGCAGGGTGGCCGTCCGGTGCTGATTGCCCGCGTCACCGCCGGTGAGCCGGTGAAGATTGGCGGCAGCACCATCGTGGTGGAAGGCGCCGCAAAAGACGATCCTGATTATCAGGCGTGGGTGAAGCAGGGCAGGCCGAAAGTCGGCAGCCAGCTTAATCACGGCGACTACGATAAATTCAAAAACGGCTTCTCCAGCCTGGCGCTGCGTAATGGTTACTTCGACGGTGACTTTAAGCAGAGCCAGCTTGGTGTCTCGGTCGAACGGCGCTTAGCGTTCTGGGATATCGACTACGACAGCGGCCCGCGCTATCGCTTCGGCGATGTCAGCTTTGAAGGCTCGCAAATCAATGAAGCCTATCTGCGCAACCTGGTGCCGTTCAAAAAGGGCGATCCCTACAGCTCACGCGATCTGGCCGAACTCAATCGTCGCCTCTCCGCCACCGGCTGGTTTAATTCTGTCGTCGTGGCACCGGAGTTCGATAAAGGGCGCCAGACCAAAGTGCTGCCGCTCAGCGCCGCCGTGTCGCCGCGCGTGGAGAACACCATCGAAGCCGGTGTCGGTTACTCGACGGACGTCGGACCGCGGCTGAAAGGCACGTGGAAAAAGCCGTGGATCAACGACAGCGGCCACAGCCTGACCTCCAGCGCCTATATCTCCGCGCCGGAGCAGCAGCTTGATCTCAGCTATAAAGTGCCGCTGCTGAAAAGTCCGCTGGAGCAGTACTACACCTTCTCCGGCGGCCTGAAACGCACCGATCTCAACGACACCAAATCGGACACCACCACGCTGGCGATGTCGCGTAACTGGGACAGCAGCTCCGGCTGGCAGCGCGCGGTTAACCTGCGCTGGAGTCTCGACCACTTTACTCAGGGCAGCGTCACCAACACCACCATGCTGCTCTATCCGGGCGTCAGCCTGAACCGCACCCGTTCGCGCGGCGGCCTGATGCCGACCTGGGGCGATTCACAGCGCTACTCGGTAGACGTGTCGGACACCACCTGGGGCTCGGACGTCGACTTCCTGATCCTGCAGGCGCAGAACGTGTGGATCCGCACGCTGGGCGAGAAGCATCGCTTTGTGGCGCGCGGTAACCTTGGCTGGATTGAAACCAACGACTTTGAAAAAGTGCCGCCCGATCTGCGCTTCTTCGCCGGCGGTGACCGCAGCATTCGCGGTTACAAATACAAAGATATCTCGCCGCGCGACGACGAAGGCAAACTCACCGGTGCCTCAAAGCTGGCCACCGGCTCGCTTGAGTATCAGTACAACGTCTCCGGCAAATGGTGGGGTGCGGTATTCGTCGACTCCGGTGAAGCGGTCAACGACATCAAGCAGAGTAACGTTAAAACCGGTGCAGGCTTCGGCGTGCGCTGGTCTTCTCCGGTAGGGCCGATCAAGTTTGATATCGCGCGCCCGATTGGTGACGACAAGGAGCATGGATTGCAATTTTATGTAGGACTGGGGCCTGAACTATGAAGCTGTGGAAAAAGGTCCTGATCGGTATCGGTATTTTCCTGCTGGTGCTGTTGGCCAGCGTGGCGTTTCTGGTGGGCACTACGCCCGGATTGCATCTGGTGTTTAAAGGTGCCGATCGCTGGGTACCGGGCCTGTCGATTAACAAGGTGGAAGGCGGCTGGCGCGATCTGACGCTGAGCGGCGTGAAATACCAGATGCCGGGCGTCAGCGTGGATGCCGGGCGCTTCCATCTGGCGCTCAACCTCAACTGCCTGCTGCACTCCTCGGTGTGCGTGAACGATATCGCGCTGCAGGATGTCAGCGTGGTGGTCGACAGCAAAAAAATGACTCCCGCCAGTGCGCCGCCGCCGGAAGAGGAGAGCGGCAGCAGCAATCTCAGCACGCCATACCCGATTACCCTGAGCCGGGTCAGCCTGCATAACATCAACGTTAAAGTCGATGACACCGCCATTTCGCTGCTCGATTTCACCAGCGGCCTGCAGTGGCAGGATCGCGCGCTGACGCTCAATCCCACCCATATCCAGAGCCTGCTAATCGCGCTGCCGAAGGCGGCGAAAGTGGCGGACGAACAGGTGGTGCAGCCTAAAGTACAGCAGCCGCAGCCGGATGAAAAACCGCTGGGCGAAACGCTGCAGGCGATGTTTGCCGAGCCGCTGCTGCCGGCACTGCCGGATTTCCAGCTGCCGCTCGATATCAATGTGCAGCAGCTGTTGGGTGAGCAGTTGCGCATCACCGGCGATACGGATGTGGCGATTACGCGTCTGCTGCTGAAGGCCAAAACTACCGACCGGCATGTGCAGCTGGAGACCTTTGACGTCGACTCGCCGCAGGGACAGATCAACGCCAGCGGCGATGCCCGGCTGGCGGATAACTGGCCGGTCAATTTTGTGCTCAACGGCTCGCTGAATCTCGATCCGATTAAAGGCGAGAAGATCAAACTGAACCTCGCCGGGGCAATGCGCGACGAGCTGAAGCTGGGCCTGAATCTCTCGGGGCCGGTGCGTGCCCAGCTGGACGCCGCCGCACAGCCGGCGGTCGCCGGTCTGCCGCTGTCGCTCAAACTCACCAGCCCGCAGCTGCGCTGGCCGCTGACCGGTCCGGTGCAGTATCAGGCGGATAATCTCGACTACCAGTTCAGCGGCAAAGCCACCGACTACGTGATGTCGCTGCGCACTGCGGTGAAGGGCGAAGCGGTGCCGCCGGCCACCATTACGCTGGACGGTAAAGGCAACGTGCAGCAGTTCAGTCTGGATAAACTGCGTGTGGCGGCGCTGCAGGGCAACATTGACCTTAGCGCGCTGGTGGACTGGAGCAAAGCCATCAGCTGGCGCAGCGAACTGACGCTGGCGGGCATCAATACCGCTAAACAGTATCCTGACTGGCCGGCGAAGCTCGACGGTAAAATCACCACGCGAGGTAGCCTGTACGGCGGTAGCTGGCAGCTCAGCGTGCCGCAGCTGGCGCTGAAGGGCAATGTGAAACAGAACGCGGTGAGCGCCGAAGGCTCGCTGACCGGCAACAGTTACAATCAGTGGAAAATCCCCGGCATTGACATCGCGCTGGGGCGCAACCATCTCGACGTGAAGGGCGAACTGGGCGACGCGCTAAATCTGGATGCCAGTGTCGATGCGCCGCATCTGGATAATGCGCTGCCGGGCCTCGGCGGCGTAGCCAAAGGCACCATCAAGGCGCGCGGTACGCTGCAGGCGCCCCAGCTGCTGGCCGATCTTACCGCCAGCGGCCTGCGCTGGCAGCAGTTGCAGATCCGCCGTGTCACGCTGCAGAGCGATGTGAAATCCAGCGACCAGGTCGCCGGTAAACTGCAGTTGCGCGTGGAGCAGCTGCAGCAGGACGCGCTTAAGATCGGCCTGCTGACGCTCAACGCCGACGGTAACGAGAAGCAGCATCAGCTGAAACTCAACGTGCAGGGCGAGCCGGTCTCCGGCCAGCTGGCGCTCAACGGCAGCTTTGACCGCCAGACGCAGCGCTGGCAGGGCAATCTCAACAATACGCGTTTTGACACGCCGGTGGGCGAATGGCGCCTGACGCGCGCGATGACGATTGACTACCTGAACAGCAAACAGAGCGCCACCATCGGGCCGCACTGCTGGCAAAACCCCAACGCGCAGCTGTGCGTGCCGGAGCCGATCGAGGCCGGAGCCAGCGGCCATGCGCACGTGGTGCTGAACCGCTTCGATCTGGCGATGATCAAGCCGTTCCTTACTGATGCCACCCAGCTGAACGGCGTATTCAGCGGTGATGCGCGCGTGAACTGGACCGCCGACGGCGCGCTGCCGACCGGCACGGTGTCGCTTAAAGGAAACGGCGTAAAAGTGGTGCAGGATGTGCAGGGGAATAACCTGCCGATCGCCTTCGATACGCTCAACCTGAATGCGGCGCTGCGTAATGGACGCGCGCAGCTCGACTGGCTGATTCACATCGTGAATAACGGTCAGCTGAGCGGCAACGTGCAAATCGCCGATCCGGAGAATCGCCGCCAGCTGTCAGGCAACATCGGCATCAGCAACATTTCACTGGCGATGCTCAACCCGGCGCTGATGCAGGGCGAGAAGATCAAAGGCAACCTCAACAGCAATCTGCGCCTCGGCGGTACGCTGCAGCAGCCGCAGATCTTTGGTCAGCTGGGGCTGAGCGATGTTGATGTGGATGGCAGCTTTATGCCGGTTGATCTCACCTCGGCCAATCTCAACCTGGTGTTTAACGGCATGAGTTCCACGCTCAACGGCCTGATCCAGACGCAGCAGGGTAATCTCAATCTGGGCGGCAACGCGGACTGGAGCCAGCTGGATAACTGGCGCGCGCGCGTTACTGCGCAGGGCAGCCGTATTCGCGTTACCGTTCCGCCGATGGTGCGGATGGACGTTTCGCCGGACCTGGCGTTTGAAGCCACACCGGCGGCGTTCAACCTTGACGGCAAGGTTGATATTCCGTGGGCGCGCATCACGGTGCAGGAAGTGCCGGAGAGCGCTACCGGCGTGTCGTCGGATGAGGTGATGCTGGATGAGAACCTCAAGCCGATTCAGCCGAAAACCGCCGCAATCCCAATCAACAGCAATCTGGTGATCCATGTCGGCAACGATGTGCGCCTCTCGGCCTTTGGCCTGAAAGCGCGCCTCAACGGCGATCTCAAACTGGTGCAGGATAAAACCGGCCTGGGCTTAAACGGACAAATCAATATTCCTTCCGGCCGTTTCCACGCGTATGGTCAGGATCTGATTGTGCGTAAAGGCGAGCTGCAGTTCGCCGGTCCGCCGGATCAGCCGTACGTCAACCTGGAGGCGATTCGTAACCCGGAAGCCACCGAGGATGATGTGACAGCCGGTCTGCGCGTCACCGGGCTGGCCGACGAGCCGAAGGTGGAGGTCTTCTCCGATCCGGCGATGTCGCAGCAGGAGGCGCTGTCTTACCTGTTACGCGGTCAGGGACTCAGCAGCGATGGCGACAGCAACGCCTTAACCTCGGCGCTGGTTGGACTGGGGGTTGCACAAAGTGGTCAGGTTATGGGTAAAATCGGCGAGACCTTCGGCGTCAGTAACCTTGCGCTTGATACCACCGGTGTCGGCGACAGCCAGCAGGTGCAGGTGAGTGGTTATGTGCTGCCGGGTCTGCAGGTAAAATACGGTGTTGGCATATTTGATTCACTGGCGACGCTCACTTTGCGTTATCGCCTGATGCCCAAACTCTATTTGGAAGCCGTGTCGGGTCTCGATCAGGCACTGGATTTGCTCTATCAGTTTGAGTTTTAGCAATGCGAATAATTGTCTACGGCAGTTTACGGCGCAAACAGGGAAATAGTCATTGGATGACCAATGCGCAATGGCTCGGCGACCATCAGATTGAAGGGTTTGCGCTCTACAATCTCGGTCACTATCCGGGCGTGGTTGAGGGGGACGGCACGGTGTACTGCGAAGTGTATCGCATCGACGCCAGTACCCTCGGCGAGCTGGATGCCTTGCGCAGCAAGAACGGCGAGTATAAGCGCCAGCTGATCCAGACGCCCTACGGCAGCGCCTGGCTGTACGTGTATCAGCGTTCGATTGCCGGTCGCACCCGCATCGCGAGTGGCGACTGGTTACGGCGCGATGACGCCGCAGAAGCGTAAATAAAAACACCGCCCAGTGGGCGGTGTTTTTTTATCTGCCGATCGCCGTATATAGCGATGCGACAGCGCTGACAGAAAACTTACTTCTTCTGTGCGCGCTCGAAAGAGGAGATGATTTCAGCTTTAGCCGCTTCCGCGTTGTCCCAGCCGTCAACCTTCACCCATTTGCCTTTTTCCAGATCTTTGTAGTGCTCGAAGAAGTGGGTGATCTGCGCTTTCAGCAGTTCTGGCAGGTCGTTCACATCTTTAATGTGATCGTACTCTTTGCTCAGCTTGGTGTGCGGAACCGCTACCAGTTTGGCATCTTCACCTGATTCGTCGGTCATCTTCAGCACGCCCACTGGACGGCAGCGGATCACTGAACCTGGCTGCAGCGGATACGGGGTTGGCACCAGTACGTCAACCGGGTCACCATCCAGAGACAGCGTGTGGTTGATGTAACCGTAGTTGCACGGATAGAACATGGCGGTAGACATGAAACGGTCTACAAACAGGGCGCCAGACTCTTTGTCCACTTCATATTTGATCGGATCGGCGTTGGCCGGGATCTCGATGACGACATAGATATCTTCTGGCAGATCTTTACCTGCAGGCACCTGGTTCAAACTCATCTGGCTTTCCTTCATTAGTCGTAAGTTGAGTGACGGCTATTATAGCCAACTGACTCTGAAAGTATGCCCCCTTTTTGGCGTTTCGGAATGGTCCAGCAGGCTACTTCGTGGTGACAAACAGCGACACAATCCCTGCGGCGATTAGCGGCCCGACCGGCACGCCGCGAAAGAACGCCACACCAATCACCGTGCCAATCAGCAACCCGCCAATCACCGACGGCTGCACGCTCATTAAACTGACGCCGCGACCGCCGAGCCAGGCAACAAATACGCCAACGATAATCGCCACAATGGATTGCCAGTTAGCAAAGGATTTCAGCAGCGACGAGGCCGGCAGCGTGCCGCTTGCCAGCGGTGCCATGACGGCCACGGTGAGAATAATGATACCAATCTGGATGCCTTGCTTTTCGACGTAGGGAAAGAACTGTGCCAGCGGCGTGAGCTTAATCACCAGCAGGATGAGAATCGAAATGGTAACGGCGCTGTTGTGGACGAAGTAGCTCAGGATGGCGAGGCAGATAAGAATGAGGGTCGAGGCGTAGGCAGCCATGGTTTCTCCGTGAATAATGGGCGCGCTGACCGTGGCCAGCGCTAAGCGTGTTTAACGCCCCCATTTATCAACAATCATCGGGATTGGCGCAACTGCCTTTGTTGATTGATTGCAGCATCAGCGCCTGGTTGCGCACCAGACTGACGCCCTGCGCGCCCACTGACAGCGCCGCCATGGAGCCCTGACTGCTGAGGAAATAGCTGCGGCTGGCATCGGTCCAGCTATCACGGTAGGCCAGCCAGGCGCGCTGCGCATTGCGCAGTTTGTCTTTGGGCTCACCGGTTAATTTCTTCATCAGCTGACTATATTGCGCATTCATCTCTTTGTCCCACGCCTTATTGGCCGTGCTGTAGCACTGCGACATGCCGGCGGTGCTGGACTCTTTATTCAGGCATTGATTGAGCTGCTGATCGATAGGGTTTTGCTGTGCCATTGCCACGCTGGACGCGAACAGACAGGCGAGCGGAAGCCATTTTTTCATCGTTACATTCCTTGCTTTTAGCGCTACGAACTTCAGGAAATCTGAAGCGTAGATGATCGTAATCAGGTTGACCATCAATGAAGGATAAAGTTTCCCCCGGTCACTGCCGATAATCTCTCCGTTTTAGGGCTACTGGATTCTCCCTTTTTTAAAGCGCACGGGAATTATCATGATCACACAGCTATCTATACGCACGGCTTTACTCTCTCTTTTGGCCTTTATGACGCTGCTGCTGCTGGCAGTGAGCGGTATGGGCATCTACGCCATCAATTCCGGCAACCAGTCACTTGACGCCATCAACCGTATTCAGGGCATTGAACTCAACAGCCTGTATCAGAGCAACGCCGATCTGATGCGTGCCCGCGCCAGCGCCGCGCTGGCGGTGCGCAAAATCGAAATCGGCCTGCTGGACGAGGGCGCGACCGTTACCAAACAGGCGCAGGCGGATGTCGCCAGCTCGCAACGCCATCTCACCGCGTTTATTGATGCCGGTACCGTCACCGCGCAGGGCAAAAGCCTCGCTGATGCGGTCGCGGCCGCGTTCAGCGCGTATCAGAAAGGTGCCATGGCACCCATGATGGATGCGCTGCAAAAGCAGTATACCGATGAGTATTACCAGGTGCTGGAAGGCAACCTGTCGCAGCTGGCGGCTAACTATTCCAAGGCAGTGAACGACTTCAGCTTATATGCCGACGAAGTCTCTGCCGCACGTCTGGCGGCAGCGGCACACAATGAACTGCAGATGAAGATCATGATTGGCGTCGCCGTCGCGCTGACCCTGGTGCTGATTGCGCTGGCCTGGCTGCTGCTGCGCCGCGCGCTGCTGCGTCCGCTGGACGGGGCGATCCAGCATCTGGAGCAGATTGCAGCCGGCGATCTGTCGCAGCCGCTGCCGGCTGCGGCCAATAACGAAATCGGCCGTCTGAACCAGGCGCTGACGGGAATGCAGCTGGCGCTGCGCAACTCGGTCAGCCAGGTGCGTGAAGCCAGCCTGCAGATTGACGTCGGCAGCCGCGAGCTGTCCGCGGGCACGGTGCATCTGTCGCAGCGCACGGAAGAGTCGGCGGCCTCGCTGGAGCAGACTGCCGCCAGCATGGAGCAGCTCACGGCCACCGTCCGGCTTAACGCCAGCAACGCGCAGCAGGCCAACCAGCTGGCCAGTAGCGTGTCCGATACCGCCGACCGCGGCGCGGAAGTGGTGTGCTACGTGATGGAGAAGATGCGTGAGATCACCCACAGTTCCGATCGGATCGCCGATATTCTCAGCGTGATCGACGGCATTGCGTTCCAGACCAACATCCTGGCGCTCAACGCCTCGGTGGAAGCGGCGCGTGCCGGTGAGCAGGGGCGCGGTTTTGCCGTGGTTGCCAACGAAGTGCGCACCCTGGCCGGGCGCAGCGCCAGCGCCGCCAAAGAGATTCGTGAGTTGATCAGCGAATCACAGACGCGGGTCAAAGAGGGCAGCGACATGGCCACGCGCGCCGGCGAAACCATGGATGAGATCTCCAGTGAAGTGATGCGGGTGACCGCGCTAATGAAAGAGATCTCCATCGCCTCGGAAGAGCAGAGCCGCGGCATTGAGCAGGTCAATCAGGCGGTGACGCAGATGGATGAAGCCGCGCAGCAAAACGCCGCGCTGGTGGAGCAGGCCAGTGCCGCTACGCAGTCGCTGGAAGCGCAGTCGCAGCAGTTGCAGGCATCTATGGCACAGTTCCGCGTGCAGGCGGCATAGTTATGATGTGGTCAGGGATGACCGGTAACGTTGCCTGTGTTCGCCCTGATGGATGGCGACGCGGGAGAAGATAACGCGGTAATTTACGCGGTGCGCATAAATGCGCACCCAACATAAACCGTGCCATCAACCTGTAGGGTCGCCATTAATGGCGACCGAAAATCATTGACTGACAGGCTTCACACGCAGGCATTTTAAATGCCCGCTTACTTACGCCTGATGTTCGTCCGGGAACTCACGCATGAAGCGTTCCACGTCGTCGACCATCGCATCATTACCGCAGAAGAACGGGCAGCGCTGGTGCAGCGTTTCCGGCTGAATATCGAGGATACGGTTTTTACCGTCGCTGGCTTTACCGCCGGCCTGTTCGGCGAGGAAGGCCATCGGGTTGCACTCATACAGCAGGCGCAGCTTGCCTTTCGGGTGGCTGGCGGTGCTGGGATAGAGATAAATGCCGCCTTTCAGCAGGTTGCGGTGGAAATCCGCCACCAGTGAACCGATGTAGCGTGAGGTGTAAGGGCGCTTCGTTGAAACATCTTCTTCCTGGCAGAACTTCAGATACTTTTTCACGCCCTGCGGGAAGCGGATGTAGTTCCCTTCGTTGATTGAGTAGGTGTAGCCTTTTTCCGGGAAGGTCATGCGTTCGTGGCTCAGGCAGAACACACCGAGCGACGGATCGTAAGTGAAGGCATGAACGCCCACGCCGGTGGTGTACACCATCATGGTTGAGGAACCGTACACCACGTAACCTGCGGCAACCTGCTTGTGGCCCGGTTGCATGAAATCGGCTTCAGTGATTGGCGTGCCTGGCTCACTAATACGATGATAAATCGAGAAAATGGTGCCGACGGAAACGTTAACGTCGATGTTCGAGGAACCATCCAGCGGGTCCATCAATACTACGTACTTACCGTTCTCCGAACCTTCAAAGATGACAAACTCATCTTCTTCTTCGGAAGCAATCCCCGCGACCACACCGCGCGCCTTCAGTGCCGCTTTCAGCTTTTCGTTAGCGAACAGATCCAGCTTCATCTGCTGCTCACCCTGCACGTTCTCTACGCCGCTGGCACCAAGAATATCCACCAGACCCGCTTTGTTGATGTCGCGGTGGATGATTTTTGCGCCCAGCTTGATGGAGGAAATCAGCGCCGTCAGTTCACCTGTGGCGTGAGGAAAGTCGTGTTGCTTCTCGACGATGAATTCGCCTAACGTTTTCATAACACATTCCCTGAATCTACGATGGAGTGGCAGCAGCTGTAACAAGCTACCAACGTATGCGTACGCAGTTTAGCCGATTGAACTTCAAAAACCATAGTCCTAATCCGTTTCTTCCCTCCGGACTCGGCGTTACACTGTGCGCCGAACTTTTGAGTAATGGATCTTTTTATGCGCATTCACATCCTTGGGATTTGTGGCACTTTTATGGGCGGACTGGCGATGCTGGCCCGCTCGCTCGGACACGAAGTGACCGGTTCAGATGCCAATGTCTATCCGCCGATGAGCACGCTGCTGCAACAGCAAGGCATTGAATTAACTGAAGGTTACGACGCCTCGCAGCTGGAGCCGGCACCGGATCTGGTGATCATCGGCAACGCCATGACGCGCGGCAACCCGTGCGTGGAAGCGGTGCTGGAACGCAACATTCCTTACCTCTCCGGACCGCAATGGCTGCACGATTTCGTGCTGCGCGATCGCTGGGTGCTGGCGGTGGCCGGTACCCATGGCAAAACCACCACAGCCGGCATGGCAGCGTGGATTCTCGAGGCCTGCGGCCTGGAACCGGGCTTTATTATTGGTGGGGTGCCGGGTAACTTCGACGTATCGGCAAAATTAGGAAAAAGTCCATTCTTCGTCATTGAGGCGGATGAGTACGACTGCGCGTTTTTCGACAAGCGTTCCAAGTTTGTACATTACTGCCCGCGCACCCTGATCCTCAACAATCTTGAGTTCGATCATGCCGACATCTTCGACGATCTGCGGGCGATCCAGAAGCAGTTCCACCATCTGGTGCGCATCGTGCCGGGTCAGGGCAAGATCCTGCTGCCGGAACACGATCACAACATTAAGCAGGTGATGGCGATGGGCTGCTGGAGCGAGCAGGAGAGCGTGGGTGATAACGGTCGCTGGCAGGCGAAGAAGCTGGTGCCGGATGCCTCGCGCTGGGAAGCGTGGCTCGACGGTGAGAGAGTGGCGGAAGTGAACTGGGCGCTGGTCGGCGAACACAACATGCACAACGGCCTGATGGCGATTGCCGCCGCACGTCATGTTGGCGTGAAGCCGTGCGATGCCGGTGAGGCGCTGAACAGCTTCATTAACGCGCGTCGTCGCCTTGAGCTACGCGGCGAAGTGAACGCGATTAAGGTGTATGACGATTTTGCCCATCACCCAACGGCGATTCTCGCTACGCTGGCGGCGCTGCGCAGTAAAGTCGGCGGCACCGCACGCATTCTGGCGGTGCTTGAGCCGCGCTCTAATACCATGAAGATGGGCGTGAGCAAGAACGAACTGGCCCCTTCGTTAGGGCGTGCCGATGAGGTATTCCTGTTCCAGCCGCACCACATTCCGTGGCAGGTCGCGGACGTTGCGGAAGCCTGCATTCAGCCGGCACACTGGAGCGCGGACATTGATACGCTGGTGGAGATGGTGGCTAAAGCGGCGCAGCCGGGTGATTCGATTCTGGTGATGAGCAACGGCGGCTTTGGCGGGATTCATCAGAAACTGCTGGAGCGGTTAGGTAAGTAATGCGTGGCCGGTTCAGGGCCGAGAGGCGATCTGCCCTCATCCCAGCCTTCTCCCGCAAGCGGGAGAAGGGGCCGTCCGGGGCGGACGTCACATCCAGCGCTCGCCCTCAGCTACCTCAGCATTCTGCTTCAGCTACCTCAGCACTGTGCTTCAGCTGCTTCAGCACTCTGCTTCTAACCCGGCACTGTACTTTATATCCCCTCTCCCGCTTGCGGGAGAGGGTTAGGGTGAGGGCAGGGCAACCGTCCGCAGCGGACTTACGCTTCAGCCAGCTCGCGCAGGTACTGGAAAATCTGGCGGGCGGCTTTTGGCGGCTTACTGGCGGCTTTCTCTTTCTGCGCGTTGCGGATCATACTGCGCAGCTGCTGACGGTCGGCGTGCGGATAGAGATTCAGCACTTCCGCCACCGCGTCATCACCCTGTTCAATCAGCCGATCGCGCAGCTGCTCCAGCTTGTGGAACAGCGCAACCTGCTGGTTATGGCGGTTCTTCAGCTTATCCAGCGCCAGGCGGATTGGTTCTTCGTCGCGCTGACGCAGCATTTTACCAATCAGCTGCAGCTGGCGGCGGCGGCCTTCCTTCTTAATGCGCTGCGCCAGTTCAATGGCGTCACGCAGCTGTTCATCAAGCGGGATCTTATCCAGGGAGTTCTTCCCTAAATCCACTAACTCGGCGCCCAGGCGTTTCAGCTCCTCGGCGTCGCGTTTAATTTCACTTTTACTGACCCAGATAATCTCTTCGTCTTCTTCTTCCTGATTATCCGGCACATCGTCGAGCCAGTCTTCGGGCTGCTTCGTCATCTGTTGGCTCCCTAAAAAAAGAGGCTAATCCTACCAGTTTATCGGGCGACTGCGAAATTGTTCTCTGAGTCTGATAGACTCAATAAATTCATACTTAAGATTAGACGGCAGGTCGATGAACGTATCTACTCAGGTTGCAGAACAACGTAAAGTGTTGGAACAGGCTGTCGCGCAGGCGCTGGAACTGGCGCAAGCCAGCACCGACGGAGCAGAAGTGGCGGTCACCAAAACCACCGGAATCGGTGTCAGTACCCGCTACGGCGAAGTGGAAAACGTCGAATTCAACAGCGATGGCGCGCTTGGCATCACCGTCTATCACCAAAACCGCAAAGGCAGTGCTTCCTCGACCGATCTCAGCCCGGACGCGATTAAACGCACCGTTCAGGCGGCGATCGATATCGCGCGCTACACCTCGCCCGATCCCTGTGCTGCGCCGGCCGAGCGCGATCTGCTGGCGTTTGAGGCGCCGGATCTCGATCTCTATCACCCGTGGGAGATCGACGCCGATCGCGCCATCGAGCTGGCCGCGCAGGCCGAGCAGGCTGCGCTGCAGGCTGATAAGCGCATCACCAATACCGAAGGTGGCAGCTTTAACAGCCACGTCGGCATCAAAGTCTTTGGTAACAACCACGGCATGCTGCAGAGCTACTGCTCGAGCCGGCATTCGCTGTCGAGCTGCGTCATTGCCGAGCACAACGGTGACATGGAGCGCGACTACGCCTACACCATTGGTCGCGCGATGGGCGATCTGCAAAGCGCCGACTGGGTGGGTGCGGAGTGCGCGCGCCGCGTGCTGGCACGTCTTTCGCCACGTAAGCTGCCGACCATGAAAGCGCCGGTGCTGTTTGCGCCGGAAGTGGCCACCGGCCTGTTCGGCCATCTGGTGGGCATGATCAGCGGCAGCAGCGTTTACCGCAAATCCACCTTCCTGCTCGACGCGCTGGGCCAGCAGATTCTGCCGTCGTGGCTGACGATTGAAGAGAAGCCGCACCTGCTGAAAGGGCTGGCGTCGACGCCGTTCGACAGCGAAGGCGTACGCACCGAAGCGCGCGAAATCGTGAAAGATGGCGTGCTGCAGAACTGGCTGCTGACCAGCTATTCGGCGCGTAAGCTCGGCCTGCAAAGCACCGGCCACGCGGGCGGCATTCATAACTGGCGCATCGCCGGTCAGGGTCATAGCTTTGACGATCTGGTGAAGCAGATGGGACGCGGTTTGATCGTTACCGAGATGATGGGTTCCAGCGTCAGCGCTATGACCGGCGACTACTCGCGCGGTGCGGCTGGCTTCTGGGTTGAAAACGGTGAAATTCAATACCCTGTGAGCGAGATCACAATTGCGGGCAACCTCAAAGATATGTGGCTCAATATGGTAACGGTCGGTAACGACATTGAAACGCGCAGCAATATACAATGCGGATCGGTGCTGCTGCCGGAGATGAAAATCGCCGGACAATAAAGACATCGCTTGATGAAAGCAGCCCACAGCGGCTGCTTTTTTTTCGCCTGATAATAATTAAAGGAAAACGTTATGCGTAAGCATGTGATTGCTATGTTGTCTTTGTCGTTGCTGTTCTCTTCAGCCAGCCTGTTCGCGGCTGACCTGGAGCAGGATATGGATACTCTGAAAGACGGGCTGAGTGTCGTTAAGAAAACCTCTGACGCGCAGGAAATGCACGCTGCACTGGGCAAGATGCGTGCCGCTGCGCAGGATGCAAAAAAATCCACGCCGGAAAAACTGGAAGGCCAGGGTGCTGACAGCGCACAGATCAAGGATTACCACGCCGGTCTGGACTCACTGATTGCCCAGATCGACGTTGTCGACCAGCTGGCGCAGGCTAACAAGCTGGACGAGGCGAAAACCGAAGCGAAGAAACTGGAAGATATCCGTAACGCCAACCATAAGAAATTCCGCTGATAAACCGGGCCAGCCTGCAGGCTGGCCTTATTCCTGCCGCGGCTTCGCGTCACTCCACCGTTTTTATCCCGCTTTTTACCTCATTTCACGCATTTCGTGAGCGATCTCGCATAGTTCGTGCATCGTGCGATCTGGCGCACAGTCGCCCGTGGGATTTCCACTTTGAGGTGGAAATGTTGCGTCTCCACACCGCCAGGCGGACAGCGTAATTTCTTCTCAACGCGAATTATCTGACATTGTCCGCTGTAAACAGGAGTAACAAGGTGAGGAGTGATGCTGTCCCGCTGAAACCGAGCACGCCGGAGGCAATCCAGGCGCTGGCGGATAAGGTGATGAATCAAATCGCGGCGCTGTATGCCGCGCACCACATTGCAGCCAATGCGGTGCAACAGCAAATGCTGGCCTCACATGTCCGCGCCATGGCGGCTCGCTCTCTCACCGGAGAGGCGCTGCCGGACGTCGAAGCCGAACTGTTTGAGGACATCTCGCCTGAGACCATGGCGCTGGCGCAGCAGGTGGTGGATCTGTTTGGCAATTTGCCTGTCGAAGAAGCCTGGCTGCTGTCGGTGCATATCGAAGTGGCGAAATCGAACGAAGCATGAATTGAGAGAGGAACGGAATATGGTAACGGTAGTGATTGGCGATCGTCTGGGTAAAGGGCAGAAAGTGGCAGCTGGCGTGGAAAAAGCCGGCGGCCGGGCAGTAGTAGTGCCGGGCGTGGCGGCGGATATGAAACTGGGCGACGTGATGAAAGCGGAAAACGCTGATTTCGGCATCTCCTTCTGCGGCAGCGGCGGTGCCGGTGCCATCACCGCACAGAACAAGTACGGCTACAAAGCCAAACACGGCATGCGTTCGGTTGACGAAGGGGTAACCGCCATCAACGAAGGCGCCACCGTGCTCGGTTTTGGCTTCATGGATAAAGAAGAGCTGGGTGAGCGTCTGGTTCAGGCCTGGAATAAAAAACACGGCAGCTAAGCATGAAACAACAGTATGAGACGCAGGTCACGGTGCAGGGCAAAGGCGACAGCAAAGCAAAAGCCTTCGCCGATGCGCTCAGCAAGGTGCAGCAGCAGGTGCTGCGCACCAGCCAGAAAATTCTGTTGCGCATTGAACCGCTCGATGTGCGGGTGCTGCGCGCGCAGGAGAGCGTGCGGAAGGAGAAATTTCTGTTCTTCTTCCTCGCGCGTGAACGGCGGAATTACAGCGTGGAGCTGGAAATTACCGTCAGCGTCACTGTGATCGACACCGAGAGCGTGACCTTCACAGCAACGTAAGAATAACGACAACAAGGGTAACAATATGTTTTTAATCATTTTGTTTAAGTCGTTGATCATAGGTGGATTAGTCGGCGTGGGCGTTGGAGCGGGCGCGGCGCGCATGTTCCACGCGCCCGTCACGCAGGGGATGGGTGCCTTCCGTACGCTGGGCGAGCTCAACTCCTGCGAGGGCGATCCGGCTTCGCACTTCTCCTTTGGTCTCGGCTTCTTCTTTAACGCCTGGGCATCCTCCGTTGCCGCGGGCTCCTTCACGCAGGATGTGGATCACCGCATTCTGCCGAACTGGGGCGCGGCCGCACTGATGGTAAAGAACCGCAACGTCGCTGAAACGCTGCATAACCCGAAACGCATGGCGATTGCCTGCGGCATCATCGGCATGATCGTGGTGGCCTTCCTGAACAGTACCGCTTCCGCCGTACCGGCTGCGCTGCAGGTGACCGCAGTAAAAGTGCTGGTGCCGGCGGCGAATCTGCTGGTGAACACGGTGATGCCGGTGATCTTCTGGCTGGCGGCAATTGATGCCGGTAAGAAATCGGGCTTCTGGGCAACCATTTTTGGTGGTCTGGCGCAGTTGATCATGGGTAACGCCGTGCCGGGTCTGGTGCTGGGCATTCTGATCGGTAAAGGCGTGGAAGAGAGCGGCTGGAACAAAGTCACCAAAGTGATGATGGCTGCGATTGTCCTGCTGTTTGTGCTGAGCGGCTTCTTCCGTGGCTTCGATGTGAAACTGCTGCAATCCTTCCAGCTCGGCATCCCTGGCTGGCTCGACATGATCCACAACAGCCTGAGCGGCAAATAAGGAGCCTTCAGCATGAACGAGAACGAAAACAAAGGGTTCTGGTACGCCGACTGGTCTTTCCCGCTGTTTGTCGGCCTGCTCTCCTCCGGCGTATTTGCCGGGACGCACATGTACTACCTGTACGGCATCGGTGCTTTTAACGAAGTGGCATTCGTTTCGATGCTGCGCTCCGGCATGGAAACCGGCGTGTACGGCGCGGTGGCGGCGTTTGGTGCCAGCTTCCTGTTTGCGCGCATTATTGAAGGCTCGCTGGTAGGGATTCTGGATATCGGCGGCGCGATTCAGACCGGCGTCGGCCTCGGTGTGCCAGCGCTGCTGCTGGGAGCCGGTATCGTGTTTCCGGTGGCGAACTTTGCCGCCTCGCTGGCAACCGGGCTGGTGATTGGCGTGGCGATTGGCTACGTGATTATCCTCGCGCGTAAATTCACCATCAACCAGAGCGATTCCACCTACGGCGCGGACGTAATGATGGGGGCCGGTAATGCCTCGGGTCGCTTCCTTGGTCCACTGATTATTCTGTCTGCCATGGCGGCGTCGATTCCGATCGGCCTCGGTTCGCTGGTCGGTGCGCTGCTGTTTTACCTGTGGAACAAGCCGATTACCGGCGGCGCGATTCTCGGTGCCATGGTGCTCGGCGCTATCTTCCCGGTTTCGCTGTAAGCGCTAAATGGCTGCACAATCCCGTAGCGGCGCGATTTATCGCGCAATAAATTGCGCCGCTACGGCATGTGCGCTCTGTAAATGGGGGTTTTATGTTTGATCTGATTCTGCGCCGCGCGCGTCTGTGTGATGAACAGCTGGTGGATATCGCGATTCGCGCCGGCAAAATCGCGGCGGTCGGTAAGGTGGACGGCGCAGCGCAACAGGAGCGCGATCTCGGCGGCCGCTACTACGTCAGCGCGGGCTGGATTGACAGCCACGTACACTGCTATCCCAAATCACCGATTTACCACGACGAAGCCGACGCGATTGGCGTGGCGCAGGGGGTCACCACCGTGGTGGATGCGGGCAGCACCGGTGCCGATCACATCGACGACTTTTATCAGCTGACGCGCAGCGCGAAGACCGAAGTGCGCGCACTGATCAACATCTCGCGCACCGGCATCGTCACGCAGAACGAGCTGGCCGATATGGCGCAGATCGACGGCGAAGCGGTGGTGCAGGCGGTACAGCGTCGCCCGGACTTTATCGTCGGCCTGAAGGCACGCATGAGCAGCAGCGTGGTCGGCGACAACGGCATTCAGCCGCTGGTGCGCGCCAAAGCCATTCAGCAGGCGGCGGGCAATCTGCCGCTGATGGTGCACATCGGTAACAACCCGCCGGTGCTGGAAGAGATCGCCGCGCTGCTCACTTCCGGCGACATTATCACTCACTGCTTCAACGGCAAGCCGAACCGCATTCTGTCACCGCAGGGCGAGCTGAAAGCGGCGGTTAAACAGGCGATCGCGCGCGGCGTGAAGCTGGATATCGGCCACGGCAGCGCCAGCTTCAGTTTTGCGGTGGCGCGCGAGGCGATTGCCCAGGGCATTCTGCCGGACACCATCAGCTCCGATATCTATTGTCGCAACCGCATCAACGGCCCGGTGCACAGCCTGGCGCACGTGATGTCGAAATTTTTCTCCATCGGCATGACGCTGCCGCAGGTGATCGCCTGCGTCACCGTTAATGCCGCAGCGGGTCTGCGTCTGGCCGGTAAAGGTCATCTGACCGCCGGTTATGACGCCGATCTGACCATTTTTACCGTCAAAGAGGAAGCCCGCCCGTTCGTCGATGCTGAAGGCGAACGGGTCACGGGTGAGCAACATTTGCTGCCGCTGGCCGTGGTGATCGCGGGCCAGTGGCATCTGACTGAGGAAGGGAAAGCGCATCATGTCTTCGATTTATGAGAAATATGACCTGAAACAGGTGATCAACGCCTCCGGCCGTATGACCATTCTCGGCGTGTCGACGCCGTCCGCCGACGTGGTGGATACCGTCAGCTACGGCCTCAATCACTACTTTGAGATCAAAGATCTGGTCAACAAAACCGGTGCTTACATCGCGCGCCTGCTGGAAGTCGAAAACGCGGTGGTGGTGTCCTGCGCCTCGGCCGGTATTGCCCAGTGCGTAGCGGCGGTGATCGTCAAAGATAACGACTGGCTGCTGGATAACCTGCACGCCGCGCCGCTCAGCGTGCCGCACGACATCGTGGTGCCGAAAGGCCATAACGTGAACTACGGCGCGCCAGTGGGCAGCATGGTGGCGCTGGGCGGCGGACGCCTGATTGAGGCCGGCTACAGTAATGAGTGCTCGCCAGAACAGCTGGCGGCGGCCATCACGCCGACCACCGCGGCGCTGCTGTACGTCAAGTCGCATCACTGTGTGCAGAAAAGCCATCTCAGCGTCGAACAGGCGGCAGTAGTCGCGCGCAAACACGGTATTCCGCTGATTGTCGATGCGGCGGCCGAAGAGGATTTGCAGTGCTATTACCAGATGGGGGCCGACCTGGTGATCTACAGCGGTGCCAAAGCGATTGAAGGGCCAACCAGCGGCCTGGTGATTGGCCGCAGCCAGTACGTCGAGTGGGTGAAACGCCAGAGCAACGGCATTGGCCGCGCGATGAAAGTCGGCAAAGAGGGCATTCTCGGTCTGACTCAGGCGATTGAAAACTACCTGCTGCAGAGCAAAACCAGCGGTGCCGACATGGTGGCGAAGATGACGCCCTTTATCGATAACCTCAACACGCTGAACGGCGTCAGCGCGCGCGTGGTGTGGGATGCCGCTGGTCGTGATATCGCCCGCGCTGAGATCAAATTTGATGAAGCGGTGACGGGCTGGCCGACCGGCGAGCTGGTGCAGGCGCTGAAAAACGGCGACATCGCCATCTATTTCCGCGGCTATAAAGCCAACGAAGGCATTATCGAAGCGGATGTGCGCAGCGTCAGCGCGGAACAGCTGCACATCATCTTTAGCCGCATCCAGGCGCTGCTCAGCGGAGGAAAACGCGCATGAATCTTAACCCCAATTTCTATCAGGGCCGTCTGTGCCTCAACGTGCTGGCCGGTTCAAAGCAGAATGCGCAGGCGATCTGGCAGGCGGCAGAAGGGCATGTGCTGGTCGGCGTTTTGTCGAAAAACTACGCCTCGAATGAGGCCGCGATTGCCGATATGCGCGAGTACGCAGCGCTGATTGATAATGCGCTGTCGGTCGGGCTGGGTGCGGGCGACCCGAATCAGTCGGCGATGGTCAGTGAAATCTCGGCGGAACTGCAGCCGCAGCACGTTAATCAGGTCTTTACCGGCGTGGCCACCAGCCGCGCGCTGCTCGGACAGCCACACACTATCGTGAACGGTCTGGTTTCACCAACCGGCACGCCGGGCAAGGTGAAAATCTCCACCGGTCCGCGCAGTTCGCAGGCGGCGGACGGCATTGTACCGATCGCCACGGCGATTGCCATGCTGCAGGATATGGGCGGCAGTTCGGTCAAGTATTTCCCGATGGGCGGCCTGAAAGCGGTGGAGGAGTATCGCGCGGTGGCGGACGCCTGTGCGCGCCATGATTTCTGGCTGGAGCCGACCGGCGGTATCGATCTCAGTAATTTCGAAGAGATTGTGCGGATTGCTCTGGAGGCCGGGGTCAGTAAAGTCATCCCGCACGTTTACAGCTCAATTATTGATAGCGCCAGCGGCGACACGCGCATTGACGATGTGCGTCAGCTTCTGGCAACGTGCAAGAAACTGCTGTAACAAATGAGTAACAGGTGAGGCTCCGTGAGATTTCCCAATCAGCGTTTAGCTCAACTCTTTGCGGCGCTGCAAAGCGAAACGCTGCCACAGGATGAGCTGGCGCGGCGTTTTTCCGTTTCAACGCGCACGGTGCGCACCGACATCACCGCGCTCAATGCGCTGCTGGAACAGCACGGCGCTCAGTTCGTGCTGGCGCGCGGCGCGGGCTATCAGCTAAAAATCGACGACGCGGTGCGCTTCGGCCGCCTGCAGCAGGAGAGTGCGGCACCGCTGCGGGTGCCGCGCACCTCGCAGGATCGGGTGCGCTATTTGCTGAGCCGCTTTCTCACCGCTGCGTATTCGCTCAAGCTGGAAGATCTGTCGGAAGAGTGGTTCGTCAGCCGCGCCACGCTGCAGAGTGACATGGCGGAAGTGCGCGAGTGGCTGGGCCGCTATCATCTCAACATCGAAACCAAGCCGCGCTACGGTATGAAACTGTTTGGCAGCGAGGCGGCGATTCGCACCTGCCTGACCGATCTTCTGTGGCAAATTGACCAGCAGACGCCGGACAGCCCACTGCTGACGGTCGAGGCGCTGCACAGCGGCATGCTGGCGCAGCTGCAGCCGCTGCTGGCGCAGTGTTTCACGCAGCATGCCATCCGGCTGAGCGATGAAGGCGAGCGCTATCTGCTGATTTACTGCGCGGTGGCGGTGCGCCGCATCAGCGAAGGCTTCCCGCTCAGCGATCCCGGCGCGGAGGATGTCGGCGAGGAGATACGCGAGGCGGCGCACGATCTGGTTAATCTGATGCGTCCGCTGGTGGGCAAAGGCATCTCGCAGGCGGAAGAGAACTGGCTGCGCGTTAATATTGCGGCGCGGCAGATTCAGGCGCTGGCCCCCAGCACCATCAACGCCGATGACGCGGATGCGCTGGTGGATTACCTGCTTAACTACATCAACACCCATTACAACTACCGGCTGCAGCAGGATGAGCAGCTGCGCGCCGATCTGCTCACGCACATCAAAACCATGATCACTCGCGTGCGCTATCAAATCCACATTCCCAATCCGCTGCTGAGTAACATCAAGCAGCACTATCCGATGGCCTACGATGTAACGCTAGCGGCCGTCACCAGCTGGGGCAAATACACGCCGTATACCATCAGCGAAAACGAGATTGGCTTTCTGGTGCTGCACATCGGCGTCGGGCTGGAGCGACATTACGATGTCGGCTACCAGCGACACCCGCAGGTGTTGCTGGTCTGCGACAGCGGCAACTCCACGCTGCGCATGATCGAGGCGCTGCTGCTGCGCAAATACCCGCAGCTGGTGGTGACGGCGCGGCTGTCGCAGCGTGACTACGAAGTGCGTGCGCACATTGATGAAGATTTTGTTATTTCAACCGCGCGCCTGAGTGAGAAGAACAAGCCGGTAGTGATGATGTCGCCATTCCCTACGGAGTTTCAGCTGGAACAGCTCGGCAAGCTGGTGCTGGTGGACCGCACCCGGCCTTACATGCTGGAGAAGTACTTCGACGCGCAGCATTTCATGGTGCTCGACCGGCCGATGAGCCAGTCGGCGCTGTTCCGCCTGCTGTGCGATCGGCTCGAGACGGAGGGCTATGTCGATGCTGATTTTTATCCTTCGGTTGAAGAGCGTGAAGCGATTGTCAGTACCATGCTGGGCGAAGGGATCGCGCTGCCACACTCGCTGGGATTACTGGCTAAAAAAACCGTGGTTTATACCGTGCTGGCACCGCACGGCGTGAGCTGGGGCGATGAGACGGCTTCGGTAATTTTTCTGCTGGCGATCAGTAAGAGTGAATACGAGGAGGCGATGGCGATTTACGATCTGTTTGTCACCTTCCTGCGCGAAAGGGCGGTGACAAGACTGCGCGACTGCGCTGATTTCGTCAGCTTTAAAGCGGTGGCGATGGATTGTCTGAGCCGGTTGTGAGGGAGATGGGTGCGGTTTGTCCCTCACCCTAACCCTCTCCCGCAAGCGGGCGAGGGGACCGATCCAGCGGTGTGTGAGTTCAGGCGCTGAGCCTCAGCGCCCGGTGAATTGACTGAATTCTGGCCCTCAAACCACGCGCGGACGGCTCCCTCTCCCGCGTGCGGGAGAGGGCTGGGGTGAGGGCTGGGGTGAGGGCGAAGTGCCGCCAGCCCACAAAATCAGCCGCGTTTCGCCAGCAGTTTCGGAATCTCACGCAGGCACCAGGCTTTGGCTTCACCCATGCTATCGCGGCGCCACGCCATAATAATATCCACCTCACGGGTATACTCGGCGCTGACAACGCGCAGGCGGCCTTCGGCGATATCTTTCTCTACCATCGGATAGGGCATGGTCGCTACGCCGAGACCGGCCAGCAGCGCGCGGCGTTTATCATCCATGCTGCTTACCGTCAGGCGCTGCTGTTTGTCCAGCAACTGCACCGTCAATACCGGACGTTCGCGCGCGGTGTCCGCCACAGCGATGCCGCGATACTTAACGCGCGTGACCTCGGACAGCGGCTCGGCTTCCTGATGAATCGGGTGATCCGGACTGGCAACATACACGCTCATAATGCTGTACAGCTTGCGCGTGTTGATTTCGGTGGAGGCGCGAAAATGCAAATCCGGCGCGATCACGATGTCGGCGCGCCCCTGTTCCAGTCGCTCCCACGCGCCCGCCAGCACTTCGGTGACCAGCGAAATCTGCGTATTGGCTTTTTCGGCCAGCTTCTCTACCAGCGGGAACAGCAGCTCGGTCGGGATCAGCGCTTCGGCCACGATGGTTAGATGGGTTTCCCAGCCGCGCGCCAGCGCTTCGGCATCGGTGGTGAGTTTATCGGCGGCTTCCAGCAGCACGCGGCCGCGTTCCAGCAGCATTCGCCCGACGTTGGTGAATTTGGTGCGATGGCCGGAGCGGTCAAACAGCACCACATCCAGCTCCTCTTCCAGCTTCTGCATGGTGTAGCTCAGCGCCGATGGCACGCGTCCCAGCTCGTCGGCCGCCGCGGCGAAGCTGCCGCGACGGTCAATAGCATCCATCACACGTAAAGCTTCCAGGGTTAACGCGCGCTCTTTAGCCATGCCGACTCTCTGTCAGTAAATTTGAATATGCCAGGCAGATTAACTGGCTAACAATCCGGCGTCCAGCCTTTTACCATTGACGTATAAAGCCTGTGGTGGATTCTCACCGCAGTGCGTCGGAGGTAAAGCATGATGACAACCCGCTGCGCGTCCGCATGTGGCCAGGCCGATTTCGGTTGGTTGCAGGCGCGCTATAGCTTCTCATTTGGCCACTATTTTGATCCCCAGCTGATGGGCTACGCCTCGCTGCGCGTGCTGAATCAGGAAGTGCTGGCACCCGGTGCGGCATTTCAGCCGCGCACCTATCCGCAGGTGGATGTGCTCAACCTGGTGCTGCAGGGTGAAGCCGAATACCGCGACAGCGAAGGCAATCACCTGGTGGCGCGCGAGGGCGAAGCGATGCTGCTGTCGGCCCGCCAGGGCGTCAATTACAGCGAACACAATATCAGCAAGGATCGCCCACTGACGCGCATGCAGCTATGGCTGGCCGCCTGTCCGGAACGGGAAAATCCGCTGCTGCAAAAACGCGCGCTGCCGCAGCAAACCCATGTGCTGATTGCGTCACCGGATGGCGCGGACGGCAGTTTGCAGCTGCGCCAGCAGGTGTGGGTACATCAGGTCACGCTGGCACCGGGCGAGCAGTACAGTCTGGCGCTGCACGGACCGCGCGCCTATTTGCAGTCGATTCACGGTGCGCTTGAGGTACGGGCCAGCAGTGCGCATCAGGAGCAGCTGCGCTGTGGCGATGGGGCGTTTGTCAGTGAAGAGGCGCAGATTACGCTGCAGGCGGAAACGCCGCTGCGTGCGCTGGTGATTGATATTCCGGTGTAAAAAAGGCGGCCCTGCTGGCCGCCTGTGGCATTATTTCAGAATGGTAAAGGCGGTGGTGACGTGCTTCACACCGCTGACACGGCTGGCGATATCCGCTGCTGCCTTCGCTTCTTCCTGCGTTACCAGACCCAGCAGGAACACTTCCCCGTTCTCAGTGGTGACTTTAACGTTGGACGATTTCACCTGATCGCTGCCCAGCAGCTGCGAGCGGATTTTGGTGGTGATCCACGTATCCGACGAAGACGTGCCGAGGCTCACTTTCTGCCCGGTGCGAATCTCGTTATACACCTCTGTCGCGCCATCAACGCCCATGGCGATCTGTTTCGCCCGGCTGGCGAGATCGGCTGACGGTGCCTGACCGGTCAGCAGTACTTTGCCCTGATACGCGGTCACGACCACGCGCGCCTGATTTTTGATCTGCTCATCTTTTGCCAGCGCGTTAGTGACGCGCAGCTCCAGCGTGCCGTCATCAACCTGCGTGCCCACGGTACGCGGGTCGGTGGCGGTTTTGGTGGCGACCGCAGCGCCGCCGGCGACAACCGCCACGCAGCCCTGCAGCAGCATGGCGGTTAACAGAATGGCGATAGCGTTCAATGCTTTCATTTGAGCTCCTTCAGTCATTCCTGGTGTGGGAACAAGGTGTTATCAATCAAATCGCACAGGCAGTTCAGCGTCAGCATATGCATCTCCTGAATGCGTGCGCTGCGATGTGACGGAATGCGAATTTCCACATCGTGCGGACCGAGCAGGCCCGCCAGCTCACCGCCGTCATGGCCGGTCAGCGCGACGATAGTCATATCGCGGGTAACCGCAGCTTCCACCGCTTTAACAATATCGCGGGTGTTGCCACGGGTGGAGATGGCCAGCAGAACGTCGCCGGCCTGTCCAAGCGCACGAACCTGCTTGGCATAAATTTCGTCGTGCAGACGGTCGTTACCGATTGCCGTCAGCATCACATTGTCCGCACTCAGCGCCAGCGCCGGCAGGCTGGGACGCTCAGTCTCAAAACGGTTAATCATGCTGGCGGCAAAATGCTGGGCGTTAGCCGCCGAAGCGCCGTTACCGCAGCTGAGGATTTTGTTGCCGTTAAGCAATGACTGCACCAGCGTCATCGCGGCGCGGGAAATCGCATCTGGCAGCGCTTCGGCTGCGGCGATTTGCGTCTGAATACTTTCGGTAAAACACGCTTTAATTCTGTCCTGCACAAGACCACCTGGTTCTATCCATCCGCACGAAAGGCATCGGCCAGCCACACCAGTTCGCGCCCGGTGATGGCGATGATGTCAAAACGGCAATTCACCGTATCAAAACTGCCGCCGCGTGCCAGCAACCACAGCGCAGCGGTACGCAGCAGCTTTTGTTGTTTCTGGCGCGTCACGCTGGCAGCCGCGCCGCCAAAACGTGCATCGCGCCGATAGCGCACTTCAACAAACACCCAGCAATCCGCGTCGCGCATAATCAGGTCGATTTCCCCGCTGCGGCAGCGCACATTGCTGGCTTCCCACTGCAGTCCGGCGCGCTCAAGGTAGCGACGCGCCTGCTGCTCCTGCTCAGCGCCGAGGCGCTGGCGGTTTACTGCACCGGAACGATTTGTCCCTGACGATACTGGTTCCATGCCAACTTCCTGTTGATCACGCAATCCGTGTCGGCGCTCAGCTTGCCGGTGTTGCCATCAATGGCGAAGCCCGGTACCTGACGCATCTGGTTAAACTGGTTCGCCAGCGTCCAGGCATCAATGCCCATCGCGTAGAGGCGTACCAGCGAATAGTCGTTGTTAAAACTGCGCGCCGCCTGCTGCATCAGGCCTGGATTGGCACCGGACAGCAGCGGAATATCGCTGAACTGCAGGCCATCCATCTCCAGCCGGAAGTCCGGACCGGCACCGGCCTGCGCACTGCGCGAGCTGGCATACAGGGCGATGTTATTGCGGCTGCTGGTGCGCATGGCAATCATCGGCTTAATCAGCTGCAGTTCGTCCTGAGTGGCAATAATGTAAACCGCATCAACGCTGCCGCTGCTGCTGGCGCTCTCAGGTGCCGGAGCGCTGGTCTGCGGTGCCGGAATCGTCAGACCGGCGACCGCCACGCCCTGCGGCTGGTCCGGCTGTACCGTCAATGGCGTGCCGCTCAGTGCAATACCTGCGCCGCTGTTGATGCCCTGTTTCAGCTCGCCCACACCGCCGAAACGCTGTTGCAGCACGGTTGCGCCGCCCAGCTTCTGCCACTCCTGCGCAAACGCTTTGCCCACGCGGTCGCCATAGCTGCTGCGCGGCATCAGCAGCAACGGCTGGCGTTTGCCCTGATCCCAGATATGGTGCGCGGCATCACGCGCTTCGTCTTCAGGAGAAAGCGCAAAATAGCAAATATTCGGATGGTTCTGGATCTGCTCTGGCTCGTTGAGCGCCAGCACGTTCAGCGGTGTCTGGCTGTTGGCGACCTGTTCCACGTTATTTTTCAGCAGCGGACCAACCACCAGGGTGGCACCATCCTGCTGCGCCTGCTGCATCACCTGAGCAATCGGCTGGCTGCTGGTGTCATACACTTTCACCTGGGCGCTGCTGGCAGGCTGCGCGACAGCTGGCTGTGCGGCGGGCTGCTGCGGCTGTACGCTGTCTGACGGCGTGATGGCCGCGGTCGCCGGACTGACTACCGCGTTGGCATCGCCATTGGCAGGCGTTGCCGTGCTGGCGGGCTGCTGCGTGGAGGCGCTGGCATCGCTGCTGGCCGGTGCGGCAGGTGCCGCCGGCGCAGTCAGCACACCGTTTTTCGCATCGTTAAAGCCTTTCTGGATGGCACTGGCGAACACCTGCGCCTGACCATTAAGCGGCAGCAGCAGCGCGATTGTGCTGGTCGAGGCTTTAGTGAAGTTCTGCACCTGGCTGAGCTGGGTCGGCAGGGTTTTCGCGCCGGGGTTTTGCGGATAGCGCGTCTGCCAGTCGCTAATGGCGGCTTTCAGCATCTGGGCATCCTGGCTGTTGGCGTGCCAGGTATTCAGCAGGTCGAGCCAGCCCTGCAGCGTATTTTCGTCGGCGTTGATCACCACGCTGTTGAGCTGATCCTGGGTAAGCTGGGTCAGCGCCTGCCAGGTGGCGTCAATATTGTTCTGGTGATCGGCGCCTTTCAGCAGCGGTTCCTGAGCAATATAGGCGCGCAGCAGCGCGAGCGACGGACGATTTTGCGCAGCGGCAATCTGCAGCGCGTAGTAGCGCACCTGCTGATCCTGCGACAGGTCAGCGGCTTTTATCTGTCCCAGCAGCTGCTGAGCACCGTTGAAATCCTGCCGGGCAATTTGCAGCTGGGCGCGCAGCAGCAGCAGTTCCTGCTGTTGTACATCAGAGAGCTGCTGTGGCAGCTGACCGAGCTGATTTTGCGCCTGCGGATACTTTCCTTCCTTCAGCAGGGCACGGATGGCAAGTAATTGCCAGTCGGTCTTGCTATCATCGCTGCTTTGCTGCACCTGCTGCAGATAATAGTCAGAGCGGCCCGTGGCAGGACCCTGCACGTTTACGCTTGAGGTTTGCTGCGGTCCCTGGCCGCTACAGGCGGCCAGAATCAGGCCCGCGAGCAAAACAGGGACCAGGCGTCCTGCTTTATGACGTACGACTTTCGAAGGAAGCATACTGTATCCAGTGATGTTTTTTTCAAGATGCTCAATATTAAATCGGCAATTCGGATGAAACAATGAAACAACTCGATCGGGCAGAGATTTCTGCCAGCACGCTCTATATTGTTCCTACCCCGATCGGTAACCTGGGTGATATCACGCAGCGTGCGCTGACGGTGCTTGCGAGCGTCGATCTGGTCGCTGCGGAAGATACACGTCATACCGGGCTGTTGCTACAACATTTCGCCATCAATGCGCGACTGTTCGCACTTCACGACCATAACGAACAGCAGAAGGCCGACGTGCTGTTAGCGAAGCTGCAGGAGGGCCAGAGCATTGCGCTGGTCTCCGATGCGGGCACGCCATTAATCAACGATCCGGGCTACCATCTGGTGCGTCGTTGCCGCGAAGCCGGGGTGCGTGTGGTGCCGTTGCCCGGTGCCTGCGCGGCGATCACAGCATTGAGCGCGGCGGGATTACCGTCCGATCGTTTCTGTTACGAAGGGTTTCTGCCGGCCAAAAGTAAAGGACGTTGCGATGCGCTGCGTGCACTGAGTGACGAGCCGCGCACGCTGATTTTCTACGAATCGACCCATCGCGTGCTGGATACGCTACAGGATATGGTCAGCGTATGGGGCGCGGCGCGCTACGTGGTGCTGGCACGAGAGCTGACCAAAACCTGGGAGTCATTGTACGGTGCGCCGGTGGGGGAATTGCTGGCGTGGGTGCAGGCGGATGAGAATCGTCGCAAGGGCGAGATGGTGCTGATTGTCGAAGGCCATAAAGCGGATGAAGAGACGCTGCCGGCAGAGGCGCTGCGCACGCTGGCGCTGCTGCAGGCTGAGCTGCCGCTGAAAAAGGCGGCGGCGCTGACGGCGGAAATTCATGGGGTTAAGAAAAACGCCCTGTACAAGTACGCGCTGGAGCAGCAAGAGGCGTGACAAACGCCGGCGGATCGCCTATTATCCCGCGCCGAAGCTGACCAGACAGTCGCCGCTTTGTCGTCGTCCCTTTCGGGGGAGACGGGCAGAGGGGAGGAAAGTCCGGGCTCCATAGGGCAGGGTGCCAGGTAACGCCTGGGGGGCGCAAGCCTACGACCAGTGCAACAGAGAGCAAACCGCCGATGGCCCAGTAATGGGATCAGGTAAGGGTGAAAGGGTGCGGTAAGAGCGCACCGCGCGGCTGGCAACAGTCCGTGGCACGGTAAACTCCACCCGGAGCAAGGCCAAATAGGGGTTCACATGGTACGGCCCGTACTGAACCCGGGTAGGCTGCTTGAGCCAGTGAGCGATTGCTGGCCTAGATGAATGACTGTCCACGACAGAACCCGGCTTATCGGTCAGTTTCGACTTTTTTAATGAGCGCCCGCAGGTGAGAATCTGCGGGCGTTTTGTTTTTGGTGAGGGTGCGTGCAGATGAATGACTGTCCACTCCTTTTTCTATGAAAAGAACGCGGCTTATCGGTCAGTTTCGACTTTATATAAAGACGCCCGCAGGTGAAAATCTGCGGGCGTTTTGTTTTTGGGGGTGTGGTGCGTGCTGTCCCTCATCCTAACCTTCTCCCGCAGGCGGGAGAAGGGACCGATTGTGCGTGTGGCGAGTTGAGTGCTCGCCCTGCAAGACCGCAGCAAACTATTCCCTCTCCCCGTGGGAGAGGGTTAGGGTGAGGGCAGAAAACCGCACGAAGCCAGAAAACCGCACAAAACCCCATTTCCCTGCGTAAAGAAACGCAAATCCGCAAAAATATTCTTTTCCCTGTGCCAGAATAGGCGCGTGTTCAACTACTGAGGACAATTTTTCATCCACACCGGGAAAAGCAACAACGTGGATAAGTTGTAAAATTATGGATAACCATTTCGTTACACTCTACGTATTAACCTCTTCACCCACCTGCGTTTTCTCCTGCTCACTGAGCGATCGGCACTGGCGCTTCGCGCTGTAGTTTTTTCTCTCCTTCTTAGCTTTTTGTCTTTTTCAGCTATCACGCTGCTGTTTGCGCGTGGATGGCGTTTATTTCTCACAGGAGAGAAATCATGCTGTACTGGATTTTATTAGCGTTAGCGATTGCTGCCGAAATTACGGGCACCGTGTCAATGAAATGGGCCAGCGTCAATGGCGGTAGCGCCGGCTATATTTTTATGCTGTTGATGATCGCCCTGTCATACATTTTCCTCACCTTTGCCGTTAAACGTATTGCCCTTGGCGTGGCTTATGCCATGTGGGAAGGCGTCGGTATTCTGTTTATCACCCTGTTTAGCGTGATGCTGTTTGACGAAGCGCTGTCAGTAATGAAGGCGGCGGGTTTGATCACGCTGATCGCGGGTATCGCGCTGATCAAAGCAGGGACATTCAGCCGTAAGGAGCTGCGTCATGACCACGCTTAACGTCGTGCATCTGGCCTGGCTGGCGCTGGCCATCGTGCTGGAAATTGTGGCGAACATCGCGCTGAAATACGCCAACGGCTTCCGTCGTCCGCTATATGGCGTGGTATCGCTGGTGGCTGTCCTGGCGGCATTCAGTGCCCTGTCGCAGGCAGTGAAGGGGATCGATCTCTCGGTGGCCTACGCCTTGTGGGGCGGTTTCGGTCTGGTGGCTACCGTAGCGGCAGGCTGGATCCTGTTCGGACAACGCCTGAACACCCGCGGCTGGCTGGGCGTGGCACTGCTGCTGGCCGGGATGGTGTTGATTAAATTTGCCTGAGGCAGCGCGATACTGCCTGCCTTCCTTTCCCAATGGCGGGAGAGAAGGGCAGGCATGCGTAAGCCAGCCGTTAACCGCGGCCGTGCGGCTCATCCCAGTCAAAAGCCGGTCCCAGCGAAATAACGCCGTTCGGATTGATGGTCTTGTGGCTGCAGTAGTAGTGATGGCGGATGTGCGGCAGGTTCACCGTATCGGCAATGCCCGGCATCTGATAAATATCGCGCAGGAAGCCGTTCAGGTTACGGTAATCGCTGATGCGGTGACGATCGCACTTAAAGTGGGTCACGTAGACCGGGTCAAAGCGCACCAGCGTGGTCCACAGGCGCAGATCGGCTTCGGTGAGGCGATCGCCGGTCAGATAGCGATGCTGACCCAGAATCTGCTCCAGCCGTGCCAGCGAATGGAACAGCGCGGTTACGGCTTCATCATAGGCCGACTGTGACGTGGCAAATCCGCTTTTGTAGACGCCGTTATTGACGGTGTCATAAATCCAGCCGTTGAGTTCGTCGATCTTGTCACGCAGTTCGGGCGGGTAGTAATCGCCGGCGCGAGCGCCCTGCGCGTCGAAGGCGCTGTTAAACATACGGATGATATCGGCGGATTCATTACTGACAATCGTGTGCTGCTTTTTATCCCACAACACCGGCACGGTCACGCGCCCGCTGTACTGCGGATCGGCATGCAGATAGAGCTGATAGAGGAATTCGTTCTGATACAGCGAATCGCCGGTCGCGGCGGGGAAGTCATCGTCAAAGGTCCAGCCGTTCTCCAGCATCAGCGGGTGCACCACTGACACCGAAATCATCTCTTCTAACCCCTTCAGCTGACGCATCAGCAGGGTGCGATGCGCCCACGGGCAGGCCAGCGAAACGTATAAATGGTAACGATCGCGCTCGGCGGCAAAGCCGGCTTTCCCGGTTGGCCCGGCGCTGCCGTCTGCCGTGATCCAGTTACGCCAGACTGCTTCTGTGCGTTTGAAGCGGCCACCGGTTGACTTCGTATCGTACCAGGTGTCATGCCAGACACCGTCAATCAGTTGTCCCATAAGCCCTCCATAAAAAAAAACGGGCGAGGAAAATCCCCGCCCCTGCTATTCAGTATATGTGCTGTTGCACGGCTTGTGTGCTTAGCGTGCGGTTGCTGGCATAAAGCGCTGACGAATCAGACGGTCAATGCTGTAGGCGCCCGGACCTACCAGACCCAGCACCAGGAAACCACCGGCGATGGACAGGTTTTTCATGAACATCAGCTGGTTAACGCCTTCCGCAAAGTTACTGTGGAACAGGAACGCGGTCAGCAGCGTGAAGCCGGCGGTGAACAGCGCGGTGAAGCGCGTCAGGAAACCGAACAGAATCGCCAGGCCGCCGCCCAGTTCCAGCAGAATCACCAGCGGCAGCAGGAAGCCGGGCACGCCCATCGCCTGCATGTACTGTGCGGTGCCTGCATAGGCGGTGATTTTGCCCCAGCCGGCAGTAATAAACAGGATGGTCATTAATACGCGTGCCAGCAGCAGGCCTGAGTCTTCGAATTTTTTCATCATTTACTCCAACAAGGTTTTTGGCGCAGGTTGTTGGCCTGCCGGGTTATTTTCCCGCTAAACCGCGTTAAACAGTTCGTCGGGCTGATGGAGGGAGATGATAGTCGCGCGCAGCAATAGTTGTAAGCGAGATAAACTGTCGATGTTATTCAGGAATTCTGAAAGAGGAAAACCGAACCTTTTCGATCCGGTTTAAGGTGGGGAAGTTAGCGTGGCGGCATCGCCGATTTGATCATGCGCCAGGTGCTCCACAGACCGAGTCCGCGTTTGGCCCAGCGCATGATGCGGTTGGGGCTGCGGATCGACCAGATGGCGAGCGCGCTGCTGCCAATCGCCAGATAGCGGCGCAGGCTGAGAAACGTCAGCCAGCCGCGATCGTACTGCGCGGTGCTTTCCAGCCAGTCGCGGCGGGCAGCGCTGAGATCCAGCCGCTGCTGCTGTACCTGATTAAGCAATTCATGAATGCGTGCTTCACGTTCACGCTGACTCATGAGCGATGCTCCTCGAGTAAGGTGCGATCGGTGTCCAGCTCTTTGCGCGTATGGCGCAACAGCGTGGACTGCCGGGATTTACGCAACGTCCATAAACCAAAAATCAGCGCCAGCGCGAATAGCACGCCGGTGGTGATGGCAATCGCCATCAGCCGGTACTGCGCATCTACCGCCCAGATAATCAGCACCATCAGGCTCATCAATCCGAAAGCGGTAAACAGCATGGTCAGGCCTATCATGATCAACATCTGGATCAGATTGGCTTTTTCCTCTTCCAGCTCGGCAACGGCCAGCCGCACGCGTGTCTCGACCATGCCAACCAGCGTTGTCACCACGCGCTGACCTACATTGAAGACCCCTTTGCCTGGGCCGTGGCTCTGATTCTCGCTCATATCAACGACGTGAAATCAGGATGCCGATCAGCACGCCGACTGCTGCGCCGATACCCACGCCGTGCCACGGATTTTCACGCACGTAGACGTCCGCTTTCTCCGCCGCTTCACGCGTGGTCTGCGCGATGCGTTCGCCGGATTCGCCCAGCCGCTCGCGTGAACTCTCAATGGCACCGCGTGCTTTATGACGCAGTTTATCCAGCTCGCTTTTCGACTTATCAGCCGAGCTGCTCAGCACTTCTTCCAGGGTGTCGGCAAGGTTTTTCAGTTCCGCACGCAGATGTTCAGATGTGGTGTCTTTAGCCATGGTGTTCTCCATTACATCATTTATTTAAGTCCGATTAATAAGGCTCGGCCTGCAGCTTTTTCAGCTCCTGGCGTGCCTCTTCCAGCTTCCGTTCGCGCTTACCAATCTTCTCCTGGTCTTTGCCTTCCTGGCGATCCTGCTGCAGTTCGCGCTCGCGCTCAGCTACTTTATGCTGCTGGGCTTCAATGCGTTCAGCGTGGGCGGATTTCAGTTTCTCGTCAGTGCAGTTAGCGCGGACTTCAGTCAGCGCGCGTTCCAGTCCGGTGACCCGGCGCTGGTTGTCGTGCTGTTTCGCCATCTCAATTTCGCGCTGAATATCCTGCTGTTTTTGCTGACACAGCGATTCCGCTGCCAGCAGTGAACCCGAGAGAGAGAAAAGAATCGCACCCAGCAGTAGTTGTTGTTTCATCAGGTTTTTACCTTCCATTGTTGACGACCTGTCGCAAACCGGACAGGAGGGGCATCCCAGCTTGTCGTCTGCTCGCGCTTACTTAAGAATAGACAGCAGACGAAAAAATTCAAAAAACACGCGGGGATAGCGAGGATTGAGGTGCCGCCGGGCAGTGAACCCGACGGCGGGGATCAGCTATAGGTGGGGCGATTAGCGTCCACCACCTGCTGTGACGCCTGCGGACCCGCCGCCACGACAAAGCCCTGTGGCAGCAGGCGGCGCAGTACTTTCTGCGCGGCCAGGCTCTGCTCTTCATTCTCAAAATGAATAACCAGCGCATCGCCTGCCGAGGTAATACTTTTAATCCGCACGCCCTGCGCCGAAAGCTGCTGATAGAGATAAAAGCCGTCCGGCAGATTGGTGCCGCTGTGTGCCACGCGGATCTTCACCACCGTTTCATGCTGCATCAGTTTCGGCACAATGCCGATAGCCAGCAGCGCCAGCACACCAGCGCACAGCCAGGGGAGTAAACGCCTGGGGAAATTACGCAACCCTGTCATTACTGTGACTTCCCGTTCTGACCCGCCTGACGTTTACGCCACAGCACTACCAGTGAACCCACCAGACCGATGACCAGCAGCACCAGCGGCAGCAGCATCAGGCAGAACATCAGCTCATCTTCATAGCGGCGGAAAATGGGGGTTTTCCCCAGCGCAAAGCCGAGCACGGTAAGAATCAGCACCCACAGGAAGCCGCTCATCCAGTTAAAGAACTGGAAGCGGGCATTGCTCAGGCCAGAGAGGCCGGCAATGGTCGGCAGCAGGGTACGGACAAACGCGATAAAGCGGCCAATCAGCAGCGCAGACAAGCCGTGGCGGTGGAACAGACTGTGGGCGCGCTGATGATACTGCGCGGGCAGATGGGAGAGCCATTTCTGCACCGTCGGCGTATTGCCAAGCCAGCGGCCCTGAATGTAACTGACCCAGCAGCCGAGGCTGGCACCGGTGGTCAGCACCAGCAGGGTCAGCGGGAAGCTCATGGTGCCTTTCGCGATCAGCACGCCGACCAGAATCAGCAGACTATCACCAGGCAGAAACGCGGCGGGCAGCAGGCCATTTTCGAGAAACAGAATCATGAACAACACGCCATAAATCGCCCACACCAGCGTGGGGTCGGAGAGCATTTCGTAATCCTGCTGCCACAGGGCATGCAGCAATGCTTGCAAAATATCCATCAATCATTCCTGAACATCATTGTTAAACGTGCCCGTGAGGGGCTTAGGCGCAGGCGGGTTAAGTTATACATTTTAGGTATGCCACCTGAGCAGGATTTCCGGATCCATCCAGAATTGATTGTTAAATCAGCGACTTTTTATAGCCCTGTCGCAAAGGGTAAGAAAAGGGCGATAACTGTAACAAAAATCGCGGGATTCAGACAGTGTAAAGTCGCGGCCGCACAGGAGTTTTACCTTTTGACGCAGATGGTCAAAAGGAGCTTTACACGAGCTGACACTATTGCAGATTAACTGACTTTTTAGCCTGAAAATGCAGCGTTTCTGCCATCGTGGCTTCAGGGCAGGATCACCGGATTTTCTGCGAACATGTAGCGGTCGACGTTGAATTCAAAGTCATCGGCGGTGGCGTCGAACAGCATCTGTTTAGTATTTTCCAGATGCTGCCACATCGCCAGTTTGCTGGCGGCGGGATCTTTGCGCATCAGCGCTTTTAAGATCTGATCGTGATCGTCGCACCAGCTGGTGATATGGCGTGCGTCAATGTGCTCGTGCAGCTTGAGCCAGTAAGGATTATGCAGCCGGTGCCGCCACATTTTCTCTACGATAGCAGCCAGCGCGCTGTTTTGGGTGGCCTGGGCAATGCGCACGTGAAACTCCATATCCCATGTCGAATCGCGCGCATGATCTTCCTGCCGGGCTTTTTCCTGAATTGCCAGTAGCGCCACGATGTCCTGTGGACGGATCTGCGTGGCGGCAAATTCGGCGACATTGCTCTCAATCAGCTGGCGCGCCTGCAACAGTTCAAAGGGGCCATAGCTGGCAAACTCCAGCTGATCGGCGGCGCTGTCGCGCGGTTGTGGCTGGTCGCTGATCACATGAATGCCCGACCCTTTGCGCACCTCGACGTAGCCTTCCACCTCCAGCATGATGATCGCTTCCCGCACCACGGTGCGGCTCACCTGGTGCGCCTCCGCAATCATCCGCTCTGCCGGTAACTTTGCCCCCACGGCATAACTGCCCGCTTCGATGCGCTGCTTGAGTTCGCTGGCGAGTTGCTGGTAGAGGCGGCGGGATTCGTTCAGGTCCATGATTTTTCGGTTCTGTGAAAGACGGTAAGTTGTTATACCACTTACCCTGCGATGTCGCAAAGCGCTGAAGCTGTTATACCATCTGGCAAGTTAAAAACCTGCGCGCCTGCTCAGGCTTGATGTTTAATTGATATAATATACATATGCTTAAGTAGATGTAAATCAGTTGTACGCCGGCTTTCGCCGTAGGGCAATGATGGATAATGTGACGCAGTTGGCAAACAAATCTCCCTGTCGCTGAAATTGGTATGATAACTTTTGCGCATTAGCTGACCGATTTCATCTTCAAGGAAGCGACATGTTGCGACTCAACCGCCGCGATTTCCCCGGCGCACGCTATAGCGAACGCGTGATCCAGTTCGGCGAAGGCAACTTTTTGCGTGCCTTTATCGACTGGCAGCTCGACTGGCTCAATGAACATCAGGGCACCGATGCCGGCGTGGTGGTGGTGCGACCGCGCAACCGGATGCAGACGGAGACGCTCAATCAGCAGGATGGCCTCTACACCACGCTGCTGCGCGGCCTGAATGAAGCGGGGCAACCGCTCAGTGAAACCCGGCTGATCCGCAGCCTTAATCGTGAAATCCAGCCTTATCAGCAGTTCGATGAATTCCTGGCTCTGGCACGCGCGCCGCAGATGCGTTTTGTGTTCTCCAACACCACCGAGGCCGGCATCGCGTATGCCGAACAGGATCGGCTGGAGGATCAACCCGCGTCGTCGTTTCCCGGCAAACTGACGCAGCTGCTGTGGGCGCGTTATCAGCACTTTGCCGGTGCCGCCGATAAAGGCTGGCTGATCGTGCCGTGTGAGCTGATCGACCATAACGGCGATACGCTGCGCGCGTTAGTGCTGCGTTACTGCCAGCAGTGGCGGCTGCCAGCGGCCTTTATGCAGTGGGTGACGCAGCACTGCGCCTTTTACAACACGCTGGTGGATCGCATTGTCAGCGGCTATCCGCCGGATGGCGCACAGATTGCAGCCCAACTGGGCTATGACGACCGCTATCTGGTGGCCGGGGAGCGCTATTACCAGCTGGTGCTTCAGGGACCGGATGCGCTGATGCATGAGCTGCAGTTGACGGCGCTGGCGCCTGCCGTCAGGCGGGTGGATGACATCACGCCGTACAAAGCGCAGAAGGTGGCGATCCTTAACGGGGCGCACACTGAGCTGGTGCCGGTGGCGTTGCAGGCCGGGCTGGCGAGCGTGGGTGAGGCCATGAACGATGCGCAGCTGGCCGCTTTTGTCGATGCGCTGCTGCGCGAAGAGGTGATTCCGACGCTGGATTTGCCGCGCGCCGAGCTGCACGCCTTTGCCGATGCGGTGCAGCGCCGCTTTCGCAATCCGTTTATTCACCATGCGCTGCTGGCGATTGCGCTCAACGGCATGACCAAATTCCGCACGCGCCTGCTGCCGGCGCTGTTGCAGGCGCAGCAGCAGGGTGGCGACTGGCCGCCGCGCCTCATCTTTGCCTTTGCCGCGCTGCTGGCGTTTTATCGCGGCCAGCAGGATGACCGGCAGTGGCCGCTGCAGGATGACGCGCACTGGCTGCAGCGTTTTGCCCGGCTGTGGCCGGCGGTCCTCACCGATCAACTCACCCCGCAGCAGCTGGTGAGCGACGTACTGAGCGACGCGCAGCACTGGGGCGAAGATTTAACCCAGCGGCCCGGTCTGGTTACGGCGGTCAGCCAGCAGCTGCACAACATTCTCGTCCACGGCATGCGGACGGCCCTTAGCCAACTGAGATAACGCGATGCAACAGGCAATCAAAATACATTCACGCGACAACGTCGCCGTCGCGCTGCAGGATCTGGCGGCCGGCACCCAGCTTATCGTCGCAGAACAGCGGATTACGCTGCAGCAGGATATCGGGCGCGGCCACAAGTTTGCGCTGCAACCGCTCAACAGTGGCGAGCAGGTGATTAAATATGGGTTGCCGATTGCCCATGCCACTCAGCCGATCGCCGTCGGCGAGCTGATTCACTCCAGCAACGCGCGCACCAATCTGAGCGATGTCGACGAGTACGTATACCAGCCGGAACACCTCACGCTGCCACCGCAGGCGGCGGATCGTGAGGTACAGATCTATCGTCGCGCCACGGGTGAGGTTGGCATTCGTAACGAGCTGTGGATTTTGCCGACCGTCGGCTGCGTGAACGGCATCGCCCGGCAGATTGTGTCACGCTTCCTCCGGGAGAGTGACGACGCGGCCGGCATCGACGGCGTGCACCTGTTCAGCCATCCCTTCGGCTGTTCACAGCTGGGGCAGGATCACGAGAATACCCGCACCATGCTGCAAAATATGGTGCGTCATCCCAATGCCGGCGCGGTGCTGGTAATTGGACTCGGCTGCGAAAACAATCAGGTCGATATCTTTCGCGACACGCTGGGCGGCTTTGACAGCGAACGTGTGCAGTTTATGGAGTGTCAGCAGCAGGATGATGAAGTGGAAGCCGGCCTGCAGCGGTTGCATGCGCTGTACAACGTGATGCGTCACGACCGCCGCCAGCCGGGCAAACTGAGCGAGCTGAAGTTTGGTCTCGAATGCGGTGGCTCGGACGGCTTTTCCGGCATCACCGCCAATCCGCTACTCGGCTGTTTCTCTGACCAGATGATCGCCAACGGCGGCACGACGGTGCTGACCGAAGTGCCGGAGATGTTTGGTGCCGAGCGCATCCTGATGAGCCGCTGCCGTGATGCGGCGATTTTCGACAAAACGGTGGCGATGATTAACGACTTCAAGCGCTACTTTATCGATCATCAGCAGCCGATTTATGAAAATCCATCGCCGGGCAACAAGGCGGGCGGCATCACCACGCTGGAGGAGAAGTCGCTGGGCTGTACGCAAAAAGCCGGGCAGAGTCAGGTGGTGGATGTGCTGAAATACGGTGAGCGGCTGCGCACGCCGGGGCTCAATTTGCTCAGCGCGCCCGGTAACGATGCGGTCGCCACCAGCGCGCTGGCCGGAGCCGGCTGCCATATGGTGCTGTTTACCACCGGGCGCGGCACGCCGTACGGCGGCTTCGTGCCCACCGTGAAAATCGCCACCAACACGCCGCTGGCGGAGAAAAAGCCGCACTGGATTGATTTCAATGCCGGACGACTGCTGGAGGGTACCAGCATGGAGACGCTGCTGGCGGAGTTTGTTGAGACTATTGTGGCGATTGCGAACGGCCAGCCGGCGCGCAATGAAGCTAATGATTTCCGCGAGCTGGCAATCTTTAAGAGTGGCGTGACGCTTTAAAGCGGCAGCGGTTAAAGCGCGGCACCGGTGGGTGCCGCGGCACGGGTTAACCGGCGGTACGCGGCTGACGTTCCGCTTCTGCCTGACATACGGCGGCGGTAAACAGAATGTCGGTCGAGGAGTTGAGTGCGGTTTCGGCGGAATCCTGCAGTACGCCGATGATAAAACCGACCGCAACCACCTGCATCGCCAGATCGTTAGGAATGCCAAACATGTTGCAGGCAACCGGAATCAGCAGCAGTGAACCGCCCGCCACGCCGGACGCGCCACAGGCACACAGCGAGGCGACAAGGCTCAGCAGAATAGCGGTGGGCACGTCCACGGCAATACCCAGCGTGTGCACCGCAGCCAGCGTCAGTACGGTAATGGTGATTGACGCGCCCGCCATGCTGATGGTCGCGCCCAGCGGAATCGATACCGAATAGGTGTCTTCATCCAGATTCAGGCGTTTGGCCAGCGCCATGTTGACCGGAATATTCGCGGCCGAGCTGCGGGTAAAGAATGCCGTTACGCCGCTTTCGCGCAGGCAGGTAAACACCAGCGGATAAGGATTGCGGCGGATTTTCTGAAACACCAGCATCGGGTTGACCACCAGCGCCATAATCAGCATGCAGCCAATCAGCAACGTCAGCAGGTGGGCATATTGCCACAGCGCGCCGAAGCCGGTTGAGGCCAGAATCGATGCCACCAAACCAAAAATGCCCAGCGGCGCGCAGCGAATCACACAGCGCACCACCCAGGTCGCGGCATTCGACGCGTCATTCAGGAAGGCTTTGCTGCTCGGGCTGGCATGACGAAACGCCAGGCCAAGACCAATCGCCCACACCAGAATGCCAATGTAGTTGGCGTTCATCAGCGCTTCAATCGGATTAGCGACCATGCTCATCAGCAGGCCGTGCAGTACTTCGGTGATGCCGGACGGCGGGGTAATTTCGGTCGCGCCGACGTCCATCGACAGCGTCTGCGGGAACAGATGGCTGAAAATCACCGCGACCACCGCCGCGAAGAAGGTACTGAGCAGGTACAGCATGATGATCGGGCGAATATTGGTTTTTTGCCCCTGCTGATGGTTGGCAATGGAAGAGATCACCAGCACCAGTACCAGCAGCGGTGCCACGGCTTTCAGCGCGCGCACGAACAGTTCACCCAGCAGGCCCACGGCCAGCGCGGCATCGCGTGAAAGCCACGCCAGCGCCACGCCGGCAATCAGGCCGATCATGATTTGTTTTACCAGGCTTCCTGAGAACAGCGCACCCAGCGGTCGAAGAAGATTATTTAGCATATTACGGTCTTTTTATCGCGGTATGAGTGTTGTGCGCGGTTGCTCCGCGCCAAACGGTTTGCCCGGCGGAGTATAAGGAAAAGAGCCGACGAGAAAAGAGATAATTCTGCCGGTGCGCGCCAGATCGGTTTTTTGATCTGCTGATGACAGGAAGTGTGACAGAGATATGAAACGCGAAGGTTGGCGCTGGCGAAACAAAGCAGGGGCGATTAGCGCCCCTGCAGAAGATTATCGTGAGATGCCTTTCTGGTCGTTTCTGTGGTTTACCCAGGCGTTAATTAGCAGCGTACCGCCGAGAATTACGCCGACCACCGTCAGCGAGATCGCCACCGGAATGTGATAGAACTCGACGATCAGCATCTTGATACCGATAAACACCAGCACGATCGCCAGACCGTACTTCAGCATCGAGAAGCGCTCTGCCACGTTGGCCAGCAGGAAGTACATAGCGCGCAGGCCAAGGATGGCGAACAGGTTAGAGGTCAGCACGATGAACGGGTCGGTAGTGACGGCAAAAATAGCCGGAATACTGTCGACAGCGAAAATAACATCGCTCAGCTCCACCATAATCAGCACCAGCAGCAGCGGTGTGGCAAACAGCACGCCGTTTTTGCGGGTGAAGAAATTTTCGCCATGCAGTTCATCGGTCATGCGCAGATGCTTACGCAGCCAGCGCACCACCGGCTTATCGCCGACGGCAGCGTCATCGCCCTCTTTAGCGAAGGCCATTTTGATGCCGGTAAACAGCAGAAAAGCGCCGAAGATGTAGAGGATCCAGCTGAACTGTGTGACCAGCCAGCTGCCGGCAAAGATCATGATGGTACGCAGCACAATCGCGCCCAGCACGCCGTAAATCAGCACGCGGCGCTGAAGATTAGACGGAATGGCGAAGTAGCTGAACAGCATCAGCCAGACGAAGACGTTATCGACCGCCAGCGCTTTTTCCAGTACGTAACCCGTCAGGAAAGCCAGGGTTTGCGCGGTTGCGACTTCGCGCCCGGCGCTGCCGTCGAGATACCACCAGAACGCGGCGGCAAACAGCAGAGAAACGGAGATCCACACCAGCGACCAGACGGCAGCCTGTTTGAATGACATGGTTTGTGCGCCGCGTCGTCCCTGTAAGAAGAGATCGATCGCCAGCATGATGAGCACGACGACAGCGAAGCTGCCCCAGAGTAACGGTGTGCCTACAGAGTGCATAGTCGTATCCTGTCCTGAAAATGAAAAACGGCTGAGTCAGAAGACGTCAGCCGCTTTATAGAGCTGCAAGCAAACCTCGCCTTCCGGCAAGGTCTCACTTACAACACAGAATCAATTCCGGGTTGCCTGACGACCGGATGCGCTACGCATCGTAATGACGATCGGTCAGCTTACAAGTTACTCCCCTTTGCTGCCGCCAACATACGTGCAAGCGCGAGCAGATTCAATGGGTGAGCTGTAATATTTTGCAATATTTACACTTCTTTCCGATCCGCCGGAAACACCACGCCGGTCTGGCGACGAATCTCTGTCAGCAACCGGGCGGTAATGCGTGACACCTCCAGCGCAGGGTGCTCAACCTGGCGCGTTTCCACCAGCCGGGCAAAGGTCTCTGCTTCATACAGCATAGTATTGATGTGCTGTGGCTGCGTCAGGTTCTGGCTCTCGCCACCGCGCGGAATCAGGCGCAGCTGCTGGCACTCGGAAATTTTCTCTATCACCAGCGAGCCGGCTTCGCCCTGGATTTCGCTGGGAATCAGGGAATCACTGACTTTTGAGTGCAGCAGCGTGACGTCGAAATCGCCGTAGTCCAGCACTACCACGCCGTGCGCATCGACGCCACTTGCCAGCAGCGAGGCCTCAGCTTTCACCTGCTGCGGCGCACCCCACAGGGTAACGGCAGCCGCGAGGCAGTAGTAGCCAATATCCATGATCGAACCGTTGGACCAGCGCGGGTTAAAGGTATTCGGGTTCTCACCGTCGAGATAGCGCTGATAGCGTGACGAGTACTGACAGTAGTTGAACAGCGCTTTGCGCAGCGTGCCCAGCTGCGGCAGCGCCTGTTGCAGGCGCAGGAACGTCGGCAGACTGGCGGTTTTGAACGCCTCAAACAGCACCACCTGATGCTGACGCGCACAGGCAATCATCGCCTCAGCTTCACGCAGGTTAGAGGCCAGCGGTTTTTCGCAGATGACGTGTTTGCCGTGCGACATGAACAGCAGCGCCTGCTCACAGTGCAGCGCATTGGGGCTGGCGATATACACCGCGTCGATTTCCGCACTTGCCGCCAGCGCCTCCAGTGAGGTAAAGGTCAGCGGACAGGGATAATCCGCGACAAAGGCGTCGGCCTGCTGCTGGCTGCGTGAATAGACGGCGCTCAGTTTCATTTTGCCGCTCTCGTGCGCGGCGTCGATAAACTGGCGGGTGATCCAGTTGGTTCCCACAATGGCAAAACGTATCACGGCTGGTTCTCCTGCACTCTGAAAGCGGCAGAGTAGCATGTTCCCTGGCGGCGCAGGCAGGCGAAATTTGATCCTGCGATCCGCATTCCAATATGATGATGCCAAACCCTTTTTTAACCGACATGCGGGGACGCCGGGTGAGCGGAAGCAAACACGCACTGAACTGGACCACACTGCTGATCGCCATTCCGGTGGGCCTGGTGGCCTCACTGGTCACGCTGGCGTTTCGCGGCATCATCGATCTCATCAATCATTTGCTGTTTCACAGCGACAGCGAAATCACGGTCGCGATGCACGTCTGGCCGTGGATCTTCTGGCCGCTGCTGGTGGGGGCGGGCGGGCTGCTGGCCGGCTGGTTCCTGCGCTACGCGGTGGCGATTGAGCAGCAGGAGACGGTGAAAACCGATTACCTTGAAGTGATTAACGCGCGGCTGGATGCGGTGCCCACCAAAACCTCGCTGTTTCGCGCGCTGTCGTCGATTGCCAGTATCGGCAGCGGGGCGTCGATTGGTAAAGAGGGGCCCATGGTGCAGCTGTCGGCGCTGAGCGGCAGCCTGCTGGGGCGCTGGCTGCCAGCGTCCCTCAATATGCGCAACAGTGACATCGTCGCGATGGCGGCCGCCGCCGGTCTGTCGTCGGTGTATCACGCCCCGCTGGCGTCGGCGATTTTTGTCGCGGAAATTGCGTTTGGTATCTCTGCGCTACAGCGGCTGATTCCGCTGATTATCGCCTCGGCTGTGGCGGTAATGACCATGTGGTCACTGGGCTTTCGCAGCGCGCTCTATCCGCTCTCCGACACGCTGTTTCAAATGGATCTCACCAGCCTGCTGATGACGGTAATCATTGGGTTTGCTGCGGGCGTGGCAGGCTGGCTATTGATCAAGCTGATTGCGCGCAGCAAAGCGTTGTTCAGCCACGTGCGCTCGCTGCCGCTCAGGCTGGGCGCAGGCGGCTTTGCGGTTGGCTTACTGGCGCTGATCTCCACCGATATTCTTGGTAACGGCTATGAAGTGATCGTGAAAATCATTGAAGGCAACTATCTGCTGGCGGGTTTGCTCGGCCTGCTGGTGCTGAAAATGCTGGCGACCACGCTCTCGGTCGGCTCCAACGCGGTAGGCGGCCTGTTCACGCCCTCATTATTGATTGGTGCGCTGCTCGGCGTGGCGCTGGCGCAGACTGGCGTGCTGCTGCATCTGCCGGTGGGCAATACGCTGCTGTATGCGGCGGTAGGCATGGCGGCGGTGCTGGCGGCGGTCAGTCAGGCGCCGCTGATGGCGATGCTGATGGTGCTGGAGATGACGCTCAACAGCAGCCTGCTGTTCCCACTGATGATCGCCTCGGTGCTGGCGTCAATGCTGGTCTACCGGCTGCAGTCCGCCAGCACCTATCCGGTGGTAAGCCATCACCTTAATCGTTCAGAAGCGAAATATGATTTTGATAATATGCGGGTTGATCAGCTGATCATCCCCGGCGCGGCGCTGCAGCCGGCGGAATCGGTCGGGCAGGCGCTGGCGGTGAGTTCGCTCAAGCGCGAGCGCTACGTCTACGTCATTAATCAGGCCGGTCAGTTTCTTGGTGTGGTATCAATTCATGACATTTCGCGCAAAGTGCTGGCACAGGAGATCACGCTGGATTCGCCGGTCAGCAGCGTGATGGATGATAATTTCCCCTGCATTTACCAGCACCAGAGCATGCGTGAAGGCTGGGAGGCGTTTGCGCGCGTGACGCTGGAGCGTTTACCGGTGCTGAATAATGCGCAGGAGCGTCGCTTCCTCGGCGCATTGACCAAAACCAGTCTGATTCAGAAAGCGCAGGAGTTTCTTTAGGCCGCGTTGCCGCGCAGCGCCTGTTCGGTCATCCACAGGCGCGCGTCGAACTCCAGCTGGTGGTAGTCCGGCTCCATGTGGCAGCACAGCTGATAAAAGGCTTTGCTGTGATCTTTCTCTTTCAGGTGCGCCAGTTCGTGCACCACGATCATGCGCAGAAAGGGTTCCGGCGCGAGACGGAAAAAGGTCGAGATGCGAATCTCAGCCTTGGCTTTCAGGTTACCGCCCTGTACGCGGGAAATGGCGGTATGCAGGCCAAGTGCATGCTTCATCACTTTGATTTTATTATCCCAGATGACCTTGCTGACCGGCGGCGCGCTGCGCATATAGCGGTTTTTCAGCGCCTGCGTGTAGTCATAAAGCGCGCGGTCGCTGACGACGTCGTGTGTATCGGGATAGCGCTGCTGCAAAAAGGCGGCTAATCGCTGATTATCAATCAGCACTTGCACCTGTTCGAGGATTTTTTCAGGGTAACCCTGCAGATAGATTAATGACATTGGGATTCCCGACGAAAGACAGTATACTGCGCCCCCTTTTCAGGGCGAAAATCGCGCAAAGTGTACCACGCCGGAGATTCCATGAGCCAACTTGAACTGACCGATCGCACGCTGACGCTTCAGCGCCTCCCGCCGATGCGCGAAGAGAGCCCGCTACAGGCGTGGGACGCCGCAGATGAATATTTGCTGCAGCAGGCGCTGCCGGCAGGCCCGGTGCTGGTATTCAATGACAGCTTTGGCGCGCTGACCTGCGGGCTGAACAATCGGGAAATCTGGCACGTCAGCGACTCGTGGCTCAGCCAGCAGGCCGCCCGGCAGAATCTGCGTCTCAACGGTCTGGATGAAGCATCGGTACACTTTCTTGATAGCCTGGCACCGTTGCCGGCTGCCCCGGCGGCGGTACTGATTAAGCTGCCCAAAGCGCTGGCGCTGCTTGAGCACCAGCTGCGCGCGCTGCGGACGGTCGTCACGCCGGATACCCTGATTCTGGCGGCCGGTAAAGCCAAAGATATCCATAATTCCACGCTGCAGCTGTTTGAACGCATTCTCGGTGAGAGCAAAACCTCACTGGCGTGGAAAAAAGCGCGTCTGATTTACAGCCATTTCAGCGCCCCGGCGCTGGCGGACGTGCCGGCGACCACCGTGTGGCCGCTCGACGAGACGCCGTATCACATCCACAACCACGCCAATGTGTTCGCCCGTGCCGCGCTGGATATTGGCGCGCGCTTCTTTCTGCAACACCTGCCGCACAATATTGAAGGCGAAATCGTCGATCTCGGCTGCGGAAACGGCGTGATCGGCCTGCAGGCGCTGGAACAGAATCCGCAGGCCGAGGTGCTGTTCGTCGATGAATCTTACATGGCGGTGGCTTCCAGCCAGCTTAACGTTGAGCTGAACCGGCCACAGGATCTGGCACGCTGCCAGTTTCGGGTTAACAACGTGCTGAGCGGTTTTCCGTCGGACCGATTGCATGCGGTGCTGTGCAATCCGCCGTTCCATCAGCAGCACGCGGTGACCGACCACCTGGCATGGCAGATGCTACGTGACGCCAAACGCTGCCTGCAGTATGGCGGCGAGCTGCGCATCGTCGGCAACCGCCACCTTGGCTATCATCAGAAAATGAAGAAGCTGTTTGGCAACTGCGAGCTGGTGGCCTCTAACGCCAAATTTGTGGTGCTGCGTTCGGTCAAGCTGCGTTAATCACAGGCTGAGCGCCAGCTCAGTGGCCTGAGCAATGGCGCGCCGTGCATCCAGCTCCTGCGCGACGTCGGCGCCGCCGATCAGCCGCACGGCTTTGCCGCGTGCGGTCAGCGCCTGCGCCAGCGTACGCAGCGGTTCCTGACCGGCGCAAACCACGACGTTATCTACCGCCAGCGTCAGCGCTTCCCCCTGATGGCGCAGGTGCAGCCCGTCATCATCAATCTTCAGATATTCGACATCGCCCCACATCTGCACGCCGTGCGCCTGCAGGCTGGCGCGATGGATCCAGCCGGTGGTTTTCGCCAGCCCGGCGCCCGGCTTGCCGGATTTACGCTGCAGCAGCCAGATCTGGCGATCGGCAGGAGTCGGCTGTGGACGCACTAAACCGCCGCGCGCCTGCAGGCTGCGATCGATGCCCCAGCTTTGGTAGAAGTCTTCCTCGCGATCGGCGTGCTGCAGCAGAAACTCCGCGGTGTCGAAACCAATACCGCCGGCACCGATAATCGCCACGCGCTGGCCAACCGGTTTTTTGTCGCGTATCACCTCGAGATAGCTCACTACGCTGGGGTGATCGATGCCCGGAATCGCCAGCTGGCGCGGTGTGATGCCGGTCGCGATGATAACTTCATCCGCCTGTTCCAGTTCGTCGGCGCTGACGCGATGATTCAGGCACAGCTCAACGCCTGCGGCTGCCAGCTGATGGCGGAAATAGCGCAGCGTTTCGCTGAACTCCGCCTTGCCGGGGATCTGGCGGGCAATATTGAACTGGCCGCCTATCTGCGCATCGGCTTCGTACAGGGTGACGCGATGGCCGCGCTGCGCCGCCTGCAGCGCGAACGCCATACCGGCCGGACCGGCACCCACCACCGCCAGCCGTTTTGGCTGCGCGGCGGCGATGACCGGCATCAGCGTTTCATGACAGGCGCGCGGATTGACCAGGCAGGAAGTGACCTTACCGGCAAAGATTTGATCGAGACAGGCCTGATTACAGGCGATGCAGGTATTGATGGCGTCGGGCTGGCCCGCCTGCGCTTTGCTGACAAACGCGGCATCGGCAAGAAATGGCCGCGCCATCGACACCATGTCGGCAATACCGTCGCGCACAATCTCTTCCGCCACCTGAGGATGATTAATACGGTTGGTAGCGATAACCGGTACGCTGACGTGCTGGCGCAGATGCTGCGTGACCCAGGCGAAACCGGCACGCGGTACGCAGGTGGCAATGGTGGGAATGCGGGCTTCATGCCAGCCAATGCCGCTGTTGAACAGCGTCACGCCGCGCTGCTCCAGCGCCGTGGCAAGCTGCAGCGTCTCCTGCAGCGAGCTGCCGTTATTCACCAGGTCGAGCATCGACAGGCGAAAAATAATAATAAAGGCATCACCGACAGCGGCGCGCACCGCCTGCGTCACTTCCAGTGCAAAGCGCTGCCGCCGCGCCACATCACCGCCCCAGCCGTCGTCGCGCTGATTGGTATGGGCGACCAGAAACTGATTAATCAGGTAGCCTTCCGAACCCATGATTTCGACACCGTCGTAACCAGCCTGCTGCGCCAGCCGGGCGCAGCGCGCAAAATCCGCGATGGTTTGTTCAATCTGCGCTTCGCTCAGTGCCTGCGGTGTAAACGGGTTGATGGGCGCCTGTAGCGCCGAGGGCGCCACCAGATCGCGCTGATAACTGTAGCGCCCGGCGTGCAGGATCTGCAGCGCAATTTTGCCCCCCTGAGCATGTACCGCATCGGTTATCTGGCGGTGCCAGCCGCACTGCGTTTCGTCTGTCAGCATGGCGCCGCCCTGCGCCACCACGCCCTGCGCATTCGGCGCGATGCCGCCGGTCACAATCAGCGCAACGCCTTCCCGGGCGCGCTCGGCATAGAAGGCAGCGAGGCGCTGAGCGCCATCGGCATGCTCTTCCAGACCGGTGTGCATTGAGCCCATCAGGAAACGGTTTTTCAGTTGCGTAAAGCCCAGATCCAGCGGGGCAAACAGATGCGGATAACGCTCAGTCATGATCACTTACTCAGTGAGTGGTCGGATGAGTGAACTCTAGCGGGAAAAGTGCGGGCTGGAAATTTGCGGCGCTCAGCCTGTGAGAAACATCAAAAAAAAGCAGGGCGGCAAGTCGCAGACGAAAGTATCGGACCACTTTCGCCAGGCACGGGAAGAAACCTGCGCGCCCTGTAATGGCATGAAGATTGGGCTAATAAATTAGCTCTGTGGTTATAAATTCCTGTATGACTCAATCTCTATAACAATCCCGGGTGAGGACGAGGTGATGATGCCATGCCTCAGTCGAATTAATCCGCAAGACTGGTCTTGATTTTGGCTTCAGCAGGCACCGTTTCGCCGTGCCAGTTCGATAATATCGACCAGATTCTTTGATTCGAGCTTTTGAAAAATTTTAGTTTTATAAGTACTGATGGTTTTGTTATTTAATCCTAATTCACAGGCAATGATTTTATTGGATTTTCCCTGCGCCAGCTGACGTAAAATAAGCGTTTCCCGCTCGGTCAGGCGCGACAGCATATCCTGTTCATTAACATAGCGCTGGCGCCGGTCAAGAATATCGCCGGGCAGATAATTTACATTATTAAATACGCAGCCAATGGCGGCGATCAGCGTCTGAATCGGATCGTATTTCGACACGAAACCGTTAGCGCCCTGACTAAGCGATTGTATAAGCAGGTGATTGTTACTGCTCTGACTGAGCAGAATGACTTTCATCCAGGTTTTAGATTTTACGATATCGCGTAAAAAGGCGATGCCATTTTTTTCTTTGAAATCAGGATCTAAAATCAGGATGTCGATGTGCTGATGAATAACATCGTCAATACCATCATTAATTGTGTTTGCTGTAGTGACACAATTAAAGCCATTCATTAATAATAAAGCCTGCACCCCAGCCGCAACAAGGCGATGCTCATCAACGATGAGAATTTTTGCATTAAACATAGATCTCCCTTTTACGACACCGATATGATGGCGCTGGCGGACATTATGTCTGGCGGCTTATCCCGGCGAACCGAGAAATGTCTTGATAAGATTATGTTTTTATAAAACCTGCTGATTTTTCAGCCGATATTGTTCAAAGATAATTAATGTTTCATTGACGGTGTTTATCTCGCACGCGATGGCGGCAATCAGCTGCGCGACATCGTGTCCTTCCTGCTGGTGTTTCTCCAGCTTGCGCCCCAGCTCCATTAGCGCGCTGGCATTGAGAATGCTGGCACCGCCTTTCAGCTTATGGCCAAGCTGTGACAGCGCGTGAGCATCAGTGGTTTGCTGCAGCGCCGCCAGCAATTCATCGTGGCTGGTGCGAATACTTTCCAGCAGGGTGATGCAGCTGGCGGGATCGCGCTCAGCCAGCTGCATCAGCAGCGGCGCAAAAGTCGGAACCGCCGCAGGTGCCGGCAGCGCGGCAGCGGCGGTGTCAGCAGCAGGTTGCCCGGTCACGGCTGCCTCGCTGTCAGGCGCGTTTGGCGTGCGGCGCGGACAGTGGGTGATTTGTGCCAGCAGCGTATCCAGATTCAGCGGCTTAAACAGACAGTCGTTCATGCCAGCCTGCAGGCAGCGCTGCATGATGTGCTGCTCGGCGGAGGCGGTCAGGCCGTATAGCGTGATCGGCGGCAGATGATGGTGGCGTTCATGCTGGCGCAGCGCCTGGGCAAATTCAAACCCGTTCATGCCGGGCATATTGCAGTCGGTAATGATCAGGTCAAAGCGCAGCGGATCCTGCTGCCACAGCTTCAGCGCTTCGACGGCGCTTTCGCTCACCACCACCTGATGGCCCGCCAGCTCCAGCTGTTTGCCCAGCAGCAGACGATTGGGCGCATGATCATCAATCACCAGCACTGACAGTTTATCGGTGACCAGCGGCTGTGACAGATGCGGTTGGGTTTGATCGCGCGGTTCGCCGGCCGGCGCGCGGAAGTAGAAGGAGAACACCGATCCTTCACCTGGCGTACTCTCCACAATCAGTTCGCCATCCAGCAGCTCTGCCTGATTGCGGCAGATGCTCAGGCCAAGACCGGTGCCAATCTGCTGCTGCTGACGTTCACCGACCTGGACAAACGGCTCAAAGATCGCCTGCTGCTGCTCTTCGGTCATGCCGCAGCCGTCATCACTCACTTCTATGACGAACTCACAACCTTCTTCTTCCTGGCCAATCCCCTGCATCAGCACCACGGTTACGCTGCCGCGATCGGTAAATTTAATGGCGTTACTCAACAGGTTAGACAGGATCTGGTTGATCATCAGCGGATCGGTTTGTACCCAGTAGGCCGCGATGTCCATTTCTACGCGCAGATCGATCCCTTTGCTTTCGGCCTTGTTGCGGAACAGCGTCACCGCCTGATCGATCACATCCGGCAGATAGACGGTTTCCGGCGTGGGTTGATACTGGCCAGATTCGATCTTTGACAGATCGAGGATATCGCCGATCAGCGACAGCAGCGCGCGCGCCGAGCTGTAGGCGACGCGAATATTTTCGGACAGCGTCTCACACGGCTGCGAGCGGGTTTCCAGCTCCAGCAGACCAATGATGGCGTGCAGCGGCGTGCGGATCTCATGACTCATGCTGGCGAGAAACTCACTTTTGGAGCGGTTGGCTTTGTCTGCGGTGTCCTTGGCCAGCTGCAGCTCCTGCAGCAGCGCGTTACGCTCGGTAACATCGACCCAGCCGCCGATCACCCCGGCAACTTCCCCCAGCCGATCGCGAAACGGCAGCGTCCAGTGGTACAGATGGAAGGCCTGCTGGCCAAACATCAGCTGGACGTCGCGCATTACCGCTTCACCATCCAGCAGCGTCTGCTGGTAACCATCTTCGATAGTGTGAATGCTGGCGTTATTGGTGTTGAACACGTCCGACAGTCGTTTGCCAATTACCTCGTCGCGTTTGATGTGCAAAAAGCGCAGATAGGCATTATTACAATCCACCAGCCGCGTTTGCTTATCGCGAATGTACATCGCCACCGGCGAGTCATTAAACAGCGTGTGGGTAAAATTGAGCTGATTTTTCAGCGCATTCTCAGCCTGCATACGCTGCTGAATCACTTTGCGCAGATGGTGGTTCCACAGCAGGATCAGCAGAATCAATCCCAGCGATACCGAAACAATCAGCAGAATCGTTTGCTTATAGTTCTGCCACGAGCCGCTGAGAAACGGCGGTTCCGCCTGACGCCACTGCGCCATCAGCTTAAACAGGGTTTCCGGTGGGATGGCCAGCAGCGCTTTATCGAGAATACTGATCAGCGTCTCATTGCCGGGCTCAACGCGCATCACAAAGCGCGCGGGATCGGCGCCCAGTGTACCCTCGACGATCAGCCCGCTGCCAAAATGGTTGCGCAGATGGTAGTCGGCAAAAATTTTCGGCACGATCACCGCATCGACCTTGCGCGCCAGCAGCTGGCGCAGCGCATCCAGCGGACGATCGGTATCGCTGACCGACAGGTGCGGATAGTGCTCCTGCAGCCAGCTTTTCATTAGCGAATTTTTTAGCATCAGCGCCGAACCAAACGGAAAGGTGTCGCGCGCCATAATGTTTCCCGGCTGCTGATTGCGAATGATCACCCAATGCGATACCAGCCACGGACGCGTAATCAGAGCCGGTTGTGCTTCGAACTGTGGCTCCAGAATTTCCAGCGGAAACAGCTTTGGCAAAGGACGTCCGCCGGGGTGTTCATGACTGGCGTGCGCTACAAAATTCAGGCCGGTCTGGCTGGTGATCAGCTCCAGCACGTCCGGCGCCATACCGCGAAACTGTTCTGCTGGCGTCCGGCTGCTGAGCGGTGCCTGCGCCAGCGGCAAGGTGGTCTCGATGTGAATGTTGTTTTGTAGCCACTGCTCTTCGTCGGCGGTCAGCGCCAGCGGATTACGTTGCAGTACATGATGGGGATCGAGTTGCCAGCGTTTGGCAATCTGCATGCGGATAGACAGCGGAATCTGCGGCAGCGCCTGGTTGATGGCGTCGGCCAGCGCAGGATACAGCGGACTGATGCCGAAACCGACGTTGAGCGGAATCGTATGCTCATCGGCCAGAATAGTGAGCGCGTTGGCAAACAGATAGCGGTTGAGGTGCGTCAGCGTCGCCGCATTTCCCCAGACGCGCGCCGTCTGACCATAAACGGTGGCGGCGACGGCATCATAGTAGCCCGGGAAACGCACCAGCTGCGCGTTTTCGTATGTCTCTTCCAGGTACTGGCGCTGCAGCGGCGTGCCTGACCAGGCGATTTGCTCGGGCATGCCGTTATTGAGAAAAAGGTCGCTGTCGGTCTTTAGTCCCATCTCGCTGTAATCCAGCATCCACGGGGCGCTGGCCAGCAGCGGCTGCGACTGTGACGACGGCTGGGCGACGTAAATCGCCAGCATATGCATTTCGCCTTGCACCACCGCCTGCTGCGCGGCGCTATGACTGGGGAAGTGATAAAGCTCAATGCTGGTCTCCAGCATGCTTTGAATCAGCGACAGGTAGTCGGCGCTCAGGCCTTCGAAGCGGCGCGTATCGGTATCCATATATATTGGTGGCTGTGCTTTACCGGCCACCGCGACTTTAATTACTTTATTTCGAAAGGCAGACGAGATGGGCTCCGCCAGCTGCAGCGCGGGCTGGGCGGTATCGTAACGCGCTAAAAGCTGCAATGGTTTGACCTGCGCCTGCAGCGCGCCGCCAAAAAAAATAAACAGGACCACGCCCGCCAGACGGATGAAATTAACAGGATTAAACACCGTGCGTTCCTGAAGAAAATAAAGTCATTAATGCTGATAAGGGAAAAGGAGTATAAAGAGATTTATCCCGCCTGCCTGATCTAATGACGCATTAAGGATATTTTGCGACCATTCTCGAATGTTTAACTTATTATTAACATTCGTGGTTTTTTTTAGATATTGCTTTTGCTTTGATTTCAAATATTTCAACGGTTTATCCATAAAATGACCTTTCAAGACAATTCTTATGTGGTCCTTTCACAGAGTTACGTCAGAATTTTCGCAGTTTTTCCGGGGCCGCTCACCGCTGCTGTCCATTCATCCGGTAAAACTACCTTTTAATTAGCGGTAATAAGTTAAACGCGTAAGCAAAATTCTAATTTTTGTTAACCTGGTGACGTTTGGTTTAAACCGTTGCAGGCGATTTTCCCGGCAGCGGTCAGCGCATACTTTCAGGTCATTTTCACTGGTGTGGTTATCAGTACTGGACAAAATTGAGACTGTAATAAAGGAATAAAAGAATGGTATATGCACATAATAAACAGGTGCGTGTCGCTGTCCTTGATGATCACCAGATGGTTCGTACCGTTTTCGAGTTATGCCTGAAACACGAACCCGATATTCATCTGGTCGGGACCTGGTCTTCAAGTAATGAACTGTTTAGTCAGCTGCGCAGCACCACGGTGGATGTGCTGGTGCTGGATTTTTTGCTGGGCGAGCGGGAACTGGATGGCCTGGCCCTGGTGAAACAGCTGCGAAATCACTATCCGCAGCAAAAGATATTGATCTCATCGTCCATGGAGAGTCCGGCGATTGTCAAAATGGTGCTGAGCGCCGGCGTTAAGGGCTTTATTGGAAAAAGCCACAATATGCAGGAGATCGTCCAGGCGATTCGCCAGGTGGCGCAGGGGCGGCTATTCCTGTCGCAGGAAGTGGCGTACGAGGTGGAAAACCTCTACGTGATGAATGAAGACGCCATCAACGAAAACCTCGATCTCTCCAGCAAAGGCAATATGTACGAGAAGGTGAAAACCCTCAGTCCGCGCGAAGTAGAAGTGGTGCGCTGTTTTCTGGATGGGCTCAGCGTGTCGCAAATTGCCGTGAAGTTTAAACGCAGCCGCAAAACCGTGAGCGGACAAAAGCAGTCGGCGCTGAAAAAGCTCGGCCTGCGCTCGGATTCGGAATTGTTCAAATACAGCCACGACCTGATGTCGGGCAGCTAATCCTTCTTTAAGGCGGTCAGGAATGGCCGCCGTCTGCTTTTCCGCCTCTCTGCATCACGTTCCCGGTAACAGCCGTTTTGTAACATCGCGTTGAGTGATGTTCGTCACAGTTTCGCCGGCCGTATCCGGCTGTGATAGCCCCCATTGCTACAGCACTGAAGGGGCTACAATGAACATTGAAACGCAATCCTGCGTCATTACCGGTAAAAAACAGGTCAGCGTCGCACAGCAGCAGGTGCAGTGGGACGGCACCGGCACGCTGGTACGCATCACGCGCGGCGGCATCTGCGGGTCCGATCTGCACTACTATCAGGAAGGTAAAGTCGGCAGCTTTGAAGTGAAGATGCCGATGATCCTCGGCCATGAAGTGATCGGCTACGTGGTGGAGAGCGACGATCCGCAGCTCCAGCCCAATCAAAAAGTGGCGGTCAATCCCTCAAAGCCGTGCGGCAGTTGTAAATACTGTCTGCGCGAGCAGCAAAATCATTGCACTTCAATGCGCTTTTTCGGCAGCGCCATGTATCTGCCACACGTGGATGGCGGCTTCACGCAATACAAAGTGGTCGATAGCGCGCAGTGTGTGCCGTTTCCGCAGGAGGCCGATGACAGCGTAATGGTGTTTGCTGAACCGCTGGCCGTGTGCATCCACGCCACGCAGCAGGCGGGCGATCTGAGCGGCAAAACCGTGTTCATTTCCGGCGTCGGGCCGATTGGCTGTCTGATTGCCGCCGCTGCCAAAGCCCGCGGAGCTGCGGAGATTATTTGCAGCGATATCAGCGAACGCTCGCTCAGCCTGGCGCAGCAGATGGGCGCGACCGGCGTGATCCACGCGGCTGACGGTGATTTCACGCCCTACCTTGCAGATAAAGGCTTCTTTGATGTCGCTTTCGAGGCTTCCGGCCATCCGTCTTCGCTGCAGCGCTGTCTCGACGTGGTATGCGCCAAAGGCACGCTGGTACAGGTTGGCATGGGCGGCACCATTCCGGATTTCCCGCTGATGACGCTGATCGCCAAAGAGATCAATCTGGTCGGTTCTTTCCGTTTCACCCACGAATTCAACACGGCGGTTGACTGGCTGGCACGCGGCGTGGTCAATCCGCTGCCGCTGTTCAGCGGGGAGTATGACTTACAGGATATCGACGCGGCGCTGCAGTTTGCCGGTGATAAAACCCGGGCGGCGAAAGTCCAGTTAACGTTTTAAGGAGTCAGTATGAGTCAGCTATTTTCCCTGGCGGGCAAGCGTGTGTTGCTCACCGGTTCGGCGCGCGGCATCGGTTTTCTGCTGGCGCGCGGTCTGGCGGAGGCGGGCGCGGAAGTGATCATCAACGCCACCACCGGGGACGGCGCAGAGCAGGGCGCGGCGAAACTGCGCGAGCTGGGTTATCACGCGCGGGCGAAGGCCTTTGACGTCACGCAGTCGGCGCAGGTTCAGCAGGCGGTCGAGGAGATTGAAAGTCAGTGGGGCGCGATTGATATCCTGGTGAACAATGCCGGCATTCAGCGCCGCCGGCCGTTTCTCGAGTTTCCCGAGCAGGACTGGAACGACGTGATTGCCGTCAACCAGACAGCGGTGTTTCTGGTGTCACAAACCGTGGCGAAAAGAATGGTGCAGCGTCAGCGCGGAAAAATCATCAACATCGGCTCGATGCAGAGCGAACTGGGCCGCGACACCATCACGCCGTATGCCGCCTCCAAGGGCGCCGTCACCATGCTGACGCGCGGCATGTGCGTGGAGCTGGCGCGCCACAATATTCAGGTTAACGCCATTGCACCGGGCTATTTCGTCACTGAGATGACCCAGACGCTGGCTGACGATCCGGCCTTCACCGGCTGGCTGACCAAACGTACGCCGGCCGCACGCTGGGGCAAGCCGGAAGAGCTGATTGGCGCGGCGGTGTTCCTGGCGTCGGGCGCATCTGATTTCGTCAATGGCCATCTGCTGTTTGTTGATGGCGGTATGCGCGTCGCCGTGTAATGCCGTGGCGCGGCTGGCGTAATTGCCGGCGCGCGCCTAAACCTTAAACACCCCTCTGTCTTCCTAAGGATAATAAAAAATGCCAATAACCATAATTGTGCTGGGTGTGATACTGCTGCTGGTTCTGATGATTGTCTTCAAGGTCAATGGCTTCATTGCGTTGGTGTTTGTATCGGCGGTGGTAGGTATCGCCGAAGGCATGACGCCGCTCAATGTGATGGCCTCGATTCAGAAAGGCATTGGTTCCACGCTCGGTGGCCTGGCGATGATCCTCGGCTTTGGTGCCATGCTTGGGCGGCTGGTGTCCGATACCGGCGCTGCCCAGCGGGTGGCCACCACGCTGATTGCCGCGTTCGGTAAACAGCGGCTGCAGTGGGCGCTGGTGGTCACCGGACTGATCGTCGGTCTGGCGATGTTCTACGAAGTCGGCTTCGTACTGTTGCTGCCGCTGGTGTTCACCATCGTTGCGGCGGCCGGACTGCCGCTGCTGTACGTCGGCGTGCCGATGGTGGCAGCGCTGTCGGTGACGCACTGCTTCCTGCCGCCGCATCCCGGCCCAACCGCCATTGCCACTATTTTTGGTGCCAATCTCGGCACCACGCTGTTGTACGGCTTAATCATTACCATCCCGACAGTGATCATTGCCGGCCCGATCTTCTCAAAATTCCTCAAAAGCTTCGAAAAGTCGCCGCCGGAAGGGCTGTATAACCCTAAAATTTTCACCGAAGAGGAGATGCCGGGCTTCTTTATCAGCATCTTTGCTGCAGTGATTCCGGTGGTGCTGATGGCGATTGCGGCAGTCTGCGAACTGACGATGCCGAAAGAGAATGCGCTGCGCCAGTTCTTTGAATTTATCGGCAACCCGGCGGTGGCGCTGTTTATCGCCGTGGTAATTGCGGTGTTCACCCTCGGTCTGCGCAACGGGCGCAAAATGGAGCAGGTGATGGATATGTGTGGCGATTCGATTGCCGCCATCGCCATGATCGTCTTTATCATTGCCGGCGGCGGCGCCTTTAAGCAGGTGCTGGTGGATAGCGGTGTCGGTAATTACATCGCCGATCTGATGAAAGGATCGTCGCTGTCACCGCTGCTGATGTGCTGGACGGTGGCGGCAATGCTGCGCATCGCGCTGGGATCGGCCACGGTCGCGGCGATCACCACCGCCGGCATCGTGACGCCGATCATTGCCGCTACCCATACCGATCCGGCGCTGATGGTGCTGGCGGTCGGTTCAGGCAGCGTGATCGCCTCGCACGTGAACGATCCGGGTTTCTGGCTGTTCAAAGGCTATTTCAACCTGAGCGTGGTTGAAACGCTGAAAACCTGGACGGTAATGGAAACGCTGATCTCCATCCTCGGCCTCGCCGGTGTGCTGGCGCTCAACGCCATCATTCACTAACGCCCGCGCTTCACAGGGAGGTGAAGCGTGCTTACGCGCGGCGGCGAATCCACGAGAAACGTGACTGATAGCCGCTGTCAAAATGGGTGTTATAGCGATAGCTCGAACCCGCCTCTGCCATGCAATAAGTACACACCGCTAGGCGATCAATCTGCGCCGCCGGGATGCCGCGCTGTAACAGCAGGCCCTGCGCCAGCTGAGGCAAATCAAACCATACTCCCTGATGATGCGCCTGTGCCTGAGGTCGGATTGCCTGCGGGTTGTGCGGCTGTTGCTGTGACCAGCGTAGCGCCGGCAGGTCCGGGCGCTGCTGCATCTGTGCGATGCGATCGACGCCCAGCTCATAGCAGCACGGGCCGATCGCCGGACCGATCGCCACCAGCAGGGATGCCGGTGTCGCGCCACCCGCCAGCAGCTGATCGAGGGCACTGCTCAGCACGCCGCCGAGCGTACCCTGCAAGCCGGCATGCACCGCCGCCACCTGATGCGTTTTCACATCGGCAAACAGCACCGGCAGACAGTCAGCGGTGTAAACCGCAACCGGCTGATGATCGTCACTGATCACCCCATCGGATTCACAACTTTTCGGCGGCCGGTTTTGCCCGGCCAGCACCACTTTTGCGCTGTGCCGCTGCTGTCCGTAGGCCGCAGCGGCCGGTGCCGGCTGACCGGCAGGCTGAAAGGCATACTCCAGCCAGCGTTGACTCTCAAGCAGCGCCGAGCGCGGCCCGCGATTATCCATAAGTGTCTCCTGTGACCTGACCCCGGTTTTCCTCTGCCCACAGCTTACGTTAACTGCTACATTTTTAAAGCTTTACAAAAACTGACCATAATCACTTAAGGACGACATGATGAAAAACACCACCTGGCTGGCCGCGGCGGGCCTGATTGCCCTGACGCTCACCGGCTGTGCCCAACCGCAAAAACAGCAGGCTCAGCAGCAACTCGGTCAGCAGTCGGTGCTGGCAGTCAACTGGTTCCAGCAGTCTGGCGAGTATCAGGCGCTGAGCTGGCAGGCGTTCAACACGGCACGCATGGCGTTTGATAACGCTCCTTCGCTTACCGGCAAACCCAAAGCGGTGATTGTTGATCTGGATGAAACCATGATCGATAACAGCGCTTACAGCGCGTGGCAGGCAAAAAACGGCCAGCCGTTCTCCGGTAAAACCTGGTCAGCGTGGACGCAGGCGCGTCAGGCGACCGCGGTGCCCGGTGCCGTCGAATTTGCCAACTACGTGAATAGCCACGGCGGCACCATGTTCTACGTCTCGAACCGCGATCAGAAAGACTACGCGGCTACGGTCGATAATCTCAACAAGCTGGGCTTCAGCGGCGTAAGCGACAAAACCGTGCGTCTCAGCACCGGTAACTCCAATAAACAGGCGCGTTTCGACGCAATTAAAAATGCCGGCTACAACGTGGTGCTGTATATCGGCGATAACCTGAATGACTTCGGCGGCGCCACCTGGCATCAGGGTAACGCGCAGCGCCAGCAGTTTGTCACGCTCAACCATCAGCGTTTTGGCACCCAGTTCATTGTGCTGCCAAATCCACTGTACGGCGACTGGGAGAGCGGGATGGCTGAAAACTACAATAAGTTAACCCCGGAACAGCAGCTGCAGGTGCGTGAATCCCGCATGAAAGCCTGGAACGGTAAATAATTCGTCAAGCGAAATAGCGCCTGCCCTGGCGGGCGCTTATCGCAGGCGGTTAGCGCCAGTGATATTTACGTTTCTTTGTAATTATTATTCTGCTTATCATTTTCCCGATCTCTTACTTAATCCTTCCGCCGCCTTCAGTGAAATATCATCGCGAATAACGTTAAAACCAGCGAATATCACTATTCATAAATTTAGTAATTAGGATTTTTCTCAGCGAGCAGAGTGTAATCCACCATACCAGCGTAAAGGCGCAAAAGTTTTACGTGTATATATTTGTCAGTGCATCCGAAATGCGTTTTAAAAATTAATTTTAATAAGCTGATTATATTGATTTTTAATGGAACCTTCCCTGATTGCGTCACTTGCATTAACTTACTTTGCCATGACATTTTCTGACACTTATTTTACATAAGGTCGCTTCTTCTGCCTGGCTGAAATATTCCTGGTGCAAATCAATTCATAAGCGTCTATAACCAATTTCTGTGAGAAAGCGCCGTATACACCTGCCACAGAACGCTAAAACCGTGCTGCGCCATGCATTTATTTGCCCGGAAGCGCTATTTGCGGATACAGAGAGAAGATAATTGTGACGACCCTTAAACCCTTATTAGCGAAAAATCGCAGTTGGGCACTCCAGCGCCGCGAGCGTAATCCAGATTACTTTGAACAATATCTGCATCAGCAGAAACCCCACTCCCTGTGGATTGGCTGTTCCGACAGTCGCGTACCGGCAGAAGTGCTGACCGGCTCGCATCCGGGCGAGCTATTCGTGCACCGCAATATCGCCAATATGGTACTACCCGATGATGACAACTTTATCAGCGTGCTGCAGTACGCGATTTTTTATCTCGGCGTCGAGCGCATTGTGCTGTGCGGTCACTACGGCTGCGGCGGCGTGCAGGCGGCGCTGGGTCTGCCTGCCAGCCCGTTAGCGCAGGAGGATTCGGCGCTCGCCAGGCGCATTGCCGCGCTGCGGCGCGCATTGCAGCACGGGCTGGTGGCCTATCACGCCAGTCCCGCGCAGGAAGAGGAGAGCAGCAAGCTTAACCGGCTGGTTGAAGCCAATGTCATCGCCCAGTTTAGCCAGCTGGTGCGCTGCGAGCCGGTGCAACAGGCCTGGCAGGCCGGACAGCAGCTGGATGTATTTGGCTGCGTGTATGACCTGCAGTCCGGCCATCTGAAAGAGTTAATCCAGCAATCGTCAGAGGAACCCTCATCATGAATCTGCAAACGCTTCGTCAGGATATTCCTGCTGGTCTGGTGGTGTTTCTGGTGGCGCTGCCACTGTGTCTGGGCATCGCGCAGGCCAGCGGTCTGCCGCCCTTTGCCGGTCTGCTCACCGGGGTGATCGGCGGTCTGCTGGTTACCGCGCTCAGTCCCTCGCGCTTTGCCGTGAGCGGCCCGGCGGCGGGGCTGGTGACCATTGTTGTGGCCTCAATCCAGACGCTGGGCAGCTTTTCCGCGTTTCTCACCGCGCTGATTCTGGCTGGCGTGCTGCAGTGCATGCTCGGCCTGCTGCGCGCCGGTCGTTTTATCTCACTGGTGCCAGGTAGCGTCATCAAAGGGATGCTGGCGGCCATTGGCCTGCTATTGATTATGCAGCAGATTCCGGTGGCGCTGGGCGCAGCGAGCGATGCCGGTCTGCAGTCGCTGGTCAGCGGGGAGTTTTCGTTTTCGCTCAGCGCAATGCTGGTGGCCGGTAGCGGGCTGCTGATTCTGTGGCTGTGGACCACGCCCGCGATCAAAGCGGTTAAAGCGCTGAGCTGGATCCCCGGCCCGCTGGTGGCGGTGCTGTTTGGCTGCCTCGCCACGGTGATGGGCGATCGCCTGTTTCCCAGCTTCGGCGAAGGCCTGCCGCGTATCGTATTGCCGGCGTTTGACAGTATGTCGGCGCTGGTGGCGGAGCTGGAAACCCCAGACTGGCTGGCGTGGCAGAATCCGTCGGTGTGGGTGGTAGCGATTACGCTGGCGCTGGTGGCCAGCCTTGAAACGCTGCTCAGCCAGGAGGCGCTGAAAAAACTGCGTCCGCAGCACCCGGCGCCGTCACCGAATAAAGAGATGTTCGCGCAGGGCATCGGTAACCTGACCGCCGGCTTGCTCGGCGCGATGCCCATTACCGCGGTGATTGTGCGCAGCTCGGTCAACGTCAGCGTGGGTGCCCAAACCAAACTGTCGATTCTGCTGCACGGCGTGCTGCTGCTGATTTGTGGCTTGTGGTTCAGCGCTCTGCTTAACGCAATTCCGCTCGCCAGCCTGGCGGCGGTGCTGCTGTATACCGGCTATAAGCTGGCAACGCCGCGCCTGTTCGTCGAACAGATTCGCATGGGCGCGCAGCAGTACGTGCCATTTCTCGCCACCATCGGCGGCATCATTGTGTTTGGCATGCTGGCCGGGATTGGCATCGGTATCGCGACGCAGATTCTGTGCAGCATCTACCAAAGCCATCGCAACGCGCTGCAGCTTACCCGCTATGACGACCATTACGTGCTGCGCTTTCAGCAAAACCTGACCTTCATGCACAACCCGAAGTTGCAGGGGCTGCTGGCGGAGATCCCGGAAAATAGCGTGGTGATTGTCGATCACGATAACGCCGAGTATATGGATCCGGACGTGAAAGCGGTGCTGCAGGATTTCGGGGATAGCGCCGGTGAGCGCGGCATCCGGCTGAGCCAGTGGCCGGTGGCGGTGAAATAACGTTTCCGCGCACGGTCATGCAGTTTTTTTCGCCAGAATCGGATATCCCGGATATCCGATTTTTTTATTTATACGGCATAATTGCCGCTCACAGCGCCTGCCTGTTTCACTCCCTTTTGGCGGGGCCGGTAGCTCGTCTCTGGCTTTCATGGCAGAGTGAGCGCCGCTCAGTCGCAGAGCAGGGCGACGAACACCGGTTTAATTAGCGAATTATCGCACGGATTTTTCAGGTTAAATGATTGCTGATGCCAGCGACGGATGGCAGCGATTTCAGGTTACAGGGTTCAGACGTATGCGCGTTAAGCTGTTTGAAGAGAATAATGTTAAAAAGAATGCTCTTTCGCTGTGTCTTATTACGCTGTTCTTCTGCTTTGTTGGCAGCCACCTGCGTATTCCCGAAGAGTTTTCCCTGTTCTGGCCGGTGAATGCCCTTATCGCCGGGTTGATGGTGCGCAACCCGTTTTTACACACCACTTCCAGTTATCTGGTGTGTTTTGCCGCCATGATTTTCAACGATACGGTTTTTTCCGGCTGGGCACTGCCAGCGGTGACGATTAATTTTGCCAATATCCTGTTTATACTGGTGTCAGTGAGCATGCTGATTAAGCATCTGCAATCGCCGACCGCAAACAGCCAGGTGTTCAACGCCATGCGCATCTTTCCGGCGTGCCTGCTCGGCGCGGCAGCCTGCGCCACCTGGGGGGCGTGGGCGCAGGATATCGACTTCAACGCGCGCTTTGTGGTGGCGTGGGCCGACTGGTTCAGCGAGCAGTTCTCCACCTCACTGATGCTGCTGCCTGTAATGCTGACGCGTCCGCTGCGCAGTGTGCCGCTGCGGACGCTGGTACACCCGGCCAGGCTGCTGCCGCTGCTCGCCGTGGCGCTGTCGCTCACGGTGGGGGCGCTGATTGGTGGCGCGGGCAGTCTGACTTTCCCGGTGCCGGCGTTGATCTGGTGTGCCATTGTTCTGCCGATTCCGATCACCAGCCTGGTGATTCTGTTCACCGGCATCACCGAGATCGTGCTGGTCTCGCACGGCGTGATGAATATTCAGGGCGATGATTCGCTGCTGCCTATCAGCCATCTCACTTCTGCACGGCTCGGCGTGGCCACCGTAGCGCTCAGCCCGCTGCTGGTGGCGGTGAGCATGGACGCCATTCGCCAGCTTAACCATCGCCTGGCATTGCGCGCCAATTACGATTTCCTCACCCAGCTACTGTCGCGCTCCGGCCTGTATGAAAACCTGCGCCAGCAGCCGTTTTCCCTGCAGCATGAAGCCGGCGTGATTATGCTGGATGTCGACTACTTCAAAGCCATTAATGACAATTTTGGCCACGATGCCGGCGATGGCGTGCTGGAGGAAATTGCGCGTCGTATTCAGCACGTGGTCGGCAGTCGCGGCCTGGTGTGCCGCTTTGGCGGCGAAGAGTTCGTGGTGGTGGTGTTTGATTACACCCACAGCCAGCTGTTTCAGCTGGCCGAAGTGATTCGGCAGGCAATGGTGAAAGAGAAGTTCTGGATTCAGGGCAACACCGTGACCGTGACGGTCAGCCTCGGCCTGGCGCGCGGCGGTGCGGTTAACGAACGTGAATGGCCGGGGGTAATCAACCGGCTGGTGTCGGCGGCTGATAAACACCTTTACGTTGCCAAGCGCAACGGCCGCAATCAGACCTCGCCGGCAATTGCGCCGCGCAGCATGGCGCATGACGTGGCCTGAGCCACGCCATCGCAGGTTACACGCTGCTTTTCAGCTGGCTGGATTGCTGATGCCGCTGCTGCGCCAGCTCAATCAGGCGGGTAATCAGATCGCTGTAGCTCAGGCCGGCCGCCTGCCACAGTTTGGGATACATGCTGATGTTGGTGAAGCCGGGTAAAGTATTCACTTCGTTGACAATAATGTCGCCCGTTTCGGTGAGGAACACATCGACGCGCGCCATGCCAAAGCACTCCAGCGCCTGGAACGCGGTAATCGCTACAGCCCGAATGGCCTCGCTGGCTTCCGCACTGATGTCAGCCGGTACCACCACCTGCGCGCCGCTCTCGCTGATATATTTGGTGTCATACGAGTAGAAGGCGTCGTGCACCACAATTTCACCGCACGGGCTGGCTTCTGGCGCCTCGTTACCCAGCACCGCGCACTCAATCTCACGCCCGCTGATGCCCTGTTCAATCAGGACCTTGCGGTCAAAGCGGAACGCCAGATCCAGCGCCGCGTCGAATTCGTCCGGCTGCGTCACTTTGCTCACCCCAACGGATGATCCCTGATTGGCTGGCTTGATAAACAGCGGCAGGCCAAAGCGTGCGATCACCGCCTGCACATCCAGCGCCGCGCGCTGCGTCTGGGTGACGCTCAGCCACGGCGCCACTTTCAGGCCGGCATCGCGCAGCAGGCGTTTGGTGAAATCTTTGTCCATGCTGACCGCGGAACCCAGTACATCCGACCCGACAAACGGCAGATTGGCCATGCGCAGCAGTCCCTGCAGCGAGCCATCTTCGCCCAGCGTGCCGTGCACAATCGGGAAGATGACATCCAGCTGCGACAGCGGCTGCGCCTGCTGCCGCGTAATCAGCTGTTCCGCGCGGCTGCCGGGCACCAGCGCCACGTTTTCACCGGAGCGGTTCAGGGCAATCAGCGCCGGATTGTCGGCGTTGAGCAGAAAGCCTGAAGCGTCATTGAGATGCCACTCGCCCTGTTTGTCGATCCCCAGCAGGACCACGTCGTATTTGTTTTTATCGATCGCCTCAAGAATATTTTTGGCCGACTGTAACGACACTTCATGTTCGGCCGACTTGCCGCCAAATACGATACCTACCCGCTGTTTTGCCATTGCTCTTTGTCCGGTTGCAGTAAAGCGAGCAGCTAAGATAACACGCCCAGGACAGCGCTCAACAGCGCCGCGATTATTCTGCAATCGATCGGTCGCCAGACCGCATTCAATCGGGCTTTGCCCGCTTTATTCATAAATATTCTCCACCGTTTGAGACAAGTCCTGGACGGCCTGAAAGCTGCCTTCTGTCAGAATTTTCCCAATTCAAAGAAAAGTCTGCGGTGGACGATGCGTCCACCGTTTTTTGTCAGGTTTACAGGAGTCGGGAAATGATGGACCAGAAGCAGAATGCCGTGGAGCAGGATGCGCGTTCTGTTGCTCGTATCGAAACCACCGTGGATGACACGCTGTTAAAAAGCGTGGCGTGGATTTGCAAACACTACAAACGCGAGAAGAGTGAAGAGGCGCTGGTCGCCGGCCTGCCAAAAGCGACGCTGCTGTCGCCGTCGCAGGCGATGACCGCTCTGGAGAACGCTGGCATTACCGGCGGCATGGTTGAACGCCGCCTGCAGGATCTGCCGGAGCAGCTGATGCCGATGATACTGCTGCGGCAGAACGGCGGCGGCTGCATTGTGCTGTCGCGGCGCATTCACACCAATGAGGAGAATCAGCGCGAGCTGCGCTTCCAGCTGATCATGCCGGAGGTGAGTGATAAAGCGGTAGAGATGAGCCTGGCGGAGCTCAACGAGATTTACGCCGGCTTTGCGGTGATGGCGAAACCGGCGGCGGTACTGGATGAGCGCGCCAGCGAAATGCTGCCGGAGGTCAAAGGTCACTGGCTGTTCAGCACCCTGTGGCGCTACCGCCGTTACTACCGCAGCGCCGCCATTGCCGCCGTGCTGATCAACGTACTGGCACTCTCCAGCATCTTCTTCACCATGAACGTCTACGATCGCGTGGTGCCGAACCAGGCGTTTGTTACGCTGTGGTCGCTGGCGATTGGCGTCACCATCGCCATGATCTTCGAAGCCATTACCCGCTTTGTGCGGGCACATCTGCTGGACATGGCAGGCAAAAAGGCCGACCTGGTGCTGGGCAGCATGCTGTTCCGTCAGGCGTTGTCGATCCAGATGGAGCACAAACCGGCCTCATCAGGCACTTTCGCCAACCAGATCCGTGAATACGAATCGGTGCGTGATTTTGTTGCCTCGGCGACGCTGGCGGCGATTTCGGATCTGCCGTTTATCCTGATGTTCGTCGGCGTGATCTTCTTTATCAGCGGTCCGCTGGCGATTATTCCGTTGATGATGATCCCGCTGATCATCATCGTCAGCGCCGCGATCCAGTGGCCGCTGGCGCGCATCATGAAAGAGAACCTGCGCGATGCGTCGCTGAAACAGGGCGTGCTGATCGAGTCGGTTGAAGGCATGGAAACGCTGAAAGCCGTGGGCGGTGAAGCGCATATGCAGCGCCGCTGGGAGAACTTCAGCGCGCTGCAGTCGGCTAACTCAATGAAGTCAAAACGCTATTCGACGCTGGCAACCGGCGTGGTGACCTTTCTGCAGCAGTTTCAGACCGTGATGCTGGTGGTGGCCGGGGTTTATCTGATCAACGCCGGCACCTTCACCATGGGTGCAATGATCGCCACCGTGATGCTGGCCAGCCGCGCCACTGGCCCGCTGGGTCAGGTGATTGGTCTGGCGGTGCGTTATCAGCAGGCCAAAGCGGCGCTGACCTCGCTGAATAAGCTGATGGAGATGCCGGTCGATCGCGACAGCAGCAAAACCTACCTGACCGATCCGCCGCTGACTGGCGAGATCTCCCTCAGCAATGTCAGCTTCTCTTATCCGGCACCGCCGATGAAGCCCAATCCGGAAATCCTCAAAGATATTTCACTGACCATCAAGGCCGGTGAGCGCGTGGCGATTCTTGGCCGCATCGGCAGCGGTAAATCGACGCTGTTACGCGTGATGGCGCGTCTGTATCAGCCGGTGAAAGGCCAGATCTCCGCTGACGGACTCGATGTTAACCAGATCGATCCAGCCGACTGGCGCAAAGCGGTGGGCTTCGTCAGCCAGGATGCGCGCCTGTTCTACGGCACGCTGCGCGAGAACGTGATGATTGGCCGGCCGGATGCCACCGCGAATGAACTGCTGCGCGTGCTGAATCTGACCGGTCTCGATCACGTGGCGGCGCGCCATCCGAGCGGCATCAACCTGTCGGTCGGCGAGGGCGGTGAAGGGCTGTCGGGCGGTCAGCGTCAGCTAGTGTCGCTGGCGAGGACTCTGCTGACGCGGCCCAAAGTGCTGCTGATGGATGAACCGACCAGCGCCATGGACAGCATGACCGAAAGCCAGTTCCTTACGCATCTGCGTCGCGCCAGCGAAGGCCACACGCTGATCGTCGTGACGCATCGTCCGTCAATTCTGGCGCTGGTCGACCGCATCATCGTGGTTGAGGAAGGAAAAATTGTCGCGGATGGCCCGAAAGAGCAGGTGCTGGCCGCGCTGGAAGGTAAAGGTAAAACCCGCCAGCCGCCGCGTCAGGCGGTAGAGCAGGCGGCGCGCGCACCTGCGCCGGCTAACGATGCTTCGGCAACGTCAGAGCCCGCCGTCGCCGCGGCAGAGGAGGCCGCAGTATGATCAAGTTAATGCCATGGCGCAGCCGCAGCAAAAATCTCTCCGCTGCGGATGCCGAATTCATGAATGACGTGCAGGCGTCCCTGCTGTCGCAAACCACGCCGGGATCAAAACTGGTGATGTGGATCATCATCGCGGTAATTGGCATCGGTCTCACATGGGCAAACTATGCGCGGGTGGAGGAGATCACCAAAGGCGACGGAAAAGTGATTTCCCGCAGCCGCGAGCAGGTGATTCAGAGTCTGGAAGGCGGCATTCTCGCCGAAATGAACGTGCGTGAAGGCACGGTGGTCAACCGGGGCGATGTCCTGCTGAAAATCGATCCGACGCGTGCGCAATCAAGCTATCGCGAGGCGCTGAGCAAAGTAATTGGCCTGAAGGGCAGCATTGCGCGTCTGCGTGCCGAAGCCTACGCACAGCCGCTGACGTTTGACGAGCAGGTGCAGAGCGATCCCGCCGTGGTGGCGCAGGAGACCAAAGCCTATGAATCTCGCAAGCGCGCGCTGAACGACAGCATTAACTCACTGCAACGCAGCTATGCCCTGTCGATGCGTGAAATTCGTCTGGCGGAGCCGCTGGCGGCGAAAGGATTGCTGTCTGAGGTCGAGCTGCTGCGTATGCAGCGCCAGGCGAACGACATCCAGGCGCAGATTGTTGAGCGGCGTAACCGTTACCAGTCTGATGCCAACACCGAACTGGCGCGGCTGGAGCTGGAACTCAGCCAGGTAAGCGAAAACCTGATTGGCCGCGCGGACGTGGTCGAGCGCACCACCATTACCGCACCGGTGCGCGGCACGGTGAAAAACGTGCGTGTCAATACCATCGGCGGCGTGATTCAGCCCGGTGAGCACATCCTGGAAATCGTGCCGCTGGAAGAGCAACTGCTGGTGGAGGGCAAAATCCGTCCTTCTGATGTCGCCTTCCTGCGTCCGGGGCTGCCGGCCAAAGTGAAAATCACCGCCTACGACTTCGCCATCTACGGCGGACTGGATGGTCACGTGGAATACATCAGTCCGGATACGCTGAAAGACGATCAGAAAGCCGCTTCCGGCCGCCCGGATGACACCTATTACCGCGTGTTGATCCTCACCGATAAAAGCACGCTGCACGCAGGCAATAAAGATCTGCCGATCATTCCCGGCATGGTGGCCACGGTGGAAATCCGCACCGGCGAGAAAACCATCCTTGATTACCTGCTGAAGCCGGTACTTAAGGCGAAAGAAGCCTTCCGCGAGCGTTAATAACCATGAAAAATAATAATATGCACCGTCGCGCAGCGGCGCGGCGCCTCTCTTTGCTTGCCGGTTGCATTACGGTCATGATAGCTCCGGCCATCAGCGTAATGGCCGATTCGACCAGTGAATTGATGATGTTTGCCGAGATGAGCGGACACCGCCCGGCCGCCCCCGCCGCAGCACCGGTACGCAGCGCGCCGGTACAGCGCGTGCCCGTTGCGCCAGCCCAGCGTTTTGCAACCGCGCCAGCACCGCAACCGATGTTTACGCAACCTCAGGCCGTGCCGGTTGCGCCACCGGTCGCCGCGCCACGCGCTCAGCCGGTACCAGCACCGGCACCTTCACCGGCACCAGCGCCAGCAGCGCCGATTGCCCCGCCGCCGGTGCAGCCGGTGCAGGGTGGCGGTTTTCTGACGGAGGAGCAGCGCCAGCCGGAACCAAAGCAGACGAATCCGCTGCTGAAATCGGTACGCACTTTCAACCCGCAGCAGCCTGCGCCGGTGCCGGTGAATGAAGCAGAAGTAAAAGCACAGAGCGAGTTCAGCTATGTCAGCCCGCCGGTAGCGGAAACCAGAACCACCGCCGCCGATGCCGCCGTGGCGCGTTCACCGGTCAGCCTGAGCGGCGCGGTGGATGAAACCGTGGCTGAATCCGAGCTGCGGCAGAAATTCCTCTCGGCCGCGCGCATCACCTGGCGCATCAGCCCGGCACTGAAATCGTCCGTGGCGCAGACCGATGCCGCCGCTGCCAGCGTGGATGAGGCGAAAGGGCAGCGTTGGCCGCAGCTGGATGTCAGCGCCAGTTCGGCCACCAAAGAGTTTGGTGGCGGGGTAAAAAGCTATGACGGTCAGAGTAACGTGCCGGCGCTCGGCGTATCAATGGCGACCAACCTGATTGATTTCGGTCAGACCAGCCGCACCATCGAGAGCCGCGAAGAGCGCGTGACCTCGGCGCAGCAGGCGGCGCAGGCGCAGCGAGAAGAGCTGGCGATGCAGGTCAGCAACGCGCTGATTGAGTGGAACAAGCAGCAGCGGATCATTGCCATCAGCCAGCAGTACGTGGCGCGCATGACGGAACTGACCACCATGCTGAGCGGCATTGTGCAGTCGGATACCGGCCGCCGCAGCGAACTGACGCAGGCCAAAGGCCGGCTGCTGCAGGCGCAGAGCTATCTGGAGAATGCCGAGTCGCGCGCGCGCGATGTCGAAATCACGCTGAACCGCCTGATGGGCAACAGTCGCGTCACGCTGCCAGCCAGCGATCGCTGGGCGATGAATTTTGGCGATCTCAACCGCCAGCTGGCCAGCCTGGATTATCATCCGCTGATCCAGCGCGCCAGCGCAGAAACGCGAGCGGCGTTTAAAGAAGCGGAAGCGATTAAAGCTTCCGGCCTGCCAAAGCTCAACTGGACGGTAAGCAAAAGCACGCGTGAGGATCAGCTCGGCCGTCAGCAGGCGTGGCAAACCGGCATCAACGTTAGCTGGGGCCTGTTCCGCGGCGGTTCAACCAACGCGCAGGAGATTGCGGCGATTAAACGCGCCGAAGCCAGTCGTCAGCAGGTGCAGGAGCAACGGCGCGATCTGGAAAATCGCGTGCGCGCCGCCAGCCAGGATGCGCACTCCATGGCCGATCGCGCCGCGCTGTATAAAAGTTTAATTGTCGAGTCTGACCGCATCCGCAAAGACTTTTTCGATCAGTGGTATCACCTGGGACGCCGCTCGCTGCTGGATGTCCTGAGCGCCGAGAGCGATCTGTATAACAACCAGGTGAGCGAAGTGAGCAATCGCTTTGACAGCTACGCGGCGATCATTCGCGGCTACTCCAGCGCCGGCATCCTCAGCCGCTGGCTCACCACCGGACGTTAAGCGTCAGCCCGCTGCGGCGGGTTAGCCGGTACCAGAAATAGCAGCGTAACCGGGATGGCAGCGAACAGCAGCAGTGCCGCAGCGGCGCTGCTGCTGTAGATCTGCGCAAAGAGTATCGCCCCGCCAATTTGCCCAATCGCCAGCGTCAGAAACGCCGCCGCCACGCCAGAGGCCGCATTTTGTGGCGTGGCGGCGGCACCCGCAACCAGCAGAATACCCGACAGCGTGACGTATCCCGCGCCGCAGAGTGCCGCCGCCGGTACCAGCCAGTAGCTAAAGTGGGTGAGCGCCGCCAGCAACAGCAGCGGTACGGCCATCGCCAGTTGCGCCAGCCAGTACACCTGACGCATACCGATGCAGCGTGCCAGCGGGCCGGTCAGCGCGCCGAGAATGCCGGCCGCGCCGCTAACCAGCCACAGCATACTGGCCTGGCCTTCGTTCAGGCGGCTATGCTGGCGTAACACATCCGGTCCAAAACACCACCACGCCGCGCTGGCGACACCGCTAAGAAAAGCGATGATGATCACCCGCTGCAGCGCACGATTGTGCAGTCGATCGCGCCAGCCAACCGGCGATCCCGGTGGATCGGCACGACCGGCGGGCAGACAATAGCGTGCCAGCAACAGGCTGATTAGCGCCAGCGCGGCAAAACAGCAGCAGGCCGCGCGCCAGCCGCCGGGCATCAGCATAAAAATGGGCACTGACACAATGATGCCCGCGCCGGTGCCGGCGTTAATGAGCGTGTTAGCGGCGGTTTGCCGCGACGCGTCAATTTTCCGGCTCACGGCACTGGCGAGCGCCGGGGAAGCCAGTCCGGCACCGAGACCAGCGATAAACAGCCCACCGGCAATCAGCCATACGCTGCCGGCAGCGGCCAGCAGCAATAAGCCGAGCATAGCCGTCAGCGCTGCCAGTATGGCGGTGCTGCGCACGCCCCAGCGTGCGAGGAGCAGCGTGGCGCCGGGCGTGGCCAGGCAGTAAGCCAGATAGCTGCAGGCGGCCAGCATGCCCGATGCTCGCGGGCTGAAGCTGATCTGCTGCGCCACCTGCGGCATCATCATTCCCCACGCAAAACGCGCCAGTCCGTAGGTCACGGCGATCAGCATAAAGCCGCTCAGCGTCAGGCGGAGTGAGGCTTTCATGGCGCATTCGCCATCAGTTGCTCAGCCGCCAGACGCGCAGTGACCGCGGCCTGCGGACCGTCAATCAACCCGGCCATAATCGCCCCTTCAAACAGTATCCAGATGGCATCGGCCAGCGCTGACGGCGAATTTTGGTGCGAGTGCGCCAGGCAGGCACGGATGTAGCCGCGCTGCCAGTAGCGATAATCCAGCGCCTGCGCCGCCAGCTCAGCATCCTGTTCCGCATACTCTCCGTACGCTTTGGCAAAAAAGCAGCCGAGCGATCCTTCCGCCCGCATCCACTGTTCCAGTACCGAAAACAGCTGGCTAATGGCTGCCGGATCGTCTGGCTGTGACAACATATCAGCAAAGCGCTGCCGGCGCGCGGTCATCACCGCGGCAGTTAACCGCTCGCGCGACGGAAAGTGCTGATAGAGCGTACGCGTGGAAACCTTCGCCTCACGGCAAATGTAATCGGTGCTGGTGGCATGAAAACCGTTGTTGTAGAACAGCCGCTCGGCAGCGTTCAGGATGTGTTGTTTTTTACGCATATCTTAAAAAGTAAACCGATCGTTTTACTTTTGCAAAGTTGCGAGGGTGAAAATCGGGTGCGAGGCGGTTAATCACCGCCTGTTTCGAGGATGCAACTTTGAAGGAATTATCAATCAGGAAAGGCGCTTAGCCGAGTCGGGCGATGCGCGCTCGGGCCTCATCCAGATGCTGTTGTAACGCGGCGAGGCAGGGCGCAAAACGATCGGAGAAACCATCGCAACTGTTCGTCAGCGACAAAAATTCCTCCGCCAGAGCCAGCGCTTCCCGCCATGTATCGCTGCTGACCACTTCCGGCAGTGACGCTGGCCGCAGCGTATTCACGATGGCGCCGCCCGCTCTGGGCGCAAAGCCCATCGGCAGAATGTCATAAGCTGGCGCGAGGTGATAAGGACGGCCATGGCGACTGATGAATGACAGGTTGCCGGCGTGCATGTCGGTATTGCCGATCAGCATGCCGAATGCCCAAAGCCGGGCCGTGCTGCTGGCGGCCTCCGGCTGAACACACTTTTCCGCCACAAGCTGGTTGACGAGGACCGGCCAGCTTGCACTGGCATTGCCGACGAACTCCGCATCAAGCGCCCGCAGCGAAAACACGCCGATACGGCCCATTTTGCCCACCCGATCAAAGCGGGGGATTTCGAGGAAGCGCTGCCCTGCAACATCAAACACTTCGGACTCAACACCCAGCACTTTCAGGGCCAGATGCTCAGCCATCAGCAGATCGCACCAGCGTTCACTGACTGGGTTGTCATCTGCTGCGGTGAATTTCACCAGCACATGACCGCGTTCGCTATAGGTGCAGAATTTGGGCTGCTCACCCCCCGCAGATGAGCCCGGCACCTCACCAGCGCCTGCGGCCCGTGCCAGTTCGGGATACGCCGTCGCGCGCTCCACAGGAGTCGGTTCGGGCATTTCCAGGAAACGGCTGCGCGCCTGCTCGCCGATCAGCAGGTTGCCGATCGCATCATGACCTTGCGCCAGCAGCGCTCTGACGACATCTGCGTCCGCCCATTGTTCGGGATTCGCCGGCAGACCGAGCCCGCTGGCATAAGTCGAGGCATACGCTCTGCCGAGATAGCCCTGTGGTCGCATGTCAAACAGCCACCACGGCAGCCCGTCACTGTGAAAGCTTTTCTGGTCCGCCTGCACCATCACAAACCCTTCCGGACGAACCGGAATCAGCTCGCCGAGAGGTTTGATTTGCACCTGATCGGTAACGCGGTAAATCGAGGCCGAGCGGAATCCGCGAAACCTATCCCGCAGGACATATTGAATAGATGGACCCGCCCCGATTTTGACGATGTCATCACCCAGTTCTCTAATCGCACGGGAAGAGTAGGCTGGCTTATATCGATTTTTTCAATGAGTTGCCTTGCTGTCATCGGCCCGCTATTGAGAAGCTGACGTAGGGTTTCCGCATGCGTAGACATAATGTTGAATCACTTTATGAATAGATAGGTGAATAGATTTTTGAATAGGTATTTTAGCAGGCAAGCAGTTGGTAGTTACTGGGAGGTGTTGTGACTGGTGTGCAAAATGTGTGGTTCTGTGGTGCATGAAGGCTTGACGAGGTAGATTCTGGGTGTGGTTGTTTGCAAGAGTGGGAAGCAAAGAAATGGCGTAAAGCATGCGTAAGCTGCTCAGCAGGTGTTTCGATACTGGAGCGTTGTATGGCCTTTCTAAAAGGCTGAATTACATATTCAAAGGCCTCATTTTGAAAATATTCAAACAATTAACTTACTCGTTTTTATATTTTTTTAGACCAAGTCGGAATAGAAAACGTTGAATGGCGTTGCGTTCTTCTGCCACTTTTCTGTCAACTGTATTGCTGTTTGAGATCGGGTAAACTTTGCTTTTTGGATCGTACTGCCAGGCATCTAGAGTTTCATATAGCGTGCCTTCATCATCCATAACCTTAGCTTTTAGTTTCTCAGATATCTGGAGCATTTTTCTATACAGAGCGGTACTGGGCCATTTGGTTTCAATGTTTCCGGCAGACCATTCAAGCCAATCGCCTTCTTCTGCCCCTTCGCCGTTCCATACAGCATGAAAATCGCCATGCTTTGTGTAAAGACTAAGTTCGGAATCGTTATTGATGATTTCTAACCATTCATCAGAACTGATTATGTTATCATCGTTTTCAGCCCAATAATCTGCTCGTGTGATATGAAACTCTACGCCCATATTTTTATTCCCCCTTAGCCAATATAGAGAGCCAGTCTTCGTTAATGAGTATTCGGTAGTAAGGTTCGCACCATTGCTGTACATACATGGTTAATTCATCATCACTCATCCCTGAAGCTCGTGAATTGAATATAGGTATGTCCTCATCATAAAGAACCCAATATAAATTGGATAGTAGTCCCGCTATTCTGGCGAAGGCTCTTGGGGAATAATCAATGAAGTAATGAGTAAAAAATGCCAGCCTTTTTTCAATCTCGTTCGATGATGAAGCTATTATTAAATATCCTATCTTTATCCTGAGCCAAACTAATGCACTGTAATTAGGGGCTGGGTTCTGAATGTTGTTCTCATGTTGATAAATGCGTAGGTATTTTTCCACATCATAGCGGTCTGGTATAGGTTCAAGATTCAATGATGCCAGAATAAGAAGCGTGTCTGATTCTTCTCCTGATAAAATCTCTCTTTCTGCCCAATCTGTTATTGCTTTAGTAAAATCATCCAGGCGAATTACTCCAATTGTCTCACTGAACACCTTGAGGCACAGCAGATCTTTTAAGCTCAGCTCATCATTTCGGATGTCCATTTCCATCATAACTCCCTTGTATTAAAAGTGTTTAACAACATCGCTTCAGACAAATTATCTGGTGCAAAATGTGCATGATGCACCGTTAGCTTACTATCTGTTTGCCTCAATATCCGCTGAAGCACAAGAAGATTGCCGCCGCTCTTCATGAAGTAAGACGCGAAGATGTGGCGCAAAACGTGCGTCAGCTGCCCATCAGTATCTTGATACCGGCACGCTGCATGGCCTTTCTGAGGGCTGAATCGTCATGCTTTAAAAAGCGGCTGCGCTTTCCTGCTGGGGGCAGTTCAGCCAGTGATTATTCAGTTATCGGCACCGCCTGGCTGTTCTTTACCTTATTTTTCATGTAGATGAACTGACCGGTGTGGATTCGGTTTCCCTTCAAGCCTTCGGCTTCACTCCATCGTGCGCCAGTTGCTAGCCAGATTTTCACAATGGTTGTAAGTTCTTTGGGGCAGTTGTTCTCACATTCGGTGAGGGGGGTTCTGATGTCCTCAATCGTGAGATACGCCACCTCCAATTAGCTGACTTCAAACTCGCGTACGTTCTCTATAGGGTTTGATGCGGAACTGGCGTCGCTCGTTAAACAGCGACCTGGAATACGCTAGCTCTAAGATGATGGCGCTTACAAAACAGCATCGCTGGCACGAAGCCTGTTATCAGCTATCAGGATAAAGACGATGAACAAGCCGCAGTCCTTGCGAAACAGTCTGAATAGTGCCGTGCCCTATTTGGCACATAATCCGGGTCGTCTGCACCTGTTCGTGGACAATGGAACGGTAGTTGCCTCCACTGTCACGTCGATTTCTTGGCAGTATCGTTATACGTTGAACGTTGTGATCACTTACTTCACCGATGACCAGAGCCTGCTGATGGCGCCAGTTTTATTATATTTCGGGGTCAACTAGTTGGACGCCTTGCAGAACGCCAGCAAGCGTGGGGGGCTTTTCATCATTGAGGCGAACATTCTCGACAATTACCGCTGCGACATCAGTATGAATCTGAATTTGAGGGAGCGTGTGATCATGAACGAGGCGGACGGTGCGATGCAGTTGAGGCGGTACCGGAGCCGAAGTACAGGACGATGCAGAGGAAGGCTGGACGGTGCACTATGGCTAAGTTGCAGGAAGTTAAGGAGTTGCTGGATGCGCTGCTATCGCAGCTTTAACCAGCAGCCAAAACTAAGATGGTGCGCAACGTTAGGCACATTCAGCAGGGCAACATCGCGCTGTAGCGCAGCCCGGACGGCACGGGAACTGCGCAGCGTGATTGTCCGCATTAGGCCGGCTGCATTCGCCGTAAGATGTTTGCAAAGCTTAAAAACGGCGAAATAACTTAAAGCGCAGGTAAACGCAAATATGGCAGAAATTGCGTTTGCATCCGGCATGTAGAAGCTGGTCCGCGTGCATCAACTATGGACTACAGGATCGAATGAACCAGCGTGGCACCTAAGTGAAATACGCAGGGCGTCCGCTGCTAGGGAGCAGCAGCGAAGTGGAAAACTTGATACAGGAAACTCTACTGCGCTGGCTTGAGGGCTAATTGTTGTCATGCACACTTCGTCAACAAATTAAAATCAATCCATTTTGTATCGCGCTACTTTATTGTGAATGTTAATATCAGTTAATAATCCAACAACAACATAAATCATAAATAATACAAATGAAAAGCATATAAATAATGATATTTTCTTGTCAGTTTGTGTAGACTTTATGCTTTTTTCAATTCCATCCTTTTCATCACGCAATCCAATTCTGCTACAAATGGACTGGATTAAATAAGAAGATATTTTTCTTTTTGCTGCAAGGTTTTCGTATAGATCAGAATAACAATCATCAGTTGTTAATTTCCAGTTTTTTTCACCGGGGAAATTGACTGCCTCGTCATAACTTAAGAGGAATTTTTCTTTTGTTTTAATCAGGACTAACGCGGCGTAATTTTTAGGTTGTTTTTTTATAGTATCAGAGCCTAAGTACATACATCCTCCTATCGTAAGCAATGAAAATAAAATAATGATGTGATAGAAGTTTTTGTGTTTTTTATCCAAAGCATTAGTTTTCCAAAAATCGAACCTTGTAAAGCTTAACTTCAACTCATAAGGCTTAACACCTGCCTTAGAAAAATAACCATCGTCATTGTCTGGTTTCTTGTGCAGCCATTTGTAAAATAATGCTATTGCACTCAATACGTATGGAATAAGTGCGGTGAAGAAACTTGTATTTAATACGCTAAGAAAACCAATGCTATTCAAAATGATCTCCATGTCTTTGTGTGAATACTCAAATAATCATATTTTTATAAAAATGTTTTGAATAGATCAAGCTATATCTATGAATGCACAACTCACCGGAATCATACGCTGTATCACTAACCTGATCCGCATCAGCACTGTGTCCGATGTGGACCCGGAAAAATGGCTGTATCGGGGGGAAAACAGGCGACCTTGAAACCAACTGGATTAACTGGCTCCCTCTCCGCGCCGGGAGTACCCGCACGTGGCAGCAACGCTCCATTGGCGAGCAGGTTGTGCTGCTGAGCCTTGGCGGCAATCTCGAAACCGCGTTTGCGCTGCTGGCCAGTTATTCCGACGCCTTCCCGCCGCCCGATTATATAGAGAACAGCACCACCGCCGTGTTCAAGGGCGGCGACCGTGACGTCTATACTAGCGTGATCGCAAGCTGGCTACACACCCGTGGGCTGGATGTGAAGCCTGAAACCACGGTGAAGCGCAAGCGCCGTAAATCCGCTGCGCAGAAGAAGGAGCCGGAGGCAAAGCAGGGCGACTACCTGATCGGCACGGATGATGACGTGCTGGTGATGAGCCGCACCTATGCCAACCGTGCCAACGCCGAGCGCGCTGCCAAAATGCAGTGGGAACGGCTACAGCGCTGGGTGGCGACGTTCTCTATTCAGCTGGCACGTGGCCGGGCTGATCTCTATACGGAAATGCCCGTGAAGGTGAGCGGGTTCAAGCAGATGATTGATGCGGGTGAATGGATTATCACGACGCTGATGCACAGCCTGAGCGCGGAAAACGGTTATACGACAAGTATTGAACTTGAAGTGAAAATAGATTCACTTGCAATGGAATAGTGCTATCTCAAAATGGTTAAATTGAGTAGTATTTATCTCAGTTGGGTTATGGAAATGACATTATGATGAATTGCCATTTGTGCGGGAACGCCGCACATACCCGCAGCAGCTTTCAGGTATCAGCTACAACTAAAGAACGATATAACCAGTGTCAGAACATCAATTGCAGCTGTACGTTTAAATCACATGAGACGATGTCAGAGATCATCATGAAGCTCGGTAGCGTTAAACCTGTGCCACCGCATCCGGGAAGAAATCAGCAGCAACCATTGTGGTTATGATGCTACCATTCATTTAAAAGGCCGTGCTTGGCACGGTCTATATATATAGGATTTTTTAGGGGTTTTTAGACAGCAGTGGTTAATTGATTCCCGATTAAATATTAAATCACCATCGTTCCTAAAACGTTTTCAAATATATTTAAATCATAAATGCGACATTGGAGGTTAATTCAAATGAGTTACATCTGGGTTCATAAGGAAAAAGTACGTAAAAAAACCATAGAAAGCTTTAAAATTCCCTTGGGAAAGTTAACAAAAGAACAATTAGCGCTTATAGCCTTCCGAAAAGATCATGAAAGTGGTAAAGCTACTGAGGTATATCTTTTATGGCACTCAGTAGTTACAGCAATCTCATTTGCATTTTTCATTGGACTATTCAGTTTGGGTAATTCCTATCGAGAGTCTTGCTTGCTATTAATAGCATCAATATTTTTTGCAGTTTCACTAACCATGAATTCATCTTTTTGCATTTTTTATCAATTGAGCAATAGATTGACATCTGGTGATGGAAACCTTTTATTCAAAATTCATTTGGTTAGGAAATTTGAAATTGTCAGAACTACTGCCATAGTATCTCCGCTTATAGGTACTATATTCCTGATCCTGTACTATTCGGTATTGGCCTTAATTATTTGCTTGATTGCCTTTGGTATAACGGCTTTTATTATCAATAAAACATTAAGTACATACGTACTTGAGATAGACAATAAAATTCATGAGGAAAGGTTAGAAGCTATAGAAAAAGACGACTTCGAAAAGCAAGACCTCTTAGATAGGTTATACGGCAAGTAATTAAAGAAAGTATACCATTAAGATAGAGGTAAGATGTTGCCTCTATCTTCCCTTTTTCATCACTACTTACCCATCTGTTGAATAGAAGCTAATCACGTCATCTTCATCAGCCCAGAATCTCTTCCCCAATCTAACCACGCTTTAAAAGAATCGGCATGTCATGCCCAGAGTCAGTTTTGTAGCATGATAATCGCTGGTATTCGAAGAGAGTTCAAAAAACTCTGCTGCCATTTTGCTGCCAATGGTCGATTGTGCAAACATAAAAGCCACCTCAATAGGTGGCTTAACTGCATGTTTTAAATCATTAAATTTGGTGGCCCCTGCTGGGTTTGAACCAGCGACCAAGCGATTATGAGTCGCCTGCTCTAACCACTGAGCTAAGGGGCCAGCGGAGCGGGGATTATAAAGTATCTCGGTGGGGCGATCCAGCGTTGCTCAATCGGTTGGTGAAAATTTCCGCAATCACTGAGTCCTTGATCTGACAGCAAAAAATCCCGAAGCCCTGACAGATGCGCGCAATAAACGCCCACTGCTGTCGCGTTTTTGAGACAAGGCTTGCTGCTGCCTTGTCTCCGGATGCGCAGGTTCAGCGATAGCGCGTGGCGGGCTTATTCAGCGAGATAAACGGCAGGATGGCACCGCGCGCCTGCTCAAAGCTTTGCCACAGACCCATATCTTCCACCGAAGGAATGGTGATCGCTTCGCCGTCATCCAGACCGCGCAGCGCGGCGGCGACTAAGTCGTCGACCTCCATCACCATCTCTGCCGGCAGGTCATCCACCGAGCGTCCGGTGCGCTGAAAGATTTCGGTGCGCGTCAGGCCCGGCAGCAGCGCCTGCACGCGTACGTTGTGGCCCGCCAGCTCACGCTGCATATTCCGCGTCAGCGAGAGCACAAAAGCTTTCGTCGCATTGTAGGCCCCGTTTGCCTGTTCGTTGACCAGCGCCAGTACCGACGCCACGTTCACGATGGTGCCCGCGTTGCGGCTGCGGAAAACCTGCGCGGCCGTGTGAGAAAGCTGCGTCAGCGCCACCACGTTCAGTGTCAGCATGGTTTGTGTCTGGTCGATGCTGGCGTCGATAAACTCGCCTTCCACCGTCATGCCCGCATTGTTGATCAGAGTGGTAATACGCGTATTGTTCCGCAGCTCGCTATCAATACGCGCCAGATCCTCATGGCGCGTCAGATCCGCAGCCAGCACGCTGACTTCCACGCCGTGCGCTTCGTGCAGCGACTGCGCCAGCGCGCTCAGACGTGCAGCATCGCGCGCCACCAGAATCAGGTCGTTGCCGCGTGCGGCCAGCTGTTTAGCGTAAGTTGCGCCGATACCGCTGGAAGCGCCGGTGATTAAAGCCAGTTGGTGTGACATGGAAAAGCCCTCTGTATGATGGTCGTCATATTGGTGTGCTGATAATATGACGACCATCATATCTATCGTCAAGCTGGAATATGACGATCGTAATAATTACACTGATTGCCATTAACGATGAGCAGGGTAACAACCGATGGAAAAGCTAAGCCATAAGGCGCGCACGCGGCAGCGCATTCTGGAGGAAGCGGCGGTGGTGATGCGCGAATGCGGCACCGAAGGTATTGGCGTGGCAGCGCTGATGAAGCGCGTCGGCCTGACGCACGGTGGATTTTATGCGCACTTTGCCTCGCGTGAAGCGCTGGTCGAAGCGGTGATTAATGAGATGTTTGCCGACTCGGCGCAGCGTTTTGCCGCCGTGCTGGCGATTGAGGATCCGGCTGAACGGCTGAACCAGTGGATCGATCGCTATCTGTCGGACCAGCACTGTGGCGCGCCGGGCGAGGGCTGTCCGATACCGGCGCTGGTCAGCGAAGTGGCGCATTTACCGCCGGATGTGCGGGCGCTGTTTTCAGCGAAGCGCGAAGCGGTGCGGCGTCAGCTGGTACAGGCGCTGCAGCAGCTGGGACATGCGCAGGCGGAGAGCATCGCCAGCAGCATGCAGGCCGAAATGGTCGGTGCGCTGGCGCTGGCGCGCGCCTGCATCGATGAAGCGGAAGCGCGCCAGATGCTGGAGGTGACGCGTCAGGCAGTCAAACTGCGCGCCGGGCTGGTGACAGCATGAGCGATCACGACATCCGCGACATCATCGCACCCGATTTGCAGGTGCTGTTCTGCGGCATCAATCCGGGCAAATCCTCGGCGCATACCGGCTTTCACTTTGCGCATCCCGGCAACCGCTTCTGGAAGGTGATTCATCAGGCCGGATTTACCCGCGAACAGCTGCTGCCGGAGCAGGAACAGCGGCTGCTGGAGACCGGCTGCGGCATCACCATGCTGGTAGAGCGCCCCACCATTCTGGCCAGCGAGCTGGAGGGCGCGGAGCTGCGCGACGGCGGTGCGCGTCTGCAGGAAAAGGTGCTGCGCTTTCAGCCGCGCGCGCTGGCCGTGCTGGGTAAGGATGCGTTTCAGAAGGCGTTTCGTCAGCGCAATGTGGCGTGGGGCGAGCAGCCGCAGCTGCTGGGCGAAACCCGTTTATGGGTGCTGCCCAATCCCAGCGGATTAAACCGCGCTTCGCTGGAGGAGATGGTCGCCGCTTATCGCCAGCTTCATGATTGGTTACAGAATAAGGCGTGAGCTGGCTCTGTTTCATCAGGTAATAACGTTGTTCATCGTTTTGTTTCTGGCTAAACCGGATGCTCCACGCAAAAAAAGGAGCAGGGAGATGAAGCAACGCACCATGGTTCTGGCGGCACTGCTGCTGGCGGCGCAACCGGGCGTCCAGGCCGCAACGCTGAAGGTATTCAGTTCCGGTGGTATGTACCCGGTAATTGAAAGCCTGAAGCAGGATTATCAGCAGCAGAGCGGTGACAGCATTGAGCTGGAAGCGGCGCCGTCGATGGGTGACACGCCGCAGGCGATTCCGAATCGCCTCAAACGCCATGAAAGCGCCGACGTGCTGGTGATGGTGGATTACGCCATCAAGCCGCTGGAGCAGGCCAAATGGGTGGATAGCGCCAGCCATCAGGTGCTGGCGCACTCGTACATTGCCATGGCGGTGAAGCAGGGCACCACGCCGCCGGATATCAGTACCGTCGCGAAGTTCAAACAGGTGCTGACCTCCGCCTCAAGTATCGCCGTGTCTGACAGCGCCAGCGGCAAATATATTCAGAGCAAGATGCTGGATAAGCTGCAGCTGGGCCCGAAAACGGCGGCGAAGATTACTGTGATTCCGGCCACGCCGGTGGGTGAGGCGGTCGCGCAGGGCAAAGCCGAGCTGGGCTTCCAGCAGAACAGCGAGCTGAAGGCGGTGAAAGGCATTACTATCGTGGGACTGATTCCGCCGGCGGCACAGCAGGATACGTTGTACGGTGCGGTGATCACGCGCAGCAGCCAGCAGCAGCAGGCCGCGGCGAAGTTCGTGAAATACCTGCAGAGCGACAAGGCGCGCAGCGTGATGCAGGAGAAAGGGCTGACGCCATACTGAAGACAATAAAAAACCCCGGCAAGCCGGGGTTTTTACTGACCAGGACGATTAATCGTCGAGGAAGCTACGCAGCACTTCCGAGCGGCTCGGATGGCGCAGTTTACGCAGCGCTTTGGCTTCAATCTGACGGATACGCTCACGCGTTACGTCAAACTGTTTGCCCACCTCTTCCAGCGTGTGGTCAGTATTCATATCGATACCGAAACGCATACGCAGGACTTTGGCTTCACGCGCGGTCAGGCCAGCCAGCACGTCGTGGGTGGCAGAACGCAGGCTTTCCGAAGTCGCAGAATCCAGCGGCAGCTCCAGCGTGGTGTCTTCGATAAAGTCGCCCAGATGCGAATCTTCATCATCACCAATCGGCGTCTCCATGGAGATCGGCTCTTTAGCGATTTTCAGCACCTTACGGATTTTATCTTCCGGCATCAGCATGCGCTCAGCCAGCTCTTCCGGCGTTGGCTCGCGGCCCATCTCCTGCAGCATCTGGCGCGAAATACGGTTGAGTTTGTTAATGGTCTCAATCATATGCACCGGAATACGGATGGTACGCGCCTGGTCGGCGATGGAACGGGTGATAGCCTGACGGATCCACCAGGTGGCGTAAGTTGAGAACTTATAGCCACGGCGATATTCAAACTTATCCACCGCTTTCATCAAACCGATGTTGCCTTCCTGAATCAGGTCGAGGAACTGCAGGCCACGGTTGGTGTACTTCTTGGCGATGGAGATCACCAGACGCAGGTTAGCCTCAACCATCTCTTTCTTCGCACGACGCGCTTTGGCTTCGCCGATCGACATACGACGGTTGATGTCTTTCACCTGCTCAATGGTCAGGCCGGTCTCTTCTTCAATCTGCAGCAGTTTCTGCAGCGAACGCATGACGTCTTCTTCCACTTCCTGCAGTTTTTCCGACCACGGTTTGTTCATGGCCAGTGCCGCTTTGAACCAGCTCTCACTGGTTTCATTACCGGTAAACAGGGTGATGAAGTTTTTCTTCGGCATTTTGCACAGTTCAACACACAGCTTCATGATCAGGCGCTCTTGCGTGCGCACGCGCTCCATCATTTCACGCATGTTGTTCACCAGGTAGTCGAACTGCTTCGGTACCAGGCGGAACTGTTTAAACACTTCAGAGAGATTATTAATCTCGGCCACGGCGTCCGCATGGCTGCGGCCTTTGGCTTTGATCACGTTGCGCGTGGTTTCGTACTGCGTACGCAGGTCGTTAAACTTCTCGCGTGCCAGTTCCGGATCGATAGAGTTATCGTCGTCGGAGCTGTCGTCGTCGCTCTCTTCGTCTTCCTCTTCGTCGTCGTCGCGGTCTTCTTCTGACAGCTCAGAACCAACGTGGGTCGCGGTTGGCGCCAGATCTTCCTCGGCGTTCGGATCGACGAAACCGGTGATCAGGTCAGACAGGCGTGACTCGCCCGCTTCAACGCGATCGTACTGATCGAGCAGGTAGGTGATTGCTTCCGGGTATTCGGCGACAGAGCATTGCACCTGGTTGATACCGTCTTCGATACGCTTGGCGATGTCGATTTCGCCTTCGCGCGTCAGCAGTTCAACGGTACCCATTTCACGCATGTACATGCGTACCGGGTCGGTGGTACGGCCAATTTCAGATTCAACGCTGGATAATACCTGAGCGGCAGCTTCCGCGGCATCTTCGTCAGTATCGGTGCTGTTTTCATTCAGCATCAGATCATCGGCATCCGGGGCTTCTTCCACCACCTGAATACCCATATCGTTGATCATTTGGATGATGTCTTCGATCTGATCGGAGTCGACGATATCTTCCGGCAGATGGTCATTGACCTCAGCATAGGTCAGATAGCCCTGCTCCTTACCACGGGTGACAAGCAGCTTAAGCTGTGACTGCGGGTTTTGCTCCATAAGACGGTATCCACACTTCTGTTAATTAGATTGGTGTCGGTCGGCAGCGAGCCAACTATAACAGTGAAGGCGTTGTATTTTTGCCGCTGCCTTCAACGCGGCCAGGGCTTTGGCCCATCGTAAATCGGCACTTAAGCCGCTTAATATTCTGTCCGGCGCTAACTTACTTGCCATTTTCAATGCTGGCAGTGCTTCCAATCCTCCCGTACGCCAGTACGCTCGGGTTGCTGCGCGCTGGCAGCCTTGAAACTGACAGCGACGTTAACGCCTCTGGTATGTATGCATTGCTTCCGGCTTCGCTTACAGCGTCCATAAACCAGAAACATCAGGCAAGAACGGCGGCGTTATCAGCCTTCATCATTCTGACCCGGTAAAATCTTATTTTTTGGCTAATGCCTGGCTTAATGCCCAGAATTCACGGCGTTCGGCGGCGCTCAGGCCTTCAGTCCGGTCGCGCGCAATCAGTGCTTCGAGGCGCTGCTCCAGCGCAGCATCATAGATGCTTGCCAGCGAGTCCTGGAACACTTCTTCCGCTTCGTCATCTACGATCATGTGGTTCCAGGTGGCCAGTGTTTCAAGGGGCTGGCTAAATTCTGTCCCGCGATATAACTCTAGTAGCTGTCCGGTGGTCAGGCCAGGATTCTCAGTACAACGGCGGACTAACTCCACAAACAGTGGCAATCCCGCTAATTTAGACTGCTCCAGCCCGTCCAGGGCAGGCACGATGGCGGCAAATTGCGGATTCTGCACCAGCAACGCAATCAGCACGCGCATGGTGGTGCGTTTCATCGGCGGCGCCACCGGCGCGGTACCGCTTTCCGCCTGCTTCGGCATCAGCTTGTCTAACTGGTTATCGTCCAGAATGCCGAGTTTATTACCCAGCGTCTGACGCATATAAATCCGCAGCGTTTCGCCCGGAATCTGGCTAATCAGCGGCAGCGCCAGCGTCGCCAGCTTGGTACGGCCGTCGCGCGTACTCAGATCCACCTGCGGCATCAGGCTGTCGAACAGAAACGTAGAGAGCGGCATAGCCTGCTCCATCCGTGCTTCGAACGCTGCTTTGCCCTCTTTACGCACCAGGGTATCCGGGTCTTCGCCGTCGGGCAAAAACATAAAGCGTAGCTGACGACCGTCATTCATGTAAGGCAATGCGGTTTCCAGCGCACGCCATGCAGCTTCACGACCGGCGCGGTCGCCGTCGTAGCAGCAAATTACGTTATCGGTCGAGCGGAACAAAAGCTGGATATGTTCCGCTGTGGTCGAGGTGCCCAGCGAGGCGACAGCATAATCAATGCCGAACTGCGCCAGCGCAACCACGTCCATATAGCCTTCCACCACCAGCAGACGCGCCGGTTGCGGATGATTTTTTTGCGCTTCATACAGGCCGTACAGCTGGCGGCCTTTATGGAAAATCGGCGTTTCCGGTGAGTTCAGGTACTTGGGCGTATCGTTGCCCAGCACGCGGCCACCAAAACCAATCACGCGTCCGCGCTTGTCGCGAATCGGAAACATCACGCGATCGCGGAAACGATCGTAGGTGCGGCCGCTGTCATTGCTGACCAGCATGCCCGCTTCCATCAGCGATTCACGATCTTCTTTCTGCTGACCGAAACGCTTCAGCACGTTGTCCCAGCCGGCTGGCGCATAGCCAATGGCAAAGTGATCGATCACCTGCTGGCTCAGCCCGCGTGTGGCAAGATACTGTTGTGCTGATTTCGCCTGCGGATTGCGCAGGCTCTGCTGATAAAAGCTGTCTAAACCTTCCAGCAGCTGATACAGGCTCTGGCGCTGGTGGCGCTCCATCGGGCTCGGACCGTTGCCCGCTTCGTACGGCACTTCTAAGCCGTGCTGCGTGGCAAGTTCCTCTACGCTCTCGACGAAATCCAGACGATCGTGATTCATCAGGAAGTCGATGGCGTTGCCTTTGGCACCACAGCCAAAGCAGTAGTAGAACTGCTTCTCACCACTTACGGTGAAAGAGGGGGTTTTTTCGTTATGGAAAGGACAGCACGCGTGATAGTTCTTACCCTGCTTTTTCAGCTTAACGCGGGCATCGATAAGATCCACGATGTCCGTGCGGGCAAGTAAATCATTGATAAATACGCGTGGAATTCGTCCAGCCATAAGCCCCGGTTTTTCAGCTCATAAACGGCAACAAGCCGCGCTTCCTTTCGGAAAGCACGGCCTCTTACTTGACTCTGTCTGCGTTTAACACGCGGCGGAAGCGAACTTCCGAAAAGAAATTAGTACAGACGAGTGCGGCGTGCGTTTTCGCGAGCCAGTTTCTTGGCGTGACGCTTAACAGCAGACGCTTTAGCGCGCTTACGTTCAGTCGTTGGTTTTTCATAGAACTCACGACGACGAACTTCAGCCAGAACGCCTGCTTTCTCGCAGGAACGCTTGAAGCGACGCAGTGCTACGTCGAATGGCTCGTTTTCACGTACTTTAATTACCGGCATGTAACTCTCACCTCGATAAAATTCGGTTTTTGCTGCTGACTGCGGCGCCAGCACTTTTCAAAATGGTGCAGCATTTTACTCCAGGCGCGGCTGGCTTGTAAAGCACCATGGACAATTTAGAACCAACAGGAGCGTTTGCCTGTGCGGCTGCCGGTTTTTTCAGGCCGTGGAGTATAGCGCACTCTTTGCGCGACAGAAAAACACTTTTTCGTGTGCGGAAGGGCGCAGGCGTCAGCCGGCCTGTGCTACACTGCGCGCCGCAAGAAGAGGGTGATAGAGCTATGCGAGTTCTGGGTATTGAAACGTCCTGCGATGAAACCGGCATCGCGATTTATGACGATGCGTCCGGTCTGCTGGCGAATCAATTATATAGCCAGGTGAAATTACATGCCGATTACGGCGGCGTGGTGCCGGAACTGGCCTCGCGCGATCACGTGCGGAAAACCGTGCCGCTGATCCAGGCCGCGCTGAAACAGGCGGGCTTGCAGGCCGGAGAGATTGACGCCGTGGCGTACACCGCCGGTCCCGGCCTGGTCGGTGCGCTGCTGGTTGGCGCCACCATTGGCCGCGCGCTGGCGTTCGCCTGGAACGTGCCGGCAGTGCCGGTGCATCACATGGAAGGCCATCTGCTGGCGCCGATGCTGGAAGACAACCCACCGGCATTCCCGTTCGTGGCACTGCTGGTCTCCGGCGGCCACACGCAGCTGATCAGCGTTACCGGCATTGGTGAATATACGCTGCTGGGCGAATCGATTGATGATGCCGCCGGGGAAGCGTTCGATAAAACCGCCAAGCTGCTGGGACTGGATTATCCGGGCGGCCCGATGCTGTCGCGCATGGCGCAGCAGGGCACGCCGGATCGCTTTAAGTTCCCGCGTCCGATGACCGATCGTCCGGGGCTGGACTTCAGCTTCTCCGGCCTGAAAACCTTTGCGGCGAATACCATTCGCGAACATGACGGTGACGAACAGGCGCGCGCCGATATCGCCCGCGCCTTTGAAGATGCGGTAGTGGATACGCTGATGATCAAATGCAAGCGTGCGCTGGAGCAGACCGGCTTTAAACGACTGGTGATTGCCGGCGGCGTGAGCGCCAACCGCACGCTGCGTGAACGCATGGCAACCATGATGAGCGCGCGCGGCGGCGAGGTATTTTATGCCCGTCCGGAGTTCTGCACCGACAACGGCGCGATGATTGCCTATGCCGGCATGGTGCGGCTGAAAGGCGGCACGCGCGGTGAGCTGGGCGTCAGTGTGCGGCCACGCTGGCCGCTGGCGGAATTACCGGCCATCTGATGATAAAAAACCGGCTGCGCGCCGGTTTTTTTATTTCTTCTTTTTACGCTTCCACACGCGGTTTTCCTGACCGCGCCACAGGCGCTGAATATTGTCGTGATGGCGCAGCAAAATCAGGCATGACAGCATCGACACCGGAAAGGTGAACTGCGGCTTAAACCACCAGACATAAAACGGGGCAATCAACGCGCTGACGATCGCGCCCAGTGATGAGTAACCGCTGAGCAGCACCGTCAGCAGCCAGGTGCCGGTCATCAGGCCGGTCAGGTCCCAGCCAATCGGCGCGATGGCCCCAAACGCGGTGGCCACACCTTTGCCGCCGCGAAAGCGGAAAAACACCGGATAGATATGGCCGAGGCAGGCGGCGATGGCCGTGAGACCAAGATACATCGGCGTGACGTGCAGCCACCAGGCGATCCACACCGGCACCATTCCCTTCGCTACGTCGAAAATCAGTACCGCGGCAGCGGCGGCTTTACCGCCAATACGTAACACGTTGGTGGCGCCTGGATTGCCAGAGCCTGCGCTGCGGGGATCGGGTAAACCAGCGAGTTTACAAACCAGGATCGCACTGGAAATCGAGCCGCAAAGATACGCGAAAATAATCATACCAAGCGCGATAGCACTCATAGCTTCGTACCGTTCCTTTTGGGTCGTTTTGTTCTCGATAAGCGTGGATAATACGCATAATCCGCCGGAAGTGGTATCCGGCTAAGCCAAAAACAGAGAGCGACATCATGGATATCGTATTTATAGAACAACTCACCGTGTTCACCACAATTGGCGTTTACGACTGGGAACAGGGCATGCAGCAGAAGCTGGTGCTCGATGTCGAAATGGCGTGGGACAACCGTCAGGCAGCGGTGAGCGACGATGTGAACCACTGTCTGAGCTACGCCGATGTCACCGAAGCGATCCTCAGTCATCTGCAGGGGCAGCGTTTCGCGCTGGTCGAACGGGTGGCAGAAGAAATCGCCGATCTGTTGATGAATCGTTTCAAAACGCCTGGCGTACGCGTGAAGGTAGGTAAACCGGGGGCTGTCGCCCAGGCGGCGAGCGTGGGCGTGAGAATTGAGCGCGGGACTATTCCTAAATAAATCCTGCGTGATTGCCATCACAATGAAACCAAACCAAATTATGGTGTGTCTCAGTGGAGGCCGCTGCGCTGATGAAGGGGAAGTGACCGAAATCCTTAAGGTTTCCTTCAGCAAGGTGCAGGCATAATTTCAGGCGGTAGCGGTGCGCGACCGCCTTTTTACTGTTTAAAACGGATAGAGGGTAAAATTTGATGGCAGACATTCATCAGCTATGGGTAGCTGCAATCCTGGGGGTTGTGGAAGGCCTTACGGAGTTCCTGCCGGTCTCATCCACAGGCCACATGATTATTGTTGGCCATTTGCTGGGGTTCGAGGGTGAGAAGGCGGAAACCTTTGAAGTGGTGATCCAGCTGGGCTCCATCCTCGCCGTAGTCGTGATGTTCTGGCGCCGGCTGTTTGGCCTGATCGGCATTCACTTCGGCCAGGAGCGCCACGAAGGCGTCGGCAGCGGAAAACTGACGCTGATTCACATTCTGCTGGGTATGGTGCCGGCGGTGGTGATTGGCCTGGTGCTGCATGACCAGATTAAAACCCTGTTTAACCCGATCAACGTGATGTATGCGCTGGTGGTGGGCGGCGTGCTGCTGCTGGCGGCGGAATATCTCAAGCCAAAGCAGCCGAAGGCGGTGGGCATTGATGACATCACCTATCGCCAGGCGTTTATGATTGGCTGCTTCCAGTGTCTGGCGCTGTGGCCGGGCTTCTCGCGTTCCGGCGCCACCATCTCCGGCGGTATGCTGATGGGCGTCAGCCGCTATGCGGCGTCCGAGTTTTCCTTCATCCTCGCGGTACCGATGATGATCGGTGCTACCGGACTCGATCTCTACAAGAGCATGGGCTTCCTGACGATGCAGGATTTCCCGATGTTTGCCGTGGGCTTCGTGACCGCCTTTATTGTCGCGCTGCTGGCGATCAAAGTGTTCCTTGAGCTGATCAAACGTATCTCGTTTGTGTCGTTTGCCATCTACCGCTTTATCGTCGCGGCAGCGGTTTACGCCATCTTTATGTAATGCGCGAGGCGCGGCCGGTTACGCTGGCCGCGCGTCGATTAACCCTTCCTGCAACGCCAGCACGCGCCGACGCGTCAACTCTTCCCGCACCGCCGCGCCTGTGAAACCGGCCTCGACCACCGCTTTGGTGGGCACCGCCTGCGCCAGCGCAAACGCGCGCCGCAGATAATCGCCCTGCGGATAAGCCATGCTCTCCAGCGTCGTACGCCCGCGAGCGTCGGCTTCGCTGGTCAGTGCCATCTTTTCCACGCGATCGGGCTTGCGCCAGGCGTCGATGCGGTCAAACAGCGCCACCAGCGCGTCAGCCGGCTGGCGTTCAATGGTGTGCACCACATCGTGAAACTCCGTCACCACCAGGGCCAAATCGCGCACCTGGTTCGGCACGCGCAGCCGCTGGCACAGCGCTTCAACAATCGGTACACCGGCCGGGCCGTGACCATGATGGCTCGGCCACTTCTCTGGCGGCGTCAGCGCTTTACCCACATCGTGGAACAGCGTGGCGAAGCGCACGTCAAGCTGGTCGGAGAGCGCCGCAGCCATGGTCAGCGTCATCAGCGCGTGGACGCCGGTATCGATCTCCGGATGCCACTTAACGGGGGCCGGAATGCCGTACAGATTGTCGATTTCCGGGAACAGCACCTGCAATGCATCGCAGTCGCGCAGCAGCTGGAAATAGACCTGTGGATTGCGCGTCAGCAGCGCTTTTTCCGTCTCTTTCCACACCCGCTCTGCGGTGAGGTGCGCCAGTTCACCGCTGTGCGCCATCTCGCGCATCAGCGCCTGGGTTTCAGGTGCCACGCGGAAATTGAGATGGGCGAAACGGGCAGCAAAACGCGCCACGCGCAGCACGCGCAGCGGATCTTCATTAAAGGCTGCCGACACGTGACGCAGGGTGCGCTGCTGCAAATCCTGCTGGCCATGATAAGGGTCGATCAGCGTGCCGTCAGCGGCCTGCGCGATGGCATTGATGGTCAGATCTCGACGCTGTAAATCCTGCTCCAGCGTCACGTCCGGCGCGAACTGGGTCACGAAGCCGGTATAACCGTTGCCGCTTTTGCGTTCGGTGCGCGCCAGCGCATACTCTTCGCGGCTTTCAGGATGTAAAAAAACCGGAAAATCCCGGCCCACCTGCTGATAGCCCTGCGCCAGCATGCTGTCGGGCGTTGCGCCCACCACCACCCAATCTCTATCTTTTACCGGCAAACGCAGTAAGGCATCACGCACTGCGCCACCGACCAGAAACGTCTTCACTCAACCACTCCAGAGGCAATCCACTTTTGCGTGCCGCGCACGCTTGTTACGTTATTGTTGCATACTTTGGCGAAAAAGCGGGCATGCCAAAAGGGGCATCTTACGATCCCCTCCAGGCAAACCACAAATGGCGTGGCGGCTTTAATTCATCCAGCGATCGTTTTTCTTGCGGCGCGGCACCATGTGCGGCAGCAGCAGACCGAGCAGCAGACCGACGCCGAGCACGCCGCCGCCATACATAAACCACTGCATGATGATGGTGCGCTGTTTGTCATCCAGCTGAACGTTAGCGGCGCTGACCTTCTTCTGCGCCACAATCAGCTCGTTGCGCAGCTTCTGGTTTTCTTCTTTCAGGCCGTTGATGGTGCCGTCGCTGTTGGCCACCTTGTTCTGCATCTCTGACGTACGCTGATTCCAGCTGTTATCAATGTTCGCCAGTTTGTCGGTCAGCTCTTTAACCTGCTGCTCCAGCTGCGGCACGCGGGTGCGCAGGCTGGGAGAGGCACTGAGCTGCGACAGCGGGATCCAGTTAGTTTTGCCTTCTGCATCGCGGATTTGCGCGTACTGCGAGTCATTATTAGTTTGCAGCAGCGTGACTTCCTCCCCGGCATTCAGCTTGCCAACCAGGCGATACTGATCGCCAGGGCCGCTGCGTACCCAGGTGGATAATTCGTCGGAGATGTAACGTTTTTCATCGGCCGCGTGAGCCGGTGCGATGGCGCTGAAAGCCAGCAAAGAGAGGGCGGCAAGTGTGATTTTTTTCATTCGATATCGTTTTTTCATGATGGACGTAAATTTACCGGCACAGTCTGGAGTCGCTTCGCATAAATCTGAATGAGAACTATCCTGGTCTCAATGCGGTGCGAAAAGGGTCGTAAAAGCACAAGAAAGCAGAGACAGCAGGCTTGCGGTGCATTACTCTTCGCCAGATTAAACTCGTAAGTGCCAGCAGCGTATTGAATAAAAAATTATGACCATCGAAATCGAATTAAAGTTCATTGCCACCCCGCAAGCCGCCGAAAAACTGGCGCAGACGCTTGCCGCCTGGCCACATCAGCACCACGCCGCGCGTGAGCTGACCAACATCTATTACGAAACCGATGACAACCAGCTGCGCCGCTGGGATATGGGCCTGCGGATTCGCGGCGTGGATCAGCGCTATGAAATGACGCTGAAAACCGCTGGCAAAACGCTGGGCGGTCTGCATCAGCGTCCGGAGTACAATGTCAACCTCAGCGAGCCGCAGCTGGACATTGCCCGCCTGCCGGCAGAGATCTGGCCGCAGGGGACCGATATTGCCGCGCTTCAGTCGCGTTTGCAGCCGCTGTTCAGCACCCATTTCCAGCGTGAAACCTGGCTGGTGAGCGTTGGCGACAGCGAAATTGAAGTGGCTTTCGATTGCGGCAGCGTTGCCGCAGGGGAGCTGAGCGAACCGCTGTATGAAGTGGAGCTGGAGCTTAAGCGCGGAGCGCGCAGCGATATGCTGACCTTCGCCAGCGCGCTGATCGCCACGGGCGGCCTGCGCCTCGGCAGCCTGAGCAAAGCGGCACGCGGTTATCAGCTGGCGCAGGGCAACGCGCCGCGACCATTGCGCGCGCTGCCGCTGCAGAAAATTGCCCCTAAAGCCACGGTGGAGCAGGGCATGGTTCACGCCATGAGCGCGGCGCTCGGCCACTGGCAGTACCATGAAGAAGTCTGGCTGCGCGGTAACGAAGACGCCCGGGCACGGGTAATTGAAGCGCTGGAAACGCTGCGTCAGGCGTTTTCCCTGTTTGGCACGCTGGTGCCGCGCAAGGCCAATAGCGAACTGCGTCAGAAGCTGACCCGGCTGGAAGAGCTGCTGGCGGACAGCGAGGCCAGCGCAGAAACCGTCTGCTTCTCACCGACCTCGGTCGAAGCTCAGTTAGCACTTACTCACTGGCTGGTGGAGTCGCAGTGGCAGCCGTGGCTGGACGAGAAGAACAAAAGCAAGCTACAGGGCTCGTTTAAACGCTTCAGCGACATCATGCTGGGGCGCATCGGCGCGGATCTGCGTGAAACCTTCGTCGACGTGCAGCTGTTCAATGAATTTCAGGACAAAGCTACGCGCCTTAACCGCCAGTTGCTGGCGGTGCATCTGCTGGCGGGGGCGTATCCGGCTGAAGAAGTCAGCCAGTGGCTGGCGGGCTGGCAGGAGTTGCAGCACGCCATTCGTGAAAAACAGGAGCGCGGTCTGATTCAGCTGGTCAATCTGGCGATCCGTCAACCGCCGTTCTGGCTGAATAACGGTGCGAAACGCTAAGGCTACGGCACCATCAATCATCAGGGAGGGAAGATGTCGTTACCGTTACCGACGCTGATGCAGGCGCAGCTCGCCAGCGTGGCAGAACGTCTGGGCCTGCCGCTGACGGCGATCACACCGCAGCAGGCTGGCGCGCTGACCTTTAGTGACTTTATCGTGGACAACCTGCAGCAGCATCCGGCGTGGTGGCAACAGCTGCAGCAGCAACCGCCGCAGCCCGAAGAGTGGCAGCACTATGCGGCCTGGCTGGCAGCGGCGCTGCAGCCGGTGGATAACGAAGCCTCCCTGATGCGCGAACTGCGCCTGTTCCGCCGCCATATGCTGGTGCGCATCGCGTGGATGCAGGTGCTGGAGCAGGCCAGCACCGGGCAGAGCCTGACGCAGCTCAGCACGCTGGCGGAAGTGCTTATTACCGCCGCGCGCGACTGGGTGTGGCAGGATTGCTGCCGCGATTTCGGTACGCCGTGCAACGCCGCCGGCGAAGCGCAGCCGATGCTGATTCTGGGTATGGGCAAGCTGGGCGGCGGTGAACTCAACTTCTCTTCCGATATTGACCTGATCTTTGCCTGGCCGGAAAACGGCGTCACCCGCGGCGGCCGGCGCGAGCTCGACAACGCGCAGTTCTTCACCCGCATGGGGCAGCGGCTGATTAAGGTGCTGGATCAACCTACCGTCGATGGCTTTGTTTATCGCGTGGATATGCGCCTGCGCCCGTTTGGCGACAGCGGTCCGCTGGTGCTGAGCTTTGCCGCGCTGGAGGATTACTACCAGGAGCAGGGCCGTGACTGGGAGCGCTACGCGATGGTGAAAGCGCGCCTGATGGGCGATGACGGCGGCCACTGGAGCCAGGAGCTGCAGCAGATGCTGCGCCCGTTCGTCTATCGCCGCTATATCGATTTCAGCGTGATCCAGTCGCTGCGTAACATGAAAGGCATGATTGCCCGCGAAGTACGGCGGCGCGGCCTGAAGGACAACATCAAACTCGGCGCCGGCGGCATTCGTGAAACCGAATTCATCGTCCAGGTGTTTCAGCTGATTCGAGGGGGACGTGAGCGCTCACTTCAGCTGCGTTCGCTGCTGCCGACGCTGCAGGCCATCGGTGAGCTGGCACTGTTAACACCGGAGCAGGTTGATCATCTGCGCGCCGCCTACCTGTTTTTACGCCGGCTGGAGAATCTGCTGCAAAGCATCAACGATGAGCAGACGCAGACGCTGCCGGAAAATCCGCTCGACCGCCAGCGCCTGGCCTGGGCGATGGGCATGGCGGACTGGGCGACGCTGCTGGCACAGCTGGAACAGCACATGGCCGGCGTGCGCCACATTTTCGACGAGCTGATAGGCGATGATGCACCGGATGTCGACGATCAGCCGCAGCTGGCGGAGTTCGCCAGCCTGTGGCAGGACGCGCTGGAAGAGAGCGATTTGCTGCCGGTGGTACCGCAGCTGCAGGCAGAACAGCGCCATGCGCTGTATCGGGCGCTGAATGATTTTCGTCAGGATGTCAGTCGCCGCACCATCGGCCCGCGCGGCCGGCTGGCGCTTGATCAATTAATGCCGCGCCTGCTAAGCGAAGTGTGCGCGCGTGACGACGCCGATGTGGTGCTGGCACGCCTGACGCCGCTGCTGCTTGGCGTATTAACGCGCAGCACCTATCTGGAGTTGCTGACTGAGTACCACGGCGCGCTGCGCCATCTGATTCGCCTGTGTGGCGCTTCGCCGATGATTGCCAGCCAGCTGGCGCGCTATCCGCTGCTGCTGGATGAACTGCTTGATCCGGCCACGCTGTATCAGCCCACCGCCACCGACGCCTATCGTGACGAACTGCGCCAGTATCTGCTGCGCATTCCCACCGATGATGAAGAGCAGCAGCTGGAAGCGCTGCGCCAGTTCAAGCAGGCACAGCATCTGCGTATCGCCGCCGCCGACATCGCCGGAACCCTGCCGGTGATGAAAGTGAGCGATCACTTAACCTGGCTGGCGGAAGCGATCATTGAATCGGTGGTGCAGCAGGCGTGGCAGATGATGGTGCAACGCTATGGTCGCCCTTCGCATCTCACCAGCGACAGCGAGCGCGGCTTTGCCGTGGTCGGCTACGGCAAACTGGGCGGCTGGGAACTGGGTTACAGTTCGGATCTCGATCTGGTGTTTCTGCACGACTGTCCGGACGATGCCGAAACCGACGGTGAACGCGTCATTGACGGGCGCCAGTTTTACCTGCGTCTCGCCCAGCGCGTCATGCATCTGTTCAGTACCCGCACCTCGTCCGGCATTTTGTATGAGGTGGATGCGCGCCTGCGCCCCTCTGGCGTGGCCGGCATGCTGGTCAGCACCTTTGCCGCCTTTGACGACTATCAGCGCCATGAAGCCTGGACGTGGGAACATCAGGCGCTGGTGCGTGCACGCATCGTGTATGGCGAACCGGCGCTGTGTGAGTGCTTCGATGCGATCCGGCGCGGTATTCTGTGCCTGCCGCGTGAAGGCGCGAAGCTGCAAACCGAAGTGCGTGAGATGCGTGAGAAAATGCGTGCGCACCTCAGTAACAAGCACAAAGGCCGCTGGGAGATTAAAACCGATGAGGGCGGTATCACCGATATTGAATTCATTGCGCAGTATCTGGTCTTAGGTTACGCCGCCAGCCAGCCGGCGCTGACGCGCTGGTCGGATAACGTGCGCATTTTCGAACTGATGGCGCGCCACGGCATCATGGCTGATGAAGAAGCGCAGGCGCTGACGCACGCTTACGTCACGCTGCGCGATGCGCTGCACCATCTGGCGCTGCAGGAACTGCCGGGTCATGTCGATCCGGCATCGTTCGCTGACGAACGCGCCGTGGTGCACGCCAGCTGGCAGCGCTGGCTGGCCGCGAGCGACGCGGATGACACGGAGCAGTGAGCCTGGCGGCTTCTATGCTATTATCCGCGCATTATTTTGACTGAACGTTGAAGTCTGGAGTCTCTGCATGAAAGTAACACTGCCCGCGTTTGGCAAGGCCGCTGTGCTGGTTGTCGGCGATGTGATGTTAGACCGCTACTGGTACGGCCCGACCAGCCGGATCTCACCGGAAGCTCCGGTGCCGGTGGTTAAAGTGGATACCATTGAAGAGCGTCCGGGCGGCGCGGCCAACGTGGCGATGAATATCGCCGCACTCGGTGCGGACTCGCGCCTTATCGGCCTGACCGGTGCAGATGACGCTGCGCGCGTGCTGCGCGAAACGCTGGCGCAGGTGAAGGTTGAGTGCGATTTCGTCGCCCTTGATAGTCATCCGACCATCACCAAACTGCGCGTGCTGTCGCGCAACCAGCAGCTGATTCGCCTCGACTTTGAAGAGGGCTTTGAGCAGGTTGATCCGCAGCCGATTCACGATCGCCTGCGTCAGTCGCTGGCACAGGCGGGCGCGCTGGTGCTGTCTGACTATGCCAAAGGCGCGCTGAGCAGCGTGCAGACCATGATTCAGCTGGCGCGTGCGGCGCAGGTGCCGGTACTGATCGACCCGAAAGGCACCGATTTTGAACGCTATCGCGGCGCGACGCTGCTGACGCCCAATCTGTCCGAGTTCGAAGCGGTGGTCGGCAAGTGCAAAAGCGAAGAGGAGATTGTCAGCCGCGGTATGCAGCTGATTGCCGATTACGATCTCTCCGCGCTGCTGGTGACGCGTTCGGAAAACGGAATGACCCTGCTGCAGCCGGGCAAAGCGCCGCTGCATCTGCCCACTCAGGCGCAGGAAGTGTATGACGTCACCGGTGCCGGCGATACGGTGATCGGCGTGCTGGCCGCAGTGCTGGCTGCCGGTGAAAGTCTGGAAGATGCCTGCTTCCTCGCCAATGCTGCGGCTGGCGTGGTGGTCGGCAAGCTCGGGACTTCAACCGTCAGTACCGTGGAGCTGGAGAATGCAATTCACGCGCGACCGGACAGCGGCTTTGGCGTGATGACCGAAGCCGAGCTGAAAGTGGCGGTGGCGCAGGCGCGCCAGCGCGGTGAGAAAGTAGTGATGACCAACGGCGTGTTCGACATTTTACACGCCGGCCATGTCTCTTACCTGGCCAACGCGCGCAAACTGGGCGATCGCCTGATCGTGGCGGTCAACAGCGATGCTTCCACCAAACGTCTTAAGGGCGAAACCCGCCCGGTGAACCCGCAGGAAAACCGCATGATCGTGCTGGGTGCGCTGGAAGCCGTAGACTGGGTGGTGCTGTTTGAAGAGGATACGCCACAGCGGCTGATTGCCGAAGTGCTACCGGATCTGCTGGTGAAAGGCGGAGATTATAAGCCGGAAGATATCGCGGGCAGTAAAGAGGTGTGGGCCAACGGCGGTGACGTGCGCGTGCTCAACTTTGAAGATGGTATCTCCACCACCAACATCATCAAAACCATTCGCAATCAGTAAACACGTAGCCGGCGGGAGCGAACTCCCGCCGCGTAAACCTTACTGAGGCGTATCGATTTTGCCTGCCGGATCTGGCGTGATCACCGCCGGAGCCGGGGCCGCCGGACTTTCACTTTCCAGCTTCGCCAGACGCTGCTCCAGCGCCGCCAGTTTTTCACGCGTGCGCAGCAAAACCTGGGTCTGCACGTCAAACTCTTCACGATTAACCAGATCCATGCGGGTTAACTGCGCCTGCAATACCTGACGAATTTTCTTTTCCACATCGTCGCCAAAGTCGCGAATACCTTTTGGCATCGCTTCGTGCACCTGGCGCGCCAGTTGTTCAATTTTTTTCGTGTCGATCATGGTTGTTTCCTGGTTACGGTGGCTGATAACAGCGCGTGTTCCGACTCATCAAACATTAAGTGTAATGCCAGAAACGAAAAGGTTAAACCCGAAATCCGCAACGCATGAAGTGCAAAAGCATTTGCACTTTTGTTGATTGCCCGACCAGGTGATTGGCGCTATAGTAATTTCGCTTATTCTCAGGGCGGGGCGAAATTCCCCACCGGCGGTAAATCAGCTTCGGCTGAAAGCCCGCGAGCGCTTTCGCTTACAGTGAAAGGTCAGCAGATCCGGTGTAATTCCGGGGCCGACGGTTAAAGTCCGGATGGGAGAGGGTAACGACATCAGCCGGGCTGCGCCCGCGTCACGTTATTGCCATGTGTTTTCTACGCACTCCTAAGCTCGCCCTGGTTCTGGTAACTCATATTTTATTAATAAGGTTTTTTACCATGAATCAGACGCTTCTTTCTGAATTTGGCACGCCGGAACAGCGTGTAGAACGCGCCATCGATGCGCTGCGCAACGGGCGCGGCGTGATGGTGCTGGACGATGAAAATCGCGAAAACGAAGGCGATATGATCTTCGCTGCCGAAACCATGACCGTTGAACAGATGGCGCTGAGCATTCGTCACGGCAGCGGCATTGTCTGCCTGTGCATTAACGAAGCGCGCCGCCAGCAGCTGGATCTGCCAATGATGGTAGAGAACAACACCAGCTCTTACGGCACCGGTTTTACCGTGACCATTGAAGCGGCCAGCGGCGTGACGACCGGCGTATCGGCCTCCGACCGTATTACCACCATCCGCGCGGCGATTGCCGATGACGCTAAACCGTCCGATCTGAATCGTCCCGGCCACGTATTCCCGCTGCGCGCGCGCGACGGCGGCGTACTGGCGCGCGGCGGCCACACCGAAGCGACGCTCGATCTGGTGACGCTGGCGGGCTTCAAACCTGCGGGTGTGCTGTGCGAACTGACCAATGATGACGGCAGCATGGCGCACGCGCCGGAAGTGATTGCGTTTGCGAAGCAGCACGCCATGCCGGTGGTGACCATTGAAGACCTGGTGGCCTGGCGCCGCCAGCATGAAACCCGTCAGGCCAGCTAAGCCGACGTGAATTAAATAAGGCCGGATGTGATGCATCCGGCCTTTTTTTATGATTAACGGCTGGCGTAAAAAACGTGATTGCCTATCACCACGGTACGCTGGAAGGCGTGGCGCCACGCGGGTCTGGCGCTGTGTGCATGAAAGAAGGTCGCGCCCTTTGTCACATCCGCCAGCTTACCCTCGACAATCCGCTGGGCCAGGCGCTGCGCGCGCTGCCAGCTTTTGTCATGCTGCGGCGGATGGCGATGGGGATGTTTGTGCAGAGACGTCCAGGAGAACTGTTTGGGTGCGTACACCACCGGACAGATCTCTTTGACGTCCCAGTTAGCCCGGTTCATGGTGACAGTGCCGACGGCAATCTGTCCCTTTACCGGTTCGCCGCGCGCTTCATGATAGATATTCATCGCCAGGCATAAAATGGCTCCCTGAATTAACATAACACTCCACTGCTTTCTAAGAGTCGCGTGGAGTGTAATGAGCCCGCCGTCGGGTGTTAACAAGACCCGTCTCGACTACGCCTTAACAAGTCTAAGTCGTTGAGAGTTAAGGCCGAAGTGGTGGTGAATGAGACGAATCTCGCGTCAGCCTACCCCGCTGGTTTGCAGCAGCGTCAGGCTCAGGCCCATCACCGTCATGCCGCACAGAACGCCGTAGCTGGGGTTGTTATGCGGATCGATTTCGCGCGCCAGCGGCATCAGTTCATCCACGGACAGCGCCACCATAATGCCCGCCACCGCCGCCATAATCGCCGCAATCATCACCGGTGAGACCGCCGGCCCCAGCAGCAGAAAGGCGATGATGCCACCAAAAATCTCCGCCATGCCGGACAGGCAGGCCCAGAACAGCGCTTTGGCTTTCGAGCCGGTGGCGGCGTACATCGGTCCGGCCACCGCCAGCCCTTCCGGAATATTGTGGATCGCGACGGCCAGCGCGATGCCCAGCCCCAGTTCCATATCGCTGCTGGCGGTGACAAAGGTGGCAATGCCTTCGGGAAAGTTATGCAGGCTGATACCGAGCGTCAGCAGGATCGCGGTACGTTTCAGGTTGGTGGGGCGGCGATTGACCGCCATCAGATCCTGCGGATGCTGGTGCGGCAGCAGGCGATCCATGGCGAAATAACCCAGTAAGCCGAGCATGAACATGCCGTAGCCAAGCACCGGCGACATGCCTTCCGCATGCAGCGCGGCGGGCAGCATTTCCATCAGGGAAATCAGCAGCATGATGCCGGCGGCAAAGCCGAGCGCAAAGGCCAGTACGCGGTTCGACGGCTTCTGACCGAGCACGCCAAAAATCGCGCCGACGAAAGTGGCACCGCCAGCCAGGATGGTTAGCAGCAGAGGTACTGACATGATGGGCTCCTTAATGATAATGATTACCAGTTACAATATAGTTAACCCCATAAAATATCGAGTTATTTAGCGTAAAGTTATGTCGGCAAAATCTTGTTCAAATTTGCTGATAAACATCATCACGCTTATCAGCGTTTTTCCCCTGGCGAAAGCGCGTATCGTGACAGTCATTAACGCGATCCCGACGCCAGAGGATGAATAATGACCCGCATGCCCGCTCTGTTTCTCGGCCACGGCAGCCCGATGAACGTATTAGAAGACAACCGTTATACCCGCGTATGGCAGCAGCTGGGCGAAACCCTGCCGCGTCCGCGCGCTATTCTCGCCATCTCGGCGCACTGGTACACGCGCGGCACGGCGGTGACGGCGATGAGCAATCCGCGCACCATCCATGATTTTGGTGGCTTCCCGCAGGCGCTGTTCGACGTGCGCTATCCGGCGCCGGGTTCGCCTGCGCTGGCACAGCGCGTTATCGATCTGCTGGCGCCGGTAGCAGTGCAGGCCGATCAGCAGTGGGGCTTTGATCACGGCTCGTGGGGCGTGCTGGCGAAGATGTATCCACAGGCGGACATTCCGCTGATTCAGCTCAGTATTGATGGCACCCAGCCGGTGGCGTGGCATTTTGCGCTGGGACGTAAACTGGCGGCGCTGCGTGACGAAGGCGTGATGCTGGTGGCCAGCGGCAACGTGGTGCATAACCTGCGCATGATTCGCTGGCAGGGCGCGGAAAGCGCTTATCCGTGGGCGGAGAGCTTCAACCAGTTTGTGCGCGATAATCTGGGCTACGAGGGTGAGGCGACGCAGCATCCGCTGGTGAATTATCAGCAGCATGAAGGCGCGCAGCTGGCTAATCCGACGCCGGAGCACTATCTGCCGCTGCTGTATATTCTCGGCGCGCGAGCTGAAGGTGAGGCGGTGAGCATCCCGGTGGAAGGCATGGAGATGGGTTCGATCAGTATGCTGTCGGTGCAGGTTGGCTGACACCTGTGCCGCCCGCAGACCGGGCGGCACGTGCGTTACACAATAAAGGTGTGCGGATAGAAACGCGACAGATCCTGCGTGATCAGCGCCCGATCTTCCCGCAGACCGATACCGGCAGGCTGATCGTCAATCAGCCAGCTGCCAATCAGCGTGTAGCTGTCGCCAAATTTCGGCAGCGGCCAGAACTGCTGGACGATCATGCCCTCTTCGCCATAAGGGCCGTCGGCACGCGCGATTTCCTGACCGTTTTCCACGATGGTGATGTTGGCACCTTCGCGGGAAAACAGCGGTTTCACCACATATTTGTCCATCTGCGGCGCGCTGGCATCATCGGCAAACCAGGCGGGCAGCAGGTTAGGATGGTTGGGGAACATCTCCCACAACAGCGGTAACAGCGCTTTGTTGGAGAGAATGCTTTTCCACGCCGGCTCCAGCCAGCGCACGCCGGCATCGGCCAGCTTGGTCGAAAACATCTCGCGCAGCATGAATTCCCACGGATAGAGCTTGAACAGGTTGCTGATCACCTGATCGTGCTGATCGGTAAACTGACCTTTTTCGCCCAGCCCAATCTCATCAATGTAGAGAAATTCACTCGGCAGACCGGCTTCAGTGGCGCAATCCTGCAGATACTGTACCGTGGCGCGATCCTCTTCCGTATCGCGACAGCAGGCAAAGTGCAGCCAGTTAAAACCGTGCTGCTGGTGCAGCGTGGCGAAGCGCGCAATCAGCTGCTCCTGCAGGCTGTTGAATTGATCGCTGCCTTGCGGCAGGTTGCCGGCGTTGAGCTGATCCTCCAGCCAGATCCACTGGAAAAACGCCGCTTCGTACAGCGAGGTTGGCGTATCGGCGTTGTTCTCCAGCAGCTTGATCTCGCCTGTGCCATCCCACGCCAGATCGAGGCGTGAATAGAGCGACGGCTGACGCTGCTGCCAGGATTCGCGCACAAAATCCCAGGTGTGTTTCGGAATGCAGAAACGGGTGAGCAGCGCTTCGCTGTTCACCACTTTTTCTACCGCCTGCAGGCACATCTGGTGCAGTTCCGCGGTGGCCGCTTCCAGCTGTTCAATTTGCGCCAGCGTAAACTGGTAATAAGCGTCTTCGCACCAGTAGGGTTCGCCATACATGGTGTGAAACTGAAAGCCGTACTCGGTCGCCTTTTCGCGCCAGTTCGGACGTTCGCTGATAGCAATACGTTGCATGCGCGGGCTTAGCCTCCCAGCGAGCGGCTGCCGGTGCTGGTGGCACTGCTGCGCTGCATGGTGTTCTGTTTGGCTACCGTCTCACCAAAGCCGCCACGGGTGATGGTGGACGTAGTGGCCGGTTTTGGCGCCAGCGCGGTTTTCGGCACGTTTACCGTCCGGCCCGAGGTGGCCGCACCGTAGTTCTTACCGGAAGCATCAACAAACTGGCCGTTAGCCGGGCTGTTAGGGGTTTTTGGCGAGAACAGCGGCTGCTGCGCAAAGCCAGCGCCGCCGCCCATCAGACGACCCATCATGTAGCCGGCCATCAGAGGCATCCAGAAGCTGCCGCTCTGCTGCGCTTCAGCATTGTTCGCCGTGGTACCGACGCCCGCCTGTGCCGGGGTTTGCTGACACTGGTTTTCGCCGAATTCCGCGACACAATCTTCACGCGTGGCGTATTTTGGCGCGGTGCGCTCAGCCTCTTTCAGCGCGTTGTTGTAAGCGGTGGTGCACTGGGCGCTCTGGCCCGGATTGGCTTTCGCACAATCATCGGCGTTCTGGTACATCGAAACCGTTTCATCGCTCTGTTCGCAGCCTGCCAGCATAAACACGGCGGTGACCGCCAGTGCGACCGGCGTTAAATGGCGTGCCTGCCAGCTTTTACGGAAAGCGGCATGACGAATATTTTTTGTCCGTTTCATTATCTTCATCCTGTGCCCAAAGGTGGGGCTTAGGATAGGTGATGAGTGGTGGAAAATGAAGCGGGAAGCCGGGTGGCAAGGGGATCTTTACGTTGTTATACGTTTGAATGCGAAAGGGGCCGCAAGCGGCCCCTTGAAGGCTTAATTAGCGAAAGGGTTGGCACTGTTACGTGCCGCGGCCGGACGGGCCTGAGCGGCGGCGGAAGCGGAGGTCGCTTTCGGGCCGTTATCCACGCGCGCGGCCTGCTGGCTGTTTTCCGGCGCGACCACTTCTGGCGAGGTCGTCACTTCTTTGCCCAGCGTGCTGTTCAGCTGTTGCAGATCCTGCTCGTTCAGCGTGCCCAGCGCATATTTGATGTTCAGCTGGTTGATCAGGTAGCTGTAACGCGCATTCGACAGCTGCTGTTTAGCGTTAAACAGCGTGGTGGTCGCGTCTAACACATCAACGATGGTACGCGTACCCACCTGATAACCGGCTTCCGAGGCATCTAATGAGCTCTGCGCCGAGATTACCGACTGTTTGTAAGCGTCGATGCTGCTGATCGAAGCGTTCACGTTGTTGAACGAAGAACGGACGGTCTGGATCGCGCTACGGTGCGCGCCTTCAAGCTGCTCGCTGGCGGCGACGAAGTTATACTGCGCCTGTTTCACCTGCGAAGTCACTGAACCGCCGCTGTACAGAGGCAGTGAGAAGCTCAGGCCAACCTGGTTGGAGCCGGTGATCGAGTCAGTGGTACCGGCACTCTGATTAGCGCGGCTGCCGCCGTATTTGCTGTTCGACAGACCGGTAGAAGCGGTCAGATCCAGCGTCGGCATGTGGCCGGACTCGGCGGAGCGAATCTGCTCACGCGCCAGATCCTGGCTCAGACGGGCAGACAGCAGGTTGAGGTTACGGCTCTCAGCCTGTTTCAGCAGACTGGACACCGCTTCCGGACGCGCCGTTTTGAAACGATCGATATTCAGTGACGCCAGCGACAGATAATCCATGCCGGTGATCTGACGCAGCGATTCCACCGCATTATCCAGGTCGTTACGCGCGGTCACTTCGTTGGCCAGCACGCTGTCGTATTGAGCACGGGCGTTCTGCACATCGGTGATGGCCACCAGACCGACGTTAAAACGCTGGGTGGTCTGATCCAGTTCGCGGTAGATCGACTGTTTCTGCGCTTCAGTGTAAGAAAGCGTATCAATGGCCTTCAGCACGTTGAAATAGGCGGTTGCGGTGTTCAGGATCAGATCCTGCTGCGCTACCTGATAAGTAACGTCCTGAATGCCGGCCGTTTTTTCCTGCAGCGTCAGCGCACGCCATTTCGACATGTCGAAAATCGTCTGCGTTAATTGCAGCGAGGCGCTGGTCGTGTTGGAATGGAGACCGCTGTTGTCGCGATAGCCGCTGTTATAGGTATAATCTGCACCCAGACCCAGCTGCGGCAGCAACGGGCTACGCGCTTCGTTAATTTTCTCAAAAGCAGCGTCGCGATCGGCGGCTGAAGCACGCAGATCCGGGTTGCTGAGGCGCGCCTGCTGGTAGACCTGCAACAGGTTTTCTGCCTGGCTGGCAAGGCTGAAACCGCCCAGGCTCAGTCCAATAAAAAGTGGGAGCAGTTTTTTCATTTGCATTCCTTGTGTTGCAGCAAATGCACAGAGAGTGTGCTGCAGGTAAGCCAAAAAATAATCGCCGATTCTACAGAGGCGGCGTCAGAGATAAGTTGGCTGAACGTGCCTTCTCCCCCTAATTTACGTAAATAATTCAGAAAGAACCACTCGGACGGAGCACAAGGGTTGGCTTTTCTTCGCTCCATCCCAATCTGCATAAGGAACCAGATGATGGCGGGTGAAAAAAAATCCCCTGTGACTTTCACAAAAAACGATGTAGAAATTATTGCACGCGATACTCGCTACGATGGTTTTTTTTCCATCGTCAGTTACCGCTTCCGCCACCGCCGTTTCAATGGCGACATGAGCGGTGAAGTGGTGCGCGAAGTTTTTGAGCGCGGACACGCTGCCGTGCTGCTACCCTATGATCCCCTGCGCGACGAAGTAGTGCTGATCGAACAGATCCGCATTCCGGCCTATGATTCCAGCGCCACGCCCTGGCTGCTGGAGATGGTGGCCGGCATTATTGAACCGGGTGAAACACCGGAAGATGTGGTGCGTCGTGAAGCGGTCGAAGAGGCTGGCCTCAAGGTTGGCCGCGTCAAACCGATAGTGAATTACTTAGCCAGCCCCGGCGGAACCTCAGAGCGTTTGTCGGTGCTGGTGGGCGAAGTGGATGCCAGCCAGGCAGAGGGAAATCACGGGCTGGAGGAAGAGAATGAGGATATTCTTGTGCATGTGGTAAGCCGCGAACAGGCTTATCGCTGGGTGGAAGAGGGGATTATTGATAACGCGGCATCTGTCATCGCTCTGCAATGGCTGGCGTTGCACCATGAGAAACTAAGAGAAGAGTGGAAGCCAACATGAAACAGCGCTATACCCCTGATTTCCCCGAAATGATGCGTCTGTGCGAAACCAATTTCGCTCAGCTGCGCCGCCTGCTGCCGCGCAGTGACGAGGCAGGTGCGTCGGTGATGTATCAGGTGAACGGCGCCAGTTATCAGCTGACTATTGAAGAGTCGACGCGCTATACCACGCTGGTGGAGATCCGCCAGGTGGCACCCGCAGTGAGCTACTGGAGCCTGCCGTCCATGTCGGTGCGGCTCTACCATGATGCGATGGTGGCTGAAGTGTGTTCCACTCAGCAGATCTATCGCTTCAAAGCGCGCTATGATTATCCTAATAAAAAATTGCATCAGCGCGATGAAAAACATCAGATTAACCAGTTCCTTGCCGACTGGTTGCGGTACTGCCTGGCGCACGGCGCGATGGCCGTGCCAGTATGCTGATAGCGATACCCTGAATCCGCACGGGTATATAACGCAACGATAGCGTGGAGAGAAAGGAAACGCTTTGGATAGCCTGCTAACTCTTCCTGCGGCAAATGGGTCCGATATCAGAATTTTACAAATTACGGATACCCATCTTTTCGCGGGAAAACATCAATCGCTGCTTGGAGTGAATACCTGGTCGAGTTTTGATGCGGTGCTGGACGCCATCGCGGCGCAACAGCGCGATTACGATCTGATTATCGCCACTGGCGATCTCGCCCAGGATCACACCGTCGAAGCTTATCAGCATTTTGTTGCGGGCATTGCACGTCTGCCGAAGCCGTGCGTCTGGCTGCCGGGCAATCACGATTTTCAGCCGGCGATGGTGGATACGCTGGCGCAGGCCGGCATCGCTGCGGACAAGCATGTGCTGCTCGGCGAGCACTGGCAGCTGGTGCTGCTGGACAGCCAGGTTTTTGGCGTGCCGCACGGCATGCTGAGCGACTATCAGCTGGAGTGGCTGGACCGCACGCTGCGTCAGTACCCCGATCGCTACACGCTGGTGCTGCTGCACCATCATCCGCTGGCCTCTGGCTGTACCTGGCTTGACCAGCACAGCCTGCGCAATCCGCATCAGCTGGATGCGGTGCTGCAAAATTTCCCGCTGGCGCGCCACCTGGTGTGCGGCCACATTCATCAGGAGCTGGATCTCGACTGGCACGGCCGCCGCGTACTGGCGTCGCCTTCGACCTGCGTTCAGTTCAAACCGCACTGCACCAACTTCACTATTGATACCGTGGCACCCGGCTGGCGCTGGCTGACGCTGCAGGCGGACGGCACGCTGCACACCGAAGTGAATCGTCTGCAAAGCGATCTGTTCCGTCCGGATCTGGATTCCGAGGGCTACTAAACCATGGCGGCGCTGATTTATCTGCACGGATTCAACAGCTCACCGCAGTCGGCTAAAGCGACGCAGTTACAGCAGTGGTGTCAGGCGCAGCATCCGCACATTGAGGTGCTGGTGCCGCAGCTGCCGACTTTTCCCGCTGAGGCTGCTGCGCTGCTGGAAGAGTTGGTGATGCAGTATGCCGGGGAACCGCTCGGGCTGGTGGGGTCATCGCTCGGTGGTTATTTTGCCACCTGGCTGTCGCAGTGTTTCATGCTGCCGGCGGTGGTGGTGAATCCGGCGGTGCGGCCGTTTGAACTGCTGGTGGATTATCTGGGTGAAAACCGGAATCCCTACACCGGCCAGCAATATGTGTTAGAGTCTCGCCACATTTACGATCTGAAAGTGATGCAGATTGACCCTCTGGAAGCGCCCGATCTACTCTGGCTGCTGCAACAAACCGGCGATGAAGTGCTCGACTATCGCCAGGCGCTGGATTACTACAGCGCGTGCCGTCAGACGGTAGAAGAGGGCGGCAATCATGCCTATATCGGATTCGAACGCCATTTTGCGCAGATGATTGATTTTCTGGGACTGAATACTCCCTGATGCTGCGGGATGGGCCCATTTTCCTATTGCTAATCAGACTGTTACGATGAGCCAATCTAGCTATAATGCTGACGCCATTGAGGTTTTAACCGGCCTCGAACCGGTACGTCGCCGTCCGGGCATGTACACCGATACCACACGCCCTAACCATCTGGGCCAGGAAGTGATCGATAACAGCGTCGATGAGGCGCTGGCCGGTCACGCCAAACGCGTGGAAGTCATCCTGCACGCCGATCAGTCGCTGGAAGTGATCGATGATGGCCGTGGTATGCCCGTCGATATCCACCCGGAAGAGGGCGTGCCAGCGGTCGAACTGATTCTCTGTCGCCTGCACGCCGGCGGTAAATTCTCCAACAAAAACTACCAGTTCTCCGGCGGCCTGCACGGCGTAGGGATTTCGGTGGTCAACGCCCTGTCGAAGCGTGTGGAAGTCACGGTGCGCCGCAACGGTGAGATTTACCAGATCGCCTTCGAAAACGGCGATAAAGTGCAGGATCTGGCGGTGATTGGTACGGTAGGCAAACGTAACACCGGCACCAGCGTTCACTTCTGGCCAGACGAAAGCTTCTTTGACAGCCCGCGCTTCTCGGTCTCCCGCCTCAAGCATCTGCTGAAAGCCAAAGCGGTGCTGTGCCCGGGCGTTGAAATTGTCTTTAAAGACAAGGTGAACGATACCGAGCAAACCTGGCTGTATCAGGATGGCCTGACGGATTACCTGAGCGAAGCGGTGAACGGCCTGCCAACGCTGCCGGAAAAACCGTTTGTCGGCAGCTTTGCCGGTGATGTGGAGGCAGTCGACTGGGCGCTGCTGTGGCTGCCGGAGGGCGGCGAGCTGCTGACCGAAAGCTACGTCAACCTGATCCCAACCATGCAGGGCGGAACGCACGTTAACGGCCTGCGTCAGGGCTTGCTCGATGCGATGCGCGAATTCTGTGAATACCGCAATATTCTGCCGCGCGGCGTGAAGCTGTCGGCGGAGGATATCTGGGATCGCTGCGCCTATGTGCTGTCGGTCAAAATGCAGGATCCGCAGTTTGCCGGACAGACCAAAGAACGTCTCTCCTCACGCCAGTGCGCGGCGTTTGTCTCAGCGGTAGTGAAAGATGCCTTCAGCCTGTGGCTCAACCAGAACGTGCAGGCCGCCGAAATGCTGGCCGAGCTGGCGATCTCCAGCGCACAGCGTCGTATGCGCGCGGCGAAAAAGGTGGTGCGTAAAAAGCTGACCAGCGGACCGGCGCTGCCGGGCAAGCTGGCCGACTGTACCGCGCAGGACCTGAACAAAACCGAACTGTTCCTGGTGGAAGGGGATTCTGCGGGCGGCTCCGCCAAGCAGGCGCGCGACCGCGAATATCAGGCGATCATGCCGCTGAAAGGCAAGATCCTCAACACCTGGGAAGTGTCGTCGGATGAAGTGCTGGCGTCGCAGGAAGTACACGATATTTCGGTGGCGATCGGTATCGATCCTGACAGTGAAGATCTCAGCCAGCTGCGCTACGGCAAAATCTGTATCCTCGCGGATGCGGACTCCGACGGCCTGCACATTGCCACGCTGCTGTGCGCGCTGTTTGTGAGGCACTTCCGCTCGCTGGTGCAGCAGGGCCACGTCTATGTGGCGATGCCGCCGCTGTACCGCATCGACCTCGGTAAAGAGGTGTATTACGCGCTCGATGAAGACGAAAAAGAGGGCGTGCTGGAGCAGCTGAAACGGAAAAAAGGCAAGCCGAACGTGCAGCGCTTTAAAGGTCTGGGTGAGATGAACCCGCTGCAGCTGCGCGAAACCACGCTCGATCCTAACACCCGTCGTCTGGTGCAACTGACGGTCGACGAAGAAGACGTCGAGCAGACGTTACGGATGATGGACATGCTGCTGGCGAAGAAACGCTCGGAAGACCGCCGCAACTGGCTGCAGGAAAAAGGCGACCTCGCCGACCTCGAAGTGTGATGCAAACGGGACGCTGCGGCGTCCCTTTTTTATGCCGGCAAGGCGTTTCATCGCTGCCCGTCCCGATCTGTCCCATCGCTGCCCGTCCCGATCTGTCCCATCGCTGCATGCCCGTGAATAAAAACCGCCCTGTGCGCGGCACCCATATGCCGCCTGCTGCCCCGGGTCAGCGATAATCCCTGCGTTTTGCTGCATTGTGGTATCCTGCCGCTGCTGAACGTGGAGCAATCTACCTCAGCAGCCGTGAGAACGAGGCTAAGACCGGTCTCGAAGTAGCAATGCGCTGAGGTAGGAAGAGTGAAAATCACACTGGAAGAGTTACGCGCCTGGGTCGCGGTGGTGGACACCGGTTCGATTACCGCCGCAGCGGAACAGCTGGATCAAACCAGCTCCGGCATCAGCCGGGCGCTGAGCCGCCTCGAAAGCAAACTGCAAACCACGCTGCTGCACCGCACCACGCGTCGCCTGGCGCTGACCGAAGAGGGGCTGATTTTTCTCGATCACGCGCGGCAGATCCTTGCGTCGGTGGAGCAGGCCGAAGAGCATATTGCGCAGCGGCGCGACATTCCCTCCGGACGGCTGCGCGTCAACGCCAATACGCCGTTTACCCTGCATGTTATCGTGCCGCTGGTTGCCGAATTTTGCGCGCGCTATCCGCAAATTCAGCTGGAGCTGAACACCGATGACATTGTCATCGACCTGCTTGAGCAGCAAACCGATATCGCTATTCGCATTGGCGAACTGCGCGACTCCACGCTGCGCGCCCGCGTGCTGGGCAGCAGCGCGATTCGCCTGCTGGCCAGTCCGGCCTATCTGGAAAAAGCCGGCGCGCCGCAGAGCGTGGAAGATCTGCTGACGCACCAGCTGCTGGGATTCAGCCAGCTGGACGCGCACAATGTCTGGCCGGTGTGGCAGCGCGAAGGCGAGTTTTTGCGCATCAAACCCACGCTTTGCGCGTCGAGCGGTGAAACCCTGCGCCAGCTGGCGCTGGCCGGCCAGGGCATTGTGCGGCTATCGGATTTTGTCAGCCGCGAGGATCGCGCCAGCGGCCGGCTGGTACAGGTGCTGGAAAATGACACGCGCGAACTGCGCCTGCCGATTCACGCAGTGTACTATCGCAACCAGTCGCTCAGTTCCCGCATCACCTGTTTTCTGGATTTTTTACGGGAAAAAATTCAGGAAAATCATCTGTTATAGTCCGGTTCTGTTTGAATAACCTTTCCTGTTATGTTCTGCCTTCACTGATAAAAACGCTTTAATTCAATCGGTTAATGATTTAGCTATCTTTCGGTCGCCCATTTAAGAATTTTTTCCTAACGGGACATTTCTTATGTCTCGGATTTATCTCTTTCCGGATTATGTCGCAACTTTGAGCCCACCCAAGGGCAGAGCCAGGGAGATTGCGGCGCTTGCCTGCAAACGCGCAGTCAAAATTAATCGACGGAAGGAAGAATCATGAACGTTTCACCCGTAAGTGTGGCGGTTATCGATAAGAAAACCATAACAAAAGCGGAAGTGCTGCGCGCCGGTAAAGATGGCAAAGCAGTGAAGATTCAGGCAATTACCAACGGTAAATACCTGCTGACGCAGAATCAGGACGGCACCGCGCCTGAAAACATCACCGTTAAACGCGTGGGGAAAAACCTGCTGGTGATGCTGGAAGGCTCAGACGCCAGCAAACCGGATCTGATTATCGAAGATTTCTTCGCTAAATCCGGCACCTTAGTGGGTAAAGCGGAAGACGGCGAAATGCACGCTTACGTCGCGACGGACGGCAATGCCGACCACGAAGCGGCCGCGCTGGCCGACGGCGAAACTACCGCGCTGGCGCTGGGTGAAGGCAGCGTTGATGATAATTCCGGTTACGCACTGGCCAGCGGCTTTGAATGGTCGCCGGCGCTGATTGCGCTCGGCGGTCTGGCGGCTATCGCGGCAGCGGCGGGTCTTGGCTATGTCGCGGCGAAACACCATTACGACAATAACGACGGCAGCCACAGCGGCAAAGGTGAAGGCGGCGGTGGCAGCGGCGGCGGCGATATCAGCAAGCCCACCATCAGCGATGTGATTGATGATATCGGCGACGTAACCGGTTCGGTAGCGAACGGCGGCCGCACCGATGACACCATGCCCACCTTCAACGGCACCGGCACGCCGGGCAACACCATTGAAATATGGGATGGTGAGACGCTGCTGGGTGAAGTGCTGGTGGATGACGAGGGTAACTGGACCTTTACGCCGGAAAAACCGCTGGCGGCAGGCAATCACAGCATCGTTACCGCCGAGCGTAACGCCGAAGGCGTGGTAGGTGAAGAGAGCGATCCGTGGGAATTCATCATCGATCTGACGGCGCCAGCCAAAGGCACCATTGGCAGCGTGATGGACGATATGCAGGATCCGCCGGTGCTGATCGAAAAAGGTGGCGTGACGAAAGACAATACGCCGACGCTGACCGGTAAAGCTGAAGCGGGCTCGACGGTAGAAATCTGGAACGATGGCGTGAAGCTGGGCACCGCCAGGGTAGACGCCGAAGGCAACTGGACCTTTACGGCTCCGGCGCTGCAGGATGGGCGACACGAGCTGAGCATCGTGGTGGTCGATCAGGTGGGGAACAAATCACTGCCATCCGATCCGTTCATCGTGGATGTGGACACCGTGGCGCCGGAAAATCCGGGCATCGGCGTGATTAAAGACAGCGAAGGTAATCCGCTGGAAGACGGTTCCACCACAAAAGATCTGCGTCCGACGCTGGAAGGCAGCGGCAACGACGGCGATATCGTGGTGATTATCGACAACGGCAAGCCCATTGGTTCGGTGATTGTGGAAGACGGCAAGTGGACCTTCACGCCAGAAAACAATCTGCAACCGGGTGAGCACGAGCTGGAGATCGTAGTGCGCGATCCGGCCGGCAACGAATCGCCGGCCTCTGACAAGGTCACGATTGGGTTTGAAGGCGACACGCAAGTGCCGGTCGATCCTGAACCTGTCGATGGCCTGCCCGATCCGGACGTTCCGGTTTCCGGCGTGATTGAGCATATCTTTAAAGACAATAACGACGCCGGCGTGCGTACGCCAATCGAAAACGGCGGCGCGATGAACGATCCGAGCATCATTGTGTCCGGTAAAGGCGTGCCAGGCGAGCTGGTTACCATCTACATTGTCGGTCTGGAGAACAGCTACAGCTTCACTACTACAATTGGTGCTGACGGCAAATGGGAGCTGACGACGACGGATCTGGCGGATGATGTTTATCAGCTGCGCGGCGTGTTCTCCAGCGATGGCGAAGTGACCGGCAAAACGGACATTTATGAAGTGGAAGTCGACACCATTCCACCGCCGCCGCCAGAAATTAATGCGCTTGAGCTGGCCGGTCTCGATCTTTCTGCTCTGCTTTCGCTGGACAATCATGAACTGTTCAATGAGGCCGACGAGCAGCAGCAGCCGATTAATGCGGAATTACTGCAGCTTAATAACGATGCGTTTAATGACTGGAATAATCAGGAAAGCCAGAGTGGTGTAATGGCTGAAAATAATTCCCAATCAGATGCGCTGTTCTTACAGAACGAAATCGAACAATTCTAATTTATCTGGAGCATACAGGTGCAATTTATTGCACCTGTGAAACTTAAATGAAAATTGCAAAAAAATTACTTTTAGCTTCACTGGTGTGTGCGCCAGTATTAACGACTTTTTCAACCCAGGCGCAAAATTCATTTGGTGCCGCATGGCGCAGTTTATCGCCAGTATCGGCAGAGCAGGCGCGGGTGGTTTATTATCGTCCGGCTTTATTAACCGGAGAAAAACCGGCGAATATTTATGTCGACGGTGAATTTCAGACGTCATTACTGGCCGGTGGCTATACGGTGTTTTGTGTCGCGCCGGGCACGCATTCGCTGGGCAGTTATGTCAACGATGCGCCAGATTATCAGGGTAAACGCGCGCAATCGTGGAGTGATAAACTGGCTGCCGGTAAAACCTACTACATTCGCGCTAACCTCGATGACAGCGGTCGTCCGCTGGTGGTCAGCCAGCAGCAGGCGCAGCAGGAATTGCTGAGCACCAAACGGCAGGCTCATCTGCTGTCGCGCGCCTCGTCGGTACAGCGCTGTCAGGAAGGAACGACTGAAGCTTATGATAACTATGCATTTTCATCCGACCTGCTGTTCCGCTTTGGCAGCGCCAACAGCAACGACATCTCAGCACAGGGGCGCGAAGCACTCAGCAGTTTTGCCGGCATGCTGAAAAAGGAAAATGCCGCTCAACGCCACATCATCGTCACCGGCTTTACCGATCCTATTGGCAGCGACAGCAGCAATATGGCGCTCGGCCAGCGTCGCGCTGAGGCGGTGAAAGCACTGCTGATCGCCCTGGGGATGAATGCGGCCAATATCACCGCGCAGAGCATGGGTGAATCTCAGGTCAATACCCAGTGTTCAGGCAGTCTGCAGGAGCAGAAAGCATGCTATGCCAGCGAGCGCCGGGTTATTATCAGTATAGAAAATAAGTGATCTGATTTAATTATTTTAGCAGCGCATTCTCACATCTCATATTGATGAGGTGTGAGGCACTGTGCCTCGGTGAAGTTATTAGAGGTTTATATAACTTAATCGATTAAGACGTTTCTCGTATTGTCAGCAGGCATAAAAAGCGAAATTAAACCTGTGTTCGGCTGGAAATCCCGAAACATTATTTAACGTAAAAGGAATACACATCATGGCTAATATTCAAGATAAACTAGAGAACGCCCGCGTTATCTCGACCAAAGATCAGTTTTATAAATGGATTGATAAAAGCGTAGGCGATGCCAACGGCGGCAAGCTGGAGATTACAATCGATGGTGAAATGCACATTGTAGATATCAGCGAGGACGGCAAATGGTCATTCGACCCGAAAACCAGCTGGTTAGACGGCACCCATGTCATTCAGCTGGTATCGATTGATAAAGCGACTAACCCGAGTAATCCGACTATCTTCATTCTTGATATGGATACTACGCCTCCGGCGAAACCGGAAATCTGGCGCGTGATTGATGACGCTGCGGCGGAAGATCGCTACCTGACGCCGGGTGACGCCACCAGCGACAAAACGCCGGCGCTGTCTGGTGTGGCAGAACCTGGCACGATTGTTACCCTGTACGATAACGGTAAAGAGATCGGTTCAGTGGTAGCAGACAAAATGGGCGCATGGAGCATCACGCCGGAACTGGCAGACGGCGAGCACAAGCTGACCGTGATGGCGAAAGATACGGTTGGCCATGAAAGCCCGATTTCTGATGCTTTCAACCTGACAATTGCCGACGGTGTAGTCACTCAGGCAGTGAACGAAGCGGTATCTGAAACGCCGGCAGAAGCAGCCATCGTGGATGCGGCTAATTCTGCGGGTGAACCGGTCAGAACCATCAACACAAAAGTAATTACGATCAGCGGTGGAAACGCGGAACCCAATGCATTAGTACAGATTGTTATTGATGAAACAGTTTATACTACCCGCGCTGATGCCAGTGGCAAATGGCAGTTTGAGTCGCCGGAGCTGAAAGAGGGTTTGCACGTCGCGGGCATTCGTTATCTGGACCGTGCGGGCAACTGGGGATCATCAACTCCGCGTATTTACAATATCGACACTTCTGCACCGGAAGCACCGCAGATTATGCGCGTGATTGATAATGAAGGCAGCGCGGATACCTATCTGACGCCGGGCAACTACACCAATGACAAAACCCCAACCCTGTACGGTGTTGCTCAGCCGGACAGCCTGGTCAAAATCTACGATATTTACTCCAAAGCGATTGGCAGCGTGAAAGCCGGTGCCGATGGTCGCTGGAGCTTCACGCCGGAATTGACTACCGACGGCACCCACGTGTTCAGCGCCAGCTACACCGATCGCTTCGGCGCCGAGAGCCCGCGCTCTGACAACTTCGCGCTGACGCTGGATACCAAAGTGCCGGACGCGCCATCACTGAATGAGGTGTTCGATGACGAAGGCCGCGTTACCGGTCCGCTGAAGTCAGGTGACATTACCGATGACAAAACTCCAACCCTGTCGGGCAGGGGAGATGCGGGCGTGATCGTGCGCGTGTGGGACGGCGATAAACTGATCGGTTCAACCGTGGTGGACTCACGCGGTGAATGGAAACTGGAGGTTGAGCTGGGTGAGGGCGAGCACTCGCTGGTTGTGGATTCTATCAGCAAAGGCGGCACCGTCTCTGAGAAAACCGATCCGTTCAAACTGGTTGTCGACAGCAACATTCTGCCGGCCCCGGTGGTGGATGAGATGGTCGCCAACAACGGTGATGAAGAGCGCGTACTGCAGCCAGGCGATTCCACCAACGACACCACGCCAGTGCTGCGCGGTGAAGGCAACAATGGCGACGTCATTTCCGTGATCGTTGATGGCGAGCCGGTGGCAAGCGCAATTGTTAGAGATGGCAAGTGGGAAATTGAATTGCCAGAACTGGCAGAGGGTTCGCATGATATTGAACTGATCGCCAAAGATCCGTCCACCGGCAAAGAGTCACCGACCTCTGATCCAATCAACGTGATTATCGATATTACGCCACCGGATCAGCCAAAACCACCGACGATCATCGATAACGAAGGTGATAAAAACGGTCCGGTTGAGCCAGGTCAGCCCATTGATGACAACCGTCCTGGCTTCGGCGGCGACGGCGGCAACCCGGGCGACAAAGTGGAAGTCATTATCGAAGACGGTACCGGTAATAAAGTGGTGATCGGCACCGGCATTGTCGGCGAAGACGGCAAGTGGGAAGTGAAACCGGAGAACCCAATCGATGACGGTAACTATCAGGTTATCATCGGGATCACCGATCCGGCTGGCAACGAATCGCAGCCCTCCGATCCTATCGATCTGATCATCGACACCAAAAAGCCAGGCTCGATGGAAGGCTCATACGTACTGGAGGATAACGTCGGTCCTATTCAGGGTAACATCGAAAATGGCATGGTTACCGATGATAAACAGCCAACCCTGAAGGGTACCTCACCAGATCTGTCGCAGGTGATCATTTACATCGACGATCTGGAGCCGATTGTAGTTGACGTTATTGACGGCAAGTGGAGCTATGAGCTGCCAGAACTGGGCGAGGGCAACCATAAAGTTGAAGTACAGCCGGTGAGCCAGTCCGGTGTGAAAGGCGACAAAGAAGCCGCCATCAACTTTGATGTGGATACCACCAAGCCGGAGCCAGTAGAAGGTGGCCCTAAGGCTAACTTCGAAGGCGTGTTTGCGGATAAAACCGGCATTGAAATCCCGGTGCGTCCGGACACCAACGATGACACCCTGATTTTCAAAGGTAAGGGGTCAGAAAACGGTTCTATCGTGATGATTTGGGCCGACGAAGCGCGTGAGAATCTGATCGGCTCTACCGTGGTGCAAAACGGCGTGTGGCGCTATGAGTCTGACAAACTGGCAGAAGGCGATTATGCCTTTAACGTCACGATACGCGATGCGGCCGGTAACGAGCTGGTCATTGACCATACCGTTAAGACCAACGTCGACGTTACCCCGCCGCCGCCGCCAGAAATCAACTCGATCTTCGCTGCGGGTGCCACTGATGTAGAAGGACTGATGAGCATGTCGCTCAACGACATCATGGCGCAGGGCCAGGACTCTCTGTTCATCGACAACGGCAAGTCACAGCTGGTGGTGAATGCCAAACAGGGCGAGGCGCTGACGCTGGAAGACATCCTGCCAGCCGGTGAAGATGCCAGCTCCTGGCAGCAGGCCACCGGTACCGTCACCGTCGGTGGCAACGAGTACAACGTCTACAGCAACGGTGATGCGGAACTGCTGGTGCAGAACCTGCACAACGAACAGCACTGATCATTGATTAGCTGCTAAACAAAAGCCCCGGTCGCAAAACCGGGGCTTTTTTTATGCCTGCAGCGGAAAATCAGGCGGTCGGTTCCAGCACCAGAATTTTCACGTCTACCACGTCATCTTTGATGGTGGCGCGATGCGCATCCATGTGCGGCATCTGCTGATGCTGCTCCAGATGGCGCAGCGATTCCCACTGCTCGAGCATAAAGATCGAGTCTGGCGAGTTCTGCTTCCACGGCACCTGCGCCTGGTGATCGACCAGCGCATCGTACTGATGGCAACCCTCTTCTTCCAGCACGACAGGGATCAGTTTATTAATCGCCTCCAGCACCTCCTGACGGCGGCCCGGCTTAACGCAAATTTCTGCAACCACAGTTAACATAACGCTTCCTTCTGTTTTTTCCCGGTGTGCTTACAGTTAAGCAAAGATCTGGCTGAGATGAGTCCGATAACGTGCGATATCGCGCGGCACGTCCGGCTGTTTAATCACGTCGTTACAGATAAAGGTCGGCAGACTTTCCATACCGAGGAACTGATTGGCTTTATGGAAGTGCAGGTACAGGCCGTCCACGCCGACGCCTTCAAAGAACTGGTCGGGATCGGTAAAGGCTTCCAGCGGGGCGTTCCAGGTCAGCGACAGCATGTATTTTTTGCCCTGAATCAGGCCGCCGGAACCGTACTTTTTGCCGGCATCGCTGCGCGAACGGCCATCGCTGGCGTACAGCGCGCCGTGGCCCAGAGTAAACACCTCATCGATGTACTTTTTCACCGTCCACGGCTCGCCCATCCACCAGCCCGGCATCTGATAAATCACCACGTCGCTGTCGAGGTATTTCTGCACTTCGTCTGCCACGTTGTAGTCGCTATCGGCAACGGTCACCTGAACCTCATGGCCCAGATCGCGCAGCTGGCTGGCCGCCACTTCGGTCAGGGTATGGTTCAGTTCGCCTTTGGAATGGGCAAAGGTCTTGCCGCCGTCGATAATCAAAATCTTGCTCATAGATAATTCGCTCCGTTTCTCATAGATGCCGCCCACTCTACGCGCGCGCGCGGGGCAAAAAAATGCGTGATTGATCACAAGACTTTTGCTCTCAAAGCAATAATGCCGTTACTTATGCAACAATCCGCACGCTAACCAACATCCACTTAAAAAGAACACACCATGAAAACTGTGATACTGAGTGCCTTACTTCTGGTGGCCGGCACGGCTCAGGCGCAATCCCACCTTGATGACATTCGCCAGAGCAAAACCCTGAAGGTCTGCACCACCGGCGATTACAAGCCTTACACCTTTCTGCGCAGCGACGGCCAGTATGAAGGGCTGGACATCAGCATGGCGCAGTCGCTGGCCGCCAGCCTCGGCGCAAAAGTAAAGTGGGTGCCAACCACGTGGAAAACCCTGAGCGAAGATTTCGTGGCGAAACAGTGTGATATCGCGCTGGGCGGTGTCTCCGTGACGCTTAAACGTCAGCAGATCGCCTGGTTCGCACAGCCGCTGGGCGTCGATGGCAAGATTCCGCTGGTGCGCTGCGCGGATAAAGCGAAGTACCAGACGGTTGAGCAGATCAACCAGCCGCAGGTGCGGGTAATCGAGCCGGCTGGCGGCACCAATGAAGCGTTTGTGCACAGTCATCTGCCGCAGGCCAGCCTGCAGCTGGCGGAGAACACCGGCATTTTCCAGCAGCTGGTGGATAACAAAGCCGACGTGATGATTACCGATGCTTCCGAAGCGCTGTTCCAGCAGCAGCACTATCCGTCGCTGTGCGCCATCAATCCGCAGCAGCCGATGCAGTATGGCGAGAAGGCTTACATGATCCCACGTGATGATATGAGCTGGAAGCTGTATGTCGATCAGTGGCTGCACCTCAGCACTGCCACCGGCGAATATGCGCAGATCGCCAGACAGTGGCTGGGCGTGGTGAAGTAATTGTTAGCGATAAATCGTATCGCGACAGGCGTTACCGTCCCGTAGCGGCGCAATTTATTGCGCAATCAGCAGCAGTGCGGCGGGTGAATACGCGCGATAAATCGCGCCGCTACGGCATGGGCAACTGACATCCCGCACTTCCGTAGCGGCCCTATTTATTGTTTTGGAATCAACGATACAACCCGGCTTTACCCAGCCCGCCAAACAGATTCATCTTGTAGCGAATCACCGCTTTCGCGGCGGCGATGGCGTCCGGATAAATCACATTCGGATCCCACCAGCTCTCCCGCGCGAGGATCTCGCGCAGTCTGGCGAAATAGGCGAACTTCATGTCGCTGGAGATATTAATCTTGCCCACGCCCAGCGTCACCGCCTCGGCAATCTCCGCGTCCGGGTTGGCCGAACCGCCGTGCAACACCAGCGGAATATCTACGCGCTGGGAGATTTCCTTCAGAATGTGCATCTGCAGCTCCGGTTTCATATCTTTGGGATAGATACCGTGCGCGGTGCCAATTGCCACCGCCAGCGTATCGACGCCGGTGCGCTGCACAAAATCTTCCGCCTGCGCCGGTTCGGTGTAAATCACCTTGCTCACGCCGCCTTCCACCGTGGTACCGGTATCGCCGATGGTGCCGAGCTCGCCTTCTACCGACACGCCCACCGCGTGCGCCAGCTTCACCACCTCTTTGGTCAGCGCCACATTCTCTTCGTACGGCAGCAACGAGCCGTCAATCATTACCGAGGTAAAGCCGCACTGAATAGCGCGCAGCACCTGCGCAATTGAAGCGCCGTGATCGAGGTGAATAGTAAACGGCACGCGGCTTTTCAGGGTGCGTTCGCGCACGTAGCCAAAAAATTCATCGGTGACAAATTCCAGTTCGCTCGGATGGATAGAAATAATGGCGGGCGTATTGGTGGCTTCGGCTTCTTCCACCACGGCCCGGATAAAGCAGCTGTCAGCGACGTTAAATGCGCCGATGGCGAAGCGATGTTCACGGGTCGGGGCCAGCATCTCTTTCATTGAAATCAACATGTTTATGTTTCCTTAGCGTGAGTTTTACCAGAGCCGGCGCACGCGCCGACCCGATGAGGGATAAAAAGAAACAGTTGGAAATTGCGCCGCGATCGGGGCGTCAGTAGCGGTTTGCCGACCCTGACCAGCTCAGATATTCAATAACCACTTCGCGACAGGCGGACTCCATCAGCGCCAGCACATCGGCCAGCTCGGCCTGCGGATGCTGGCGCAGCGCCTGCTGCACCGCGTGCTTACCGGCGTCGAACACCGCAGCGCCGACGTTGATCTTAGCGACGCCACAGGCGCTGACGCGGCGTATATCCTCCGCCGGGGTGCCCGAGCCGCCGTGCAGTGCCAGCGGCCGCGTCGTCACCGCGTGCAGCTGCTGCAGCCGTTCGAAGTCGATCTTCGGCTTTACGCCTGGCGGATAAAGCCCGTGCGCGGTACCGACCGAAATCGCAAGCAGGTCGATGCCGGTCTGCTCAATAAACGGCAGCACGTCTTCCACCCGCGTCATCTTCACGGCGGCATCGGCCAGTTCATATGTGGGCGCATCGGCGATATGCCCCAGCTCGCCTTCAACGCACACGCCAGCGGTATGCGCCATCTTCACTACCGCTGCGGTCTGACGAATATTGTCCGCCAGCGGCTCGGCCGATGCGTCAATCATCAGACCGGTAAAGCCGGCGCGAAACGCCTGACCAATCAGCGGAAAAGCTTTGCCGTGGTCAAGCGCCAGCGCCACCGGCACCGCGGCCTGAGCCGCCAGCGCCTGTACCAGCGGCGCCGCCACCGCTGGCGGAAAATGCGCGCTGTGCCCCTGATACACATTGAGGATCAGCGGCGCGCGCTGCTGTTCCGCCGCCTGAATCGCCGCGCGGGCGGTTTCGAGGTTGAAGCAGTTGATCGCCAGCACTGCGTACTTGTGCTGGAAGGCGGCCTGAATCAGGTCATTCATCATGGCAAACATGCGGGCTCCTTATTCCAGAGTGAATTTGATCTCTTCATCGCGGACGCCGGGCGCTTCCACGTCATCGAACTCTTCATCCTGCTGCGTGACCGGTTTTTTCATCACCGACAGCATCACGCCGCACACCACGGTGCCGATGCCAAGCGCCAGACAGAACAGCCACGGTTTGGTGAACAGCGGCACCACAAACATGCCACCGTGCGGCACCGGCGCTTCCACGCCCCACACCATAATCAGTCCGCCGGCCAGCGCTGAGGCCACCACGCAGCTGGCCACCACGCGCAGCAGGTCGCGTGCCGCAATCGGAATCACGCCTTCGGTAATCATGCAGATGCCCATCGGGAAGGCGGCTTTCAGCGCCTCTTTCTCTGCTTTGGTGTATTTGTGGCGCGTCAGCAGATACGAGAGAGTGATGCCGAACGGCGGAATGATGGAGCCGACAAACTTCACCGCTTCCGGACCGTAAATGCCGTCGACCAGCATGCCGTCGGCGAACAGCGACATGGTCTTATTGATCGGCCCGCCAAAGTCGAAGGTGGCCATCGCGCCGAGGATGGCGCCCATCACGAACTTTGAGCCGCCCTGCATGGACTCCAGCAGATCAATCAGCGTCTTTTGCAGCCAGACGATCGGCTGGCCGATAAAGGTCATCATCAGCAGCCCGGCGATGATGGTGCTGAGCAGCGGCAGCACCATGATCGGCATCAGCCCCTGCATCGACTGCGGCAGCCTGATCACCCGGCGCAGCAGCAGCACGGTGTAGCCGACGAGGAAACCGCCCAGAATGCCGCCGATAAAGCCGGTGCCGATCTGGCCGCAGATAAAGCCGACGATCAGACCAGGAGCAAAGCCGGGACGATCGGCAATGGAGTAGGCGATGGCGGCGCTGATCAGCGGCACAATCAGCCCCATGCCCCAGCCACCGATCTGGTTCAGCATCCACGCAATGCTGCCGGTCTGCTTGCCGACGTCCGGCCCGCCAATCACCTGGCCGAGCGCGATGCAGATGCCGGCGGCGACGATCAGCGGGATCATCCATGAGATGCCGGTGAGCAGGTGGCCTTTGATCTCCTGGCCGTACTGACGTTTGTGATCGCTCATGATCGATCTCCTCAGGCGCGCGCCAGTGAATCCGCCACTTTTTCGAGGAATTTCACCGGTGACTTGATCACCACTTCGGTTTTCACTCGCACGATGGGTTTGCCCTGGAAGCGCTCTTCGCCGTTGATCTTGACGTCAACCGCGAGGATCACCACGTCAGCGACGTCGATCTGCTCACGTGTCAGCGGCGTTTCAGTGCCGATGGTGCCCTGGGTTTCAACGTGGATGGTGTGGCCCAGCGCGTGAGCCCCCTTAATCAGTTTTTCGCGCGCAATGTAGGTATGCGCGATGCCTGCGGTGCAGGCCGCTACACAGACGATATTCATGTGGCACCTCAAGGTGTTGGGTATTAACAGAGGTCGGTTTCGGCGTACTGACTAAACAGCCGGATGATATTGCCGGGGTCATTCTCCGCCAGCAGTCGGGCTATCACCTCATCATCGGCCAGCGCGCTGGCCACCTGCGACAACAGGCGAATATGGGTAGTGTTCTGATCTTCCAGCCGCACGGCGAACAGGATGATGCAGCGCACCTGGCTGCCATCCAGCGTTTCCCACGGAATATCCTGCTGGGTGCGGCCAATGGCGAGCGTGGTTTGTTTGACCGCCGACGATTTGCCGTGCGGAATCGCGATATGGTTTTCGAAGCCGGTCGAGCCTTCCGCTTCACGCAGCCAGACATCGGCAATAAACGCGGCGCGATCGCTGATGGCGCCGTCGCTCACCAGCAGATCGGTGAGTTCGTTGATCGCCTCTTCTTTACTGGTGGCGCTGAGCGCCAGGTTAACGCGGCGCGGCGTCAGAATGCGGGAAATGTCCATGGTTGCTCCTCATTCAATCAGTGTGCGGCCAACGCGCAGGGCGTGCCGTTGGGCAGCTGGCTGCCAATCATGGCGTCAGTGACCCGCCGGATATCGTCATCATTAAAAAAGGCGCTGACATACACGGCCGGAATGGCACCGGCGTCGAGGTGGATGGTGGTGATCACCAAATCCACCGCGTGGTGCTGACAAAACGCCGCCTGATTGCTGGCTGACACCACGCCGGCAATTTCCCAGTCCGGAAAGGCACGTAAAATGCGGCTCTTGAGCAGGTGTGAGGTGCCCACGCCGCTGGAGCACACCACCAGGATGCGTTTATGAGCAATCTGCCGCTCCAGTGCCGCCTGGAAATGAACGCACAGATAACCAATTTCATCCTCAGCCACCGGCGACAGAGCGTAGGTGCGCGCGGTCAGTTGCATTGCCTGCTGAGTCAGAGAAAATATCTCTTTCATATCCTGTTTAATATCATCCAGCAGCGGATTGCGAATATGAATATGATATTTAAGCCGGTTTAATAATGGCTTTATATGCACCAGTAAACCGTCAAATAATAAACGGTCCTGAGATAAATCCTGCTGAATAAACGCCGAGAAACGATCAATTAATTCGCAGGTTATTTTAACCGACTCGGCAGTGGAAAATTGATTATGCAGCGTCACCTGATCGCCACGCTCTTCCACCACAATGCCGGAGGAGACGATATATTGATAAATAAAACCGACTTCATCGGCCGGCAACGCACAGCCGATGCGCTGCTCAATGCGCACTACCATCTGCCGGGCAATGGTGAGAATCGACTGATCCAGATCGTGCGCGGTGGTGAGAATGTCCAGCGCCAGCGCGTTGCCCTGCGCCATGCGGTGCATCATGATCAGGATGTGCGTGCACAGATTGAGATACCAGGCATCGCCCAGCGGATAACTCAGCTGCTGCTCCATCTGTTGCAGCAGCGTCTGCACAAAAGCCACATCCTCTTCGCCAAAATAGTGCACCAGCGCCTGCTGGCTGCCGGGATCGAGCCGCGGCAGCAGCGGCGTACCGGCGACCTGTTGCTGCATCACATCGTTGATCAGCGACACCATCGCCTGACGCAGCGCCTGCTCATGGCCCTCTATGTGCGTGCCGCCCGGGCCGCGCTGCAGCGTTAACCCCAGCGGCTGCAGCCACTCTTCAATCACTTTCAGGTCGTTCACAATCGAGGCGTGGCTGATAAAGTAGCGCTCGGACAGCTTGCTGATTGACGTGGCGCGCGGCGCATCGCTCAGGAGCTGGGAGGCGATTTTTATCCGCCGGCTGTTATGACTAAGCGCGTCGCCGGCCTCGTCGCCGTTCAGCTGCTGCTCCAGCTGCAAACGCTGCTGCATATCCTCAACCCGCAGCCGCACACCGCGGCCAGGGGTTTTCTCCAGCGTCAGCGCCCAGTTGCTGAGCCAGCTCTCCAGCCACTGCAGGTCGCGCTGAATGGTCTTTCCGGAGACACCGAGCTGTAACGCCAGCTGACCAATCGGCTGCGGCGCCGCCTGTTGCAACAGCAATTTCACTAACCGGTGTTGTCGCGAAGTCAGTATTTGCATTCGGTCACCCTTTATTTTGGTAAAACCTAATGGGATTTTTCCTTGTGGCATTTATTTCATTGCCAGCAAGCCGTCGCGAAAAAGGTGTGTCTTATGGAGTATGAATTTAGGAAAGGATGGCGGCAGCAACAATACTAAATGTTGTCCCGTCAGGCGGACAGTATTAATACACCGCGATGACAGGAAATTAAATGCGAGTTTGCTCACACAATAAAGTGCTAAATAAGTGTGATGATGCTCTCAATCCTTTTTATTTTTTCAACTGGCGTCACGTTATTTAAGGTCGGGAGATTCTTTCTGTCCTCAACGGCTTCCCTGTGACTAAATCCCGCGAATAAGGTACTATCCTCGCCAAATGACCGCCGGATGACCCGCCGTTGCGGGCCACGAAGTGAGGATGCCAGCTTAATGAGTGAAATGACACAGGATGGCGCAGAGCGTCTTGCCCTGCACAAGTTTACTGAAAACGCGTACCTGAACTACTCCATGTACGTGATCATGGACCGTGCGCTGCCGTACATCGGTGACGGTCTCAAGCCGGTGCAGCGCCGCATTGTTTATGCCATGTCCGAGCTGGGGCTTAACGCCAGCGCAAAATTCAAGAAATCGGCGCGTACCGTGGGTGACGTGCTGGGTAAATACCATCCGCACGGCGACAGCGCCTGCTACGAAGCCATGGTGCTGATGGCGCAGCCGTTCTCCTACCGTTATCCGCTGGTGGATGGTCAGGGCAACTGGGGGGCGCCGGACGATCCGAAATCCTTTGCGGCGATGCGTTACACCGAATCGCGCCTGTCGAAATATGCCGAAGTGCTGCTCAGCGAGCTGGGGCAGGGCACGGTGGATTACATCCCGAACTTCGACGGCACGCTGCAGGAGCCGAAAATGCTGCCGGCGCGCCTGCCGAACATCCTGCTCAACGGCACCACCGGCATCGCCGTGGGTATGGCGACCGATATTCCGCCGCACAACCTGCGCGAAGTGGCCGAAGCCGCGGTGCGCCTGATCGACAAGCCCAACACCACGCTGGATGAGCTGCTGGAGATCGTGCAGGGGCCGGACTTCCCGACCGAAGCCGAGATCATCACGCCACGCGACGAGATCCGCAAGATCTACCAGAACGGCCGTGGTTCAATCCGCCAGCGTGCGGTGTGGAAAAAAGAGGATGGCGAGGTGGTGATCACCGCGCTGCCGCATCAGGTGTCGGGTGCGCGCGTGCTGGAGCAGATCGCCAGCCAGATGCGCAATAAAAAGCTGCCGATGGTGGAGGATCTGCGCGATGAATCGGATCACGAAAACCCGACGCGGCTGGTGATTGTGCCGCGCTCCAATCGGGTGGATCTCGATCAGGTAATGAACCACCTGTTTGCCACTACCGATCTGGAGAAGAGCTACCGCGTTAACCTCAACATGATCGGGCTGGATAACCGTCCGGCGGTGAAAAACCTGCTGGAGATCCTTTCGGAATGGCTGGTGTACCGCCGCGATACCGTGACACGCCGTCTCAATCATCGCCTGGAACGCGTGCTGCGTCGTCTGCATATCCTCGAAGGTTTGCTGGTGGCGTTCCTTAATATTGATGAGGTGATTCACATCATCCGCAGCGAGGATGAGCCGAAGCCGGTGCTGATGTCGCGCTTTGACATCAGCGAAACCCAGGCCGAAGCGATTCTGGAACTGAAACTGCGCCATCTCGCCAAACTGGAAGAGATGAAGATTCGCGGTGAACAGGCCGAACTGGAAAAAGAGCGCGATCAGCTGCAGGCGATCCTCGCCTCTGATCGCAAAATGAGTAACCTGCTGAAGAAAGAACTGCTGGCGGATAGCCAGACCTACGGCGACGATCGCCGCTCGCCGCTGCATGAACGTGAAGAAGCGAAAGCGCTGAGCGAGAACGAGCTGGTGAGCGCTGAGCCGGTCACCATTGTGCTGTCGCAGATGGGCTGGGTGCGCAGCGCCAAAGGTCACGATATCGATCCGGCGGGATTAAGCTACAAAGCGGGTGACAGCTACCGTGCCGCCGCGCGCGGCAAGAGCAACCAGCCGGTGGCGTTTATTGATTCCACCGGCCGCAGCTATACGCTGGATCCGACCTCGCTGCCGTCGGCGCGCGGGCAGGGCGAGCCGCTCACCGGCAAGCTGACGCCACCGCCGGGTGCGGTGATTGAGCAGGTGCTGATGGAAGCGGACGATCAGAAGCTGCTGATGGCCTCCGACGCCGGCTACGGCTTCATCTGTACCTTTGCCGATCTGGTGTCGCGCAACCGCGCCGGTAAAGCGCTGCTGACGTTGCCGGAAAACGCCAAAGTGATGACGCCGCTGGCGGTGCACTCTGGCGACGACATGCTGCTGGCCATCACCCAGGCGGGGCGGATGCTGATGTTCCCGGTGGCCGATCTGCCGCAGATGTCGAAAGGCAAGGGCAACAAGATTATCTCGATTCCGTCCGCGGACGCCGCCGCGGGCGTGGACAAGCTGCAGTGGCTGCTGATTCTGCCGCCGGGCAGTTCCATCACTATCTATGTCGGCAAGCGTAAGCTGATCATGCGTGATGAAGATCTGCAGAAAGTGCGTGCTGAGCGCGGCCGTCGCGGTAGCGTATCGCGCGGACTGCAGCGGATCGATAGCGTGGAAGTGAATGCGCCAGCGCGGCCAAAAAGTGACGCGAATAGCGAAGAGTAAGACTGAAAAGGCGAAGGACTGCCACATTTGAGGAAGCTATGTTACTAATTTTACGCACGTTGATCGTTGTGATTTATTCGATTCTGGTTTGTGTGTTTGGCAGCATCTGGTGTCTGTTTTCACCGCGTAATCCGCGCCACGTGGCGACCTTTGGTCACATGTTTGGTCGTCTGTCGACGGTGTTTGGCGTCAAAGTCGAACTGCGTAAACCGGCGGATGCCGAAAGCTACGGCAACGCGATTTACATCGCTAACCATCAGAACAACTACGACATGATCACCGCTGCCAATATCGTGCAGCCGACCACGGTCACGGTGGGCAAGAAAAGCCTGCTGTGGATCCCGTTCTTCGGCCAGCTCTACTGGCTGACCGGTAACCTGCTGATTGACCGCGATAACCGCGCCAAAGCGCACGGCACCATCGGCGAGCTGGTGGCGCAGTTTAAAAAGAAGAAAATTTCCTTCTGGATGTTCCCGGAAGGGACGCGCAGTCGCGGACGCGGTCTGCTGCCGTTCAAGACCGGTGCGTTCCATGCGGCGGTGGCGGCGGGCGTGCCGATCATCCCGGTGGTGGTCTCTAACACCCACGGCAAAATCAAACTGAATCGCTGGAACAATGGCTTAGTGATCGTGGAAATGCTGCCGCCAGTGGATACCACGCAGTTTGAAACCACGTCGGTACGTAAACTGGCGACCCACTGCCGTGAATTAATGTCTGCTAAGCTGGAAGAGTTGAACGCTGAAGTCGCCGAACGCGAAAAAAACGGTAAAATCTAGCCGGCAAAAAATGGCTCACCCGCAGCGCGCAATGGCTCGATCTGTCGGGTGCATTGATGCGCGCCGTGTCCCGCCGTTTGTCGGGTACGCATTGATTTGTTGCGGATCACGCCATTTGTAGGGTGCGCATTCATGCGCACCGGGTCCCGGATGCGCATTGACCTGACCCGGACACACAGCCGCGCCTTTCGGGCGCTTCACAACACGATTAAAAATAACAACATGGACACGGCGTCTTCACGCCACGCTCAAAAGGTCTGAAGTTTTATGTCTTGCAGCAGACGTCAGTTTATTCAGCTTTCTGCCGGTATGGCGCTGGCTTCCAGCGTTATGCCTTACGCCGCCCGCGCCGCCGCGCCATTGGGCGATGTGCCTTTGCCGGTGCCGCCGCTGATCGAATCACGCCGCGGTCAGCCGCTGTTCCTTACGCTGCAGCGCAGCCACTGGTCCTTCAACGGCAACAGCAACAAAGTGCCGGTATGGGGCATTAACGGCCTGTACCTCGGCCCGACGGTGCGCGTTTACAGCGGCGATGATGTCAAACTGATCTACAGCAACCGCCTCAATGAACCGGTGGCGATGACCGTCAGCGGTTTGCAGGTGCCGGGCGCGCTGATGGGCGGTGCGCCGCGCATGATGTCCGCCGGCGTAGACTGGGCGCCGGTGCTGCCGATTCGTCAGGGCGCGGCCACGCTGTGGTATCACGCCAACACGCCAAATCGCATGGCGCCGCACGTCTATAACGGCCTGGCGGGGATGTGGCTGATCGAAGATGACATCAGCAAAGCGCTGCCGCTGCCGAAGCATTACGGCGTCGATGATTTCCCGCTGATTATTCAGGACAAGCGCCTCGATAACTTTGCCACGCCGGTTTATAACCCACCGTCGGACGGCGGGTTTCTCGGCGATACGCTGCTGGTTAACGGCGTGCAAAACCCGTATGTCGAAGTGTCGCGCGGCTGGGTACGTTTGCGCCTGCTGAATGCGGCCAATGCGCGCCGTTTCGATCTCAGCTTTAGCGACAACCGGCCGTTTACGGTGATCGCCAGCGATCAGGGCTTCCTGCCCGCGCCGGTAGCGGTGCAAACGCTGTCGCTCGCGCCGGGTGAACGTCGCGAAGTGCTGGTGGACATGTCGCAGGGCGATGAAGTGTCGATCACTGCAGGCACGGCGGCAGGCATTATGGATCGTCTGCGCGGGCTGTTTGAACCGTCATCGATTCTGACCAACACGCTGGTACTGACGCTGCGTCCAACCGGCCTGCTGCCGCTGGTGACCGACAACCTGCCGATGCGCCTGCTGGCGGATCAGATTCTGGATGGCGTGGCGGTGCGCACGCGCGAATTCCGCCTCGGCGACGGCACGCCGGGCATTAACGGTGTGCTGTGGGACATGAATCGTATCGATACGACAGTGCAGCAGGGCACCTTTGAGCGCTGGATCATTCACGCCGACCGACCGCAGTCGCTGCATATTCAGGGCGTGATGTTCCTGATTAAAAGCGTCAACGGCGCGCAGTCGATGGGAGAAGATCGCGGCTGGAAAGATACGGTCTGGGTGGATGGCGATGTCGAACTGCTGGTGAGTTTCCCGCAGAGTTCGTCAGAGCATTTCCCGTTTGTCTATTACAGCCAGACGCTGGAACTCGCCGATCGCGGTACGGCAGGGCAGATGGTGGTGAATCCGGTCGGGTGAGGTGCGTTTCTTTTCCCTCACCCTAACCCTCTCCCGCTGTACAGTCCGGGGACATGGCAGACAGGTGTTCGGGGACATAGTGAACACTTTTTAACATCCTTTACCCATGGTGATCGACTTTTTCTTCAGGTCGATCACCCCCACTTTTGTGCTGTACCACCACACCTCGTAATAACCGTCTTCCCCCGTCTCCTTCAGCCCGACACGCTCTCCCCTGAACGCCTTGCCCGCCTTCAGGCTGAGCCCTTTTACGCTCAGCCTCCCGCTGATATCCACCTTCCTGACCATCACGCCCTCGTCGTATTCCGGTGGCGCTACGCGGGCGCTGTACTGCCGCGATGAGGGCTGATAGCGCGACGCCGGCACCGCCATCTCCAGCGCCTCATGCGGGCGCTCGAGGTTGTAGACCGTCCGCCAGTGGTCGAAGGCGCGCTGCAGCTCACCGCTGTCCGCGAACCACTTCCCCTGCAGCACTTCCGCCTTCAGGCTGCGGTGAAAGCGCTCCAGCTTCCCCTGCGTCTGCGGATGATACGGCCGCGAGTGCCCCACCCGGATGCCGTGGCGCATCAGCCACAGCTCCACTGCCGTCCAGGTGCCGGTGGTGTCGCCCCACGGCGAGCCGTTGTCCATCGTCATCCGGTCCGGCAGGCCGTAGCGCTCAAAGACGCTGACCAGCTGCTCCTGTACCGTCTCACGCCGTTCGTCAGCGCAGTGCACCAGGCACAGCGAGAACCGGGAGTGGTCGTCCAGCAGGGTGAGCGGGTGGCAGCGGCCGCCGCCAAAGGGAAAGTGGCCCTTGAAATCCATCTGCCAGAGCCGGTTCGGGGCCGCATGCTCAAACCGGCCGGTGGCCGGGACGCCCGGCGCTGCGCCCGGCAGCAGGCCGTGGCGGGCCATCAGGTTGTGGACGGTGCTGAAGGCCGGCATGCCGTGCCCGCGGTCTTCGAGCCAGCGCTTAATCTTGCGGGCCCCCCAGTGCTGATGAAGCTCATGCGCCATACGCAGCAGGTCAGTGATGTCGTCAGATGAGCGGTTGGGTGAGTGACAGGGCGCGCGGGAGCGGTCCTGAAGGCCGGACGGTCCTTCCTCCTCCCAGCGGCGAAGCCACTTGTAGCCGGTGGCGGGAGATATGCCGTAGCGGCGGCACAGCTCGCGGATGTTCGCCCCGTCTTGCGAGGCGAGCAGAACAAACTCAGTACGTAATGACATGGTATCTCTCGCATCCCAGGGCATAAGCGACTCCATAAACGGGTTCTTATGCCTTAGTTGTAAGTGTCTGCCATGTCCCCGAACAAGTGTTCACGATGTCCCCGGACTGTACACCCGCCAGCGGGAGAGGGGACCGTTTTGTGCCGTATTACACACTGGTATACCGCTTCAGAGTCGCGCGGACACCTCCCTCTCCCGCGTGCGGGAGAGGGCCGGGGTGAGGGGGCAAACCGCACCCTTCACCCATGGCATCCTTCAACCACGTTACCCATTAAACTCTTCCGGATCCGGTCCCAGCCGCTTGCCTTTATCCAGCTTCGCGATCTCGCTCACTTCTGACTTATCCAGCCGGAAATCAAACACCTGGAAGTTCTCCTGAATGCGTGCCGGCGTTACCGACTTCGGAATCACCACCAGGCCGCTGTCCAGATGCCAGCGAATCACAATCTGCGCTGGCGTCTTGCTGTACTTCTTCGCCAGCTCGCGAATGATCTCCTGATCAAACACGCCTTCACCGCCCTGCGCCAGCGGGCTCCACGACTCGGTCTGAATCTGATGCAGTGCATTCCACGCATGCAGCGTGCGCTGCTGCAGCATCGGATGCAGTTCAATCTGATTCACCACCGGCGACACGCCGGTTTCATCAATCAGCCGCTTGAGGTGCGCTTCATGGAAGTTGCACACGCCGATGCTTTTCGCCAGGCCCTGCTGCTGCAGTGCCACCATTTTCTTCCACGCATCGACGTAGTGGTCTTTCTGCGGACACGGCCAGTGCATCAGATAGAGATCCACCTGCTCCAGCTGCAGCTTTTTCAGGCTGGTCTCCATCGCCTGTTCAACATTCTGCTGGTCATCATTCCACAGCTTGGTGGTAATAAAGATCTCATCGCGCGCCACGTCGGTTTCCTGCAGCGCCTGGCCAATCGCCTCTTCATTTTTATACGCGGCGGCGGTATCGATGGAGCGATAGCCGACCTTCAGCGCTTCCAGCACGGCGTTGCGCGCTTCATCAATGCTGGCCTGCCAGACGCCAAGGCCGAGTTGCGGCATCATGTTGCCGTCGTGCAGTTTAATCCGGGGTTGCTCTGCCATAGTGACTCCTTATCGGTTGCAGTGACTTACCGTAGAAACGATGTGCTTAAGTCTAGTCAACAAACCTGACCTGAGGATCATTGTGGCAACCGAACGGCACTTTCGCCCGGTGCAATCCTGCAAAAATCTTGCCTGATTCTCCAGCCATCTGGAGCTTTATGCAGCAATGCGGCACACTGCGCTTTTTTGCTGCCCGAGAGAGTGCCATGCCGAACGATGCCCTTTGCCGCCAGCTGGCGCAGCGCGTGATCACGCTGATGCGCGAGCCACAAAAGCCGCTGTGTGCGGTGGAAAACGTACGGTTGATCTACGCGGAGGAACCGCTGCCGCGCACGCCGATGTTGTATCCGGCGGGCATCGTGATCCTGTTTCAGGGACACAAAACCGGCTACCTCGGCAGTACGGTGTTTCGCTACGACGCCACCAAATATCTGATGCTCACCGTCACGCTGCCGGTGGAGTGCGAAACCGACGCCACGCCGCAGCAGCCGCTGGCCGGCATGAGTCTCACCGTGGATCCGGCCAGTTTGCAGGATCTGCTGTTAAGCATTGGCGATGACGAGCAGTTTCAGCCGCAGCCGCAAACCTCCGGCATTCACTCCGCGTTTCTTAGCGAGGAGATGCTGTGCGCCGCGGAACGGCTGCTGGATGTGATGGATAAACCGCGTGATGCCCGCGTGCTCGGCCCGCAGCTGGTGCGTGAAATCATCTATTACGTACTGACCGGACCGATTGGCGGCGCGCTGCTGTCGCTGGTCAATCGCCAGACGCAGTTCAGCCAGGTGGCCCGGGCGCTGCGCCGCATCGAGAACCACTTTGCCGAAAGCCTGAGCGTGGAAATGCTGGCGGCGGAGGTCAATATGAGCGTCTCGGCGTTTCACCATAACTTTAAGGCGGTGACCCAGACGTCGCCGCTGCAGTATCTCAAACGTTACCGGCTGCATCAGGCGCGGTTAATGATGCTGCAGGATGGGCTGAAGGCCAGCGCCGCCGCCGTGCGCGTCGGCTATGAAAGCCCGTCACAGTTTTCGCGGGAGTTTAAACGGTACTTTGGCGTGACGCCGGGAGAAGAGGCGAGCCGCGCGCGCCAGACCGGGGCGCTGCAGCCGTTTGACGCCGCCTGAAACGGCGGCGCTTTACAGAGGCTCAGGCTTTCTGGCGACGCTTTTTCCAGATCACCACAATGCTGCCGCCGAGGCCGAGAAACAGCAGCACAATAGGCAGCACCATCAGGATCGCCATCACCTGATCTTCGTGGCGCTTGATAAACGGCACCTGGCTGATGCCGTAGCCCATCGCCACCACAATCCCGACCCACAGTGCGCCGCTCAGCCAGTTGAAGAACTGAAAACGCCCGTTCTGCAAACCCGAAATGCCCGCCATGGTCGGCAGCAGCGTGCGCACGAAGGCCAGAAAGCGGCCAACCAGCAGTGCCATCAGGCCGTGGCGATTGAACAGGTGCCAGGCGCGCTGATGGTACTGCGCTGGCAAATGCATCAGCCAGCTTTTGACGATTTTAGTATTACCAAGCCAGCGCCCCTGCAGATAGCTCAGCCAGCAGCCGAGGCTGGCGGCGGTGGTGAGAATCACCATGGTCGGCACAAAATCCATCACGCCTTTGGCGATCATCGCCCCTGCCAGCAGTAGCAGGCTGTCGCCGGGCAGGAACGAGGCAGGCAGCAAACCGTTTTCCAGGAACAGCGTCAGAAACATCACGCCGTAGACAATCCACACCACATCCGGATTGGCCAGCGCGGCAAAATCCTGATGCCACAGCGCCTGGACAATCTCATGTAAAACACCCATCAGCTATCCCATCGAGTCACAAGGCTTGTATTTTAACCGTCCGGGACGGCGTAATCGTTGATCTCCGCTACGCCGCACCGGATGGTTTAAGTTTGGTTTATCTTTTTACGCATTCAGGCGGGCAAAGCCGGCTTTCAGGTCATCCAGCAGATCGTCAACGTGCTCGAGACCGATATGCAGACGCACCAGCGTGCCGTCAAAATCCACGCCGCCCGCCGGACGAATTGCCGCCAGCTCTTCCGGCTGGTTCGCCAGAATCAGCGATTCAAAGCCGCCCCACGAGTAGGCCATACTGAAATGGTGGAAGCGATCGAGATAATTTGCCAGCTGCGCCGGGGTGAGTTTTTCATGCAGGATGAATGAGAACAGCCCGCTGCTGCCGCTGAAGTCGCGCCGCCAGAACTCGTGGCCTTTGCACTGCGCCAGCGCCGGATGGTTGACGCGCGCCACTTCCGGCTGCGCCGCCAGCCACTCGGCCACGCGCAGGCCGCTCTCTTCGTGCTGACGCAGACGCGTAGCCAGCGTGCGCAGGCCGCGGCTGGCCATGTACGCGGTGTCTGCATCCACCATCTGGCCCATCAGGTAGGAGTTTTCGCGCAGCTGCGCCCAGCAGCGTTCGTTGGCCACCGCAGTGCCGATCATCGCATCGCTGTGGCCGATGATGTATTTAGTGCCGGCCTGGATAGAAATGTCGATACCATGCTCCAGCGCGTTAAACAGCACGCCCGCCGCCCAGGTATTATCAATCATGATCACCGCGTCTGGTGCTTTGGCGCGCACCGCCGCGACAATCGCCGGAATATCCTGCACTTCCATGGTGATGGAAGCCGGTGATTCGAGGAACACCACGCGGGTATTCGGCTGCACCAGCTCGCCGATTTCACTGCCGATGCAGTGATCGAACCAGGTGGTGGTGACGTCAAGCTTCGCGAGAATTTTGGTGCAGAAATCCTGGGTGGGTTCGTACACCGCGCCGCTGACCAGAATGTGATCGCCGCTGGTGACAAACGCGAGGATGGCATTGGCGACCGCGGCCGCACCGCACGGATAGAGCACGCAGCCGGCGCCGCCTTCCAGTTCGGTCATCGCATCCTGGAAGGAAAAATGGGTGAGGGTGCCGCGCCGGCCATAAAACAGTTCACCGCTGGCGCGTCCGGCGGTGGCGCGTTGTTTGTCCGCGACGGAGTCAAAAACCAGTGAGGATGCGCGCTGAATGACGCTGTTAACCGAGCCCTGAGTGTAACGTTTGCTGCGTCCCGCGGTGACAAGCCGGGTATCAATTTTTTTCGTTGCCATCACTGCCTTTCCTGACACGTCTCACAAAGCATCCAACTTACCACGAATCGCGGCGCGGGGTTGAGCCCGTTTGCCGAATATCAGAGTGACGCCAGCACAATCGCGGAAAGAGGCTGGTTGTGGCTTTTATTACGCGGCGGAAAAGCAAAGCGCAATAAATTGCGCCGCTACGACCCGTGCGGGATGTTCGTCCGCGCCAGTTGCACCATTCCGCAACCCGCACCCAACCGTAGCGGCGCGATTCATCGCGCAACCGTGCATGCTGCTCTATTTCGTAAACCGCACCCAACCGTAGCGGCGTGATTTATCGCGCTAAACATTGCGCCGTATCAATTCAGCGGGTTACAGCTTTGTAAATAGTAATGAGAACCACTATCACTTCGGTCGGTTTTTTTGCTATGATCCGCGCTTCAATCGTGAACGGTGCAACAGAAGTCGGAGACGCAGCGTGGTAGCCAGTGACTTGATGCAAACGGACCTTTCCGTTTGGGGCATGTATCAGCATGCCGATATCGTGGTAAAAATTGTGATGATCGGCCTGTTGCTGGCCTCGGTCGTTACCTGGGCGATTTTCTTTGGCAAATACGCGGAGCTGAGCGGGGCGAAACGTCGCCTGAAGCGTGAACAGCTGGCGCTGGGCGAAGCGCGCTCACTGAATGACGCGTATCGCGCTGCCGAAAACTTCAAAGCCAACAGCCACAGTGCCGTGCTGCTCGCCGACACGCGTAACGAACTGGAACTCTCCGCCGGCAGCGAAGACCTCGACGGCATCAAAGAGCGCACCAGCTTCCGCCTTGAGCGTCGCGTCGCGGGTTTCAGCCGCCACGCCGGTCGCGGTAACGGCTTCCTCGCCACCATCGGTTCCGTCGCGCCGTTTATCGGTCTGTTCGGCACCGTGTGGGGCATCATGAACAGCTTTATCGGTATCGCTAAAACCCAGACCACCAACCTCGCGGTGGTGGCACCGGGCATCGCGGAAGCGCTGCTGGCGACGGCGATTGGCCTGGTGGCGGCAATTCCGGCGGTGGTGATCTATAACGTCTTTGCCCGCATGATTGCCAGCTACAAAGCTTCGCTCGGCGACGTGGCGGCGCAGTTGCTGCTGCTGCAGAGCCGCGATCTGGACCTCGGCAATGTCGATACCGCAAAAGAAGTTAACCGTCCGGCGGCGGCCCAGAAACTGCGCGTAGGGTAAGTATTATGGCGATGCGTTTAAACGATGATGCGGTCGGCGATGGCGAAATGCACGAAATCAACGTGACGCCGTTTATCGACGTCATGCTGGTGCTGCTGATCATCTTCATGGTCGCCGCGCCGCTCGCCACGGTGGATGTGCGCGTCAATCTGCCTGCCTCGACCAGCGCGCCGCAGCCGCGTCCGGAGAAGCCGGTTTATCTGTCGATCAAAGCGGATAAGCAGATTTACATCGGTAACGATGCGGTGACCAAAGAGACGCTGGTGAACGCGCTCACCGCGCAAACCGAAGGCAACAAAGAGACCACCATCTTCTTCCAGGCGGATAAGTCAGTGGATTATGAAACGCTGATGTCGGTGATGGATCAGCTGCGTGAAGCGGGTTATCTGAAGATTGGTTTGATGGGCATGGAGACGGTGAAGAAATAGTTTCACCGGCGTAAACCCAGCCAGCTTATCTGTAAGGTCGTCAATTATGACGACCTTTTTTATTGCGGCGGCCGGAGCAGGCCGCCATGTCAGGATGCGGTGCCGAACCGCGGTTAAACCAGATTCACCGTTACGCCGTCCTGTACCAGCAGTTCCGCGTCGCCGTGGCTGAACACGTGATACTGGTTCCCGGCGATGGTCACGGTGCCGGTTTGCTCGGTCCATCCCTTCTGCTCGCTGCCTTCAGGCAGGATATCTTCCAGACGTACGGTGTAGCCCTGATTGCCGTTGACCATCAGCTGGGTTTTGCCGTCGTCGATGAAGAGATCCTTCTGGCCTTTGGATAGGATATCTTCCAGGGAGAAATCTTTGAGAATGTCTTTAGTATTTAAATCGTACGATGAGGATATGTTGTTATCAATATTATCAACTGTAGCCACTTCACTATTCCATTGGAAATTATCAAACAAATAATTGCTTATTCCGGTCAGCTCGATTACTACCTTGCTTATGAGTTTATCTTCAAATGAAAATTCCTCGTGATATCGTATTCTTTTTTCATTCTTTGAGTATATTGTCTGCAAGTCGATTTGACGGCCTTCCGGATCATAGAAAGAAAGAGTCATGGATTGGCCGGAAAATCCAGCGACATAATCAAAAGAAAATGTTTTTGATGGTGGAATGGTGAATTCGCTCTTACCATTGGACCCTATGGCCAATGAAATGCCGTCTAGAAGTGAATAGCTTTCGAAGTAAGCACCGCCGGTATGTGAAAAGGTAAATCCATTATCGAATTCATAGGTTTTGTTCTTGGTGAAAGATTTACCCGTTGAACCGACTCTGGTGGGAAGATATTCATTCAAGTAAGCTGGGATATATTCAAAGTTACATCCGGAAGTATTATATTCTCTGCTTTCAATATTGATAATGAAATCACCACTCTTTCCACTACCTCCCTGAGTTTTGGATGAAAACTTCCAGGTTCCGATCTCTAGCTGACCTGGCGCATAAGACCAGTTTCCTTTGTAATCGGCCTGGACCGACGCGGTATGCGTCACATTCTTATCCGTAAATTCAATAATAACGATGCTGTTAGCTTCAGCCTTTCCTGACAGGGTGGGGGTGGTATCGTCGGTGAAACCGCCATTTTTAATCACGCCATGATAAAGACCGGCATCGTCCCAGGCTGAATGAATTTCCGGAACGATGCTGCCTGATGCCGCAATGGTCAGTTCAAACGGTTTGCCGCTGCTATCGCGCGTGGCTGAGGAGTCCGCCTGAAATTCATATTTGCCGGAGATGAGACGAGGCGCTTCATATTGCCAGCGGCCATCTGCACCCGCGATAACGCTGCCCAGTAACTGCCAGGTGCCCAGCGTATTACGATTGTGAATGTAAACGACGCTGTTCGACTCCGCGCGGCCATGCAGATCTAACGTCTGGTCATCCGTGATGGCCCCATTGCCAAGCATTCCGGTGAATAAACCAAAATCGTCCCAGGCATGGGTAATTTCTGTCTGCGCTGACGCGGAGAGATTAATATCCAGCGCAAATTCGTCACTCCAGCCGCTGCCCGCGTTGGCGCGGAACTCCCAGTTACCGGCACCCAGCGCCGGATTTGGCGTCCAGCTCCAGTGGGTGCCGTCCATCACTGCGTTGCCGCCGTCGACCCACTCGCCCCGTGCATTGCGGTACTGGATGCGCACCGTACTGCCTTCTGGCGCGCTGCCATGCAGTTCCGGCATAGTATCGTCAGTCAGTCCGCCACTTTTCAGTGAACCGGTCACGCTCCCGACGTTATCCAGTGCATGAGTGATTTCAACCGATTCACCTGGATTGGTGGGTGGCAATTCATCTTTACCAATAGTTATGCTGAACACATCAGACTTTTCACCCTCACGCACCTTATCCGCGAAGGTTTCCGCCGCCACCAGCTTCAGGTTGTGGCGGCCATCCGCCAGATCCACGTTTGGTTCCAGCGTCCACATCCCGGTATTTTCATCCGCCTTCGCGCTGCCGATAACCGTATCGCCTTCCTTCAGATAAACAATCACGCCTTTCTCGGCGATGCCGGTCAGGGTCGGACGGCGGTCGTCGGTCATTCTGCCTGAATCAAAACTGCCGGTGATATCGCCCTGATCGTCATACATGTTCAGCAGCGTCGGCGCTGCCGGTGGTGTGGTATCAACAATCAGCGTACGCAGGCTTGGTGTACTAACGTTGCCAGCCTTATCAACCGACTGGAAAGACATGTTGTAGTAGCCATCATCCAGCGGCGTGGATGGCGTCCAGCTCCAGTAGCCGTCGGCGGGATTGATATCAACCGTAAAGGTCTCTTTGCCGACGGTAATAAGCATGGTACCGCCCTTACCAATTTCAGAAGTTGCATAGCCAAAAAACGTGGGAGTGTTGGTGTCGCGCTCGAGGTATTTCACCTCTTCGTAATTGAACAGTTCCATGGAAAATATTCCTGTGTTGGTCGTCGGTTTATTGCAGCGAGGGCCGCCGCGCCTTGTTATAGAGGGCGCATTTTGTAATAGATGACGTAAAACGCTGTATGAGACCTGTCCCGAAGGGAGAAAAGTCCGAGCAGGTGAAAAACCGGGGAAAGAGGGCAGGATGATGCCGTGCTGCGCGCACGGCATCAGGGGGTTATACCAGTTGCAGTTGCACGCCGTCCTGCACCAACAGTTCGGCGTCGCCGTGGCTCCAGACGTGATATTGCGTACCGGCGATGGTCAGCGTGCCGGTCTGTTGCGTCCAGCCGTCGACCGCTTCACCTGCCGGCAGAATATCCTGCAGCTGCACGCTGTCACCCGGCTTGCCGTTCACCAGCAGCTGGGTGCTGTCATCCTCAATGAACAGGCCCTTGCCGCCTTCGCTCAGCAGCTGGTGCAGCGTCAGCGCATCCGGCTGGGCTTCATCCTGCGCCTGCTGATCGAACGCGGCGTCCGGGCTGACGTCGAGCACGAATTTGCTGCTCCAGTTGCTCTTCATCTCGCCGGTTGAGGCGCGCGCCTGATATTCCCACACGCCAGGCTGATGCAGATACGGCGAGGTAAAGCTCCACTTGCCGTCGGCATCGACCAGCACGCTGCCGGCGTGGCGCAGACCTTCGCCCTGCACGCCATACTCGATCTCAATCACCTGACCCGGCGTGCCGCTGCCGTGCAGCGTTGGCGTGGTGTCATCGGTTGAGTCGTGCTGATAAACCGGCCCCTGCAGCGGGCCCGCGTTGTCCCAGGCGTAGTCGATGGTCGGTTCCAGCGGCGCGCCGGGGATCACCAGCAGCTCGAATTTATCGCTCCACGCGCTGGCTTTGCCATCGACCACGCCGCGCGAGCGGAAACCCCATTCGCCAAAGTAGGTCAGTTCGAAGCCGGCGAACTGCCAATTGCCCTGCGCATCGACTATCACGCTGCCCGCGCTGTGCCAGCCGCTGTTACTCAGGTTGTACTCAATCTCGACGATGCTGCCCGGCGCACCGCGACCTTCCAGCACCGGCGTTTTATCGTCGGTGGTGCCGCGATGGTACACCTGGCCGGTATGGGCACCGGTATCGTCACGCGCACAGTCGATAGCCGGACGCAGATTTTCCAGCGCCGACATATTAAGGCTGAAATCCGGGCGGTAGTCGTCTTTGCTGTTCTCGTAAGAAGCATAGAAGGTGTAGATGCCGTCACCGCTGATCATCGCGCGCGACTGAATCACCCAGTCGCCGTTGGCATCGGTTTTAACGCTGCCTTTATAGCCGATTCCGCCGTGATCGTTCTGTGCGAACAGATAAACGATACTGTTCGGCTCCGCGCGGCCCACGATCAGCGGCGAGAAGTCGTCGGTTGTGGAACCGCTGGCGAGCTGCCCCTGCACGGTGCCGACATCGTCAATGGCGTAGCTGATAGTCGGCGGCACCGGTCCGCTCTCAACCACGGAGACGTCGAAGTGGTCAGAGGGTTCGCTGACGCGACCAAACTCGTCGGTGGCGGTGACGGTTAGCTGATGCCCGCCCGCACCCAGCAGCGGCTCCAGCGACCATTCGCCGCTTTTACTGGCCACGGTGCTGCCAATCAGCCTGCCGTGATCGTACAGCCGCACCATGCTGCCCGGCAGCGCATAGCCCTGCACTTTGGGTGTGGTGTCATCAATGGTGTGTCCGCGCCCGACCGGGCCGGTTTCGCTGCCGACGTCGTCAAACAGCGCGGTGATCGCCGGTTTGTCCGGCACCGAGAGCGCAACATCGACAGAGAACGGATGCGGTTCACCGCTGTTGCCGATGCGCGCCACCATGTCGTGGCTGCCTTCGCTCAGCGAGAACGGCGGCTGAAATGACCAGCTGCCGTCGGCGGCAATCGGCGTGCTGTAGCGGTGATCGTTGATAATGAATTCAATGACTTCACCGGCCTGCGCCGGCAGGCTGCCGCTCAGTAGCGGATAAGGTGTGCCCACTCGCAAGGTATTAATGGATGAAAAGGGGTCAAAGCTGAGAGGTGTTAGCATAAGTATTCTCCACCAAAATCATCAACGGCGTGATTACCGTTGCCTGCCCAGCTTAACGGGGGAGGGGATAGCGCCATGTACCAGAATCGTCTCGTTTCTAAGACTGATCTTAATAAGTTCTGCTAATGAAAAAGGCATTAAAAAGAGCAGGATAAAGCTCATGACATGGCTTGCTTAGGCCTGATGGTGCTGAAGTTATGTCACCGGAAAGGTCGATAGTCTGTCCCGCGCCAGCCAGCGCAAAAGCCCAGAATTATTAACTTTCCTCATAAGCTGATCGGACCGGTCTTGTTAACTCTTTGTTACCTTTGTTTGTACTTTTGTAAAGTGCAATGGTGAACAGGATCACATCTATTCACGCGCTAGCAGGCTAAAACAGGAGAAAAACCAGGAAGGACGATATGAGCTCAAGTCACACTTTACAAAAGTCATCGCAGGGCGGTGCCAAAACCATCTTTAGCGTTACCAGCGGTAACTTTCTTGAGATGTACGATTTTATGGTGTTTGGCTACTACGCCACCGCCATTGCAAAAACCTTTTTCCCGGGCGACGATCCGTTTGCTTCGCTGATGCTGACGCTGATGACCTTTGGCGCCGGCTTCCTGATGCGTCCGCTCGGGGCGATTATACTGGGGGCCTACATTGACCATCACGGCCGGCGCAAAGGGCTGCTGCTGACGCTCGGCCTGATGGCGCTCGGTACGCTGACTATCGCGCTGGTGCCAGGCTACGCCACGCTGGGCGCGGCGGCACCGATTCTGATTCTGCTGGGTCGCCTGCTGCAGGGCTTCTCGGCGGGCGTGGAACTGGGCGGCGTCTCGGTTTATCTGTCTGAGGTGGCACCCAAAGGCCGCAAAGGTTTTTACGTCAGCTGGCAGTCGGGCAGCCAGCAGGTAGCGGTAATCTTTGCCGCGCTGCTGGGGCTGGGGCTTAATCATCTGCTGGCGAAGGACGCGGTGACCGAGTGGGGCTGGCGTATTCCGTTTGTGGTCGGCTGTCTGATTGTGCCGTTCCTGTTCTGGATTCGCCGCATGCTGGAAGAGACCGAAGCCTTCAGTCAGCGCAAATCACACCCGTCGATGGGCCAGATTGTGCGTTCCGTGGGACAAAACTGGGCGCTGGTGCTGGCCGGCATGCTGATGGTGGTCACCACCACGGTGATGTTCTACATGATCACCGCGTTTACCCCGACCTTTGGTAAAACCGTGCTGATGATGAGTGACAAACAGAGCTTCCTCGTGACGCTGTTTGTTGGCATCTCCAACCTGTTCTGGCTGCCGGTGATGGGCGCGCTGTCGGACCGCATCGGGCGGCGGCCGCTGCTGATTACCTTTACCGTGTTGATGATCCTGACGACCTGGCCGGTGCTGCACGGACTGGTGGGATCGCCGACCTTTGCGCACCTGGTGGAAGCGGAGCTGTGGTTATCGTTCCTGTACGCCAGCTATAACGGCGCGATGGTGGTGTATCTGGCGGAGATCATGCCCGCTGAAGTGCGTGCTTCGGGCTTTTCGCTGGCCTACAGCCTGGCGACCGCGCTGTTTGGTGGTTTTACGCCGGCGATTTCGAGCTATCTGATTCATGCTACAGGCGATAAAGCGATGCCGGGCGTCTGGCTGTCGTTTGCCGCGGTGTGCGGTCTGGTGGGCACGCTGCTGATCGGCCGCATGGTTAAACAGTACCAGGCACGGCACAGCGCAACAGTAGTGGGCGCGTCGCTGTAGTTAGAGTGCGCGCGCTGGACTCACCCTGCGTTTCTCTCACTGGCCCTCACCCTAACCCTCTCCCGCACGCGGGAGAGGGAACCGCTCGGTGCTGGTTTGCAGACCTATGCTTCACCTCAACACCCGCGCGATCAGCCCCTTCTCCCGCTGGCGGGAGAAGGCGGGGGATGAGGGTGCCAGCCAGCTCCTGCTCTGCGCGCTGGCCCTCACCCTAACCCTCTCCCGCATGCGGGAGAGGGAACCGTTCAGTGCGGTTTCACCAACCTGCGCTTCACCTCAACACCCGCGCGATCGGCCCCTTCTCCCGCTGGCGGGAGAAGGCGGGGGATGAGGGAATCAGCCACTCCTTACCCGCCCGCTAAAACGCCACATCCACCACCACGCTATCGCTGTAATTGCCCGCTGCGGGCGTATTCTGCGTAGTCAGAATCTGCGCCGTATAGGTAAAGTTGCGCGTCACGGTATCCGCGTTGAGCGATGTCGAGGTCGCGCTGCTCCAGCGGTCGCTGCCGCTCGGGCCCCAGCGATTGGTGGTGGTGGTGCCTTTATAAATATCGTACGCCAGCCGGTTGGTGCCGCTCGCCATCTGGCGCGTGGTGCCGCTGTAATAGCTGCCATTACTCAGTCCTACCGTATACGTGCTGCCCTTTGAACACACCACGTTAATTGTCTGCTGCACGGTAGAAAAACTACCGACCAGCGGGGCACTGCCGAAGCTGACGTTCGGCGCCGTAATGGTGGTGCAGTCGTTGGTGATCACCATATTCACGGTGATCGGCATCGCCGTCCCGCTGCTGCTCTGCACCGTGCCGACGCACGCGCCCGCTACGTTCAACCCGGCGCACACGTTATAGCTCACCGTCAGCGTGATGGTGGTGGTGTAACTGCCGGCGGCAATCACCTGGCCAGGCACGGTGCGGAAATAGAGTGGAATGACAAAATTGAGGCTGTTGCCGAGCGCCAGCAGCGCGGAAGAGTTCCAGCGATAGCTGCCGCCCTGGCGCAGTTCGGTGGCACAGGCGCTGTCGATGCACAGCTGAATCGGCACGTTATCGGTGCCGCTGGCAGACGCCTTCATAGTGGCGCGCGTGCCGCTCAGGTAGTTGGCGGTGGTAAACGCATAGGCGACGTAATCGCTGCCCAGCAGGTTGAGCGTGCCGGTGCCGCAGTTAACGTTGGTGTTACTGGAGGTATTGACTGCCGTCGACTGCACGTAAAACGTGGTTTGCGTGCCAAAGCTGGCGCTGGGGGCCGAAAGCGAACAGAGCGCGTAGCTGCTGGCCGGCAGCAGCCACAGCAGTAAGAACAGAAATTTCCTCATGGCGAGATCCCTGACTGTGAGTTGTTGGCGGCATTCACTGCCGTACCGGGCGCGGCAGGCGGCAGCGGGCAGGTGAGTGGACCGTAAGTCTGCAGCGCTTTAGGCTGCCCCTCAGCAATAGCCAGCGTGGTCTCGCACTGGCGTCCGTCCGGCGTCACCACGCGCATCGGGTTGCTGGCGCTGAGATCTTCCATCCACACGAGGCCGTCCCAGCCGACATATTCGGTGGCGCGATCGCGGCGCAACACCTGGCTGGAGACCGGCAGCGGCTGGCCGTCGCTGTCGTGCAGGATCACGCTGGCGGCGCGCAGGCGCTCCACCGGGAAATTCAGCAGATAGCCACTTTTGCGCTTCACCGCGAAGCGCTGCTCCACTTTGGGCGCGGTCATGTCAGCCGGCAGATCGAGGGTATCGATATCGTACTTCGCGCCGTAATAGCTGCTGATGGACGGCACCAGCAAATAGCCGGCGTCATCGGTGCGGCCCATCGCCTGGTTCTCGTAGCGCACCGTCACGTCCGGATAGCGGGTTTTCACCACCACAAAGGCATCGTTGATGTTGTTGGCGGCGAACACATGGTTGTCCATCAGCACCAGCGAGCCGGTGAAATCGGCCCACTGCGTGGTGTTGTCATCATCGCCGTAAAAGCCGGCGGAAGTATCAATCTTGTTGTTGCGATAGCGCAGGCTGCCCTGACGATAATCGCCGCTGTCGCCGCCCTGATGCGCCCATGACGCATCGTAAGCAAAACCGCCGTCGCTCGGCATGGCGCGCGACACGTACAGGCGCTGATTGCTTTGTCCCTGCTGATCGCGCTCGACGCTGATCGATGCGCTGCTCTGTTCGCCAAACGGAATCACCAGCGAAATCGCGCCGCTCCAGTCGCCCTGTTGCTGGTCGCGGCTGGCGGAGATGTACAGGCTGCTGTTGCCCCACAGGTTTTTACTCCACGATAAATTCCACAGGCGGGTGCGATCGCCGCTGCCGCCGGCGATGTCCAGATACGCCAGACCGAGGCTGCCGTACTGGCTGAGCGACAGGCTGGCGGTGTACTGCGCACTGCGTCTGGCGAGCGAATAGCTGGTATTGGCGCTGTCGCCGCGGCTGCCGACCAGCGCCAGGTTGCCGAAATCCGCGCTGCGCAGCGTGTGCTGGGTGCCGAGGCTGAACCAGCTGTTGTTGTACTGGTAACCCCAGCTGTACTGGGTGCCGGGCCTGCCGTCCAGCTGGCTCTGCGCCAGCGCGGCGTTGATGACGCCCAGGCTGCCCAGCTTCACCAGCGCGCCGGCACCGCCCATCGCCACGTCGCTGCTGCCTTCGGCGTGCGATTCGAGCGTCAGCCAGTCGCGCAGGCCGTAGCGATAGGATCCGCTGGCCGCCGCCGCGCCGTAATCAAAGTTTTTGATGCCGTAGTTCTCGCGAATCGCCCCGGCGGAGAAGGCGTAATCAGACAGGCCGGTTTTCAGCAGGCTGCTGGAGACGTAGAACGGCAGCGTTGTCGTCACCTGACGGCCGACCGCGTCGGTGGTGGTGATCACCGCATCGCCCGCCCCGTTCACGAACGGCACATTGGTCAGCGACCACGGCCCCGGCTGCACGTTGGCCTGCGCGCTGCGGTAACCATTGATAAACAGATCGACTGACGACGGCACCGCCGCCTGGCCGCTAAAGGCCGGCAGCGGGTAGGTAACCAGATCCGGCCGCACGCTGAAGTCACGCGCGATCTGCACGCCGCCAAGGCGCACGCTGTTGCTCCAGCCCAGCGCATCCGTAATTAAATCGCCAGCGCGCCAGCTCAGCGCGGCGTTCTCGTTCTCGTTGCTGTACCAGGTGTCGTAGCGAATGTAACCCTGCTGCTGGCCGCGGGTGTCACCCGCAAGCTGCTGAATATAGACACCGTTGCTGGAGAACTGGCCGGCCGGGCCGAACAGGCGCAGCTCGTTCCAGCTGGAGAGGCGCGAACCGGCGTTGTCGGTTCGCGTAGCGTAGAGGTCGTAGTTGAGCAGCGCGCCGTTGCTGGCCTGGCCGGGATAGCGCGGGCCATTTTGCGGCTGACCGAGCGTCTGCTCTGGCAGCCAGGCGGGCGGTACCGTCAGCAGCAGGCGCTGGCGGCGTTCATCGTATTCCACTTTAACCTCACCCAACTGACCGGGAGCGACCTGTTCGCCAGCCAGCTTCGCCGCCGGAATGCCGGCGCGCTGCAGATCGCCGCTGCGCAGCCAGAACTCACCGTCGCGCCGCTCGACCGGCACAATCTCGCCCCGTTCGCGCTGGTTCACCACCAGTTCCAGCATGTATTGCTGGCCGCTGGCGCTGTGGCTGACGGCAGGCGGCGGTGGCAGCTCAGAGAAAGTCTCTGCGCTGCTCAGCGGGGAAAAGCACAGCACGCTGGTCACCGCCAGCGCGCAGGGAGGCGGCGTCAGCTTCATCAGCGCGCGGCAGCGCTGCGCCAGTGAGTTTTATTCACCTCGGCCGCGAGTTCACCGCTCACCGGGCTGTTCAGCGGCCAGCGGTGGCTGCTGTTAGCCAGCACATAGCCAAACAGGCCGTTGCCGAGCGCGCGACCGCCGACGGTGACGTTGCTCAGGCGCGCGTGGCCGTTGCCGCGATTGGTCAGCTCCAGCCAGCGTTTGCCGTCGCGGCTGACCTGACGCCAGCTGAGATCGGCTTTGGCGCTGTCGCGCGTCAGGCCATCGCCATAGACAAACAGTGGCACCGAGTAGCGCATCTGAAACGTCAGCCCGGCCTGATTCTCGCCCGGCGAGCGCGGCGTCGGGATCTCATCCAGCACCACACGATAGGCTTGCTCCACGCCGGCGGGCGGCGCGCTCTGACGAATCAGGCGCACCAGCTGCTTCTGCCCCGGCTCCAGCCGCACCATCGGCGGGCTGGCGACCACCTGCTGCTGCGTTTGATACTGTTCCTGGCCGTCAATCTGCTGCCAGTTGAAGATGCGCACCTGCATGATGGTGGTGGCGTTACCGCGATTCTCCAGCCACAGTTCGCTGGCTTTTTCCTGTGGGTTGATGGCGGGATCGATCGGCCAGATCATCAGCGAGTTGGCCGCGAAGCTGGCGGGCGAAAGGGCCAGAAGTAACCACAGAAGCAGGGCGCGCAGGCTCATCATCTTTTATCCTTTTTTATGCTGCCGTCACCAGCTCAGGGTGACGGTTAACGTATCGGTATAAGTCCCGGCGCGCGTCGGGCCGGGCAGGGTTAACAGGCCGTAAATCGGCAGCACGATGTTATTGGCGTTGCTGTAACTCAGCGCCACCGGCGAGTTAACCGGAATCGCCGTGGTGTGCGCTGCGTTGGTATACAGGCTGTACGCCACGGTATCGGTGTTACTGGTGTGTTTGAGATTGCGGCTGCTGGTGTAATTGCTGCCGCCATTGATGCTCATGCTGAGGGCGGTACCCGGCGTGCAGGCGAGGGTGAGGGTGGTACTTTGCACGTAGCTGGCGCTGACGCTGCTGCTCGCCACGCCCGACTGGGTGCCAAAATTCAGCGTGCCAAACACGCCGGTATTGGTACCGGAGATCACGCAGCCTGCCACCACTGACGCAGAGACCTGGAAGGTGGCCGTCGGCAAACTCCAGGCCGGGACGCTCCCTATCAGCAGGGCCAGGCTGCCAGCACGCAGCAGCCAGACCATCCTTCTTACCCCACCGCTGGCGTCAGTAGTTCACCGCCACGTTAATAGTATCGGTGTAGGTACCGGCCGGAATCAGTGGGTTAAAGCCGCCGCCGACTACCCGACCGTAAATGGCATAGTTGGTGCCGAGCGTCGGATCGGTGGTGCCGCTGGCGGCAATGTTGGTGTTGTTGGCGATGGCGGTGGTAAACGCGGCGTCGCTGTACAGCGTGTAAGCAATGCCCTGCGTATTGTTGGAGCCGAGGATCAGGTAACGCGGCTGGCCGCTCACCGTACCGTAAATAGTGGCCGGTGCCGGATTACTGCTGGTGACCTGCACATTGAAGGTCTGGCCGGTGGTGCAGCGGACAAAAATGCCGTTCCCGGATGCACCCACCAGGGTGGCGTTTAAGGTATCAAAGGTTGCAGCGCTGCTACCGAAGTTCAGGGTACCGAAGTTAACCCCGCTGGTGGCGGACTGACCGTTCACCAGACAGCCGGTGGTGAGCGTCAATGTGGCATTGATGGTTCCCGTTGTGGTGGCAGCAAAAACCGTTGCAGGGGCGAGCGCGGCGCTCAGGCTGGTAGCCAAAAGAAAAAGCTTGAGTTTCATAATCAATCCTTACTGATTATCCAAGGTCAGTGCTTTTTCGCCTGGTGATTTATTAATGAAACGAACCCGTAAATAACAAGACGCCGCGATCGGCAAACGAACTTAATGCCCTGCCACCTAAGAAAATTCTTAAAGGCTGAGTTAGTGATTTATATCAGTTTTATTTACTATAGAACACCCTTTTGCCGCTTGTACAACGCACCGGAGAATTTTCGCTAATCAATTCTCCCTTTTCGCCGATAACGCAGTCATAACAAGGGCTGGCGGCCCGTTAAAAAAACCAAACGGCGAGTGTTTTCCCCCTCTACCGCGACTTCAGGTTCAATGCTATGTTCATGCATTAATCAGATATCATTACTTTTCCCGGCCGCGACAGACGATGAGAATAAAAAATAGCCGTGTAATACCTCCAGTTATTTATGGACCTGTTTTTGTGTCGCCACAGCGCGGGTGGTCATTAGCTACCTCTCATTGATGTTTTCACTTTTTCTGTTGTTAATTGACGATACCGCACCTGCGCCGCCGCGGGTTGAGTTGAGGAGCGCACATGTTGCTGGTTACCTGGGATAGCGTTCTGGTTGCCGTTTCGCTGATTGTGGCGTTTATCGCGGCGTTTACGGCGCTGGATACCGCCGGGCGCGTCGCCGTGTCGCGCGGCCTGCTGGCGAAACTGTGGCTGGTGGCCGGCGGTACGGCGATGGGCATTGGCATCTGGGCGATGCACTTCATTGGCATGCTGGCGATGATGATGCCGATGACCATGCGCTATGACATTCCGCTCACCGCCTTCTCGCTGCTGATGGCAATTCTCACCAGCATCTTCGCCTTTGCGCAGGGCCTGCAGGGCAGCCATCTGACGCGCCGCCGGCTGCTGCGTGGCACGGTGATCCTCGGCAGCGGCGTGGTTGCCATGCACTATCTCGGCATGCTGGCGCTGCTGATCGAACCCGCCATTCACTGGGATTTGCGCCTGGTGGCACTGTCGGTACTGATTGCCTATGGCGCATCCGGTGCCGCGCTGTGGCTGGCATTCCATCTGCGCCATGGCGAGAGCCTGCTGCTGATGCGCGCCTGCGCGGCGCTGGTGATGGGGGTGGCGATTGCCGGCATGCACTACACCGGCATGGCGGCCGCGCATTTCAGCGCGCCCGGCAGCATGCAGCACCACGGCATGGGGCAGGAGGGGCTGGCGGTGTGGGTAACCATCATCACGCTCACCATTCTCGGTCTGACGCTGCTGATCTCTATGCTGGACGCCCAGCTGCGCGCGGCGCGTCTTGCCGCCCGGCTGCGGCGCGCCAACAGCGAGCTGCGCCAGCTGGCGCTGCACGATAATCTCACTGCACTGCCCAATCGCGTCATGCTGGACCAGCAGCTCAGCACGCAAATCAAACACGCGACGCTGTATGACCAGCCCTTTGCCCTGATGTTTATGGATCTCGACGGCTTCAAAGCGGTGAACGATACCTGGGGGCATCACGTCGGCGATCGTTTGCTGGTTGCCGTGGCGGAACGGCTGCGCACCCAGCTGGAAGCGGACATTTTGCTGGCGCGCCTCGGCGGCGATGAGTTTGTCATGCTGTGTCCGCAGTACGCGGCAACGCAGGCTGAAGCGCTGGCGCAGCGGCTGGTGCACAGCATTGATGCACCGTTTGAGCTGGATCGTTACTCGCTGCGCGTCTCGCTCAGCATCGGTATTGTGATCTTCCCGCAGCATGGCCGCAGCCCGCAGGAGATGATGTTCAACGCGGACTCGGCCATGTACCACACCAAGCACAGCGGGCGTAACGGCTGGAGCCTGTTTGAACCGGTGATGAGCGCGGTGGCGCAGCATCAGCTGGCGCTGGCCAACGATTTATGGAACGCGCTGGAGTGCCAGGAGATGCGCCTGTTCTACCAGCCGAAATTTCGCGCGGGCGGGACCATTCTGATGGGTTTTGAGGCGTTACTGCGCTGGCAGCATCCGCGCCGCGGCTTGCTGATGCCGGATATGTTTCTGGCGCGCGCCGAGAAAACCGGCCAGATTGTGGCGCTCGGCAACTGGGTGATCAACGAAGCCTGCCGCCAGCTGCGGCAGTGGCATGACGAGGGCAATCGCGACTGGAGCGTCTCGGTTAACCTCTCCGCACTGCAGTTTCATCAGCGCGATCTGATCGACACGCTGCGCCAGACGCTGCAGCGCTACCAGCTGCCGGAAGGCGCGCTGATGCTGGAAATCACGGAAAACATCGCCATGCGCGATCCGCAGTTCAGCCAGCAGCGCATCGCCGAACTGCAGCGGCTTGGCGTCAAAGTGGCCATCGACAACTTTGGCATTGGCTACGCCAATCTGCTGCACCTCAAGCATCTTGAGGCCAGCGAGCTGAAGATTGATCGCGCCTTTATTAACAGCCTGCGTGCCGACAGTGAGGATGCAACCGTGGTGACCGCCATGCTGACGCTGGCGCAAAGCCTTAACCTGCGCATGGTGGCGGAGGGCGTGGAGACCGAAGAGCAGCAGCGCCTGCTGACCGGTCTCGGCTTTGACACGCTGCAGGGGTATCTGCTGGGCAAACCAACGCCGGCGGAGCGCATCGGCGAATTCACTGCATCAACGCAGATTGCGCCGCACTTTCCTGATAACGTGCTGCCGCTCACCGGCGCCTGACCAGCAATTTTTGTTCTCCTTCACATCGGAAGCTTTCATCGTTCAGTGACTCATATCGGCAGCCGGTCTGCCGATAATTTCAATTATAAAACCAACATTTTCTTTTTCATTTCAACAACACCACAGCTGACTTAACACAGCTTTTTTATATGGGAAATCACTATGTTAGTGACTTCGTACGATGCGTTTACCGTTATCGTCTCGATACTGGTAGCGATGCTGGCCTCGTTTACCGCGCTGGATATGGCGGGACGCGTCGCTTCCTCGACCGGCCGGGTGGCGCTGGTCTGGCTGCTGGGCGGCGGTTTCGCCATGGGCGTGGGTATCTGGGCCATGCACTTTATCGGCATGCTGTCGATGAGCCTGGATATGGTGATGAGCTACGATCCGCTGCTCACCGCCGCCTCAATGGTGGTGGCGATTCTCGCCTCCATCTTTGCCCTGTGGCTGGTGTGCTCGTCCGGCGACTTGCCGTGGCGACGGCTTATGGGCGGCGCGCTGGTGCTGGGTTCTGGCGTGGTGGCGATGCACTACACCGGCATGGCGGCGCTGATGTTTGAGCCGGGCATCAGCTGGAACTGGGGCTGGATTGCGGTTTCGGTGCTGATTGCGCTGGTGGCTTCCGGTGCCGCGCTGTGGCTGGCGTTCAACCTGCGCGAAGGACATGGCCGCGTCACGCTACTGCGCGTCGGGGCAGCCGTGGTGATGGGCTGCGCCATTGCCGGCATGCACTATACCGGCATGGCGGCGGCGAACTTCCCGATGCACAGTCACGCCACCCATCACGGCGTGAACAGCGACTGGCTGGCGATGCTGGTCACAGTAGTGACGCTGGCGATTCTCGGCATTACGCTGCTGGTTTCGATGCTCGACGCGCGTATGCAGGCGCGCACCTCGATCCTCGCGCGCTCGCTGGCGGAGGCCAACCGCGAGCTGGCACAACTGGCGCTGCACGATAACCTGACGCGACTGCCGAACCGCATCCTGCTGGAGGATCGCCTCGAGCAGGCGATCAACAAGGCCAACCGCGAGCGCTCGCAGTTTGCGCTGATGTTTATGGATCTCGACGGCTTCAAAGCGGTCAACGATGCCTTTGGTCATCACGTCGGCGATAACCTGCTGATTGCAGTAACCGAGCGCATGACCGACCAGATGAAAGGGCACTACACGCTGGCGCGGCTGGGCGGTGACGAGTTTGTGCTGCTGATTGAGATCGGCGATCCCAATGATGCCGCAGCGGTGGCGGATGCGCTGGTAAAAGCCGTGGATCGCCCGTTTAGCGTGTCACGCTACGAGCTGATGGTGTCGCTGAGTATTGGCATCGCCGTTTATCCCGGTGACGGCAAGGACGAGCGCGAGCTGATGTTTAACGCCGACGCCGCGATGTATCACACCAAGAACAACGGCCGTAACGGCTACAACTTCTTCCAGCCGTCCATGAACACGCTGGCGCAGTCGCAGCTGCAGCTTAATAACGACCTGTGGCAGGCGCTGGATAGCAACGAGCTGCGTCTGTTCTATCAGCCTAAGTACTGCGCGCCGAGCGGGCCGATCATTGGCTTCGAAGCGCTGCTGCGCTGGCAGCACCCGACGCGCGGCCTGCTGACGCCGGACAAGTTTTTGCCGATTGCCGAGAAGACCGGCATGATCATTAATATCGGCAACTGGGTGATCAACGAGGCCTGCCGCCAGCTGCACATCTGGCATCAGCAGGGCCATCCGCACTGGTCGGTGGCGGTGAACCTCTCTGCCTTGCAATTTGAGCAGTGCAACCTGGTCGACACCGTGACGCAGGCGCTGGAACAGCACCAGATCCCGGCGGAGCTGCTGACGCTGGAGGTCACCGAAACCACGGCGATGCGCGATCCGGAAGAGAGCGTGCGCATCCTCACCGAGCTGACCAGCATGGGGGTAAAAGCCTCGATTGATGACTTCGGCACCGGCTACTCCAGCCTGCTGTATCTCAAGCGCTTACCGGCCAGCGAGCTGAAAATCGACCGCGCCTTTGTTAACGAGCTGCAGGCCAAGTCGGAAGATGCCACCATCGTCTCCGCCATCGTCGCACTGGCGCAGTCGCTGGATCTCAAAGTGGTGGCCGAAGGCGTGGAAACCCAGGATCAGCAGGCGTTCCTCACCGGGCTCGGCTGCGACACCCTGCAGGGTTTCCTGCTGGGCAAACCGCTACCGCCAGAGCGCATCAGCGAGCTACCGGACTTTGTTAAGGACAAACCCGCGGCGCTGACGGTGGAGTAGAGGCTGGTTTCTGGCGTCTGTCGCTCCTGTCTCCGGGTGCGCGCGGTATGTCTTTTCTCTCTCCCACGTGCACGCTGTGTGTCTTTTCTCCCTCTCCCGCGTGCGCGCTGTATGTCTTTTCTCCTTCTCCCGTGTGCACGCTGTATGTCTTTTCTCCCTCTCCCGCGAGCGGGAGAGGGCCGGGGTGAGGGCCAGACCGCAACTAACCCAACAAAAAAAGCCGCAGCATCCCTGCTACGGCTTTTACCTCAAGCTCACCTAAAAAGGAGGAGAAAAAACTTATACCAGCTCGACTTTCACCCCTTCCTGCACCAGCAGTTCAGCATCGTTGTGGCTGTATACGTTATATTGAATCCCCCCTACAGTGACATGACCATTCTGCTGTACCCAGCTAATTTCACTCTGCTCATCAGAAACTAAATCAGCCAGCTTAACGGAATCGCCTCGTTCGCCCTTCACCATCATCTGCACTTTACCGTCTTCAATAAACAGATCTTGTGCGCCATGCTGCAATAAGGTTTTGGTATCAACCTGCAGAGCATTGTTGCCATGGCCGGAGAGATCGACAGTGGTAATGATGTCATGTTGGCTAAGCAGGTTTGATAATTCGATATTCGCCTCTTCACCCGTCAGGTATATGTGGCTGTCGTCAAACGTCACAATCTCTGTCATGGCCTGAACTTTATTATCGACAGGTTCGATTGTGATATTGTCGATGCTAAAATCATTGCCATTTGAACCGGATGTACCATTAGTTAATATCAGTTGTACAACCTTTGTCTCACTAGCAGTATAAAACCCCGTACGAGTTTCCCAGCTTTTACTCAAAGATTGTTCTGGTATAACAAACTGACCATCTATTTTAAATCCAATTTTAGCGAAATTAAAGTTTACTATGGGGAGTTCAATTGAGTCAAAAGAGATTTTATATCTTTTTCCTTTTTCCACGATGAATTCATGAGACATTACCTCGCCTTTATAATTGTAAGACCCCATTGTGTCAATTCCGACTGACTTACCTTTTGATGTCCATGAACTCACTTGTAACAGGCGTCCTGTCGCATAACCCTCCAGAGGTTTCCAGCCCTGAAAAGTACCATCATTGAAATCCCATTTAAGTATTTGACCATCATTTTGTGATGTAAGATTGATATGAAAAGGCTTACTCCATAGGTCATCATTCAGCTGGTTGAGATTTTTTGCTCTGAAATTACAATAGCTGAATAAGGTCAGTTTTGGGGCTTGCCATGTCCACTCTCCATTTTTATCGACTACGACTGAACCGCCTGCCTGCCATTGAGCGCTGCTTTGATGGTATTCGATAATAATAATTTCACCTGGTGTTCCTGTCCCTTTTAATATGGGATTTTCATCATCAGTAATTCCACCATTGCTTATCATGCCTGTTGAAGGTGGCGTGTCATCAATTGCACCCAATATAATGGGAAGGTCAGGCGTGGTAGAAATATTGAAATTTTCAGACCACTCGCTGTTTTCAGTATTAGTAACTAACTGCGCGCGAAAATGAAAAGTACTGTTGTAAGTGAGTTCAGGTGATTCAATATGCCAGTTGCCTGACGCATCTGCTATAGTAGTGCCTGCATCTTGCCAGTTCCCATTAGCCTCACGATATTGAATATAAACAGTAGCATTTGCTTCTGCCCTGCCGCGTATTTCTGGAGTGAGATCGTCTGTAGAAGCGTTAGATTGTAGAGCACCCGTTATGTTACCAAAATCGTCAACGGCGTGGATGATTGATGGCTTTAAACCAGTCCCAGAAACTACCGTCAGGGAAAAATCACTGTTGCTATTATGCGCTGTAGCGTTATCACTGGCCGAGAACTGATAGCTTCCCGGTGAAATACGGTCGGTTTCATACACCCAGTTGCCATCCACGCCAGCCTGCACGCTGCCCAGTAGTTCCCAGTCGCTCAACGCGTTACGGAAGTGGATATAGACAAGACTGTTAGCCTCAGCGCGACCGTTCAGCGTTGGCGTACGGTCATCGGTGATTGCACCGCTGTGTAATAATCCGGTATTGATGCCAAAATCATCCCACGCATGCGTGATGGAAAGTTCGCTCTGAGGCGTCAAATCAATTTCCAGCGTGAACTCATCCGTCCAGCCGTTGCCCGCATTGGCACGGAACTCCCACTTGCTTTCACCCAGCGCCTGATCCGGCGTCCAGCTCCATTCGGTGCCGTTCAGCGTGGCGTAACCGCCGTCAACCCACTGGCCGTTCACGTCGCGGTACTGAATCAGCACGTTGCTGCCCGCCGGCGCGGTGCCGCGCAACGTTGGCGTGGTGTCATCGGTCAGCGCGCCGTCCAGCAGTTTGCCCTGTGCGGCACCCGCGTCATCGAGCGCGTGGGTGATTTCCACTTTGCCGGGTGCCGGGGCGGCTGCGTCATCGGCAATGGTTAGCTTGAAGGTCTCCGATGCCTTGCTGACGTAGCCGCGCCCATCGGTGGCCGTCACATACAGCGCATGCTCACCGTCAGCCAGCGTCGGGGTGATTTCCCAGTAACCGCTGCTGCTGGCTTTAACGCTGCCAGTCAGCTGGTTCTGCTCGTTGTAGAGGCGCACGATACTATCCGGCTCGGCCACGCCCTTCAGGGTTGGCGTGCGGTCGTCGGTCTGCTGTCCGGAACTGACCGGACCGGTTTTATCACCCGCATTGTCATCGGCACCAATAATCAGTGGCTGGTCCGGCGCGGTAAGGTCAACGTTAACGATTAATAGCGATGGCGCACCAATATTTCCGGCGCGGTCAATGGTACGCACGGAAAGATTATGCGGGCCTTCAGCCAGCGGAAATGGCGGCTGCCAGCTCCAGCTGCCGTCAGCGGCGATGGCGACGCTATAGACTGTCTCATCCATAACAATTTCCATGATGCCGCCGGCTTCACTTTCTGCTGAGCCGGTAAAAGTACGCTGCGGATCGGTAGTCCAGAGTTGTTTTGCGTTGGTGAGTGCTGTGCTCATGAGGTTTTCCTGTTGAGTAATAATCAGAGTCCTGGTGAATCTGTCCGAATCAAACGACAGGCGGCGATTATTAGTCGATCAGATAATTCTCCCAACGAGAAAGGTCTTGAAGGAAAACTGGCTGCGGTGATGGCTGTGAAAGGTAAAACCAGCAAAATGAAAACAGCAAACCACACCAGAAAAAGGTGTGGTTTGCCTGGGGATTAAATCAGCTCGACTTTCACCCCTTCCTGTACTAACAGTTCGGCATCGCCATGATTATAAACCTGGTAATGAATGCCAGCGACAGTAACGGTGCCGCTCAGCTGCGACCAGCTGGCAGTCATATCAGTCCCGGGAACTAAATCTGTCAATTTAACGGTGTCGTCTTTATCACCCATAACCACGAGCTGTGTTTTGTCGTCATTAATAAACAGACTTTTTTCACCATGCTGTAATAAATTTTCTGCGTTTACGGTGAGTATCCCTGCAGTACTATTATCCATGTTGATCACGGACGAATCACCAGGCCTGACCGGCAGGTTTGCCAAATCGAGACTGCTAACGTCGTCAGTGATTGAATCGCTGAGAAGAGCATTCTCCTGCTCTGTACTTTTAACCGCCTTATCAGCACCCAGTTCGATAACAAATTTGCCCGTCCAGTCACTTTTATTAATGCCGTTAGTGCTGCGGGCATGGTAAACCCAAATGCCGTTGCTGCTTAGTTCGGGTGAGACCATTGACCAGTTGCCGTTAGCATCTACTTTAGTACTGCCCGCTGATTTCCAGGATTCGTATTGTTTACCATACTCAATTTCGATAATTGCACCAGGTACGCCTTTCCCCGTCAGTGTCGGCGTTTTATCGTCGGTCCTGCCATTGTGTTGAATATCCCCCTGGACTGTGCCGACATTATCCACTGCATGCGTAATTTGAGGCGCTTTATCGGCCTCATCACCCACGTTCAGGGTAAAGGTTTTGCTCCAGCCGCTATTCACGGCACCATTGGTACTACGCGCCCTGTATTCCCAGATACCGTCTTGAGTTAGCAGCGGTGATGTAAATGTCCAGTTACCGCTCTCATCCACCACCACGCTACCTGCTGTTTTCCAGTAATCTGTAGATAAACCGTAATGGATTTCAATCACTGCGCCTGGAGCGCCTTTGCCTTGCAGCGTCGGGGTTTTATCGTCCGTCAGGCTCCCACTGCTTAATTTTCCGGTGGCTGAACCGGCATCATCAGCGGCCTGGGTGATCTCTGGCACTTTATCCGCTTCAGCGGACACGTTCAGGACGAACTTTGGCGTCCAGCTACTTTTGCTTGTTCCGTCCAGCGTACAGGCGCGGTATTCCCACTTACTGTCGCTTGTAAGCTGCGGCGAAACCAGTGACCAGTTACCGTCGGGGGCGACCATTACGCTACCGGCGGTGCTCCAGCCACCGCTGGCGAGACCGTACTCAACCAGAATAATGGTTCCAGGCACGCCTTTCCCCGTCAGCGTTGGGGTTTTATCGTCGGTGATGGCACCTGTTGTCAGCTGTCCGGTGCTGGTGCCGTTGTCGTCCAGGGCATAGGTAATTTGTGGCTTAAGGTCGATTTTGAGCGTGAACTCATCCGTCCAGCCGCTACCGCTATTGGCGCGAAACTGCCAGTCGCCCTGACCCAGTCCAGGCTCGGGCGTCCAGTTCCAGTTATCGCCAGTCCGGCTGGCAAGGCCGCCATCAATCCATTTGCCGTTAGCCAGGCGATACTGAACGCGGACTTCACTGTCAGCTGGGGCGCTACCGTGCAGAGTCGGTGTGTAATCGATAGTCACCGCGCCATTTTTCAAACTTACCGGCTCGCTACCGGTGTCATCAATCGCATCCTTAATCTCTGTTTTAGCTGAAACGGGTGGGGCATCATCAGCAATAGTCAGCTGAAAAGGTTCGGATGCCTCACTCTCATAACCGCGGCCATCCGTTGCCTTAACGTAAAAAGTGTGTGTACCTTCTGCCAGCGTGGGCGTGATTTCCCAATAGCCATTACTGTTAGTCTTTACGCTGCCAATCACCTCATTTTGTGCATTGTAAAGACGAATAAGGCTATCGGGTTCCGCTACGCCACGCAGGGTTGGCGTGCGATCGTCGCTTTGCTGACCGGAACCGATTAACCCGGTTGCTGCGCCGTTGTCATCCAGTGCATTTATGATGATCGGCTGATTCGGCGCGGTAAGATCAACGTTAACGATTAATAGCGAAGGCGCACCAATATTTCCGGCGCGGTCAATGGTACGTACGGAGAGGTTATGCGGGCCTTCAGCCAGCGGAAATGGCGGCTGCCAGCTCCAGCTGCCGTCAGCGGCGATGGCGACGGTATAGACTGTCTCATCCATAACAATTTCCATGATGCCGCCGGCTTCACTTTCTGCTGAGCCGGTAAAAATACGCTGCGGATTGGTAGTCCAGAGTTGTTTTGCGTTGGTGAGTGCTGTGCTCATGAATATTCCTGTTTGATAATAATTAACGTCCTGGTGAATCTGTCCGAATCAAACGACAGGCGGCGATTATTAGTGGATCGGATAATTCTCCCAACGAGAACGGTCTTGAAGGAAAACTGGCGGCGCGCGGGGAAAAGGACACGGATTTTTAGCCGCAGCAATGGCTGGCAGGCTATACTGGCGCGCACGCAGGTCGCAGGGAATGGAGCCATGGCCAAATACCAGCAGCTGGTAGATCAGCTACGTACGCAAATCGAAGCACGCATCTGGCCGCCGGGTGAAAAGCTGCCGTCGCTGCGCCAGCAGGCGGAGCAGAGCGGGTTAAGCCTGATGACGGTGATGCACGCTTACGAGGTGCTGGAGAGCCAGGGCTGGATTGTGTCGAAGCCGCAGTCGGGCTACTACGTGGCACCGCGCGCGGCGGAGAGCCGTCCGCGTTTGCCAACCCAGGCGATCGCTAAAACCGATCAGGCCGATACCAACAGCTTCGTGTTTGATGTGCTGCAGGCGACGCGCGATCCGGCCATCATGCCGTTTGGTTCTGCCTTCCCCGATCCGGAACTGTTTCCCCAGCGCCAGCTGATGCGCTCGCTGGTGAAGGTCTCGCACAATCTTAAACCCACCGATGCCCTGAATAATCTGCCGCCCGGTAATGAAGCGCTGCGAAAAATCCTCGCCCAGCGTTATGCGCAGCAGGGCATTACGCTGTCGCCGGATGACATCGTCATTACCAACGGTGCGATGGAAGCACTGAACCTCAGCCTGCAGGCGGTGACCGAACCGGGCGACTGGGTGGTGATTGAGAACCCTTCCTTCTATGGCGCGTTGCAGGCGATTGAACGGCTTAAGCTGAACGCGATTGCTATCGCCAGCGATGTGGAGCAGGGCATCGATCTGGATGAGCTGGAGCAGGCGCTGCAGCGCTGGCCGGTGAAAGCCTGCTGGCTGATGACCAACCGGCAGAATCCGCTCGGCTTTACGCTCAGCGCCGAGCGCAAACAGCAGCTGGTGGCACTGCTGACGCGTTATCAGGTGGCGATGATAGAGGACGACGTCTACAGCGACCTGTATCACGGCCACGATAAGCCGTTGCCGGCCAGAGCGTTCGACCGCGAGGGTTACGTGCTGCACTGCGGCAGCTTTTCGAAAAATCTGGTGGCGGGATTTCGCGTGGGCTGGGTCGCGGCGGGGCGCTATGCGCAGCGCGTGCAGCGTATTCAGATGATGAGTACGCTCTCGACCAGCGCGCCGATGCAGCTGGCGCTGGCGGATTTTCTTAGCACCCGCAGCTACGATACGCATCTGAAAAAGCTGCGACAGACGCTGGCGAAGCGCAAACAGCTGGCACAGCAGGCGCTGCGCCGCGTACTGCCCGCCGAGGCGCACATCAGCGATACGCCCGGTGGCTACTTTTTGTGGATTACCCTGCCGGAGCAGATTAACGCCACGCAGCTGTATCATCTGGCGCTGCAGCAGGGCATCAGTATTGCGCCGGGCCAGCTGTTTTCCAGCAGCGAGAGTTTCAGCCACTGCTTCCGCTTCAACACCGCCTGGCCATGGGATGCACGCGCCGAGGCGGCGGTAGAGACGCTGGGGGCGTTAATTGGTCAGCTGGCGCAGGGCGTTGCGGTAGAGAAGTGAGTGGTTTTTCCCTCACAACACCCGCAGCATTCTCACTTCGCAATCCACGTGGCCGGTACAGCCCATCGCGTCCGCAATCTGTTCAAAGCCCAGCGACTGATAGAGTTTAATGGCACGCGTCAGGCTGCCGGTGGTCTCCAGGTAGCAGCGCCGGAACCCGCGCTGGCGGGCAAAATCCATTGCGCGCAGCGCCAGTTCGCGCGCTAAACCCAGCCCGCGCACCGACGGCAGGAAATACATCTTCTGCAACTCACAGATATCCGGTGCGCTGCAGGCCAGTGGCGCCACGCCGCCGCCGCCGACCACCTGACCTTCATGCTCCACGATCCAGTAAGCGCTGTCCGCCGCACTGTAAAGTTCAAACAACCGATCGAGCTGCGGGTCGGACACGGTATAACCTTTATCCGCCGTCAGGCCGAACTCGGCGGAGACATCGCGGATCACCTGCGCAATCCGCGGATTATCGGCGGCGACAATCGGGCGCACCTGCAGGTTAAGTGGCGTGGCGGTGGTCATCATAATCTTCCGATAGAAAAAAGCCGGGCAGTGCCCGGCTTCGATTAAGCGTCAGGACTGAAGCGCTTACAATGCCGCAATCACGCCCTGCTGTTCAATCAGTTTTGCTTTTGATTGCTCCAGCTCGGCTACGCGCTCGCGCTCTTTCGCTACCACCGCTTCCGGTGCGCGCGATACAAAGCCTTCGTTAGCCAGTTTGGTCTGAATCTTCTCGATCTCGACATCCAGCTTCACCAGCTCTTTCGCCAGACGCTCCAGCTCGGCTTCCTTGTTGACCAGATCTGCCATCGGGATCAGCAGCTCCGCGCCATCAACAATCTTGGTCACCGAGACCGGACCCTTCTCGCCGGCTGGCAGAATGGTCAGGCTTTCCAGACGCGCCAGGCGCGACAGGAAGTTGCGGTTCTCTTCAACACGACGCTGCGCCGCCGGCGAGCAGTCGCGCAGCAGCACGTCGAGCGGCTTGCTTGGCGCGATGTTCATTTCGGCACGGATATTACGCACCGCCACAATCGCCTGCTTCATCCACTCGATATCGGCCTTCGCTTCCGCGTCTTCCTTCGCCGCGTCATACTGCGGGAACGGCTGCAGCATGATGGTATCGTGGTCGATGTTCTTCAGCACTTTCACGCGCTGCCAGATGGTCTCGGTAATGAACGGGATGATCGGATGCGCCAGGCGCAGCAACGCTTCCAGCACCGTCACCAGCGTGTTGCGCGTACCGCGCAGCTCCGCTTCGCTGCCGCTGTTCATCACCGGCTTGGTCAGCTCCAGATACCAGTCACAGAACTGGTTCCAGGTGAAGTCGTACAGAATGTTGGCAGCGATATCAAAGCGATAGCTATCCAGCGCTTCACGGTACGCTTTCACGGTGCTGTTGAATTCCGTCAGGATCCAGCGATCCGCCAGCGACAGCTTCAGCTCGCCGCCGTTCTGGCCGCAATCCTGATCTTCGGTGTTCATCAGCACGAAGCGGCTGGCGTTCCACAGCTTGTTACAGAAGTTGCGGTAGCCTTCCAGGCGCTTCATATCCCAGTTGATGTCACGACCGGTGGACGCCAGCGCGGCGAGGGTGAAGCGCAGCGCATCGGTGCCGGAAGGCACGATACCGTCCGGGAACTGCTTCTCGGTGCGTTTGCGAATCTTCTCAGCCAGCTGCGGCTGCATCATGTTACCGGTGCGTTTCTCCAGCAGATCTTCCAGCGAAATGCCGTCCACCATATCCAGCGGATCGATGACGTTGCCTTTCGACTTGGACATCTTCTGGCCTTCTTCATCGCGGATCAAACCAGTCATGTAGACGGTTTTAAACGGAACCTGCGGCTTGCCGTTTTCATCTTTGATGAAGTGCATGGTCAGCATGATCATGCGCGCAATCCAGAAGAAGATGATGTCGAAGCCGCTCACCAGCACGCTGGTAGGATGGAAGGTGCGCAGCGCTTCGGTATTCTCCGGCCAGCCCAGCGTAGAGAATGTCCACAGGCCGGAAGAGAACCAGGTATCAAGCACGTCGTCATCCTGGCGCAGCGTCACGTCGGCGGCCAGATTATTTTCCTGGCGCACTTCTTCTTCGCTGCGGCCGACATAGACGTTACCGTTGTTGTCGTACCAGGCCGGAATGCGGTGGCCCCACCACAGCTGACGCGAGATGCACCAGTCCTGGATGTCGCGCATCCATGAGAAGTACATGTTTTCGTACTGCTTCGGCACAAACTGAATGTCGCCGTTTTCTACCGCTTCCACCGCGACTTTCGCCAGCGGGGCCGTGCGCACGTACCACTGATCGGTCAGCATCGGCTCGATCACCACGCCGCCGCGGTCGCCGTATGGCACCGTCAGATCGTGTGGTTTGATTTCGTCGAGCAGGCCGAGCTCGTCAACGGCGGCGACAATCGCTTTACGCGCGGCGAAACGCTCCATCTTCTGGAACTGCGGCGGAATTTCATCGGAACAGGCATCGCTGACTTCACCGTTGGTGTCGAACACTTCCGCACGCTCGCGGATGTCGCCATCAAAGGTCAGGATGTTGATCATCGGCAGCTTGTGACGACGGCCCACTTCGTAGTCGTTGAAGTCGTGCGCCGGGGTGATCTTCACGCAGCCGGTGCCTTTCTCCATATCGGCGTGTTCGTCGCCGACGATCGGAATACGACGGTTCACCAGCGGCAGGATCACTTCTTTGCCGATCAGATCTTTATAACGCGGATCTTCCGGGTTGACCGCCACGCCGGTATCGCCCAGCAGGGTTTCCGGACGGGTAGTGGCCACCACCAGGTAATCTTTGCCTTCGGCAGTTTTCACGCCGTCAGCCAGCGGATAGCGAATGTGCCACATTGAGCCTTTGCTCTCGCGGTTTTCCACTTCGAGATCAGAGATCGCCGTGCGCAGTTTCGGATCCCAGTTCACCAGGCGCTTGCCACGGTAAATCAGGTTTTCTTTGTACAGACGGACGAAGACTTCTTTCACCGCGTTGGACAAGCCTTCATCCATGGTGAAGCGCTCGCGCTCCCAGTCAACCGAGTTGCCGAGGCGACGCATCTGGCGGGTGATGGTGCCGCCGGATTCAGCCTTCCACTGCCAGATTTTTTCGATAAAGGCGTCACGACCGTAATCCTGACGCGTTTTGCCCTCTTCAGCGGCGATCTTGCGCTCAACCACCATCTGCGTGGCGATACCGGCGTGGTCCGTACCTGCCTGCCACAGGGTGTTTTTACCCTGCATGCGCTGGTAGCGGATCATGGTATCCATGATGGTTTGCTGGAAGGCGTGACCCATATGCAAGCTACCGGTGACGTTCGGCGGCGGGATCATGATGCAAAAGCTTTCCTGGCTGGTATCGCCATTCGGTTTGAAGTAGCCCTGCTGTTCCCAGTGCTCGTAGAGCGGCTGCTCGATATCTTGCGGGTTATATGTCTTTTCCATATCTGCTATGTCGTTTGCGGCGGGGGTGGCGTCGCCGTATTCAATTGGAAACCAACGCTGCGATACGCTTTATAGCGGTCGCGCGCCAGTTGTTTCAGGGATTCTTCATAAGGTACGAAGTCTATCACTTCATGGAAACCGGTAGCAAAATCTGCGAACTGCGGCAGCAGGCTGATCAGCAGATCGCGCGGCGCACTGCCGCGTCGCTGCGGCCAGGCCAGCTCAACCGGCGCGCCGTAGCGCGGGCCTTCGCCGGCCAGGTTGTGCGGCACAAAGGCGTTGGCCGGACGCTGCCACAGTGCTTCATCCAGCCGATTGGCCTGCTGTTCATCTTCGCAGGCAATCAGGATGCGCTTACCGTCTCGCCAGCGGCTGGCGGCCAACTCGCACACCAGCGCTTCGATGGCGCTTAAGCCGTCGCTGGCGCTTTCAGACTCCATGACGAAGAAGGTGGCGTTTTTCATGGCAGGTTATTTCCATCAATGACAGTGGGGCGCATTGTGCGACAGTAAGATTGCGGCGTCCAATAATAAGGTCGCCATGAACGGCGACCCTGTAAACCGTGCGGCTGATAATCAGGTCGCCGTGAACGGCGACCCTACACCGTAGGGTGCGCATTCATGCGCACCGTATCAATGGCCGCACGGTATTTAACGCATTTATACGCACCATCACACCCGTAGGGTGCGCATTCATGCGCACCGTTCCAATGGCCGCACGCTGTCAAACGCATTCATGCGTACCGTTGCAGCATTCGCCCTGGCTCTTAATCGTCGCCGTTCAGGCCAGCGCGGTTCAGCAGGAACTGCGACAGCAGCGGCACCGGACGGCCGGTCGCGCCTTTGGCTTTGCCGGAGCGCCAGGCGGTGCCGGCGATATCCAGGTGCGCCCAGTTAAACTTACGCGCAAAGCGTGCCAGGAAGCAGGCGGCGGTAATTGCGCCGCCCGGACGGCCACCGATGTTGGCCATATCGGCAAAGTTGGATTCCAGCTGCTCCTGATACTCGTCGGCCATCGGCAGACGCCACGCGCGGTCGCCCGACTGCTCTGATGCGCTAATCAGCTCGTGCGCCAGCGGATTGTGGTTCGACATCAACCCGCTGACGTGATGGCCCAGCGCAATCACGCAGGCGCCGGTCAGGGTGGCGACGTCAATCACCACTTCCGGATCGAAGCGCTCAACGTAGGTCAGCGCATCGCACAGCACCAGGCGGCCCTCGGCATCGGTATTCAGCACTTCAACCGTCTGGCCGGACATGGTGGTCAGCACGTCGCCCGGACGCATCGCGCGCCCGTCCGGCATGTTCTCACAGCCCACCAGCACGCCGACCACGTTCAGCGGCAGATTCAGCTCCGCCACCATGCGCATCACGCCGTACACCGACGCCGCGCCGCACATGTCATATTTCATCTCATCCATCGCCTCGGCAGGCTTGATGGAGATGCCACCGGAGTCAAAGGTCAGCCCTTTACCTACCAGCACGATAGGGCGCGCATCGGCGTCGCTGCTGCCTTTGTACTCAATCACCGACATCAGCGACTCATTGTGCGAACCGGCACCGACCGCCAGATAGGCGTTCATGCCCAGCTCTTTCATCTGCTGTTCGCCAATCACGCGGGTGGTGACGTTTTTGCTGTACGCATCGGCCAGCTGACGTGCCTGCGACGCCAGATACGCGGCGTTACAAATATTCGGCGGCATATTGCTCAGGTCTTTCGCCGCTTTGACGCCGGCGGCAACGGCCAGACCGTGCTGAATAGCGCGCTCACCGCTGGTCAGCTCACGGCGGGTCGGCACGTTGAACACCAGCTTGCGCAGCGGACGGCGCGGCTCAACTTTGTTGCTTTTCAGCTGGTCGAAGTTGTACAGCGCCTCTTTAGAGGTTTCTACCGCCTGGCGCACTTTCCAGTAGGTATTGCGCCCTTTAACGTGCAGCTCGGTCAGGAAGCACACCGCTTCCATTGAACCGGTGTCGTTCAGGGTATTGATGGTTTTCTGAATCACCTGTTTGTACTGGCGCTCATCCAGCTCACGCTCTTTACCACAGCCGATCAGCAGGATACGTTCGGACAGGATATTTGGCACATGGTGCAGCAGCAGCGTCTGGCCCACTTTGCCCTCCAGCTCACCGCGGCGCAGCAGCGCGCTAATGTAGCCATCGCTGATCTTATCCAACTGCTCGGCAATCGGTGACAGACGACGCGGTTCGAAAACGCCAACCACAATGCAGGCGCTGCGCTGTTTTTCCGGGCTACCGCTTTTTACACTGAACTCCATGCACTCTCCTGAATCTTAAAGACAACGGCCTTAGCTGTCGTTAGAATGTAGCGCGTTCGTAACCCATTAATTTGTTGCGACGCCATGACAATTTAACGCCGGCGGCCATAATGAGTGGGGTGACAATGTGTTGTTTTTTCACCACCCTAACGCGTTCGTCATACTATTTTAGCTACCATGACGGCCATTGATGAAGAAAAATGGCTGATAAGCGTTGAAACTAGCGATTTTCCTGCAAAAAGACAAGTTTTCACAGGCGTACTAAGCGTGATCATCATTAGATATCTGGTTCGGGAAACGCTCAAAAGCCAGCTGGCTATCCTGTTCATCCTGCTACTTATCTTCTTTTGCCAGAAGTTAGTCAGGATTTTGGGTGCGGCGGTGGATGGCGAAATCCCAACAAATCTGGTTCTGACATTGTTAGGACTTGGCGTGCCTGAAATGGCACAACTTATCCTGCCCCTAAGCTTGTTTCTGGCGATTTTAATGACCCTTGGGCGGCTGTACACCGAAAGTGAAATTACGGTGATGCACGCCTGCGGGCTGGGTAAAGGTGTCCTGATTAAAGCGGCGATGATCCTGATGCTGTTCACCTCGCTGGTGGCGGCGGTCAACGTGATCTGGCTTGGCCCGTGGTCCTCGCGCTATCAGGATGAAGTGACACAAAATGCCAAAGCCAATCCGGGCGCGGCGGCGCTGGCGGCGGGGCAGTTCCAGACCTCCAGCGACGGCAACACCGTGCTGTTCGTCGAAGACGTGAAGGGCAACAAATTCGGCAGCGTGTTCCTGGCGCAACTGCGACCGAAGGGCAATGCACGGCCATCGGTGGTGCTGGCAGACAGCGGCCACATGGAGCAGCACAAAGATGGCTCGCAGACCGTGACGCTGGATAAAGGCACGCGCTTTGAAGGCACGGCGCTGCTGCGTGACTTCCGTATTACCGACTTCGTCAATTATCAGGCGCTGGTGGGGTACAAAGAGGCGGTGCTCGATCCTAACGATGCCGATCAGGCCGATATCAGCACGCTGATAAAAACCAAAACGCCGCAGTTTCAGGCGGAGCTGCACTGGCGTCTGACGCTGGTGTTCGCTGTGCTGGTGATGGCGCTGATGGTGGTGCCGCTCAGCGTGGTTAACCCGCGTCAGGGCCGCGTGCTGTCGATGCTGCCGGCAATGCTGCTCTACCTGATCTTCTTCCTGCTGCAGAGCTCGCTGCGCTCCAACGCGGCGAAAGGCCGGTTTGATCCGGCGATCTGGATGTGGGTGGTCAACCTGGCGTATCTGGCGCTGGCGGTGGCGCTTAACGTATGGGATACCGTACCGATGCGCCGTTTCCGCGCGCGCTTTAGCCGTGGAGGATCCGTGTGATGTTTAAGGTCCTTGACCGCTATATCGGCAAAACCATCTTCAACACCATCATGATGACGCTGTTCATGCTGGTGTCGCTGTCGGGCATCATTAAGTTTGTTGATCAGCTGCGTAAAACCGGGCAGGGCGCGTATACCGCGCTGGATGCCGGTTACTACACGCTGCTCAGCGTGCCGAAAGATATCGAGATCTTCTTCCCGATGGCGGCGCTGCTGGGCGCATTGCTGGGGCTGGGCACGCTGGCGCAGCGCAGCGAACTGGTGGTGATGCAGGCCTCCGGCTTTACCCGTCTGCAGGTGGCGCTGGCGGTAATGAAAACCGCGATTCCGCTGGTGCTGCTGACCATGGCGGTGGGCGAGTTTGTCGCCCCGCAGGGCGAGCAGATGGCGCGTAACTACCGGGCGCAGCAGCTGTACGGCGGCTCGCTTGTTTCGACGCAAAACGGCCTGTGGGCGAAAGACGGCAATGACTTTATCTACATTGAGCGCATTAAAGGCGACAACGAGATCGACGGCGTCAGTATCTATCGCTTCACCGACCAGCGACGTCTGCTGAGCGTGCGCTATGCCGCCACCGCGGTCTGGAATAAAGATCGCAAACTGTGGGAGCTGTCGCAGGTGGATGAGTCGGACCTGAAAGACCCGAAGCAGATTACCGGTTCACAGAGCCTGAGCGGGGAATGGAAAACCAATCTGACGCCAGACAAGCTGGGCGTGGTGGCGCTGGACCCGGACGCGCTGTCGATCAGCGGTCTGTATAACTACAGCAAGTATCTCAAACAGAGCGGCCAGGAATCCGGGCGCTACCTGCTGAATATGTGGGGCAAAATCTTCCAGCCGCTGTCAGTGGCGGTGATGATGCTGATGGCGCTGTCGTTTATCTTTGGTCCGCTGAGAAGCGTATCGATGGGCGTGCGCGTGGTCACCGGCATCAGCTTTGGCTTCCTGTTCTACGTGCTGGATCAGATCTTCGGGCCGCTGAGTCTGGTGTACGGTTTACCGCCGGTGCTGGGCGCGATTCTGCCAAGCGGCGCGTTCTTCGCCATCAGTTTGTACCTGTTGCTGAAACGGCGGTAGTGAGGGTTGCAGGGGCGCGATTCAGGGCGCCCCTGTCATTCCCGCACCGTTACCGTAGGGTCGCCATTCATGGCGACCTTTTTTATTTATGCCAGCCAGGTCGATGCCCGCACCGTTAGCGCAACGTCTGCACCCAGCCCGGCAGCTGCGACAGCAAAAACAGCACCAGGCCAATGGTACCGCCCACCAGCGTGCCGTTGATGCGGATAAACTGCAAATCACGGCCAATGTTCAGCTCAATCTGTTGCGACATCTCGCGCGCATCCCAGCTCTTCACCGTATCGCTGATGTGACGGGTGAGAAACGCCGCAAACTCCGGCGCGACGCTGCGCGCAGCGTCTTCCAGATGCTGATTCATTGAGGTACGCAGTGCTTCATCGGCAGCCAGCGTTTCGCCCAGCCACAGCGCCGCCAGCCGCACCCGCTCCTGCACGCGCGAATCATCACTGTTGAGGTCGCTCTTCAGCCAGCGGCGCAGGTCCTGCCACAGCTCGCTGATATAACGGTTAAATGACTCATCCTCTTTCAACCAGTGTTTGATGGTCTCAGCCCGTTCGGCCATCTCCGGATCGCTTTTCAGTCGCTCAATCAGGCGCTGTACCGCGCGGTTAAAACCGAGGCGGAATTCGTGGCCCTGGTCGCGCGCCACTTCATCCAGAATCGAATCCACCGCGTTGGCGACCAGCTCGGCGCTGTGTTCGCCCAGCCATTCGGTCGGCAGCACTTTGGCCTTGATCGGATGTTCGCGTTTCAGCCAGCGCACAATCTGCAGCGCGATAAACTCGCGCGTGCCGGGTTTGTGCAGCAGACGCAGCAGTTGTTGCACAGCAGCGTCCAGCAGCTCCTGGTGGCGGTTGTTTTTGGTCAGGCTGTCCAGCAGCAGCGCGCTGGACTGGGTCAGATCGACCTTATCCAGTGCGCGATGCACCGCGCGGCGCAAAAAGCGCTGAATACGCTGATCGTCAGTAAGATCGAGGAAACCGCGCATCACCTGCAGCAGATGGCGACCAATGCGATCGGCGTTGCCCGGCGTATTGAGCCACTGCGCCAGCAGCTGTGACGGATCGTGGCGGCGAATCAGTGCCAGCAGCGAATCGGTATCGAGAAACTTCTCCTGCACGAAGCGGCCAAGATTCTCGCCGATGCGATCTTTGTTGCGTGGAATGATTGCCGTATGGCGCGAGATGAACGGTACCGGCACGCGACGAAACAGCGCCACCACCGCAAACCAGTCGGCCAGCGCACCGACCATCGCCGCTTCGGCAATCGCCTTCAGCCCCAGCACCCAGAACGTGGGCGGCAGAAACAGCGTCACGACAAAGGTCGCGGCGGCAATCAGCAGCAGCGACAGGGCCAGACGCTTGCTCCGTTTTAATTGTTGATATTTATCCATATCACGATCATAGCAGAGGGCGATTAACGGCGGCGTCCACCGAGCAGACTGCCCAGCACGCCGCGGATGATCTGATTGGTCACCTGGCGCGCCGCGCTTTTCGCCACGCTCTGTACCACGCCGTCGCGCTTGCCGCCGCGCGGCCCGGTGCTGCCGAACAGAATCTCTTTCAGCCCGCCCAGAATGCCATCATCCACCGCCACGCTATTGCCTTTGCTGGGCGGCGCATCAGCCTGCTGCGGCGCGGCCTGCACGCCTTGCTGTAACATTTCGAACGCCGATTCGCGATCGACGGCACTGTCGTATTTGCCGTACAGCGGCGAATGGTTGATCAGGCTGTTGCGTTCATCAGGAGTGGCCGGCCCCATGCGCGAGCCCGGCGCGATCACCATGGCGCGCTGCACCATCGACGGACTGCCTTTCTCATCGAGGAAAGAGATCAGCGCCTCGCCGGTGCCCAGCGCCTGAATCGCCTCCACGGTATTGAACGCCGGGTTGGCGCGCATCGTTTCGGCGGCGCTTTTTACCGCTTTCTGGTCTTTCGGCGTGAAGGCACGCAGCGCATGCTGCACGCGGTTACCCAACTGACCGAGCACATTATCCGGAATGTCCGCCGGATTCTGCGTGACAAAGTACACGCCAACGCCTTTCGAGCGAATCAGGCGAATCACCTGTTCCACTTTCTCCAGCAGCACCGGCGGCGCGTCGTTAAACAGCAGATGCGCTTCGTCAAAGAAGAACACCATCTTTGGTTTGTCCAGATCGCCGGCTTCCGGCAGCTGTTCATACAGTTCCGCCAGCAGCCACAGCAGGCTGGTGGCGTAGAGTTTCGGCTGCTGATAAAGCTTTTCCGCTGCCAGGATATTGATGAAGCCTTTGCCGTCAGCGTCGCAGCGCACCCAGTCACGGATATCCAGCATCGGTTCACCAAAGAAGTGTTCAGCCCCTTGCTGCTCCAGCGCCAGCAGGCCGCGCTGAATGGCGCCCACCGAGGCGCTGCTGATATTGCCGTACTGCGTCTGAAACGCTTTGGCGTTATCACCGATGTATTGCGTCATGGCGCGCAAATCTTTGAAGTCCAGCAGTAGCAGGCCCTGATCGTCGGCGATACGGAAGATAATTTGCAGCACGCCGGACTGCACCTCGTTGAGGCTGAGCAGCCGCGCCAGCAGCAGCGGACCGAGATCGGAAACCGTCGCGCGCACCGGATGGCCCTGCTGGCCGAAAATATCCCACAGCATCACCGGATTTTTCTGCGCCTGCCAGTCGGTGACGCCAATCTTCGCCAGCCGCGCCAGCAGCTTTTCCGAGCCGTCGCCCGCGGCCGCAATGCCGGAAAGATCGCCTTTGACATCGGCCATAAACACCGGCACGCCGATGGCGGAGAAGGATTCAGCCAGCTTTTGCAGCGTCACGGTTTTACCGGTGCCGGTCGCACCGGTTATCAGTCCGTGACGGTTAGCCATGGCGGGCAGCAGATGCAGTTGAAGGTCAGGCGTCTGGGCGATCAGCAGTGGGGTACTCATGATGGTTGCGCTCTCCGGCATTGCGTAATGACTCAAAGAATAGCAAGCGGTGCGCGGGATAGAGAGGGATATTTGGGTGAAAAATAAGGGGAGTTCCGGTTGCTGCCCGCGCGATCGGCCCTTCTCCCGCGGGCGGGAGAAGGCTGGGATGAGGGGCAGCGCGCACCTATCTACTTCTTCTCTACTGTATCGAAAAACAGCAGGCTCACGCCGATGCCCTGCTGCACGTGGCTGACATTATTGCGCACCGCTACCTGCTGTGCGCCCTGCAGCATCACCACAAACGGCGAATCCTGCTGTACGCGCTGTTGCAGTGCGGTATACAGCGCGCGGCGCTGGCTGGCGTCGCTCTCACCGGCTGCGGTGCGCGTCTGCGCGCTCAGTTCGGGAATCTCCCAGCCAACGCGCCACGCCAGCGTTTTCGAGCCGCCCGGCACGTTATAGGCAAAGGCGCTGGCGTTGGTATTCGGATCCACATAGTCGGCGCCCCAGTAAATAAAAATCGACTGGAAATCACGTCCGCGCATTTTGCCCCACAGTTCCGATTCCGCCACCGGCTGCAGCTCAATTTGCACGTCGGCTTTAGCAAAGCTGGCCTGCAGCGCCTGCGCCACGTCGATGTACGGCGGCTGATTGATCACCGTCAGCGAGAATTTGCTGCCGGGCCTGATACCGCCCTGCGCCAGGATCGCTTTAGCTTTGGCCACATCATAATGGAACGGCTGATTCTCCAGCGCGCCATCAAAGCCCTGCGGCAGGAAGCTCTGGTGAATACGGTACTGGCCTTTCAGCAGATCGCGTGAAATGGCGTTGTAATCCACCAGCCAGCGCGCCGCCTGCCACAGCGCCGGATTACCCAGCGCCGGCTGCGCTTTGTTTTGCGTATTAAACGCCAGGTAATAGACCAGGCTCGACGGAAAGGCCTCAATGCGCAGCTGCTTGTCGTTTTTCAGCGCATCGATCTGGTCCGGGCCCAGCTGGTAAGCCACATCGACATCGCCCTGCTGAATCAGCAGGCGGCGCGCACCGGCATCGGCCACGCCTTTCAGCAGGATGCGTTTCAGCTGCGGCTGCGGGCTGGCGTGCGGATTTGCGCTCAGCACCAGCGCCTGCTGCGGCACGTATTGCTGGATGCTGAATGCGCCGCTGCCCGCGGAGTGAGTGTGCAGCCAGCCGTTGCCGCTGTCGTTGGCGATGATGTGCTGCTGCACGGTTTTGCTGTCCACCACCGAGGCTACCGGCGCGGTCAGCAGGCGCAGCGCCAGGTCCTGACCAATCTGCGCCGGCCACTGAATCTCCAGCTGATGATCGTTCACCGCCCGCAGCTGGCTGGCGATGTTGTCCGCCGTCCAGCCAAACTCAGCGAGAATAAACGACGGGGCTTTATTGAGCTGCACCGCGCGCGTCAGCGAAAACACCACGTCCTGCGCGGTCACCGGGTTACCGCTAACGAAATGCGCATCCGGTTTCAGATTGAACACCAGGCTGTGCGGCGTGCTGCCGGGCTGCCATGAGGTGGCGAGCAGCGGCGCGAGTTTTTGTGGCGCATCGCGATCGGCCTCTACCAGAGTCTGATAAATATTGCGCTGCACGCTGTTACTGACGGTCTCAAAACTTTCTGCCGGGTCGAAGCTGATAATGCCGTCGAGCGGCACGGCCACCACCAGCGTGTCTTTTGGCGTGGCGGCCTGCAGGGCAAAGGCGCTGCTGAATAAGGTGAAGAACAATAAGAGTGCTCGCATCATGATTATCCTGAGTAATTGATGCGACGACTTTATCGCTGTCGCGCTGCTGGCTAAATGCCGGTTTGTTCTGAGCTGTGCCGGAAATAACAATTAATACCGGCAATTAACTAATCGGTTATTTTGTGCGCGCGCTGTCATATTCAGGAAATAAACCGCTCAGACGTTGCGCATTGAGCCAATAAGCGGTTATTGATAAGAATAAGCTCTGGTATGGAAGTATGATTTTTTCTGATTAATTAAGCTGAGCGACTATTTCTCACGCCGATTTGTTTCAGTCATTTGCCCAGTCTCTGGCGCTAATCTCCTGGCATTTGTACGGTTAAAAGCGCAATTCCCGCTGCGAAAGCGCTTCCACAGCGCCTGGCGACTTTTCGTCAGGTTGATGGTTTCTCATCAAAACACATTTATAATTTAATGCTTACATCCTGAAATATCTGTATCCATAAGATTTCCAGCTTGTTTGCCGATTTATAAATCTATTAACAAAAATAATTTCCTTTCTTAGCAAGTGAGAGTCGTCGCGCCATGCTTTTAGAAAAACCGACCACCAGACGTAAGTTTTTACTTGGGTCGTTGCTGGCTTTGCCATTAAGCGACCTGGTTTTAAAAGGACTGACTGCAGCCCAGGCTGCGGAAATGGCAGCACCGGACCTTGCCGACTATAAACCGATCTTTTTTAGCGCTGAGGAGTGGCAATTTATTCTGGCCGCGACCGATCGCCTGATCCCTGCCGGTGGCAACGGCAAAGCGCCGGGTGCGCTGGAAACCAATGTGCCGATCTTCATTGACCAGCAGCTGCACAGCCCGGAGTTCGGCGCAGAGATCTACCTGCAGGGGCCGTTTGATGTGCACGCGCCCGCCACCATGGGCTATCAGATCCCGTTCACGCCGCAGCAGATGTATCGCACCGGCATCAAACTGGTGGAGCAGTGGACGCAGAGCACCTACCACAAAGCGTTCTCTCAGCTGACGCTGGTTGAGAAAGACGCGGTGCTGACCAAAGTGAATAAAAACGACGGTATCGACTTCGCCGCGCTGGGCGAACCGAACCTGAAAGCCTCGCAGTTCTTCAGCCAGCTGCTTTCCGATACCAAACACGGCTACCTCGCTGACCCGATGTACGGCGGCAACAAAGGCATGAAAGCCTGGATCGCCATCGGCTTTCCGGGGGCACGCGCCAGCTTCACCGAGTGGGTGAAGCAGCACAACGTACCGTATCCGCTCGGACCGGTCAGCCTGATGGGCGAACGCGCCTGAATCCCCGTATTTGGTATGTGAGACAGAAAAACATGGCACAGATTACAAAGAAAGAAGTCGACGTCGTGGTGTGCGGCCTCGGCTGGGCCGGCTCGCTGATGAGCATCGAGCTGGCATTGGCTGGACTGGACGTGCGCGCCCTTGAGCGCGGCGGCGAGCGCGACTACCCGGATTTCGCTTACCCGAAACCGGCCGATGAGTACGCCTATAACGTGCGCAATAAAGTGTTCGCCACGCCGAAAGAAGTGGCGGTCACCGTGCGTTACAACATGGACCAGACGGCGCTGCCGACCCGTAAATGGGGCGCGTTTGCCCCGGGTACCGGCGTCGGCGGCGCGGGCATGCACTGGACGGCGGTACTGATTCGCCCCACGCCGACTGATATCAAACTGAAAACCTACGTCGATCAGGCGTATAAGCCCGGCATCCTGCAGGATGACATGCGCGTGATGGACTTCCCGTTCACCTGGGATGAGATCGAGCCGTATTTCTACAAGTTTGAGCTGATTTGCGGCCAGTCGGGCACCACCGGCAACCTGCGCGGGCAAATTCTGGAAGGCGGCGATCCGTTTGAAGGCCCGCGTTCTGAGCCGTATCCGCTGCCGGCGCTGGACGATACGCTGAACAACGTGATGTTCAAAGAGGCGGCGAAGAAGCTGGGCTATCATCCGTTCCCGAACCCGTCAGCCTGCGTCTCGCGCGCGTGGAAAAACCCGTACGGCAACCAGATCGCTCCCTGCAACTACTGCGGCTACTGCTCGAAATATCCGTGCCTGAACTACTCAAAAGCCTCACCGCAGACGGCGGTGATGGACGCGCTGAAGCGCATGCCGAACTTCTCCTATGAAGTGCACGCGGAAGTGTACAAAGTGGTGCTGCACGACGACGGCAAAACTGCGAAGGGCGTGCTCTATTTTGACGCTGACGGCAACGAAGTGTTCCAGCCGGCGAAGATTGTGGTGCTCTCCAGCTTCCAGCTTTACAACGTGCGCCTGATGCTGCTGTCCGGTATCGGCAAGCCCTACAACCCGATCACCGAAGAGGGCGTCGTCGGGCGTAACTATGCGTTTCTGTCCAACGGCGGCGCCACGCTGTTCTTCAAAGACAAAAACTTCAACGCCTTCGCCACCGCTGGCGCGACCGGTCAGATGTTTAATGACATCTCGCCCGGCAACTTCGACGGTCCGGGACTTGGCTTCCTGGGCGGCGCCAAAATCCACAGTTCGCAGGCAACCGGTACGCCGATTGGCACCGCGCTGCCGAAAGGCACACCAAGCTGGGGCATGGGGTACAAAGAGGGTCTGGAGCAGTGGTACAACCATTCGATGAAGATCAGTATTACCACCACCTGCCAGTCGTACCGCGATATCTATCTGGATCTGGATCCGCACTACACCGACCATCGCGGTCAGCCGCTGCTGCGCATGACCTTTAACTGGAAACAGAACGAGCTCAAGCTGCAGCAGCACCTGAAAGGCATCGTTGGCGATATCGCCAAAGAGCTGAATCCGGACAGCATGAGCATGAGCTTCCTGCCGATGGGCGCTGACTTTGACCTGACCAAATACGTCTCTACCCACAACGTGGGCGGCGCGGTGATGGGCGACAACCCGAAAACCTCGGCGCTGAACAAGTACCTGCAAAGCTGGGATGTGCACAACGTGTTTGTGCCGGGCGGTAACGCCTTCCCGCAGAACTTCCAGGCGAACCCGACCGACACCATCGGCGCGATTACCCTGATGGCGGCGCAGGCTATTAAAGAGCACTATTTGCAGAATCCCGGCCCACTGGTACAGGCATAAGCACATGAAATTAAAATCATTGTTAATCGCTCACGCGGTGCTGCTGGGCAGCTGTGCGGTGCAGGCGCAGGCAGCAGATGACGCATCACTGATTAAAAAAGGCGAGTATCTGGCGCGCCTTGGCGACTGTATGGCGTGCCATACCGTAGCCGGCAAAGCGGATTACGCCGGCGGGCTGGCGATTGAGTCGAACCTCGGCACCATTTACTCCACCAACATCACGCCGGATAAACAGCACGGCATCGGCAACTACAGCGAGCAGCAGTTCTCGGACGCGGTGCGCAAAGGCGTGCTGCCGGACGGCTCGCGCCTTTACCCGGCGATGCCGTACCCGGATTACGCCAAAATCAGCGATGAAGACCTGCACGCGCTGTACGTCTACTTCATGCAGGGCGTGAAGCCAGATAGCGCGCAGCCGCCGGAAACCAAGCTGAGCTTCCCGTTCAGCCAGCGCTGGGGCATGCGTTTCTGGAACTGGGCGTTTACCTCAGATAAGCCGTTCCAGCCGATTGGCGGCGCGTCGGCGGAGGTTAATCGCGGTGCTTACATCGTGGAAAGCCTCGGCCACTGCGGTAGCTGCCACACGCCGCGCGGCCTCGGCATGAACGAGAAGGCGCTGGACAGCAGCGACGATCGCTTCCTCGCCGGCGGCAGCCTGAATAACTGGGAGGTGCCGTCGCTGCGCGGTGTGCCACGCTGGAGCGAGCAGGAGATTGTCGATTATCTGCAAACCGGACGTAACGATAAAGCCGCGGTGGGCGGCGAGATGACGTCCGTGGTGGAGCACTCCAGCTCGCACATGACGGATGCCGATCTGCAAGCGATTGCCGCTTACCTGAAGTTCCTCGGTGGCAATCCGCCGCTGCAGGCGTATGACGTGCAGGCGCAGCAGAAGACCGAGGCGAAGCTGACGGCGGCGAAGAATCTGAGCGAAGGCGAGCGTCTGTATCTCGATAACTGCGGTGCCTGTCACTTTGTCACCGGCAAAGGCGCACCGGGGATCTTCCCGGAATTGGATCAGGCCACTATCGTCAATGCGCAGGACCCCAGCGGGTTGATTCACACCATTCTGGCCGGTGCGCAGCAGCCCTCAACGGAGAAAGCGCCGTCGACGCTGGCGATGCCGCCGTTTGCGTATCGTCTGACCGATGATGAAGTGGCGCAGCTGGCCACCTTTATTCGTCAGGGCTGGAGCAACCACGCGCCGGCAGTGACGAAAGAACAGGTGGCGGATGTGCGGAAAACGCTGCACTAAAATGTAGCGGCGCGACCTGGCGCGCTGTCCTGATGGCAATGCCCGGCGTCGCGTGATGGCGGGCATTGCGCGATGAATCGCGCCGCTACCGTACGGTGCGATTTTTTATTGTTTAATGAAAGGTGTGCGCCACTTCCAGCACGCCGTTGATGACAAACTGCACGCCCATACACACCAGTAAAAACCCCATCAGGCGCGAAATCGCTTCGATGCCGCCTTTGCCGACCAGCTTCATGATGGCGCCGGAGCTGCGCAGCGAAATCCATAAAATCACCGCCACCGCCAGGAACGTCAGCACCGGCGCGATGGCTACCACCCACGCGGGGAAATCAACGCCGGCTTTCACCGTCGAGGCCGAACTGATGATCATCGCGATGGTGCCCGGTCCGGCGGTGCTCGGCATTGCCAGCGGCACAAAGGCGATATTCACCGTTTCGCGCGGGTCGTCGCTGGCGTCGAGTTCATCCAGCTTGTGTTTGGCCTCCACCGAATGCCCGACCGGTTTGGCGGGGAACAGCATGCGAAAGCCGATAAAGGCGACAATCAGCCCGCCGGCCATGCGCAGGCCGGGAATGGAGATGCCAAAGGTGTGCAGCACCGCGTTACCGGCGTACCAGGCGACCATCATAATCAGAAACACGTAGATCGACGCCTGCAGCGCCTGGCGATTGCGTTCCTGAAAGTTCATGTCACCCGCAAGGCCGAGAAACAGCGCCACGGTGGTTAACGGGTTAGCAAGCGGCAAAATCACCACCAGGCCGAGCCCGATGGCTTTGAACAGTTCCAGCATGATTTATTCCACATCCAGGTGCGCCCATGATGGCGCGGTTAACAGGCACATCATTCAGACGCGCTCTTATTGCACCCAACCCGTAGCGGCGCAATTTATTGCGCATCAGACAGCGATGCGGCTGTCCAGGGCGCGCGAAAAATCGCGCCGCTACAGAATGTGCGATTAACGGGGGCAGACTCAGTCATCTGCATATCCCATCGTGGCGCAAAACATTCAGACGCGCTCTTATTGCACCCAACCCGTAGCGGCGCAATTTATTGCGCATCAGACAGCGATGCGGCTGTCCAGGGCGCGCGAAAAATCGCGCCGCTACAGAATGTGCGATTAATGGAGCAGAATCAGTCATCGGCATTTCCCATCGTGGCGCAAAGCATTCAGACGCGCTCTTATTGCACCCAACCCGTAGCGGCGCAATTTATTGCGCATCAGACAGCGATGCGGCTGTCCAGGGCGCGCGAAAAATCGCGCCGCTACAGAATGTGCGATTAACGGGGCAGACTCAGTCATCTGCATTCCCCGTCACGGCGCAAAGCAGCATCAATGCTTCGGCGTTTCCATCGCTTCCAGCAGCTCGGGGAAAAAATCTTCCAGCAGATCCGGCGTCATCAGCTCGGGATAATGAATCAGATGCTCGCGAATGCGTTCATTCACGTCTGGCAACAGGCGCTGAGCGGCGTCGCTGGCGCTGATTTTCTTCTGCTTCATCAGGCGCAGCACGTTATCCGGCAGGTTATCCTCATCTTCCTCACTTTCCACGCCTTCCAGATCGTCCAGCTCGTCCAGCAACTCCATCAGCGCTTCAATCTGCGGCGTGCGTGACTGATACTCTGCCGGCTTCTCGTTCTCCAGATAGCGCAGCAGCGCGCGCACCGGCGAGCCGTCTGGCGTGGCGGGCGGTTCACTGGCGAACCAGCTAAGCAGCGCATGCTGGCTCACCTGATGCACGTGATAACCGTTGTCCACCAGCTCATCGGCGAGGATATCGGCGGTGTCGTGCTCAATCAGGCAAATATGGGTGCGACCCGGCGTGAACTGCTCCAGCCACTGATAGATCTCCTCAATCACGCTGTCGGCGTAATGAAACGTCTGGCTGAGGTAGCTGTCATCCGGCTGGTGAACGCAGATGCGAATCAGGTCGGGATCGAAGTAAATCGCAATGTTGATGCCTTTCATGCGCGGTGTCCTGTGTGGTGCAAAACTTCACTATAGCGTCAGGGCGCGCAGAAAAACATGCTATCGCCAGCAGCCGCAGCCACTGGCGATAAAAATTACCGCAAATCAGCACGATCCAGCCCGTAAGCGCTGTCGAGCGCGCCGGGTGCCATCTGCGACAGGATCATCAGCCGGTTCCAGGTATTGATCACCGCGATCTTAAAGGTCAGCTCGCTGATCTCCACCTCGGAGAAGTGCGCGCGCAGCTCGCCGTACAGCGCCTCGTCAACGCCGTGCTCGCCAATGCGTGTCAGCGCTTCGGTCAGAGCAAAGGCGGTTTTCTCCCGCGCGCTGAACAGCGGCGATTCACGCCAGATCGCCACATGGTGCAGCCGCAGCTCATGCTCGCCGTCAATCGCCGCCTGCTTGATGTGCATATCGAGGCAGAACGCGCAGTGGTTGAGCTGCGAGGCGCGGATATCCACCAGATGCCTGAGCGACTTCTCCAGTGACGCGCTGGCGACGCTGTTCGACAAATCCGACATCGCTTTGGCCAGCGCCGGGGTGGTTTTGAAATGGTTAACGCGTTGAGTCATGATTTTCCTCCGTCAGAACAGACGTTCAATGGTTTCGAGTGCTTCGGGTAACGCGCGGGCACGGCTGAGCGGGTCGTGCGTGCCGTCGACGCGGATAAACTGCACATCGCTGATGCCGATGTACGCCAGCGCCGCGCGCACGTACGGCGTGAACTGGTCATCCTGCATAAAGGGCCCGTGGGCAAACACGCTGCCGCTGGCCATCACGCAGTAAACTTTTTTGCCGCTCACCAGCCCGACTTTGGTGCCTTCAGGCGTAAAGGCGAAGGTGCGGCCGGCGCGGGTAATATGGTCGAACCAGGCTTTCAATACCGACGGCAGCCCGAGGTTCCACATCGGCGATGAGATAACCAGGGTGTCGCAGGCAAACAGCTGATCCACCAGCTGTTCCGAGGTGCGAATGGCGTTACGCTGCGCTTCATCACGCGCCTCTGGTGGGGTAAAAAAAGCCCTGATGGTAAAGGCATCCAGATGCGGCAGCGGCTGTTGCGCCAGATCCAGCACCGTCTCGTGCAGATCGTGATGGCGGCTGCGCAGCTTTTCGATCAGACGCGCTGAGGCGATGCGCGACGCCGATCCCGTCAGATCCGGGCTGACTTTAATGTGCAGCACATTCATGCAGTGATTCCTCATACGATAGAGCGATAAAAATGCAGGCCGAGCGCCTGATAGCCGCAGCGCTGATAAAACGCCTGCGCCCGGGTATTACTGATTGCGGTATCCAGCACCATACGGTGGCAGCCGTACTCCCGCGCCAGCACTGCTAAGCCGTCGAGCAGCGCGGCGCCGAAGCCCTGACCGCGCAGCGCGGGATCGCTCACCAGGTCATCGACGTAGCAGAAGCTGCCGTGGATAAAATTCTCCAGCAGGCGATAACCGGCCAGCACCGCCGGCTGTCCCTGATGTTCGATACCGGCGAGGCGATAACCCTGCGCCTGCTGACGCTGCGCCTGAGCGATAAACTGCGCCTCATCCGCCAGCCGCCCGCGCAGCGCACGCATCAGCGGGTAGCAGCGCGCGAGTTGTTCTGCGGTGGCGTAATGCACAATCTTCATGGCTGTCATCCGTATTGCAGGGGGAATGCCTGCATCTTAAACTGCTATGTCTGAGCGAACAGGGCCATTACGCGTGAAAACAGGTAGGACATAGCGCCGTGGCTGAGAAAGGAGTGACGCGTGGGTTACAAAGAGATTTACCAGCGCTTCCGGCAGCAGATTCTTGCCGGACAGCTCCGGCCGGGCGACCGCGTACCGGCGATCCGCGTGCTGGCGGGCGAGCTGCAGGTGGCGCGCAAAACGGTGGAGGCCGCCTATGAAATCCTCATCGGCGAAGGCTATTTTGTCAGCCAGGGCGCGAAGGGTACGCGCGTTAATCCGCAGCTGAAGCTGGCGAGCGCAGCCACGCCACCGCGCGCACCGGCGACGACGCCCGCGCTGCTGCCGGTGACCGAGGGCAAAGGCGAGCTGCGGCTCGGCATACCGGCGCTGGACGAGTTTCCGCATAAAAAGTGGCGGCTGATGTCGGCGAAAGCGGCGCGCAGCCTGCGGCCGGACGAGATGATGATACCGCCGGTGATGGGATATGCACCGCTGCGGGCGGCCATCGCCAGCTACCTGAACATCTCGCGCGGCCTCACCTGCCAGCCGGAGCAGATCTTCATCACCAGCGGCTACCGTGCCAACCTGCGACTGATTCTGGCGGTGCTGGCGCAGCCGGGCGACAAAGTGCTGTTCGAAGATCCCGGCTACTTCTTCGGCCAGCAGCTGCTGAAGCGCATCGCACCCAACCTGCACTATGTGCCGGTGGATGGGCAGGGCGTCGACGTGGATTATCTGCTGCGCTATCACGCCGACGCGCGCTTTGCGGTGGTAACGCCAACGCACCAGAGCCCGCTGGCGGTCAGCCTGTCGCTGCCGCGCAAGCATCAGCTGCTGGCGTGGGCGCAGCAGCATGACAGCTTGATCATTGAGGATGATTACGACGGCGAATTTCACTACACGCGTAAGGTGATTCCGGCGCTGAAAAGCCTGGATGTGCACGACCGGGTGATCTACACCGGCACCTTCAGCAAAACCATGATGCCGGCGATGCGCATCGGCTATCTGGTGATGCCGCAGCACACGCTGGCGCAGTTCGGCGAGCTGGGCGAGATTCTGGAAACCGGCCTGCCGCTGCTGCCGCAGAAAATCCTCGCGCAGTTTCTCAGCGAAGGGCATTTTTATCGCCACATCAAGAAGATGCGCATCCTGTATCAGCAGCGGCGCCGCATGATGCTGGAGGCCATCGAAGCCAGCTTTCCGGGGCTGTTTACCTTTGAGCTGACCGACGGCGGCATGCACATCGTGGCGTTTCTGCGGCGCGGCACGCAGGACGTGGCGCTGGCGACGCTGTGGGCGCAGCAGGCGTTGTACGTGCGGCCACTGTCGGGCTGGTACGCGCAGACGCAAAAGCGCTACGGCCTGGTGATTGGCTACACCAATATTCAGTCGTTTGAACAGGCGAGGGCGCTGCTGGCGCGCGTGGCGGATGCGACGCGGGCGTTGCTGGCGATATAGCGGCTACGTGGCGAGAGAAGAGGGCGCGGGGGACAGCCCGCGCCGGCTGGCATAAGGTGAGCGGCGATTCAGACGGCAGGAAGGCGGCCCCTGAACCCGCGCGAAGGAATCACATGCCGATGTATTTTTTGCCCTGCTTCAGCACTACATCGCAGGCTTTGGTTTTCAGCTTCTCACCCATCGGCGAGTTGCTCAGGCTCTGCAGATTCAGCTGCTGGCCGTTGCCGGTGTTCAGCAGGCCCTGCAGCCCCTGCTGGTAATCGGTTTTCTGCTGCTGCGCGGTGGTGCTGCTCAGGCCCAGCTTACTCAGCACCTGATCCTTCACTGATTTCACGTTGTTATCCACCACGTTGTGCTGCACGCAATATTCCATCACGCCGGCGGCGTTGGTCATGCTGTTGGCGCTCACCGCTTTATCACCGCCGTTCAGCAGGCCGCTGAGCGAAGAGAGCGACAGTCCGCCGTTCTGCGTGTTGCTGGTGGCGGTGTTGCCGCTGTTCTGCTGCGACAGCTGCGATGCGGCGCTGCTCAGCTGATCCTGCCAGCTCGCCGCCGATGCGCTACCGGCCACCAGTGCCGCCGCGATACCCCATCCCCAAACTAACCGTTGTGTTGCTTTTTTCATCTCAACCTCGTTGTGCTTATACGTCTGACGGCGTCAGTTGTGGTTAAGAGGCATGCAGCGGCAGAAAGTTCCAGAGAAGTGGCCGCCGCGCGCGAGTTTGGGAGTGTTCCGGAGGTGATTGCCGGGGTTTTGCGCAGCGTTTTTGACAGCGCTGCTTTTTTCGACGCTTAGTGCACATCCCCATCGATTCCGGTTGCGCCGCAAGCGCGTAACGGTATAATCGCCCACGTTTTCCGCATCCTCTTCAGTGCCGAAGTGGCGAAATCGGTAGACGCAGTTGATTCAAAATCAACCGTAGAAATACGTGCCGGTTCGAGTCCGGCCTTCGGCACCAACAGTATGTAAATAGACCTCAACTGAGGTCTTTTTTTATGTCTAAAATCCAGCATTTATCTACCTTTCTCGCTATATTAACTCTCTCAAGGTCAACCGGCTTCAACGTACATCTACCAACACATGTTGGTACAGATGATGGTATTTCCGGTTCGATAATGCTTGTACCAACAGGGAGGGGATAAGCATGGCTCTAACAGATATCAAAGTCAGAACAGCGAAGCCAACGGATAAGCAATATAAGCTGACCGATGGCAACGGTATGCATCTTCTCGTCCACCCCAATGGTTCAAGATACTGGCGTCTGCAGTACCGCTTTGGCGGGAAGCAAAAGATGCTGGCTTTAGGCGTATATCCTGATGTGTCTCTTGCAGATGCCAGATCGCGTCGTGATGATGCTCGGAAGCTTTTGGCAAACGGCATCGACCCGGGAGACAAAAAGAAAAGTGATAAGGTTGAACAAGAAGAAGCGCGCACTTTTGAGGAGCTTGCTGTTGAGTGGCATGCCACAAATAAAAAGTGGTCGGAAGAACATAGCCGACGAGTGCTCAAAAGCCTGGAGGACAACCTCTTTCCTGCCATTGGTAAACGCAACATTGCCGAGCTAAAAACGCGGGATTTGTTAGCTCCTATAAAAGCCGTAGAACTTTCTGGACGACTTGAAGTGGCTTCCCGTCTGCAACAGCGAACCACGGCAATAATGCGTTATGCCGTACAGAGCGGTTTGCTCGACTACAATCCCGCGCAGGAGATGGTCGGTGCCGTTGCTTCAGGTAACCGGCAACATCGACCAGCTCTTGAATTGAAACGGACACCCGAACTGCTTCAGCGCATAGGCAGCTATACCGGTAGGCCGCTGACTCGCCTTGCCGTTGAGCTAACCCTCCTTGTCTTCATTCGTTCCAGTGAATTGCGTTTTGCTCGTTGGTCCGAGATCGATTTTGAAACATCAATGTGGACGATTCCAGCCGAGCGGGAAGTTATCGAAGGAGTAAAGCACTCACAGCGAGGTTCGAAAATGCGGACACCTCATCTGGTTCCACTTTCCCGTCAAGCTCTGGCGATTCTCGAGCAGATAAAGACGTTCAGTGGGGATCATGAACTGATCTTTATTGGCGATCATAACCCTCGCAAACCGATGAGTGAAAACACGGTGAACAAATCTTTGCGAGTGATGGGATATGACACACAGGTTGAAGTCTGCGGTCACGGTTTCAGGACAATGGCGTGTAGTTCGTTGATTGAGTCAGGGTTGTGGTCGAGAGATGCAGTGGAACGGCAGATGAGCCATATGGAGCGTAACTCTGTGCGAGCGGCTTACATTCACAAAGCCGAGCATCTTGATGAGCGCAAACTGATGCTGCAATGGTGGGCTGATTTTCTGGATGCGAATAGGGATAAGGCGGTGAGTCCGTTTGACTTTGCCAAGTTTGGGCGGTGATTAGCCGCGGTTTCTCCCACAACATGCGGAGTGGGGACTTTGCATAAGTTAAAGCGGTCTATCCAAAGGAGACCAACAGTGCCAGCAGTGATGCTGGTGCTGCTAGTTAATGACGCTGCTTATTTTTTGTCTATTTTGCAATATGCGTTATGTCTCTCAAGAGTAACCCTGTGTTAAATATCGATAGGGCCAGTCTGCCACAATGAAGAACCGAAAAAGATATTGATTTAAGGAGGGTGTTTACTTATCTGTTCTGAACGGTTTCGCGATACAATGCTACCAAGTATGTAACTAATTCTAAGCAAAGGTGCTTTATAATCGAGGGGCGATTGAATGGATGCATTAAGTGCTACTACATCGACAAATTTCAGTTTTCTCGCTGAACATGACCCGCTGTTTCTACAAATCGCCACTGCTGCAGAAAATGCCTTCTCAGGCGATCCCAACACCACCTTGATTAAGTTGCGCCAACTAGGTGAAGCCTTAGCACAACATATTGCTGCGCTGGTCGGGCTCACGTTTGATGAACCGCCCACTCAGGCTGATTTACTCTACCGCCTCAATCGCGAGCTAAAATTTGAACCAACGGTACGCGAGCTATTTCATCTATTGCGGATAGAGGGCAACAAGGCCACTCACCAGTTCAAAACCAAGCACAAAGAGGCGCTGGATGGCTTAAAAGTGGCGCGAGCGCTAGCTATCTGGTTCCACCAATCTTTCGGCAAGCAGGGCGCGGCCTTTAAACCCGGCGCTTTTATTGCTCCCCCAGACCCGAGCAATCAGCTCAGGCAACTCCAAACGGAAATCGATCGCCTCAAAAGTGAGCTCACTACCGCCAACATACAGCTAGATTCCAGCCAACAGCTGCAAAATTTGCTGGTGCAGGAAAAGAGTGAATATGAAACGCTGGCGCTAGCCATGGATGATGAAACTAAGGTGTTAGCATCGCAGGCGAAAGAGCAGGAAATTGCACTCGAACAGCTTCGACAGCAATACGAAGAAAAATTAAAAATCCTGCAAGCGCAGCTGACCGAAAAAGATGAAAAGCAGGCCCGAACACAACGGCAAGAGTTTGCCCGGAAGAGCCGCCGTGCTAGCCAACATATCGCGTTAAATGAAGAACTCACCCGTATACTGATTGACCAAAACTTAAATGATGCGGGCTGGCTTGCTGACAGTCAGGAACTGACCTGGGCTAACGGAACTCGCCCTGAAAAGGGGATAAACAAAGCCATTGCCGAATGGCCTACGGAGCATCAGGATAAAAAAGGTCGCGCTGATTACGTTCTGTTTTGCGGCTTAACTCCGCTGGCCACGGTCGAAGCCAAAAAAGAAAACACCGATGTTGCGGGAAAAATTCCGCAGGCAGAACGCTATAGCAAAGGCTTCAAAATCACTTCCCCCATGATCGGCGCATGGGAGCGTGAAGGCCGAACCATTGCATGGGCGGATGAAACTGACGGGCATTACATTATCCCGTTTGTATACTCCTGCAACGGTCGCCCCTACGTGCCACAGTTGGCCGAGTCATCAGGAACTTGGTTCAGGGACGTGCGCGAACCGTCCAACATCCGCCGTGCGCTGCAAAAGTTTCATACCCCGCAAGGCTTGCTGGATAAACTCGAACGCAGCAAAGACAGCGCCGAACAGAAGCTAAAGCAAGAAGGCTTCGCTTACCTCCGGTTACGCGATTATCAGCAAAAGGCCATTCTCGCCGTTGAAAGCACATTGGCGCAAAACATCCGCAATGCCCTGCTGGCGATGGCAACCGGCACCGGGAAAACACGCACCATTGTTGGCCTGATGTACCGTTTTCTGAAAACTGAACGCTTCAAGCGCATCCTGTTTCTGGTTGACCGCACGGCTTTGGGCGACCAAGCCACGGACACCTTCAAAGAAGCGCCGCTGGAGCAAAACCAGACGCTGTCTCAGATTTACAATATCGCTGAGCTCGGCGATATGGCTACACAGGCAGAAACCCGAGTACAGGTCGCGACGGTACAGGCCATGGTTAGCCGCATTTTTTCCTCGGACACACCACCGCCGGTGGATGAATTTGACTGCATCATCGTTGATGAAGCCCACCGAGGCTACACCTTAGATCAGGAAATGACGGAAGGGGAGCTCTCGACCCGCGACGCCAGCCAATACCTCTCCAGCTACCGTCGAGTGCTCGATTATTTCGACGCGGTAAAAATCGGCCTTACCGCCACACCGGCGAAACACACCAGCGATATCTTCGGCAAACCGATTTACATCTACTCCTACCGTGAAGCCGTGGCGGATGATTGGCTCATCGATCATGAACCCCCGATCCGTTATGAAACGCTGCTGACGCAAAATGGCATCCACTTTGACAAAGGGAGCCAGGTGCATGCCATTAATATCCACACCGGAGAGGTTGAGATTGACCAGCTAGAAGACGAGGTGGATTTCAACGTCGATGCATTTAACCGTGGCGTCATCAGTGAAAACTTTAACCGGGTTATTTGCCAACAGCTCGTGAAAGAGCTCGACCCCTTTGGCGAAGAGAAAACACTGGTTTTCTGCGTCACGGACAAACATGCCGACATGGTCAAACGCCTGCTGGATGAAGCGTTCTCTGCCGAATATGAAAACTATAATCAAGCGGCCGTCGAGAAAATCACCGGTGAAAGTGACAAAGTCAAACAGCTGATCAAACAGTATAAAAATGAGCGCTACCCGAATATTGCCGTCACCGTTGATTTGCTCAGCACCGGCATTGACGTGCCGAAGATTTGTAATCTGGTTTTCATGCGTAGGGTGAAGTCACGTATTTTATTTGAACAAATGATCGGTCGCGCAACGCGCCGCTGTGATGATATTGGCAAAACGGTCTTCCGTATTTACGATCCGGTGGATATTTATGAGGCCCTCAGCGACGTCAACACCATGAAACCGCTGGTCAAAGACCCCAATATCACGCTTGAACAATTGGTCAGCGAGCTAACAGATACTGAACAGCTTGAAAAAGCGCTTAATAGTCCCGGCGAACAGGCCGGGGAAACTCAAGCTGATGTGGTACTCAGCCAGTTAAGCCAAAAGGTGATGCGTATTTTGCGTAAAGCGGAAAAACGCGCAGAAAGTCGTCCGGCGGTGAAACAAAAGTTGGCTGACCTTCACCAGATTTGGGGTGTAGAACCTAAACAACTGCATCAACACCTGCATCATTTAGGGCCGCGTCAGGCGGCTGCCTTCATCCAACAACAGCAAGGGTTAATCAGTCAGCTCAACGAGATAGCTACATTACTCGGCAGTGAATACCGGCCGATTATTTCTGAGCATCATGACCAACTAGAGGAACGTAACCAGAGCTACGGTAGCCATCAACGGCCAGAAGATTACTTGGAAAGCTTTGCGGATTTTATTCAGCAGCAGCTTAACCAATCCACTGCGCTGGCCGTGGTTGTCAACAAACCCCGCGACCTCACTCGTGAACAGCTTAAAGAGATCCGCTTATTATTAGACGGTGCGGGCTATTCCGAAGCTAAACTACAAACCGCCGTGCGTAATCAAACCAATCAGGATATCGCCGCCAGTATTGTCGGCCATATTCGCCGTGCTGCACTAGGGGAACCGCTTATGCCTTTTGCGCAGCGCGTATCACAGGCAATGATCAACATTTATAACAGCCACGCATGGACAACCCAGCAACGAAAATGGCTGGATCGTCTGGCAAAACAGCTGGTTCATGAAGTGATCATTGACCACCAATTTATTAACAGTCGTTTTGCTGATGACGGCGGCGTAAAACAGCTTAATAAGATATTGGTAGACCAACTGGACAGCGTGCTGGATGAACTTAACGGTGCGATCTGGCCACAACAAAGCGCCTGATTCTGGTAAAATTCGCTGGCGAAACTCGCCTTTTTAATCGCGCTTGCGGCATATTTTGTGAGCGAATGCAGGAAAAATAATGAGTAATAATAACGATATCGTACAAAAACTGTGGAACCTGTGTGATGTACTGCGTGACGACGGCATCAACTACAGCGATTACGTCACCGAACTAGTGCTACTGCTGTTTATCAAAATGGTGCATGAAAATACCGAAGCAGAATTATTAGATCAGCACACCTTACCGCAGGGCTGCCGCTGGGGCGATCTCAACAGTTTATCGGGCCTCAACCTGCTCAACTATTACAAACAAATGCTGTTGAAGCTCTCCAGTGGCAAAGACGCTGAAGGTAATTCGGTTCATGCTGACCCGCTGATTAGCGCCATTTATGCCGATGCGCAAACTCGCCTGCGTGAGCCTCGTCATCTCGAACAGATGATCCGCACCCTCGACCAAATTGACTGGTTTAGTGCTAAAAAAGACGGTCTCGGCGATCTTTATGAAGGTCTGCTGGAGAAAAACGCCGGAGAAACAAAATCTGGCGCAGGACAATATTTTACGCCGCGAGCTTTAATTAACAGCATAGTACGCTGCATTAAGCCACAGCCTGGAGAAGTGATCCAAGATCCCGCTGCGGGCACCGCAGGATTTTTGATTGCCGCCGATCAATACATCAAGCAACAAACCGACAACCTCTACGACCTGACGGCCAAAGCGAGAACCTTTCAAAAAAATAAAGCCTTTGTTGGTGTGGAACTGGTTCCGTCTACGCGCCGCTTGGCACTGATGAACTGCCTGCTGCACGGCATGGAAGGGGATGATGAAGGCGTCGTGCATCAGGGCAACGCGCTGGGCATGGCGGGCGCTAGCTTGCCCAAAGCCGATATCATTCTTGCTAACCCTCCGTTCGGTACGGCGAAGGGCGGTGAAGCTAGCATTACCCGTGATGACTTAACCTACCCAACCAGTAACAAACAGCTAGCGTTTTTACAGCATATCTACCGTAACTTAAAACCGGGTGGCCGTGCAGCCGTGGTGCTGCCCGACAACGTCTTGTTTGAAGCGGGCGTTGGCACCGATGTACGTCGCGACCTTATGAACAAATGCAACCTGCACACCATTTTACGTTTACCCACCGGGATTTTTTACGCCCAAGGGGTGAAAACCAACGTTTTGTTCTTCACCAAAGGTAGCGCCAACAACAAATATCAGGATGAAAACTGTACCGAAAACGTCTGGGTCTATGATCTGCGCAGTAACATGCCAAGCTTTGGCAAACGCACCCCGTTTGGTGAGCAACATTTAAAACCCTTTGAAGCGGTTTACGGTGACGATGCCTACGGCCAAAGCCCGCGCAGCGAAGGGGAATGGAGCTTTAACTCCGACGAGCTCGACGCGCCCGATAACGCCGAAAATCAGCACGTTGACGACCGCATGGCGACCAGCCGCTGGCGCACATTCAGCCGCGAATGGATCCGCGATGTTAAAGGTGATTCATTAGATATCTCATGGCTGAAAGATAACAACAGCGTTGATGCGGCTAACCTACCTGAACCATCGGTGCTGGCTGCCGAAGCGATGGGCGAACTGGTGCAGGCACTGGGGGAGCTGGATACGCTGATGCGTGAGCTGGGCGCTAGCGATGAAGCCGATGCGCAAAAGACGTTGCTGAATGAGATGTTGGGTGGGGTTAAGTGATGAGCGAGGGTAAATTGCCTGAAGGGTGGTGCTACGCATGTGTTGGCGACTATCTTTATTTGAAAAATGGTTTTGCTTTCAAAAGTACTAGTTATGTAAATGCGAGTGAGCATACATATCCAGTAATCAGAATATCAGATTTAAATGGGGCTCAGGCTTCAGACCGAAATGCTGTTCATGTATTAGCTGGAGAGAGTGGTTTTGAAATTAACAGTGGTGATTTATTAATTGCTATGTCTGGCGCAACGACGGGAAAAATAGGAGTATACTCAGGGCGAACGCCTGCGTATCAAAATCAACGCGTTGGAAATATCATTCTTCATTCCACTAAGTATGGTAATGCTAAATATCGAGACCTCCTAATATCTTCGCTATCTGACACTATATTGAAAATTGCTTATGGAGGAGCTCAGCCTAATATATCTGGTAAAGGTATTGAGCAAATAACTATATTGCTCCCCCCCCTAACCGAACAAAAAATCATCGCCGATAAACTCGACACTCTGCTAGCACAGGCTGATAGCACCAAAGTACGCCTTGAGAAAATACCACAAATCCTAAAGCATTTTCGTCAGGCGGTGTTGGCGGCAGCGGTGAGTGGGAAATTGACGGAGGAGTGGCGTGGTACAGCTATCCTAAATAACTGGAAAAGCGGGGTACTTAAGAATTTCATAAAGAAACCGTCTTACGGTACTTCTGCAAAGTCTCAAAAAGAAGGGTTAATCCCTGTGCTAAGAATGGGGAACCTTCAAAATGGTGAATTGAATTGGTCTGATTTAGTTTATACATCAGATGAAAATGAAATTGAAAAATATAACCTAATAGCTGGCGATATATTATTTAATCGAACAAACAGCCCCGAGTTAGTAGGTAAGACCTCTATTTATAGAGGAGAAAAACAAGCAATTTATGCTGGGTATTTGATTAAAATCCAGTGTTTAGAGGAACTAAACCCTGAATATCTCAATTATCATCTTAATAGCCATATAGCGAAGCAATACTGTTATGAAGTTAAATCTGATGGCGTTAGTCAATCAAATATTAATGCTCAAAAACTGGCGGCGTACCCTTTAGAAGTACCACCAATCAAAGAACAAAACGAAATTGTCCGCCGCATAGAACAACTCTTCGCCTGTGCTGACGGCATCGAAAAGCAGGTACAAAACGCCCTTGAGCGCGTCAACAACCTCACACATTCGATCTTGACTAAAGCATTTCGTGGGGAACTCACGGCACAATGGCGGGCAGAAAATCCCGAATTAATCAGCGGTGAAAATAGCGCACAATCATTGCTGGTAAGAATTCAACAGCAGCGTAAAAGTATAAAAAACATCAAGCAAAGAAAAGGTAAAAGTTAATGAGACTGATATCTTTAAACTTGAGTGGCGGCTACAAAGGCTTGAAAGATCAGTTCTTTGATTTTAGTTATGCCCAAGATAATATATTTGCATTGATTGGCCTTAATGGTTCTGGTAAATCTCAATTGCTTGAGTTAATCGGGGAAACTTTTGCTTATCTAGAGCGATGGCAACGTGCAGAGTTCAAAAATAAAACATCGTTAGGTTTTAGCGTTGCGGTACACTATCAATGGGATCTTAGAAATGATAGTGCTGTTATGTCTTACCCAGACGAGCTCATGAATCATGGTGAGAGTATTGAGCTAAAGGTAACTATTGAGCTTGACGGAGCTGTGGTTTTAAATGTTCGTGGTGCTGATGAGTGGCATGTAATACAGCTTGGTGAGCGCCATTTTCCCATCCCTCTCGTGGTTGGTTATGCTTCGGGGCTAAACGAAAATTTACAGCGAAGTTTTATGAAAAATGCTGTGCAATATTTTGAAGTTCGTCGAATTAGTAGCCAGCGTCTAAAAATGCTATCACGAGAAATCAATGATGAACAGTTGGCTGAAATCAATAAAAAGTATCTTAAAAAATACCCACACATATTTGATCCTTTATCAGAAGGTGATTTTGTTCCAAATTATCACCTGAATTTGAGAGAAGTAAACCCTGCCTCTAGCAATTTCAACTACCTTGATTACGATAATGTTGGGCTCTTAATTTTATCACTATCGATTCTTCCGACAGAGACAGTATTTCAACTGTTGGATGAAATAACATATAAGCATCCCGTCAAAGCCGTACTTCATTACGACTTTCGTTCCGGTATCATAGAAGATGATGCCATTCGTGATGTGAAAATGTTGATCCGTATAGCAGGCTCCGATCAAGTAAAGCCAACAGGAGGCCGAACGACAGATAACCAGTATGAGCTTTATGAGTTAGAATATCTGTCTGGAGAAATCACTCTCGAATTAAGTGATGAGACTGTCTTAAACAGACTTCGTGAAGATAACTACTATGATTCTTTCGCATTATTTAAAAGGCTTAACAATATTCAACAGCTTGGCATAAAGAACTGGGATCGTACATCTCGTTTGAAATTGATGAAAGATGATTTTATAGGTACGGTAAAAAAACCACTCCAGTCAAGATTACCTTTATCTGTTGTTGAATTATTAATGGCTAATGAACAGGGTGATACCGTTAAGTTTGATGATTTATCTGACGGTGAAGCTCAATTGATTCAGGTTATCGCGGCTACGCGGATATTCAGTCAGGCTCAGGCTATATTTCTTTTTGATGAGCCTGAAACACACCTTAATCCTTCTTGGCGAACCTATTTTCACCAGCGTTTGACCGAAGCTTTTACACCGGAAAATGAAAGTAAAGGGCAATCACAGTTCTTTTTATCTACTCACTCACCATTCATGATTTCCTCGCTCAAACGCGAGAACGTATTTTTCTTCGAGCGTAATGACATGGGTTATATCAGTATGGAACCGGTATCCAGCCAGACTTACGGTACTTCATTTGATATCTTGGTTAAGAATCACTATGGTTTACGATCCCTTATTTCACAGACAGTGGTAGAGGATGTTAAAAATCGATTACCAGAAGATAATGATCCTGAAGCAGTTATAGTTGCGCGACGCTGGATTGAGGAAAATTTGGGAGATTCAATGGAAAAGGCTTATCTGCTAAGGAAACTAGAGAACTAATGTTATTCTCACTCAACCCACAGACGCCTCAATGTTCTGTATTTGCATTGCTTAATGCTGAGTTTCTTCATTTTCTGGACTCCAGTATTAATGCAGATGCTTTCTCAGAGGGATTATTTCGAACTTTTTTTGAGATAATAGAAAATGTAGAGGTAGCTGTTCCCAGTGTATGTTGGAGTAATATACCCACAAGAGAGAAATTTCAGGACTTATGGGAAGCTCTACCTAATACCGTTGCTAATCGCCGGAGATTGTCGGTTCAAATAAGCCAGGCTCAGGATATTGTTGTATTTTTTAACGATACCCAAACAGTGTTGCCAGAATTAGTGCCAGCCTCATTATTCAAAGCGTGTAAGGCATTAACAACTCATCTGTTTACGCGTACCAAAGATCTCGCTCAAGCAAAGTCACAATCCAATAACTCTATTGAAATACATTATCAGAATTTTGTTGTGGGAAATAACAATGGTCATCTTTGTCCTATTTGTGGCACAGCTCTTCTCTCTCAAAATAGGGAAAGCGTGGCAGATGAAGAACAGTGGCGTTCAGATTATGACCACGTGCTCTGCAAAGATAAGTATCCAGTTTACAGTGTCCATCCAGGCAATTTTATTCCTACCTGCCACATCTGTAATAGCAAGGCAAAAGGGGCAAAAGATGTATTGAGAGCTCAAAGCGGCCAACGGAGAACAGCATTTTATCCACTTCCACCAGCACAAGAGTCATGTGAACCATATATATCAGTGACACCCCAGCTAAGTAGTCGTAGTGATTTAGTTACAGACTCTTGGGAAACGCCTTTAACATCAGTTTCAATTTCATATGTAAATGCTCCGGCAGAAGTATTGAACAAGATAGAAGTTTGGAAAGAGATTTATCAAGTACCTGAAAGAGTTGAGCAACATCTTAAGGCTAATTTTTTCACACGCATAGCATCTGATCTTCAGCCAACAAATTTTGATGACTTCTGTCAACAATTACAAAGGCGTACAAGAAATACTCCACCAGATTATAAGCAGTCAGAATGGAGATTTTGGTGGCAGAAAGTTTATGAATTCTTAGGAAACCAAAATCAACTCTATTTGCGTGATGTATGGTTAATGGTTGAGTGGAAACAAAAACAATCAAATGATGCTGATATGGCACATGAATTTAGTTAATAAATGCTATTGGACTTATGCGCATTATCCTTGAGTTAATTGGATGGTTATATTAATCTTCCGCTTGAAGAGATGCCAGAAAAATGTCCAAATGAAAATGTTTTTTAGCACGTACAGTAAATATTAATAACAATGCCGACCAATTCTATAATTTTCAAAGAGTTGTACATTGATATAATAATTTTTTGGATAGAAATGAGCATGATATCTAATGCTTTACAAGGTCGGCAGCTGTTAAAAACATGGTAAATAGTTACCATGTTTTTGGATCTATTTAACCAAACTTAAATGTGGAGGACGTTTACCTGAGTTTTGCTCAGTCAAGCCTTCCCCAGTGATGGAGCCCATAAAGAAGCTATTGCTAAACGTAAGGGCACTTACTTCATCCGCAGGGAACCGTAGTTGTTCGAGGATCGTACTACGTTTGATCCTATTTGAACGCAGTGCTGAAAACACCTTTTCTAATACAAGTGATCTCTCACGATCGTCCATACCTTGTGGTTCGCTGGTTCGATACCCCCGTCGAGCTAACTCAATTGATAATTGTCGATAATGCCATTCGGTAGATAAACCCACATCGAATGTGCGACGGACCAAAGCTGCAAGTGACACTTTCCAATTTTTTTTCAATGAGATAAGTAGATCCAGCGATGGCATTCTTGGGACCGTCGCCAAAACACTACGTTCAGGCATCAAAAAAGCTGATGCAAAGCGGTCGGCATCTAGTTCAGCTTGTCTGCCATTATTGCTTGAATGTTTGTGAAGAACTAAATGACCTAATTCATGAGCTGCATCGAAGCGGCTACGCTCCGGTGTTTTCATTGTGTTCAGAAGAACAAATGGTTTTTCGTCAATCCAAAACGAAAAAGCATCAACTTCAACGCAATTTTCAGCGAGCGAGAATACACGTACACCATTAGCCTCCAGAAGGTGAATTAAGTTAGAAATCGATAGTTCACCGACTCCCCAGTGTTCTCTCACTGCTCGGGCGGCACGATCAGGTTCCGAATAACCATCGAAGCTACAATCAGGAATATTGGGTTTCGGTAGTTTGAATTGTTCTTCAATCCAGATTGATAACTCTTGGGCAAGTTTGCCTGCTCCAAGCGCGGAATCTCTCTTCTGTGCACTTAGCTTAGTCATTGCTCGAAAACTAACCGATTCAGGAGAAAGAGAAGGGACGTCTCTGTCGAGGAAAAATTCAACAGGGTAACCAAGAACAGCAGAGATTTTATCCATACTGTCACTGGCTACAGCATCAAAGATACCAGCCTTCTCATAGTTAGAAATCGTTCTGCTGGTCAATTCAGCTGCTTCGGCTAAAGCTCTTTGTGTCAGACCTCTTCGTTCTCTTGCTATACGTAAACGCTCTGAATTAAACATGGTACATACTTAGCCTACTTTTGAAATGTCGAGGTCGATATCTGGCGTAAATAGTGGTGCATCATTACTCTGGATAATCGGCTCTGGTCCGTGAATATCAAGTATCAAGCGCGTAGAAAAGCTATTAACTACATTTTTATCGTTGTACGAGATCGGTCGAGAAAGCTCTGCACGGATACCTACCCGGTGAAAGTCATCGATTTCATAAAAATCGTAGAGTAAAAACCATAAGTCCATTCCGATTTTATTCGGTAGGAGAGGGACAACATCACCTTCGGGTAGATCAAGGTCCAATTTAAGTTGGTTATCGTCGAACTTGAGATTTCCTTGCCCTGGAGTATTGTTGTGAATCAACCCCATCAGATCGCAAGTAAAGTCACCTTTCTTCAGGCGAGATTCGGGGTATCCATGAAGAAGTCCAGTTTGATCGCAGCCACGGCATAGGTAAATTGCAACATTATCGCTAACGGTTAATTCAACATTTCGAATAGATAGCCGTTTATACCCTTTTGGCGCAAGAATCTCACGAGCGCCGCTAACTCCCTCACCATAAAAATACTGCCCACGTGAAATTGCAGGATGGTTCTGAGTCGTTGAGTAACGACCTGATAACCCTCGTTCGAGGATACGGGCAAGATCACTTTGGCTAAGATTCATAGGCTGCAGATAGGATTCAACGTCACCAAGGTCAGCCAGCACGACAGTTTTTGCGAGATTATGAGAGTACATTGGCAGTGCCTCTTATGGATTTTCTGTTTTTTATACCTCATTTGAGGTGTGAAAACAAGAAAATTACTGGATGCAATACCAGTGTGAGGGCAGCCAAGCCAGCCTATTTAAATAGCTGTAAAACCTGTGGCGATTCAAAATGTTTTTGGATTAATCAAGGTGCGCGTGTCTAGGTGATTTTATATGGCATTGTAACGGGTCGGTATTATTTGAGTTTAGCCACGAGTTTGATAAAGAAAAATACATCGCTAAAACTGCTGATGCCTCTGAATAAACTAGCGAACGAAATGCTTGTTTTGAAGCAGGTTTTCACTCCTGATTTATCCCAAACTCGATTCCGGTACAGCCCCAGAAAATGACGAGCCTCCACCAGCGCATGTCTGTAAAAAAATACCTTTATTTTTTTGTTTTGTTCCTGTCCCGCTAGCTGGATGATTTCGGCGATCACTTCAACATAGCTTATTGCACGAACATCGTAGTAATCCGGTCGGTGCGTAATAGAGGTCCTATTGCTGTTATAGATATAGTCCTTAACATCCAATACGCAGAGACGGCCATTTCTAGCTGCAAGATGAACCGTCCAGATAATGTCTTTATGGCTCTTACCGTACTGGAAGTGCAGTGAGTGTTGTCTGATATAGGCTGACTTGATCATCTGCAACCACAGGTAATGTGGCCATTCACGGCGTGTAACGCACTGTCTAATCCACTCATGACCTGACAGGGTCGCCCCATATGGCTGCTTTCGGTGGACTGCTCTTCGATGTAGGTCAGCACTAGAATGCCAGCCATTAAAGATCATGACGTCGGCTTGCGACGCAGTAGCTGCTTGCCATCGTTTTTCAATGAACCCGTCTGCTATATCATCGTCAGCATCGAGGAAAATTACCCACTCTCCTTGATGCAAGGCTAGAGCAGCATTTCGGGCAGCATAGACACCTCGATTGGCCTGCTCAATCAGAATGAGTCGGTCATCATGGATTTGGCGAAGAGCGTTGGCTGTTCCATCAGTAGAACCGTCATCGACAATGATAAGTTCAATAGCCACGTGGGTTTCGCTGAGGATTTTATTAACCAAATTACCAATGGTCTCAACGGCGTTGTAAGCAGGGATAATGACACTAACGTCGATTTTATTCTTCATCACGAGTAACTATTTCCCTTCATCGTCATCTTTAAGCCTTGTGATCGGGATCATCCGTCTTTCCCTGATTTCCTGGTCGATATCAAACAAGCACTCGTCGCAGAATTCTTTATCGAGTGAGAGCCATCGCTCAAGGACACTTCTTTTTTTGTTGCAACGTGCGCATCTCTTCATCTTTCCGCGTCTTTGCGACCTCGTAATTTGGGATACATGGAAAATGGGCGTAGCAAGCCTCGGCTAGATAACTAACCGTAATAAAAGGCTTTTCTGCGAGTAAGTTAAGACAAGGATAACCAGGCAGGGCGCATGAAAGATAATCGTTTTGATAGATCAGTTTTTCGATATTGATCGTTGGCACCGATCGATAACAAGTGCGGTTAAGTTATAGGCATGTCCACGGAGTCAGCTCATGAAAACGAGCGTTTTGCTAAATGGAATAATCTTGAGAATGCGTCTGTATCAGCGCAGCAGCCACCAACGTCAGTACGTTGCCAGAGATGGACCACGTTGCAAAGGGAGAACGTATGGGCATCTCCGAACTGACAGGCCCAGAAGAAGTGAATGATGTTCATTGTGAGCAGTTAAATCTTAAGCTTGGCAGGAGGGCAATATATCCGATCATAGCGGAATGCAATATGCCCTCCTGATTCGCCAGACCTCTGGCAACCGATTAGCGCGATATCGTATAAACCCACTCGCCGCAATGGGGGCATTTCTTGCCGCCGTAGTAGGAACGTTCGCATTGATTGCATCGCCACAGCCCCCTTCGGGTATTCAAAGGACCTCGTAGACCAGCATAACCTGCAGGCGGTTGTTTTCGTCTGTGACCGGCGCTTGTCGATGCTGGTTGCTTCGGTGGACGGATTACGTAGTGGCAGCTTTGGTTTTTGATTCGTTCGCTGCGATTATGTCGGGAGTGAATAAAAATCTCTTTGCCTGACTTGTCCTCGTCGATAGCAACCTCTGCATGGCAGGAATCGCATAACAGCCGCCCCCGATAATCCAGAGGAAGCTCTTCTGGCGTCACCCACTCACCGTCTTCGGTGATGGCGTGTTCAATGGCACGGAATTGCATCATGACGATGCCCCCCGTTGTGCCGATTCAATAAGCATCTTTAGTTTCATAGTATGGGACCTTCGCCATACAGCACGCAGGCGAAAGCCGCCTATGTCAGGCAGTCTGGCGAGTATGCTGTGGGGGGAATTCAGATAAACATGAGAGGAGGTAAGGTTTGATTTGATATCACTGGCGGGATTGGTCGATACGCTGCTGTAGCCAGGCTTCTACTTCGCTTTGCAACCAACGAGAGCTTCTGCCCAGCTTAATGGGCTTCGGAAACTCGCCGTCTTTTATCAACTTATAGAACCATTTATCCGTCAGGCCCGTGCGCCGGGTGATAAACGCCATCGTCACCAACTGGTCGTTAAGAACGCTGTAATCAGTTGTCATCGTTTTTCTCCTTGAGTGAATGAGGAGAAGGAGCCAGGTATGGTGAACGCAGACTCCTTCAAACGATGGGGCTCCGGCGTAATTTTTAACTTGCTTTCCGCCGTCTACCCGCCCCCGGTGGGGCAGGGATATCACTCAACTGGCAGATTACGCCCAGAGTCTTCTGCTCCTGCTTACTGAGATAGCTCAGGATGTACTGCATGTTCTTACGGCACTTGATATCGTCATACGCCGTCACCCATTCACCTCGCAAGCGATAACGCTCTTTAGGCTCATAACGGTGTGTATGTCCTTCTTCCCATGTCACATACTTCCAGGTATCCCTGAGTGTTTCAAAGACAGTCGAGACCTGGCGATGCTTCTGACCGTTGAGGTAAAACACTGCGTGGATGTGATAACCATGATGTTCGGTTTGCTCCAGCACCCATGCGTAACCCACCAGCCCATTGATGGTGATGGCAATGGTAAGTAGATCATGAGACTGAGGATCGGCATCGTTAGATGTCGCTGTTGGGGAGATTGATGGAGTACCACGACTGGATAGCATCATCCATCAGCATTGGGGTAATGTGATGAAAATTCAGGAGAAGGGATGCTAATTAGAAAGATTTCTTCTTTAGAAACAGTATTATTTACCTTAATTACAATCTGTACTCACCTGCAAAATTGCAGCGACGCAGCTGATTTATCGTAAGGAAACACCATTCATGCGCCATTTTTTGACAACGTACCGGGACTCGATCCTCGCATCTGCAGGCATCATCATTGCCATGATCTCACTTGGATTCGCTATCTGGCAGGGCAGAGAGGAAATCAGGCACAACCATATTTCTGTAGAGCCAAGAATAAATGCCTATTTCTCTAACGATGGTCGCAAAAATCAATGGGGCATTTATGCCATCAACAACGGTATGGGAGCGGCCTTTGTTAACGGGATTACCGTGACGGTCAATGGCAAACCCGTAGATGCCATCGATAACAATATCTTCGTAGGGGCGATTCGGGCACTGGGCCTTCACGCTGAATGTTTCGTGATTGGTGGCCCGCGCCCGAATGATTCCTTCAGGGTGGGAGAGGAAATATTTCTGGTGGAAGCCAGAGGGGCAGATAAAAGCTGTGCGGAAGACCTGCTGCGCCTGAAGTGGGCCTCACGGGACCCAGAACAGCTGGACTTTGTGCTGGATACGGAATCCATCTACGGTGATAAGTTCCGTTATACCTATTCTCAGAACCGCCAAGTAAAACTGGATTAACGTCCGGGAACATATGAGCGACGTCTGCCGCTCGACACCGGTGCCGGAACAGCGCTGACTCTGTAAATCCGGCGTTCTGTCCGCTGCGACTGCTTGCCCAGGTAGCTCAGGATGTATTGCATGCCCTCCCGCCCTCTGTTGTCGGAAAAACTGATAACACGCTCTCCCCGTACCCTGTAATGTCCCTTAGGCTCACACCTGTGCGCGTAGCCTTCTCCGTTCGTAATGTCCTCCCACAGGTCCCTTATGGACTCCCAGAAGCACCAGACCTTCCTGTGGCGCTGACCATTGAGATAAAACGCAGCATGAATGTGGTAGCGGTGATCTTCCCCGTATTCCAATACCCAGGCATACCCCACCAGCCCGGATAACTCATGGCATTGCTCTGTCAGCCAGGTCATTTCGGCGACAAGTTGATTTACATCGGCGTGGTGAAACGACTTACTGTTCCGGCGGTAAGCAAAGTCCACTCGCAGCATTAAGAGTTTCGAGTAGCAATCAAATAGCTGGTTATGATGAGCGAATAACACGCTCTGTAGCGAATGATCTGATATGTGGTTTCGATTGATATTGTGACGCATGATGTTATCCCATGATGAATAGTGGTCATGGGATTACACCAGGATGTGAATTTTTACCGAGTGGGATGAATTCGGTTATCGATCGGATGCTGGTACGTTGGATAATTACCCTACGCGCTGTAACTGGACGTACACTATCGACGTGAGGAGGTATTTTGCTTGTCGTTCGCAAGATAATATCTGAGACCGGTCAGTATGAGTGTACCAGGGACAGGAGATACGTTTAATCAAGCTGAGCTGCAAGTCGTCCACTGATCTCTCGTTGAGTGGCTTAAGCAGCGGCAGGAGATAGCGACTTTATAAAATAACACTAATAACCTAAATGAATTTATTCTGAAGGTCTGGTCAGCGAACTGTCGGTTTTCCACTGTGCGGCACTTATGAAGACAAACGACATTTTATCACCTCTTCATTTCAACTCAGTGATACATCGGCGTATAATATATTTTCACTCTTACGTCAGCGTGACGGGTACCCCACCTCCCGTATCGTATATTGGAATAACGACTGCTCCGGCTCAGGGGCCTGAAAGGGTAACGCGTCGTAAAATTGCTGGGCGGTGTAAAAAATTAATCATCCAGGAACGTGCGCCGATATCGGGGGAATTATCCAGCATTCTGAGACATCACAAGCGTGCTGCCAGCAGAGACATCCCGATGCTATTTTCGAATGTAAACAACGTACCGCCATAAGCCCACTACAGAATGCTTTTATTGAGTAATCAAAATTTTTGATGACACTGTGAACTGATCATTCTGTTAGTTCTCATATCGGTTGCTCCTGGTACGAATGGAGATCCACCATTGCCTTGCATACACCAAAGTGCACTCAGATCACCCTGTTTGCTGAAAATTGCGGATAACAGAAGAACGATAGCCGACAAAAGAGCTGTTTCTTGAGCCTGCCAGCAGTAAATCAGGATGGCAATCATACGTCTAATGAATGGAAAGATAACGTAAAAACAATGGTTGAGACATGGAGTTATCATGATAACATCACTACATAGTCACGCCGTGATTGATGTGTTGCATGGAGAATGAAATGGCATTTAATGAGAATGGTAAACGTGTTGAGGTTCCCGTAGTCACCAAACTTGAAGAACTTCTAAAGAGCAGTGAACGAGAACTTGTGTATTATGTTCATTATTTACAAAAACGAAATAAAACCAGACATTACATCTCAGGCGTGAATTATACTGATTTTAATTTAGTTAAAAAACTCATCCGAAATGCATTGTATAAATCAGATGCCAGAACTGGTGATATTGACAACACAATCAATAGAATGCTTGAAGATTATCATGAGCTTGCTATTTCAGAAGAAAACACCAACTGGTTAAAAGGGGATCGGAGAGCATGTCTCTGGCTTCTTTTTAATATACTCATCAAAGATACTCAATATGAATTCTTAAGAGACATCATTAATAACAAATCATTAAATACACACTCTGACTCAGAGTATTATTCAATTCTTGCGTGGATTGATAAAGAAATGTATTCATGGTGCCATGATGATGTTCCGAAAAAAATCATGAATTACGCAGACGACTGGCGAAAAATAAAAATAAACAAGATGCATCTCTGGTTAGAGCAAAAAAAAGAGCAAAATGAAATAGAGTATTGTTATAGCTACCTTAAAGATAAAGGGATGAATATCATACTTTCCACAATGTCGGAAAGAGAGGTTGCATTAATTATTGAATTTTGTGAAACCTCAGGATTTAGTCACAAAGACATTGTTATGGCTTTTTTTGATTATATTCATGGGTATTCAGCCAATGGTGACATTGTCGCAGAAAGCCTTAAGGGAAAAATGTCGAGCGGATTATCATCCTGGAAAAACAGGAAGAATAAAGAAGAATATTCCGATCTGCATTTTGACATCAAGAAAGAAAATATTCCAAAACTAGAGGAGCTTCAGAAAATCCTCAGGCTTTACTCAAAAAAAGAAGTGGTTAATGAACTAATTGAGAAATTTTACGAGCAGTATAATAAGACTTAATTTTTTAACCTTTTCTCAGTTATATATCACCTTACTGAATTCCCTCCCGTTTAACTCCAACAGGCCATCCCCACCGGATGGCCTTTTTTCATTCAGAGGCCGGTATGAAACATCCCTCGGGCTACGCCCTTATTCGACGCCATCTGCGACGTTACCCACATGCACTACGTCAGCATTTGCTGCAGGAGCTTAACCAGTTGGTCACGTATGAACCTGTGATTGGCATTATGGGGAAAACCGGTGTCGGCAAGTCGTCGCTCTGTAACGCCCTGTTCCGCAGTGAAGTCTGTGCCGTGAACGCTGTGGAAGCCTGTACCCGTCAGCCGCAGCGTGTCCGGTTGCGTTTCGGCAACCACTTCCTGACCCTGGTCGATTTGCCCGGCGTTGGCGAGAGTCAGGCACGTGATGACGAATATCGTGAGCTCTACCGCGAACTGATGCCACAACTTGATATGGTGCTGTGGGTGCTCAAAGCCGATGATCGTGCTTTCTCAGTCGAAGAGCAGTTTTATCAGGACGTATTCGCGCAGTTCTGCGGGCCGCTACCGCCGGTATTGTGGGTGCTCAACCAGGCGGACAAGACCGAACCAGCAGAGCAATGGAACTGGCTTTCCGCGCAGCCATCGGCATTACAGGCTGTACGCATCTCGCAGAAGCAACAGTCAGTGGCCCGACAGTTAGGTATTGCCGAAGCCGATATTCTGCCGGTCTCGGTCCGGGGTCGCTATCGTCTGTCCCGTCTGGTGGAGGCGATGATTACCCGTCTCCCAAAGCAGGCCCGCAGCCCACTGGTGCCACATCTGGAGACCGCGTATCGCACCGAAGCCGTCGTCAGCACCGCCAGCAGCAGTTTTGGCGATGCCGTGGTGGAGGTTATTGATAAGGTCATTGACCTGGCCCCGTTGCCGCTGGTGGCACGGTCGGCATTGCATGCGGTGACCCATACCGTCGCCCGGGCAGCACGTAGTGTCTGGTCGTTCTTTTTCGGTTAATACCATCAACAAGCAATTTTGCTGAATCACGATCGATTTTGTCGATCGAACCGATCGGGTTTATTCATTATCCACTATTAATATCAGGTTATAGAATCTCTCAGGGATTGCTGAGCCTGAAATTTTATTTATTAAAAATCAATGCGATGAATCGCAGGATTGATCATGTCTTAAGGACTCATATGAAAACAACTTATCCCGTCACCGCCGTCATGGCACTACTGGCAACTGTGTCTTTGCCTGCCGGAGCAGCTGAAAATGATGTTATTAAACTCGATGTTCAGAAGAGTGGTTTCGAGCTGCTTGTCACTGTTATCGCCAGGACTGACAACATCCAGATCAAGAACATTGACGTAAACCGGGGCAGGTGCCTGCTGTTGGCAAAAGGAACAGTCACCTATCAGGGCATTACGGTTGAAGGCTGGGTGCCTAAAAAGGGAGAGTTTACCCCCACTACTATGCAGTTTGCCGATGGCCTGACGTGGCATTTCGGCAACCCGCTTCAGCAGAAGGGGATTAACTGCAGCTTCGTTGAAGCCCGCGTGTTTACCAACAAGGGAACCTTCACTATCAGCGAATGAAATAAACGCCTTATCAGCAGTGTTTCCCTTCATCACTCATTTAAAGGACTAAAACTATGATACTTAAATTTTGTATCCCCTTTGCTCTCACTCTTCTTTTATCCGCCCAAGCAATGGCATTTGGTAGCCACGATGCCTGGACAAGCGGCTACGCTCAGGGCACCACTGAATATACCATCCTCGGTAAGGGACAGTCACAGTTATACCTTGCCTGCGAAAGTACTGGTTCACAGGCGGTGACCATTATATTCACTGATGTAAACGGCCACCAGGTCGGCATGGACGGTGGCCAGAAGCTGACCATGAAAATTGATAACGAAGAAGAAGCGAATATCAGCGAAAGCGAATCTCATGTGGGCTCAGACAATGTGATGTGGGCATGGAATAAATTACGTAGCGGCAAGCGCGTTATTGTCTCGGGAACCGGCGCAAAACCAGCCGCATTTACGCTCAACGGTACAGCTGCCGTTATTCCTGAATTTGGCGATAATGGCTGCGTACCGAAATTTGCCCTTCCGTAAGTCTTACCCACAACGCTTAAAACATCAGCAATACACCACCAGCGCCCTGCTCATTCGAGCAGGGCGTTTTCTTTTGTCTCTTTTAAAGGAACTAATCATGAAATTAGCCAGCCGTTTTGGCCGTATCAACCAGATACGCCGTGACCGGCCTCTGACACACGAAGAGCTGATGAGTCATGTCCCCAGTGTGTTCGGGAGTGACAAACATGAATCTCGTTCAGACCGTTATACCTACATCCCGACCATCACCATCCTTGAAAGTCTGCAGCGGGAAGGCTTTGAGCCGTTCTTTGCCTGTCAGACAAAGGTTCGGGACCAGAGCAAGCGGGAGCACACCAAACACATGCTGCGCCTGCGCCGTGCCGGTCAACTGACCGGGCATCAGGTGCCGGAAATCATTCTGCTTAATAGCCATGACGGCTCATCAAGCTACCAGATGTTGCCGGGATTATTTCGTGGTGTTTGTACCAACGGACTGGTCTGCGGTCAGTCATTTGGCGAAGTGCGGGTGCCGCATAAGGGTAATGTTGTCGAGAAGGTGATTGAGGGAGCTTACGAAGTGCTCGGGGTCTTTGATCGGGTGGATGAGAAACGTGATGCAATGCAGTCGCTGGCGCTACCAGCCCCGGCCCGTCACGCGCTGGCAAATGCCGCACTGAAGTATCGATTTGGTGAGGACCACCAGCCGGTCACGGTATCGCAGTTGCTGACCCCACGTCGCCAGGAGGACTACAGCGATGACCTGTGGACCGTCTATCAGCGGGTGCAGGAGAACCTGATGAAAGGTGGTCTGTCAGGGCGAACCGCACAGGGGAAAAACAGCCGCACCCGTGCCGTTATCGGTATTGATGGCGATGTGAAGCTCAATCGCGCCCTGTGGGTGATGGCAGAAAACATGCTTGCGTTTTTCGGTCGTTAAAAAAACAGTTACGGCATAAGGAGATAGTTTAATGGTTATACAACACCTTCAGTTATCTGAGCAGACAGCAATTACTGCCTCGGTGGTCCCTGACGAGTTACGCATCGGCTTCTGGCCACAGCACTTTGGCTCCATCCCACAATGGATAACCCTTGAGCCCCGAATATTTGGCTGGATGGATCGTCTGTACGCTGATTACAGCGGCGGCGTCTGGAGCTTTTACACACTCAGCAACGGCGGCGCATTTATGGCTCCAGAGCCCGATGGTGAGAAATGGACGTTGTTCAACCCGATGAATGGCAACGATGCGGAGATGAGCGGAGAGGCTGCCGGTATAGCGGTCTGCCTGATGGCATACAGCCACCATGCCTGTCGTATCGAATGTGACGCGATGACTGAGCACTATTATCGCTTACGCGGCTACGCGCTGAACCATCCGGAATGCAGCGCTATTATGCATCTTATCGACTGAGGAATGCCGAACATGAATGCTGCATTATCCCCGGTGCCATCGCAGCCTGAACTCTTTCCGCTGACGGTTTTGGCACAACATGGTTATCTGCTCCCTGCGACTTCCGGATTGACACCCTATGCCCAACAGACTATCCGCCGCGCTATCAACCTACTGGATAAATATTTGCGCCAGCCCGGTATAGCCTTTACCTCAAGCACTGCTGCCCGTGACTGGCTTCGGTTACTGCTGGCGGGACAAGAACGGGAAGTGTTCATGGTGCTTTATCTCGATAACCAGCACTGTTTACTGGAGAGCGAAACGCTGTTTGCCGGTTCGGTTAATCAAGTACAGGTTCATCCACGTGAGGTTGTGAAGTCAGCGCTTCGCTTCAATGCTGCAGCTGTCGTACTGGTGCATAACCATCCCTCCGGCGATCCGGAGCCCAGCAATGCCGATCGCCAGATGACTGACAAACTGAAGGAGGTGCTGGGACTGGTCGATGTGAACACGCTCGATCATCTGGTCATCGGCTCAGAGGGCATTGTGTCGTTCGCTGAGCGAGGCTGGATATGAAAATCATCAGTAAACGTCAGGCAATGACCCTGTACCGGCGACATCCTGGCTCCCGACTGTTTCGCTTCCGTACGGGCAAATATAAATGGTCAGGCAGTATCTGCCATTATGCTGGCCGCGAGTTGGAAGATATACGCGGCGTTCTGGCTGTATTTGCTGAACGTCGTCAGGACCGCAATGGTCCCTATGTCATTCTTCGAAGCGTTACTCTTAATTAATCCTTCCCTTTAATCAGGAACAATAATGAACAATCACTCAGAATCCGGTACAAAGCCGGAGAATCCCGCCTGCCAGCAGTGGGGGCTACAGAGTACGATCACACCCTGTTTTGGAGCTCGTCTGGTTCAGGAAGGCAACTGCCTGCATTTTCTCGCTGACCGGGCCGGATTCAACGGTGCTTTCAGCGACGATGAGGCGTTGCACCTGGATCAGGCCTTTCTGTTGATACTCAAACAACTGGAGCTGATGCTTACCAGCGGAGAACTCTCTCCCCGGCATCAGCACTGCGTCACGCTATATCACAATGGACTTACTTGCGAAGCAGACACACTCGGCTCCTGCGGCTATGTCTACATTGCTATCTATCCTGATCAGATTGAGTTCCAGTAACTTAACGCTTATCCCCTGAGCATCACGGAGTAAACATCATGCAAACCTTATCATCACACCTGACACGGGCGGCTAAGAGCTGTCTGTCACCCGTTGAAATCTGGCAGCGGTTACTGACTCATCTGTTGTCGCAGCACTATGGTCTGACGCTGAATGACACACCGTTCAGTAATGAAACCACCATACTGGAACACATTGATGCTGGAGTATCGCTCTGCGATGCGGTGAACTTTCTTGTCGAAAAATATGAACTGGTGAGAATTGACTGTAATGATTGCTCTGTCATGGAGAAGTCACCGTTCATCACCAGTATCGATATTCTACGTGCCCGGAAAGCCTCTGGTCTGATGAAACGCAGCGATCACAAAACTGTTACCAGGGTAACGGCAGGTCATCATCAGGAGCTATAAGCAATGGGAAGTCAATTAATGTTGATATCGACATCATTGATACAATGCTGTCCAATGTAGGGAAGCTACCAGTAAAAAGATAATGAGGAGTTCGCCAAGGCTAAAGCCTGCTCCTCATCTTTATCTGCATCATCTACTCTTAGGGGGATTTTTGTTCACTTGGCTTTGCCCCGATTCGAGTCCCAAATTCAATGAATTTACGTGTTGGTATCTATGTTGGTACACAAACAATGATTTTGTTTTTATTTATTTTAAATCAAGGGGTTAATTTTAATGTGCGAGTCCGGCCTTCGCACCATTTAGCATTAACCGTTCATCTATCCTATTTAGTGCCTAAAAAGCATGAATCCCGAACCTGCTACGCCCTCAAATAATCACGCAAAATAAGCGCATAATCTCCCCGCCCATTCACAGCAAAAACCATCACCGCGCTTTACTCTCCCTCAAAACTCCGCAAGATCCATCAGGCCCACTCTCCGCCACACGGGCATACTCATTCCCCAGAGAGGATGCTATGCCAGTAAACAAAAATGATCACCGCGAGACCTACCGCAAGCGCTTTGACAAGGTGTTCGACTACATCGAACGCCGTCTTGATGAAGCGCTGCTGCTGGAGCAACTGAGTGAAGTGGCGCACTTTTCGCCGTACCACTTTCACCGCCAGTTCAGCGCCTGGTGCGGCATGCCGCCGGGGCGTTACATCCAGCTGATGCGGCTCAAACGGGCGTCGTACCGGCTGGCATTCAATCCGCACGAGAAAATCATTGAGATTGCGCTCGATGCCGGTTTTCAGCATGCCGAATCATTCAGTCGCGCCTTTAAACAGGTATTTGACGTGACGCCGAGTGAATTTCGTCAGCAGCCGGTGTGGATGACCTGGCATCAGCGCATGCCTCAGCCACCCGTCAAACGGAGAGAGAGTATGTCAGTTGAGATTAAAATGTTTCCCACCACGCCGGTGGCGATGCTCACGCATCACGGCGATCCGCAGCGCATCAACGAAACGGCGGCGCAGTTTATTGCCTGGCGCAAAAGCAGCGGAGCATCGCCGGTGCGCAGCAGCCAGACGTTCGGCGTCGCGCCGCACGATCCGGCCAGCACGCCAGCCGGGGATTTTCAGTATCACCTTTGCGGCTCGGTGACTGCACCGATCAACGAAGACAACGCTTTTGGCGTCGTCAACAGCACCATTCCCGGCGGACGCTGCGCGGTGCTGCGTCATCACGGCTCGCACAGCGCGTTGACCGAGCTGGCGCGTTCGCTCTACAGCGAATGGTTGCCAGCCAGCGGTGAAGAGCTGCGCGATTTCCCGCTGTTCTTCCACTATCACAACTTCGTGCATGAGGTGGCGGAACATGAATTGCTGACGGATATCTATCTGCCGCTTAAGTGATAAGGGTCCCGGTAGCAATGGCTATCGGGATTTTTATGCAGGATTGCGATACGTATTCACGGCTGGCATTTTTTTCCTCCTGCCTCGCTGCAAGGCATGGCAAAATGCCCTGCGATCCTATCAGCACAGGCGAAGAGGCGACGATGACAGAGCAACTCGAACAGCGTATCTATGAACTGGTGCGGCGCTATGACGGCGTATATCTGTTCAAGCAGAAAACGCTCACGCCGCAGATTGATATCGACAGCGATCTCAACTTTGAGCGCGACGAAGCCGCCGCGCTGATGGAGGAGTTTTTCAGCGAGTTCGCGGTCGATCGCGCGAATTTCGCTATTGAAACCTACTACCCGGACGAACCGTCGCTGGCGCAAATCCTCAACCCGTTCAACAAGCGTGAAGTGCCGGTGGTACCGGATTTCACGCTGGGCATGCTGATTGCTTCGGCGCAGGCGGGGCGCTGGCTGTTTGAATAATTCGGCAGCGCCCCGCTGCGGTTTGGCGGTCAGCGGCTCAGCGTGCCACGTGAACACCAAATCCGCGCTCACCTTCCGCAAGATCCTCGCGCAGCGTCAGCGCCGGAATCGCATATTCACCGCCGTTCTGGCGACGGAAGGCAATCGGTTGATCCTGCGCTAAGCGATCCAGCCGTTGCGCCAGCGCGGTGCACCAGCCAGCATAGCGTTCCTGCGCCGACTTCTGCACGCGATACAACACCAGCGGTGGCAACACGCTGAAGCCGGGATAGAACAGCATGCCGTGCTGGATCGGGAACAGCAGATCCTCAATCGGGCCGTTGATGCCGCGCGGCGCGTAGTGCGACTCCCAGCCGCCGGTGGTCACCACCAGCATGGCGCGCTTGCCGGCGAGCGTGCCTTCGCCGTAGCGATCGCCCCAGTGGTGATCGTTGTGCTCGCCGACGCCATAGGCAAAACCGTTGGCATACACACGGTCAAACCAGCCTTTCATGATAGCCGGCATCGAAAACCACCACAGCGGAAACTGAAAAATCACCGTGTCGGCCCAGCGCAACTTCTCCTGCTCGGCGGCAATGTCCGCTGCCTGCAACTGGTTGTCGTAGGCGAAACGCGAATCCAGCGTGGCATCAAAATGTGCGCCCACCGGAGGTGCCAGCGTGTCGGCGGCATCCAGCTGTGCTTTCCACTGCATGGCGTACAGGTCTGACACCTGCACCTGATGGCCCGCCTGCTGCAGATGATTCACGGCAAAGTCTTTCAGCGATCCGTTCAGCGAGCGCGGTTCCGGATGGGCATACACAATCAAAACATTCATGGCGGTATCCTGTGAGATGAAAACCGCTGCAGGTTAAGCCAGCTCTGGCTATAGTAGAAATCAATTGCTGATATCTCAGGTATAGATGAAATGAATATGCACTTGCTGGATTTGAATCTGCTGCAAACCTTAGACGTGCTGCTGGTGGAACAGAACGTGACGCGCGCGGCGCAGCGCCTCAATCTGTCGCAGCCGTCGGTAAGTGCTCAGCTGGCGCGCCTGCGGGTGCTATTTGACGATCCGTTGCTGTTGCCCGGTCCGCGCGGCATGCTGCCCACCGCCCGCGCCGAGGCCCTGCGCGAGCCGCTGCGTCTGGCGCTGGAAGCGCTGGAGCGCGCGGTGGCACCGCCGGCAGCGTTCGATCCGGCACGCGCGGAGCTCACCTGGCGTATTGCCGCCACCGATTACATGTCATCGGCGCTGATCCTGCCGGCGCTGAAACTCATTCGTGAAGCGGCACCGCGCAGCCGCATGGCGGTATTCGCGCTCAATCCGCCACAGGTGGCGCAGCAGCTGGAGAAGGGCGAGCTGGATATGGTGTTTCACACCGGCGACAACGCGCCGCCGACGCTGCATCAGCGCCGCTTGTTCAGCGAGCGCTACGTGCTGGCCGGCCGGCAGGATCATCCGCAACTGCAGCAGCCCCTGACGCTGGACCGTTTTTGTCAGCTGGAGTTTGTGATGGTTTCGCCGGATGGCGGCGGCTTTAGTGCCGCCACCGATCGCGCGCTGGCAACGCTCGGCCGCACGCGCCGCGTCGCGCTCTCGGTGCCGCATTTCCTGTTTATGCTCGACACGCTGGCTAACAGTGACCTGGTCGCCGTATTGCCGGAGCGCCTGGTGCGAAACGCGCCGCAGCTCCGCGTGCTTGCACCGCCGCTACAGATTGAAGGGTTTGACATCCTGATGCTGTGGCACGAGCGCCTGCATCGCGATCCCGCCCAGCAGTGGCTGCGCCAGCAGATTGTGGCGGCGCTGTAAACCTGAGCGTGCTTTTAGCGTTCAAGAATAAAGCGGGCGTTGAGTTTTCGCAGAAACTCAAAGGTGGTCATGCAGGGCACATCAAACTGATGACAAATATTGGGGACTTTGACTTTGCGCGTCTGTGCGGGAAGCGGTAATTCATGAGTAATCACAGTCGCACCAATACTTTTACTTTTGGCGATAATCCAGGGATCGGCTTTAGCCAGGAACGCATCACGTGAGCCGGGATTAAAGTCCGCCCGCATGATGCTTTCCACGATTTGCTGGAAAATTATCTGCGTATCATGATCATCATTGGCAATGAAATACTGCGGTCGCGCTTTTACCCAGGCGGATAATTCGTCATTTCCGGCACGTAATTCGCGCGCGATCATGTCAACACTGCCAGCAACATGTAAGGTGAACTGTTTGTCCAGCCATTCCCAGTAGCCGGGGCAAATATCCATCGCGTAATAAAAGTTTTTCGCCGTGATATAAGTGTTCGCGTCCAGCAAATATTTCAAAGCCCCAACTCCTGTGCAAATTTAGACAATCCGGAAGGCTGGATGCCATCCAGCAAATCACTGGCTTCACGAAGCAGCATTTGCCCGCTCAGCGCCTGACTCAGCACCGCCCGGGAGAAGGAGACGCTGATTTGTGCTTTTTTAGTCCTGAAATAGCCGGGGCCACCGTTCTCGTTTTTACTACGCTGCTGGTAGGCCAGCTTTTGCGCCTGAATAAAACGCTGATAGTCTTCGTTTTCAATCAGATGCAGCGTAAGGGCGCGGCGCGCAATTACCCATCCGCTGACATGAAAATGACTCTCCAGTGGCGCAATATTTTGCCGCCAGTCTGGGGCATTGCTGTCCCAAAGCGATAAAAACTCTTCGGCTGGCACCAGAAATTCCGCTGCGACGGCATTACACAATATCTCTTCCTGGCGATGTGCGGTTGTGGCGCCATCGGAGACGCCAGACTGGCCAATCCAGATGTGGCAAAGTTCATGAATTAAGGTAAACAGTCGTGCGCCTGGTGCATCCGCATGGTTGACGAAAATAATGGGTGCGTAATCGTCGGCAATGGCAAATCCGCGGAACTCATCCACGTTAAACGGACGGGTATGGTGATACAGGTAAGGTGAGCGCATGACTAAAATTCCCAGGCTCTCAATACGTTTCACCAGATCGTTGTAATAGTTTTCCCAACTCCCGCGCACGGGATTGACGGCCATGTTAAGCCTGTGACGCATATCCGCCACGATAGATTCTGTGGAACTGGTTGCATTAAAACGGCCAGCAATGGTGAGTGGATGTGCCAGTTGCTGTTGCAGATAGTCGCGATACCACTCCTGACGCATCAACATAATTTTCAACACATCGAGCAGTTCAGCGCTCGGACGTTGCGGACGTTTGCTATCCACCGTGCGCAAATCAGGGATAGGCAGAGACTCCACGGGTGGTGTAGTCAAAAACAGATAACCAAAAGGGACATGTGCCTTTTCGGCAAAATTCATGGCCTGATGAAAGGTCAGCGGCTGTTGCCCCTCTTCCCATGCCTGCAGGCGTTCAGGCGCAATGCCGCACTTTTGTGCAAATTTTTCCATGCTGAAACCGGCCCGTTCACGGGACCAGCGAAGCATGTCTGGGTTAATCGCGGCAGTTGTCATAATCACCTAATCATATCGCTTCTGGCGCAAAGTATGTGTGCAAGCCTGCATCTGTTCAATAGCTGAGCAATTAACGCAAAAAAGCCAGTAAAACCTGAACTCTGTAACGGGTTCAATGCAGGCATGTTGCCTGCGAATCAGTATTCATGCGCTCCAGGCTGTAGCTTCACGATGAAAAATGAATGCGATTAGCGCCACCGCTCCACAGCACGCATCATATCAACACGACGAAACACTCGCGTTTTAACGTGCAGGAGAAAAGACCATGCAGATATTTGTCACCGGGGCCACTGGCTGGGTGGGTTCAGCGGTAGTGGAAGAGTTGATCGCGGCGGGCCATCAGGTTACCGGGTTAGCGCGTTCGGCGGAAAAAGCCGTGGCGCTGGCCGTCACTGGCGCACAGGTTATTCGCGGTTCGCTGGAGGATGCTGACGTGCTGCGTGACGCCGCGCGTTCTGCGGACGCCATCATTCATACCGCCTTTAACCACGATTTCTCGCGCTTCGTGCAGAACTGCGAGCAGGACCGTCAGGTGATCGAGTTGCTCGGCGAGGCGATTGCCGGATCGGATCGCATGCTGCTGGTGACGTCCGGCCTGTCCGGTATGGCGCGCGGGGCGACGGAGCTGGATCAGCCGCAGCCGGTGTCACCGCGTCAGTCGGAAGCGGCGGCGCAGGCGCTGTCGCAGCGCGGCGTGCACGTGGCGACAGTACGGCTGGCGCCGTCGGTGCATGGCCTCGGCGATCACGGTTTCGTGCCGATTCTGGTGCGGCTGGCACGTGAGAGCGGGATTTCCGCCTGGTGCGGCAGCGGTGAGAACTGCTGGTCCGGCGTGCACCGTCGCGATGCGGCGCGCGTCTATCGGCTGGCGCTGGAGCAGGGCGTCACCGAGCGCGTTTATCACGCGGTGGCCGATGAGGCGGTGCCGTTCCGCGCAATCGCGGAGACGATCGGACGCCAGCTCGGATTGCCCAGCGGGGAACGCGACCGGGCACATTTTGGCTGGTTCGCCAATATGGCGGCGGGCAACATGGCGGTCTCCAGCCAGCGCACGCGCACGCTGCTGGACTGGTCTGCAACCCGCCCGGACCTGCTGAGCGAGCTCGATACGCCGGCCTATTACACCCATCTCTGATATCACGCTGCCGCTGCGTGCGGCAGTTTTCTGGATTATATCGATGAAAAATAATGTATTTATCACCTTGCTGCCGGTGACGCTGGCGGTGTTTATCGCTTTTCTCACCATGGGGATGCAGCTGCCGGTGCTGCCGCTGCATCTGCAGCAGAATCTCGGTATGGATACGCTGGCGATCGGCACGGTCATCGGCGCGCAGTTTGTCGCGTCGCTGCTGACGCGTTCGTGGGCGGGCAACTTCGCCGATATGCGCGGCGCAAAACGCGCGGTGCTGACCGGGCTGTTAGTGGTGGCGAGTTCCGGCGTGATCTACCTGATTTCGCTGCTGTTCGTTGATCGGCCTGCCAGCTCGGTGGCCATCCTGCTGCTGGGGCGTGTGGTGCTGGCGCTGGGCGAGAGCCTGCTGGCCACCGGCGCGCTCGGCTGGGGACTCGGGCTGGTGGGACCGGCCAATGCCGGTAAAGTGATGGCGTGGATCGGTATCGCGATTTACGGCGCCTGGGCGCTGGGTGCGCCGCTGGGCGTGGCGATTTATCACGGCTGGCACTTCACCGGCATCGCCATGGCGATCATCGTGGTACCGCTGCTGCCGCTGATGTTTATCACCCAGGTGCGCGCCGTCGCACCGACCTCGACCAAACGCACGCCGTTCTACAAAGTCATGGGCGCGGTATGGCGGCCCGGGCTGGGTCTGGCGCTCGCCAGCGTCGGTTTTGGCATGATCACCGCATTTATCGCGCTGCTGTTTGCGACCAAGGCCTGGGGCAACGCGTCGCTGGCGTTCACCGCGTTTGGCGTGGCGTTTATCGCGGCGCGCCTGTTCTTTGCCCATCTGCCGGATAAGCTGGGCGGCGCGCGCGTCGCGCTGGTATGCGTGCTGATTGAAGCCTGCGGTCAGCTGCTGATTTGGCGCGCTGATGACGCGACTCTGGTTTATTTCGGCGCGGCGCTGACCGGTTTTGGCTATTCGCTGGCCTTTCCGGCGTTCGGCGTGGAAGCGGTACGTCGTGCGCCGCCGCACACCCGCAGCCTGGCGATGGGGGCTTACGTGGCGTTTCTTGATATCGCGCTGGCGATCACCAGTCCGCTGGCGGGCGCGCTGGCCGCCCACCGCGGCGTGGCTTCGGTGTATCTCGCTGGCGCGATTGCCGTGGCGCTGGCGATGCTGGTGGCGCTGAGCCTGATGGCGCGTCAGCCACAACCACAGGCAGCGATGGAATAAGACCCGCCGCAAAAAATTCACTTCTCCCGCGCCGCAAAAATCATCACACTAGCCACCTTTACCATTAGGGAGAGATGGCATGAAAAGCCGATTGCTGCTGGCGCTGACGCTGTTCGCCAGCCTGAGCACGCCGTTGTGGGCCGACGAAGGCGTCTCGTTTAGCCATAAAGACTGGGAGCTGGCTTGTGATAATACGCTGACCTGCCGCGCCGCCGGCTACAGCGCCGAAGAGGGCGCGGGCGGATCGGTGCTGCTGACGCGCGCCGGCGGGCCAGACAGCCTGACGCACGGGCGCGTGGTGCTGGCCGATACCGGCGACGATGATGCGCAGCAGGTAAATGCGCTGGCGCTGTGGATTGACGATCGCGCGCTGGGCGAAGTCAGCAAAGCGGAGAACGATGAGTGGACGCTAAGCGACGCGCAGACCCAGGCGCTGATCGCCGCCATCAAAGGCAGCGCCAGAGTGGAGTTTCGCGGTGCGGCCGAGCCGTTTGAGCTCTCCGGCAACGGGGCTTTTGCCACGCTGTTAAAAATGGATGAGGCGCAGGGACGGCTGAACACGCCGGGCGCGCTGGTGCGTAAAGGCAACCAGCCGGAAGCCAGCGTACCGGCGGCAGTGGCGATGCCGGTGATCCAGCAGGTCCACGTGCTGAAAGCCGCGCCGCGCCCGCTGACGCCAGATGAACTGGCACAGGTCAAGCCAAAGCTGATTGCCTCGCTGACTGACGACGACAGCTGTGACAATCTCGCGCCATCCGACGATCAGCCGGAAGAGGGCGCAGAACCGCCTACGCTGACGCCGGTGGATGCGCAGCACGTGCTGATCGCCGCGCTGTGCTGGCGCGGGGCTTACAACGAAGGCTACGGTTTCTGGCTGCTGGATAACGCGCTGCAGGGCACGCCGCAGCTGATCACCGATTCCGGATCTGATTATCACGACGGCGTGATCAGCGAAGCGCAGAAAGGGCGCGGCATTGGTGACTGCTGGAGCACCGCTGCATGGGTGTGGAATGGCCGCCAGTTCGTGCAGAGCAGCGAGGCCACCACCGGCATGTGTCGTGCCATCCGCGCCGGCGGCGCATGGCAGCTGCCAACGCTGGTCACCGAAGTCAAACCGGCGGGGTAATGCTCAGCGCGCAACGCCGGGCGGCAGGGATGCTTAATCCGTCACGGATTTTGCCGCATCCCAGACGGCCATGACGTGGGCGATGGCGGTATCGATCTGCGCGCCGTTGACGCCGTCGCGCACCAGCACCGACACGCCCAGCAGAAAAGCATCGAGGGCGATGGCGATGGCGGCGGCATCAGTGTTGGCGCGCAGTTCGCCGCTGTCGATGCCGCGCTGCACGCAGGCCGTCATGCCTGCCAGCGTGCGGGCGCGTGAGCGCGCCAGCGGCTGGGTGACATCCGCGTGTTCGGCGGAAGGCGCACTCATCACGCCCAGGCCGACCATACATCCCAGCGGATGACCGGACTCACACTGCATGCTGGCCGAGCGCCGCAGCGCGGTCTCCATTGCGGTACGGGGCGGCAGGCTGTCATCCCACAGCGGCTCCACCACCTGCGCGTAAGTCGACAGATAGCGCTGCACACACTCCTGAAACAGCGCCTGCTTCGAGCCAAAGGCCGCGTAAAAGCTCGGTGCGGAAATACCGCCGGCAATTCCCGCCTTCAGCTGCGTTAACGATGTCGACTCATAGCCGTGCTGCCAGAAAATCTTCATCGCCTGTTCAATGGCCGCATCACGATCGAACGTACGCGGCCGTCCCATAGTGGCCATCTCAGTGCTCCGTTAAGCTCAATGCTTAAATACTAATCGATACATAAGTCGTTGACAACGGTCTCGCGCGTCAACTAATGTATCGATCAGTATATATCTGTGCCGGCGGGCGGCGGATAGCGTATCCGCAGGGTTGTTCCTGAACCGTAACAGGTTATCGCACTTCGCCAATTTATATACTGATCGGTACATATAATTTCAACGAGCGGCGCGCGCCTTACCTGCACGCTGATGACATCGGGAACGCTGATTGTGACGACTTTGAATACCGCCGCGGATAAAACCCGGCCGCTACCGCTGGGCGCGCTGCTGGCGCTGGCCATGACCGGTTTTATCTGCATCATCACCGAAACCTTACCGGCCGGACTGCTGCCGCAGATGGCGGCGGGCCTCGGCGTTTCCACCGCTCTGGCCGGGCAGACCGTAACCGTTTATGCGCTTGGCTCGCTGCTGGCGGCGATTCCGCTGACCATCGCCACTCAGGGCTGGCGTCGCCGTAACGTGCTGTTGCTGGCTATCGTCGGCTTCCTGATTTTTAACTCCATCACCACGTTCTCGACCCACTTCGCACTGACGCTGGTGGCGCGCTTTTTCGCCGGCACAGCGGCGGGGCTCGCCTGGAGCCTGCTGGCCGGCTATGCGCGGCGCATGGTGCCGGTCCATCAGCAGGGCAAAGCGCTCGCCGTGGCGATGGTCGGCACACCGATTGCGCTGGCGCTGGGCGTTCCCGTCGGCACCTGGCTGGGCACGGCGGTGGGCTGGCGCACGGCGTTCGGCATCATGTCAGCGCTGACGCTGCTGCTGATCGGCTGGGTGCTGCTGCGGGTACCTGACTATCCGGGACAAAGCAGCGATCAGCGTCTGCCGCTGCGCACGGTGTTCATGACGCCAGGCGTGCGTCCGGTGCTGGGCGTGGTGCTGGCGTGGATGACGGCGCACAACATTCTCTACACCTACATTGCGCCGTTCGTTAGCCAGGCGGGCCTCGCCGGACAGGTGGACAGCGTGCTGCTGGTGTTTGGCATCGCGGCGCTGGCGGCTATCGGCCTGGCCGGTCGCCTCGTCGATCACCACCTGCGCGTCGCCGTGCTCGGCAGTCTGGCGCTGTTTGCGCTGGTCTCGCTGCTGTTCATCTGGCTGGCGCGCTTGCCGCTGCTGGTTTATGTCGGCGTGGCGTTGTGGGGGCTGACGTTTGGCGGGGCGGCCACGCTGCTGCAAACGGCTCTGGCGGATGCGGCGGGCGAGGGCGCGGATGTGGCGCTGTCGATGAACGTGGTGGTGTGGAACAGCGCGATTGCCGGCGGCGGTCTGGCCGGTGGCGTGTTGCTTACTCACTGGGGCGTGGCGTCTTTCCCGCTGGCGCTGCTGTTGCTGCTGGCGGTTGGCTTCCTCATCGCACTGCAGGCGCGTCAGCACGGTTTCCAGGCCGGCGCGCGGCACCAGCGCGTACAAGGTCACTGACCTGCCGGGCTGACTTAAAAAATTTAACCCACTGGTTTAAATGGCATTATGACAAAATGGAGATCAATCACGTGTTCAAAAAATTACTGTTAACCCTGCTGCTTGCCTCGGCCGCGCTGTTTTCCGCCGCCAGCACCGTCGCGGATGAATTCCCGCTGCCCGCCGGTTTCACCAGTAGCTATCAAACTGTGGATGGCGTGCGCCTGCATTATGTGAAGGGCGGCAGCGGACCGCTGGTGTATCTGGTGCACGGTTTCGGACAGACGTGGTACGAGTGGCACCAGCTGATGCCGGAACTGGCAAAAAACCACACCGTCGTGGCGGTGGATCTGCCGGGGCTGGGGCAGTCTGACGTGCCGCATTCGTATCGCGCCACCGATGTCGCGCCGCTGCTTTATCAGCTGGCACAACAGTTCGCCGGCGGCAAAAAGTTCGATCTGGTGGCGCACGACATTGGCATCTGGAATACCTATCCGCTGCTGGTGAAACATCAGGACAGCATCCGCCGCGCCATCTTTATGGAAGCGCCAATCCCGGATGAAAGTATCTATCAGTTCCCGGCCTTTACGCCCGAAGGCGAATCCCTGGTGTGGCACTTCAGCTTCTTTGCGGCGCAGGGACAGCTGGCTGAACAGCTGATCGCCGGTAAAGAGCGCCTGTTCTTCGAGCATTTCATCAAAGAACATGCCGCCAACAAAGCGGTGTTCACCCCGGCGCTGCTGGATCTTTACAGCAAATCCTATGCAAAACCGCACAGCCTGAACGCCGCCTTTAAATATTACCGGGTGCTGAATCAGGGAGTGGCGGACAATAAAGTGCTCTCCCGCGAGAAAATTGCTGTGCCGATGCTGGCGATTGGCGGTGGCGGTCACGGCGGGCTGGGTGCCTATGAGCAGCAGGTGGTCAGCCGCTACGCCTCGCAGGTCACCGGCAAAGTGTTACCTGGCTGCGGTCACTGGTTACCTGAAGAGTGCCCCGCGCCGCTGAATGCGGCGGTGATAGAATTTCTCGCGTCCGGGAAATAACGCGGTGCGCAGGCCAGCTTTAGCGCTGGCCTGCGTTGACGTGACCGCCTCAGGCTTTATTCAGGCAGCACTGCTTAAACTTTTTGCCGCTGCCGCACGGGCAGGGATCGTTGCGACCGGTTTTTTCACCGGCAAAATGCGGCAGTTGCGGGGCCGGATCGGGCTGCGCCATGCGCTGTTCCTGCCAGTACTCGTGCAGTTCCAGCGCCGCCGGGCGGATCGCCTCGATGCTGGCCTCAAACGCGTCCGGGGTGAAGGCTTCACGCTGCGCCAGCTGCTCTTCACTGCCGTGCAGCGCAATCGCCTGCAGCGCCGGTTGCTGTGCCGCCGGCAACTGCGCCCAGTCCGCATCCAGCGCCACGCCACGCATATAGCCGTAGCACCAGTCTTCCACCACGGTAAACAGCTGGCCTTCCATCTCCTGCTCGCCGAACAGCGGATCGAACTGCTCCGGGTACTCCGCCAGCCGCTCGGCAATGTCGTTAAAGTGCTGGAAAGTCAGCGCCATGAAGCGGTCCATTTCGCGCGCGTTCGCCCACTGAGGAATCTTTTTCTCACCGCCCCAAATCGCCACCAGCCATTCGCTCGGTTCGATGTCGTTCGGGCCGGAGAGCAGGGCGGTCAGCATGCCGTCCAGTTCGGCGGTGTCCACCACGGAGTGTTCGTTGCCATATTTTTCCAGCATGTCATCAAGCCAGTTCAGCTCTTTTTCGGTTAACGGACCCTGATTCATCCGGCGTCTCCTGCGGTGTGCATTGGTGGGCAAAAATTGCTGGGCGCGATTATAGCGGCAGCGCGTCTGATTTACCGCTTTTTGCATATCGATAGCCGAAGTGCGCCTAAAAAGGAATCGCCATAACTTATCGCGCAACAGTATTGGCGGGAAACGGCGGCGAATGTCAGCGTAAACGCAGGATTTACCGATAGCGAGGAGACAACATCATGGCGGATACCCTGCCAGTACTGGATCTGGCCCTGCTGGAACTACCGGACGCAGAGCAGGCAGCTTACCTGGCGCAGCTGCGCGAGACCGCGCGTGACGTCGGTTTCTTCTATCTGGTTAATCACGGCATCAACCCGCAATTGCTGCACAACGTGCAGAGTATCACGCGGGCGTTTTTTGACCTGCCGCAGGCGGAGAAGCAGCGCGTGGCGATGATCCACTCGCCGCATTTTCGCGGCTACAACCATGCCGGCGTGGAATACACCCGCGACCAGCGCGATCAGCGTGAACAGTTTGATATCGGTGCCGAACGCGCGGCGCTGACGCTGCAGCCGGGCGATCCGGCGTGGAAACGGCTGCAGGGGCCTAACTTATGGCCGGAGGCGTTACCGCAATTGCGTCCGGTGATGCACGCCTGGCAGCAGGCGATGACCGCCATCGCGCTGCGCCTGCTGCGGGCCTTTGCCAAAGCGCTGGCGCTGCCGCCGGATGCGTTCGACGCGCTGTATGGCACCCAGCCCAATGAGCACATCAAGCTGATTCGTTATCCCGGTCAGGCGGCAGAAGCCAGCCAGCAGGGCGTCGGCGCGCACAAAGACTCCGGCTTTCTCACCTTTTTGCTGCAGGACGATCAGCCCGGTTTACAGGTGGAAGTGTCACCCGATCACTGGGTGGATGCGCTGCCCAAGCCGGGCGCGTTCGTGGTTAACATCGGCGAACTGCTGGAGATTGCCAGCAATGGGTATCTGCGCGCCACCGTACACCGCGTGGTGTCGCCGCCGGCTAATCGTGAACGCGTGTCGATCGCTTTTTTCCTCGGCGCGCAGCTGGATGCCGAAGTACCGCTGTATCAACTGCCGCCGCAGCTGGCGGCAGAAGCCCACGGTCCGACCAGCGATCCTGACAATCCGCTGCTGCGCGAAGTGGGCTGGAACTACCTCAAAGGGCGTCTGCGTTCCCATCGCGATGTGGCGCAGCGCTATTACGCTGATGCATTAAGCACAGTGAAATCATAAGAAATGTAAGGAAAGCCCATGCAGAAAACGATGATAGCGTCACTGGCCCTGATGGCCTTGTTCAGCAGCGTGGCGTCCGCCGCGGCACTGCGCGTGGCCGCCGATCCGGTGCCGCACAGTGAGATTCTCAACTACATCAAACAAACCGACAAACAGCTCGACCTGAAGGTGATCGAGCTTAACGGCAATTTAAACGCCAACGAGCTGCTGGCGCGTGGCGACGTCGATGCCAACTATTTCCAGCATGTGCCTTATCTGCGCGATCAGGAAAAAGCGCTGGGCGAAAAATTTGCCGTGGTGGCGACCGTACATATTGAGCCACTCGGGATTTACTCGCACAAAGTGAAATCACTGAAAGATCTGCCGGATGGTGCGCAGGTGGCGGTGCCCAACAACGTCACTAACCTGAGCCGCGCGCTCTATCTGCTGCAGGCCAACGGCCTGATTACGCTGAAAAGCCGCAGCGCCAGTACGCTGGTGACCACGGCGGATATCAGTGACAACCCGCACCATCTGAAGATCATTGAAGTTGAAGCGCCGCAGCTGCCGCGCGCGCTGGATGATGCGCAGCTGGCGATTATTAACGGTAACTATGCCCTGCAGGCCGGGCTGGTGCCGTCAAAAGACGCGCTGGCGCTAGAACAGGCAAAGGATAATCCCTATGCCAACGTGCTGGTCACCACGCCAAAGCTGGCCAGCGACCCGCGCATTCTCGCGTTAGCGAAAGATCTCGAATCAAAGCAAACTGCTGAATTTATCAACCAGCACTACAAAGGATCGGTTATCCCGGTTAATCAATAATGCCCGGCGCCACCTGCGGCTGACAGGTGGCGCACCCGCTGTTCTGTGGTATATTTCGCCACCAACACCAGTGGCACCTGCTGCATAACGTAAAAAATAACTTATCAATTGATGGCTACTTCCCGCTTCGTCAGGCTTCAGCGGCTGACGCTTTCTCGCGCATGGTTGCACCTGCGGCTGTCAGCCCTGTGTCTGCTGCTCAGCGGCTGCGGAACGCTGTCGCAAACGTCCGCACCGGTGGGCGATCGCGTCTATCTCTCCCACGCCTCCTTCCATGAAAACGTCGATGACATTGTGCGCCACTACATGCAGCAAAAGCAGGTGACCGGCATCAGCATCGCCATTATTCATCAGCGCGGCGCGCCGCAGTTTTACAGCTATGGCGTCACCGATGCGCGTCAGCGTTATCCCATCACGCCGGATACGCTGTTTGCGCTGGGATCGCTGAGCAAAGGCGTTACCGCGGAGGTCATTATCGGGCTGGTGGATCGCGGCGAGCTGCACTGGAACGACACGCTGGCCACGCTGCTGCCGCGCGGCGTGCCGCTGAGTGAGGATGCAAAACGTATCACGCTGCTGCAGCTGGTCACGCACACCTCAGGGCTGCCGCGTCAGGATATGGATCTGCCGATGTTCCTGAAATTTATGGCTTACCTGCGCAGCGGCGAAAATTTTTACGGCAATCTGGATAGCGATGCCGTGCTGAGTTATCTGGCCGATTTCAGCGCCCCCGCGCACCCGGCGGCGCAGTACTCCAATCTCGGCTATGCGCTGCTGGGCTATATTCTGCAGCATCGCCTGCATCAGGACATTGAAACGCTGGCGCAGCATCAGCTGTTTGGTCCGCTCGGCATGACCAGCAGCAGCTTCCATCCGCAAACCCTGCGCGGCTATCCGTGGCGCGCGCTGGGCCACGCCGGCGATCAGCCGAAACTGATCGCGCGTGGTCAGCTGACGCCGGACTGGGCCTTTCGCGGCAATATGGTGGCGGCCGCCAGCCTGTACAGCAATGCGCGCGATCTGATTCGCTACCTCGATGCGCATCTGCACAGCGATGCGCACGGCGCGCTCGGTCAGGCGCTGGCGCAGGTCAATTATCCTTATGAGCAGCATGGCAACCAGGCGCAGAATATCGCCTGGGTAACCGATACCTATGATCAGCAGCAGATCACTTATCAGGTGGGGTATATTGGCGGTTATGCCAGCTTTATTGGCTACGATCGCGCCCACGGCAATGCCATCGTGGTGCTGCAAAATGCCTTCAACTGGAGCAACTATCTCGGCATTGCGCTGCTGCGTGATTTGGCGCGTAAAGATCGCCGGGTGCTGAACACGGTTGCTTGCAATTTTGCTGCTCAGCAAAGCGCGCCGCCTGAGGTATGCTGTGGAGCGAAATTTGACGCGCAAAGCGCGGCGCGGGAACCTTCCGCACGTGGCGCTTGTCAGTAAATGGGACAGTTAAATAATTAACCAGAGTGGAAATCACCAATGCGCAGGACACACGTCACCCTTCTTTCAGCAGGAATTTTTCTGGGCGCTTTAAGCCTGACGCCAGCAGCACTGGCAGAAGGTGAGCAAACCGATAGCGTACCGATGCCGCCGCAGGTGCAGCAAACCGCACCGGACGCCTCAGCGCCAGCGGCCACCAGCGATGCGCCCGCCAGCAGTGAACCGGCAGAATCCAGTGGCGATGTCGCGCCGATTCGCCCGTCACAAAACGGTCCGGGTGAAGCGCCATCCGCCGCCAATAATTACGATCTGCACACCATCATCATCGATTACAAAGAGTATAAAGTCGGTGACGTCGTGCCGGATGAGTACCGTAAAAAGCAGTACACCATCGTTGAGTGGCAGCCGCGCCACCTGCCTGCACCGCAGGAAGGCACGCACTGGGCTTACATCAACGCTAACTACATCCTGATCACTGACGACAGCGGCAAGATCGTGATGGGCAAATCCGGCGACATTTTCTTCAAGGGTTAATGCCCGGCAGCAGGCGCGCTAACTGCGCCACGCCTGCCATTATCTGACTGGTGCTGGTATTACCGTATCCCAGCACCAGTCCCTGCTGTTTTTGCCCGCCCAGATAAAAGCCGGACAGCGCGCCAGGCGCATAGCCATGGCGAAACAGCTGCGCCGTCAGCGCCACATCATCCACCGTATCCGCCAGCGGCAACACCAGATGCATGCCGCACTCACCGCCCAGCAGCGGCACCTGAGCACCAAATGTCTCCTGTAGCGCAGCCCGCAGCGTGGCCTGTCGCTGACGATACAGGCGGCGCATTTTGCTCAGGTGGCGATTGAAATCCCCGCTGCGTAAAAACAGCGCCAGCGCCTGCTGTTCCGGCCGGTTACCGCCGCGTAACAGCTCATGCAAGGCCGGCCGCAGCCGCGGCAGCAGCGGGGCGGGCAGTACCATGTAGCCGATGCGCAGCGCCGGAAACAGGGTTTTGCTGAAGGAGCCGATGTAAATCACCGGCGTCGGCTGCGCCATGCCCTGCATCGCGGCGATGGGCTCGCCGCTGTAGCGAAAATCGCTGTCGTAATCATCTTCGATAATCCACGCCTGATGCCGCTGTGCCGCCGCCAGCAGCGCCAGCCGGCGCGCGGCGCTCATGATCGCGCCGGTGGGATACTGATGCGTTGGCGTGGTGTAAATCAGCCGTGGCGGGCGCTGCTGCCAGTCCTGCGCTGTCGGTGCCAGTCCCTGCGCATCTACGGCAATCGGTTCGATCTGCAGATCGCCGAGGCGCATCGCCGCTTTGGCGCCGCGATAGCCCGGCTCTTCCACCCAGCCGGTGTCACCACGATTGGTGAGCAGCGCGACGCACAGCGTCAGCGCCTGCTGCGCACCTTCGGTAATCACAATCTGCTGCGGCGCACAGCGCATGCCGCGCGCCAGCGCCAGATGCTGCGCCAGCGCCTCACGCAGCGCCAGCTCACCCAGCGGATCGCCGTAGCCCAGCAGCTGTGCCTGCTGCGCGGTTTGATTGAGCGCGCGACGCCACTGCGCCAGCGGGAAATGCGCCAGCGCCGGCGTGCTCGGGCGCAGCGCCAGCTCCTGGCTGGAGAGGCGATGCAGCGAATGCAACCGGGCAGCGCGCGCGGAAACCGGCCAGTCGGTGCTGTCGTCGGACGCCTGCGCGGACAGCGGCGTGTGCGCCAGCCGGCTGACGCGGCTTCCCTGGCGGTCGCTGAGGATAAATCCTTCCGCCTGCAGCTGTGACCAGACGGCGATCACCGTATTGCGCGACACCTGCAGTTCAGCCGCCAGCTGGCGGGTCGCCGGCAGGCGCGTGCCCGCCGCCAGCTGACCATTCAGTATCGCCTGGCGCAGCCGCTGATACAGCTGCTGTTGCAGTGTCAGGCTGCCGTCGGCCTCTAGCGGTGCCAGCAGCAGCGATTGCCGGTTTAATGCACGCATCGGCGCCTCCGTGGATCTATCGATTTGTCACATTGTGGCGCTTTTTCCTGAACCAGCAAAGTGGCACGCTGCACGCTGTCACTCTCACACAGAAGGAATCGCCGTATGTCATCGCAGACCAATCGTTATGGACAACCCATCGGCCCGGCGCTGGAGGCGTGGCAGCCGCGCCCGTTGCCGCAGGGGCAGATTTTCACCGGCCAGTATTGCCGGCTGGAGCCGCTGGATGCCGCACGTCACGGTCGCGAGCTGTATGCGGCTTATGCGCTGGCGGAAGATGACCGCGACTGGACCTGGCTGCCGGTCGGGCGCTTTGACGATGAAGCGTCTTATCTGGCATTTGCGCAGCAGTGCCAGCAGAGTCCGGATTACCTGCACTTCGCGGTTATTGACCGGCAAAGCGGGCAGGCGGTCGGCTCGCTGGCGCTGATGCGCATTGAACCGCAGCACGGTGTGATGGAGGTCGGCTTTGTGGTGTTCTCACCGCTGCTGAAGCAAACCCGCATGGCCACCGAAGCCCACTATCTGCTGATGCGTTACGCCTTCGAACAACTCGGCTATCGTCGCTACGAGTGGAAATGCGACAGCTGTAACCAGCCGTCGTACAACGCCGCCCTGCGGCTGGGCTTCCGTTATGAAGGCACGTTTCGTCAGGTGGTGGTGTATAAAAATCGCAGCCGGGATACCGCCTGGTTCTCTATCATCGACAGCGAATGGCCGCAGGTGAAGCTGGGCTTTGAGCGCTGGCTGGCGGCAGATAACTTCGACGCCCGTGGGCAGCAACGCGCCAGGCTGGAGACATTACGTCAGGCCTGACGCGCGCGCCGGGCTGGCTGCCCGGCTAACCGGCAAAAATATATTTGGCGGCTGACAACACAAAGGCACTGGCCATCGCCATCATCAGCCGCCGATGCCAGAGATTATCGCGTTTGAGCTCATTGAAACCGAGCTGCATGCGATGGTCGAGATCCAGCAGGCGCTCATCCACTTTTTCAAAGCGTTTATCAATTTGCCTGAATCGCTCATCGATTTGTTCAAAGCGTTGATCGATTTTCCTGAATTGTTCATCGATTTGCTCAAAACGTTGAGCGATTTTCCTGAATTGCTCATCCATCTTTTCAAAGCGTTGATCGATTTTCCTGAATTGCTCATCCATCTTTTCAAAGCGTTGATCAATTTTCCTGAATTGTTCATCGATTTGTTCAAAACGCTGATCGATTGTCCTGAATTGCGCATCCACTTTTTCAAAGCGTTTATCGATTTCTCTGAATTGCGCATCCATTTTTTCGAAGCGTTGATCGATTTGTTCAAAGCGTTGATCAATTTTCCTGAATTGCTCATCGACGTTGTCAAACCGCAGCTCAATGGCTTTAAACGTATGGCGGACCTCATTTTCAAAATGCCTGAGGCTCTGTGCCAGTTTATCGACACGTTGCGAGGTGGCGTGATTTGCCCGCATCACGCCTTCCATGGCCTGCGAAAGGTGCGTTTTGGTCAGGCTGTTTTCCTGCTGCATTTCGGCAAAAATGTCGACCATCACTTCGGCCTGGTGATCGGCCACGCCCGCCTGCTGCAGCGCTTTAAATGCCTTATGGGTGTTCATCATCGTCGGTATCATCCCTGTTGCTCCTGGTCGCCTTTCCTGTTGCCTGCAAGGTTATCCAGGTGGTGATAGTTTCACCATGTGATGATGTGGATTTTGCGCGACGTCTCGAAAAATATCAATTCGTACAAAGAGTAACGCTAAGCGGCAATAAAAAGGGCCTGCACGCTGGCAGGCCCTGGTCTGGCACGCATTTTTATCACTTTTCGGGCTGCGGAATTATTTTTATTTCCGCCATGCCGATACCGAGTTTGCGTGGATCCTGACCGGGAATGTTGCCGAGATTAGACAGCTGTGGTTCTGGCGGCGTGATGATCAGGTTGCGGCTGGCGCCGGGATTGGTGAAATGCAGCGTCTGCGTGGAGAACGCGTCACCCAGATTGAGCTGCTGCACTTGATCGCCGACGCGCACCGGAATCGGTCGATGGGCGTTAGCCCCATAGGCACGTGCAGTGATCACCACGTCAAAACGCGCCGGCAGCGGATCGACATATTCAATGTTCACCTCCGGCGCGAGGTTGGCGTTCGACCAGCGCCCCCAGCTTTCCGGCCGTGAAATACCGCTAAAGCGCTTCACGCTGGCCGGCGCGCCCGGCACGGTCAGCAGGAAGCTGTCCGCCTGGTAGCGAATGGCATTATCCTCGATGCGCATTTGCTGCTCGTTGAGCTGATAGGTCGCCGCATTGACCTTCACCTGCGGGAACTGCGCTTTGCCCTGCCACACCGGCTGGTCGATGCGCGTCACCGTGGGCTGTCCGCCGGTCTGGCCCATCGCCAGACAGAGATCGGTCGACAGCGCCAGCGCCGGCTGCCACAGCCGGCCCATTTTGAAGCAGCGATCGACCCAGACAAACTTATCGCTGGCAGCAAAATCGGCCAGCTGGAAGCGCAGCGGCGCGGCGTATTCGCCTTCCGGCAGCGGCTCTACCTGATGATCGGATACGCGGAACAGGATCGGCAGCCTGAACGTCGCGCCCGAGAAGCTAAAGGTATTTTTGGGCTGGTCGATGGTGAACGTCTTCATCTGGCTGGGGAAATTCCACAGCTGAATGATATCGGCTTTCCACGCCGTGACCTTCTTCGCCATGTCATCGAACTGGCTGGAGAGCGAGGCCGAAGACAGCCCGCTGCGGCCAAGGCCAATCGCGTTATCCCCGCCGAGAATATCCAGCACCGTGGCGCCGTTATCCAGCGTGCTGCGCTTGCCGTCCAGCACCTCGGCCTGCGGCTGATCGCCACGGATCACCATAAACAGATCGCGGCGCGGCTGCTTGATCAGATACTGATGCGCCGTGTTATTCATCGCCAGATGATCGGAACTCACCACAATCACGGTGTTTTTAAACCACGGCGAGGCTTTGATGCGGGCAATCAGGCGCGCCACGTGCTCCTGGGAACAGGCCACCGCGCTAAACGACTGGTTGGGTTTACCATCATAGCTGTAACTTTTGCGCTGACAGCTGCGCGAAATAAAGCCGTCCGGATGGTGGGTGTCCACGGTGAGCGTAAACAGCGCAAAGCGTTTCTGCTGACGCGACAGCTCCTCATACTTTTCAAACACTTCATCCATCACCGTATCGTCGTAAAAGCCCCAGTTGTTACGGTAGCTGGGGTCGGCGACGCGGCTCTTCAGCTCCTGCGAGCCGTACATGTTGGCGGCGTCAAAACCGTGTGACAGCAAAAAAGTGTCTTTACCGGCAAAGCGCAGGTCTGCGCCCTGAATAAACCAGTTCTCATAGCCGGAGTGTTTGAGGATATCGCCGAGGCAGATATTTTGCGGATAGAAGCTGGAAAGCGAAGCCGAGGCGTTGCCGTCGAACGGCGCAAATAGCGGAATACCGCACTGCGACGCCACCATGCCGGCGATGGTGTAATCGGTGCCGGGCAGTTGTTCGGTATTGCTGAAGTCAATGCTGTGATCTTTTTCGCGGCTCAGCTCCGGTGCCAGGCCAGGAAAAGCCTGTTGATCGAAGTAGGTGCGCTCAAGGCTTTCGCCGTAGATATACACCAGGTTGAGCTTCGGCGCGTTAATCTGCTTGTTCGGCGTTTTGTAATAGGTTTCGAAATCCGAGTCAGCCTGGCGCGCGTGGGAGGCGATCAGCTCTTTCACCTGGCGAAACGCCGGCGTGGTTTGCACCGAGCCGGCAGCACAGGCGATCGCCAGCAGGCTCCAGCCGAGATGATGCGGACGTTTATGCCGGCGCAGCACCCAGGAGAGAAAACAGAACAGTAAAAACAGGCCGATGATCAAGCCAAGCGCCGGTACCACATATTTGCTCACGCCCGCGCCGGTCAGGCTGTTGGTCAGGGTATAGAGCACCGCATCGTTGATGCCATCGCCGGTAAAATAGTTGCTGGCATACAGCGTGGCGTTGAGCACGATGAACAGGGTGAGCAGCAGCAAGATCAGAATAAACCAGAATTTATTTCGCCCGGCTTTATACGAATAGACTGCGATCGCAGCCAAAAAGAGCACTATTGAAAGCAACTCCAACGGCAGATCCTCACATTAAGTAAAAAGAACGCGTTACCTGCGTCTGCGGCCCTCTGCGGGGGTTTTGCGTCAATCTATATTGGCTGTCACAGGGCTGCAACACATCCAACCAGATTTGTGCGATGCATTGCGAATCGTTTAAGGCGGGTTTAGGCGGAGTCTGATTTAGCCTGGCAGCAACCGGCGCGCTGCTGCCAGCCAGGGCGGGCGCGGGCGTTACAACTTACCGGTGAGATACTGCGCTTCGCCGTCGGCAAAGCTCCAGTCACCTTTGCTGTTGGTGATAAAACTGATCATCAGATCGTTGCCCTGCACGCCACAATTCTCCCGCAGCTCGCGCGCTAACTCTGCCATGAAGTGCGTTTTCTGTTCTTCACTTCTTGGGCTGGTGTACACGCGCACCATCACCAGATTGTCGCTGCGCGTAAAGCCCAGCCCGGTATCCTGAAAGACCATCTGATAACGCTTGTTTTCATGAACAATCTGGTAACGATCGCGCGCCGGAACCTTAAATGCCGTGAGTACTGCGCGATGCGCGGCGTCGAGTAAGGTACGAATCTCTGCTTCAGAACGGCCCTGAATAACATCAAAAGTCAGTAACGGCATCAATAAATCCTCGTTTTTGCCCACGCGGAAAGAGTAGGATGAAACGCTATGCTGCCGCTTGCTGCCGGAAAGAAAAAGCGCGCTGATTAAAATGATTATTTATTATTTTGAACAATCCTGATGAAAGAAATTAAAACCGATGCACTCTGGGTGCATTTGCACTGGCTGACGGTGCTGGCGGAACAGGGCAGTTTTACCCGCGCGGCTGAACGCCTGGATGTCAGTAAAGCGGCGATGAGCCAGAAAATCAAAGAACTGGAGCAGATGGCGGGCGTGGCGCTGGTGCAGCGCACCACGCGCAGCGTGCGGCTGACGTCGGCCGGTGAAAAGCTGGTGGACGACCTGCGTGAGCCGTTTGCGCGCATTGCGCAGAGCTTCTTTAGCGTGCGTGACGAAGCCGGGCCGGTACGCGGTCTGGTGCGCATCAGCGCGCCGGTGGCGTTTGCCCGGCAGCAGCTGGTGCCGATTATCGGCGACTTTCTGCGCGACTATCCGCAGGTACGGTTGCAGCTCAACGTCAGCGATCGGCTGGTGTCGCTGGGCAGCGAAGGATTCGATCTCGCCATTCGCCACAGCCAGCAGCTGCCGGAAACGCACGTCGCGCTGCCGCTGTGTGAAACGCGCACGCTACTGGTGGCCGCGCCGGACTATCTGACCCGTCACGGTACGCCAGATACGCCACAGGCGCTGCAGCAGCATAACTGCCTCTATTATCCGCGCGGGCTGGAGTCGCCGCAGTGGCGCTTTCGTCTGCACAGCGATGACAGCGAAACGGTGCAGGTGAAGATTCAGGGTAATTTCGCCACTAATAACAGCGAGTCGATTCGTGACGCTGCGCTGCAGGGGCTGGGCATTGCTATGCTGCCGGACTTCAGCGCCAGCGCGGCGCTGGCCAGCGGCACGCTGCAGCAGGTGCTGCCGGAGTGGCAGGCGGTCGATGCCTTTGCCGACCGCCTGTGGGTGGTGCGGCCTTACGCAGCGCAGGTACCGCGTGCCGTCACCACCTTTATCCACTGGCTACGCACGCGCTTTGTTGATGGGTGAGGCCAGCGGCGCGCTGAGCGGGGCGCTGGGCTGCATCATCGCCCCCAGCAGGCTGCGACGGTTGTAGTTACCGAGACGCAGATTGAAGTCGAGATGCAGCTGCTCAATGCCGCTCAGCTTGATCACCGGCGGCGGCGTATGCGGGCGCTGATGGAATAGCACCGTGTGCGCAAAGGCGTCACTTTGCCAGTTGCTCAGCCGCTGATAGTAATACGCGTTGGCCTCGCATTTACGCAGATACAGGTTCACGCGGCGATGTTCGCGCATCGCCGCCTGTTGCGCCAGCGAACCCAGCTGCTGAGCCGGCTCGGCGATTTTCTGCGTCAGCAGGGCAAAATCATCGCGCTTTGCCAGCTCATTAAAATAGTTGTGCGCCCCCAGATGCTTGATCGGCGCGTACTGTTTTTGCCACTCGCGAATAAAAGGATTATTGGGCGCAGCGGCGAGAAACCAGTTTTCAATCACCGGTGCCAGATAGTTGACGGTGGCAATTTCACGGTAATAGCCAATCACATCCATGCGGCGTTCCTGATGCGCACGGTGCACCCAGCTCAGGTCTTCAAATAACAGCGTGCTGCAGTCAATCGCAATGCCGCCGTAGCGTAATAATAATTCGAGGCGAATGACTTCACTTTTTTGCTGCTCGCTTAATTGTGTCGAGGTAAAAATAAAATCCGGCAGGACTTCTTTAAGCGTTAAACGGTTTAATACATACACCTGATGGTCGGGATTATCCTGACGCAGCTGCTGGATATTTAACGCCATCGATTTCGGTAAATATTCATTGTCCCAGTACATCCAGATTTTTTTGGGTATTTCCGGCAGCGCTTTCTCACCCGAAAGCAACACGATATTGTCCTCTTCGCTGGGATCATATTCCGGCGCGCAGAGCGCAGTATGCTGTTTTTTCTGCAGTAATGTCTGGCCGGTGAAGGCGATTCTCTGCCAGTGTTGCCAGAGCGTAAGGGCTGGCTGGAGACGTTTTTTTGTCATGATGCACCTGATTATTGTGATTATGGGGAGCAAAGATTCCCTGATGCTGGCGGCTTGAGCGCGCTTATGTGTCCTGACGGCTGTGTGTAAAAAGACTACCCTTGCTTAATAATCGATCCGCAGCGGCAAGGCTACGAATTTTTTTCGCTTTCAGATTTACCGGAAACGCCGGGATCCGGGATGGCTAAAAAGAGGTATCAATAAAATGATGAGGTACGGCGTTTTTTATTTTTACTTGATTAAGACTATTCCTAATAAAATAACCTCCTGCAGGCGCAGGCCGCGGCGCGGAATAAAAAATGAGCGATCGGCGGTCCGTTAACCGCGCTGTATTTTCCCCTGGCCTAGCCGCCGCTTGCCCAACGCGGAGGCAGGTTAGCTACGCTTAGAGCAGGCAACGAAAAAAAGGAGGCACTATGCAGCCACACAAGCGTGGGTTACTGGCGGTTGATAAGCAGGGCAACCGCGTGCTGTTTCTCAATCCCGACAGCTTCGCCGTTGAGCAGGAGCTGAATGCCTTACCGCCGCGACCGCATGAGCTGCTGATGCTGCCCGCGCTGGAGAAGGCGTATGTGCCGATCTACGGTGATGGCGTCCACGGCGACAATCCGCATCCGGGGCACAAGGTGGCGATTATCGATTTGCGCCGGCGGCAGATTCGCGGCTTTATCGATCTGTCACCGCTCAAGGCGCCGCACAGCGGCCAGCTGGGACGCGATGGCAAAGTGTATCTGTGCTGTGAACACAGTGCCGCGGTGGCGGTGATCGATCCGCACAGCGATACGCTGGAGAAAACCATCCGGCTGCCGTCGCACAACGCGCACCGGCTGACGCTGTCGCCCAGCGGCCGCAAGCTGTTTACTGAAAACGAAGAGGACGCCAGCATCACGGTGGTGGATCTGTGCGAGGCGGAAGGGCGCATTATTGACAACATCCTGCTGCCGGGACCGATTGCCGGCATTGCCGCCTCGCCAAAGCACCCCTATCTGGTGGCCAGCGCGGCAGATGCGCCATTGCTGTACGTGGTGGATCGTCAGAGCCATCGTATCCGCCAGCGCATCACGCTGCCCGGCCATCAGCAGCCGTGCCAGGTGGTGCGCTTCAGCGCCAGCGGTGAGCGGCTGGTGGCGATTGGCGACGGGGAAGGAGTGGTGACGCTGTTTGACGACTTGCTTAATCCGCTGGGTGACGTTGCGGTCGGCAATCAGCCGATGGATGGCTGTTTTAGCGCCGATAACCGCAGCCTGCTGATCGCTAATCAGGGTGACGGTTCGCTTAGCCTGATCGATCTGACGCAGATGAAGGTCATCGCCACGCCGCAGGCTGGCACCGGCTGCGAAGTCCTGAGCTACTTTCAGCTGTCGTCCTGAGTGCGACGGCCGCCATCAAATAAACGGCCGGTGATAAATCGCGCTGCTCCAGTGGCGGCTGCTGGCGTGTTTTTCTGCCTGCCAGCCGCGTTTGCGCAGTTGGCGCGCAATCAGTTTGTTCATAATACCGTGGCCCACCAGCAGCACCGTGCCCTGTTGCGACAGGGCAATCAGTTTGTCTGCCGCCCGCTGCGCGCGCTGCCGGGCATGCTGCACGGATTCCACGCGCCCGGCGTAACCGCACAGCCACAGCAGGCGCAGCAGCGCCAGCCACAGCGTCAGCGGCAGATGCAGGCGCGCAAACGGCAGCTGCGGCATCGCCACTTCACTGAACACCTCATCCACGTCCTGCGCCTGCAGACCGAGCCGCGCCAGCGACGAACGCGCGCGCGGCAACGGGCTGCAGGCAATCACGCTGGCCATGCGCGCAATCGCCATACTGCGCGGCGGCGGCGCATCACAAATCACCGCCTGGTCGTAGCCTTCACACCAGTCCGCCAGCGCCCGCGCCGTAAAGCGCCCGCTTACCGGATGGTCTGGCTTGCCGTGTCGCATGAGGATAATGGTCATAATGCTCCTGAGTGAAGGTCATCCTGTCTACTGCAGGCGCGCAGGATTTCGCGCGGCCCGGGCGGTTTTAAGAATAATGCCCGGGTGTCATCAAAACTTAACTGAAATGTGCGAAAACGGCGCGGTGAAAGTTTGGTCGCCGTTTTTGCCAATGATAAGCAATAGTCGTTAATCACGCAGCGTGCGTGGATTTTTTAATGATGCTGGCTGTAATGTAATGTCATGAATTAACGCCGTTTTTATCTTTTTCTCCTGCACCATTGTGAAGATAAGTTAATTATTTTCCTGTTGATCACTTGATTTATCTACGCGCGTAGATAGACTGTCTTCACAGTGACAACTCACGGTGCCAGAGACGAAGTTGGCCTTGAGATGACCCAGTTACATTTGCCGTGCTAATGCGATCGATGAAAAAAACATCGGCGAAATCAGGCAAATAGATGAATTCCAACACCAGGGAATTCTTTACTGACCTTTCATCCAGGTTTGCCTACTGAACGTCGCCACCGGGGAGTTCCGCTTGTTGCCAGGGAACCGACCCACGGATGGGCGTTTACTGTTTTCACCTCTTTCAGGGAAATGGTTATGACGGTACATCACTCCGTTACGCAACAAGGTTCACCCGCTTCCGCCGCCGATGCGCGGCTGGAAACCACCACCGGGCGCAAAGATTTCTGGCGCGCCACCTTCTCCTGCTGGCTGGGCACCGCGATGGAATACGCGGATTTCGCCCTGTATGGCCTTGCTGCCGGCATCATTTTTGGCGATGTATTCTTCCCCGAAGCCACCCCGGCAATGGCGCTGCTCTCCAGCTTTGCCACCTGGTCGGTCGGCTTTATTGCACGCCCGATCGGGGCGCTGCTGTTTGGCTGGATTGGCGATCGCAAGGGCCGCAAGGTCGTGATGATCAGCACCATCATTCTGATGGGTGCTTCAACCACGCTGATCGGCCTGATTCCTTCCTATGCAACGATTGGCCTGTGGGCGCCGGCCTGCCTGGTGCTGCTGCGTTTCACGCAGGGGCTGGGCGCCGGCGCAGAGCTCTCGGGCGGCACGGTGATGCTGGGTGAATACGCGCCGGTTGAGCGCCGTGGCCTGGTGTCGTCGGTGATTGCGCTTGGTTCCAACAGCGGCACGCTGATTGCATCGCTGGTGTGGCTGGCGGTGATTCAGATGGATAAAGCCACGCTGCTCGACTGGGGCTGGCGTATTCCGTTCCTCAGCAGTGTGTTGATTGCTGCGGTCGCGCTGTGGATTCGCCGTCATCTGCGTGAAACGCCGGTGTTTGAGCGTCAGCAGGCGGAACTGCAGGCGCAACGCCATGAAACGCTGGCGCAAAGCGCGACGCAACCCGACAGCCGTAGCTTCTGGCAGCGCAGCCGCGCCTTCTGGACCATGGTAGGCCTGCGCATCGGTGAGAACGGCCCGTCCTATCTGGCACAGGGCTTTATCGTCGGCTACGTCGCCAAAGTGCTGATGCTGGACAAATCGGTGCCGACCACCGCGGTGTTCATCGCCTCGCTGCTCGGTTTCCTGATCATCCCGTTTGCCGGCTGGCTGTCGGACCGCTTTGGCCGACGCATCACCTATCGCGGCTTCTGCCTGTTACTGATGGTTTACGCCTGGCCCGCCTTTAGCCTGATGGACAGCCGCGAGCCGGCCATCGTGATTCCGGTGATTGTAGTGGGCATGGCGCTGGCGTCGCTGGGCATCTTTGGCGTGCAGGCGGCGTGGGGCGTGGAGATGTTTGGCGTTAAACACCGTTACACCAAAATGGCGGTTGCCAAAGAGCTGGGGTCTATCCTTTCAGGAGGCACCGCACCGCTGGTGGCGGCGGCGCTGCTGTCGTTTACCGGCCACTGGTGGCCGATTGCCGTGTACTTCTCGGCCATGGCGACCATCGGTTTCCTCACCACCTTCGTGGCACCGGAAACGCGCGGACGCGATCTGAATCTGCCGGAGGATGCTATCTGACGCGCAGGATCGTGCAACATTCTTTGATTACGCTGGCCGGTACTCCCGGCCAGCGGCATTAACGCAGAGGCAATATTGGCGAAATCCCCAACCGGAAATGTGACACGCAGTGACGTCGCCAAAGCCGCCGGAACCTCGGTGGCGGTGGTCAGCTATGTGATCAACAACGGACCGCGTCCGGTGGCCGAAGCCACGCGTCAGCGCGTGCTGGCCGCCATCCAGCAAACCGGCTATCGCCCGAATGCGGTGGCGCGCGCGCTGGCCTCCGGCAGTACCAAAACCTTTGGCCTGATCGTGCCGAATATCGCAAACCCGTTTGTCGCCTCAATGGCGCACGTGCTGCTGCAGGAGTCGCTGAACCACGGCCACGTAATGCTGCTGGGCGATGCCGGCGACGATCGCCAGCGCGAGCTGGAGCTGATCCAGGGTTTGCTGAATCGTCAGGTTGATGGCCTGTTTTACACCAGCGTCGATCGCCATCCCTATATTGATGTCATCCAGGCGAGCGGAACGCCGCTGGTGATGCTGGACCGCATCGAACCGCGCCCCGGCGTCAGCATGCTGTGCGTGAACGAACGTGAAGCGGCGCGCCAGGTCACGGCGCATCTGCTCAGCCACGGCTATCAGCAGGTCGGCATGATCAGCGGTCCGCGCGAGATGCTTAACGCGCAGGATCGTATTCAGGGCTGGCGCGACGCCATGGCGCAGCACGGGCTGACGGTAGATGAAGCGCTGATTTTTCCGGCCGGCTATTCACGCCAGGGCGGTTACGACGCCGGGCAACGCATGATTGCCAGCGGCCGGGTGCCGCGCGCGCTGTTTACCAGTAACGAAGGGCAGGCGATTGGCTGTATCCGCGCGCTGTCCGAACACGGTCTGCGCGTGCCGCACGATGTCGCGCTGGTGTGTTTCAACGGTACCGAGCAGTCGGCCTTTCATGTGCCCACGCTCACCACCGTGCGCCAGCCGCTACGCGAAATGGCACGCAGCGCCATCGCCATGCTGAAAAACGGTCATGGCGAGGCGCAGCTGGCCGAATTTCCTCACCATCTGGAGATCGGTGAGTCCTGTGGCTGCCAGCTATCTCAACAAAAATAAATATATAACATTATGAAAAGACTAATTATTGATTGTGATCCGGGGAATGGTATTGCTGGCGCTAACACCGATGACGGGCTGGCACTGGCCTTAGCGCTGGCGTCACGCGCGCTGGCCGTTGAGCTGATCACCACCGTGAGCGGCAACACGCCGAGCGCGGTGGGAGCGCGGGTGGCTAAAGATCTGCTGCAGCGGCTCGGACTGAACATTCCGGTAGTGCAGGGCGCGCTGCAGGCGCTGCGCGAAGATCCGGCGCCGTGGCGCGCGCGGCTGGATAACGTCGCCGACCCGGCGCTGGGCGAACTGTGGCGCGGCGTGCGTCAGCCACAGACGGTGGCAGCGGACGGCAACGATGCGGCGGGCGTGATGGGCCAGCTGATTTGTGACAATCCCGGCGAGTTTACGCTGGTGGCGATCGGCCCGCTGACCAACGTGGCGCAGGCGCTGCAGCGCTATCCGCAGATGGCGGATTCCGTAGCGGAGATCGTCATCATGGGCGGCGTATTCGCGCTGGATGACTACATCAAAGACACCAATTTTGGCCTCGATCCGGAAGCGGCGCATCAGGTGCTGCACAGCGGCGCCACCATCACGCTGGTGCCAATGGATGCCACCACGCAGACGCTGCTGACTCATCAGGATCTCACGCGCCTGACCGCCTGCGATCATCCACTGCCGCAGTTTGTGCGCGAAACGCTGCGACCGTGGATTGATTACTCCATCCGCACCCGCCATCTGCCGGGCTGCTGGATCCACGATGCGCTGGTCATTGCCTGGCTGCTCAACCAGCGCGTGGCGGACGGCGTGGATTATCACGTCGATATTGAGCTGCGTCCCGGTGCCACGCGCGGCAAGACCTGGCGCTATCGCACGCCGCTGCGGTTGGATGTCGGCGTGCCGGCGGACGCGGGCGCACTGGTGCATGTGATGCAGAACGTAAACAATCCGCTGCTGCTGGAAGTGATTGAGCAGACGTTCAACGGATTGAAACGCTGAGATTTTGCCGCGGCGCGCGGTCTCCCGGCCGGAGTACCGTGCGCCGCTTTCCTGCCGACACGCTTCCTTACATCGCGAATCACTCGCTGACAATTCCCCGCCGCGCGGCGCCTTTCTGACATGCTATATACAAATGGTTAACACAATAATAACCAGTGCAACCATTCGCTGGATAACGTTCCAATAAAAATCTGGCCGCGAGCCGGAAGCAATCAGACAGGATACCCTTATGTTTAACTGGACTGCGACCCAGCGCAACGTGGCTTTCGCCAGTTTCGCCAGCTGGACGCTGGATGCGTTCGACTTCTTTATTCTGGTGTTTGTGCTCAGCGATCTTGCGCGCTACTTCAACACCAGCGTCTCCGATGTTTCCATTGCCATTATGCTGACGCTGGCCGTACGGCCGGTAGGCGCATTGATCTTTGGCCGGCTGGCGGAAAAATATGGCCGCCGGCCGATCCTGATGCTCAACATCGTGCTGTTTTCGCTGTTTGAGTTGCTGTCGGCATGGTCACCCAACTTTGCTGCCTTCCTGACCTTCCGCGTAATTTACGGCGTGGCGATGGGCGGCATCTGGGGCGTGGCCTCTTCGCTGGCGATGGAAACCATTCCCGACCGTTCGCGCGGCCTGATGTCCGGCATCTTCCAGGCTGGTTATCCGTGCGGCTATCTGCTGGCGTCGATAGTGTTTGGCCTGTTCTTCGAACAGGTGGGCTGGCGCGGCATGTTCCTGATTGGCGCGTTGCCGATTCTGCTGCTGCCGTTTATCTATTTTAAAGTGCCGGAATCGCCGGTATGGCTGGCGGCACGCGAGCGTAAAGAGAATCACGCGTTGCTGCCCATCATCCGCCAGCACTGGAAAATTTGTATTTACATGGTGCTGCTGATGGCCTGTTTTAACTTCTTCAGCCACGGCACGCAGGATCTCTACCCGACGTTCCTGAAAGTGCAGCACCAGTTTGACGCCCACACGGTGAGCATTATCGCCATCGGCTATAACATCGCGGCGATGCTCGGCGGCATTACGTTCGGCTCGCTGTCCGAGCGTATCGGGCGTAAAAAAGCCATCATGCTGGCGTCGTTTCTGGCGCTGCCGGTGCTGCCGCTGTGGGCGTTCTCCAGCGGTTCCTGGGCGATTGGTATCGGCGCGTTCCTGATGCAGTTTATGGTGCAGGGCGCATGGGGCGTGGTGCCGACCTACCTGACCGAGCTGGTGCCGGCCAATGCGCGTGCGGTACTGCCGGGCTTCGTTTACCAGCTGGGGAATTTAATTGCTTCGGTCAACGCCACGCTGCAGTCCCGCATTGCCGAAGCCCATGGCGGTAACTACGGACTGGGCATGGCGATTGTCGCCGGCACGGTGGCGGTGCTGATTTGCGTGTTCGTGGCGTTTGGCCGCGAGACGCGCGGCATCGAAATATCCGGGGCGGTGGCGAAAGAGACGCGTTAACGCGCCTCGCAGACGTCAATCCATTTCGCCGCCGTGAGTTCAGCCATGCGCTGCGGCGAAATGCGCACCGCGCTGTGAATCGAACCGGCCGCAGGTAACACTTCATCGAAACTGCGCAGCGACACATCGCAATAGACGGTCAGCGGATTTTCCAGCCCGAACGGGCACACGCCGCCGACCGGATGGCCGGTCCAGTTCACCACTTCATCCACGCTCAGCATGCGCGCTTTTGCCCCGAGCGCCGCCTTCAGCTTGCGGTTATCCAGCCGGGCGTCACCGCGCGTGACAATCAGCACCACGCTCTCTTTCACTTTCAGCGACAGGGTTTTGGCGATTTGCCCCGGCGTCACGCCATGTACGCGTGCGGCCAGTTCTACGGTGGCAGTGCTTTCCGGCATCTCGATGATGTCGATATCCGGTGCGTGTTCGGCAAAGAAGTGCCGTACCGACTCCAGGCTCATTTTTTTCTCCGGTAAAAACAGAGCGTAAAAGCTGCCATAAGGCGGGAAAGCTGTAAACGGGAGAAACGGAGAATCTGTAACAGAATACGCCGCGCTTACACGGCATTTAACGTGCAGTTACCGCAGCGTTCGACGTCCGGAATGCGATAGCGCTGGCAGCAGCTGCGCCGCTCCATCGCGCCGTTACGCGGGATCATGGTGCGATACAGCGGATTATCACTGCCGTCGGACAGGGATTTGCTGAAAAACAGCGCCTGTTCGAGTTGATGCCGGGTAGCCGCAGGCAGCTGCTGCTGCAGTTCGCCAAGGAACCAGTAAAACGAGAAGCCTAAGTTATTCCAGATCAGCCGCGCGTTGATGTCACCGTGCTGCGCCATGCCGTTAACGGCGGGGATCAGGCTATGTTGAATCAGGCGTTCGATACGCTGCTGCGGAGTGAGATAGCGCGCATCCTCATCCTCCTGCACATCAATCCAGAAGGCACACGGATGGCCGTTTTCGTGGAACTCAACGTGGATACGCTGCGGCGAGCAGTCGAGCGCACGCGGCTCCTGCAGCAGCGCCAGCATTAATGGCGGCAGCAGCAGGCCAAAATACCACTGGGCCCACAGCGACTGCAGCGGTTTGGCTTCCTGCGGAACATCAGGATGGTGGCGATAGAGATAGTCGCTGTAACGCTGCGTCAGGCGGCGATAGTGAAACGGCGTGGACCATTCGGCCAGCGTCAGGGTGCCTGCGGGGGCCGGCTGGCCCAGCTTCACGTTTTCCCGCATGTAGCTGCGCTGGTCGCACATCAGATCTTCCAGCGCGCTGGCTAAGCTGCGATCGCTCTGCATAAAGATCAGCGGATGCGCGCTAAAGCGATGATCCTGACGCGTGATGATGGCCATGCGGCTCCTGAGTGAAAACGGGAAGCGAAAAACAAATGATAATCGTTCCCGATTCACTGAGCAAGATGCCAGCAGCGCTCACTGCCTGGCCACCGCGCATTTTGCGTGAAATCCCCCGGAGAGGGTGCGGCGTTGTCACCGCACCGCTTACACCAGATCGCTGCTTACCGGCGCCAGCTTCGGTAAATCCTCCCACGCCAGAATGGTGTTACGTCCCTGATTCTTCGCCACGTACAGCGCGCGGTCGGCGTTGGCCACCGCCTGGTCGAAGTCTTCTGCGAAAATCGGCGCGATACCGGCGCTGATGGTCACGTGGGTCGAGACTTTATCATTGAAGCGGTGGGGAATTTCCAGATCGACTACGTACTGACGGATGCGTTCGGCCAGCTTCATCGCAATCGAGGCGTTAACATTGGTCATCAGCACCAGAAACTCTTCGCCGCCGTAGCGCGTCACCACATCGCGCGAGCGCACCGCATCGCGAATCGCAACCGACACCCGCGCCAGCGCCTGATCGCCCATGGCATGACCGTAGTTATCGTTGTAGGCCTTAAAGTGATCAATATCCAGCAGCAGCACAAAGTGGCTGCCGGCATGATTTTCCATGATGGTATCCAGTCGGTTCTTCAGCCCGCGCCGGTTATACAGGCCGGTGAGCGGATCAAGCATGCTCAAATCGCTGAAACTTTGCTTCTCCTCATACAGCTGGCGCACCAGCCGCAGAGTGAAGGTGTCGAAGCGGCGGCGCATCAAGTGGTGCAGCGAGAAGCCGATCAGCGGCAGCGTAATGGTGAACAGAATGGTCATTAAATGCTGACCATCGTCCAGTAACAGTACAGTTAATACCGGTGGCGTAATATGTAAACAGAACGCAAGCAAATAATCACTCAGGGCAATCGCGCTGATAAAAAATACGCTCAGCAGACTGATTATTAAAAAGCTACCGTCAAAATAAAACACCAGATGGTAACGATGATTGATATGCCAGGCCCACAGCGCGCCTAATAGCAATGCGACAGGATTTAATAACGGGAATTTTAGATTTGGCGCGATTAAACATAGCGCCAGCAGCGTGGTGCTAAAGCCCGCCACCAGTGTTACCGGCAGCGAATTGATGGGATTATCCGTGCCGAAAAACGGCAGCAGACAAAAAAGCGAAACGGCGACATTCAAAAACAAAAATAGCATCAGCGACAGCCGATACTTGCTGTGTTTCAACTCATCATAAGATTGTAATTTCATTATTATTACTCGCGACAGCCCTGAAATATCAAAGCGCTACCCGCAGGAAATAATCCCACAACGCGGATAGTGAGCACGTTTTTGCTGTGTTATCAAAATAGTTATCGGCGGCAATCTATCATTTTCCAGTAATTCTGTCATCCGGCGCGGGCAGGGCAAAAAATTCGCTGCAAGATGAGAAATATTGTCATATGATAATGGGAATATTTATCATTTGAAGGGTTGCGCGATGATCATGGCGATGATGGCCGCCTGCGGCTTGTGGGGCGTAAGCTGGGTGATGGGAAAACGTCTGGATAGCGGCTGGGGCGTGTTGCTGCCCTGCGCGGCCATGCCGGTATTTGCACTGTGGGAGCCGAGTTTCAGCCAGTGGCGCTTAGTGATGATTGTCGCGCTGCTGCTCACCGTGGTGATGCTGTACCACCATCGTCTGCGTCATTATCTGCTGCTGCCTTCCTGCCTGGCGCTGGCGGGCGGTCTGGCGGCTATCTCGGTGAATTTTCACGTCATTTAACGGCGAGCAGAAACGACAATATCACGCAAAAGCGTGATAGCAGCGGTAACAATCAATGGGGATGTACTGCAGAAGAAGTGTGACAACGTTGGTGCGAAGAGAGGGACTTGAACCCTCACGTCCGTAAGAACACTAACACCTGAAGCTAGCGCGTCTACCAATTCCGCCACCTTCGCATCGTAGTTGTCTGTTTATATCACCGCATGGTGCGAAGAGAGGGACTTGAACCCTCACGTCCGTAAGAACACTAACACCTGAAGCTAGCGCGTCTACCAATTCCGCCACCTTCGCGCAGTGCACGCGATATAAACTTTGTGATTATTGGTGCGAAGAGAGGGACTTGAACCCTCACGTCCGTAAGGACACTAACACCTGAAGCTAGCGCGTCTACCAATTCCGCCACCTTCGCTTACCTGCAATACATTACAGTATTGCTAACCACGGAGGCGCATTTTAGAGATTTTACTCATTGCGTCAACACATATTTTGCGACGGTGAAACGACTGCTGCAAAAAGCAACGTTTTCCCCGTCGCATCGCGGATTTTACTACGCTTAGCGCGCTTTCGCGCCACGGCCATATACGGCGCGATACACTTTAAAGCGGCCAGTCTGCGCCAGCACTTCATGGTTACCGAAGGTTTCATCCAGCACCTGCGGATAAGGCAGGAAGGCGTTGGCCACGATGCGCAGCTCGCCGCCGCTGTTGAGATGCTTCACCGCACCGCGAATCAGCGTGTGGGCGGCATCAAGGCTGGTTTGCAGACCGTCATGGAACGGCGGGTTAGAGATGATCAGATCAAAACGGCCGCTGACGTCCGAGAACACGTTACTGGCAAACACTTCGCCTTCCAGACCGTTAGCGGCCAGCGTGGCTTTACTCGCCTCGATGGCGGCGGCGTGCACATCGCACAGCCACAGCCGGACTTTCGGCGAATGCTGCGCCAGCGCGGCGGCTAATACGCCACTGCCACAGCCGATATCCAGCACTTTGCCTTTGGTGTGCGGCGTCAGCGTGGAAAGCAGCAGATCGCTGCCGATATCCAGCCCGTCGCGGCTGAACACGCCCGGCAGGGTATGAATGGTGAGATCGTCCAGCTGATAGCGATTGCCGAACGCGCTGGCGTCAAAGCTGGCCTGCTGCGTCAGCTGACCGTGATACAGCCCGCAGCGGCGCGCGCTGTCGATTTTCTCCAGCGTGGCCCAGCTCTCCAGCATGCCTTCGGCGCTGCGCACGCCGCTGCGGTTTTCACCGACGACAAAAATATCGCAGCCCAGCGGCAGCAGCGACAGCAGGTTTTGCAGCTGGAACTGCGCTTCCGGTTTGTTCTTCGGCCAGAAATAGACCAGCGTGTCGCAACCGGCTACGTCGGCCGCACCGGCCACCAGCCCATACACTGCCTGTTCACCGAGGCGACGGCTGAGGTTCTGCCAGTGATGGTACTGCTGAGTGTGCACGCGGCTCGACGCGGTCTCCAGCTGGGCGGGCAGGTCATCCTGCAGGTCGCCGGCGAACAGTACGTGGCGGGCGGTAAATTCATCACTGTGGCGCAGAATCACTTCGCTGGCCGGGGTAAAAGCAGACATGGAACGCTCCTGTTAAATCAGAGCGGCGATTATAGTGCTTTGTTGGCGCATGTTCGATGGGTTTGCTAGCATAGCGTCGCATTCTGGCAGGATTACAGGTAACAGCATGAGCACAAGGCGCGACTGGCTTCTACAGCAAATGGGGATTACGCAGTATCAGCTGCGACGTCCGCGCGTGCTGCAAGGTGAAATTGCCGTCACGCTAACGCCGGACACGCGGCTGGTGCTGGTCGCTGAGCAGGCGCCGGATCTGCAGGAGCCGCTGGTGCGTGACGTACTGCGGACGCTGAGCATTCAGCCGGGGCAGGTAATGACGCTGACGCCAGAACAGCTGCCGATGCTGCCGGAGCAGGTCGACTGTGCTGGCTGGCTGCTGGGTGTGACCAGCGATCATCCTTTTAACGGCATCACGTTCACCAGCGCCGTTTTCAATGAATTAATCAGCAGCGGCGCGGCCAAACGCGCGCTGTGGCAACAGATGTGTAACCATGACAGCTATCTCTTTCATCACCCCTGATATACAGCCGCGGCTGCTGGAGATCGAGCGCCGCGCGCATGCGTTTCCGTGGAGCGAGCAGACCTTTGCCAGCAATCAGGGTGAACGTTACGTCAATCTTTGCCTGCACGCGGACGGCCAGCTGGCCGGCTTCGCCATCACCCAGGTGGTGCTGGATGAAGCGTCGTTGTTCAACATCGCGGTCGATCCCGCGTTCCAGCGCCGCGGCTATGCGCGTCAGCTGCTACAGCAGCTGATTGCCGAACTGGAGCAGCGTGCGGTGATGACGCTGTGGCTGGAGGTACGCGCCTCCAATCAGCCCGCCATTGCGCTGTATCAGCAGCTGGATTTTCATCAGGTCAGCGTGCGGCCAAACTACTATCCCACCGCCAGCGGGCGCGAGGATGCCATCATCATGGCGCTCACGCTCTGACGTTATTCAAAAGGGGCACTATGTTAAACGACTGGGACTGCATCCTGTTCGATGCGGATGACACACTTTTCCACTTCGACGCCTTCGCCGGCCTGCAGCGCATGTTTGCCAGCTACGACGTGCACTTCAGCGATCAGGATTACGCTGATTATCAGGCCGTCAACAAACCGCTGTGGGTCGATTACCAGAACGGCACCATTTCAGCGTTACAGCTTCAGACGCGCCGCTTCACGCTGTGGGGCGAAAAACTGCGCGTGGCGCCGGAAGTGCTTAACAGCGACTTTCTTAATGCGATGGCCGAGATCTGCCTGCCGCTGGATGGCGCAGCCCGCCTGCTGGATACGCTCAAGGGCAAGGTAAAAATCGCCATCATCACCAACGGTTTTACGGCGCTGCAGCAGGCGCGCCTTGAACGCACCGGTTTCCGTGACTACTTTGACGCGCTGGTGATCTCCGAACAGGTGGGCGTACCCAAGCCGGACGCGGCGATTTTTGACCATACGCTGCAGCTGCTGGGCAATCCCGATCGCCGCCGGGTATTAATGGTCGGCGACACGCCGGAATCGGATATTCTTGGTGGTATGAATGCCGGCGTGAAAACCTGCTGGATCGATCACGGCACGCGTCCGCTGCCGGCGCACATCACGCCCACCTGGCAGGTGAAAACCTTGCCTGAGCTGCAATCTATTCTGACTGCTTAACAATCCCGACACCCGCTATTTTAGCGAATTAAACCAGTCTGGTTCGCCTGGCTGGTTTTTTTCACTGTCAGTTTGCCTTTATCACCCCTTTTTTACCGCCTGCCTGGATTTTATCGCGTGCAGACAAAATGCGTGTCGCTCAGCGCCATTTTTTTTATGACAATTTTTAATGATCGCGCGAGCAAAATTTCATCTTTCATTTACAATCTTTCACAGTTTTAATGTATTGCTAAGAATAGTCTTAGGTTTGCGGGCAAAAGTGACGCAAATTTGCATTAAAAATATTTGTTAACCTTTACTGAACTAATTTCCTCTGCTAGCGGCGCGTTGAAATTTTGTCAGGCTTCTGTAAACTTCCGTCAGACATTAACAAATGGATTGTGATTGCATGCTCACGGGCAGGTTTTACCTGGCTCGTGCGGTAGCTATGATGTTTCCAGTCTTTTATATGTTGTTGATATATCTCAATAAATAGCACTACTGCCAGCGAATGCCGTAAGTTGTTGCTGTTATCCTCTTAATCGTTACCGATTAACCAGATTCATTGAACGTGATAGTTTTTAACCCAGGGATGGCATAAGAGAAACCGAGGTTTGGCTGTGGCCAACCCCTTCGCTTAGCAAAAATTGATCATGTTGCTGATCGTTTGTGAAACGATCAGAATTCTTCCGACATCATCCCTGTCACTAATGTTGCATTTTTAATACTTAATTCAGACTGATCAATTTTTGCCTCGCTGGCGCGATGCATTAGCCACACCCATTAAAGGGTCAACTTTTTAACTGGTACTGAATCGACGCCGGCTCCCGCCGTGCGCACGGTTCATTTTGCTCTTAACCGGCCTCTGGCCACTTTTTAGGCGTTAATGGAACTAAACATGAAGAAAATGGTGAATCTCCGTATGGCGTTGGGCCTGATGTTTGTTTTCGCAGTGGCTGGCTGTAAAGCACCGCCAAAGATGACAGACGACACGATTGTCAGCAGCACCGTTGACGGCGTCACGCTGTCGCACCGTTATGCCGTCCAGCCGCCGGCACAGTTCAGTCCGGTGAACGAAGCTTATCGCGCGCTCTATCCGGCTTCGATCATGACCCGCCCCAGCTTCGGCGGCAAAGTGGTGGATACGCTGAAAAGCGGTGAAACCTACACCGTGATTGGCCAGGTTGAAAATAACTGGCTGGCACTTGGCGAGTCGGCGCAGGCCGCAGACGAAGCGCAGCCTGAGACTGCACCGGCCGATGACAAAAAAGCGCAGCAGCCGGCGGCTCAGCCTGCGGTGCAGCTGATCGGTTATGTCCCGTTCCGCGCGGTGGTGAAAAGCGCGCTGTATGAGCAGACCATCAAAGCGGATCAGCCGAAGCGTCGCGCCCGCGCCAGCAGCAAGAAAAAGACCTGCGTCGCGGTGGATGGCGACAGCAAAGCGTGCCAGAACAGCAACAGCGGCACCTGGATCATCAACTAACGCGGTAAGCAGGGAGGGCTGAATGATGACGATGTTTTCTCTCCGCCGCGCCGGATTACTGCTGCTGGCTTGCCTGCTGGCCGCCTGCAGCAGCAACAGTCCGGCGCCGGTTGCGCGCTACAATCTCGACTTTCAGGCGCATCCGCAGATCAACGCGGGTGCGCCGCTCAAAGTCCGGGTGATGTTGCTGACCTCCGATGCGGAATTCATGTCCGCTGATTTCTACTCCCTGCAGAACCAGCCCGCCACCGCGTTGGGCAGCACGCTGCTCAACAATCAGCAGTTCTTCCTGATGTCAGGTCAGCTGAGTAAAACCCTCAGCGCGAAAAGCCTGCCGGAAGCGCGCTTCATCGGCATCATGGCCGAGTATCAGGCGCTGGACGGTAAAGTCTGGCGCCTCGCGCTGCCCTTCCCGGATGGCGACGACAGCGCATTCTGGCAGTTCTGGAAAAATAACGATGGTGAGTTGAATGCCCGCGTCGTGGCGGATATCAACGGCCTGCGCGTGGTTAAGCAGTAAGGATGCCTATGAACCGAGCCGAAAAGGTTGTCTGGACCGAGGGGATGTTCCTGCGCCCTCACCATTTCCAGCAGTCGGAAAATTTTCTACACAGCACCCTGCGCGAGTGGGGGCAGTCGCAGCGCGCCTACACCTGGGGTTTTTTTGATCTCGAATTTGATGAAGCACTGCTGCGCCAGGGAAAACTGGCGCTGAGTGCCGCCAGCGGATGTCTGCCTGACGGCACCTTTTTCTCTTTCAGCCAGCCACAGCACGGTCCGGCCCCGCTGGATCTGCCGGCGAATGTCGATCGCAGCAAAGTGGTACTGGCGATCCCGGCCCGGCGCAACGGGCGTGAAGCGGTGGCGTTTCAGGAGACGCAGGATTCACTGGCGCGCTATCTGGCGTGGGAAGCCGAAGTCGAAGATGACAACGCTCAGGCGGTCGGCGCTGCCACCGTTCAGTTCGGAAAACTGCGCCTGCGCCTGATGCTGGAACAGGATCTCACCGCAGAGTGGACGGCGATGGGCGTGGCGCAGGTGATTGAAAAACGCAGCGATAACCACGTGCGCCTCGACACCGATTACATTCCGCCGATGCTGACGCTCAACGCCAGCCGGCCGCTGCAAAGTATGCTCAATGACCTGCACGGCCTGATTCAGCAACGCAGCCAGCAGCTGAGCCAGCGCACGCCGGGTACCGGCCGTTTTAACAGTGCCGACATGGTCGATTTTATGCTGCTGACCTTGCTCAACCGTCAGCTTGGCCTGCACGCGCACTTACAGCATCTGCCGCTGCTGCACCCGGAAACGCTCTACAGTCACTGGCTGCAGCTGGCCGCTGAATTGAGCAGCTGGATGCCGGCGCGCACCCCGGACGCGCTGCCGCTGTATGACCATGACGATCTGTACAGCTGCTTTACCCGCTTAACGCTGCTGCTGCGCCAGGGACTGTCGCAGGTGATGGAAGAGAGCGCCATCCAGCTGCCGCTGACACAGCGCTCACACGGCCTCAACGTGGCCACGGTGCCGGAAAGCAGCATGGTGCGCGAGTTCGGCTTTGTGCTGGCGGTCAAAGCCAGCGTGCCGGCCGAGGCGCTGAAAACCCACTTCCCGGCGCAGATGAAAGTCGCGCCCGTCACCAAAATCCGCGATCTGGTACAGCTGCAGCTGCCTGGACTGGCGCTGAAAGCCATGCCGGGCGCGCCGCCGCAAATCCCGTGGCATGCCGGCTACAGCTATTTCGAGCTCGATAAGAACAGCGAGCTGTGGCAGGAGATGGAGCGCTCAGGTGCCTTTGCGCTGCATCTGGCCGGTGAGTTTCCGGGCCTGAACATGGAGTTCTGGGCCATTCGTAGTCAGTCAGAATAATCAAAACTGAGCACGCCGCATGATGCAGGAACAACAGAAACCGAACAGTGACGTCACACAGCAGGATGTCAGCCATCAGAATGTGCTGGTCGCCGCGGCGAATCCGCTGATTAACGCGATCCCGCAGATTCGCCACTCCGTCTCGCACGACGATCCGGCGCGGCTGCGCCAGCAGCTGATCGATCAGATCCGTCGCTTTGAGCTCAGCTGCCAGCAGTCGGGGCTGAGTTATGAAGTGATCGTCGGCGCGCGCTACTGCCTGTGCACCGCGCTGGATGAAGCGGCGGCGCTGACGCCGTGGGGCAGCCGCGGCGTGTGGACCAGCAACGGCCTGCTGGTGACGTTTCACAATGAAACCTGGGGCGGTGAGAAGTTCTTTCAGCTGCTGGCCAAGCTGTCGCAAAACCCGCGTCAGCACATCCTGCTGCTGGAGCTGATCTATTTCTGCCTGCTGCTCGGCTTTGAAGGGCGCTACCGCGTGCTGGATAACGGGCGTTCGCAGCTGGAAACCATCAAACAGCGTCTGCTGCAGATGATCAAAAGCGTGCGCGGCAGTTACCCGGCGGCGCTGTCACCGCATCCCACCGATCAGCCGGTGCTGCGCAAGCTGTGGCGGCCGATGATTCCACTGTGGGCCTGTGCGGCGGTGGCCGGCTTTGCTGCCTGCCTGTTCTACATCGTCCTGAACTGGCGTCTCGGCGACTACACCTCGCCGGTGCTGGCCAGCATCTATCAGACCGCGCTGCCGGAAGTCAAAATCAGCAATCCGGCACCGCCGCCGCCCGCCACGCTGAACCTGAAAGCGTTCCTCAAGCCGGAAATTGATGCCGGCCTGGTGGCGGTGCGCGATGAAGCCGACCAGAGCGTGGTCACCCTGAAGGGCGATGGCCTGTTCGCCTCGGCATCCACCGAAGTGCGTGGTCGCTACGATGCGGTGATTCAGCGCATTGCCGCCGCGATGAATAACGTCAGCGGGAAGATTCTGGTGATTGGCTACAGCGACAACGTGCCGATTCGCAGCGCCCGCTTCGCCTCCAACTATGAACTCTCGCTGGCGCGCGCACAGTCGGTGCAAACCCTGCTGCAGCAGCAGCTGGCACAACCGTCGCGGGTTAAAGCCGAAGGGCGTGGCGAAAGCCATCCGCTGGTGCCGAACACCAGCGCGGAGAATCGCGCCCGCAACCGTCGCGTAGAAATTACTCTGCTGGTAGCGCCGGATGCGACGCAAGCGGAACTCAACGGCCTGGCGAGAGGGAACTAATCCATGCTGAATATGCTTTTTGCGGTGCTGACCAGCCGCCTCGCCTGGGGTTTTGTCGGCATTACCGCGCTCTCCTTTATCATCTGGGTGATTGGCCCGGTGTTTTCCATTGTCGACTCGCGGCCGCTGGAGCCAGAGCAGAACCGCATCATCAGTATTGCGCTGCTCTATCTGGTGTGGGGGCTGAGCCAGGCGATTCCGCGCCTGTATAACTTCTGGCTCAACCGCAAACTGATGTCGAGCCTCGAAACCAGCAAAAGCGATGCGCCGGAGCAGGACCGCAAACGCCTGACCAATGAAGAACAGGTGCTGGCGAGCCGTTTCTCCGAAGCCACCGACATGCTGAAAAAAGCGCACTTCCAGCGCGCCAGCAGCAAGGGCGCGCCTTTCTGGGCGCAGCGCTTCAGCCATCAATACCTCTACCAGCTGCCGTGGTACATGATCATTGGCGCACCGGGTGCCGGTAAAACCACCGCGCTGGTCAACTCCGGGCTGCAGTTCCCGCTGGCGGACAAGTTCGGCAAAGCGGCGCTGCGCGGCATCGGCGGCACGCGCAACTGTGACTGGTGGTTCACCAACGAAGCGGTGCTGCTGGATACCGCCGGTCGCTATACCACCCAGGAGAGTCAGCAGGAGCGCGACGCCAGCGAGTGGCATCATTTTCTCGACCTGCTGCGTAAATATCGCGGTCGTCAGCCCGTCAATGGCGTGATTGTCACGCTCAGCGTCTCCGATTTACTGACGCAATCGCCGGAAGCGCAGCGCAATCAGGCGATCGCACTGCGTCAGCGGCTGATGGAGCTGCACGATCGCCTTGGCATTCGCTTCCCGGTTTATGTGCTGGTCACCAAAACCGACCTGCTCAAAGGCTTCCGAAGCTACTTCGCTGCGCTGGATAAAACCCAGCGCGAGCAAATCTGGGGCTTTACCTTCCCATGGGCGCAGGCGTCGACCGCAGAGTTTGAGCTTAACAGTCAGTTTCAGCAGGAGTATTCACTGCTGCAGCAGCGTCTGGATGCCGGCCTGGCCGATACGCTGTTAGCGGAAAGCGATGCGCAGGCGCGGGCGGAAAGCTATCTGTTCCCGCAGGAGTTCGCCGCGCTGCGCCCGCTGCTGGCGGAGGCGCTGGATACGCTGTTTGCCCGATCTGATTTCGAAACTCAGTTCGCGCCGCGTGGTATCTATTTCGCCAGCGGGACGCAGGAAGGGCTGCCGTTTGACCGCGTGATGGGCGAGCTGAGCCGCGCCCTGCATCTGCCGGGACAGCGCAGCGGCGAGTCCGGCAGCTGGGACCAGGTCGACAAAGCGTCACCGATCCCGCCGAACAAAGGCCAGAGCTTCTTCCTGAAAGGCGTGCTGGAAAATGTCATCTTCCAGGAGTCGGGCCTGGCAGGCAGTAACCGCTGGTGGGAGCTGCGCAATCGCGCCGGATTGTGGTCCGGCTATCTGGCGCTGCTGGTGCTGGTACTGATTGCCGGAGCGCTGTGGCTCACCAGCTACAGCAAAAACAAAGCTTATTTACAGGAGATGGCGGGTAAAACGCCGCAGGTGGAACAGCTGGGACAACAGCTGGAACGGCAGGGCAATGGCGATCTGTTTGCGCTGGTGCCGTATCTCAACACGTTACTGCAGCTGCCAAAGAGCGCCGACTTCTCGCTGGAAGATCCCCCGCTGACGCGCCGCATGGGCCTGTATCGCGGTACCGAAGTCAGCGACGCCACGCGCACCCTGTATGACAAAGCGCTGAAACAGCTGCTGCTGCCGCAGGTGGCGCAAAACATCACCCGCTGGCTGCGTAACGACAACGGCAGCGATGCGGATTACAGCTACGAAGCGCTGAAAGCTTACCAGATGCTGTATCAGCCAAAACATTATGACGGCAAATTCCTGCATGCCTGGCTGATGCTGAATATTAGCCGCGAACTGCCACAAAATGTGACGCAGCAAGAAGTGAAACAGCTGGCGTGGCATCTGCAGCAGCTGCTGGAGACACAGATTCAGTCCTCGCCGTACGCGAAGGATGACGCGCTGGTAAAGCGCGAGCAGGCGCTGATTAACCAAATGCCGCTGTCGCAGCGCGTCTACGGACGTCTGAAGCGCCTGCTGCAGCGTGACGGCAGCCTGCAACCGGTCACCCTCGCGGCGCTGGGCGGGCCGCAGAGTGAGCTGGTGTTTTCACGCAAAAGCGGCAAGTCAGTCAATGACGGCGTCGCCGGCCTGTTCACGCCTGACGGTTACTGGCAGCACGTTGATAAACAAATCGCACCGGTCACGCAGGCGCTGTTTCAGGATGATGTCTGGGTGCTGGGCGGCGTTGCCTCGCCGGAGAACAGTCAGCAGACCGATCTCGCGGTGCGCCAGCTCTACGTGCAGGATTACATCCGCCAGTGGGAGCAGTTCCTCAGCGATATCCAGCTCAACAGCAGCGCGGATTTGTCGCAGCGCATCAACACCGCACGTCTGCTGTCGGGCAACCACTCGCCGCTGCGCCAGCTGGTGGTTAACCTCAGTAAGCTGCTGACGCTGAACCGCGCACAGCCGGATGAGCAAAGTACCCAGGCACTGCCGGCGACGGGCAACAGCGCCACGCGCACTTTAGAAGCGCTGTTCAGTTCCTCCAAAGCCAGCGCGGCGCCGGGCCAGGGCGCAACCCAGCAGGCACCGGAGCAGGCGGTGGCGGTGCACTTCGCGCCTGTGCTGGAGCTGGCACAGCCGCTGCAGCAGGGCAGTAAAGTGCTGGCGGTGGATGATTTTCTGCATCAGATCGACGATCTCTACCGCTATCTGACGGCGGTGCAGGACGCCGCCAATAGCGGCATGCCGCCGCCGTCCGGTGATGCCATCAGTCGCCTGCAGGCCAGCGCCGGTCGCTTACCGGGTTCGCTGCAGAATATGGTTTCCAGCATGGCCGTGGGCGCCAGCAGTGATGCACAGCGCCGCGATATGGATAACGTGCGCAAGCGCATCACCATGGAAGTGGGCAGCTTCTGCCGCCAGGCGATTGCCGGCCGTTATCCGCTGGTGCGTAATGCGCGCAGCGAAGTGACGCCGGACGATCTGGCGCGCATGTTCGCGCCGGGCAGCGGGCTGATGGACAGCTTCTTCCGCGACAATCTGGCCAGCAAAGTGGATACCACCAACGCGGCGTGGCGTTTCACGCCAGGCATCGACGGCAAAACGCTGCCGGGCGGTGAGGCGCTGCTGCGTCCGTTCCAGCAGGCGCAGTCGATTCGTGATGCCTTCTTTGCTAACGGGGCGACCACGCCGTCGTTCCGCGTCACGCTGCGTACGGTGAAAATGGATAACGACATCCTCAACCTGACGCTCGACGTCGATGGCCAGATTCTGCGTTACAGCCACGGCCCGCAGGCGGTGCAGATGGTGAGCTGGCCCGGACCGGGCGGCACCAGCCAGGTGCGCATGCAGCTTGGCCTGACCAACGGCACCACCTCAACGCTGGTGACCAGCGGTCCGTGGGCGCTGAACCGCTTCTTCGATCGCGCTCGTGTAACCGCGGCCGGTGGCCTGACCCGCGAGGCCAGTTTTAACGTCGATGGCCATCAGGTCACGTTGTCGTTCACCCCTGGCAGTATTCGTAACCCGTTCCAGCTTCCCGGCTTTAGCTGCCCCTGAAACAGGACCTGATAATGACTCATTACGCAGCACCCGGCTGGTACGGCAAATTGCCCAGCTCGGGTGACTTTGTGAAGCGACGCTTCCCCGATGTGCTGTACCGGCAGTGGTCGAACTGGTTTCAGGTCGGACTGCATCACTGGCAAACCAGTGAAGAGAGTAAAAACACCCCGTCGCGCGCCTTTCTCAAAGCGCCGGTGTGGAATTTTGTCGTGCCGCCGATGCTCGGCAGTCAGCTGATCCAGATGGGCTGCCTGATTGCCGCCCGCGACAGCGTCGGCCGCAACTACCCGCTGTGCGCGCTGCGCCATTTTACCCCCGCCGAGTGGTCACCGGCGCTGCTGGCCCGCTCGGGCGAGTGGTATCAGCAGGTCGGCAATACGCTGCTGCGCGTGGTGCAAAACGGCGGTACGCCAGAGCAGCTCGACCAGGCGCTGCTGAGCATTCCGCAGCCCCAGCAGCCGCAAACTGACGGCGAACAATCGGACATTTTACAGGTGATTGGCGACGGCGAGCCGTCGACGCTCAACTGGAAACTGCCGGGTGACAGCTTCGACCCGCAGTTTTACACCAGCTTCTGGTGGACAAACCAGAGCGACGGCTTCCCGCTTTACACCCAGGTGCACAGCGGCAACTTCACCGCACAGCTGTTCTCACTGCTGTTCGACCCGGCCGGCGGGGCAAAACCCGGACGAAACGGACTTTATCCTCCGATGTTTGAATCCTGAGGCCAACCGCTATGACGATGAATATTGACGCGCTGCTGGCGCCGGTCAGCAGTGATAACCCCTGCGGCGACAACCTGGAGTATCACGCGGATTACCAGGCGATGGAGCAGGCCAGTACCGGTAAAGCTGAACAGCAGTTTGGCGAGACCATTATCCCGGCTGAATCAGCCGACTGGAATAAAGTCGAAAAGCTGGCGATTGACTTGCTCAGCCGCAGCAAAGACCTGCGAGTGATGTTAGCGCTTACTCACGCCTGGACCGAGCTGAAAGGGCTGCCGGGCTATGCGCAGGGGCTGAAGCTGATTGAGCAGGCGCTGCTGCTGTACTGGGAGCCGCTGTGGCCGCGACTGGAAGAGTACGGCGAACAGGATCCGTTTTACCGCATCAACGCGGTGGCGCTGCTGGGCGATAAATCAGCGCTGAGCAGCGCGGTACGCCAGAGCTGGTTGCTGCGCTACGCCTCGGATGGCATCACGCTGCGCGATGCTGCTGCGCTGTGCGACGGCAGCAAAACCGAAGTCGCGGACTATCCTGGCGGTCTGCCGCGCCTGACCGATGAGCTGTCGCGCGGCGAGCAGCCCGGTATTGAAGCGGTGCTACAGATAAGTGAGCGTTTGCAAACTATTACCGAAACCCTGACCGAACAGCTGGGTGAAGCGGCGGTGCCGGAGCTGTCACAGCTGCGCAGGCAGATCGCCATGATCGCCGAACGCTGTCAGGCCACTGACCTCAGCGCGCTGCAGCCGGCCGCGGTAACAGAGCCGCCGCCGGAACCGAGCGTCGCCGCGCCCGCCGCAGCGGTTCGCACGGCTGACTGGCGCAGCGTGCAGCTCAGCTCGCGCGCCGATGCGCAGCTGATGCTGGAGAAGGTGAAGCACTACTTTGCTCAGCACGAACCCAGCCATCCGGCACCGCTGATGATCGACCGCGTACAGCGGCTGATTGAGCTCGATTTTATGGACATCATCCGCGATCTGGCGCCAGACGGCGTGCATCAGCTGGAAAATATCTTTGGACGCCGCGACTAAGCGAGCGTAACAACTCAACGCAGCGAGACCTGCGCGCCTCCTGCGAAACTTTACCCGCGCACCCTTAATGGAGAAAACCATGGCACCAACGAAATCCAGTGGGCAGAAGTTCATTGCCCGCAATCGCGCGCCTCGCGTTCAGATTGAATATGACGTGGAAATTTATGGCGCGGAACGCAAAATTCAGCTGCCGTTTGTGATGGGCGTCATGGCGGACCTGGTCGGTAAACCACTCGAGCCGCAGGCGAGCCTTGATGAGCGTAAATTCCTGGAAATTGATATCGATAACTTCGATGAGCGCATGAAAGCGCTGAAGCCGCGCGCGGCGTTTCAGGTGGATAACACGCTCAACGGCGAAGGCAAGCTTAACGTCGAACTGACCTTTAAGAGCATGGACGATTTCTCACCGGATGCGATTGCCCGCAAAGTTGAACCGCTGAGCAACCTGCTGGAAGCGCGTACCCAGCTTTCGAATCTGCTGACCTACATGGACGGCAAAAACGGTGCGGAAGAGCTGATCGGTAAGATTCTGCAGGATCCAACGCTGTTAAAAGCGCTGACCCATCTGCCGAAGCAGGATGAAAGCGCTGAAGGTAAGGAGGAGTAATCATGACCCAGTCTTCGCATCAGCAGCAACAGGGTGCCTTGCACTACAGCGAGAATGAACTCAGCGCCCTGCTGAACAAAGAATTTCGTCCAACCAGCGATCAGGCGCGTGCAGCCGTCGAAAGTGCCGTGAAGACGCTGGCGCAGCAGGCGCTGGAAAACACCGTCACCATCTCGAACGATACCTATCGTACCATCCAGGCGCTGATCGCTGAGATTGACGACAAGCTGTCGCAGCAGATCAACCAGATTATTCATCATGAAGAGTTTCAGCAGCTGGAGAGCGCGTGGCGCGGTCTGAGCTACCTGGTGAACAACACCGAAACCGACGAGATGCTGAAAATCCGTTTCATGAGCATCTCCAAGCAGGAGCTGGGACGTAGCCTGAAGCGTTTTAAAGGCGCTGGCTGGGATCAGAGTCCGCTGTTTAAGAAGATTTATGAGCAGGAGTACGGTCAGTTCGGTGGCGAACCGTTTGGTTGCCTGGTGGGCGATTACTATTTCGATCACAGCCCGCAGGACGTGGAGCTGCTGGGCGAAATGGCGCGTATCAGCGCGGCGGCACACTGCCCGTTTATCACCGGTACCGCGCCGACCGTCATGCAGATGGAATCATGGCAGGAGCTGGCGAACCCGCGCGATCTGACCAAAATCTTCCAGAACACCGAATATGCCGCCTGGCGCAGTCTGCGTGAATCGGAAGATGCCCGTTATCTCGGCCTGGTCATGCCGCGCTTCCTGGCGCGCCTGCCGTATGGCATTCGCACCAATCCGGTGGATAGCTTTGATTTTGAAGAGCAGACCGATGGCTCAAATCACAACGGCTACACCTGGAGCAACGCCGCCTACGCCATGGCAGCCAACATCAACCGTTCGTTCAAAGAGTACGGCTGGTGCACCGCGATCCGCGGCGTCGAGTCTGGCGGTGCGGTTGAAAACCTGCCGTGCCACACCTTCCCGAGTGATGACGGCGGCGTAGACATGAAATGCCCGACGGAGATTGCCATCAGCGATCGTCGTGAAGCCGAGCTGGCGAAAAACGGCTTCATGCCGCTGGTGCATCGCAAAAACTCCGACTTTGCTGCCTTTATTGGTGCGCAGTCGCTGCAAAAGCCTGCGGAATACCATGATGCCGATGCGACCGCCAACGCACGTCTGGCTGCACGCCTGCCGTATCTGTTTGCCTGCTGCCGCTTCGCGCACTACCTCAAGTGCATCGTGCGCGACAAGATCGGTTCATTCCGCGAGCGTGATGAAATGGAGCGCTGGCTGAACGATTGGGTGATGAGCTATGTCGACGGTGACCCGGCGAACTCGTCACAGGAAACCAAATCGCGTAAGCCGCTGGCTGCCGCCGAGGTGAGCGTGGAAGAGCAGGAAGATAACCCGGGCTACTACGCCGCGAAATTCTTCCTGCGTCCGCACTACCAGCTGGAAGGCCTGACGGTGTCACTGCGTCTGGTATCTAAACTGCCTTCACTCAAATCGAACGAGAATTGATTAACTGCATCAGGCCGTCATGTATGGCGGTCTGAATGCTCATAAAGCTTTGCAGTTAACGTGCAGACGCAAAACGCTTATTTGCGAGCCGGCTCCACGTTTCGATATTAATATCGAATAACTAAAGGATTCACTATTTTTATTGCTCCATCCAGTGGGACAATAAAAACACTCTCTGAATAAACCATGTAGCGATATTCAGAAAACGAGGCAGAGGTAAAATATGGACTGTTTTATTCAGCCCCATGCTTTCCTGTTTGCCATAACGATGCTTTATCAAAGCAGAACGTAAATCAAGCAAGAGAAGATAATTATGGCTATTGATATGTTTTTAAAAGTTGATGGTGTGACCGGCGAGTCTAAAGACTCCAACCACACCGGCTGGACTGATATTACCTCTTTCAACTGGGGTGCTAACCAGCCGGGTAATATGTCTGTTGGCGGCGGCGGCGGTGCAGGTAAAGTGAATTTTGCTGACCTGAGCGTAAATGCACTGATTGACAAATCCACCACTGCAATCCTGAAAAATTGCGCCAGCGGTAAGCATATCAGCAAAGTAGAGCTGTCCGTATGCAAAGCAGGCGGCACACAGATTGAATACGCACGTATCACACTGGAAGATGTGCTGGTGTCAAAAGTTGATTATACCGGTGCTGCTAATGGCGATACCCTGAGCGTGACTTACGCGTTCCAGGCTGCCAAAGTGAAGCAGCAATACTGGGAGCAGAGCTCTTCAGGTGGTAAAGGCGCTGAAAGCAGCGCTGGCTGGAACATCAAAGAAAATAAAGAAGCGTAATTGCTTTATTAAGCGGCCCTGTGGGGCCGCTATAAATATTTCAGAATACTTATCTGAAAATATAATTGAGCGGGATACAACTTACAGAAGAGATGTTAATAAGATTATCTTTTAACTAAATAAATATTTAACTGCAAAAGGAGATTGTGATGACAGGTAAAACTTCCATCGAACCGGGATTTTGTGTAGTGCAACGCCCTGGAAGCCTCACCGAGCAAGCGATGTGGCTGTACGGTACGCGCAACATGCCGGCGGCAAATTACTTTTTGCAGTTAAATGCTGATGTCGCATGGGCTAAACCGGGACAAATCCTGATCGTTGCTGATCCGGAAGGAAACAATCATCCTGCGGCAATGAGTGCCCTGGCAACGGCAAAAGCGACAACCAACAATAGTCTGGCGCATCTATCCGTTGATGAGGCTGACTTTTTCAACCGGCATTATGCTTCGATCGCTGCTATTACCAATTATATGGATCATGCTTCGGGTCTGATCGGTGATGCAGGCGAGAAATACTTCTCAGAAATAGCAAATAAACTTACTGCCATTGAAAATGCCTATCGCAACCAGTACCTAACGGCAGGCACACTATTTGGTGAGCAGTTTTTTGTTGAGCGTCGCCGTCTGTTTGGCGAACTCGAACAGCTGCTCAATCGCGTTTCGCGATTGATTCTGAATTTGAGACCCTACGATAAAATTAAACATGCATTGAATTTGTCCAGTTCATCCATTGTGCACGACTGGCAAACCGCTGGAGTGGGAGCAATTCGTGGCTACTCAACCTACGTAGATGGTGCAGCGAAAGCAGCTAAGTTTATGAAAGCCGGGGGGTTGGTAGCTGTAGGATTTGGTGCCTTAAATACGACGAATGAGGTCTATCAGGCTTGTACGGTGGACCGGAAAAATGAGTGTGCTAAAGTTGCCGTAACCGAATACGCTAAATTTGCAGCGAGTACAATGGCAAGCGTTTATGGTGGTACATTTGGTGCAGCCTCAGGTCAGTTTGTTTGCGTTGCTTTGGGAATAGGTACTGGACCGATAGGTTATCTTACATGCTCACTGGTTGGAGCTGCTGTAGGTGGATATGTTGCTGGCGAGGTAGGTGGTTGGCTGACAGGATTTACAATGGATAAAATTTTATGAATTTTCCTGATGCTTTAATTTTTCTATCTGTATTTTCTTTTCTTTTATCGATCGTTTTACAAATTTCTGGCTATGTGATTTTTAGAAGAAATATCAAGAAATTCGAAGTTATTTTGTCTGAATTTCGACAGAGAAATCTTCAGCTTGACATCACGACGAATATTTCCTCTTACTTTAGCGCATCCTTTCATCCGCTTAAAATAGCTTATTTTGCTTATCTTTATAAAGGTGTCATGCTTTATCATAAAAGGAATGAAAGGGTAAACAAGGAAACCTATGATTTCATTCAGTCCCTGCCTAAAGAAAAAATAAACTGGTTGCTGCGTCTGCATACTTTAAATCTGGTTACTGCCTTTTTCATGATTGGCGGAGGCGTGGGGTTTATAATCTGGAGGCACTATTATAGTTAATCAGTCGCAGCATCTGTGATGGACATAGCTCCTGAAGCTGGGGCAGTCATGATTATGGAAAACTACTGTGGACCTATTACTATCAATATCAGCTGCTTTGATAGGCTCGGGTTGCATTTTGCAAGTATGGGCATTTATCCTGTTCAAGAGTAATCAGCGGAAATTTGATTTTATAATGAGTGAGTTTCAGCGTATTAACCTGCAGAACGATATTATCACGCAGGTTGCTAATCATTTTCCATCATTATTTCATCATAACAAGGTCTCATATTTCGCACGGCTTTATAAAGGTGTGACCATGTATCATAAGAAAAATGAGCGGGTGAGTGCTGAAACATATAATTTTGTTCAAAATTTCCCATCTGAAAAGATAAAATGGTTGCTCATAGTGCATAACCTAAACTTAATCAGTGCGCTGCTATTATTTTTAGGTGCCGTAACTATTTTAATTTATAAGCGGATGCACTGATTTCTTCAGTATACTGAATGAAGTTTTCAGAATCATATATGTCTGCTTTCATTGTTTATATTGAATAAATCAGTTGTCGCTACATCCCGGCTAATCGTCTTGATCCGGTGTACTGACACTGCGCCACGCACATATTGTAGCGGCGCGATTCATCGCGCAATAAATGGTGCTGCTACAAAATTGCAATCATTTCTAAGCCAACGAAAATTCTAAATGGCAAATATGACACAACGCATCGCGTTTTAAAGCACAGCATCATTCACCTGATATCGCTCGCAGCATCGTATCACCCGCTTCCTATATTCCGCGTCTTTCCCGGAGAGCCGCGCAATATAGATGCCGAACCGCTAACCGCAGGAACCCGTTATGCGCTTTACGATAATAACGACTAAACCCGGCCACCAGCCGCCGCAAACCCGCTGTGACTTTATGCCGCCCGGCGGCACCATTGGCCGCGGAGTGGACAACAATCTGGTGCTGCCGGATGACGATCGCACCATTTCTCGCCTGCAGGCGATTGTGCACATCACCGCCGCGGGCGAATGCCGCCTCACCAACCGGGGCAACGTGACGCGCGTACTGCTCAATGACATCCCGCTGGAGCGCGGGCGTCAGGTGGAATTACAGGATGGCGACGTGCTGGGCATCGATGATTACCAGCTGCTGGTCAACGATCTCAACGGCGCGCAGCAGCCGCAGGCCGCCACGCAGGCACCGCAGCCGGTGGTGCAGGCGCCGGTAATGGCTGATGCGCCACCGGCGGAAAAGGATGCCAGCACCGCCGCGATCCCCAGCGAGATCTGGGACAGCCTCGCCAAAGAGTTCTCGATCTCTGACGATCTGTCGAAGCGCAAAGCAGCGGCCGAGGTGCTGCCGGAGGCCAATCCGCTCACCGCGCCGGCCAGCCTCGATCGCAACCCGGAGGATCCGCTGGCCCAGCTGGTGAACGATGCGCCGCTGGATATTGGCCAGCAGCCGAAAAACACCAGCCTGTTCGATGAAGGCGATGCGCTATTCGCGCAGGAAAGTATCTTCGACGATCGCACCCCCAGCACGCTGTCGGCGCAGCAGAATGCCGCCGCGCAGCCGCAGGTCGAAAGTGCCACCGAGCTCGATCCGCTCAGCCTGTTTGGCAGCCAGAGCAGCAGCGACGTGCGCAACCACGACGATCCGCTCGGCCTGATGATGGGCAATGCGGTTCCGCTGGCGCAGCCGGAGATCGCGCCGGCACAGACGATTCAACCGCAGCCCGTCGCCCAGCCGGAAACGCCCAGTGAACCCTCGCCGGAGACGGCACCGGTCGGGCTGGCGGATCTCAGCAGTTCGCCACTGTTTGATGACACCGAAACCCAGGCCACGTCGCCGCTGATCGAACCGCAGGCGGAGCAGCCAGAGACGGTCGCGCCGCAGATGGATTACGGCGGCATTACGCTGCCCACGCCGCAGGCGGTGCAACGTGTCCCGTCGCCGACGCCGAAAGGGCGGCTGCGTATCGATCCGGTGGCTTCCAGCCATCAGAACCCGGCACCCGCCAGCCAGGCGACAGCCAGCCACAACAGCGGCGACGCGCTGAAAGGCGAACTGCTGGATGCACTGCTGGAAGGCATGGGATTGCGCGATCTGCAGCCCACGCCGCAGTTCGACCGCGAGCAGATGCTGCAGTTTGGCCAGATGCTCAGCATGTTCTCGCAGGGCACCGTTGCGCTGCTGTCGTCACGCTCGATTCTCAAGCGTGGCGTTAAAGCGGATATGACGGTGATCCTCGATGACGCCAACAACCCGTTCAAACTGCTGCCGTCCGGCAAAACCGTGCTGATGCAGATGTTTGGCAGCCGCATGCCGGGCTTCATGCCGCCGCGTCAGGCGGTACGTGATGCCCTGATCGATCTGCAGGCGCATCAGCTCGGCATGATCGCCGGGATCCGCGCCATTATCGCTTCGATGCTGCAATCCTTTAATCCGGATCAGCTGGAAGAGGAAGCACGCCAGGCGGGATCGCTGTCGCGCCTCGGCCTGCCGGGCAGCCGCAAAGCCGCGCTGTGGGAGCATTTTGTTGAGCGCTACGGCGAGACGGCAGGCGAGATTGAGGATGATTTCCATACCCTGTTCGGCGAAGCTTTCCTGCATGCCTACGACCTGGAAGTTAATCAGTACAAAGATTCACAAACCCACACGGATGACGCATGAATATCACCATTGCTTCCACGTCGAATCAGGGCGATCGCGCCAGCAATCAGGATCAAACCGGTGAGGTAATCGGCGAACGCTCAGCCTGCTTCGTGGTGTGCGACGGCGTAGCAGGATTTCCCGGCGGCGACGTGGCCGCCCGCATCGCGCGCAGCAGCCTGATGGAGGCGTTCGACGGTAACGCGCACCTGGATGCGCAGTCGATTCGCAACTACGTCAACCACGCGAATCACGCGATTCGCCAGCAGCAGAAAGCCAGCAGCGAGCACAGCCGCATGGGCACCACGCTGGTCAGCCTGTTTGTCGACCGCGACTACGAGCTGGCCTACTGGGCGCACGCGGGCGACAGCCGGCTGTATCTGTTTCGCCGCGGCTACCTCTATCACGTGACTACCGACCACAGCCTGGTGCAGCAGATGAAAGATGCCGGCCACCAGACCGAAGGTATCAACAGTAACCTGCTCTATTTTGCCCTCGGCATGGGCGATGAGCAGCGCGACGCCAGCTACAGCGATGTGGTGGAAATAGAAGACGGCGACGCCTTTTTGCTGTGCACCGATGGCTTCTGGCACGGCGTGACGCTGGAGCAGATGCAGCAGTCGCTGCACATGGTCAATACGCCGGAAGAGTGGCTGACGCTGATGCAGCAAATCATCCGCAACGGTCAGCCGGATAACGGTCAGCAGGATAACTTCAGCGCGCTGGCCGTCTGGATTGGCTCACCGCAGGACACCACCTTACTGCACTCGCTGTCCGAAGCGGCGCAGTTTTTCCCTCTTCGAGATTGAGAACGCCAACATGAAACATGGATTACTGGGTCTGGCTGCGCTGCTGCTCAGCACGCACGCATTTGCTGAGAACTATCGCATCGTGCAGTCCCCGGCACAGAAACTGGATGTCTGGATTGATGACGTGAAAGATAACCAGCTGGCGAGCTGGTGTAAGCGCAATGTTGATCTGCGCATCGTCACCCACGGCGCGAAAAACGTCGCGGCGCTGGAGGATTTTCTGCCGCGCGTCGCCGGGCTGATGGCATCGCAGTGTAAAGCGCTGCAGCAGCTCAACTGGGCGCTCAATGATGATGACGGCAACCCGATCGCCAGCGGCAGCGCTGCCAAAGCGCAGCAGTGGCAAACGGTGGTAACGCCGCCGCCCGCGCCCGTGCAGCAGCCAGAGACCGCTGCGGTTGCCCCTGCCGCGCCGGTGCTCAACTCGCCGCAGGCCGATACCACGCCGTGGCTGCAGTTCAGCCTGCTCGACGGCTGTCACTTCCGCACCTGGTGGCAGCATCCGGCGCAGACCAGCGCGCTGTTCGTGCCGTCAAAACAGGGGCTGAGCTGCGGTCAGGATGGCTGGCTGAGCGGCCGCAGCAGCCTGACGCAGATGGGCAACGGTGCGGCGAAAAGCGTAGTGGTGACGTTCCTGCAGGGCTTCCCGATTGCCGGCCTGAATAATAAACAGCAGAGCGCCGAGCTCAGCATCACTACCGTCAACAGCGAACGCATGGTGCTGAGCAACGAGAAGTCGCCAGACAGCTGGCTGGTGCTGCCGTTCAGCAGCCAGTTCAACGGCTGGCAGGCACCGGATCAGGTGGTGGTGCAGATGCCCGCCAGCGATGCCGCCGATGAGAGCGCACTGCGCGCACGGCTGCAGGAAGTACGCAAAGTGTGGTCGCCGTGGCTGAGCGCCAGTGCACCGCTGAAAGTCCAGCTGGTAGAGCAGCTGCATCCGGAGCTGAAAGATCCCGCCGCCGCGGTTTACCGCACCATCAACTAACGCAAAAGGAGCTTGCATGGAGTCGTTACAATCGCGCCTGGCCAGTGCCTCACTGGCCGATAACCTCGCCGATATCACCCGCCAGATTCAGGCCAGCCCGGCCAATGCCGACCTGCGCGCGGCGTTTGTGCAGCTGCTGTGCCTGGCGGGCAACTGGACGCGCGCAAAAACCCAGCTGCAATCGTGGCTGGCGCTGACGCCCCAGGCGCAGCCGACCGTCACCTTACTGCAGCAGGCCATTGCCGGTGAGCAGCAGCGTGAAGCGGTACTGCGCGGCGAGGTGCAGCCACAGCTGCCGGGCAGCGCGTGGGCGTGGTGTGAAACCCTGCTGGCTGCGCTGACCGCCGACATCCGCGGTGACTTCGCGCAGGGTGCGGAGCAACGAGCTGCCGCGCTGGCGCAGGCCGAAGCCAATCCGGGCCAGCTGCAGCAGCAGGAACAGACGGCAGACTTCGCGTGGCTGATGGACGGCGACAGCCGCTTCGGGCCGGTGTGCGAAGCCATCGCCAACGGCCGCTATTACTGGATTCCGTTCGCCGCGATCCGCGAGATGGAATTTCAGGCACCCGCCAGCGTGACCGATTTGGTCTGGCGCCATACGCGCGTGCAGCTGGTGGATGGCAGCGAGCAGATTTGCCAGATCCCGGTGCGCTATCCGCTGCTGCCGGGGGCGGATGAGCGTTATCTGCGCGCCAGCGTCACGGAATGGCAGCCGCTGGGCCACGATGACAGCCAGTTTACCGGCCATGGCCAGAAGCTGTGGCTGAGCGACAGCGGCGAGTATCCGCTGCTGACGCTGCAGCAGCTGACGTTCCAGCCAGGCGGCAGCGATGAGCCGTGATAACAGCTCGCATAACGACGGCTATGCCCAGCTGCATGGCGGTTTCCGCGCGCGTAAAAATCGCGATGCGCTAACCGCGCGCGACAAGCTGCAATCCTCGTTACTCGATCGTCTGACTGACAACGCGCCGGACAAGCAGAGTGAAGCCAGCAATACCACGCTGATTTCCCACAGCACGCTGCGCCGCCACGTGCTGCGCGATTTGCAGTGGCTGTTTAACACCATTAACAACGAAGCCCAGCAGGATCTCAGCGCCTTTGGTGAAGTGCAGCGCTCGGTGTGGAATTTTGGCGTGGCGCCGCTGGCCGGACAGAACATCTCCGACATCGAATGGCAGGATATGCAGCGCAAAATGACCGATGCCATTCTGCACTTTGAGCCGCGCATTCTGCCGCAGGGGCTACAGGTACGCTGCGTCAGCGATCTGAAGTCGCTCAGCCTGCACAATGTGTTATCGATTGAAATAAAAGGCCGCCTGTGGTGCGTGCCTTATCCGCTGGAGTTTCTGTTCCGCACCCAGGTTGATCTGGAAAGCGGTCATTTTGAACTACTGGATGCAGGTTAATCATGGACAGCAAACTGCTCGACTACTACAACCGCGAACTGGCCTATCTGCGTGAGCTGGGCGCGGAGTTCGCTGCGCGCTATCCGAAAGTCGCCGGGCGGCTGGGAATGCGCGGCATCGAAGTCGCCGATCCTTACGTTGAGCGCCTGATGGAGGGCTTTGCTTTCCTCACGTCGCGCGTGCAGCTCAAAATGGACGCCGAATTCCCGCGCTTTTCGCAGCGGCTGCTGGAGATGATTGCGCCGTCTTATCTGTCACCTACGCCGTCGATGGCGATTGCACAGCTCACGCCGGACAGCCGCAAAGGCGACATCAGCAATGGCTTCCACGTGCCGCGCGGCACCATGATGGAGAGCCAGCACCTGAAAAAAAGTGGCGTCACCTGCAGCTACACCACGGCGCACGATGTCACGCTGCATCCGCTGCACATCAGCGACGTTTCACTCGGCGGCGTGCCGGGCGATCTGCCGCTGGGCGAACTGAGGCTCAGCGGTCGCGGTGCCGCCAGCGCGCTGCGCGTGCGTATCGCCTGCGAAGGCATTTCGTCGCTCAGCCAGCTGAATGTCGCCGATTTAATGCTGTATCTCAGCGGCCCGGACATTCAGGCACAGAAACTGCTGGAGCTGCTGATGCAGCACCGCGTCGGCATCGTGCTGCAATCGGTTGAACAGAAACCGCTGCGCCAGGTGCTGCCGGATGAAGCGTTACAGCAGGAAGGCTTTGCGCCAGAGCAGGCGCTGCTGCCGGACGATCTGCGTAACTTCGACGGCTACCGGCTGCTGCAGGAGTATTTTGCCTTTCCGGCGCGCTTCCAGTTCATCAGCCTGAGCCAGCTGGCACCGTTTCTGCGCCGCTGCGATAACGCGCAGGAATTCGACATTATCATCCTGCTGGATAAGGCTGACAGCGCGCTGGAAAGCGTGGTGGACAGCAGCCATCTGGCGCTGCACTGCACGCCGGTGATCAACCTGTTTCCCAAAACGGCCGAGCGCCTGAAGGTCAGTGACAGCCAGCACGAATATCATCTGGTGGTGGATAACATCCGGCCGCTGGACTACGAAGTGCACTCGGTGCAGCGGCTGTTCGCCACCGTTGAGGGCAAGCGCGAAGAGCAATTATTCCGCCCGTTCTGGAGCACCTTCAGCGGCGACGACGGCGATTACGGTGCCTATTTCTCGCTGCGCCGCGAGCAGCGCACGCTGTCTGAGCAGGCGCAGCGTTACGGCACGCGCACCGGCTATATCGGCTCGGAAGTGTTTTTGTCGCTGGTAGATGAGCATCACACGCCGTGGCGCGACGACATGCGCTACCTGTCGGCAGACGTGCTCTGCACCAGCCGCGACCTGCCGCTGATGCTGTTGCAGCAGGAGCAGGGCAATTTCGTCATGCCGGATTCGATCCCGGTCGGTCAGCTGAAGTTGTGTAAAGGCCCGACGCCGCCGCGTCCGGCGCTGGCCGAAGGGCTCTCCGCGTGGCGTCTGATCAGCCACCTGCAGATGAACTACCTGAGCCTGATGGACAGCAGCGACGGCCAGGGCGCCGCCGCGCTGCGCCAGCTGCTGAGCCTGTACGCTAATCTCGCCGAAGCGGCGGTGGCGCGCCAGATTGACGGTATTCGCCACTGCCAGCTTAGCGCGGTCAATCGCCGGGTGCCGGAACCGGGCCCGGTGGTGTTTGCGCGCGGCGTCAGCATCACGCTGGAGGTCGACGAGCAGGCGTTTTCCGGTGCCAGCCCGTGGCTGCTCGGCAGCGTGCTGGAACGGGTGTGCAGCCGGCTGGTGGCGCTGAATAGCTTTACCGAATTCACCCTCAACAGCCAGCAGCGCGGCGAGGTAGGCTACTGGCCGCCGCGCATGGGCAGGAAGGCGCTGCTATGAGCGAGGCGCAGATCATTCCGCTGCAGCGCGCCCAGCGGCTGCCGGACGATTTCTGGCAGGCAGTGATGGCGGCACCGTGGCGCTACGATCTGTTTCAGCTGCTACGCCGGCTGGATGCGCAGGGCGGCCAGCGCTATCCGCTGGGACGCGCGCCGCTGCCGAAGTTCGAAGCGCTGCGCATTGGTCAGCAACCGTCGCTGGCGTTTGCCCCGGCAACGCTGGCCAGCGTGCAGCCGCGCGCAGAGGACGCGCGCCATGACGTGGCGATTTACAGCTTTGGCCTGTTTGGCCCCAACGGTCCGCTGCCGACCCACCTGACGGAATATGTGCATGAGCGCATCGTGCACCATCAGGATCACAGCCTGGCGGCGTTTGCCGACATCTTTCACCATCGCGCCACGCTGCTGTTTTATCGCGCCTGGGCCGATGCGCAGCCGGCCGTCTCGCTGGATCGCGCCGATAACCGCCGCTTTGTCGATTACCTCGCCTGTCTGGCCGGCATCGGTTTACCGGCGCAGCAGCAGGCCAGTTCGCTCAGCCTGCATGCGCGGCTGATGCTGGTCGGCCATCTTAGCCGCCACGGTCACGACGCTGAAGGGCTGGTGCGCATTCTGCGTCACTACTTTGGCGTACCGGTGCAGCTGGCACAGAACGTGCCGCAGTGGCTGACGCTGGACGCGCGTGATCAGGCGCGGCTGGGGGCCGGACGCCAGATGCCGCGGCTGGGCGAATCGGCGTTCCTGGGTGTGGCGGTGCGCGATGTGCAGCACCGTTTTCGCCTGCGGCTCGGTCCGCTGAGCGCGCAGCAGTATGCCCACTTTCTGCCAGATGCGCCGGGCGCGCGGGAAGTGCGCGACTGGGTGCGTCACTATCTCGGCATCGAGATGCAGTGGGACCTCAGTCTGATCCTGGCGGCGGAAGAGGTGCAAAGCGTCACGCTGGGAGGCAATGCCCGGCTGGGCTACACCAGCTGGCTGGGACACGCGCCACAGCCGCAGGATCGCGAAGATTTCATGTTTGAGGTTGAGGCAGCCGCAAGCTAGCCCAATCGCTTTTCCCTGTTACACAGCCTGCTTCTTTCATTAAAGAGACCCGATATGTCAGAAATCAGCCGTGCCGTGTTATTCGGCAAACTGGATACGCTGTTATTTACCTCGCTGGAAAGCGCCACCGCCTTTTGTAAACTGCGCGGTAATCCTTATGTTGAGCTGGTGCACTGGCTGCACCAGCTGATGCAGCAGCAGGATGGCGACTTACAGCGGGTGATCAGCCATTTTTCACTGGATGAAAACGCGCTGACGCGGGATATCGTCGCGGCGCTCGACCGCCTGCCGCGCGGTGCGAGCGCGGTTTCCGATCTCGCCGAACACATCGACAGCGCCGTCGAGCGCGCCTGGGTCTACGCCTCGCTGAAGTACGGTGCGACGCGCATTCGCGGCGGCCATCTGCTGATTGGCATGCTCAAAACCTTCAACCTCGCCAGCGTGCTGAAAGGCATCTCCGGCCAGTTTGGCCGTATCAATGCTGATGCGCTGCTGGAGCAGTTCGACACGCTGCTCGCCAGCAGTAAAGAGGCACAGCAGGCGCTGGTGGCACAGCCGGGCACCGAGAGTGCCGCACCGGCAGCCAGCACCAGCACGCTGGCGCAGTACGCGCAGGATCTCACCGCGCGCGCGCGCGAAGGACGCATCGATCCGGTCACCGGCCGTGATGAAGAGATCCGCCAGATGGTGGATATTCTGATGCGTCGCCGGCAGAACAACCCGCTGCTGACCGGCGAAGCGGGTGTTGGCAAAACCGCGGTGGTTGAAGGCCTGGCGCTGCGTATTGCCGCTGGCGACGTACCGGCTCCGCTGCGGGATGTGCAGCTGTGGCTGCTGGATATCGGCATGCTGCAGGCCGGTGCCGGCATGAAAGGCGAATTTGAAGCGCGCCTGCAGGCGCTGATTAATGAAGTGCAGTCCAGCCCGACGCCGATTGTGCTGTTCGTCGACGAAATCCACACGCTGGTCGGTGCCGGCGGCCAGCAGGGCACCGGCGATGCCGCCAACCTGCTGAAACCCGCGCTGGCGCGCGGCCAGCTGCGCACCATCGGTGCCACCACCTGGGCCGAATACAAAAAGTACATTGAGAAAGATCCGGCACTGACGCGTCGTTTCCAGACCGTGCAGGTGCAGGAGCCGGATGAAGCCAAAGCGATTCTGATGCTGCGCAGCACCGTCAGCGCGCTGGAGAAGCACCATCAGGTACTGCTGCTGGATGAGGCGGTCAGCGCGGCGGTGAAGCTGTCGCACCGTTACATTCCGGCGCGCCAGCTGCCGGACAAAGCGGTGGCGCTGCTGGACACCGCCTGCGCACGCGTTGCGGTGAGCCAGGGCGCACAGCCTGCGGCACTGGAAGATTGCCTGCATCGTCTGGCCGCGCTGGAGATTGAAGCGGAGATCATTGAGCGCGAAAGCAAAGTCGGGCTGGGCGATGCGGCGCGTTCGCAGGCGGTTGCCGCCCAGCGCGCGACGCTGGAAACCGAGCGCGATGCGTTGCAGCAGCGCTGGCAGCAGGAGCGTGAACTGGTCGATGAGCTGATTGCGCTGCGGGCGCGCTGCGTGACGGAGGGCGAAGCCGCGCTGCGCGATGAGCTGGACGCGACGCAACAGCAGCTGCAGCAGGTGCAGGGCGAAGCGCCGCTGCTGTTTGCCGCCGTGGATGCCAGCGTGGTGGCCGCCGTGGTCGCAGACTGGACCGGGATTCCGCTGGGGCGCATGGTGAAAAACGAAATCGACGCGGTGCTCAATCTCGCCGATACGCTCAACCAGCGCGTGATTGGCCAGCGGCACGGTCTCGATCTGATCGCCAAACGCGTGCGCACCTCACGCGCGCGCCTCGACAATCCGAACAAACCGGTCGGCGTCTTTATGCTGTGCGGTCCTTCCGGCGTCGGCAAAACCGAAACCGCGCTGGCGCTGGCCGAGTCGCTGTACGGCGGCGAGCAGAACATCATCACCATCAACATGAGCGAGTTTCAGGAAGCCCACACCGTTTCCACCCTGAAAGGCGCACCGCCGGGCTACGTGGGCTATGGCGAAGGCGGCGTGCTGACCGAGGCGGTGCGGCGTCGTCCCTACAGCGTGGTGCTGCTGGATGAGATCGAGAAGGCGCATCCGGATGTGCACGAGCTGTTCTTCCAGGTGTTCGATAAAGGCTGGATGGAGGATGGCGAAGGGCGTCATATCGACTTCCGTAACACCATCATTATTCTGACCTCAAACGTCGGTACGCAGCTGATCAGCGCGATGTGCGCCGATCCGGAGCTGATGCCGGATCCGGAAGCGCTGAGCACCGCGCTGCGTAAACCGCTGCTGGAGGTGTTCCCGCCGGCGCTGCTGGGTCGCCTGCTGGTGGTGCCGTATTACCCGCTGAGCGACGCGATGCTGGCGGAAATCGTCCGGCTGCAGCTGGGCCGCATTGTTCAGCGCCTCGCCGATAACCACGGCATCAGCGCGCAGATTGACGATTCGGTCATCAGCCAGATCGTGCAGCGCTGCACGGAAGTGGAGTCCGGTGGCCGCATGGTCGACGCCATCCTTACCAATACCCTGTTGCCGCAGATGAGCCAGATGCTGCTCAGCGCCCACGCCCGCGATGAACGCTATCGTCGCGTGCAGGTACGCTGTGAGCAGGGCGAGTTTGTTTGCCAGTTCGATGTCTAAAGCCGTTAGTGATCAGAGAGTTTTCGAAAATGTCGGAACACGATAATCCCCTCAACGTACCCAACGCTCTGCCGGTGGGTTACCGTTTCAATGAGTTTGAAATTAAAGAAGTGATCGGTGGTGGCGGCTTTGGCATTGTTTATCGTGCCTGGGATCATCAGCTGGAGCGTGATATCGCCATCAAAGAGTTTATGCCGGCTTCGCTGGCGGTGCGCAGCGATGACCTGAATCTGGTGCTGCGCAGCGAACGCTTCAGCAAAACCTTTCATGCCGGGCTGAACAGCTTTATTCAGGAGGCGCGCCTGCTGGCCCGCTTCAACCATCCAAATCTGCTGCACGTGCTGCGTTTCTGGGTGCAGAACGACACCGCTTACATGGGCACGGTGTTTTACAGCGGCACCACCTTATCGAACCTGCGCGAGCGCAATCCGCAACTGGTGGATGAAGCCTGGATTCGTCGCCTGCTGCCGCCGCTGCTGGGTGCGATCAAAACCATCCACGACGCCGGTTACCTGCACCGCGATATCTCGCTGGATAACATCCAGATTCAGAGCAGCGGCGAGCCGGTGCTGCTGGATTTTGGCTCTGCGCGTAAAACCATTGGTAACCTCTCGGATGAGAGCGAAACCATGCTGCGTCCGGGCTATGCGCCCATCGAGCAATACAGCGATAACGACGAGAGCGAACAGGGCGCGTGGACGGATATTTACGCGCTGGGCGCGGTGCTGCACACACTGATCACCGGGGCGCCACCGCCGGTGAGCGTGGTGCGCAGCATCGAAGATAACTACCAGCCGCTGGCCGCGCGCCGCCTGCCGGGCTACTCCCAGGCCTTGCTGACGGCGGTGGACCGCGCGCTGGCGCTCAAACCGGAAGATCGGCCGCAGGATATTGATGCCTTTGCCGGGCTGATGGCGCTGCCAGAGCGCGAACCGGAACCGCTGCTGAGCGCCAAAATCAGCGGCCCGGGCACCATGCTGGTGCCGGTGGAAGAGGCGAACGAAGCCGAAACGCTTTCGCCGGTGAAATCGCTGCTGCGCCATCGCTTTGCGCTGCCGGGGCTGGTGGCCGCGGGCGTGCTGGTAGGATTGTGCGTGGGGCTGCTGATGTCCGGGGGCGACGAGCCTGCGGCGCCGGCAGAGACGGTGCAAAACAGCGCGCCAGCTGCTGATCCGGCAGTTTCACCTTCAGCGTCGTCAGCGCCAGCCGCAACGGCAGCGGTAACGCCGGAAAAACCGCGCGAAGCGGAGCCGCAGCCTGCTCCGCCGCCGGAGCCGGTCGCGCAGGTTTACATCAAGCTGCAGCAGGGCGAACGCGTCCAGGTGAATGGCAAACCGCAGGCGCTGGTGCCTGCCGCCAACGGTTTTGCCGCGCTACAGCTGGCGCCAGGCAACTATACCTTTGCCATCAGCGGCCAGGGCGGCACGCGCGAGCAAACGCTGACCATCAGCGAAGAAGGCGTCTGGTTGCTCGATCCACACAGTTAATCATCAGGGATTTATTATGTTCTCACGCATCACCGCGCAGCTGCCGATGGACGGCCTGCTGTTCTGGAAACTCACCGGCGCCGAGGCGCTGTCGCAGTCGTTTGAGCTGAACGCCGAGCTGCTGGCCACGGACGCGCGCATCGACCGTCACGCGCTGCTGGGGCAGCCGGTCACGTTCACGCTGCCGACGCAGAGCCTGCTGTCGCCGCGCTACCTCAACGGCAAAATCACGCGGGTGGCGGTGCGCAGCGAGGAGCTGAGCGGAACGCGCTACGCGGTGTACCAGCTGCGGGTGGAGCCGGACCTGTGGCCGATGCGCCGTGACCGCAACCTGCGGATATTCCAGGGTCAGACGGTGCCGCAGATAGTGCAGACGCTGCTGCAGGAGAACGGGGTGAACGTGGAGACGCGGCTGGGCAGCAGCTACCGGGTGTGGGAGTACTGCGTGCAGTACCAGGAGAGCAGCTTCGACTTCATCAGCCGGCTGATGGAGCTGGAGGGGATTTACTACTGGTTCCGCCACGAGGCGGAGCGCCACGTGATGGTGCTGTGCGACGGGGCGGACCAGCACGAGGCGTTCGCGGGGTACGAGACGATACCGTACCACGTGACGGCGTCGGGCGGGAGCGTGACGGAGGAGGGCATCAGCCAGTGGTCGCTGTGCGAGAGCGTGACGCCGGGGATGTACAGCACGGACGACTACGACTTCCGCAAGCCGAACGCGTGGATGCTGCAGGCGCGGCAGAACCCGGTGTCGCCGGTGCCGGGGGCGGTGGACGTGTACGACTGGCCGGGCCATTTTGTCGACCACAGCCACGGGGAATTTTACACGCGCATCCGCCAGGAGGTGTGGCAGGTTGCGCACCACAGCGTGAGCGGAACGGGGACGGCGACGGGCATCGCGCCGGGGTACCGGTTCGGCATCGTGAACGCGCCGCACTTCAGCGACAACGGGGAGTACCTGGTGACGTCGGCGCGGTACGACTTTGAGGAGAACGGGTACGCGAGCGGCGGCGGCGGGGCGCGGCACAACATCGCGTTCACGGTGCTGCCGTCGTCGGTGACGTACCGCGCGGAGCCGGCGACGGCGTGGCCGAAGACGCACGGGCCGCAGACGGCGAAGGTGGTGGGCCCGGCAGGAGAGTCAATCTGGACGGACCGCTACGGCCGGGTGAAGGTGAAGTTCCACTGGGACCGCCTGGCGAAGGGCGACGACACGAGCTCGTGCTGGGTGCGGGTGTCGAGCGCGTGGGCGGGCCAGGGGTACGGCAGTGTGCAGATCCCGCGCGTGGGCGATGAGGTGGTGGTGGACTTCATCAACGGCGACCCGGACCGGCCCATCGTAACCGGTCGTGTCTACAACGATGGCAATATGCCGCCGTGGGCGCTGCCGGCGGCGGCGACGCAGATGGGCTTTTACAGCCGCAGCAAAGATGGTCACAGGGACACGGCGAACGCGCTGCGCTTTGAGGATAAAGCGGGGCATGAGCAGATTTGGATCCACGCCGAAAAAAATATGGATACGGAAGTGGAAAGCTGTGAGACGCACCATGTTGGGATGGATCGGCATAAAACTATAGGCCGTGACGAGAAGGTCTCAATAAAGCGTAATCGTCAGGCAGACGTGGGTGAACATGCGCTAAGCAATACGGGCGTCCAGCACGTTATTAATGTTGGCGAAGGCGAAACGGTGCTTACTATGGATAAAGAGGGCAATGCGCTGCTTGAAGCCAACACAAGCATCAAGTTAAAGGTGAAAGAGAATTACCTCCTGATCACCCCCGACGCCATTGAAATCCAGGTGAATACGGGAAATATCCATGCTGAGAGCGAGTTGCAGGCATTGTTTAAGGGCAATGAGCTGACCACTTTAGGTACTGGTAAAGATGCTGAATTAAAGGCAAATGATACGGTAAGCATTACCGGCACGAACATTACCGACATCAAAAGCGCGGTCGTCAAAATTAACAGTTAATCGCTTATTGGAAGGAACATCGGTATGGGTATGCCTGCGGCCAGAGCTTTTGTGGATAAAGCGGCTCACGATGGCCCAATTCAGTGTGGCAGTCCTGACGTTATCATTGGTGGATTTCCCGCTGCACGAAAAGGTGATGAATTTTCCTGTAAGCAACACGGTGGCGGTATTATCGTCAGCGGCTCCGGCAGCGTATTCGTTAACGGTATGGAGCTGGCCCGTCAGGGTGATAAGACGCAGTGTCATGCAGGCGGGGCGTCGGCACCTGCGAAATGTAAACCTGCGCCCCCGCAATACTGGGGGGGCTCGTTGGCGAAGAAGGCTGGTGAGGATGGGATGTTGCATGGTGAGCACTACGATGCGCGAATTTTAGGAGCGTATGCCAGCCTGAAAGACAGTACTAATGATGGCAGTTATGACACTGTGTCGACAGGGTTTTCACTTGAAAACCTCACATTAGCGAATATGAAAAGTGACACACTCTTAAAAGGTGAGCTGCGGAATAAAATAGCGGATGCCAATGCAACCGGGTCATTTTACAACGGCGATAGCGGAATCTATGGCATTAATGGTAAAGCTGCAGCAACGGGTATGCAATATGGCGCTACGGGCTCAATAGGAACAGAGAATACATTGTATGCCGTAGCTACCGGTGATGTTACGCTTGGCACTGCTGATGCAAAAGCGGTTGCAGAAATATATACCGGCAATAAGGGCCGATATGGGTTCAGCTTGGAAGGTGGCGCAGGTGCGGCGGCAGTGAAAGAAAGCATTACGGGGAAAGTAAGCCTGTACGGTATTTTAGTAGCAGATGCAAAAGGCGGAGTGCATCTAGGGGGAGTAGGTACATCAGTAGGTTTTACTGCTTATGCGGATGAAACCGATTACTCAGCCACAGTAAAGCTCTCAGCTAGGTTAGCTATCATATTGGGTTTAACAGGCGAAATTAATGTGAAAATTGCATTAAAACCACTACGAGACCTGTTTTTTGGTAAAAGGGATAATGCAGATAAATCTGGAAGCAATGGTGGGGGAGATGGTGCTATTATCAACGGTTGCGCCACGGTTTTAATTGGCGATTAAATAAGCATAGGATTAATTTTAACATGAACTTTTTAGCATTTTTCTTTTTTGGATCGTAACAGTCTATTATGTCTGGAATGGGAAAGATTTTTATAATAAAAAAGAATGGGCAGGGTTTGGTAAGAAATTTATAGGTGTGCTGGTTGGTATTGTAGTGCTTGCCTTTGTGCTTAAAGGATTAGTGTTGGTTGTTCCCGGGTTCAGCAATAATCTTGCTGGGGATTTGATGGAGGAAGTAGGCATTTCTTTTATATTTATTCTTGGTATAAAGTTTATGATTATAATGATTTGCACTTTATTTAGTGGTATTGTGGGTTTTCACAAGAAATATAATGCTGATAATTATGCCCGATTTTCACCGGCTGCCAGTAAGTTGGTGCCTGGCATGCTCATCTTTGCAAAATGCGTGGTTTCTCTTGGCTCTATAGTGATTTATTACGGTATTTGGCTGGCGAATTAAATTAAGGAGGGAAACAGGCTATGAATATTGATACGGACTATGCTTTCCCCCTTACACCGGGTTTCTCTAAAGAAGAGATCGAACAGCGCTTCTGGAAATGCCTTTATACTTCAGCCAGAGAAGAAATGCTGCATTACTGGGTTGTGCTGCCAAAAAGCCTCAAGCCAGCGGAACTGGAGCCGGTTGCCTTCCCTGATGTTGATTTAACCAATATCGGACGCTACTTAACCATGGATGACTCACCCTATCTGGAAGTTTGGGTCGCGTATGAACGCTGCCAGTGGGAGATGAATGCGTCTGACTGGTTGTTTAAAAAACTTGCTATAATGGGCGAAAAGGTCTTGCATCGCCGTCTTGTCGGTAAGGCATCAGAAAACGGTATTTTCGCGGATGTATTAACCCTAAGAACGCACGCTTCCGGTGACGACGTGATCTCACGATACACCGTCCAAAAAGATTACAACCGGGACAGCGGCGGTGGAAACTATTTCTTATTAAAAGCGTCGTGTGCAGCACGCGACTATCCTTCGCTTGCCAATGACATCTATTTTACAGTGGTTAACTGGGATCTGCTGCATCGCAGTAACTTAGCCATGGCGGAGTTGCTAACCTCGGTAAACCTGGATGGGGAAAGCGCTTTTAGAATACCGGTTTCATGGAATGCCAAGATTATTACTGAGAACAGACTTATCGTTGATCATACTATAAATGGCGTAAACTATGGGGTCATTAATTTTTACTTTTATTCTGGCGCGGTATGCCATTCCGCAGAAGATGCTTTTGAAAAATCGACGCTACGTTTCCAAGAGCATGAGCATTCCGTCACGCTGGCGGCAAACGAGCTGGAACCCATTCCTAATGATATTAATGCTGCGCTAGGTTCGATATTGACCTGTACAGGTGAACTCTACAGCGACGAAGAGAAAATGCGTGCCTTTTACCAGAGCTACATATTCAATTGTTCAGGATTGTGGTGCTACGTTGAGCTGGTGGGGCAGCACAGGAATGATAAAAATTATTACTATGAAGCGAATAAGCGCTGCCTGGAAATTATTCTGGCAACACTAAGAATCAATGTGAAATAATGACATTTGCTGTCGATTAATCATGTTTTAGCTGGTATTTCGCCTCGTAGCAATAAGTATAACGGCACCTTTTTTAAAATCGTCATGTGATCCGCTGCAACAGTAAAAGACGCTTGTCTGACCCGTGGGTATTACCTGGTAGCGGTCAATACCCTGATCATCGAACACTTCCCGAATATGAAATAAGAAAAAAGCACTACAAGACTGCTCGTTAATTTTTAGCGTAATGCTTATATGCTGCATTTCACTCCCTGGCGTTTAACCTTCCCCGATGACTCAATCACTTAAATAAGTTACGGAATCTGCTTATGTTCTCACGCATTACCGCGCAACTGCCGATGGACGGCCTGCTGTTCTGGAAACTCACCGGCGCCGAGGCGCTGTCGCAGTCGTTTGAGCTGAACGCCGAGCTGCTGGCCACGGACGCGCGCATCGACCGTCACGCGCTGCTGGGGCAGCCGGTCACGTTCACGCTGCCGACGCAGAGCCTGCTGTCGCCGCGCTACCTCAACGGGAAAATCACGCGGGTGGCGGTGCGCAGCGAGGAGCTGAGCGGGACGCGCTACGCGGTGTACCAGCTGCGGGTGGAGCCGGACCTGTGGCCGATGCGCCGGGACCGCAACCTGCGGATATTTCAGGGTCAGACGGTGCCGCAGATAGTGCAGACGCTGCTGCAGGAGAACGGGGTGAACGTGGAGACGCGGCTGGGCAGCAGCTACCGGGTGTGGGAGTACTGCGTGCAGTACCAGGAGAGCAGCTTCGACTTCATCAGCCGGCTGATGGAGCTGGAGGGGATTTACTACTGGTTCCGCCACGAGGCGGAGCGCCACGTGATGGTGCTGTGCGACGGGGCGGACCAGCACGAGGCGTTTGCGGGGTACGAGACGATACCGTACCACGTGACGGCGTCGGGCGGGAGCGTGACGGAGGAGGGCATCAGCCAGTGGTCGCTGTGCGAGAGCGTGACGCCGGGGATGTACAGCACGGACGACTACGACTTCCGCAAGCCGAACGCGTGGATGCTGCAGGCGCGGCAGAACCCGGTGTCGCCGGTGCCGGGGGCGGTGGACGTGTACGACTGGCCGGGCCATTTTGTCGACCACAGCCACGGCGAGTTTTACACGCGCATCCGCCAGGAGGTGTGGCAGGTGGCGCACCACAGCGTGAGCGGAACGGGGACGGCGACGGGCATCGCGCCGGGGTACCGGTTCGGCATCGTGAACGCGCCGCACTTCAGCGACAACGGAGAGTACCTGGTGACGTCGGCGCGGTACGACTTTGAGGAGAACGGGTACGCGAGCGGCGGCGGCGGGGCGCGGCACAACATCGCGTTCACGGTGCTGCCGTCGTCGGTGACGTACCGGGCGGAGCCGGCGACGGCGTGGCCGAAGACGCACGGTCCGCAGACGGCGAAGGTGGTGGGCCCGGCGGGTGAGTCAATCTGGACGGACCGCTACGGCCGGGTGAAGGTGAAGTTCCACTGGGACCGACTGGCGAAGGGCGACGACACGAGCTCGTGCTGGGTGCGGGTGTCGAGCGCGTGGGCGGGCCAGGGGTTCGGCGGCGTGCAGATCCCGCGGGTGAACGACGAGGTGGTGGTGGACTTCATCAACGGCGACCCGGACCGGCCGCTGATCATCGGTCGCGTGTACAACGAGGCGAGCATGCCGCCGTGGGCGCTGCCGGCGGCGGCGACGCAGATGGGGTTTTTGAGCCGTTCGAAGGACGGCACGGCGGATACGGCAAACGCGCTGCGCTTCGAGGACAAGGCGGGCGAGGAGCATCTTTGGATCCAGGCGCAGAAAAACATGGATACGCACGTTAAAAACGATGCCAGCCACTCGGTCGCCAACAACCACAGCCATTATGCTGGCGGCAATGAGCTGTACCGCGTTGAGACCAACCGTGTACACGGTATCAAAGGCGGCGAGGAGCTCCTGACCGGACAAGGCAAGCTGGACGCGGCAGTTGATACCTATGTTCTGGGATCCGGCACCAAACTGCGTCTGGAGTGCGGTGAAAGCGCTATTGAACTCAACGCTAACGGTCACATTAATATCGTCGGTAAAGGCTTCAATATTTTCGTGCAGGGTGATGGCCATATTACAACATCCGGCGGCAAGCTGAACCTGAATACTGACGGTGCAAAGCCCGGCACCGGTGCGCCTGGTGCCGATCACAAACAGAATATCAGTAAAGCGGTGGAGAACCTGTTCCCCCCTAAACAGAAAGGACAGGCGGCTCCGGCTGCGCCGAAAGCTGCGGTCTCTGCTGCCGCTAAGCCGACCGCTGCACCTGTAGCAAATCACCCCGCTCGCAAAGCACGCCCGTTACCAGCAGATAAACAAGCTTTTTTTGATAAGGTCTATGCTGCAGCTAAGATCAGTGAAAAGAAAACGGGCGTTCCGGCAGAAGTCACTACGGCGCAGGCGATCCTTGAATCAAGCTGGGGAGACTTGGTTCCATTTGATAAGAAAACGAATATAAGTAGTAACAATATTTTTGGAATAAAATCATTTGGTTCTAAAAATGCTGCGGAAACCGTAACGCATGAGTATGTCAACGGTAAGAAAATCAAAATTGTTGATAGCTTTGCAACTTATGGATCGGTTGAAGAGAGTATTGAACAGCATGGTCAGTTTTTGATGGATAATAAACGTTACAGTAGTCTTTTCAAATCTTCAGACCCTGTTGAATGGGCGAAGGGGCTACAAGAGAAAGGCTATGCAACAGATCCGGAGTATGCTAAAAAACTTATCGGGATTATGAAAGGTAGAGGGATGATATGATTAGGTTTTTAATGGCGATGATTATTGCCTTGCCCCTGGCAGCTTCAGCTAATGATTTTTGTGCAAAGTTAGATAAGTCAGGGATTTCTAACGGGGACCGGTTTGATAATACTGATAATCTGTACAAAGTCGGAGGGAAAGGACATTTGCAGTTTTATTCAGCGCCTGATGAAAAGTGTTTATTAAAAGGGACATTTGTTGTGCCAAATGATGATCTTTATGCCTATGTTGAGCAGAATGGATTTTATCGGGTCATGTACCTCACTAACGATGGTGATCAAATCATGGGCTGGGTTAAAAAAGACAGATTGCTTGCAACCCACAAGGGTTTGGCTCCTGACTATAACAACCCCAATTAATTATTTTGCTCAACCTCCTGGGCTGCCAGGGGGGAGTGTTATGTAATCAATTGTCCATACGATAAAGTGCGCTGGCCATCATAGAGGTTTTTCTATTTTTGGTGATTTATATAGCTACAATAACCCCGATAATTACTGCAATATAAACTTCTCTATGCGTTGGAGATCAGCGTACAGATTGAATTTCGAAGCCAAGGTTAGCTGGAGCCCCTATTAATGTCGCTTCCGAATATGATTAAGAAATATATTTTTTCAAAAAAAGCCTGCTTTTTCTCAATGATATTGCTTTCTTTTGCGGCTCCTGTATGGGCTGCGATAGATTTCAACGGTGAGTGGTCTGGTACTGCGGGTAATGAAAATAGCTCCGATTATTCCACGTTAAATATCAAGCTCAGACAAGTTGATGGGAAGGTTGTTGGGCGCTACTGCTACATTAAGAATAGTGGTAATCGTATTGATTGCCCTGATGGTGATGAGAATAACTTACATGGCGTTGTGAAGAATAATAAAGCTAATGTGAAATTTGACTCTGTCTTTGGTGGTAAAAATGGAGAGGCTGAGTTGACATTAAATAATAACGCCATGCTTTGGCATTTAATTGTACTGCCGAGCCATGGTGAGTTTTATGCTCCCAAGGATTTTTCCTTAAAAAGATAGAGCCAAATAGAAATGTAATGTTAAAAAGTAGGTTTTTTCGACATCAGGATTCACCGTGACTCTTGTAAATAACTGTGGGGATTTTTATACCAGTTGTAAAAAAGTAAAGTATTATGGCATGAGAAATAGCGATGGTAGCCAGATTTCACTTACCGGCCACACAATTGATTCCCCTGATGCAGCCAAAGCAGTTGGTATGATTTTCAATAATGGAAATATAGAGTATGGCATTAATTTTGAGCCGTTGACGCTGACGGTATCAAGAGACAAAAAGGTATTGCTATCACAGGATGATAAGTGGGAATAAAAATGTTCAGACGGTATTGCTTAAAGTGTATCTTGTTTTTTTCTTGTGCCGTTTTTAGTTATTCTGTTCTTTCAGCTAAAAGCAATATCCATTATGACACTAAAAATGTAACTCAAACTGATGAAGATATTGCTGTCCTGACGGTACATAAAGCTATCAGGGATAATAAGCTATCGTTATTACGCGATCATTGTTTAGCATATGATTATGATGATGTCTCTGACAGTAAATATTTCATTATCGATGTTCGAGAGGATAAACGCTATGCTATTTGTGGTGGAGACCCAAATACTTCTGTACATCTTTTTCGTTTTAAAGTCGATAAGAAAAATTATTCTTTGTTAACTGATGCAGGATCTGATAACGGAGTTTTTCATCCAGTTAAAAAGTAATTCCTACGGGGTTTTATTGCTCTTTTAGTCGGCTTTATCATCCGGAACGAACATCTGTGAGTGTTATTAAAAGTTGGCTTGTCGGGTAAGTTGATGCGTATAAAATTAGCTTTATTTAGTGTTGTGGCAGTTATGGCTTTCGGCATGATGTCAGCCAGAGCAGACGTAGTGATGTCTGATTATAATAGCCTTGATAAAGTTTCATCCGTTTTTAGCAACAAAGATGTACTGCTGAAGCTAAAGACCATTTTGGGTCCTGATTACGATACCTTCAGTCAAAACTTTGATGTGTATGGTGAACCGCACCTGACATCAGCAGGCGGATTGTTTGTGGAAGGCTGGTTAAGAGATCTCTACCTGGAACAGGCTTCAGCCTTTGTAATACAACCTGATGGCAGGATCTATGCTGCATGGACAGATGCTAAAATGGGCAAAATAAGTTATCGATGTAATGATAATACTGAGAAAACTTTGCAGCCTGATATTGCTGCCTGGGCAAAGCGTTTCAATAGCGACCCTGCGGGGGATTCTGCAGGTAACTTACAAGCAAACTGTACCAGTAAACCTCTTTCAGCCTCCGACTTCAGTGTGGAAATCAATCATTATCGTGTCTCGCTGGGAGACGAATGGGATAATCTGACAAAGCGGCCCGCCGGAGTGCCGATTGCTGAAAGCTATGCGGGCGACAGACCTTCAGAAGCCGGAAATTATCATTATTATCAGTATAACTATCCAGGTTTTGATATTTACTCTTCCAATTTGAACTGGGAAAAAGAGCATCGCGACAGCGATAGTTATATCATAGCGCAAATCACCCTTAATTCGCCGGGTATCAAAACGTACAGAGGTGTTTCAGTTGGTGACGGCGAAAGCGCTCTGCAACGTCGTTATGGCAAAGGCGCTGTTGATGACAGTGATGATCAATACTGGATTTATTACGAGGGTGATGGAAAGCGTCTCTTATTTCAGATTGAAGAACATCGCATAAGTCATATTATGATGGTTTTTAATGATGCGTAATACGTCACTGTCAATTACTAGCTAATATACAAATGAAATTATCTACTGGCGATGGAACAGCTTAATTAAATTCGTTTCGCTAAAGTGATTCTACATAGATCCATCCTCATTTATTCCTCAAACGGATATCCAACATGCACTACCAATTCAACGAGGGCGCGTTCGCCCTGTTTCCGGCTGGCTGGCAGGACACCAGCATGAATATTCTGCGCGATGAGGCCACCGGGCTGGCGCTGATCGTCAGCCGTGGGCCAATCGCCGAAGGCAGCGATTTTGAGCAGGAATTTCACCGTCAGTGGGATACGTTGCGCAGCCAGATGGGCCATGTAGAGCAGAGCGAATTTACACGCGTGCTGGCGGGAGCCGACAACACATTGCGCGCCATCGAAGTGGAAACGGCTTTTGATCGCAACGGGCAGGCTCTGTGGCAACGTCAGCTGGCAGTAAACGTGCCAGAAACCAATATGTTGATGATATTTACTTTTTCAGCCATGCGGCCTTTTGATGAAGAAGACGGGGCACGCTGGCATGCCTTCAAACAGAGCCTGACGCTGAACGCCCCACGGAAGGGATAATTATGGATAAGCACGCGGCCCGCCAGGGCGATGACATCATTCATTCCAGTATTTTCGCCGATATCACCAGTATCGTCGCTGAAGGTGCGGTCTACGCCGCGATGGGCGCGATTGTTGCCGGTGTGGCTACCGTAGCCGCTCCGCTGGTTGGCGTGGGTGCGCTGGCGGCGGTAGGCAGTAGCTGTCTGCTGAGCGGTATCATCGCGGGTGCGGTGGCGAATGTGGCAGGCATCACGGACGACATCAGCGCGGCTGCGGATGGCATTGGCGACATGCTGTTCCCGCCGTCGCCTGCAGGTGTCATTGCCAGCGGTTCGGATAATGTGATCATCAATGGCTTAGCGGCGGCTCGCGCGGCAGGTGAACTGACGGCAGGCGATACGCCGCCACCGGAAGCGCAGTCGGCCGGATTTTTTGCCGACTATGCCGGCAAACTGCTGGCGGTTGCCGACCAGTTCGCCGGGGCGATGTGGCAGCCGACGATTGCCTCTGCTGCCGCAGGTACCTCGCCACTGGAACAGGATAAAGTTGCGTGCGAGAAACACAGCGGACCACAATATCTCGCTGAAGGATCTAAAAGCGTATTCATCAACGGCCAGCCGGCGGCACGTGCTAAAGATCGCACCACCTGTGGCGCGACCATCAGCGATGATGTTTCAGCCAACGTCATCATTGGCGGTGAAACGCTAACGGTGCGGGATATCAAAAGCGGCAAACAGCCCGGTCTGGCGCTGGCGATGATCGGCCTGTCGCTGATCCGCGGTCGTCCCGGTCAGATCCTGAAAAATATGCCGTGTGCGCTGGCAATGGCGGGCGGCGGCATGCTGGCCGATATGTCTATCAACGCGATATTCTCCGCGCTGCACCCGGTACATGCCGCTACCGGCGTGAAAGTGCTGAATGATGATGCCGAGCGTGATTTCTCGCTGCCGGGACGTTTTCCCCTGCGCTGGCAGCGCAGCTATAACAGCCTGACGCAGCGCGCCGGCCTGTTTGGCCGTGGCTGGTCGACGGTGTTCGACAGCTATCTGACGCTGGAAGGCAATCAGGCCACCTGGTTTGATGACAACGGCCGCGAACTGCGTTTTGCCTTGCCCGGTGAAAAAGAGGTGCTTTACAGCATCAGCGAAGGACTGATGGTGCGACGCAATGCGCACGGTGACGTGGCCATCGCTGACGATGACGGCGCGGTCTGGCGCTTGTACAAACCCACCGCCAGAAACCCGCAGCTCTTGCGTCTCGCCTCGCTGAGCGACGAGTACGGCAACGCGCTGGAGATGGGCTGGGATGAGCAGAGCCGGCTGGTGCGCATCCATGATGAACCGCTGGCGATTGACGTGACGCTGCACTACAACGACGAACGCCATCCGCAACGCGTTACCGCTGCCAGTCACTTTGACGGTGAACAGCACTGGCCGCTGATGCGCTGGAGCTTTGATGATCACGGCCAGCTGGCCAGCGTCACCGATGCGGCAGGCATTGAGACGCGCCGTTTCCGTTATAACGTGGATGGCCTGATGGTATGGCACCGCCTGCCGGGCGGGCTGGAGAGCGAGTATCGCTGGCAGCTGTTTGATCACTGGCGGGTGATAGAAAACCGCACCAGCAGCGGCGATGGCTGCCGTATGCAGTACGATCTCGCGGCGGGCATTACCCGCGTTTCTACTTACGATGGGCAGCAGCGCGAGCATCACTGGAATGCACAGGGATTAATTACCTGCTTCATCGACGAGCGCGGCGAGCAATGGCGCTACGAGTGGGATGACAATGAACTGCTGACGCGCCGAATTGACCCGCTCGGCCATGCGGTGAACTTTACCTACGACGAGCTCGGCAACCGCATTGAAGAGCAGGATGCCGATGGCAATGCGCAGACCACAGAGTGGTTAACGCATCGTGCCCTGCCCAGCGTCATCACCCAGCCTGGCGGCGCTACCATCCGTTATTACTACGATATCCATCACGGACTGGAACGGGTGGTCGATGCGCTCGGGCACAGCACGCGTTATCTGCGTGATGAGTTTGGGCTGATCACAGAAGAGATTGATGCGGCGGGCAATCGCTATCGCCGTGAGTATAACGATGCCGGGCAGGTCATTCGCGAGACGGACTGCTCCGGCCAGACGACGCGTTACCGTTATCATCCGCTGGGCTGGCTGAGTTGTGTTACAGCAGCCGATGGCGAAGAAACGCGATACTACTATGATGCCGCCGGGCGGCCCCGGCAGATGGAACGTGCTGAAGGCTGGGAAGAACGTCTGGAGTGGAGCGAACGTGGTCTGCCAGTGGCGTATGCCTCGGCAGACGGTAAACGCAGCGAATTCGCTTACGACCAGGCCGGCAGACTGACTCTCTCGCGAAACGCGCAGGGCGAAGAGGTGCAGCGCCGCTGGGACAGCCGTGGACGTTTAATCTCGCTGCAAAATCAGAACGGCGAAAGCTACCACTTCGAATGGGGCGCAGATTCGCTGCTGCTGGCGCAGATCGGGCTGGACGGTGTGGCAACACGCTACGACTACGATGCCACCGGACGCGCAGTTGTCCGCACTTTCGCCGCCGGTCACCCGCAGGCCATTACGCACCGCTTCGCCTTCAGCCCGGCAGGGCAACTAATGGCGCGCATCACCCCGGAAGGCCAGACGCGCTATGACTATACCGCGGCGGGCCAGCTGGCAAGCGTGGCGCAGCATCTGCCACTGGGGGAAAACCAGTGGAGCCGTGAAGCCGAGCAGGCGATTACTTTCGCGTATGACAAAGCTGGTCGCGTGATAGCGGAGCAGGGCGATCAGGGCAGCCTGGCGTGGCAGTATGACGCGCTGGGCAACTGCACTGCGCTGACATTGCCGGATGGCCGCCAGCTGAAACAGTTGTATTACGGCAGTGGCCATCTGCTGAGCATCGCGCTGGATAACCTGCCGGTCAGCGAATTTACGCGCGATACGCTACACCGCGAACTGAGCCGCAGCCAGGGCGGACTGACCACGCGCAGCGATTACGATCGGCTGGGTCGGCTGGTGCGTCGCGATGTGTTCGACGGTGAGGCACAGCGCCCGGCACCGCGCCGCTGGTCACGCCGGCGTGATTTCGACTACGGCAACAACCTGATTCGCGAACAGCGCGACGACAATCCTTTCAGCCAGACGCTCTGGCACTACGACAGCGCGGGCCGTCTGCTGGCGCAGGAAGGTGTACAGCCCGGTAATGATACGTGGCAGTGGGATGGCGCGGGTAATCCGCTGGACCGCAGCGCGGCAGCAGCGGTAACGCACAACCGTGTTACGCAGCTGAACGGCATCCGCTGGCGCTATGACGTGCACGGTCGCACCAGTGAAAAGGATGACGGTCAGACGCGCTGGCGCTACCGCTATGATGACGAGCATCGCCTGATCGAAGTCGTCAGCGAACCGCGCGATCGCAACAAGCCTCAGGTGCAGGTGAGTTTCCGCTACGATCCGCTCGGGCGCCGCATCAGCAAGCGCGTGCAGCGTTTGCTGCACGGCAAGCCGGCCGGAGCAGCGACCCTCACCCGCTTCGTCTGGGACGGTTTTCGTCTGCTGCAAGAAATACACGACGATGTGCCACTGACCTACGTATACAGCGACGCAAACAGCTATGAACCGCTGGCGCGTATTGACGGCAATGAGGGCGCGGAGATTTTCTGGTTCCACAATGCCGCTAACGGCATGCCGGAACGCCTGACAGACAGCGAAGGCCGCATCAGCTGGGAAGGCATCAATAACGCATGGGGCAAACTGCTGCGCGAAACTCATCAGCAACTGCCCGGCTACGATCAGAACCTGCGTATGCAGGGCCAGTACCTGGACCGTGAAACCGGACTGCACTACAATCTGTTTCGTTACTACGATCCAGACAGTGCGCGGTTTACGCAGCAGGACCCGATAGGGCTGGCGGGTGGGCTGAACCTGTACCAGTATGCGCCGAATTCGTTCAGCTGGATAGATCCGCTGGGGTTGAGTAAGTGTAAAAACGAGTGGAATGATTTTCAAAAAAAATCAAATAAGCGGCAATTTTCATCAAGAACGCAAGCATCTAAAGCTTATGCTTTGTGGAGAAAGCAAGACTGGCCAGCCTTGGAAAAATTTATGGGAGAAGGTGCGTGGCCTCCAAATCGAGGTTTTGTTACTGCTACGAAAACGACACTTATACCTGGAACTAAAGTTGATCGCTATGGTGGGTGGATGGATGCCACAGGTTTTCATGATACGGGGACTTTTATTTCTCCTGCTGGTTCGTCATTTGAAGGTAGAGCTTTACAAACCAGTACACTAAATAAGCCATATACAACTTATGAAGTCTTAAAACCATTACCTGTTGATGGTGGCCCTGCTATCCCATGGTTTGGTCAACCAGGTTATGGTATTCAATATGAAACGTCTGTAGGTATTGAAAAGCTAATTAAGAATGGATTTTTGAGGAAGGTGTGAAAATGATTAATTACCAGAGGAAAAAAGTATTAATTCATGATGGGCCTGAAGATTCCTTTTTAAATAATAGTGTAAAAATAACCTGTCCATTATGTGGAGGCGCTATATTTTTTGGTTTATATAATTCCCTTGATTTTGATATGATAAATGAAGATAAAAAAAATAAGATGTTAGAAAAAATGAGAGGTGTGAAGCTAGCTGGAGATGAAATTAAGGAATATAAATACAAAGAAAGTCCACTAAGGATTATAGACAGAAAGTGCGCAAATGGGATGCATGATATTACAATTGTCTTTACCTACAAGGAATTACAACCTTCCCGTTATGAATCATATCTGATTGGAGTGTTTGATAAAAAACAATTTTAGATTTGATTGCGTTTTATAGCCTTGGTTTGTTATTAAGCTGCATTCGTTTTGATGCAGGTTTAATACATTAATTTTGCGTCATTAGCATTAGAATAAGAGAGCTACTTTAAAAAATTATTTTAAATTTTTCATGATGATAAAACATTAAAATAACTATCTAATGATTTGCAGTATTATGACGGAGCTCAATTAGATTAAGGTGTAAACATGTATCTATCTTATGGCGGCTCATAAGTTGGAATGGCAGCGTCCCCGCAGAGTGTATGGGTTATTTGAAGGTTATTGACGATTCCTGACTTAAGCCATAATTATTGAGTTGAAAATGAATAATAATTTAATTTGCATCAAAGAAAATAATCAATTGCATTGGATATGCAATAAAAAAAGATCACTTTTATTATAGATTATTTGGATCTGGCAATGATGGATGAAAAGCGGAATTTAGTATTCGCGTTAAGCAAATTATCGCCTTTACCAATGTTATTAACGGTTGTAAATGATGATGGGACTTTATTTTCATGTTTTCCGCCTCCAGAAGGAGCATCTTTTTATTACTTGACGCTAAATGATGAAAAAGAGGTTTTGATTGTTTTCTCTTTTTCCCAAAAAGTAAATGGCTGGTATGATTGGCACTACTCTTTAGATTTAGGAAAAAAGAGATAACGAGAATATCACCTTCTTATTAGTATCAGGTGAAGCCATTCCCCGCTGATAATTGTATGGCGAGATTTGATGCTATAGATATTATTGATTGGGGTGGTTTAAAACCCTACAGCTTTACAAGAATGGTGTTCCACAATTTAAGGTTTCGCTTGCCAAAAGTGACACAGGGCACGGATATACGCTTTTTTACCAGCGTACATCCAGAATGTAATAGATGCGGTGTATTAAATTATTATCAACATAAAAAGGCTATGCTATTATCCTTCGATAAAGTCAATGTTCTCAAGGAGTTAATGCGATGACAGATAAAGAATTAAGAGGAAGCCTTCTTTATTTGATAAATAAATATGTGCCTAAGAGTGAAAGAGAAAATTTCTATGTATATTTATCAAGAGATGATGTCCCAGTAAAAGGGATACTGGCCGACTTAAATAAATTTAAAGCAGTAACTGTAGAACAGGCTGATGGTGATTTAATAAGTGATATATATTTCTATTATTGCTGAGAATAGTCTGAAGTAATCTTAACTGTCTTTCCGGCTTTTTTCTCTTTAGCCTCCTAATGTCAGGATCAGGTAATCCCTTTCCACCTTTACTCATCAGCAACTGCCCGGTTACGACCAGAACCTGCGTATGCAGGGCCAGTACCTGGACCGTGAAACCGGACTGCACTACAATCTGTTTCGTTACTACGACCCGGACAGTGCGCGGTTTACGCAGCAGGACCCGATAGGGCTGGCGGGTGGGCTGAACCTGTACCAGTATGCGCCGAATGCGTTCAGCTGGATAGATCCGCTGGGGTTGAATAGGTGTAAACCTGATTTTTATGTCGGGCCAGATGGACCAAGTGCGACGATGCCCTCGACTGCTTATCATTATATGAATAGTTCAGATTCATACGCTGCTAAAACAATGGCATCTAAATCAGCGCCATTAAGTTATTTTGGTTATACAAAATATAAAACTGGTAGTGAGGCTAGGGATGCTTATCAAATTTTCTATGAAAAAGGTAATGTTAAATCATGGAGTGATGCTCGCCTGTTGGGAGAATTTGATACTTTACAGCTTTATAAGAATGGTGTTCCTCAGGTTAAAGTTCCGCTTGCAAATGGGGGGATGGGCCTGGTTATGAATTATTTACAAGTGCTTATCCTCAATATGGGAAAGGTGGTGCTGTTCAGCTACTGCCAATTGAGAAAGGAACTCCTGTGATTTTCAATAAAGTTAGCGTGTTACCGGAGTAATTGTGAGTCGTGATGAGTTGGTTAATTATTTAAATTATTTAATTGATAAATATGTTCTCCCGGAAAAAAGAAGTGTTTTTTCGTCTCGTTTATTAAAAGATGACGTACCAGTAAAAAGTATCTTAGCAGACTTTAATGATCTTGCGGTCGGCTCTATTGAAGAAGCAGATGGCGCACTGATCAGAGAGATATATTTTAATTTTTGTTAAATAATAAGCCGGAAGCGATCTGAATCATCCTTCCGGCTTTTTATTTTAGTCGCCCGCCGTCAGGACCAGACAGCCCTCTTCAACCTGCATGGTTAACTTCTTACCGACCCCGAACCCGGCCACATGCAGCCGCTACCCCCGGTAAATCCAAGTGGTAGTGGCATCACCAGTGGGCTCTGTGCCGGCCGTGCCCGGCGAACAGCAAGCTGCCCGTGCACGGGTTGCCGTTCAAAGCGTGGCTGGTAGTATTTAGGGGTACAGACAGGGAAGGTCATGACTGGGCGGTAGCGTGGGCAGGGCAAAATTACGCGTCCAGGTTCATCGTGTTAACAGCCTGCTGAAAGTGGGAAAGGCCCCCATGAAAAGATAATAAAAGCAGCATGTTAATCCCACTAAAAGGTATGACGATGTTAGAGTCCTCCCTATGACCAGATAGGACTGGCGGGTGGGCTGAACCTGTACCAGTATGCGCCGACTTCGCTAGGGTGGGTGGATCCGTGGGGGGTGAGAAAGTGCAGCAACAATGGAAATAAAAGTAAGCCTGATTTTTATGTTGGTCCTGATGGGCCTAGTGCAACAATGCGAGCGACAGCGTATCGGTTTGTACGATATAAGAACGATGATGGCAGCTTAAATGAGTGGGGACAAAAGCTGCTCTCTGATAAGAGTGCTCTGTTCACCTATTTTGGTTTCGATAAATTTAATAGTGGAAAAGCAACAAGAGATGCTTTTCAAATAAAAGGTATTGATAAAGTTAATCCTCTTAATCCTGAAGATATGTCCTGGAGTGATGGTAGGTTGAGAGGGCAATTTGATACTCTTCAATTATTTGAAAATGGCATTCCTCAGGTTCGGCACCCAACAATGTTTGGAAATGAACCGGGTAAACCATTAGAGCTTTTTACTAAAGCATATCCGCGATATGGAAAAGGTGGTGTCGAGCAATTATACGCAGACAAGCGAGTTATAAATTTCGATGATGTTAATATTCTTCCTGAGGAGTAAGAATGAACTATGAGTCCTGTAGTGAAGTGCTTGATTTCCTTGATAATTACTTTGCGGGGAGAGTGAGGGATCCGTATTACCTGCATAAGCTTAAGAAAATAATTGAGGATTCAAGGTATGAAAGGAATGTCCCGATCAGGTCTATTCACCAAACTTTTATTGATTACACAGAAGAGTTCAATGACTACTCTGTACAAGGTGAAAATATGAGAGATGTATGGAGCAAACTGTTAGACATATGGCAGTAATGTTATCTCTATTTTTTACTGAAAGGAGATGAGTGATGTAATAATGTTATGAAAAAAACCGAAGCATTAAATATATTAAGGAAAACTCTTTCGGATCTGGAAAAAGAAAGATTGGTTTTTCATAAGGTGGAACTCAATAATATTATTGATAAATATAAGAAAAGAATTCATGATATTGAAATGGATGTTTTGACGTACAACGAAATACATAACTCAGTTAAAGCTTATTTAGGAATATATAATGATTATGATAATCCTCTTCTTTATCAAATGTCTGATGCTGAAGAAGTAGTGAAGAGTTATCTTTCCTTATGAGGAATATTAATCTTGTATAAAAATCCCTCTTGTCTGAAATAGATAGAGCAATTGATAATATTGAAGCTGTTATAAAAAATGAGCGCAAAGAAGATTTGCGGGCTTTTATTAATGATCTTGAAAATTTAAAAGTGGAAGTTATTAATGATGAAGTAAAGAGTAATATCTTAAGAGGCTTTGCCCGTCGTTATGCAGACATGTATAACGACTACCTTAACCCAATTACTAATGTTTTGGATAGAATGGAAAAAGCAGTCGATAGTTATTTAGAAAAAGAAATATAGTTAAATAAGCCGGAAGCGATCCCCGTGGCAGACAATGGCAAGGTCATGGTATTTATAAGGGGCGCGATAAATGGTCAAATACTTTCTTAAAAGAAGGGGATATTGTCTATGGCGGAGCACCCGGACAATCTGGTTTCTATTTCGACAAAGCCACTTTAGATGCTGCTGATGGTAGCAGAACAAAATTATGGCAGAGTCTGCAGGTTCTTCCCCACCCAACATAAGGTTATAGAAAAATGGTACAGGCTTACCGAGTTAAAAAAAACTACAGTTGCAGGTACTGGCCAGGCGTTATCACAAGATCCTTCTCTTGGTTTTGGTAAAGGTGGCGGAACGCAATTCTTTATCTCTAATTATAAAATTGTATTAGAGCCAATAGGATCTCCATTTGGTTTAGGAGTATGATTTTGCAAATATCGTGTAAGGCTGACGTTATAATCTTTGATGAGAATATAAAAATATCTCTTTTCCAGAAGAAAAAAGAAATTATTACCAATCTGCATCCATGGGAGGATTGGCTAAGAAACGATGATGGGGAAGTTGTATCCTATAGATTGAAATTAGGTAATAAACATGATGGTTTTGTTTATTTAATTGTTACTTTTAAACCGCCAGTTAACGAAAATGCACTCGTTGCTACATGGTTTATTGCTCCAGAAGGACTGATAGAAGGTCAGCAAAAAAAAGCATCAGGGAAAGTAACAAAGCGTTTAAGGGATTGGTTTTTTAAAAAAACGCAAGTTTTATTACCTACAGGAGGAGAATGGGGGCATATTGATGCTTCATATGATCCATGGAATAGTGTAGGAATGATTGTTTGTAACTATAAAACAGCATTCGAAGATCAGGAGAAGTGGCGTGAATATAGGCGGAGTAATTTATTCTAACAGTTAATTTTTTATATTTTAGAAGCTAGCTTGCTCGGTATTATATACTATAGCGCAAAATACTGCGCTGTTTCGTTCTGAAAATTTATTTTTAGGTTAGTTATTCTCAAATAGCATAATCGTTACCCCGCTAAACCCTCCCAGGATATTGGTAGTTTGGGAGCAGTTGTGTGACGAAATTCTTCATATCTAATCGTAAAATAGTCCTGGAAACCTTAGGTTTATCATTTGATATTGGAGTGTAAGGTTATGTTCGACTTAGAGAAGGGAGTTATTACATTTAAAAACTCATTGATGTTGGGTCCAGAGGTAACGAAAAAAAATTTATTTGATAACTTTCATGTAAAGTGGGAGGGGTGGCCAGAAAAAAAAGAAAATAAGACTGTATCGTATAGAACCATACTTAAAGGTGACAGGAAGTTTGGTGATATTTATCTTATAGTTGATTTTTTGCAGCCTAATGACATTAATTCTCAACTTAGTAGTTGGCGATTCTCACCTGAAAAGCTTTTGATGGGTGAACAAAAAAAACCTGAAGGTAATGTTACCCGAGGGTTAAGAAAATGGTTTAGTGATGAATTTACGGCTGAGCTTCCAGTGTCAGGGGCATGGGGGCATGTTGATGCTGCTTATGATCCTCATAATCGTACAGGGACGATTGTCTGTAATTATCGAAAAGGGTTTGAAGATAAAAAATGGGTTGAGTATTGCGAATGGAATAACATCAAGGGGAATTAATCCATTCGCTCCTGAAGTAAGGTGGCTAAAAATTATTTCATCACCATAGTATTCATCATGTAACGGATGATTTCGGCTTGTGCAAAAATATTATTTATTTTAAAAATTTGAAATGAATAAGCTGATTAGAGATGATGACGGTAATACGATGAATGCAGTATTTTATAGATAGACCTTTTCTAATAACACTATTGAGCGAAGAAATGATTAAGATAAAGGAGCCAAAGGTTTATATGCCAGGTTATCCACTGTTCATTTTTGATTGGCCAGATGAGGATGGACTGATAAAGGTATTAGTCGATGTTGCCTATCGGTATGAAAAAATAAGAAAGAATTAGAATAAGCCGAAAACGTTCTTAACGATCCTCCGGCTTTTCTCTTTAGTCGCCCGCCGTCAGGATCATGCAGCCGCCTCTATCCTGACTGCCATCGCCTGACCGGTGTTAAACCTCGTTTCAGCAAGCGATCAGACCGCACCTCCCATATGAACTCAACCCTCTTTCCTCTCAGTCTCCACACTCTCCGCCGCCGTCTCTTCCTCTTTATCCTCTTTCACCGTTCTGCTGGCCGTCAGCAGGAACGGTGATTGCTGCCAGCGGGTGCGGCGGTCGCGCAGCAGGGTACGGGTCAGGATAATGCCGATCGCCAGCGCCAGCAGCATCATCAGGCGCAGAATATTGGTGGTGTTATCCACCTGACGCGATTCCGTCACCAGCACATGCGTATCCAGCGTGATACGCAGAAAACCCTGCGGACCCTCTTTCCCTTCCAGCGGCTGGACAATCTGATGATTAAAATAGCTACCGGCACGTTTACCGTCGAGCGCCAGGCGGTCGCGCACATTAATACTCTCGCCGCTGTGGGCCACCAGGCTGCCGTCGTCGGCATAGACCGAAGCGTCCAGCACACGGCTGTTATCCGTCATCTGATTCAGGATGGCTTCAATCTGCGTGCGGTTATCGTCGCTGTTATCCATGAGCGGTTTCAGGCTGAACGCCACCTGGCGCGTCAGCGTGTGCGCCAGCTCCTCGACCTGTTCGGAACGGGCCATCTGATGGCCAAGACTAAACCATGATGCGCCCTGCATCAGCACCACTAACAGCGCCAGCGAGATAAGAACGATCACCGTGCGATGCAGGCGAAATTTCAGTGCGGTTTTGACCATCAGAAACCCGTGTGACGTAACAGCAGAAAGGCTGGCAATTATGTTGCCAGAACCCGCGCAGACAAGGTAGCCTCTTGCGTGGTTTTGTTGTCCCTACAGGAGCTGTAATGCCAAATCGTCTTACCTGGTGCGATCTGCCCGCCGATGTCTCTCTTTGGCCGGGTTTACCCCTTTCCCTGAGCGGTGATGAAGTGATGCCGCTGGATTACCGTGCCGGTCGGACTGGCTGGTTACTGTATGGGCGCGGGCTCGATAAACAAAAACTGACCGATTATCAGCATCAGCTGGGCGCGGCGATGGTGATCGTCAGCGCGTGGAATGTCGATGAGTATCAGGTAATCCGGCTGGCGGGCTCGCTGACACCGCGTGCCAGCAAGCTGGCGCATGAGGCTGGCTTTGATGTGGCGCCGCTTGGCAAAATTCCCCATCTGAAAACGCCAGGGCTGCTGGTCATGGACATGGATTCCACCGCCATCCAGATCGAGTGCATCGATGAGATCGCCAAACTGGCGGGCTGTGGCGAGCAGGTGGCGGAAGTGACGGAACGCGCGATGCGCGGCGAGCTGGATTTTAAAGCCAGCCTGCGCGAGCGCGTGGCGAAGCTGGCCGGCGCTGACGCCAACATCCTGAAGCAGGTGCGCGACACGCTGCCGCTGATGCCAGGCCTGACCACGCTGGTGCACAAGTTGCAGGCGCTGGGCTGGCAGGTGGCGATTGCCTCGGGCGGTTTCACTTTCTATGCCGATCACCTGCGGCAGACGCTGCATCTGGCCGCTGCGGTAGCCAACGAACTGGAAATGCGTGACGGTAAGCTGACCGGCGAAGTGCTGGGGCAAATCGTCGACGCGCAATTTAAAGCCGATACCCTGAACAGTCTGGCCCAGCGCTTTGACATCGCACCGGAACAAACCGTGGCGATTGGCGATGGTGCTAACGATCTGCCGATGATTAAAACGGCGGCGCTGGGTATCGCCTATCATGCTAAACCCAAAGTGAATGAGCAGACGGAAGTGATTATCCGCCACGCTGACCTGATGGGAGTGTTCTGCATTCTCACCGGCAGCCTGATTCACGAAGAGCGTTAACTGAGGATTTGATTTGGCCAAAGCGGCAAAACGCGCCTTCGTCTGTAACGAATGCGGCGCTGACTATCCGCGCTGGCAGGGGCAATGCAGCGCCTGTCACGCCTGGAATACCATTACCGAGGTGCGCATTGCCGCCTCGCCTGCGGCCGCGCGCAATGAGCGCCTGAGCGGCTATGCCGGTAGCGCCGGCACCAGCCGGGTGCAGAAGCTGTCGGAGATCAGTCTGGAAGCGCTGCCGCGTTTCTCGACCAGTTTCAAAGAGTTTGACCGCGTGCTGGGCGGCGGCGTGGTGCCAGGCAGCGCGATACTGATTGGCGGTAACCCTGGCGCCGGTAAATCAACGCTGTTGTTGCAGGTGATGTGTAAGCTGGCGGAAGGGATGAAAACCCTATACGTCACCGGCGAAGAGTCGCTGCAGCAGGTGGCGATGCGCGCCCATCGTCTGGGATTGCCGACGGAAAACCTCAATATGCTGTCGGAAACCAGCATCGAGCAGATCTGCCTGATCGCCGAGCAGGAGCAGCCGAAGTTGATGGTGATCGACTCGATCCAGGTGATGCACATGGCGGAGATCCAGTCATCGCCGGGCAGCGTGGCGCAGGTGCGGGAAACCGCCGCTTACCTGACGCGCTTCGCCAAAACGCGCGGCGTGGCGATCATCATGGTCGGTCACGTCACCAAAGATGGCTCGCTGGCCGGGCCGAAGGTGCTGGAGCACTGCATCGACTGTTCGGTGCTGCTGGACGGCGATGCCGATTCGCGCTTCCGCACGCTGCGCAGCCACAAAAACCGCTTTGGCGCGGTGAATGAGCTGGGCGTCTTTGCCATGACCGAGCAGGGCATGCGCGAAGTCAGTAACCCGTCTGCTATCTTTTTGTCACGCGGCGATGAGATTACCTCGGGCAGTTCGGTGATGGTGGTCTGGGAGGGCACGCGCCCGCTGCTGGTTGAGATTCAGGCGCTGGTGGACCATTCGATGATGGGCAATCCGCGCCGTGTGGCGGTTGGGCTGGAGCAGAACCGTCTGGCGATTCTGCTGGCGGTGCTGCACCGTCACGGCGGCCTGCAGATGGCCGATCAGGACGTGTTTGTGAACGTGGTCGGCGGCGTCAAAGTCACCGAGACCAGTGCAGACCTGGCGCTGCTGCTGGCGATGGTGTCGAGCCTGCGCGATCGCCCGCTGCCGCAGGATCTGGTGATTTTTGGCGAAGTCGGGCTGGCCGGGGAGATTCGTCCGGTGCCGAGCGGCCAGGAGCGCATTTCCGAAGCGGCCAAGCACGGCTTTAAGCGCGCCATTGTGCCGGCAGGGAATGCGCCGAAGAAGGCGATTGACGGTATGAAGGTGTATAGCGCGAAGAAACTGGCGGACGCGCTGGCGATTCTTGACGAGCTGTAAGGTGGGTTGTTGGGGAGGGGGTTTGGCTTGTGGTTCCACCTTTTCCCTCACCCTAACCCTCTCCCGCTAGCGGGAGAGGGGACCGATCGGAGAGGTTTGGTGGTCAGTAACCTGACCAGGCACCTCCCATGCCAGCCGCACTAATTTTCCTCCTCTCCCGCAGGCGGGAGAGGGAACCGATCGGAGCGGCGGGAAGTACGGCGTTGATCTGCCATTTATCGCTCTGTTCAGGATTTCCCCCTCTCCCGCTGGCGGGAGAGGGAACCGTTCGCAGAGGCGGGGAGTACGGCGTAGATCTGTCATTTATCGCTCTATCCAGGATTTTCCCCCTCTCCCGCGGGCGGGAGAGGGCCGGGGTGAGGGCCCGCGCGCACCATCCCTCTAATTCCATGCAGGAGGCACCACATGTCATCGTTTGACTATCTGAAAACCGCGATTCGCCAGCAGGGACATACATTGCAGCAGGTGGCTGATGCCAGCGGGATGACCAAAGGCTATCTGAGCCAGTTGCTGAATGCCAAAATCAAAAGCCCGAGCGCGCAGAAGCTGGAAGCGCTGCACCGTTTTCTCGGGCTGGAATTCCCGCGTCGCGACAAAACCGTGGGCGTGGTGTTCGGGAAGTTCTATCCGCTGCACACCGGTCACATCTACCTGATCCAGCGCGCCTGTAGCCAGGTCGATGAGCTGCACATCATCATGGGCCATGACGATCCGCGCGATCGCCAGCTGTTTGAGAACAGCGCCATGTCGCAGCAGCCCACCATCAGCGATCGTCTGCGCTGGCTGCTGCAGACCTTTAAGTACCAGAAAAACATCCGCATCCATTCGTTCGACGAAGAGGGTATCGAGCCCTATCCGCACGGCTGGGACGTGTGGAGCGCTGGCGTGAAAACCTTTCTCGCGGAGCAGGGCATTGAGCCCGACTGCGTCTACACCAGCGAAGAACCGGATGCGCCGATGTATCAGCAGCATCTGGGCATTCCGGCGGTGGTGATCGATCCGCATCGATCGTTTATGAACATCAGCGGCAGCCAGATTCGTCAGGATCCGTTCCGCTACTGGGAGTACATCCCGACTGAAGTGAAGCCGTTCTTCGTGCGCACCGTGGCGGTGCTCGGCGGTGAATCGAGCGGCAAATCGACGCTGGTCAACAAGCTGGCCAACATCTTCAACACCACCAGCGCGTGGGAGTATGGCCGCGATTATGTCTTCTCGCACCTCGGCGGCGACGAGATGGCGCTGCAATACTCCGACTACGACAAAATCGCGCTCGGCCAGGCGCAATACATCGATTTCGCCGTCAAATACGCCAACAAAGTGGCGTTTATCGACACTGACTTCATCACTACCCAGGCGTTCTGCCTTAAGTATGAAGGGCGCGAGCACCCGTTCGTGCAGGCGCTGATCGATGAGTACCGCTTTGACCTGGTGATTCTGCTGGAAAATAATGTGCCGTGGGTGGCCGACGGCCTGCGCAGCCTCGGCAGTTCGATGGATCGCCGTGAGTTCCAGTCGATGCTGGTCACCATGCTGCGTGAAAATCACATTGAATATGTGCACGTCAAAGAGGATGACTACGACACACGCTTCCTGCGCTGCGTCGAGCTGGTGAAGCAGATGCTGGGCAGCTAGCGCAGCACAACAAAAAAGGCGCCGCGGCGCCTTTTTGTTATCACAGCGATTACTTCGCCATGCGCTTGTACTTGATACGCTTCGGCTCCAGCGCTTCGGCGCCGAGGGTGCGTTTCTTGTACTCTTCGTACTCTGTAAAGTTACCTTCGAAGAACTCCACTTTACCTTCATCCTGATAGTCGATGATGTGGGTGGCGATACGGTCGAGGAACCAGCGGTCGTGCGAGATCACCATCGCGCAGCCCGGGAACTCCAGCAGGGCGTTTTCCAGTGCGCGCAGGGTTTCGATATCCAGGTCGTTGGTTGGCTCATCGAGCAGCAGCAGGTTGCCGCCCACCTGCAGCAGTTTCGCCAGGTGCAGACGACCACGCTCACCGCCGGACAGTTCGCCGACGCGTTTGCCCTGATCGGTACCCTTGAAGTTAAAGCGACCGACATAAGCGCGGCTTGGCATTTCGGTGTTGCCGATGCGCATAATGTCCTGACCGCCAGAAACTTCTTCCCACACGGTTTTTGAATTATCCATCGCATCGCGGAACTGATCGACCGACGCCAGCTTCACGGTTTCGCCCAGCTCAATGCTGCCGGAATCCGGCTGCTCCTGGCCTGACATCATGCGGAACAGCGTCGATTTACCGGCGCCGTTAGGACCGATGATACCGACGATGGCGCCTTTCGGCAGCGAGAACGACAGATCGTCAATCAGCACGCGATCGCCATACGCTTTGCTCAGATTCTTCACTTCCAGCACTTTGTCGCCGAGGCGCGCGCCAGGTGGAATGAACAGTTCGTTGGTCTCGTTACGTTTCTGATAATCGGTGTTGTTGAGCTCTTCAAAGCGCGCCAGACGGGCTTTGCCCTTAGACTGACGGCCTTTCGCGCCCTGGCGCACCCACTCCAGCTCTTTCTCGATCGATTTGCGACGCGCCGCTTCCTGAGAAGCCTCCTGCGCCAGACGCTGATCTTTCTGCTCCAGCCATGAAGAGTAGTTGCCTTCCCATGGAATGCCTTCACCACGGTCCAGCTCCAGAATCCAGCCGGCAACGTTATCGAGGAAGTAACGGTCGTGGGTGATGGCTACCACGGTGCCTTCGAAGTCGTGCAGGAAACGCTCCAGCCACGCGACGGATTCGGCATCCAGGTGGTTGGTCGGTTCGTCGAGCAGCAGCATGTCTGGCTTTTCCAGCAGCAGACGGCACAGCGCGACGCGGCGGCGTTCACCACCGGACAGGTTGGCGATTTTGGCATCCCACTCCGGCAGACGCATGGCATCGGCGGCGCGGTTCAGCTGGGTTTCCAGGTTGTGCCCGTCGTGTGCCTGGATCACTTCTTCAAGACGACCCTGCTCAGCGGCCAGCTTGTCGAAGTCGGCATCCGGATCGGCGTACAGCGCGTACACTTCGTCGAGACGCTTCAGCGCGCCAACCACTTCCGCGACGGCTTCTTCCACCGACTCACGCACGGTGTGTTCCGGGTTCAGCTGAGGTTCCTGCGGCAGATAGCCGACTTTGATGCCCGGCTGCGGGCGAGCTTCCCCTTCGATATCTTTATCAATGCCGGCCATGATGCGCAGCAGGGTCGATTTACCCGCGCCGTTCAGGCCGAGTACGCCAATTTTGGCGCCAGGGAAAAAGCTAAGGGAGATATTCTTCAGAATGTGACGCTTCGGCGGAACCACTTTGCCGACGCGATGCATGCTATAGACGAATTGAGCCACGTTGTGATGAGCCTCTTGGTCTGTAATGGGTGGAACGTCAGATGCTGAAGTTTAGCCGTTTTCACCCGGCAATCACAGCCGCATTGCGCGCAATCTTCCGCAGCGGCGGAATAATGCTAGCCGCAATGCAGGGTGAGCCTGGCCGCCTGCAGCACGGCAAGCAGCGCGGGCGGAGGCGGGCTGTCGCTGACCAGCATATCAAACAGCGAGAAGTCACCAATGCGCGCCGGCAGTACCTTGCCGTACTTGCTGCTGTCGCCGACCACGATTTTGGTCTGCGCCCGCTGCAGCGCCAGATGCTTGATGGGCAGTTCATTGAGGTTATAACAGGTGGCACCCTGCGCGGCGTCCATGCCGGCGGCAGAGATAAAGGCTTTATTGGGGCAGAGCGCATCCAGCACCGTGACCTGCTCGAGCGGGGTAAACACGGCGTTATCGGCGTGGAATTCGCCGCCGCACAGAATCACTCGACAGTGCGGCTTCTCTTTTAACGCCAGAAAGGTGTTGATCGCGCTGCAGATGGCGGTGAAGGGCAGATCATTATCAATCGCTTCGATCACCAGCGGCAACGTGGTGCCGCAGTCGAAAAACACCGTGTCGTTGGCCTGTACCAGCGCGGCAGCCCGCTGTGCCAGCAGACGTTTCTTGCTGACGTTGAGGTTTTGCTGGTCGCTGACAAAATAGTGCGCCACGTTCTGCCGCGGGTCGCGCATCACATAGCCACCCAGCAGCACCACGCCCTGCGTCGCGCCGGTTAAATCGCGGCGGATGGTCATTTCTGACACGCCCAGCAGTTGCGCGGCCTGTTTTAAGTGCAGGGTGTCGCTGTGTTTCAGCGCCTGCGCCAGCTTATTGATTCGTTCGTCGCGGCGGGTTTCCATCAGTAACTGTTCGCTCAACCTTCGCTGCGGCCGGAATGGCCGGGTGGAGGGTAAACATAAGTTTTTTCTTGCAGATTAACAACCTGTCTTCTGCCTGCCCGCCCGCCGCGCGGCTAAATCGCCACCAGCCCGCGCACGCCCTCGCTCTCCATATTCACCCCTGCGCCGCGCTGCACAATTTCGCCGCGCGACATCACCAGATAACTGTCGGCCAGTTCGGCGGCGAAATCATAAAACTGCTCAACCAGCAGGATCGCCATGTCACCGCGCTGCGCCAGCTGGCGGATCACCGCACCGATCTCTTTGATCACCGACGGCTGGATCCCTTCGGTCGGCTCATCGAGGATCAACAGCTGCGGCTGGCAGGCCAGCGCCCGGCCGATCGCCAGTTGCTGCTGCTGGCCGCCTGACAGATCGCCACCGCGCCGCGTTTTCATCTCGCGCAGCACCGGAAACAGCTGGTAGATCTCCTCCGGTACCCGGCTGGCCTGGGCGCCGGAGAAGCGCGCCAGCCCCATCAGCAGGTTCTCTTCCACCGTCAGACGCGGAAAAATTTCGCGCCCCTGCGGCACATAAGCAATGCCGGCCTGCACGCGCTGGTGTGGCTTGCGCGTGTTAATCAGCTGGTTTTGCCAGCGAACCTCGCCGGATTTGACCGGAATCAGCCCCATCAGACACTTCAGCAGCGTGGTTTTGCCCACGCCGTTGCGCCCCAGCAGGCAGGTTATCTCGCCCGGGCGAGCCTCAAACGACAGACCGCGCAGGATATGGCTGCCGCCGTAATATTGATGCAGTTCTGCTACCTGTAACATCTCAGCGCCCCAGATATACGTCGATAACCCGATCGTCCGCCTGTACCTCGCGCAGCGATCCCTCAGCCAGCACCTGGCCCTGATGCAGCACCGTCACGTGGTCGGCAATGGTTTCCACAAAGCCCATGTCATGTTCCACCACCATCAGTGAGTGCTTGCCCGCCAGGCTGCGGAACAGCTCGGCGGTGTAGTCGGTTTCGGCATCGGTCATGCCGGCTGCCGGTTCGTCCAGCAGCAGCAGGTGCGGCTCCTGCACCAGCAGCATGCCGATTTCGAGAAACTGCTTCTGCCCGTGCGACAGCAGACCCGCCTGCCGCTGGCGTTCGCCGCCGAGCCGCAGCAGTTTCAGCACCTCGTCGATGCGATCGCGCTGCTCGCCGCTAAGCCGGGCGCGCAGGCTGGCCCACACCGATTTATCGTTTTTCAGCGCGATCTCGAGGTTTTCAAACACCGTCAGCGCTTCAAACACCGTGGGTTTCTGAAACTTGCGGCCAATGCCGGCGCGGGCGATTTCGACCGGCGACAGCTGGCGCAGATCGGTATCCTGGTCGTAGATCACCTGGCCGCTGTCCGGCCGGGTTTTGCCGGTGATCACGTCCATCAGCGTGGTTTTTCCCGCGCCGTTCGGGCCGATCACGCAGCGCAGCTCGCCGACGCCAATCTGCAATGACAGATCGGTCAGCGCGCGGAAGCCGTCAAACGAGACGTTGATGTTCTCCAGCAGCAGCACCGGATCGGTTTGCTGACGATGGCGATCCGCCGGCTGCGGTTGGGTAAACAGTTGCTCAGTCATGACGCCTCCGGCGCAGCAGGCCAATTACGCCACGCGGCAGGAACAGCGTGACCAGGATGAACATCAGGCCCAGGAAAAACAGCCAGTATTCCGGGAAGGCGACGGTGAACCAGCTTTTGGCACCGTTGACGATGGCCGCACCCAGCAGCGGGCCAATCAGCGTGCCGCGTCCGCCGAGCGCCACCCAAATCGCCGCTTCAATCGAGTTGGTCGGCGACATTTCACTCGGGTTGATAATGCCGACCTGCGGCACATACAGCGCACCAGCCAGCCCGCACAGCACGGCAGAGAGCGTCCAGACGAACAGTTTGAAGCCCTTCGGATCGTAACCAATAAACATCAGACGGTTTTCCGCATCGCGCACCGCCGTCAGTACGCGACCAAACTTACTGCGCGCCAGGGCAAAGCCCAGCGCCAGGCTGAACAGCAGCAATAGCACGGTCGCGATAAACAGTGCGATACGCGTGCCGGTGGCGGTGACGCTGAAACCGAGTAGGGTAGTAAAACCGGTAAAGCCGTTGTTGCCGCCAAAGCCGGTTTCGTTGCGGAAAAACAGCAGCATGCCAGCGTAAGTCAGCGCCTGCGTCATGATGGAAAAGTAGACGCCTTTGATTCTGGAGCGAAAGGCGAAGAAGCCAAACAGCAGCGCCAGCAGGCCCGGAACCAGTACAATCAGGCACAGCGCCCAGAGAAAGTACTGGCTGCCGGCCCAGAACCACGGTAGCTCATTCCACGACAGAAACGACATAAACGCCGGCAAACCGCTGCCTGCAGCCTGGCGCATCAGGTACATGCCCATGGCATAGCCGCCGAGGGCAAAAAACAGCCCGTGGCCGAGCGACAGCAGCCCGGCGTAGCCCCACACCAGATCCAGCGCCACCGCGACAATCGCATAGCAGAGGATTTTGCCCACCAGCGTCAGCGTATAGGTGGAGATCGCCAGCGGATGGCTGGCGGGCAGCAGGGCGCAGAACGGCAGCACCAGCAGCAGCGCGAGCACGATGACGCCGAGAATCAGGCTCAGGCGCGGCGCTTTGCGCACCGCGCGTAAGGTCAGTGGCTGGCTCATCAGTCAATCACCCTCCCTTTAACGGCAAACAGACCCTGGGGACGTTTCTGGATAAACAGCACAATCAGCACGAGGATCAGGATCTTGCCGAGCACCGCGCCAATCTGCGGCTCCAGCACTTTGTTGAGGATGCCGAGACCAAAAGCCGCCACCACGGTGCCGGCCAGCTGACCGACGCCGCCGAGCACCACCACGAGGAATGAGTCGATGATGTAGCCCTGACCCAGTTCCGGCCCGACATTGCCCAGCTGCGACAGCGCGACGCCGCCGAGTCCGGCAATGCCGGAACCGAGTCCAAACGCCAGCATGTCGATGCGCCCGGTCGGCACGCCGCAGCAGTCGGCCATGGCGCGGTTCTGCGTGACCGCCCGCACATTCAGCCCCAGCCGGGTTTTATTCAGCAGCAGCCAGGTGAGCGCCAGCACCGCGATGACAAACAGGATCACCGCGATGCGGTTATACGGCAGCACCAGATTCGGCAGCAGCTGCCAGCCGCCGGACAGCCAGCCCGGGTTGGCCACTTCGAGGTTCTGCGCGCCAAACAGCATGCGCACCAGCTGAATCAGCATCAGGCTGATGCCCCAGGTGGCGAGCAGCGTCTCCAGCGGGCGACCGTATAAGTGGCGGATGATGGTGCGTTCCAGCAGCATGCCCATTACGGCGGTGACGGCGAAGGCCACCGGCAGCGCCAGCAGCGGGTACCACGCCAGCCACTGCGGCGCAAATTGCTGGAACAGATTCTGCACCAGCCAGGTGGCGTAGGCGCCGAGCATCAGCATCTCGCCGTGCGCCATGTTGATTACGCCCAGCAGGCCGTAGGTGATCGCCAGGCCAAGCGCGGCCAGCAGCAGAATGGAGCCGAGCGACAGGCCGGTAAACGCCTGCCCGAGCCAGTCGCCCCACATCAGGCGCTGCTGTATGTGCTGCAGGCTGGCGGCCGCAGCGGCGCGCACCTGCGCATCGGGTTCGTTACTGGCCTGGGTTAAGCGCGTCAGGCTGGCCTGCATCGCCGGATCGCCCGATTCTCCGAGCAGCGTGACCGCTTTCAGGCGCAGCGCGGCGTCCGGGCTGGCGAGCTGCAGATTCGCGGCGGCCATCGCCAGCACCGCGCGTACTTTGCTGTCCTGTTCGGCGGCAAGGCGCTGTTCAATCAGCGGCAGCTGGTCAGGCGCGGCATCGTTTTGTAACTGCTGCGCTGCGCGCAGGCGAGTCGCCGGATCGTCACTCACCAGCTGGTGGGCGGCGAGGGCGCTGGCAATCAGCACGCGCAGCCGGTTGTTCATGAAGAGTTTTTTGGTTTCGCCGTCCGGCTGCCGGGCGCTGTCGAGCGGCAGAAGCTGGTCAGCCTGTTTGCTGAACGGCTGCTTGTTCTGGTCGATAACCACGCTTTCATTGCGCAGCGCCTGCAGCAGCGGCAAGCGGCTGGCCTGCGGCGCCGCAGCCCACTGCTGCAGCAATGTCGCCTGCTGCGTACGGCTGGCAGCGGCGAAGTCAGCGCCATCACCGGCCTGCGCCAGCCACGGCAGCAGTAACAGCAGGCAGCTGAGAATACGGCGGAGTGTCATGGTGATCATCCTGTTATGGTTACGTTGGGTGCGGTGTGGCCCTCATCAGGGTTAGGGCGTTGTCTGGCCCTCACCCTAACCCTCTCCCGCAAGCGGGAGAGGGAACCGATCGAGCGAATGAAGAGCGCCTCACTCACATGCAGCAGCGGCTCACTCACATGCAGCAGCCCTCACATGCAGCAGCGTCTCCCTCTCCCCCTGGGAGAGGGCCGGGGTGAGGGCCCGCGGGCCATAGGGCGAGGACCATCAGCCTCCCCTTACTGCGCCGACTTCACCGGATAGTCCGGCTTCTTATCATTCCCGGCGATATACGGGCTCCACGGCTGGGCGCGCACCGGCTGTTCGGTCTGCCACACCACGTTGAACTGGCCGTTCTCCTCCACCTCACCAATCATCACCGGCTTGTGCAGATGGTGGTTGGTTTTGTCCATGGTCAGCGTAAATCCGTCCGGCGCTTTAAACGTCTGTCCGGCCATCGCGGCGCGCACTTTATCCACATCGGTGGTGCCGGCTTTCTCTACCGCCTGCGCCCACATGTGCAGGCCAACGTAGGTGGCTTCCATCGGATCGTTGGTCACTACGGTGCTGGCGTTCGGCAGGTTGTGCGCTTTGGCGTAAGCGCGGTAGTCGGCCACGAACTTCGCATTAGTCGGGTTATCCACTGACTCAAAGTAGTTCCACGCCGCCAGCTGACCGACCAGCGGTTTGGTGTCGATGCCGCGCAGCTCTTCTTCCCCCACCGAGAAGGCGATCACCGGAATGTCGGTTGCTTTAATGCCCTGGTTCGCCAGCTCTTTGTAGAACGGGACGTTGGAATCGCCGTTGATGGTGGAGATCACCGCGGTTTTGCCACCGGCGGAGAATTTTTTGATATTCGACACGATGGTCTGGTAATCGCTGTAACCAAACGGCGTGTACACCTCTTCGATATCCTTATCCTGCACGCCTTTGCTATGCAGGAAGGCACGCAGAATCTTGTTGGTGGTGCGCGGATAGACATAGTCGGTGCCGAGCAGGAAGAAGCGTTTCGCGCTGCCGCCATCTTCGCTCATCAGATATTGCACCGCCGGGATCGCCTGCTGGTTCGGCGCGGCGCCGGTGTAGAACACGTTTGGCGACATCTCTTCGCCTTCGTACTGCACCGGATAGAACAGCAGGCCGTTCAGCTCTTCAAACACCGGCAGCACCGATTTGCGCGAGACCGACGTCCAGCAGCCAAACACCACCGCCACTTTGTCCTGAGTCAGCAGCTGGCGCGCTTTTTCGGCGAACAGCGGCCAGTTCGAGGCCGGATCGACCACCACCGGTTCCAGCTTCTTGCCCAGCACACCGCCTTTGGCGTTGATCTCATCGATGGTCATCAGCGCCACATCTTTCAGCGGCGTTTCGGAAATCGCCATGGTGCCGGACAGCGAATGCATAATGCCGACTTTGATGGTGTCTGCCGCCTGTGCGGTAAAGGCGAAGCCCATGCTGGCAACGGTAGCGGAGAGCGCGAAAGCTTTAAGCAACGAACGTCGTTTCATCATTTAAACCCCTAACTGTGTTATCTGTTGTTATTCAATGGGTTGAAGCCGAGCCTGCTGTAACATGTGCAACGTAATCTTCCTGACCTCGGCCTTACTGACGGCAATGTGGTCGGTTAAAATGCGCTGTGCCTCCTCGGTGTGTTGCTGAAAAATCGCCCGTAAGATCTGAGCGTGCTCGCGGTACGTGGCATCGACCCGGTCATCCCGCGTGAAGTCGAGACGGCGAATGATGCGGATTTTTTCTGTCAGCTCGGCGTGGATGCGCGCCATCTCCTGATTGCCCGCCGCGGCCACCAGCGCCATGTGAAACGCTTCGTCGTGCGCTGATACCGCTTTGCCATCTTCCAGCCGGGCATCGTCGATCCAGAAGGTTTTCAGCGCGGTCAGGGTTTCCGCGCAGGCCAGCGGCGGCAGCGCGCACAGGCGGCGCACCGCTTCGCGTTCCAGCACGGTGCGGAAGTCGTACAGCTCCTCGAAGTAGGCGAAATCGAACGGCCGTACCTGCCAGCCGCTGCGAAACCACACCTCGACGTAGCCTTCGCGCTCCAGCCAGAACAGTGCCTGACGCACCGGCGTGCGGCTCACCGCCAGCCGCTCGGCAATTTCGTTTTCGCTGAAGCGGTCACCCGGCATCAGACGGAATTCAAAGATGTCCTGCTTCAGCGCCTGATAAACCTTTTCGGCCAGCGCTTCGGGACGGCCTTTGCTGCGGGGCGCGCTACTGTTCATACCTGCTCCTTAAGCCAGCCACAGCAGGGTGTCGCCCGGACTTACCGGACGGCCCGCCTGGCAGGCAATGCGTTTCACCGTGCCGGCCTGCGGCGCGACAATCGCCAGCTCCATCTTCATCGCTTCCACGATGATCAGCGTCTGGCCGGCCTGCACCGTATCGCCCGGCGCAACCAGCACTTTCCAGATGTTGCCGTTCATGTCAGCGCACACCGCCAGCGCATCGTCCTCTGCGTCGGCGACCACCAGCGTCTCTTCACTGGTGAGCGGCGCTTCCTGCTCTTCCTGCGCCCACAGCGTGACTTCCTGCTCAAACGCTGCGGCCTGACGCTCACGGAAGGCACTGATTTCCGGTGCGTTGTCGGCGAGGAACTGCTGATGCGCCGCGAAATCAAACTCGCTCTGCTCGATGCGAATGCGGGCGCGGCCGGCGCGGAAATCGTCACGCAGCTGCGTTAGTTCCGCTTCGCTCACCGGATAGAAACGCACCTGGTCAAAGAAGCGCAGCAGCCAGGGTTCGCCGGCGGCAAACTGATCGTTTTGCAGGAACTTGTTCCAGATGGGCAGCGTGCGCCCCACCAGCTGATAGCCGCCCGGTGAATCCATGCCGTAGATGCACATGTACATGCCGCCAATGCCCACCGTGCCTTCGGCGGTAAAGGTGCGCGCCGGGCTGTATTTGGAACTCAGCAGGCGATGGCGCGGATCGATCGGCACCGCGCACGGCGCGCCGAGATAGACATCGCCGAGACCGAGAATCAGATAGCTGGCGGCAAACAGGGTGTCGCGTACCGCTTCGCGGCTCGCCAGTCCATTGATGCGCTGAATGAAGTCAACGTTGTTCGGCAGCCACGGCGCGCTGGCGCGAACCGTCTCTTTGTAACGCTCCACCGCGCCGAGCGTGGCGCTGTCTTCAAACGCCATCGGCAGCCAGACGATGCGCGACGGCACTTTCAGCGCGCTGACGTCGCCCAGCCCGGCTTCCAGCTCCAGCAGCAGCGTCATCAGCTGCTGCTGACCGATCACCAGGCTGTCATAGCGCACCTGCAGCGAGCGCACGCCGGGCGACAGCTCTTCAATGCCGGGCTCTGCACGCTGGCGCAGCGCCTGCATCAGCAGGTGTACGCGCAGGCGCAGCGCCAGGTCCAGCACGTTATCGCCGTACTCAATCAGCACATATTTGTCGCCCGCCTGGCGGTAGACCGCCGCAGGCGTGGTGGCGGTCGCCGGCAGCGCCGCTAACAGGGTGGCAGAACCGATGTCGCTCGCCGCCAGCGAAGGCACCGCGAAGGCCGGTGCGTGCTGGCTGCGCAGCGTGGTTACGCTGTGCGCCTGGGCTTTCTCCAGCGCGACCGCTTCGTCGGCGCTGATCGGGTGGAAGCGGATGCGATCGCCCGGTTTGACCTGGCCGACTTTCCACAGCTCGGCTTTGGCGATGGTGACCGGGCAGACGAAGCCACCAAGGCTTGGGCCGTCGTGCGTCAGGATCACCGGGAAGTCACCGGTAAAGTTCACCGCGCCGATGGCGTATTCGCAGTCGTGTACGTTAGACGGATGCAGCCCGGCTTCACCGCCGTTAGCGCGCGTCCAGCTGGGTTTAGGCCCGACCAGACGGACGCCCAGCCGGTTGGAGTTGTAATGCACCTGCCAGTCGCTGGCAAAGAACTCATCGATGGCAGCCTGGGTGAAGAAATCCGGTGCGCCGTGCGGGCCGTACAGCACGCCAATGCGCCATTCGCTGCCGTAGTGCGGCACCAGCGCGCGATCCAGCGCTTCGGGGTCGCTGACCGGGGCTGGCGTGGTGCAGGCGGCGAGCGCTGGCTGGGAGATCGGCAGCATGTCGGCGACGCGCAACGTGCGTCCGGCGTGGCCGCCAAACTGGCCCAGCGAGAAGGTGGCGCGGCTGCCAAGATACTCCGGCACATCGAAACCATTACGCACCGCTAAATAGGTGCGGCAGCCGCTCTGCGCGCGGCCCAGCGTCAGGGTTTGTCCGGCTTTCACCGCCACCGGCTGCCAGTAGTCGACCGCGCTGCCGTCGAGATCGGCCGGACAGTCGGCACCGGTCAGCGCAATCAGTGCATCGCTGTGGAAACGCAGCGTCGGGCCCTGCAGGGTGAACTCCAGCCCGGCGGCACTGGCGTGGTTGCCGACGATACGGTTGGCCAGGCGGAAGGCGAAGTCATCCATCGGGCCGGACGGCGGCACGCCGATGTCCCAGTAGCCCAGGCGGCCGGGAAAGTCCTGAATGCTGCTGAACGTCCCCGGCTGCAGCACTTCGATGACGCTGGCCGCCGGCGTAAAGCCGTCAAGGAAGCGCGTCCAGACGTTGCCGCTGCGGAAGGCGTCGGTCGCCACGATCTGACGCAGATAATCGAGATTGGTGGCGATGCCGTGCAGTTGGGTAGCGTCGAGCGCCTGCTGCAGCTTCGCCAGCGCGGCGTCGCGCGTTTCGCCATGCACGATCAGTTTGGCCACCATCGGATCGTAAAACGCCGTCACTTCGCTGCCGGTCTCGATCCAGCCGTCGACGCGCACCGCCGGCGGGAAGCTGACGTGGGTTAACACGCCCGGGCTCGGCTGGAAGTTTTTCAGCGGATCTTCGGCGTACAGCCGCACCTCAATCGATGCGCCGTGCGGTGCCTGCTGCAGACGATCCCAGTCGATGGCATCGTCCGCCGCCACCTGCAGCATGCACTCCACCAGGTCAAGGCCGGTGACGCACTCGGTCACCGGATGCTCCACCTGCAGGCGGGTGTTCACTTCGAGGAAATAAAACGCGTCCTGCGCGGCGTCATAGATGTACTCCACGGTGCCGGCGCTGCGGTAATTAACCAGCTCGCCCAGCCGCACCGCTGAAGCCAGCAGCGCTTCACGCGTGGCCTGCGGCAGATTAGGAGCCGGCGTCTCTTCCACCACCTTCTGATTGCGGCGCTGCAGCGAACAGTCGCGTTCGCCCAGCGCAATCACCTTGCCCTTGCCGTCGCCAAAAATCTGTACTTCCACGTGGCGCGCACGATCGATGCAGCGTTCAAGAAATACGCCGGCATCGCTGAAAAACTGCTCGCCCAGACGGCGCACGCTCTCCCACGCGTTTTCCAGTGCCGTGGCGTCGGCGCAGCGGGTCAGACCGATGCCGCCGCCGCCGGCGGTGCTTTTCAGCATCACCGGATAGCCGATATCTTCCGCCGCGCTGAGTGCGTCCTGCAGCGAACTGAGCAGCGGCGTGCCCGGCGTCATCGGCACGCCGGCGCTGGCGGCCAGCTCACGGGCGCGATGCTTGAGACCAAATTCGCCAATCTGCTGCGCGGTCGGGCCGACAAACGCGATGCCGGCCTCTTCGCAGGCGGCAGCGAACGGCAGGCTCTCCGACAGAAAACCGTAGCCGGGCCAGATGGCCTGCGCGCCGCTTTGCTGCGCGGCGGCCAGAATTTTGTCGATGCGCAGATAGCTGTCGCTGGCTTTGTCACCGCCAAGAGCGATGGCCACATCGGCTTCGGTAACGTGACGCGTATTGCGGTCGGCATCCGAATAGACCGCCACGCTGGTTACGCCGAGGCGCTTCAGGGTGCGGATGGCACGACAGGCGATTTCGCCACGGTTAGCAATCAGAACGGTGCTGAACATGATTAGTGATTCCCCTGTGACGTCAGCCAGTTGCGCCAGCCGCCGAATTCAGTGATTTCCAGCGCCTGCGTCAGCGCTGCCGGTTCGCAGATAAAGCCTTTCACGATGCGCCCATCCGCCAGCGTCAGCGAACCGATGCCGAGCGGCGCCGGGATTTCCGCGACGAATTCGCCAAAACGCGCCAGCGGGATGTCCCACAGTTCGACGGTGATGGCGGCACCGCTGTCGCCGCGCAGCAGGCCGGGCTTTTTGATCGGGCCATCAAGCAGGGCGAACAGGCGATAGTGGCTGGCGGTTTGCGTCTCTTCGACCCACACCGCCTGACGCGTGGTGAGCTGGAAATTCAGCGGCATGCCGGTGAGATGGGCGCCGACCACCGCCACGCGCACGTGGTCAGGCGACGGCGGCAGCGCGGCGGGCTGCGGCGGCAGCGCTTTGCCGGTGGCCCCGAGCGGCAGCGCCAGCTGCTGCTGCCAGCGCAGGCCAAACGTCGCCAGCGCGCGGTCGTGCCACGCCGGGGCGATCAGCGTGATGCCCGCAGGCAGCCCATCGGCGCGGAACGGGCCAGGCAGCGCCAGCGCGCTGAGGTCAGCCAGGTTCGTGAAGTTGGTATAGGTGCCGAACTGCGAGTTGTAGTGCACCGGCTCCTGCTGCATCTCTTCCAGCGTATGAATGGTGGGCGAGGTCGGCACCACCAGTGCATCGAACCGGGCCAGCGTCTGCTGGATCTGGCGCGTCAGTTCGGCACGCAGGTATTCCGCCTGATACGCCTCGACGGCGCTGTACTGGCGGCCGCTGCTGACGATGCCGTACACCACCGGATCCATCTCTTCCGGGCGGTCGAGCATCTCGCCGACCGCCACGGTGCGCTCGGCGACCCACGGGCCGTAATAGAGCTGCTCTGCCAGCTGGTGGAAAGGGGCGAAGTCGATAGGGTGCAGCGTCGCACCGCTCGCCGTGAGCTGCTCCAGCGCGCTGAGCCACGCCGCTTCCGCCTGCTGGTCACCGTAAAACTGCGGCGCGGCAGGGATCGCCAGCGAGGGCTGCGGCTGGAAACTGGCCGGTGCGCTGCGTGGCGACTGGCGCGCGTAGGCGTCACCGGCGTCGTAGCCGCCCGCGATGCTGGCGACGCTAAAGGCATCGGCAACCGTCAGGGCGAACACCGAGATGGTGTCATTGAGACGGCAGGCCGGTACCACGCCGCTGGCCGAGAACCAGCCTTTGGTCGGCTTCAGTCCGACGATATTGTTAAAACCTGCCGGCACGCGGCCGGAGCCGGCGGTATCGGTGCCGAGCGAGAAGCCGACCAGGCCGCGCGCCAGCACTGACGCGGAGCCGGAGCTGGAACCGCCGCTGACGTAGGCCGGGTTAAAGGTGTTGCTCACCGCGCCATACGGCGAGCGGGTGCCAACCAGACCGGTCGCGTACTGATCGAGGTTGGTTTTACCGATGACGATAGCGCCTGCCGCTTTCAGCCTGGCCACCACGAAGGCATCGGCTGCGGCCTGATACGTCAGCGCCGGGCAGGCGGCGGTGGTCGGCCAGCCTGCTACGTCAATATTGTCTTTGACGGCAAACGGCACGCCAAACAGCGGCAGGGCGGCCGGATTGCGCTGATACGCCGCCAGCAGCGGTTCAACCTGCGCCAGCAGCTGGGCCGGCGAAGCGAGGTACAGCCAGGCATTATCCTGGTTATCGAGTGCGTCGAGATGTGCGGCCAGCAGTGCAGGGATCTGCTGTGCATCCTGCTGTGCGCAACGTTGCCAATCCTGAAGCGTAAAACCGAAGGTCGATGCCATGAGTGAATTCCAGCTGGTATACAAGATGGCATTCAACAGAGCAAAGCACGTGCCAGAGTTGTAACTGAATGAAAACGCGTAGCTATTTGATGGGTAATAAGTTTTTCTGATGATTATTTGCACAATTGCGGCGCAGGCGCTGAACAATCACGGTGCGCCTGGGTAAATTTTGTGAAGAACGTGGCAAGAGCCGGTTGGCCTGGTTAGCATGAAGGGAGTCCGGCATAAGCTGGAGCGCAGCAATGAGGAGAGCGGAGTGGAGAAGTGGCGTAACTGGATGATAGGGATCTGTCTGGTCAGCACGGCCGGCAGCGTGTGGGCCGATTCGCTGGATCAGCAACGACAGCGCTATGCGCAAATCAAACAGGCCTGGGACAACAAACAGATGGACCAGGTTGAGCAGCTGATGCCAGCGCTGCAGGATTATCCGCTCTATCCGTACCTGCAGTACCGCCTGCTGGCGCAGGATCTCGATCAGGAGACCGGGCTGGCGGTGAAAAACTTTATTCAGCAGTATCCGACGCTGCCGCCGGCGCGCTCGCTGCAGACGCGCTTTGTTAACGTGCTGGCGCACCGCCAGGACTGGCCGGGCGTGCTCAGCTTCAGCCCGGATGAGCCAAAGCCGGTGCAGGCGCGCTGTAACTGGTACTACGCCAAATGGGCGACCGGTCAGCAGCAGGCGGCGTTTGACGGGGCCAAAGCCATCTGGCTGCGCGGGACCGCGTTACCAAACGACTGCGACAAGCTGTTCTCGGTGTGGCAGGCGTCAGGGCAGCTGTCGCCGATCACCATCCTCGAACGCATCCGCCTGGCGATGAAAGCCGGCAACGACAGCCTGGTTAATTATCTGGCGAAAATGCTGCCGGCGGATTATCAAACCACCGCCAGCGCGCTGATTGCGCTGCAGCAGAATCCCCAGACCGTCACCACCTTTGCCAGCACCCTCGGCCCGACCGACTTTACCCGCATGGCCACCAGCTACGCCTTTGCCCGCGTGGCGCGTCAGGATATGGACAACGCGCGCATGATGATCCCGCAGCTGGTTCAGGCGCAGAAGATGAGCCCGGCGGAAGAGCAGGATCTGAAAGAGACGGTGGTGTGGCGCATGATGGGTGCCGATCTCACCTCGGAGCAGGCGCGCTGGCGCGATGCGGTGGTGATGAACAGCGAATCCACCGCGCTGATTGAGCGGCGCGTGCGGCTGGCGCTGAGTGAAAACGACCGTCGCGGCCTGAACACCTGGATTGCCCGTCTGCCGGTGGAAGCCAAAGAGAAAGATGAGTGGCAATACTGGCAGGCCGATTTACTGATGGCGCAGGGGCGTAAAGAGGAAGCGGAAGAGATTCTGCGTAAGCTGATGCAGCAGCGCGGCTTCTATCCGATGGTGGCGGCGCAGCGGCTGGGCGTCGAGTATCCGCTGCAGGTGGATCAGGCCCCGGCGGCGGACAATAGCGTGGTGCAGGGGCCGGAGATGGCGCGCGTGCGCGAGCTGATGTACTGGGGGCTGGATAACCTGGCGCGCAGCGAGTGGGCCAACCTGATCAGCAGTAAAACCCGCACCCAGCAGCAGATGCTGGCGCGCTACGCCAATGAACAGGACTGGTGGGATCTCAGCGTACAGGCCACCATCACCGCGAAAATGTGGGATAGCCTGAAAGAGCGTTTCCCGCTGGCGTGGCGCAATCTGTATCAGCAATACACCAGCGATAAGGGCATCACGCCAAGCTACGCCATGGCGATCTCTCGTCAGGAGAGTGCGTGGAACCCGAAAGCGCGCTCACCAGTTGGCGCCAGTGGCCTGATGCAGGTGATGCCGGGCACCGCCAGCCATACCGTGAAGATGTATAACATTCCGGGTTACGTTAACAGCAGTCAGCTGCTCGATCCGCAGACCAATATTCAGATTGGTACGCAGTATCTGGAGTATGTCTATCAGCAGTTTGGTCAGAACCGCATCTTCTCTTCTGCCGCCTATAATGCCGGCCCGGGGCGGGTGCGCAGCTGGCTGAATACCAGCGGCGGCAAACTGGATGCGGTGGCGTTTATCGAAACCATTCCCTTCTCGGAAACCCGTGGCTACGTGAAAAACGTGCTGGCCTACGATGCCTATTACCGCTACTTCATGGGTAAGCCGGATAAGATTCTCGCCGACGGCGAGTGGAATCGCCGTTACTGACTGTGTTATGCTTCCGTACTCGTTAATGAGTACGGAAGCCTTCATGAGCCAACCCCTTTCCCCGCAGCCGGTTGAAGACAACTGGCTGCGTTTCATCGATCTGATGCACAACGCGTTTTCCGATGACGTAGCGCTGCCACTGCTGCAGCTGATGATGACGCCGGATGAGCGCGAAGCCTTAGGCACGCGCCTGCGCATTATCGAAGCGTTGATCAACGGTGATATCAGTCAGCGCGAGCTGAAAAACGAATTGGGCGTCGGGATTGCCACCATCACCCGCGGATCCAATAGCCTGAAAGAGGCGCCGCCCGAGCTGAAACGCTGGCTGGAAGCGCGCCTCGGGCGCAGCTGATTACTGCTGATACAGCGGGTGGGTGAACGGACAGAGCGCCAGAATCAGGGCCTGATGATAGACGCTGGAGCGGCTCAGCAGGCCGTGGGTGAAGGCGCCAATCGCACCGCCCTTGTGTTTGATATTCTCCACGCCGGTTAAGCGCGCCATTTCGTCACCGAGCTCATGCCCGGCAGCCAGACCGGCCATCACCACCGGCGGCAGCGTAAAGCTGGCAGAGCGGGATTCACCGCGTTGCTGCGCATTCTCCACCACCATCCAGGCAAAGGCGCAGTCGCCCTCAATGCCCGCTTCAATCGCCACCCAGTAATCCGCCTGTGGCCGCACATGACGCGCATTCGCCACGCGCTGTCGTGCGCCAGTTCGCGTTTCGGCATCGCTTAAGGGCTGCGCGGCGACGCCGCTCTCGACCTCGACCCCTTCAATATGGCAGGATCCTTCGCCGAAAACGTCGTTGAACGCCTGAGCAATTGCGCGGATTTTTGCCGGATTGATGGTGGCTGCGACAACATGGTACATAATTACCTGAACCCTCAAGACAAATTTGTCGCAGTATAACGGAAATTAAGCATGTTACAGGTCTATCTTGTTCGTCACGGTGAAACGGTTTGGAATGCGGCCCGACGCATTCAGGGGCAGTCCGACAGTCCGCTGACGGATAAAGGTGAGCAGCAGGCGCATCAGGTAGGCGAGCGCGTGAAATCGCTGGGCATTACTCACGTGATTGCCAGCGATTTAGGACGTACCCGGCGCACCGCGGAGATTATCGCTGATGCCTGCGGTTGTACGGTGACGCTCGATGCCCGCCTGCGCGAGCTCAATATGGGCTGTCTGGAGCAGCGTCCGCTCGACGGCCTGACGGCGGAAGAGGAGAGCTGGCGTAAAGCGCTGGTGGATGGCACCGAAGGCGGCCGGATTCCGGGCGGCGAATCGATGGAAGAGATGGCGACGCGCATGCATGCCGCGCTCAATGCCTGTCTCGATCTGCCGGCGGGTAGCCGTCCGCTGCTGGTGAGTCACGGCATGGCGCTGGGCGTGCTGGTGAGTACCATTCTCGGGCTGCCGGCCCATGCGGAGCGCCGTTTGCGTCTGCGTAACTGCTCGATTTCGCGCGTCGATCATCAGCAAAGCGCCTGGCTCGCCGCCGGCTGGGTGGTGGAGACGGCAGGCGATGTGTCGCATCTGGATGCCCCGGCGCTGGATGAGCTGCAGCGTTAAGCGCGGTAGCACATGACGCAGAATGACCGCGTATCGGTGCGTATCAATGATCGCGTATCGGTGCGCATCAATGCGCACCCTACGAGGGCATGGGCAATGCGCATCAACAACAAACGGTGGGGGTTGTTGCTGCGGTTGAATCGGTGCGCATGAATGCGCACCCTACGGGAGCATGGGCAATGCGCATCGGCGACAAACGGTAGGGGTTGTTGCTGCGGTTGAATCGGTGCGCATGAATGCGCGCCCTACGGGAGCACGGTCAGTACGCATCGGCGACAAACGGTGATGCTTCTGTAGGGTCGCCATTCATGGCGACCGTCGACAACGCCCGTTACTGCTGCGGACGAATTGGAATCAGATATTCGCAGCGAATCTCCATTGGCGGCTCGCTGCGCTTCTTGCCACCGTGCGTATAGAAACGCTCAATATCCTGGCCCTGACGGCGCACCAGGCCGAGGGTTGGCATACAGGTGCCGTACAGCAGCAGAATAAACTCCTGCAGCGCAGTGCGCGGTCCCTGATAGCTGAACTGCACATAATCCCCGGCTTCCAGAATCACGCTCTGGTTTGACTGCATGCTCAGCGCCTGCTGGTCGGCCGGCACCGCCGTGGTGTACAGAATCTCCTGCTCATCATCCTTCTCATGGCTGGCGCGTACCTGATGCAGGCCGTACAGCACCGGCGGCACGGTATCGGTCTCCAGCAGGAACTGCTTCCAGAAGTGGATGCGCATCTCGTCGCGGTAGCTGGAGATCTGCTCCAGCGTACAGGTATAGCTCTGCGTTTGCCCCACCAGCACCGTTTCCGGCAGCGTGACGAACTGCGCCTGCGGCATCGGGTAATCATCGAGGCGAATCGGCGGGCGAATGCCGTACGAATTCCACTCCGACGAGCGGCGATACCACGCAGGTGTCTGATTGAACTGCTTTTTAAACGCGCGGGTAAAGGTTTGCTGCGAATCGAAGCGATACTGCAGCGCAATGTCGAGGATCGGCCGGCTGGTGAGACGCAGCGCGACGGCGGCCTTGGACAGCCGGCGGGCGCGGATATACGCGCCGATGGCGTGGCCAGTAACTTCCTTGAACATTCGCTGCAGGTGCCACTTGGAATAGCCCGCTTTTAGCGCAACGTTATCGAGCGAAAGGGGTTGATCCAGATGGCTTTCCAGCCAGACAAGCAAATCGCGAATGATACCGGCTTGGTCCATAAAACATCCTCATAACTCTCTGGTGGCGCAACGATGAAGTCACCGAATAGTAGCACGAATTGCACAACGGCGCGGGGGTGGTTTGCCAGTTAACTGTGCTACATCAATGCGGGTTGAAACCCGTTAGGTTTGGTTCTCGGTTCGATTAACAGTACATTACATTCACATCTATTCCGTTTGCAATGGTAACTCAATGACAATAGCTCGCAATCTTATAGTCACGCTGGCAACATTTATGTTGAGTCAGAGCGTGCTGGCCGAGGAGATCGGCTCCGTTGACACCGTATTCAAGATGTTTGGCCCCGATCATAAGATCGTGGTGGAAGCCTTCGATGACCCCGACGTTAAAAATGTAACCTGTTATATCAGCCGGGCAAAAACCGGCGGTATTAAGGGCGGACTGGGTCTGGCGGAAGATACTTCCGACGCGGCCATCTCCTGTCAGCAGGTGGGACCGATAGAGCTTAGCGATAAAATCGCGCAGGGCAAGGCGCAGGGTGAAGTGGTGTTCCGCAAACGCACTTCGCTGGTGTTTAAAAAGCTGCAGGTGGTGCGCTTCTTTGACCAGAAACGTCATGCGCTGGTGTACCTGAGCTATTCGGATAAAGTAGTTGATGGCTCACCGAAAAATGCGCTGAGCGCGGTGCCGATTATGCCGTGGCACTGAGCCGATAAAAAAACGCCCTGACGGGCGTTTTTTTGTTTCGCGACGGACGCTTAATCCTGCAGCTCGCCGCAGAAGCGGTAGCCTTCGCCGTGGATAGTGGCGATGATTTCCGGCGTATCCGGCGTCGACTCAAAGTGTTTGCGGATGCGGCGAATAGTGACATCCACCGTGCGGTCATGCGGCTTCAGCTCGCGACCGGTCATTTTCTTCAGCAGGTCAGCACGCGTCTGGATTTTGCCTGGGTTTTCACAGAAGTGCAGCATGGCGCGGAACTCACTGCGCGGCAGCTTGTACTGATCGCCGTTCGGGCTGATCAGCGAGCGGCTGTTAATATCCAGTTCCCAGCCGTTGAAGCGATAGCTCTCGACCTGACGGCGCTCTTCGCTCGGCATCGCCAGATTCATGGTACGCGACAGCAGGTTGCGCGCACGAATCGTCAGCTCACGTGGATTAAATGGCTTGGTGATGTAGTCGTCGGCACCGATCTCCAGACCGAGGATTTTATCCACTTCGTTATCACGGCCAGTGAGGAACATCAGGGCGACGTTAGCCTGTTCGCGCAGTTCACGCGCCAGCAGTAGACCGTTTTTGCCCGGCAGGTTGATATCCATAATCACCAGATTGACGTCGTTATCGGTCAAAACCTGATGCATCTCGGCGCCGTCGGTGGCTTCATAGACCACGTAACCTTCGGCCTCAAAAATACTTTTGAGGGTGTTACGCGTGACCAGTTCGTCTTCAACGATAAGAATGTGCGGGGTCTGCATGTTTCGCTACCTAAAATTTGCCAACAAATCGAAAACAGGGCGTACGGCGGTTGCCATAACTGTTCCACTGAACAGTGGGCCGTTCGCAACCGGTGTACGAAATGATCTTCGGAATACACCATCCATCTACGTCAACTTCAGTGTTAGCTCAGCCAGTCAGGATGAATATTTGCGTGCCCCGTGGGTATCGGACTGGCGCTTATCCTAACCGTATTAACAGCAACCTAACAGCACCAACAACAACCGATAAGCATAAAAACAACGCTTCGTTGACTTATATCAAATGCAAGTGTAGCACGTTAACACTTTTATGAAAAACTTCTACTGGAATGCCAGCTTAGCTCACAAAAAGCAGCATTTTCGCTACATTTCAGCTGCATCAGCGCAAAAGTAAAACCTGCAGGTAATAACTTTTTAATTGCATGAAAAATAATGTTTTAATATGGGTTTAGCGCATAAATTTTGCTTATTACGCATAATTACGCCTGCCCGGCATTTTTGCCCTGTTTTAACATCCTTAACATCTTATTTTCTCAGGCCCGTGCGGTTGGTATTTTGTCGCCTGCATGCCAACATAGGTCGGGTTATTAACCGTTCGATGGAAAAATCATGCATTTCCCCCTGATCCTTGTCTCACCCGCTCGCCCGGAGAATATCGGCGCGGCCGCCCGCGCCATGAAAACCATGGGATTTAGCGAGTTGCGTATTGTCGCCAGTGACGCCTGGCAGGATCCGGCCGCGCGGCGTGTGGCCCACGGCGCCGGTGAGATTCTTGACCACGTGAAAACCTATGACACGCTGAGCGCCGCGCTGGCGGATGTCGATTTTTCCGTGGCCACGACCGCCCGCAGCCGGGCGAAGTTTCGCTATTACGCCACGCCGGCGCAGGTCGAAACCATCCTGCAGGAGAAGCGTCAGTGGCTGAACCGCATCGCGCTGGTGTTTGGCCGTGAAGACAGCGGGCTGACTAATGAGGAGCTGGAACAGGTTGATCTGCTGACCGGCATTCCGATGGCGCAGGACTATCCTTCGCTGAATCTCGGCCAGGCGGTGATGGTGTACTGCTATCAGCTGTCGGCGCTGCATCAGGTGGCGGCCGCGCCGGTTGAGGCGGCTAACGCGCAGCAGCTGCAGGCGCTGCGCCAGCGTTTTCATCAGCTGCTGGTGACGCTGGACGTCAGCAATGATGCCAAGCTGGCGGACTGGATCGATCAGCGCATCGGTCTGCTTGAGCAGCGCGACAGCGCCATGCTGCACCGTTTGCTGCACGACGTAGAAAAAAAACTTATAGATAATTGCTCGGGAAAACCGGCTCCGGACAGTGAGTGATCGGGCGTCTGTGACGCTGCCTGAACGATCGCAATCCGTTTCGGCGTCTGCGGCGCAGCACTGCGCAGCAGCACCATTCGGGTGCAAAGACAAATTCGTTGACTTAACGTGCGCTTTGCTTTACTTCTGGAAGGCAGACGGACAAGACAAAGACAGACAGAAAAAATCTCAATGCGTAACCACAGCCTGAACACCACCATTATTATTACCACCACCATTACCACAGGTAACGGTGCGGGCTGACGCATACAGGAAAAACAAAAGAAAGAAGCCCGCACCTCAACAGTGCGGGCTTTTTTTTTCGGCAAAAATTCAGGAGAGCTTCAATCATGCGAGTGCTGAAATTCGGCGGAACCTCGGTAGCCAATGCGGAACGTTTTCTCCGCGTGGCAGACATTCTGGAAAGCAATGCGCAACAGGGACAGGTTGCGACCGTGCTCTCTGCGCCGGCGAAAATCACCAATCATCTGGTAGCGATGATTGAGAAAACCATCAGCGGACAGGATGCGCTGCCGAATATCAGCGATGCCGAACGCATTTTTGCCGAACTGCTGCAGGGGCTGGCCGACGCTCAGCCTGGTTTCGATTACGATGGCCTGAAAACCCGCGTTGAGCTGGAGTTTGCGCAGCTGAAACAGGTGCTGCACGGTATCAGCCTGCTGGGTCAGTGCCCGGATGCCGTGAACGCCGCCATTATCTGTCGTGGCGAGAAGCTGTCGATTGCCATCATGGAAGCGCTGCTGCAGGCGCGCGGCCACAAAGTGACGGTGGTCGATCCGGTCGAGAAACTGCTGGCGGTGGGCCACTATCTTGAATCGACCGTGGATATCGCCGAATCCACCCGGCGTATCGCGGCCAGCCAGATCCCGACCGACCACATGATCCTGATGGCGGGCTTCACCGCCGGCAATGAGAAGGGCGAGCTGGTGGTGCTGGGGCGCAACGGCTCCGACTACTCAGCGGCCGTGCTGGCGGCGTGTCTGCGCGCGGACTGCTGTGAAATCTGGACCGATGTCGATGGCGTTTACACCTGCGATCCGCGTCAGGTGCCGGATGCGCGTCTGCTGAAGTCGATGTCCTATCAGGAGGCGATGGAGCTCTCCTACTTTGGCGCCAAAGTGCTGCACCCGCGCACCATCGCGCCGATTGCCCAGTTCCAGATTCCGTGCTTAATCAAAAATACCGCCAATCCTCAGGCGCCAGGCACTCTGATTGGCGGCGAAGGCGAAGTGGATGAAAATCCGGTAAAAGGCATCACTAATCTGAATAACATGGCGATGTTCAACGTCTCCGGTCCGGGCATGAAAGGCATGGTGGGCATGGCGGCGCGCGTGTTTGCCGCGATGTCGCGCACCGGCATTTCCGTGGTGCTGATTACCCAATCCTCCTCCGAATACAGCATCAGCTTCTGCGTGCCGCAGAGCGAGCAGGCGCGCGCGCGTCGCGTGCTGGAAGAGGAATTCTACCTCGAACTGAAAGATGGCCTGCTCGATCCGCTCGACGTGCTGGAGCAGCTGGCGGTGATTTCGGTGGTGGGCGACGGCATGCGCACGCTGCGCGGCATCTCCGCTAAATTCTTCTCGGCGCTGGCACGCGCCAACATCAATATCGTGGCGATTGCTCAGGGCTCCTCTGAGCGCTCCATCTCGGTCGTGGTCAGCAACGATGACGTCACCACCGGCGTGCGCGTGGTGCATCAGATGCTGTTCGCCACCGATCAGGTGATCGAAGTGTTTGTGGTGGGCGTCGGCGGCGTCGGTGGCGCGCTGCTTGAGCAGCTGCACCGTCAGCAGGCGTGGCTGAAGGGCAAGCATATCGATCTTCGCGTGTGCGGCATTGCCAATTCGCATGCGCTGCTGACCAACGTGCACGGCATCGACCTCAGCAACTGGAAAGCGGCGCTGGCGGAAGCCAAAGAGCCGTTTAACCTCGGCCGGCTGATTCGTCTGGTGAAAGAGTACCATCTGCTCAACCCGGTGATCGTCGACTGTACCTCCAGCCAGGCGGTGGCCGATCAGTACGCGGACTTCCTCGCCGAAGGTTTCCATGTGGTCACGCCAAATAAAAAGGCCAATACCTCGTCGTGGAATTACTACCAGCAGATGCGTGCGGCGGCGGCGAAATCGCGCCGTAAGTTCCTTTACGATACCAACGTCGGTGCCGGTCTGCCGGTGATTGAAAACCTGCAGAACCTGCTGAACGCCGGCGATGAGCTGATCAAGTTCTCCGGCATCCTGTCGGGCTCGCTGTCGTTTATCTTTGGCAAGCTGGATGAGGGCGTGACGCTGTCCGAAGCCACCCGCATGGCGCGCGAGCTGGGCTTTACCGAACCGGATCCGCGCGACGACCTGTCCGGTACTGACGTGGCGCGTAAGCTGCTGATTCTGGCGCGTGAGGCGGGTCATCAGCTGGAGCTGAGCGACATCGACATCGAACCGCTGCTGCCCGCCAGCCTGACGGACATCGCCGACGTCGATCAGTTTATGGCGCGGCTGCCGGAGCTGGACAACGCCTTTGCCGCGCGCGTTGCCAAAGCGCGTGATGAGGGTAAAGTGTTACGCTTCGTCGGCGCGATTGAAGAGGGCGGCGCCTGCAAAGTTAAAATCGATGCGGTGGACGGCAACGATCCGCTGTACAAAGTGAAGAACGGCGAGAACGCACTGGCGTTTTACAGCCGCTATTATCAGCCGATTCCGCTGGTTCTGCGCGGATATGGCGCGGGGAATGATGTCACCGCGGCGGGTGTGTTTGCCGATTTGCTGCGCACGCTGACGTGGAAGTTGGGAGTTTAATGATGGTAAAAATTTATGCACCGGCCTCGATAGGTAACGTCAGCGTCGGCTTTGATGTGCTGGGCGCGGCGGTTTCGCCGGTGGATGGCTCGCTGCTGGGCGACTGCGTGTCGGTCGAAGCGGCAGACCAGTTTAGCCTGCAGAATAAAGGGCGCTTTGTCAGCAAACTGCCCGCCGATCCGCAGGAAAACATCGTTTACCAGTGCTGGCAGCGTTTCTGCCAGGCGATTGGTAAGGACGTTCCGGTGGCGATGACGCTGGAGAAAAACATGCCGATTGGCTCAGGCCTCGGTTCCAGCGCCTGCTCGGTAGTGGCCGGCCTGATGGCGATGAATGAGTTCTGCGGCCAGCCGCTTAACGACACCGAGCTGCTGGCGCTGATGGGCGAGCTGGAAGGGCGCATCTCCGGCAGCGTGCACTATGACAACGTCGCGCCGTGCTTCCTCGGCGGCGTACAGCTGATGATTGAAGAGAACGGAATCATCAGCCAGGAGGTGCCGTGCTTTGATGACTGGCTGTGGGTAATGGCTTATCCGGGCATCAAAGTCTCCACGGCGGAAGCACGCGCCATTCTGCCGGCGCAGTATCGCAAGCAGGATGCCATCAAACATGGTCGTCTGCTGGCCGGCTTTATTCACGCCTGCCACACCCGTCAGCCGCTGCTGGCGGCTAAACTGATGCAGGATGTGATCGCCGAGCCGTATCGCACCAAACTGCTGCCGGGCTTTGCGGAGGCGCGGCAGGCGGCCAGCGACATTGGCGCGCTGGCCTGCGGTATTTCGGGCTCTGGCCCGACACTTTTCGCCGTTTGCAACGAGATGGCAACGGCACAGCGGATGGCGGACTGGCTGAGCCAGCACTATCTGCAGAATGAGGAAGGCTTCGTCCATATCTGCCGTCTTGATACGGCTGGCGCACGTAAACTGGGATAACGCATGAAACTCTACAACCTTAAGGATCACAACGAGCAGGTTAGCTTCGCGCAGGCCGTGAAACAGGGCCTCGGCTCGCAGCAGGGGCTGTTTTTCCCGCTGGAACTGCCGGAATTCGAGCTGACCGACATTGATGCGATGCTGGAGATGGATTTCGTCAGCCGCAGCAGCAAGATTCTCTCTGCTTACATCGGCGATGAAATTGCCGCGCACCAGCTGGCCGAGCGCGTGAAGAACGCCTTTGCTTTCCCGGCACCGGTGAGCCAGGTGAGCGACGATGTGGCCTGTCTCGAACTGTTCCACGGTCCGACACTGGCGTTTAAAGATTTCGGCGGGCGCTTTATGGCGCAGATGCTGTCATACGTGTCTGGCGCGGATGAGCAGATCACCATTCTGACCGCGACCTCCGGCGATACCGGCGCAGCGGTGGCGCACGCATTCTACGGCATGGAAAACGTGCGCGTGGTCATCCTCTATCCGCAGGGCAAAATCAGTCCGCTGCAGGAGAAGCTGTTCTGTACGCTGGGCGGCAACATTGAAACCATCGCGATCGACGGCGACTTCGATGCCTGTCAGGCGCTGGTTAAGCAGGCGTTTGATGACGAAGAGCTGAAAAAAGCCATCGGCCTGAACTCGGCTAACTCCATCAATATCAGCCGTCTGCTGGCACAGATTTGCTATTACTTCGAGGCGGTGGCGCAGCTGCCGCAGGAGAAACGTAATCAGCTGGTGGTGTCAGTGCCAAGCGGCAACTTTGGCGATCTCACGGCCGGCCTGCTGGCGAAATCGCTCGGTCTGCCGATCAAGCGCTTTATCGCCGCGACCAACGCCAACGATACCGTGCCGCGCTTCCTTGCCGACGGTCAGTGGCAGCCGAACGCGACCGTGGCAACGCTGTCGAACGCGATGGATGTCAGCCAGCCTAACAACTGGCCGCGTGTGGAAGAGCTGTTCCGCCGCAAAACCTGGCGCCTGACCGATCTGGCCTACGGCGCGGTGTCGGATGAGACCACCAAAGCCACCATGCGCGAGCTGGCAGAGCTGGGTTACCTGTCAGAACCGCACGCGGCGATTGCCTATCGTCTGCTGCGCGATCAGCTGCAGGAAGGGGAGTTTGGCCTGTTCCTCGGCACCGCGCATCCGGCGAAGTTTAAGGAGAGCGTGGAAGAGATTCTCGGCCAGCCGCTGCCGCTGCCGGAAGCGCTGGCCGCGCGCGCCGATTTGCCGCTGCTGTCGCATGCCATGAAGGCGGATTTCGCCGCGCTGCGGGCGTTTTTGCTGAAGTAAATATCTTACGGGCCGGTCACATCGGCCCGTTATGCATTTTTCTGGCGGCGCGATTTAACGCGCGGGTTTTTAACAGACGCGCAATGATTTGCGCCGCTACGATTCAGGTGAAGCTGGCGTTATTGCTCGCGGCGCTTAAATACCAGCTCGTTACCCTTACTCTCCGCCGCATCAAAGAAATAACCGTCAACATCAAACTTCTTCAGCTGCGTCGGTTTCGTCAGGCGCTTCTCAATCACATAACGGCTCATCAGGCCACGCGCCTTCTTGGCGTAGAAACTGATCACCTTGAACTTACCGTTTTTCTCATCGAGGAACACCGGCTTAACCAGCTCGGCATTCAGCTGCTTCGGCTTGATGGCTTTAAAATACTCATCGGAGGCGAGGTTGATCAGCACGTCATCGCCCTGTTCCGCCAGCGCGTCGTTGAGCTTTTGCGTCAGCAGGTCGCCCCAGAAGCTGTAGAGATCTTTGCCGGCCGGATTCGCCAGTTTGATGCCCATCTCTAAGCGGTACGGCTGCATCAAATCCAGCGGGCGCAGCAGGCCGTACAGGCCCGAAAGCATGCGCAGGTGTTTTTGGGCAAAATCAAAGTCGGCTTCGCTGAAGGTCTCTGCCTGCAAACCGGTATAAACATCACCTTTGAAGGCCAGAATTGCCTGCCGCGCATTATCGGGTGAGAAGGGCGGCTGCCACTGGCTGAAACGGTCGGCGTTGAGGTGCGCCAGTTTGTCGCTGATGCCCATCAGCGAAGCGATTTGCGCCGGGAAAAGATCGCGCGCCACGTCAATCAGCTGCTGTGATTTTTCTAACAGCGCCGGTTGGGTAAACCGTGACGTTGCCAGCGGGCTTTCATAATCCAGTGTCTTGGCTGGCGAGATAACCATCAGCATTGTGTCTGTCCTCGTTGACCCGCTGTTTTCAGGGGATAGATGGGGAAAAATGTCGCGACGAGTGTAGCAAAAAAGCTGCACGGATCGGCAAATCGCTCCCATTTGTTAGCGCTATCGTAAAGGGCACGCGGCGATGTTGCGCCGCTTAGCCTGCGTGATATTATCGCAACAGCCTTTTACACCCTGACAGTCAACTTAAGAGAAAAGAGAACCATGACGGACAAACTTACTTCCTTGCGTCAGCTGACTACTGTGGTCGCCGACACCGGTGATATCGCGGCAATGAAACTCTACCAACCGCAGGATGCCACCACTAACCCTTCTTTGATCCTCAACGCTGCGCAAATCCCTGAATACCGCAAACTGATTGACGAAGCCATTAGCTGGGCACGTCAGCAGAGCAGCAACAAAGAAGAGCAGCTGGCGCTGGTTTCTGACAAGCTGGCCGTTAACATTGGTCTGGAAATTCTCAAACTGATCCCGGGACGTATCTCTACTGAAGTTGACGCGCGTCTCTCTTACGACACCGAAGCGAGCATCGCGAAAGCACGCAGCCTGATCAAACTGTACAACGATGCCGGCATCAGCAACGATCGTATCCTGATCAAACTGGCCTCAACCTGGCAGGGCATCCGCGCGGCGGAGCAGCTGGAGAAAGAAGGCATCAACTGTAACCTGACGCTGCTGTTCTCCTTCGCCCAGGCGCGTGCCTGTGCCGAAGCGGGCGTGTTCCTGATTTCGCCATTTGTTGGCCGTATCCTCGACTGGTACAAGCAGAACACCGACAAGAAAGAGTACGCAGCGCATGAAGATCCAGGCGTGGTATCCGTGTCTGAAATCTACAACTACTACAAGCAGCACGGCTATGAAACCGTGGTGATGGGCGCCAGCTTCCGTAACGTCGGCGAAATCATCGAGCTGGCCGGTTGCGACCGCCTGACTATCTCTCCGGGCCTGCTGAAAGAGCTGGCCGAGAGCGAAGGCAGCGTAGAGCGTAAACTGAGCTACAGCGGCGAAGTGAAAGCGCGTCCGGCTAAAATGACCGAAGCGGAATTCCTGTGGCAGCACAACCAGGATCCAATGGCGGTGACCAAACTGGCCGAAGGTATCCGCAACTTTGCCATCGACCAGGGCAAACTTGAGAAGATGATCGCCGAACTGCTGTAAGGTGATGTGCCGTGGCGGCTGCCGGTCGCCACGGTTTTCGCGTTTCCCTCGCTGATGCTTTGTATTATCCTTTCTGCCATTCCCCTTTTTCTCACCGCCCCGCGGTCAACACAGCGATAACTCTATGGATACTTTACGTATTGGCTTAATTTCCGTGTCCGATCGGGCCGCTAACGGCATCTATCAGGATCAGGGCATTCCGGCGCTGGAAAGCTGGCTTAGCGCTGCGCTGGCGACACCGTTTGAGATTGAAACCCGCCTGGTTCCGGATGAACAGCCGATGATTGAGCAGGCGATTTGCGAGCTGGTCGACGAACGTTTTTGCCACCTGGTGCTGACCACCGGCGGTACCGGTCCGGCCCGGCGCGACGTCACGCCGGATGCGACTCTGGCGGTAGCCGACCGCGAGATGCCCGGCTTTGGCGAGCAGATGCGGCAGATCAGCCTGCAGTTTGTGCCGACCGCGATTCTGTCACGCCAGGTGGGCGTGATCCGCAAGCAGTCGCTGATCCTCAATCTGCCGGGACAGCCGAAATCGATTAAAGAGACGCTGGAAGGGTTGAAAGCGGATGACGGCACGGTGAAAGTACCAGGTATCTTCGCGGCTGTACCCTATTGTTTACAGCTGCTGGAAGGGCCTTACGTCGAAACCCACCCGGAGGTGGTAGCAGCTTTTCGCCCGAAAAGCGCACGACGTGAGACAAACGTCTGAAAATTGCCGTTTTCAGGCATAAAATGCAGAGTGACTGGTGTGGCAAAATATTGACGGTATAGTAACCGCAGCTTTACAACTATACTGACATGGCCTCTGGATACCGCACTCTTATGGATTCGCTGACAACGCGTCGACTCAACCGCCAGGACTACAAAACCCTGGCGCTGGCTGCCCTGGGCGGGGCGCTGGAATTCTACGATTTTATCATCTTCGTCTTCTTCGCTGCGGTGATTGGCGAGCTGTTCTTTCCGCCAGACATCCCGGAATGGCTGCGTCAGGTGCAGACGTTTGCCATCTTCGCCGCCGGTTATCTGGCGCGCCCGCTGGGCGGCATCATCATGGCGCACTTTGGCGACAAAGTCGGGCGCAAGAAGATGTTCAGCCTGAGTATTCTGCTGATGGCGCTGCCGACGCTGGCGATGGGCGCGCTGCCCACCTACGCCAGCATTGGCATTGCCGCACCGTTACTGATGCTGCTGATGCGCGTGCTGCAGGGCGCGGCCATTGGCGGCGAGGTGCCGGGCGCGTGGGTGTTTGTTGCTGAGCATGTGCCGGAAAAGCGTATCGGCTTTGCCTGCGGCACGCTGACTGCAGGCTTAACCGCCGGCATTCTGCTCGGTTCGCTGGTGGCGACGGTGCTGAATACTTCGCTCTCGCCGGCGGCGATACGCGATCACGGCTGGCGCATTCCTTTCTTCCTCGGCGGCCTGTTTGGCCTGCTGGCGATGTATCTGCGTCGCTGGCTGCATGAAACCCCGGTATTTCGTCAGATGCAGCAGCGCAAAGCGCTGGCGGAAAAGCTGCCGTTACAGACCATTCTCGCCAGCCATAAGCGCGGCATTGCGGTGTCGATGCTGCTTACCTGGCTATTATCAGCCTGTATTGTGGTGGTGATCCTGATGGCGCCGACGCTGATGCAGAAGCAGCATGGCGTGCCGGCGGCGCTCAGTCTGCAGGCCAACAGTTTCGCGACCGTGATGCTGCTGATCGGCTGCGTGCTGGCGGGCTGGATCGTCGATCGCTACGGTGCGGCGCGTACCTTACTGATTGGTTCGCTGCTGCTGGCGCTGTGCAGCTGGAGCTTTTTCCAGCAGCTTGGCGGTACGCCGCAGATGCTGTTCATCTGGTACGGTCTGGCGGGACTGAGCGTGGGCGTGGTCGGCGTGGTGCCGTTTGTTATGGTGCGGGCGTTTCCGGCGGCGGTGCGCTTCACCGGCATTTCCTTCTCTTACAACGTGTCGTACGCCATCTTTGGCGGCCTGACGCCGATTAGCGTGACGCTGATGATGTCGCTGACGCCGATGGCGCCGGCCTGGTACGTGCTGGCGCTGGCGCTGATCGGTATGCTGGTGGCGCTGTGGTTATGGCATGACAGCCGCCAGGCTAATGCGCAGCTGGATGTCTCGCTGCATTCATCGTAATGACAGCGCGCGGAGCGGCACGGCTCCGCGCGCCGTTGATTACTCGCCAATCGGCAACACGCTGCGCTCAAACTTCTCGTTCAGCACTTCGCCCATCGCCAGATAAAAGGCGCTGGCACCACAGACGATGCCCACCCAGCCAGCGATACGCAGCAGCGCCGCGTGATCCAGCAGATGACCGATAGCCAGCAGCGCAAACAGCAGCGTCAGGCTGGCAAACACAAACTGCAGCATTTTTGCGGCCCGCAGCGTGCCAAAGAACAGAAACAGCGTGAAGATACCCCACAGCGCCAGATAAGCGCCGAGGAAATGGCCATCGGCGGCCGCGGCCAGTCCCATTTTTGGCAGCAGCAGAATCGCCACCAGCGTCAGCCAGAAGCTGCCGTAGGAGGTAAAGGCGGTCAGGCCGAAGGTGTTGCCTTTTTTATACTCCAGCAGCCCGGCAAGGATTTGCGCGATGCCGCCGTAAAAGAGGCCCATCGCCAGGATAATCACATCCATTTCAAACAGACCGGTGTTGTGTAAGTTGAGCAGGATGGTGGTCATACCAAAACCCATCAGGCCCAGTGGGGCGGGATTCGCCAGCGTGGTGTTGCCCATAATTCCTCAGCAGCAGCGTTATTGTTTATTGGTTTAACACCCGCGCCAACAGCGGTGGGGCGCGGGGCGCTGCATCATAATCAGGTGGCTTTTGCCGCACTTTGATCTCACGCGGTAAGAGAATCTAAATTTTTTTTAGTTTTAACCCTTGATGCGCTTCGAAGCGGCCCCATTTAGTTGTCATCAAGCATTGTGAGGCAGCAAAAAAATCTGCCGCAGCAGTTGAAAGTGGTCAGCGTGACCGCATCTCTGCTTCACAACCCAATTTGGCAAAGAATTTAAGTGGGAGACGTTTAGATGGGTAAGATTATTGGTATTGACCTGGGTACAACCAACTCATGTGTGGCGATTATGGACGGTGGCAAAGCACGCGTGCTTGAAAACGCCGAAGGCGATCGCACCACACCGTCAATCATTGCATATACCGGGGATGGCGAAACTCTGGTCGGTCAACCGGCTAAACGTCAGGCGGTGACCAACCCGCAGAACACCCTGTTTGCAATCAAGCGCCTGATCGGCCGTCGTTTCCAGGACGAAGAAGTGCAGCGTGATATCAAAATCATGCCGTACAAAATCATCGGTTCTGACAACGGTGACGCATGGCTGGACGTGAAAGGCCAGAAAATGGCACCGCCGCAGATCTCTGCAGAAGTGCTGAAAAAAATGAAGAAAACCGCGGAAGATTTCCTCGGTGAGCCGGTAACCGAAGCGGTTATCACCGTTCCAGCTTACTTCAACGATGCGCAGCGTCAGGCGACTAAAGACGCCGGCCGTATCGCGGGTCTGGACGTAAAACGTATCATCAACGAACCGACCGCAGCGGCACTGGCTTACGGCCTGGATAAAGGTCAGGGCAACCGCACCATCGCGGTATATGACCTGGGTGGCGGTACCTTCGACATCTCTATCATTGAGATCGACGAAGTCGACGGCGAGAAAACCTTTGAAGTACTGGCGACCAACGGTGATACCCACCTGGGTGGTGAAGACTTCGACAGCCGTCTGATCAACTACCTGGTTGCCGAATTCAAGAAAGATCAAGGCATCGATCTGCACAACGATCCGCTGGCGATGCAGCGCCTGAAAGAAGCGGCAGAGAAAGCGAAAATTGAGCTCTCTTCTGCGCAGCAGACCGATGTTAACCTGCCGTACATCACGGCGGATGCGACTGGTCCTAAGCACCTGAACATCAAAGTGACCCGCGCGAAGCTGGAATCACTGGTAGAAGATCTGGTTACCCGTTCAATTGAGCCGCTGAAAGTGGCGCTGAACGACGCTGGCCTGTCGGTTTCTGACATCAACGACGTGATCCTGGTCGGTGGTCAGACGCGTATGCCAATGGTGCAGGCGAAAGTGGCGGAGTTCTTCGGTAAAGAGCCACGTAAAGACGTGAACCCGGACGAAGCGGTCGCTGTGGGTGCTGCGGTACAGGGCGGCGTGCTGGCTGGTGAAGTAAAAGACGTTCTGCTGCTGGACGTGACCCCGCTGTCGCTGGGTATCGAAACCATGGGTGGCGTGATGACGTCGCTGATCAGCAAGAACACCACGATCCCAACCAAGCACAGCCAGGTGTTCTCGACTGCTGAAGACAACCAGTCTGCCGTGACCATTCACGTGCTGCAGGGTGAGCGTAAGCGTTCAGCGGATAACAAATCGCTGGGCCAGTTTAACCTCGACGGTATTCAGCCTGCGCCGCGCGGTATGCCACAGATCGAAGTGACCTTCGACATCGATGCTGACGGTATTCTGCACGTGTCTGCGAAGGACAAAAACAGCGGTAAAGAGCAGAAGATCACCATCAAAGCTTCTTCTGGCCTGAACGAGGAAGAGATCGAAAAAATGGTTCGTGACGCGGAAGCTAACGCCGAGTCAGACCGTAAATTCGAAGAGCTGGTGCAGACGCGTAACCAGGGTGACCAGATTGCGCACAGCACGCGTAAGCAGCTGGACGAAGCCGGTGACAAACTGTCAGCGGAAGACAAAGCACCGATCGAGTCTGCCCTGAACGAGCTGAACACCGCGCTGAAAGGCGAAGATAAAGCAGAAATCGAAGCCAAAATGCAGGCGCTGATGGAAGTGTCCAGCAAACTGATGGAACTGGCGCAGCAACAGGCTCAGGCCGGCGCAGCGGATGCCGGCGACGCTTCGGCGAAGAAAGATGACGACGTTGTCGACGCTGAATTCGAAGAAGTGAAAGATAAAAAATAATTGCCCCTGACCGGGCGCGACGGCTGGCCTGACAGCCGTTGAAACCAGCACGGGCGTCGGAGATCTCTCCACGCCCGTGCGATCATGTTAAGGGCAGAGAAAAATGGCTAAGAGTGATTTTTACGAGATCTTAGGCGTCTCAAAATCCGCCGATGAGCGCGAAATCAAAAAGGCCTATAAGCGCCTGGCGATGAAGTATCACCCGGACCGTAATCCGGGCGATAAAGAGGCCGAGACGAAATTCAAAGAGGTCAAGGAAGCCTACGAAATCCTCACCGATGCGCAGAAGCGTGCAGCTTACGATCAGTACGGTCATGCGGCGTTTGAGCAGGGCGGTGGTGGCGGCTTCGGCGGCGGCTTTGGTGGCGGCGGTGCCGACTTCAGCGATATCTTTGGCGACGTGTTCGGCGATATCTTTGGTGGTGGTCGCCGTCAGCGCGCCTCACGCGGCGCCGATTTACGCTACAACATGGAACTGACGCTGGAAGAAGCGGTACGCGGCGTGACCAAAGAGATCCGCATTCCAACGCTGGAAGAGTGTGATGTCTGCCACGGCAGCGGCGCCAAAGCGGGCACCCAGCCGCAGACCTGTCCGACCTGTCACGGTGCGGGCCAGGTACAGATGCGTCAGGGTTTCTTTACCGTGCAGCAAGCCTGTCCGACCTGTCACGGTCGCGGCTCGGTGATTAAAGATCCGTGCAACGCCTGTCACGGCCACGGCCGCGTTGAGCGCCAGAAAACGCTGTCGGTGAAAATCCCGGCGGGCGTCGATACCGGCGACCGTATCCGCCTCAGCGGAGAAGGTGAAGCGGGTGAGCATGGCGCACCGGCTGGCGATCTGTACGTGCAGGTTTCGGTGAAGAAACACCCGATCTTTGAGCGTGAAGATAACAACCTGTACTGCGAAGTACCGATCAACTTTGCCATGGCAGCGCTGGGCGGTGAGATTGAAGTGCCGACGCTTGACGGTCGCGTGAAGCTGAAAGTGCCGGCAGAAACCCAGACCGGCAAGCTGTTCCGCATGCGCGGCAAAGGCGTGAAGTCGGTGCGCGGCGGTGCGGTCGGCGATCTGCTGTGTCGCGTGGTGGTGGAAACCCCGGTCAGCCTCAACGACAAGCAAAAAGCGCTGCTGCGCGAGCTGGAAGAGAGCTTCGGCGGACCTACCGGCGAGAAAAACAGCCCGCGTTCGAAAAGCTTCTTCGACGGCGTAAAGAAGTTCTTTGACGATCTGACCCGCTAATCGGGTGCGCAGACAGTAACAAGCGGAGAGGCGACTCTCCGCTTTTTTTTATGCGCAGTTCTGCCGTGCAGATATTCAACGGCATTGTTTTTCGTCATTCACATCCCCGACAGCCGTTACCTTTCAAAAATACGCGGACACGCTGTAGGGGCGCCATTTATGGCGACCTCAAGCCGTGAAAATCCCCGCCAAAAAACGCGTCCTCACCTTGCAAAAACCGGTTCCGTTTTGCCAATAGCATTTTTCGGCATTGCGCCGAAAATATATCATAGGTATCTTGCAAGGCGTTTAATGAGAATGATTTTCGATAACATGCACCATCAGCGGTGTGCGGTAGCGCAGTAGCGCGGGACCGTCGCTGCAGGGAGAGAAACGTTGCCAAACCCGACTCACCACCGCGCTCCACAACGCGTGCGCAATGAATTACGCTTCCGTCACATCACCGTCGCCAGCAAAACGCGGGTGGCCGATGCCTTCTGGCGCATCGTCTTTAGCGGCAGCGATCTGGCGGGTTTTCACTCGCCCTCTTTTGACGACCACATCAAAGTGTTTTTCCCGGATACGCCGGGCGGTGCGCTGGCGCTGCCACACATGACCGACGAAGGCATCGTCTGGCCTGACGGCGTGCGTCCGGCGGCGCGCGACTATACGCCGCTGGCCTTTAACGGCAGCGATTCGCTGACGCTGGATTTTTACATCCACGACGGCGGCGTCGCCAGCAGCTGGGCGAGTGCCGCTCAGCCGGGCGATCGCATTGCGATGGGCGGCCCCCGCGGCTCATGCGTCGTGCCGGTGGATTATGCCTGTCAGATTTATGTGTGTGATGAGACCGGTCTGCCGGCGTTTAAGCGCCGCTATCAGGAAATGCAGGCACAGCAGATTCATCTGCTGGCCTGTGTTGATGAGCCAGTCGGCCGCGCGTATCTTGGCGACCTGCCGGATGTCACGGTGAGCTGGCTCGGCAGCGGCAAGATGCAGGCTGAGGCGCTGACGCCGCTGCTGGACCCGATTGTGCTGCCTGCTGATGACTACTTCATCTGGCTGACCGGCGAAGGCGCTGCGGTGAAACAGCTGAGCGATTACTTTACTCAGCAGCGCGCGGCGCACAGCGACCTGGTGCGCGCCGTCGCTTACTGGCATCGGAAATAACCGGCGCCCGCCCGCTGCCGCCTGTGTTGAATTTTACCAGGCACCAGACTACTATCAACCTCCCTCAACTGACCCCGGGAAGGCGATGAAACAGCAGCGGGATGTTCCAGAGCACGCCGATGCGGCACAGCGTGCCAGCTGTGCCGGCGCACGCAGAAAGCGGCGCGAAAGGATGCTGGATGCCAGTGATATTCGCCTGCTGATGCTGCACTTTCTGGCCAGCGGCGCGGCGCACGGTTATGAGCTGATCAAATCGGTGGAAGAGTTGTCGAAAGGCGAATATTCCCCCAGCCCCGGCATTATTTATCCCAACCTGACGCTGCTGGAAGAGATGGACGCCATTCGCGTGGTGGATGCCCAGGCCACGCGCAAAGCCTACGCGCTCAACGATGCGGGCCGCGCGCTGCTGGCGGAAAATGGCGAAAACGTGGCGGTGATTATCGGGCGGCTCACTTCGCTGGCGATCCTGGTCAACAACCGCAGCATTCCGCAGGTAGAGCAGGCGATCCATACGCTTCGCTATACGCTCAATCACCGGCTGTCGCAGGAGCAGATTTCACCGGCCACGGTGGAGATTGTCGTGGCGGCGCTGCAGGACGCGGCAGAGAAGATCGCCAACAGCTAAGCGCGTTACGGTTTCTTCTTGTCCACGTGCCCCAGTTCGCGATCCGGCCAGCAGACATCGCGCACCCGCTGCTTCAGTGCTGCCGCATCGGGAAAGCCGCCTTCCTGTTTGCGTTCCCAAATTACCTGACCATCAATGCTGATCTCGAACACGCCGCCGCTGCCGGGCTGGAGCGTGACCGCGCTGAGATCGCCGGCAAAGGTATGCAGCAGCTCCTGCGCCATCCACGCCGAACGCAGCAGCCAGTTACATTGGGTACAGTAGTGAATGGTTACTGCCGGTTTATCTGCCATCCTATCCCTCCTGTTAGTGCCTGATTAATCATGGGTTAACAAATTGTGCGCACAAAGATACATCCTGATGCAAATGATATTGATAATGATTAGCAATTGCATTAAATTGTTTTCGCCATCATTTACTCTCTATAAATCCCACAGGCATCCCTGCGGCACCGCGGCCAGTTTTACACGGCAGCTGTGCACTGAAGCGCGCATGACACTGTGCCACAGGTGCCGGGATCGATAACATTATCTGGCCAGCGTGACGCGCTGTTTCACGGTTTTTAGCATAAAGCCGTGGTTTTCTGGCAGCAAATAAGTGAGCGAATACTAACAATTAACCAGGTATTTCGCGCATGTCTTTCAACCTTCAGGGAACTGTTCAGCAGCGTCTGTGTAAAGTCGCTGTTCTTGCTTCAGCCATTCACGCAGCCTGCAGCTATGCCGCCAGCGACAGCAGTACGCTGGCGCGTTCCGCAGAGAACAACAGCAGCAATGAACCGGTAATGACCGTTACCGCACCTAAGCAGCAGGCCGGCAGCAAAACCACACTCACCGCCAGCGATCTGCAAAAACGCGGCGCCAATGACTTCGGTTCGATCATGCGTTATGAGCCGCTGGTCAGCGCCACTGGTGCGGCGGGCGGTTCGTCAGCCGGTAAAAGCGGCTTTGACCGTGCAGGCTACACCGGCTACAACATTCGCGGTCTGGAAAGTAATCGTGTCGGTCTGGATATTGATGGCATTCCGGTACCGGACGCCACCGGTCGTCCGTACGTCAGTCGCGCCGGTAACAATACCTTCGGTATCGGTCGCGACTACATCGACCCGTATATGTTTGGCAGCGTCGAAATTGAGAAGGGCGCTACATCGGTGGAACAACCTAACACCGCAATCGGCGGTAACGTATCGTTTCATAACAAGTCGCCGGACGACTATCTCAGCAGCGATAAAACCCACTATTTCGGTTATCAGAGCGACTACAGTTCGGCAGACCGCAGCTGGCACAACGGCATCACCGCGGCGGCAGGGGATGATGAACTGCGCGGCCTGTTTGTCTACAGCCGCCGCGACGGCCAGCAGACGCGCAACAACAGTGGCGTAAAAGACGCCTACCCGGCCAACTGGCACTCGGATGCCTTTATGACGTCGGGCATCTGGCAGCCAAACGATCAGCACAAGCTGAGCGCCACCTTCGACTACTACCACAAAACCAATCACACCCACTACGATACCTGGGACAGCAGCAGCGGCAACACTATTTGGGGCACTGCGCAACAGCAGAGCGATTCGCGCCGCTGGGGCATTAACCTTGCCGACGAGTGGACGCCGTACAACGAGATGATCGATACGCTGACCACGCGAATTTACTGGCAGCAAACCGAGGCGCACGACACCACCTGGTTACCGACCAGCGCCAGTCAGTACGGCTTCGTCTACTCTGACTACAACGTCGATACCTTAGGGTTTGACACGCGCGCCAGCAAAACCCTCGGCCGCCACGAGCTGAGCGGCGGCGTCAACGCGCGTGTGGAGAACAGCGAGCGTCCGTTCCGCCAGGAGCCGAACCCGGGCACCTTCGGCACCATCACCCAGCCACAGTCGGACAGCCGTTCCTGGACCGTGGCCGGTTATCTGCAGGATAAAATCAATTTCGATCTCGATAGCCACAATTTCGCGGTGATTCCCGGCGTGCGCGTTATTCATCAAAGCACCAAACCGAAGAACCTCGGCGATCTGACCAACGGCAGCACGGTGCTGACTGAAGAGCAGGTGGAAAAACTGTACGGCAAGACCAATTCAGACACCGAAGTGCTGCCGTCACTGACCTTCCAGTACGATATCAATCCGGCGCTCACCACCTGGCTGCAATATAAGCGCGGCGTGGAGTTCCCGACCACCAGCCAGCTGTACGGCTCGTGGAACCTTGGTTCAAGCTACGCCGGCAGCGCGCAGTATGCGCTGATTGGTAATGCCGATCTGAAAACCGAGACCAGCAACAATTTTGAGTGGGGTCTGAAAGGACAGCCGACCGACGGCATCACCCTCAATACCTCGGTGTTCTACAACACCTACAAAAACTTTATTGCCTACACCCGCTATCGCCGCGCCACCAATCCAGCGATGTTCGTCAATGTTCCGGCCAACATCTACACCAGTTATCAGGCTGAGAACCGCGACAAAGCCTACATTTATGGGGCGGAGATCAGCACCCGCGTCAACTACGGCAGCTGGTTCCCGACCGTGGATGGCCTGAGCAGCACGTTCGCGCTCGGCTACAGCGAGGGGAAAGCGAAATCCCGCTATCTGGGCGACAAATACATCGATCTCGACAGTGTCGCGCCGCTAAAAGCGATTGTCGGCGTCGCGTGGGACGACAAAGCGCGCGGTTACGGCGCGGCGCTCACCGCCACCTTCGTCAAAGGCAAACAGGCCAGCGCCACCAACCGTGAGAGCTACAGCAACAGCGGGGCGGCCATCAGCGATGCCAGCAGCGAATACATGCGCGTGCCGGGCTACGGCCTGATCGATGCCACCGCGTACTGGCAGCTGACGAAAAATGTCAGGCTGAGCGGCGGTGTCTACAACATTACCGATCGTAAATACTGGGATTACCTCAGCAGCCGCACGCTGACCAGCGCCAGCGCGCAGGAGCGCAACGACATCAATCTGGCCGTGATGCCAGGACGCACCTGGCAACTGGGCGTGAACGTCGACTTCTAATCACTTTTCGCCCTGCGCTAGCGCAGGGCATTTTCACGGGAGCAAGCGCAATGCATCAACGCTATCAACACTATCTGGCGCTGAAAGGCCAGCAGCCAAAAATGTACGCGCGTGATTTAGCCGCGCTGATGGGCATAGGGGAAGCACAGCTGTGCGAAGCGCGCGTGGGCCACGACGCGCAGCCGCTGCGCGCCGATTTTCCGGCGCTGCTGACGGCGCTGGCGGCAGTGGGTGAGACCAAAAGTATTACGCGCAATGCCTGGGCGGTGCACGAACAGCTGGGAACCTACAGCAATCTGCATCTCGGCGAACATGGCGGGCTGGTGCTTAATCCGCGTGCGCTCGACCAGCGTCTGTTTCCCGCGCAGTGGCACAGTGCTTTCTTCCTGCGCGAGCAGACCGCGCACGGCGAACGACAGAGCATACAGATTTTCGATCGTCACGCTGATGCGGTGCTGAAAATTTACACCACCGCGCAAACGGAGATGCCGGCGTGGCAGGCGTTGATTGAGCGCTTCCGGCTGGCGCACGCGCCTCAGCTGCAGCCGCAGCCGGTCAGCGCCACGCCGTTCAGCGACAGGGTGGAAGCCGGCACTGTCGAAGCGGAGTGGCGTGCCATGACCGATGTGCATCAGTTCTTTGGCCTGCTGAAGCGTCACCATCTCTCGCGGCCGCAGGCGTTTCGCGCGGTGCCGGATGATTTAGCGCGTCAGGTGAGCAACACCGCGCTGGCAACGCTGCTGGCCCAGGTTCAGCAGGATAGCAATGAAATTATGATCTTCGTCGGCAATCGCGGCTGTACCCAGATCTTTACCGGCACTATCGGGAAAGTGGTGCCGCTGGATAACTGGATTAACGTTTTTAATCCCACGTTCACGCTGCATCTGATGGCGGATCGCATTCACGAGAGCTGGGTGACGCGCAAGCCGGGCGGCGATGGCTTCGTCACCAGTCTGGAGCTGTTTGCTGCCGATGGCACGCAGATTGCCCAGCTGTACGGCCAGCGCAGCGAGGGCACGCCGGAACAGGCACGCTGGCGCGAGCAGGTGATGGCGCTGACGCCGACAGGAGCCGCCGCATGAAAGCGCTGATCCTGACACTGCTTGCTCTGCTGACGCTGCCGGCGTGGGCGGCGCAGCGCATCATTACTATCGGGGGCGATGTAACGCAGATCGTCTACGCGCTGGATGCGCAGGCGCAGCTGGTGGCGCGCGACAGCACCAGCCAGCATCCGGCGGCGGCCACCAGGCTGCCGGATATCGGCTATATGCGCCAGCTCAACGCGGAAGGCATTCTGGCACTGAAACCGACGCTGGTACTGGCCAGCGCGCTGGCTAAACCGTCGCTGGTGTTGCAGCAGGTGGCGGACGCCGGGGTAACGGTGGTGGAAGTCAGTGGGGATAACCGCCTCGATGCCATCACGGACAAAATCGCCACTATTGGCAAAGCGCTGCAGCGTGAACAGGCGGCCCGCGCGTTGATCGACAAGGTCAACAAACAGCGTGCGCAGCTACCGCAGCAGCCGCTGCCGGTGAAAGTGCTGTTTATCATGGCGCACGGCGGCTTACGCACCCAGGCGGCTGGTGCGCAGACCGGCGCTGACGGCGCAATTCGCGCTGCCGGCCTGGTCAATGCCATGGGCGCGGTGCCGCACTATCAGCAGCTGTCACAGGAGGGCGTCGTGGCGGCAGCACCGGATTTGGTGGTGGTCGGCGAAGAGGGGCTGCGCACGCTGGGTGGCGAACAGGCGGTGTGGGCGCTGCCGGGCCTGCAGCTGACGCCGGCCGGCCAGCATCACGCGCTGCTGGTGATTGATGAGATGGCGCTGCTGAGTTTCGGCCTTGATACGCCGGGCGCGATTTTGCGTCTGCGCCATGCGGCGGAAGCCGTGCAGCATGATTAACCGCCTGATGATGCGCTGGCTGATGTTAATGAGTTTCAGCATGCTGGTGTGCATGCTGCTGGCGGCCAACCTCGGCGCGATGCCGCTGTCGCTGCGCACGCTGTGGCAGGCGCCGCTTAGCGATCTGGCCTGGCAAATCTGGCTCACAATTCGCCTGCCGCGCGTATTGCTGGCGGTGCTGACTGGCATGGCGCTGGCGGTGTCCGGCGCGGTGATGCAGGGGCTGTTTCGTAATCCGCTGGCCGATCCCGGACTGCTGGGTATCAGCAGCGGTGCCGGGCTGGCGGTGGCGCTCTCAGTGGTGTTGCCGGTCAGCCTGCCGCCGCTGCTGGCGCTGTGGCTGCCCTCGCTGGCAGCGTTTGCCGGCAGCCTGGTAGTAACGCTGCTGATCTTCAGCTTTAGCCGGCTGGCGCAGGGCCAGCTGGCGCGCCTGCTGCTGGTGGGCATTGCGATTAATGCGCTATGCGGCGCGGCGGTTGGCGTGCTGTCGTGGCTGAGCAACGACCAGCAGCTGCGTCAGCTGTCGCTGTGGGGCATGGGCAGCCTGACGGGTGCCCAGTGGCCGAGCCTGCTGGTGTGTGCGCTGCTGATCGTTCCGGCGCTGCTGCTGGTGCAGACGCGCGCGCGTCGCCTCAATCTGCTGCAGCTGGGCGAAGAGGACGCGCACTATATGGGCGTCGATGTTAAACGCACGCAGCGCCAGCTGCTGGTGCTGAGTGCGCTGCTGGTGGGCACGGCGGTGGCGGTCAGCGGCATTATCGGTTTTGTCGGGCTGGTGGTGCCGCACGTGATGCGTTTTTGTCTCGGCAGTGACCACCGCTGGCTGCTGCCGGGCGCGGCGCTGGCGGGAGCGATTCTGCTGTTGCTGGCGGATACGCTGGCGCGCACCGTGGTGATTCCGGCCGAAATGCCGGTCGGGCTGCTAACCAGTCTGCTGGGCGGGCCGTGGTTCCTGTGGCAGATTCTGCGCCAGCAAAGGGGGCTGAATGAGTGAGCAGTTGCAGGCGCGCGGACTGCGGTTTTGCCGGGGAACGCGTACCTTAATCGATGATGTCTCCCTGACGCTGCCGCCGGGCGAAATGGTTGCCCTGATCGGTCCTAACGGTGCCGGTAAGTCGACGCTGCTGCGGCTGCTGACCGGCTTTCTGCACGCGGACGCTGGCGAATGCTGGCTGGGCGATCGTCCACTGGCGGCCTGGCCGCGCGAACCGCTGGCGCAGCGCCGCGCGGTGATGCGCCAGCAAAACAGCGTCACCTTTCCGCTGCCGGCTGCCGACGTGGTGGCGATGGGGCGCGCACCCTGGCCGACCGGTAACTGCCAGGCGGTGGTGCAGGAGGTGATGCAGTTAACCGGCAGCGCGCCGCTGGCGCAGCGCGACTATCGGTCGCTGTCGGGCGGGGAGCAGCAGCGCGTGCAGCTGGCCCGGGTGCTGGCGCAGCTGTGGCATGACGACGGCCCGCGCGGCTGGCTGCTGCTGGATGAACCCACCTCCGCGCTCGATCTCTACTGGCAGCAGTCCACTCTGCGCCTGCTGCACCGGCTGACGCGCAATGGCCGTTTTAGCGTCTGCGCGGTGCTGCACGATTTGAATCTGGCCTCACTGTGGTCGGATCGGGTGTTGTTGTTACACCACGGCCAGCTGGTGGCGCAGGGCACGCCGCACGCGGTAATGACCGAACCGATCCTGACGCGCTGGTATCAGGCCGACCTGCAGGTGGTTACGCCGCCAGCGCAGGATCGGCCGCAGATACAGTTGCGGCCATAACTGCACCCTGCACCGGGTCAGGGCGCCTGGCGGCAATCGACAATCAGCCGCCCACGCACCTGGCCCGCCAGCAGCTGTTCTGCGCCTGCGCGCGCCTCACTCAGTGGAATCACTTTGGTCATTTGCTCCAGCAGCGCGCCGTCAACCAGTTCCGCCAGACGCTGCCACGCCTGCTGACGCAGCGGTTTGGCGCACATCACGCTGTCCACGCCGGCCAGCGTAACGCCACGCAGAATAAACGGCGCGACGCTGGTGGGCAGATCGAGGCCCTGCGCCATGCCGCAGGCGGCGACCACGCCGTCGCGCTGGATCCCGGCTAACACATTGGCCAGCGTGTGGCTGCCGACGCTATCGATCGCGGCGGCCCAGCGCTCTTTCGCCAGCGGTTTGCCGGGCGCGCTCAGTTCGTTACGGTCGATAATCGCGGAGGCGCCGAGCGTATCGAGCAGGTAGGCGCTGTCGCTGGCGCGGCCGCTGGATGCCACGACCTCATAGCCGAGACGCGCCAGCAGGCTCACGCTGAAGCTGCCCACGCCGCCGCTGGCACCGGTAACCAGTACCGGACCGTGCTGCGGTGTGATGCCCTGTTTTTCCAGCGTCAGCACGCACAGCATCGCGGTAAAGCCGGCGGTGCCAATCGCCATGGTTTGCAGCGGGCTGAGCGCCGCCGGCACCTTGACCAGCCAGTCGCCGGAGACGCTGGCTTTCTGCGCCAGCCCGCCCCAGTGTTTTTCACCCACGCCCCAGCCGGTGAGCAGCGCAACATCGTCCTGCTGCCACTCCGGATGACGGCTGTGGATCACCCGGCCAACAAAATCGATGCCCGGCACCATGGGAAACTGGCGCACAATCGGCCCTTTATTGCAGATGGCCAGCGCGTCTTTGTAGTTGAGGGTGGAGTAGCTTACTTCGAGGGTAACATCCTGATCGGGCAATTGTTGCTCTGACAGATCCTGCAGGGATGTGCGGTATCCCTGTTCATCATTTTCAATGACCAGTGCCTTGAACATGCAGCCTCCGGCTGGTTGGGAGAAGTGCGCTCCATAGTACGCTTCTGCCGCAGGGAGTGCCAGGCGGATGGGCGCGGCAGGCGGTCGCTATCGCACCGGTGTTACATTCTGCATAACTTTGCGTAATCTTCGACTATTCAGGCAGTTAAAAATAGACGCCTTAACTATTATTCATGTAAATCAATGAAGTAGCACATTGGTGTTCTGCATCAAAATTCCGCCCTGATTGGTTGTCCCCGGTAAAAAAAGATGCCATCATGTCGCCCGAATTTCTTCCCCATCTTCATCGCTGAGGACGCCGCCATGTCCGGTACAATGCACATCTGCACTTGTCGCCGTGCGCTTCATGACAAGCGCGCCTCTGTCATCTGTTGTTCTCATTTCCCGCTCACCATGCGGTGAGGCTACGCCCCGTTCGCTGTTGGATATGAGTAAAGACAGACGCGATCTGGCTTTACTGATGTCTATCGGTTGCGGCCGCCGGACGTTATTCGCCGGGGAAATTTCCTCATTGCTGTGCCACTGGCACCCACTCATCCTTCATTACGGGGATTTGTGTTATGAACCCATTGAAAATTGCTGCCAGCGTAGCGGTAGCGCCAAGCCTGAGTCTCAACACCGCGCGCGACGTGGTGACGCTGGATAATACCGATTTCACCGACGTAGCCGCGGTAGTGGTCTCGCTGGCCGATACACGCAGCGGCGTGCTGACGCTGCTGCGCCAGACCGGCTTCAATCTGCCGGTGTTTGTCGCGAACGCCTTTGATGACGCAGTGCTGACGCTGCCGGGCGTGACCGGAGAGATCAACGGCGCAGCGGAAGAGTGGCAGGCGCTGGAGCAGGCGGCGCAGGCGTACGAGGCGGAACTGCTGCCGCCGTTTTTCGACACCCTGACGCGCTATGTCGATATGCAGAACAGCACCTTTGCCTGTCCGGGCCATCAGGGCGGGGCGTTTTTCCGCCGCCATCCGGCTGGACGTCAGTTTTATGAGTTCTACGGCGAGAACGTCTTTCGCTCCGATATGTGTAACGCGGACGTCAAGCTGGGCGATTTACTGATCCACGAAGGCTCGGCCAAGGATGCGCAGAAATATGCCGCGCGCGTGTTCAACGCCGATAAAACCTACTTCGTGCTGAACGGCACCTCCAGCGCCAACAAAGTGGTGACCAATGCGCTGCTGACGCGCGGCGATCTGGTGCTGTTTGACCGCAATAACCATAAATCTAACCACCACGGTGCGCTGATTCAGGCGGGCGCCACGCCGGTTTATCTGGAAGCGGCGCGTAACCCGTTTGGCTTTATTGGCGGCATCGATGCGCACTGTTTCGACGAGACGTATCTGCGCGAGCAGGTGCGCCAGGTCGCGCCACAGCGCGCGGATCAGCCGCGCCCGTTCCGGCTGGCGATCATCCAGCTTGGCACCTACGATGGCACGGTATACAACGCGCGCCAGGTAGTGGATCGCATCGGGCATCTGTGTGACTACATTCTGTTTGATTCGGCATGGCTGGGTTATGAGCAGTTTATTCCGCTGATGGCCGGCTGCTCGCCGCTGACGCTGGAGCTTAACGAGAACGATCCGGGGATCTTTGTCACCCAGTCGGTGCATAAGCAGCTGGCGGGCTTCTCGCAGACTTCGCAGATTCACAAGAAAGATAACCATATTCGCGGCCAGAAACGCTTCTGCCCACATAAGCGGCTGAACAACGCGTTTATGCTGCACGCCTCAACCAGCCCGTTCTATCCGCTGTTCGCTGCGCTGGATATCAACGCCAGAATGCATCAGGGCGAAGCGGGGCGCAGCATGTGGCACGACTGCGTCACGCTGGGCATTGAGGCACGCAAAGCAATCCTCGAGCGCTGCAGCCTGATTCAACCCTTCCTGCCGGAGCAGGTGCACGGCAAGCCATGGCAGGCGGCAGAAACCGCCACCATCGCCGCCGATCCGGCGTATTTCAGCTTCGAACCGGGCGCGAAGTGGCACGGTTTTGCCGGTTACGATGCCCGACAGTATCTGGTGGACCCGTGCAAGCTGCTGCTCACCACGCCAGGCATCGATGCCACCAGCGGCGAATACACCCGCTTTGGCATTCCGGCCACCATTCTCGCCAACTATCTGCGCGAGAACGGTATCGTACCGGAGAAGTGCGATCTCAACTCAATCCTGTTCCTGCTGACCCCAGCGGAAACGCCGGAAAAAATGGCGCATCTGGTGGCGATGCTGGAGCAGTTTGAACAGCACGTGCGGGAAGATGCGCTGCTGGCCGAAGTGCTGCCGAGCGTGTATCGCAGGCACGTCGAGCGCTATCAGGGCTACACGCTGCGTCGCCTGTGCCAGGAGATGCACGATTTGTACGTCAGCTACGACGTTAAGGATCTGCAGCGCGACATGTTCCGTCAGGCGTGTTTCCCGAAAGTCGAGGTCAATCCGCAGGATGCGCATCAGGCGTATATTCGCGGTGACGTTGAGCTGGTGCCGATCGCCAGCGCCGAAGGGCGTATTGCCGCCGAGGGGGCGCTGCCGTATCCGCCGGGTGTGCTGTGCGTGGTGCCAGGCGAAACCTGGGGCGGGGCAGTGCAGCGCTATTTCCTCGCCCTGGAAGCGGGTATTAATCTGCTGCCGGGCTTTTCACCGGAGTTGCAGGGGGTTTACACCGAGGAGGATGACGGCGGGCACAAGCGGTTAGTGGCGAATATGATGTTGTAGGAGGGGGCTGTTCCCCCACCGCACGGCACCTTCTCCCGCAGGCGGGAGAAGGTGGCGATGAGCGCTAATCAATAACGGTGGTAGCTGCGCTGTGCCTGGCTCACTTTGTACAGATAGCGGCGCGACTCGGCCGACGGATGGTTGGTGGTCAGCGTCTGATACACCTGGCTCGGTGACATGCCGTTGATGGTGGCGAAGGCGCGGTCTTTATCGCTGGAGAACACGCGCAGCACGCTGCCCGCCCCGCCGTTATAAGCGGTGATCACTGCGTAACGGCGCGACAGCGGATCCTGAATCCCGCCGAGATAGCTCTTCTGCAGCAGCGACAGATATGCGGTACCGGCATCAATGTTATTGGCCGGATCGAGCAGATAGCTGCGGCTCGGTTTACCCCATTTGCCTTTCATGCGGAACACATCGACCCCGGCAGTATGCTGTACCACCTGCATCAGACCCAGCGCATCGGCGTTGCTTACCGCATAGGGGTTAAAGCTCGATTCGGTCTGCATGATCGCCAGAATCAGCGAGGCATCAACGCCATACTGTTCGGCCGCTTTGCGCACCAGCGGCAGATATTTGTGCGCACGTTTGTCGAGGTGGTTAGGCACCATCGGAATGGTCACCGACCAGATAACGTGCAGCCCGGAGGTGCGTTTCTGCAGTTTGTTCTGAATCAGGTAATCAGCAAAGTTACCGGCGCGTCCCTGCCAGCGGATCGGCTGACCGGTATTATCCAGCACCTGGCCGTACAGCAGCGGCTCTTTACTGATCTGAATATCGTTGGCGTCGGAGTAGAGATCGACGTTGCCCGGATCGTCACCAATCAACAGCGTGGTGATGATGGCCTGACGCAGGCTGGCCATCGGATCGGTGCCGGAAATGGTCTCAATGGTGATGCTACCGCTGTCGAAGTTGATGTGACTGCGGGTGTAATAGTTATCGCTGTATTTGACGTAGTCCTTGGGGCCGGCGATCAGAACCTCATTGATTCCCCAGATATTCTCGATGTTGGCGGCAAACTGCCCCATCAGAATGTCAAAACCGTTGGTGTCCTTAACCCACTCTTCATGGTACTGCGATTTTTTTTGTCCGGAGCAGGAGACTAACAGGGGTGCGATGACCAGCAGTGCTATCAGTTTTTTATTCATTGTGAATGCGTGCCTGACTCGAAAAAGAGGGCCTCAAAGGGAGGCCCTGAACGTTTATTTTTCTGGCGGGGTGTAACCTTCAATGTGCACATCTTTGCCTTCGAACAGGAAATTCACCATCTCCTTCTCCAGCACTTTGCGATCTTCCGGGTTCATCATGTTGAGCTTCTTCTCGTTGATCAACATGGTCTGCTTGGACATCCACTGCTGCCAGGCTTCTTTGGAAATCTCATTGTAGATGCGCTTACCCAGTTCGCCAGGATAGAGCTGAAAGTCCTGGCCTTCAGCGTCGCGTTGCAGATAAGTACAAAAAATGGTGCGGCTCATTACTCTTCCTCTTCGGTCAAACTGGTTCGCAGTTGAAGCTGCCGGGGATGGCGCAGCTCATGCAGCAGGCGCTCTACCGGCGCGGCCAGCCCCACTGACGGTGGTTGCGCTAAGTTATACCAGAGACCGCCGGCTTCATCCATCAGCGACCCGGAGGAAGGCCACGCCAGCCACATAGGCACAATATCTAAGTGGAAATGGCTGAAGGTGTGGCGAAACGCGGTAAGCTGCTGCGGCTTCGCGTGGATGCCGCGCGCCGCCAGCCAGTCAGTCAGCGCTTGCTCACTGGTGAACTGCGGGAAGCAGAACAGGCCGCCCCACAAACCCACCGGCGGACGCTGTTCCAGATACACCTCGTCGCCGTGCTGCAGCATCAGGAACCAGCCGCTGCGCTCTGGTAGCGTGACTTTCGGTTTCTTACCGGGATAATCAGCCCAGTTGCCTTGTGCATAGGCCGCGCAGCCGCTATTCAGCGGGCAGATTTCGCATTTCGGGCGGGAGCGAGTACACACTAACGCGCCGAGATCCATCATCGCCTGATTGAACTGGCTGACGCCTTCCGCTGGCGTGACGTCTTCACTGATCTGCCACAGCCGCTTCTCCACCTCTTTTTTGCCCGGCCAGCCGCTCACTGCATAGCAGCGCGCCAGCACGCGTTTTACGTTGCCGTCGAGGATCGGGAAATGCAGGCCGAGCGACAGCGACAGGATCGCGCCCGCCGTGGAGCGGCCGACGCCCGGCAGCGCCGCGACATCATCGAAATGAGGCGGGAATACGCCGCCGTGCAGCTCAACCACCTGTTTAGCCGCCTTGTGCAGGTTACGCGCTCGTGCGTAATAGCCGAGGCCGGTCCACAGATGCAGTACTTCATCAAGCGGCGCGGCGGCCAGGTCGGCAACCGTGGGGAAGCGCGCCATAAAGCGTTCGAAATAGGGAATAACGGTGGCAACCTGCGTCTGCTGCAGCATCACTTCAGAGAGCCACACCTTATAGGGCGTTTTCTCCAGCTGCCACGGCAGAGTTTTACGGCCAAAGCGTTGGTACCACTCCAGCACCTGTTGCGCGAACTGCGGCGCCTGCATCATAAGAAGGAAATTTTCCGTGTTTACTCTACAATCAGGCAGGAATTCCAGCACAGAGACTTCAGGGTGTAAACCGGAAGATTGCAAAGGCTTGCTTCTGTTACTTAACTTTGCATAATGCCCGTTTCCCTGAACAGGCTAACCAGCAGGTTTCAACATGATTAATGACGTCATCACCCCGGAATTTGATGAGAACGGGCGGCCTTTACGCCGTATCCGCAGTTTTGTGCGCCGCCAGGGGCGCTTAACGAAAGGACAGCAGCTCGCGCTCGACAATTACTGGCCGGAGATGGGCGTCGAGTATCAGCCGCAGCCGCTGGACATGGTCGCGCTGTTTGGTCGCGAAGCGCCGCTGGTGCTGGAGATTGGTTTTGGCATGGGTGCCTCGCTGGTGACCATGGCGCAGAACAATCCGCATCAGAACTTCCTCGGCATTGAAGTGCATGCGCCAGGCGTCGGTGCCTGTCTGGCCTCGGCCAAAGAGGCTGGCGTGCAGAATCTGCGCGTGATGTGTCACGACGCGGTGGAAGTGCTGGAAAACATGGTGCCGGACAATTCGCTGCGCATGGTGCAGCTGTTTTTCCCGGATCCATGGCATAAGGCGCGCCACAACAAGCGCCGCATCGTCCAGGTACCGTTTGCCGAGCTGGTGCTGCGCAAGCTGAAGCTGGGCGGCGTGTTCCACATGGCGACCGACTGGGAAGAGTACGCCACGCACATGCTGGAAGTGATGAGCAGCATCGATGGCTATAGCAATCAGTCGGAGAGCCAGAATTACGTGCCGCGTCCGGAAACGCGTCCGTTAACCAAATTTGAGCAGCGCGGGCAGCGACTGGGCCATGGCGTATGGGATCTGATGTTTGAGAGGGTGAAATAATGGCTGTAAAACGTAGCCGCCGTTTACGTAAGAAGTTGCATGTTGATGAGTTTCAGGAGCTGGGCTTCTCTGTTGCCTGGCGTTTTGCCGAAGGCACCAGCGAAGAAGAGGTGGATGCCACGCTCGATCAGTTCATCAATGAGGTGATCGATCCGAATGGTCTGGCCTATGACGGCAGCGGCTATCTGGTGTGGGAAGGGCTGGTGTGTCTGCAGCAGACCGGCAAATGCACCGACGCGCACCGCGAGCTGGTGCGTAACTGGCTGGAAAAGAAAAATCTCGCCGATATTCAGGTCACTGAACTCTTCGACGTTTGGTGGGACTAAGTATCATCATTGGCGATAACTTCGCGCGATGAATCGCGCCGCTACACATTCAGTGCGTGTTGGTTGATTCGCTTGTCCAATGCACCTTTCGTAGCGGCGCAATTTATTGCGCATCGCCAGACGCAGCACAATGCCACCGCTTATCAGACTATTCACATCTGCAGGAGATTTCATGGTTCGTAAGGCTCTTCTCGCCGTGCTGCTGCTGACGGCAGCTCAGGCGCATGCTGACTATCAGTGCAGCGTCAATCCAAAGGATGATGTGATCATCAAACCCCAGAGCGTGCAGGTGGTGGGCAGCAACGGCAACCTTGAAATCACGCCGCAGGGCGATGTGCAGTTCAACGGCAAGGCGGTGAGCGTCGATAACGCCACGCGCCAGCAGGCGATTGACTACCAGAACGCGCTGCGTCGCGATCTGCCGTGGGTCGACAGCGGCGCAACCACCCGTCTGGAGCGGGGCCGCGTGGCGCTGGATAAAGTGATCGTCGAAAAACTCGGGGCGGACAGCAATGTGCGCAATCGCCTGACCACGCTGAACGGTCAGCTGAAGCAGCAGATGAACCGCATCATCGAGCATCGCCCGGATGGCCTGACTTTCCACCATCAGGCCATTGAGCAGGTGCGCGCCGACGGCGAGAAGCTGGTGCAGAGCACGCTGGGCGGGGTGTTGCAGGATAGCCTGAACGAGATGGGCACCAAACAGGCCGCCAGCGGCAGCAATCCGCTGCAGGCGCTGATGGGCAACCTCGGCGGGCTACAGCAGTCGATTCAGACTGAATGGAACAATCAGGAGCAGGATTTCCAGAACTTCGGTCATGAAGTGTGTAACCGGGTGACTGCACTGGAGAGCCAGCGCAAGACGCTGATGCAGAACGTAAAGGGCTAAGCCAGCCGCGTTGCCGCTGAATGCACGGAACATCACGGCGTCATTGTTCTTCTGAACAGTGGCGCCTTTTTTTATCCCCGCAGCTTTTAAGCCATGATTTAACGGGTTGTCTTAGATTCGGGACGAATCTGATAACGGCAAAATTTCCGCATTAATAACTATATCAACGGGCATTCAGCCTATTGAAATTATTAATTTCTAAGGAAATTTTATGTTATTTTCTGACACCTCTGCTTCCAGTTCACACCCGGTTTTATCACCCCCTGTGGTTATCGTTGCCGAACGCGGCTGGTACAACGATCCGCAAAAACGCTGGCAGGGAACGGTGCAAACGCCGGACGCCGTTGAAGTCATCCTAACGGTTAACGGTGGCAATCCGCTACGCGTGCCAGTGATCAATGGCCACTTCGAGTGGATGCCGCCGCAGCCGATGGCCGATGGTGAATACCAGCTAACCTTCACCGCCGTGGATGCCGCCGGCAATCACAGCGCACCTACGCGCGTGGATTACAATATCGATACTCATCCGCCCGCCAGACCGATCATCGAAGCGATAGAGGATCACGTTGCCGGCGGCGTGGAGGACGGTAACAGCATCCGCCGTAACGGCTATACCAATGATGATCAGCCGGTGGTACGCGGGCAGGCGGAAGCCAACGCGCTGGTTTATCTCTATAATGGCAACCAACTTCTCGCCTCTGTGCGTGCCGATGCGCAGGGTAACTGGCAGGCGCAGCTCGATCTGCCGCAGGACGGAACCTATAACCTGACGGCGCAGGCCGAGGACCGCGCCGACAACCGCAGTCAGCCGTCGCCGAAGTGGACCTTTCATCTCGATACGCTTACCCCGGAAACGCCAACGTTTAGCTATTACGACGACAATCGCGGGCTGTATCAGGGCCAGTTTGGCCGCGGCCAACCCACCGATGATGTCCGGCCGGAACTGCACGGCGAAGCCGAGCCCGGCAGCGTGGTGCGCATTCAGTATGCCGCACCAGGCGGTAAGTGGATTGTCGGCGGTACGGCCACCGTCGACAGCATTGGCCATTGGCACTAGACGCCGCCGCAGGATCTGCTGCCGGACGGCGACTGGCGTTTTCGCAGCCGCAGCAGCGATAAAGCCGGCAACGTCAGTCAATGGAGCGACAGCTGGACGCTGACTATCGACACCCGTATCAACACGCCCGCCATCCTGCAGGCTATCGATGACGTCGGCACCATCCAGCCGGTGCTGCCGGGTCAGACCACCGACGATAAGCGGCTCGATTTTTCCGGACAGGCCGAGCCTTACAGTCAGGTGACGCTGTACCAGAACGGCGTGGCAGCCGGCAGCGCGACGGTGGGGCCGATGGCCGCTGGCAGATTACCCCGGACCGCGACATGCAGACGGGTAGCAACAACTTTACGGTAAAAGCGGTCGATGTGGCGGGTAACGTCAGTGACTATGCGCCCAACTGGGCGATTAATTATGACTCTGGCGTGAAGCACAGTTCTGGTGAAGAGAACTGGAACTGCCGCGCCAATACCAGCTGGCAAACCGGCCGGGTGTATCAGTACGGCGGGTTGAAAGTCACCGAACTGAAACATGGCACCAGCAACAACTGTTTCTATACCGGCATCATGAACCGGCCGGATGGCTATGAAAGCAAAGCGATTGAGATGCTGGATCATTCGATCGTGCAGTTTGATTTTGGTGCCACCAATTACGTGGAGTTCAATTATGGCTATCTCCACAATTACGATACCTACGTGGATATCTTCTCCCCCAGCGGTGAGCTGCTGGGGCGCGAATACCTGCAGCCCGGTGGCGCCAGCCGGTCTGAGCAGGGCCTGAACACCTTTATCTGGCAGGCTCCGGCGGGCCAGCAGATTGGCTATATTGACGTCCATTCGGGCGAAGATCCGGATACCTATAAAAAAGTGCTGTGCTGGAACGTGCTGGTGAAGCGCGATGTGGGCTGGATTATTGATACTGTGCGCTGGGGCAAAGACGAGAGCCTGGTACAGCACCATACGCTGCCGGAAACGCTGGAACAGGAGGGCGCGCAGCTGCATCTGAATGATGTGCAGCAGTGGCTGGCGGCGCACAGCGGACAACTGCTGCAGGGCTTCTCTGCGCTGGTGCTGGAAGGAGAACATCAGCAGCTTGATTATCAGCAGCTGATGCAGCATATCAGCGGCCTGCAGCATATCGATCTCACTGGCTCAGGGGACAATCTGCTGCAGCTGGATGCGCAGCAGCTGTTACAGCAGGCGCACCAGAATGTGCTGCTGCCAGAGCGTACGCGCAGCTGGCTGATTGATGGTGATGCCGGTGACGTGGTGCAGCTCAGCGATAGCACGCAATTTTATCAGCAGTGGCAGCAGCAGGGGACGCAGCAGAGCGGTGGCAAAGTGTGGCAGGTGTTTGAGAGTGTCGACCACAGCGCAACGCTGTTAATCAATAATGAGGTGATGGTCGCCTGAGCGTAACAGATGCAGCCGTGCTGCACAGCACGGCTGCCAGCGGAAAAGGTGCGCGCCTTCTCCGCTGAATTTACATGAACAGCTCCAGCAGCGAATTGAGGAACAGTTTGCCTTTTTCGGTGATCTGCCAGTGCTCTGGCTGTTCCTGCACATAACCGGCGGCAATGGCTGCGTCGATCTGCGGGCGAATCACAGCCTCGTTCAGCCCGGTATAGCGCTGAAAGTCGGCGCGCGGTGCGGCTTCCAGCAGGCGGAAACGGTTCATAAAGAACTCGAACGGCTTGTCCTCGTCCGGCACGTCATGCTGCTTATCCAGATAGTTGCCCTTCATAAAACCGCGCGGATGACGGGTTTTCACCGTGCGCACGATGCGCCCGTCCGGCTGCGTCAGCTTGCCGTGCGCGCCACAGCCGATGCCGAGGTAATCACCGAAGCGCCAGTAGTTCAGGTTATGCTCGCAGCGATAGCCCGGTTTGGCGTAGGCCGAGGTTTCATACTGCTGATAGCCTGCGGCGCTCAGCAGCTGATGACCCTGCTCAAAGATATCCCACAGCGCATCGTCATCCGGCAATACCGGCGGGCGTGAACCAAACAGCGTGTTGGGCTCGATGGTCAGCTGATACCACGACAGATGTGGCGGATTGAGGGCAATCGCCTGGCGCAAATCGTCCAGCGCCTCTTCCAGCGACTGATCCGGCAGGCCGTGCATCAGGTCGAGGTTAAAGCTGCGCAGGCCGAGACCGGCCGCCAGCTGTGCCGCGCGGACCGCCTCGTCCGGACCGTGGATGCGGCCCAGGCGCGTCAGCTTTTGCGGACTGAAACTCTGCACGCCAATCGAAATCCGGTTAATGCCCGCCCGCTGATAGCCGCTGAAGCGATCGGCTTCCACCGTGCCCGGATTGGCCTCCATGGTGATTTCGGCGTCCGCCGCCAGCGGCAGGCGCGCACGCACGCCATCCATTAGCTGCTGCATCGCTTCGCTGCTCAGCAGGCTGGGCGTGCCGCCGCCGATGAAAATGGTGCGCACTTCGCGCCCGGCGGTCAGCGGCAGATCCTGGTCAAGATCGTTGAGCAGATGCTGCACATACTCGCTGTGCGGCACTTCGCCTTTAAGCGCGTGCGAGTTGAAGTCGCAGTACGGACATTTCTGCACGCACCACGGGATGTGGATATAAAGGCTTAACGGTGGTAACTCAGGCATTGCGCATCGCTTCCAGCAGCAGCGTCAATGCTTTACCCCGATGCGACACGGCACGCTTTTCATCCTTGCTCAGCTCGGCGGCGGTTTTACCCAGCGCCGGCACGTAGAAGATCGGATCATAACCGAAACCGCCTTCACCGGCGGCCGCGCGGGTAATCTCCCCGGCCCAGCTGCCGTGGAACACCAGCGGCGTCGGGTCGGCGGCGTGACGCACGTACACCAGTACGCAGTGGAACTGAGCCTGGCGCTCGCCGTCCGGCACCTGCTCCAGTGCCTGCAGCAGTTTGTCGAGGTTCTGCTGATCGCTGGCATCAACGCCGGCATAGCGCGCCGAGTAAATGCCCGGTGCGCCGCCCAGCGCATCGACCGCCAGCCCGGAGTCATCGGCAATCGCCGGCAGGCCGGTGATCTGCGCCGCGTGACGCGCTTTCAGGATGGCGTTTTCGATAAAGGTCAGCCCGGTCTCTTCGGCAGACTCTACGCCCAGCTCGGTTTGCGCCACGATATCCAGGCCGAAGGCCGCTAACAGATCGGCCAGTTCACGTACTTTGCCCGGATTACCGGTGGCGAGCACAACTTTTTGCATAACAGTTCCAGATTAACGAATTACAGCAGGTACCAGAGACCCGGGAACAGATCCATACCGAGGAAGTTCAGCGCATACAGCACCAGAATCACGATCATCGCCGAGAAATCAATGCCGCCCATCGCCGGCAGGATACGGCGAATCGGTGCCATCAGCGGTTCGGTCAGCTGGATCAGCACATAGTCCATCGCACCGCGTCCCTGGCTGATCCAGCTCATCAGCGAGCGAATGATGATCACCCAGAACACCAGATAGCCGGCGGATTTGACCAGTGACAGCAGGCCCACCAGCAGGTTGGTCGGATCGACGGAGAACACCCCGACCTGAATCAGCAGCAGAATCGGATATTTCAGCGTGGTCAGCACGAATGCCAGCAGCAGCGACGCGGTGTCAATCGGTCCCAGCGCCGGCAAAATGCGGCGCAGCGGTTTAACAATCGGCTGGGTGATCTTCACGACAAACTGCGCCAGCGGATTGTAAAAGTCACAGCGTGACCACTGCATCCAGATGCGCAGCAGCAGCACCATCACGTACAGATCAATCAGCGTTTTGACTAAAAACGTCAGTGTTAACATGAGGTTCCTCAATTATTGTTGTGAAGGGCGTGCATAATCCCGCGCGCCAAATACCGCGGTGCCGATGCGCACCATCGTACTGCCTGCGGCTATCGCCGCATCCATATCGTCGCTCATTCCCAGAGAAAGCGTATCGACGCCTGGATAGTCCTGTTGCAAGGCGCGAAACGCGCTGGCCATCTGCTGGCACACCGCCAGCTGGCGTGCGTAATCCTGCTCGGGCGCCGGAATCGCCATCAGTCCACGCAGGCGCAAACGCGGTAGGGCGGAAATCTGTTGTGCCAGCCCGGCGACGGCCTCCAGCATGATGCCAGATTTGCTGTGCTCGTCACTGATATTTACCTGAATTAACACGTTGAGCGGCGGCAGCGCGGCCGGACGCTGATCGTTCAGCCGCTGCGCGATACGCAGGCGGTCAACGGTGTGGCACCAGGCAAAGTTTTCCGCCACCAGACGGCTTTTATTGGATTGTAACGGCCCGATAAAGTGCCATTGCAGATCAGGATGTGCGGCCAGTTCGGCAACTTTTTCAACCCCTTCCTGCACGTAATTTTCACCGAAGGCGCGCTGTCCGGCGGCAATGGCTTCTGCGATAGCGCTCGCAGGTTTGGTTTTGCTCACTGCAAGCAGCGTAATTTCTTCTGGCGCGCGGCCGCAACGCGCGGCGGCAGCAGCGATCCGCTCGCGCACTTGCTGTAAGTTGTGCTCAATGGAAGTCATAGTCAGGAGAAGTTAAATGGATTTGGATGACGTTGTGGCGCTTAGTGTAAAGCATAATGCGGCCGATCTGCACCTTTGCAGCGGACATTTACCGCACTGGCGCCGGCAGGGCGTGCTGGAGCCAATACCGCAACAGCACACCTTGCCTGAGCGCTGGCTGCAGGCCTTTAGCGAGCAGTGGCTTAGCGCCGCGCAGCGCAGCGAGTTAGCCGGCAGCGGTCACGTCGATTTCGCCATCACGCTCGGCAATGGCAGCCGGCTGCGCGCCAATCTGTTCCGCCAGCGTCACGGACTGGCGCTGGCGCTGCGGCTGATTGCCAGTCAGCCACCGGATATAGCGCGCCTGCAGCTGCCGGACGTGGTGCGCTCGCTGCTGCAGCAGGAGGAAGGGCTTATCCTCATCACCGGCGCGACCGGCAGCGGCAAATCCACCACGCTGGCGGCGCTGGTGGATAGCCTCAATCGTCAGCAGGCGCGTCACATTATCACGCTGGAAGATCCGATCGAGTTCGTCCACCACAGCCAGCGTTCGCTGATTCAGCAGCGCGAAATCGGCGCGCACTGCGCTTCGTTTCAGCTCGGATTAAAAGCGGCGCTGCGTGAAGACCCGGATGTGATCCTGCTGGGTGAGCTGCGCGACAGCGAAAACATCCGGCTGGCGCTGACCGCTGCCGAGACCGGCCATCTGGTGCTGGCCACGCTGCATACGCGCGGCGCGACGCAGGCGGTGGACCGGCTGGTGGATGTGTTTCCGGCCGAGGAGAAAAACCTCGTGCGCACGCAGCTGGCCGGCAGCCTGAAAGCGGTGCTGGCGCAGCGTTTAGTCGCTGCCAAAGCCGGCGGCCGCATTGGCCTGTTTGAAGTGCTGGTGGCGACGCCGGCGGTCGCTAACCTGATCCGCGAAGGCAAAATGCATCAGCTGCCCGGTGTGTTGCAGACCGGCGCGCAGGCAGGGATGCAGACTTTCGCCCAGAGCGAGCAGGCCCGGCGTGAGGCGGGATTAATTTGAGCAGGGACGTGCCCTGAGAACCGCCGACACGGCGGGGCGAAACCGCGCGGCCGCGTCCGGGCTGATTTAATGCGTCTCGAACCAGTCCTGCAGGATAATCACCGCGGACTGCGAATCGATATGGCCTTTTTGCAGCGCGCGATAGCCGCCGCGTTCGAACAGGTCGGCACGCGCTTCTACGGTGCTCAGGCGCTCATCCTGCAGCTCCACCCGCACGCCGAAGCGGCCGTGCAGCCGGTTAGCAAACTTGCGCGCGCGCGCCGTCAGTGGCTGTTCGCTGCCGTCCATGTTGAGTGGCAGGCCAACCACCACATAATCCGGCTGCCACTCTTTCAGCAGCTTACCAATGAGCTCCCAGTCCGGCGTGCCGTCCTGCGCTTTCAGCGCGGTGAGCGGGCGCGCAGTGCCGGTCAGCTGTTGCCCGATGGCAACGCCGATGCTTTTGGTACCGAAGTCAAAGCCGAGCAGCGTTTCACTGGCCATCAGGCGTGCCCTGCATCGCTGGTCATGTTGTGGATGTCCACACCCATGCTGCGCGCGGCTTCACGCCAGCGTTCGGCAATCGGCGTCTGGAACAGGATTTGCGTATTGGCCGGCGTGGTCAGCCAGGCATTCTCCAGCAGCTCATTTTCCAGCTGATCCTTCTCCCATGCGCAATAACCCAGCGCTACCAGCACGTTCTCTGGCTGTTCACGCGTGCCGATCGCTTCCAGCACATCGCGTGAAGTGGTGATCACCGTATTGTCAGAAATACGGATACTGGAGGAGAATACGCGCTGGGCCGAGTGCAGAATAAAGCCACGATCTTCCGCCAGCGGACCACCGGCAAACACCGGTTTGTCCAGTTTGATGGCAGGATCGCGTTCTGATGGGCTGATCTTAAGTTTTTTCAGGATGCCTTCGACCGTCAGGTTGTCCATCGGCTTGTTAACGATCAAACCCATGGCACCCTCTTCGTTATGCTCGCAGATATACACCACCGAGCGTTTGAAGAAAGGGTCCTGCAGCGACGGCATCGCAATCAAGAAATGGTGCTGTAAATTCATTCTCACTCGTTTACCAAAAATAGCCGGTGCTGAACGGCTGCACCGACTTTGGGTGGTTCACGGAGCTCTCACTCCTGCGGCATCCTCAGCCCAAACGTTTTTCAATCGCGTCCATCAGCATGCCGGTGATGGAGACCGGGAACGCCGCCTCGATTTCGCGGATGCAGGTTGGGCTGGTGACGTTAACTTCTGTCAGTTTATCACCGATAATATCGAGGCCGACAAAAATCAGCCCTTTGGCTTTCAATGTCGGACCTACGCGGCGGGCAATTTCCCAGTCGCTGTCGCTCAGCGGACGGGCTTCGCCGCGGCCACCGGCGGCGAGGTTGCCACGGGTTTCGCCGCCCTGCGGAATGCGTGCCAGGCAGTATGGCACCGGTTCACCATCGACCACCAGCACGCGCTTATCACCGTCTTTGATCGCCGGCAGATAATTTTGCGCCATGCAGAAGAACTGACCGTGGTTGGTCAGCGTTTCAGTGATCACGCCGAAGTTGGCATCATCTTTTTTGATGCGGAAAATCGACGCGCCGCCCATGCCGTCGAGCGGCTTGAAGATCACATCGCCATGCTCCTGCCAGAACGCGCGCAGCTGCTCTTTGTTGCGCGTCACCAGCGTGTCTGGCGTCAGGTCGGCAAACCAGGCGGTGTAGAGTTTTTCGTTGCAGTCACGCAGGCTCTGCGGTTTGTTAACGATCAGCGTGCCTTGCTCTTCCGCGCGCTCCAGCAGATAGGTTGCGTAAATGAACTCGGTATCAAACGGCGGGTCTTTACGCATCAGCACCACGTTAAGATCGGCCAGCGGGATAGTCTGCCCGCTGCCAAACGTATACCACTGATCGTAGTTCTGCTCGACGCTCAGCAGCCGGGTGCGCGCGTAAGTCACGCCACCACGCAGCGACAGATCGCCCATCTCCATGTAGTGAATTTCATAACCGCGGCGCTGTGCTTCCAGCAACATGGCGAAGCTGGAGTCTTTTTTAATGTTGATGGACGAAATCGGGTCCATAACGATGCCAAGCTTAATCATTATTCTCTCCTCAAAGGGGAATTCAGCCACCCCGTTCCGTGCGAAAGCGTTGTGCTGGTCAGTTATCTGCGTGTGTCTTCGGGCTGAAAGTATCCCTTAACCGAGGTCACCAAACCTCACCTGAAGTGCCGTGATGGCGGTGAGCGCCGTGGTTTCGGTGCGCAAAACGCGCGGACCGAGCAGGATATCGGTAAAGCCGTGCTGCGCCGTCATGGCAATTTCCTCTGCCGACAGGCCGCCTTCCGGGCCAATCAGCAGCCGTATGCGCTCAACCGGCTGCGGCAGCGTATTGATGCTGTGGCTGGCGCGCGGATGCAGGTTGAGCTTCAGGCCGTCATCCGCTTCGGCACACCAGGCTTCGAGCGTCATCGCGGCGCGGATTTCCGGCACGCGATTGCGACCGCACTGCTCGCAGGCGGCGATGGCAATTTTCTGCCACTGCTGAATCTTTTTCGCCAGGCGTTCGGCATCCAGCTTTACGCCACAGCGTTCAGAAAACAAGGGCGTAATCACATTCACGCCCAGTTCGATCGATTTCTGGATAGTGAATTCCATTTTTTCACCGCGCGACATCACCTGACCGAGGTGTAAGTGCAGCGGAGATTCGCGATCATCAGGCTGGCTGGCAAGGACCTTTACTTTTACACGCTTTTTGTCGGCCTGGGTGATTTCGGCGCTAAAAGTCAGATTACTGCCATCAAACAGCTCGATCTGCTGTCCGGCGCTCATGCGCAACACGCGGCCGACGTGGTTGGCGGCATCCTCATCAAGCAGAACTTCACTGTTAACGGTTAGAGCTTCGGGGTGATAAATGCGGGGTATGCGCATGCGGTTCCTGCCTGCGTTATGCCGCATCGCGCGATGCGGCCCAATCGAAAAAAGCTAGTGTAGGGTAGCGCTTTCAGCGCTGGCAAGCCTGCTGTACCCAGGAATTGTGATTTCCCTGCACCGTGGCGATGCGCTGGTCACGTTCGCACTCCCACGGCGTGACCGGATACTGCTTGTTCCACGCGGTGAACAGCTGGGTTTGCTGGCGTGACAGGCGCAGATGATACTGGTCGCGCATATAGAAGTAGGTGCGGGCGATGGCGCCGCGCGCGCGCTCGGGAGGCTCGGCGCGCTTCTGCTTAAAATCGATCTTCATGCTGCACTGACCGTACTGCTGCTCGCCACCGTTCCACTGGCTGTACTGGAAGTTATTGCGGTCACCGTTCACTTCGCCGATGGCTGGCTGCAGGTTGTGCAGATCGCTTTCGATGCGGCGGTAGTCTGCGTCTTTGCTGCAGTTTTTCCGTCCGCCATTTTGCCAGCACTGACGCTGATGACCAAACTCCCACGCCGGCATGACGTGTTCCCACTCGATGCGTTCCGCGCGGTTGGCGTTCTTGCGCACGCTATAGCCGCAGCTGCTCAGATCCGGCACGCCTTTTTTACCGTGCCAGCTGATTTTGCAGCCGCAGTAAAAATCCGCCGGCGCATCCGCGTTGATCTTTGCCGCGACCACTTTCGCCTGCTGAAAATTGTTCTGGTTGTAATGGGTGAGACTGAGGCTGTACGCGCTGAGCGGCGCGACCAGCAGAGAGAGTAATAACAGCGTTTTGCGAGACATATTCCAAAAAGTAACCTGGTACCGAAAAAGGGCGGCAGGGTAACAGAATGGTCGGGCGCGGGGAATGAGAATCGCGGACTAATCCGCTGCGTATTCACCGGGTTGCAGCATCGTACCGCAATGCACGCAGCGATATTCGCTCTCACCACGCACCACGCGGTTATGGCGGCGTACCGTCAGCTGATGTTGCTGGCAGCGACAGCGATAGGGGAAGGTATTGCTACGCACCGAAGTGATTGCGAACTGGTGGGTGCGGCGGGCGGGCACGCCCAGCACGTCCTCCATCATCCATTTCCACTCTTTGCCGTGCGGCGGTACGCGGCCGAAGGTTTTCCACACCAGCAGATGCGCCAGCTCATGCGGCACCACTTCATCAATAAAAGCCTGCTGGTTTTCCAGCAGCAGCACCGGGTTGAGGCGAATTTGCCACTGCTCCAGCCACGCGGTGCCTGCGGCCGTGCCGCGCTGCTGATAAACCAGCGTTGGCTCTTCGAAATGACGTTCGAGTTTTTGCTGAGCCAGCTGCAAAAAATGGCGCAGCGAGCGCATGACGGCTTGTTGCAGGGCGATGGGCAGACGTGGCGTTTTCATGTGCGGCAGCATAAGGCGTTGCAGCGGGGTACGCAACTGCATGCGCACAGGCGGCAGATAAAAAAAGGGCCGCCCTGCGGCAGCCCCGGTTAACGCGTCTGGCCTTACTGCTGGCCGATATCGCGCAGTTTTTTGCCCGACATCAGGTTGCGCTCGATGTGCTCCAGCGAGACGTTTTTGGTCTCCGGAATCAGCGCGACCGTCAGCAGAATAAAGAACACGTTCAGCGCGGCGTAGACCCAGAAAGTCGGCGCGTTGCCCAGCGAGTTCAGCATGGTCAGGAAGGTGGCACCAACGATCATGTTGGCAATCCAGTTGGTCGCGGTAGAGACGGTGATACCAAAATCACGCCCTTTCAGCGGCTGGATTTCAGAACACAGTACCCAAATCAGCGGACCGGCTGACATCGCGAAGCCAACAATGAACATCAGCAGCATGGCGATGGCAAAGTACTGCTCACCGGCAGAGTTAATGCCAATGTGCAGCATGGTACCGAGGATACCCATGCCGGCTGCCATCACCAGGAAGCCCAGCACCAGTGTTGGTTTACGGCCCCAGCGATCCACCAGACCGATAGCGATAAAGGTGGCCAGCACGTTCACCAGACCCACGATCACGGTGCCCCACATTTGCTGCGTGGTATTGGCGAAGCCGGCGATTTCGAAGATTTTCGGTGCGTAGTACATGATGACGTTCATGCCGGTGAACTGCTGCATCACCTGCAACAGCACGCCGAGGAACACCGCGCGGCGGAAGTTGCTGTTGCTCTGGAACAGCTGCCAGCCGGACTGTTTGATCTTCAGGCTTTCGCGGATCTCATCCAGCTCGCGTTTCGCCTGCTCGCTAGTGTCACGCAGGCGATCCAGCACGCGCTGTGCATCGCGGAAGTCACCTTTCGCCGCCAGCCAGCGCGGGCTGTTTGGCAGGAACACCACGCCAACCAGCAGCAGCACCGCCGGAATAGTGATGATGCCCAGCATCCAGCGCCAGTCGCCCGAAGCACTGAACGCGGTGTCAGAAAGGTAAGCGCCGAGAATACCGATGGTGATCATCAGCTGATACAGGGAAATCATACTGCCGCGGATCTTCTCCGGTGCGATTTCCGAGAGATACAGCGGGGCGGTATAAGAGGCAACGCCGACGGCAAGGCCGAGCACCACGCGTGCGGCAATCAGCATTTCCGGGTTTGGCGCCATCGCCGACCACAGTGAACCGATAACGAACAGGATGGCACCGGCCATCAGGCTCTTTTTACGGCCGAGACGCGAAGACATCCAGCCGCTGCCCACAGCACCGACCGCAGCACCGAACATCATTGAGCTGACGATCCACTCCTGCTGATGTGCGGTAACGTTGAAATCTTTCGCGATGAAGGGCAGAGCACCGGCGATAACGCCGATATCCAGACCGAACAGCAGGCCCGCCAGAGCGGCCAGAAAGCAGACAAACAGGGTCATCGCCTTGTTTGAGGTTCTGCTTTTGTGAGTATTACCAGGCATATTGCCTCCGAAGTTTATCCATCTTTGTTTTTATCAATGTTAAGTAAGCTGCCTGCGGGAAAAAGTGAGTGCGATCACATCGATGTAATCGGTTACACACGCTGAAACCCTGTAATCCAGCATTTTTTGCCCGAATCAGTCACATAACCAGTAAGGTATAGCACCCTTTAAGTTTCTGACATCACTATAAATATCGGCTATCAGACGACGCTGAAAATAACGCATTTTCATCACCGTTACTACGCTGAAAAATCTCTAAATTGAAGATATTAAAAGGATTTCAAAATGTAATCGTTAACACTTTGTTGTAAGCGCAGTGCTAACAGTGTAGACAGCGCTGAAAAATGCGCCTGCGGTGGTATAGACAAAAAGTGTGATGATGCAGAGGCGCGTTGGATTGGTTCGGAGATATAGTAAATAACCACTTTATTTGAGTGGTTATTGTTCATTTATGATACTATCGGTGCCAGGAACAATTTCTTTCGGAAAGGGAAATCGAATAATGAGTAGCTTATTTCTTCAGGTTGATGGTGTTGCAGGGGAGTCAAGAGACGCCACGCATATGGGCTGGATTGATATTGATAGCTACAACTGGGGGGCCTGGCGATCCGGCAGAGAAGCCGGTATGGGCAGTTATCGCAATCTGGTGGTCAAGGCAAAAATTGATAAGGCTACTCCCGCAATGCTGTTGTTAACGTCGAGTGGTCGAAAGCTAAGAAAAATCATCGTATCGGCTTGCAGAGCAGGAACGGGCCAGCAGGAATACTATCGTATAACACTGGAAAATGTGCAGGTGTTCGAAGCTCAGCTTAATGATAATGATGTAGTTGCGTCAGTCGAGTATGAATTTCAGGCTGATATCGTCAAAATCCAATACTGGGAGCAAACGGCTGCAGGGGGCAAAGGCGCTGAAACGCGTTCAGGCTGGAACATTAAAGAGAATACTTCAGCGTTTTAATAAGGAAGATATTCATGGAAGACATTACTAAATCGATCCTGCTATTTTCATCACAAAAGAAAGAAAATGATTTTCGCGCAGATGACATGCTTTGTGGGGACTTGACAACAGAAATATGTATAAACAAATACGGCCTTAATAATGTTTCTGCAAAGTTGAATCCTTACACACTTGAACCAACTTCAGTCTTTAATCGTAAAAAGCTAAATAAATATGAAGCGGCTAAAATACTTTTTTCTGAGTTCAGGGAGTTGGCTAGATTTCATTCGTTCTATGGTCCATATAAAGAGATAATATTTCAAATTATAAATCATATGGAGTTAAACTCTGGCAGGCCTTATCAATCACTATTACTCAATTCAGCATTTAAAGAAATGCTATTAAAACAGGCGCCAGAAAGTAGCATGCTCAACAGAATCAAACTGGCGTTACAGGATAGCTTGTTAAACCACTCAGAGTTCGACCCTGAGAGGTTAAAAGCTGATATGATGAAAATGTCTAAGCCTAAATTTTCCAGAAAAGTGGACAATTTTAACGGCCTGGGCATTAGCATCCATGACATTCATCATGTCAGCATCACGCTGGAAAACGTCTGTTATTCTCAGCATAGATATTCTGCTAAGATCAAAGTAAAAGGTCAGGATCATTTTGGACTAGACGATAGAGACATCTTGCATCCACTCTATAACAAGCTCAGAATATTCAACATATGGTTTATCCTGCAAAGACATAAGGATTATGCTTACAAGCCTTTCTTCACGAATATGGAGGCAACAATAGAGTTATCATGAATAAAAAGCCCCGAATTGTAATAATTCTTTTGTCTTTTAGTCTCATCTTTTTATCCATATTAATTTGGGTGGGCGCCTCTTCTGAACCTGAAATTAAAGATGCTTTTTTTGAGAATGGCGCATTAATGGTCGTTGTTCAGCATCCCCCCTCATCAGGTAAAGCACTTGAGAATTGGTGGATGAATAAACTTAAGCCAATGATTGATCAGCTACCGAACCCGCAGCAACACGATTTAAAATCCATATTCGTGGTGAATTTTAACGGCGGATATAAATCTTTATCGTTTTCTGAAAAGGATTTCTCTGGCGAAAGTGATGAGGATTACATTTGTTTTGAGAAAATAAAAAGCAAAAAAAGATGCTTATTAAAAGACTATCCGGTTTTTATAAATGTTGGGAGTGTTTATTATTCATTGCATATGGGTGAGTTGACTATAAACCTAAAAAAATAGCTTTTTTAATGGTCTTCTAGTGAGTGTACGGAAAAGTAGTACATTCAGCGTATTAAAATAAAAGTTTGCTGTTATAAAAAAGCCCGCTTGCGCGGGCTCGATTTCACCTTCTCCGCTAAGAGAAGATCGGGGTGAGAGCCGTTGCCCGCACCCGCGTTGATTACAGGCCTGCGGCCTCGCGCAGCTGGGCGGCTTTGTCGGTCTGTTCCCACGGGAAGTGTTCACGACCAAAGTGACCGTAGGCAGCGGTTTCTTTGTAGATTGGCTTCAGCAGATCCATCATCTGAATCAGACCGTATGGACGCAGGTCGAAGAACTCACGCACCAGCAGCGTCAGCTGTTCGGTTGAAACTTTCTCGGTACCGAAGGTTTCCACCATGATTGAGGTCGGTTCTGCCACACCAATCGCGTAAGAAACCTGGATTTCGCAGCGATCGGCCAGGCCAGCGGCAACGATGTTTTTCGCCACGTAGCGCGCAGCGTAAGCCGCTGAGCGGTCAACTTTCGATGGATCTTTACCGGAGAACGCGCCGCCGCCGTGACGGGCCATGCCGCCGTAGGTATCGACGATGATTTTACGACCGGTCAGGCCGCAGTCGCCCATCGGGCCGCCGATCACGAAACGACCGGTTGGGTTGATGTGGTATTTGGTGCTGGCGTTGATCCACTCGGTCGGCAGTACCGGCTTGATGATCTCTTCCATCACCGCTTCACGCAGATCGGCCTGAGAAATCTCTTCTGAATGCTGAGTTGACAGCACTACCGCATCGATACCGACAATCCTGCCGCCGTCGTACTGGAAGGTAATCTGGCTTTTGGCATCCGGGCGCAGCCATGGCAGCGTGCCGTTTTTACGCACTTCAGCCTGACGCTGCACCAGACGGTGCGCGTAGGTCACCGGTGCCGGCATCAGCACGTCGGTTTCATTGGTGGCGTAACCAAACATCAGGCCCTGGTCGCCCGCGCCCTGTTCCAGCGGATCGGTACGGTCTACGCCCTGGTTGATGTCCGGCGACTGTTTACCAATCGCGCTTAGCACCGCACAGGAGTTAGCATCAAAGCCCATATCGGAATGAACATAGCCGATTTCACGTACGGTATTGCGGGTGATCTCTTCGATATCGACCCAGGCGCTGGTGGTGATCTCACCGCCAACCAGCACCATACCGGTTTTTACGTAGGTTTCGCAGGCGACGCGTGCTTTGGGATCCTGTTCAAGGATGGCGTCCAGCACGGCATCGGAAATCTGATCGGCGATTTTATCAGGATGTCCTTCTGATACGGACTCGGATGTAAAAAGGTGTTTAGCCATTCTGTTCTTTACCTTGCAAATGGTTTGAATTCGACTGCATAGCGTAAGCGGGATGATGCCAGCTCGACGCCCCTTCAGGCAAAGCCGCAAGCAGTAGGAAGTGTCAGCGTACCAGGCTCACACCGCCTGGATGTTAATCAGTTTAGATGGAAAACCATCTGGACGGCTATTTTAGGTCACTCAGTGCGCGTTTTTCCAGTGCTTTTTCGCCATCCGCATTTATCGCTACAGATCAACTGGAATATTTTCCTGACACCCGCCGCAGCGCGCCGACAAAGATTTTGCATTTTGCCGCGTCAGACTGTATAAAACGCCGCAGTTGTCCCATGGATGACGCCCCCGTGCGTCGCGCTGTCAGAGGCTGTTGATCTGATTTTCATCCACTCCGTTTCCGCATGCTGTTAGCAGGCGCTGGAGGTGATAAAAACAATGAACCACATTTTCGCTCTCTTCGGTTCACGGCGCCGTTCTGGCGCGCTGGCACGCCTTTCCATTTCCAGTTCTGCTCTTTTCTCTCGTCGAAGTTTTCTGCGCTGCGGTAATTATCCCGACACGAGCGCCGGCTAAGCTATTCCCCCAGTTTCTCTGCTGTGTTTCACTCGCCTGTGGTGAGGTGATGCGGGACGATTTTGCCCCGGTGTTCACCGCTTCCGGCACGGTGTTTTACACTTAACCTCAGTAAGGCGCACGGTAACCTGCTGAGGCAAGATAAGCAGAATGAGGAAATTTCCATCCGGCGCAGTAGCAGCAAAATCCGGCAACTTTTTCATATTTCAACGGAAAATTGAGGTTCGTGATGTCTGACGACATGAAGAATATCAAGGGTTCGTCAGCTGGCGAACAGGGTGTACTCCGCTCGATGCAGGAGGTGGCGATGAACGATCAGGACGCAAGCAGAATGCTGCGCACCTACAACATTGCCTGGTGGGGAAACAACTATTACGACGTCAACGAACTCGGCCACATCAGCGTCTGCCCGGATCCGGATCAGCCGGAGGTGCGCGTTGACCTGGCGAAGCTGGTTAAAGAGCGCGAGGCCGACGGCCAGCGCCTGCCTGCGCTGTTCTGCTTCCCGCAAATTCTGCAGCACCGTCTGCGTTCGATTAATGCCGCCTTTAAACGCGCGCGTGAATCTTACGGCTATAAGGGCGACTACTTCCTGGTTTACCCGATCAAAGTTAACCAGCATAAGCGCGTGATTGAATCGCTGGTCAACTCCGGCGAGCCGCTGGGGCTGGAGGCGGGTTCCAAAGCTGAGCTGATGGCGGTGCTGGCGCACGCCGGAAAAACCCGCTCGGTGATTGTGTGTAACGGCTACAAAGACCGCGAATATATCCGTCTGGCGCTGATTGGTGAAAAGCTCGGCCATAAAGTCTATCTGGTGATTGAGAAGATGACCGAAGTGCGCCTGGTGCTGGAAGAAGCCGAGCGGCTTAACGTGGTGCCGCGCCTCGGCATCCGCGCCCGTCTGGCATCGCAGGGCTCCGGTAAGTGGCAGTCGAGCGGCGGCGAGAAATCCAAATTTGGTCTGGCGGCATCGCAGGTGCTGCAGCTGGTCGATATCATGCGCAAAGCGGGTCGTCTCGACAGCCTGCAGCTGCTGCATTTCCACCTCGGCTCGCAGATGTCCAATATTCGCGATATCGCCACCGGCGTGCGTGAATCGGCGCGCTTCTATGTTGAGCTGGCGAAGCTGGGCGTCAACATCAAGTGCTTTGACGTCGGCGGCGGGCTTGGGGTTGACTACGAAGGCACACGTTCGCAGTCAGACTGTTCAGTCAACTACGGCCTGAACGAATACGCCAATAACGTGATCTGGGCCATCGGCGACGCCTGTGAAGAGCACGGTCTGGAGCATCCGACCGTGATTACGGAATCGGGGCGTGCGGTGACCGCGCACCATACCGTGCTGGTCTCCAACATCATCGGCGTTGAGCGCAATGAATTCAGTACGCCGGTCGCACCGGATGCCGACTCACCGCGCCCGATTCAGAGCCTGTGGGATACCTGGCAGGAGATGCACGAGCCAAGCGTACGCCGTTCGCTGCGCGAATGGCTGCATGACAGCCAGATGGACCTGTTCGACATCCATACCGGTTATTCGTCAGGCACCTACGATCTCGGTCAGCGCGCCTGGGCAGAGCAGCTGTATCTCAGCATCTGCCACTATATTCAGCAGCACCTTGACCCGAGCAACCGCGCCCATCGGCCGATCATCGATGAGCTGCAGGAGCGCATGGCGGACAAGATTTACGTCAACTTCTCGCTGTTCCAGTCGATGCCGGATGCGTGGGGCATCGATCAGCTGTTCCCGGTACTGCCGCTGGAAGGGCTGAACAAAACTCCGCAGCGTCGTGCGGTACTGCTGGATATCACCTGTGACTCCGATGGCACCATCGATCACTACGTTGACGGCGACGGTATTGCCACCACCATGCCAATGCCGGAGTACGATGTGGATAATCCACCGATGCTGGGCTTCTTTATGGTCGGGGCGTATCAGGAAATCCTCGGCAATATGCACAACCTGTTTGGCGATACCGAAGCGGTTGACGTTTTCGCCTTCCCGGATGGCAGCGTAGAAGTGCAGCTGTCTGATGAGGGGGATACCGTGGCGGATATGCTGCAATACGTGCAGCTCAATCCTAACGATTTGATGACGTTATTCCGCGATCAGGTAAAACAGCAGCAGGATATTGACGAAGAGCTGCGGGCGCAGTTCCTTGAAGAGTTTGAGAGTGGGCTTTACGGCTACACCTATCTCGAAGACGAGTAAGTGTATTTCCCGCAACGGGCTCCGGCTGGAGCCCGTTATTATCACCTTCCCTGTCAATCCTTCCTGCCATTTATTCAATTCGTGATCGCTATCACTCTGAAATTATCCCGGCCGAAACAGCAAATTCAAACCGTTTATTAACAAAAGCTATCTGCTTAATTCAGCAGCGAAAGCGCATCGGCAGCGAAAAAAACATTTCTTAAATCTGTGGTTTAGTGTTGCACCTGCCCGCTAATGACCAATATTTCTTTTATGATTTTCTGGCTATCTATAATAAAAATTTAAGCATAAGGCGTTAGGTGAGCGATATGTAGGCTATCGGTTTTTTGACGCTTTCTGGAATCCCGCTTTAAGCAGTGCAATATCCCATCTTAAGGACAAAGCCAGAATTTATACCAATGACGTATAATTTATTGCTTACCAATCAATTGATTATGTATTTTATTTTTTGTCAAGGCCGCCAATCAAAAATCCTGAACCTAAGAATTATCTGATCTTTATATGAAACATGCAGTGAAAATGAAGCTTTATTGATTGGTTTAAACGATTAAAGTTCACGCTGTTGTTCACTGAAATCTATTTTTCAAAATGTAAGTTGTAAGTTAACCTTCAGTTAAGGTGTTAAGTTTTATCGATGTTTCCCTTACGAATCACATGAGAAAAGCTGACGGTTTAACGCGCTATCAGCCAGTGTAAGGATCGTAAAATGCGCTGCAAATCCGACTACATTCTGATGCTGGAGCCGGTTCACGCTATTTCCGGTGAAGTGGTGGCATGGGAATTGTTGACGCGTTTCGCAGATGATGCAGATACCAATAATAAGCGTAACCCTGACAGGGATGCAGGGTTCTTCAGTCGGCTTTCTGCTGACGAAAAATGGCAGTTATTCCTCCACCAGGTCGAAAAACTTATTCAGCTTTACCATGCGGGGTTTGAGCAGGTCATCAGCGTTAATGTAGACAGAGATATTGTTTCAGGCATTTTTAAAGATGCTGAAATACAAAGAAAACTGGCCGCGCTGACGCGATTACGGCTGGAAATCTCTGCCTTCTTCACCGCACGTTTTAATAGTGCCGACCTGCTGATCCTGAAAGGCGTAGCCAAAATCACGCCGGCCCCGTTATGGCTCGATGACTTTGGTCCGGGTTATTCCAACCTGACCATGCTCGATAGCGGAATATTCGACATCGTCAAGATTGATAAAAATTTTTTTTGGCAATTTGGCGAAGATCGCACTTTCGACATTCTGCTCGACCACCTCAATCAATTATGTCGCGGCGTGATTATTGAGGGCGTTGAACATCAACGTCAGGTTGATTTGCTGTCGCAAAAATCAATTTACGGCATGCAAGGCTACCACTGGAAGAGCGTCTATCTCACTGATTTGTTGGCGCAAGTCTGAAAAAAGTTCGACAGAGCTGTTTTTCGCACGGGCGGCAAATAACGACTCAGCGCGTTTTCACTGTGCCTCTGGCAGATGAAACCGGCCTGGAGAGGATGTGAGTAATTCATTGAATTATTCGCGAAGAATACCGGTGTCTGGCGATACCGGGCGTTTTTATGGATGCCATTAAGCTTATAACTGCGCGGGATATCGATAAAATGAACAATATCTCTGTAACGCCTAAAGGCGGAACGATTGCTACTGAAGTGAGCGGTAATCAGGTTAATTTGACTGCTCCCAGTGTGGTTAAGCTCAACCTTAATCAGGCTGATATTAAGTCTTTCACACGCAATGGTAGTGATTTAGTGGTCACCACTAAATCCGGTGAAGTCGTTGTTATTCATAAATTCTACGATGCTAACGGCGACAGCGATCTGGTGCTGCAGGACGACAAAGGCGCGCTGTGGTGGGTGGAAGATCCCGGCACAGAAGGCTTCCAGTTTGTCTCTATCGACAGCACGGAAGGGCTGTTAGCGGAAAACGTCACGGGTGACGGAACACTAACCGCCTTTGGTATCGCCGGCGCCGCGCTGGCCGGTATCGGTGCGCTGATCGCCGGTAACAACGGCGGTGGCGGCGGCGGCGGTGGGGATAACGGCGGCGGCGACAATGGCGGCGGCGGTGATACCACGGCACCAGCGGCGGTCAGCGATCTGCTGATCACGGATAACGCGGGCAGCGTGCAGGGCGCTATCACGGGCGGCACCAGCACCGATGACAACACGCCTACGCTGAGCGGCACGGCCGAAGCGGGGACCATTGTCAGTATTTACGACGGCACCACGCTGCTGGGAACGGTCACCGTCGGTGCCGATGGCCGCTGGAGCTTCACGACACCCGCCCTGGGTGAAGGGCAGCACAGCCTGACGGTTACCGTCACCGATGCTGCCGGCAACACCAGTCCGGCCACCAGCCCGGTTGATTTCACTGTCGATACGCAGCCACCGGCAGTGGCCACGGACGTGTCCCTGACCAACAACAGCGGCGGCAGCACCACGCCGGTACCAAACGGATCGAGCAGCGATGATAACACGCCGACCCTGAGCGGCCGTGGTGAAGCGGGCGCTGTCGTCAGCGTTTACGATGGTCAGACGCTGCTCGGCACGGCGCTGGTGGGCGCGAACGGCAACTGGAGTTTTACCACGCCAACGCTGAGCAATGGCAGCCACAGCCTGACCGTGACGCTGACGGACGCTGCCGGCAACGTCAGCGCTGCGTCCTCTCCGTTTGTGGTGACGATTCAGGCGGGCCTGCCGTCAACCAGCAGTTCGCTGCAAATTACCGACGATAGCGATGCCACGCTGCGCACGCTGAGCGATGGCGCCAGTACCAAAGACAGCACGCCGGTGCTGAGCGGCCTGGCGAGCGCTAACGCCGTCATCACGCTGTACAACGGCACCACGCTGCTGGGCAGTACTATTGCCGACGGCAGCGGTCAGTGGCGCTTCACTCCCGCCACGCTGGCAGATGGTACTTACGCGTTCCGCGCGGTTGCCACCGACGCCGCCGGTAACGTCACCACCTCCGTCACCCTGACGGTCACCATTGATACCGTGGCGCCCGGTGCGGCAGGCGATCTGCTGCTGACCGGCGACAGCAATGGCACGGTGACGCCGATTGCCGCCGGCGGCAGCAGCAATGACAACACGCTGGTGCTGAGCGGCACGGCAGAGGCCGGTAGCACCGTTACGGTACGCGATGGCAACGTCGTGCTCGGCACGGCTATCGTCGGCAGTAACGGCAGCTGGAGCTTCACCACGCCAGCGCTCAGCGACGGCAATCACAGCCTGACTACCACGGTAACCGACAGCGCCGGCAACACCGGTCCGGCGTCAACTGCTATTGTGGTCACTGTCGATACCACCGCACCGGCGGCGATCGGCGATCTGCAGGTGATCGACAACGTGGGTGCCAGCCAGGGCCCGCTGACGTCGGGCGCTACCACCGATGACAACACACCTACCCTGAGCGGCAGCGGCGAAGCCGGTGCGCTGATCAGCATTTACGACGGCAGCACGCTCCTGGGCAATACCCTTGTCGGGGCCAACGGCAGCTGGAGCTTTACCACGCCAGCGCTCAGCAACGGCAGCCACAGCCTGACCGTTACGCAAACTGATGCGGCGGGCAACGTCAGCAGCGCGACCGCGGAATTTGTGGTCAATGTGGACGCTGCGCTGCCGCCAGCCAGCGCCAGCATTGAGCTGGTGGGCGACAGCGGCAATACCCTTGTCTCACTGCAAAACGGCGCCGTCACCAATGACGACAGCCCGATCCTCGCCGGGCTGACCCGGGCGGGCAGCCTCGTTCGCATCTTTGACGGCGGCGATCTGCTCGGCAGCACCACCGCCGATGGCAATGGGCAGTGGAGCTTTGCCCTGAGCAACCTGAGTGAGGGCGGCCACGCGTTCAGCGCCACCATTACCGACGTTGACGGCAATGTGATTGACACCGTCACCCTGAACATTACGGTTGATACCACGCCACCGGCGGCAGCCAGCGATCTGGCACTGCTGAACGATGCCGGCAGTACCGCACAGCCGGTAACGGGCGGCAGCGCAATCAACGATGCGACACCGCTGCTGAGCGGCACGGCGGAAGCCGGCAGTATCGTCACGATTCGCGACGGCAACACCGTTCTCGGCAGCGTCAGCGTGGGCAGTAACGGCAGCTGGAGCTTCACCATGCCAGCGCTGGGCGAGGGCAATCACAGCCTGAGCACCACGGTGACCGATGCCGCCGGCAACGTCAGCCCGGCATCAACGCCGATCGCCTTTAGCGTTGACACCATTGCGCCTGCCGCCGTCAGCGGCCTGCAGGTGACGGATAACGCGGGCAGCGCCACCGGCGCGCTGGCTTCCGGCCAGACCACCGACGATCGCACGCCAACTCTGAGCGGTTCGGCAGAAGCGGGCGCGGTGGTGCGTATCTATGACGGTACCACGCTGCTCGGTAGCGTTACCGCCGGCAGCAACGGTAGCTGGAGCTTTACGCCAGATGCGCTCACCAACGGGCAGCACAGCCTGACCACCACGGTGACTGACGCGGCCGGCAATGTCAGCCCGGCATCGCCGGTGTTCACGGTCAACATTGAGGCGGGCGTGCCGGCCACCAGCAGCCTGCTGATTGTCACCGATGATAACGGCAGCACGCTGGTCGAACTGGCCAATAACGACAGCACCACCGACAGCACGCCGATTCTCAGCGGCCAGGCCGGGGCGGGCGATCTCGTCACCCTGTACAACGGCAGCACGGTTTTGGGCAGCGTTGTCGCGGGCAGCAACGGACAGTGGAGCTTCACGCCAGCGGCGCTGGCCGACGGCACCTACGCATTCCGCGCCAGCGCCGATAACGGCAGCGGCACGGTGACGGATTCGCCGGTAATCACCATCACCATCGACACCGTCGCGCCCGCGGCACCGACAGGCATCCAGCTGACCAACGATGACGGCGATCCGCTGGGCACAGGCAGCACTAACGTCTCTGCGCCAACCCTGAGCGGCAGCGGCGAAGCTGGCGGTGTAGTGATTATCTCCGATGGCGGTACGGTGATTGGCAGCACCACGGTGGGCAACGATGGCAACTGGAGCTTCACCACGCCGCCCCTCAGCGATGGCAGCCATAGCCTGACCAGCACCGTCACCGATGCGGCCGGCAACACCGGACCGGCGTCAACACCGGTAACCGTCATCGTCGATACGCAGGCACCGGCGGCGGCGGGCAATCTGCAGCTCAGCAATGGCGACGGCACACCGGTTGCCGCAGGCGGCAGCACCAATGACACCACGCCAACCCTGAGCGGTACCGCTGAACCCGGTAGCACGGTGACCGTCAGCGATGGCGATACGGTGCTGGGCACGGCGACGGCAGGCAGCGACGGCAGCTGGAGTTTCACCCCGACCGATCCGCTGAGCGAAGGGCAACATAACCTGACGTCCACCGTTACCGACACGGCGGGCAATACCGGGCCGGGCAGCACTGCGGTGATTGTCATCGTCGATACCAGCGCCCCTGCCGTGGCCAGCGAGCTGCTGCTCAGCAACGACCAGAGCGGCACACCGGTGCCGGTCAGCAATGGCCTCACCAATGACACCACGCCGGTGCTCAGTGGCCGCGCGGAACCGGGCAGCACCGTGACCATTTCCGATGGCGATACGGTACTGGGCACCGCCACCGTCGGCAACGACGGCAGCTGGAGCTTCACCGCACCGGTGCTGGCAGCGGGCGACCATAGCCTGACGGCGACGGTGACCGATACCGCTGGCAATACCAGTGAACCCTCGGCCGCCCTCAGCTTTACCATCGATACCACCACGCCAGCCGCGCCGGGCAATGTACAGCTCAGTGATGATCAGAGCGGCACGCCGGTGCTGATCACCAGCGGTGCCACTAACGACACCACGCCGGTCCTGAGCGGCAGCGGCACCGCCGGCAGCACCATCACCGTCTCGGATGGCAATACCGTGCTGGGCACCACCACCGTCAACGACGACGGCAGCTGGAGCTTCACGCCAGCCACCGCGCTGAGCGAGGGGCCGCACAGCCTGACGGCGACCGAAACCAGTCCGGCTGGCAATACCAGCGCACCTTCTGCTCCGCTGGAGGTGAACATCGATCTCACCGATCCGGCGCCCGCCGCAGACTTGCAACTGGTTAACGATCAGGGCGCAACGCCGCTGCCGATCGCGGCGGATGGCGTCACTAATGACACCACGCCGTTGTTCAGCGGTAGCGCGGAGCCGGGCAGCCTCGTCGCGATTTACGACAATGGCAGCGTGATTGGCTCGGCGCAGGCCGATGCAAACGGCAACTGGAGCTTTACGCCGGATCCGGCACTGGAGGCGGGCACGCATAGCCTGACCACCATTGTCACCGACACGGCGGGCAACAGCGGGCCGGCGTCTGATGCGTTTGATTTCACAATCGATCTCACCACGCCGTCTGCCGCCGTTGATGTCGTGCTGAACAACGATAACGGCGAGACGCCGCAGCCGATTAACAGTGGCACCGCGACCAACGACACCACGCCGCAGCTGAGCGGCACCGCCGATGCCGGCAGTACCGTCACCATCCTCGATGGCAACACGGTACTGGGCAGCGTGCTGGTGGGTGCCGGTGGCACATGGACCTATGCGGTACCGACGCTGAGCCAGGGCGAACATAGCCTGACCACGACGGTTACCAGCCCGGCGGGCAACGTTAGCGCACCGTCCGCGGCAATTGATTTTACCGTGGATACCACGGCACCGGCCGAGCCGACCGGCCTGCTGCTGGTGAACGATGAGGTTGATCCGGCCGTACCGGTGGCCTCTGGCGGGGCGACCAACGACACCACACCAGTGTTGAGCGGTAGCGCCGAGCCTGACAGCGTAGTGATCGTGCGCGACAACGGCGTGATCATCGGCTCGGCTACCGCCGGCAATGACGGCAGCTGGCGCTTCACGCCAGATACCGCCCTGGAAGCGGGCAGTCACAGCCTGACGGCCAGTGTCACCGATCCGGCAGGCAACGTCGGGCCGGAGTCCGCGCCGTACACCTTTACCGTCGATCTCACGCCACCGGCAGCGCCAGTGGATGTGGTGCTGAGCAATAACGATGGCAGCACGCTGGTGGCGATTGCCGCCAATGGCGCGACTAACGACACCACGCCGCAGCTCTCCGGCAGCGCCACGGCCGGCAGCATCATCACTGTCTACGATGGCGACAGCACGACGCCGATCGGTTCGGTGACCGTGGGCGCCGATGGCAGCTGGCAGTTTGTTACCGGTACGCTGGACGAGGGCGATCACAGCCTGACGGTAACGGTGACTGATGCGGCGGGTAACGTCAGCGATCCTTCCGCGCCAATTAGCTTTACCGTGGATACCACGGCGCCGGACGCGGTCGTCGATCTGCTGCTGGTGAACAACAATGTCGATCCGGCCACGCCAATCACCTCAGGCAGCAACACCAATGACAGCACGCCGCTGCTCAGCGGAACGGCGGAGCCGAACAGCACCATCATCGTCTATGACGGACAGACGCCGATTGGCACGGCGACGGCAGATAACGATGGCGCATGGACCTTCTCACCTGAACTGACCGACGGCTCGCACAGCCTCAGCGTGACGGTCACCGACGTCGCCGGCAATGTCAGCGCACCGAGCGCCAGCGTGGCGATCACCGTCGATACCGTAGCACCGTCGGCGGTTACCCAGTTGAGCGTCGCCAGCGACAATGGCAACGGCGATCCGGTCACCATCCCGAACGGCGGCTTAACCAGTGACAACACGCCGGTGCTGAGCGGCAGCGGCGATCCGGGCAGCCTGATTGTGATTACCTCGCAGGACGGTCCGGTGGGCAGCGTCACTGTGGGCAGCAGCGGCAGCTGGAGCTTCACGCCGGCCAGCGCGCTGAGTGACGGCAGCTACACCTTAACCGTTGTGGCGCGCGACGCGGCGGGCAATGTCAGCGCGCCGGTCACGGCACAGCTGGTGATTGACGCCACCGCACCGGATCAGGTGACGGAAATCAGTCTCTCCAATGACAACGGCAGTGCGCTGGTGGATATTCCGTCGGGATCGACCACCAGCGATACCACGCCGCTGCTGGCGGGCGTTGCTGAACCGGGTAGCACGGTGAATATTCTGGATAATGGCGCGCCGATTGGTACGGCGATTGCGGGCAGTGACGGCGCGTGGAGTTTCAACGTGCCAACCCTCACCAACGCGGCGCACAGCCTGACGGTGACGGTCACCGATGCGGCCGGTAACACCGGACCGGCGTCGGCACCGATTACCTTTACCGTGGATAGCCAGGCTCCGGCCCAGGCCACGCTGGAAGTGAATAACGACAACGGCACCGATCTGGTACTGGTGCCCGATGGCACCTTTACCAATGACAACACGCCACGCCTGAGCGGTACGGCGGAGGCTGGCAGCCTGGTGACCATTTACGATGGCAATGTGGTGCTGGGTTCGACCACCGCCAATGCGGACGGCGAATGGGTGTTCCTGTCGCCCGTGCTCACCGATGGTCAGCACACCCTGACGGCCACGGTGACGGACAGCCTCGGCAACGTCAGTGCGCCGTCTTCCAGCTTTACCGTTCAGGTTGATGCTACGCCGCCGCAGCCGGTCAGCGCCGTGCTGCTGCAGAATGACAACGATCCGGATAACCTTGTCACCATCGCCAACGGTGGCGCCACCAACGACAACACGCCGCTGCTGAGCGGCAGCGGTGAGCCAGGTGGTCTCGTCAACGTGTACAACGGCAACGTGCTGGTGGGGTCGGCGACGGTGGACAGCGAAGGCAACTGGAGCCTGAACACCTTGCCGCTGGATAACGGCAGCTACACGCTGACGGTCGTCGTCAGTGACAACGCGGGTAACGTCAGTGATCCGGTGAGCATTGGCGTGACGGTTAACACCGTCGGGCCGGATCCGGTGCTGTCGTTTGAGGTCAACGCCAATAACGGTCCGACCGCTCTGCCGCTGGTGGATGGCAGCTTTACCAACGATACCACGCCGGTACTGAGCGGAACGGCGCAGGCCGGTGCCATCATCAATCTGCTGCAGGACGATACGGTGATTGGCTCGGTGGTGGCCGATGCCAATGGCGTATGGCGCTTTGAAACCAGCGCGCTGCAGGATGGCAGCTACGCTTTCTCGGTGCAGGTGGTGGATGCCGCTGGCAACGTCAGCGAGCCGGTGGGTCCGGTGAATGTCACCGTCGATACGCTGGCGCCAGCAGCGGTTCCTGACCTGGTGGTCGCCGACAACGTGGGTGGCACGACGGGCCCGCTGGATGACGGCGCGTCGACTGATGACAACACGCCAACCCTGAGCGGCACGGCAGAAGCCGGCAGCACGGTGAGCATCTACGATGGCACCACGCTGCTGGGCACTGCACTGGCCGGCTCGGGCGGGGCCTGGAGCTTTACGACCGCGGCGCTCAACAACGGACCTCACAGCTTCACCGTGACCGTGACCGATGCGGCGGGCAACGTCAGCACGGCGACGCCGGCGTTCAGCCTTAACGTGCAGGCCGATCTGCCGCCAGCCACCTCGACGCTGCAAATCACTGACGACACGGGCACGACGCTGGTGACGCTGGCAGACGGCGCGGTAACCCGCGACACCACGCCAACGCTCAGCGGCTCTGCCGAAGCCGGTCAACTCATCCGTATCTATGATGATGCCACGGATACGGTGATCGGCAGCGTTACGGCGGGTGCTAACGGCCAGTGGAGCTATGAGCTCGACCTGGATGACGGCAGCTACGCTTACTACATCACCGCGCAAAACCCCGGCGGTGATGAGGGGGCGCCATCGGCGACCCTCGGCTTCACCGTGGATACCACCGAGCCGGCGGTGGCCGCTGATGTGGTGATCAGCAACGATCGCAGCGGCACGGCGGTGCCGATTAGCGACGGCAGCGTCATCAATGACAACACGCCGGTACTCAGCGGCAGCGCCGAAGTGGGCAGCCTGGTCACGGTGTACGATGGCAACACCGCCATCGCGTCGGTGGTGGTGGGCGCAGGGGGAAGCTGGACGCTGACCACGCCTGCATTGAGCGAAGGGACGCACGCGCTGAGCGTGGGCGTCAGCGATGCAGCAGGTAACAGCAGCGACCGCACCCCGGCGCTTAGCTTCACTGTGGACAGCATCGCACCGAACGCTTCGACGCTGGTCATCACCAACGATGATACCGCGCAGCCGGTGCTTAACGGCGGCTACAGCAGCGATGCCACGCCAACCCTGAGCGGCGTAGCGGAAGCGGGCAGCACGGTCACCATCCTCAACAATGGTGATGTGCTGACCACGCTGACCGTGCCGTCCGGCGGCAACTGGAGCTACACGCCAGCGACAGCGCTGATTGAAGGTTCGCACACTCTGAGCGTTTCGGTGACCGATGCGGCGGGCAACGTCAGCACCAGCACCAGCGCGACGGTGATCGTTGATACCCTGGCGCCGGACGATCTGACGCTCACGGCCAGCAACAACAACGGCAGCACGCCGGTGACGATTGCTGACGGCGATACCACTAATGACAACACGCCGCTGTTACGCGGTGTAGCTGAGGCAGGCAGCGTGGTAACCATTCGTCTGGATGGCGATGTGGTGGCCTCGCTGACGGTGGGCAGCAGCGGCAACTGGAGTTACACCTCTGCGGCACTGAGCGACGGCAGCCATACTTTCAGCGTCACGGAAACGGACGCGGCGGGTAACACCGGCGAGGCGCTCAGCGTGACGCTGATCGTTGATGCGACGCCACCGCTGGTGGCCACCAACCTGACCATCACTAACGATGTGACCGGCGTCAGCATACCGGCTGGCGGCGCGACTAACGACACCACGCCAACGCTGAGCGGCAGCGCCGAGGCCAACACCACGGTTAGCGTTTATGACGGCAATACGCTGCTGGGCACGGCGCTCGTGAACGGCAGCGGCGCATGGAGCTTTGTCTCACCGACGCTGGGTAACGGCGCGCATGCGCTGAGCGTGGCGGTCACCGATGCGGCGGGCAATACCGGCCCGCGCACCACGCCGGTGACTATCACCGTCGATACCGTTGCGCCGGGCGCGGCCACGCTGGTGGTCACCAACGACGTCAGCGGCAGCGTCATCCCGAATGGCGGCGTCACCAGCGATACCACGCCGGTGCTGAGCGGCCGGGCGGAGGCGGGCAGCATTGTCACCGTGCTGGATGGCACTACGCTGGTCGGCTCCGTGCAGGTGGGCAGTGACGGCAACTGGACGCTGACGCCAGCCACGGCGCTGAGCGAAACGCTTCATACGCTCAACGTCACGGTCACCGATGCGGCCGGTAACGTCAGTGCCACCACCAGCGCCACGCTGGTGATCGACACCACGCCGCCAGTGGCTATCACCGGGCTGGCAGCGGTGAACAACAACGGCAGCACGCCGGTGGCGATTGCGGCGGGTGGCGTCACTAATGACAGCACGCCACGCCTGAGCGGCACGGCGGAAGCCAACAGCATCGTGACCATCCGCGATGGTGATACGGTGCTGGGTTCGGTAACCGCCGCCAGCAACGGCAGCTGGAGCTTCGTCACTGGCACCTTGTCTGACGGTTTACACTCCTTCAGCGTGACGGCCACCGATGCGGCAGGCAATACCGGTCCCGCAGCGTCCCTTGCGCTGACCGTCGACACCGCACCGCCGCTGGCGGCAACCGGGCTGACGCTGACCAACGACGTCACCGGTGTGGCTATCGTCAATAACGGAGTCACCAACGACAGCACGCCGACGCTGCAGGGCACGGCGGAAGCGAACGCGATTGTAACGGTTTACGATGGCAACACGCTGCTCGGAACGGTGCAGGCTAACGCCAGCGGCAGCTGGAGCTTCGTCTCGCCGACGCTGAGCAATGCCGCCCACGCACTGAGCGTGACGGTGACCGACAGCGCGGGCAACGTCAGTCCCCGTTCCGAGGTGATTAACCTCACCGTGGATACGGTGGCGCCAGCGAACACCAGTCTCACCATTATTAATGATGCGACCGGTGCCACCATCGTCAACGGCGGCGCGACCAACGACACCACGCCAACGCTGCGCGGCAGCGTCAGCGCGGCGGAGGCCGGGGCACGCGTCACCATTCTGGACAACGGCCTGGCACTGGGCACGGCGATTGTGCAGGCGGACGGCAGCTGGAGCTTCACGCCTCTGGCGGCGCTGAGCGCCGGTCCGCACCCGATCACGGTGACGGTAACGGATGCCGCAGGTAACGTCAGCGGCACCACCGCGGCCACGGTGATCATCGATACCACGGCACCGGCGGCCATCACCAATCTGCTGGCGCTCAACAACAACGGCAGCACGGCGGTGACCATTCCGAATAATGGCGTCACCAACGACAGCACGCCGCTGCTGAGCGGCAACGGCGAGGCGGGCGCGCGCATCACGGTGTACGACGGCACTACATTGCTGGGCACCACCACGGTGGGCAGCAACGGCAGCTGGAGCTTCGTGGTGGGCAACGCGCTGAGCAACGGCAGCCACACGCTGAACGTGACGCAGACCGACCCGGCGGGCAACGTCAGCCCGCAGGTGTCGACCACGCTGATCGTCGATACCGTGGTGCCGGTCGCCAGTACGCTGACCATCATTGATGACATCAGCGGTACGCCGGTGACGCTGGCGAACGGCGCCTTTACGCGCGATACCACGCCAACGCTGCGCGGCACCACGGAAGCGGGTGCGGTGGTCACCATCTACGACGGTGCCAGCGCCATTGGTTCTGTGACCGCGGGGAGTGATGGCAGCTGGAGCTTCACCACCGCCACGCTGGCGAACGGCGCGCACACGCTGAGCACCACGGTGACCGATGCGGCGGGTAACGTCAGCACCGGCAACATCACGGCGACGGTGAATGTCGATACCCTGCCTCCGGCGGCGGTAAGCGGGCTGGCGATCAACAGCGCCGGTACCCTTGTCACCGGTAGCGGTGAAGTCGGAGCCACGGTGACGGTGCGCGATGCCAGCGGCAACGCGCTCGGCACCACCACGGTCGGCAGCGGCGGCAACTGGTCGGTGACGCTCACCACCGCGCAAATCACCGGTGCGCCGCTCTCGGTGATTCAGACGGATCGCGCCGGTAACGTCTCGCCGGGGGCCTCGCTGACCGGTGCGATTCGCATCGTGGCGACCAACGACAGCAACGAGGTGGATTACACCAGTACGCAGGCAACGGTGAACAACGGTACGGTCAACTCGTCGCACACCGCGCTGCTGACCGTGGGGCTGGGTACGGTGCTCAATGCCAGCGTACTGAACAACGGTAATGCTTACCTGTTCAGCGTGGGTAACGATGACAGCCGTACCGTGACGCTCAACGGTTCGGTGACCAGTCTCGGCGTGGCCGCCAACTATTCGTTAAACCTGTACGAACAGCAGGCGAACGGCTCGTGGCAGTTGATCAGTATTAAGACCAACTACATTAACGCGCTGCTGACGATCGGTACGCTGAAAGGGGCAAACGTCACCTACACCGGACTGGGGACCGGCAACTATGCGGTGGTGGTCGCAGCCACCACCAACATTAGCGTGTTGCCAACCACCACGGTAAGCACGGTGTCGGATTTCACCACGCTGGCGGTCACCACCGCCGCGACGGTCACCGGTAACCTGCTGACCAACGACACCAGCTCCATCGCCGGGACGATTCCGTCCGGCACGGCGGTGGCGTCCGTGGGCAGCAGCGCGGTGGCGTCCAGCGGCAATACGGTGATCAACACCACCTACGGTACGCTGACCATTGATGCGAAGGGTAACTACACCTACACGCTGAAGGCCGGGCTGGATATCGATACCCTGCCATCCGCAGACACCTTCACCTACTCGGTGCGGGATGCCAGCGGTGCAGTGACCTCGGCGACGCTGACGGTGACGTTGCATAACGGTGCGGCCACCGCGCTGTTCGCCACCACCAGTCTGGCGGCGGAAACCACCACCAGCAGCGAGCATGATGCCAGCGGCAGCATCTGGGGAGACAGCAATGTCAGCCACAGCGGCACGCTGAGCATCCTCAATGAGCACGGCGATCTCACCACCGTGAGCAGCGTGGGCAGCACGGCGGTGGCCGGGGACTTTGGTGTACTGACCATCGCCGCCAACGGTAGCTATACCTATACCCTGAACGCGGATGTGAATATCCAGAACATCACGCATAAGGAGGTGTTTACCTACACCCTTGCGTCGTCCGACGGCACCATCACCAGCAACACCTTTACCATTGAGCTTCACCCGACCATCACGGGCAGCGCCGCGGCTGACAGCCTCACCAGCAGCGCCTACGACGACACCATTACCAGCGGTGCCGGCGCAGATACGCTGGTTTACCACCTGCTGAGCAGCGCAGATGCCACCGGCGGCAACGGTCACGACACCTGGACCGACTTCAGCGTCGCGCAGGGTGACAAGATCGACGTCAGCAGTCTGCTGATCGGCTGGAATGATTCCACCAGTAATATCAATGATTTTGTGAAAGTGGATCATACCGCGGACGGCAATACGGTGTTGTCAATTGACCGTGACGGCAGCGGCACGGGGTACAGCAGTACGCAGCTGATTACCCTGGAAGGCGTAAACGTCTCACTGGAGGAGTTGCTGCAGCAACCGCATCAAAACCACACGGCTTAGTGGGTGTAACGCAGGGAAGCATAACGGGCACAGGGAGGTGCCCCTTTCTCTCTTTTACTGGTGAACAATCGATGGATCTGATGCAATCAGGCGCAACAACTCGCCGTACCTGTAAGCTCAGCGCCCTGTGTGCTGGCATTGTGTTTTTTCACAGTTCTCATCTTATGGCTGCCAGTGATGCCGTGACGCAGGCGGGGCGCATAACCTCAGCCGGTCTGGCGCAGCAGCAGGATCTTCCCTCCTTAACCGGTCAGGTGGCCGAACCCGCGCTGGCTAACGTGCCGGACACCTTAACCCTTAACCAGGCCGTACAGCGCGCCATCCAGTGGCATCCGGACATCGCCCAGGCAATTGGCAAAATGCTGGAGCAGGCCAGCCAGGTCGATGTGGCGCAGGCCAAATACTATCCGCAAATCAGCGCCGGCATGAACAACGGCTACAGCAACGCCTACAGCGAGAAAGGCTTCAGCCCGTCATTTGTGCTGTCGGTTTCGCAGATGCTGTATGACTTTGGTAAAGTCAGCAGTTCGGTGCGCTCCGCCGAAGCCGGAGTGGCGCAGGAGCAGGCCAGCGTGCTGGTGAGTATTGATACCGTCGCGCACGACACCGCCGCCGCGCTGGTACAGGTGCAGGGCTATCAGCAGCTGGTGAAGATCGCCCAGGATCAGCTGACGGCGCTGAGTAAGATTGGCGATCTGGCGCGTCAGCGCAATGAAGAGGGGGCGGCATCGCTCTCGGACGCCACCCAGACCGACGCGCGTATCGAAGGCGCGCGCACCACGCTGACCCAGTATCAGGCCAGCCTCAACCGCTGGCGTGCCACGCTGGCCAGCTATCTCGGCTGGCCACTGGTGAAAAAGGTCAGCGATGCGTTTCCGCCCAGCCTGACGCGCGCCTGCGCGGTGGGCAAAGCCGACGACAAATCCAATCCGGCGGTGCTGGCGGCATGGGCGCAGGCGCGGCAGGCGCAGGCTAAACTGGATAACGCCAACGCGCAGAATTTACCCACTATTTCGCTGGAACCGCAGGTCACGCATTACCTCAACAATCACTATTCCGGCAGCGAAACGCTCGACCGCACCCAGTATTCCGCGTTCGTCAAAGTTGAGATGCCGCTGTATCAGGGCGGCGGCATTACCGCGGCGCGCGATGCGGCGGCCAGCGCGCTGCAGGCGGCCAATGCGGCGTTGAACTCGGCGCGCCTCAAAGCGCAGCAGCAGCTCAGCGAATCGCAAACCGAAGCGCTGAGCCTGTCGCAGAGCCTGGCGATCATGTCGCGTCAGCAGACGCTGGGCGAGAAGACGCAGCAGCTGTATCAGGACCAGTATCTGCAGCTCGGCACCCGTCCGCTGCTGGACGTGCTCAACGCCGAACAGGAAGTGTTTCAGACGCGCTTCGCCATGCAGCAAACCATCAGTCAGTTACGTTCACTGCAGCTCGACTGCTTATACAGCACCGGGCAGATGCGGTCAGCGTTTGCGCTGAATAACCAGCGCATCCAGTCCGTGGAGATCCAGCCATGACGCAATTACAGATTCCGGACGCCCCCAATGGCAATCCCGCCAGCGCCGCCGGTGGCGAGGTGCCGCTGCACGGCTGGGCCACCGCCATTATTCTCATCGCGACCCATTATCGCCTGCCGTGCTCGCCGGGCATGATCATGGCTGCCAGCGAATGGCAGGGCAAACAGTCACGTGATAAAGCGCTGCGCCATCTGGCGCGTCAGGCCGGGCTGTCGCTGCAGCTGTATGAAGAGCATCAGTGGGAGATCAGCAGCTGGCGCTTGCCGCTGGCGGTGGAACTGAGCGACGGCCAGGTCGGCGTCATCACCAGCTTTGATGGCGATGACACGGTGCGCGTGCACCTGGCCGGCGATGAACAACCGGCGCCGATCGCGCTGAACACGCTGCTGCCGCAGATCCGCTACGCCGCGGCGCTGCGTCCGGTGACGGCCGCCAAAGATAGCCGTGTCGATCGCTATCTCGCCACGGTCAGGCCCGACTGGCTGCGTCGTCTGGTGCTGCACGACATGCGTCCTTACGGCTACGTGATGCTGGGATCGTTCCTGATCAACCTGCTGGCGCTGGTTGGCATCATCTTCTCGATGCAGGTGTACGATCGGGTGATCCCGGCGCAGTCGTACCCCACGCTGTACGTGCTGTATATCGGGGTGATCCTCTCGGTGGTGTTCACCTATATTCTGCGCGTCGGTCGCGATCACGTCACCGATCTGCTCGGCAAGCGCGCCGATATGCGCGTCTCCGATCGCGTGTTCGGCCACGCGCTGCGGCTGCGTAACAGTGCGGTGCCGCGATCGACCGGTACCTTTATCTCGCAGCTGCGCGAGCTGGAGGCGGTGCGCGAAATGGTGACGTCGACCACGGTGACGGCGATCGTCGATATGCCGTTCTTCCTGCTGTTTATGCTGGTGATGGCGATCATCGCGCCGCAGCTGGCGTGGATCGCGCCGGTGGCGGTGCTGCTGATGATCCTGCCCGGCGTGCTGAGCCAGAAAAAACTGGCGAAGCTGGCGCAGCAAAATCTGAAAGAGTCGACGCTGCGCAACGCGGTGCTGGTGGAGAGCGTGCAGGGGCTGGAAGATATTAAGCTGATGCAGGCGGAGGATCGCTTTCTGCAGCAGTGGAACAGCTATATCCGCATCACCGCGCAGTCGGGCGTCGAGATGCGCAAAGTGATGCATGCGCTGATCAGCTGGGGCGTCACCATTCAGGGACTGGTGTACGCCAGCGTGATCGTGGTCGGGGCGCCGATGGTGATCAACGGCGATATCACCACCGGGGCGATTGTCGCCGCGTCGCTGCTGTCTTCGCGCATGATTGCGCCGATGGCGACGCTGTGTGGCGTGCTGGCGCGCTGGCAGCAGGTAAAAGCGGCGAAGAGCAGCCTTGATGCGCTGATGAATCTGCCGGTGGAGAACAGTAAAGACGAAACGCGCATTCACTGTCCGGTGCTGTTTGGCCACTATCAGTTCACCGATGCCATGTTCCGCTACTACAGCGATTCGCTGACGGTGGCGCTGCGCATCAAGACGCTGACCATCAAGCCGGGTGAGCGCATCGCCGTGCTGGGGCGCAACGGCTCTGGCAAATCCACGCTGCTGCAGGCGATGGCCGGCGGCATGGATCTGGTGGGCGGCGAGCTGCGGCTGGACAACCTCAGCCTGCCGCATATTGATGTCGCGGACGTGCGGCGCAACGTCGGGCTGCTGACGCAAAACGCGCGGCTGTTCCACGGTACGCTGCGGGAAAACCTCACCATGGGCGCGGCGCACGCCACCGACGAAGCGATTTTTGCCGCGCTGACGGTCAGTGGCGGGGCCGATTTTATTCGCCGTCTGCCGCTCGGGCTTGATCATCCGGTAATGGAGGGCGGCGTCGGGCTGTCCGGCGGCCAGCGCCAGTCGCTGCTGCTGGCGCGCATGCTGCTGCGCGATCCTAATATCGTGTTGCTGGATGAGCCGACCGCTTCGCTCGACGATCATACTGAGAAGGATTTTATTGAGCGGCTGGGTGCCTGGCTGAATGGCCGCACGCTGATCGTGGCGACGCACCGCGCGGCGATTCTGTCGCTGGTGGATCGCATACTGGTGCTGAAAGAGGGGCAGCTGGTAATGGACAGCCCGAAAGAGAACGCGCTGCCGGCACCGCGCGCCAGCGGAGCAGCGGGGGAGGGACAGGCATGATGAAACAATTGCCGGCAAAACTGCGGCTGGTGACCGCCGCGGAGGTGGATTCGTCCGACGATCTGCTCGGTGAACTGAAATCGGAAAGCCACTACACCGGCGCAGTGCGGCTGATCGTCATCAGCACCGCGCTGATCGTGGTGGCGCTGGTGTGGGCGTGGTTTGGCATGCTGGATGAGGTCTCAACCGGCACCGGGAAGGTGATCCCCAGTTCGCGCGAGCAGGTGCTGCAGTCGCTGGAGGGCGGCATTCTCACGGAACTGTACGTGCATGAGGGCGATCGCGTGCAGGCCGGGCAGATCGTGGCGAAACTGGATGCCACACGCTCGCAGTCCAGCGTCGGCGAGAGCGCGGCGCGCTACCGGGCCGCGCTGGCAGCGGCCTCGCGCCTGCGTGCGGAAGTGAACGATGATCCGCTCACGTTTCCCGCCGAGCTGAAGGGCTACCCGGATCTTATCGCGGCGGAAACCCGGCTGTATAACACCAAACGCGCCCAGCTCAATGATGCAACCCGGCAGTTTAAGGAGTCGCTGGCGCTGGCTAATCGCGAACTGGCGATCACCCAGCGGCTGGCGAAAACCGGTGCCGCCAGCAGCGTGGAAGTGCTGCGCTTACAGCGCGATAAGTCCGACCTGGAGCTGAAGCTCACCGATATGCGCTCGCAGTATTACGTGCAGGCGCGCGAAGAGCTGGCGAAGGCCAGCGCCGAAGCCGACAGCCTGGCGCAGGTGATTAAAGGACGCGAAGATACCGTAACGCGTCTGACCATCCGCGCGCCGATGCGCGGCATCGTGAAAAACATCAAAGTCTCGACGGTGGGCGGGGTGATTCCGCCCAACGGTGAGTTGATGAACATCGTACCGATGAACGATCGGCTGCTGATTGAAGCGCGCCTGTCGCCGCGCGATATTGCTTTTATCCATCCCGGACAGCGCGCGGTGGTAAAAATCTCCGCTTACGATTACGCCATCTACGGCGGCCTGAACGGCGTGGTGGAAAGCATTTCGCCGGATACCATCCAGGACGAAGTCAAACCGGAGATTTACTACTACCGCGTGTTTATTCGTACTGATAACGACTATGTGCAGAACAAGGCTGGCCGGCGCTTTGCCATCAGCCCGGGCATGGTATCCACCGTGGATATCAAAACCGGCGAGAAGAGCATCATGGATTATCTGGTCAAACCGTTTAACAAGGCCAAAGAGGCGATGCGCGAGCGCTAATTGCGATGCGCGGCAATCTCGGCGATAATCACGCCCATCAATCCCTTCCTCGTCGGGCCTAACGACGCGGAGGGGATTTTTTTCATCTATACCTTAACTGGCTAACCGATTTAAGGATTTAAGAGGACTCGTTATGTACAACACGCTGGGCAATCAGTACGACAACTCCCTGGTTTCTAACGCCTTCGGTTTCATGCGCTTTCCGCTGAACTTCCAGCCTTACGACAGCGACGCCGAGTGGGTGATTACCGGTGTGCCGTTTGATGCCGCAACGTCAGGCCGGCCGGGCAGCCGTTTAGGGCCGGGTGCGATCCGTCAGATCTCCACTAACCTGGCGTGGGAAGGCTGCCGCTGGCCGTGGGATTTCGATCTGCGTCAGCGCCTCAACGTGGTGGACTGTGGCGATCTGGTGTACGCCTTCGGCGATTCACAGGATCTGTCCGATAAGCTGCAGGCGCACGCGGAGAAGCTGCTGGCGAACGGTAAGCGCATGCTGACTTTTGGCGGTGATCACTATGTCACACTGCCGCTGCTGCGCGCGCACGCCAAACACTTCGGCAAGATGGCGCTGGTGCACTTCGATGCGCATACCGATACCTACTCCAACGGCCCGACTTTTGACCACGGCACTATGTTCTACACTGCGCCGCAGGAAGGGCTGATCGATCCGCAGCATTCGGTGCAGATTGGTATCCGTACTGAGTTCGATAAGAGCCTGGGCTTCAACGTACTGGACGCCGCGCAGGTTAATGACCGCAGCGTGGACGACATTCTGGCCGAAGTGAAGCGCACCGTGGGCGATCTGCCGGTGTACCTGACATTTGATATCGACTGCCTCGATCCGGCCCACGCGCCAGGCACCGGTACGCCAGTGATTGGCGGCCTGACCAGCGATAAAGCCACCAAGCTGATTCGCGGCCTGCAGGGTATGAACATTGTGGGGATGGATCTGGTGGAAGTGGCACCGGGCTACGATCACGCCGACCTGACCTCACTGGCCGCTGCCACGCTGGCGCTGGATATGCTGCACGTGCAGGCGGCGAATAAAGGTTAAGCAGCAGTGCGGACGGCTGCCCTCACCCTGACCCTCTCCCCCAGGAGAGGGAACCGATCGAGCGGGCCGTGAGAACAGCACGGAGTGCTCCCTCTCCCGCGTGCGGGAGAGGGCTGGGGTGAGGGGAAGAGCGGCGACTACTTACCATCCGCCGCGATGCGGTCGCGAATATGCTGCGCGCGCGACTCAGAATCCGGATGCGAGTCAAACATTGAGCTCTGACGGCCCTGATCCAGCTTCGCCAGCTTCTCGAAGCTGGTCGCCAGACCAAGCGGATTAATGCCGCGCTTCTTCAGCAGATCGTACGAATAGTCATCCGCCTGCGACTCCTGGGTCTGTGAGAACTGCGCGTTAACCAACTTCTCGCCCATCTCGCCCAGCTGTGACTGCGACAGCGAACCGATCACGCCACCCACCGACGCCGCAGCGTTGCGTGCCGCCGTGGTCGCGAAAGCCACCTGCATCGCTTTGCGCGTATGGCCTAGCGCGACGTGGCCCATTTCATGGCCGAGCACGCCTTCCACTTCGTTGTCGCTCATCATATCCATCAGACCGCTATAAACGCGGATACAGCCATTGGCCATCGCCCAGGCGTTGACGTCTTTGGTCAGATACACCTTGTAGTTGGCCGGTACGCCGTTGATGTTATCGCCCAGCGCGGCGGCGATTTTGTTCAGCCGCTGCTGATAGCTGCTGTTGGCCGGCGCCAGCTGGTTCTCTTTATCCATCTGCGCACATGACTGATCGCTCAGCTCTTTAACCTGGGCATCATTCAGTGAGTAAGCCTGAAACGCCTGCGCGCCAGACTGCAACAGTGCGTTATTATCCATTCCTTCGCAGCCGCTCAGCAGCGAAACCATTCCCAGCGCGACAACCATGGCGCGAATTTTCATATCAGCATCCTTTGAGTAACAAGTAGAGAAAACAAACACCTGAAAAACCACGCAGGTGTTTAAACGCATTGGTTATAGCGTGCCAGGGGCGGATTGGCTAGCAGACAGGCCCCGAAATGCAACCCTGAACCGCAGATTTAGCATCCTGATACATGTACTTTTGCCCCGATTTTCATGTACATTGATGTGCGACTTTTTTCTCGCTTCGCCTTATAACTCATTAATTACAATCAGTTAAGCGTGGCGGAGCATTAATCCGACCTGGAGTAGAAGATGCCCTCTCGTAAAGAGCTTGCCAACGCCATTCGCGCGTTAAGTATGGATGCAGTACAGAAAGCGAAATCGGGACATCCGGGTGCCCCAATGGGCATGGCCGATATCGCTGAAGTGCTGTGGCGTGATTTCCTGAACCACAATCCAACTAACCCGCTGTGGGCAGATCGCGACCGTTTCGTGCTGTCCAACGGCCACGGCTCGATGCTGATTTACAGCCTGCTGCACCTCACCGGCTATGACCTGCCGATGAGCGAGCTGCAGAACTTCCGTCAGCTGCACTCTAAAACCCCAGGTCACCCGGAATACGGCTACACCGCAGGCGTAGAAACCACCACCGGCCCACTGGGTCAGGGCATCGCGAACGCCGTGGGCTTCGCCATTGCTGAGCGCACGCTGGCGGCGCAGTTCAACCGTCCGGGCCATGACATCGTAGACCATCACACTTACGTGTTCATGGGCGACGGCTGCATGATGGAAGGCATCTCACACGAAGTGTGCTCCATCGCCGGTACCCTGAAGCTCGGCAAGCTGGTAGCGTTCTATGACGACAACGGCATCTCTATCGACGGTCACGTGGATGGCTGGTTCACCGACGACACCGCCAAACGCTTCGAAGCCTACGGCTGGCACGTGGTGCGTGGCGTGGACGGTCATGACGCCGACGCGATCAAGAAAGCGGTGGAAGAAGCCAAAGCGGTCACCGACAAGCCATCGTTGCTGATGTGCAAAACCATCATCGGTTTCGGTTCCCCGAACAAAGCCGGTACGCACGATTCGCACGGTGCCCCGCTGGGTGACGACGAAATCGCGCTGACCCGTAAACAGCTGGGCTGGAACTACGCGCCATTTGAAATTCCTTCTGAAATCTACGCACAGTGGGATGCCAAAGAAGCCGGCCAGGCGAAAGAGAAAGCCTGGGACGAGAAGTTTGCTGCTTACGCCGCTGCGCATCCGGAACTGGCCACAGAGTTCAAACGCCGCGTGAACAATGAGCTGCCAGCCAACTGGCAGGCGGAATCGCAGAAGTTCATCGAGCAGCTGCAGGCTAATCCGGCAAAAATCGCCAGCCGTAAAGCGTCGCAGAATGCCATCGAAGCTTTCGGTAAGCTGCTGCCAGAATATCTGGGCGGCTCGGCTGACCTGGCGCCAAGCAACCTGACCATGTGGTCTGGCTCGAAGCCGATCAATGAAGATGCCGCAGGCAACTACATTCATTACGGCGTGCGTGAGTTTGGTATGACTGCCATCGCCAACGGTATTGCGCTGCACGGTGGCTTCCTGCCGTACACCGCAACTTTCCTGATGTTCGTCGAGTACGCGCGTAACGCGGCACGTATGGCGGCGCTGATGAAAATCCGTCAGGTGATGGTTTATACCCACGACTCTATCGGTCTGGGTGAAGATGGCCCGACGCACCAGCCGGTTGAGCAGATGGCCAGCCTGCGCACCACCCCGAACATGAGCCTGTGGCGTCCGTGTGACCAGGTGGAATCTGCGGTGGCGTGGAAATACGCTATCGAGCGCGTTGACGGCCCATCAGCCCTGATCTTCTCGCGTCAGAACCTGGCGCAGCAGGATCGTAGCGCTGAGCAGCTGGCTAACGTGGCGCGCGGTGGTTACGTGCTGAAAGATTGCGACGGCACGCCGGAGCTGATTCTGATCGCGACCGGTTCTGAAGTTGAGCTGGCGGTTGGCGCTTACGAGCAGCTGAGCGCGGAAGGTCGTAAGGTGCGCGTGGTGTCCATGCCGTCTACCGATGCGTTTGATAAGCAGGATGCGGCTTATCGTGAGTCGGTGCTGCCGAAAGCAGTTGGCGCACGCGTTGCTATCGAAGCCGGTATTGCGGATTACTGGTTCAAATACACCGGCCTGCACGGTGCCATCGTTGGCATGACCACCTTCGGTGAGTCAGCGCCAGCTGAGAAGCTGTTCGAAGAGTTCGGCTTCACTGTGGCCAACGTGGTGAAAACCGCGAAATCGATTCTGTAATTTCGCGTATTCCGTCGCGCCGCTGCGCGTTGTAGCGGCGCGATTCATCGCGCATTTCTGTTGCCATCCTCATGCTTAACCACGCGCAATAAATTGCGCCGCGACACCGATGTGCAGACCGACGGTCCTGTTATCGCCTGAACCTGAAACGGTTCAATTATTCCTGCAGTAATAATTGTCATTGCCTGAATTTGTGACGCAGATCGAATAATCAGCAGCACAGTTGATCGCAATCATTCCTGTTATTCCTTCCATGCTTTATTCTCGCTGAACCGTTTCAGTTGCAGCCGTGTGCTCTCCGTCAGCAACCGTAACCGGGCAAGAATTCCCTGTACAAAACGCAGCGAAACGCTCAAGGTATTTGGCACGTTTTTTCAGGTGTGGCTGCAGGAAGTGAGATGACCATTCGTATCGCAATAAATGGTTTTGGTCGTATCGGGCGCAACGTGTTGCGTGCGCTGTATGAAACCGGTCGCCGGGCGGAAATCACCGTAGTGGCGATTAACGAACTGGCGGAAGCAGCTGGCATGGCGCATCTGCTGAAGTACGACACCAGCCACGGCCGCTTTGCCTTTGACGTACGCCAGGAGCGCGAGCAGCTGTGGGTTGGTGACGATACCATCCGTATCCTGCATCAGGCGGAGATTGCCGCGTTGCCGTGGCGCGAGCTGAATGTCGATATCGTGCTGGACTGCACCGGCGTGTACGGCAGCCGCGACGATGGTGAAGCGCATCTGCAGGCTGGCGCGAAGAAAGTGTTGTTCTCGCATCCCGGCGGCAACGATTTGGATGCCACCGTAGTGTTCGGCGTTAACGAACAGGCTCTTAAACAAACTGACCGCATTGTCTCCAACGCATCCTGCACCACCAACTGCATTATTCCGGTGATCAAGCTGCTGGATGACGCCTTTGGCATTGAGTCGGGCACCGTGACCACCATTCACTCGGCGATGCACGATCAGCAGGTGATTGACGCGTATCACAGCGACCTGCGCCGTACCCGTGCCGCCAGTCAGTCGATCATTCCGGTCGATACGCGTCTTGCCGCTGGCATTACCCGTATTTTTCCGAAATTTAACGATCGCTTCGAGGCTATCGCGGTGCGCGTGCCGACAATCAACGTGACCGCCATTGATCTGAGCGTTTCGGTGCGCCAGGCGGTGAAGGCGTGTGAGGTCAACGCGTTGCTGCAAAACGCGTCAGAGGGGGCATTTCGTGGTATAGTTGACTATACGGAATTACCGTTAGTCTCAGTAGATTTTAACCACGATCCGCACAGTGCCATAGTGGACGGCACGCAAACGCGGGTCAGCGGTCACCACCTGATCAAAACCCTGGTCTGGTGTGACAACGAATGGGGCTTTGCTAACCGCATGATTGACACCACGTTAGCAATGGCCGCAAGCGGTTTCAGGTAAGACGCGGACTGCGTCTGGCAAAACTTATGAGAATCAACGAGAGGGTTCACCATGTCTGTAATTAAGATGACCGATCTGGATCTTGCTGGTAAACGCGTTCTGATCCGTGCCGATCTCAACGTACCAGTGAAAGAGGGGAAAGTGACGTCAGATGCACGTATTCGTGCTTCTCTGCCTACCATCGAAGCGGCGTTGAAACAGGGCGCGAAAGTGATGGTTACCTCTCACCTGGGGCGCCCGACCGAAGGTGAATACAACGAAGAGTTCTCCCTCCTGCCGGTTGTTAACTACCTGAAAGAAAAACTGAACGGCACTAACGTGACCCTGGCGAAAGACTACCTCGACGGCGTTGAAGTGGGCGCGGGTGAACTGGTGGTGCTGGAAAACGTTCGCTTCAACAAAGGCGAGAAAAAAGACGACGAAACCCTGTCGAAGAAATATGCCGCGCTGTGTGACGTGTTCGTCATGGATGCATTCGGCACCGCGCACCGCGCGCAGGCGTCCACTCACGGCGTGGGCAAATTCGCCCCTATCGCCTGTGCCGGCCCGCTGCTGTCTGCCGAACTGGAAGCGCTGGGCAAAGTGATGAGCAATCCACAGCGTCCACTGGTCGCCGTGGTAGGTGGTTCTAAAGTGTCGACCAAATTCGACGTGCTGCAGTCGCTGGTGAAAATCGCTGACACCGTGATTGTCGGTGGCGGTATCGCTAACACCTTCGTGGCGATCGACAACAACGTTGGCAAATCGCTGTACGAGCCAGACTTCGTTGAGGCCGCTAAAGGCCTGCGCGACCAGTACGGCATTCCGGTACCGACCGATTCACGCGTCGGCACGGAATTCTCCGAAACTGCCCCGGCAACCGTGAAAAAGGTTTCCGAAGTAGCGGATAACGAAGAAATTATGGACTTCGGTGACGAAACCGCACAGAACATGGCGAAACTGCTGAAAGACGCAAAAACCATTCTGTGGAACGGTCCGGTTGGCGTGTTTGAGTTCCCGAACTTCCGTAAGGGCACCGAAATCGTTGCCAACGCTATCGCAGACAGCGACGCGTTCTCTGTTGCCGGCGGCGGTGATACCCTGGCGGCTATCGACCTGTTCGGTATCGAGGACAAAATCTCCTACATCTCTACCGGTGGCGGTGCGTTCCTCGAGTTCGTGGAAGGCAAAAAACTGCCGGCAGTAGCCATGCTGGAAGAGCGCGCGAAGCAGTAATTTTTGGGGGCAGCGCTTCGGCGCTGTCTGAAGGCTTGCCCGCTGTGGGCGAACAGATCGCATTCCCATTGGGGAGTGGACGATAAACGAAACAGGACACAACCATGTCTAAAATTTTTGATTTCGTAAAACCCGGCGTTGTCACTGGTGATGACGTTCAGAAAATCTTCAAAGTAGCGAAAGAAAACAAATTCGCTCTGCCAGCCGTTAACTGCGTCGGCACGGATTCCATCAACGCGGTACTGGAAGCTGCGGCTAAAGTTAAAGCGCCGGTCATCGTTCAGTTCTCCAACGGTGGTGCTGCCTTCATCGCCGGTAAAGGTTTCAAAACCGACAAACCACAGGGCGCTGCGATTTTCGGCGCAATCGCTGGTGCACACCATGTGCATCTGATGGCTGAACAGTACGGCGTGCCAGTAATCCTGCACACCGACCACTGTGCGAAGAAACTGCTGCCGTGGATCGACGGCCTGCTGGATGCTGGCGAAGAGCACTTCAAAAAAACCGGTAAGCCTCTGTTCTCTTCACACATGATCGACCTGTCTGAAGAGTCACTGGAAGAGAACATCGAGATTTCTTCTAAATATCTGGCGCGCATGGCGAAACTGGATATGACGCTGGAAATCGAACTGGGCTGCACCGGTGGTGAAGAAGATGGCGTGGACAACAGCCACATGGACGCTTCTGCACTGTACACTCAGCCAGAAGACGTAGATTACGCTTACACCGAGCTGAGCAAAATCAGCCCGCGTTTCACCATCGCTGCGTCCTTCGGTAACGTGCACGGCGTGTACAAGCCAGGCAACGTGAAACTGACACCAACCATTCTGCGTGATTCGCAGAAATACGTTTCAGAGAAACACGGCCTGCCGCACAACGCGCTGGACTTCGTGTTCCACGGCGGTTCTGGTTCTTCTGCTGCAGAAATCGAAGAGTCTATCAGCTACGGCGTGATCAAGATGAACATCGATACCGATACCCAGTGGGCAACCTGGGACGGCATCCTGCAGTACTACAAAACCAACGAAGCGTACCTGCAGGGTCAGCTTGGCAACCCGAACGGTGCTGACAGCCCGAACAAAAAATACTACGACCCACGCGTCTGGCTGCGTGCGGCACAATCTTCCATGGTTGTGCGCTTAGAGCAGGCTTTCAAAGAGCTGAACGCTGTCGACGTACTGTAATTTTTGCTTACCGTACAAAAAAGGCCCGAAAGGGCCTTTTTTTATGCGTCCCGTCTGGAAATCCCGGTTTATACAGCACATTTTTGGCGCTTCGCCCCATTATTGTTTACCCTTGTACTCGGGAGTGTCGGATTGAATCTGGCAGTTTTTGTACTTTCCTGCGGGAAACTCAACAACAGGGCTAACAAATGGAAGATCTTAACGTCGTTGACGGCATTAACAATGCAGGGGGCTGGCTGGTGCGCAACCAGGCGCTGATCCTCAGCTATGCGGTGAACATCGTGGCGGCTATCGCCATCATTATTGTCGGGATGATTATCGCGCGCGTGGTATCGAACGGCGTCAATCGCCTGCTGGTCGCGCGTCATATTGATGCCACCGTGGCTGATTTCCTCTCGGCGCTGGTGCGCTACGGTATCATTGCCTTCACGATTATTGCCGCGCTGGGCCGTGTCGGCGTGCAGACTGCCTCGGTGATCGCCGTGCTCGGTGCTGCCGGTCTGGCCGTCGGTCTGGCACTGCAGGGGTCGCTCTCCAACCTGGCGGCAGGCGTACTGCTGGTGACCTTCCGTCCATTCCGCACCGGTGAGTTCGTCGATCTCGGTGGCGTGATGGGGACCGTACAGAATGTACAGATCTTCTCGACCACGCTGAAAACCGCTGACGGCAAAATCGTGGTGGTGCCAAACGGCAAAATCATCGCCGGCAACATCGTCAACTTTTCGCGCGAACCTATCCGCCGCAACGAGTTCATTATTGGCGTCGCCTACGATGCGGATGTCGATCAGGTGATCGATCTGCTGCGTGAAGTGGTGGAAGCGGACGAGCGCGTGCTGAAAGATCTGGGTATCCAGATTGGCCTGAACGAACTGGCGGCTTCGTCGCTGAACTTTGTGGTGCGCTGCTGGAGCAAAAGCGGTGATCTGCAAAACGTCTACTGGGATCTGATGAAGAACTTTAAGCGCACCCTGGATGCGCACGGTATCGGTATTCCTTATCCGCAGATGGACGTGCACCTGCATCAGGTGCAGAGCGAGGCGCAGCAGCCTGCGCGCAGCGAGTAAGTTATCAGGGCACCGGCGGGTGCCCTTGTTTTATCAGTTCCGCTAATGACCGATTAATTCTTTCCGTTTCCGCTAATATCCGCGCCTCACTATACTGCACAGCAACACCACTTTTTCAGGAACTCTTCTGTGTTATCTGTTTACTTACAAGGGCTTGCCCTTGGTGCTGCGCTGATCCTGCCGTTAGGCCCGCAGAACGCCTTCGTATTGAACCAGGGCATTAAGCGCCACTACCATTTGATGACCGCATCGTTGTGCACACTGAGCGATATTGCGCTGATCTGCGGTGGAATATTTGGCGGCAGCGCGCTGTTGCAGCAGTCACCGGTTCTGCTGATGCTGATCACCTGGGCTGGCGTGGCGTTTCTGCTGTGGTACGGCTGGGGCGCGCTGCGCAGTGCCTGGCAGGGCGATGTCACGCTGGCGTCAGAGGCGGCGCTGAAGCAGGGGCGCTGGCGCATTGTCGCCACTATGCTGGCGGTGACCTGGCTCAATCCGCATGTCTATCTCGACACCTTCGTGGTGCTCGGCAGCCTCGGCAGTCAGCTGCCGTCGGCGGAGGCGCGCCGCTGGTTCGCTTTCGGCACCGCCAGCGCCTCGCTGCTGTGGTTTTTCGGTCTGGCGCTGCTGGCCGCCTGGCTGTCGCCGCGCCTGCGCACCGTGCGCGCGCAGCGCATCATTAATCTGCTGGTGGGCGGCGTAATGTGGTTTATCGCCCTGCAGCTGGCGCGTCAGGGCATCGCCGGCTGGTGATGCACATGCAGGCCGTAAAGCGCGGGCAGGGCGCCTGCGCTGGCCAGCAGCTCCAGCCGAATCTGGCGGAACGTGGTATCCGGGGGCAGCGCATGATGGCACAGCGAGTGATGATTATCGCTGACCTCGGCCAGCAGCGTGTTATCCAGCCACAGGCGATAGTGGGTAGTGCAGTGCGGCGTCACCGCCTGCGCATGGCCCATCTGCACCGTTTCCATCGCATGATCGAAATCATTATCGAACAGCAACGTAATCTGGCTGGCGCGCTGCGCGTCCGGCCACTGCCAGCACACCCACGGCTGGCGATCGTCCGCCGCCGGCAGCCAGCCGTTGGTGTGGCTTTCCGGCCGCAGTTTACCGTTGAGCAAATAGTCGCAGTGCCACAGCCGCAGCGGCGTCGCCAGACTAAACGCGATCAGGATCTGATTGGGCGCGCGGCGCGGTAGCCAGAAATCAAACTCATCCACGCCGTAATCGCCGTCGTTTATCTGCCGGGTGCGTTTCGCGACGCGCGGATTGAGGCTGTTGAATACCATCATGATGCCCGGCAGGCGCTGGCGGGTGAGCGCCACTTCAACCGCCGGATTTTCTTCAAAGGCGATAAACAGGTAGCGATCGCACTCCGCACGGTAGTCAAACGGCAGCGAATACGCCTCTTCAGCGTCAATCTGCAGGCTGTGTGTGGCCAGCAGCCGATCGCCGCAGGTGTTGGCCGGATTGTCGCTGGTCAGCAGTGAAACCTGCAGCGTCTGCGTGGATGACGCCCGCAGCCGCACCGTCAGCGCCGGCAGGCGTTCTCCGGCTTTAAGCGGCAGCAGCAGGGCGCAGCGTGAGGTGAGGGCGTGCCAGCCGCCATCCGCGGGCAGGGCGTGCAGCGCGAAGGTGCTGCTGACGCTTACCTGAGCGGCACCGGCCGGATGCGCCAGCTGCTGACGCGGAATGAACGCACCGTGGCGCAGCAGCTGTTGCTGCAGCTGACCAATATGCTCCGGCTGCGCCAGCTGACGCGGTGTCTGGTTATGCTGCTGACACAGCGCCGCCGCGCGGCCCACCACTTCGCCCAGCACGCCACAGGTGCACATCACGCGCGCGCTGCCAAAGGCAACGTGCGTGGCAGAGATAAGCCGGCCGGTCAGCAGCAGATTATCCAGCGACTGGCTGTACAGCGCCCGAAACGGAATGGTGTAAGTGCCTTTGCTGTGGAACTGGCGGCAGCCGTCGTGAGCGCTGTACACGCCGTCGGCCGGATGCAGGTCAATCGACCAGCCGCCGTAGGCCACCGCATCGTAGTGGTCGCGCTGCGCGATGATATCCTGCTGACACAGCAGAGTATCGCCGAGAAAGCGTCGGCTCTCGCGCTTGCCGGGAATCAGCCCAACCCATTCAATGGTCAGCGTGTCGGCATCGGCAAACTCGCCGGAGTTTTTGATGTAATCCCACACGCCCCAGACAATCTTCCACAGCTCCCACTTGATGGTTTCGCTTTCATGCACGGTATCCAGCCGGCCGCCCCACTCAAGCCACCACAGATCGCAGCCGTTGAGTTCGGAGCTCAGGCGTTTATAGCGCGGAATAGCGGTGATCTCTTTCAGCGCAAAGGAGGGCGGTACAAAACGCACCGGCTGCGCGCTGCGTTTGGTATAAAAATAAATCGAGTGGCCGAGTTTGTGACCAAACTGCTCGCCCGGCGCCATTTTTTCGCCAAACTCCTGCGGTGATTCCGCGCCCACACGGTGCGCTGCCCCGGCCAGATAGCCGAGCACGCCGTCGCCGCTGGCATCAATAAACTGGTCGGCCGTCACGCGATAGCGGGTCTGATTGATGGCGTTGAAAGCCTGAACCGCCTGCAGGCGCTGCGCGGATTTTTCGATGTCGCTGACCACGGTGTTGAGCAGCAGCGTCAGGCGCGACTGCGCCTGCACGATGTCCAGCAGCACCATGTCGAACAGCACCGGGTTGCCCTCTTTGTTGCGCCACAGGTTCTCCTCCATGATTTCGCCCATAATGCCGCCTTCACGCGCCCAGCGGTTGTTATTACCCATATGCGACGTCGCGCCGTTGGCCCACAGCCGCACTTCGCTGGAGGCGTTGCCGCCGAGGACCGGGCGATCCTGAATCAGCACCACCTGCTGGCCCGCGCGTGCCGCAGCCAGCGCGGCGCACACGCCCGCCAGACCGCCACCGGCGACCAGCACATCGGCGTGTAACGACTGCAACGGAAAGGCACGCGTGGCCTGAGAAGAGAAAGTTTGCATCATAAGGTTACTCCCGCCTGAAGGCTGCTAAGATTGAATTTTTACCGTCACAAGGTGATTTATGTCTTCGCAACCCAACCAGAGCCTGATTGACGGAATTCGCTGCCTGCAATATCTGGTATCCAGTGACAAAGCGGTCGGCGGCCGTGAACTGGCGCGCCAGATGGGGATGAACAGCACGCGGGTAAACCGTCTGCTGATGACCATGGCGTCCATCGGCCTGACGATTCAGGATGAACACCGGCGCTATCTGCCGGGCCCGGGCATTCATGCGCTGGCGGCGCAGGCCATTCGTGGATCGTCGCTGTTTGCTTCGGCACTGCCGCAGCTGGAGGCGCACGCGCCGCGCGATATCGTGGTGGCGCTTGGTGTACTGTGGGAGGATCAGGTCATCTACATCTGGCACTCGGAGCCCGGCGAGCGCACCAGTACCAGCCAGGCGCTGGCCGGATTCCGCATGCTGCCAGCGTGGCAGTCGGTGATTGGCGTCGCGCTGCTGGCGGCGGAGAGTGACGAGGTGCTGCGGCCACGCTTCAGTGACGAACAGTGGGCGCAGATTGCGCCGCTGCTGGCGCGCAAACGTACCAGCGATTATCTGGTGTGGCATCGCGAGGACGGCGAAATCAGTATGGCGCAGCCGATCAATAATAACCGCGCGGCGCTGGCCTTCGCCAAAATCTGGCAGGCCGATGAAGCCCAGCTGGCGCAGCGTCTGCAACAGCTGCACGCGCTGGCGAAACGGCTCATCAGCGCGCGCTGACATGGTCAATTTTTCCTACCACAAACAGATAACTGCAGATGCCAATAGCGGCCAGCACGGCGATAAAGGCCAGCGCCGGCGCGAAGTTGCTGCCGTCAATCAGGGCGCCGATGGCGATCGGCACCACGATCGATGACAGCGCGCCGGTAAAGTTAAACACGCCGCCGGCCAGACCGATCAGATGGCGCGGCGCCAGCGCGGTAACAAACACCCAGGTGATTGTCGCCAGGCCATTACCAAAAAACGCCAGCGACATAAACAGGATGATCAGCCGCGAATCTTCGGTGTAGTTAGCACCCAGAATGAACAGCGTGAGGAACAAGCCGAGGATCACCGGCAGCTTGCGCGCCACGCTGGCTGACACGCCGCGCCGGATCATGCGGTCTGAGGCAAAGCCAGCCAGCAGTACGCCACAAAACGCCGCGAAGTAGGGCAGCGACGCCACATAGCCGCTCTTGATAAAGTCCATGTGGCGATACTCCACCAGATAGGTGGGAAACCAGGTGAGGAAAAACCAGAAGGTGGCGGAGATGGTGAACTGGCCAATATAGATGCCGACCAGCTTGCGGCTGCGAAACATCTGCGCCAGATCGGCCCAGCGTGCACGCGGCGGCTGGCTGCCCTGGAGATTTTCCAGCAGTGCGCCGTTGTCACGCAGATAGTTAAGTTCAGCCTCTGATACGCCTTTATGCTGGTGCGGCTCGCGATACAGCAGATACCACACCAGCGCCCAAATCATGCCCGCAACGCCGGTAATCAGAAACAGCCCGCGCCAGCCAAACGCAGCCTGCACATGAAACAGCAGCGGCGTCATACAGGCGAGGCCAACAAACTGTGCGGACGAGTAGATGCCAATTGCACTGGCGCGCTCCTGCTCGGGGAACCAGCTGGAAATCACCCGATTGTTAGCGGGCATCACCGGCGCCTCGAAGGCGCCGACGCCGAGGCGCAGACCGAACAGCGCGCCAAAGCTGCTGGCAAAAGCGTGCAGTGCGGTGATCAGCGACCAGGCAAACAGACCCGCGCCGTATACCAGCCGCGCGCCGAGACGATCGATCAGGAATCCGCCGGGAATTTGCAGCGCCGCATAGATCCAGCCGAACGCCGAGAAGATCAGCCCCATCTCCAGCGGCGTGAAGCGCAGTTCACCGGCCATCTGCGTGGCGGCCACCGACAGGTTGGTGCGATCCATGTAGTTAATGATGATGTTGATAAACACCAGGGCCAGCATCATAAAGCGTGTGCGTCCGGCTCGCACGCTGACCGCGCTTTGGCTAAGTGGCTGTTCTGTCATAATACAACTCTCCCGAGGGGCAGAAGTGTTTCTTTAATAGAAACGCAGGCGGCGCTTTTCAGCGAATCTGTAGCGATAAATTTGCGATCGCGGATACGTTAAACCTGAGCAAAGCCGAACTTTTTGCTAATTTCAAACTCAGACCATCACGCATAGTAATGTGTTTTGGGTTTCGCCATAGTGGCGACCTGCAAATTGAACCCTTCAAGGAGGACTTTCGTGAAACTGAAAGCACTGGCGCTGGCCGCCGTAATGAGCACGGGCGCACTGTCCGGTCTGGTCCATGCGGGAGAAGTGCCGAACGGACCGCACGTGGTGACATCAGGACAGGCCAGCGTGGATGCCCGTCCGGATATGGCGACGCTCTCCATCGTGGTGAATGTTTCGTCGAAAGACGCGGCGGATGCAAAAAAACAGGCTGACGACCGCGTGGCGCAATATTTTGATTTCCTGCAAAAGAACGGCATCGAGAAGAAAGATATTGATGCGGCTAATCTCAGCACCCAGCCGGAGTATGACTACACCAAAGAGGGCAAGTCGGTGCTGAAAGGCTACCGTGCGGTGCGTCAGGTGGAAGTCACGCTGCGCCAGCTGGATAAGCTGAATGAGCTGCTGGACGGCGCGCTGAAGTCGGGCCTGAATGAGATTCGTTCTGTTGAGCTGGGCGTGGCTAACGCGGACAGCTACAAAGATCAGGCGCGTAAAGCGGCGATTGCCAATGCCACACAGCAAGCGAGCGCCCTGGCGGAAGGCTTCAATGCTAAGCTGGGCTCGGTGTACAGCATTCGCTATCACGTGGCTAACTACCAGCCGATGCCGATGGCGCGCATGTACAAAGCGGCCGGTGCCGCAGCGGACACCACCGCGCAGCAGACCTACGAGCAGCAGAGCATCCATTTTGACGATCAGGTGGATGTGGTATTCGAAATCAAACCGAATACGGCGCAGTAAGTTAGCCTGTAAAATTGTAGCGGCGCGATTCATCGCGCTTTCCAGCAGCAGAACCGCTGTTAAAACGCGCGATGAATCGCGCCGCTACGACTGTTGTGCGCTAATCTGAACGGCGCTAAGCCGCAACTTCATCCTGGCGCAATACGCGGTGGCCGTGGGCAATCAGTGCATCGGTCACGCTGCGCATCAGGCGGCTTTCCGGCGCGAAACGGTGCCAGTACAGCATCCGGCGCTGATACAGACCCGGCGTCAAATCGACCAGCTCTCCCTGCGCCAGCTCGCGCTCAATCTGCAGGTGCGGAATCATACAGCACACCGATCCCTGACGAGCCAGCTGCACAAAAGCCTCTGATGAGTTCACGATGTGGCACGGCACGCTGCCCGGCGATAAATCAAAGTTCTGCTGCAAAAAGGCCTGATGCATGTCGTCGAGGTGATCAAACGCCACCGCCGGGGCTTTCAGCAGCGCCGAGCGCGTCACGCCATTGGGGAAATAGCGCGCGGCAAACTCCGGCGAGGCGCAGAACAGATAGTCCAGCGCACCCAGCTGATCCACCAGGCAACTTGGCAACGGCTGCGGCTGGATACTCACCGCGCCGACCACTTCACCGCGCCGTAAACGCTCCTGCGTGCGGGTTTCATCTTCCACCTGCAGATTCAGGCGCACCGGCGAGTCGGCCAGTACATCTTTCAGCGCCGGCAGCAGCCAGGTAGCAAGACTGTCGGCGTTCACCGCCAGCGACAGCAGCAGCGGCGTGGTGCCACCGTTATCATCGCCCAGCCACTCCTCTTCCAGCAGCTCCACCTGATGCAGCAGCGCCAGCAATTTTTGTCCCTGCTCGGTCGGGCGCGGCGGCACGGTACGCACCAGCAGTGGCTGACCAAATAAATTTTCCAGCTGTTTAATGCGCTGCGACACCGCAGACTGCGTGATGCACAGCTTCTGGGCGGCACGCTCAAAGCCGCGTTCGCGAATCACAGCATCCAGCGCCTGAAGCGTTCGATAATCCGGGCGTTTCATTGTTGTTCTCTCTCGTTCAGGGTGGAAACTACTATGCCATAAAACGGCGAAGCTGTGCGGCCGACGCGTTTTTGCGGGCTGGCTTCCAAAGGCTTACATCCAACGTCGTTCAGCCGCGCTTTTTGACAGCGCCTTGTTTTATACTACGCGCACTTCGATGTCGCACAGGTTTTAAACATACCATGACCCAGGATGAACTGAAAAAAGCGGTAGGTTGGGCAGCGCTGCAGTACGTGCAGCCAGGCACCATTGTTGGCGTAGGCACCGGTTCAACGGCGGCGCACTTTATTGACGCGCTTGGTACCATCAGGAATCAGATCGAGGGCGCGGTTTCCAGTTCGGAAGCCTCCACCGAAAAGCTCAAATCGCTGGGCATTCCGGTGTTCGATCTCAACAACGTGGATGCGCTGTCGGTGTATGTCGACGGGGCTGATGAGATCAATCCACAGATGCAGATGATCAAGGGCGGTGGCGCGGCGCTGACGCGCGAGAAAATTGTTGCGGCGGTGGCGCAGAAATTTATCTGCATCGCGGATGCGTCCAAGCAGGTCGATGTGCTGGGCAACTTCCCGCTTCCGGTGGAGGTGATTCCGATGGCGCGCGCTTATGTGGCGCGGGAGCTGGTGAAGCTGGGCGGCCTGCCAGAGTATCGTCAGCATGTGGTTACGGATAACGGCAACATTATTCTCGACGTACATAATCTGCGCATTCTTGACCCGATTGCGCTGGAAAAAACCATCAATGCGCTGCCGGGCGTCGTCACCGTGGGGCTGTTTGCTGCACGCGGAGCGGATATTGCGCTGATTGGCACGCCGGACGGTGTGAAAACCATCACCAATTGATCTCACCGGCGCGCTGCCAGCGCCGGTTATTTCCATTCGCAAAACATCTTTTCTTGCTGCAGTGAAATTTGGTGACTTATGTCACAAATGATTCATCAACAGCAGGTTCGTACTTTGCGCTCTCGTCATCTCACGATTTTGTGTGGATTTGTGTTGTCTGCACGTGGGCGCGTGCTGGCGTGCAGGCAATCGTTTGTATTGCCGCGCCGGAAAATTTTGATATTTTGACAGAAGGCTACCTTATGGTAGTCCTCGTTGAATTCTGAATAGGGTCGGGAAATGGCAAAGGTATCACTGGAAAAAGACAAGATTAAGTTCCTGCTGGTGGAAGGCGTTCACCAGAGTGCGCTGGATAATCTGCGCGCCGCAGGTTACACCAACATCGAGTTCCACAAAGGCGCACTGGATGCTGAGACGCTGAAGTCCTCCATCCGCGATGCCCACTTCATTGGTATCCGTTCCCGTACCCAACTGACTGAAGAGATCTTCGCGGCGGCTGAAAAGCTGGTGGCGGTGGGCTGCTTCTGTATTGGTACTAACCAGGTTGATCTCAGCGCGGCAGCGAAACGCGGCGTGCCGGTGTTCAACGCCCCGTTCTCCAATACCCGTTCGGTCGCGGAACTGGTAATCGGCGAAATGCTGCTGATGCTGCGCGGCATTCCGGAAGCCAACGCCAAAGCCCACCGCGGCATCTGGAATAAAATCGCTACCGGCTCGTACGAAGCGCGTGGTAAGAAGCTGGGTATCATTGGCTACGGCCATATCGGGATGCAGCTCGGCGTGCTGGCGGAAAGCCTCGGCATGCACGTATTTTTCTACGATATCGAAAACAAGCTGCCGCTGGGCAATGCCACCCAGGTGCGCCATCTCTCTGACCTGCTGAACATGAGTGATGTGGTCAGCCTGCACGTGCCGGAAACGCCATCTACTCAGAACATGATTGGCAGCGAAGAGCTGGCACTGATGAAGCCCGGCGCGCTGTTGATCAACGCCGCGCGCGGCACCGTGATTGACATCCCGGCGCTGTGTAATGCGCTGGCCAGCAAGCACCTCGCCGGTGCCGCCATCGACGTCTTCCCGGTTGAACCTGCAACCAACAGCGATCCGTTTAACTCGCCGCTGTGCGAATTCGACAACGTGATCCTGACGCCGCACATCGGCGGATCAACGCAGGAAGCGCAGGAGAACATCGGTCTGGAAGTGTCTGGCAAGCTGGCCAAGTACTCTGATAACGGCTCGACGCTCTCCGCAGTAAACTTCCCGGAAGTCTCGCTGCCGATGCACGCCGCCAGCGCCAGCCGCCTGCTGCACATCCATGAAAACCGTCCGGGCGTGCTGACCGCCATCAACCAGATCTTTGCCGAGCAGGGCATCAACATTGCCGCTCAGTATCTGCAAACCTCGCCAGTGATGGGTTATGTGGTTATCGATATTGATGCCGAAGAAGATGTAGCGGAGAAAGCGCTGCAGCTGATGAAGGCGATTCCGGGCACTATTCGCGCCCGTCTGCTGTACTGACAGTGCAGGGCGCCGCTGGGCGCCCTGTCTTTATCCCGCCAGCGTTTCCCACTGCCAAAGCTTTGACGGCGTGAGAATCGCCGGCAATGGCACATCCCAGGCCGCCACCGGCAGCGCATCCACGCGCTGGCAGTCGTGCGCAATACCCAGCGGTAAAAAGCCATGCTGTTGCCAGTGCTGTAGCGTGCGATCGTAAAAACCCCCGCCCATGCCTAAGCGTTGTCCCTGCGCGTCAAACGCCACCAGCGGTACCAGCATCACATCCAGCTGATCGAGTGTCGCCAGCTGCGTAATATCCAGCGGCGGCTCAGGGATGCGCAGCTTGTTAGGTCGCAGCGGGGTTTCTGGCGTGTAACGCAAAAAAAGGAGGTGACCGGGCGCAAACGGGTGCAGCACCGGCAGAAAGACCTGCTTCTTTTGCTGCCACAGTTTGGCAATCAGCGGTCGGGTATTGATTTCTCCATCGACGGAGAGAAACAGCGCGATGCGTTGTGCGCTGGCCAGCGGGGCAAAATTGATGGCATGTTCAGCCAGCAGATCGGCGGCCTCAACCTGTTGCTCAGGCGTAAGATTGCGGCGCAGATGGCGCACATGCTGACGAATATCCTGTCGGTCGAGAAGAGAGAGTGCTGGCATGATGTCCCCGGCTGATAAGGCTGTTGATAGCCACATTATCACACCGGGAATAACAGGGTGGAACTAAGAGGAGATCTCCGAGATGCCGCCGCAGGCTGTAACCCTTGAACCCTTGGTTCAAGGTGAGTATGCCGTCGTAACCATCAGGCTTCTCGGACGGACCGAGCATGCTCACAGGTTACAGAGCGTCACACTCTGTTGGTATGAAATATCGGCTCAGGGGACTGGCCCGCTTGCAAACATCTCAGAGAAAATTGACTTCACCGTTACTCTAACACGAGTACCATGAAGTGTTATTCGAATTTAGGGCCCTGACGTTCAGTTATGCGACCTTGCTCAACTAATGCCTGCTCAATGGTCTGCTGCAGCATACGGATGCGTTGTTCCATATTGGCTGCGTAATCGCGCGTTTTACCTTTCTCTTGTGCCAGCTCGTGGCAAATGTTTAACGCGGCGATGAACACCAGCTGCTCTGTATTTGTGACTCTAGTGCGAACTTTTAAATCTTGCAACCGTTGATTGAGATCCTCTGCGGCCAGATTCAGCGCATCTTGCTGTTCAGGCGGACAATTCACTCTCAATGAACGACCAAAAATCTGAATATCTACCGGTTGTGCAGACATGCCACCATCCTGACTGATTACTTCGTTCGCATCTCCCTTACCTGTCAATGGGTTGGGAGGTGCGCAACTATATAGACCCGCGTGATAAGTTACAACCCCTTTTCTGGAAACCCTGAGGCACCTGGTGGTAGCATAACACGAACTTATTCTGCCAACGACGACCAAAGCTTATGTCTTTACAGAACGCAACACCCACTTACAACGCGCTGGCCGCGGCACTTTCCCAGCAGGGCGTAGGCATGACGCCCGCCGAGATGCACGGATTGCTGTGTGGCATTCTGTGCGGCGGCAATCAGGACAGCAGCTGGAAAACCCTGGTGCACGACCTGACTAACGAGGGCATGGCGTTCTCGCAAAGCCTGTCGCAGCCGCTGCAGGCGCTGCATGAAAACCTGGCCAACACGCTGGATGAAGAGGGTTTCCTGTTCCAGCTGATGCTGCCGGATGAGGAGGACATCACGGTGTTCGATCGTGCTGACGCGCTGGCCGGCTGGGTCAATCACTTCCTGCTGGGCCTGGGCGTGACGCAGCCGAAGCTGGACAAAGTGACCGGTGAGACCGGCGAAGCGATTGACGATCTGCGCACCATTGCGCAACTTGGCTACGATGAAGATGAAGATCAGGAAGAGCTCGAACAGTCGCTGGAAGAGGTGATTGAGTACGTGCGCGTTGCCGCGCTGCTGTGCCATGACACCTTCACCCGGCCACGCACGCCGACCGCACCGGAAGTGCAAAAACCTACGCTACACTAAGCGCGTCATCGTGGGCAGGTCGCTGCCCGTTTTCTACAGGGAGTGCAAATATGATTACACTGGAATCCTTCCGGCAACGTCGTCAGGCGCTGATCGCCCGCATGGCGCCCGGCAGCGCGGCTTTGATTTTTGCTGCACCTGAAGTGACGCGCAGCAACGACACCGAATATCCCTTTCGCCAGAACAGCGATTTCTGGTACTTCACCGGCTTCAACGAGCCGCAGGCGCTGCTGGTATTAATCAAGAGCGATGACAATCATAACCACAGCGTGCTGTTTAACCGCGTACGCGACCTGACGGCCGAGATCTGGTTCGGGCGTCGGCTTGGTCAGGAAGCCGCACCGGCGAAGCTGGGCGTTGACCGCGCGCTGCCGTGGGATGCGATTGACGAGCAGCTGCACCAGCTGCTCAACGGACTTGATGTGGTCTATCACGCACAGGGTGAATACGCGGAAGCGGATACGCTGGTGTTCAGCGCGCTGGAGAAACTGCGCCGCGGTTTCCGGCAAAACCTCAGCGCGCCGGCGACGCTGACCGACTGGCGTCCCTGGGTGCATGAGATGCGCCTGTTTAAAAGCGAAGACGAGATCGCCATTCTGCGCCGCGCAGGAAAAATCAGCGCGCTGGCACATACCCGCGCGATGCAGGCGTGCCGTCCCGGCATGTTTGAATATCAGCTGGAGGGCGAAATCCATCACGAATTCACCCGCCACGGCGCGCGCTTTCCGTCTTACAACACCATCGTGGGCTCCGGTGAGAACGGCTGCATTTTGCACTACACCGAAAACGAAAGCGAAATGCGCGACGGCGATCTGGTGCTGATTGATGCCGGTTGCGAATTCCATGGCTACGCCGGCGATATCACCCGCACTTTCCCGGTAAACGGTAAATTCAGCCAGCCGCAGCGCGAGATCTACGACATCGTGCTCGCCTCGCTGTATAAGGCGCTGTCGATGTTCCGCCCGGGCATCAGCATCCATGAAGTCAACGACGAAGTGGTGCGCATCATGATCACCGGTCTGGTCGATCTGGGAATACTGGAAGGCAATATCGATACGCTGTTTGAAGAGCAGGCGCACCGTCCGTTCTTTATGCACGGTCTTGGGCACTGGCTGGGGCTGGACGTGCATGACGTCGGCCACTACGGCACGCCCAGCCGCGACCGCCTGCTTGAACCCGGCATGGTGCTCACCGTTGAACCGGGCCTGTATATCGCGCCGGATGCCAAAGTGCCGGCGCAGTTTCGCGGCATCGGTATCCGTATCGAAGACGACATCGTCATCACCGCCGACGGTAATGAAAACCTGACCGACAGCGTGGTAAAAGACGCTGAGGCGATCGAAGCACTGATGGCGGCGGCGCGCGGCGTATGAATATCCTGATTGCAGGCGGCGGCATGACCGGCGCCACGCTGGCACTGGCGATTTCGCATCTGACACAGGGCCAGTTGCCGGTTACGCTGATTGAACGTCATCAGCCGGACAGCCGCGCGCACCCGGGCTTTGACGGGCGCGCCATCGCGCTGGCGGCGGGCACCTGTCAGCAGCTGGCGGAAATTGACCTGTGGCGTTCGCTGGCGGATTGCGCCACGCCCATTACCCACATCCACGTTTCCGATCGCGGGCACAGCGGGTTTGTTCAGCTGCAGGCTGAGGATTATCAGCTGTCGGCGTTGGGCAACGTGGTCGAGCTGTATGACGTGGGACAGCGCCTGTTTACACGTCTGCGTGAGGCACCCGGCGTGACACTATGCTGCCCGGATCACGTGACCTCAGTAACCCGCAGCGCCGATAGCGTGCAGGCGACGCTCAGCAGCGGCGCAACGTTACAGGGCGCGCTGCTGGTGGCCGCTGACGGCGCACGCTCGCCGCTGGCGGCATCCTGCGGCATTCGCTGGCAGCGCGACGACTACCAGCAGCTGGCGGTGATTGCTAACGTCGCGACGCAGTTGCCGCATCAGGGTCGCGCGTTTGAGCGCTTCACCCGGCATGGCCCGCTGGCGCTGCTGCCGATGTCCGGCAACCGTCTGTCGCTGGTGTGGTGCCATCCGGCGGCGGCCGAAGCCACGGTTAAGCAGTGGGACGATGCCACCTTCCTGCATGAATTACAGCGCGCCTTTGGCTGGCGGCTGGGGCGCTTTACTCACGCCGGCCAGCGCGAAATCTATCCGCTGGCGCTGCAGACCGCAGAGCGTCAGGTGACGCACCGGCTGGCACTGGTCGGCAATGCGGCGCAGACGCTGCATCCGATCGCCGGGCAGGGCTTTAACCTCGGTTTGCGCGATGTGATGTCGCTGGCGGAAACCCTTGCGGCGGCGCATCGTCACCAGCAGGATCCGGGCAGCCACGCGGTGTTGCACCATTTTGCTGCGCGCCGCCAGCCGGATCGCGCGGCGACCATTGGCGTCACCGACGGTCTGGTGCGGCTGTTCGCCAACCGTTATGCCCCGCTGGTGGCAGGACGAAATCTTGGGCTGGTGGCAATGGACCACCTGCCATGGCTGCGAAACCCACTTGCCGTGCGCACGCTCGGCTGGGTTAAGCGTTAAGCATGAATTAAGGGGCAGCAATGCAAACATTTGATGTGGCGATTGCCGGTGGCGGCATGGTCGGTCTGGCGGTGGCCTGTGGCTTACAGGGCAGCGGCCTGCGCGTTGCGGTGCTGGAAAAAGCGCCTGAGCCACAATTTGATGCGGCGGCGCCAGCGTCGGTTCGCGTCTCGGCCATCAACGCCGCCAGCGAGCGTCTGCTGCAAAAACTTGATGTCTGGTCCACCATTCTCGCGCTGCGCGCCAGCGCGTATCACGGCATGGAAGTGTGGGATCAGGACAGCTTTGGCTCGATCAGCTTTGATGACGAGCAGCAGGGGCTGTCGCACCTCGGACATATCATTGAAAACGAGGTGATTCACAGTGCGCTGTGGCAGCGCGCCAGCCAGTGCAACGACGTGACGCTGATTGCACCGGCTCAGCTGCAGCAGGTGGCGTTTGGCGATAACGAAGCCTTTATTACCCTGCAGGACGGCAGCATGATGAGCGCGCGCTTGCTGATTGCTGCGGACGGGGCCAACTCGTGGCTGCGTGACAAAGCGGATATCCCGATTACCTTCTGGGATTACGAACATCACGCGCTGGTGGCCAATGTACGCACCGATATGCCGCACGATGCCATCGCGCGCCAGGTGTTCCACGGCGACGGCATTCTGGCCTTCCTGCCGATGCAGGATCCGCACCTGTGCTCCATCGTCTGGTCGCTGTCACCGCAGGAAGCGGCGCGACTGCAATCCATGCCGGAAGCGCTGTTTAACCAGCAGCTGTCGGTGGCATTCGATATGCGCCTTGGTCTGTGCCAGGTGGAAAGCGAACGTAAAACCTTTCCGCTGACGGCGCGTTACGCCCGCAACTTTGCTGCGCACCGGCTGGCGCTGGTGGGCGATGCGGCGCATACCATCCATCCGCTGGCCGGGCAGGGGGTTAACCTCGGCTTTATGGATGCTGCCGAGCTGATTGGCGAAATCCGTCGTCTGCATCAGCAGGGCAAAGATATCGGCCAGCATCTCTATTTGCGGCGTTATGAACGCAGCCGCAAGCACAGCGCAGCGCTGATGCTGGCTGGAATGCAGGGTTTCCGTGAGCTGTTTGCCGGGCACCATCCGGCGAAAAAACTGCTGCGCGACGTCGGGCTGAAGCTGGCCGACACGCTGCCTGGCGTGAAGCCGTTACTGCTGAAGCAGGCCATGGGCCTCAACGACCTGCCCGGCTGGATCCGCTAACCCTCCTTATTACGGCACCCTTTCAGGTGCCGTTTTTCCTGCACTGACGTTACGCGATCGCCCTCAAGGGTGGGCGTGGCAGTCGGCTGCCGCTCATGAATCACCGAACTGCACAGCGTTGTCGCCATCCATCGCGACCCTGTGCGCACCCGGTAACGCCACTGCAAAACCCGCCCCGGCACCATTATTGTGCATCGCTGCACCCAAATTGCCCGTCATTTGATTTATTCTAATTTCAGGTCTCAATTCGCATTACTTTAACTAATCCTAAATGCTTTTTGATCCCGAACCATTTCCCTTGTCTGCGGCACAGGTTCCATTATTCGGCTGAATTACTGCGCAACAGGTGAATTATATGCGCGGTAAATCACATAAATGCAGTGAGATGTGCTGGCGTGGCTGCAGGGGCAGCACAAAGGATGATAAGGTTTCACCCTCGTTTTCCTTATGGTTAATTGCCGTATTCGGTGGTAACTTCAGCGTAAAGAGAACGTTTGCGTCGCTCAAAACTGACGGCGCAGGCGCGTCACACTCACTTGTCTTCACAGGATGGTTATGACTCAGCAAACGCCTCTATTCGAACAGCATCAGGCCTGCGGTGCCCGCATGGTGGACTTCCACGGCTGGATGATGCCGCTGCACTACGGCTCGCAAATGGATGAGCACCATGCGGTGCGCAACGATGCCGGAATGTTTGACGTTTCCCACATGACCATTGTCGATCTGCACGGCGCGCGCACCCGTGAATTTCTGCGTTACCTGCTGGCCAACGACGTCGCCAAACTGACCCAGCCCGGCAAAGCCCTTTATACCGGCATGCTGAATGCTTCAGCTGGCGTCATTGATGATTTAATTGTTTACTTTATGAGCGAAGATTTCTTCCGCCTGGTGGTCAACTCCGCCACGCGCGAGAAGGATCTGGCGTGGATCGCTGAGCATGCGCAGCCGTTTGGGGTTGAACTGACCGAGCGTGACGATCTGGCGCTGATCGCCGTACAGGGGCCGAACGCGCAGCAAAAAGCACAGAGCCTGTTAAGCGCGGCACAGCGTGACGCGGTGGCAGGCATGAAGCCGTTCTTTGGCGTACAGGCGGGCGATCTGTTTATCGCCACGACCGGTTATACCGGTGAAGCCGGTTATGAAATCGCCCTGCCTGCCGCTCAGGCCGCAGATTTCTGGCAACAGCTGCTGGCCGCAGGCGTGAAACCAGCCGGACTGGGCGCACGCGATACGCTGCGTCTCGAAGCTGGCATGAATCTGTATGGGCAGGAGATGGATGAAGGAGTTTCGCCGCTGGCTGCCAACATGGGCTGGACCATCAGCTGGGAGCCCGCCGACCGTGATTTCATTGGCCGTGAGGCGCTGGTAGCACAGCGCGAGAACGGCACGGAAAAGCTGGTCGGGCTGGTGCTGACCGAAAAAGGCGTGCTGCGTAACGGTCTGACGGTGCGCTTTACCGATGCGCAGGGACAGCCGCAGCAGGGCATCATTACCAGCGGCTCCTTCTCGCCAACGCTGGGCTACAGCATTGCGCTGGCGCGCGTGCCGGCCAGTATCTGTGAGCAGGCGATTGTTGAAATCCGCAATCGTGAAATGCCGGTGAAAGTGACTAAACCTATTTTTGTTCGCGCCGGCAAGCCGGTCGCTCAGTAATTTTTTTCAGGAGAAATGGCGATGAGCAATGTGCCAAATGAATTGAAGTACCGTGATAGCCACGAGTGGGTGCGTAAAGAAGCTGACGGTACGTTTACCGTGGGCATCACCGAACACGCGCAGGAACTGCTGGGCGACATGGTGTTTGTCGACCTGCCTGACGTGGGCGCCAGCTTTGCCGCCGGTGACGACTGTGCGGTAGCCGAATCCGTGAAAGCGGCATCGGATATCTATGCCCCGCTGAGCGGCGAAATTGTGGCGGTTAACGAAGCGCTGGGCGATGCCCCGGAGCTGGTGAACAGCGAACCGTACGCCGCCGGCTGGCTGTTCCGCATCAAAGCCAGCGACGAGTCCGAGCTCGACGCGATGCTCGATGCCGCCGCCTACAAAGCGTCCATCGACGAGTAACCGGTAGTCTCTGAAGGTGCCGCACTGCGGCGCCTTCTTTTTTATCTGCCTGATTTAATGCCATTTTGTCACCCAGCCCGATTCAGGATGTACTGTAAATGACCCAGACTCTCAGCCAGCTCGAACATAACGGTGCTTTTATTGAGCGCCATATCGGTCCTGATGCCGCGCAGCAGGCCACCATGCTGGAAGCGATTGGTGCCAGCTCGCTGGCTTCGCTGATCGCTTCAATTGTGCCTGCTGATATCCAGCTGCCAGGCCCGCCGGCGGTAGGCGATGCCGCGACTGAACAGCAGGCGCTGGCAGAGCTGAAAGCCATTGCCAGCCAGAATCAGCGTTACAAATCCTGGATTGGAATGGGTTACAGCGCCGTGATCACCCCGCCGGTGATTCTGCGCAACATGCTGGAAAATCCGGGCTGGTACACGGCGTACACGCCGTATCAGCCGGAAGTGTCGCAGGGCCGTCTGGAAGCGCTGCTCAATTTTCAGACCCTGACGCTCGATCTCACCGGGCTGGATATCGCTTCAGCTTCGCTGCTGGATGAAGCCACCGCGGCCGCCGAAGCGATGGCGATGGCTAAACGCGTCAGCAAGCTGAAAAACGCGACCAAATTCTTTATCGCCGATGACATCCATCCGCAAACGCTGGATGTGGTGCGCACCCGCGCTGAAACCTTTGGCTTTGAGCTGATTATTGATCGCGCCGAAAAAGCCCGCGAGCACGACGATCTGTTTGGCGTGCTGCTGCAGCAGGTCGGTACCAGCGGAGAAGTGCACGACTACCGTGAACTGATTGCTGAGCTGAAAAGCCGCAAAGTGGTGGTGAGCGTGGCGGCGGATTTCATGGCGCTGGTGCAGCTGGAAGCGCCGGGCAAACAGGGTGCTGATATCGTCTTCGGTTCCGCCCAGCGCTTTGGCGTACCGATGGGTTACGGCGGTCCGCACGCGGCCTTCTTTGCCAGCCGTGATGAGCACAAGCGCTCCATGCCGGGCCGTATCATCGGTGTGTCACGCGATGCCGCCGGTAACACCGCGCTGCGCATGGCGATGCAGACGCGCGAACAACACATCCGCCGTGAGAAAGCCAACTCCAACATCTGTACTTCACAGGTGCTGCTGGCGAATATCGCCGGCCTGTACGCGGTTTACCATGGCCCGGCCGGACTGAAGCGCATCGCCTCGCGCATTCACCGTCTGACCTCGATTCTGGCAGCAGGCCTGCAAAACGGCGGCCTGAAGCTGCGCCATCACAGCTGGTTCGATACGCTGACCGTTGAAGTCGCGGACAAAGCGGCGGTGCTGAACCGTGCGCTGAGCTTCGGCGTCAACCTGCGCAGCGATATCCTCAATGCGGTCGGTATCACGCTGGATGAAACCACCACGCGTGAAGACGTGCTGGCGCTGTTTGCCATTCTGCTGGGCGACGCGCACGGCCAGGATATCGAGGCGCTGGACGCCGCGGTGGCGGCGGAAAACAGCGCCATTCCGGCAGGCCAGCAACGTACCAGCGAATTCCTTACCCATCCGGTGTTCAACCGTCATCACAGCGAAACTGAGATGATGCGCTACATGCACAGCCTGGAGAAAAAGGATCTGGCGCTGAATCAGGCGATGATCCCGCTCGGCTCATGCACCATGAAACTGAATGCCGCCGCCGAAATGATTCCGATCACCTGGCCGGAATTCGCTGAACTGCACCCGTTCTGCCCGGCAGAGCAGGCGAGCGGTTATCTGCAGATGATCGGCCAGCTGTCCCAGTGGCTGGTTCAGCTCACCGGGTACGATGCGCTGTGCATGCAGCCGAACTCTGGTGCGCAGGGCGAATACGCCGGTCTGCTGGCCATCCGTCGCTATCATGAGAGCCGTAATGAAGCGGGCCGCACGATCTGTCTGATCCCGAGCTCGGCGCACGGCACCAACCCGGCGTCCGCGCAGATGGCGGGCATGGCGGTGGTGGTGGTGGCCTGTGATAAGCAGGGCAACATCGATCTCGGCGATCTGCGTGAAAAAGCAGCGCAGGCCGGTGATGCGCTGTCGTGCATCATGGTGACCTATCCGTCGACGCACGGCGTCTACGAAGAGACCATTCGCGAAGTGTGCCAGATCGTGCATCAGTACGGCGGCCAGGTGTACCTCGACGGCGCAAACATGAACGCGCAGGTCGGGATCACCACGCCTGGCTACATTGGCGCTGACGTGTCGCATCTCAACCTGCACAAAACCTTCTGCATTCCGCACGGCGGTGGCGGTCCGGGCATGGGGCCCATCGGGGTAAAAGCGCATCTGGCACCATTCGTACCGGGCCATAGCGTGGTGCAGATTGACGGCGTGCTGACCCAGCAGGGCGCGGTTTCTGCGGCGCCGTTCGGCAGCGCATCTATTCTGCCCATTAGCTGGATGTACATTCGCATGATGGGCGCAGAAGGGCTGAAGCAGGCCAGCTCGGTGGCGATTCTCAACGCCAACTACATCGCCAGCCGGCTGCAGTCAGCGTACCCGATTCTGTACGCCGGCCGCGACGGCCGCGTGGCGCATGAGTGCATTCTCGACATTCGTCCGCTGAAAGAGCAGACCGGCATCAGCGAGCTGGATATCGCGAAACGCCTGATCGACTACGGCTTCCATGCGCCGACAATGTCGTTCCCGGTCGCCGGCACGCTGATGGTCGAGCCGACCGAATCCGAGAGCAAAATCGAGCTGGACCGCTTTATTGACGCGATGCTGGCGATCCGCATGGAAATCGATCGCGTGGCCGACGGTGAATGGCCGGCTGACGACAACCCGCTGGTGAATGCACCGCATACCCAGATGGAAATCGTCGGCGACTGGACTCATCCGTACAGCCGCGAGCTGGCGGTCTTCCCGGCCGGCAGCGCCAACAAATACTGGCCGACCGTTAAGCGTCTCGACGATGTGTTTGGCGATCGCAATGTGTTCTGTTCATGCGTTCCGATGAGCGAATACCAGTAATCAGCAGGCGTAATTCAAACCCTTCAGTAATACTAAAGGCCGATTTGTCGGCCTTTTTTTATGGGAGAAGCATATGGATCTGGCACTGGTCACCGGCGGTAGCCGCGGAATTGGACGGGCAACATCGCTGCTGCTGGCGCAGGCAGGTTATCGCGTGGCAATCAATTTCCGGCAGCGCGCAGCAGAAGCGTTGCAGGTGGTAGCAGATATCGAAGCGCAGGGCGGCAGCGCGTTTGCCTTACAGGCGGATATTGCCGATGAAGCGCAGGTGGTGCGCATGTTCCGCCAGCTGGATCAGCAGCCATGCGCGCTGCGCGTGCTGGTGAATAACGCCGGTATTCTCCTCTCCCAGTGCCGGGTTGAGGATCTGGATGCTGCGCGCATTCAGCGCGTGCTGGCAACCAACGTCACCGGCACGTTTATCTGCTGTCGCGAAGCGGTAAAACGCATGAGCACCGCACACGGCGGTCAGGGCGGCGCCATTGTTAACGTCTCGTCAGCGGCCGCGCGTACCGGCTCGCCCAATGAGTATGTCGATTACGCGGCGTCGAAAGGCGCGATGGATACGCTGACCAGAGGATTGTCACTGGAAGTGGCGGCGCAGGGGATTCGCGTCAATAGCGTGCGGCCAGGGCTGATCTACACCGATATGCATGCCGACGGCGGCGAGCCGGGGCGCGTTGATCGTCTCGCGGCATCGCTGCCGATGCAGCGCGGCGGCCAGGCGGAGGAGATCGCTGCCGCCATCGTCTGGCTGGCCAGTGACGCCGCTTCATACGTCACCGGCAGCTTTATTGATGCATCAGGCGGCCGTTGAGCCGCACTTCACAGCCTGTCTGCGCGCGGCGCACATTTATACGTCGCGCGCCATTAGCGGTTACAACACTTCACCATTGCTGGCAATTACCTGCTGATACCAGGCGAAACTCTTCTTCTTCGAACGGGCAAAGCTGCCGCTGCCGTCATCGTTTTTATCAACGTGGATAAAGCCGTAGCGCTTGCTGTACTGGCCGGTGGTAAAGGAGACGCAGTCGATGCAGCCCCACGGCGTATAGCCCAGCAGATCGACACCATCCAGCGCCACCGCTTTTTTCATCTCTTCGATGTGCGCGCGCAGATAATCAATGCGGTAGTCATCTTCGATTACGCCCTCAGCATTGGCTTTATCAATGGCACCAAAGCCGTTCTCAACGATAAACAGCGGCTTCTGATAGCGCTCATACAGCGCATTCAGCACGTAGCGCAGGCCGACCGGATCAATCTGCCAGCCCCAGTCGGACGCTTTCACATGCGGGTTAGGCACTACGCCGTCGAAGCCGGTGATCGGGTCGTCGACGCCGCTGGCTTTGGTGTCCACCGCATTGCTCATGTAGTAGCTGAAACCGATGTAGTCGCAGCAGCCCTGACGCAGCGTTTCGGCGTCATCGGCTTCCATCTCAATGTGATAGCCCTTGCGCGCCCACTCTTTAAGCGTATAAGCCGGGTACGCGCCGCGCATCTGCACGTCGCTGAACACGTAGCGCTGATGCATCGACTCCTGTGCGCGCATCACGTCATCCGGATGGCAGGAGAACGGATAGACCGGTACCATGGCGATCATGCAGCCAATCTGGAAATCCGGGTTGATTTCGTGGCCGCGCTTCACCACTTTGGCACTGGCAACGAACTGGTGATGCATCACCTGATACATCGTCTGCTCCGGCTTTTCATGCTCTGTGAACACGACGCCGGAGCAGCAGTAGCCGAACAGTGGATACTGCCAGTTGCGCTGGTTATTGATTTCATTGAAGGTCATCCAGTACTTCACTTTGTGGCGATAGCGCGTCATCACCACGTCACTGAAGCGCACAAAGAAATCGACCACTTTGCGATTAGCCCAGCCGCCCTACTCTTTAACCAGATGATATGGCATCTCAAAGTGCGACAGGGTAATCACCGGTTCGATGCCATATTTCAGCAGTTCATCAAACAGGTCATCGTAAAATTGCAGGCCGGCTTCATTGGGCTGCAGTTCATCGCCGTTGGGGAAAATGCGCGTCCAGGCAATCGAGGTGCGGAAGCATTTGAAACCCATCTCAGCAAACAGCGCCACGTCCTGTTTGTAGTGCGAATAGAATTCCACCGCCTGATGGTTGGGATAGTGCTGGCCGGGCTGAACGCCGGGCGTGATGACGCGATCTACGCCGTGTGCGCCGCCGGTGAGAACATCGGCGATACTGACGCCTTTGCCGCCCTGATCCCAGCCGCCCTCAACCTGATGGGCTGCCACCGCGCCGCCCCAGAGAAATCCGCTGGGTAACTGCAATCCTTCACTCATTTCAATACCTCGTCACGCTGTTGGCGAAAATAATACTGCCCGCAGTGTAACAACTGAAATAGCAAAGTCACGCTATAACACCGGCGCGGAAATGTGACTTGTTACCGCCGAAAAACAGGCTGTTTTATACCTGCGTGAGGCGGGCAATATAACGGCCCAGCGTCTCCAGAATATAAATGACCGGTACCTGGGTGGTAATATCGAAGCGGTCAGGCAGTTTCTCCTGCGGCACATGATAGGAGAGATTGAAATCCGCCATTTTCGCCAGCGAGCAGTTGTCGTGATTGGTGATGGAGATGATTTTACAGTGATGCAGGCTGAACTGACTGGCAAAGCGCAGGATCTCTTCGGTTTCGCCAGAGACGGATAAAATAATCGCCAGCGCATTTTCCCAGGCGCTCTTACTCACCGGGTAATAAGGATCATCGATGTGATGGCTGAATTTGCCAATATTAGAAAAATAGCGCGCACCATATTTGCCAAGGCTGCCTGAAGTACCAGCACCAATAAAGAAAATGTGCTCAGCCTCAATGATCATTTGCGCCGCGGTGGCAATTTGCTGATCAAATTCTGCGTTATTGATGCTTTTAAAAAAGCTCAGCATTTCTCCGACGCCGGAGGGCAGCAGCACCGGCGCGCTTTGCTCCTGCGCCAGGCGAAAACGGATGCGGAATTCTGACCAGCCGTCACAGTGCATTTTGCGGCAGAAGCGCAGCACCGTGGTGGTCGAGACGCCCGCCTGCGCCGCCAGTTCACGGATGGTCATATAACTGACACTTTCCCGGTGTTTGATGATGAAGTGATAAACCTGCATCTCAAGGTCATTCAAACGGGACAGGTCGCTGTGTGAAAACATTCGGGCGGCGCTCACGGCAAAAAGAAGCCTCAGTGTAACAGATTGGTTTGCCGCTGGGTTGTCACACCTCTTCACAGAATAATTTTAGCGTACATGTGTACTCTGAAATTGTTCTTCGCTACTCTGGTGCACAGAAAAAGCACAACTTTCGTTACGATGTTCAGGAATCCGATGCCATGGTACAGAACCGACTTATTGCCCAGGGCTATTCACTGGCCGAAGAGATCGCCAACAGCATCAGCCACGGCCTGGGCTGTGTGTTTGGCATCGTGGGGCTGGTGTTGCTGTTGACCCAGGCCGTTGAAATGCAGGCGAATATCACCGCCATTACCAGCTATAGCCTGTACGGCGGCAGCATGATTTTGCTGTTCCTCGCCTCGACGCTGTATCACGCCATTCCGCACCAGCGCGCCAAATACTGGCTGAAGAAATTTGACCACTGCGCCATCTATTTGCTGATCGCCGGGACTTACACGCCGTTTCTGCTGGTCGGGCTGCAATCGCCGCTGGCGCAGGGATTGATGGTGGTGATCTGGAGTCTGGCGCTGGCGGGCATCATATTTAAGCTGACCATTGCGCATCGCTTTAAAGTGCTGTCGCTGGTGACCTATCTCGGCATGGGCTGGCTGTCGCTGGTGGTGATTTATCAGCTGGCAACCAAACTGTCGGCCGGCGGCGTCTGGCTGCTGGCGGCGGGCGGGATTGTCTATTCACTCGGGGTGATTTTCTATGTGTCGCGCCGCATCCCGTACAATCATGCCATCTGGCACGGTTTCGTGCTGGGCGGCAGCGTGCTGCACTTTTGCGCCATCTATTTTTACGTAATGTAACAAGGCAAGGGTCGCCACTGATGGCGACCCTGCGCCGTACCAGCCGTAACCGTTACTCTTCCAGCGAATAGGGCAGCGGCTGAATGGTCAGCTTCCCGCTTTCATCGCCTTCAACGCGCAGCACGCTGTCCGGCTCCAGATCGTTGTTCAGCACCGCCTGCACCCACACGCTGCCATCATCCAGCTGTACGCCGCTCAGCACCGTGCCGGTGCGACGCCATTTGTCGCCCATCTGCAACTCCAGCGAACTGGCCGCGTCCGGTACTTTGCTGGCGCTGCCCGCCAGCCAGTAGAGCGCACGTTTGTTGGCGCCGCGGAATTTGGCGCGCGCCACCATCTCCTGGCCGGTATAACAGCCTTTTTTGAAGCTGATGGCATCCAGCGCCTGCAGGTTGGTGGCCTGCGGAATCAGCTGCGCCGTGGTGGCGCTGTCGATCACCGGCACGCCCGCCGCAATATCCAGCGCCAGCCACTGCGTGCTGTCATTCAGCTGCGCTTCCCCGGCCAGCTTCTGCTGCAGCACTTCGGCCTGCGCCGGCGTGGTGACCAGCAGAAAACGCTCGGCTGGTTCGGCGAACCACAGCAGGGTGGTGTCATCCTGCTGCACCACTGGGGTTGTGGCATCCGGCAGCGTGGCGAAAACGTTAGCCAGCGCGGCGCGCGCCTGAAAACCGGCAACGCCGAGCAGGACTGCGTCATCATCGGCCGCAATGGTCACTTTGGCGAACACCGCATATTTCTTCAGCTCGGTCACCTGCTGCTCGCGCAGATTGCGGCGCACAACATAGGCATAACCTTCTCCACGATGGAACAAACGCAGATTGCTCCACATTTTGCCTTTGGCATCACAGTGCGCTGCCGGGCGATGCTGCGCTGCGTCCAGCGCCGCCACGTCCAGCGTCAGCTGACCCTGCAGATAAGAGGTGCTGTCTTTGCCCTGCACCGATACCAGCGCCCACTCGTCGAGCGACATCAGCGTTAAAGGCAGGCGCGACGCCGCAGCGGGCTGGCGAGGCGGAAGGGTGAAAATCGGCATGAGTCCGTCCTGATCAATAAGGTTTATCCAGTAATATGCTTACCAATGTTAAAAGAGCAGTGCGCCATTGCAACCTGTTTGCGGAATCTGGCGCACAAATCGCGTGATAACCCTGTAACCGGTGGCATTGCTGTGCGTCATCGCGCGCAGCGTCTGGTTGCACGCCTGCAGCGCGGCGAAAAAGCAGGTACACTGAGCGCCACTGTTATCAGCTGTGGAAGAAGACACATGGATATTCATGACAAAGCGCGCGTCCAGTGGGCATGCCGTCGCGGCATGCTGGAGCTGGATGTCTCGATCATGCCGTTCTTTAAATATGAGTATGATTCGCTGAGCGACAGCGACAAGCAGGTGTTTGTCGCGCTGCTGAAGAGCGACGATCCGGACCTGTTTAACTGGATGATGAACCACGGCGAACCGGCCGATCCCGAGTTCAAACGCATGGTGAAACTGATTCAGCAGCGCAACCGTGAACGCGGGCCGGTGGCAATGTAATCTGCGCGCGTCACGCAGCGCGCGGGCGCTGAATGTGACGCTGTTCGGGCTGTGTGGCGCGCTGTTGCTAAGCTGTCGCTGGCCGGCGGGCTGGGCCTGGGTTCAGATCGCGGTAGTGATCCTGCTGACACTGCAGTGCTGGCGTAACGCGTGTCGCCTGCAGCAGCGCTGCGGAGCGCTCATGCTGGATGACAAGGGTGACTGGTACTGGCGCGGTGAGCGCTGGCAGGCGCAACGGCAGCCAGACTGGCTACCGTGGGGCGTGTTGCTGGTGCTGCGTAACCGTCGCGGGCAGCGCTGGCGGCTGTGGCTGCTGCACGACAGTATGCCGCCCGACGCGTGGCGCGCGTTACGCGCCCGCTGTTTTTTGCTGGATGGCGCGACGCCGCATTAAAGCAGCGCGGCGGTTTCGGTCAGAATCTGTTCGCACCACTGCTCGACGCGCGCTTCGCTCAGCTCAAACTGATTAACGTCGTCGAGCGCCAGACCGACAAACTGCTGACCATCGGCGGTCAGCGGTTTTTTACTGGTGAACTGGTAGCCGTCGAGCGGCCAGTAACCGACAAACTGCACGCCCATCGGCAGCAGCAGTTCGTGCAACATACCCAGCGCATCAAGGAACCATTCGCTGTACTCGACCTGGTCGCCCATGCCGTACAGCGCCACAATTTTGCCCTGCAGGTTGAGCGCCGGCAGCTGTTGCCACACCGCTTCCCAGTCCTCCTGCAGTTCGCCGAAATCCCAGGTCGGAATACCGAGAATCAGTAAATCGTACTGCTCCATCAGCGACGGATCGTCATCTTTCAGGTTATGCAGCGTGACTAATTCTTCACCGATAAAGTCGCGGATTTTCTCCGCCGTCATCTCGGTGTAACAGGTACTGGAACCGTAAAACAGACCGATATTCATGCAATTAATGCTCTGACTGAAACTCACTCTGGCGCAATTGTACCAGAAGCAGGCCAGTTTCAGGCATAATGAGCACGATTTCACACGGCGAGGGGCAACAGTGCAGGACAGCGATCTGATAGAACAGTTTCTCGACGCGCTCTGGATTGAGCGCAATCTGGCGCAGAACACGCTGGCGTCCTATCGTCAGGATTTGCAGACGCTCACTGCCTGGCTGCACCACCATGAGCGCACGCTGCTGACGCTGGAAGCCGCTGATTTGCAGCAGTTTCTGGCTGAGCGGATTGAGGGCGGTTACAAAGCCACCAGCTCAGCGCGTACCCTGAGCGCGATGCGCCGTCTGTTTCAGTATCTGTACCGCGAAAAGCTGCGCAGTGACGATCCCAGCGCGCTGTTATCAGCGCCGAAATTGCCGCAGCGCCTGCCAAAAGACCTGTCAGAAAATCAGGTCGAGCGCCTGTTACAGGCCCCGGCAACGGACATACCGCTCGAACTGCGTGACAAAGCGATGCTGGAGCTGCTGTACGCTACCGGGCTGCGCGTCTCTGAGCTGGTCGGTCTGACGTTGAGTGATGTCAGCCTGCGTCAGGGCGTGGTGCGCGTCATCGGTAAAGGCAATAAAGAGCGGCTGGTGCCATTAGGTGAAGAAGCCATTTACTGGCTGGAGCACTATATGGAACACGGGCGGCCGTGGCTGCTGAACGGGCAGACCATTGATGTGCTGTTCCCCAGCAACCGCGCGCAGCAGATGACACGCCAGACCTTCTGGCATCGCATCAAACACTATGCCACCCTTGCCGGCATCGACAGCGAAAAGCTGTCACCGCACGTGCTGCGCCACGCATTTGCCACACATTTACTGAACCATGGTGCCGATTTACGCGTCGTACAGATGTTGCTGGGGCACAGCGACCTGTCGACCACCCAGATTTACACGCACGTGGCGACTGAGCGCCTGCGTCAGTTACATCAACAGCATCATCCGCGCGCCTGAGCAGCGGCAACAAGGATTTGAGATGAAAAAAACCGTTACGACGCTGGCTCTGCTGGTCAGCGCCTTTTCTGCGCTGGCCCATGCCGATGACAGCGCGATTCAGCAATCACTGAAAAAACTGGGTATGCAGCAGGCGGAAATCCAGCCGTCGCCGCTGCCGGGTATCAAAACGGTGATGACCGAAAGTGGCGTGCTGTACGTCACCGAAGACGGCAAGCACATGATTCAGGGCCCGCTGTACGATGTCAGCGGCGCGCAGCCGGTGAATGTCACCAATCAGCTGCTGGAGAAAAAAGTCGCCGCGCTGGCACCGGAAATGATTGTCTACAAAGCGCCGAAAGAGCAGCACGTGATCACCGTGTTCACTGACATCACTTGCGGCTACTGCCGCAAGTTGCACGAACAGATGGCTGACTACAACGCGCTGGGCATCACCGTGCGCTATCTGGCGTTCCCGCGTGAAGGCCTGCACGGCCAGGTGGAGAAAGCCATGACCGCCATCTGGTGCAGCGCCGATCGCAACAAGGCATTTGATGCCGCAATGAAAGGCGACGCACCGCAAATGGATGCGCCGGCGAGCTGCAAAATCAATCTCGACCAGCACTACAAGCTGGGCATTCTGTTTGGTATTCAGGGCACGCCAGCCATCCTCACCGACAGCGGCATGATGATCCCTGGCTACCAGGGACCGCAGGAGCTGAAGCAGGTGCTGGACGGCCAGAAGCGTGGTGGTTAAGACACAGTGATGCACTCTGTAGAATTACGTCGGCGTGAAGCCCAGGCCGACGCGCAGTTACCCGATGATTTACCGCCGCTGCTGCGTCGTCTCTACCTGCAGCGCGGTGTCAAAGACGCCGCCGAACTGGAACGCGGCGCGAAATTCCTGCTGCCGTGGCAAAGCCTTGGCGGCATTGAGCGCGCCGTGACGCTGCTGCATGAGATGCTGCAGCAGCAACGCCGCATCGTGGTGGTAGGTGATTTCGATGCCGATGGTGCCACCAGCACCGCGCTCACCGTACTGGCGCTGCGCAGCATGGGCGGCAACGTTGATTATCTGGTGCCGAACCGCTTTGAAGACGGCTATGGCCTGAGCCCGGAAGTGGTGGAGCAGGCGCGCGCGCGTGGCGCCGAGCTGATCCTCACCGTGGATAACGGCATTTCGTCGCACGCGGGCGTCGACACCGCACACCAGCACGGCATTCCGGTACTGATCACCGATCATCACCTGCCGGGCGAAACGCTGCCGGCGGCCGAGGCCATCGTTAACCCTAACCTGAGCGACAGCGCATTCCCGTCGCGTTCGCTGGCCGGCGTGGGTGTGGCGTTTTATCTGATGCTGGCGCTGCGTGCCCATCTGCGTCAGCAGAGCTGGTTCAGCGACGGGCGCAGTGAACCCAATCTGGCCGAACTGCTGGATCTGGTGGCGCTCGGTACCGTGGCCGACGTGGTGCCGCTGGATGCCAACAACCGCATTCTGGTGTGGCAGGGGCTGAGCCGCATCCGCGCCGGCAAATGCCGTGCCGGCATCCGCGCGCTGCTGGAGATTGCTAACCGCGATGCGCGTCAGCTGGCGGCCAGCGATCTCGGTTTTGCCGTCGGGCCGCGCCTCAATGCTGCCGGCCGGCTTGACGATATGTCGGTTGGTGTTGCGCTGCTGCTGACGGAAGATATTGCCCAGGCGCGCATGCTGGCCAGCGAACTTGATGCGCTTAATCAGACGCGCAAAGAGATTGAGCAGGGCATGAAGAGCGAGGCGCTGGCGCTGTGCGATGAGCTGGAGCGCCAGCATCGCGATCTGCCGCTCGGGCTGGCGTTTTATCACCCGGAGTGGCATCAGGGCGTGGTTGGCATCCTCGCGTCACGCCTGAAAGAGCGCTTCCACCGCCCGGTGATCGCCTTCGCACCCGCCGGTGACGGCACGCTGAAAGGCTCTGGCCGTTCGATTGCCGGACTGCACCTGCGCGACGCGCTGGAACGCATCGACACGCTCTATCCCGGCCTGATCATCAAATTTGGCGGACACGCCATGGCGGCGGGGCTGTCGCTGGAAGAGGCGAAGTACGATGAGTTCCGCCAGCGCTTTGCCGCGCTGATCGACGAATGGCTGGAAGGCGAGGCGCTGCAGGGCGTGATGTGGTCCGATGGCGAACTGCATGCGCAGGAGTTTACCCTGCACACTGCGGAAATGTTGCGGGAAGCCGGCCCCTGGGGCCAGGCGTTTCCGGAGCCGGTGTTCGACGGTCAGTTTAAGCTGTTGCAGCAGCGTCTGGTGGGCGAGCGTCACCTTAAGGTGATGGTCGAGCCGCTGGGCGGCGGCCCGTTACTGGATGGTATCGCTTTTAACGTCGACACCAGCCTGTGGCCAGACAGCAGCGTGCGTCAGGTGCAGCTGGCCTACAAGCTGGATATCAACGAATACCGCGGCAATCGCTCGGTACAGCTGATCATCGACCATATCTGGCCGCAGTCGTAACCTTTAGAACGTGACGTCGACACCGCCGCGCAGCACCTTCTCATCGCCGCGATCGGCCACGTGGCGGTCGGCACGCAGAAACAGCCGCGCGCGTGCCGACTGCACCAGATCAACCCGCGCACCAAACCACTGCGAGCGGCGATCGAGCTGCATACCCGGGATGGTGAAGCTCTGCTGACCGCTGCCGAAGCCGCTCCAGCGCGCGCTGACGTCCATCGACGGATTGCTGAACGCGTACTGGTATTCGCCATACAGGCTCAGCATGCTCCACCAGCCCGCCGACCAGTCCTGGCGCGCGCTGAGATTCAGGCCACCGTAACCGACGCTGCGGCGATAGCTGTCGCCGTCGCCCTGCAGGCCAAACGCGCTGCCGCTGTCGCTGAAGCTGCCGGTTTGCAGGCCGGTTTCACGCCAGCCGAGATAAGGCTCAATGCGATAATCCTCCTGCAGCGTCCAGCGATAGCCGCTCTGCAGCGCCGCCTGCCAGCTGTCTGTGCGGGCGGAAGAGGAGACCGGTGCAGCTTCATCCAGCAGCACCAGGCGCTGCAGTTTGTCGCGTCCATGCTGATAGCTGAGATTGCCCTGCCAGTACCAGGCTGGCGTCACCGCATAGCGCCCATACAGCATTACGCCCTGCAGGCTGTTCTGGCTGTTGCCGCCGGTGTCGTCATAGGTGGCATCAAGCTGAGTGTGCGTCCAGGCGATGCCGAGGCGCAGGCCGGGCAGGCCAAAATCGCTGTCGGCACCCAGCGCGGTCAGGGTGTTGCGATAGCGGTTGCCGAGATAGCCATCCTGATCGAGCGAACCGCGCAGCTGACCGCTCTCCAGCCAGAAGCCGAAGCGCCCCTGTTCGCTGGCATCATCGATGCGGTTGTTGAGCAGGCGCGTCTGATAATCAAGCGCGTTGAACAGCACCGCATTGCCGGAGGCATGCGCCTGGCCGGACAGGGAGTTGATCGCCGCCTGTGCGCTGCGGGTGTCCGCCAGCGTCTGGAAGGCGCCTGCGGCCGCCAGCGCTGACTGCTGCGCACTGCTCAGCGTCGCCTGACCCTGCCAGCGGTCTGCCAGCTCAAACGCCTGCTCCAGGTTGCGGCTGGTTTGCTGTGCGCTGGCACTGTCCATTCCCATCGCCTGTGCCGCTGCGGCGGTGTTCTTGCGCGTCAGCTGGCCGGTAACGCTGTGGGCGTCATAGCTGACGGAACCGTCGAGAAATACGCCGGTATTGACCTGGCTAAACTGGCCGCTCACGCCGCCGCCGCTGGTCAGCAGCGTTTCCTGCTGTTTCACCACGTAGCTGGCGGAGGGCGGCGCCAGGTTCAGCGTGCCGTCGAGCGCCGCGTTGCCGGTCACGCGCAGCGGATTGTTCAGCGTGACGTTGAGCGTACCGTCGGCGCTTTGCTGATAGTTGCCCGTCACCTGCAGGCCGCCGTTAACCGATCCCTGGTTGACCAGATTGCCGCCGATGCGCCCGCTGCCCCCCAGTTTGCCGCTACCGTTCACCAGCGCATTGCCGGCAATCGCACCGTCAATCAGCAGGCTATTAGCGGAGACCTGCGTCAGGCCCTGATAGCTGTTGTTGCCGGTCAGCTGCAGCGTACCGCCGCGTTCGCTGCCGTCCAGTACCAGCCCGCGATCGCCGCTGATGTCATTGCTGAACACATACTGGCCGCCGTCGAGGCGCGCACTGAAGTCCTCTGCCCAGAATTGTCCCGGCCCGTTTAAGGCTTTGGCGGCGTTAAGATCGCCCCAGCCGAACGTCTCATTGTATGGCCGCCCGTTCGCGCTGTCGGCGACGTTATCGTGCGCATCACTGCGGTAGGTAGCGGTGGTCAGCAGGGTTTGCTGCAGGTTATGGCCGCTCATCCACGGGAAACGCTGCAGCAGCTGCGAAGCTGCGGCCGTCACGCGCGGTGCGGCAAATGAGGTGCCGAAGCTGCGCACCTTTACCCAGCTGCCGTCAGAATTTTGATACAGATAATCGGTATAACCCGGCGCGGTCAGGCACCATGCGGCGGCCGCGCCGCAGGCGTCAAACGGTCCGGTGCCGGCTGCGCGTCCCGGCAGATCATAACCGGTATGATCCATGATGCCGGTGACCGCCAGCAGATTACGCGCCAGCTGCGGGTCGTTATACATCAGCGGTGTCAGCACGTCCGGTGCCGGCGTAGCGCCGCTGTTGTTGCCGGTGATCATCACCGCCAGCCCATCTGCCGCAGCCACCGCGTTAAGCCCCTGATACAGTGACTGATAGCGCTGGCGCGCATCGCTCAGCGCCTGCTGGCTGGTGAGGCGCTCCTGCGAACCGTAGGACATATTGAAGATGCGCACGCCCTGCGCCACTAAGCCCTGCACCGCGCGCGCAGTATTGTCATAGCTGAAAATGTTATTTTGTGACGCCTGCGCCACATACAGCGCGCTGTCAGGCGACAGCCCCAGCAGCGTCATCGCCACCAGCGTGCCGTGGCCGTTGATTCCCATGTTGTCGTTCAGCGCGGTGTTGCTGCCGACATAGCTGGAGAAATTCACGTTGGCGTAATTAATTTCGCTGCGGCCCGGGGCCAGACCAGAGTCAATGATGCCCACTTTATTGCTGGCGGCCGTGGCCGGCACTGTGGGTTCAATAACGGGCGTGACCGGGGTTAAGGTGCTGCCGCTACCACCACCGCCGCCGCCGCCGCCACCACAGGCGCTCAGCAGAAACGGGATGATCAGCGCCAGCAGGCGCGGTGAGGATCGAAAAGTAACAACAGGATAATGCATGGCAACTCCTCATGCCTCTCAGGGCATGTTGTCGCCCGTTCACGTTAACGGGCCTGAATGCAGTCTTTCCCTGTCACGAATACTCCTGAGCAACGTGGCTGACAGACAGAACGCAATAGATGAAGCACGAACCCCTGAGATTCCGCCAGGGTGCAGAAAGGATAAGGTGCGCACTGGCCGGTTGATGGCCAGGACAGCGCAGCATTGCGCAGGCTAATCACGCTATATCACGCTTCGAACCAGACATTTCTGATGGTGGGGTTTTAATGATTTTGTCTGAGAAATCATGGGTTTTAATAACGCCAGCTGGCGTTTATTGCCGTGATTATGTAGGAAAATTCTGAAGGCGCACCGCGTAGGTGGCGAAAGACAGCGGGATTTCTGGCAACCGTCATACCTGCTGGTTTCCAGAACTGGCGCAATTATTTTCTGCCGGTTCATACGCGGTATAGCCATTGATGTGCAAAGCTACAAACCAGGCGCGCTTTCGGGTAAACTAGCGCGTTACTTTTATCTCCTCTCACCGAATCGTCAAAAAAGACTGAAAAGCCATGTTTGAAATTAATCCGGTCAAAAATCGTATCCAGGACCTCAGCGAGCGCAGCAGCGTTCTTAGGGGGTATCTTTGACTACGATGCTAAGAAAGAACGCCTCGAAGAAGTAAACGCCGAGCTGGAACAGCCGGACGTCTGGAACGAACCTGAACGCGCGCAGGCGCTGGGCAAAGAGCGCGCCTCGCTGGAAGCGGTGGTTGAAACGCTCGACCAGATGCAGCAGGGGCTGGAAGATGTGCAGGGTCTGCTGGAGCTGGCGGTTGAAGCCGACGACGAAGAGACCTTTAACGAAGCCGTGGTCGAGCTGGACGCACTGGACGTGAAGCTGGGTGAACTGGAGTTCCGCCGTATGTTCTCCGGCGAATACGACAGCGCCGACTGCTACATGGATATTCAGGCCGGCTCTGGCGGCACCGAAGCGCAGGACTGGGCCAGCATGCTGCTGCGCATGTATCTGCGCTGGGCGGAAGCCAAAGGCTTCAAAACCGAGATCATCGAAGAGTCCGAAGGCGAAGTGGCCGGTACCAAATCAGCCACCATCAAAATCATCGGTGATTACGCTTACGGCTGGCTGCGTACCGAAACCGGCGTTCATCGTCTGGTGCGTAAGAGCCCGTTCGACTCCGGCGGTCGTCGTCACACCTCCTTCAGTTCGGTATTTATTTACCCGGAAGTGGATGACAACATCGACATCGAAATCAACCCGGCCGACCTGCGTATCGACGTCTATCGCGCCTCGGGTGCCGGTGGTCAGCACGTTAACAAAACCGAGTCAGCGGTGCGTATTACCCACCTGCCGACCAACATTGTGGTGCAGTGCCAGAACGACCGCTCGCAGCATAAGAACAAAGATCAGGCCTTCAAACAACTGCGTGCCAAGCTGTATGAATATGAAATGCAGAAGAAGAATGCCGATAAGCAGGCGGCGGAAGAGAACAAGTCGGACATCGGCTGGGGCAGCCAGATCCGTTCATACGTTCTTGACGATTCGCGCATCAAGGATCTGCGTACCAGCGTAGAAACGCGTAACACCCAGGCCGTACTGGATGGCGATCTTGACCGTTTTATTGAAGCAAGTTTAAAAGCAGGGCTATAAGGAACCGACATGTCTGAACAACAACCGCAGAGCGCTGATGCCGCCCTTGAGTTAAACAACGAACTGAAAGCGCGTCGCGAAAAACTCAGCGCGCTGCGTGAAAAGGGCGTGGCGTTTCCTAACGATTTCCGCCGTGACACCACCTCCGATCGTCTGCATGCCGACTATGACAGCAAAGAGAACGACGAGCTGGAAGCGCTCGGCGTTGAGGTGAGCGTAGCCGGTCGTATGATGACCCGCCGCATCATGGGTAAGGCATCGTTCGCCACCCTGCAGGATGTGGGCGGTCAGATCCAGATCTACGTTTCCCGTGACGATCTGCCGGAAGGCGTCTACAACGAGCAGTTCAAAAAGTGGGATCTCGGCGATATCCTCGGCGCGCGCGGTAAGCTGTTCAAAACCAAAACCGGCGAGCTGTCGATCCATATCTCTGAGCTGCGCCTGCTGACCAAAGCGCTGCGTCCGCTGCCGGACAAATTCCACGGCCTCGCCGATCAGGAAACCCGTTACCGTCAGCGTTACCTTGACCTGATCTCCAACGACGATTCGCGCAAGACCTTCAAAATTCGCTCACAAATCATGGCCGGCATTCGTCAGTTCATGGTTAACCGCGACTTTATGGAAGTGGAAACGCCGATGATGCAGGTGATTCCCGGCGGCGCGTCCGCGCGTCCGTTCATCACCCATCACAACGCGCTCGACATCGACATGTACCTGCGTATCGCGCCGGAGCTGTATCTGAAGCGTCTGGTGGTCGGCGGTTTTGATCGCGTGTTTGAGATCAACCGTAACTTCCGTAACGAAGGGATCTCGCCGCGCCACAATCCAGAGTTCACCATGATGGAACTCTATATGGCGTATGCGGACTACAAAGATCTGATCGAACTGACCGAGAGCCTGTTCCGCACCCTGGCGCAGGACGTGCTGGGCACCACGGAAGTGCCTTACGGTGAGCACACCTTCGATTTCGGCAAGCCGTTTGAGAAGCTCACCATGCGTGAAGCGATCAAGAAATACCGTCCGGAAACGGACCTCGCCGATCTGGATGACTTTGACAAAGCCGTGGCGATTGCTAACACGCTGCACATTAAAGTGGAGAAGAGCTGGGGTCTGGGCCGCGTGGTGACCGAGATCTTCGAAGAGACCGCCGAAGCGCACCTGATTCAGCCAACCTTCATCACCGAGTATCCGGCAGAGGTGTCACCGCTGGCGCGTCGTAATGACGAGAACCCGGAAATCACCGACCGCTTTGAGTTCTTCATCGGCGGCCGTGAAATCGGTAACGGCTTCTCCGAGCTGAACGATGCGGAAGATCAGGCCGAGCGTTTCCTGCAACAGGTTAACGCGAAGGACGCCGGTGATGACGAAGCGATGTTCTACGACGAAGACTACGTCACCGCGCTGGAGCACGGTCTGCCACCGACTGCGGGTCTGGGCATTGGTATCGACCGCCTGGTCATGCTGTTCACCAACAGCCACACCATTCGTGACGTGATCCTGTTCCCGGCTCTGCGCCCGACCGGTAAGTAATCAGGTTGCCTTCACCCTCACCCTAACCCTCTCCCGTGGGGAGAGGGGACTTGCCTGTACCCCGGTGTGAGAGGGCCGCTGTGGTTTTCTCCCTCTCCCCGTGGCAGAAGGCCGCTGTGGTTTTCTTCCTCTCCCTGTGGCAGAGGACCGCTATGGTTTTCTTCCTCTCCCTGTGGCAGAGGACTGCTGTGGTTTTCTCCCTCTCCCTGTGGGAGAGGGCCGGGGTGAGGGCATCAGCGCGCACCCAACCTAAGACTTCACCACGCCCTCCAGCCATGCCTGGAACCGCGCATAAGGCACATATAGCGCCACATCTTTAAACAGCGTTTTGCCGCTCTTATTATCATCAATCCGACTGCTATAGCCGACAATCACCCCGGCCAGCGTGTCGTCGCTGGCGTTATATACCGCGCCGCCGGACATGCCTTTCACCACGCCGGCATTGGCCGCCACCACTACGCAGCTGGCCTTATTCCAGTCATTGCTCAGCGTCGTATTGATCAGGTTTTTGCCGCTTGATGCCACCGGCAGCGCGGAGATAAAGCTATACCCATACAGATTAACGTTGTCGCCGATATGGCTGTTGCGGAATTGCGGGGGCAGGTTGGCTTCTTTATTCGCATGATAAACCACGGCGATATCGCACTCCGGATGCCAGGCCTTCACCCGATACAGCGAATATTTGGCCACGTGCGCCGCCGTCAGGCTGTATTCGCGCGTCAGGGGGATAGTGGTGCCCAGCGCACCCATGCCGAGCACGGTGGGGATGCCGGTGACGGTCATATCGACGCGCCTGGCCGCTTCTGAGCTGTATTCATAGTGCCCGACCGAGCAGCCGCTTAAGCCGCCGATCGCCAGCGCGATGATCCATCGCATAACTCTGTCCCCCTGTTGTGTTGACGCCGCATTACCGGGCAATCCATTGGGGTATCGGCAATGTGCGACCATCCTTTACTGCCTGATTTAACGCCAGAAAGCGCCGTCGCTGTGACAGCGATCACAACCTGTTATCAAGCGTAGTCTGTTATCGCCATCCTGTCTCAGTGATGCATAAGCGACACTTTTTAGTGCCGGGATTATTGCCGCGCAGGCAAAATAGCCTTGCTGCCGCCCGGGTGGTTGAGAGTCAGAGGCTGTGCTTTAATAGCAGACTGTGACGCAGTTCAAAAATAAACATCCCCGCACTGTCGGAGGGATACGCGTCTGTCTTAACCGTACGGCGTTCGTCGTGCGGCCCGCCTGCAAAATTATTTTGGGAGAGTGTGTTATGCCTGTTGCATTACTGGCGCTGGCGCTGAGTGCGTTCGCCATCGGCACCACGGAGTTCGTCATCATGGGGTTACTGCCGGAAGTGGCGGGTGACCTGCAGGTGTCGATTCCTTCTGCGGGCTGGCTGATCAGCGGCTATGCGCTGGGCGTGGCTATCGGCGCGCCAATCATGGCGTTGCTGACCGCGAAACTGCCGCGTAAACGTACCCTGATTCTGCTGATGATCATCTTCATCATCGGCAACGTACTCTGTGCGCTGGCTTATACCTATAACCTGCTGATGCTGGCGCGCGTTATTACCGCGTTGTGTCACGGTGCGTTCTTCGGCATCGGTTCAGTGGTGGCGGCCAGCCTGGTGGCGCCGAGCCGTCAGGCATCGGCGGTGGCGCTGATGTTTACCGGTCTGACGCTGGCCAACGTACTGGGCGTGCCGCTCGGCACCTGGTTTGGTCAGCTGTTTGGCTGGCGCGCCACCTTCTGGGGCGTGGCGATTATCGGCATCCTCGCGTTCATCGCGCTGATTGTCAGCCTGCCGACTAACAAAGATGAAAAACCGGTGCACCTGGCGAGCGAAATCAGCGCGCTGGCCAACGGCAAACTGTGGCTGTCGCTGCTGATGACGGTGTGTTTTGCCGCCGCGATGTTTGCGCTGTTCAGCTACATTGCGCCGCTGCTGCTGCAGGTGACCGGCATCAGCGATCGCGGTGTCAGCTGGACGCTGTTCCTGATTGGCGCTGGCCTGACGGTGGGTAACATTGTTGGCGGGAAACTGGCGGACTGGAAAGTGTCGTTCAGCCTGATCCTCAGCTTTTCGCTGATCGCCGTGTTCTCGCTGCTGTTCAGCTGGACCAGCCATGCGCTGTGGCTGGCAGAGGTAACCCTGTTCCTGTGGGCGATGGCGACCTTCGCCACCGTGCCGGGCCTGCAAATCAACGTGGTGCGCCACGGTAAAGAGGCGCCAAATCTGGTGTCGACGCTCAACATCTCGGCCTTTAACGTCGGTAACGCACTCGGTGCGTGGGTGGGCGGCGCAGTGATCGACAAAGGCTATGGCCTGACGGCGGTGCCGGTCGCGGCGGCAGCGCTGGCGGCAGCGGGATTAGTGGTTTGTCTGCTGACCTTCCGCAAATCGGGCGGTCAGCGCGAGACGGTGCGCGCTTAAGCCAGACGCTGGGCGATGCGCTGCGGAAAGGTGGCCACCTGCTGCTGCAGGTGGTCGCAGAAGTGATCGACCAGCGCCGATGCCGGCCGATGCTGTGGCCGCACCAGGCTCACCGTGAACGGCACGGCAATACTGAAGCGGCGCATCACCACGCCGCTGTCGGCGTAATCCAGCGCCGTCAGCGGATTAACAATCGAAATACCCACCCCGGCGCGCACCATCGCGCACACCGACGCGGCGCTGTGCGTCTCCAGCACCAGCCGCCGCTCCACCTGCTGCTCATGGAACAGCGCATCCAGCAACTGACGATAGCTATCGCTGCGCGACAGGCTGACATAGTTTTCACCGTGAAAATCCTGCGGCGTCAGCACCGTCCGCTGACACAGCGGATGCTGCGGCGGCAGCACGCACACTTCATCACTGGTCAGCAGTGCCAGGCGTTCAGTCCCGGCGGGCGCATGCTGGGTTTCGGTCAGACCGAGATCGTAGCGCTGCGCCGACAGCCACTCCTCCAGCAGCGGCGACTCCTGCGGAATAATATTCAGGCTCACCTGCGGATAGCGCTGTAAAAACGGCTGCAGCAGCGGCGGCAACAGCGACTGGGAAAAGACCGGCAGGCAGGCGATGGACAGCTCGCCCTGGCGGAACTGGCGCAGTCCTTCGGCGGCATCCATGATGCGATCCAGACCGTACCACGAGCGCTGCACCTCTTCGTACAGCCGCAGCCCCTGCACGGTGGGCTGCAGGCGGCCGCGCACCCGCTCAAACAGCTGTAAGCCCAGCTGCTGCTCCAGCCGCGCCAGTTCGCGGCTCACCGTTGGCTGCGAGGTGTGCAGCAGCGTGGCGGCCTGGGTCAGATTGCCGCTGGTCATCACCGCGTGAAAGATTTCGATATGCCGCCAGTTAATTTTTGCCATCGTCCCCTCCGTGTCATCCATATCATATTTGCATAGCTGATGCTTAAACAGATATTTTTCTGCATCACTGTGCTGTGGCTAAATGACAGCAACGACTCAGGAGAATGCTCATGCCACGTCCACTTAACGATTCCCAGACGGCGCTTAACGCCACAAATCTGCTGCCGCTGGCGCAGCGCTACAGCGGCCCGTTCTGGGCTTACGATGCCGAAATCATTCAGCAGCGTATTGCGCAGCTCAGCGCGTTTGACGTGGTGCGCTTTGCGCAAAAGGCCTGCTCGAATATTCATATTCTGCGGCTGATGCGCGCTGCCGGCGTCAAGGTCGATTCGGTCTCGCTCGGCGAGATCGAACGTGCGCTGGCCGCCGGTTTTCAGCCGGGCGGCGAGGATATTGTGTTCACCGCCGATGTGCTGGACTCGCCGACGCTGGCGCGCATCGCCGAGCTGAAGGTGCCGGTGAATGCCGGCTCCGTGGATATGCTGCATCAGCTCGGCGCGGTTTCGCCGGGTCACAGCGTCTGGCTGCGCATTAATCCGGGCTTTGGCCACGGTCACAGCCAGAAAACCAATACCGGCGGCGAAAACAGTAAGCACGGCATCTGGCATAGCGATCTGCCGCTGGCGCTGGCGGCGATTCAGCAGCATGGCCTGCAGCTGGTGGGGCTACATATGCACATCGGTTCCGGCGTCGATTATGGCCATCTGCAGCAGGTGTGCGACGCGATGGTCGACCAGGTAGTGGCCTTTGGTCAGGACCTGCAGGCCATTTCGGCGGGCGGCGGGCTGTCGATTCCTTACCGCTTTGGTGAGGAGGCGATTGATACGCAGCACTATTACGGCCTGTGGAACGGCGCGCGCGAGCGTATCGCGGCGCACCTCGGCCATGCGGTGAAGCTGGAGATTGAGCCGGGCCGTTTTCTGGTGGCGGAGTCGGGCGTACTGGTGTCGCAGGTGCGGGCGGTGAAGCAGATGGGTAGCCGTCACTTTGTGCTGGTGGATGCCGGTTTCAGCGATCTGATGCGTCCGTCGATGTACGGCAGCTATCACCATATTTCGCTGCTGCCTGCCGATGGCAGCGCGCCGGGTGAGGCGAATGTGGAGAGCGTGGTGGCCGGGCCGCTGTGTGAGTCGGGAGATGTGTTTACCCAGCTGGAAGGGGGCAAAGTGGAAACCCGCGCGCTGCCAGCGGCACAGGTCGGCGATTATCTGGTGTTCCATGATACCGGCGCTTACGGCGCATCAATGTCCTCCAACTACAACAGCCGTCCGCTGATCCCGGAAGTGCTGTTTGAGCAGGGCGTGCCGCGTGAGATTCGCCGTGCGCAGACCATTCAGGAACTGCTGGCGCTGGAGCTGAACTGATGCGCATCGTGCCGCTCAGCAGCGTGCCGCATCACGCCAGCCAGATCACCGACTGGCTATGGCAGGCGTTTGGTGACGGCACCTCGCGCGCGTTTTACGACAGCATTGTACGCAGTAGCCTGAACGGTGCCGCGTTTCCGGTGACCTTTGTCGCGCTGGATGACGATGACGTGCCGCATGGCACGGTAGGGTTCTGGCGCTGCGATTTGATTAGCCGTCAGGATCTCTATCCGTGGGTTGCCGCGCTGTATGTGGATGAAGCGGCGCGCGGGCAGGGGCTGAGCGCCGCCCTGCAGCAGCACGTGCTGGATTACGCCCGCCAGCGCGGCTATGCAACGGTGTGGCTGTGGTCGACGTTTGGCGGCTACTACGAGCGATTCGGCTGGCAGTATCAGTGTGATGCGCTGGAGTTTCCTGAGGTGCAGGTGAAGGTGTATTCGCAGGATTTATAGTGGGTTGGGTGCGCGCTGGCCCTCACCCCAACCCTCTCCCGCAAGCGGGCGAGGGGGCTGACCGCGCGCTCCCTGCCGCGAGGGCTGACCGCGCGCTCTGGAACGTTCTTCTCCCGTCAGGGCTGACCGCGCTCTGGAACGTTCCCTCTCCCTCAGGGAGAGGGTCAGGGTGAGGGAAAGCCCGCACCCGTTTAACCCGGTCCACCCACCGAATGCCGCCTGACCAGCGTCGGGCTAAACATATTGGTCACCTCCGGCAGCGCGGTGCCGTTGGCCAGCGCCAGCGCCAGCTGCGCGGCCTGCTGCGCCATGGTCACAATCGGATAGCGCACCGTGGTCAGGCGCGGACGTACGTAGCGCGACACCAGCACATCATCAAAGCCAATCAGCGACATCTCTTCCGGTACGCGAATGCCGTTATCGCTCAGCACCGCCAGCGCACCGGCGGCCATCGAATCGTTGTAGCACGCCACCGCGCTCACCTGCTTGCCGCGTCCGAGCAGTTCCGTCATTGCCTGCTCGCCACCGACCTCATCCGGTTCTCCCCACGCGACCAGCCGGTCGTTGCACGGCAGACCGTGCTCCTTCAGCGCATCGTAGTAGCCCTGCAGCCGATCTTCGGCGTCAGAAATGGTGTGCGTTGAGCAGATAAAGGCGATCTGCTTATGACCCTGCTGAATCAGGTGGCGCGTAGCCAGCCAGGCGCCGTAGCGGTCATCCAGCGCAATGCAGCGTGACTCAAACCCCTGCAGCAGCCGGTTCAGCAGCACCATGCCCGGCACCTGCTTCATCAGCAGCTCTAAATCGTCATCGGGAATTTTCTTGGCGTGCACCACCAGCGCAGCGCAGCGATGGCGCATTAGCTGTTCAATCGCCTGACGCTCTTTCTGCTCATTATGGTAACCGTTACCAATCAGCAGAAAGTTGCCGGTTTGCCCGGCGACTTCATCGACCGCTTTCACCATCGCGCCAAAAAACGGGTCTGACACATCGCCTACCACCAGCCCGAGCGTTTCGGTGGATTGCTGCGCCAGCGCGCGGGCATTGGCGTTCGGGTGATACTGCAGCTGTTCCATGGCCTGGGTAACGGCGAGGCGCGAACTCTCGCTGGCTTTGGGCGAATTATTGATGACGCGGGACACGGTCGCGACCGACACCCCCGCCATGCGGGCAACATCCTTAATAGTAGCCATGCAATGGTCGACATCCGGGAAAACGTTTACACATGCTCTCAGTGTTACGGAAAAGCCCGGCAGCCGCAACCCGCCAGAATGTCAGCGCTGTCGCAAAAGTGCGGAAAATCAGACGCTCACGGCGAGGCTTTAGCCCGGTAACGGCACCGTGCTATGCTGCCAGCCTGAATCACACCTGCCTGCCGGACCCATAACCATGAAAACTCGTGTGCCGCACCTTGCGCACTGGGGCGCGTTTACCGCCGTCACCGAAAATCAGCGCCTGATTGCCTGCGAACCTTTCTTCGCCGATGCCGATCCTTCCCCGATGATCCACACTATCCCTGAACTGGTGTACTCGGATAAACGCATCCGTCAGCCGATGGTGCGCCGTTCGTGGCTGAAGTCGCGTGAAAACAGCGATCGCACGCTGCGCGGCCGGGAAGATTTTGTCGCCGTGGACTGGGAAACCGCGCTCGATCTGGTGGCGGAAGAGAACCGCCGGGTGCGCGACCGCTACGGCGCTTCCGGCATTTTCAACGGTTCGTACGGCTGGTCATCAGCCGGTCGCGTTAACCACGCGCGCACCCTGATTCGTCGCTTCTATTTCCAGGGCGGCGGTGGCGTTGATCAGCAGGGTAACTACAGCTGGGGCGCGGCACAGTTCTTTCTGCCGTACGTGATTGGCACTTATATGCCGCTCACCGGCCGCGTCACCGACTGGCCGCAGGTGGTGGAGCATGCAGAAATTTTCGTCGCCTTTGGCGGCCTGGCGCTGAAAAATGCGCAGGTGGCCTCCGGCGGCGCCGGCGAGCACAGCCTGAAACCGGCGCTGCAGCAGCTGAGCGCCAAAGGCACGCCGATCATTAACATCAGCCCGATGCGCGATGACTGCCCGGCGTTCGTTAACGCCGAGTGGATTCCGATTCGCCCGAACACCGACGTGGCGCTGATGCTGGCGCTCGGCTATGAAATTACCCGCCGCAACGCGATCGATGAGGCTTTCCTCGCCAGCCACTGCACCGGCTGGCCGCAGCTGCGTGCCTATCTGCTGGGCGAAAGCGACGGCGTGGCGAAAACGCCCGCGTGGGCCAGTGCGATAACCGGCATCCCGGCAGCGCGTATCGCGCTGCTGGCGCAGCAGCTGGCGGGCAAACGCAGCTTCATCACCTGTGCTTATGCGGTGCAGCGCGCCCATCGCGGCGAGCAGCCGTACTGGATGATGATTGCGCTCTCGTCGATGCTGGGCCAGCCGGGACTGCCGGGCGGCGGCTTCTCTTTTGGCCATGGCTCGATGAACAGCGTCGGCAATCCGCGCCAGGAAGGCCCGGCGCCGCTGATGAGCACCGGCCCGAATCCGGCGAACCTGTCGATCCCGGTGGCGCGCATCAGCGACATGCTGCTCAATCCCGGCCAGCCGTATGCGTTTCAGGGCGAGACGCTGCACTATCCCGACATTCACCTGGTGCACTGGGCAGGTGGCAATCCGTTCCACCATCACCAGCAGCTCAACCGGCTGGTCGAGGGCTGGCAGCGCCCGGATACGGTCATCGTGCAGGATATCGTCTGGACGCCCGCGGCGCAGATGGCGGACATCGTGCTGCCGGCCACCACCACGCTGGAGCGCAACGACATTGGCGGCTCGTCGCGTGACCGCTTCGTGCTGGCGATGCACCAGGCGATTAAACCGCAGCATCAGGCGCGTAACGACTTTGATATTTTTGCCGATCTGGCCGATCGCCTTGGCTACCGTGATCGCTTTACCGAAGGACGCAACGAGATGCAGTGGATTGAGCATCTTTACCAGCAGTGCGCGCAGGCGCATGCGCAGCTGGACATCGCGTTCCCGGAGTTTGAGGCATTCTGGCAGCGCGGCTTTGTTGAGATTCCGCAGGGCGGCAAGCCGTACGTGTTTATGGATGATTTCCGCGCCGACCCGCAGGCGCATCCGATTCACACCGCCAGCGGCAAAATTGAGCTGTTTTGCCAGACCATCGCCGATTACCAGCTGGCGGATTTCGCCGGGCATCCGGAGTGGCGCGCGCCGCAGGAGTGGCTTGGCGCAGCGCTCAGCGCGCAGTTCCCGCTGCACATGATTTCGGTGCAGCCTGCGGATCGCCTGCACAGTCAGCTGGATGCCACCGCCACGGTGCAGGCCGGCAAAACTGCCGGTCACGAAACGCTGTATATGCACGTTGACGATGCCGCCGCGCGCGGTATCAGTGACGGCGATGAGATTGAAGTGAGCAACGCGCGTGGCCGTATGCTGGCTGGCGTTCGCCTGACGGACGGCCTGACGCCCGGCGTGGTGATCATCGCCACCGGTGCCTGGTTCGATCCCGGTTTTGGCAAAGCGTGGCAGCCGTGGGACCGCGCCGGCAACCCTAACGTGCTGACGCTCGACATCGGAACCTCGTCGTTAACTCAGGGCCCGAACGCCATGAGCTGCCTGGTGGAAATCAAAAAACACGCCAGTTGCACAATCGGCTAACAATCTCACCGCTGGTTACATTTTGCCGGTAACTGTTGCGTTTGAGTGATAGTTTCTGCGCTGAGCAACTTGCTACAGTCAGGGTCCCAGAGGTATTGATGGGTGAACATCAACAGTTTTCTTGATTACACCGACCTGCGCAGATGCGCAGGTTTTTTTTGCCTGCGATCTGCCGGTGTGAAGCGTCCCGTCGCGATGACCTCAATCGGGCATAAACGAACTGATACATTGTTTTCCTGTCAACTCGCTTTACCTTTCTTTATAACTGCAGCTAACCCCTTTGGATTCATCTTTTATCGCAGCGGATCGCCATGCCCCCGATTAAAAAATTTCTGGGAAAAGACCAGATTAAAGCCCCGTTTAACCCGTTTCGTTTTCGTCTGATTTGTCTGGGCGTACTAGGCTGCATGGGCCTGCTGCTGGCGCGCGTCGGCGATCTGCAGCTGATCAATCATCCGATGCTGGAGCACGAGGCCGACCAGCGCTCGCTGCGGACCGTGACGCTGCCGACCAACCGTGGCACGCTGCTCGACCGCGACGGCCAGGCGCTGGCGCTCAGCGTGCCATCACGCGATATCATCGCCGATCCGCTGCGCGTGCTGGAGGCCAATCCCGATTTCACCAGCGCCAAATGGAGCTATCTGGCGGCGGCGCTGAATTTGCGACCGGACGAGTTGCGCGCGCAGATCACCGCCAATCCGAAAAAGCGCTTCCTCTATCTCGGGCGCAAAATCGAGCTGGGCATTGCCAAAGATATTGCTGAGCTGCATCTGAAAGGCATCAGTTCGGTGTATGACGACAGCCGTTTTTATCCGATGAGTGAAGCCGCGGCGCCGCTGATTGGCATCGTCGGGGCGGACAATAACGGGCTTAACGGGCTGGAGAAGGGCTTTGACCGGGTACTGCAGGGCGAGCCGGGTAAAGAGGTGTATCGCCAGGACGGGGACGGCAACATTATTGCGATGATCGATTACGAGCCGCCGAAGCAGCCGCCGACGGTGCAGCTCAGCATCGATAAGTTTGACCAGTTTACGCTGTACAGCAAGCTGCGCGACGGCGTGCTGCTCAACAAGGCCGATTCGGGCGCGGCGGTGCTGGTGAAGATCGACACCGGCGAGATCCTCGCTATGGCGTCTTATCCGTCGTTCAACCCCAACAATTATGACAACGCCACGCCGGCGCAAATGCGCAATACCGCCATCAATGACAGCTACGAGCCCGGTTCGACGGTGAAGCCGCTGGTGGTGATGGAGGGGCTGCAGCGCCATCTGGTGCGCCCCGATTCGGTGATCGACACCACGCCCTACAGCGTCAACGGCCACCTGATCCGCGATGTCGGCCACTGGCCGCGCCTGACCATGACCGGCATTTTGCAGAAATCCAGCGACATCGGCGTGTCGCACATCGCGCTGGCAATGCCGGCGGAAGCGCTGGTGAACACCTATCAGGCGTTTGGTCTTGGCAAGCCGACCGGGCTGGGACTGACCGGTGAGAGCGTGGGCTACTTCCCGCTGCACCGCCAGCGCTGGGCGGACATCGAGCGCGCCACCTTTTCGTTCGGTTACGGTCTGCGCGTAACGCCGCTGCAGATTGCGCGTGAATACGCCACGCTCGGTTCGTATGGCGTCTATCGCCCGCTGTCGATCACCAAAGTGACGCCACCGGTGCTGGGCAGGCAGGTGGCGGATCCGCAGATCGTGCAAACCGTGGTGCACATGCTGGAGAGTGACGTGCTGCCGGGCGGTACCGGGGTGAAAGCAGCGGTTCCGGGCTACCGGCTGGCGACCAAAACCGGTACCGCGGAGAAGATGGGCAGCAGCGGCAAATATGACGGCGGCTATGTCAACTACACCGCCGGCATCGCGCCGGCCAGCCATCCGGAAGTGGCGCTGGTGGTGATGATTAACCATCCTACCGCCGGCGATCACTTTGGCGGCTCGGTGGCCGCGCCGGTATTTGGCAACATCATGGGGCCGGTGCTGAAACACATGAACGTGGCACCAGACGCGATTTACAGTAAACCGGCATCAGATAAATCTTAACGAAATCAGGATGTAAACGCGCAGTCGAGCTTTTCACACCTCGTTGCATTTCGCCGAACTCCGTTGCGATTTGCGGCTGTTATCCGCGCCGCCATTGCGCGACGATAAAGGTCCCAGAGGTATTGATTGGTGTGAAGATCGGCTGCTGCGGCAGCGATACCCTTGTGGTATTCACCCTGTTCGGTTGCACCGACCCACGCGGATGCGTGGGTTTTTTTTGCCTGTAAGTTGTCCTCCTCTCCCGTTTATAGCGCCTGCGCGCGCCATCACCGGCCGCTGCCGGGCGCGGTTTAAATCCTGCATCTCTTAACAAAACGCTTACGGTTTGCGTATAGAAAACGTTCTGGCGATCCGCCGATAATGCGCGTCGTGATGATTTTCGCTGAAATAATCCCCTGCTTACCGGGGTTTTTACCCACACTTTTGCTGATCTGAAGACGCTGATGACTATCCATGCTCCCCGTTCTGGTTTCTCCCGCTGGCTGAAATGGCTGCTTGTGTTGCTGGTGCTGCTGATCGCGGCAGGCGTGATCTGGCGTGTGGCAGGCGGCAAGCGGGGCGCAGCACCCGGCGACCTGCCGCCAGGCGGTCATCGCGGCGCGGCACCGATGAGCGGCCCGGCAACGCTGGTGCACAGCGGCGTTGCCGCGACGGCCGACGTACCGGTGTACCTGAATGCGCTCGGCACGGTGATCCCCAACGCCAGCGTCACCGTCACCAGCCGCGTGGCCGGGCAGTTGCAGCAGGTGTTCTTTACTGAAGGGCAGAAAGTCAGCGCCGGTCAGCTGCTGGCGCAGATCGATCCGCGCAGTTATCAGGCGACGCTGGCGCAGTATCAGGGCGATCTCAGCCAGAACCAGGCGCTACTGCACAGTGCGCAACTGACGCTGGCACGCTACAAAAAGCTGGCGGCGCAGGACTCGCTGTCGCGCCAGGATCTGGATAGCCAGATTGCTACCGTCGGCCAGTATCAGGGCGCGGTGGCGGCGGATCAGGCGCAAATCGCCAGCGCAAAACTGGATATTGAGTATGCCCGCATCACCTCGCCGATCAGCGGCCGCGTAGGCCTGCGGCTGGTCGATCCGGGCAATATGGTGCAGACCAGCGACACCACCGGCATTGTGGTGGTGACGCAAATGCAGCCTGCCGCCGTGACGTTCAGCGTGCCGCAAAGTTACATCGCGCAGCTGACGCGCGCCCTGCGCAACGGCCAGAGCCTGCCCGCGACGGCCTTCGATCAGGACAACAGCAGCGTACTGGCGCAGGGTGAGGTGAAGTACATCAGCAATCAGATCGATACCAGCACCGGCACCATCGAACTGAAAGCCAGCTTTCCTAACCAGGACGAAGCGCTGTTTGCCAACCAGTTCGTTAATCTGCGTCTGCAAACCGGCACGCTGAAAAACGCGACGGTGATTCCGGCGCAGGCGCTGCAGCTGAGCAGCGACGGGAGCTTTGTGTTTATTATCAACAAAGACAATAGCGTGACGCGCAAAGCGGTCACCACCGGACCGGCACTGGGGGAAGATCGTCAGACGATCCTGCAGGGCGTGGCGCCAGGCGATCGTCTGGTGACCGAGGGGATCGATCGTCTGACTAACGGCAGCAAAGTCCAGCTGGCTGACGACAGCAAAAGTACCCAGCCATGAATCCGTCTCGTCTGTTTATCCTGCGCCCGGTGGCGACGATTCTGCTGATGATCGGCGTGCTGATCGCCGGCCTGTTCGCTTATCGCTTTCTCTCCACCTCGGCGCTGCCGCAGGTGGATTATCCGACCATCCAGGTTACCACCCTTTATCCTGGCGCCAGCCCGGACGTGATGGCCTCATCAGTGACCTCGCCGCTGGAGCGTCAGCTCGGTCAGATGGCCGGTCTTAGCCAGATGACGTCTGCCAGTTCGGGCGGATCATCGATTATCACCCTGAAGTTCAGCCTCGATCTGTCGCTCGACGTCGCTGAACAGGAAGTCCAGGCGGCAATCAACGCGGCGAATAATCTGCTACCGGACGATCTGCCCAATCCGCCGACGTATAAAAAGGTCAATCCGGCCGACAGTGCGGTGATCACGCTGGCCGCCAGTTCCGACACGCTGCCGCTGACTGAGGTGCAGGATCTGGTGAACACGCGCGTGGCGCTGAAGCTGTCGCAAATCAACGGCGTGGGGATGGTGACCCTGGCGGGCGGTAATCAGCCGGCGATTCGCGTGCAGATGGATCCAAAAGCGCTGGCGGCGCACAAGCTGTCGCTGGAAGACGTCAATACGCTGATCGCCAACAGCAACGTCAATGGTTCGAAAGGCGGCTTCGACGGCAAATATCACTCGGTGACCATCGACGCCAATGACCAGCTGCGCACCGCGGCCGAATACGGCAATCTGATTCTCACCTGGCAGAACGGTGCGGCGCTGCGGCTGAAAGATATCGCCCATATCGAACAGGGGCCGGAGAATCGCTTTCAGTCGGCGTGGGCCAATAACCGTCCGGCGATTGTCATCAGCGTGCAGCGTCAGCCCGGCGCTAACGTCATTCAGGTGGTGGATAGCATTAAAAAACAGCTGCCCGTTCTGCAGGCGGCGCTGCCGGATGGCGTGAAAATGCGTGTGCTCGCCGATCGCACGCAGACCATCCGCGCCTCAATCAGCGACGTACAGTTTGAACTGATGCTGTCGATCGCACTGGTGGTGATGGTGACCTTCCTGTTTCTGCGCAACGTGGCGGCGACGCTGATTCCCAGCGTGGCAGTACCGCTGTCGCTGATTGGCACCTTTGGCGTGATGTATCTCGCCGATTTCAGCCTCAACAACCTGTCGCTGATGGCGCTGACCATCGCCACCGGGTTTGTCATTGATGACGCGATTGTGGTGGTGGAGAACATTTCGCGCCGGCTGGAGCAGGGCGAAACGCCAATGCAGGCGGCGTTAAAAGGCTCGCAGCAGATTGGCTTCACCATTATTTCCCTCACGTTTTCCCTGATTGCGGTCCTGATTCCGCTGCTGTTTATGGGCGATGTGGTCGGACGGCTGTTCCGCGAATTCGCCATCACCCTGGCCGTGTCGATTCTGGTGTCGATGGTGGTGTCGCTGACGCTGACGCCGATGCTGTGTGCCTGGCTGTTAAGGCATATTCCGGAGGCGCAGCAGTCACGCTTTGCGCGCAAAGGTGGCGAGCTGTTTGACAAACTGGTCCGCGGCTATGACCGCCTGCTCAGCGTAGTGCTCAACCATCAGAAGCTGACGCTGCTGGTGGCGCTGGCAACCTTTGCACTCACCGCGCTGCTGTATCTGGCCATCCCGAAAGGGTTCTTTCCCACGCAGGATACCGGGCTTATTCAGGGGGTGACCGTGGCGTCGCAGGATGTCTCCTTCACGGCGATGGCGCAGCGTCAGCAGGCGCTGGCAACGGTGATCCTGCAAAATCCGGCGGTCGAGAGTGTGTCCTCAACCATTGGTATCGACGGCAATAACACCAGCCTCAATAGCGGGCGCCTGCAGATCAACCTGAAAGCGTTTGACCAGCGCGACGTCAAAGCTGATGAGGTGATTGCGCAGCTACAGCAGGCGGCGCGCCAGGTCGCCGGCATTCAGCTTTATCTGCAGCCAGCACAGGACCTGACGGTCAACGATCAGGTGACGCCGAGCCAGTACCAGTTCACCCTTGATGATGCCGACAGCGAAAACCTGGTGCGCTGGACGCCGCAGCTGATAGCTGCGCTGCAGCAGCGCCCGGAGTTTAATGGCGTGGTCAGCAACCTGCAGGATCAGGGGCGCGTGGCCTATGTGGAGCTGAATCGCGATAAAGCGGCGCGCTACGGCATCACGGCAGCTGACGTCGACACCGCGCTGTACAACAGCTTTGGTCAGCGGCTGGTTTCCACCATTTTTACCCAGGCGAATCAGTATCGCGTGGTGCTTGAAGTGGCGCCGCAGTATCAGCAGTCGCCGGCGTCATTTGATGACGTTTATCTGCCGGTGAGCAGCAGTGCATCAACCGGCAGCGACAGCGACAGTGAGACCACCACCACCGGCATGGTGAAACTCACCGCCATCGCCAGCGTGCATGCGCGGACCGGAGCGCTGATGCACATGCGTCTGAATCAGTTCCCGGCGGTGATGGTGTCGTTCAATCTTAACCCCGGTTATTCGCTGGAGGAGGGGCAGCGGGCGATTGCGCAGGTCACGCAGCAGCTTAAACTGCCCGCCAGCATAACGCTGCGCTATCAGGGTGAAACCGCGGCGTTTCAGAGTGCCACCGGCAACACGCTGTGGCTGATTCTGGCGGCGCTGATCACCATGTACGTGGTGCTGGGCATTCTGTATGAAAGCTTTATTCATCCGGTGACCATTCTCTCCACGCTGCCGTCGGCGGCGGTCGGGGCGCTGCTGACGCTGATGCTGGCGGGCAGCGAATTCAGCCTGATCGCGCTAATTGGTGTCATTCTGCTGATTGGCATCGTTAAAAAGAACGCCATTATGATGATCGACTTCGCGCTGGAGGCGCAGCATAAGCAGCATATGACGCCGCGCGAAGCGATCCATCAGGCCTGCCTGCTGCGTTTCCGGCCGATTCTGATGACCACCATGGCGGCGCTGCTTGGGGCGCTGCCGCTGATGCTGGCCTCCGGTTCGGGTGCTGAACTGCGTCAGCCGCTCGGGCTGGTGATTGTTGGTGGCCTGCTGGTGAGCCAGGTGCTGACGCTGTTCTCCACCCCGGTGATCTATCTGTGGTTTGATGGGCTGGCGCAGCGCGGTAAGCGCTACGTGCAGCGCCGGCAGCAGCAGGCGCGGGGCGAGCCATGAACATCACCCGGCTGTTTATCTTTCGCCCGGTTGCCACGCTGCTGCTGACGCTGGCGATCCTGCTGCTCGGGGCGCTGGGCTACCGGCTGCTGCCCGTCGCGCCGCTGCCGCAGGTGGATTTTCCTACCATCATGGTCAGCGCCAGCCTGGCCGGTGCCAGCCCGGAAACCATGGCGGCCACGGTGGCGACGCCGCTGGAGCGTTCGCTCGGCCAGATTGCCGGTGTGACGGAGATGACGTCGACCAGCTCGCAGGGCTCGACCAGCGTGATACTGCAGTTTGAACTTGACCGCGATATCAATGGCGCGGCGCGCGACGTACAGGCGGCGATAAACGCGGCGCGCAGCCTGTTACCGAGTGCTATGGAGTCGCTGCCGACCTATCGCAAAGCGAATCCCTCGGACGCGCCGATTGTAATGCTGGCGCTTACCTCCGCCACGCGCACGCCGGGTGAACTGTATGACCTCGCCGAAAGCAAAATCGAGCAGGCGATGGGCCAGGTCAGGGGCGTGGGCGAGGTGTCGCTGATGGGCAGCGCGCTGCCGGCGGTCCGCATTGATCTGCAGCCGCAACAGCTGACGCACTATGGCATTGCGCTGGATACGGTGCGCAGCGCCGTATCCAGCAGCACCACCAATCTGCCTAAAGGCATGCTGCAGGGCAGCAGCCAGTCCTGGATGGTGGACGGTAACGGCCAGCTGGACAAAGCGGCACAGTACCGCGACCTGATAGTCAGCTACCACGTGGGTAAGGCGGTGCGACTGCATGACGTCGCCACGGTGTATGACTCGGTGGAGGATCAGTATCAGGCCGGCTTTCTCAATTCACAGCCGTCGGTGATGATCGCCATCAAGCGTCAGGCCGGCGCTAACATGCTCGACACCATTGACGCCCTCAAAGCGCAGCTGCCACAGCTGGAGAAAGATCTGCCTGCCGATACCCAGCTCAAAGTGGTGGTGGACCGTTCGCCAACGGTGCGCGCCTCCCTGTATGACACCGAAGAGACGCTGCTGGTGGCGATGCTGCTGGTGATTGCCGTGGTATTTGTCTTCCTGCGTAATTTGCAGGCGGTGGTGATTCCGGCGCTGGCGCTGCCGGTGTCGTTAATCGGCACCTGCGCGGTGATGTATCTGCTCGGCTACAGTCTCGATAACCTGTCGCTGATGGCGCTAATCATCGCCACGGGCTTTGTTGTTGATGACGCCATCGTGGTGCTGGAAAATATCACCCGGCACATCGAAGCCGGTCTGAGTCCGCTGCGTGCCGCCCTGCGCGGTGCCCATGAGGTGAGCTTTACGGTGCTGTCGATGACGGTGTCGCTGGTGGCGGTGTTTATCCCGATTCTGCTGATGGGCAGCATTGTTGGCCGCCTGTTCCGCGAATTTGCGGTGACGCTGACGGTCTCGCTGCTGATCTCTATGTTTGTCTCGCTCAGCCTGACCCCGATGCTGTGCGCCCGGCTGCTGCGGCCGAAGCCGCAGCTCACCCGGCGGCCGCATCCGCTCTATCAGCTGATCGAAAATGCGCTCAACGCGCTGCTGGCCGCTTACGCGCGTGGCCTGGCGTGGGTGATGGCGCACCAGAAGATTACCCTGCTGAGTTTGCTGCTCACCGTGCTGCTCAATCTGTTTCTGTTTAGCGTGGTGCAAAAGGGCTTTTTCCCCAATCAGGACACCGGCCTGCTGATGGGCGCCCTGCGCGCTGACCAGAACATCTCCTTCCAGGCGATGAAGCCAAAGATGCTGGCGTTCACCAAAATCATTGAGGCCGATCCGGCGGTAGACAGCGTGATGTCGTCAATGGGCAGCGGCATGTTTGGCTCGCGCAATAGCGCCAACTTTTTTGTCCGGCTGAAAGATTTTGACCAGCGCACTGCCAGCGCCACCGAAGTGGCTAACCGGCTGAGCCTGAAAACCCGCCATATTGCCGGGGCGCAGCTGTTCCTGATTGCCGCGCAGGATCTGCACATCGGCGGGCGCAGCGCCAACGCCACTTATCAGTACAGCCTGCAGGCTGACGATCTCGATCTGCTGCGCCGCTGGACGCCGAAAGTCCAGGCGGCGCTCGCCGCGATACCGCAACTCAACAGCGTGGATTCCGATGCGCAAACTGGCGGACAGGAGGTGGTGATCAACATCGATCGCGACCGCGCCACGCGGCTGGGCGTTAACGTGCAGATGCTGGACACGCTGCTGAACAATGCCTTTAGCCAGCGACAGATTGCCACGCTCTATCACACGCTCAATCAGTACCATGTGGTGATGGCCCTGCAGGATAGCGACACGCGCGATCCGGCCATGCTGCAACAACTGTATGTGATTAACGACAGCGGCGATCGCGTGCCGCTGGCGGCCTTTGCCCGCTTCAGCGGCGGCAACGCGCCGCTGTCGGTTGCGCATCAGGGCCAGTCAGCGACCAGCACCATCGCCTTCAACCTCAACGACGGCGTGTCGCTGGAGCAGGCGCAGACGCTGATTAAGCAAGCGATGGCACAGCTGGGGTTGCCCTCCAGCATTCAGGCGGGCTTTGCCGGCACCGCCGCGGCGTTCTCTCAGCTCACCGCCACCATGCCGTGGCTGATTATTGCGGCGCTGGCGGCGGTGTATATCGTCCTGGGCGTGCTGTATGAGAGTTACATTCACCCGCTGACCATTCTCTCCACGCTGCCGTCGGCAGGCGTCGGGGCGCTGCTGCTGTTGCTGCTGACCAATACGCAGCTGACGGTGATTGCGCTGATCGGCATCATTTTGCTGATCGGTATCGTCAAGAAAAACGCCATCATGATGATCGATTTTGCCCTGCACGCCGAGCGCAGCCAGGGGCTGTCGCCGCAGCAGGCGATTACGCAGGCATGCCTGATGCGCTTTCGGCCGATCATGATGACCACGCTGGCCGCCTTCTTCGGCGCTCTGCCGCTGGCGCTGGGCAGCGGTGGCGACGCTGATTTACGCAGTCCGCTGGGGATTGCGATTGCCGGCGGTCTGGCCCTGAGCCAGCTGCTGACCCTGTTTACCACGCCAGTGGTCTATCTCTGGCTGGATCGTCTCAGCCGCGCCACCCAGCGTCAGTGGCGGCGCGTGCGTCATGTGGAATCCTGATTGATGAAAATGATGAACATTGGCGCGCTGACGGCGGCGCTACTGGTTGCTGGCTGTAGCGTTGGCCCCGATTATCAGCGTCCGGCGATGGCGCTGCCGACGCATTATAAAGAGGCCAAAGGCTGGACGCAGGCCACGCCGCAGGACGCCAGTCGCAAAGGGGAGTGGTGGACGGTGTATCACGATGCTACCTTGTCCAGCCTGCTGCGCCAGGTGAGCATCTCCAACCAGAACGTCGCCAGTTATGCGGCGCAGTATCGCGAAGCTCAGGCGCTGAGCGCGCAGTCGCGCGCGGCGCTGTTTCCCTCACTCGACTACGATGTCAGCAGCACGCGCAGCGGCAGCCGTGCCAGCACCAGCGGTCAGCGCAGCGTCAGCAACAGCCACAGCGCCACGCTGAGTGCCAGCTGGGAGCTGGATCTGTGGGGAAAACTGCGCCGCACCCAGGAAGAGGATAAGGCCAGCGCGCAGGCCAGCCAGGCTGAACTGGCCAATGTTACGCTGAGCGCCCAGTCAGAGCTGGCGCAGGACTATTTTCAGCTGCGCATCATCGACGAAAAGATCGCGCTCTATCAGCGCAGCATTGAAGCTTATCAGCGCTATCTCAGCGTGATCGACAACAAGTACCGCGCCGGTAGCGAATCCCGCGCCACCCTGGCGCAGGCGCAGATGCAGCTGGAGAGCGCCCGCGCTTCGGCGCAGGATTATCAGTGGCAGCGCGCGCAACTGGAGCACGCGGTGGCGCTGCTGCTGGGGCGGGCGCCAGCCGACTTTACGTTGCCAGTGGCGAAGCTGGATGCCACGCTGCCGTCCATTCCACAGAGCCTGCCTTCGGCGCTGCTGCAGCGCCGTCCGGACATCGCCTATGCCGAACGTAACGTGGCGGCCGCCAACGCGGCGGTCGGAGTGGCGGTTGCCGGTTATTATCCCGACCTGACGCTCAGCGCCAGCGGTGGGGTGACCGCCTCAGCGATCCACAGTTTATTGTCGCTGCCGAATCGCGCCTGGTCGCTGGGGCCGGAGCTCAGCGGTACGCTGCTCGACTTTGGCGCGACCTCGGCGAAAGTGGCGCAGGCGCGTGCCGCCTATGATGCCAGCGTGGCCACCTATCGCCAGACGGTGCTGAGCGCGCTGGGAGAAGTGGAAGATAACCTGGTGGAACTGAATACCTTGCAGAGGGAAATCGCCGCGCAGCAGCGCGCCGCCGTGGCGGCACAGGAGTCAGCACGCGTAACGCGCAACCAGTATGACGCCGGCATGATTGATTACCTTGATGTCGCTACCACGGAAAACAGCAGCCTGAGCGAGCAGCAGAGCCTGCTGTCGCTGCAGAGCAGCCAGTGGGTGAGCAGCGTGGCGCTGATCGCCGCGCTGGGCGGCGGCTGGCAGGGCGAATCACCCTGAATTCATCACGATAAATCACTGCGCTACTTGTCGAACATCCCCGGATCCTGCAAGGTAAGAACCATTTTTTACCGCTGCTAAGGAGCTGGCATGCTATTTACCGTTCTGCGTTTCCTCTGTCGCCTGTTATGGCGCGTTGAGCTGCGTGGCGATCTGACTGCCCTGCACAAAGAAAAAGTGCTGATCACGCCAAACCATATGTCGTTTCTCGATGGCGTGCTGCTGGCGCTGTTTCTGCCCATCAAACCGGTGTTCGCCGTCTATTCTTCGATCAGCGAACAGTGGTATATGCGCCTGCTCAGGCCGGTCATCGACTTCGTGCCGCTCGACCCCACCAAACCGATGTCGATCAAACATCTGGTGCGCATGATCAACGAAGGGCGTCCGGTGGTGATCTTTCCGGAAGGGCGCATTACCGTCACCGGTTCATTGATGAAAATCTACAGCGGCGCTGGCTTCGTCGCGGCGAAATCCGCCGCCACCGTGGTGCCGATGCGCATTGAAGGCGCAGAGTACACCCCGTTTGGCCGCCTGGCCGGGGTGTTTAAACGTCGCCTGTTCCCGCGCATCACCCTGACGGTGCTGCCTGCCACGGTGATTCCCATGCCGGAAGCGAAACGCGCGCGCGACCGCCGCGTGCTGGCAGGTGAGCATTTACATCATGTGATGATGGAAGCGCGCATGGCGGTGCGCCCGCGCGAAACGCTGTTCGACGCTTTTCTCAATGCGCGCACCCGTTACGGGTTGAGCAAACCCTGCATCGAAGACATCAACTTTAAGCCGGACAGCTACACCGGACTGCTGAAAAAAGCGCTCGGCGTCGGACGCATTCTGGAGCGCTACAGCCAGCAGGGCGAATTCGTTGGCCTGCTGCTGCCGAATGCCACGGTGACCGCGGCAGCGATTCTCGGGGCTTCACTGCGCGGTCGCGTGCCGGCCATGCTCAACTACACCGCCGGCATCAACGGCATGCGCGCGGCGCTGACCGCCTCGCAGGTGAAAACCGTGTTTACCTCGCGCCAGTTCCTCGAGAAGGGCAACCTGTGGCACCTGCCGCAGGGGCTGACGGAGGTGCAGTGGATCTATCTGGAGGATCTGAAGGATACCGTCACGCTGCAGGACAAACTGTGGATCCTCGCGCACCTGCTGCTGCCACGCCGGGCACAGGTTGCCCAGCAGCCAGAAGACGCGGCAATGGTGCTGTTTACCTCCGGCTCGGAAGGCAATCCCAAAGGTGTGGTGCACTCGCATAAAAGCCTGCTGGCGAATGTGGAGCAGATTCGCACCGTGGCGGATTTCACCCCGCGTGACCGCTTTATGTCGGCGCTGCCGCTGTTCCACGCCTTCGGCCTCACCGTCGGGCTGTTCACGCCGCTGCTGACCGGCGCGCAGGTGTTCCTCTATCCCAGCCCGCTGCACTATCGCATCGTGCCGGAGCTGGTGTATGACCGTAACTGCACCGTGCTGTTCGGCACCTCCACCTTCCTCGGCAACTATGCGCGCTTTGCCAGCCCGTACGATTTCGCCCGGCTGCGCTACGTGGTGGCCGGTGCCGAGAAGCTGCAGGAAGGCACGCGCCAGATCTACATGGAGAAGTACGGCATCCGCATCCTCGAAGGTTACGGCGTGACCGAGTGTGCGCCAGTGGTGGCAATCAACGTACCGATGGCCGCCAAATCGCATACCGTCGGCCGTATTCTGCCTGGCATGGATTCACGTCTGATTGCGGTACCGGGCATTGAGCAGGGCGGACGGCTGCAGCTGCGCGGTCCGAATGTGATGAACGGCTACCTGCGGGTGGAAAACCCCGGCGTGCTGGAGCCACCGGTGGCGGATAACGGCGAGGGCGAACAGGAAGCCGGCTGGTACGATACCGGGGATATTGTCAGCTTTGACGAGGGCGGTTTCTGTCAGATTCAGGGGCGCGCTAAACGCTTCGCCAAAATCGCTGGTGAGATGGTGTCGCTGGAGAGCGTGGAGCAGATTGCCCTGAAAGCCTCGGCGGAGAAACAGCACGCGGCGTCGCTGCGGCCCGATGGCCAGCGTGGTGAAGCGCTGGTGCTGTTTACCACCGACAGTGAACTCAGCCGCGAGCGGCTGCAGCAGGCCGCGCGTGAGATGGGTGCGCCAGAGCTGGCCGTGCCGCGCGATATTCGCTACATGAAACAGCTGCCGATGCTGGGCAGCGGTAAACCAGACTACGTCAGCCTGAAACAGCTGGCAGAAGAGGAGCGGGCATGAGTCAGACGGTGAATCCGGACGCCCCGTTGCTGTCGCGCAGTATGCTGGCGGTGATCGTGGCACAGTTTTTCTCTGCCTTTGGCGACAACGCGCTGCTGTTCGCCACGCTGGCGCTGCTGAAAAGTCAGTTCTATCCGGACTGGAGCCAGCCGATCCTGCAGATGCTGTTTGTGGCCACTTACATTCTGCTCGCGCCGTTTGTCGGACAGATGGCCGACAGCTTTGCCAAAGGGCGGGTGATGATGTTTGCCAACAGCCTCAAGCTGCTCGGTGCGCTGGTGATCTGCTTCGGCTTTAATCCGTTTCTCGGCTACACGCTGGTGGGCGTTGGCGCGGCGGCATATTCGCCGGCGAAATACGGCATCCTGACGGAGATCACCAGCGGCGCGCGGCTGGTGAAAGCCAACGGGCTGATGGAGTCGTCGACTATCGCGGCGATTCTGCTCGGCTCGGTGGCAGGCGGCGTGCTCGCCGACTGGCATCTGCTGGCAGCACTGGTGGTGTGTGCACTCACTTACGCACTGGCGGTGGTGGCGAATCTGTTCATTCCGCGTCTGCTGGCAGCGCGCCCCGGCCAGAGCTGGCACGCTGGCGCGATGCTGCGCAGCTTTATCGCCTCGGCACAGCGGCTGTGGCGTAACGGTGAAACCCGCTTCTCGCTGCTCGGCACCAGCCTGTTCTGGGGCGCCGGCGTCACGCTGCGCTTCCTGCTGGTGCTGTGGGTGCCGGTGGCGCTGGGCATCACGGACAATAAAACGCCGACCACGCTAAATGCCATGGTGGCGATCGGTATCGTTATCGGCGCGGGCGCGGCGGCAAAACTGGTCACGCTGCAAACGGTGCGGCGCTGCATGCCGGCCGGCGTGCTGATTGGCGTGATGGTGGTGCTGTTCTCGCTGCAGCATAGCCTGCTGAATGCGTATCTGCTACTGATGCTGATTGGTGCACTCGGCGGCTTCTTTGTGGTGCCGCTCAACGCGCTGTTGCAGGAGCGCGGCAAAGATACCGTGGGTTCTGGCAACGCGATTGCGGTGCAAAACCTGGGTGAGAACAGCGCGATGCTGTTGATGCTGGGGCTGTATACCGTGGCGATTAAGCTGGGGGCGCCGGCGGTCGCGACGGGCGTAGGCTTCGGCGCGCTGTTCGCCATGGCGATTGCCGTGTTGTGGTGGAGAACGCGTCGCTGAGCGGCGCAGAAAGGGACCAGGTCGCCATGAATGGCGACCCTACCCAGGCCCGGCGCGTACGCCAAAACCACAGCAGGTACGCGAGGGTAACGAACCCTGTAGGGTGCGCGTTAACGCGCACCAGGGAGATTACGGTGCCGGATACGTATACTGACGGTGAATCGCTTCCAGCGCTTCTAACACCTCGCCGCTCAGCGTCAGGTTGAAACTCTCCACGTTAACCTTCAGCTGTTCCATGGTGGTGGCACCGAGCAGGGTGCTGGCCACAAACGGCTGCTGCCGCACATAGGCCAGCGCCATCTGTGACGGATCCAGGTTGTGCTGTTTCGCCAGTGCCACGTAGGCAGCAATCGCCTGCTGTGACTGCTCGCCGCTGTAGCGGGTAAAGCGGCTGAACAGCGTATTGCGTGCGCCGGCCGGTTTCGCCCCGTTGAGGTATTTGCCGCTCAGCGTACCAAAGGCCAGGCTGGAATAAGCCAGCAGTTCCACACCCTCATGCTGGCTGATCTCTGCCAGACCCACTTCAAAACTGCGGTTCAGCAAGCTGTACGGATTCTGAATGGTGACGATACGCGGCAGCTCGTGCTTCTCCGCCAGCTGCAGGTAGCGCATTACGCCCCAGGCCGTTTCGTTCGAGACGCCAATGTAACGGATCTTGCCCGCGCGCACCTGTTCGGTCAGCGCTTCCAGCGTCTCCAGCAGCGTAACGGTGGCGGTGTTATCACTGTACTGATAACCGAGCTTGCCAAAGTAGTTGGTCTGGCGCTGCGGCCAGTGCAGCTGGTAGAGGTCGAGGTAATCGGTATTAAGGCGTTTCAGGCTGGCGTCCAGCGCTTCGCGGATGTTCTTGCGATCCAACGCCTGGTTGGGGCGAATCAGCGCATCGCTGCCGCGCACCGGGCCGGCGACTTTACTCGCCAGAATGATTTTGTCGCGGCTGCCGCGCTTCTGCAGCCAGCTGCCAATGTATTTTTCGGTCAGGCCCTGGGTTTCCGGACGCGGTGGCACCGGATACATCTCGGCGGTATCAATCAGGTTAATACCCTGGCTAACGGCGTAATCAAGCTGCTGGTGGGCGTCGGCTTCGCTATTCTGCTCACCAAACGTCATCGTGCCTAACCCCAGCTGACTGACTTCCAGCGTGCTATGGGGGATACGGTGATAATGCATTGCCGGCTTCCTTTTTTCATTATGAAACGGAATGTTGTGTTCTCTGGGACTATAGCCTGTGAAGTGGCGCAGAAGGAAGGGGGGAAAGTTCGGGAAATCGCCTGCACAGGGGGAAAACGCGTACAGGCGAGGCAATTTGGCACTTAACGCTCAATGATGGTGGAAACCTCGTCACCATTAATTTGCATAACATGGCCCTGTTCGTCGGTGTACTGCACCAGACCGGTTTCTTTATCAATCGACGGCTTACCTTCGGTCATAATCATGCGGCCATCTTTGGTGGCCATAACGTAATCACTGCTGCAACCGCTTAATGCCAGCGCCGCCAGCAGCAGGCCCACTGCACTTACCAACCCTTTCATTCTCAGCTCCCTCAAGCCACTTCAACAGCAAAAGTGTAGTAATAAATGCTTTTGCCAGCTGGAGTAATCGCATCATTCCTAAAATAACAGGGCGAGATGCGCTCGCCCTTGACAGGTTACGCTTTGTTTTTCCTGCTGCGCATCAGGTTCAGACACTCTACCGCCATGGAGAAGAACATCGCAAAATAAATGTAACCTTTTGGTACATGCATACCAAAACTCTCGAGGATCAGGGTAAAGCCGACCAGAATCAGAAACGCCAGCGCCAGCATCTTGACCGACGGATGCCGCTCAACAAACTCACCAATCGCGCGCGCGGCCACCATCATCATCAGCACCGCGATAACCACCGCCGCCATCATTATGAACAGGTGATCGGACAGACCGACGGCGGTGATCACCGAATCCAGGCTGAAGATGATGTCGAGCAGCATGATCTGCACGATGGCGCCGAAGAAAGAGTGCACATTGGTTTTGTGCTCCTCTTCGCCGCCTTCGATGGTTTCATGGATCTCCATGCTCGACTTCCACAGCAGGAACAGGCCGCCGAACAGCAGAATCAGATCGCGCGCGGAAAAGGCGTGGTCCATGATGGAAAACAACGGCTGCGTCAGCCTCACCACCCAGGCGATGGAGGCCAGCAGCCCGAGGCGCATCAACATCGCCCCCATCAGACCCAGCCGGCGCGCCCGGTTTTGCTGGTGCTGCGGCAGTTTCGCGACCACCAGAGACAGGAAAATAATGTTATCGATACCCAGCACCACTTCCAGAATGGTTAATGTTCCCAGCGCCAGCCAGGCGTTGGGATCAGCAATCCAGTCAAACATGAATCCTTCATTCCTAAACGAAAAGTAAACGGGAATTATACACGGCGCAGGCGGCGCTGCCTAAAGCGATCCTGCAAGGGCGAGGTTGTACCGGGCATTACAGCAGAAAATGCCGTGCCAGCAGCGGTCCGGTAAAGCTCTTCTTGAGGTAAAAACCGCGCGGCAGCGTCATGATCGGCTCGCCGTGTTCGCCGATGGCTTCGGTCAGCGCTTTGCTGTTGGCCGCTTTTGGCCTGATTTGCAGCCACGCACCGTGGCGGGCGGTGATGCGCTCCACCTGGCCGAGCACGATCATGTCCATCAGCTCTTCCCAGTCCTCACGTAACTGCTGCTCTTCCTGCGCATTCGGCTGCCACAGCAGCGGCGAACCCACGCGGCGTTCGGCCAGCGGAATGGCACGATCGCCCTCCACCGGGATCCACAGCACCCGTGCCAGCTTGTGGCGCACGTGGCTGGTTTGCCAGGTAACGCCGCTGTTGCCGGTGAGCGGTGCCACGCAGACAAAGGTGGTTTCCAGCGGCTTACCCAGCGCGTCGACCGGAATGGTTTTGAGTTCAATGCCCAGATGCGCAAAATCCTGCTCGGCTTTACTGCCGGCGCTGGCGCCAAGCAGCAGCTCCAGCAGCATGCCAACCCAGCCTTTGTCACGGCGTAAATCGGCGGGCATCGGCAGGCCAAGCTGCGCGGCCAGCGCGGCAAAGCTCTGACCAGCCAGCTGTTGGGCACGCTGAAGCAGTTCGGCTTCGTTACGGGGCGCAGCAGGCAAGGCGGCAGGGCAATTCATGATAAAACTCGCATTGGTCAAAATGTGGTCAGTAAAGGTCAGCGCGTGTTGTCCACATCGTGCCGGACAATGTAAACGTGATAATAGCATGATTCAGCATGCTTTTTTAGCGCGATTGACCAGGCGCTCACCAGGGTAAGAGGCGGTTATCCCGGTTTGTTATCGACAATGAACAGGATCTTAAACCCAGTTATCCACAGAAAAGTGGGATAACCCCACGTTTTGCCCACCCCTGTTTCCATTTACAGCCTTGACTTTGCCGAACTGCGCGCTTTTTTTCCATTCTCTGCCCAGGTTTAGGACATTCTCTGTGGATAAAATCAACGGTGATGGATCTTTGAGCAGCGGTAACCGCGTGGGGAAGAATAACCGGCTTTCACGCTGTGTATCTGAACGGGTTAACAGGCTATCGCTATGATAAATGGTGGTTTTAGTGCTATTCTCCCCGGCGTGCATGAGAATTTTCCGAAGCGGTTATTCAACTCATTCCCGTGTTCTGCACAAAGCTATCCACAGAAAAGGTGAATAAGATCGCCGTTAAATGCCCCTGTCTGTTTATAACATGGCTATTATCTGTGAGTTATCCCATTGTTATCCGGTCAGCGGCGCGGATATCCAGTGGTTTACCGCCTGTAAGGAGTATGAAACAATCAGGCTATTCAAATTTAGCTTTGAGGTAGTCCAGTGATCGATGATGATGGCTACCGCCCGAATGTTGGTATCGTAATCTGTAACAGGCAAGGACAAGTGTTATGGGCCAGGCGCTTTGGACAGCACTCCTGGCAGTTTCCTCAGGGAGGCATCAATCCGGGTGAAACCGCTGAACAGGCAATGTATCGCGAACTGTTCGAAGAAGTGGGTTTACACCGCAAAGATGTTCGAATACTTGCTTCAACCCGTAACTGGTTACGTTACAAGTTGCCAAAACGTTTGGTGCGTTGGGACACAAAGCCGGTGTGTATCGGCCAGAAACAAAAGTGGTTTCTTCTGCAGTTGATGTGTAGTGACGCGGATATCAATGTGCAACACAGCAGCACGCCGGAGTTCGATGGCTGGCGCTGGGTCAGCTTCTGGTATCCGGTACGTCAGGTTGTCTCTTTCAAGCGCGATGTGTATCGCCGCGTCATGAAGGAATTCGCTGGCGTGGTGATGTCTATGCAGGAGAGTGCGGGGCAGCGCAATAACAACGCCGCCCATCGACGTAAAAGAGGATAGGCCACGCCCTTTATGCTCACTCAGTTGCGCGAAATTGTAGAAAAAGTGGCGAGTGCACCGCGTCTGAATGAAGCACTCGACATTCTGGTCAACGAAATATGCCTGGCGATGGAGACCGAGGTCTGCTCGGTTTACCTCGCCGATCACGATCGGCGTTGCTACTACCTGATGGCAACGCGCGGCCTGAAAAAGCCGCGCGGCCGCACGGTTACGCTGGCGTTCGACGAAGGTATCGTCGGTCTGGTGGGCCGCCTGGCCGAACCTATCAACCTCGCCGATGCGCAAAGTCATCCCAGCTTCAAATACATTCCCTCCGTCAAAGAAGAGCGCTACCGCTCATTTCTGGGTGTGCCAATCATCAGCCGGCGTCAGCTGCTCGGCGTGCTGGTGGTGCAACAGCGAGAGCATCGTCAGTTTGACGAAAGCGAAGAGTCATTTCTGGTTACGCTGGCCACGCAGATGGCCGCGCTGCTGTCGCAGTCGCAGCTTGGCCAGCTGTTCGGTCAGTTCCGCCAGACGCGCGTCAAAGCGATTGCCGCCGCGCCGGGCGTCGCCGTTGCACCTGGCTGGGTTGATGAAACGCAGCCGCTGCTCGACCAGGTGTCCGCCGCCTCTACGCTCGATCCACAGCGTGAACGCGAGCGCCTGATTGTCGCCATGGGCGAGGCGGGTAACGAGTTTCGCCGCTTCAGCAAGCGTTTCGCGGCCAGCGTGCAGAAAGAGAGCGCGGCGATCTTCGATCTCTACTCGCACCTGCTCACTGATGCGCGACTGAAAAAAGATCTGTTTGCCGAGATCGAGCGCGGATCGGTAGCCGAGTGGGCGGTTAAAACGGTGATCGAGAAGTTTGCCGCACAGTTTGCCAGCCTGCAGGATCACTATTTACGCGAGCGCGCCGGGGATTTGCGCGTGCTCGGCCAGCGGCTGCTGTTCCACCTTGACGACACGCTGGTGGGCACCAACGCCTGGCCGGAACGTTTTGTGCTGGTGGCCGATGAACTCACCGCCACCACCCTGGCGGAGCTGCCGCAGGAGCGGCTGGCGGGCGTAGTGGTGCGCGATGGCGCAGCCAACTCGCACGCGGCGATCCTCACGCGCGCCATGGGTATTCCGACCGTGATGGGCGCGGATATCCTGCCGTCGCAGCTCAACAAGCGGCTGCTGATCGTTGACGGTTATCGCGGCGAAGTGCTGATCGATCCAGAGCCGGTGCTGGTGCAGGAGTATCAGCGGCTGATCAGCGAAGAGAACGCGCTGAGCAAAATGGCCGAAGATGTGGTGGAGCAGCCCGGCGAGCTGAAAAGCGGCGAGCGCGTGCAGGTAATGCTCAACGCCGGTCTCAGCCCGGAACACGAACAGGCGCTCGACAACTGGGTTGACGGCATCGGCCTGTATCGCACCGAAATTCCGTTCATGCTGCAAAGCGGCTTCCCGTCGGAAGAGGAGCAGGTGGCGCAATATCAGGGCATGCTGCAACTGTTTTACGACAAACCGGTGACGTTGCGTACGCTGGATGTCGGCGCTGACAAACAGCTGCCTTACATGCCGATCAGTGAAGAGAACCCCTGTCTCGGCTGGCGTGGCATTCGTCTGACGCTCGACCAGCCGGAGATCTTCCTGGTGCAGGTGCGCGCCATGCTGCGCGCCAACGTCGCCTCGGGCAACCTGAGCATTCTGCTGCCGATGATCAGTCATATCGACGAGATCGAAGAGGCACGGCGCCTGATCGATCGCGCCGGTCGCGAAGTGGAAGAGATGCTCGGTTATGCCATTCCGAAACCGCGCATTGGCGTGATGATTGAAGTGCCGTCGATGCTGTTTCTGATCCCGCATCTGGCACAACGCGTGGACTTTATCTCCGTCGGCACCAACGATCTCACCCAGTATCTGCTGGCGGTCGATCGCAACAATACCCGCGTCGCCAACCTTTACGATTCGCTGCATCCGGCGATGCTGCGGGCGTTGCAAACCATCGCCAGTGAAGCCCGCCAGGCCAAACTGGAGCTGTGCCTGTGTGGTGAAATGGCGGGCGATCCGATGTGCGTCGCGCTGCTGGTGGGTCTGGGTTATCACCATCTCAGCATGAACGGCAAGAACATTCCGCGCGTCAAATACCTGCTGCGCCACCTCGATTATGAAGAGGCGCAGAAACTGAGCCAGCAGGGCGTGATGGCACACACCGCAACGGAAGTGCGCCATCTGGTGTCGGCCTTCATGGAGCGGCGCGGCTTGGGCGGACTGATTCGCGGCGGACGTTAACTGTTTACATTTCTGCGGAAATTGTGAAAAGCGGCTGTGCTATGATGCGCAGCCTTTTATTGTATGGCCCTTTAGCCACGCCCTTTTGCGGGCAGAAAAAACATGGTGAAAGATGACTAACGGCTACATTTCATTTCCCCAATTCGATCCGGTGATCTTCTCCATCGGACCGGTTTCGCTGCACTGGTACGGCCTGATGTATCTGGTAGGCTTTGTGTTTGCTATGTGGCTGGCGGTGCGCCGCGCCAACAAACCCGGTAGCGGCTGGAAAAAAGAAGAAGTGGAAAACCTGCTGTATGCGGGCTTCCTTGGCGTGTTCCTCGGCGGCCGCATCGGCTACGTGCTCTTCTATAACCTGCCGCTGTTCCTCGACAACCCACTCTATCTGTTCAAAGTGTGGGACGGGGGCATGTCATTCCACGGTGGTCTGATTGGGGTGATCGTGGTGATGCTGATCTTCGCCCGCCGTACCAAACGCACCTTCTTCCAGGTCTCTGATTTCATTGCGCCGCTGATCCCGTTTGGCCTCGGTGCTGGCCGTCTCGGCAACTTCATCAACGGCGAACTGTGGGGCCGCGTGGCGCCTGACTTCAAATTCGCCATGCTGTTCCCGGGTTCGCGCAGCGAAGACCTCGCGCTGGCGGCCAATAACCCGCAATATCAGGAACTGCTGAACACGTACGGCGTGCTGCCGCGCCATCCGTCACAGCTGTACGAGCTGTGCCTGGAAGGCATCGTGCTGTTTATCATCCTCAACCTGTTTATTCGCAAGCCGCGCCCGATGGGCAGCGTCTCCGGCCTGTTCCTTATTGGCTACGGCTCATTCCGCATCATCGTGGAGTTTTTCCGCCAGCCGGATGCCCAGCTTGGCCTGTTCGAAGGCGGTATCAGTATGGGCCAGATTCTGTCGATCCCGATGATTCTGGCCGGAGTGATTATGATGGTCTGGGCGTATCGTCGTCGCCCGCAGCAACAAACGCGTGAGGTAAAATGAAACAGTATCTGGATTTGATGCAACATGTGCTGAATGAAGGCGCAGAAAAGGCCGACCGTACCGGTACCGGCACGCTCTCCATCTTTGGCCACCAGATGCGTTTCAATTTGCAGGACGGTTTTCCGCTGGTCACCACCAAGAAGGTGCATCTGCGCTCGATCATTCATGAGCTGCTGTGGTTCCTCAAAGGCGACACCAACATCGGCTACCTGACAGAGAACAAGGTCACCATCTGGGACGAGTGGGCGGATGAAAACGGCGATCTGGGACCGGTCTACGGCAAGCAGTGGCGCAGCTGGGGCAAAGCTTCCGGCGAAGAGATCGATCAAATCAGCAAGGTGATTGAGCAGCTGAAACGCGATCCGGATTCGCGCCGCATTATCGTTTCGGCATGGAACGTCGGTGAGCTGGATCAGATGGCGCTGGCGCCGTGCCACGCGTTTTTCCAGTTTTACGTGGCGAATGGCAAGCTGTCGTGCCAGCTGTACCAGCGTTCGTGCGATATCTTCCTCGGCCTGCCGTTCAATATCGCCAGCTATGCGCTGCTGGTGCATATGGTGGCACAGCAGTGCGATCTTGAGGTGGGCGATTTCATCTGGACCGGCGGCGATACGCACCTGTACAGCAACCATCTCGAACAGGCGCGACTGCAGCTGACGCGTGAACCGCGACCGCTGCCGAAACTGGTGATTAAGCGTAAGCCCGCGTCGATTTTTGATTACCAGTTCGATGATTTCGAGATCGAAGGCTACGATCCGCATCCGGCGATCAAAGCGCCGGTCGCCGTGTAATCTGCCGCTCTTCAGCATCAGGCCCTGCCATCGCGCAGGGCTTTTTTTTGCCTGGCCTCCGCCCGCTTCTGCGGGGATTTTCTGAATCCGGCGCGCAAAAAAAGGGTGTTGTCTGCACCGGGCATAACTTTCCTGCGGCACGCTTTCCATCTTCTCTGTTTGCCGCTGTTGCTTTTCGTCCGGCAGGCGCAGAGTGCCGGTTATGAACAGAACCCAAAACGCCGGCTTTACGCTGCCGGAACTGCTGCTGGTTATGGTGATTGCCGGCATCCTCAGCATCGCCGCCTTACAGGGCTGGCAGCGCTGGCAACAGTATCAGCAACTGCGTGACAGCGTACTGCAACTGCAGAGCTTTTTGCTGCGGCTGCGCGCACACGCCAGCTGGCACAACCGCGACCTCAGCCTGTGGCTGCAACCGGGCGAAAACGGCTGCCTCGGCACCGGGCCGCAGCCCGCAGAAGGATGTCAGCTGCCGTCGCGCTGGCTGTTCCGGCCGCCTTATCGCGAAGTGCGCATCACCGCACTGGTCGGCGAGCCGGGCTTTTACGGCCGACGCGATGTGGCCCGGCCCGGCAGTATCGAACTGGAGAGCGCAGCTGGCCGCTGGCGCGTCATCCTCTCCGCCCGGGCGCGCATCCGGGTCTGCCAGCCGGGAGAGAAGGGATGCGAATAGCGCAGGGGGGCTTCAGTCTGCTGGAGATGCTGATCGCCATGGCGATTGGCGCGGTGCTGATGGTCAGCGTCGGCCGCTTTCTGCCGCTGCTGCTGGAACAGAACCTGCGCCTGCTGCAGCGGGTCCAGCTGCAACAGGAGCTGCAGCAGGTTGCCGGCTCGCTGGCCAAAGCGCTGCGCCGTGCCGGTTACTGTCACGGTCAGTGCAGCGGTGCGGCGCTCACGCTGGTGAGCGGCGGCAGCTGTGTACTGCTGCGCTGGGACGAAAACAGTAACGGACGCTGGGAAGGCGTCGGTCACAGTGAAAGCGATTATTACGGCTATCGTCTGCGCAACGGACAGCTGGAGATGCAGCGCGGCGTGGACGAGTGCAACAGCAACGGCTGGGAGCGCATCACCGACCCGGCATTCCTCAGCCTCAGCACCTTCCGGGTTGAGCGCCAGGGCACGCGGCTGTTGTTGCAGTTGGCCGCCACGGCGGGCCGCCAGCAGGCAGAGCTGACGATAATAGCGGAGGGGTTGAATCTGTGAAGCAGCGGGGCAACAGCACGCTTGGCATGGTGGTGATGTTACTGCTGATGGGCGGGCTCACGCTGCACGCCGCGCGTACGCAGCTGGCGCAGGGCATGGCGCTGGTCGCCGACGAGCAGCAGCATCAGCAGGATTTTTGGCAGGCGCAGGCCGCTTTAACGTGGGGCCGGCAGCAAAACTGGCCGCGGGCCGCGGGCTGGCAGTGTCAGACCGCTCTGACCGACGCGTGGCAAAGCTGCCTGCTGCGGCAGGAGGAGAATCATGGCTTATTATCGGCGCGCGGCACCGGACGTGCGCTCGTGCTCTATCAGTGGGTGTCGCTACGCAACGGTCAGCTGCAGCCACAGCCGCATGGCTGGATCGACTACTGCCCGCTGGCAAAGGCGGAGCAGTGTCAGTTGCCAGAGGCGACAGCAGGGTTTTAGCCTGGCGGAAACGCTGGTCGCGATGCTGCTGCTGGCGATGACCATCAGCACGCTGCTGCAGTATCATCGCGCACTGGCGCTGGGATTTAGCCAGCAGTGGCAGCAGCGCCAGGCGTGGCAGGTAGCCGGGCAGGCGCTGCTCGGGCGTGATACCGCCGGCTGGCACATTGTGCACCAGCCGCAGAGTTTACCTGGCGGCTGCGTGCTGGATCGCGTTACCGTCACCGGACCCCATCAGCGCACGGCGTCGCTGGCGCGGCTCAATTGCCGCGAAGGTGATGCCGGCGGGTAGGCAGGCCAGACGATTAAGGGTAGAGTGACCGGGCTGCGCTTTCCCTTCTTTAAGGAGTTTTATGTTCCGGGTTTACCACTCCAATCGGTTAGATTTATTGAAAGACTTAGCGGTAGAGCTGATAAAACTCCAGCCGCTGGCCGATCCGCTCGCGGCTGAGCAGGTGCTGGTACAGAGCCCGGGCATGGCGCAGTGGCTGCAGATGGAGCTGGCTAACCGCTTTAACATTGCCGCCAACATCGATTTTCCGCTGCCCGCCAGCTTTATCTGGAGCATGTTCGTTAAAGTGCTGCCGGATATCCCGGAAGAGAGCGCTTTCACCAAAGCCAGCATGAGCTGGAAGCTGATGCACCGGCTGCCGGTGCTGCTGGAGCAGGAGGCGTTTCAGCCGCTGCGCAGCTATCTGCATGACGACGACGATCAGCGCAAACTCTACCAGCTCAGCGCGCGCGTGGCGGATCTGTTCGACCAGTATCTGGTCTACCGGTCCGACTGGCTGAACCGCTGGGAGCGCGGCGAGCAGGTGGACGGGCTGAGCGACGCTCAGCAGTGGCAGGCGGCGCTGTGGCGCGATCTGGTCGAATTCACGCGCAGCCTCGGTCAGCCGATGTGGCACCGTGCCAATCTCTATGCACGGTTTATTCAGGCGCTGGAGCAGGCGACAACGCCGCCGCCGGGGCTGCCGCAGCGCGTCTTCATCTGCGGTATCTCTGCGCTGCCGCCGGTTTATCTGCAGGCGCTGGAAGCGCTGGGTCGCCACATTGATATTCACCTGCTGTTTACCAATCCCTGTCGTCACTACTGGGGCGATATTCAGGATTACGCCTTCCTCGCGAAGCTGCAGAGCCGCCAGCGGCTGCGCCTGCATTCGCAGGAGACACAGCCGCTGTTCCGCGACCCGGATGCTGCGCCAGCGCTGTTTAACGAACTGGGCGAGCAGCAGCTGACCAATCCACTGCTGGCCTCATGGGGCAAGCTGGGCCGCGACAACCTGTTTCTGCTGAGCCAGATGGAGTCAGCCGCCAACGACATCGATGCGTTTGTGGAGATGTCACCGGACAATCTGCTGCACTGCCTGCAGGCCGATCTGCTCAATCTTGACGATCGCGCGGTGATTGGGCTCAGCGCTGGCGAGCTGGCAGATAGCATGGACAAGCGTCGGCTCGATCCGCACGATCGTTCCATCACGCTCCAGGTGTGTCACAGCGCCCAGCGTGAAGTGGAAGTGCTGCAGGATCACCTGCTGGCGCTGATGGAAGCCGATCCGGAGCTGAAGCCGCGCGATATCATCGTCATGGTGGCAGACATCGACAGCTACGCGCCTTTTATTCAGGCGGCTTTTGCCAGTGCGCCGCCTGAGCGCTATCTGCCGTTCGCCATTTCTGACCGGCGCGCCAGTCAGGCGCATCCGGCCATCCTCGCGCTGCTCAGCCTACTGGCTCTGCCGGACAGTCGCTTTGCCTCAGAAGAGGTGCTGGCGCTGCTGGAGGTGCCGGCGCTGGCACAGCGTTTCTCCGTCGAGGAGAGCGGCCTGCGCCTGCTGCGCCGCTGGGTGATGGAATCCGGCATCCGCTGGGGACTGGATGACGCCAGCGTGGAAGCGCTGGCGCTGCCGGTCACCGGCCAGCACACCTGGCGCTTCGGCCTGCAGCGTATGCTGCTGGGCTACGCGCTGGAAAGCCGCAACGGTGACTGGCAGGGCATTCTGCCGTATGACGAATCCAGCGGCCTGATCGCCGAGCTGGCGGGCCATCTGGCCGAGCTGCTGGCACGGCTCGACAGCTGGCGCACGCGCCTTGCGCAGACACGCACCCTGGCCGAATGGCTGCCGCTGTGCCGCGAGCTGATCGACAGCTTCTTCAGCGGCGATGCCGACAGCGAGGCGGCGCTGCTGCTAGTCGAAACGCAGTGGCAGGAGATCATTGAACAGGGGATGCAGGCCGCGTATCAGCAGCCGATTCCGGTCACGCTGCTGCGCGATGAGCTGCGTTCGCGCCTCGATCAGCAGCGCATCAGCCAGCGTTTCCTGGCCGGGCCGATCAACTTCTGTACGCTGATGCCGATGCGCTCCATCCCGTTTAAAGTGGTGTGCCTGCTGGGCATGAACGACGGCGTGTATCCGCGCACCCTGGCGCCGCTCGGTTTTGACCTGATGCAGCAGCAGACGCGGAAAGGCGATCGCAGCCGGCGTGATGATGACCGCTATCTGTTCCTTGAAGCGCTGATCTCGGCGCAGCAGCAGCTGTACATCAGCTACATTGGCCGGGCGATTCAGGACAACACCGAGCGCTATCCCTCGGTGCTGGTGACTGAACTGGTGGATTATCTGGCGCAAAGCTTCTGTCTGCCGGGCGATGAAGCCTGTGAGCCGGACGTCAGTGAGCAGCGGGTGCGGGCACATTTGCAACGCCTGCACAGCCGCATGCCGTTTGCAGCGGAAAATTTTCAGCCGGGAAGCCACGTGCAGAGCTTCGCCGCAGAGTGGTTGCCGGCGGCGACCGGCAGCGGCGTGGCGCAGCCCGGGTTTGTTCAGCCGCTGCCGGTTCAGCCGCTGACCACGCTGTCGCTGGAGCAGCTGCTGCGCTTCTGGCGTCATCCGGTGCGGGCGTGGTTCCAGCAGCGCCTCGGCGTGGCTTTCTGGATGGAGGAGAGCGAGCTGCCGGACAGCGAACCGTTCGCACCGGACAGCCTGGAGCGCTATCAGATCAATGCTGAACTGCTCAATACGCTGGTCAACGGTGACGATCCGGCCCAGCTGTATGCGCACCACCGCGCCGCCGGTAATCTGCCTTACGGCGCCTTCGGGGAACTTTTCTGGCAAAGCCAGACCGAAGAGATGCAGGAGGTGGCGGCGGAAGTGAGCGCGCAGCGGCTGCCGGCGGAGAGCTGGGAAGTCAACCTGACGCTGGGCGCAACGCAGTTGACCGGCTGGCTGACTCAGGTGCAAGCTGATGGGCTGCTACGCTGGCGTCCGGGCGTGCTCAACATCAACGATGGCCTGCTGCTGTGGCTGGAACATCTGGTGTATTGTGCGCTGGGCGGCAACGGCACCAGCCGCATGTACGGTCGCAAACAGAGCCGCTGGCGCTTCGCGGCGGTGGCTCCCGCCCAGGCGCAGGCGCAGCTGGCTGAATATGTGGCCGCCTGTGAGGCGGGTCTGGCGCAGCCGCTGCTGCTGCTGAATAAATCCGGCGCCGCCTGGCTGGACGCCAGCTTTGACAGCAAATCCGGCCAGCTTCAGGAAGATGACGCTACGCAGAAAAAGGCGCTCAACAAGCTGTTGCAGGCGTGGCAGGGCGGCTATCAGGTTGAAGGCGAGGGCAGCGATCCCTATCTGCAGCGCCTGTGCCGCACGCTGGACGAGCCGACGCAGCAGCAGATCATCGCTGCGGCGCGTCAGTGGTATTTGCCGGTGCGCCTCGCGCATCAGGATGATGAATAGCAACGGAAGAGCGGCCTGTACCTTGGCAGCCACCGTCTTATAAGAAAGTGTTTGAGTATCCCGACCGGCGCAACGCCCCGGCGGATAAGGGTAACGTTAAGGGGTAGAAATGCGGATTTACGCACGCTGGATAGGAGCGCTGCTGCTGAGCATGCTGGCGCTGAATGCCTTTGCCGACGACGGGCGCGGCTGGCAGCCGATTGATGAAACCATCCGCAAGAGCGATCACGATCCGCGCAGTTATCAGGCCATTACCCTGAGCAATGGCATGACGGTGCTGCTGGTGTCGGATGCTGCCGCGCCGAAATCGCTGGCAGCGCTGACGTTACCGATCGGTTCTCTGGACGATCCCGACAGTCAGCTGGGCCTGGCACACTATCTGGAACACATGGTGCTGATGGGGTCAAAAAATTATCCGCAGCCGGATAACCTGGCGGAGTTTCTCAAGAAGCACGGTGGCAGCCACAATGCCAGCACAGCCTCGTACCGCACCGCGTTTTACCTGGAAGTCGAAAACGATGCGCTGCAACCGGCGGTGGATCGTCTGGCGGATGCGATTGCGCAACCCCTGCTCGACCCGACCAACGCGGACCGCGAGCGGCATGCGGTTAACGCTGAGCTGACGATGGCACGCTCGCGCGATGGGCTGCGTATGGCGCAGGTTGGCGCGGAAACCCTCAACCCGGCGCACCCCGGCTCGCGCTATTCGGGCGGTAATCTTGATACCCTGAGTGACAAACCCGACAGCAACCTGCATCAGGCGCTGCTCGATTTCTATCATCGCCACTACTCGGCGAATCTGATGAAAGCGGTGATTTACAGTAACAAACCGCTGCCGGAGATGGCGACGATCGCTGCCGAGACCTTTGGTCGCGTGGCCAATCATCAGGCCAGCGTGCCGGATATTACCGTGCCGGTGGTCACCGATGCGCAGAAAGGCATCATCATTCATTACGTGCCAGCGCAGCCGCGCAAGCAGCTGAAAATTGAGTTTCGCATCGCCAACGACAGCGACCAGTTCCGCAGTAAAACCGACACCTTAATCAGCTATCTGCTGGGCAACCGCAGCAAAAATACCCTGAACGACTGGCTGCAGCAGCAGGGACTGGCGGATGGCGTCAATGCCGGCGCGGATCCGATGACCGAGCGCAACAGCGGCGTGTTTGCCATCTCGGTTTCGCTGACCGACAAAGGTCTGGCGCAGCGCGATCGCGTGGTGGCTGCAGTATTCAGCTACCTTGATATGCTGCGCAAACAAGGCATCGACAAGCGCTATTTCGATGAAGTTGCGCACGTGCTGGCGCTGGATTTCCGCTATCCATCAATTACCCGTGATATGGATTACATTGAGTGGCTGGTGGATACCATGCTGCGCGTGCCGGTGACGCACACGCTGGATGCGCCTTATCTGGCCGACCGCTATGATGCGACCGCGATCAACGCCCGTCTGGCTGAGATGACGCCGCAGAACGCCCGCATCTGGTACATCAGTCCCGCTGAGCCGCACAACAAACAGGCTTACTTTGTGAATGCGCCTTATCAGGTGGATAAAATCAGCGCCGCGCAGTTCAGCGCCTGGCAGCAGCAGGCGCAGCAGATTCCGCTATCGCTGCCGACCCTGAATCCCTACATTCCGTCGGATTTCGCCCTCATCCCCTCTGACGGTAAGCACTACGATCATCCGGTGGCGCTGACCAATGGCGACAGCATGCGCATCTACTGGATGCCGAGCCAGTTCTACGCCAGCGAGCCGAAGGCCGCTATTACGCTCGCGCTGCGTAACAAATCCGCAATCAGCGATGCGCGCCAGCAGGTGTTGTTTGGTCTCAACGACTACCTCTCCAGCCTGGCGCTGGATGAGCTGAATTCGCAGGCTTCGGTGGGCGGCATCAGCTTCTCTACCGGTGAGGACGACGGGCTGGTATTCAATGCCAGCGGCTTCACCCAGCGCCTGCCGGAGCTGCTGAAAAAGCTGGTTGAAGGCTACGCCAGCTTCCAGCCGGATGCGCAGCAGCTGGAGCAGGCGAAATCCTGGTATCTGGATCGGCTGGAAGCAGCGGAAAAGGGCAAAGCGTTTGAACAGGCGATTCAGCCGATGCAAATGCTGTCCCAGCTGCCTTATACCCAGCGTGAGGCGCGACGCCAGCTGGTGAAACAGATCACGCTGCAGGAGGTGATGGATTACCGCGATGCGCTGCTCCAGCACGCCACGCCGGAAATGATGGTGGTCGGCAATCTGTCGGCCGATCGCGTCAGGCAGCTGGGCGAAGAGCTTAAACAGCAGCTGCACAGCACGGGGCACGGTTACTGGCACAGCGATTATGTGGTGGTGGATAAGCCGATCAAAGCCAACCTGCAGAAAACCGGCAGCAGCACCGACTCGGCGCTGGCGACGCTGTATGTGCCGCTCGGCTACAGCGAGTATCAAAGTATGGCTAACAGCACCATGCTGAGCCAGATTGTGCAGCCGTGGTTCTACAATCAGCTGCGCACCGAGGAGCAGCTGGGCTATGCGGTGTTCGCTTATCAGATGCCGATTGGTCGCCAGTGGGGCATTGGCTTCCTGCTGCAAAGCAACAGTAAAGCGCCCGCTTATCTGCTGCAGCGTTTCCAGGCGTTCTATCCGCAGGCGGAACAGCGTCTGCGCAGCATGAAAGCGGAGGATTTCGCCCAGTATCAGCAGGCACTGATCAACGACCTGAAACAGCGTCCGCAAACGCTGGATGAAGAGGCCAACCGTTACAGTCGTGATTTCAATCGCCAGAACTTCGCGTTTGATACGCGCGAAAAGGCCATTGCGCAAATTCAGCAGCTGACACCGGCCAGCCTGGCTGACTTTTTCCATCAGGCCGTGCTGGCGCAGCAGGGCATGGCGATGATCTCGCAGATTGGCGGCAGTCACGATGGCACCCACGATGCGGATTACGCGCCGCTGCCGGGCTTTACCACCTGGGATGAAGTCGCCCGGCTGCAGCAGTCGCTCTCCGTGAAGAGTGATGCGCCATGAGTCAGCGCCCTGAATCGCTCAATCCCCTGACGCTGCCGCTGCAGGGTGAGCGTCTGATTGAGGCCTCCGCCGGCACCGGTAAGACCTTTACCATTGGTCTGCTCTACCTGCGTTTGCTATTGGGACTTGGCGGACCGAATGCCTATGCGCGCCCGCTGTCGGTGGAAGAGATTCTGGTAGTGACCTTTACCGAAGCCGCCACCGCCGAACTGCGCGGCCGTATCCGGGAAAATATTCATGAGCTGCGGCTGGCCTGTCTGCGCGGCGTCAGCGCAAATCCGATGCTGATGCAGCTGCTGGCCGACATTGCCCAGCCCGCTGAGGCGGCCTCGCTGCTGCTGGCAGCGGAACGTCAGATGGACGAGGCGGCGATCTTCACCATTCACGGCTTCTGCCAGCGCATGCTCAATCTCAATGCATTTGAGTCCGGTATGCTGTTCGAGCAGCAGCTGATTGAAGATGAACAGCAGCTGTTGCGTCAGGCGACGGCGGATTTCTGGCGGCGCCACTGCTATCCGCTGACGCTGGATATTGCGCGCATCATCGTTTCGGAATGGAGCGGGCCGGAACAGCTGTTGTCGACGCTGCGCCCGTGGCTGCAGGGCGAGTCGCCCAGCCTGCGTCTGGCGCCGCACGACAGTGAAACCCTGACATCGCGCCACAGCAGCAACCTGGCGCGTATTGCCGAAATGAAAGCGCAGTGGCGGGCGCTGGGCGAAGAGGTGCTGACGCTGGTCGGGCAGTCTGATGTCGATAAGCGCAGCTACAGCAGCAAAAACCTGCCGCTGTGGGTCAGCAAAGTCAGCGCCTGGGCGCAGAGCGAGACCGCGGATTACCAGATCCCCGCCGAGCTGGCGCGTTTCGGTCAGCAGGTGCTCAATGAAAAAACTAAAAAGGGCGCGCCACCGCAGCACCCGTTGTTTGCTGCCATTGATACGTTCCTGGCGCAGCCGCTGTCGCTGCGCGATTTGGTGATTGCACGCGCGCTGGTGGAGGTGCGTCACGCGGTGCGTAAAGAGAAACGCCTGCAGGCGCTGCTGGGGTTTGACGATCTGCTGAGCCGGCTGGACGAGGCGCTGCAACAGCCCGGCGGCGAGCAGCTGGCGCAGGCGATTCGCCAGCGCTTTCCGGTGGCGCTGATTGATGAATTCCAGGATACCGATCCGCTGCAGTACCGTATTTTCCGCACGCTCTATTTACAGCAGCCGCAGCATGCGCTGCTGCTGATTGGCGACCCGAAACAGGCTATCTACGCCTTCCGCGGTGCGGACATCTTTACCTATATTCGCGCGCGCGGTGAAGTTCACGCGCACTACACGCTGGATACCAACTGGCGCTCGTCACCGGCGATGGTGGAGAGCGTCAATCAGCTGTTTATGCGCCAGCCCGCCCCGTTTCTGTTTGCGGACATCCCGTTTCTGCCGGTCAATGCCGCGCCGCCCAATCAGCGTTTGTCGCTGAGTATCGACGGCGAGGAACAGGCCGCGCTGCGCTTCTGGCTACAGCCGGGCGCAGGCTGCAGCGTCAGCGAATACCAGCAGCTAATGGCGCAGCAGTGCGCCGCCGATATCAGCCGCTGGCTGCAGGCGGGTCAGCAACAGCGCGCGCTGCTGGGCAAAACGCCTGACCAGCGGCCGGTGCAGGCCTCGGACATTACCGTACTGGTGCGCAGCCGGAACGAAGCCAATCTGATTCGCGCCGCGCTCAATCAGCTCGGCATCCCTTCGGTGTATCTCTCCAACCGCGACAGCGTGTATACCACGCCCGAGGCGCGAGAACTGCTGTGGCTGTTGCAGGCGATCCTCGCGCCCGAGCAGGAGCGGATGCTGCGCACCGCGCTGGCCACGTCGCTGTTTGCCTTTGATGCCGCGCAGCTGGACGCGCTGGATCAGGATGCACGCGGCTGGGATGCGCTGGTGGATACCTTTGCCCGCTGGCAGCAATTGTGGCACCAGCGTGGCGTACTGCCGATGCTGCGTCAGCTGATGCTGGAGCGCCAGCTGGCAGAAAACCTGCTGGCCTCAGAGAATGGCGAGCGTCGCCTGACCGATCTGCTGCACCTCGGCGAACTGCTGCAGGAGGCGGCGGCCCAGCTCGACAGTCCGCACGCGCTGGTGCGTTATCTGGCGCAGCAGATCGCCCGACCAGACAGCCAGTCGGCCAGCCAGCAGCTGCGGCTGGAGAGCGACCGCCACCTGGTGCAGATTGTCACTATCCATAAATCCAAGGGGTTACAGTATCCGCTGGTGTGGCTGCCGTTTGCCGCCGGTTTCCGCGAGGCCGATATCGCGCTCTATCACGACCGCGAGCATTACAACGCGGTGCTGGATTTGCAGAATGATGAGCAAAGTCTGGCGCTGGCGGAGCAGGAGCGGCTGGCAGAGGATTTACGCCTGCTGTACGTGGCGCTGACGCGTTCGGTGTATCACTGCAGCGTCGGCGTGGCACCGCTGTTTCGCGGCACGCGCAAGAAAGAGGGCGAGAGCGATTTACATAAAAGCGCGCTGGGTTTCCTGCTGCAGCGCGGCGAGCCGGCCACCGCAGAACAGCTGGCGAGTTTACTGCACGACATCAGCGTGACCGGAACCGAAGTGGTGCTGGCGCAGCCGCAGGGCCATGAACGCTGGCAGGCGCTGGACGAGGTTGACGATGCGCTGGATGCGCGCAGCGTCACGCGCGCGCTGGCCGATCCGTGGCGTGTCACCAGCTACTCCGGGCTGCAGCAGCACGGCAGTCACCGTCTGCTGGATGTTATGCCGGGCTTCGATGCGGAAGCGGTCGGGGAAGATCGCGAGGCGGAAGTGCTGGAAGCCGCGCTGACGCCGCACCATTTCCCGCGTGGCGCAGCGCCCGGGACTTTCCTGCATACGCTGTTTGAATCGCTCGACTTCACCCAGCCGCCGTCAGCGCCGCAGCTGGAACAGCAGTTGCAACAGAGCGGCTATCCGCTGCACTGGCAGCCGATGCTGAGCGAGTGGATTACCCGCGTGGTGAACACGCCGCTCAACACTGAAGGGATCCGGCTGAGCGACATCACACCGGGCAATCGCCTGATCGAGATGGAGTTCTATCTGCCGATTGACGGACTGCTGACGGCACCGGCGCTGGACGCGTTAATGCGGCAGGATCCGCTGTCGCGTCAGGCGCCGCCGCTCGACTTCCGCCAGGTGCAGGGCATGCTGAAAGGCTTCATCGACCTGGTATTTCGCTGGCAGGGCAAATACTATCTGCTGGATTACAAATCTAACTGGCTGGGCGAGAGCCATCAGGCATACACACCGCAGGCGATGGCACAGGCGATGATCGACCACCGTTACGATTTGCAGTATCAGCTGTATACGCTGGCGCTGCATCGCTATTTGCAGCACCGCCTGACGGATTACGATTATGAACAGCATTTTGGCGGCGTATTCTATCTGTTTTTACGCGGCATGGATGGCAGCTCGCCGGATAACGGGGTGTTCCATACCCGACCGACGTCAGATTTCGTTTCACAACTGGATAGCCTGTTTCGCGGGCCGGGAGCAGCAGCATGAGTAGCATGAGTACGCTATTGGCACAGGCGGCAGAACTGCGCCTGCTGCGGGCGCTGGATATTCAGTTTGCCCGGCTGCTGGCCGACGACGATCGGCCCGCGCATCTGCTGGCGGCTGCCTGTCTCAGCGCGGAAGCCGGTGACGGTCACGTCTGCCTGCCGCTGTCGCAGCTTACCCGCGAAGGGCTGTTCAGCGGTCGTCATCCGGAGCTGGCGCACGCCATCTGGCAGGCCGCCGGCGAGCCGCAGGACTGGCCGACGCTGCTGGCGGACTGGCAGGCGCTCAGCGCCAGCGATCGCCCGGCACCGGTGGTGCTGCGTGATAACCGGCTCTATCTGCACCGGCTCTGGCATCACGAAGGGGAAGTGGCGCGCTTCTTCCAGCCACAGGCGGCGCCGCAGCTGTTTGCGCCCGAACAGGTGCGCAGCGTGCTGGATACCTTTTTCGGCAGCCAGCCTGAGGACTGGCAGAAAATTGCGGCGGCGGTGGCGCTGACGCAAAAAACCGCGGTGATCTCCGGCGGGCCCGGCACCGGCAAAACCACCACGGTGGCGAAGCTGCTGGCAGCGCTGATTCGCCTCAGTGAGGGAACCCTGCGCATTCAGCTGGCCGCCCCTACCGGCAAGGCGGCGGCGCGGCTCACCGAGTCGCTGGGTAAGGCGCTGCGCAGTCTCGACGTCAGCGATGCGGAGCGCCAGCGTTTTCCGGCAGAAGCCACCACGCTGCACCGTTTACTCGGTGCCCAGCCGGAGACGCAGCGCCTGCGCTACCACGCCGGTAACCCGCTGCATCTCGACGTGCTGGTGGTCGATGAAGCTTCAATGGTCGATCTTGGCATGATGGCAAACCTGATCGCTGCGCTGCCCGCTCACGCGCGGGTGATTTTTCTCGGCGATCGCGACCAGCTGGCCTCGGTTGAAGCCGGTGCGGTACTCGGGGATATCTGCCGCTGTGCCGAGGCGGGTTACAGTCCGGTGCGTGCGCTGCAGCTCACCACGCTGACCGGCTGCGAGGTTGCCGGCACCGATGATGCGGTGGCCCCGGCGGTGCGTGATGCCATCTGCCTGCTGCGCAAAAGCTACCGTTTCGCGGCGCACTCCGGCATCGGTCAGCTGGCTGCGGCGGTCAACGCCGGCGAAGCGCAGGCGGTCGAGGCGGCCTTTCAGGCGGGCTTCAGTGATATCGTGCGCCAGCCGCTCAACGATGCCGAAGCGTATCAGGCGATGCTGACGCAGATTGCCGAAGGCTATCGGCCATTTCTCCAGCTGATTAACCAGCGTGCCGCACCAGCCGAGGTGATTGCTGCGTTTGGCCGTTATCAGCTGCTGTGCGCCCTGCGCGAAGGGCCATTTGGCGTGCAGGGGCTCAATCAGCGTATTGAGCACAAGCTGATGCAGCTGCAGCTGATTCGGCGTCCGGCAGGAGGCAGCCGCTGGTATCAGGGGCGTCCGGTGATGGTGACGCGTAACGACAGCGCGCTCGGCCTGTTCAATGGTGACATCGGCATTACGCTGTTCGATGAGGAAGGGCTGCTCAAGGTGTTTTTCCCGCTGCCTGATGGCAGCATCAAAGCGGTACAGCCAAGTCGCCTGCCGGCCCATGACACGGCATGGGCGATGACGGTGCACAAATCACAGGGTTCGGAGTTTGACCACACCGCGCTGGTGATGCCGGCTCAGTTCCTGCCGGTACTGACGCGCGAGCTGATTTACACGGCTATTACCCGGGCGCGCAGCCAGCTGACGCTGTTCAGTGATGAAGCGGTGTTCCGGCGCGCGGTGCAGCTGCGCACGCAGCGGCGCAGCGGGCTGCTGGATCGCTTAGGGGGAGAAGAGGGTAGATGATTGCGCCGCCGCGGGGACTTTCCCTCAGCGGCGCGTAAGGTGCGCTGACGCTTAGCGTAAGTCTGCCATCAGCACTTTGGAACGACGCTGATAGTTGTACATCTGCTTTTTGCTTTCAGGCAGCGACTCAATATCCACCGGCGTGAAGCCGCGCTCCTGGAACCAGTGGATGCTGCGCGTGGTCAGCACGAACAGCTTCTTCAGCCCCATCTGCCGCGCCTGCAGCGCTACGCGCTCCAGCAGCAGCTCGCCGCGTGACGAGCTGCGATAGTCGGGGTGCACCGCCACGCAGGCCATCTCGCCGATTTGCTCGTCCGGGAACGGATAGAGCGCTGCGCAGGCGATGGTCATATTGTCGCGCTGAATAATGGTGAATTTGTCGATCTCCATCTCCAGCTGCTCGCGTGAACGGCGCACCAGAATGCCCTGCTGCTCCAGCGGACGAATCAGTTCGAGAATCCCGCCGATGTCGTTGATGTTGGCGCGGCGAATCTGCTCGGCCGACTCCATGACAATCTGCGTACCGATACCGTCACGCGAGAACAGCTCCTGCAGCAGTGCGCCATCTTCCTGATAGCTGATCAGATGGCTGCGGCGCACGCCGCTGCGGCAGGCTTTGACCGCGCCACGCAGGAAGCGCACGGTGCCGGAGAGAAAATCACCGTCGCTCTCCATTTCATCAATCCGCGTCTGCGCCTCGTTCGGGAACAGCTCGGAAATGATGGTGCCTTCGCGGTCGGTTACACCCTGTTCGGAGCAGAAACCGATCATCTTCTCGGCTTTTAGCTTGATCGCCAGCTGCGTCGCCACCTCTTCCGAGGTCAGGTTAAAGCTTTCGCCGGTCACCGAGACCGCCACCGGCCCCAGCAGCACAATGGCATTGTTATCCAGCTGACGATGGATCGCCTCTTCGTCAATGCGGCGGATGCGGCCGCTGTGGCAGTAATCGACGCCGTCATCCACGCCCAGCGGCTGAGCGATGATGAAGTTACCGCTCACCACATTAATATGCGCGCCCTGCAGCGGCGTATTATTCAGGCTCATCGACAGACGCGCCGTAATATCGAGCTGTAAACGCCCGGCCGCCTGCTTCACCAGCTCCAGCGATTGGGCATCAGTCACGCGCGTGTGTTTGTGATAAATCGGCTCCAGCTGCTGCTGCGCGAGGCTGGCATCGATCTGCGGCCGCGCGCCATAAACCACCACCAGGCGAATGCCGAGACTATGCAACAGGCCGATATCGTTAACGATGCTGGAGAAGTTCTCATGCTCGATGGCCTCGCCACCCAGCATGATGACAAACGTCTTGTCACGGTGGGCATTAATATAGGGAACGGTATGGCGAAAACCCTGAACCAGTTCGGTACTGCGTTCCTTCACGGCAAACCCTCTGTGAATGGTTATTCGAAATTTATGTATTTTTATGCTCTTTCGCCACTTTTTGCAAGCATCGGACCTGACGTTACTTTACGATTTTCCTGATGCAAGCCACGCTAACAGACTGCATTATCTGGTTTTTCCGGCAAGACAAGACATTCCTCATTGAATAAAGTTTTCGCCTTCTGCTCGTCAACTGACGATTTTTTAGACATAACACAGTAGCTGGAGCGGCATGTCCGAAGCTTTTACCCGAAGACGACTTTTACAGGGCGCAGGTGCGCTGTGGTTGCTGAGCGTGACGCGCAGCGGTTTTGCGGCCAGTCAGCACATTGTGGCCGTGCGCATCTGGCCATCCTCGACTTACTCGCGCGTGACGCTGGAATCCAACGTCGCGCTGCACTATAAGCAGTTCACGCTGAGCAATCCCGAACGGCTGGTGATCGATATCCAGAACCTGCATATCAACAGCGCGCTGAAAGGCATTGATAAGCTGGTGCGGGTGGACGATCCCTACATTAAAACCGCGCGTGTCGGTCAGTTCGATCCCACCACGGTGCGCGTGGTGCTGGAGCTGAAGCGCAGCGTGGCGCCGAAAACCTTCACCCTCGATCCGGTCGCCGGTATTCGCCACCGGCTGGTGGTCGATCTCTATCCCAGCCAGTCGTCACAGGAAGAGGATCCGCTGCTGGCGTTACTGAAGGATTACAACCAGGGCGAACTGGAGCGCGATCAACCGGCGCAGGCGCCGCTACCGGGTAAAGCCGGGCGCGATCGACCGATTATTATCATGATCGATCCCGGTCACGGCGGGGAAGATCCCGGCGCGCACGGCAAGTACAAAACGCGCGAGAAAGATATCGTGCTGAAGATTGGACGCTATCTGAAAGCGCTGATCGACAAAGAACGTAATATGAAGGCTTACATGACGCGCAACGAAGATGTGTTTATACCGCTGCGCGTGCGGGTCGCGAAAGCGCGCAAGCAGCGCGCCGATCTGTTTGTCTCAATTCACGCCGACGCCTTTACCAGCCGGGCGGCGCGCGGCTCTTCGGTCTTCGCGCTCTCCACCAGCGGCGCAACCTCGGCCGCCGCGCGCTTTCTCGCCCAGACGCAGAACGAAGCGGATTTGATCGGCGGGGTCAGCATGAGCGGCGATCGCTATCTCGACCACACCATGTTCGATATGGTGCAGCGGCAGACCATCAGCGACAGTCTGAAGTTTGGCAAAGAAGTGCTGACGCGCATGGGCCACATTAACCACCTGCATAAACGCACGGTGGATCAGGCCGGCTTTGCGGTGCTGAAAGCGCCGGATATTCCGTCGATTCTGGTGGAAACGGCGTTTATCAGTAACGTCGAAGAGGAGCGGAAGCTGCGTACCCCGCGCTATCAGCATCAGGTGGCGGAAGCCATTCTGCACGGTATTAAGGCGTATTTTGACAAAGGCGGCGTGCTGGCACGGCGTTAGGGCAGGGCGGCAGCGATGCCGCTTTTTACCGGGCGCAGAAACAAAAAAACACCCGTCAGGGTGTTGTGATGTTCTTCCGCAGAAGAAGTGGTTGCGGGGGCCGGATTCGAACCGACGACCTTCGGGTTATGAGCCCGACGAGCTACCAGGCTGCTCCACCCCGCGTCCGTCTGTCGCACTGAGCGACTTTGCACATTGTATTCTTCGTTAAGACAATTGGTTGCGGGGGCCGGATTCGAACCGACGACCTTCGGGTTATGAGCCCGACGAGCTACCAGGCTGCTCCACCCCGCGTCCGTCTGTCGCGCTAAGCGACTTGCCACATTGTCTCTTCATCACGAAGAATTGGTTGCGGGGGCCGGATTTGAACCGACGACCTTCGGGTTATGAGCCCGACGAGCTACCAGGCTGCTCCACCCCGCGTCCGTGGATGCGCACTATACACCGGGCGTATGATGATGCAACCCCTTTTTTGCGTTAAAGCGCTAAATAGACAAACAGTTGCTGAATTATTTGGCCATTGGGCGATTTATTATACAGATGTGAGCGCACTAGCCTGCGGCAGATTTCATTCTGTCTGCCCCTTTGCTATCGTCGCCGTGCAAACAACCAGCTTAAAAAGAGAAGGTAATGAAAGGACATTGGGCGAAGTATGCACTTACTGGCGCATTTCTGGCGCTGTTAGCCGGTTGTAGCTCTAAGCCGACCGATCGCGGTCAGCAATATATTGATGGCAAGCTGGAGCAACCGCTCGGGCTGGTGAATGAGCCGAACGCCAAAGGGCGTCCGGTCAATGGCCGTGATTTCGGCCTGCAGGTGCAGCAGATCCAGTCGGCGTCGTCCGGTCTGTATGGCCGCAACCTCGGCACTTACAGTGCGATTCAGAACTGGCTGCTCTCCGGCGCCGATACGCGTCAGCTGCGCCAGTTCGGCCTGAACGCCTATCAGATGGAAGGCACCGACAGCTACGGCAACGTACAGTTTACCGGTTACTACACACCGGTGGTGGAAGCGCGTTATACCCGTCAGGGCGAATTCCAGTATCCGATTTATCGCATGCCGCCGCGTCCGCGCGGACAGAAGCTGCCAAGCCGCGCTTCTATCTATAGTGGCGCACTGGATGAGCGTTATGTGATTGCCTGGAGCAACTCGCTGATCGACAACTTTATGATGGACGTGCAGGGCAGCGGCTATGTCGATTTCGGCGATGGCCGTCCGCTGCGCTTCTTCGGCTACGGCGGCAAGAACGGCTGGGCTTACCACAGTATTGGCAAAGAGCTGATCGATCGCGGTGAAGTGAAGCGCGAAGACATGTCGATGCAGGCGATTCGGCAGTGGGCGCAGGAGCACTCGCCGCAGGAAGTGCGCAATGTGCTGGAAACCAACCAGTCGTTCGTGTTCTTCAAGCCGGAAGAGTATGTGCCGGTGCGCGGTGCCAGCGCGGTACCGCTGATTGCCAAAGCCTCGGTAGCGTCCGATCGTTCGCTGATTCCCGCCGGCACGGCGCTGCTGGCTGAAGTGCCGCAGCTGAATGAGAAGGGCAAATTCAACGGCAAATATGAGATGCGCCTGATGGTCGCGCTGGACGTGGGCGGCGCGATCAAAGGCCAGCACTTCGATATCTACCAGGGCGTCGGCCCGGATGCGGCGCATCTGGCGGGCTTCTACAACCATTATGGCCGCGTCTGGGTACTGAAAGCCGCGCCGGGAACCGGCCAGCCGCTGTTCAGCAATCCGCAAAACGGCAATAATGGTTCATTGATTATCGGCGCAAATTGATAGGCTGCGCACCCTGGGTTTGTCGGGTGCGCGTCTGCGCATCGTACTAAAAGGTTAGCTATGAAAGTTGTCAGCGACGCCTGGCGCCAGCGATTTGGCGGCACGGCGCGTCTCTACGGGCAGGAAGCACTGCAGCGTTTTGCCGACGCGCATTTCTGCGTCATCGGTATTGGCGGCGTCGGTTCCTGGGCGGCCGAAGCGCTGGCGCGCACCGGCATCGGTAAAATTACCCTGATCGACATGGACGATGTGTGTATTACCAATACCAACCGTCAGATTCATGCGTTGCAGGGGCATGTCGGTCAGGCGAAAACCGAGGTGATGGCGCAGCGTATTCACGCCATCAATCCGGAGTGTGAGGTGATCTGCATCGATGACTTTATCACGCCGGACAATACCGCTGAGCTGATGGCGGCGGGGTTCGACTATGTGATTGACGCGATTGATAGCGTGCGCCCCAAGGCTGCGCTGATCGCCTGGTGCCGGCGCAATAAGATCCCGCTGATCACCACCGGTGGCGCCGGCGGACAGATCGATCCGACGCAGATTCAGGTCAGTGACTTAGCCAAAACCATTCAGGATCCGCTGGCTGCCAAACTGCGCGAGCGGCTGAAAAGTGATTTTGGCGTAGTGAAAAACAGCAAGGGTAAACTGGGGATCGACTGCGTGTTCTCTACTGAGGCGCTGGTGTATCCGCAGCCGGACGGCAGCGTATGCGCTTCGCGCAGTACGGCGGAAGGGCCAAAGCGCATGGACTGTGCCGCCGGCTTTGGTGCGGCCACCATGGTGACCGCCACCTTTGGTTTTGTTGCGGTGTCGCACGCGCTGAAAAAATTCCTCGCGCGCGCGGAGCGTCAGTCTGCCTGATGCGCGCGGGCGGCACGCTGTACCGCCTCTGCCAGCGCCTGTAAACCACTGCTGCGCGAGGCGCTCAGTTGCGCGCGCAGCCCTAAGGTATCAAACAGCGCCAGCGGGTCTGTGGCTAACAGGGCCGCGGGCGTTTTTCCTTCCACCGCTGTCAGCAGCACCGCCAGCAATCCGCGCACAATGCGCCCCTCACTGTCGCCGTAAAAATGCAGCGTGCCGTCGGCCCGCTGCTGGCTGCTGAGCCAGACGCGGTTTTCGCAGCCGGAGAGCTCAATGTCCGCCGTTTTCAGCGCTTCCGGCAGTGCCGGCAGCTGGCGGCTGAGCTGAATCAGCTGGCGATAGCGATCTTCCCACTGATGAAAATGGGCAAACTTCTCCGTCAGGCTGGCTTCGGTAATCAGGTCACCAAACGGATGGGGGGCAAGCAGGGCTGATGTCATTACGTTACTCACTCAGTAAATCCACGGCATGGTGCATGGCGCGCACCAGCGCGTCCACGTCCTGCAGATTATTATAGGGGGCAAATGAGACGCGCAGCGTGCCGCTGACGCCAAGCGCCGCCATCAGCGGCTGGGCACAGTGCTGGCCGGCGCGCAGCGCGATGCCCTGTTCCGCCAGCAGCGTCACGATATCGCTGTGGTGAATACCGGCGATATCAAACGCCAGCAGGCTGGCGCTGCCGCAGCGGAAACTGCGGAAGCCGGGAATAGCGCTGAGTTGCTCTTCGGCAAGGCTGGCCAGCTGCTGGCTCCAGCGTTCGGCTTTTTCCGCATCGTACTGCCCCAGCCAGTCCAGCGCCGCACTCAGCCCGACCACGCCCGCCACGTTCGGCGTGCCTGCTTCAAAGCGCCACGGCACCGGCTGCGGCGTGAAGCCGCTGAAATCGACCTGCGTCAGCATTTTGCCGCCGCCCTGCCACGGCGGCATCGCGTCCAGCAGCTCCGCTTTGCCGTACAGCACGCCAGTGCCCATCGGGCCGTACAGCTTGTGCGCGGAAAAGGCGTAGAAGTCGATATCCAGCGCCTGCACATCCGGCGGGCAGTGCACCACACCCTGCGCGCCATCCACCATCACTTTCGCCCCGACGCCGTGCGCCAGCGTAATCGCCTGCGCCAGATCCGGACAACCGCCGGTCACGTTAGACATCTGACCTATCGCCAGCAGCCGGGTGCGCGCGTTGAGCAGCTGCGGCAGCAGGGCGATATCCGGCCGCCGGTCAGCGCCAAGCGACCACTTTATCACTTTCGCACCGCTGGCCTGCGCCACCATCAGCCACGGCACCAGATTGGCGTGGTGCTCGGCTTCGCTCACCACAATCTCGTCGCCCGGTTGCAGACGCGGTGCCAGCCAGCTGTGCGCCACCAGGTTGATGGCCTCTGTGGTGCCGCGCGTCCAGACGATTTGCCGATCGTCCGCCGCCTGCAGCCAGTGCGCCACGCGCGCACGCGCCTGTTCATACTGTGCCGTCAGCGCGCGGGCAGCGGCGAACTGGCTGCGGTGGACGGTGCCGCCGCTCAGCGAATAAAACTGCGCGGTCGCGTCAATCACCGCCTGCGGCTTCAGCGCGGTGGCGGCGCTGTCGAGATAGACACCCGCATCGCTCAGCGCGGGAAACTGCTGACGAAACTCGCCAGGAGAGAAATGGGTCATACTCAGCTCACTTACTTGGATGTTAGGACCAGGCTGAAAGCCACGCCGTGGCCTGGCAAAGCTGGAAAAGCGCGTTATGCTAATTATTGCAAGGTTTGAACCGAAACCCGCATAACGAATCGGTCTGTTCCAGTCGATCGCTCTGTTTGCTGCCACTGGTCAGCGCACGCGGGTGGTTTAATGCAATCAATCTGCAAGGAGATAGAAGATGAATAAACTCGCCGCAGTGCTGGCCGTGTGCACCATGGCCTTTACCCTGGCCGCCTGTTCCAGCAACTACGTCATGCATACTAATGATGGTCGCACCATTGTTGCGGATGGCAAACCAAAAGTTGACGATGAAACCGGTATGATCAGCTATAAAGATGCCAATGGCAACGAGCAGCAGATTAACCGCTCAGATGTGAAAGAGATGGTGGAAATGGGCCAGTAAGCCCGGCTAGCAGGTAAAAAAAAGCACCGCAATTTGCGGTGCTATTTAAAATCACTATGGACAGACAGGGTAAATCTACAGGAATTAAAAGTTTGATCTGCAATCGTCAGATCAAAATGCAAACACAACATCACGACCACAAGCCAAAAGCTCTCTAAAAGTCTGCGATCTCTCGCACGTTTCCAGAAATCTTTTCGTTCCGGCTCAGGAAGTGCGGCAACTATAGGTATTTGCTGGAGCTTCCTCAACGGACAAATTATAATGTCTCGGATTAAAAAATCTAATACGTAACGACTTTGTATAAGTTGCAGTGTTACGCTGTCAATCCGGGTACGGAAAACCATGTCAAAACGCCTTCCGCCGCTTAATGCTCTTCGCGTCTTCGACGCTGCGGCCCGTCATTTGAGCTTCACCAAAGCCGCTGAGGAGCTGTTTGTCACCCAGGCGGCTGTCAGCCATCAGATTAAATCGCTGGAAGATTTTCTCGGTCTCAAGCTGTTTCGCCGGCGCAATCGTTCGCTGTTACTGACCGAAGAGGGTCAAAGCTACTATCTCGATATCAAAGAGATTTTTTCGGCACTGAACGATGCCACGCGCAAACTGCAGGCGCGCAGTGCCAAAGGGGCTCTCACCGTCAGCCTGTTGCCGAGTTTCGCCATTCAGTGGTTGGTTCCGCGCCTCTCCAGCTTTAATCTGGCTTATCCGGGCATTGATGTGCGTATCCAGGCGGTAGACCGTGATGAGGAGAAGCTGGCCGACGATGTCGACGTGGCGATTTTTTACGGCCGCGGCAACTGGCCCGGTTTGCGGGTAGAGAAATTGTATGCCGAATATCTGCTGCCGGTGTGCTCGCCGCTGCTGCTGACCGGCGACAATCCGCTCAAATCACCAGCCGATCTGGCGCATTTCACGCTGCTGCATGACGCCTCGCGCCGTGACTGGCAATCCTATATTCGTCAGCTGGGCTTGCAGCACATTAATGTTCAGCAGGGGCCGATCTTCAGCCACAGCGCCATGGTGCTGCAGGCGGCGATCCACGGCCAGGGCGTGGCGCTGGCCAATAACGTGATGGCGCAGAGTGAAATTGAGGCCGGACGGCTGGTCTGTCCTTTCAACGATGTCTTAGTGAGTAAAAATGCTTTTTATCTGGTTTGTCATGACAGCCAGGCAGAACTGGGTAAAATAGCCGCCTTTCGGCAGTGGATTCTGGAAAAAGCCGCAACTGAACAAGAAAAATTCCGCTTCCGCTACGATCACTAACGCGTTGCCTGCCGCACAGTGATGTGCGGTTTCACCTTGAGGATAAATGAATGTCCAGTCGTGCCATGTTTATATTTGCCGCCATCAGCGGCTTTCTGCTGGTGGCGTTTGGTGCTTTTGGGGCGCACGTGCTGAGCAAAGCGCTCGGCGCGGCCGAGATGGCGTGGATCCATACCGGCCTTGAATATCAGGCGTATCATACGCTGGCGATTATCGGTATTGGCGCAGCGATGCTGCGTCGCGCCAATATCTGGTTTTACTGGAGTAGCGCCGCGATGGCGCTGGGTATCGTCCTGTTCAGCGGCAGCCTGTATTGTCTGGCGCTGTCGCACCTGAAGTTTTGGGTGTTTGTTACGCCGGTTGGAGGCCTGTGCTTCCTGATTGGCTGGTTTTTGATGTTGATTGGCGCGCTGCGTCTGAAACGAAAGGCAGATCGCCATGAATAAAGTTTTACTCTATTGCCGTCCGGGATTTGAGAAAGAGTGTGCGGCAGAAATCAGTGCCAAAGCAGCGGAACGTGAAATCTACGGTTTTCCGCGTGTTAAAGATGACGCCGGTTACGTGCTGTTTGAGTGCTATCAGCCAGAAGAGGCGGAAAAACTGATCGCCACGCTGCCGTTCGCGGAGCTGATTTTTGCCCGGCAAATGCTGGTGGTGGGCGAGCTGCTGCGCGATCTCCCGCCTGAAGATCGTATTACCCCGATTGTTGGCATGCTGAGCGGCGTGGTGGAGAAGGGCGGCGAGCTGCGCGTTGAAGTGCCCGACACCAATGAAGCCAAAGAGCTGACCAAATTTTGCCGCAAGCTGACGGTACCGCTGCGCGCCAGCCTGCGCGACAGCAAAATCCTGCTGAATTATGAGAGCAATAAACGTCCGGTGGTGCATGTGTTCTTTATCGCGCCGGGCACCTGCTACGTTGGTTATTCGCTGCCGCACAACAACTCGCCGTTTTACATGGGCATTCCGCGCCTGAAGTTCCCGGCCGATGCGCCAAGCCGCTCTACGCTGAAGCTGGAAGAAGCATTCCATGTGTTCGTGCCGGCCGATGAGTGGGACGAACGGCTGGGCAGCGGCATGTATGCGGTCGATCTTGGTGCCTGCCCCGGCGGCTGGACCTATCAGCTGGTAAAGCGCAGCATGTGGGTCTACGCGGTGGATAACGGCCCGATGGCGCCGAGCCTGATGGATACCGGACAGGTTACGCACTGCCGCGAAGACGGGTTCAAATTTCGCCCGCCGCGCAGCAACATCAGCTGGCTGGTGTGCGACATGGTGGAAAAACCGGTGCGCGTCGCCAGCCTGATGACCGAATGGCTGGTCAACGGCTGGTGCCGTGAGGCGATCTTCAACCTCAAGCTGCCAATGAAAAAGCGCTATGAAGAAGTCACGCAGAACCTGGCAATGATGGACGCGGCGCTGAAGGAGAAGGGCGTAAACGCGCAGATTCAGGCGCGCCAGCTGTATCACGACCGCGAAGAAGTGACCGTGCATGTGCGCCGGATTTGGGCGGCAGTCGGTGGACGGCGCGACGAACGCTAGGCCTGCTTCATACTTTGCACTATCGCGGCGTTGGCTGCGCCTGCTTCATACTTTGCACTACCGCAGCGTTGGCTGCGCCTGCTCGCCCCGGTCACATACTGATGTATGCTCCCGGGGACTCCCAGGCTTGCCGCCTTGCGCTAGCACAAATTATTTCGCAGAAATTAGTTGCACTCATCCGTAGCGGCGCGATTCATCGCGCAATGAGTAGGGTTGAAACTTCCTGGAGCAGCTCGGGCTTGCCGTCATGCGGTGGCACAAATTATTTCGCAGGTTGGCTGCTTCGTATTAATGCAGGTAACTGCAGGCCGCATAACATTTGTAGCGGCGCGATTCATCGCGCAATAAATTGCACCGCAACCAAACCCGCGATCGTTGCGGAATGGGACTGAAACCTGCCTGAACAGCTCAGGTTTGCCGTGCTGCTGTAGGGGCGCCATTCATGGCGACCTCAATGACGCGCCGGACCCTGATACCGCAGCGTATTTAAATTCCCCTGCAACACCAAATCCCGCTTCAACGTTGACACCTGTCGGCACACCTCCGCGGTCGCGCGGTGATCGCGTAACTTCTTCTGCCACTTCTCAGGTACCTGGTCCAGCTGCTGATACAGCGCCTCGAGCGAACCAAACTGCAGCAGCAGTTCCCGTGCGCTTTTCGGCCCGATGCCGGGCACGCCTGGAATTTTGCTGCTGCTGATACCGCATAAGCCCCAGTAATCCGCCAGCTGGGCCGGCGCGACGCCGAACTCCTGTTCGATAAACGGCACGTCCAGCCAGCGCTTCTGAAAATAATCGCGGATGCGGATGCTCGGTGCCAGCAGCTGGCAGTAACCTTTATCGGTGGAAACGATGGTGGCCTGATGACCGGCGTCGGCCATCTTCACTGCCAGCGTCGCGGCCAGATCGTCCGCTTCATCCTGTTCGGCAACCCAGCAACTGACACCGCTGGCCTCAAAGGCCGCCTGCAGCGAGGCCATCTCCTGCTGTAAATCATCCGGCATCGGCGGGCGACCCGCTTTGTAGTCCGGCAATAACTGATGACGCCAGCCAGGCTGTCGGTCATGGCTGTCAAACACCGCCACCACGTGCGTTGGTCGCGTGTGGCCCAGCAGCTGATGCAGCGCCGCCACGCAGGCCTCACGACAGGGCGAACCCTGCACCGCATGCAGGCGGCGGATCAGATTGAGCGCGTCGATAATAAGCAGATGAAGCGACATAGTGATACCGGCAGCCCGCAGGCTGCCTTCCTGATGGGTTATTTGATGATTTCGTAGCAGGGGATGTAAGCGCTGCCGGGCAGCTTCATGCGCTGCTGCGCGACGAAGCCCTGCAGCAGTTCGTCCATGCGGTGCATCAGATCGGCATCGCCTTGCAGCTGATACGGACCTTTTTCCCGGATTTCGCGGATCCCCATCTCTTTGACGTTACCGGCCACGATGCCCGAGAAGGCACGCCGCAGATCCGCCGCCAGTTTTTCCGCTGGCTGATTCGGGAACAGCTTGAGGTTGGCCATATTTTCGTGGGTCGGCAGGAACGGCACCTGCAGATCCGGTGCAATGCGAATCGACCAGTTGAAGCTGTAGGCATCGCCGGTTTCGCGGCGGTACTCTTTCACCTGCGGCATGGCTTTCTTCATCAGACGCGCCACTTCCGCAGCATCATCAATGATGATTTTGTAATGCCGGCGCGCGGCTTCACCCAGCGTATTAACGATGAAATCATCCAGCACGCGGAAGTAATCGGCGCTCTCTTTTGGCCCGGTGAGGATCAGCGGCAGGACCTGGTCGCTGTTCTGCGGATTCATCAGAATGCCCAGCAGATACAACAGCTCTTCTGCCGTGCCGACGCCGCCCGGGAAGATCACGATGCCGTGCGCGATGCGCACAAAGGCTTCCAGACGCTTTTCGATATCCGGCATGATGATCAGTTCATTCACCAGCGGGTTAGGTGGCTCCGCAGCGATGATCGACGGTTCGGTCAGGCCGATAAACCGGCTGTCGTGGTAGCGCTGCTGTGCATGGCCTACCGCTGCCCCTTTCATCGGCGCTTCCATCACGCCCGGACCACAGCCGGTACAGATGTTCAGTTCGCGCAGGCCCATCTGCGTCCCGACATTGCGGCAGTATTGATATTCGACCGCGTTGATGGAGTGACCGCCCCAGCACACCACGGTGTTGGGATATTCGCCCACGTGCAGCGCGCGCGCGTTGCGCAGAATAGAAAACACCTGATTGGTGATGTGCGCGGAGTCGGTGACATCCTGATTCTGCAGACGATCCGCTGCCGAGAGCTGACCGTTAACAAACAGAATATCGCGCAGTACGGCAAACAGGTTCGCCTGCAGCGAACGGATAATCCGGCCGTCAACAAACGCCTCTTCCGGCGGGTTGATCAGCTCCAGTTTCACGCCGCGCTCGCGGCGCAGCACGTTGATGTCAAAGTTTTCAAAGCGGGAAAGCAGTTCGTGGCTACTGTCGGTCTGGCTGCCGGAATTGAGTACCGCCAGCGAACAGTTGCGAAACAGCTGGTAGAGATCGCTGCTGGCAGTACGCTTCAGCATGTCGACTTCCAGCTGGGAGAGCAGATCCATTGAGCCAAGCGGGCTGATATGTGTAATCAAGAGAACTCCTTTACACGCAAATGCGTGACTGATGACGCTGCGCTTAACCCGTTGAGCGCAGTGACGAAAATCCTTCGGTAAGCACGCTGTCGCCCTCGCGCCTGTACCAGAGTACCGTTGTCGGCCGCGAATGCTCAAGTGGAACCGCGCATCCGTGCGGCGGCCTGCGAGACATCTCGCAATCTGTTACTGGCGCACCAGGCGGGAGTAGCCCGGCGTGAAAGGAACATTGCTGCGCCACGGATTGATATCCAGCCCGCCGCGCCGCGTGTAGCGCGCGTAGACGGTTAGTGCTGCTGGCTGACAAAAGCGCTGAATATCGTTGAAGATACGCTCGACGCACTGCTCGTGAAACTCATTGTGCTGGCGGAACGAAATCAGATAGCGCAGCAGCGCTTCGCGATCGATACGCGGGCCCTGATAGCGGATCATCACTGAACCCCAGTCCGGCTGATTGGTGATCAGACAGTTCGATTTCAGCAGATGGCTGACCAGCGTCTCTTCAACCACTTCGCTGCCCGTTGCGCTGGCGAGGTAATCAGCGTTAAAGCCGTAATCGCTGATGGTGATATCCTGCTCGTCGATGACATCGCCAGCGAAGTGCCCGATCGGCTGACCTTCCACTTCGCTCAGGCGAAACAGCGCCACGCTGACCTGGCCGTTAGCGCAGGCGCTGAGATCGCGCTCCAGCGTTTGCCGCACGGCGCCCCAGTCGGCGAAGATCGTCTGGTTAAAGCTGTTAAGATAGAGTTTGAAGCTTTTGGACTCGATCAGATTCACGCTGTCGGCGCTTAGCACCACTTCGCCGACCGCGACCTGCGGCACGCCTTTGCTGTTTAGCCAGGAGAGTTCATACAGCGTCCAGATATCTGCGCCGTGGAACGGCAGGTTGTCGGGATAGAGCCCGAGCGGCTCGCGATTCAGGCTGCGCGGCACCGCCTGCAGCAGCGTGTTATCGTAGCGATCAACATACGCGGTGGGCTTACCCAAAGTCAGGCCGCTCAGCGCCGTATCCCGGTTTTCAGAAGACATAACGGTTACCACTAAAATCCATCAAAGGGAGTCAGTGTAACCGATCACCAGCGAGAAGATGAATGATGCAGCAAACCGCAGAGGCCCTGCGCGATTTTACCGCCCGTTATGTAGCGCACTGGCAGCAGCAGCACGGCCATTTTCCCGCCAGCGCAGAGCTGTACGGCGTGCCGTCGCCCTGCATCATCAGTGAACTGGATGAGCGCGTTCTGTGGCAGCCGCAGGACTTTACCCTGCCAGCCTCGCTGGCAGCCGTTGAGCGCGCACTGGATATTCAGCTGCAGCCGGACCTCACCACGTTCTATACCACACAATTTGCCGGCGACATGCACGCGCAGTTTGCACAGCAGTCGCTGACGCTGCTGCAGGTGTGGAGCGAGGACGATTTTACCCGCCTGCAGGAGAACCTGATTGGTCATCTGGTGATGAAGCGCCGTCTGAAACAGAGCCCGACGCTGTTTATCGCCACGACAGATTCGGAGCAGGATGTTATCGCGGTGTGTAATCTGACCGGAGAGGTAATTGTGGAGCAGCCGGGTACGAAAAAGCGGCAGAAACTGGCGGTGGATATTCAGACATTTCTTAATGCTTTACAACCGGTTAGTTCGTGAGTTGCAGACTTTTCTCGCAGCTCTTGTAAGAGATCTCTCACAACTGGTGTGCGAGATCGCCAGAACATTGCGCAGACTTCCGGAAGTCCGCAATGTAAAAATATTGTGAATCATGCAGTTATGGCATCAATCTGAAAATTAAGACATGGCTTAATCGTTTAACGGCGCTTACTGACTTGTTATTGCGATGGTTTCTGCCAGAATAGTCACCACTGGCAGGAAGCCACGGATTGAGAGACGTTCAGGAGAATGTCAGCCAGGCGGCAGGAACGTAACGGAGTTTACGTCACAGGGAAGGCTTCAGGATGAAGCAGGACACTCCGGAGTGAGTAAAGGACACCTCCAGGATGGAGAATGAGAGCCACGCGGGATGTGGCGGGCCAGGATGCTAAGGACCAATGTCACGATGACGGGCGACGGAAAGCGCAGGAACAGTTGTCATGGATGAGCAGGGAGCACAGCGGTGGCGGGAATGCTGCAAACGAACCGGGAGCACTGTAATCACAGTGCTCCTTTTTTTATGCCGTTTTTGCGCGCGCACCCACTAATGATATGCTTGCCGCCCCTTTTTGACGCGGAGGTAGCGTATGTCGACGCACCTGATTATTCAGCGGCTGCAGCAGGTCGAAGCGGTGATGCGCGAACACGGCCACTGGCAGACGCACGCCCCGGCGGCGGAAGCCTTTAATAGCACGCAACCTTTCTGTCTCGATACCCTGCAGCCGCTCGAATGGCTGCAGTGGGTCCTGCTGCCGCGCATGCAGGCGCTGCTTGACGCCGGCGCCGCGCTGCCGCAAAACTTCGCCGTTACGCCTTATTATGAGATGGCCCTGCCGCCCACCACGCCGGGCCATGCAGCGCTGCTGCTGACGCTCAGCCAGCTTGATGCGCTGTTTGCGCCGCCGGACGCCTGATGCTGGAGATCATTTATCAGGATGCATGGCTGGTTGCGGTGAATAAACCGGCGGGCTGGCTGGTGCACCGCAGCTGGCTCGATCGCAAAGAGAAAGTGGTGGTGATGCAGACGGTGCGCGATCAGATTGGTCAGCACGTATTTACCGCGCATCGCCTCGATCGTCCCACGTCTGGCGTGCTGCTGATGGGGCTCTCCAGCGAAATCGGGCGGCTGCTGGCGCAGCAGTTTGAACAGCATCAGATACAGAAGACCTATCACGCAGTGGTGCGCGGCTGGCTGGACGGTAGCGCAACGCTGGATTATCCGCTGGTGGAAGAGCTGGATAAAATTGCGGACAAGTTTGTCACGGAACCGCGCGCGCCGCAGCCGGCGGTCACCGATTATCGCGCGCTGGCGCAGGCAGAACTGCCGGTGGCCATCGGCAAGTACCTCAGCGCACGTTATACGCTGGTTGAGCTGTCGCCGCACACCGGGCGCAAGCATCAGCTGCGGCGCCATATGGCGCACCTGCGTCATCCGATTATTGGTGACAGCTCGCACGGCGATCTGCGGCAGAACCGCGGTGCCGCAGCCCACTTTGGCATGGATCGACTTATGCTGCACGCCAGTGCGCTGACGCTAACGCATCCGGTGACCGGCGAACCGCTGGTGATTCGCGCCGGGCTGGATCGTGTCTGGCAGCAGATGCTGCAATCGTTTGGCTGGCAGCAGCAACTGCCCGAGGTGCCGAGGGTTGAGTTTGCCGCTGAGGCAGTCCAGGATAAGCCGACAGAATAAAGGAGCGGCAAAATGGCAAAGATTGGCATTTTTACAGGTACGGTATACGGCAACGCGCTGCTGGTTGCCGAAGAGGCGCAGCCGGTGCTGGAAGCGCAGGGGCATGAGGTGAAGGTGTTTGAAGATCCGTCACTGGCCGACTGGCAGGCTTACAGCAAAGAGGTCGCGTTAATTGTTACCTCGACCACCGGGCAGGGCGATTTTCCGGACAATATCGCGCGACTGTATGTGCAGGTGCGCGATGAGCTGGGCTATCAGCCTGAGCTGCGCTATGGCGTGATCGCTTTAGGCGACAGCAGTTACGACCATTTCTGTGGAGCAGGAAAGACTTTTGATGCCACGCTGCAGGAGCAGCAGGCGCAGCGTATTGGCGAGGTGCTGCTGGTGGATGCGACGGAAAATCCGGAGCCCGAGTCAGTGACCACGCCGTGGGTGGAGAGCTGGGGTAAGTTGTTGTAGTTTGGCTTGGTTCACGCCCTCACCCTAACCCTCTCCCGCCGGCGGGAGAGGGAACCGATCGCGCCGAAAGTTAATTTTGCACCTCACGTCACCGGTGCCGGATTGAATACCGCCAGCTGATTACGGATTCCCCAGCGATCTGACCACGTCTGTTTACGTCCGCTGGCGATATCCAGAATCAGCTCAAACAGCCGCCAGCCGACCTGTTCAATACTCTCTTCACCCGTCGCGATGGTGCCGGCATTGATGTCCATCAGGTCATGCCAGCGGTTCGCCAGCGCGCTGCGCGTCGCCATTTTGATCACCGGAATTGCCGCCAGACCGTAAGGCGTGCCGCGCCCGGTGGTGAACACCTGCAGCGTAATGCCGGAAGCCATCTGCTGGGTGCCACAGACAAAATCGCTGGCCGGCGTGGCGGCGTAAATCAACCCGCGCTGCGTCGGGCGCTGTCCGGGTGACAGCACTTCGACAATCGGGCTGCGGCCGGATTTGGCAATTGAGCCCAGCGCTTTTTCTACCACATTGGCCAGGCCACCTTTTTTATTGCCCGGCGACGGATTCGCGCTGCGGTCGGTTTGCCCCTGGCTCAGATAATCGTCGTACCACGCCATCTCCTCCAGCAGCCGTTTGCCCACCGCTTCGTTCACCACACGCGGCGTCAGCAGATGGATCGCATCGCGTACCTCGGTCACTTCCGAGAACATCACCGTCGCACCACAGCGCACCAGCAGATCCGAGGCAAAGCCAACCGCCGGATTGGCCGTCACGCCGGAAAACGCATCGCTGCCGCCGCACTGGGTGCCGACCACCAGCGCTGACGCCGGGCAGGTTTCGCGCTGACGCTGATTGAGTTTTTTCAGATGGCGCTCGGCCACCTGCAGAATTTCATCGACCATCGCGCCAAAGCCCACGTGACGCTCATCCTGCAGGCGCACGATATCGCGCTCATCCAGCGAAATGGCCTGTACGTCCGGTGTGCCGGTCAGCAGGCGCTCCGGCTGTAATTTCTCGCAGCCGAGGCTCACCACCATCACTTCGCCGCCAAAATTAGGATTCAGTGCAAGGTTGTGAATGGTACGAATCGGCACCATCGCCGCCGGTGCGTTGATCGCCACGCCGCAGCCATATAAATGGTTGAGCGCCACCACACCATCGACGTTGCTGTAGCGCGGTAGCAAATCGCGCTCAATCAGCTGCACCACGTAATCCACCACGCCCGCCACGCAGTGCACGCTGGTGGTGATGCCGAGCAGATTGCGCGTGCCGACGCTGCCGTCGGCATTGCGATAGCCTTCAAAGGTGTAGCCGTCCAGCGGCGGCAGGGGCGGCGGCACGTTGGTTGCCAGCGGCACGCTGGCCAGCGGTGGGGCGGCGGGCAGCGCCACCAGTGACTCCTCAATCCAGCTGCCACGCGCAATCGGGCGCAGCGCCGTGCCAATCACTTCACCGTAACGCACGATGTCGCCATGCAGGGCGATATCGCTCAGCGCCACTTTGTGCCCCTGCGGCACATGCTCAGTCAGTTGCAGACCGTCATCAAAGCGGCTGCCTGCGGGCAATCCCTGATCGTTGACCACTATCGCCACGTTATCGGCGTCGTGCACTTTAATGTAGCGCGGTTTGTCTGTCAGAGGTCGGTTCATTGCTCACCTTCCGGTTCGTCGCACCGGTCATAGCGGTGCGGTTGAAATCAAGTCCGTCACATCATCGTTATTTGCCAGCCTCAGTATAAGCAGGGGTATTCACCCGCGCATTGTGCAACTGACTGGCTTTGTGCCGCGATCGGCGCGCAGTTTGGTTCGTTTTACCAAACGCAAGTGAAGAGCCTCACAAAGCGTACGCTTACTGTTCACTTTTCCAGCAATCTGGCGGCTGAATGGCGGGTTCCGTGAGCCACGCCGCAGCGTTATGGGCAAATGCCAGAAAATCGTGCCGGATTGATGATTATCCTCGGGCGTTCCTCCAGTGTTTCGCGGCGATGCTGTTCCTATACTGATTGCCGTTCTTCAACGTTTGGTTATTCGTCACGACGCATCATCGTTTTGCCATAACAACAATCGCCGTGTTTAACCCAACATCATTCTGATACCCAACGCGATGTGTATGCAGTCAGAGTGAATGTAGCGTTCGCTATATTTCAGGAGTGCATCATGAATAGTTACAGCCAGACAGCGGCAGCGGTGCAGAAGCGCACCAACGCCCGTTACTGGATTGTGGTGATGTTATTTATCGTCACCTCGTTCAACTACGGTGACCGGGCCACCATTTCGATTGCCGGTTCGGCGATGTCGAAGGAGATCGGTCTCGATTCCGTCGGCCTCGGCTACATCTTCTCCGCCTTCTCGTGGGCGTACGTTATTGGTCAGATTCCGGGCGGCTGGCTGCTGGACCGCTTCGGCTCCAAACGCGTCTATTTCTGGAGCATCTTCCTGTGGTCGCTGTTTACCCTGCTGCAGGGCTTTGTCGACATCTTTAGCGGCTTCGGCATTGTGGTGTCGCTGTTCCTGCTGCGCTTCATGGTGGGACTGGCGGAAGCGCCATCTTTCCCGGGTAACAGCCGTATTGTTGCTGCCTGGTTCCCGGCGCAGGAGCGCGGTACCGCCGTCGCCATCTTTAACTCCGCCCAGTACTTCGCCACGGTGATTTTCGCACCAATCATGGGCTGGCTGGTGGCCGAGGTGGGCTGGGCGCACGTGTTCTGGTTCATGGGTGGGCTGGGCATCATTCTCAGCTTTATCTGGCTGAAAGTGATTCATGACCCGAACGATCACCCTGGCGTGAACAAAGCCGAGCTGGAGTACATGGAGCAGGGCGGCGCGCTGATTAACATGGATGCGAAGAAAGCCGAGCGTAAAGTGAGCTGGGATGAGAAGTGGTTCCAAATTAAGCAACTGCTCTCCACCCGCATGATGTGGGGGATCTATCTCGGTCAGTACTGCGTTAACGCCCTGACCTACTTCTTTATTACCTGGTTCCCGGTGTATCTGGTGCAGGCGCGCGGCATGTCGATTCTTAAAGCCGGCATGATCGCCTCGATTCCCGCCATCTGCGGCTTCCTCGGCGGCGTGCTGGGCGGCGTGATTTCAGATTATCTGATGCGTAAAACCGGCTCGCTGAACATCGCGCGTAAAACCCCAATCGTCATCGGCATGCTGCTCTCCATCAGCATGGTGATGTGTAACTACACCGAAACCGAATGGGTAGTGGTGCTGTTTATGGCGCTGGCGTTCTTTGGTAAAGGCATTGGTGCGCTGGGCTGGGCGGTGATGGCCGATACTGCACCCAAAGAGATCAGCGGCCTGAGCGGCGGTCTGTTCAATATGTTCGGTAACTTCTCTGGCATCGTCACGCCGATTGCCATTGGTTACATCATCGCCACCAGCGGTTCGTTTGAAGGGGCGCTGATTTATGTCGGCATCCATGCGTTTGTGGCGGCGTTCAGCTTCCTGGTGATAACCGGCGATATCAAACGTGTCGAACTCAAACCCCGGTCATAAGGAACCGAATATGAATACGCAAAGTTCCCCGGTGATTACCGACATGCAGGTGGTTCCGGTGGCGGGTTACGACAGCATGCTGCTCAACATCGGCGGCGCGCACAGCGCCTGCTTCACCCGCAATATCGTGGTGCTGACCGACAGCGCCGGTCACACCGGCGTCGGCGAAGCGCCGGGCGGTGAAACCATTTATCAGACGCTGGTCGCGGCAATTCCGCAGGTGAAAGGGCAGCAGGTGGCGCGCATGAACCGGCTGGTGCAGCAGGTGCATAAAGGCAACCAGTCGGCGGATTTCGATACCTTCGGCAACGGCGCCTGGACGTTTGAGCTGCGGGTCAATGCGGTGGCGGCGCTGGAAGCGGCGCTGCTCGACCTGCTCGGCCAGTGCCTCGGCGTGCCAGTGGCCGAGCTGCTGGGGCCAGGTCAGCAGCGCGATGAGGTCACGGTGCTGGGCTACCTGTTTTACATTGGCGATCGGCGTAAAACTGATTTGCCGTATCAGAGCGGCGACGCGGCCGGTCACGACTGGTATCACCTGCGCCATCAGGAGGCGCTGACGCCGGACGCGGTGGTGCGCTTAGCCGAAGCGGCGCAGGACAGGTACGGCTTCAAAGATTTCAAACTGAAAGGCGGCGTGCTGCCGGGCGAGCAGGAGATTGCCTCGGCGGTGGCACTGAAGCAGCGTTTCCCGGACGCGCGCATCACCGTCGATCCCAACGGCGCCTGGCATCTGGATGAAGCCATCGCGCTGTGCAAAGGCCTGCACGAGGTGCTGACCTATGCCGAAGATCCGTGCGGTGCCGAGCAGGGATATTCCGGGCGCGAAATCATGGCCGAGTTTCGCCGCGCCACCGGTCTGCCGGTCGCCACCAATATGATCGCCACCAACTGGCGTGAGATGAACCACGCGGTGATGCTCAACGCGGTCGATATTCCGCTGGCCGACCCGCACTTCTGGACGCTGAGCGGCGCGGTACGCGTGGCGCAGCTGTGTGATGAGTGGGGGCTGACCTGGGGCTGCCACTCCAATAATCACTTCGACATTTCGCTGGCGATGTTTACCCACGTCGGCGCAGCGGCACCGGGTAAACCGACCGCCATCGATACCCACTGGATTTGGCAGGAGGGCGACCAGCGTCTGACTAAAGAGCCGCTGCAGATCCGCAACGGCAAAATTGCCGTGCCGGACAAACCCGGCCTCGGCGTTGAGCTGGACTGGGACCGCCTGCGCCAGGCTAACGCCCTGTATCAATCGCTGCCGGCAGGCGCACGTAATGACGCCACGGCAATGCAATATCTGGTTCCCGGATGGTCGTTCGACCGCAAGCGTCCGGCTTTTGGACGCCGCCATGCATAAGGAGCAGGAAATGAGTCACACCCCGAAAATTACATCAATGCAGGTCATTCCGGTGGCCGGTTACGACAGCATGCTGCTGAATCTGAGCGGTGCCCACGCGCCGTTTTTTACCCGCAATATCGTGATTGTGAAAGATAACGCCGGCCACACGGGCGTGGGCGAGATCCCCGGAGGCGAGAAAATTCGTCAGACGCTGGAAGACGCGGCGGCGCTGGTAACCGGAAAAACCGTCGGCGAGTACAAAAATATCCTCACCCTGGTGCGCACCACCTTTGCCGATCGCGATGCCAGCGGGCGTGGCAATCAGACCTTTGACCTGCGCACCACCATTCACGTGGTGACCGGCATCGAAGCGGCGCTGCTGGATCTGCTCGGCCAGCATCTGGGCGTCAACGTGGCGTCGCTGCTGGGCGAAGGACAGCAGCGTGACCGCGTCGAGATGCTCGGCTACCTGTTTTACGTCGGCGATCGCCGCAAAACGTCACTGCCGTATCAGAGCCAGACCGATGATCCGTGCGACTGGTATCGCCTGCGGCATGAGGAAGCGCTGACGCCGGACGCGGTGGTGCGCCTGGCAGAAGCCGCCTATGAAAAATATGGCTTTAACGATTTCAAACTGAAAGGTGGCGTACTGCGCGGCGGTGAAGAGGCCGAAGCGGTAACCGCACTGGCGAAGCGTTTCCCGCAGGCGCGCGTGACGCTCGATCCCAACGGCGCCTGGTCGCTGAATGAGGCCATCCTGCTCGGTAAACAGCTGAAAGGCGTGCTGGCTTATGCAGAAGATCCGTGCGGCGCTGAACAGGGTTACTCCGGACGTGAAGTGATGGCCGAGTTCCGGCGCGCCACCGGTCTGCCTACCGCCACCAATATGATCGCCACCGACTGGCGCCAGATGGGCCACACGCTGTCGCTGCAGTCGGTCGATATTCCGCTGGCCGATCCGCACTTCTGGACCATGCAGGGCTCGGTGCGCGTGGCGCAGATGTGTCACGACTTCGGCCTGACCTGGGGTTCGCACTCCAACAACCATTTCGATGTTTCGCTGGCGATGTTCACCCATGTGGCCGCCGCCGCACCGGGCGCCATTACCGCCATCGACACCCACTGGATCTGGCAGGAGGGCAATCAGCGCCTGACCAAAGAGCCGTTGCAGATCAAGGGCGGCATGGTGCAGGTGCCGCAGAAGCCGGGCCTTGGCGTCGAACTGGACATGGATCAGGTGATGCAGGCCCATGCGCTGTATCAGCAGCATGGACTGGGCGCGCGCGACGATGCGCAGGCGATGCAGTTCCTCGTGCCGAACTGGACATTTGATAACAAGCGTCCGTGCCTGGTGCGCTGATTTTATTCCGCGCGCCCGCGGGCGGCGGTGCTAAATAACAGGAGTAGAGATCATGAGCAATGCCTGGCCCAACCCTTTTCGTCGTCGTTTGCTGGCAGGGGAAACCCTGATTGGCAGCTGGTGCGCCCTTGCCAATCCTCTCACCACGGAAGTGCTGGGGCTGGCGGGCTTTGACTGGCTGGTGCTGGACGGCGAACACGCGCCGAATGACATCACCACCTTTATTCCGCAGCTGATGGCGCTGAAAGGCAGCCCGAGCGCGCCGGTGGTGCGACCGCCGTGCAACGAGCCGATCATCATCAAGCGTCTGCTGGATATTGGCTTCTATAACTTCCTGATTCCTTTCGTGGAAACCGCAGAAGAGGCGGCGCGCGCGGTGGCATCGACCCGTTATCCGCCAGCCGGTATTCGCGGCGTGTCGGTTTCGCATCGCAGCAACATGTACGGCACGCTGCCGGACTACAACGCCACCATCAATGACAATATCACCGTGCTGGTGCAAATCGAAACTCAGCAGGCGGTGGACAACATTGACGCCATCGCGGCGGTGGACGGCGTAGACGGCATCTTTGTCGGCCCGGGCGATCTGTCAGCGGCGCTGGGCTATCTCGGCCAGCCGGCGCATCCGGAAGTGCTGAAAGTGATCCGTTACATCCTTGAGCGCGCCAAAGCCGCCGGTAAGCCGAGCGGGATTCTGGCGCCGGTGGAGGCTGACGCACGCCGTTATCTCGAATGGGGTGCCAGCTTTGTTGCCGTCGGCAGCGACCTGGGTGTTTTCCGCCACGCCACGCAGGCGCTGTGCGACAAATTTAAGCAGTAACTGACGAAGGGGAAAGGCAATGAAAATTGGATTTATCGGCCTCGGCATCATGGGCAAACCGATGAGTAAAAACCTGGTGAAAGCCGGTTACACCCTGGTGGTGCGCGACCACAACGCCAGCAACGAAGCCGAACTGGTGGAGCTGGGTGCCACCGTGGCGAAAACGCCGAAAGAGCTGGCCGCGCAGGTTGACGTGGTGATCACCATGGTACCGAACTCACCGCAGGTGAAAGAGGTGTGTCTGGGCGAGAACGGCATTATCGAAGGGGCAAAGCCGGGGCTGGTGGTGATCGACATGAGCTCCATCGCGCCGCTGGCCAGCCGCGAAGTGCATGATGCGCTGGCAGAAAAAGGCATCCGGATGCTGGATGCGCCGGTGAGCGGCGGTGAGCCAAAAGCGATTGAAGGCACGCTGTCGGTAATGGTCGGCGGCGATAAAGCGCTGTTTGATCAGTGCTACGATGTTCTTAAGGCGATGGCCGGTTCGGTGGTGCACACCGGCGATATTGGCGCGGGCAACGTCACTAAACTGGCCAACCAGGTGATTGTGGCGCTCAACATTGCCGCGATGTCAGAAGCGCTGTCGCTGGCCACCAAAGCCGGCGTCAATCCGGAACTGGTTTACCAGGCGATTCGCGGCGGTCTGGCGGGCAGCACCGTGCTGGATGCCAAAGCGCCCATGGTGCTGGACCGCAACTTTAAGCCTGGCTTCCGTATCGATTTGCATATCAAGGATTTAGCCAATGCACTTGATACCTCACACGGCATTGGCGCACATCTGCCGCTGACCGCGGCGGTGATGGAGATGATGCAGGCGCTAAAAGTCGACGGGCAGGGTACGTCCGATCATAGCGCGCTGGCTTGCTATTATGAAAAATTAGCCAAAGTTGAGATCACCCGGTAGTGCCCGCGTCCGGTGTCTGCGGATGCCGGACGCTGTACTGCCTAAGCCAGACGGATTTCCGTCACCTACCGCGCTCGGATTGCCTATGAAAATTGTCATCGCACCGGATTCATACAAAGAGAGTTTGTCCGCCCTGGAAGTGGCTACCGCGATAGAAGCGGGATTTCGCGAAATTTTCCCCGCCGCTGACTATGTCAAAATACCGGTCGCCGACGGCGGAGAAGGCACGGTTGAAGCAATGGTGGCGGCAACCCAGGGCAACATCGTCAGACTGACGGTGACCGGGCCGCTCGGCGAGCCGGTCGACGCGTTTTACGGATTATCCGGTGATGCGCGTACCGCCTTTATTGAGATGGCGGCGGCCAGCGGGCTGGAGCTGGTGCCTGCGGCACAGCGCGATCCGCTGATCACCACTTCCTACGGTACCGGTGAACTGATCAAAAACGCGCTGGATCGCGGCGTCGATCACATCATCATCGGCATCGGCGGCAGCGCCACTAACGACGGCGGTGCCGGCATGGTACAGGCGCTCGGTGCCCGGCTGCTGGACAGCGACGGCAGCGGGATTGGCTACGGCGGCGGGGCACTGCCGCAGCTGGCGAAGATTGAGATCGCCGATCTGGATCCGCGCCTGCTGCAGTGCCGCATTGAAGTGGCGTGTGACGTGACCAATCCGCTGATTGGCGAAGAGGGGGCGTCGGCGATTTTTGGCCCGCAGAAAGGGGCCACGCCGCAGCTGGTGCAGCAGCTGGATGCTGCGCTCGGCCATTACGCCGCGATTATTCAGCGCGATCTGGATATTGATGTGCTGCACATCGCCGGCGGTGGTGCAGCCGGCGGCATGGGCGCGGCGCTGCATGCGTTTTGCCACGCGGAACTGCGGCGCGGCATTGAGATTGTCACCGAAGCGCTGGGACTGGCGCAGCAGGTGCAGAATGCCGATCTGGTGATTACCGGTGAAGGGCGCATCGACAGTCAGTCAGTCAACGGCAAAGTGCCGGTTGGCGTGGCGCAGGTGGCGAAGCAGTTCAATAAGCCGGTCATCGGTATTGCCGGCAGCCTGACGGCGGATGTCGGTGTGGTGCATCAGCACGGGATCGACGCGGTGTACAGCGTGCTGTCGGGTATCTGTTCGCTGGAAGAGGCGCTGGCCAATGCCGCGCAGAATGTCCGCCTGACGGCAAGGAATGTTGCTGCCACGATTAAGGTGGGGCAGGGGTTGTAGGGGAGGCGGTGCGGTTTTCCCCTCACCCCAGCCCTCTCCCGCAGGCGGGAGAGGGGGCTGATGGTGCACGGATTTGGATTTCGCGCTGTTCCTCTTCATCGCACCGCACGGTTCCCTCTCCCGCCGGGAGAGGGTAAGGGTGAGGGCCCAGCCCACAACCCACAACCCTGACTACACCACGCCCAGCACCTGACGCGCTTCGCGCGCCACATTCGCCATCTCGTCGCTCAGCTCCAGCAGCTCTGGTTCCAGCGCTGCGATATCGCTCTCCTGATGCAGACTCTTCTCCAGCTGCTGACACAGCTGTTTCAGCCGCGGCACGCCGCTGTAGCTGGCGCTGCCGTGCAGCTTGTGGATAATCTCGCGCAGCCCATCGACGTCATTCTGCGCCATACATTGCGCCACGCGCTGCTCCACTTCCGGCAGAAAATCCAGCAGCATCTGCAGCAGATCGCGCGCCAGCTCGGCTTTATTCGCCGCCTGGCGCAGCGCAAGCGCCCAGTCGAGTGAGGGCGCGATCGCCGGTTGTCGTACCGCGCTCGCCACGCTGCCCGGCGCATAGCGCTGCAGCAGCTGCTTCAGCTTGTCCTCATCAATCGGTTTGGCGAGATAATCATTCATGCCGGCGGCGATCAGCTGCTCGCGTTCGCCATCCAGCGCATGCGCCGTGACCGCGACAATCGGCGTGCTGGCGTGCTGTGGCAGGCTGCGGATGATCTCGCTGGCGCGGATGCCGTCGATGTCCGGCATCTGAATATCCATCAGAATCACGTCCAGCCGCTGCTGCCGCGCCTGATGAATCGCCTGACTGGCGTTGTCGCACAGAATGATGTTCTGGACCTGCTCCTCCAGCAATGCGCCGATCAGCTTCAGGTTGGCCGGATTATCATCCACTGCCATCACCGTCAGCGGCTGTCTTACGCCGCGCGGGGCGGCGTCGCTGTGACGCATGTTGAGATCGAGCAGCATCGGCAGCAAACGCGTCAGCGACACCGGTTTGGCAATGCAGCCGGCGATACCGCGCGCGCGCAGATCGTCAGCGAACAGCATCATTTCGCTCGGCAGCGCCAGCAGCACGGAGTCGGCGTGTGCGCGCAGGCGGGCAATCAGCGCATCGGACAGCGTAGCCGGATGCGGATCGCTGACCGGCAGCCCCATCAGCAGCAGCGGGAAGTGGGCGTCGGGCAGATCGTCAAGGCTGGCAAAGTGCTGCACCTGCAGAGGCGTAATGCTCAGCACCTCCTGAACCGCTTTCGCCACCGCCGGATGGGGTTCGATATAAGCCAGCGGCGTGGCGTGCAGATCGTCCAGCATGCGTGGAATCGCCGGTGCATTAGGATTGAGATCCAGATGTACCTGCACCCAGAAGGTGGAGCCCTGATTCTGCCGGCTGTGGAAGGCGATCTCACCGCCCATTTCGTGCACCAGTTTCTGCGTAATCACCAGGCCAAGACCGGTACCGCCGTGACGGCGCGAAATACTGGCATCCGCCTGACGAAAGGCCTGGAACAGTTGCGACTGCTGCTGCTCAGAGATACCGATGCCGGTATCGTGCACCTGAATCTCCAGTTCCGCCCGTGTGATGCTGAGATGACGCAGCTCGACGCGCAGATCAATGTGGCCGCGCTCGGTGAATTTGATGGCGTTGCCAATCAGGTTGATCAGAATTTGCTGCAGACGCAGCGGATCGCCAATCACATTATCCGGCACCTGTTTCCCGAGGCACACGGTGATCTCGAGGCCTTTCTCATGCGCGGACGGCGCCAGCAGCACCAGCGTTTCATCCAGCGTGGCGCGCAGCGGGAACGGGATCGACTCCAGCACCAGCTTACCGGCTTCCAGTTTGGAGAAATCGAGCACGTCGTTAATGATGCTGAGCAGGTTATTGGCCGAACGCTCAATGGTGCTCATGTAATCACGCTGGTTGGTGCTTAGCCCGGTTTTCAGCATCTGGCGGGTAAAGCCAATCACGCCATTGAGCGGCGTGCGCAGCTCGTGCGACATATTGGCGAGGAACTCCGACTTGATGCGTGCCGCTTCCTGGGCGCGCTTTTTCGCCAGGTCCAGCTCGACGTTCTGAATCTCCAGCTGCTCCAGCGTTTCTCGCAGATCGTAGGTTGCCTGGTCGATGTTCTGCTGCATCTCTTCATGGTAGGCAGTGAGCGACATCGCCATGGCGTTGATGCCGTTTTTCAGGATGCTCAGCTCGCCCAGCATGTAGCCATCCACGCGGCTGTCGAGCTGGCCACGCCGGATGCGGTCCACGGTGGTAACCATATTGCGAATCGGGCCGGTGACGTCGCGCATCAGTCGATAGGCAAACAGCATGGCGATACACAGGCAAAACAGCAGCAGCAGAGTGGCGACAAACACCTCTTTGTACTGCTCCAGCCGCACCGACTGCAGATCCAGCTCAATCGCCACATAACCCAGCGGATTGCCTGCCGGCTTGGCGTCTTCACCCGGCAGTTCGTCCACCGAATAGCGTTCAGAGATGATTGGCGTGCGCAGCACCATCAGGTTGCCGTGTCGCTCCACCGACACGCCATCCGCCAGCGTGGAAATATCGGCTTTTTGCAGCAGCGCGAGGTTCTGGTTGTTATTGGAGCTGACGTAGATGTGATTGTTGTTGTCGAAAACCGTAATGGCACGGACAATATCGGAATGACGGCGATGCAGCAGGCTGACCAGCTCGCGAATCGCATCACGATTATGCCACGTCATGCCGTACTCGCTCGACACCGCCAGCGGTTCGATAATGTTAGCGCCGGCATCGCGCACCTGGTGCTGCAGTTCGTTGTAGCGGTGCACCACGAAGAAGGTACTGAGCAGCAGGCCAATCATCAGCGTCGGCGCCAGTATCAGAATCATCATTCGCGCCCGCAGGCTGTATTTGGTCATAATTGTGGCCTGGCGACTCCTGGCATTTTATCCCTGTGCAAAAACCGCGTACGGCTGCACACCTAATGAAAACTGAGAATTCACAATACTATGGCGCAATTTTACTCCGCAAAACAGCGCGTGACGACGAAGCAACGTCTCAGCGTCACCATTGACGAGCTCGATCCCTTTGGTCAGGGCGTGGCGCGCCATAACGGTAAAACGCTGTTTGTCAGCGGCGCGCTACCCGGCGAACAGGCCGAGGTGATCCTGACCGAAGACAAGCGTCAGTTTGCGCGCGGCAAAGCCAAAAAGATTACACAACCGAGCCCGCAGCGCCAGCAACCGCGCTGCATCCATTTCGGCGTGTGCGGCGGCTGCCAGCAGCAGCACGTGTCCGTGGCGCTGCAGCAGGAGAGCAAAGCGCGGGCGCTGGGCCGCATGCTGAGTCAGGAAGCGGCGCTGCCGGTGCAGGTGGATGAGATCATCAGCGCTGCGCCCTGGGGCTATCGCCGGCGCGCGCGTCTCGGTTTGCAGTGGCTGCCGAAGCAGCAGCGCCTGCAGATGGGCTTCCGTCAGGCGGGCAGCAACGATCTGATTGATGTGACGCAATGCCCCGTTTTGGTGCCCGAGCTTGAGGCGCTGCTGCAGCCGCTGCACCACTGTCTCAGCAGCCTGCACGCAGTGAAACGGCTGGGGCATGTGGAACTGGTGCTGGCGGATAACGGTCCGCTAATGGTGCTGCGCCATCTTGATGCGCTCTCCGCTGCGGACCGGACAAAACTGGAACGTTTTTCGCATGAGCACCGGCTGATGATCTGGCTGGCGGACGGCAGTGACGCGCTGCAGGCGCTCGGCGTGGAGCAGCCTTACTACCGCTCGTTTGATTTGCAGCTAACCTTTAGTCCGCAGGATTTCATTCAGGTCAACGATGGCGTGAATCAGCAGATGGTGGCACAGGCGATTGCCTGGCTGGATCTGCAGCCGGACGATCGGGTGCTCGATCTGTTCTGCGGCATGGGCAACTTCACATTGCCGCTAGGAAAGTTCGTACAAAATGCGGTGGGTGTGGAGGGCGTTGCAGCATTAGTGCGCCAGGCAGAGTATAATGCTCAGCTTAACAATCTCAGAAATGTCTGCTTCTTCCAGCACAATTTAGAGGAAGATGTCTCGCGCCAGCCCTGGGCGGCGCAGGGATTTAATAAGGTGTTACTGGATCCGGCGCGTGCCGGGGCCGCGGGCGTGATGTCGCATATCGTTAAACTTGCGCCGCAACGCGTGGTCTATGTTTCCTGTAACCCGACAACACTTGCCCGCGACAGTCAGACATTACTGTCGGCGGGCTACCATCTGGAAAGGGTCGCGATGCTGGATATGTTCCCTCATACCAGCCATCTCGAATCCATGGTGCTGTTTAGCAAAACATAAGCGATGTTTAAGTCGCTGTGGCAGGAGAGGATATGGTTGCGGTTAGAAGTGCGCATTTAAATACGGCCGGGGAATTTGCCCTTGACCAGTGGATCGCCAGCTTGAGTATCAGTAATCCGCAATCCTGCGAACGACTGGCGGAAACATGGCGCTACTGTGAAGCCGAAACGCACGACCATCCTGATCAGGCTCTGCTGCTGTGGCGCGGTATTGAGATGGTGGAAATTCTCACCATGCTCAGTATGGACATCGACAGTCTGCGCGCCGCGCTGCTGTTCCCGCTGGCCAATGCGGGCGTGGTAAGCGAAGAGGATCTGGAAAAGGCCTTTGGCAAAAGCATCGTCTCGCTGGTGCACGGCGTGCGCGATATGGATGCCATCCGCCAGCTGAAAGCCATTCACAACGACTCAATGGCCTCGGAGCAGGTGGATAATGTGCGCCGCATGCTACTGGCGATGGTGGAAGATTTCCGCTGCGTGGTCATCAAGCTGGCAGAACGTATCGCCCATCTGCGCGAGATGAAAGATGCGCCGGAAGATGAGCGCGTGCTGGCGGCGAAAGAGAGCACCAACATTTATGCGCCGCTGGCCAACCGTCTCGGGATCGGCCAGCTCAAATGGGAGCTGGAAGATTACTGCTTCCGCTACCTGCATCCTGACGAATACAAACGCATCGCCAAACTGCTGCATGAACGCCGCATCGATCGTGAACAATACATTGATAACTTCGTCGATAACCTGCGTAAAGAGATGCAAAAAGAGGGCGTGCGCGCAGAAGTTTACGGCCGTCCCAAGCATATCTACAGCATCTGGCGCAAAATGCAGAAGAAGTCGCTGGCGTTTGATGAGCTGTTCGACGTGCGCGCAGTGCGCATCGTCGCTGAACGCCTGCAGGACTGCTACGGCGCTCTCGGTACCGTCCACACGCTGTATCGTCATCTGCCTAGCGAGTTCGACGATTACGTTGCCAATCCCAAGCCAAACGGCTATCAGTCGATTCATACCGTGGTGCTGGGACCGCAGGGCAAAACGGTCGAGATTCAGATCCGTACCCGCCAGATGCACGAGGACGCTGAACTGGGCGTCGCGGCACACTGGAAGTACAAAGAAGGACCGACGGCCAGCAACGCACGCGGTGCCGCAGGGCACGAAGAGCGCATCGCCTGGCTGCGTAAACTGATTACCTGGCAGGAAGAGATGGCGGATTCCGGCGAGATGCTGGAAGAGGTGCGCAGCCAGGTATTTGATGACCGCGTTTATGTGTTTACGCCAAAGGGCGACGTGGTCGATTTGCCGGCCGGTTCCACGCCGCTCGACTTTGCCTACCACATTCACAGTGATATTGGTCATCGCTGCATCGGTGCCAAAATCGGCGGCCGTATTGTGCCCTTTACCTATCAGCTGCAGATGGGCGATCAGATTGAGGTGATCACCCAGAAGCAGCCGAACCCGAGCCGCGACTGGCTGAACCCCAACCTCGGCTATATCACCACCAGCCGCGGACGCTCGAAGATTCATGCCTGGTTCCGTAAACAGGATCGCGACAAAAATATCGCGGCCGGCCGGCAGATTCTGGATAGCGAGCTGGGCCAGCTGGATATCAGCATGCGCGAAGCCGAGAAGCTGCTGCTGCCGCGTTATAACGTCAGCTCGCAGGATGAGCTGCTGGCGATGATTGGCGGCGGGGATATCCGTCTTAACCAGATGGTTAACTTCCTGCAGGCGAAGCTCAACAAGCCGAGCGCCGAAGAGGAAGATCGCGAGGCGCTGCGTCAGCTGACGCAGAAATCGCATCAGCCGTCGTCGGCGCGTAAAGAGAGTGGCCGCGTGGTGGTGGAGGGCGTCGGCAATCTGCTGCACCACATTGCGCGCTGCTGCCAGCCGATTCCGGGCGATGATATTGTCGGGTTTATTACCCAGGGGCGCGGCATTTCGATTCACCGCGCCGACTGCGATCAGCTCAGCGAACTGATTTCGCATGCGCCGGAACGCATTGTCGATGCGGTGTGGGGCGAAAGTTACTCCAGCGGTTATTCGCTGGTGGTACGCGTGACGGCCAACGATCGCAGCGGGCTGCTGCGCGACATCACCACCATTCTGGCCAATGAAAAGGTCAACGTGCTGGGCGTGTCCAGCCGCAGCGACACCAAAAAGCAGCTCGCCACCATCGATATGGATATCGAGATTTATAACCAGCAGGTGCTGGGTCGCGTGCTGGCGCGCCTTAATCAGGTGCCGGATATTATCGATGCGCGCCGCTTACATTAAGCCCTGCTGAGACCGGTGCGCAGCAATGCGCACCCGGGCAAAACCGCGTAATTACCCTGCAGGGTCGCCATTAATGGCGGCTTTTTATCTTGTTGTTCCGGGGACTTTCATGACTGCTTTAAACCGCCTGCTCACCATCATGCAAACCCTGCGCGATCCGGTGCGCGGCTGCCCGTGGGATCGCCAGCAGACCTTCGCCTCTATCGCGCCGTATACGCTGGAAGAGACCTATGAAGTTATCGACGCCATCCAGCGCGAAGACTTTGACGATCTGCGCGGCGAACTGGGCGATCTGCTGTTTCAGGTGGTGTTCTACGCCCGCATGGCCGAGGAGCAGCAGCGTTTCAACTTCGATGACATCTGCAACGCCATCAGTGACAAACTGGAGCGTCGCCATCCGCACATCTTCGGCGAAGTCCAGGTCGATTCCACGGCCGAAGTGCTGAAAAACTGGGAGGCGATCAAGCAGCGTGAGCGTGCGGAGAAGTCTCAGCATTCGGTGCTGGACGATATCCCGAAAGCGCTGCCGGCGCTGATGCGCGCTTATAAAATCCAGAAGCGCTGTCACAGCGTAGGCTTCGACTGGGACAGCCTCGGGCCGGTGCTGGATAAAGTGCATGAAGAGATCGACGAAGTGATGCATGAAGCCCAGCAGGCGGTGGTGGACAGCGACAAGCTGGAAGAGGAGATTGGCGATCTGCTGTTCGCTACCGTCAATCTGTCACGCCATCTCGGCAGCAAAGCGGAAACCGCGCTGCAAAAGGCCAATGACAAGTTCGAGCGCCGCTTCCGTCAGGTCGAGAATATTATTCAGGCCCAGGGGCTGAGCATGGAACAGGCTACGCTGGCGCAGATGGAAGCCGCCTGGCAGCAGGTCAAAGCCGGCGAATAACCTTGTTCAGCCTCACCGGGCAGCGCAGGTGATTATTCCAGCGCTGCGCATAAAATCACCGCCTGAGCTTACTCGATTCAGCCAGTCAGCAACTTTGTGACGTACGTCAACATTTCACCCGGCACTCTCCGCTATGTTACAGGCTGTAATGCGAGGAGGATGGTGTGATTCATCAATTGTGGCTGCGGACGACTTCGGGTATACTGTTTTCCCGTCCTGGTTATTCCACCGTCTTTAAACCTAAACTCTCAGGTTCAGCATGACAACGAATTATATTTTTGTGACCGGCGGGGTCGTTTCCTCTCTGGGCAAAGGCATTGCCGCAGCCTCCCTCGCAGCCATCCTTGAAGCACGTGGTCTGAATGTGACCATCATGAAACTCGATCCGTACATCAACGTCGATCCGGGTACCATGAGCCCTACGCAGCACGGTGAAGTGTTCGTCACCGATGACGGGGCCGAGACCGATCTGGATTTAGGTCACTACGAGCGCTTCATCCGTACCAAAATGTCGCGCCGCAACAACTTTACTACCGGCCGTATCTACTCAGAAGTGCTGCGCAAAGAGCGTCGCGGCGACTATCTGGGCGCGACCATTCAGGTTATCCCACACATCACCAACGCCATCAAAGAGCGCATCATTGAAGGTGGCGAAGGTCATGACGTCGTGCTGGTGGAAATCGGCGGAACCGTGGGCGATATCGAATCCCTGCCGTTCCTGGAAGCGATTCGCCAGATGGCGGTCGATGTTGGCCGTGAACACACCATGTATATGCACCTGACGCTGGTGCCTTACATGGCGGCGGCGGGTGAAGTGAAAACCAAGCCAACTCAGCACTCGGTTAAAGAGCTGCTGTCGATTGGTATTCAGCCTGACGTGCTGATTTGCCGTTCAGACCGCGCGGTGCCGGCTAACGAGCGCGCGAAGATCGCCCTGTTCTGTAACGTGCCGGAAAAAGCGGTTATCTCGCTGAAAGACGTTGATTCGATCTACAAGATCCCGGGCCTGCTGAAATCGCAGGGTCTGGATGATTACATCTGCAAGCGTTTCAACCTGAGCGCGCCGGAAGCCAATCTGGCCGAGTGGGAGCAGGTGATTTACGAAGAAGCCAATCCGGGCGGCGAAGTCACCATCGGTATGGTCGGCAAATATGTCGAACTGCCTGATGCCTATAAATCCGTGATTGAAGCGCTGAAGCACGGCGGTCTGAAAAATCGCGTCACCGTTAACATCAAGCTGATCGATTCGCAGGATGTGGAAACGCGCGGCGTCGAAATTCTGAAAGATCTTGATGCTATCCTGATTCCTGGTGGCTTCGGTTACCGCGGTGTGGAAGGGAAATTGCTGACCGCGCAATACGCGCGTGAAAACAACATTCCGTACCTCGGCATTTGCCTTGGCATGCAGATTGCGCTGATGGAATTTGCGCGCAACGTGGCCGGGATGGAAGGCGCCAACTCCACTGAATTTGTGCCAGACTGTAAGTACCCGGTGGTTGCGTTAATCACCGAATGGCGCGATGAAAACGGTAACGTTGAACAGCGTACCGAGCAGAGCGATCTGGGCGGCACCATGCGTCTGGGAAGCCAGCAGTGCCAGCTGACGCCGGAAAGTAAAGTGCGCCAGCTGTACGGCTCTGACGTCATTACTGAGCGTCATCGCCACCGTTACGAAGTAAACAATCTGCTGCTGAAGCAGATTGAAGCGGCGGGTCTGCACATTGCAGGCCGTTCCGGCGACGATCAACTGGTGGAGATCATCGAGATCCCGAATCATCCATGGTTTGTAGCCTGCCAGTTCCACCCGGAATTCACGTCGACCCCGCGTGATGGTCATCCGCTGTTCGCTGGCTTTGTGAAAGCCGCGCAGGAGCACCAGAAGCGTTTAGCGAAGTAAGAGTTTAACGAACAGCGCGCGAACTTTTCGCGCGTTGTTTGTCTTAGGATTGACTAACTTGTACTGAGGAAAATCGAATGTCCAAAATCGTTAAAGTCATCGGTCGCGAAATCATCGACTCCCGTGGCAACCCGACTGTAGAAGCAGAAGTGCATCTGGAAGGCGGTTTCGTTGGTCTGGCTGCTGCGCCATCAGGTGCATCAACCGGTTCACGCGAAGCACTGGAGCTGCGTGACGGTGATAAGTCTCGTTTCCTGGGCAAAGGCGTAACCAAAGCGGTTGCTGCGGTTAACGGCCCAATCGCTGACGCGGTAAAAGGCAAAGATGCCAAAGACCAGGCGAACATCGATAAGATCATGATCGAGCTGGACGGTACTGACAACAAATCCAACTTCGGTGCAAACGCCATTCTGGCGGTTTCTCTGGCAGCAGCCAAAGCAGCAGCAGCCTCTAAAGGCCTGCCACTGTACGCACACATTGCAGAACTGAACGGCACCCCGGGCAAATACTCTATGCCACTGCCAATGATGAACATCATCAACGGTGGTGAGCACGCGGATAACAACGTTGATATCCAGGAGTTCATGATTCAGCCGGTTGGCGCGAAAACCGTGAAAGAAGCCATCCGTATGGGTTCTGAAGTGTTCCATCACCTGGCTAAAGTCCTGAAAGCCAAAGGCATGAACACCGCGGTGGGTGACGAAGGTGGCTACGCGCCAAACCTGGGTTCAAACGCCGAAGCGCTGGCCGTTATCGCCGAAGCTGTTAAAGCAGCAGGCTACGAGCTGGGCAAAGACATCACCCTGGCGATGGACTGCGCAGCATCTGAATTCTACAAAGACGGCAAATATGTGCTGGCTGGCGAAGGCAACAAAGCCTTCACTTCTGAAGAGTTCACCCACTTCCTGGAAGACCTGACCAAACAGTACCCAATCGTTTCTATCGAAGACGGTCTGGATGAGTCTGACTGGAACGGCTTCGCTTACCAGACCAAAGTGCTGGGCGACAAAATTCAGCTGGTGGGCGACGACCTGTTCGTGACCAACACCAAAATTCTGAAAGAAGGCATCGAGAAAGGCATCGCTAACTCTATCCTGATCAAATTCAACCAGATCGGTTCTCTGACCGAAACCCTGGCTGCGATCAAGATGGCGAAAGACGCTGGCTACACCGCGGTCATCTCTCACCGCTCTGGCGAAACTGAAGATGCGACCATCGCTGACCTGGCGGTCGGTACTGCCGCTGGCCAGATCAAAACCGGTTCTATGAGCCGTTCTGACCGCGTTGCTAAGTACAACCAGCTGATTCGTATCGAAGAAGCGCTGGGTGACAAAGCGCCGTTCAACGGTCTGAAAGAAGTTAAAGGCCAGGCGTAATCGCCTGCGGATGTGGCTAAACGGCCACATCGCCTGACATCAAGCCCCGCCTGGTGCGGGGCTTTTGCTTTTTATGGCACGAAGCAGCTGTGAAGCGACGCACAAAATCTGCCATAATCTGCGCCTCGAATTTCTGAAGTGAGTAAAAAATGTTCTACCCGATTAACGAAATGTTCCAGACGCTGCAGGGCGAAGGTTTTTACACCGGCGTGCCGGCCATCTTTATCCGCTTACAAGGATGTCCGGTGGGCTGTAGCTGGTGTGATACCAAACATACCTGGGAAACGCGGGCGGATCGGGAGACGTCGCTGGGGGACATTCTGGTCAAAACCGTGGAGAGCGATGCCTGGGGCAGCGCCGATGCGGCCACGCTGATTGAGAGCATCCAGCGTCAGGGCTGGACCGCCCGCCATGTGGTAATCACCGGCGGTGAGCCGGCAATTTTTGACTTACGTCCACTGACCGAAGCGCTGGAAGCGGCCGGTTTTCAGTGTCAGATTGAAACCAGCGGCACGCATGAAGTGCACTGTTCCGCTGCCACCTGGGTGACGGTGTCGCCGAAGGTGAACATGCGGGGTGGCTACGATGTGCTGCCGCAGGCGCTGCAGCGTGCCGATGAGATTAAACATCCGGTGGCGCGCGAGCGGGATGTGGAAGCGCTGGATGCGCTGCTGGCTGGCCTGCAGGATGAGAAAAAACGCATTGTGGCGCTGCAGCCCATCAGCCGTGGCGAGGCGGCGACCAGACTGTGTATTGAAACCTGCATTGCCCGCAACTGGCGGCTTTCGATGCAGACGCACAAATACCTGAACATCGCCTGATTCACCGAATGCGCACCCGGCAAAATCAACGCCATTGTGGCGGGTAAGCATCAATGCGCACCCTACAAACTCATTACACCGTAGGGTCGCCATTGATGGCGACCTGGCCAATGGTAGCCGATGCGCATCAATGCGCACCCTGTAAATCGCATTACACCGTAGGGTCGCCATTGATGGCGACCTTCTGACCTTTCCCGCGACTGTCAGCCGCGATAGACGCAGCCTGCGGTGCAGGTCTCTTTGATCATCACCGCACTCAGCTCAGGCAGAATCGGCTTCATCTCATCCCAGATCCATTTCGCCAGCACTTCGCTGGTCGGGTTCTCCAGACCGGGAATATCGTTGAGATAATGGTGATCGAGGCGATCGTAGATCGGCCTGAACGCCGCCTTCAGTTCGGCAAAATCCATTACCCAACCGGTATGCGCATCCACTTCACCGGTAATTTCCAGTCGCACCAGAAATGAATGGCCGTGCAGACGACCGCATTTATGCCCTTCCGGCACGTGAGGTAAGCGGTGGGCCGCTTCAAACTGGAACTCTTTAAACAGCGTGGTAGACATAATGGCTCTCAGACGTAAAAACCGCTGAAGTCTACCTGAAAAGCAGATTTTTCGCACCCGCCAGCGCTGAAAAGGGCATTTCTGCTGATTTGCCGTTTATGCCGTAAATTAACTGATTGAATTATTGAGACTTTATTTACCACTTTTACTGGTTAGGCTGACCCAAAAAACCACTTAGTCATTTTGGTTATTTATTATGTCGAAGCCTTATTTAATCGTTAATATACAGGCCGGTAACCTACCCACTCTTCCGCCGCTTCCCGGTACGGATTTCTGACACTGGAATTTTTAACGCGATGACGACTCAGGCACCCCCAGCGATGCTTCCGCTATCCCCGGAGCAAATTGCGCGCTTACAGGCCGCGACCACCGATTTCAATCCAACGCAGCTGGCATGGCTTTCTGGCTACTTCTGGGGCATGGTTAATCAGGCACCGGGCACCGTTGCCGCGCCTGCGCCAGTCGCCGCTGAGGTGCCGGGCATTACGCTGATCTCTGCCTCCCAAACCGGCAATGCGCGCCGGCTGGCCGAGCAGCTGCGTGACGATTTGCTGGCGGCGAAACTGAGCGTCAACCTGGTGAATGCCGGCGACTATAAATTCAAACAGATCGGTCAGGAAAAACTGCTGATCATCGTGACCTCAACGCAGGGCGAGGGCGAACCGCCGGAAGAGGCGGTAGCGCTGCATAAATTCCTGCTGTCGAAGAAAGCGCCGAAGCTGAGCGATACCGCCTTTGCCGTGTTTGGTCTTGGCGATACCTCCTATGAATTTTTCAGTCAGGCCGGTAAAGACTTCGACCAGCGTCTGGCCGAACTGGGCGGCGAACGCCTGCTGGATCGCGTGGATGCCGATGTTGAATACAGCGAGCTGGCCAGCGCCTGGCGTCTGCAGCTCACCGATATTCTCAAAGCGCGCGTGCCGGCGGAACCGGCAGCGCAGCTGGCAGCCAGCGCGGCTGGCAGCGTCAATCTGGTGGACAGCAGTCCTTACACCAAAGAAGCGCCGCTCACCGCCAGCTTTGCCCTGAACCAGAAAATTACCGGTCGCAACTCAGATAAAGACGTGCGCCATATCGAAATCGATCTGGGAGATTCCGGTCTGCGTTACCAGCCAGGCGATGCGCTTGGGGTATGGTATGAAAACGATGCGGAACTGGTGCAGGAGCTGCTGCAGCTGGTATGGCTGAAAGGCGATGAGCAGGTCGAGGTGCGCGGAGAAACCCTGCCGCTGGCCGAGGCGCTGCAGAAACATTTCGAACTGACGGTTAACACGCCGCAGATCGTCGAGCAGTATGCGGCCCTGTCGCGCAACGAGGCGCTGCTGGCGCTGGCGGGCGACAAGCCGAAGCTGCAAAGCTTCGCGCAGAGTTTCCCGATTGTCGACATGGTGCGCCAGGCACCCACCGAACTGAACGCCGGCCAGCTGACTGGCCTGCTGCGTCCGCTGACGCCGCGGCTTTACTCCATCGCCTCGTCGCAGGCGGAGAACGAAACCGAAGTGCATATCACCGTCGGCGCGGTGCGTTATGAAATTGACGGCCGTCAGCGAGGCGGCGGCGCGTCCACCTGGCTGGCCGATCGGCTGGAAGAAGATGGCGAAATCCGCGTGTTCATTGAGCATAACGATAATTTCCGTCTGCCGGCCAATCCGGATGCGCCGGTGATCATGATCGGCCCGGGCACCGGCATTGCCCCGTTCCGCGCCTTCATGCAGCAGCGTGAAAACGACGGTGCCAGCGGTAAAAACTGGCTGTTCTTTGGTAATCCGCACTTCACCGAAGATTTCCTCTATCAGGTAGAGTGGCAGAAATATGTTAAAGACGGTCTGCTGACCCATATCGATCTGGCGTGGTCACGCGATCAGGCCGAAAAGATTTACGTACAGGATAAAATCCGCGCCAGAGGGGCGGAAGTGTGGCGCTGGATTGAAGAGGGCGCGCACCTGTACGTCTGCGGCGACGCCAATCGCATGGCGAAAGACGTTGAACAGGCATTACTGGATGTGGTGGTCGAACACGGCGGCATGGATCGTGAAACCGCTGACGAATTTTTAAGTGAGCTGCGCATTGAGCGCCGTTATCAGCGAGACGTTTACTAATGAGCGAAAAACATCCTGGACCGCTGGTGGTTGAAGGCAAACTTTCCGACGCCGAGCGTCTGAAAAAGCAGAGCAACTACCTGCGCGGCACCATTTTAGAAGATCTCGACAATGGCCTGACCGGCGGCTTTACCGGCGATAACTTCCTGCTGATCCGTTTTCACGGCATGTACCAGCAGGATGACCGCGACATCCGCGCCGAGCGCGCTGCGCAGAAGCTGGAGCCACGTCATGCGATGATGCTGCGCTGCCGTCTGCCGGGCGGCATCATCACGCCAACGCAGTGGCTGGCGATTGATAAATTTGCCACCGACAAAACGCTGTACGGCAGCATCCGCCTGACTAACCGTCAGACGTTCCAGTTTCACGGCATTCTGAAGAAGAACGTCAAGCCAACTCACCAGATGCTGCATGAAGTCGGACTGGACGCGCTGGCTACCGCCAACGACGTCAACCGTAACGTGCTGTGTACCTCGAACCCGGTGGAGTCAGAGCTGCATCAGGAAGCGTACGAGTGGGCGAAAAAGCTTTCCGAGCATCTGCTGCCGCAGACGCGCGCCTACGCCGAGATCTGGTGGGATCAGGAGAAGGTCGCCACCACCGATCAGGAGCCGATCCTCGGTGAGACCTATCTGCCACGTAAGTTTAAAACCACCGTTGTGGTACCGCCGCATAACGATGTCGACCTGCATGCGAACGATCTGAACTTCATCGCCATTGCGGAGAACGGCAAGCTGATTGGCTTTAACCTGCTGGTCGGCGGCGGCTTGTCGATTGAGCACGGCAACAAAGCCACTTACGCGCGCACCGCCAGCGAGTTTGGCTATCTGCCGGTGGAGAAGATCCTTGATGTGGCTGCAGCGGTGGTCACCACACAGCGCGACTGGGGTAACCGTACCGATCGTAAAAATGCCAAAACCAAATACACGCTGGAGCGCGTCGGCGTCGAGACCTTTAAAGCCGAAGTCGAGAAGCGTGCCGGCCTGACCTTCGAGCCGATTCGCCCATACGAATTTACCACCCGTGGCGATCGCATCGGCTGGGTGAAGGGCATCGACAAAAAATGGCACCTGACGCTGTTTATCGAAAACGGTCGCCTGCTGGATTATCCGGGCCGTCCGCTGAAGCGCGGTATCGCGGAGATTGCCAAAGTGCATCAGGGCGATTTCCGCCTGACCGCCAATCAGAACCTGATTGTGGCCGGCGTACCGGAGGCGCAGAAAGCGCAGATTGAAGCCATTGCGCGTGAGCACGGCCTGATGGAAGCGGTCACGTCGCAGCGTGAAAACTCCATGGCCTGCGTGGCCTTCCCGACCTGTCCGCTGGCGATGGCTGAAGCCGAACGCTTCCTGCCATCCTTCGTCAGCAAAGTGGAGGAGATCATGCACCGCCACGGCGTCGGCGAAGAGCACATAGTGTTACGCGTTACCGGTTGTCCGAACGGCTGCGGGCGTGCCATGCTGGCCGAACTGGGCCTGGTGGGCAAAGCGCCGGGCCGTTACAACCTGCATATTGGTGGTAATCGCATCGGCACGCGCATCCCGCGCATGTACCGCGAAAACATCACGGAAAACGAAATCCTCGCCAGCATCGATGAGCTGGTGGCGCGCTGGGCCGGCGAGCGCACGGCGGATGAAGGGTTTGGTGACTTCGTGATTCGCGCGGGCATTGTGCAGCCGGTGGTCGATCCCGCCCGTGATTTCTGGGACCCGGAGGCAGTATGACACTACCCGATCTCGCCAGCCTGAACAGCGGCAGCAAAGTCGATCGCATCATGGCGCTGGCGGAAAGCAACGTCCAGCTGGAAAAGCTCTCCGCCGAACAGCGCGTCAGCTGGGCGCTGGAGCAGCTGCCAGGCGCCTTTGTGCTGTCGTCGAGTTTTGGTATTCAGGCGGCGGTGCTGTTGCACATGGTCACGCAGCAGCGCCCGGATATTCCGGTCATCCTCACCGATACCGGTTATCTGTTCCCTGAGACCTACCGCTTCATTGATGAACTGACGCAGCAGCTGAACCTGAATCTGCAGATCTTCCGCGCCGAAACCTCACCGGCGTGGCAGGAAGCACGCTACGGCAAGCTGTGGGAGCAGGGCGTTGAAGGGATCGAGCAGTACAACCAGCTGAACAAAGTCGAGCCGATGAACCGCGCGCTGCAAACGCTGGGTGCGCAGACCTGGTTTGCCGGCCTGCGCCGCGATCAGTCCGGCAGCCGTGCCAGCCTGCCGGTACTGGCCGTGCAGCGTGGCGTGTTCAAAATCCTGCCGATCATCGACTGGGACAACCGTCAGGTGCACCAGTATCTGAAGCAGCATGGGCTGAAGTACCATCCGCTGTGGGACGAAGGTTACCTCTCCGTGGGCGACACGCACACCACGCGCAAGTGGGAGCCGGGGATGGCTGAGGAAGAGACGCGCTTTTTCGGCCTCAAACGCGAATGCGGGTTACACGAAGGCTGACGGGCGCAATTGCTGCGGGTGCCCAGCGGTGCGCACCCGCAAAAACCGGCAAGATCTTACAACGTCGGATTAGCCAGCTCCGTCAGTAGCGGCTGCAAAATGCGTACGCTGTCGCGCGTGCGCTGATGGATGCGCCCCGGCAGCCAGTGGTCGATGTAAGTCAGATTATCGCGCCCGGTCTGGTGGCGCACCGTACCCTCCGGAAAATGCGGTGAACGTGCACGCTGCTGCTCACCGGCTTTATTGCCCAGCGCCCAGTTGGCTGCGGTAACGTCCAGCAGCGGAATCCCGGCTTTATCAAACGGATTAACGCCCGGGTAATCGCGTGCGGTCAGCACGTGGCTGGCGGCCGTGATGCCGTAACGGTGCGCAATCTGCAGGGCGCGCGCGCTGGTCTGCTTGCGTACTGCCGCTGGCGTATTCATGCCGTTATTAAAGTAGAGGCGATCGCCAACGATCAGGCTATTCAGATCGATCACCAGCAGCGTATCTTTCTTCTCCTGCACGCTCATGCGCGCCAGATAATCATCCATACCGTGTAAACCGGCTTCGCCTGCGCTCAGCGCCACAAAGCGCACGCCATAGTGCAGCGGCGTTTGACTCAGCGCCTGCGCCAGCTCCAGCATCACGCCCAGCCCGGAAGCGTTATCGTCCACGCCCTGCAAACGCAGGCCGCCGAGATTATTGTCTGCCTCGTGCTGGCTGAGCGGCGTCCAGGTATCCAGATGGGTGACGATCAGAATCTCCTGCGGCACGCTGCCGGCGCGTGCGGCGATCACCGAGGTCGCCGTCACTTTATGGCGGCGCGTGATGCCCTGTTTCTCCAGCCAGTTGTAGCTGGTATTAAACTGCCGGGTATTGCTCTGATAACCAAGCTGAGTGAACTGCTGCTGCAGATAATCTGCCGTCATCAGCTCGGCGGGGCTGCCGCTCATGCGGCCGGGGAAATAGGTAGCGATGTGACGCAGCTGCTGTTCGGCAAAGTGGCCAGGGGCGATCGCTGCAGCCTGCGCCAAAAGAGGCAAACCGCCGGCAATCAGTGCTGCCAGCACGCTGCGGCGGAGAGTGGCAAACATAGTGGTTGTCCTTTTCTGACATCCCGTCAGGGTAAAAAAATTCTGAGTTAGTATGAAACTGTGACGCCGCCTGCACAATTTGTATCGCTCCGAAACACCAGCAATATCATTTGTTAAGCACAAATTGTTATCAGCAATCCCGGTGCGTTATTCCATTTGGTAACTACTCATGCTAATTCGTAATTTCATCTGCCAGAAGGCGGGGACGTATAGTCGCGTTAACTTATTGTAAAACTAACAAGGTTAACGTGGATTACTTGCCTCTCTTTGCCGATCTCAAAAGCCGTCCGGTGCTGGTGGTCGGCGGTGGCGAAATCGCTGCGCGTAAAATTGAGCTGCTGCGGCGTGCCGGTGCGCACGTGCGGGTAGCCGCGCGCGAGCTCGGCCATGAACTGCAGGCGCTGCGCGACATTAACGCCATCGAGTGGATTGCTCAGCACTTCGACGCGGCGCAGCTGGACGATGTTTTCCTCGTGATTGCCGCCACCGACGATAACGCCCTCAACGCGCAGGTATTTGATGCCGCTAATGCGCGCCACAAGCTGGTGAATGTGGTCGACGACCAGCCAAAATGCAGCTTTATCTTCCCGTCGATTGTTGACCGCTCACCGCTGGTAGTGGCGATCTCCTCCAGCGGCACCGCGCCGGTGCTGGCGCGTCTGCTGCGTGAAAAAATCGAAGCGCTGCTGCCCGCCAATCTCGGACAGATGGCCGAAGTGGCCGGTCAGTGGCGCGACAAAGTCAAACAGCGCTACCACAAAATGTCTGACCGTCGTCGCTTCTGGGAGCGGGCTTTTAATGGCCTGTTTGCCAGCCAGATGGCGGCGGGTAACGTCAACGAGGCGCGCCGCACGCTCGATCGTGAACTGGAAAACACCTCCGATAATCAGGGTGAAATCACGCTGGTCGGTGCCGGACCGGGCGACAGCGGTCTGCTGACGCTGCGCGGGCTGCAGGTGATGCAGCTGGCCGACGTGGTGCTGTATGACCATCTGGTCAGCGACGAGGTGCTGGAGCTGGTAAGACGCGATGCCGATCGTATCTGCGTCGGCAAACGCGCCGGCGCCCATTCGGTGCCGCAGGAAGAGACCAATCAGCTGCTGGTGACGCTGGCGCAGCAGGGCAAGCGCGTGGTGCGCCTGAAAGGCGGCGATCCGTTTATTTTTGGCCGCGGCGGCGAAGAGCTGCAGGCGGCGCAGGCGGCGGGCATTCCGTTCCAGGTGGTGCCGGGCATCACCGCGGCCGCGGGTGCTACCGCGTATGCCGGTATTCCGTTAACCCACCGCGATTATGCCCAGAGCGTGCTGTTTATTACCGGTCACTGCCGCGCCGACGGCGACGGTATCGACTGGCCGTCGCTGGCGCGCGCGCGGCAGACGCTGGCAATTTACATGGGCACGGTGAAAGCGGCGGAAATTGCCGCCGGGCTGATCGAACACGGCCGCGCGCCGTCAACGCCAGTGGCGGTGATTGGTCGCGGCACGCGTCAGGATCAACAGGTGCTGACCGGCACCTTAGCACAACTCGAGGCGCTGGCTGCTGCCGCGCCAACGCCAGCGCTATTAGTGATTGGCGAAGTGGTGAATCTGCACGGGCAACTTGCCTGGTTCCAACATTCGGCACAGCAGGGGGCTCGCGAGTCCGCCGTTGTCAATTTGGCTTGAGGAAAAATTATGGACCAAAATCGTCTCACTCATCTGCGCCAGCTGGAGGCAGAGAGTATCCATATCATCCGCGAGGTGGCGGCCGAGTTCAGCAATCCGGTGATGATGTACTCCATCGGTAAAGACTCCTCGGTGATGCTGCATCTGGCGCGCAAAGCCTTCTATCCGGGCACGCTGCCGTTTCCGCTGCTGCACGTTGATACCGGCTGGAAATTCCGTGAAATGTACGAGTTCCGCGATCGCACCGTGAAAGCGATGGGCGCAGAGCTGCTGGTGCACCGTAACCCGGAAGGCGTGGCGATGGGTATCAACCCGTTCGTGCACGGCAGCGCCAAACATACCGACATCATGAAAACCGAGGGCCTGAAGCAGGCACTGAACAAATATGGTTTTGATGCAGCGTTCGGTGGTGCACGTCGTGACGAAGAGAAGTCGCGCGCCAAAGAGCGTATCTATTCGTTCCGCGATCGTTTCCACCGCTGGGATCCGAAGAACCAGCGTCCGGAGCTGTGGCACAACTACAATGGCCAGATCAACAAAGGCGAAAGCATTCGCGTGTTCCCGCTCTCCAACTGGACCGAGCTGGATATCTGGCAGTACATCTTCCTGGAAAACATCGAAATCGTGCCGCTGTACCTGGCTGCACCGCGCCCGGTACTGGAGCGCGACGGCATGCTGATGATGATTGATGACGATCGTATCAACCTGCAGCCGGGAGAAGTGATTAAGCAGCGTATGGTGCGCTTCCGTACCCTCGGCTGCTGGCCGCTGACCGGCGCGGTGGAATCCGAGGCGCAGACGCTGCCGGAAATCATTGAAGAGATGCTGGTCTCCACCACCAGTGAACGTCAGGGGCGCGTGATTGACCGCGACCAGGCCGGTTCGATGGAACTGAAAAAACGTCAGGGTTATTTCTAAGGAGACGCCGATGAATACCGTTATTGCCCAACAGATTGCCGAGCAGGGCGGCGTTGAAGCCTGGCTGACCGCGCAACAACACAAAAGCCTGCTGCGTTTCCTCACCTGCGGCAGCGTCGACGACGGCAAAAGTACGCTGATTGGCCGTCTGCTGCACGATACGCGCCAGATTTATGAAGATCAGCTGTCGTCGCTGCACAATGACAGCAAACGCCACGGCACCCAGGGCGAGAAACTCGATCTGGCGCTGCTGGTTGATGGCCTGCAGGCCGAGCGCGAGCAGGGCATCACTATCGATGTGGCCTATCGCTATTTCTCCACCGAGAAGCGCAAATTCATCATCGCCGACACGCCGGGGCACGAGCAGTACACCCGCAACATGGCGACCGGTGCCTCAACCTGCGATCTGGCGATCCTGCTGATCGATGCGCGCAAAGGCGTGCTGGATCAGACCCGTCGCCACAGCTTTATCGCCACGCTGCTGGGCATCAAACATCTGGTGGTGGCGATCAACAAGATGGATCTGGTGGCATACAGCCAGGAGACCTTCGAGCAGATCAAACAGGATTACCTCGATTTTGCCGCGCAGCTGCCGGACGATCTTGATATCCGCTTTGTGCCGATGTCGGCGCTGGAAGGCGATAACGTCGCCACCCCGAGCGTAACCATGCCGTGGTACAGCGGCCCGACGCTGCTCGACGTGCTGGAGACGGTAGAGCTGAAGCGCGTGGTCGACACGCAGCCGATGCGCTTCCCGGTGCAGTATGTTAACCGGCCGAACCTCGACTTCCGCGGCTATGCCGGTACGCTGGCATCGGGCGTGGTCAGCGTCGGCCAGCGAGTGAAAGTGCTGCCGTCTGGCGTGGAATCCAGCGTTGCGCGTATCGTCACCTTTGACGGCGACCTGCAGCAGGCGGCCGCCGGTGAGGCGATTACCCTGATGCTGAACGATGAGATCGACATCAGCCGTGGCGATCTGCTGGTGGATGCCGCAGCCGATTTGCAGGCGGTGCAGTCCGCGACCGTCGACGTGGTGTGGATGGCGGAACAGCCGCTGCAGTCGGGACAAAGCTATGAAGTGAAAATTGCCGGCAAGAAAGCGCGTGGCCGCGTCGAAAAGATTCTCCATCAGGTGGAGATCAATACGCTGGAAAAACGCGCGGTCGACAGCCTGCCGCTCAACGGCATCGGTCTGGTAGAAGTGACGTTTGATGAACCGATGGTGCTGGATGCTTACCAGCAGAACCCGGTGACCGGCGGCATGATCTTTATCGATCGCCTGAGCAACGTGACCGTCGGTGCCGGCATGATCCATCAGCCGCTGAGCGCCGCGCGCAGTCAGGCTGGCCAGTACAGTGATTTCGAGCTGGAGCTGAACGCGCTGGTGCGCCGTCACTTCCCGCACTGGAACGCACGCGACCTGCTGGGCGGTCAGTAATGGCGCAGCACGACGAAAACGTGGTGTGGCATGACCATCCGGTCACGCGCGCTGAACGCGAACAGCAGCACGGCCATCGTGGCGTGGTGCTGTGGTTTACCGGGCTCTCTGGCTCGGGTAAATCTACCGTGGCCGGTGCGCTGGAGCAGGCGCTGCACCGGCTGGGCGTCAGCACCTATCTGCTGGACGGCGACAATGTGCGTCACGGCCTGTGCCGCGATCTCGGTTTCAGCGATGAAGACCGCAAAGAGAATATCCGGCGCGTGGGTGAAGTGGCGAAACTGATGGTGGATGCCGGACTGGTGGTGCTGACGGCGTTCATCTCGCCGCACCGTGCCGAGCGCCAGATGGTGCGCGATCTGCTCGGTGACGGGCAGTTTATCGAGGTGTTCGTCGATACGCCGCTGGCGGTGTGCGAAGCACGCGATCCGAAAGGCTTGTATAAAAAAGCCCGTGCCGGCGAGCTGCGTAACTTCACCGGTATCGACAGCGTTTACGAGGCGCCAGACGCGCCGGAAATCCAGCTGGATGGTGAACAATTGGTTACAAAACTGACCGGCCAATTGTTAGACCTGCTGCGCCACCACGATATCATCAGATCCTGAACCGACAGCGGCAAATCTCACGGTTTGCCGCGCTTAGCGTCAACAGGATCTCTATGCAGAACGTTACCCCCATGCTGGCACGCAAAGATGAACGCACCCCGGATGAGCCACGCTCATCGTTGCCGGGCGGCGTGATCGGCTTTCTCTCGTACTGGTGTGCGCTGGGCATCCCGTTTCTGCTGTACGGCTCTAACACGCTGTTTTTCTTTCTCTACACCTGGCCTTTTTTCCTCGCGCTGCTGCCGGTTTCGGTGCTGATTGGCATCGTGCTCAGCCTGATGCTGCGTGGCCGGCTGTGGTGGAGCGGCCTGATCACCGCCCTGGTGGTGGTGTGCCTGTTCTGGCTGCTGTTCTCCTTACTCTCCGGCTGGTAATCCGGCGCTGATGTGCAAACGCATCGGCAGGTTACAAAACTTTACCTGCCGTCCGGTGCTTTCCCCGTCATTATTTGTCCAGACAAATCTGCTTGCGCGCCATTTTCGCTGCCGCAGTGGAGTCCGGCGTCAAGTTATGGGATGATTGAGCCGTTTTTCAGGGGGCGGGGATGGGAAAACTGACGTTACTGCTGCTCGTGCTGCTGGGATGGTTGCAATACTCTCTGTGGCTGGGCAAGAACGGTATCCATGATTACACGCGCGTCAGCGAAGACGTGGCGTCACAACAGGCGAATAACGCCAAACTCAAAGCGCGTAACGATCAGCTGTTTGCCGAAATTGACGACCTCAATGGCGGTTCAGAGGCGATTGAGGAACGCGCACGCAGCGAGCTGGGCATGATCAGGCCTGGCGAGACTTTCTATCGTCTGGTGCCAGACCAAAACAAACGTAATGCGCAACAAGCGGCGCAGAACCAACAACGATAAACCATGAATCAGCTCTCTTCCTCTGCGGATGTGATTGCCGTGGTGCCGGCTGCCGGTATCGGCAGCCGCATGCAGGCCGCCTGTCCGAAGCAGTATCTCACTATCGGTCCGTTAACCCTGCTCGAGCACAGCGTGGCGCGCCTGCTGGCGCATCCGGCGGTAAAGCAGGTGGTGGTGCCAGTCAGCCCGGATGACGGCTGGTTCGATAGCCTGCCGCTGGCGCAGGATGCCCGCGTGCTGCGCGTCACCGGCGGCGAAACCCGCGCCGAATCGGTGCTGGCGGGATTACAGACCATCCGCCACAGCGCCTGGGTGCTGGTGCACGACGCGGCGCGTCCATGTCTGCATCCCGATGATTTAGCGCGTCTGCTGGCGGTGCGTGAGCACAGCAAAGTTGGCGCGATTCTGGCGGCACCGGTGCGCGACACCATGAAGCGCGCGGAGCCCGGCAAAGGTGCCATTGCGCATACCGTCGAACGCGATGATTTGTGGCATGCGCTGACGCCGCAGTTTTTCCCGCATGCGTTGCTGACCGCCTGCCTGACGCGCGCGCTCAATGAAGGCGCGACCATCACTGATGAAGCCTCGGCGCTGGAGTACTGCGGTTATCATCCTGAGCTGGTCAGCGGACGCAGCGACAATATTAAGGTAACGCGGCCGGAAGATCTGGCGCTGGCGGCCTTCTATCTCACTCAGATTCAGTTAAAGGAGCACGCATGATGCGTATCGGTCACGGTTTTGACGTGCACGCGTTTGGCGGCGAAGGTCCGCTGGTGATTGGCGGGGTGCGTATTCCCTTCGAACAGGGCTTTATTGCGCATTCAGACGGCGATGTGGCGCTGCATGCGCTGACCGACGCGCTGCTGGGCGCGGTGGCAATGGGCGACATCGGCAAACTGTTCCCGGATACCGATCCGGCATTCAAAGGCGCCGACAGCCGCGGTTTGCTGCGCGAAGCCTGGCGCCGCATCCAGCAGAAGGGCTACCGCATCGGCAACGTCGATGTCACCATCATCGCTCAGGCACCGAAAATGCTGCCGCACGTGCCGCAGATGCGCGTCAACATCGCCGAAGATCTCGGTTGCCACATGGATGATGTCAACGTCAAAGCCACCACCACCGAGAAGCTGGGCTTCACCGGTCGCGGTGAAGGCATCGCCTGCGAAGCCGTGGCGCTGCTGGTGAAGGCCGATCGGGCATGAGTGAACTGCTCTACCTGCACGGCGTACCCGCTGCTACCGGGGTGATCAAAGCCAGTCCCGAAGATTTCGTAGTGATTGAAGATCTCGGCTATCCCTATGATGGCGAAGGCGAACAGCTGCTGGTGCGCATCCGCAAAATTGGCTGCAACACGCGTTTTGTCGCTGAGGCAATCGCCAAATTCCTCGGCGTGCATCAGCGCGATCTCAGCTATGCCGGCATGAAAGATCGCCACGCGGTCACCGAGCAGACGCTGTGCTTCCGCGTGCCGGGCACGGCGATGCCCAACCTTGCCGGCTTCCAGCTGGAAGGCGTGGAGATCCTGCAGGTGATTCGCCACAAGCGTAAACTGCGCACCGGCGCGCTGGCGGGCAATGCGTTTCGTCTGGTGGTACGTCAGGTGTCCGATCGCGCGCAGGTGGAATCGCGGCTGCAGCAGATTCAGCAGCAGGGCGTGCCCAACTACTTTGGCGAACAGCGCTTTGGCCGCGGCGGCAATAACCTGACGCAGGCGCGGCTGTGGGCAGACGACAAATTCCGTCCACGCGACCGCAGTATGAAAGGCATTCTGCTGTCGGCGGCGCGCAGCCAGCTGTTCAATCAACTGACCAGCGCGCGTCTGCAGCGTGACGGTGCGCTGGATCGCGTGCAGCCCGGCGATGCGCTGCAGCTCAGCGGGCGCGGCAGCTGGTTTGTTGCCCAGACGGACGAGTTACCTGCGCTGCAGCAGCGTGTGGATAACCACGAGCTGCGCATCACCGCACCGCTGGCCGGACGCGGCGAACCGGGCACTCAGGGCGAAACGCTGGTGTTTGAACAGCAGCAGCTGGCGGGCGCGGCCGATCTGCTCGGCTTGCTGGAGCGTGAACGCGTCGATGCCGCGCGGCGCGCCATGCTGGTGGTGCCGAAAGATCTGCAGTGGAACTGGTGGGATGACGTCACGCTCGAGCTGCAGTTCTGGCTGCCGGCCGGCAGTTTTGCCACCAGCGTAGTGCGTGAGCTGCTGAGCAACGGCGCGGCGGCCCCGCTCGGCGACGAATAAGCGAACCCGGCGACGATGAGCAAAAATCTCACCATCAAGGATATTGCCGTACTCGCCGGTGTGTCGATTACCACCGTCTCGCGCGTGCTCAATAAGCATGCGTGGGTGTCGGAAAAAACCCGCACGCGGGTGGAACAGGTGATCGCCGAGCATCAGTTCAGCCCCAACCTGATGGCGCGCGGCATGATATCGCGCCAGAGCTATACGCTCGCGGTGATCGTCTCTGACATCACTAACCCTTACTTCGTCACGCTGGTGGCGCAGATTCAGCAGGCCTGTCTGGCCATCGGTTACAAAATCACCCTGTACGATACTCAGTCGGCCAACCGCAGCCCTCAGCACGACGATGACGAAAGCGCGATTTTTCAGTCGATTATCGATAGCCAGATCGATGGGGTGATCGTGCTCGGCGGCCATAGCGACTATGCGCCGATTCCGGCCAGCTACCTGACGCTGCTGGAATCGCTGATGGACAAAATGGCGGTGGTGGTGGTGGGGCAGCCGCATCCTGCTGGCCGCTGGCCGTGCGTGATGCGCGACCAGCAGCACTGCGTCGGGCTGGCGGTGAATCATTTGCTGGCGCGCGGCCTGCGTGATATCGCGTTTATTGGCGGTTCGCGCAAAGTGTGGGTGACGCGCGAGCGCGTCAGTCATTTCCACACCACGCTGCAGCAGGCCGGCATTACGCCGCGCGACAGCTGGATCTGCCTGAATAACTTCTATCCTGAACACGGCTATCAGGCGATTGATACGCTGTGGCAGCAGGCAGAGCAACCGCAGGCGCTGGTGGCAATCAACGATCGCGTGGCGATGGGCGCGATCCGCGCGTTACGCGATCGCGGCATTGACGTGCCTGAGCAGGTAGCGGTCATCAGCTGCGAGCGCTTCCCCGGCAGCGAGTATTTTATCCCGCGCCTGACCAGCGTCGATCACCAGAATCCGCAGCTGGGGCAAAACATTATCACCATGATGATGGCGCAGCTGGACGGCAGCTTAAGCCCGCACGCGCGCTGCAGCGCACCGCTAAAGCCGGTATTGATCCCCGGCGAATCCGCCTGATCTTCTCCCCTTAAACGTTCCGCCTGCTTTCGTTGCGCTTTGTAAGCGCGATCGCAATTTCACGATCCTCACGTTGACTTAATATGCGCCATTAAATAAGTTGGCTCACAACCTGAAAACGTTTTCAGGTTGACGGGAAAACAGTTTAAGGAGCGGTAATGAAACCCACCATGATGACCTACATCCACCAGCAACCCGAGGTGCTGAGCCATCTGCTGGCGTGCTATCCGCAGGGATTACCGGTGCTGGGCAAGGCAAAAACTGTGCTGATTCTGGCCACCGGCTCCAGCATCAACGCCGCGCTCAGCGCCAAATATTACGTTGAGCAACTGACCGGCGTACGCATCAGCGTGCAGGAGCCGTTCCATTTTCAGCACTACGAGCAGTGGGATCCGGCGACCGATCTGGTGATCGCGATTTCACAAAGCGGCGAGAGCACTTCGACGCTGGCAGCGATCGACGCGCTGAAAAAACAGCACGGCGTGGCAACCTGGGGCATCACCAGCAAAATCACCAGTCCGCTGGCGCAGGCGGTGGATCACGCCGTAGACATCATGAACGGCGAAGAGCGCGTCGGGTATGTCACCAAAGGCTATGTCGCCACGATCCTGACGCTGATGCTGATTGGCGTGCACAGTGCGCGCCACAGCGGTCGCCTCAGCGCAGAGCAGGAGCAGCAGGCGCTGGCGCAACTGCAGCGCGGCGTCGACGCAATTCCGGACATCATCGCCCGCACCGAGCGTTTCTGGCAGCGCTGGCAGGACGATCTCACTGCGGCGCCACGTTTTATCTCGATTGGCTTTGGTCCGGCGATTGGCGTGATCAAAGAGATGGAGACCAAATTCAGCGAAACGGTGCGCGTGCCGTCGCAGGGCATTGAACTGGAAGCGTTTATGCACGGCCCCTATTTCGAAATCAATCCGCAGCACCGGCTGTTCTTTATCGACGTCGAGGCGCCGGTGCGCGAACGCCTGCAGCTGCTGCGCCAGTATGAGCAGCGCGTGACGCCGCACGTCTGGAGTCTGTGTCTCGGGGAGAGCGATGATGCGCGCACGCTGGCGCTCGGCGTGGAGGTCAGCGAATGGATGGCGCCGCTGCTGATGGTGATTCCGTTCCAGATCCTCGCGCATCACATCGCTGAAGCCAAAGGCAACAATCTGCCGCAGCGCATATTCACTGATTTTGGCGTGGCGATGAAGAGCAAAACCAAACCGGGTGATTACGACTAACGCCGGGCGCGAGCCATAAGGATAACAACAATGAAACTCGATTACGTGAAGCTGGCGCAGGCCATCAGGGAACAGGTCGGCGGCGACGATAATATCAGCCACATTTCACACTGCGCCACGCGGCTGCGGCTGACGATAAACGATCTGGCCAGTGTCGATATGCCGGCCATCAGTAGCCTGCCGGGCGTCATCCGCGTGGTTAACGCGTCCGGGCAGCTGCAGATTGTGGTCGGGCCGCAGGTCGAACAGCTGTATCAGGCGATGCAGCAGGGCGCAGCGCCGGTGGCCGAACCGGTGAAGCCCGGCAAAGACGAGCGCGGCGTCGCGGGTAAAATGCTGGCCACGCTCGGCGCTATCTTTACGCCCTACATTGGCGTACTGGCCGGCATCGGTGTGATCAAAGGCATCATGGTGCTGCTGCAGACGCAGGGCTGGGTGGCGGACGATGACCTGCTGTTCGCCATGTTCAACGCGCTGGCCAGCGGCGTGTTTGTCTTTCTGCCGCTGTTTATTGCGGTTACCGCGGCAGACCGTTTCGGTACCAGCCGTTTCACCGCGCTGGCGCTGACGGCGGCGATGGTGTTTCCGCTGACCCAGCCGGATCTGCCGGCGCACTTCGCGCTGTTCGGCCTGAGCATCAACCTGAAGATTTACGGCGGCGCGGTGATTCCGGCGATTCTGGCGGTACTGCTACTGAGCAAGGTTGAGCGCCGGCTGAAACAGTGGATCCCCGAGGTGGCAGCGCTGGTGTTTGTGCCGTGCCTGTCACTGCTGATTTGCGGCTTTGTGGTGTTCACGGTGATTGGCCCGCTGGCGGATTACGTTGGCGTCGGCATCGCCAGCGGCTACAGCTGGCTCTATCAGCTTAGCCCGATGATCTCCGGCGCGCTGCTGGCGGGCATTGGTCAGCTATTTGTGGTGTTTGGTGTGCACTGGGGCATCATCCCGCTGGCACTGATCAATATTCAGGTGCAGGGCTACGACACCATCATGGCGATGTTTATGTCGGCGGTGATGGGGCAGTTTGGCGCGGTTACCGGCGCTATCTTCATCGCCCGCAGCCTGCGCGACCGGCAGATTGCAATCTCGGCGTCGCTGTCAGCGTTCTTTGGCATCACCGAACCGGCGCTGTACGGCGTCAATCTCAAGTACCGCATGCTGTTTATCTTCGGCTGCATCGGCGCGGCGCTCGGCGGTGGCATCACCGGGCTGCTGCAGGTGAAAACCTACAGTTTCCTGCCGGTGCTGAACGTGTTTGAACTCGGCCTGTTCGAAGGCCCGGAGTCGAAGATGATCTATGAAGTGGCGGCAATTGCCGTGGCTTTCCTCACCCCATTCATTCTGACGCTGATTTACGGCCGCTGGACGCTGCGCAGCGTGAATAAAACCGGCGCCTGATGCGCTAATTCGTTAACACCAAAACAGGGAAATCGCATGCGGCTGCTTCGCAGGGCCGCGTGCACCTTAAGGAAAGGTCATGAACACATTCACCAGGAGAAAAAAGGCAGCGCTGCTGCCGCTGGCCACCCTGATGCTGGGCGCGGCACCGCCGGCGCTGGCGGAAGGATTTGTTGAAGACAGCACGCTGGAGGGCACCGTCTATTACTGGCAGCGCCACCGTGAGCGTAAAGATCTCGATCCGCACAGCGCGCACTATCAGCACTATCAGACCAACCTGCATCACAGCACGCTGACCGGCGCGCTCGATTATCAGTCCGGCTATCTGGCCGATACCGTGGGCATTGATGTGGCAGCCTTCGCCACCTGGGATCTGTTTGAAGGCAGCCCGGCGCATCCCAATGAGATCAGCTTCAGTCACGGGCCTTCGATGTGGGAAGACCGTGGCGTCGGCGAACGTAACGGGCTGGATCTCTACCGTGCCGCGCTGAAACTCAAAGCCGGCGACTACTGGCTGCGGGCCGGTTATATCCAGCCGAGCGGCCAGACGCTGCTTGGCACCCAGTGGGGATTTCTGCCCGGCACCTACCAGGGCGTGGAAGTCGGGGCGGTCTATGACTATGGCGCTGCCGGCGCGCTGTCGCTGTCGTGGATGGGCGCCAACAAGTACAAAGCACCGTGGTATCGCAAAATGTACGAGTTTCGCGAAATCGACCGGCAAACACGCATTCCTTATCTGCACTCGCTGGGCGCGAAGTATGACTTCAAAAACGGCAACACGCTGGAGCTGGCGTGGGGTGAATCTCCGCATTATCTCGACAAATATTTCGCCAAAGCGGCACGCCAGACCACGCTGTGGGATAACCCGTTCAGCGTCAGCTGGCAGTTCTACGGCTCGCAGGATCGTACCGGTCGCCATGATGTTTACGATGAATTTGCCTGGCAGCAGGGCCTGACGCTGGCGTACCAGTGGGATCGCTACCAGTTCCGGCTCGAGGGCAGCGCGGTACACGCACCGGGGAAACAAGGTTACTACACCGTGGCGATGACGCCGATCTATCCCAACTCCGCGGGCCGCATCGATATGTGGTGGGATTCGCGCTCTGACTTCAACGCCGACGGCGAAAAAGCGCTGTTTGCAGGCCTGATGATCGATCTCAGCGACATCGTCTGGCCGGGCGTCAGCATCGGTGGCTCGTTCGCCTGGGGCTGGGACGGTAAACCGGCGCGCGGCGGCGACTGGTCGCAGCAGCAGCGCCTGACGGAAACCGCCATCAACGGCGATCTGGTGTGGCAGGTGCAGTCCGGCTGGGCCAAAGACACGGTATTTAAGCTGCATCTCACCGCCTACAACAACCATAGCGATAACCCCAGCTGGGGCGGCGGCTATGGCAACGTTTTCCAGGATGAAAAGGACGTTAAATTCATGATGATTGCCCCTTTTAGCCTGTTCAATCACTCACGACACTAAGGATGATGACCATGAGGATTCGCTTCTCCGCGCTGACCGCAGCGCTGTTACTGGCCGGGCTGGCGCACGCCGAAACCCACGTTTTAATCAATCAGGTCGGCTACGATGTTGCTGCGCCGAAAAACGCCATCGTGCAGCTGACCGGCGACTCGCGCGCTAAACCGCCGGTGAAATTTACCCTGCTGGATAATGAGACCAATAAAGCGGTGCTGAGCGGCACGCTGCAGCCGCAGGGTGACGTGCCGGGCTGGGGCGATCGCACCTTCTATCGTGCCGATTTCTCCGGCTGGCAAACGCCGGGCCGCTACGTGCTGCAAACCACCAGCAGCGACGGCGATGTGCGCTCCGGGCCGTTCATTATTGGTGCCGATCTGCTCGAGCGCTATACGCTGTCCGATGTAATTGCCTATTTCAAAAGCCAGCGCGTCACCGGCCTGTTCGATAAGGCGGACCGCAAACTGCCGCTGCCACCGGGCACCGGCAGCGGCACGGTTGACGTCCACGGCGGCTGGTATGACGCCACCGGCGATTACGGCGTGCACCTGTCGCACCAGAATCTGACCTCTTATTTCAATCCGCAGCAGGCGCCGCTGGTGGCGTGGAGTTTATTGCGCGGTTATCAAAATCTCGGGGCGCGTGATAACCCGAACTTTGACGAGTATCGCCGGCGCATGCTCGACGAAGGGCTGTACGGTGCCGATTTCCTGGTGCGCATGAAGCGGCCGGGGGAATCCTTCTTCCAGGCGATCTCATCGCCGGGCAAAGAGAAGCTGGCTCAGGACCGGGTGATCGCCAATCCCAACTGGCGCACGCAGATCAAAGAGAAGGAGTCAGATTCCACCATTGTTGAAGAAGAGGCGGTCGGCCCGCTGGCGTGGCAGGCCAGTTTCCGCTCCGGTGCCGGCATGTCAGTTGCCGCGCTGGCGCTGGCCAGCACCATGGAGAATGACGGCAACTTCACGCGGCAGCAGTATCTGCAAACCGCAGAAGATGCCTTTGCCTTCCTGCAGAAAAATAACCTGCGCATGGTAAACGACGGTAAAGAGAACATCGTGGATGATTACACCGCGCTGCTGGCGGCTACCGAACTGTATCGTGCCTCGCAAAAAGCGGTGTATCTGGCTGCGGCGCAGCAGCGCGCGGAGAGCCTGATGGCGCGACTGACGTCGCTGGATAACTGGCATGACTACTGGCGTGCCGACGGCGAAAAACGCCCGTTCTTCCATCCGTCCGATGCCGGTCTGCCGGTGATTGCGCTGCTGGAGTACGCGCGCATCGCGCCGCAGGCGCAGCAGGCGAACATCCGCCAGACGGTAAAACGCTCGCTGGGCTTTGAGCTGGCGGTCACCAAAGAGAGCAATAACCCGTTTGGCTATGCGCGCCAGCTGATTCAGCTGAAAGACGGCGTGAAGCGCACCAGCTTCTTCTTCCCGCACGACAGCGAAGCTGCGCCGTGGTGGCAGGGCGAAAACGCGCGTATCGCGTCGCTGGCCGCCGCCGCCCGTCAGGCGATGCCGCTGTTTGCCGACGATAAAGCCTTTACGCAGCAGCTGCAGAGTTATGCCTGGGATCAGCTCAACTGGATCCTCGGTCATAATCCGTACGACGTCAGCATGCTGACCGGCAGCGGCTATCGTCACATCAGCTATCTGTTCTTCAATTCGTGGAAATACACCACGCTGCCGGGCGGTATCGTCAACGGCATCACCGGCGCGTCGAATCAGGTGGCGGACGGTATCGCCTTTGACGAAGGTTATGCGGTCACACGGAAGGATGACGACTGGCGCTGGGCGGAAGGCTGGCTGCCGCACTCGGCCTGGTATCTGTATGCGGTGAGCTTACCGGATCGTCACTGAGGTGATAAATCAGCCCGGCTTTTCGCCGGGCTTTTTACCGGTTGCCATTGCGTTTGACTGCTTATTGTTGCGACAACTGCCGACGGTTGCGTGATTTACGCCTACCACTTCCCGCGCCTCACCGCTAGAATGCAAACATCCTTGTGCCGCCAGCGCAGGACTGCTTGCGCCGCTGAAGGCGCAAAACGGGCGCGGCGGTCGGTGGACCGGTTAATGAAAAAGGTCAGAATCAGATGCGGATACGGCTCAGCAACGATGATGGAATTCAGACTCCCGGCATTGGCGTGTTCCCTGGCGTGAAGACATTACGACAGGTTGATCCTGGCGCCGGCGCGGCGCGGAAGAGGGCAGGCGACGGGCTGTACCAGGCTGAGGTGAACCCGGTATGGTAAACCGGCGCATCGAAACGCTTCTGGCCCAACTGCGCACGCAGGGTATTTACGATGAGCATCTGCTGAAAGCCATCGCTGATGTCCCGCGTGAACGCTTTATTGACGAGGCTTTTGAACATAAAGCCTGGGAGAATGTGGCGCTGCCAATTGGCAACGGCCAGACCATTTCTCAGCCTTATATGGTGGCGCGCATGACGGCGCTGCTGGAACTGAACCCGACCTCGCGCGTGCTGGAAATTGGCACCGGTTCGGGTTATCAGACCGCCATTCTCGCGCATCTGGTTAACCACGTTTACTCGGTTGAACGCATCAAAGGGCTGCAGTGGCAGGCGAAACGCCGTCTGAAGCAGCTCGATCTGCATAACATTTCCACACGCCACGGCGACGGCTGGCAGGGCTGGGCCGCGCGGGGGCCGTTTGATGCCATTATTGTGACTGCCGCACCGCCAGAAATTCCGACTGCGCTGATAGCGCAACTGGGAGAAGGCGGCAAAATGGTGCTGCCGGTGGGTGAGGACCAGCAGGTACTTAAGCGCCTGCGTCGTCAGGGTGGTGAAATCATTGAAGAAACGATTGAGCCGGTGCGCTTTGTGCCGCTGGTTCAGGGCGATCTGGCATAAAGCCATCTTACGTATTTCTTCACAATCGTTACATGGCATGGCGCAGTTGATATTGTTACTATCCTTGTTAATCAATGCGAAAGCGCGTTTTTGACGGCACAGATAGTGAATCATGCGGTCAACGTCGACACACAGTTTTATCCAGGATTGCCATCACGGGGGATCAATGAGCACGGGAAGCACAGTATTTCAATTACGCCGTCTGGCGGCACTTTCACTGGTCGGTTTTTGGCTGGCAGGCTGTAGCTCTGGCGACAACACACAAGCCCCCATCAGCCAGATTGGCAGCAACAGCGGTGATAGCGGTATGGCTGCTTCTCCCACCACAGGCGGCGGCATGATCGCCGCGCAGAACAGCACCGTGCCGGCGATGCCGCGTGGTGGAATGTTAAGCGGTGGTACACCATCAGCCGCGCCTGCGGGTGGAATGGTTAGTGGCAATAATAATGTGACCACCGAAAATGGTCGTATTGTGTACAATCGCAATTATGGGAATATTCCTAAAGGCAGCTACGGCGGTGAAACCTACACCGTTAAGCGAGGCGATACGCTGTTCTATATTGCCTGGATTACCGGCAATGATTTCCGCGATCTGGCACAGCGCAATAATATCGCGGCGCCCTATAGCCTGAGCGCCGGGCAGACCTTACAGGTGGGTAACGGTAACGGTCAGACCATCACCGGTGGTAACGCGATAACCGCAGCGGATGCCACGCAGGGCGGCGTTCCGGTGGCATCGAATCAGACGCAAATTAAATCCACCCCTGTTGCACAGCAACCTGTTATTACGTATTCTGATGATTCGGGTTCGACAGGCGGGAAAATGCTGCCGTCGAAAGGGGCAAATAATGTGGCAACGACCACAGCTCCGGTTACCGCACCGCCCACAGTTAGCAGCACAACTAATAGCACAACACCAGTGGGAAGCTGGCGTTGGCCGACTGATGGGAAGATCATCGATAACTTCTCCGCTGCGGAAGGCGGAAACAAAGGGATCGATATCGCCGGGTCGCGTGGACAACCTGTCGTCGCCACTGCATCAGGAAGAGTGGTATACGCAGGCAACGCGCTCCGCGGGTACGGTAATTTAATCATCATCAAACACAACGATGATTACCTGAGTGCCTACGCCCACAACGATACCATGCTGGTCCGGGAACAACAGGAAGTTAAGGCGGGGCAAAAAATCGCTACTATGGGTAGCACCGGAACCAGTTCAGTAAGATTGCACTTTGAAATTCGTTACAAGGGGAAATCCGTAAACCCGTTGCGTTATTTACCGCAGCGATAATCCGGCAGAACCTTAGGTGTTCTGCCCTTGGATCACGGGTAGGAGCCGCTTATGAGCCAGAATACGCTGAAAGTTAATGAGTTACACGATGATGCGGAATTCGAGGAGAACGGAGCTGAGGTTTTTGATGAGAAGGCTCTCGTTGAGAACGAACCTGGTGATAATGAAGTAGCTGAAGAAGAGTTGCTGTCACAGGGTGCGACGCAACGCGTTCTGGATGCGACGCAGCTTTACCTCGGCGAGATTGGTTATTCACCACTGTTAACGGCGGAAGAAGAGGTGTTCTTCGCCCGTCGCGCATTACGCGGTGACATTCCTTCTCGTCGTCGCATGATCGAAAGTAACTTACGCCTGGTGGTAAAGATTGCCCGCCGTTATAGCAATCGTGGTCTGGCGCTGCTGGATCTGATTGAAGAGGGTAATCTCGGCCTGATTCGCGCCGTAGAGAAGTTTGACCCGGAACGCGGGTTCCGCTTCTCAACTTATGCCACCTGGTGGATTCGTCAGACCATTGAACGGGCTATCATGAACCAAACCCGTACTATTCGTCTGCCGATTCACATTGTTAAAGAGCTGAACGTTTACCTGCGTACCGCGCGTGAACTGTCGCACAAGCTGGACCATGAGCCGAGTGCGGAAGAGATCGCCGAGCAGCTGGATAAGCCAGTTGATGACGTAAGCCGTATGTTGCGTCTCAACGAGCGCATTACGTCGGTTGATACGCCGTTAGGTGGTGATTCCGAGAAAGCGCTGCTGGATATCCTGGCCGATGAGAAAGACAACGGTCCGGAAGACACCACGCAGGACGATGATATGAAACAGAGCATCGTTAAGTGGTTGTTTGAACTCAATGCCAAGCAGCGTGAAGTGCTGGCACGTCGTTTCGGCCTGTTAGGCTATGAAGCGGCAACGCTGGAAGATGTGGGCCGCGAAATCGGTTTAACCCGTGAGCGTGTCCGTCAGATTCAGGTAGAAGGTCTGCGTCGTCTGCGCGAAATTCTGCAGACGCAGGGTCTGAATATCGAAGCACTGTTTCGCGAATAAGCCGTAGCTGGCAATAAAAACGGTGACCATAAGGTCACCGTTTTTTTATGCCTGACATCCAGGCCGGCGCGTCGTGCACGCGCCGGTGGCAGGTTACATCAGGGTTTTCAGACGGTAAATCCACTCAAGCGCCTGTTTGGGCGTCAGGCTGTCCGGATCGAGCGCTTCCAGCGCCTCCACTGCCGGCGAGGTTTCCGCCACCAGCAGCGGCAGCTGTGAGCCCTCCACCGTTGAGCCGGCAGAACTGCCCGACAGCGCTTCCAGCTCTTTTAGCTTGTGGCGCGCACGCTTAATCACCTCTTTCGGCACACCGGCCAGCGCCGCTACGGCCAGGCCGTAGCTCTTGCTCGCGGCGCCATCCTGCACGCTGTGCATAAAGGCAATGGTGTCACCGTGTTCCACCGCATCAAGATGCACATTCACCACGCCTTCCATTTTCTCCGGCAGGGTCGTGAGCTCGAAGTAGTGGGTAGCAAACAGCGTCATGGCTTTGATGCGATTCGCCAGGCTTTCGGCACAGGCCCAGGCGAGCGACAGACCATCATAAGTGGACGTCCCGCGGCCGATTTCGTCCATCAGCACCAGGCTGTTTTCGGTGGCGTTATGCAGAATGTTGGCGGTCTCGGTCATCTCGACCATAAAGGTAGAGCGCCCGGAGGCGAGATCGTCGGCGGCACCGACACGGGTAAAGATGCGATCGATGGGGCCGATCACCGTCTCTTCCGCTGGCACATAGCTGCCGATCCAGGCCATCAGTGCAATCAGGGCCGTCTGCCGCATATAAGTACTCTTACCGCCCATGTTGGGGCCGGTAATGATCAGCATGCGACGCTGCATCGAGAGCGACAGCGGGTTGGCAATGAACGGCTCTTTCAGCACCTGTTCCACCACCGGATGGCGACCGGCGGTGATGCGAATCCCGGCTTTCTCCTGCAGCACCGGGCGGCAATAGTTGAGCGTCCAGGCGCGCTCGGCCAGGTTGGCCAGTACGTCCAGTTCTGCCAGCGCCGCGGCGCTCTGCTGCAGCGCTTCGAGGTGCGGCAGCAGGCGATCGAACAGCTCGTCATACAGGCTCTTTTCCAGCGCCAGCGCTTTGCCTTTCGACGTGAGGACCTTGTCTTCGTACTCTTTCAGTTCGGGAATGATATAGCGCTCGGCATTTTTCAGCGTCTGGCGGCGGACGTAATGGATAGGCACCAGATGGCTCTGTCCGCGGCTGACCTGAATGTAATAGCCGTGCACAGCGTTGAAGCCAACCTTCAGCGTATCCAGCCCCAGTTTTTCGCGCTCGCGAATCTCCAGGCGGTCAAGATAGTCACTAGCACCGTCGGCCAGCGCGCGCCACTCGTCCAGCTCGGCGTTATAGCCGGGTGCGATAACACCACCGTCGCGCACCAGCACTGGCGGCGATTCAATAATGGCGCTTTCCAGCAGTTCGCGCAGTTCGCTGAAATCCCCCATCCGATCGCGCAGCACATTGAGATGGGGCGCGGCCACGCCCGCTAACTGGGTATTGAGTTCTGGCAATTGCTGGAAGGCATGACGCATACGCGCCAGATCGCGCGGACGCGCGGTGCGCAGCGCCAGACGTGCCAGAATACGCTCCAGATCGCCCACCTGGCGCAGCACCGGTTGCAGTTCTTCGCTCAGCGACTGCAGTTCGGCAATTGATTCCTGGCGACGCGTGATGGTGGCCACGTCGCGCAGCGGCATATGCAGCCAGCGCTTCAGCATGCGGCTGCCCATCGGCGTGACGGTTTTATCCAGCACCGCCGCGAGCGTATTTTCGCTGCCGCCCGCCAGATTCTGGGTGATTTCCAGATTGCGCCGGGTAGCCGCATCCATAATGACGCTGTCCTGCTGGCGCTCCATACTCAGCGAACGAATATGCGGCAGCGAAGTGCGCTGCGTATCTTTGACATATTGCAGCAGACAGCCCGCCGCGCGCAGCGCCAGATGCGCCTGCTCGACGCCAAAGCCGCTGAGATCGCGCGTGCCAAACTGCAGGTTCAACTGCTGACGCGCGGTGTCGATTTCAAATTCCCACAGCGGACGCCGCCGCAGCCCGCGGCGCTGATCAATCAGCGTCATGGCCTGCAAATCCTCTGGATAGAGCAACTCTGCCGGATTGGTGCGCTGCAGTTCGGCCGCCATGGTCTCGACATCGCCCGGCTCGCTAAGGCGGAAACGCCCGGAGCTGATATCCAGCGTGGCATAGCCAAAACCGCGCTGGCTCTGGAAGATGGCTGCCAGCAGGTTATCCTGGCGCTCCTGCAGCAACGCTTCATCACTGATGGTGCCGGGCGTTACGATGCGCACCACTTTACGCTCAACCGGACCTTTGCTGAGTGCCGGATCGCCAATCTGTTCACAGATCGCCACCGATTCGCCCAGCTGCACCAGCTTCGCCAGATAGCCTTCAACGGCATGATAGGGCACGCCGGCCATCGGGATCGGTTCACCGGCGGACGCACCGCGTTTGGTCAGCGAGATCTCCAGCAGCTGCGATGCGCGTCTGGCATCGTCATAGAACAGCTCATAGAAATCGCCCATGCGATAAAACAGCAGGATGTCAGGATGATCGGCCTTCAGGCGCAGGTATTGCTGCATCATGGGGGTGTGGCCACTGAAGTCCATTTGCTCTGCTCCTTTCATCTCATTCTCACTCAGGATTCACTCTTTTGATTTCCGCTGGCTGGACAGGGGCAGCCGGGGATGGATGGTTATCACACTGGCGGATAACGAAAGGGCAGATGTTAGCATTTTTGCGCAGCCCGCTTCATCCGCCAGCCGATGTTTCTGGCTGGCGACCATATCAAATTGCGACAGGCGGTAAAAAGCAAATTTTACGCGGCGGGGAAAACTGTGGAGCCAGCGCGCAAATCCGGCGCTTAGCCGCGGCCGGGCGAGGCCGCTGCCGCGCTACATGTAAGTGTCAGTTCGGTCAGTGCACCCCTTACCTCAGCGGCGTTTTCATTACCTGGCCAGAGATATGGCTGGTCATAACTGCAGAATCACAACGGGCGTAAATTTACGACATTGCTCTGTAAGTCGCTTCGTTGAACGATTACCATGAGCATTCGTGTTTCATCTGGCTTATGGATATCCGATGCGTTTTAAGGTTGCTCTTCTTCCGCTTATTTGTTTGCTTGCTGCCTGCAGCAGTAAGCCTGCCCCCCAGCAGCAATCCGCCGTTGTGCCTGCACCGAAAGGGGGGTTTTTACTGGAACCTTCTCACGCCATTCAGCCGATGTTTGGCGACTTTGCCGGTAATCCGGCGGCGGAACAATTTATCGACCAGATGGTGGCGAAGCACGGCTTCAATCGCGACCAGCTGCATGCGGTCATTGGTCAGGCGAAGCGACTGGATTACGTGCTGCGCCTGATGGATCAACAGGCGCCGAGCTATACGCCGCCGAGCGGACCGAACGGCGCGTGGATTCGCTATCGCAATAAATTCATCACCCCGGATAACGTGCAGAACGGCGTCGCCTTCTGGAATCAGTATCAGGATGCGCTGCAGCGCGCCCAGCAGGTGTATGGCGTACCGCCGGAGATCATCGTCGGGATTATCGGGGTGGAAACACGCTGGGGTCGGGTAATGGGCAAAACCCGTCTGCTGGATGCGCTGGCGACGCTCTCGTTTAGCTATCCGCGCCGTGCCGCTTACTTCAGCAGCGAGCTGGAGACCTTCCTGCTGATGGCGCGCACCGAGCAGGACGATCCGCTGGATCTGCGCGGCTCTTTCGCCGGTGCCATGGGTTACGGCCAGTTTATGCCGTCCTCCTATAAGCAGTATGCGGTCGATTTTAATGGCGACGGCCATATCAATCTGTGGGATCCGGTGGATGCCATCGGCAGCGTTGCCAACTACTTCAAAGCGCACGGCTGGCGTTCCGGTGAAAACGTCGCCGTGCCCGCCAGCGGTCAGGCACCGGCGCTGGAGAACGGTTTCAAAACCTCTTATTCAGTGAATACGCTGGCGGCCAGCGGTCTGGCACCGCAGGGTTCGCTGGATGGCAACAGCCAGGTCAGCCTGCTGCGGCTGGATCTCGGCACCAGCTATCAATACTGGTACGGTCTGCCTAATTTCTACGTGATCACGCGCTACAACCACAGCACGCACTATGCCATGGCGGTATGGCAGCTGGGGCAGGCGGTCGCCCAGGCGCGTCAGGGCAACATGCTTTAATACTGTCCTTATAAAGTATGAGGGTATAAGATGGCGCCCGTTTTGCGGTGCCTTCTTCATCGCATACCGACCACTGAGGAATATGTATGACGACTTTACCTGCCTGCCCGGCCTGCCAGGCAGACTACACCTGGCAGGAGGGTGATAACCTGAACTGCCCCTCCTGCGGCCATATCTGGTCCGCCAGCGCGGATGACAGCAGCGAAGGGCTGGTAGTGCGCGATGCCAACGGTAACCTGCTGGCAGATGGCGATAGCGTAACCGTAGTGAAAGATCTCAAGGTGAAAGGCAGCTCTTCCACCCTGAAAATCGGCACTAAAGTGAAAAGCATCCGTCTGGTTGAAGGTGACCACAATATCGATTGCAAAATCGACGGCTTCGGTCCGATGAAACTCAAATCTGAGTTTGTGAAAAAGAACTAATTGCAGGACGGCGATGCGCCGTCCTGTTGCTTTTCCCCGCAGGATGCGGAAGTAATGACATCCGCGCCCGTGCGCGCTATCACCTCGCCTGAGCCTGCAGCACCTGACTCCGCTGCGCCATCCACACTTTTTCGGCAACCGCACTTTTCTCTTCGCACCTCGCGCAGCAAAACAGGTAGTGTGTGACTCTTCCACACAGACAGGAGCGTTGCTATGCAAGACTGGAATCCCCAGCTGTATCGTCAGTTTGAATCTGAGCGTACGCGTCCGGCACAGGAGTTGCTGGCGCGTATTCCCGTCAACGAGGTGCGCTTTGCTACGGACCTGGGATGTGGCCCGGGCAACAGCACGGAACTGCTGGCGCAGGCCTGGCCGCAGGCGCACATCACCGGCATCGATAGCTCTGAGGCGATGCTGGAACAGGCGCGGCAACGCCTGCCGGACTGTGATTTTCTTCAGGCCGATATCCGCAGCTGGCAGCCTGAGCAGCCGCAACAGGTCATTTATGCCAACGCGTCACTGCAATGGCTGACCGACCACGAAACCGTGTTGCCGCATCTGGTAAACCAGCTGGCACCGGGCGGTGCACTGGCGGTGCAAATGCCGGATAACCTGCAGGAGCCGTCGCATCGTCTGATGCGTGAGGTGGCCGCCAGCTCACGCTGGCAGGCGCATATTTCGCCTCAGGCGGCAGAGCGCAAACGCCTGCTGAGCAGCGATCGCTACTATGATTTATTAGGCGATGCAGGCTGTCAGGTCGATATCTGGCGCACCACTTACTATCATCCGATGGCGGATGCGCAGGCGATCATCAGCTGGCTGCGTGCCACCGGGTTGCGTCCGTTCCTTGCCGCGCTGGATGAGGCGCAGCAGGCGGACTTTTTACACGACTATCATCAGGCGCTGCTGCCCGCTTACCCGACGCGCAGTAATGGACAGGTTTTGCTGGCCTTTCCGCGTTTATTTATGGTGGCGGTGAAAACGCGCTGACCCTGCCGGAACGCAGCGCGCAAAATGCGACGGCGGCGGTTGAAAAGGGCTTGTTGCCGCACCATTTACTGCTAACGTGAAGCGCCACAACAGGAGAAGGCGATGAACGACGAACAACTTCAGCAGCTCAGCCGACGTATTGGCGAACAGCTCAGGCATCGTCAGGCGACGGTGACGGCGGCGGAGTCCTGTACCGGCGGCTGGATTGCCAAAGTGTTTACTGATATCAGCGGCAGTTCGGCGTGGTTTGAGCGCGGCTTCGTTACCTATAGCAATGAGGCCAAGCAGCAGATGGTTGGCGTGCAGGCGGCGACGCTGGCGCAGCACGGTGCCGTCAGTGAGCAAACGGTACGCGAAATGGTGACCGGTGCCTGTGCCGCAGCCGGTGCTGGCTATGGTATTGCGGTGAGCGGCATCGCCGGACCGGATGGCGGCACGGCAGAAAAGCCGGTCGGTACCGTCTGGTTTGCGCTGGCAGGTCCGGAGGGCCGCGTGCTGGCACAGCGCCAGCAGTTTACCGGCGATCGCGATGCTGTCCGGCGTCAGTCGGTCAGCTGGGCGCTGCAGGCGCTGCTGGATGAATTTCTGACAAATTAAACTTGATACTGTATGACTATACAGTATAATTAGCGGCAACAGAACGAGCAGGCATACACGGTGCCCGCTCACCCGGCATGATTAGGAGTGGAAATGGCGATTGACGAGAACAAACAGAAGGCTTTAGCTGCCGCGCTGGGCCAGATTGAGAAACAATTTGGTAAAGGCTCCATCATGCGCCTGGGTGAAGACCGCTCGATGGATGTTGAAACCATCTCTACCGGCTCCCTGTCGCTGGACATCGCGCTGGGCGCAGGTGGCCTGCCAATGGGCCGTATCGTTGAGATCTACGGACCTGAGTCCTCCGGTAAAACCACGCTGACCCTGCAGGTCATTGCTGCTGCGCAGCGTAAAGGCAAAACCTGTGCCTTTATCGATGCCGAGCACGCGCTGGATCCGGTATACGCCAAGAAACTGGGCGTCGACATTGATAACCTGCTGTGTTCGCAGCCGGATACCGGTGAGCAGGCGCTGGAGATCTGTGATGCGCTGGCCCGTTCGGGTGCGGTAGACGTGATCATCGTTGACTCCGTGGCGGCGCTGACGCCGAAAGCGGAAATCGAAGGTGAAATCGGTGATTCGCACATGGGTCTGGCTGCGCGTATGATGAGCCAGGCGATGCGTAAGCTGGCTGGTAACCTCAAGCAGTCCAACACGCTGCTGATCTTCATCAACCAGATTCGTATGAAGATTGGTGTGATGTTCGGTAACCCGGAAACCACCACCGGTGGTAACGCCCTGAAATTCTACGCCTCCGTGCGTCTGGATATCCGCCGTATCGGCGCCATTAAAGAGGGCGACGAAGTGGTGGGGAGCGAAACCCGCGTTAAAGTGGTGAAGAACAAAGTGGCAGCACCGTTTAAGCAGGCTGAGTTCCAGATCATGTACGGTGAAGGCATCAACACCTTCGGCGAGCTGGTTGACCTCGGCGTGAAGCACAAACTGGTGGAAAAAGCCGGTGCGTGGTACAGCTACAACGGCGATAAAATCGGCCAGGGTAAAGCGAACGCCACCAACTTCCTCAAAGAGAACCCGGCGATTGCCAATGAGCTCGACGTTAAGCTGCGTGACATGCTGCTGACCGGTGCAACGGCGGAAGCGGCGACAGCGGATAGCGCGGCTGATAAATACGAAGAGGCCAGCGAAACCAACGAAGATTTCTAACCATACTCACGGGAGCAGCAATGCTCCCGTTTTGCTTTTTCCCGCCCGTGCTTTTCCTCTCTGCCTTCTTGCTTTACCCTGCGCAACAGTCACAACAAGGTAATCCTATGTCATCGACCTCATCACAGGCTCCGGAGCCAACCTTTTCCCGGGTACTCGATCGTGCCATGCGTATTTTGTCGCAGCGCGACCATAGCCGCGACGAGCTGAAACGCAAACTGCAGCTGAACAATCAGCGTGCGGCCTGGCTGCAGCAAAAGGAGAGCCAGCCGATACCGGAAGCGCTGCTGGAGAAAGTGCTCGACTGGTGTCAGGAGAATGGCTGGCTCAACGACCAGCGTTTTACCGAACGCTTTATTCAGAGTCGCGCGCGCAAAGGCTATGGTCCACAGCGGGTGCGCATGGAGCTGCAGCAAAAAGGTATCGACCGCGATGAGATCAACCAGGCGCTATTCGATAGCGAGGTTGACTGGAGCCAGTGCGCGGCCGAGGTCGCTAAACGTAAATTCGGCGAACCGCTGCCGCAAAGCTGGGCGGAAAAAAGCAAAGTCCAGCGCTTTCTGATGTCGAAAGGCTTTATGATGGAAGACATTCAGGCGATTTTCAGAAATATTGACGACTGAAAGGCGATGGGATTTTACTTCCCATTGAAGAAAATTTATCTTATTCCCACTTTTTGTTCCTCAGTCAGTGGCGGGCCGGGCGCATGCGGTTTGCCAGCGAAAGGGAACGTTCGTTAGCGTGATTCCAGGAATTTTATGAGCAAGAGCACTGCTGAGATCCGTCAAGCGTTTCTCGACTTTTTTCATAGCAAGGGACATCAGGTTGTAGCCAGCAGCTCCCTCGTACCAAACAACGATCCGACGTTGCTGTTTACTAACGCCGGCATGGTGCAATTTAAAGACGTTTTCCTTGGTCAGGACAAGCGCGATTATTCGCGTGCCACCACGTCGCAGCGCTGCGTGCGTGCCGGCGGTAAGCACAATGACCTGGAAAACGTCGGCTACACCGCGCGTCACCACACCTTCTTTGAAATGCTGGGCAACTTCAGCTTTGGCGACTACTTCAAGAAAGAAGCCATTGCCTACGCCTGGGAACTGCTGACGGGCGAGCAGTGGTTTAAGCTGCCGAAAGAGCGTCTGTGGGTAACCGTATACGAAACCGATGACGAAGCCTTTGAAATCTGGGCTAATGACATCGGCGTACCGCGCGAACGTATTATCCGCATTGGCGATAATAAAGGCGGCGCTTACGCCTCTGACAACTTCTGGCAGATGGGTGACACCGGCCCTTGCGGTCCGTGCACCGAAATCTTCTACGATCACGGCGACCATATCTGGGGCGGCCCTCCGGGCAGTCCGGAAGAGGATGGCGATCGCTATATCGAAATCTGGAACATCGTGTTCATGCAGTTCAACCGTCAGGCCGACGGCACCATGCAGCCACTGCCGAAACCGTCGGTGGATACCGGTATGGGCCTTGAGCGTATCGCCGCGGTACTGCAGCATGTGAACTCCAACTATGAAATCGATCTGTTCGCGAAGCTGATTAACGCGGTGGCGCAGGTAACCGGTGCCACCGATCTGAATAACAAATCACTGCGCGTGATCGCCGACCACATCCGTTCATGTGCCTTCCTGATTGCTGATGGTGTTATCCCGTCGAATGAAAACCGTGGCTATGTGCTGCGTCGCATCATTCGTCGCGCGGTGCGTCACGGCAACATGCTGGGCGCGAAAGAAGCGTTCTTCTACAAACTGGTGGCTCCGCTGATCGAGGTGATGGGCGCAGCAGGTGAAGATCTCAAGCGTCAGCAGAAGCACGTTGAGAACGCCCTGAAAAATGAAGAAGAGCAGTTTGCTAAAACGCTGGAGCGCGGCCTGGCACTGCTGGACGACGAGCTGGCGAAGCTGAAAGGCGACACCCTCGACGGCGAAACGGTTTTCCGTCTGTATGACACCTTCGGCTTCCCGGCGGACCTGACTGCTGACGTATGCCGTGAGCGCAATCTGAAGATTGACGAAGCGGGCTTTGAAGCGGCGATGGAGCAGCAGCGTCAGCGTGCGCGTGAAGCCAGCGGCTTCGGTACCGATTACAACACGGTTATCCGCTTTGATACGCCGACTGAATTCAAAGGTTACGACCACCTGTCGCTTGAGGCGACGGTGCAGGCGCTGTTTGTGGACGGCCAGCAGGTTGAGCAGGTAGCTGCCGGGCAGGATGCGGTGGTGATTCTGGATCAGACTCCGTTCTACGGTGAGTCTGGCGGCCAGGTGGGCGATACCGGCGTTCTGACCGGGCAAAATGCTGAATTTAGCGTGCAGGATACGCAAAAATATGGCAAAGCCTTTGGTCATATCGGTAAGCTACGCCAGGGTCAGCTGCGGGTGGGCGATCGCCTGCAGGCGCAGGTCGATGAAGTGCGTCGTTCGCGCATCATCCTTAACCACTCCGCGACGCATCTGATGCACGAAGCGTTGCGCGAAGTGCTGGGCGATCACGTTGGCCAGAAAGGCTCGCTTAACAACGACAAGTACCTGCGTTTTGACTTCTCACACGGCGAAGCCATGAAGCCGCAGCAGATTCGTGCGGTTGAGGATATCGTTAACGCCCAGATTCGCCGCAACCTGCCTATCACCACTAACGTGATGGACCTGGAAGAGGCGAAAGCGCTGGGCGCCACCGCGCTGTTCGGTGAGAAGTACGATCAGCGTGTGCGCGTGGTCAGCATGGGCGAATACTCCATTGAGCTGTGTGGCGGTACGCACGCGGCCCGCACCGGTGACATCGGCCTGTTCCGCATTCAGGGCGAAGCCGGCACGGCGGCGGGTATTCGCCGTATCGAAGCGGTGACCGGTGAAGCGGCGATTGCACAACTGCACGCGCAGAGCGATCAGCTAACCGATATTGCTCAGGTGGTGAAAGCCAACCACAGTAATCTGAACGAGAAAGTGCGCGGACTGGTAGAAAACGTGCGTGCGCTGGAGAAAGAGCTGCAACAGCTACGCGATCAGCAAGCGGCGCAGGAAAGCGCTTCACTGAGTAGCAAAGCGGTTGAGGTGAAGGGCGCGAAACTGCTGGTAAGCGAACTCAGCAATGTCGAGCCAAAAATGCTGCGCACGATGGTGGACGATCTGAAAAATCAGCTTGGTTCTGCTGTCATCGTACTGGCAACCGTTGCAGAAGGTAAGGTGTCGCTGATTGCTGGCGTCACCAAAGATCTGACCGATCGGGTGAAGGCCGGTGAGCTGATTGGCGAACTGGCTGCGCAGGTCGGCGGTAAAGGCGGCGGGCGTCCGGACCTGGCGCAGGCTGGCGGAACCGACGCCCAGGCACTTTCTGGCGCGCTGGCTGGCGTGCCGGAGTGGGTGAGTAACCGGCTGTAACGAAATAAAATTAAGCATCGTGAAGAGCGCCAGGAACATCCGTTTCGGCGCTTTTTAACGCGGTGTGCACCAGGTAATGACAAAGTCCGGTTGATGTAGTGTATTTCGGCTAAACTAACTATCAGCAGAATGTATTGGCATGGCAGAACACAATGGTGTATTTGTCATAGGCATTGTTCAGCGTTATATGATGGATATGGCCGGGAGACCGAACAGGCCCGACTCTTTTAATCTTTCAAGGAGCAAAGAATGCTTATTCTAACTCGTCGAGTTGGTGAAACCCTCATGATTGGTGATGAGGTAACTGTAACGGTGCTGGGTGTTAAGGGTAACCAGGTCCGCATAGGCGTAAACGCGCCAAAAGAAGTGTCGGTTCACCGTGAAGAGATCTATCAGCGCATCCAGGCTGAAAAAACACAGATTACACCTCAATAACGTATTCAGTGCCTCGCTATGTGGCGAGGCGCTACCGCTTCTCTTCCTCCCGTCGTTGTTTTTATCCGTTCACGCTCTCCTGTTTTTTCCGCGAATTATGTCGGCTGCCGCACGCTTTTACTGTTGATAAATCACTCTTTTTGTCGGCAAAACATGCGGATTGCACGTCATTTGCGCAATCAAACCTGAATCGGTAAAAAGTCGGGAAAAATTGTTTGACTTATAAGTCCGGGAAAGTAATATGTGCGCCACGCAGTGCCGATGAGCGGAAACAAAGTTCAAAAGCACGGTTCGCAAGAACGCGTAAGGTGAGGTGGCCGAGAGGCTGAAGGCGCTCCCCTGCTAAGGGAGTATGCGGTCAAAAGCTGCATCCGGGGTTCGAATCCCCGCCTCACCGCCATTTTCCGATGCATCCATAGCTCAGCTGGATAGAGTACTCGGCTACGAACCGAGCGGTCGGAGGTTCGAATCCTCCTGGATGCACCATCTTTTTCGGGATGGAAAGTGCCTCAGTGTGTCATGAAGCGATGAGCTTTCAGGGTGTACTAAGGAGGATAACGTTGCTACAGCAACGGCCCGCAGGGTGAGGCGCAAGCCGAATAATCCTCCTGGATGCACAATCTTCGGATATGGTATTTACTTCAGAGTAGTAAGAGTGAACGAGCAGTTCCTTTCATGGTGAGTTGTTAGCACCCTGCGTTGTACAAGAATCATTTAATGCATCCATAGCTCAGCTGGATAGAGTACTCGGCTACGAACCGAGCGGTCGGAGGTTCGAATCCTCCTGGATGCACCATTCTTTGTATCATTCCCAGGTTGATTTCAGTTAGTCCATCGTAAGAAAATCTCTCAATGCATCCATAGCTCAGCTGGATAGAGTACTCGGCTACGAACCGAGCGGTCGGAGGTTCGAATCCTCCTGGATGCACCATCTTCTCCGAGATGGAAAGTGCCTCAGTGTGTCATGATGCGATAATCGTTCAGGACGTGCTAAGGAGGATAACGTTGCTTTAGCAACGGCCCGTAGGGTGAGGCGCAAGCCGAATAATCCTCCTGGATGCACCATTCTTTGTATCATTCCCGGATTGATTTCAGTTAGTCCATCGTAAGAAAATCTCTCAATGCATCCATAGCTCAGCTGGATAGAGTACTCGGCTACGAACCGAGCGGTCGGAGGTTCGAATCCTCCTGGATGCACCATCTTCTCCGATTTGGAAAGTGCCTCAGTGTGTCATGATGCGATAATCGTTCAGGACGTACTAAGGAGGATAACGTTGCTTCATCAACGGCCCGCAGGGTGAGGCGCCAGCCGAATCATCCTCCTGGATGCACCATCATCTAAAGATTAGATTTGTCATCAGCTCAGTTCTGACATCGCAACTCTTCATTCCTGACCCGATTCAACATCCGCATTCCGAAAGATTTTCTCACGCGCCGTCTCCATCAAAAAATCACTGCATTTACCGCCATTTATCGCCGGTCGCGCGCTCTGACCTTATTCTGAAAACGAAAATTGCTAATGCTTTCAAAGCATTTGCGGTTAAGCCTGCCTGGCGACAACCTGAGCGCATTACGCTAAAGTAATGGCTCATTTTGTGGTGTTAATGGAGACACAATGTACGACCACTATGACGCCCTGATTTTCGATATGGACGGCACCATTCTTGATACCGAGCCGACACATCGAAAAGCCTGGCAGCAGGTGCTGAGCCGCTATGGTTTCACCATGGACGAAGCAAAGATGGTGGCATTCAACGGGGCACCCACCTGGCAACTGGCCCGCTACATTCTGGAACAGAATCAGGCACAGCACGATCCGCATCAGCTGGCGGCAGAGAAAACGGCGGCATTGAAAGCGATGCTGCTGGAAGACGTGCGTCCGCTGCCGCTGATGCAGGTGGTCAAAGCCTATCATGGTCGCCGTCCGATGGCGGTTGGCACCGGCAGCGAACACAGCTTAGCCAAAGCGCTGCTGGAAGCGCTCAACGTTTATCATCTGTTTGATGCGGTAGTCGGTGCGGACGATGTCCAGCGTCATAAGCCGCAGCCTGATACCTTCTTACGCTGTGCAGAGCTGATGGGCGTTGCGCCTGCGCGCTGCGTGGTCTTCGAGGATGCTGACTTTGGCGTGCAGGCGGCTAAAGCGGCGGGCATGGATGTGGTTGATGTCCGTTTACTGTGAATGAATTTCTGACGTATGGATCGTTATTCGGCAGTAGCTTTCTGAGTGCAACGCTGCTTCCGGGCAGCTCAGAAGCGGTGCTGATTGCGTTATTGATCGCCCAGAAAGGGTCGGTCTATGGATTGTTACTGGCTGCATCAGTGGGAAACACGCTGGGCGGCCTGACCAACATTCTTCTTGGTCGCCTGATGCCAGCAACAGGGCAGGGGCGATGGCACGACACAGCAATGACGTGGCTACAACGATGGGGACCCGCAGCGCTGCTGTTTAGCTGGCTGCCAGTGGTGGGCGATTTACTCTGCGTGCTCGCAGGGTGGTTGCGCTTCTCCTGGCTGCCCTGCGTGCTGTTTCTCGCCCTGGGTAAAACGCTGCGTTATATCGTTATCGCGACCGCCACTTTACAAGGTATGCAATGGTGGCATTGATTCGCACAGATTCGAGGCTACGGTTAACATTATGCTGAACAAAAATAAATTATTCACACAGCGGGAGGTTAATGTGATCCCGGACGTATCAAAAGCGCTCTCCTGGCTGGAAGCGCATCCCGACGCGTTAAAGGGTATCGGCCGTGGCATTGAACGTGAAACACTTCGCGTCCAGCCGAATGGTCATCTGGCTACCACTGGCCACCCTGAATCGCTGGGTTCAGCGCTGAAGCACGACTGGATTACCACCGATTTTGCTGAAACGCTGCTGGAGTTCATCACCCCGGTGGATCAGAACATCGATCGCTCCCTGGCGTTTCTGCGTGACATCCACCGTCACGTGGCGCGCGAGCTGGGCGACGAGCGCATGTGGCCGTTCAGTATGCCGGGCTATGTTGAAGATGTGGACAACATTGAGCTGGCGCAGTACGGCAGCTCCAATATCGGCAAAATGAAAACCCTGTATCGTCAGGGGCTGAAAAACCGCTACAGCGCGCTGATGCAGATTATTTCTGGCGTGCACTATAACTTCTCGCTGCCGCTGTCGTTCTGGCAGGAGTGGGCGGATGTCAAAGACGCGGAGAGCGGCAAAGAGACCATCTCGGCGGGTTATCTGCGCCTGATTCGCAACTACTATCGCTACGGCTGGGTGATTCCTTACCTGTTTGGCGCTTCGCCAGCCATCTGCTCTTCCTTCCTGCAGGGACGGGAAAGTAAGCTGCCGTTCGAAACCAACGGCGAAGGAACATTGTGGCTGCCGTATGCCACGTCGCTGCGCCTGAGTGATTTGGGCTACACCAATAAATCACAAAGCGGGCTGGGCATTACCTTCAATTCGCTGGAAGGGTATGTCGCTGCGCTGAAAGCGGCGATCAAAACACCGTCTGCCGAATATGCGGCGATGGGCACCAAAGACGCGGAGGGCAACTGGCTGCAGCTCAATACCAACGTGCTGCAAATCGAGAACGAACTGTACGCACCGATTCGTCCAAAACGCGTGACCCGCTCGGGTGAGGCGCCGTCCGATGCGCTGCTGCGCGGCGGCATTGAGTACATTGAAGTGCGTTCGCTGGACATCAACCCGTTCTCTGCCATCGGTGTGGACGCCGATCAGGCGCGCTTCCTCGATCTGTTCCTGATTTGGTGTACGCTGGCCGATGCGCCGGAGATGAGCGCAGATGAGCTGCTGTGCAGCCGGAAAAACTGGAACCGCGTGGTGCTGGAAGGGCGCAAGCCGGGTCAGGTGATCGGCGTGGGCTGCAGTGATACGGAACATCTGCTGGTTGATGTCGGTAAAGCGCTGTTTGCCGATCTGCGCCGGGTGGCTGAAGTGCTGGATAGCAACGACGGCAGCACGCAATATCAACAGGTTTGCGATCAACTGGTAGCGTCGTTTGACGATCCTGAGCTAACCTATTCGGCGCGCATTCTGCAAGCCATTAAAGAGCAGGGGCTGACCGGAGCCGGCGTGGCGCTGGCCGAGCAGTATCGTCATCTGCTGTGCGAAGAGCCGCTGGAAATTCTCACCGAAGCCGATTTTAGCCGTCAGGCGCAGGAGTCAGTGCTGAAACAGCAGCAGCTGGAGCAGAGTGATACACTGGATTTTGCCAGCTATCTGGCAGGTCGCGAAGGCTAGAAAAGAAAATGGCCACATCACTGTGGCCTAAATTAACATCTCTGTTGTCAGGGATGATGATAACAAATGCGCGTCTTTCATATATTCAGACGTTGGGCGAACAGAAAAGTTTCATCGTTTTAAAAAAAATCTCAAAACAGGAGGTGACGTATGCCACTACTGGATAGTTTTACTGTTGATCACACCATCATGGGCGCGCCAGCGGTACGCGTGGCGAAGACCATGAACACTCCGCATGGCGATACCATCACCGTTTTCGATCTGCGTTTCTGCCGTCCGAATATCGACATCCTGACCGAACGCGGCATCCACACGCTGGAGCACCTGTTCGCGGGCTTCATGCGTAACCACCTCAACGGTGACGGCGTGGAAATCGTCGATATCTCACCGATGGGCTGCCGCACCGGCTTCTACATGAGCCTGATTGGTACGCCAGACGAGCAGCGCGTGGCAAAAGCGTGGAAAGGCGCGATGGAAGATGTGCTGAAGGTAAAAGATCAGAACCAGATTCCGGAACTGAACGAATACCAGTGCGGCAGCTACAAGCTGCACTCGCTGGACGAAGCGCAGCAGATTGCGCGCAACGTGCTGGCGCACGACATTGGCGTCAACCGTAACGAAGATCTGAAGCTGCCGGCTGAAAAGCTCAAAGAGCTGCAACTCTAGTTGCCGCTTCAGCCATAAAAAACGCCGCGATTATCGCGGCGTTTTGTTTTTATCGTCTCAGGAACCGATGGACGCTTTCAGCGGCTGATGCGGCGTGATGCGCACCTGCTTCACCATGTTGTCCTGCACATCAAGAATATCAATGTCGTAAGGGCCAACCTGTACTTGCGTGTCCATCTGCGGGATCTCTTCCAGCGCTTCCAGCAGCATACCGTTGATGGTGCGCGCTTCCTCTTCCGGCAGCGTCCAGTTGAAGGCCTTATTGATTTCCCGCACGTTGGCGCTGCCTTCAATCAGCACCGAACCGTCGTTTTGCGGCATCACTTCTTCGGCCAGTGACGGTGACATAGAGGTGGTAAAGTCGCCGACGATCTCTTCCAGAATATCTTCGATGGTAACCAGTCCTTTGATGTCGCCGTACTCATCGATCACCAGCCCCACTTTCTTCTTATTGCGCTGGAATTTTACCAGCTGCACGTTAAGAGGCGTACCTTCCGGCACGTAGTAGATTTCATCGGCAGCGCGCAGCAGTCGCTCTTTATTGAACTCTTTTTTCTCGGCCATCATGCGCCACGCTTCGCGCACGCGCAGCATGCCGACGCTATCGTCCAGTGAGTCGCGGAACAGCACAATACGGCCATGCGGTGAGTTGCTGAGCTGACGCTCGATCGACTTCCACTCATCGTTGATATTGATGCCGACGATCTCATTGCGCGGCACCATGATGTCGTCAACGTTGACCTTCTCAAGGTCCAGCACCGACAGCAGCATGTCCTGGTTGCGGCGCGACATCAGCGAGCGGGATTCATACACGATGGTGCGCAGCTCTTCTTTGCTGAGGGCGGAGTTAATCGACCCTTCGGTCTTAATGCCTACCATGCGCATCAGAATGCGGGTAATGGTATTGAGCAGCCACACCAGCGGCAGCATCACGTACTGCAGCGGCGCCAGCAGAAAACTGCTGGGGTACGCGACTTTTTCCGGATAGAGCGCCGCAACGGTTTTGGGCAGCACTTCGGCAAACACCAGCACCACGAAGGTCAGCACGCCGGTGGCGATGGCCACGCCGGCATCGCCGTACAGGCGCATACCGACAATGGTGCCGAGCGCCGAGGCGAGAATATTCACGAGGTTGTTACCGATCAGCACCAGGCTAATCAGACGGTCGGGGCGACGCAGCAGTTTCTCAACGCGACGCGCGCTGCGGTTGCCGCTTTTGGCTTTGTGGCGCAGTTTGTAGCGGTTGAGCGTCATCATGCCGGTCTCTGAACCCGAGAAGTAGGCCGAGACCAGCACCATAATGATCAGCGTGATAATGAGCGTGGTGGTTGAAACATGTTCCAACGCAAAAATTCCTTTAGTGAGAGGTGAGCAGGTGCTGCAGAACGCGGCTGCCGAAATAGGCCATGGTCAGCAGCAGCGCACCGCCGCAGTTGAACCACACCACACGGCGACCGCGCCAGCCTTCATGATAGTGGCCCCACAGCAGCACGATGTAGACAAACCAGGCGATAATCGACAGCACCGCTTTATCAATGTTTTCCGGGCTGAACAGATTATTCATAAAGAACAGGCCGGTACACAGCACCAGCGTCAGCAATACCACGCCAATCTGCGTGATGTGGAACATCTTACGCTCGATGCTGAGCAGCGGCGGCATATCCTGGGTAAACGTCAGCTTTTTGTTCTTTAACTGATAGTCGATCCACGCCAGCTGCAGCGCATACAGCGCCGCGATGATCAGCGTGGCATAGGCAAACAGCGACAGACCGATATGCACCATCATGCCAGGGGTGGTCTCAAGATGGGTGATAAAGGCGTTTGGCACAAAGGTGGCGAAGGCCAGATTGATCAGCGCAAAACTGTAAACAATTGGCAGCAGCAGCCAGCCGCGATTGCGCGACGCGACGATAGTCATGATGGCGCAGATGAGCAAACTGACCAGCGAACCAATATTCAGCAGGCTAAGATTTTGTCCATTATCGACGGCAAATATGCGTTGCTGCAGCGCTACCGCATGGGCAATCAGCGCCACGCAGGCGGATAACACGGCAAAACGCCGCCAGCCGCTATTGCGTTTCAGCAGGCTCGGAATGATCAATGCAAGACTGAGAGAGTAGGCGAACAGCGCCACGATCGCGAAAACGAACATAGATCCTTTCAGGTGTCGGTCAGATAAGGAAAAAAGCAGTATAGCGCCAGCGGCAGCAGGCTCCAAACGATCTCACGGTCAATTGCAGAGATCGGCCTGGCTTCGTGTTATAATCCGCCGCATTGTGTCGCCCTGGCGGCCTCGCTACGCTATTAAGTGAGAGAGCATGTTTGATAATTTAACCGATCGTTTGTCGCAAACCCTGCGCAATATCAGTGGCCGCGGAAGGCTGACCGAAGACAACATCAAAGATACGCTGCGCGAAGTGCGTATGGCGCTGCTGGAGGCCGACGTTGCGCTGCCGGTAGTGCGCGATTTCATCAACCGCGTGAAAGAAGCCGCGGTAGGTCAGGATGTAAACAAAAGCCTGACGCCGGGTCAGGAGTTTATCAAAATCGTGCGCAACGAACTGGTTGCGGCGATGGGGGCCGAAAATAACGCGCTGAACCTCAATGCTCAGCCGCCGGCCGTGGTGCTGATGGCGGGCCTGCAGGGTGCAGGTAAAACCACCAGCGTCGGTAAGCTCGGTAAATTCCTGCGCGAAAAGCACAAGAAAAAGGTGCTGGTGGTGTCTGCGGACGTCTACCGCCCGGCGGCGATCAAACAGCTGGAAACCCTGGCGCAGCAGGTCGGTGTGGATTTCTGTCCGTCCGACCTCAGCCAGAAGCCGGTGGATATCGTTAACAACGCGCTGAAAGAAGCGCGTCTGCAGTTCTATGACGTGCTGCTGGTGGATACCGCCGGTCGTCTGCACGTTGACGAAGCGATGATGGATGAGATCAAACAGGTGCACGCCGCGATCAATCCGGTTGAAACGCTGTTTGTTGTCGATGCCATGACCGGTCAGGATGCCGCCAATACCGCGAAAGCGTTCAACGAAGCGCTGCCGCTTACCGGTGTGATCCTGACCAAAGTTGACGGCGATGCGCGCGGCGGTGCGGCGCTGTCGATTCGTCACATCACCGGCAAGCCGATCAAATTTATGGGGATGGGCGAGAAGACCGATGCGCTGGAGGCTTTCTATCCGGACCGTATCGCATCGCGCATTCTCGGCATGGGCGACGTGCTGTCGCTGATTGAAGATATAGAGAGCAAAGTTGACCGCGAGCAGGCGGAAAAGCTGGCGAAGAAGCTGAAAACCGGCGACGGTTTCGATCTTAACGACTTCCTGGAGCAGCTTAAGCAGATGCGCAACATGGGCGGCATGGCTAGCCTGATGGGCAAACTGCCGGGCATGGGCCAGCTGCCGGATAACGTTAAATCGCAGATGGATGACAAAGTGCTGGTGCGCATGGAAGCCATCATCAATTCGATGACGCGCAAAGAGCGTGAGAAGCCAGAGATCATCAAAGGTTCGCGCAAGCGCCGTATCGCTACCGGTTCCGGTATGCAGGTGCAGGACGTCAACCGGCTGCTGAAGCAGTTTGATGATATGCAGCGCATGATGAAGAAAATGAAGAAGGGCGGCATGGCCAAAATGATGCGTGGCATGAAAGGCATGATGCCGCCAGGATTCCCCGGCCGCTAAGGCGACACAGCCCGAACCAGAAAAGTGAGACACTCAGGTTGCTTTTTGCGCCAAAATGAGTAAAATTTTCGGGCTTTTTATATTGCACCCGGGCCCCGTTCCTCGATGGGGCCCGGTTGTTTTATTAACTAAAGAGGATGTTATGGTAACCATTCGTTTGGCACGTCACGGCGCTAAAAAGCGTCCGTTCTATCAGGTCGTCGTCACTGACAGCCGCAATGCTCGCAACGGTCGTTTCATCGAGCGCGTAGGTTTCTTCAACCCGATCGCTTCTGGTCAGGCTGAAGGTCTGCGTCTGGATCTGGACCGTATTGAGCACTGGGTTGGCCAGGGCGCAACGCTTTCTGATCGCGTTAACGCGCTGATCAAAGAAGCAAAAAAAGCAGCTTAATCTGTCACGGTGGTGAGCATGAGCAGTAAACCTGCCGCACAGCCTCCCGTTAACCCAATCATTCTGGGCAAAATGGGTGCCGCTTACGGAATTCGGGGTTGGCTCAAAGTGTTTTCCTCCACTGAAGACGCTGAAAGCATCTTCGACTATCAACCCTGGTTTATCCAGCGCGCCGGTCAATGGCAGCAGGTCGAGCTTGAGGGTTGGAAGCACCACAATCAGGACCTGATCATCAAAGTCAAAGGCATTGACGATCGGGACGCTGCGGCACAGTTGACCAATTGCGAAATTACGGTTGACTCCACGCAGCTGCCGGCGCTGGAAGAGGGCGATTACTACTGGAAAGACCTGATGGGTTGCAAAGTGGTAAACCTCGACGGCTACGAGATGGGCAAAGTCATTGATTTGATGGAGACCGGCTCGAACGACGTTCTCGTCGTAAAGGCAAACCTGAAAGATGCATTCGGTGTACAGGAGCGGTTAATACCGTTTCTTGATGAACAGGTTATCAAGAAAGTCGATCTCGCTACTGGCACCATTGAAGTAGACTGGGATCCTGGTTTTTGATCTCCGGACAATCCGGTAACGTAACGGCGAACGCGATGTGGATTGGTGTTATTAGCCTGTTTCCAGAGATGTTTCGCGCTATTACCGAGTACGGGGTAACTGGCCGGGCAGTAAAAAATGGCCTGCTCAACATAGAGAGCTGGAGTCCACGTGACTTCACGCACGACCGGCACCGTACCGTGGACGATCGTCCTTACGGCGGCGGACCGGGTATGTTGATGATGGTGCAACCCTTACGGGATGCTATCCACGCAGCGAAAGCGGCGGCGGGAGAAGGCGCTAAGGTGATTTATCTTTCACCTCAGGGTCGCAAACTTGACCAGCAAGGCGTTTGCGAACTGGCGACCAGCCAGAAGTTAATTCTGGTTTGCGGTCGTTATGAAGGGATAGATGAGCGTGTGATTCACACTGAGATTGATGAAGAATGGTCAATCGGTGATTACGTGCTCAGTGGCGGTGAGCTGCCAGCAATGACGTTAATTGACTCGGTCGCCCGGTTTATTCCTGGCGTGCTGGGGAAACAGGCGTCAGCCGATGAGGATTCGTTCTCGGAAGGTTTGCTGGATTGCCCGCACTATACCCGACCTGAAGTGTTAGAAGGGATGGAGGTTCCGCCAGTTCTGCTGTCGGGCAACCATGCCGATATTCGCCGCTGGCGCCTGAAACAGTCGCTGGGCCGTACCTGGCTAAGAAGACCTGAACTTCTGGAAAACCTGGCTCTGACTGAAGAGCAAGCAAGGTTGCTAAGTGAGTTCCAGCGGGAACATCAGCAGCAACAAAACGATGAGGTGGAAGAGTAATCTTCCCTGACTATCAGTTTACCCAGGATAAGAGATTTAATTATGAGCAACATTATCAAGCAACTTGAACAAGAGCAGATGAAACAGGACGTACCTTCCTTCCGTCCGGGTGATTCCGTGGAAGTGAAAGTATGGGTCGTTGAAGGTTCTAAGAAACGTCTGCAGGCATTCGAGGGCGTGGTTATCGCTATTCGTAACCGCGGTCTGCACTCTGCATTCACTGTTCGCAAGATTTCTAACGGCGAAGGCGTTGAGCGTGTCTTCCAGACTCACTCTCCGGTAATTGACAGCATTACTGTCAAACGTCGTGGTGCTGTGCGTAAAGCCAAACTGTACTACCTGCGTGAGCGTACCGGTAAGTCAGCTCGTATCAAAGAGCGTCTTGGCGCGTAAGCGACATCCCAAAGTTAATAGCAAACAAGGGGTTGGCCATAAGGCCAGCCCCTTTTTTTATGGGCGTCTGAGGTGATAGATCGCCGTGTTGACCGGACCGCTCTCCAGCACAATCAACCCGTAGCGGTAATCCACAAACGAGAAGCCGCTGCGCAGGGCCACGGCGCGGCTGGCGTGATTCTCTTCTGCAGCAAGAATCTCCAGCACAGTAATGTGTGGCTGGGCGAACGCCAGATTCACCAGCTGTGCCACTGCCCGGCGGGCAACGCCCTGTTGCTGCGCCTCGCTGCGAACCCAGTAGCCCAGCGCACTGAACTCACCGGGCTGGCGCGCATAACGTAAGCCAGCACCGCCCAGCAATCGATCGTTGCCATCGACAATCGCGAACTCTTCAGCTTCACCCTTTTGACGCTGCAGATGGGTGAAATTGATCCAGCTCACGGCTTCATCGACGCTGTAATCTGTGTGTGCCCATACCATCCACGGCAGCAGGCTGTTCAGAGACTGATTAACGGCATGCGTAAACGCTTCAGCATCCTGCAGAATAAAAGGACGCAGGGCGACTTCAGGGATGGACATAGAGCGATCCTGAACTAATTAAATGGATAACAGCATGTTAGCGATATCGTAAGGAAAAAACATCTGGCCTGGCCAGATGGGTGTAATTATAAATTTACAGTGGTGTTTGGTGGATCTTACAGGCTCTAATGTTGTTAAGTTAATGATTTATATATTTTAATTAACTTGAATTTTGTGGTCTAAAAGGTAGTGGTAATAAAAGTGTACATGCATGGATTGCATGATTTACATGCTGTGGTAAAGTAAGCGTCATCCTCAGTGAGGATCGTAAAACCGCATAACGAGTGAAAAAGGATCGCCATCATGCAAAAAGACGCGCTGAACAATGTGCATATCGCCGACGAACAGATTTTAATCACGCCACAGGAACTGAAAGCGAAGTTCCCGCTGACTGCGGCGCAGGAAGCGCAAATTGCCGCTTCCCGCCAGACCATCGCGGATATCATCGCGGGTCGCGATCCGCGTCTGCTGGTGGTGTGCGGTCCCTGCTCGATCCACGATACCGAAGCCGCACTGGATTACGCTCGTCAGTTACAAACACTTTCTGCACAGTTGAAGGATCAGCTGTATATCGTTATGCGCGTCTATTTTGAAAAACCCCGTACCACCGTCGGCTGGAAAGGGTTAATCAACGATCCTTATATGAACAACTCATTTGATATGGAAGCCGGCCTGCACATTGCGCGTCAGCTGCTGGTCAATCTTGTGGAAATGGGCCTGCCGCTGGCCACCGAAGCGCTCGACCCCAATAGCCCGCAATACCTCGGCGATCTGTTTAGCTGGTCGGCGATTGGGGCGCGTACCACAGAATCGCAGACGCACCGTGAAATGGCGTCTGGCCTGTCGATGCCGGTGGGTTTCAAAAACGGCACCGATGGCAGCCTCGGCACCGCAATCAACGCCATGCGCGCCGCCGCGATGCCGCACCGCTTTGTCGGTATTAACCAGGCCGGTCAGGTATGCCTGCTGCAAACCCAGGGCAACCCGGATGGTCACGTGATTCTGCGCGGCGGTAAAGCGCCAAACTACGGCCCGGAAGATGTCGCGCAGTGCGAAAAAGAGATGCTGAAAGCGGGACTGCGTCCGGCCTTAATGATAGATTGCAGCCATGGCAATTCTAACAAAGACTATCGCCGTCAGCCTGGCGTAGCCGAATCGGCTATCGCGCAGATTAAAGATGGAAACCGCTCCATCATTGGCCTGATGCTGGAAAGTAATATTCACGAAGGCAACCAGTCTTCTGAGCAACCGCGTAGCGAGATGAAGTACGGGGTTTCCGTCACTGATGCCTGCATCAACTGGGAAACCACTGAAACTTTGCTGCGTGAAATCCATCGGGATCTGCAGGGAGTGCTGTCGGCGCGTCTGTCACACGAGGTGTAATGAGTCATGGTGGCTGAACTGACCGCGCTGCGCGATCAAATTGATGAAGTAGATAAAGCCCTGCTGGGGCTACTGGCGAAACGACTGGCGCTGGTGGCCGAAGTCGGCGAAGTCAAAAGCCGCTACGGTTTACCGATTTATGTGCCTGAGCGCGAGGCCAGTATGCTGGCGTCGCGTCGTCAGGAAGCGGAAGCGCTCGGCGTGTCGCCGGACCTGATCGAAGATGTACTGCGTCGTCTGATGCGTGAATCCTATGCGCATGAAAATGACAAAGGCTTCAAAACGCTGTGTCCTGAACTGCGTCCGGTGGTGATTGTCGGCGGCGGCGGTCAGATGGGACGTCTGTTCGAGAAGATGCTGACGCTCTCCGGCTATCAGGTGCGTATTCTTGATAAAGATGACTGGCCGCGCGCGGATGAACTGCTGCACGATGCGGGCATGGTGATCATCAGCGTGCCGATCCATCTGACCGAACAGATCATTGCCGATCTGCCAGCGCTGCCTGATGACTGCATTCTGGTGGATCTGGCGTCGGTGAAGAACCGTCCGCTACAGGCGATGCTGGCGGCGCACAGCGGCCCGGTACTGGGACTGCATCCGATGTTCGGTCCGGACAGCGGCAGCCTGGCGAAGCAGGTGGTGGTATGGTGCGATGGCCGTCAGCCGGAAGCCTATCAGTGGTTCCTGGAGCAGATTCAGGTGTGGGGCGCGCGCTTACACCGCATCAGTGCGGTTGAGCACGATCAGAACATGGCGTTCATTCAGGCGCTGCGCCACTTCGCCACGTTTGCTTACGGTTTGCATCTGGCGGAAGAGAACGTCAATCTGGATCAACTGCTGGCGCTGTCCTCGCCTATCTATCGCCTCGAACTGGCGATGGTGGGACGGCTGTTCGCGCAGGACCCGCAGCTGTACGCCGACATCATCATGTCGTCGGAAAGTAATCTGGCGCTGATTAAACGCTACTATCAGCGTTTTGGTGAAGCCATCACGCTGCTGGAGCAGGGCGATAAACAGGCGTTCATCAACAGCTTTGAGCGCGTGGAACACTGGTTTGGCGACTATGCGAAACGCTTCCTCGTCGAGAGCCGCAGTATGCTGCGCTCCGCCAACGACAGTCGCCAGTAATGATTAAGGCATCCGCGAGGATGCCTTTTTGTTTTACAGACGCGGCTCTACCGGTACCACGTTCTCACCCGGGTAACAGCCCAGCACCTTCAGTGAACGTGTGAGCGCGCGCAGTTCGTCCAGCGCCTGCTGCATGTTCTCTGACTGCAAATTGCCCTGCACATCAATGTAAAACATCTCTTCCCATGGGTTACCGTTGATTGGCCGGTTTTCCAGCTTGCTCATGATCAGGTTGTGATTACGCAACACCAGCAGTGCTTCAACCAGCGCGCCGGCCTGCTGGCCCGTCGCCATAATCAGCGTGGTTTTGGCCGGCACCTGGCTGGAGACTTCAATCGGTTTACGCGCGAGCACAATGAAGCGGGTATGGTTCTGCTGCTGATTCGCCAGGTTGCGCTCCAGCACTTGCAGACCATACAGCTCACCGCCGGCTTCACTGCCCAGCGCGGCCACGTGCGGCGAGTTCATCGCGGCTACTTTCTCCATCGCCGCCGCCGTGCTCTCGGTATATTCGATTTTCCACTGCGGGAAGCGGTTGATGAACTGGCTGCACTGCTGGAACGGCTGCGGATGGCTATACACGGTTTCAATCTGCTGCAAATCGGTATTACCGCTGACCAGCACGCAGTGTTCGATAGGAATGGTCAGCTCGCCGACGATCGACAGCGACGTTTGCTGCAGCAGATCGTATACATCATTGATCGAGCCGGAACTGGTGTTCTCAATCGGCATCACCGCGTAATCCGCCTGACCGCTTTCAACCTGCTGAATGATGTCGTGGAATTTCAGACACCCCATTTCCACCATCGAATCGAAGTGGCGCGTGGCGTATTTACGGGCGGCAAGGTGCGAATAGGAGCCTTTTGGGCCGAGGAAGGCGATGCGCGGCGCGTGCGCATGTGGATGATTCAGGTTTTTCTGCAGCAGCGCCTGCTGGGTCAGCACCGAATCCTCAATCACTAACTGAAACAGGCGCGTGATGTAGTGCGCATCCAGCTGATTTTTTTTACCCAGCGCGATGAGGTTTTCCAGCAGGGCGCGTTCGCGCTCGACGTCACGAATCGGGCGATGGGTGGCCAGCTTGGCCTGCGCTACCTCAACGGCCAGCGCGCGCCGTTCAGCCAGCAGCGTTAACAGCCTGGCATCGACGGCGCTGATCTTATCGCGTAACGCCAGCAGCGGATTCTCGGGATTCATAGGGCTCACCTGTAAAATGTCCAATAAAAAAGCCTCCCGGTTGGGAGGCTTTGTTGTTCGTCTTCGCATTCATTTTCACACGACGAATCGCCTCCCAATCAGGGGAAGGTAAAAAAGAATGCGAAGAAGAACGGCAGCAGTTTCATGATCAATTCCGGCAATAAAGTGGACTGAGAGTAACCGCACAGCTTAAAAGCTGTCAATAAAAAACGCGCCCGCAGGCGCGTTGCTGAAAAGCGATAAATTACCCGGCAGGGGTGAAATCTTTAACACTGCTGGTGGCGCGCCGTGCTTCAGGCTTGTGCTGTGCTTTATTTAGCTGGCGCTCCAGCTTGGCGATCAGGTCATTGATGGCCGTATACATATCATCGTGTTTCGCGCTGGCGACCAGCGTGCCGTTTGGCGTATTTATGGTGGCATCGGCCACAAATTCTTTCGGCTCTTTCGATAACACAATGTGCGGATTTATCAGGTGGGTTTGCCATTTTTCCAGCTTGGCGAGACGGTCTTCGACATGGTTGCGGATTGCCGCAGTGATTTCCATTTGTTTGCTGGTAATGTTCAGAATCATAGTTAAACCTCTCTGTCATTTCCGTCTGGGTAGGACCAGCATACCGCGCAAATCAGGAAAATATGTGATCTGTATCACATTGGAATGTCACTTTTTGTCAATGCCAGCGAATTGTGAGAAAGGCCGGGAAAAGGGCGAAAAAAGCTTGATGCACAGCGGGGATAGGGGCAAGATTGATGAGTTAACCGTAGCGGAAAAACCCGTTACAAACGGTTTTCTGACCAAAAAAAAAGCAGCCACAGCGGCTGCTTTTTTAATGGCACGAAAATCAGGACGCGCTGTTCGCCGCAATGATTTTCGCGACTTTGTCGGCTTCCGTCGTCAGCTGCAGCTGGCGATAGGCATTTTCCATCAACGGCAGCGCGTCACGCGTGGCCTGGGTGTCCGGATAATCGCGCATCATACCTTCAACCCGATTAACAACGGCGACATAGGCACCGCGCTTGGTATAGAATTGCGCCACGGAGAGCTCATACTTCGCCAGGCGATCTTTCAGGAACGTCAGACGTTTCTGCGCATCTGCCGCGTACTGGCTGTTCGGATAGCCGCGCAGTAGCTGAGAGAAGTCACGGAATGCATCACGCGCATGGGTAGGATCGCGGTCGGAACGATCGATCCCGAAGAAGCCCTGCAGCGCGGAATCATCCAGTGCCATGTCCGTCAGGCCCTTCATATAGATCACGTAATCAATGTTAGGGTGCGTCGGGTTCAGGCGCATAAAGCGGGAAATGGCGGCTTGCGCCAGTGGCAGATCGGCATTTTTGTAGTACGCGTAGATCAAATCCAGCTGCACTTGCTGCGAGTAAGGACCAAACGGATAACGGTTATCCAGCGCTTCCAGTTGCTTAATCGCCGCTTTAAAGTTACCGTCCTGCAGCTTTTGCTGCGCTGTGGCGTAAATTTCAGACGGCGGGCTGTCCGGGACCGGGTCCGATGAGCCGGAACAGCCCACCAGTGCCAGGCTCAGGCTCAGTGTGGCAGCAGCCACCAGATGTTTCATACGCGTCATGACGAAATGATTATCCTCAAAGTGTTATGGCGGAAGCTGTCCGTATAGCTCCCGGTAATGACCAGTACGATAGCACATTATATTAAACGGCATCGCCGTGAAAACCCAACGTTAACGAAGAAGCTGTATATGGCACAACAAGTTCAACTCACCGCAACGGTGTCCGAAGCACAGCTTGGACAACGCTTAGATCAGACTTTGGCGGAATTGTTCCCTGATTATTCACGTTCCCGCATAAAAGAGTGGATCCTTGAGCGTCGGGTCAGCGTCAACGGCACCATCATCGATAAACCGAAAGAGAAAGTACTCGGCGGTGAGCGGGTGGCGATTGATGCCGAGATCGAAGAGGAGCAGCGCTGGGAAGCGCAAAATATTCCGCTGGATATTGTTTATGAAGATGACCACATCCTGGTGATCAACAAACCGCGCGACTTAGTGGTCCACCCTGGCGCCGGTAATCCGGACGGCACGGTACTGAATGCGCTGCTTTATCACTATCCGGCGATTGCCGACGTGCCGCGCGCCGGCATCGTGCACCGTCTGGATAAAGACACCACCGGACTAATGGTGGTGGCCAAAACGGTACCAGCGCAGACGCATCTGGTTGAAACGCTGCAGCTGCGTGAAATCACCCGTGAATATGAAGCGGTGGCGATTGGCACCATGACCGCCGGCGGTACGGTGAATGAGCCGATGGCGCGTCACTCTACCAAGCGTACCCACATGGCGGTGCATCCGATGGGTAAACCGGCCACCACGCACTATCGCATCATGGAGCATTTCCGCGCCCATACGCGCTTACGCCTGCGCCTGGAAACCGGCCGTACTCACCAGATTCGCGTGCACATGGCGCACATTAATCATCCGCTGGTGGGCGATCCGCTGTACGGTGGTCGTCCGCGTCCGCCAAAGGGCGCTTCTGAGGCTTTTATCAGTACGCTGCGCGGTTTTGACCGCCAGGCGCTGCACGCCACTATGCTGCGTCTTTATCATCCGATCACCGGGATTGAGATGGAGTGGCACGCGCCATTGCCGCAGGACATGGTTGATCTGATTGAGGCACTGAAAGCCGATACCGACGAGTTCCGCGATCAGCTGGACTGGCTATGAGTGACTGGATCGTGCCGCAGTGGCCAGCGCCGGCGCGCGTGCAGGCTTATTCGACCACGCGGCACGGCGGCGTTAGCACTGCGCCATGGGATTCCCTCAACCTTGGCGCGCACGTCGGGGACGAGGCGGATTGCGTGATGCACAATCGTCAGCGCGTGGTCGAGCAACTGGCGCTACCGGCGATGCCGCAGTGGCTGGAGCAGGTACACGGCCAGACGGTGGCGCGTCTGCCGGCGGCTGCGTCCCTGCCGCGAGCCGATGCGGCGATAACGCGGGAAAGCGGCGTGGTGTGTGCAGTGATGACCGCCGACTGTCTGCCGGTGCTGTTTTGCAGCCATGATGGCAGCGAAGTTGCCGCGGCACATGCCGGCTGGCGCGGGTTGTGTCATGGGGTGCTGGAGCAGACGCTGGCACAGTTTCACTGCCCGGCGAGCGAGATTCATGCCTGGCTCGGTCCGGCGATTGGTCCGCAGGCATTTGAAGTGGGGGCCGAGGTGCGCAGTGCGTTCCTGGCGCAGGATGCCGCTGCCGATGCGGCTTTTCGCCCGGCCGGCGAGAAATATTTTGCCGATATCTGGCTGCTGGCAACCCAGCGTCTGCAGGCCGCTGGCGTGCGATCTGTCACGGCTGATGCGCGCTGCACCTATCAGGAAAGCGCCGATTTTTTCTCCTTCCGACGCGACGGAATCACCGGGCGTATGGCAACTTTGATTTGGCTGAGATAACCTTACGCCGCAAGACGATCCAGTAAGCGTATTTTTTGCTCACAACTCAGGTCATTAACCTTGAAAATTTGAGGGATGACCTCATTTAATCTCCAGTAGCATTTTGACCTGTAATGGGAGGAATCATGCGTCTGGATCGTCTTACCAATAAATTCCAGTTGGCCCTGGCCGATGCACAGTCCCTTGCTCTGGGACACGATAATCAATTCATCGAACCCCTGCACCTGATGAGCGCGCTGCTCAACCAGGAGGGTGGATCGGTACGTCCGCTGCTCAGTGCGGCGGGGGCGGATGTCGCTAGCCTGCGTACCAGCATCGAACAAGCCATCAATCGTTTGCCACAGGTCGAAGGGACCGACGGCGACGTTCAGCCATCAGCGGATTTGGTCCGGGTACTGAATCTGTGCGACAAGCTGGCGCAAAAGCGCGGCGACAACTTTATTTCATCTGAATTATTTGTTCTGGCGGCCCTCGAATCGCGCGGCTCGCTGGCGGACTTACTGAAGTCTGCCGGTGCCACGGCAGACAAACTCGCTAAGGCCATCGAGCAACTGCGGGGAGGGGAAAACGTGAACGATCAGGGGGCTGAAGATCAGCGCCAGGCTTTGAAAAAATACACCATCGATCTGACGGAGCGCGCTGAGCTCGGCAAGTTAGATCCGGTTATCGGGCGTGACGAAGAGATTCGCCGCACCATTCAGGTATTGCAGCGCCGTACCAAAAACAACCCGGTGCTTATCGGTGAACCGGGCGTCGGTAAAACCGCCATCGTTGAAGGGCTGGCGCAGCGCATCATTAACGGCGAAGTGCCGGAAGGGCTGAAAGGCCGGCGCGTACTGGCGCTGGATATGGGCGCGCTGGTGGCCGGCGCGAAATATCGCGGCGAGTTTGAAGAGCGCCTGAAAGGCGTACTGAACGACCTCGCCAAGCAGGAAGGCAACGTCATTCTGTTTATCGATGAGCTGCATACCATGGTCGGCGCAGGTAAAGCCGACGGCGCGATGGATGCCGGCAACATGCTGAAGCCGGCGCTGGCACGCGGTGAACTGCACTGCGTGGGTGCCACCACGCTGGATGAATATCGCCAGTACATTGAGAAAGATGCCGCGCTGGAGCGCCGTTTCCAGAAAGTGTTCGTCGCCGAACCGAGCGTGGAAGACACCATCGCCATTCTGCGTGGCCTGAAAGAGCGTTATGAGCTGCATCACCATGTGCAAATTACCGATCCGGCGATTGTCGCTGCGGCAACGTTGTCGCACCGCTATATTGCCGATCGCCAGTTGCCGGACAAAGCCATCGACCTGATTGATGAGGCGGCGTCGAGTATTCGTTTGCAGATTGACTCCAAGCCGGAACCGCTCGATCGTCTCGAACGGCGCATCATCCAGCTCAAACTGGAGCAGCAGGCGCTGAAGAAAGAATCGGATGACGCCAGCGTTAAGCGTCTGGAGATGCTGGAAAGCGAGCTGGATCAGAAAGAGCGCGAATATGCTGAGCTCGAAGAAGAGTGGAAAGCGGAAAAAGCCTCGCTGACCGGCACGCAAAACATCAAAGCCGAGCTGGAGCAGGCGCGTCTGGCTATGGAGCAGGCTCGGCGTGTGGGTGACCTTGGCCAGATGTCGGAACTGCAGTACGGCAAAATTCCGGAGCTGGAAAAACAGCTGGCAAGCGCCACGCAGGCTGAAGGTAAAACCATGAAGCTGTTACGCAACCGCGTAACGGATGTCGAGATCGCCGATGTGCTGGCGCGCTGGACCGGTATTCCGGTGGCCCGCATGATGGAAGGCGAGCGCGATAAACTGTTGCGGATGGAGCAGGAGCTGCATGCCCGGGTTATCGGCCAGGACGAAGCGGTTGAAGCAGTATCGAACGCCATTCGCCGTAGCCGCGCCGGTTTGTCTGACCCGAACCGGCCAATCGGATCGTTCCTGTTCCTTGGACCGACCGGTGTCGGTAAAACCGAGCTGTGTAAGGCGCTGGCTAATTTCCTGTTCGATAGCGACGACGCGATGGTGCGTATCGATATGTCGGAATTCATGGAGAAACATTCGGTGTCGCGTCTGGTCGGGGCACCTCCTGGCTACGTCGGTTATGAAGAGGGCGGTTACCTGACAGAGGCGGTGCGTCGTCGCCCTTACTCGGTGATTTTGCTGGATGAGGTGGAAAAAGCGCATCCGGATGTGTTCAACATTCTGCTGCAGGTGCTGGACGATGGGCGTCTGACCGATGGTCAGGGGCGCACCGTGGACTTCCGCAATACCGTGGTGATCATGACATCTAACCTCGGTTCGGATCTGATTCAGGAACGTTTCGGCGCGCTTGATTACGCGGAAATGAAAGATGTGGTGATGACGGTCGTCGGACACCATTTCCGTCCGGAGTTTATCAACCGTATTGATGAGGTGGTGGTATTCCATCCGCTGGGTGAAAAACATATTGCCTCGATTGCGCAGATTCAGCTGCAGCGGCTGTATCAGCGTCTGGAAGAGCGCGGTTATCAGCTGCACATTTCCGACGCGGCGCTGAAACTGCTGGGCGAAAATGGTTACGATCCGGTTTATGGCGCGCGGCCATTGAAACGGGCTATTCAGCAGCAGATTGAAAACCCGCTGGCGCAGAAGATTTTGTCTGGCGCGCTGGTTCCGGGAAAAACCATCGAAATGGATGTGCAGGACGATGCCATCGTCGCACATCAATAACGCAAGGTGACAAAAACGGGCCTCAGGGCCCGTTTTTTTATGCTGTTTCGCAAGAATCAGCTGGTTTTTGCAACGTGTTGCCTGGAAAGTGAGCGGTCGCGCAAAAACTGCAAATTAGCGCTTGTCAGGCGAAACGAAGTCCCTATAATGCGCCACCACTGAGACGGCAAAGCGGCAACGCAGACGGCTCAGCAGGGCGTGAAGCGATTCACCCCGCCGGAGAAAAACGCTGAAAAAAGTGTTTGACTCTGAAGGAGGAAAGCGTAATATACGCCACCTCGCGACAGCAGGCCGAACGCCGCGTCGCACCGCTCTTTAACAATTTATCAGACAATCTGTGTGGGCACTCGCAGGATTGATATCAGCGTCTCCGGACGTAAAAAATATCAAGTCTTTGCTGAGTGAACACGTAATTCATTACGAAGTTTAATTCACAGAGCATCGCTGCACTGGTTGCAGCAAATCAAACTTTAAATTGAAGAGTTTGATCATGGCTCAGATTGAACGCTGGCGGCAGGCCTAACACATGCAAGTCGAACGGCAGCACAGAAGAGCTTGCTCTTTGGGTGGCGAGTGGCGGACGGGTGAGTAATGTCTGGGAAACTGCCCGATGGAGGGGGATAACTACTGGAAACGGTAGCTAATACCGCATAACGTCGCGAGACCAAAGTGGGGGACCTTCGGGCCTCACACCATCGGATGTGCCCAGATGGGATTAGCTAGTAGGTGGGGTAATGGCTCACCTAGGCGACGATCCCTAGCTGGTCTGAGAGGATGACCAGCCACACTGGAACTGAGACACGGTCCAGACTCCTACGGGAGGCAGCAGTGGGGAATATTGCACAATGGGCGCAAGCCTGATGCAGCCATGCCGCGTGTATGAAGAAGGCCTTCGGGTTGTAAAGTACTTTCAGCGGGGAGGAAGGCGGTGAGGTTAATAACCTTGCCGATTGACGTTACCCGCAGAAGAAGCACCGGCTAACTCCGTGCCAGCAGCCGCGGTAATACGGAGGGTGCAAGCGTTAATCGGAATTACTGGGCGTAAAGCGCACGCAGGCGGTCTGTTAAGTCAGATGTGAAATCCCCGGGCTTAACCTGGGAACTGCATTTGAAACTGGCAGGCTTGAGTCTCGTAGAGGGGGGTAGAATTCCAGGTGTAGCGGTGAAATGCGTAGAGATCTGGAGGAATACCGGTGGCGAAGGCGGCCCCCTGGACGAAGACTGACGCTCAGGTGCGAAAGCGTGGGGAGCAAACAGGATTAGATACCCTGGTAGTCCACGCCGTAAACGATGTCGACTTGGAGGTTGTGCCCTTGAGGCGTGGCTTCCGGAGCTAACGCGTTAAGTCGACCGCCTGGGGAGTACGGCCGCAAGGTTAAAACTCAAATGAATTGACGGGGGCCCGCACAAGCGGTGGAGCATGTGGTTTAATTCGATGCAACGCGAAGAACCTTACCTGGCCTTGACATCCAGAGAACTTAGCAGAGATGCTTTGGTGCCTTCGGGAACTCTGAGACAGGTGCTGCATGGCTGTCGTCAGCTCGTGTTGTGAAATGTTGGGTTAAGTCCCGCAACGAGCGCAACCCTTATCCTTTGTTGCCAGCGGCTCGGCCGGGAACTCAAAGGAGACTGCCGGTGATAAACCGGAGGAAGGTGGGGATGACGTCAAGTCATCATGGCCCTTACGGCCAGGGCTACACACGTGCTACAATGGCGCATACAAAGAGAAGCGACCTCGCGAGAGCAAGCGGACCTCATAAAGTGCGTCGTAGTCCGGATTGGAGTCTGCAACTCGACTCCATGAAGTCGGAATCGCTAGTAATCGTAGATCAGAATGCTACGGTGAATACGTTCCCGGGCCTTGTACACACCGCCCGTCACACCATGGGAGTGGGTTGCAAAAGAAGTAGGTAGCTTAACCTTCGGGAGGGCGCTTACCACTTTGTGATTCATGACTGGGGTGAAGTCGTAACAAGGTAACCGTAGGGGAACCTGCGGTTGGATCACCTCCTTACCTGAAGATACCTTCCCGCGAAGTGCTCACACAGATTGTCTGATGAACTTTAGAGAAGAGCGTAAAACGCCTGCAGGCTTGTAGCTCAGGTGGTTAGAGCGCACCCCTGATAAGGGTGAGGTCGGTGGTTCAAGTCCACTCAGGCCTACCAAATCATTTCTCATGCTGCGTTACAGCGCCGCTCGCATAGAAGACTATGCGTCGCGACACTGCGCCTTGCCTGAAAAATGATTCTCCTTGGTACTCATGCGTTTTACAACACTCATCGGGGCTATAGCTCAGCTGGGAGAGCGCCTGCCTTGCACGCAGGAGGTCAGCGGTTCGATCCCGCTTAGCTCCACCATCAACGAACCCGCGTTGATACAACTTCAGAATGCATTTACTGAATGCATTGCGAAGTTATTGCTCTTTAACAATCCGGAACAAGCTGAAAATTGAAACGACACGTCGTGTTCATTCTCCGTAATAAGAATGAAATTTACGATGTGTTCGGGTCTCTCAAATGCTTGCAGTCCGCAGCGTTGCAAAACGCCTGTGGGTTGTGAGGTTAAGCGACTAAGCGTACACGGTGGATGCCCTGGCAGTCAGAGGCGATGAAGGACGTGCTAATCTGCGAAAAGCGACGGTAAGGTGATATGAACCGCTACAGCCGTCGATGTCCGAATGGGGAAACCCAGTGCACTTGTGCATTATCGTTAACTGAATACATAGGTTAACGAGGCGAACCGGGGGAACTGAAACATCTAAGTACCCCGAGGAAAAGAAATCAACCGAGATTCCCCCAGTAGCGGCGAGCGAACGGGGAGCAGCCCAGGACCTGAATCAGCTTGTGCATCAGTGGAAGCGTCTGGAAAGTCGCGCGATACCGGGTGACAGCCCCGTACACGAAGATGCATGAGTTGTGAGTCCGACGAGTAGGGCGGGACACGTGGTATCCTGTCTGAATATGGGGGGACCATCCTCCAAGGCTAAATACTCCTGACTGACCGATAGTGAACCAGTACCGTGAGGGAAAGGCGAAAAGAACCCCAGCGAGGGGAGTGAAACAGAACCTGAAACCGTGTACGTACAAGCAGTGGGAGCCTACTTGTTAGGTGACTGCGTACCTTTTGTATAATGGGTCAGCGACTTATATTCTGTAGCAAGGTTAACCGCATAGGGGAGCCGAAGGGAAACCGAGTCTTAATTGGGCGTTAAGTTGCAGGGTATAGACCCGAAACCCGGTGATCTAGCCATGGGCAGGTTGAAGGTTGGGTAACACTAACTGGAGGACCGAACCGACTAATGTTGAAAAATTAGCGGATGACTTGTGGCTGGGGGTGAAAGGCCAATCAAACCGGGAGATAGCTGGTTCTCCCCGAAAGCTATTTAGGTAGCGCCTCGTGAACTCATCTCCGGGGGTAGAGCACTGTTTCGGCTAGGGGGCCATCCCGGCTTACCAACCCGATGCAAACTGCGAATACCGGAGAATGTTATCACGGGAGACACACGGCGGGTGCTAACGTCCGTCGTGAAGAGGGAAACAACCCAGACCGCCAGCTAAGGTCCCAAAGTCATGGTTAAGTGGGAAACGATGTGGGAAGGCACAGACAGCCAGGATGTTGGCTTAGAAGCAGCCATCATTTAAAGAAAGCGTAATAGCTCACTGGTCGAGTCGGCCTGCGCGGAAGATGTAACGGGGCTAAACCATGCACCGAAGCTGCGGCAGCGACACTATGTGTTGTTGGGTAGGGGAGCGTTCTGTAAGCCGCTGAAGGTGTGCTGTGAGGCACGCTGGAGGTATCAGAAGTGCGAATGCTGACATAAGTAACGATAAAGCGGGTGAAAAGCCCGCTCGCCGGAAGACCAAGGGTTCCTGTCCAACGTTAATCGGGGCAGGGTGAGTCGACCCCTAAGGCGAGGCTGAAAAGCGTAGTCGATGGGAAACAGGTTAATATTCCTGTACTTGGTGTTACTGCGAAGGGGGGACGGAGAAGGCTAGGTTATCCGGGCGACGGTTGTCCCGGTTTAAGCGTGCAGGTGTGAAGACCAGGCAAATCCGGTCTTCTTTAACACTGAGGCGTGACGACGAGCCGCCACGGCGGTGAAGTAACTGATGCCCTGCTTCCAGGAAAAGCCTCTAAGCTCCAGGTAACACGAAATCGTACCCCAAACCGACACAGGTGGTCAGGTAGAGAATACCAAGGCGCTTGAGAGAACTCGGGTGAAGGAACTAGGCAAAATGGTGCCGTAACTTCGGGAGAAGGCACGCTGGCGCGTAGGTGAAGGGACTTGCTCCCGGAGCCGAGGCCAGTCGAAGATACCAGCTGGCTGCAACTGTTTATTAAAAACACAGCACTGTGCAAACACGAAAGTGGACGTATACGGTGTGACGCCTGCCCGGTGCCGGAAGGTTAATTGATGGGGTTATCCGCAAGGAGAAGCTCTTGATCGAAGCCCCGGTAAACGGCGGCCGTAACTATAACGGTCCTAAGGTAGCGAAATTCCTTGTCGGGTAAGTTCCGACCTGCACGAATGGCGTAATGATGGCCAGGCTGTCTCCACCCGAGACTCAGTGAAATTGAAATCGCTGTGAAGATGCAGTGTACCCGCGGCAAGACGGAAAGACCCCGTGAACCTTTACTATAGCTTGACACTGAACATTGAGCCTTGATGTGTAGGATAGGTGGGAGGCTTTGAAGCGCGGACGCCAGTCTGCGTGGAGCCAACCTTGAAATACCACCCTTTAATGTTTGATGTTCTAACGTAGGCCCGTTACCCGGGCTGCGGACAGTGTCTGGTGGGTAGTTTGACTGGGGCGGTCTCCTCCCAAAGCGTAACGGAGGAGCACGAAGGTTGGCTAATCCTGGTCGGACATCAGGAGGTTAGTGCAATGGCATAAGCCAGCTTGACTGCGAGAGTGACGGCTCGAGCAGGTGCGAAAGCAGGTCATAGTGATCCGGTGGTTCTGAATGGAAGGGCCATCGCTCAACGGATAAAAGGTACTCCGGGGATAACAGGCTGATACCGCCCAAGAGTTCATATCGACGGCGGTGTTTGGCACCTCGATGTCGGCTCATCACATCCTGGGGCTGAAGTAGGTCCCAAGGGTACGGCTGTTCGCCGTTTAAAGTGGTACGCGAGCTGGGTTTAGAACGTCGTGAGACAGTTCGGTCCCTATCTGCCGTGGGCGCTGGAGAATTGAGGGGGGTTGCTCCTAGTACGAGAGGACCGGAGTGAACGCACCGCTGGTGTTCGGGTTGTCATGCCAATGGCACTGCCCGGTAGCTAAGTGCGGAAGAGATAAGTGCTGAAAGCATCTAAGCACGAAACTTGCCCCGAGATGAGTTCTCCCTGACCCTTTAAGGGTCCTGAAGGGACGTTGAAGACGACGACGTTGATAGGCCGGGTGTGTAAGCGCAGCGATGCGTTGAGCTAACCGGTACTAATGACCCGTGAGGCTTAACCTTACAACGCCAGAGGCGTTTTGGTCTGAGAGACCGAAAGAATTTTCAGCTTGTGACGGAAAAATTAGCGGAAACGAAAGATTTTGCGCTGAGGCAAGGCGGCAGGGCGAAGGAAAGGAAGGAGCATACACGAGTATGTGACTGACTTTACGAGGGCGGCCAACGCGGCATCAGTGAAAAAGATTCGTTTCGCGCACCAGAATTTGCCTGGCGGCAACAGCGCGGTGGTCCCACCTGACCCCATGCCGAACTCAGAAGTGAAACGCCGTAGCGCCGATGGTAGTGTGGGGCCTCCCCATGCGAGAGTAGGGAACTGCCAGGCATCAAACCCGTAAAGAAGCCCCGGACGAGAGTCCGGGGCTTCTTTACGTCTGGCGATCGCCAAATCCACTTAATCCTCTGCAAAATCTCTCCTTAAAACTCCAGCTCTGTCACATTTTGTCATCCTGAACGGGCACCAATCCCCCCGCGCCGTCCTCAGATGCTTTACTCATTGCTTTAGCGATGTTCTTCGCAAGGAAATGAGGTAAAAGATGACAGACTTACAACAAAAATCGGCCCAGCCGGAAGCGGCAGCCGTCAGTAAACAACGCATCTGGGCCATTGTCGGCGCGTCGTCCGGCAATCTGGTCGAATGGTTTGATTTCTACGTCTACTCGTTCTTCTCGCTCTATTTTGCTCATGTATTTTTCCCGGCCGGCGACACCACTACCCAGCTGCTGCAAACGGCCGGCGTGTTTGCGGCGGGCTTCTTAATGCGCCCCATCGGTGGCTGGCTATTCGGCTACATCGCGGACCGTCACGGCCGAAAAAGTTCGATGCTGATCTCGGTATGCATGATGTGTTTTGGTTCGCTGGTCATCGCCTGTTTACCCGGCTATGGCGAAATCGGCATTGCGGCACCGGTGATTTTGTTGCTGGCGCGCATGTTTCAGGGCTTATCGGTGGGCGGTGAATATGGTACCAGTGCTACCTACATGAGTGAGGTGGCACTGGAAGGGCGCAAAGGCTTCTACGCGTCGTTCCAGTACGTCACACTGATTGGCGGTCAGCTGTTAGCCGTGCTGACGGTCGTGGTACTGCAACAAATTCTCAGTGATGAAGCGCTGCGCAGCTGGGGCTGGCGAATTCCGTTCTTTCTTGGCGCGGTTCTGGCCGTGGTCGCTCTGTGGTTGCGTCGCTCACTGAATGAAACCTCCGAGAAAAAGCACCGGGAACATCGCGATGCCGGTAGCATCCTTGGCCTGCTGCGTAACCATTCGCGCGCCTTCCTGATGGTGCTTGGCTTTACCGCCGGCGGATCGCTGAGCTTCTATACCTTCACAACCTACATGCAGAAATATCTGGTGAACACGGCGGGTATGGATGCGCGCAGCGCCAGTGCGTTGATGACCGGCGCGTTACTGGTATTCATGCTGATTCAGCCAATTGTGGGCGCGCTGTCAGATAAGATTGGCCGGCGGGCATCAATGATGATCTTCGGCGCTGGCGCGGCTATCTGTACCGTGCCGATTTTGATGTTGCTGCAGAATGTGCAAAGTAGCGGGCTGGCGTTCGTGCTGGTGATGCTGGCGCTGATTATTACCAGTTTCTACACCGCGATCAGCGGCATTCTTAAAGCGGAGATGTTCCCGCCGGAAGTGCGGGCGCTCGGCGTGGGGCTTTCCTATGCGGTAGCTAACGCTATCTTTGGCGGTTCGGCCGAGTACGTGGCGCTGTTACTGAAGAAGCACGGCATCGAAACCACTTTCTTCTGGTATGTCTCGGCAATGGGCGCGCTGGCATTTCTGGTATCGCTGATGCTGCACCGTAAAGGGAAGGGGATTGCGCTGTGATTACTGGCTCAGGTTCCACAGCGCAATGCCGCTGGCCGCACCGGCGACATCCCAGCTGAGATCTTTCCAGCTCCAGCCGCTCCCGGCAGGGCGGCTGTCCCAGGCTTCTTTAGCTACGCCGAAGCTCAGCGAAAAGAGCATGCCGAAGCGCAGATTTTGCCCGCGCCCCTGATGTTGATGCTGAGAGATCTCACTGCCGGCGGCAGCCAGAGCGGCAGAGGAGAAAAAGTGTTGTGCTTTATCCTGGCCGGTCCAGCTGTCCTGCGCCACATGCGCACATCCGCTACACAGTAATACCGCACAGAGGATGAGCGCACGCATCGGCTACAGCAGACGGCTAATAAGGCGGTCGATACGGATGCGACGCAGACGGCGAATCAGCTTACGCACCTTTGCCGGATAATCAGAGATGCTCTCCAGCTCGCGGAAATGTTTCACCACCGTGGTGTGCTGACGGATCAGCGCCAGTTCCTTATCGCGCTGCTCTGCCAGCTGGTTGAGCGGATCGTGAATCAGCACCGCATTTTCCAGATCGAGTCGCCAGGCGCGCGGATTGAGGTTATTACCGGTGATCATCATCCACTCGTCATCAACCCAGATGCCTTTCAGGTGATAGCTGTTGTCGCCATCTTTCCACAAACGTACCGTCAGCTGGCCGTTATTGACGTAATACTGCAACCGGCTGAGGAAGCGACGCAGGTTGATTTCATACAGATAGGGCAGCGCACCGATAATCTTGAACGGCTCGTGTGGCGGAATGTAGAAATCGTTGGCGGTTTTATCGCCAACGATGATCTCGACCTCTTTGCCCTGACGCAGCAGCTGGATCAGATTGCGCACCAGAATGGCCGGCAGGTTAAAGTACGGCGTGCACAGCGTGAGCTTACGCTCGGCGCAGGGCATTAAATGGAAGATGGTTTTGTTCAGCAGGCTACGTTTACCCAGCCCGACCAGCGGCGTGACGGCCAGTGATTCGTTGCCGGCATCACCGGTAAACTGATAGTTGAAGCTGCGCAGCTCCTGACGAAACTGGCGGGTTTCATTCTTGATTTCCGGGCTGGAGGGACGTTCGGCCTGGTCGAGACGGTTAACGGCCTCAGAATGTTTGAGATTCTCACCAATCCACTGAAACATGGTGTCCGCCAGCTGCGGATTACGGATCAGCTGATAACGGTCATAACGGTATTTGTCATGCTGATGCAGATAAACATCGTTCAGGCTGGCACCGCTGTAGAGCAGGGTATCGTCAATGATAAAGCCTTTCAGATGCAGCACACCGAGCGCTTCACGGGTGTTCACCGGAATGCCATACACCGGAATCGCGATATCGGGATGCTGCGCCGCCATTTCGCAATACCAGTCGGCGTTGGTCAGGCCGCGCGCGGCACCGATACGGCCGCGCTGCGCACGATGCCAGTCCACCAGAATGCTGACATCCAGTTCCGGGCGCGCCTGACGCGCTGCATACAGCGCCTGCATAATGCTGCGTCCGCCGTCATCATTTTCCAGATACAGCGCGGCGATGCAGATGCGTTTTTCTGCCGTAGCGATTTTCGTCAGCAGGGTTTCACGAAACTCGGCGGGCGAGTAAAGCGTGGTCACATCCGACACGGACTGTGACAGTTTAGGCAGCTGTGCGAGGTGTTGTTGGTGTTTATTGCGTTTGAATTTAGACAACATCACAGTGCACTTCTTCTCTGTTCATTGTATGGCCTTTTGCCATCAAATCATGATCCTAACGGTAAATAATAACATCAACCGGCCGGTTAAGGAGGATTTTTACCTTTCTCTACAGCCAGGTCGCCGGTGTCAGCCAGCGGTAAATTCAGGCTGACAATGCCATCATCCAGTTGAATATTCACACGAAAATTGAGTTTTCGCGCTAAGGTAATCATGCCGGTATTGTGCGGCATGGTGATACCGTTCAATTGTTGCAGGCCGTGATCGCGCGTATAGCGGATCATCTTTTCCAGCAGCCGCCGGCCCATGCCCAGACCCTTCAGGTCAGAACGCACCAATACCGAAAATTCTGCGTCGATATTGTCAGCATCGGAGATCGCGCGCGTCACGCCGATGATCTCATTAGCACCGTTATGCTGGCGTACTGCGACAATCGCCATCTCCCGGTCGTAATCGATCTGCGTCATGTTCGCCAAATCGTCGTGGGTAAACTCATTGATCTCACTGAAGTAGCGATAGTAAAGGTCTTCTTTGGTGACCTGGGCGATGAAGGCACGTAGCTGCGGTTCATCCTCCGGCAGAATCGGGCGAAACAGGCAGCGCTGGCCATCTTTAAGCTGCACCTGCTCTTCCAGATGGTGCGGATAGGGACGAATTGCCAGCCGCGCCTCACTGTCGCCATGAAACGGAGCCAGCTGCAGCGTCACGTCCAGCAGGGTAAAGGTATTGGCGGATGCCAGCAGCGGGTGAATATCCAGCCGCTGAATCTCCGGACAGTCGACCACCAGGTTTGATACCTGCACCAGCAGCTGACTCAGACCGGTGATGTCCAGCGGTCGCAGTGCACTGCGGCTGCGCACTTTGCCGCTCTTCAGTGCCTGAATCACCAGATAGCGCGCCAGCGTCATATTCAGCGGCGGCAACGCCACGGCGGCCTGCTTGTCCGGCTGCCATTCCACACCGCCTTCGCCCAGCATGATGATTGGGCCAAACAGCGGGTCATGCTCAACCACCACCCGCAACTCCTGTGCACCGGCGCGGTTCGCCATACTTTGCACCAGCAGGCCGTCAATGCGCGCCTGCGGATGCGTTTCACGCACGCGATCGAAGATGGCGTCTGCTGCCTGTTCAACTTCTGCCGCGCTGCGCAGATAGAGCATCACGCCCTGTACATCCGACTTATGTGCAATATCCGGCGAGCGCAGCTTGAGCGCCACCGGATAACCAATCTGGTCGGCAATCTTAGCGGCAGACTGGCTGTCGCTGGCGATCCACGTTGGCAGCGTTGCCAGCCCGTAAGCCTGAAGTATGGGCTGCACCTCGTGCGTATCCAGCGTGGTAATGCCGCTATCCAGTGCCTGTTGCAGCAGCTGATGTGCCTCGGCGCTGTTTTGCGTCAGGCCCAGCGGCAGCGCTGGCGTTTCGCGTAGCTGTTTCTGGTTACGCCGATACTCAACCTGGTGCATGAATGCCGTCACCGTGCCTTCTGGCGTGCGCCAGGTCGGAATGCCGGCCTGGGTGAATGCGCGGCGGGCTTCCTGCGAAGAGTGTTCGCCGCACCAGTTGGTCAGCAGCGTCACCTGCTTACCCCGCGGATGCGCGGCCACCGCCGCAATAATCTGCGTGGCGGTTTCACTGGCCGGAGAGACGGCGCTGGGTGAATGAATAATCATCAGCGCATCCAGTTCATGGCTGTCGAGCAGCTGTGTTACGCAGGCCACGTACAGCGCGGGGGTTGCATGATCTTTCAAATCCAGCGGATTACCGCGCCCGATGCCCTCCGGCAGCAGGGCCGCCAGCGCCTGCAGCGTGGGCTCATCCAGCGTCGCCAGCTTGCCGTTACGCGCATAGAGTTCATCCAGCGCCAGGGCTGCCGGAGCGGCGCCGTTGCTGATAATCATCAGGCGCTCACCGCGCAGCGGGCGCATGTGGCTGAGCGACTCCACGGCGGAAAACAGCTCATGCGTGTCCTGCACGCGCAGCAGACCGGCGCGCTGAATGGCGGCATCCCAGGCAGCATCCAGTCCGCTGGCGGTGCCGATCATCGCCTGAGCCTGGTGGCTGCGACCGCTTTTGATCACCAGAATCGGTTTATTACGCGCTGCGCTACGCGAGGCAGAAACGAAGCGCCGGGCATCGCTCAGGTGTTCCAGGTAGAGCAAAATGGCGCTGGTTTTGCCATCGCGTGCAAGAAAATCCAGCAGGTCGTCGACGTCAATATCCAGGCTGTCGCCTAAGGCGATAAACCACGAAAAGCCCAGGTTGCGCTGTTGCGCCCAGTCGAGAATGGTGTTGGACACCGCCGCCGATTGCGAAATAAAGGCGATGCGTCCTTTCGCAATCGGTACCGGTGAGAAGCTGGCATTCAGCCCCTGCCAGGGGGCTAACAGGCCCAGACTGTTGGGGCCCAGCAGGCGCATCTGCCACTGGCTGGCACAGGCTTTCAGCGCCTCCAGCTGGCTGGCCGGCGCGGAGAGAATGATGCAGGCTTTACAGCCTTTTTCTCCCAGCTGCTGTAAAAGTTCCAGATTGCGTCTGGCGTGGGTGCAGATAATCGCCAGATCGGGGGCGAAGGGCAGGCTGGCCACATCCGGCCAGGCCAGCACGCCGCTGACCGCCTTGTATTTGGGCGTGACCGGCAACACCGGACCGCCAAAGCCGCCCGCCAGCAGGTTGCGCATCATCAGATAGCCAGCGCGGCCCGGTTTTATCGACGCACCCAGCACCGCAATTGATTTCGGTCGTAACAGCGCTTCCAGTCCACGTTGGCTCATCATTCGCTCCTGCTCTCGGGATTGGCATGATTGTAAACGCTTTTACGCCGGTTGCCGATTTGTCGATGTCAGGCTGCGAGCCAGCTTCAGAAATTATCTGCTTGCGCGTGTATTGGATGATGGGGTTTACCGGCCAGATAGGCCTGACGAAAGCGTTCAAAGTGCTGCTGCAACGCCTGCGCCGCCGGGGCGTCACCTGCCTGTTCCAGCAGCGCGGCGGCCACTTCGGCGGTGCAGTGCTGGCCCGGCGCGTGGGCTTCGCGCAGCGTGTAGCGCGACGGCGTCGCCACATTCAGTGACATCACCGGAAAGCTATCCAGCCACGGACTTTTGCGGAACATTTTGCGCGCTTCGGTCCAGGTGCCGTCGAGCATAATAAACAGTGGGGGCTTGCCGTCGGTGGGCGGCGTGGTCAGCACCTGGCGATCGGCATCGGCGTAGGCACCGGGAAACACCACCATCGGCTCATAATCCGCCGTCTGCACCGCCGCCAGCAGCGCGGCGTCGGGCTCGGTGCGCGACCAGCCAAAGGCCTGGGTTTCCGGCAGAATGTCGGCAATCAGCCGGCCGGTATTACTGGGTTTCATTGGTTCAGTATCAAACATCACCAGACAAAACCGACTGCGCGCCTGTTGCGGCTGCAGGGTCGCGCACAGACAGTTTTTATGCGGCAGCAGGCAGCGCTGACAGCGCAGCACGCGGTTGCCTCGGGCAAGAAACGGGCGCGTGGCACGCGCTAAACGCTGCGCGCGCAGGCGCAGGACGGCATTTTCAGACATAGCATCGCGGACAGGGAAAAACGCCAGTGTAATAGAAGGGCAAAAACAAGGCCAGCGCGTGGCTGGCCCTGGGGGATTAGAGTGACTCGTCGAGCCATTCGTTGAACGGCGCTTTCGGCATCGCACCGTTCAGCATGTCCACCATCTCACCGTTTTTGAACAGCATAATGGTTGGGATGCTACGGATGCGAAAACGCGTGCTGAGCGCAGGTTCCGCCTCAGTGTTCACTTTCACGAAGCGCACTTTGCCGCGCCGCTCGTCAGCGACGTCTTTAAACACCGGCGCAAAGTTCACGCACGGGCCGCACCATGGCGCCCAGAAGTCGACCACGACCGGCAGATCGTCCTGCAGGTATTTATCCAGCGTGGCCGCCGTGGCATTCACCACTTCACCGCTAAATAGCGCATCGCCGCAGCGACCGCATTTGGCTCCGTCGGCCAGACGTTCCTCGGGAACGCGGTTAGTTGCCTGACAGGAGGCACATACAGTATTCATCGTCACCTCAAACCGGACCTGTAAATCTTAGGATTGGTGAACATTATGAAAAGGTTGAATGCTATGCTCAATCTGGATTAAGCAATAGGTTCAATAGTTGATAGCTAAGCGCCGGCACATCAGGTAATCTTCGCGCTCTCAATGCTGGAGGAATAGATGAACGACGAATTTAAAGGCAAAAGCGGCAAGGTAAAAGTGATGTACGTACGTGATGAGGAGGGCGGTCAGAAGCCAAATCCCCGTACCGGCAAAGGCGGCCGTCCTGCTGCGCGCCAGGAAGATAATCGTCGCTCTGGTCCTCGCAGCACCCGTAATAATGAAGAGAGCGGTCGTCCGCGCACCGCCCGTGGCGATGATGCCGGGCGTTCGCGTGGTCCACGTGACGATGCTGGCCGTTCGCGCGGTCCGCGTGACGATAGCGCGCGCGGTCGTCGCAGCGATCGGGACGATCGCGGCTTCAGTGATTCACCGTGGCGCACCGTGTCACGTCCGCCAGTCGCCGCTGAAGCGGATGCGGGTGACGAAGCGGCCAGCAGCAAGCCGGTTATCGACCCGGAACTGATTCGCCGTCAGCGTCAGGAAGAGACGCGCGTATACGGCGAAAACGCCTGCCAGGCGCTGTTCCAGAGCCGTCCCGAAAGCATCGTCCGTGCCTGGTTCGTGCAAAGCGTCACGCCGCGCTTCCGCGAAACCCTGCGCTGGCTGGCAGCAAACCGCAAAGCCTATCACGTGGTGGACGACGCCGAGCTGGCGAAAGCGTCCGGAACTGAACACCACGGTGGCGTGTGCTTCATTATTAAGAAGCGCATGGGCATGCCGGTGGCGAAATGGCTGCAGCAGGCGCAGAGCAAAGACTGCGTACTGGCGCTGGAAGATGTCAGCAACCCGCACAACCTTGGCGGTATCATGCGCAGCTGCGCGCACTTTGGCGTCAAAGGTTTGCTGGTCAATGATGCCTCGCTGCTGGAGTCGGGTGCCGCAGTCCGCACGGCTGAAGGTGGTGCAGAGCACGTTCAGGCGATCAGCGGTGAAAGCTTTGCTGCGGGTCTGGAAGCATTCCGCAAAGCCGGTTACACCATCGTGACCACATCCAGCCATACCGGTACGCCACTGGCGCAGGCGGCGCTGCCAGCCAAAATGGTACTGGTGCTGGGTCAGGAACGTGAAGGTCTGTCAGACAGCGCATTCCAGCAGGGCGATATCAGCCTGTCGATTGGCGGTACCGGCAACGTTGAAAGCCTCAACGTCTCGGTCGCGACCGGTATCCTGCTCGCCGAGTGGTGGCGTCAGAACGCATAAATAAAAAAACGGGCCGCTGTGGCCCGTTTTTGTTTTTGTCACTCAGTGCGCGCCACCGCCGCCACCGCCCGCGCCAAACGGCGGACGGGCAAACCACACCAGAACCAGCAGGACCAAAAACACCCCCGCCGATGCCCAGAAGATCTCGTTAGCCGAGATAATCAGGCCCTGATTAGTAATTTGCTGGGCGATATAAGCCGACGCCTGCTGCTGCGTCATACCCATGCTTTGCAGCTGGTCATACATTTGCTGCGAATTCGGATTGAATGGATTAACCGATTCCGACAGGTAGCTGTGGTGCATCGATTCGCGGTCTGTCCACATGGTGGTGGTGATCGACGTTCCGATTGAACCCGCCAGCGTACGCACAAAGTTCGACAGGCTGGAGGCCGCCGCCATACGCTCTGGCGGCAAGCCGGACAGCGTAATGGTGGTCAGTGGCATAAAGAAGCAGGCTACCGCGAACCCCTGGATAAACTGCGGCCACGCGGAGGCACCGAAATCCATCCCCGGCTCAAACGTATACGCACGCCAGTAGAAGCACACCGCGTACATGATAAAACTAAAGGTTACCAGCCGCCGCATGTCCAGCTTATGGGCGAAGCGGCCAATGATCGGCGACAGAATCACCGGAATGATCCCCACCGGCGCCGATGCCAGCCCTGCCCAGGTGGCGGTATAGCCATATACCTCCTGGAGCAGCTGCGGCAGCAGGACGATCGATCCGAAGTACAGCATGTAAGCCAGACTGATCGACAGACAGCCGATGGTGAAATTTCGCTTCTTAAACAGCGACAAATCGACAATCGGGTGATCGTCGGTCAGCTCCCACACCAGCAGCACGGCCAGCGATACCACCGCGACCACCGTCAGCACGATGATTTCGGTTGAGCCAAACCAGTCGAGTTCTTTACCGCGGTCAAGCATCACCTGCAGAGAACCAATCCCCACCACCAGCAGCACCAGACCGACCATATCGATCGGGCGGATCTCAGTTTTGGTTTCGCGCCCGCGCAGGGTTTGCAGCGTCAGCATCACCACCACCACGCCAATCGGCACGTTGATGAAGAAGATCCAGCCCCAGTGATAGTTGTCGCTGATCCAGCCACCGAGAATCGGACCGCAGATCGGCGCAACGATCACCGTCATCGCCCACAGCGACAGCGCCACGCTGCGCTTGGCCGGCGGGTAGTTGTTCAGCAGCAAACTTTGCGACAGCGGAATCAGCGGACCGGCCACTACGCCCTGAATCACGCGGAAGAAGATCAGCATTTCCAGGCTTTCGGACATGCCGCACGCCCATGAGGCCAGCGCGAACAGAATGGTCGACCAGGTGAACAGCTTCACTTCACCGACGCGCTTTGCCAGCCAGCCGGTGATCGGGATCGAGATGGCATTCGCCACCCCGAACGAGGTGATCACCCAGGTGCCCTGCGAGTTGGACGCCCCGAGGTTACCGGCGATGGTCGGGATCGCCACGTTAGCGATGGTGGAGTCGAGTACCTGCATGAACGTCGCCAGCGACAGGGCGATGGTCATCAGGACTAACGGCGCACCTTCAAGCGGCTTTTGTGCCATAACAGCCTCCCGCGAGGTTATTGCGCGTTGGCACGGACAATGTCAGCGATCAGCTGGTTAACCGGCGCAAGGTCGATTGCCAGCGCGTTACTTTCATACGCGGCCTGGGTGCGGACATTGCTGGCCAGCGCGGCGCCATCTTTGTTCTGGGTATCTACTTTCACCAGCGTGGACAGGCCGATACGCAGCGGATGTTGCGCCACTTGCTGCGGATCGAGTTCGATACGCACCGGCAGGCGCTGTACCACTTTGATCCAGTTACCGGTGGCGTTCTGCGCTGGCAGCAGCGAGAAGGCGCTACCGGTGCCCATATCCAGACCAACCACTTTGCCGTGATACTCCACATCATCGCCGTAGATATCACTGATGACCGTGGCGGGCTGACCGATGCGCACGCCTGCCAGCTGCGTCTCTTTAAAGTTGGCGTCAACCCACAGGTTGGTGGCCGGCACCACCGCCAGCAGCGGTGTGCTGGTGGAGATCTGTGAACCGACCTGCACGCTGCGACGCGAGACATAGCCGTCCATCGGACTGCGGATGTCGGTGCGCTGCAGCGCCAGCCAGGCATCGCGCAGCTCAGCGGCGCTCTGTTTTACCGCCGGCTGGTTTTCGAGGTCGGTATTCAGGATCATCGCCTGGTTCGCGTTGTACTGCTGAATCGCCACGTCCAGCTGGGCTTTCGCCGTGGCCACGGCATCACGCGCGTGCTGCAGCTCTTCGCGACCAATCAGGTTGGCGGCACCGAGCGGCTCACGACGTTTCAGGTCGGATTCAGCCTGATCCAGCGCGGTCTGTTGCAGCTTGATGCTGGCCTGATACTGTTTGCCGTTGATCATCAGCTGGTGCGTCTGGCGCACGCTGGTGGCCAGCGCGGTCTGCGCTTTCTCGAATGCCTGCTGCGCATCGGTTTTATCCAGCGACACCAGAATGTCGCCTTTTTTCACCCGATCCGTATCCTCGAACCACACTTTATTCACGCTGCCGGAAACCTGGGCCATCACCTGCACCTGGTTGCCTGCCACGTAGGCGTCATCGGTTTCCTGGAAGTGGCGCAGCACCAGATACCAGTAAGCCAGATAACCCACACCAATCACGATAAACACGATAGCCAGCAGGATCAGCGCACCTTTGCGCTTCTTCTTTTTGTTCGCGGGCTGTTGCGGGCTTTGAGCTTCCGCTGTCGCACTCATGTCGTTCTCCACGTTTGCCATTTAGTCGGGATGTGTTGATCCATCAACACGGTCGCCCGAGTCGAAAAAGCCAGCGTTTGCAACGCTGGCCGGATAAAAGGGGATTAAAATAGCGATTTCGGGGGGTGATTGTGTCGCAGTTCTTGCTATTAACGCGACAGGGAAGCGATAACCTGATCTTCGTCCATTTTATCGAGACGGTTAAGCAACTTACGCGTGATGGCTTCCAGTTGCTCCTGCTCGGTATCGGTCAGCGAAGACCACAGATACTGCAGGCTCTGATGCTGTGGTGGCAGCAGCTGACGTAAGAATTCGTTACCTTTTTCCGTCAGGTGCAGGTGCAGGCAACGGCGATCGTTGTCGCTCTCACGACGCTCGATCCAGCCGCGCTTTTCCAGTTCATCAGCGATGCGCGTCGCGTTGGTGCGGGAAGAACCCAGCGCCGAGCTCAGCTCAGAAGGCTGAATGCTCTGGTTTTCCTGCGCGTCCAGCGTAATCAGCGCCATGAATAAAGTTTCGTTAATTCCCTGCGCCTTCAACATTTTGTTGCGATTATCCAGCAGCTTACCCTGCATGTGCATGCACAGACGGGTCAGGATGATCTCCTGCAGCGGAAAATCTTTGTGGCGATTAGCACGGATGTTTAGCATCTGCTCAATGGGAGTAAACGAGCTTTCCATTAAAAACCTCTTAGTTGCAACAAATATAATAATGAGGGTGACAGATTAAGCGTAGTCATATTTTCCGCCTGTGATTGTTTGCACCGTCACACTGTCAGCACCTGGCGTTCCAGGTCGGTCCATAACCCTGGGCTCTGCGCCCTGACCAGCCGCTTTGCAGACAAAGCCGCCATTGTCATCAATTCGCTAAGCGAAACCTTCAGTGGATTGAATAATTTCGCGAGTAAAAATAACTTAGGTGAATAACTGTGAGGCTAACCATAACAAAGCCAATCATTAATGAACAGTATCGCTCACCACTTTGCATTGATCTTTACGTTTTCTAAACACTTTTCCCGGCCAGCTTTGCTGGAGTAAATCAATGGGTTAATCGACAAGGCACCGGTTAGTCCGGGTAACGCGCCAGCATCAGCGGCGTGATGAATTCCGTTCGTCGTCTGCCGTATAACCGGCACGTGGCAGGGTGAATGCCATCGATAACGCAGACTCATCCTGGCGCGACAGACCCGATGCGGGCGGCGGAAAGGAGACATAGCTGGTGGGAAAAGCGGGTAAATAATCATATGTGGGTAATAGTAACCCAAAAAATTATTTCAATGTTGTGTTAATTAACAGGACGTACCAGTGCGCTATAGCGCACGCTTCGCTTACTGACGGGGCGGGAGGGCGGAAAATGGCGGCACCACGTGGCTGAGATGAGGTGCCGCGTGGGCTTATTTCGCCGCCGCCATGGCGTCGCTGACCCATTTATCAAATTCCGCCTGATGAGCTTTGATCCAGCCGTCAACGTGGCCGTTGATGTCCGCTTCTGAGGTGTGCCCGGCATGCATCGCGGCGTTCTCGGCATTGATGTCGCCAATCGGCAGCTTCATTTCAGCAAACAGTTTTGCCGCCGCCGGATTCTTCTCCGCCCAGGCTTTGTTGGCCACGATATGCATGGTGTTCACCGGGAAGCCATAGTTGGCGCCGTTGGCCAGTCTGGTATCCACTTTGCTCTGCGCGCCTGGCAGTGAGGAGAACGGTACCTGTAACCACACCACATCTTTGCCTGGCTTCAGCACGTCGCTGACCCAGTATGGCGTCCAGGTGTAATAGAGAATCGGTTTACCCTGTTTGAAGCGCGTAATGGTGTCGGCAATCATCGCCGAGTAGTTACCCTGGTTGTGTACCACGGTATCGCTCAGTTTGTAGGCCTCGATCTGATGGTTAATCACCGCTTCACAGCCCCAGCCAGGCGTACAGCCGGTCAGGTCTGCTTTGCCATCGCCATTGGTATCAAACAGTTTGGCCAGCTTTGGATCCTTCAGCTGCTCAATATTGGTGATGTGGTACTGATCGGCGGTTTTCTTGTCGATCAGATAACCCTGCGCGGCACCGCTGACGTAGGTGCCCTGGCGATAAAATTTATTATCACCGCCGGCGGCTTTATACATGTCGTCATGCAGCGGTTGCCAGTTGGTGGCGATAAACGTGGCATCACCGCCGGCAATGGTGGTGTAAGCCACGTTGTAATCCACTTCACTCGGCTTCTCAACGGTGTAGCCCAGCTTCTCCAGCGCGCGGCTCACCAGCAGCGTCTGGAAGGTCTCTTCGGAAATGGTACTCTGAGCCGGTTTAACGGTAATGCCTTTGCCCGGAAGGTCGGCGGCGGACACGTGCGTCGCGGCAACCGTGGTCAGGACGGCGGCGAATAGAGCTGTCTTGCGCATAGTCATTCCTTATTTTACGTGTGACGTCGGAGACGGGCGACCACAGCGGGCCGCCCAAAGAAATCAGGCTTTTTTACTGAATGGACGCAGCAACAAACCCAGCGGCCCGCTGCTGTACCAGTGGCGGCTGCCACGGCTGCGGCTGTCGCGACCTACCGACTGCGTCAGGCGGTCAAGAATGATGGCGAGGATCACGATACCGACGCCGCCCACGCTGGCGAGACCCATATCGAGACGGCCGATACCGCGCAGCACCATCTGGCCCAGACCGCCAACGGCAATCATCGAGGCGATGACCACCATCGACAGCGCCAGCATCAGCGTCTGATTGACGCCAGCCATAATGGTCGGCATCGCAAGCGGCAGCTGGACCTTGAACAGCATCTGGCGCGGGCTGGCACCGAAAGATTCACTGGCTTCGATCAGGTCAGCCGGCACCTGCTTAATACCGAGTATGGTGAGACGCACCACCGGCGGCAGGGCAAAGATAATCGTCACCACCACGCCCGGCACGTTGCCGATACCAAACAGCATGACGATGGGCACCAGATAGACGAACGCCGGCGTGGTTTGCATTGCATCCAGCAGGGGCCGCACGATGCGCGCCGCGCGCTCACTGCGCGCCAGCCAGATGCCAAGCGGCAGGCCAATCAGTACGCAGAACAGCAGGGCGGTGAGCACCAGCGCCAGCGTCACCATCGCCTGGGACCAGGCACCGATCATGCCAATCAGCACCAGCGATATTAGCGTGGCGAGGCCCATCGCCGGGCTGGCAATCTGCCAGGCAATCAGTGCGAACACGATGATCGCTACCGGCGCAGGCAGCCCCATCAGCAGTTGCTGGAAGGCGCTGAGGATATAATCCACCGGCACGCGAATGCCCTGAAATAGCGGACGGAAATGGGTAACCACCCAGTCGATGCCTTCGGTGACCCAGCGATCCAGCGGAATCAGCGTGGTGTGGAACGGATCCAGCAAACTGAAGTGCTCCGGTGCTGCGGCCGGTGCGCTGCTCAGCCAGTCGCTGCTGCTGACGGCATTGTGTCCACCACTGCTGGCAGCATCCGATGTACTGCCGGCGGCGTTGCCCCAGGCATCGGCGGCGCTGGCGCTGCTGTCAGCCGGTGTGCTGCTGCCTGTCGCGGACCACGGATCGCTGCTGGCTGCGGCGGCGTTGCTGGTGGCGGGTGGTGCGCTGGTCTGGCTGGCGTTTTCCCATGGATTGGCGTTTTGTGCACTCATGGCTGGGCTCCTTCACGATCTAAAGCGCGTAACAGCGTGCTTTTGGAAATGATACCGACGTACTGCTGATCTTCGCCGATCACCGGCACCGCACAGGGCGCCTGCGCGACGTGAGAGAGCAAATCGTTAAGCGAGGTATCGGCAGGAACCGCCAGCGGTGCGTCGAGCAGCGCGTTATCCAGCCCTTCACCTGCGGCGAGTGCCGCTTTCAGCGAGTCAGTGGAGACGACGCCGATGAATTTCTGTTTCTCCAGCACGTAGCCATATTCGCGGTCTTCATCCTGCAGCAGTTTGATCGCCGACCGCGGACCGAAACCGGCGGCCTTACGAATCAGCGCGCCGGCACTGCGGCGGGCGATATCTTTGGCGCTGAAGACGTGACTGATATCCACGCCGCGGAAGAAGGTGCGCACATAATCGTTGGCCGGATTATTGAGGATTTCATCCGGCGTGCCGACCTGCACCACTTCGCCGCCTTGCATGATGGCGATGCGGTCGCCAATACGCATGGCTTCATCCAGATCGTGGGAAATAAAGACGATGGTGCGCTGATGTTTCGCCTGCAGTTTTACCAGTTCATCCTGCATTTCCGTGCGAATTAATGGATCAAGTGCGGAAAAGGCTTCGTCCATTAGCAATATATCCGGATTAATCGCCAGTGCGCGGGCTAATCCAACACGCTGACGCATTCCGCCGGAGAGTTCATCGGGCCAGGCATGAGCATAATTTTCCAGTCCAACCTGACGCAGCGCGTCGAGCGCTTTTTCCTGCCGCTCCTGCAGCGCCACGCCAGCTAATTCCATGCCGAACGCGGTATTATTTAGCACCGTCATGTGCGGCATCAGTGCGAATGACTGGAATACCATGCTGATTTTATTTCTGCGCACATCACGCAATTCTGCGTCGGATATTTTGGCAATATCGACGCCATCAATAATCACCTGGCCGCGTGTCGGCTCGATCAGACGATTGAGAAGGCGAACCATAGTGGACTTGCCGGAGCCGGACAGCCCCATGATGACAAAGATCTCGCCTTCTTCAATGGCCAGACTGGCATTTTTGACGCCGAGTGAGAGGCCGGTTTTCGCCAGAATACTCTCTTTACTCTCGCCTTTTTCAATCAGCTTAAATGCCTTTTCGGGATGATCGCCAAATACCTTATATAAATTCTTTACTTCGAGTTTAATTGCCATGCAGTAATGAAATTCCTGGTTAAATGTCTGACTATTTCTTGTTGTACCCTGCGTAAATTTAAGCGCCTATACCGTAGCATAGTGAGATTATCTGACAACCCTTGACGGAAATATCTGGCGTGACAGGTATGGCGCGACAGTGGCTAATTCCAGTGCCTGCAAGGGATGAGACGGGATAAATTTTTTCTGGATTTTTTGTGAAATTAAACCGGTTTCGGCCAGAATTATCACTGGAAGGCGGATAAATCACGTTTAGTCAGGCGAAATATTCCGGCGATGAATGGCGCTAAATAGGTAAAATAATCACGCGCGGAATTAACGTTATTTCGGGGGGGACGGCGGGAATGCAGGAGAGGAAAATGAATGATCAGATCGTGGTGGGATCAGCATGAAATTAACCTGGTCGGCATAAATGCCGACCCTGTGGATGCATCATCAATATTACCGCTGGGGGCGCGTTCCGGTCGGCATGAATGCCGACCCTACAGATGCATCAACATAACTGCCGTAGGGCATGATTAACCCAACCGTAGGGTGCGCATTGATGCGCACCGCTTACGGTGCAATGCGCACCCTTTACCGCGCACCGCACGCGACTAAAAATTCCAGTCCTCGTCCTCGGTTTCAACCGCTTTGCCCATCACATAGGATGAACCGGAACCCGAAAAGAAATCGTGGTTTTCATCGGCGTTGGGCGACAGCGCCGACAGAATCGCCGGATTCACCGCCGTCAGCTCCGCCGGGAATAGCGCTTCGTAACCCAGGTTCATCAGCGCCTTGTTGGCATTGTAATGCAGGAAGGTTTTCACCTCTTCAGCCCAGCCCACGTCGGCATACAGCGCTTCGGTGTACACCACCTCGTTTTCATACAGCGCCAGCAATAAATCGATGGCGAACTGCTGCAGCTCAGCGCGGCGCGCGTCGTCAACGGTTTCCAGCGCTTTCTGGTACTTATAGCCGATGTAATAACCGTGCACCGCTTCATCACGGATAATCAGCCGAATCAGATCGGCGGTATTGGTCAGCTTGCCGCGGCTTGACCAGTACATCGGCAGCCAGAAGCCGGAGTAAAACAGGAACGACTCCAGAAAGACGCTGGCGATTTTCTTCTTCAGCGGATCGCTGGCGCGGTAGTGCTCCAGCACGATCTTTGCCTTGTTCTGCAGGGCGGCATTCTCCTCACTCCAGCGGTAGGCGGCATCCACGTCGGCGGTGTTACACAGCGTGGAAAAGATCGAACTGTAAGAGCGCGCGTGAACCGCTTCCATAAAGCTGATGTTCGACAGCACCGCCTCTTCATGCGGCGTCAGCGCATCTTCCATCAGCCCCGGTGCGCCAATGACGTTCTGAATGGTGTCGAGCAGCGTCAGACCGGTAAACACCCGAATCGTAAGCTGCTGCTGCTGCGGGTCGAGCGACTGCCATGCCGGCAGATCGTTGGACAGCGGCACCTTCTCCGGCAGCCAGAAGTTGCTGGTAAGACGGTTCCACACTTCGAGATCTTTCTCGTCCTGGATGCGGTTCCAGTTAATCGCCTGAATTTGTTTAAGTTGCATAGTCATCATCACAGTGCACAGGAAACGCAGCCCTGTACCTCCGTGCCTTGTAGCGCCATCTGACGCAGTCGAATGTAATAGAGGGTTTTGATGCCTTTCTTCCAGGCGTAGATCTGCGCTTTGTTGATATCGCGCGTCGTGACGTCATCGCGGAAAAACAGCGTTAGCGACAGGCCCTGATCGACGTGCCGGGTGGCTTCGGCGTAAGTATCAATAATCGCTTCGGGACCAATCTGGTAGGCATCCTGATACAGCTCAAGGTTGTCATTGGTCATAAACGGAGCCGGGTAATAGACGCGGCCGGTCTTGCCCTCTTTACGGATCTCAATGCGCGACACAATCGGGTGGATGCTCGACGTGGCGTGGTTGATGTAAGAGATGGAACCGGTCGGCGGAATCGCCTGCAGGTTCTGGTTATACAAACCGTGCTGCATCACCGACGCACGCAGCGCCTGCCAGTCCGCCTGGTCGGGCAGGGCGATGCCGGCATCGGCAAAAATCTGCGCCACCCGGGCAGTACGCGGCTGCCAGCTGTGTTGGGTATATTTGTCGAAATAGGCACCGCTGGCGTACTGCGACTGCGCAAAGCCGTCAAAACTCGTGCCGCGCTCCTGCGCCAGCAGGTTGGAGGTACGCAGGGCGTGATACGTCACGCAGTAGAAATAGAGGTTGGTGAAATCCAGCGCCTCTGGCGAACCGTAAGCCATACCCTCACGCGCCAGATAGCCGTGCAGGTTCATCTGCCCGAGACCGATAGCGTGCGAACGGCGATTGCCTTCCGCCACCGACGGCACGGAGGTGATGTCACTCATCTCGGAGACCGCCGTCAGCGCGCGCACCGCCACTTCCACGGTTTGCGCCAGGTTACGCGAGTCCATGGCGTGGGCGATATTCAGGGAGCCGAGGTTACAGGAGATATCTTTGCCGACGCGGCGATAGCTCAGGTCGTCGTGATACTCGCTGGCGCTGTTAACCTGCAGGATCTCCGAACACAGATTACTCATGTTGATGCGACCGGCAATCGGGTTGCTGCGGTTCACGCTGTCCTCATACATGATGTAGGGATAGCCGGACTCAAACTGAATTTCCGCCAGCGTCTGGAAGAAGTCGCGCGGCTTGATGAAGGTTTTGCGGATGCGATCGTCGGCCAGCATCGCCTCGTAGTGCTCGCTGATGCTGATATCAGCAAACGCCTTGCCGTAAATACGCTCAACGTCGTAAGGCGAAAACAGCGCCATATCGCGGTTCTCTTTGGCCAGCTGGAAGGTGATATCGGGAATCACCACGCCGAGCGACAGCGTTTTGATGCGGATCTTCTCGTCAGCGTTTTCACGTTTGGTATCGAGGAAGCGCAGGATATCCGGATGGTGCGCATTCAGCCACACCGCGCCCGCGCCCTGACGCGCACCAAGCTGATTGGCGTAGGAGAACGCATCTTCCAGCATCTTCATCACCGGAATTACGCCCGACGACTGATTTTCAATGCGCTTGATCGGCGCGCCGGATTCACGCAGGTTGGAGAGCAGAAACGCCACGCCGCCACCGCGCTTCGACAGCTGCAGCGCCGAATTCACCGCGCGGCCAATCGACTCCATATTGTCTTCAATGCGCAGCAGGAAGCAGGAGACCAGCTCGCCGCGCTGCTGTTTACCGCAGTTTAGGAACGTGGGCGTAGCCGGCTGGAAGCGACCGCTCAGCATCTCGGCCAGCACTTCCCGCGCCAGCGTTTCATTGCCGCGCGCCAGCGTCAGCGCCACCATGCAGGCGCGCTGCTCAAAGGTTTCCAGATAGCGTTTGCCGTCGAAGGTTTTCAGCGTATAGCTGGTATAAAACTTCCACGCACCGAGGAAGGTGTGAAAACGGAAGCCCCAGGCGTCAGCCTCTTCGTGCAGCTGGCACAGGAAGGCGAAATCGTACTGGTTCAGTACCCCGGCTTCATAATAGCCTTCGGCCACCAGATAGCGCAGACGCTCGCCGTGCGAGTCGAATGGCACGCTGTTGGGCTGCACGTGCTGCAGGAAAAACTGGCGTGTGGCTTCATGATCTTTGCTGAACTGGATGCGGCCATCGGCGTCATACAGGTTCAGCATCGCGTTGAGCGCGTGGTAGTCCAGCTGTGTGCTGTTCAGGGTGTCTGTCGTTGCCAAAATTGGGTCACTCCCGCTTTAACATGGGCAATATCGTCGGCGGTTCCCATCAGCTCAAAGCGGTAGAGATAAGGAACCTGACATTTCTGCGCAATGATGTCGCCGGCCAGGCAGAAGCCCGCGCCAAAGTTGCGATTGCCTGCAGCAATCACACCGCGAATACCGCGCCGGTTGGCGTCATCATTAAGGAACTGAATCACCTGTTTCGGCACTGCTCCACGCGCGCTGCCGCCGCCGTAGCTCGGCACCACTAAAATGTAGGGCTGGTCGATGTGCAGGCGCTGCGTGGCGTCGAGCGGAATACGCCGCGCAGGCAGGCCGAGACGGGTGATAAACCGGTGCGTGTTTTCCGACTGGCTGGAAAAATAGACCAGTGGAAACATCGCTTTATCCCCCGACGGCAGCGAGCTGGCGCAGGCCGGCGATTTTGTCGGGACGGAAGCCGCTCCAGTGGTCGTTGTGCGTCATTACGACAGGCACCTGGCGATAGCCGAGCGATTTGAGCTGATCGATGGCTTCCGGTTGGCTATCGAGGTTAATCAGCTGGTAGTCGATGCCACTGCGATCCATGGCATTTTTGGTGGCGTCACACTGGACACACTGGCTTTTAGTGTAAATAATAATGCGCATGATTCGTATTTCCCTCTGGTTGTGGTCAGGTTGCGAGATACGAAGCAAAAACCCTTTTGCTGCGAACGTCGTCCCTGCTGACATCTGGTAGCGAGTTGATGTGTTGAATACTAGATGTAGTGGTATTGGTGGTCAAGCCCACCAGATATAGGGTTTTGTGATTTAAGCAGTCGGATTAGGGCGAATGCCAGCGATGGTGCGCCCTGGCGCAGGGAAAAAATTTTTGTAAAGGGTTTTGCGGCAATTTTAACCAGCCTGACAGCAGCCGGATCGGCGCGCTAATGCGGAGTGACGCGCAAAAAAAAGCCCCGCATACGCGAGGCTCCTGATGATTTTTAGCGATTTAGCGGCGTGACATCAGCAGCGCGCCCAGCACCAGACCCACGGCGGCACCGACACCCACGCCGTACCACGGTTTGTCATGCACGTAGGCATCCACCTGATAACCCGCATCGCGCGCGGCCTGAGTCACGCGGTTGCCACTGCCGTTCAGTTTAGCGCGCGTCTGTTTCAGCAGGGCCTGCGCCTGGCTGCGTGCGCTATCCACTTCATCTTTGGCTTCGCTGCCGTAAGATTTCAGTAAGGCTTCCAGCGAATCGGCCAGTTCGTTTACATCCTGATTGATATCAATGTCATCGTTTTTGCTGGTTCGATTAAACATTTTTCGCTCCCTTTGACTTAAAACGTAATACTAAGTGTAGACGAAACGTGACTAAACGCAGCCGTGTGCCAGGCTTTAGGGAAATTCCGAATGTCCTGTGCTGTCGTGCTGATGTAAGGTTGCGGGGCTGTGAGAAGAGAGGAGCAAGCATGTATTTACGTCCGGATGAGGTAGCGCGCGTACTGGAAAAAGCAGGATTCGAAATGGACGTCCTGACACCCAAAACTTATGGTTATCGCCGTGGCGAAAACTACGTCTATGTGAATCGCGAAGCCCGCATGGGGCGCACAGCGTTGATCATTCATCCGACCCTGAAAGAAAAAAGTCAGCATTTCGCTGAACCCGCATCAGAGATGAAAACCTGCGACCACTACACGCAGTTCCCTCTCTACCTGATGGGGGATTCGCAGGAGCACTACGGTATTCCCCACGGTTTTAGCTCGCGCATGGCGCTGGAGCGTTATCTGCAGGGCGTCTTCGGCGCCTGACTGGTGTGCCCCGTTGCGGCGGGGCCGCACACGCTTTCCCAATCCTTACCCTTTCCCACGTTGCAAATTGCCGCGCGGATGCGTATAACTCTGTGTCCATATAGAAGTTTAGACGTCCATATGGATATACAGAATGCAAACTGAACCGACGCCTTCGCAGGCAAACTTCAAGCGCAGCATGAAGGTGCGGCATCTGGTGATGCTGTCGCTCGGCGGCGTGATTGGCACCGGGCTGTTTTTCAACACCGGCTACATCATCTCCACCACCGGCGCAGCGGGCACGCTGCTGGCCTATCTGATTGGTGCGCTGGTGGTATGGCTGGTGATGGTGTGTCTTGGCGAGCTGGCGGTGGCGATGCCGGAAACCGGCGCGTTTCACGTCTACGCCGCGCGCTACCTCAGTCCGGCGACCGGCTACACCGTGGCCTGGCTCTACTGGCTCACCTGGACGGTGGCGCTCGGCTCCAGCCTGACCGCCGCCGGTTTCTGCATGCAGTACTGGTTCCCAACGGTGCCGGTGTGGCTGTGGTGCCTGGTGTTCTGTGTCGCCATCTATCTGCTGAATAGTGTCTCGACGCGCTTCTTTGCCGAAGGAGAGTTCTGGTTCTCCATCATTAAAGTGATCACCATCATTGCCTTTATCGTGCTGGGCGCAGCGGCGATGCTGGGGTTCATCCCGATGAAAGACGGCAGCGCGGCGCCGGGATTACATAACCTGACGGCTTCCGGCTGGCTGCCGCACGGTACGCTGCCGATTCTGATGACCATGGTGGCGGTGAATTTTGCCTTCTCCGGGACCGAGCTGATCGGCATTGCGGCGGGTGAAACCGAGCAGCCGCAGAAAGCGCTGCCGCTGGCGATTCGCACCACCGTGGCGCGCCTGATCATCTTCTTTATCGGCACGGTGTTTGTGCTGGCCGCGCTGATCCCGATGGATCAGGCGGGCATCGTTAAAAGTCCGTTCGTACTGGTGTTCGAAAAGATCGGCATCCCGTACGCGGCGGATATTTTCAACTTCGTGATCCTCACCGCGATCCTGTCAGCGGCGAACTCCGGACTGTACGCCTCGGGACGGATGCTGTGGTCGCTGGCCAATGAAAACACGCTGCCGCGCTGCTTTGCCCGGGTCAACCGGCGTGGCATTCCGCAGCTGGCCATCACCGTCAGTATGCTCGGTGGCCTGCTGGCGCTGTTTTCCAGCGTGATCGCGCCGGATACGGTGTTTGTGGCGCTGTCAGCGATTTCCGGCTTTGCCGTGGTGGCGGTGTGGCTGAGCATTTGCGCCTCACACTACATGTTCCGTCGTCGCTATCTGCAGGCGGGCAATGCGCCGCAGCAGCTGGCGTACCGCGCGCCGTTCTATCCGCTGGTGCCAATCCTCGGATTTACCCTGTGTCTGCTGGCGTGCATCGGGCTGGCCTTTGACCCGTCACAGCGCATCGCGCTATGGTGCGGCATTCCTTTTGTACTGTTCTGCTACGCTGCTTATTATCTGACGCAAAAACGCCAACACGCTTTCAACGCTAAGGAGACCGATGATGTCGCGTAACCCCATCGCTGCGGCCCTGACCCACACTGATACCCTGATTCTGGATGGCGCGCTGGCGACAGAGCTGGAGGCGCGCGGCTGTAATCTGGCCGATACGCTGTGGTCAGCCAAAGTGCTGATGGAAAATCCCGAGCTGATTTATCAGGTGCACTATGACTATTTCGCCGCCGGCGCTAATGTGGCGATCACCGCCAGCTATCAGGCGACGCCGCTGGGCTTTGCCGCCCGCGGACTGGATAGCGGCCAGGCCAGCGCGCTGATCCGCCAGAGCGTGGCGCTGGCCCAGCGCGCGCGCGACGATTATCGTGCTGCTTCTGGCAGCGAGGCACCGCTGCTGGTGGCCGGATCGGTCGGTCCTTACGGCGCTTATCTGGCCAACGGCGCCGAGTATCGCGGCGACTACGGCTTGCCGGCTGCTGAAATGAAGGATTTCCACCGTCCGCGCGTGGCGGCGCTGCTGGAGGCGGGCGTGGATTTGCTGGCGTGTGAAACGCTGCCGTCGTTTGGTGAAATTCAGGCGCTGATTAGCCTGCTGGCGGAGTTCCCGCACAGCAGCGCGTGGTTCTCCTTCACGCTGCGCGATGCGCAACACCTGAGTGACGGCACGCCGCTGAGCAAGGTGGCGGAAGTCATCAATGCCGCGCCACAGGTGGTCGCTGTCGGCCTCAACTGCGTGGCGCTGGAGAGCGTGACGCCAGCGCTGCAAACGCTACAGGCGCTGACGGACAAGCCGCTGCTGGTCTATCCTAACTCCGGCGAGCAGTATGATGCGGTCAGCAAAAGCTGGCACTCGGCGCCGTCTGGCTGCACGCTGCACGATAAATTCCCCGAATGGCAACAGGCGGGCGCACGGCTGATAGGCGGCTGCTGTCGCACCACGCCACAGGATATCGCGGCGATTGCCGCCTGTTGTCAACCGTAATAAAGCGCAGAAAAGCGCCACTGATAGCGCGATTGAGGCGGGTGAAAAGGTCGAGAGGGCAGTTTAGACTGTCCTTTCTGATTCTGAAGCGGACCTGCTATGAACCTGCGACATCTTCTTCCCGCCTGTGCGCTGCTGCTGAGCGGCTGTGCCACCATTGTTGGCACCGAAACGCAACCGGTAAAAATTGACTCTGTGCCGCAGGGCGCGCGTTTCACCGTGCAGGATGAAACCGGCCGCGCGGTGGCGCAGGGCTATACGCCGCAGACGGTGGATCTGGCGAAATCCAATGGCACCTATTTTGGTAAGAAACATTATCAGGTGATGCTGGAGAGTCCGGGCTATGTACCGCTGACGCTGCCCATCGAGGCCAGCGCCAACCTGTGGTACGTGCTGGGCAATATTCCGCTGCTCGGTTTCCCCGGCTGGCTGGTGGTCGATCCGTTTTATGGCGGCATGTATGACCTGAAGCCAGCGCACCCGCAGCCGCATCTCAACGTGGTCGGCGCGCGCGGCGGATAATTTGCACTGATGCGTAGCGGCGCGATTTATCGCGCTTAGTTAAATACGCGCAATAAATTGCGCCGCTACGGTTCGTGCCGAGGGTTATTATTGCGCGGTAGGCTTCACCATCGCATTACCGGATTTATGCTGCGCCAGGTACTGCTGCTGGAAAATGCACATGCGGATGGTGTTGCGGTACTCGCCGTTGATGAAAAACTCGTGCTTCAGCACGCCTTCCACCTCGAAACCGAGCTTGGTGTAGATATGAATCGCCTTCTCGTTCTCCTGATCGACAATCAGATACAGCTTGTAGAGATTGAGCACCGAAAAGCCGTAATCCATCGCCAGCTTTGCCGCTCTGCTGGCTAAGCCCTTGCCCTGATGCGCCGGGTCGATGATGATCTGAAACTCCGCCCGGCGATGCACGTGGTTGATCTCCACCAGCTCCACCAGCCCGGCTTTTTGCCCGTCGTGTTCCACCACAAAGCGCCGCTCGGTCTGATCGTGGATGTGCTTATCATACAGGTCAGAAAGCTCCACAAACGCTTCGTACGGCTCTTCAAACCAGTAGCGCATTACGCTGGCATTGTTATCCAGCTGATGGACAAAGTGCAGATCTTCCCGCTCCAGCGGACGTAATTTTACCGTCATACGGTGTTCCTTTAGATGACTGAATGGCTGTTGGGCAGCGGCGCAATCTGCCTTCGGGATAAACCGCGCCGCGTTGCGCTCATGCCATGCTAACCAACAATCCGGCCCTGCGCCATGCGCGCGGCGCGATCGCACATATGATCGATCACGTCAGGATCGTGGCTGACCAGCACCATCGTCAGGCCATCATTCTGTTTCAGATCGTTAAGCAGGTTCAGGATCTCGGCCTGTACAGACATATCCAGCGCCGACGTCGGCTCATCCAGCAGCAGGATCTTAGGCTCCAGCAGCAGGGCGCGCACAATGGCCACGCGCTGACGCTGTCCGCCGGACAGCTGATGCGGATAGCGATCCGCCAGCGCCGGATCCAGCCCGACATGGCGGAAGCCCGCGTTGATGCGATCGTCGATGTTATCGCGTCGCAGCAGCTTAAGCGGTTCCGCCAGCGTGCGGCGCAGCCGGTGGCGGGGATGCAGCGAAGCGTAGGGATCCTGAAACACCATCTGCACATCGCGCCGCAGCTGGCCGGTAAAGGGTTTGCCCGGCTGCACGGCGGTATTCGCCAGCGTCATCTGGCCGCGCCAGTGCGGATTCAGTCCGGCCATCACCCACAGCAGCGACGATTTACCGCAGCCGGAAGGCCCCACCAGACCGAAGCACTCGCCGGCCGCCACCAGCAGGTTCACATCGTGCACCACGGTGCGCAGTTCATAACCCTGTTTATGCGAGACGCTCAGGTTGGCTAATTCAATCATGCATTTTCTCCAGCGCCGCGCGATCCAGCACCGGCAGGCGTTCGCCGTGCGTCGCTTTACCCGGACGGCAGGCCCACAGCGTGCGGGTATAAGGATGGCTGGCGTCCGACAGCTGCGCCGCCGGCAGCGTGTCCAGCAGGCGGCCTTTGTACATCACCATCACCCGCTGACAGTGCTCGGAGACCTGTTGCAGATCGTGACTGATCAGCAGCAGGCCCATATTGCGCTGCTCCACCAGGCGACGAATCAGCGCCAGCACCTGATCGCGCATGGCGTGATCGAGCGCCGAGGTCGGCTCATCGGCAATCAGCAGATCGGGATCGGTAATCAGTGCGATCGCCAGCATCACGCGCTGGCCCATGCCGCCGGAGAGCTGATGCGGATAGCGCTTCATCAGCTGGCGCGAATCGGGCAGGCCCACCGCGTCCAGCATCTCGCACACTTTCTCTTTGCGCTCGGCGCGGCTCAGCTTGCGGTGCAGCACCAGCGGCTCTTCAACCTGCCAGCCAATGGTGCGCGTCGGGTTGAGCGCGTATTTCGGATCCTGCATGACCATCGCCACTTTGCCGCCGCGCAGGCCGATCCAGTCGCGCTCGCGCAGGTGCAGGGCGTCTGCGCCCGCCACCTGTAGCCGGTCAGCCTGCAGCTGCAGCGCGGGCGACAGCAGGCCCATCAGCGCACGCGCGGTCAGGGATTTGCCCGAGCCGGATTCGCCGACCAGCGCCACGCGTTCGCGGCCAAGGGTAAAGCTGATGTTATCCACCAGCAGCGCGTCGTGGCTGCGAATCGTCAGCCCCTGCGCATCAATTAACAGATCATTTGGCATGGCGGGTATCCAGTCGGTCACGCAGGCCGTCGCCTGTCAGGTTAAACGCCAGGCTGGCGAACAGAATGGCTGCGCCGGGCGCTGCCGCCACCCACCATTGGTCGAAAATCACTTTACTGCCTTCTGCTACCATCGAGCCCCATTCGGCGGTTGGCGGCTGCACGCCCATGCCGAGGAAGCCCAGACCGGCGGCAGAAAGAATAATCCCGCCGAGGCTCAGCGCGGCACGTACCACGGCGGTGGGCAGGCAGAGCGGCAGAATGTGGCCAAACATCAGGCGCAGGCCGGTAATACCCTGCATGCGCGCGGCGGCGAGGTAATCGCTGCGGCGCAATGCCAGGGTTTCCGCGCGTGCCTGCCGGGCAAACGGCGGCCAGCTGGTGAGCGCCAGTGCCAGCGCACCGTTCATCAGGCCCGGGCCCAGCATTGCCACCAGCGCCAGCGCAATCACCAGGTTGGGCAGCGACAGGAAAATATCGGTGATGCGCATCAGCACGCGTTCGGTCCAGCCGCCGACGTAGCCGGCGGTGATGCCGACTAACAGGCCAACCGGGATGGTCAGCACCAGAATCAGCGACACCAGCAGCAGCGTCGGACGTGCGCCGTAAATCACGCGCGACAATAAATCGCGGCCGAAGCCGTCGGTGCCGAACCAGTGCAGCGCCGACGGTGCCAGCAGACGTTGTTCAATCACCTGCGCGTTAGGATCAAACGGCGCCAGCAGCGGCGCCAGCAGCGCCATAGCCATTAGCACGATCACCAGCGTCAGGCCGATGGTCAGCGAAGTGATACGCGCCCGGCGCCGGCGCGGGCGCACGGTTTCCAGTTCATGAAGTTGTTGAGTCATCGGGTTCTCGGATCGGTTAACCAGGTGAGGGCGTCGGCCACGGCATTGAGCAGGATGAAGCAGCTGCCAATCAGCAACGTAGCGCCGAGAATCGCCGGAACATCCGCGGAAAACAGCGCGTTGGTCATATAGCGACCGACGCCCGGCCAGGCGAATACGGTTTCCGTCAGCACGGACCCTTCCAGCAGCGTGGCGTAGGAGAGGGCGATAACGGTGATCAGCGTGCCCAGCACGTTGGGGAAAATATGACGCAGCAGAATGCGCGCCCGGCCAGCGCCTTTCGCGCGCGCCAGCACCACATACTCTTTGCTGCTCTCTTCCAGCAGTGCCGCGCGCAGCAGGCGCGTAATGCCTGCCATCGCCAGCAGGCCGAGAATCACCACCGGCAGCCACAGATGGGCAATCGCGTTGCGAAACATTTCCGCATCGCCGGAGAGCCAGCTATCAATCAGTACAAAGCCGGTCTTCGGTTCGAGGGTATAAATCCAGATATCATCCAGCTGGCCCGGACCGGCGGACCAGTGCAGCACGGCGTAAAACAGCAGCAGGCCCAGCAGGCCGAGCCAGAACACCGGTACCGAGTAGCCCAGCAGCGAGATAAAGCGCGCCACGTTATCGATGACGCTGCCCGGTTTCCACGCCGCCAGCAGCGCGAGCGTCACGCCGAACACCGCAGCGAAAATCATCGAACAGGTCGCCAGCTCAAGCGTGGCGGGGAAGGTGCGCATCAGGTCGGCGCTGACTGGCTGATTGGTCAGGTGCGACAGGCCGAGATTGCCCTGCGCCAGATGGCTGATATAGCGCCAGAACTGCACCAGCACCGGCTGATCCAGTCCCAGGTCGTGACGCACCTGAGCATAGGTGGCCTCGCTGGCGTGATCGCCGGCGATTTGCTGCACCGGGTCGACTGGCGACAGGTGCGACAGCATGAAGGTAAACGCTAACAAACCCACCAGCGTCACCAGCAGCGACAGCAGGCTGGTGACGAGGCGGCTGAAGCGCTGCCAGAGTGGCCGGGCGAACCCGGCCGATGACGCTGACGCTGCCATTACTTCGAAACCTGCGCGTAATACACCATGTCCGGGTTGATCCCCTGCACATAGCCCTGCAGATTGTCGCGCAGCGCAATCAGGTTACGCGCCTGCAGGCCAATCACGTACGGCGAGTTCTTCAGCACTTCACGCTGCATCGCCTGATAAAGCGCAACGCGCTTATTGCTGTCGGCTTCGGCCGTCGCCGCCAGCGTCTGTTTGCTCAGCTCCGGGATGTGCCAGTCTGAACGATAAGCAATGGTTTTGCTGCCATCTTCCGGGTTGTAAGCGAAGGACGCGGCGTTGGTGTTCGGGTCGAAGTAATCCGCGCCCCAGGCGTTGAGCGTGGCTTCATACTGATGCGCCTTCACGCGGGTGGAGACTTCAGAGCTTAAGCCCGGCTGCACTTCCACCTTCACGCCGCCTTTGGCGAAGCTGCCCTGCAGCGCCTGCGCGATATCAAGGTACGGCGGCTGATTGCTGGTGGAGAGCTTAAAGCTGACGTTGGTCAGGCCGGCCTTTTGCAGAATCGCTTTGGCTTTCTCCGGATCGTAGCTGTAAGGCGTGTCGTTCAGCGCACCGAGGAAACCCTTCGGCAGGAAGGTCTGGTGCACTTCAAACTGGCCTTTCAGTAGGTCATTGGCGATACCTTTATAGTCGAACAGGTAACGTGCCGCTTCCCACAGCGCCGGGTTCTTCAGTACGGGACTGGCACCGACGTTGAACTGAATGTAGTAGAGCGACGCCATCGGAATCGCTTCGGTCTTCACGCCGGCTTTGCCCTTCAGCGCAGCGATCTGGTCAGCACCGAGGTTACGCGCGATATCGACATCGCCCTGTTCCAGCAGCAGACGGCGCGCTGCCGGCTCCGGCACGTTTTTGATCAGAATGTTTTTCAGCTTCGGTGCACCGGCCGGTGAGGTCGGGTTGGCGCTGAGCAGTATCGCTTCATGCAGCACCACTTTGCGAATCTGGAACGGGCCGCTGCCGGCCGAGTGGGTGCCGAGCCACGCGTGGCCGAAATCACCGTTTTTGGCGTTGGCCTGCGCGGTTTTTTCATCAACGATCGAGGAGACCGGCGCGGACAGCAGGCTCAGCACGTAGGCCGGGCTGACGTTGGCGCTCCAGCTAATCTGTACGTGGTCTTCATCGACCTTTTTCAGGAAGCTGTCGACGTTGTCTTTGTTCCAGCCGAGCTGGGTCAGAATAAAGGACGGATCGAGGTTGAGTTTCACCACGCGGCCCAGCGAGAAGATGACATCTTCCGGGCGCAGCGGGTTACCGCTGGCAAACTTCGCGTCTTTGCGCAGCGCAAACGTCAGGCTGCGGTTATCGCTGCCCGGCTGCCACGACGTCGCCAGCGTTGGCTTAAGATCGGTCGGATTGGCCGGATCGGACTGCACCAGGCGCTGATAAATGTTAGTGAACGCTTGCACCGTGGTCAGTTCAAAGCCCTGGGCCGGATCAAAGCTGTCCGCATCATCCGTAGACTGCGCAATCACCAGCGTATCTTTCGGCGTGGCGGCCTGCGCAGAGAAGGCGGCTACCAGCGACAGCGCCAGCAGTGAGGGAATAATTTTTTTCATGTTGTTTCCTTGCCTTAAAAAAGTAACGCGAGTTTACGAGAGCGCTACAGTGAAGAATAGTCAATTTATGGCTATGCATATGCCGTAAGGTTCTAAGCGGTGCGCTTCAGTTATAAGCAAGAGGGCGTAACGCGATCGGATTAATCTGGCGCACCTTATTCCCACGCGTTTTATCAACCAAATCGCAACGAAAATTAAATCAACCTGAACCCCGGAATAATTAACTTTACTTCGCTTTTCGCCCTCCTATAATAGCCGCAACTTCACACAGGAGAATTCAGTTGGACAGTCACCCTTATCGATGGCAATACAAGGCAAGCTGACGCGCGAATTCTTTTGTCGCTGCTTGCCAACATGGCGGGCAGCAATCCTCACCTGTTTCTGATGATTGTTCCCTGATAATGACACCATAGCGGGCTGATGCCCGTGGGAATAGCATCATGCACATGATTTTAAACGCACTTTTTCCTCCGCCTCGATGCGCGCGCTGATCTTCAGCGTGCTGAGCTTCCCTGCGCGTTAAGCCGCTTCAGGCTGCTGCTGCGCGCAGCGTTATTCAGGATTATGTTATTTCACTCGTTATTCAGCGAGCGACTTTCTTCGCCCATTATTTCCGGGAGGTAATATGGAAATTCCCGACAGGTTATTTTTAATTTAATCCGGTCACGCCGTGACAATTAATGTTTTCGACCTGTGCGCCTGGCGCGCAGGGATCGTTATTGCCGTAAAAAAATAAACGAGGAGTGTCATCATGACTGACATGAAACTCAACCAGGAAAAAAAAGCCTGGAACACCGTGCGTCCGGCACGTCAGAAAACCGCACGCTATCTGATTGAAGATGAAGCCGCTTTTACCGCCGACGAAACGCTGCTGCGCCTGCGCAGCGATGCGCTGGGGCTGGTCGAACGCGAAGCGGAAGCGCGGCTGCAGATTTATGGTCGCAATCAGGTGGAGCATGATAAAGCGCCACCGGCGCTGGTGCAGCTGATTCAGGCTTTCAATAATCCGTTCATCTATGTGCTGCTGGCGCTGGCGCTGGTGAGCTTTTTCACCGACTACTGGATGCCGCTGCGCCATGGCGAGGAGACCGATCTGACCGGTGTCATCATCATTGTGACGATGGTAACGCTCAGCGGTTTGCTGCGCTTCTGGCAGGAGTTTCGCACCAACAAAGCGGCACAGGCGCTGAAATCGATGGTGCGCACCACCGCCACCGTGCTGCGCCGGGAATCGGTACAGCAGGCGCCGCAGAAACAGGAAGTGGACATCACCAGCCTGGTGCCCGGCGACATCATTTATCTCTCTGCGGGCGATTTGGTGCCAGCCGATGTGCGGCTGCTCGACTCACGCGATCTGTTTATCAGCCAGGCGATTCTGACCGGCGAATCGCTGCCGGTGGAGAAATATGACGTTACCGGCCACGTGGCCAGCAAACAGGCCAGCGCCAGAGATAAAGATGCATCGTTGCTGGAACTGGGCAGCGTATGTCTGATGGGCACTAACGTCTCCAGCGGCAGCGCCAAAGCGGTGGTGGTGGCGACCGGCGGGGAAACTTACTTCGGCAGCCTGGCGAAATCGATTGTTGGTAACCGCACACAAACCGCTTTCGATCGCGGCGTGAACAGCGTCAGCTGGCTGCTGATTCGTTTCATGCTGGTGATGGTGCCGGTGGTGCTGCTGATTAACGGCCTGACCAAAGGCGACTGGCTGGATGCTTCTCTGTTCGCGCTGGCGGTGGCGGTGGGGCTGACGCCGGAAATGCTGCCGATGATTGTCAGCTCGAATCTGGCCAAAGGGGCGATTGCCATGTCGCGCCGTAAAGTGATTGTCAAACGCCTGAACGCGATCCAGAACCTCGGTGCCATGGATATTCTGTGTACCGACAAAACCGGCACGCTGACGCAGGACAACATTATTCTCGAGCACCATCTCGATTGTGCCGGGGTAGAGAACTCGCGCGTCCTGATGCTGAGCTGGCTCAACAGCCATTACCAGAGCGGCACGCCTAACCTGATGGACCGCGCCATCCTGCGTTACGGCAAAGGACGCATCAGCGCGGACATGAGCGACTACTACAGCAAAGTGGATGAGCTGCCGTTTGATTTTGTGCGTCGTCGCGTTTCAGTGGTGGTGCGTGACCGCCGCCTCAACCAGCAGATGCTGATCTGTAAGGGCGCGGTCGAGGAGATGCTGAGCATTGCCAGCGCCGAACGCGAAGGCAAACTGATTCAGCCGCTCAATGAAACCCGTCGTGCGGAGCTGCTGGCGCTGGCGCATCAGTACAATCAACAGGGCTTCCGCGTGCTGCTGGTGGCCAGCCGCGCGCTGGCGGAGCCAGGTCTGCAACAGGCGCTGAGCGTCGCGGATGAGCAGGGGCTGACCATCGAAGGGCTGCTGACCTTCCTCGATCCGCCGAAGGAGAGTGCGGCGAAGGCGATTACCGCACTGAACGAGAACGGCGTAACGGTCAAAGTGCTGACCGGCGATAATCCGGTAGTGACGGCGCGCATCTGCCAGCAGGTGGGCATCGACTGTGGCGAGATCCTCACCGGCGAGGCGATTGCGGCGATGAGCGATGAACAACTGGCGCAGGCCGCGGCGCGCAGCTCGGTGTTTGCCAAACTGACGCCGCTGCAGAAGTCACGCATTCTGCGTGCGCTGCAGCAGCAGGGCCATACGGTGGGTTTTCTCGGTGACGGCATCAATGATGCGCCGGCGCTGCGTGACGCTGATGTGGGGATCTCGGTCGACAGCGCGGCGGACATCGCCAAAGAGTCTTCTGACATCATCCTGCTGGAAAAGGATTTAATGGTGCTGGAAGAGGGCGTGATGAAGGGGCGCGAGACGTTCGGCAACATCATCAAGTACCTGAACATGACCGCCAGTTCGAACTTCGGCAATGTGTTCTCGGTGCTGGTGGCGAGCGCATTCATTCCGTTCCTGCCGATGCTGGCGATTCACCTGCTGATTCAGAACCTGATGTACGATCTGTCACAACTGGCGCTGCCGTGGGACAAAATGGATCGCGAGTTCCTGCGCAAACCACGCAAATGGGACGCGCGCAACATCAAACGCTTTATGCTGTGGATTGGGCCAACGTCGTCAATTTTTGACATCACCACCTTTGCGCTGATGTGGTACGTGTTCGCGGCGAATACCCCAGCGATGCAGTCACTGTTCCAGTCCGGCTGGTTTGTGGAAGGGCTGTTGTCGCAGACGCTGGTGGTGCACATGCTGCGCACGCGCAAAATTCCGTTTATCCAGAGCCGCGCGGCGCTGCCGGTGCTGCTGACCACCGCCTGCGTAATGATTGCTGGCATTCTGCTGCCGTTCTCGCCGCTCGGCGCGATGGTCGGTCTGGTGCCGCTGCCATGGAGCTATTTCCCCTGGCTGCTGGCCACGCTGCTCGGCTACTGCCTGGTGGCGCAGGGCATGAAAACGCTGTACATCAAGCGCTTCGGCCAGTGGTTCTGAGTGCAGGAGGCGCGATGAAGCAACGCAACCTGGATAAAACGGTGTGCCACCTGCTGATAATTATGGTGGTCATCGTCGTGCTAACGTTAGTGTTCCGGTAAGGACAACAGGGCAGGGTATCCTGCCCTTTTTCGTGGCACACCAACCAGCGAGAGACAGATGAGCCAACAACAGCGAGCATTGATTATTGGGGCGTCAAAAGGCATTGGCCTGGCCGTGGTGCAGCAACTGCTGCAGGCGGGCTGGCAGGTGACCGCCACCTACCGTTCCACGGCGGTTTCGTTTCAGCATCCGCAATTGCAGTGGCTGGCGCTGGATATCACCGATGGCGCGCAGCGTGACGCGCTGGTCCGGCAGCTCGGCGACGCACCCTTTGATTGCATCCTGATTAACGCCGGGATTCTCGGTCCGCACGCATCGCAGCTGCGCGACGTGGACGATGCGCAGCTTAGCGAGCTGTTCTTTACCAATGCGGTGGCGCCGGTGCGCCTGGCGGAGAGCCTGCTGCCGCTGCTGCGCGATAAACAGAGCGTGCTGGGCCTGACCACGTCGCGTCTCGCCAGCCTCAACGAGAACCGTGACGCGGCGATGCCGTTCTACTCAGCCAGCAAAGCGGCGCTGAATATGCTGAGCCGCGCGCTGGCGACGCAGATGCACCAGCAGGGCAGCACATTGCTGTCATTGCATCCGGGCTGGGTAAAAACCGACATGGGCGGTGAGGGCGCGGATATCACCGTCACCGAGAGTGCGCAGGGCATGGTCACGCAGCTGCAGCAGTTTAGCGGGCGTGGCGGCCATCATTACGTGGATTACCGCGGCCAGCTGCTGAACTGGTAATGCTTAGCCTGCTGGTTAGCGCCAGCAGGTTTTTTTCTTACTCATCCGGCGAATAGTACTGCACGCCGATTTCGATACGTTCGCGACCGCTTGCTACGCGGTGGCGGTTGGTATCGCGCAGCGAATAGATGCAGCCGCAATACTCCTGCTGATAGAAGCGCTCGCGCTTGCTGATCTCAATCATGCGCGACGAACCGCCACCTTTACGCCAGTTAAACTCCCAGTACAGCATATCCGGATAGCGCGCCGCCGCGCGTACGCCGCAGTCGTTGATTTGCTGCATATTCTTCCAGCGCGAAATGCCGAGTGAACTGGTGATCACCGGGAAGCCGTGTTCATGCGCGTACAGCGCGGTGCGCTCGAAGCGCATGTCGAAACACATGGTGCAGCGCACGCCGCGCTCAGGCTCCCACTCCATGCCACGCGCGCGCTCAAACCAGTTGTCTTTGTCGTAATCGGCATCAACAAAAGGCACGCCAAACTGCTCGGCAAAGCGGATGTTCTCCTCTTTGCGCAGCTCGTACTCTTTCAGCGGATGGATGTTCGGGTTGTAGAAGAAAATGGTGTAATCGATGCCGGAGGCCAGCATCGCCTCCATCACTTCTCCCGAGCAGGGAGCACAGCAGGAGTGCAGCAGCACTTTATTGTGGCCATTCGGCAAGGGCAGCGGCTGGCGTTGAAATGTATCGGACATAAAGTTAATTAATGGTTAAGGGCGATGCGGCAAGTGTAGGGGCAAAGGCCGGCCGATGCAAAGCGTCGGTGGCGTTTCAGGGGGGCTGTGGTGCTGCGTGGCCGCCGCTCGCAGGGATGAGTAGCGGCGCGATTGATCGCGTAATACATTGCGCCGCTTGCAGGGTCAATGACTCAGCTTTGCGCATCACTGCGCAGGTCAGGTCTCGTCGTGAATGGTGGTCGACGCACCGTTCTGCTGCACCGAGCGGATGCCGTTTTTCGCCGCCTGTTTTGAGCTGTACATCTCGCTGGTGGCGATGGTTTCGCCGTTGCTGGCTTTAAGCACAAACCAGTATTTCTGCGGCGATGCTGTATCACTCTTACTCAGTACGTAATATCCCATGTGCTTTCTCCTTGTGCCGGCACCCGATGGCCGGTTCGCTTACTATTCGCGCAGCCTGCTTATTAATCAATCACTGATTAGGAATTTGCCCGAATCCAGGAGCGGGATCGCAGCGTTTTGTATCAATCCGGTTGCTGGCAGGCACAAAAAAGGCCGCATCGCGGCCTTTTGGGGATAATAGTTAGCGCTATTACTCAGAGACTTTCTTTTTCAGATCGCTGGCACCTTCTTTGGTTTTATTCCAGCCTTTCTGCGCGCCTTCTTTGGTGGCGTCCCAACCTTTTTCAGTACCTTCTTTGGTGCTGTTCCAGGCTTTCTGCGAGTTTTCGCTCGCTTTGCTGGTCAGGCTATCGCTTTTGCCTTCGGCAGCATGTTTAGCTTTGAGCTGCTGCTCTTCACCCTGATGCTGCGCCTGATGCAGTTTCTCTTTCGCCGTATTGGCGCCCGCTTTGGCGTCAGCGACGGTTTCATCGGTTGCGTGTGTGGCGGCAAACGCCGTAGAAGTCAGAAGAATGGCGGATAACGCAATAATCGTCTTTTTCATAATATATTCCCTCATTAAGCATCATAAGTGTTATGAGCGTAGTTAAGAGTGGCACAGAGCGCAACGCAGGGCATTAGGAATAAACTGTAAGTGAATCGTACCGTTTCTGTGAGGGTTTCTGGCATAAGTGCGCAGCAGGGAGGACGCTTTCTCAAGCTTTCGTTCGTTACGGCTGACTGAGGTTAAAGCAGTCAGCGTCGTTCGGGTGATCAGATGTCACCCGCCAGGATGTATGTCCCGGCAGCATCAGACTCGAATAATTTATTGCCTTATCGGCTCAACGGACAGGGCTGAACGCTCGAGTGCGCGGGTTTCCCGAATATTCCGGGCTGGCGGTGAACCAAACAGCCGTGAATATTCACGGGTAAACTGCGTCACGCTCTCATATCCTACCGCATTAGCAGCAATACCGATCGCCGTCCCTTCCGTCAGCATCAGTCTCCGCGCTTCAAGCAGGCGCAGTTGTTTCTGGAATTGCAGCGGGGTGAGCGTGGTGACATGGCGGAAATGCGTATGAAACACCGAGAGGCTCATACCGGCGGCGTCAGCGAGGGTTTTCATGCGCAGCGGTTGCGCATAATTAGCCCGAATGATCGCGACTGCCCGCGCAATCCGCCGGGCATGGCTGTCAGTGCTGCCGAGGGCGCGCAGCGCGCTGCCGTGTCGTCCTGACAATAGCCAGTAATGTAACTCCCGCACCAACTGGCTGCCCAGCACGGCGAGCGCGCGCGGTCTGCTGAGCATGTTCAATAGGCGCAAAGCGGCTTCTGCCACATCTTCTTCGATCTGATCAATGCTGACGGGCAAATCCGTGGCAGCCTCCAGCCCGACCATATTTGCCATCAGTTCACTAATTACCGCCGCATCCAGTTCCACGACCAGAGAATAATAAGGGGTGTCGGCACTGGCGCTGATAACCTGACTCACGGTTGGCACGTCCATGGTGATCAGCAGGGATTCCCCCGCGCCAAAATCAAAACGATCGCTGCCCATGGTCACGCGTTTGCTGCCTTGCAGCACCATTGCGATTAGCGGTTTAGTGATAGCGAATTGCAACGCAGTAGGCGCGGTCTCGCGCAGAATGAATACCCCATCAACCGGCGTTGCGGCAACGCCCGCTCCGTTGTGGTGTTCATCAGCATAATGACTTGCCGCCTGCAGCAAGGACGCCATCCTCCCGGCAGAGTCAAATTCATTGTCTCCTGCAGGGCGTTCCTCATACGAGTGATCACGCTTTTTCATATTATCAGGCAATAAAATAAAAATTTACGGTGCAGCCATTCTAGCAAATACGGCATAAAATAAAAATATAAAAATAATCAGGCAATAATTAAAAATTATTGGGCAACCTCGTAAGTCTGTCGATTGTTAGAATCACTCTCCCACTATTGAGGAGATATTTCATGACAACCCTTTCTCTTGTTACTGGCGCCAGCCGGGGTCTTGGCCGTAATACCGCACTGAGCATTGCCCGCCATGGTGGTGATGTCATCGTGACTTATCGTACGGGTAAAGAAGCGGCGGATGCCGTGGTGAATGAAATCCAGGCGCTTGGCCGTAAGGCAGTTGCGCTGCAACTGGACACCAGCAACGTATCGTCCTTCCCGGGTTTCGTCGCCGCCGTGCGCAATATCCTGAAAGGTGACTGGGGACGCGAAACGTTCGACCATCTGATCAACAACGCCGGGCATGGGGAAATGGCCGACTTCACCGCAACCACGGAAGAGCAGTTCGACGCGCTATTTAACGTACACGTCAAAGGAGTGTTTTTTCTGACGCAGTCGCTGCTGCCGCTGCTGGTCGATGGTGGACGCATCGTCAACTTCTCTTCGGGGCTGACCCGCGTGTCGTTCCCGGGTTTCTCGGCCTACTCGGCTGCCAAGGGCGCAGTTGAAATTCTCTCCGTGTATATGGCGAAAGAACTGGGCAGCCGCGGTATCACCGTGAATACCGTAGCCCCGGGAGCGATTGAGACCGACTTTCTGGGTGGCGCGGTGCGTGACATCCCTGATTACAACCAGGCATTTGCTGGCATGACCGCACTGGGTCGCGTGGGCCTGCCTGATGACATCGGTCCGATGATTGCCAGCCTGCTGGGACCGGACAACCGCTGGGTCACCGGTCAGCGCATTGAAGTCTCCGGTGGGCAGTCAATTTAATTGCCCGATGATGGATTCCGCCCGGTGCGGAATCCATCCTGTTCCCCCGATGCAATAAGAGGTATTTGATGCCTAAAATGATCATTCATGCGCCAGCAGGCACCTTTGATGCGGCTGAGCGTCAACAGGTTGCCAGAGATCTGACGCAGTTGGGACTCGATTGCGAGGCGCTACCAAACTCCCCTCTGGTTCGTAGTACGGTATGGAGCTACTTTGCCGAATACTCTTCTGATGCCGTTTTTATGGGAGATAAACCCGCATGGTTGCCGATTGTGTCCCTCCAGATATATGTCATCAAAGGTGGCCTGGATGAGGAAGCAAAGAAAAAATTGATCGAGGGAGCAACCGCAATTCTGGATCGTCGTCCGTCAGGCACTTCTGTCGCGCCTGTCTATGTGGTGATACAGGAAATCGAAGAAGCCAACTGGGGGATATTCGGTCAGCAGGCCGATCTGGCAGCGCTTCGCGCCAGCGATGAAAATGCTGCGGCGATTTGAAGGAAATGTTTTTGATAGGGGTGGCAGGAAAGCTATCAGGGAATGGTGTGAAGATTACAGTGTTGCGGCTATTGAGTATGTCTGATGTTACTTACGCATGCTGAAGGAAAGATGTACATCAATATCAGATGTGATTACCTCAGCTAAGCTGGCTGAGTTGACATTCGGCAGAGCATAAGAAGGTAAGGAATAGAATGAAACAGGAATGGTAATTGCCCGGCCCTGGGTTTAAGATTTGACTCGTATAAAGCGAAAGGAGAAGGTAATGGATACCATCGAACAGCTAAATGGAACGTACTTTTATGGTGGGCTAACAAATCTCAGTGCGGGGGAATTATTCTTCTGGATTATGGTAGACGTAACCGCAGAACATTTCACTGGCGCGAAGGATGTTCTGGCGGCAGCAGCAATTTATAGCGGTCAGAACACTATCACCGTCAGAGGCAAGCTGGGTAGTGCTACGCCCGGCACAAGTTATGCCTTAAAGTATTCAAGGAAACTGCTTAGGGATATTCGGCTCCCTTTCCGCTTACCTACCAGGATTCAAAATCCCGCAAATCCGTTTGAAGTTAAAAGAATAATGACATCAAAGCTTTCGACGTTTGTAGGGCGTGCTATTCCTGTGATTGGCTGGGTGATCCTGGCGGGCGATGTGGCGCAAATAGGTTATCAGTCTATGGTACGTTACAATCGCATTGTTACAGAGGAAGATAAGATATGGTAAGGCAGGATATTGAGCAGGCAGTTTATTCACTTCTGGCCGAGTACAATGGTAGAAGCCTTCTTACCTTTCGACGTTATCCTTTAAAGCATTCTACTGATTTGAATAAAGATTTTCGTATGGATCCTCTTGATGCCTATGAGCTACTTGAAAGGTATTCTGAAAGGTTTGGCATTGATCCCAAATCAATTAATTTTCAGCGATACTTTCCAGATGATTTCAGCGAAGCGCATAAGCCACTTACTGTTCAACTCCTGATCGATTCTGCTGAAGCCGGAAGCTGGCTGGATAGTTAATGGACCATCCGAAGTGGCTTCATTGATATGAGCTTTAGACTCACAATGTTTTGTATTGCCTATTAACTTAACGTTAAATCGCGGATGCGAGGAGGAAGGGGGCGGCCGAGATGAAATTATTTCGGAGAGTCAATGCGCAGTTTGCAAATCGCCTTCAGATGTAAAGACCGCTTTTAAGCTGGCTGAGTATGAATAGGTGGCGCAATACGCCTTTGGTTTTTATCTGGAAATTTCAATTTGTTAGATAGTTAATGGTTCGAGGTGAGATGTACTCTAGTGTGCACTTGTGGTGCTCACCTCAGTCAAGATGACAGAAAGCGACCTGAGCCACTATGCGTAATGTATAGTTATTTGATGCTGCTATTGTCATTGGTCCGCTGTGTTCCACAAGCGAATTTTCTTGATACCATGTGATGGTAAAATTAAGATAATATTTACATCTAAGAATATTCCTCCTGCTGCTATAAAATCAAACACATGTTACTACATGGGTTTTTATAGAATGAATTCGAACTGCCCAAGCTGCTTAATATAAGCAAAAGCCAAGAAGCCGTTTCAAAACCTATTTTGAATCTACTTCTATTAATTCAGGATTGGAACTGAAAATGTCTGTATCTAATGTCGACACTAGACAAGAGTGAGAATCAAGCCGAAGGTACATTTTATCTTTTTTCTTCTCGCCGCAGTCTGACACAAAAGTAGAATCTGCAAGCAAAGCTATTTTGAAAAATGGACCTGATGCATAGGCAATTGAAAAAACAACGGGTAAGGTTATGGGTATAATGTAAAATGAACGCATTGCAAAAAAATAAAATTTTGACTTAATTATTTTATTCTTAACATTTGATGTTATAAAAATAGAGCTTAAAGATAGTATTTGTAGAAGAGTAAGCATAAGAAAACACAAGATAATAATGATTGAAAATACGAGTATGAGTGATAAGGGAAAAGCTAATGCTGCTGGGGAAAACTTTAAGTGTTCCTCTAATGCTCCAGTTTGATAACTAATCAATTTAATTGAAATTGTGTATGATACAAACCAGAGAACAACATTATAAAACTTGATGATATATGTATTTTTGGCTATTTTAATTATGTCTGGTAATATGGGGCGTATCATGAAAATGCTTATAAAAAAGATTGAAATAAAGCTAATGTATACATGACCAGTATAAAGAAAAAGGCTAATAGCTAACCAAGCTATGAACTCTAAGCACTTTCTCCAACGAGTGTATAACCATTGATGAATTAAAGATCTTGAATGCATGTCTTCTCCTTTTTATATATAAAAATAATTGGATATTAAATGGTGGATTTTTGTTCAGTACTACTAAATGTTATTTCGCTAAAATAAGATGTGTCCGGTAGTGATAAAAATAGTCTTAAATCTATTAAAATAGTCTTATGGTAGTTGATATCACTGGACAGATGCGCCTTGTTACTGTGTATCGAGCCATAAGATTATTAATTAAATGAATGATCCATTATCTTTTGTTCGCAACCTTAGCTATTTATTTGCATAGTTTCAATCTTTTAGCCCTCTGACCCTGCTCCGAAATCCTGCTCCATACAGAAATAGAATTTCGAGGCATGGTCACAAACCGACATTACTAACTGAAGGTTGTATCTTATATTGGGGCTGGTATCCGAAGCCTTTTTCTGGCCGGCCGCATTGTAAAGAATATGAATGTATGGCTTTGCAAGCAAAATTATGCATCGTTTTACCTCACTCAGATCATCTAGGGCCCAGAGTGCCCACATTATGTAGTTTCATAATGCGGGTTGGCGTGGCGGGAATAGCATCGCGCGCAAATATAAACTTATAATCTGGACTGTTAGGATAACTCCTTCCTCTTATTCTGAGGGTTATTCATCAAGATCACTCGCATAGTATCGATGTGGTTTTCTATTTTTGTCAATGCGGATATGGCCTTCTCTTTCTAATACCCGGCCTCCCCAAGCAGAAATTTTCTGTCTTGTACAACCAACTGCATCGGCTATTTCACGGGCTGTCATAGCCTCATCAAAAGTTAATTGAGTTATTAGACCCAATATTTTAATTTCAACCTCAGCGAAGTTTCCATGAGTTACTGGAGCATCCTGATGAATAATTTCAATGAGTTTTTCATCATCTTCGAAGCATCTTTTTATTTTTACTTTGATTAGTTCAGCTTCATCATATATTTTATTGCAGGCAGGGCATTTGTAACTTTTGCGTTTTGTCTTGACAAAGTATGGGTCGTACTTAGCTAGAACTTCGTCATAAATAAATCTTATTGGAGTGTAATCATCTTTTTTATTGGCGTATTTAATGTTGTTTTCTAAGCAAACGTCATAATCAATGGCATAAAGGTTATAGCTTCCGCCATGCTTAGAAACTACGTTCTCGGATATAAAGTGCAGCATGAAATTTTCACATAATACATTGAGATAATCTCTCCTAGAAGGATCGATCATCAAATGACTTGCTGCTCTGTCTGGAAATTTATTTTTTTCTTGTAAAGCCTTTTCTATTATTGAATTCCAAATATCCATATTAAATGGTGGTATCAAGCCCTTTTTAGAACTTCCAGTAAATTGTTTTTGATATGTTTTCCTTGCACATGTAATACCATAGTTTATTTCCGACAAACCAATTTTATGGTCTTGCGAATTGGCTCTGGCTTGAATGAAAGCATTTTGAAGTATTATTCCAATAGTCCGGGACACACCAAGGGTTTCTCGAGTTATTCGATAGAAAATATCCTCCCTATTTCCCTTGAATATATCGCTAAATTTTAAATTTGGACAAAACTTTTCAATTCTTTTATTGATTAATTGCTCTACGAAAACTTGCATTTTATTAATGCCAGCAATTGCCCCATCAAATCTTTCAACGTATTCATTGAAGTCAAGAGGGATGGCGAAAATATCTCTTCCAATAATTATTTTTTGACCAAAGTCGTACCGATCAGTTATTACGCCGACTTTAAAAAACATACCGATTCTTGAACCTAAAAATGATTTCAATAAAGAGCTGAATTTTTTTTGTGATTCAGGATTAAGGTCTGAATATTCATCTAAAAAGATGTAAATAGCATCAAGCTTTGCTTTGTTTTTTATGTGGCTAATCTTATTCAAGAAATCCTGAACATTCAGGCCTTTTATTTTTGTGTGGCTACTATTAGTCGATTTTTCAACTGAGTCTGTGATGCCTGCACTTATCTCTGCCTTGGTATAATCGGCCTTTGCTGAAAGGGTTGAATCAGTTTTTTGTTTTTGTTGGTTATTTTCTTCTACTTTTCGGCTCGAGCTGATTGTTATACCTTCAACAAGTATCTTCTCTATATAGTCAAGGTCATCTAACGCTGGGTTTTCTTTTTTAAAAAGAATAAGATGTTTTTCATTGTACATCAACGCTAGTTGTTTTTTTAAAGAGTCAATTATTTGTCTAATAAAATGAATTTCTATTAACTCTAGGTCACTAGTTGAGTCAAAGATATCAATGCATGTACTCAGGTCGATAAAAATGGGAAGGACTTTTTTTGTGCCGAGTAAAGAGGTTGTTCCTTTTAGCTCTGGTGATATAGATTTTAAGCACTCATAATAACCACGAAGAAGATTTGTTGTCTTTCCTGTTCCACGACGACCAGATATAAAATTGTCTTGTTTTTGGAGTAAGCCGTTTAATATCCCAAAGTAATCAATGAAATAATCCTCAAGGAGAGATAGTTCCTTAATGTTATCGAGTGAAATATAGTCAGCTCGCAAGATTGAATTAAATGCTGTGCTGATATTGTCTGTATCTAATGCATTCATAATAATAATGGTCCTTCATTAGTTATTTTCGTATTTAAAATTATTCCCTCCACTATCTCACTAAATGTTTGCGGAGAGTTAAATGATTTTTCGATTATAGAGTCGTCTAGTCTAATTATTATACGTAAGGGTTAATGCTGCTTCAATGACATCAGCATTAAAAAGCTTCATTCATAGCCGTGCTCGCGATTGCGCGTAAACCATGAACAACTACTATTCTAGTATAACTCAACCGTTTCAAAGCGGCATTACCGGTCTGACTATTAATAGGTTGCTCTGGATCATTTCTACTCGGAAAAACATGTTCACGATGCGCACTGATTGGTTTCATCACTTCCAGAATCTCTAATGCCTGAGGGGATAGAGGCACGGTATGCTCACGCTTACCTTCATGCGTTAGGCTGGGATGGTCCAGAGCTTTTCATTAAGAGCGATCTCTTACCAACAAGCACTTGAACCCTTAGAAGGACGTATGAGGATTAGGAGTTGCCACTCACAGACTGCGACTTGAAAACGACAAGTTTGATATAACTAAAGAATGCATCAGTTTGGTCAGGTCTTCCGGTCGTAGCGTTGGCATATTCTCTTTTTTGAGTCTCTCAAAAGCCATATCGACGCTAGAAGTAGGATTCGCATCTATCAGAGCAGTGGACGGAATGGATCATGATCTCGTTGATGCGCTGTACTAACTGGCGCACCGTTTCAAGAGCCCCCGCGAGCTTTTATCGGCTCCAATCCTTGAATGATCGTTCTAGCCTTGATGCCTGTATAGCATTTCACCAATCATTGGGAAATTGTCTTTCTCTAGCGATCGCCAAATATCCTTCGCATAATCCTCAGTAACGCTTTTGCTTTTAAGCAGGAACCATCTCCCGGCCACAACCGAAAAATGCTATCCAGTTCTATTTGTCGCTGCTCACTAACTTCCTCTTACTGCTTCTGCGGAGCGATTCCTTGCGCAAGCATCGAAAGATATTGGCCACGCATTTGGCGTGCGACAGCGAGCGTTAAGGCAGGGTAAGAGCCAAGACTAAGATTTGTGCGACTGCTGCTATTTGGTCGCTAGTAGCGAAAACGCCACAGCTTCTTACCGGATGTTTTGACGAGCATGAAAAGGCAGTCACCATCATGCAGCGTGAAGTCTTTCTCTTGAGGCTTAGCTTTGAAAATTTCGTTATTTGTGAGAATGGGCATCCATGGCCGGACTGATTTCCGTCCATAACTGGTACACGTTTTGGCCCACATTATAGCGTGTACCAATTATCTCTGGATTCAGGCGGATCGTTTCGGAAGATTACAGGCACAAAAAAGCCCGCAGGGCTTGCGCCATGCGGGCTCTTAGGACTTCATCGGATGACTCTGGTAATCACCGATGGAGAATTTTGGTGGAGCTGGCGGGAGTTGAACCCGCGTCCGAAATTCCTACATCCTCGGTACTACATGCTTAGTCTGGTCTTTACATTCGCTTGCCAGCTGCGGACAGACACGCCACTAACAAACTAGCCTGATTAGTTTTAACGCTTCAACCCCAGGCAGGGCATCCACGCGATCTCTTTTAGGTTTGACCTCTCTTGATCCCCGTCCTAAGAGCGGAGGCTAGGGAGAGAGGGCTCTAAGCAGGTTATTAAGCTGCTAAAGCGTAGTTTTCGTCGTTTGCGACTATTTTTTTGCGGTTTTTTAGCGAGGCCTACCGCACCTCGGCATGCACCTTGGGTTTCGCGAATCCCGTCGAATCCAGAATCAGCCCCAAGACTTCTTACTCTAGCAAAAAATTATAAAAGATTCCAGTGGTTAACGGCTGGCATTCTTCATAATTCGTGCTTTGTCCATCTTCCACTCGCGATCTTTGATGTCCGCGCGCTTGTCGTGTTCTTTCTTACCGCGTGCCACGCCAATCTTCAGTTTGGCCCAGGCGTTTTTCCAGTACAGCGACAGCGCGACCACAGTGTAACCTTCGCGGTTAACGCGGCCGTACAGGGAATCCAGCTCACGCTGGTTCAGCAGCAGCTTGCGGTTGCGCGTGGGATCGCACACCACGTGGCTTGATGCCACTGCCAGCGGCTGAAAAGTGGAACCGAACAGATAGGCTTCGCCATCGCGCAGCAAAATATAGCTGTCGCTGATGTTGGCTTTACCGGCACGCAGTGATTTGACTTCCCATCCTTGCAACGCCATGCCGGCCTCGAACTCCTCTTCAATGAAGTATTCATGGCGAGCGCGTTTGTTGAGGGCAATAGTGGCTGAACCGGGTTTGTGAGCTTTTTTCTTTGTCATAGTGCGGCGTAGTCTACATCACTCAGTCTGTGGGCGCATCCCCTGTCCTGCGGGGCGGTAAAAAACACACTATTTTAGCACAGCTGGCAAAGGCGTGAATTTTTGTTTGGTAGCTTAAAATGGTATAATTCAACGGTTTTGTGACCAACAGGAACCATTATGGCCCAGATTAGCCGTTCAGCGCTGGTCCCGTATAGCGCTGAGCAGATGTACCGGCTCGTGAATGATGTGGATGCTTATCCTGAATTTCTTCCGGGCTGTACCGGCAGCCGCGTGCTGGATAACAGCGGTAACCAGATGACCGCCGCGGTGGATGTCTCCAAAGCCGGCATCAGTAAAACCTTTACCACGCGTAACACCCTGACCGATAACCAGAGCATTCATATGCAGCTGGTCGATGGGCCGTTCCGCAAGCTGACCGGCGGCTGGAAATTTATCTCGCTCGGCGACGATGCCTGCAAGGTTGAGCTCAGCCTCGACTTTGAGTTCACCAATATGCTGGTCGAGATGGCGTTTGGCCGCATCTTTAAAGAGCTGGCCAACAGCATGGTGCAGGCGTTTACCCAGCGCGCCAAAGAGGTTTACCGTGGCTGATATCAGCGTTGAAGTGGTGTACGCGCTACCGGATAAACAGTATCTGCGTGAGGTTAGCCTGGAAGAGGGCGCCACGGTTGAGCAGGCGATTCAGGCATCCGGACTGCTGACGCTGCGCAAAGATATCGACCTGAGCAGCAACAAGGTCGGCATTTTCAGCCGTCCGGTCAAGCTGAGCGATACGCTGCAGGATGGCGATCGGGTAGAGATTTATCGCCCGCTGATTGCCGATCCAAAAGAGATGCGCCGGCAGCGGGCAGAGCGCGCGGCAACCAAAAAGTAAGTTTACAGGCATTAAAAAAGGCGCTCAGGCGCCTTTTTTGTTGCGGCTCACTCAGTCTTCAGTGCCGGTGAGGCGCGGTTTGTTATCGATGTTGGTCAGCGTACCGTTGCTGTCGAAGGTCAGCGTCAGCGTCTGCTGCTTCACGCTTTCATGACCTGGCTCCTGACGGAACACGTAATACCAGACGTTGCTGCCAAACGGGTCGTGCATCATCGGCGTACCGAGCGTGTAGGCAACCTGCTGCTGCGTCATGCCGGTGTGAATCTTCGAAACGTCGTTGGCGACCAGGTAATTCCCCTGATTGATATCCGGACGATACACAACGCGCTCAAGGGTGGAACATCCGGCGGTCATCATCAACATTACCACTGCCGCGGCAGTCAGCGTTTTACAGCGCATCTATACATTCCTTTTCTGGGGCCAAACGCCTTTCATCAGGCAGTTTTGTTGCCATCAAATTCTGAACTCTGCATACGGCAGGCTTTATTATGGCGATATGACTGCCGATAATAATAAACCTTTGAGCTATTGGAAACCTCTACAGAGCAAGCATATGACCACCAGGCCGCAAAAAAGTGCGGTGTCAGGCTGCTAAAAGTTCTTTTGCGTTCGCCAGCGTGTTGCGTGTGACTTCGCTGCCGCCAAGCAGGCGCGCCAGTTCCTGCAGACGCGCACGCTTATCCAGCGGCTGCATGTGGGTTTCGGTCATCGCACCGTCGGTTTCTTTGCTGACGAAGAAGTGCTGATGACCACAGCCCGCGACCTGCGGCAGGTGAGTCACACACATCACCTGAGTCGATTCGCCCAGCTGTCGCAGCATCTGACCAACGACAGCGGCCGTCGGACCGCTGATACCGACGTCAACCTCATCGAAAATCATCGCCGGAGTTTCCATTTTCTGTGCGGTGATCACCTGAATCGCCAGCGCAATACGTGACAGTTCACCCCCTGAGGCCACTTTACCCAGCGGCTGCAGCGGCTGGCCCGGGTTGGTGGTGACACGGAAATCAATGCGGCTGGCACCTTCAGCCGTCAGCTGATCGGCATTGAATTCCAGCATAATGGCAAATTCACCGTGCGGCATGGCGAGGGTGCGCATGCTATGCGTAATCAGCTGGCTCAGCTCCTGCGCCGAGGTGACGCGTTGCTGATGCAGGGCTTCGGCACAGGCCAGCGCGGCCTGATGATGAGCCACGACGTCGCTCTGCAGGCTTTCCTGATCGCTCTCCTGCTGCGACAGCTGTTCCGCTTCATCCAGCAGTTGCTGATACAGCACCGGCAGCGCTTCCGGTGAAACATGGTGCTTGCGCGCCAGCGCAATCTGCCGCGACAGACGCTGCTCCAGCTCGTACAGGCGATTAGGATCGAGATCGAGCCGTTCACAGTAGTGGCGCAGCTCATCGCTGGCTTCACTTAACTGAATCGCGGCTTCTTCCAGCAGGTTAAATACGCCGCTGACTTTATCGTCCAGCGAGACCAGCTCACTCAGCATATTACGCGCGCTGTAGAGCAGGCTTTGCAGGTTGGTGTCATCGCTGTCGGCAAGAATTTGCAGCGCCTGCTGGCTGGTTGACAGCAGCTGACCGCTGTTCGCCAGGCGCTTGTACTCTTCATCAATCTGCTCAAACTCGCCTGGCTGCGGCGCAAACTCGTTGAGTTCTTTCAGCTGATACTGCAGCAGTTCGCGGCGGGCTTCACGCTCCTGCGACAGCTGCTGATGCTGTGCCAGCGCGCGGCAGCTGTGGTGCCAGCGCTGATAGTGCTGACGCATCTCCGCCAGCCGATCGTCGTGCGCGGCGTAGGCATCCAGCAGGTGTTTCTGGTGATCGGTTTTAAGCAGCAGCTGATGCGCATGCTGACCGTGGATTTGAATCAGTAACTGACCGAGTTCGCGCAGCTGCGACAGCGGTACGGACGTGCCGTTGATAAAGCCACGTGAGCGGCCATCGGCACTGATCACGCGGCGCAACAGACATTCGTTGCCGTCGTCGAGCTGGTTCTCCACCAGCCAGCGCTGGGCAGAGGGTGACGCTTTCAGCTGGAAGCGTGCGCAGATATCCGCGCGGCTGGCCCCCTGACGCACCATGTCTGCTTCAGCACGGCCGCCAAGGCACAGGCCCAGCGCATCAATCGCGATGGATTTCCCTGCGCCGGTTTCGCCGGTGATCGCTGTCATGCCACGATGAAAGTCGATCTCCAGTTCACGAACGATTGCAAAATTACTGATGGTCAGTTGTGCCAGCATACAATCACCTGTATGTAAAAACAGATATGGTTTTTCATACAGTATAAACTGGTTTTTTATCCAGTAAAGTAGCCGGCAGGCCTTTTCAGAATAATTTTTTTGACCATCCGAGTTTTGAGCTTAAGGTATTAAAATAATTATAATTTTTTGGATGAATTAAATTGAGGTGATTGGCGCTGCGGCGAATCAGCACATCTTCTCCTTCCTGAATCGGCAGGGCGATCTGGCTGTCACAGCTGATCTCCAGGTCGCTGCGCAGCGAGGAAAAACGCAGGCGAATGGTGCTGCTACTGTTGATCACCAGCGGACGCGCCGACAGCGTGTGTGGGAACATCGGCACCAGCGCAATCGCATCGAGCGACGGCGTTAAAATCGGCCCGCCTGCCGACAGCGAATAGGCGGTTGAACCGGTTGGCGTGGAGATAATCAACCCGTCCGAGCGCTGGGAAAAGGCGAACACTTCGTCGATATAGACCTCAAATTCAATCATGTGCGCTACTTTGCCCGGATGCAGCACCACTTCATTGATGGCGCTGCCGATGCGCGGCGAACAATCTTCTTTGCATACCTGCGCTTCCAGCAAAAAGCGGCTTTCCACGAAGTAGTCGCCCTGCAGCACGTCATCCAGCTGCTGCTGCGCGTTATCCGGATCGAGGTCCGTGAGGAAGCCGAGATTACCGCGGTTGATGCCAATCACCTTGATGTCGTAACGAGCCAGCACGCGCGCGGCGCCCAGCATGTTGCCATCGCCGCCGACCACCACCGCCAGATCGGCGTACTGGCCGATGTCCGCCAGGCTGCCGGTACGCACATCCTGCAGGTTCAGCTCGCGGGCGATTTGCTGTTCCACGATCACGTCATAGCCTTTGTCAGTCAGCCAGCGCCAGAGCATTTCATGGGTGGTTAACGCAGTGGGATGGCGCGGATGGCCGACGATCCCAATGCAGTTAAAGTGTTTGTTCATTTAGCGGGTGTTCCTCATAAGCCAAAACGGCCAGGCAATGTGATGGGTTCACTTGAAACCGTCAAACTGATCCCCATAATAAGCCAACCAGCGAGATGAATGTGCAAAACGCGGAGAAATTCATGAGTAGTAAAGAACAGAACACCCCAAACGAGCAAGTCTCAGACGAAATTCAACAGGAACAACAGCAGCCGGAAGCGGAGACAGCAACTGAGGTGGATCCGCGTGATGAGCGTATCGCCCAGCTGGAAGCGGAATTAGCGCAGGCGCAGGGTGGCGTGCGTGACGCCCAGCTGCGCGCGCAGGCTGAGATTGAAAACATCCGTCGCCGCGCCGAAATGGACGTGGAAAAAGCGCACAAGTTTGCGCTGGAAAAGTTTGCCAACGAGCTGCTGCCAGTGATTGATAGCCTGGAGCGCGCGCTGGAAGTGGCGGATAAAGAGAACACCGAGCTGGCTTCGATGATTGAAGGCATCGAGCTGACGCTGAAATCACTGCTGGGTGCGGTGCGCAAGTTCGGCGTGGAAGTGGTGGGCGAAACTAATGTGCCGTTCAGCCCGGACGTGCATCAGGCGATGTCGATGATGGAGTCTGAAGAAGTGGCGCCAAACCACGTGCTGATGGTGATGCAGCGCGGTTACACCCTCAACGGTCGCCTGCTGCGTCCGGCGATGGTTGCGGTATCAAAAGCCAAAGGCTAAGCCGCTCCCGTTTAACAACGGCCGCTGATGCGGCCGTTTGTGTTTTCAGGGCAGCACCGGCGTCCAGTCAATGGGCGTCTGGCCGGCCTGGCTCAGCAGCGCATTGGCTTTGGAAAAATGCTGACAGCCAAAAAAGCCGCGATGCGCCGAAAGCGGCGAAGGATGCGGTGCTTTCAATACGTGATGACGCTGCGCATCAATGATGCTGCCTTTCTTCTGCGCGTGCGATCCCCACAGCAGAAAAATCACCCCTTCGCGATGGGAGTTGATGGCACTGATCACATTGTCGGTAAAGGTTTCCCAGCCGAAACGCGCGTGCGAATGCGCTTTGCCGGCTTCCACGGTTAACACCGTATTCAGCAGCAGCACACCCTGTTTCGCCCAGCTTTCAAGAAAGCCGTGCTGCGGGCGCTGAAAGCCAGGAATGTCCTGTTCCAGCTCTTTGTACATATTCAGCAGCGACGGCGGAATGGCCACGCCCGGCAGGACCGAGAACGCCAGGCCATGCGCCTGATTCGGGCCGTGGTACGGATCCTGGCCGAGGATCACCACTTTGATATCGCCCAGTTCGGTGAGACGGAACGCGTTGAACACGTCCTTTTGCGGCGGATAGACCGTCACGCCCGCCGCACGCTCTTCGGCTACCGCTTTTAGCGTTTCCACGAAGTAAGGTTTTTCTTTCTCTTCAGCCAGCACATCGTGCCAGGTCAGCTTCTCAGCCATCATTGACTCCCTGCAAATTGATGCCTTTAGCTTAGCGTGTCCGGCGGGGCAGCAGAAGGGTAAAAATAAGTTGAACAATTGCAGAAAAAGTTAATGATAAAAGTTGTTGTAAATCAATTTATTAGATTAGAAGCAAAAATTCTGGCCGGACGAAATTGATACAGGTCAAAACGAGCCGGTCAGCGCGGTGATATACCAGAGCATCACATAACCCGAAGAACCGCGCTGTGCTCCTGCCGCAGCGCTAAGCCCTGGAGGCCTCTATGATTACCGGTATTCAAATTACTCAGGCACAAAATCCGCAGCTGCTGAACTCGTTCTGGCTGCTGGACAATGAGAAAGCCGAAGCCCGCTGCCTGTGCGCAAAAGGCGATTTCACGGAAGATCAGGTTGTTGCAGTCAGCGACCTTGGCGAGATTGCTTACCGTGAAATTCCACTGGAGCAGAAACCTCAGGTGCGCGTTGAAGGCGGTCAGCACCTCAATGTTAACGTGCTGCGCCGTGAAACGCTGGAAGATGCGGTGAAGCATCCGGAAAAATATCCGCAGCTGACCATTCGCGTGTCGGGCTATGCGGTGCGCTTTAACGCGCTGACGCCAGAACAGCAGCGTGACGTTATCACCCGCACTTTTACCGAAAGCCTGTAATTGATCGGCTGACGAAAACGCACACAGCAATACAGGCCGCGCCGGTGCTTAATGGCGCGGCTTTTTTTATTTCCTGAAGAGAGAAGAGGGCCGACTGAGGGATTTTACGCCGCGAAACTGCGATTTCAGCAGGCCAGAAAGCCAAAAATCGCCTCAGGGAGGCGATTTAATTGCCGCGATGCTGTTTTATTCCGCACCGCTCTCCGGTATGCTGCTGCCGCTTGGCTTGCGGCGTTTACCGATATTTTTGGTATCGCGGTGACGTTTCTTCACGCGCGGTTTCTCTTCTTCTTTCGCTTTCTTCTCTTTGCGCTTCTCAAGCGCCTTTTTCGACGGTTTACCGGTGACTTTAGCACTCGGTGCACGCGTTTCCGGACGCAGCTCATCAATTACGCGCGATTTCAGCGGCTCGTTGACGTAGCGGCTGATTTTACCCAGCAGCGGATGGTCATGTGCCTCTACCAGCGAGATCGCGGTACCTTTGCGTCCGGCGCGGCCGGTACGGCCAATGCGGTGCAGATAGACATCGGCGGTGCGCGGCAAGTCATAGTTGATGACGTGAGTAACGTTATCAATGTCGATACCGCGCGCGGCGACATCGGTCGCGACCAGCACGTTAACGCGCCCGTCATTCAGGCGTTTGATCGCTTCGTTACGGTTAGCCTGTACCATTTCGCCTTCGAGGTAGCTGCTGCGCAGGCCGGCTTCGTGCATCCAGGTCACCAGCTCATGCAGGCGCTCACGTTTGCGCACGAACACGATGGCGCGCTTCACTTCCGGCTGCTTCAGCAGATGCACCAGCAGTTTGGTTTTGTGCTCAAGGTTGTCGGCGCGGTAATACCACTGCTGAATCTTTTTGCGCTCGCTTTTGCTTGGATCGGCTTCAATCGCTACCGGATCGTTCAGCAGGCGCTCGGCGAAATCTTTGATGTTGTCGCCTTCCAGCGTGGCCGAGAACAGCAGCGTCTGTTTGCGCCAGCGCGTTTCACCGGCAATGGTCTCGATATCCTGCGCAAAGCCCATGTCCAGCATGCGGTCGGCTTCGTCCAGAATCAGCGTTTCTACCGCGCGGCAGTCAAAGTTCTCTTCTTTGATGTACTGCAGCAGACGGCCGGTGGTCGCGACCACGATGTCCTGATTTTCACTGAACACTTCCGCGTGGTTCATATAGGCCACGCCGCCGGTGATGGTGGCGATATCGAGATGGGTATGTTTGGCCAGCTCGCGCGCCTGGTCGGCAACCTGCATCGCCAGTTCACGCGTCGGCGTGAGGATCAGAATGCGCGGCGGCCCTGATTTTTTACGCGGGAAATCGAGCAGGTGCTGTAAAGCGGGCAGCAGGTAGGCTGCGGTTTTCCCCGTTCCGGTTGGTGCCGAACCCAGAACGTCACGGCCTTCCAGCGCGGCAGGAATGGCCTCAGCCTGAATGGCAGTCGGGCGCGTGAAGCCTTTATCCTGCAGGGCTTCCAGCAGGCTTTCGTCGAGTTCGAGTTCGGAGAATGTGGTTACGGTCATGGTCTACCTCAGTTTGGGGCGCTGATTATAGACAGTTCAGCCACAATCTTCATCTGTTTGTGTTGCACAGGTGAAGGTGAATTCACTTCGCGACCACGTTACACTTCCGGCAGGAGCAAATTCAATGGTCGTTAAGCATGTCTCAGCCGCAACCGCCAGCGCGGGCGATGTTAAGAAAAGATGGATTCACGTTTAAGCAATTTTTTGTCGCGCACGATCGCTGTGCCATGAAGGTCGGTACCGATGGGGTGCTGCTCGGCGCCTGGGCGCCGGTGGCAGGCGTACGGCGCATACTGGATATCGGCTGCGGCAGCGGCCTGATTGCGCTGATGCTGGCGCAGCGCACGCCGGATGACGTCAGTATCGATGCTGTCGAACTGGAGTGCAGCGCCGCCGCGCAGGCGCAGGAGAACGTCGCCGCGTCGCCGTGGGCGCATCGCATTGCGGTGCATGCGCAGGACATCGTCAGCTGGAGTGAGCAGGCAGAAAAACGCTACTCACTGATTGTCAGCAATCCGCCGTTTTTCACCCCGGGTATGGCCTCGGCCAGCGTCGAGCGCGATACCGCGCGCAGCACGGCAACGCTTGATCATCCCACCCTGCTGCGCTGTGCGGCACAGCTGATTGAAGAAGAGGGGCTGTTTTGCGTGGTGCTGCCCGCGGATGTCGGCGAAAACCTGATTGCACTGGCGCGCGCCGAAGGCTGGCATCTGCGTTATCGCTATGATGTGGCACCTTACGCGCAGCGACCGCCGAACCGGCTGGTGCTGGGCTTTTCACCTGCCGCAGGCGAACTCGTGCAGGAGCGTCTCGCCATTCGTGATGAAGATAAAAGCTATTCGGCGGACTGGCTGAGCCTGGTAACCGATTTCTATCTGTTCCGCTAGGCTACCGGCTGCAGCACCGTAGGCTGTGCCTCGGGCAGCGTATGCGGATAGTCGCGGGTGAAGTGCAGCCCGCGGCTCTCTTTGCGCGCCAGCGCACAGCGCACCATCAGCTCTGCCACCTGTACCAGATTGCGCAGCTCCAGCAGATTGTTGGAGAGGCGAAAATGCGCATAGTATTCATCAATTTCCTGCTGTAGCAGCGTGATGCGGCGCAGGGCGCGCTCCAGCCGCTTGGTGGTACGCACGATGCCCATGTAGTCCCACATTAACAGCCGCAGCTCATGCCAGTTGTGCTGAATCACCACCCGTTCATCGGCATCGTCGACGCGGCTTTCATCCCACGCCGGCAGGTGATCGACGGCGTGCATCTGCGGCAGACGGCGCACAATATCTTCGGCCGCCGACCAGCCATACACCAGACACTCCAGCAGCGAATTCGATGCCATGCGGTTAGCGCCGTGCAGACCGGTATAGCTGACCTCACCAATCGCATACAGCCCGTCGACATCGGTGCGACCATGCTGATCCACCATCACGCCGCCACAGGTGTAATGTGCGGCCGGCACAATCGGAATCGGCTGCTGTGTCAGATCGAGGCCAAACGTCAGCAGCTTGTCATAGATCATCGGAAAGTGGGCACGCACAAAGCTGGCCGGCTGATGGCTGATGTCGAGATACATGCAGTCGACGCCCAGGCGCTTCATTTCGTGATCGATCGCGCGCGCCACGATATCGCGCGGTGCCAGTTCGGCGCGCGCATCGAAATCCGGCATAAAGCGCGAACCGTCCGGGCGCAGTAGCCAGGCACCTTCGCCGCGCAGCGCTTCGGTCAGCAAAAAGTTTTGCGCCTGCGGATGAAACAGGCAGGTAGGGTGAAACTGATTGAACTCCAGATTGGCCACCCGGCAGCCGGCGCGCCACGCCATCGCGATGCCGTCGCCGGAAGCGACATCCGGATTAGTGGTGTACTGATACACCTTCGCCGCACCGCCGGTGGCCAGCACCACGCTGCGGGCGCGGCAGGTTTCAACCTGTTCGCGATTGCGATTCCAGATCCATGCGCCCACCACGCGCCGCGTTCCGGGCAGGCCAATTTTATCGGAGAGGATTAAATCCACCGCGTTGGCACGCTCAATAACGCGAATATTGGGATGGCTGAGCGCCTGGCTGACCAGCGTGGTTTCGACCGCGCGCCCGGTGGCGTCGGCGCTGTGTAAAATACGGCGATGGCTGTGACCGCCTTCGCGCGTCAGGTGATAGCGCGCGTTACCGTTATCCTGGGGCTCGCGATCAAACGCCACGCCGTTATCGATCAGCCACTGTACGCACGGGCGCGCATTGCTGGCGATAAAATTCACCGTCTCACGATCACACAGGCCTGCGCCTGCAATCAGCGTATCTTCGACGTGTGATTCAATGCTGTCGTTTTCATCAAACACCGCCGCAATCCCGCCCTGTGCATACAGCGTGGAGCCTTCGCTAATCTGCGCTTTACTCAGCACCGTTACCTGATAATGCGGTGCCAGCCGCAGCGCCAGAGATAAACCGGCCGCGCCGCTGCCAACAATCAGTACATCACAGCTATGATCGGGAATGGGGTTCATGATGTTTAATTTACTAAACAAAAGGTCCCCCGAGCATAAGCCCGGACGCCGCTGGTGTGAAGTATTTTGAACAAAAAACGCGGGAAAATTCGACGCAATAATCAGATTGTAATGCGATTTCAGTAAGTTATGTCTGAAAATAAGCGATTAGTGTTTTTTATACCAAACACGCTGAAAATTCAGGGAATAAAGGTGAAAAATGCGGCGTCATAGGGTACTCTGCCAGCGATTATCGGTGCCGCCAACGACACCACCAGTGCGGTAAGTCGCTACACTGAAAGACCATCAACAACAACGATGTCAGGGCACCGGTACAGAAAATATCAGGTCGTGGTGAACTTCAGGCCAGAACGGGACTCTAAGCGCATGCTTGCTCACAATAAATGAGATGTGCTGGCAGTTCACTTACGCATAAAAGAGATTTGGGGAGACATTACCTCGGATGAGCGAGCAGTTAACGGATCAGGTTCTCGTTGAGCGGGTTCAGAAAGGAGATCAAAAGTCATTTAATTTACTGGTGATCCGATACCAGCATAAAGTGGCGAGCCTGGTTTCACGTTATGTCCCGTCAGGCGATGTGCCTGATGTGGTTCAGGAATCTTTCATTAAAGCGTATCGCGCACTGGAGTCGTTCCGGGGTGATAGCGCCTTTTACACGTGGCTGTACCGCATTGCGGTCAACACCGCGAAGAATTATCTGGTGGCTCAGGGGCGCCGGCCGCCGTCCAGCGATGTGGACGCGATTGACGCGGAAAATTTCGAAAGTGCAGGTGCGCTAAAAGAAATTTCGAACCCTGAGAACTTAATGTTGTCAGACGAACTGAAACAAATTGTTTTTCGGACGATTGAGGCGTTGCCTGAAGATCTGCGTATGGCCATCACCCTGCGGGAACTGGATGGTCTGAGTTACGAAGAGATCGCCGCCATCATGGATTGTCCGGTAGGTACCGTACGTTCACGTATCTTCCGGGCCCGGGAAGCCATTGATAATAAAGTTCAACCGCTTATCCAACGTCAGTGATAACGGCTACTGGAAGGGTACCAAAACATGCAGAAAGAAAAACTTTCCGCTTTAATGGATGGTGAAACTTTAGATAACGAGCTGCTGGCGTCGTTATCGAAGGATGCAGATCTACAAAAAAGCTGGGAGAGCTACCATCTGATCCGCGACACCCTGCGGGGCGATGTGGGCGAAGTGCTGCATTTTGATATCTCCGCACGCGTTGCTGCCGCGATCGAAAACGAGCCGGTGCGCAAAGTGACTACGTTGATCCCGGAAGCACAGCCGGAGCCGTCGCGCTGGCAGAAAATGCCGTTCTGGCGTCGCGGTGGCGGCTGGGTTGCTCAGGTCACGCAGATCGGTGTGGCGGCCTGTGTGTCGCTGGCGGTGATCGTCGGTGTGCAGCACTACAACAGCTCACCAGCGGGTAGTGCGACGGAAACGTCGGATGCGCCAGCCTTTAATACCTTACCGATGATGGGTAAAGCGTCACCGGTCAGCCTGGGCGTGCCGTCTGATGCTTTTGACACCAACAGCTCAAATCAGCAGGTGCAGGAGCAGCGTCGCCGCGTGAATGCCATGCTGCAGGATTACGAACTGCAACGCCGTCTGCATGCCGATCAGGTGCAGTTTGAAAGCAATGCGCCGCAACAGGCGCAGGCTAACGTTCCCGGAACTCAGTCGTTAGGAACTCAACAGCAGTAATGAAGCAGCTTTGGTGTGCCGTTAGCCTGCTGGCAGGCAGCCTGCTTTGGTCATCTACCGCCCCGGCGCAGACATCTGCGTCCGGGGCGTTGTTACAGCAGATGGAGCAGGCCAGCCAGAACCTCAACTACGAATTCGCCTATATCAATGTCTCACGTCTGGGCATTGAATCCCTGCGTTACCGCCATGCGGTTATCGACAATCGCGTATTCGCCCAGCTATTACAGATGGACGGACCGCGCCGTGAGGTGATCCAGCGCGGCAACGACATCAGCTATTTCGAACCGGGTCTCGATCCGTTCTCGCTGCCGGGCAACCACATTATTGATGCGCTGCCGGCGCTGATGTTTGCTGACTTCTCGCGCCTCGGCGATGCCTACGATTTTATTCCGGTAGGGCGTTCCCGCATGGCCGATCAGATGTGCGAAGTGGTGCGCATCGTGTCGCGAGACGGCACGCGTTACAGCTACGTGGTGTGGCTTGACGTCGATACCAAATTGCCGCTGCGGATTGATTTGCTGGATCGCGACGGTGAGACGCTGGAGCAGTTCCGCGTCATCAGTTTTGCCGTCGATGAAGGCGTGCGCAATCTGATGCAGGGGCTGGAAAAAGCCAATCTGCCGCCGTCGCTGTCGTTACCGGCGGGCGACAAAGTGCAGCTCAGCTGGCAGCCAGGCTGGTTACCGGCCGGCATGAAGCTGATTTCGCAAAGCCGGCGTGATATTCCGGCGATGAACAAAACCGTAGAATCCCGTCTGTACAGCGATGGCCTGTTCAGTTTCGCTATTAACATCACGCCTGCCGATAAAAGCAGTTCGCCCCAGTCATTGCGCACTGGGCGTCGTACGGTGCAGACCGAAGTGCGCGATAATCGTGAAATTACCGTGGTGGGCGAATTGCCGCCGACCACCGCCAAACGTATCGCGGACAGCATAGATTCAGGTGCCACAAAATGATGAGAGAATGGGCCACTGTAGTGGCATGGAAAGAGGGCGTCGCTACTCTGCATTCGGAAGCGAAAACCTCCTGCAACAGTTGTTCAGCGCGCAAAGGCTGCGGCAGCCATGCGCTCAACCAACTGGGACCGAAAAACGCCCATGTGATGACCATCGCCAGTCCGGAGCCACTGCAGCCGGGCCAGCGCATTGAGCTGGGCATTCGCGAAAGCAGCCTGCTCGGTTCTGCACTGCTGGTGTATATGACGCCACTGTTTGGTCTGTTCCTGGTCGCGGGCCTGTTCCAGATGCTGTTCCACAGCGACCTGGCGGCGGCCTGCGGTGCGCTGCTGGGTGGCGTTGGCGGCTTTATTGTTGCCAAAGGGGTTTCCAGCCGGTTTGGCGATCGCGAAGCGTTCCAGCCGGTGATTCTCAGCGTTGCGCTCCCGCCTGATGCGCTACGGGTGGAAAACCACAGTTGATCCCCGTTCAGGCCGCGTATTGCGCGGCCTTTTCATTTCGTCTTAATCGCTGAATTCTGTTGCGATTCCCCGCAGTTCCATTCTTTAACGCGCGGCGTTAACAGTGTAATATGCGTCGTCATTAATGAGGCTGACAGGGTTCCGGGTAAAGCTCACTTGCCTGAATGTGTCTGTGCTCACGTTTTCAACTGATTTTCTACGTGAAGATATTCATATAAATGAAGCACATACGAAATTTCTCCATTATCGCTCACATTGACCACGGCAAATCAACGCTCTCTGACCGTTTGATTCAGATTTGCGGTGGCCTGAGCGATCGTGAGATGGCGGCGCAGGTTCTGGATTCGATGGATCTGGAGCGCGAGCGCGGCATCACCATTAAAGCGCAGAGCGTTACGCTCGATTACCACGCGCCAAACGGTGAAACTTACCAGCTCAATTTTATCGACACCCCAGGCCATGTTGACTTCTCTTATGAAGTTTCCCGCTCGCTGGCGGCCTGTGAAGGGGCATTGCTGGTGGTTGATGCAGGTCAGGGCGTTGAAGCGCAGACCCTGGCGAACTGCTACACCGCCATGGAAATGGATCTGGAAGTGGTACCGGTACTGAACAAGATCGACCTGCCTGCGGCCGACCCGGAGCGCGTGGCGGAAGAGATTGAAGATATCGTCGGCATCGACGCCGCGGATGCGGTGCGTTGCTCGGCGAAAACCGGCGTCGGCGTACCGGATGTGCTGGAACGTCTGGTGCGCGACATTCCGCCGCCGGAAGGCGATCCGGAAGGCCCGCTGCAGGCGCTGATCATCGACTCATGGTTTGATAACTACCTCGGTGTGGTCTCGCTGATCCGTATTAAAAACGGCACGCTGCGCAAAGGTGACAAAGTCAAAGTGATGAGTACCGGCCAGGTGTACAACGCTGACCGCCTCGGCATTTTCACGCCAAAACAAATTGACCGTACCGAGCTGAAGTGTGGCGAGGTAGGCTGGCTGGTGTGTGCCATCAAAGACATCCTCGGCGCACCGGTGGGCGATACCCTGACGCTGCAGCGCAATCCAGCGGACAAAGCGCTGCCGGGCTTCAAAAAAGTGAAGCCACAGGTGTATGCCGGTCTGTTCCCGGTAAGCTCTGACGACTACGAAGCTTTCCGTGATGCATTAGGCAAGCTGAGCCTGAACGACGCCTCACTGTTCTATGAGCCAGAGAGTTCCACCGCGCTGGGCTTTGGCTTCCGCTGTGGCTTCCTCGGCCTGCTGCACATGGAGATCATCCAGGAGCGTCTGGAGCGTGAATACGATCTCGACCTGATCACCACCGCGCCAACGGTTGTGTACGAAGTGGAAACCACTGACGGAGAAGTGGTGTACGTCGACAGCCCATCGAAGTTGCCGCCGCTGAATAATATTGCTGAACTGCGCGAACCGATCGCTGAGTGTCATATGCTGCTGCCGCAGGAGTTTCTGGGCAACGTCATTACGCTGTGTATCGAAAAACGCGGTGTGCAGACTAACATGGTTTACCACGGCAAACAGGTTGCGCTGACCTATGAGATTCCGATGGCAGAAGTGGTACTCGACTTCTTCGACCGTCTGAAATCAACGTCGCGCGGCTATGCGTCGCTGGACTATAACTTCAAACGTTTCCAGACCTCTGACATGGTGCGCGTTGACGTCCTGATTAACTCAGAACGCGTTGATGCGCTGGCGCTGATTACGCACCGTGATAACTCACAGTATCGTGGCCGCGAGCTGGTGGAGAAGATGAAAGATCTGATCCCGCGCCAGCAGTTCGATATTGCGATTCAGGCAGCAATCGGCAACCACATTATCGCTCGCTCAACAGTGAAGCAGCTGCGTAAAAACGTCCTGGCGAAATGCTATGGCGGTGACGTCAGCCGTAAGAAAAAGCTGTTGCAGAAGCAGAAAGAAGGTAAGAAGCGAATGAAGCAGGTCGGCAACGTTGAGCTGCCGCAGGAAGCATTCCTTGCCATTCTGCATGTCGGTAAAGACAGCAAATAAGGAACTTTAATGGCTAACATGTTCGCCCTGATTCTGGTGATTGCCACTCTGTTAACCGGCATCATCTGGTGTATCGATCGCTTTAAGTGGGCCCCGGCGCGCCGGGCAAAGCAGGCGGCGGCACAGGCTCAGGCAGGTAATTCGCTCGACAGCAAAACGCTGGCCAAAGTGGCCGCGCAGCCGGGCTGGGTTGAAACCGCAGCGTCAGTGTTCCCGGTTCTGGCGGTGGTACTGATCGTGCGCTCGTTTATCTTCGAACCGTTTCAGATTCCTTCTGGCTCGATGATGCCGACGCTGCTGATTGGCGACTTCATCCTGGTGGAGAAATTTGCTTACGGCATCAAAGATCCGATCACGCAAACCACGCTGATCCCGACCGGCCATCCGCAGCGCGGAGATGTCGCGGTGTTCAAATACCCGAAGGATCCGAGCGTGGATTACATCAAGCGCGTGATCGGTCTGCCGGGCGACAAAGTGGTGTTTGATCCTTACAGCAAAACCCTGACCATTAACCCAGGCTGCGGCACGGGCAAGTGTGACACGGCGCTGCCAGTGACCTATACCAACATTGAGCCGAGCGATTTCATCCAGACCTTCAGCGGCTTTGATGGTAACGAAACCGGCAACGGTTTCTACCAGGTGCCGCAGGGCGAAACGCTGCGGGGCGGCCTGCGTCTTGGCACGCGCAAAGAGACGCTGGGCAACGTCACGCACGATATCCTGCTGGTGAACGAAGCGCAGAGCCAGGCGAGCATGTATTATCAGCAGCCGGGTCAGCCGCAGGCCACGTGGATTGTGCCGCAGGGGCAATACTTCATGATGGGCGATAACCGTGATAACAGCGCCGACAGCCGCTACTGGGGCTTTGTGCCCGAGAAGAATCTGGTCGGCAAAGCGGTTGCTATCTGGATGAGCTTTGAGAAACAGGAAGGACAGTGGCCGACCGGCGTGCGACTGAGTCGCATTGGCGGTATTCACTGATTTAAAAACGGTTGGCTTCCTGCGAGTCAGGGAGCCACTGCACACCAAACAGAACGTGCTGGACCTTCAGCCCTGTTTGGTATGCAGAGTCACAGACGCACAGAACAACTGGAATCGCATGAACCCCATCCTCATTAACAAGCTGCAGCGCAAACTGGGCTACACTTTTACTCATCCGGAATTACTGCAGCAGGCTCTGACTCACCGCAGCGCCAGCAGCAAACATAACGAGCGTCTTGAATTTCTTGGCGATTCTATCCTCAGCTATGTGATTGCCAACGCGCTGTATCACCGCTTCCCGCGCGTGGACGAAGGCGACATGAGCCGCATGCGTGCCACGCTGGTACGCGGCAATACGCTGGCCGAAATGGCGCGCGAGTTTGAGCTGGGCGAATGTCTGCGTCTGGGGCCGGGCGAGCTGAAAAGCGGCGGGTTCCGCCGGGAATCCATCCTCGCGGATACCGTAGAGGCGCTGATCGGCGGCATCTTCCTCGACAGCAATATTCAGACGGTCGAGAAGCTGATTCTCGACTGGTACCAGAATCGCCTTGAGCAGATCAGCCCGGGCGATAAGCAAAAAGATCCGAAAACGCGCCTGCAGGAGTATCTGCAGGGCCGTCATCTGCCGCTGCCGTCTTATCTGGTGGTACAGGTACGTGGCGAAGCGCACGATCAGGAATTTACCATTCACTGTCAGGTGAGTGGGATGGCTGAACCGGTGGTGGGCGTGGGCTCCAGCCGCCGTAAAGCAGAGCAGGCCGCCGCCGAACAGGCGTTAATCAAGCTCGGCCTCGAATAAATTGTCATTTCGCAGCCTCAGCAGTGAGGCTGCCCAATCAGGACCCGAATGAGCGAACTCGAAACATACAGCGGCTTTATCGCGATTGTCGGCCGGCCTAACGTCGGCAAATCCACCTTACTGAACCAGCTGCTGGGGCAGAAGGTGTCGATCACCTCGCGCAAGCCGCAAACCACGCGCCACCGCATCATGGGTATTCATACCGAAGGCGCTTATCAGGCGATCTACGTGGATACACCCGGCCTGCATATGGAAGAGAAGCGGGCGATCAACCGCCTGATGAACCGTGCTGCCAGCAGCTCCATCGGTGACGTTGAGCTGGTAATTTTTGTGGTGGAAGGCACGCGCTGGACGCCTGATGATGAGATGGTGCTGAACAAGCTGCGTGACGGCAAAGTGCCGGTGGTGCTGGCGGTAAACAAAGTCGACAACATCCAGGATAAAAGCATCCTGCTGCCGCACCTGCAGTTCCTCAGCCAGCAGATGAACTTCCTCGAGATCGTGCCGATCTCCGCGGAAACCGGTAAAAACGTGGATGCCATTGCTGAGATCGCCCGCAAGCGCCTGCCGCTGTCGGATCACCACTTCCCGGAAGACTACATCACCGATCGCTCGCAGCGTTTCATGGCCTCAGAAATCATCCGTGAAAAACTGATGCGCTTCCTCGGCGCAGAGTTACCGTATTCGGTTACCGTGGAGATCGAGCAGTTCGTCTCTAACGAGCGCGGCGGCTATGACATCAACGGTTTGATTCTGGTCGAGCGTGAAGGGCAGAAGAAGATGGTGATTGGCAACAAAGGTGCCAAAATCAAAACCATCGGTATCGAAGCGCGTAAAGACATGGAAGAGATGTTCGAGGCGAAAGTTCATCTCGAGCTGTGGGTCAAAGTGAAATCGGGCTGGGCGGACGACGAACGTGCGCTGCGCAGCCTGGGTTATACAGACGACTAATTGATGGAAGGCTGGCAACGCGCCTTTGTGCTGCATAGTCGCCCTTACAGCGAAACCAGCCTGCTGCTCGACCTGTTCAGCGAAAGTCAGGGACGCGTCCGCGTCCTTGCCAAGGGCGCACGCTCGCGCCGTTCACAGCTTAAAGGCGCACTGCAACCCTTCACACCGCTCCTGGTGCGCTGGGGCGGCCGTGGCGAAGTCAAAACCCTGCGTAACGCCGAAGCGGTGTCGCTGGCGCTGCCGCTCAGCGGCATCACGCTCTACTGCGGCCTGTATGTTAACGAGCTGCTGTCGCGGGTGCTGGAGCAGGAAATTCCCTTCTCCGAACTGTTCTTCGATTATCTCTCCTGTATCCAGACGCTGGCGGCGGCCAATGGTTCGCCCGAGCCAGCGCTGCGCCGTTTTGAGCTGGCACTGCTGGGCCATCTGGGCTACGGCGTTGACTTTCTGCACTGCGCCGGCAGCGGCGAAGCGGTCGACGACAGCATGACCTACAGCTATCGCGAAGAGAAAGGCTTTATCGCCAGTCTGGTGGTCAATCAGCGCAGTTTCACCGGCCGCCAGCTGCGTGCGCTGTGGGAGCGCGAATTTCCCGATGCTGATACGCTGCGTGCCGCCAAACGCTTCACGCGCATGGCGCTGAAACCTTATCTGGGCGGTAAGCCGCTGAAGAGCCAGGAGCTGTTCCGTCAGTTTGTGCCGAAAAAACGACCGAACGTGGCAAACGACGAGCGCGGGTGATGCACCTGACAGGCTCCGCGCGTTACACTGCAAACATACTGAACACATTTAAGGATTGTCATGGCTGAGTTGCTGTTAGGGGTCAACATCGATCACATCGCCACCGTACGTAACGCGCGTGGCACAAATTATCCCGATCCGGTACAGGCCGCGTTTGTCGCGGAGCAGGCGGGCGCAGACGGCATTACCGTGCACCTGCGTGAAGATCGCCGTCACATCACCGACCGCGACGTGCGGATTCTGCGCGACACCATTCATACCCGCATGAATCTTGAGATGGCGGTCACCGACGAAATGGTGGGCATCGCCTGCGACATCAAACCGCATTTTGTCTGCCTGGTGCCGGAAAAGCGTCAGGAAGTGACCACCGAAGGCGGCCTTGATGTGGCCGGTCAGCAGGATAAAGTCAACGCGGCAGTCAAACAGCTGAGCGAGGCGGGCATTCTGGTGTCGCTGTTTATCGATGCCGATCAGCGCCAGATTGAAGCGGCGGTCGCCAGCGGTGCGCCTTACATTGAAATCCATACTGGCGCCTATGCTGAAGCAGCGGAAGGACTGGCACGCGATGCCGAACTGGCGCGTATCGCCAGCGCTGCGACCTTTGCCGCCAGCCGCGGCCTGAAGGTCAATGCTGGCCACGGTCTGACGTATCACAACGTCCAGCCGATTGCTGCGCTGCCGGAAATGCATGAGCTGAACATTGGTCACGCGATTATCGGTCGTGCGCTGTTCAGCGGTCTTGCTGCGGCGGTCAGCGACATGAAGGCGCTGATGCGGGAAGCGCGCCGCTAATGGCCATTCTGGGGCTGGGCAGCGATATCGTCGAGATCGAGCGTATCGCCGGCGTACTTGAACGCTCCGGCGATCGTCTGGCGCGCCGCGTGCTGAGCGAAGCTGAGTGGCAGCAGTATCAGGCGCATCAGCAGCCGGTGCGCTTCCTCGCCAAACGTTTTGCGGTGAAAGAGGCGGCGGCAAAAGCCTTCGGCACCGGCATTCGCGGCGGCTTAGCGTTTAATCAGTTTGAAGTGTACAACGATGCGCTGGGGAAGCCTGGCCTGCGTTTCTTTGAACAGGCCAAAGTGATTGCCAGCCAGCTGGGCGTGCAGCATGTGCACGTCACGCTGGCCGACGAGCGTCACTACGCCTGCGCCACGGTGATTATCGAAGATTAAGCGTGCAGCAGCACAAATTTCTCCCACAGCGCGTCGCGACTTTCCACGTGCTGTGGGTCTGAAAGAATAGTGTTATCAATCGGGCAGACGCTCTGACAGGTCGGCTCATCATAATGACCCACGCACTCAGTGCAGCGGTCAGCGTCGATCTGATAGATCGATTCACCCATGCTGATCGCCTGGTTCGGGCACTCAGGCTCGCACATGTCGCAGTTAATGCATTTGGTGGTGATCAGTAAGGCCATCAGGTGAGTCCGTTAACAACAATAAAAGCGCGGTTATTATACTCACCTCAGCTCATCAGACCAGCTTTTTCACCAGCTCCTCGCTGTGACGAATATGGCTGGAGGCGCGTTCCGGATCGTTTTGCACCAGCGCCATAAACAGCAGATCGGTCAGCGCCAGCTGGGCGCTGGTGGAGGAGATGGCCGCACTGCGCGTGCTCTGCTCCTCGGCGACGGTGTACAGGCAGACCGTCGCGCACTGCTGCAGCGAATTCGGGGTAAAGCCGGTGAACGCCAGCACATCGGCGCCAATCGCCGCCGCTTCCTGCGCCGCGAGGTTGATCTCGCGACGTTCGCCGGTGTAGGAGATTGCCAGCAGCACATCGCCGGGTGCCATCGCCTGAACGCTGGCCAGCAGCGCGTGCATGTCCTGCTCGGCGACGGCGTTGATGCCAATCTTCATCAGCTTCCACGAAAAATCTTTCGCCACCAGCCCGGAAGCGCCAATGCCGACCAGCAAAATGCGGTTGGCGTTTTTCAGCAGCTGCAGCGTTTCCGTGAGTTTCTCTTCGCTGTTGATATCCAGCGTGGCGCGAATCGCCGAAATTTTTTCCGTCAGCAGCTTTTCGCCGACAACTTTAAGCGGATCGTCACTCAGAATGTGGTTGTGCACGGTGATGGCATCGCGGTCGGCCAGCGACTCACTCAGCGCCAGCTTCAGCGCCGGAAAGCCTTTGTAACCCAGTTTCTGGGCGAACTTCACCACGCTCGACTGGCTGACGCCTGACTCTTCCGCCAGTTTTTGTGAACTCAGATGCCGTGCCCGATCAGGCTGCGACAGCAAAAAATCCGCCAGCCGACGCTCGTTCAGCGCCAGGCGTGGGTAGAGCTGGCGAATTCGCAGCAATGAACTCATGTCCGATCCTTAATCCATAGTCCCGCACACAGCTTAGCCGCTCGCGGAAGGAAATGTCTGGCCAGGAATGTCAGATGACATCGCGCCGACGCAGAGAATAAACTATTCAAATGGCATTGTAGCCACTGGAATTAAAAATGACAGCTTTCGCCCCGGCGCGCGATGCTGGCTACACTGTAGAGCAGGTATCGCCGCGTTTAGAAAAAGGAGTCGGGTTTGACAAAGGGTTCGCATCGCCGCGTGGTATTTTTTGACCTGGACGGCACGCTGCATCAGCAGGACATGTTTGGCACATTTATGCGTTATCTGCTGCGCCGCCAGCCGCTCAATCTGGTGCTGGTGGTGCCGCTGCTGCCGGTCATCGGCATAGGTATGCTGATAAAGGGCCGCGCCGCGCGCTGGCCGATGAGCCTGCTGCTGTGGGCTATCACCTTTGGCCATCGTGAGGCCACGCTGCGCCAGCGTGAGGCCGAATTTGCCCGCTGGTTTCGCGAGCGCGTTACCGCGTTTCCGGTGGTGCAGCAGCGGCTGACTGACTACCTCAGCAGTGAAGACGCCGATGTCTGGCTGATTACCGGCTCGCCGCAGTCGCTGGTGGAGCAGGTCTATTTTGATTCCGCGTTTCTGCCGCGCGTAAAACTGATCGCCAGCCAGATGAAGCCGGGCCGTGGCGGCCGGGTATTAGCCATGCGCTGTCTCGGCCATGAAAAAGTGGCGCAGCTCGAGGAAAAAATCGGTACACCGCTGCAGCTGTACAGCGGCTACAGCGACAGCAAGCAGGATAACCCGCTGCTGTTTTTCTGCCAGCATCGCTGGCGCGTGACGCCGCGCGGTGAACTGCAACAGCTGGAGTGAATCGCAGCTGGATTCCGTCTATAATGCGCCGCCTTGTTAAACCGCAGGAGTTGCCCGTTGAACCCACAAACTGATGAATACTGGATGCGCCACGCGCTTGAACTGGCGCGGCGTGCGTGGGAGCAGGGCGAAGTGCCGGTCGGTGCGGTACTGGTGCAGGGTGACAGAGTGATTGGCGAGGGCTGGAACCGGCCGATTAGCCAGTGCGATCCCACCGCGCATGCCGAGATTATGGCGCTGCGTCAGGGCGGAAAAGTGATTGATAACTACCGGCTGCTCGACACCACCTTATACGTAACGCTGGAGCCGTGCGTGATGTGTGCCGGTGCCATGGTGCACAGCCGGATTACCCGTCTGGTCTATGGCGCGAAGGATGAGAAAACCGGTGCCGCCGGTTCGCTGCTGGATGTGATCGGCCATCCGGGCATGAATCATCAGATCGAGATTGCGCATGGCGTGCTGGCCGAGGAGTGCGCCACGCTGCTGAGCGACTTTTTCCGCATGCGGCGCGAACAGAAACGTGCGCAGCGACAGGCGCTGCGCGCCGATTAGTTCATCGCAATCTTCGGTTCGACAGCCGGATAACCGGCACCGAGTTCCGCTTCCAGCGCCGACTGCTGCGCCAGCCGTTTCTCCTGCTCCTGCAGATAGCCTACCAGGCTGATCTGATACTTACGGATGTTCTCAACGTAGTTATAAGCTTCGTGGCCGCGCGCATAGCCGTAAGTGGTCTGCGCGTAATAGCGCTTCTGGCTCAGCATCGGCAGGCGCAGCTTAACGTCGGCCCAGCTGTCCGGATTGCCACCCTGTTTGAGGGTCAGCCGGCGTGCATCCAGCATATGTGCGTAGCCCATGTTATAGGCCGCCAGCGCAAACCAGATGCGTTCATCTTCCGGAATGGTCTCCGGCACTTTTTCCATCATGCGCCGCAGGTATTCGCTGCCGCCGCGAATGCTCTGTTCCGGATCGAGACGATCGTTCACATCGAGGCTGTCAGCGGTATTGCGCGTCAGCATCATCATGCCGCGGACGCCGGTGGGCGAGGTCGCCTGCGGATTCCAGTGCGACTCCTGATAGGAAATCGCCGCCAGCAGGCGCCAGTCGATACTGGACGCGTACTTCTCAAACAGCGGCTTGATATCCGGCAGCGTGTTATCAATTGCGCGCAGGAAGGTGCGGGTATCGACATAATCAAAGGTGCCGACGTGGCCGAGATACTTCTCTTCCAGCCGCGCCATGGTGCCTTCTTCCCCCATCTGACTGTAGAAGTCGAGCATGGCGGCGTTCAGGCTATCGTCATCGTTACGCGGCAGATACCAGGTCACCGGCTCTTCATCGGTAATATCAAACGCCACCGCCAGCTGTGGATGGATACGCTGCAGCAGGCCGATGGTCACCGAATCTCCCACGGTATAGTCGAGCTTGCCGTCGGCAACCGCTTCCAGCAGCGCTTTCTGGCCCATATCGGTGGAAATGGCCCAGTCGAGATCGGGATAGCTGTCCGCTTTGGCGGAACGTAACGTTGACAGATAGGCCGAACCGGACTGCACAATCAGCCGGCCTTTCAGATCACCAAGGTTTTTGGGCCGCGGCTTGTCGATGCGATACACCAACTGCTGCGACACGGAATAGTAGCTCGGGCCACTCTGATAACGGCTGAGGCGCTCGCTGTTGTAGATCAGCCCGGCGGCCAGCAGGTCGGCTTTGCCGTCGTCGAGATCGTCAAACAGGTCGCCGAGGTTGGGCCGCACCGTGACTTCCAGCTTCACGCCAAGATAATCGGCGAAACGCTTCGCCAGCTCGTAGTCCATACCGGCTGGTGCATTATTGATGGTGTAGTAAGTCAGCGGCGAGTTGACGGTACTGATGCGCAACACTCCCCGCGATTTGATCTGTGATAACGCGTCTTTTCCGCCCCCGTACCAGGGGATGGACGGCCACAGCGCCAGCGCAAGCAGCACGGTGATCAGACCGATAAACAGATAATTTAATTTCAGGCGTTTCAAATAGTTGTCTCGTAATGGCTCACAGGCCTCTGTCTTTTAAAGGCAGTATTTATGTTGTTTTGCACTCCCAGAGCGAGGGGCATTTTGCGCAACAAAGCGCAACAGGGCAACTTATATAGCAAGATTTGCGCAAAATTCAGGCAAATCCTGAGGCTCAGTTTTTCTGCGCAAACGGTTTCGTAACCCGTGCCATTTCTCTATAATACCGCCCGTTTTCCCTGTTGCGCCCCATGAAGCGTCGCCCGGCGCTTCGAAGACGAGAGATCTTTAATGATGGAAATTCTGCGTGGTTCGCCCGCTCTGTCGGCATTTCGTGTAAACAAACTGCTGACCCGCTTTCAGGACGCTCATCTGCCGGTGAGTGATATTTACGCCGAGTACGTCCATTTCGCCGATGTCAGCGCACCGCTCAGCGCGGAACAGCAAGCCCGCCTGCAGCGTCTGCTGAAATACGGTCCTTCTCTCGCCGAACATGCGCCACAAGGGCGTCTGTTGCTGGTGACGCCGCGTCCCGGCACCATTTCTCCCTGGTCATCGAAAGCCACCGATATCGCCCACAACTGCGACCTGCCACAGGTATTGCGCCTGGAGCGCGGTCTGGCCTTCTATGTACAGGCGCCGCAGCTGACTGACGCGCAGTGGCAGCAGCTGGCCAGCCTGCTGCACGACCGCATGATGGAAACCGTGTTCACGGAGCTCAGCGCGGCAGAACAGCTGTTCGCGCATCATGAGCCGCAGCCGCTGAAAAGCGTAGACGTGCTGGGCGGAGGGCGCGAGGCGCTGGAGCAGGCTAACCGCACGCTCGGCCTGGCGCTGGCCGATGACGAAATTGATTACCTGCTCGATGCCTTCACCAGACTGGGCCGCAATCCGAACGACATCGAGCTCTATATGTTCGCTCAGGCGAACTCTGAGCACTGTCGTCACAAGATTTTTAACGCCGACTGGATTATCGACGGCGAAAAACAGCCGAAATCGCTGTTTAAAATGATTAAAAACACCTTTGAGCAGCATCCGGAACACGTCCTGTCGGCATATAAAGACAATGCCGCGGTGATGGAAGGCTCTGAGGTCGGGCGTTTCTACGCGGATGCGCAGCAGGGCGAATACGAGTTCCATCAGGAAGCCGCGCATATCCTGATGAAGGTGGAAACCCACAACCACCCGACGGCCATTTCGCCATGGCCAGGTGCCGCCACCGGTTCCGGCGGGGAAATCCGTGACGAAGGTGCCACCGGACGTGGCGCGAAGCCGAAAGCGGGTCTGGTCGGCTTCTCGGTTTCCAACCTGCGTATTCCCGGCTTTGAACAGCCGTGGGAAGAGGATTTCGGCAAGCCGGATCGCATTGTTACCGCGCTGGATATCATGACCGAAGGCCCGTTAGGCGGCGCCGCGTTTAACAACGAATTTGGTCGCCCGGCGCTGAACGGCTATTTCCGTACTTATGAAGAGCAGGTCAACAGCCACAACGGCGTTGAACTGCGCGGCTATCACAAGCCGATCATGCTGGCCGGCGGCATTGGTAACATCCGCGCCGATCACGTGCAGAAGGGTGAAATCGTGGTTGGCGCGAAGCTGATTGTGCTGGGTGGTCCGGCGATGAATATCGGCCTTGGCGGTGGCGCGGCGTCCTCTATGGCGTCCGGCCAGTCGGATGCCGATCTCGACTTCGCCTCGGTGCAACGTGACAACCCGGAGATGGAGCGTCGCTGTCAGGAAGTGATTGACCGCTGCTGGCAGCTGGGCGAAGCCAACCCGATTCTGTTTATTCACGACGTTGGTGCCGGTGGCCTGTCTAACGCCATGCCGGAGCTGGTGAGCGACGGTGGCCGCGGCGGCAACTTCAACCTGCGCGACATCCTCAGCGATGAACCAGGCATGAGCCCGCTGGAAGTGTGGTGTAACGAGTCGCAGGAGCGTTATGTGCTGGCGGTTGCGCCGGACAAACTGGCGCTGTTCGACGAGTTGTGCCAGCGCGAACGTGCGCCGTATGCGGTGATTGGTGAAGCGACCGAAGAGCAGCACCTGAACCTTGCCGACAGCCATTTCGAAAACAAACCGATCGACATGCCGCTCGACGTGCTGCTGGGTAAAACGCCAAAAATGACGCGCGACGTGACCAGCCAGCAGGCGAAAGGTGATGCGCTGGTGCGGGACGGCATTACCATTGCCGATGCGGTAAACCGCGTGCTGCACCTGCCAACCGTGGCGGAAAAAACCTTCCTGGTGACAATCGGTGACCGCAGCGTAACCGGCATGGTGGCGCGCGATCAGATGGTCGGGCCGTGGCAGATCCCGGTGGCGAACTGCGCCGTGACCACCGCCAGCCTTGACAGCTACCACGGTGAAGCGTTTGCCATGGGCGAACGTGCGCCGGTAGCGCTGCTTGATTTCGCTGCGTCCGGCCGCCTGGCGGTGGGCGAAGCGCTGACCAACCTGGCCGCGACCGCGATCGGTTCACTGAAGCGCGTGAAGCTGTCGGCAAACTGGATGGCTGCAGCCGGTCACCCGGGCGAAGACGCTGGCCTGTACGCCGCGGTAAAAGCGGTGGGCGAAGAGCTGTGCCCGGCGCTGGGGATCACCATTCCGGTGGGTAAAGACTCCATGTCGATGAAAACCCGCTGGCAGCAGGGCACTGAACAGCGCGAAATGACTTCGCCGCTGTCGCTGGTCATTACGGCTTTTGCACGCGTTGAAGATGTGCGTCGCACCGTAACGCCACAGCTGCAGCCGGAAGGCGACAACCTACTGCTGCTGGTGGATCTCGGCAACGGTGCTAACACCCTCGGCGCCACGGCGCTGTCACAGGTGTATCGCCAGCTGGGCGACAAACCGGCCGACGTGCGCGATGCCGCGCAGCTGGCTGGCTTCTTCAATGCAATTCAGACGCTGGTCAGCGAGCAGAAACTGCTGGCTTACCACGACCGCTCGGATGGCGGTCTGCTGGTCACGCTGGCTGAGATGGCCTTCACCGGCCACTGCGGTATTGAGGCGGATATCGCCGCGCTGGGCAGCGATGCGCTGGCAGCACTGTTTACGGAAGAGCTGGGCGCCGTACTGCAGATTAACGCTGCCGACCGCGCGGCCGTGGAAAAAGTGTTTGCCGATCACGGCCTGAGCAGCAATGTTCACGTCATCGGTAAAGCGCTGCCGGGCGACCGTTTTGTTATCCGCTCCGGCGACAGCGCGGTGTACAGCGAAAGCCGTACCACCCTGCGTACCTGGTGGGCTGAAACCACCTGGCAGATGCAGCGCCTGCGCGATAACCCGGCCTGTGCCGATCAGGAACATGAAGCGAAGAAAGACGATAACGATCCTGGCCTGAACGTGCAGCTGACCTTCCGTCCGGAAGAGGATGTGGCGGCACCGATGATCGCCACCGGCGCGCGTCCGCGCGTTGCCGTGCTGCGCGAGCAGGGCGTGAACTCGCACGTTGAGATGGCCGCTGCCTTCCACCGCGCAGGCTTCACCGCGGTTGACGTGCACATGAGCGATCTGCTGGCGGGCCGTCGTGGTCTGGAGGAGTTCCACGCGCTGGTCGCCTGTGGCGGCTTCTCCTACGGCGACGTGCTGGGTGCGGGCGAAGGCTGGGCGAAATCGATTCTGTTCAACAGCCGCGTGCGTGACGAGTTTGAAAACTTCTTCCATCGTCCGCAGACGCTGGCGCTGGGCGTGTGTAACGGCTGCCAGATGATGTCGAATCTGCGTGAACTGATTCCGGGCAGCGAGCTGTGGCCACGCTTTGTGCGTAACCAGTCCGAGCGCTTTGAAGCACGCTTCAGCCTGGTGGAAGTGGCCGCCAGCCCGTCACTGCTGCTGGACGGCATGGTCGGTTCACGCATGCCGATTGCCGTCTCGCACGGTGAAGGTTTTGTTGAAGTACGTGACGGTGCGCATCTGGCTGAGCTGGAAGCGAAAGGGCTGGTGGCGCTGCGCTTCGTCGATAACTTCGGTAAAGTCACCGAGACCTATCCGGCGAACCCGAACGGCTCACCGAACGGCATCACCGCCGTGACCAACGAAAGCGGGCGCGTCACTATCATGATGCCGCATCCGGAGCGCGTGTTCCGCACCGTCAGCAATTCGTGGCATCCGGCGGAGTGGGGCGAAGACAGCCCGTGGATGCGCATTTTCCGCAACGCGCGCAAGCAGCTGGGTTAAACCTGAATCCTGTCTCTTACCGGTGCTCATTCACGGGCACCGTGCCAAGGCCGCTCAACGCGGCCTTTTTTATTTTTTGTCGCGTGGGCACCGCTGTCGATCCGCTGTGATTCCCTGACCTCTGTGGCATGTCGGAAAATGACGACAATCCCATGACTGAATTGTCGCTAAAAGGTGACATTTAAATCGTTGTTTTTTATAGGCGCAAAGTTAGCGCGTTAAAGCCGTTGCTAATCGGCGACACTTTTTCCAGACCAGCCGGTCCGAAAGCGTCGTTAATTCCCTCTCTGAGCTGGCAGTATGCTGATTAACAAGGCTATTTATTTTCTGGCACGATAGTTGCTATACTCATTACGTTGCTCATTCTCCTGTCTATGATTGCCCCGCACTGCGGTTGAGCTCATAAAATATCGAATGACGCACCAAACGGAGCCTGCCGTCCACCCAACCGATAATCGCTTGCTTTGCAACGTTATCAAGCACCGGACGCAACGTTGAGTTAGGCTCCACCTATTTTGCAGGCGATGCTGCGGCGTCGCTCTCACGGCAGGCCAAAAGGCCTGCCGTTTTCGTTTTCAGCCTTTCTAACCTTGCCGGACTTCGCTAGCATGCCTGCAACTCACCTTAAAGGAAGCGCGGTTGTGAAGAGATGGCGTCTGTTTCCCCGATCCCTGCGGCAACTGGTTTTAATGGCCTTTCTGCTGGTGCTGCTGCCGCTGCTGGTGCTGGCATGGCAGGCGTGGGAAAGCCTTTCAGCATTGAGTAATCAGGCGGCGGACACTAACCGCAACACCTTCACCGACGTGCGTCGCAGCGAGGCGATGGCGCGTACGGCGCTGGAGCTGGAGCGTAGCTATCGCCAGTATTGTGTGCTGGGCGATGCCAGTCTGGCACGCCTGTATCAAACGCAGTGGAGCCGCTACGGCCAGATGCTCAGCAGCCATGCCGCCAGCCTGCCCGATTTGCCAACGTTCAAAATATTGCAGAGCGCGCTGCCGCAGCTGGAAAAGCTGCAGTGTGATAACGGCAATCTGCTGGCACCGGCGGCGAGCGCGCTGGAGGCATTCTCCGCCGCCAACACCCGCATGGTGCAGGCCACGCGTGAAGTGGTGTTTTCACGCGGCCTGCAGCTACAGCGCGAAATTGCCGATCGCGGCCAGTTTTTTGGCTGGCAGGCGCTGATACTGTTTTTAATCAGTCTGGTGCTGGTACTGCTGTTCACCGGCATGATTATCGGCCCGGTTAAGCGCGTCGAACGCATGATTAACCGGCTGGGCGAGGGCAAAACGCTGGGCAATAGCGTCAGTTTTCGCGGGCCACGCGAAATTCGCTCGCTGGGACAGCGCATAGTCTGGCTCAGCGAACGTCTTAGCTGGCTGGAAGCACAGCGGCATGAGTTTCTGCGCCACCTGTCGCACGAACTCAAAACGCCGCTGGCCAGCCTGCGCGAAGGCACCGAACTGCTGGCCGATCAGGTTGCCGGCCCGCTCAATGCAGAGCAGCAGGAAGTTGTCGCCATTCTCGACACCAGCAGCCGTCATCTGCAGCGGCTGATTGAACAGCTGCTCGACTACAATCGCCGGCTGGCGGACAGCCCGCTGCGGCTGGAACCGGTGGCGATTGACGCTATCATTGATAGCGTCGTCAGGGTGCACTCACTGCCCGCCAGCGCGCGCCAGATGCATACGCATATCGATCTGCAGGCCCGCTATTGTCTGGCGGAACCGACGCTGTTGCAGCGGGTGATTGATAACCTCTACTCGAACGCCGTGAACTACGGTAGCGAATCCGGTAACATCTGGCTGCAGAGCCAGCAGAAGGGCAACCAGGTGTGGATTGAGGTGGCCAACACCGGCACGCCGATTCCGGCTGAAGAGCAGGCGATGATCTTTGAGCCCTTTTATCAGGGGAGCCAGCAGCGCAAAGGGCCGGTGAAAGGCAGCGGGCTGGGATTAAGCATCGCCAAAGATTGCCTGCGCAGGATGCAGGGTGATTTGCAGTTGGTCACGCGCACGGACGCGGACGTCTGTTTTCGTATCATTTTGACTACCAGCGCCGGGAATGCCTGATTAATGAAACTCACATCCAGCCGATTTCTCGTCGGCGCACTGATCGCCATCGGCCTGAGCGCCTGTCAGGCGCCACCCCAGAGCAGTACGCCGCGCGGTGCGGTGAACCTGCCGGAGCCGGACGTGCGCCTGGCGGATTATCTGGCCACCGATTGCCAGAATGTCTGGCAGATTGAAGCACCGGCGGCCATGAGCAATCCACTTTACTGGCAGCGCGCTATCGACTGCGGTGAGCGGTTGTCTGCTGCCGAAGCGCGGGCGGAAGCGCGGCGCTGGCCGGTACAGAACTGGGCGCGCGCCTTTAAGCAGGGCATCCTGCTGGCGAACGGCAACGTGACGCCGGTGGAGCGCCGTCAGTACGTTGATACGCTCGACAGCTACAGCGCCGATTATCCGGCGGCGGTGCGTCCGCTGCTGCAGCTGTGGCGCAGTAACCAAGCCGCGCAGCTGGAGCTGAGCGAGGCGCGCGGCCGCTACGCCGCGCTGCAGCAAAGCAATGACGCCGAACTGGATCGCCTGCGTCAGCAGCAAACGCAACTGCGGCAAACGCTGGACGATACCCAGCGTAAATTGCAGCGTCTGACTGACATCGAGCGTCAGCTGTCATCGCGCAAAGCGCCGGACAGCGGCGACAGCACACACGGTGCCAGCGATGCCCAAAGCGAGGAGCAGTAACCATGAAACAGGCCGCACGCTTACTGCTGGTGGATGACGATCCGGGCTTACTCAAGCTGCTCGGTATGCGTCTCAGCAGTGAAGGCTATCAGGTAGCGACCGCGGCCAGCGGGCCGGAAGCCCTGCGTCATCTGCAGAAAGAGAAAGTCGATTTGGTGATCAGCGATCTGCGCATGGATGAAATGGATGGCCTGGCGCTGTTTGCTGAAATCCAGAAGCGTCATACCGGACTGCCGGTCATCATCCTGACCGCGCACGGCTCGATTCCGGACGCGGTAGCCGCCACGCAGCAGGGCGTGTTCAGCTTTCTGACCAAACCGGTAGACCGCGATGCGCTATACAAAGCGATTGACGAAGCACTGGCGCAGCGCGCGCCGGTCAGCGACGACGGCTGGCGCGAAGCGATCGTCACGCGTAATCCGCTGATGCTGCGGCTGCTGGAGCAGGCGCACATGGTGGCGCAGTCTGACGTCAGTATATTGATTAACGGTCAGAGCGGCACCGGCAAAGAGGTGCTGGCGCAGGCGATTCATGCTGCCAGTCCGCGCGCCGGCAAACCTTTCATTGCCATCAACTGCGGCGCGCTGCCGGAACAGCTGCTGGAGTCTGAGCTGTTTGGCCACGCTAAAGGCGCCTTCACCGGTGCCGTAAGTGCGCGCGAAGGGCTGTTTCAGGCGGCGGAAGGCGGCACGCTGTTTCTCGATGAGATTGGCGACATGCCGCAGGCGCTGCAGGTGAAGCTTCTCCGCGTGCTGCAGGAGCGCAAAGTGCGCCCGCTGGGCAGCAACCGCGATCTCGACATCAACGTGCGCATCATCTCTGCCACGCACCGCGATCTGCCGAAGGCGATGGAGAAGAAAAGCTTCCGCGAAGATCTCTATTATCGTCTCAACGTGGTAAATCTCAGGATCCCGGCGCTGCATGAACGCGCCGAAGACATCCCGCTGCTGGCCAACCATCTGCTGCGCCAGTCGGCCGATCGCCACAAACCGTTTGTGCGCAGCTTCTCAGTCGATGCGATGAAACGGCTGGTGAGCGCCAGCTGGCCGGGAAATGTGCGCCAGCTGGTTAACGTGATTGAGCAGTGCGTGGCGCTTACTACGTCGCCGGTGATTGGTGACGCGCTGGTAGAGCAGGCGCTGGCTGGCGAGAACACGGCGCTACCGACCTTTGTCGAAGCACGCAACCAGTTTGAGCTTAACTATCTGCGCAAACTGCTGCAGATGACCAAGGGTAATGTTACGCATGCGGCGCGTCTGGCTGGACGCAACCGTACCGAGTTTTATAAGCTGCTGTCGCGCCACGAACTGGACGCCAGCGAATTTAAAGAGTAGCTTGCTGCGGCAGCGTCAGGAACACTTATACTCATAGTTACCCGTCCATCATGGAGGGAGCGAAAAAAGGATCTGTGATGAAAAAGATCGATGCAATTATCAAACCATTCAAACTCGATGATGTGCGTGAAGCCTTAGCGGAAGTGGGCATCACCGGGATGACGGTCAGCGAAGTGAAAGGCTTCGGACGTCAGAAAGGCCACACCGAGCTGTATCGCGGTGCCGAATACATGGTCGATTTTCTGCCAAAAGTGAAAATCGAGATGGTGGTGGGCGATGATATCGTCGATACCTGCGTAGAAACCATCATGAAAACCGCGCAGACCGGTAAAATCGGCGACGGCAAAATCTTTGTCTTTGACGTGGCGCGCGTCGTGCGTATTCGTACCGGCGAGGAAGACGAAGAGGCCATCTGAGCCCTTCGCTCCTCACCAGACACAAAGCCTGCCGCGTGCAGGCTTTTTCATTTACAGCACTTTGTGCGGACCGAACACCTCGTAGTGAATGCGCTCGGCGCTGATGCCGGCGTCGGTCAGCTGGCGCGCAACAAACTGCATGAATGCCAGCGGGCCGCAAATCCAAAACTCACCCTCGGGCTGGGTCAGTGCGGTTGAGACGGTGGCTAAATCCATCAGACCCTGCGCGTCGTAACGTCCCGCGTCATCAGCTTGCGGCTGGCGATACCAGACGTGGCGGCTAAAGCGCGGCAGTTGCGCACCCAGCGCCGCGACCTCATCAGCAAACGCGTGCTGCGCGCCGTTTTCGGCAGCGTGCAGCCAGCATACCGCGGCCGGATGCTGCTGCTCCGCCAGGCTGGCCAGCATGGCTAACAGCGGCGTTTGCCCGACGCCGGCTGAGATCAGCGTCACCGGCGTCTGCGCTGCTGCCTGCAGGAAGAAATCCCCGGCCGGCGCGGCGCACTGCACGATATCGCCAACCTTCGCATGCTGATGCAGCCAGCCGGAGACGCTGCCCTGCGCTTCGTGCTTCACTGCAATGCGATAGGCTTTGCCATCCGGCAGATGCGTCAGCGAATACTGGCGGTGCTGACTGTAGTCGCTGTCCGCCGGGCGCAGACTGAGGGTCAGATACTGGCCGGGCAGGAAGTCCGCCACCGGCTCTCCATCATTCGGCACCAGCTCAATGCTTTTGATCACCGAGCTCTGCGCGGTAATCGCACGGATACGAAAATCGCGCGCGCCGCGCCAGCCGCCGACCTTTTCTTCCGACGCACGGTAAATCGCTGCTTCACGCTGGATAAACACCTCAGCCAGCACGCCATAGGCTTTGCCCCACGCCGCCAGTACTTCATCGCCTGGATTGAGCAGCTCTTTAATCGTCGCCAGCAGGTTTTCCCCGACAATCTCGTACTGCGCCGGCTGAATATTCAGGCTGGCATGCTTCTGCGCAATTTTCTCCACCGCCGGCAGCAGCACCGCAAGATTTTCCAGGTTGCTGCCGTACGCGCAGATCGCGTTAAACAGCGCTTCACGCTGATTGCCGCTGCGCTGGTTGTTCATATTAAACACGTTCTTCAGCTCGGGATGCTGCGTCAGCATCCGCTGATAAAAGTGACCGGTCAGCTGCGGGCCGAGTTGAGCAATCGCGGGCAGGGTAGATTTCACGGTGGCGATGGTTTGCGCGTCAAGCATGGGCTGATCCTCAGAGTAATTTTAAACATGTATTTTAAATGCATGTTATGCCTGTTGCCGCGCACTGTAAATCCCCCGTTTTGTCTGGGGTGACGAGTGACAATCTGCTGGCGGGCGCGCAAAGCTGAAAAATTTTCCCGCTGCTGATGAACAAATATCCGGTTTTCTTCCCCGGCTAAAAAGCGTAAAAATCCCGTGCCAGAGCCTTGCCAATCGTTTGCGTAAAAAGAGGGGATTGGCGCTACCGTCCCCTGGCAAAACCGTTTACACTGTTGGCCTTCGCCCCTTAGCCGGGGCTTAAACTGCCGTTAAAAAGTTGCTGAGTCAGGAGATGCGGATGTTAAAGCGTGATATGAACATTGCCGATTATGATGCCGAGTTGTGGCAGGCTATGGAGCAGGAGAAGGTGCGTCAGGAAGAGCACATTGAACTGATTGCTTCGGAAAACTACACCAGCCCACGCGTTATGCAGGCGCAAGGTTCACAGCTCACCAACAAATATGCCGAAGGCTATCCGGGCAAACGCTACTACGGCGGATGTGAATATGTGGATATCGTTGAGCAGCTGGCGATCGATCGCGCCAAAGCGCTGTTCGGCGCGGATTACGCTAACGTGCAGCCGCACTCCGGCTCCCAGGCTAACTTCGCGGTGTACACCGCGCTGCTGCAGCCGGGCGACACCATTCTGGGCATGAACCTGGCACACGGTGGTCACCTGACCCACGGTTCGCCGGTCAACCTGTCCGGTAAGCTGTACAACGTTATCCCTTACGGCATCGATGAAACCGGCAAAATCAATTACGAAGAGCTGGCCGAACTGGCGCAGACCCACAAGCCAAAAATGATCGTGGGCGGCTTCTCTGCTTACTCTGGTGTGTGCGACTGGGCAAAAATGCGTGAAATCGCCGACAGCATCGGCGCCTGGCTGTTTGTTGATATGGCCCACGTTGCCGGTCTGATCGCTGCTGATGTGTATCCGAACCCGGTACCGCACGCGCACATCGTGACCTCGACCACGCACAAAACGCTGGCCGGCCCGCGCGGTGGCCTGATCCTGGCGAAAAACGGCGACGAAGAGCTGTACAAGAAACTGAACTCCGCGGTGTTCCCGGGTGGTCAGGGCGGCCCGCTGATGCACGTTATCGCCGGTAAAGCCGTCGCGTTCAAAGAAGCCATGGAGCCTGAGTTCAAGGCTTATCAGCAGCAGGTCGCGAAGAACGCCAAAGCGATGGTGGAAGTGCTGCTGGAGCGCGGTTACAACATCGTCTCAGGCGGTACTTACAACCACCTGTTCCTGATCGATCTGGTGAGCAAAGGTCTGACCGGTAAAGAGGCGGATGCCGCTCTGGGCCGCGCTAACATCACCGTGAACAAAAACAGCGTACCTAACGATCCGAAGAGCCCATTTGTGACCTCCGGTGTGCGTATCGGTACGCCAGCAGTAACCCGTCGCGGCTTCAAAGAAGCGGAAGTGCGCGAACTGGCGGGCTGGATCGCTGACGTTCTCGACAACATCAACGACGAAGCCACTATCGAGCGCACCAAACAGAAAGTGCTGGATATCTGTGCCCGTCTGCCGGTTTATGCCTGATAAGCGCTAAACCCGCAGTGTGAAGAAGGATGGCGCAAGCCATCCTTTTTTTATTCCCTTTCGCAGGCGGCTTTGAGAAAGTAACGGCCATTCCGCGCACGGCGGAGCGTCAACAGGAGGAAACATGACCATCGGATCGGCCAGGTGGCTGGGACTGAGCTACTTCACCTACTTTTTCTGCTATGGCATCTATCTGCCGTTCTGGAGCGTGTGGCTGAAGGGCAACGGGCTGGATGCGGAAAAAATTGGCCTGCTGCTCGGCTGTGGCATGGTGGCGCGCTTTGCCGGCAGCCTGTTGATTGCTTCGCAGGTGAAAAATCCAGCGCAGCTGATTGTTGCGCTGCGCCTGCTGGCGCTGGCGACCTGTCTGTTCGCGCTCGGTTTCTGGCTGGGCGGTCAGTGGCTATGGCTGCTGCTGGTGATGATTGGTTTTAACCTGTTCTTCTCGCCGCTGGTGCCGCTGAGTGATGCGCTGGCGGCCACCTGGACGCAGCAAATCGGGCTGGCCTATGGTCCGGTACGGCTGTGGGGCTCGCTGGCGTTTGTTATCAGTTCGGCGCTTACCGGTATGCTGGTCAGCGCCTGGTCATCGCAGGTGATTCTGCTGCTGTTGAGCGTCGGTGCGCTGGCGATGCTGTCCGGCATGCTGCTGCCGCCACAAACCCGACCGCAGGGTGAGCTACGCCAGGGCGCGAGCGGTGGCTGGGCGGCGTGGCGTGACCTGCTGCGCGAGAACAGTGTCTGGCGTTTCATGCTGTGCGTAACGCTGATGCAGGGCGCGCACGCCGCGTATTACAGCTTCAGCGCCATCTGGTGGCAGGAAGCGGGGTATTCCGCGTCGGTCGTGGGCTACCTGTGGTCGCTGGGCGTGGTGGCCGAAATCGTGATTTTTGCCCTGAGTAACCGGCTGTTTCGCCGCTGGAGCGCGCGCGATCTGCTACTGCTGTCCGGCGTGTGCGCGCTGGTGCGCTGGACGCTGCTGGGTGCCAGCACAGCGCTACCGCTGTTGATTGTGGCGCAGATTCTGCACTGCGGCAGCTTTACCGTCTGCCATCTGGCGGCGATGCGCTTTATTGCCGCGCGCAAAGGCGCAGAGGTGATTCGTCTGCAGTCGCTCTATTCGGCGCTGGCAATGGGCGGCGGCATCGCGGTGATGACGATGGTGTGCGGCGTGCTGTTTACCCACCTGCACGGCCAGCTGTTCTGGGTCATGGCGCTGGTGGCGCTGCCGGCGCTGTTCCTGCGGCCACGCGCGGCTTAAGACTCCAGCAGCTGACGAATGCGCTGCTGCTGGTGATCGCTCAGCGGCAGCTCAGCGTGGATCAGCGGCGGCGAATAGAGCGGCAGGGCGGTGGCGTAGGGCGTCACCACCAGCGCCACATCGCGCGGTGCGCCTTCACGCTGAAAGTGCAGCATATCCTGATAGGTAATATTGATCGGCAACAGCATCATTTCCCGCAGCTGCTGCTCCAGCAGCTGTTCCAGCGCCGCGTCAGCGCCGGTCAGTAACAGCACCTGTTTCTCCTGTAGCGCGCTCTCCTGCATCAGCCAGCCACCAAACTGCACCGCCACCAGGCTCACTTCTTCTGCGCTAAACTGCGTGCCGAAATCGCTGCTGAAGTGCTGCAGCGCGCGCGCCGTGGTGCGCAGCAGGCGCGGATAGAGACGCGCCACGTCCAGCGCCACGCTGTTATCAATGCCGATGGCAAAGTGGCTACGATCCAGCGCCTGCGCCAGATGAGTATAGAGCTGCAGCTTAAGCTGCTGCTGATTTTTGATGCGCGTCTGCGCCAGTTGCTCAAAGCGGGCGATCAGCGCTTCCACCGCAGCCATCAGCTTGTGTGCCTGACTGCCCGCCAGCTGGTTGCCGTCTGGCGCGTGAATCAGGCTGAACAGCAGCGTCCAGAAATCGGTTTCGCTGACGTCCGGTGCCAGATGGCAACGTTTTTGCCAGTGATGGATCACGTCATCTGCTGCGCTACGTTCAATCTTTGCCGCCAGCCAGGCGCGCTGGCGCTCACTGAACAGCGCCGTCTGACGCTGACACAGCGCATATTTCATGAAGATTTGCAGAAACAGCCGGTCGCGCGGCGTGAAATCGCGCGCCAGCCGCAGGCTGCAGTGCTGGATCAGCGCCTGCAGATTGGTTTCATCCCACAGCGCTTTCTCGATTTTCAGCACCTTCAGCCGCTGGCGCAGTGCCGGCGCAAAATGCGTGCAGACGAAATCCTGCGACAGACGCAGCGCGCGGCGCAGCCAGTGCAGCAGGCACAAGCGCCGGTCCAGTTCCGTGCCATGAATGCGAAAGCTGCCATCCACCATCTGGTGTAATTCCAGCTGGTGAAAGCGCTGTATCTCATCTCCGACATCCGCGATATCCTGTCGGGCGACAACAGGGTCCACGCCATTCAACTGGCAGAGCTTTTCAAGCGTTAACGCGGGAGCAGGCAGAAACAGCAGCAACAGCAGATGGCAACGACGCTGGGCGCGGCTGAAGAGGGGAGCAGTAGAATGCGCTGAACTCATCAATCGTGTTATCCGCAGGTCATTTTTCAGCTAAGAATAGCCAACTCCACGCGCTGACCCTGGCCTTTGTCATGACTTTTGTTCAGAGCTTCAGGGCGGGTCACAGTTTTTTCTGGCCCGGTATCCTTCTGACTTTAAAATTTGTTACTTTATAACATATGAAAATTGCGTTCGTTAGCTTTACGCTGTTGTTCAGCGGCGCCGTGTGGGCGCATCCACACAGCTTTATTGATATGCAGACCGAACTGATCGGTAAAGACGATCATCTCAGCGCGATGAAGATGGTATGGACCATGGATGAAATCACCTCCGCCGATCTGCTGTACGATGCCGGCAACGCCAAACCCGGCGAGGTGGTGTGGAAAAAGCTGGCGGCACAGGTAATGGCCAATGTGCTGGGCCAGCACTATTTTACCGAAGTGTGGCAGGATAAAAATCGGGTGAAATTTCTCAACCTGCCGCAGGAGTATCAGCTGTCGCGCAAGGGCAATAAAGCGGTGCTGGAGTTCATTGTGCCGTTCGGCGAACCGCAGTCGTTAAGCGCCAGGCAATACCGCATCCAGACCTTCGATCCCAGTTACTTTGTTGATATGTATTATGACAATCCGCAAGCCATCACCATGGATGAGACCGTGAAAGCCCATTGCCAGTTTGACTTACACACGCCCAAACCGGATGACTCGCTAAAACAGTACGCGCTGTCGCTGGATAAAGCTGACGCACCGCCCGAAGATATGGATCTCGGCCAGCAGTTTGCCCAGACGGTAACCCTGACATGTCGTTAATTTCACTGCCTGGCGCTTCCCGTCGCTGGTGGCCGCTGTGGCTGCTGGCTGCGCTGCTGATTACCGCAGGCGCGTTGCTGTGGCTGCACTGGCCGCAGATTCTGCTGCAAAGCGTACTGTGGCAGAAGGTTCTGCACCGTGAGATGACGCAGCTCCTGCAGCAGGTGGCGCAGCAGCCGCAGCAGGCCGGTGTCACGCTGATGTTGTTCAGCCTTGCCTATGGCGTGCTGCATGCGCTGGGGCCGGGCCACGGCAAAGTGGTGATCAGCACCTTTCTCGCTACCCACCCGGCGCAGCTGAAAACCAGCATGAAGCTGACGCTGCTGGCGGCGCTGTTGCAGGGCGCGGTGGCGATTGCTCTGGTGACGCTGATGCTGGTGGTGCTGCAAACCTCGTCGCGCCAGCTGCATCTCACCAGTTACTGGCTGGAGAAAGGTAGCTATTTGCTGGTGATGGCGCTCGGCGTCTGGGTGGGCTGGCGCGCGCTGCAGGGGTTACGCCGCGCGTTCCGTCCGGCGACCGGGCTCCAGATTCGCGCGGTACGGCCACATCATCAGCATCATGCTGACTGCGGCTGCGGTCATGCCCACCTGCCGAGCGCGCAACAGCTGGCCGGTGCGGTGAGCGGCAGAACCCAGGCGCTGGTGGTGCTGTCGATGGGGCTGCGGCCCTGTTCCGGTGCCATCATGATGCTGTTGTTTGCCAAAGTGATTGGCGTATATGGCTGGGGCGTGGCCTCGGCGCTGACCATGGCGCTGGGCACCGCGCTCACCGTGTCGCTGCTGGGTTTGCTGGTGCAGCGCTCGCGCGTGCTGGCGGTGCGTCTCGGCAGGGTCAGCAGCAGAGGGGCTGCGCAATGGTTGTTGCCGGCCGTGATGCTGGCTGGCAGCCTGCTGTTGCTGCTGGCCGGCTTTATTTTATGGCACAGTGCTACGCCCGGCTTCGGTGGCGGTCTGCGTCCTTTTTAATTAATACGCTTTAAAAAATAAGCGCAGCATATTCCCTGAATATGCTGCGTTTTTTTTTGCCCGCGACGCAGAGTTTAATTTCTCTTGCCCGACGATCTGGTGAAAAGAGTTTTCTCTGTCTACGCTAGATAATATCAAAAAGGACAGGGTGTGCTCTTATATGCGTTACTCTTTATCGTCAATGTTTGTGAGGAAATAAATATGCCTGAAACCTGGACTAATAATGGCAGCACGGAAACGGTGGTGGAAACGCACGGCGGTTTACCGTTGAAACGCATTTCCTGGAGTGCCGTATTTGCAGGGGTGATTGCGGCATTAATCATTCATATTTTACTGGGGCTGCTGGGAACCGCGATCGGCGCCACGACCATCGATCCCCAGCAGGAACAAAATCCGCTGGAACATCTGGGGACCGGGGCGCTGATTTGGACCGGGGCCAGCATGCTGATTGCGCTAGCGGTCGGTAGCTACGTTGCCGGACGGCTGGCTCAGCGCGAAGGTGCGCTGCACGGTCTGCTGATGTTTGGTGTCAGTACCCTGATTACGCTGTGGCTGGCGATTTCACTTGCCAGCGGTATTATCGGCGGCGCCTTTAATATTTTAGGCTCCGGTTTTAATGCCCTGGGTAACGGTATTTCTGCGGTAGCGCCATCGGTGACCAATATGGCGAAAGAGAAGCTGCAGGAAAATAATATCAACCTGGATGATTTGCAAAATGAATTGCAAACCACGCTGCGTCAGACCGGCAAACCGGAACTGCAGCCGGAAAATTTACAGCAGGATGTAAATAGCGAAGCGAATAATGCGCAAAACCAGGCGAAACAGACGGCACAGAATCCACAGAATGCCGACAATGATATTGCCAATTGGATCCGTGGTGTACTGAGTCGTCATGCCGATACGCTGCAGGCGGCAGACCGCGATGCGCTGAAAAACATTATTAAAGCGCGGACCGGAAAAAGCGATCAGGAAGCGGAGCAGATCGTTAATCAGACTGAGCAGAGCTATCAACAGGCGATGCAGAAATATCAGCAGCTGAAGCAGGAAGCGGAGCAGAAAGCGCGTGAAGCCGCAGAGAAAGCCGCGGCGGCAACGGCGAAAGCCAGCTGGTTTGCCTTCTTCATGATGCTGATCGAGGCGGTGCTGGCGGCGGTCCTCGGTGGTGTCGGTCGGCGTACCCAGCCGCGCACCGTGTTAACCCACGAGCGTCGCTAACAAAGTCAGTAATAAAAAAGGCGGCTGATTTAGCCGCCTTTTTTGCTTAGCGCTTCAGCGCTTCGCTCAGTTCTTCGCGCATGCTGGCCAGCATCGCCTTCACCACTCGCGGGTTACCGGCCACCAGGTTGCCAGACAGCATATAGCCGTGGTTACCGGTGAAATCGGTCACCAGACCGCCCGCTTCACGCACCAGCAGTTCACCGGCAGCGAAATCCCATGGCTTCAGGCCAATCTCAAAGAAACCGTCAACGCGACCTGCGGCCACATAGGCCAAATCCAGCGCAGCAGAGCCAGTACGGCGGAAATCAGCGCACTGGGTAAACAGTTTTGCCACGATGTTGATGAACGGCGTAGCGTGCTGCTTCAGCTTGAACGGGAAGCCGGTAGCCAGAATGGTGCCGTCGAGGTCACGCGCCGTGCTGCCGCGCAGGCGATAGCCGTTAAGCTGCGCGCCCTGACCGCGTACCGCGGTGAACAGTTCGTTACGCATTGGATCGTAAACCACCGCCACTTCGGTGCGGCCTTTGATGCGCACGGCGATAGAAACAGCAAAGTGGGGCAGACGTTTGATGAAGTTGGTGGTGCCATCCAGTGGATCGATTACCCATTGAACATCCTGATCGTCGCCCGCCAGCTCACCGCTTTCTTCGGTGATGATGGTGTGTTGCGGGTAGGATTTGCGAATCACTTCGACAATCAGACGTTCTGCGTCGCGGTCAACATTGGTAACGAAGTCGTTGCTGCCTTTCTGGCTGGCTTCGACGGCGTCCGGGGTTTCATAATTCTTGGCAATTAAATTTCCGGCCTTGCGCGCTGCGCGCACGGCGATGTTGAGCATCGGATGCATCGGTATCTCTCACTGGATGTTAAAGAACGGGGTGAAAACGGCGCGGAGTATATCAGGGTGTTCAGCAAATGTCCTGCTTTTATGTTAGGATGCGCGCCATCATTTCCTTATCGCTATCTATTATGCTGCAAAATATCCGAATCGTACTGGTAGAAACCTCGCACACCGGCAACATGGGTTCCGTTGCCCGCGCCATGAAAACCATGGGCTTAAGCAACCTGTATCTGGTCAATCCGCTGGTGAAACCGGATTCGCAGGCCATATCACTGGCTGCCGGTGCCAGCGATGTGATCGGTGAGGCGAAGATCGTCGATACGCTGGATGAGGCGATTGCCGGCTGTAGCCTGGTGGTGGGGACCAGCGCACGCTCGCGCTCGCTGCCGTGGCCGATGCTTGACTCGCGTGAATGCGGCATCAAAAGCGTGGAAGAGGGCCAGCAGGCGCCGGTGGCGCTGGTGTTTGGTCGCGAGCGCGTGGGCCTGACCAACGAAGAGCTGCAGAAGTGCCACTATCATGTCGCCATTCAGGCCAACCCGGAGTACAGCTCGCTCAACCTGGCGATGGCGGTGCAGATTATCGCCTATGAAGTGCGCATGGCGTGGCTGGACGCGCAGGAGAAAGCCAGTCTGCAGCCGCAGTACGAAGCCTCACCGTATCCGCTGGTTGACGATCTGGAGCGCTTCTATCAGCACATCGAGCAGATGATGCTGAACAGCGGCTTTATCCGCCAGGGCACACCGAGCCAGGTGATGAGCAAACTGCGTCGCCTCTATACCCGTGCGCGTCCGGAGCGCGATGAACTCAACATTCTGCGCGGCATGCTGTCGTCGTTTGAAAAACCCAAAAACGACAAGGGTAATAGTTGAGTAAAACACTAGGTTAAATAGTTGAGCGAAATACTCGGTTAAATAGTTGACCAAAATACTCGGGAATGTCAGACTGGCCTCCATTCTTCAGATAACCCGCCGACTCGCTGGCGGACGCTTACGAGGTTGTATGCTATGAGACTGACATCCAAAGGACGTTATGCCGTAACCGCTATGCTGGACGTTGCCCTGCACTCGCACGAGGGCCCGGTACCGCTGGCCGATATTTCAGAGCGTCAGGGCATTTCGCTCTCCTATCTGGAGCAGTTATTCTCGCGTCTGCGTAAGCACGGTCTGGTGGCCAGCGTGCGGGGTCCGGGCGGCGGTTATCTGTTAGGCAAAGACGCCGGGGCGATTGCAGTTGGCGCGGTAATCACCGCGGTGGACGAATCCGTTGACGCCACCAAATGCCAGGGTAAAGAGGGTTGCCAGGGCGGCGAGCGCTGCCTGACCCACGTTCTGTGGCGCGACCTGAGCGAGCGCATCAGCGATTTCCTCAACAACATCACGCTGGCGGAACTGGTGAATAACCAGGAGATCCTCGACGTGGCCGATCGCCAGAACAGCGTTGATAACCGTCGCTTCCAGCAGCATCGCGTGCAGGAAACCATCAACGTCAATCTGCGCGCCTGATCCTCTCCCGTTCAGCCTCTGCTGTTAACCCAGGAGAGGCTGAATCGTGCTATAAAGACGTATGATTTTTTATACGGAGTTTTAGCGCAATGAAATTACCGATCTACCTGGATTACGCAGCGACAACGCCTGCGGATCCGCGTGTCGCCAGCAAAATGATGCAGTTCCTCACTTTGGATGGCACCTTCGGTAACCCCGCTTCCCGTTCCCACCGTTTTGGCTGGCAGGCTGAAGAGGCCGTTGACGTGGCACGCAACCAGGTTGCCGAACTGATCAACGCCGATCCACGCGAAATCGTGTTTACCTCCGGTGCCACCGAGGCCGATAACCTGGCGCTCAAAGGCGCGGCGCAGCAGCATCAGGCGCGTGGTAAACACATCATCACCAGTCAGACCGAACACAAAGCGGTGCTCGACAGCTGTGCTCAGCTGGCGCGCGAAGGCTTTGACGTCACCTTTCTGCAGCCCGGCGCGGACGGCATCGTCACGCCTGCGATGCTGGAGGCGGCACTGCGCGACGACACCGTGCTGGTGTCGCTGATGCACGTCAATAATGAAACCGGCGTGATTCAGGACATCGCCGCGCTGGGCGCGCTGTGTCACGCGCGCGACATCCTGTTCCACGTGGACGCCACGCAAAGCGTGGGCAAACTGCCGCTCGATGTCAGCGCGCTGCCGGTGGATTTGATGTCGTTCTCAGCGCATAAGCTGTACGGGCCGAAAGGCATCGGCGCGCTGTGGGTGCGGCGTAAACCAAAACTGCAGATCGACGCGCAGATGCATGGCGGCGGTCACGAGCGCGGCATGCGTTCGGGGACCTTGCCGGTGCACCAGATTGTCGGCATGGGCGAAGCCTATCGCATCGCGCGCGAAGAGATGGCGGACGAGAGCGCGCGCCTGGCTACGCTGCGCCATCGTCTGTGGCAGGGCATCAGCACGCTAAGCGACGTACAGCTCAACGGTTCACTCGAACAGGGCGCGCCGAATATCCTCAATATCAGTTTTGCCCACGTCGATGGCGAATCGCTGATCATGGCGCTGAAAGATCTGGCGCTGTCGTCGGGATCCGCCTGTACTTCTGCCAGCCTTGAACCTTCCTACGTTCTTCGCGCCATGGGCGTGGATCAGCAGCTGGCTTACAGCTCGCTGCGCTTTTCGCTGGGTCGCTTTACCACGCAGGAAGAGATCGATTATGCCATCGGGGTGGTACATAAGGCAGTAACGCGCTTACGGGCGCTGACGCCGGCCACTTCCCGCTAAATTTTCGCCCTGCGCCGGTCAGTGCGCAGGGATAACAAACGCAAACGGAGCCACGCGATGACAACACAACCCATGACGATTACGCTCAGCTCCCAGGCCGCCGACGCGCGCTGGGGCGAGAAAGCCTTGCTGAGCAGCAATGAAAGTGGCATGACCGTTCACCTGACCGGTGCCGATGCGCTGATGAGCATTCAACGTGCCGGACGCAAGCTGGACGGTCAGGGCATTCGCCACGTCGCGCTGAGCGGCGAAGGCTGGGATCTGGAGAAATGCTGGGCGTTCTGGCAGGGTTTCCGCAGCCCGAAAGGCGAGCGTCAGGTCGAATGGCCGACGCTGAGTGAGGCCGATCAGGCCGAATTCGATCGGCGCCTGAAGATCGTTGACTGGGTGCGCGACACCATCAACCTGCCTGCGGAAGATCTCAGTCCGGAGCAGCTGGCGCACAGCGCCATCGATATGATCAGCGAAGTAGGCGGTGACGCGGTGAGCTATCGCATCATCAAAGGTGAGGATCTGCGTGAGCAGGGCTATGCCGGGATTCATACCGTAGGCCGCGGCTCGACGCGTCCGCCGGTGCTGCTGACGCTGGACTTTAACCCTGGCGGCGACGACAGCACGCCGGTGTACGCCTGCCTGGTGGGCAAAGGCATCACCTTTGATACCGGCGGTTATAGCCTGAAGCAGAGCGCGTTCATGGATTCGATGAAATCCGATATGGGCGGCGCGGCAACGGTAACCGGTGCGCTGGCGCTGGCGATCGCGCGCGGCCTGGATAAGCGCGTAAAGCTGTTCCTGTGCTGCGCCGATAACATGGTCAGCGGCAACGCGTTCCGCCTCGGCGACATCATCCGCTATCGCAACGGGAAATCCGTTGAAGTGATGAACACCGACGCCGAAGGGCGTCTGGTGCTGGCCGACGGGCTGATTGACGCCAGCGAACAGCGCCCGCAGCTGCTGATTGACGCGGCCACGCTGACCGGTGCCGCCAAAACCGCGCTGGGCAACGATTATCATGCGCTGTTTACCTTTGACGACGTGCTGGCGGAGTCGCTGCTGGGCAGCGCCACCAGCGAAAACGAAGCCTTCTGGCGTCTGCCGCTGGCCGAGTTCCACCGCAACCACCTGCCGTCCAATTTTGCCGATCTGAATAACATCGCCAGCGCAGCCCACGCGGCGGGCGCCAGCAGCGCGGCAGCGTTTCTCTCGTGGTTCGTCAGCAACTATCAGCAGGGCTGGCTGCACATTGACTGCTCCGCGACCTATCGCAAAAGCGCGGTGGATCAGTGGTCCGCCGGTGCGACAGGCCTTGGCGTGCGGACCATTGCCAATCTGTTACTGAAATAATCCCGACAACGGCAGGCTGCAACCTGCCGTCTTTTTTGGAAGCCTATCCCTTATGAGTAACCGTCTTGAAGAGGTGCTGAAGCTGGCGGCCACCGAGCCTGCGCACCGTCCGGAATTTTTTCAGCTATTGCTGGAGGCCGATGTCTGGGTGCCGGGCGAAAGTCCCGCGGAGCAGTTTGATGCCACCTCGCCGGTAGAATTACAGCACTGGGAGAAAGAGGGCGGCGGCAGCGTGATCCCTTTCTTTACCTCAGAAGCAGCGATGAGCGAAGCCATCCAGGGTGAGCAGCCGTACCTGCGTTTACCGACGCGCACGCTGTTTGAAATGACGCTGGGCGAAACGCTGTTCCTCAATCCGAAACTGCCGGCCGGCAAAGAGTTTTCACCCGGCGAGATCGCGCATCTGCTGGGCGAAGAGGGCAGTGCGCTGAGCCAGCAAACGGTGCTGGAGGGCGGTCATGCATTGCTGCTGTCCGAAGTGGCCGAGCCGCCAGCGCAGATGATCGATTCGCTGACCCAGCTGTTTGCGAAATACAAACAGGTGCGTCGCGCCTACGTTGCCAGCATTCGTGAGCGTGCCGATGAACAGGCGAATCTGTTGATTGGGATTGAAGCCGACAGCGATATTGATGCGATTATTCAGGCGGCCGGCAGCGTGGCGACTGATACGCTGCCCGATGACGCGCCAATTGATATCTGTGAAGTGGTCAGTAATGAGCAGGGTGTCAGCCATTTCTTCACCGCGCACATTACGCCGTTTTATGAGCGCCGCTGGGGCAGTTTCCTGCGCGATTTCAAAGGCAGCCAGCGGATTATTTAGTGCCGGTGCGCATCAGTGCGCCGGTAAATCGCACCGATTTCACCCAGGTGCGCATAAATGCGTCATCAACATTGTACCGATTTCACCCAGGTGCGCATTAATGCGTCATCAACATTGCACCGATTCACCCAGGTGCGCATAAATGCGTCATCAAAATCGCACCGATTTCACCCAGGTGCGCATAAATGCGCACCCTACGTGTAGGGTCGCCGTTCACGGCGACCGGATACACTTATTTCTCAATCGGTAAATCGTCGCGGCTGCCCCATTCTCCCCACGAACCGTCGTACAGCGTCACGTCACGTACGCCCAGCGCGGTCAGCGCCAGAATCACCACCACCGCCGTCACGCCGGAGCCGCAGCTGGCGACAATCGGCTGATCCAGCTTAATCCCTGCCTTTGCAAACAGATCGCGCAGCTCGGCGGCCGGTTTCAGCTCACCGTTGGCCACCAGATTGTTCCACGGCATATTCAGACTGTGCGGGATATGGCCGCGCAGCAGGCCGGGACGCGGCTCATCCACTTCGGCATTGAAACGGTTGGCCGCGCGCGCATCGACAATCTGCGCGCCGCCCTCGTGGCTGATCAGCAGGACATCGGTCAGGCGCTTCACCTGGCTGCTGTCGTACTGCGCGTCGAACTCGCCCTCAGGCAAATCAACCGGACCGGTAGCCAGGCTGAAGCCAGCGGCTTTCCAGCCCTGCAGGCCGCCCGCCAGAATCGACACCTGCTCACAGCCAAAGGCGCGCAGCATCCACCAGGCGCGCGGCGCGGAAAACAGATTGCCTTCGTCGTACACCACCAGATGCTTATCCTGGCTGATGCCCAGCTCGCGCATCGCCACGGCAAAGGTCTCTGCGCGCGGCATCATATGCGGATACGGGCTGGTGTGATCGGACAGCGCTTCGATGTTGAAAAAAGGCGCATCCGGCAGATGCCCGGCCAGATACTCCGCCGTGATATCGCGCACCGCTTCCTGACCTGGCGGCAGCATGCGGGCATCCAGCACCTGCAAACGCTCTTCGTGGTAATGTTCATTCAACCAATCAGCGGACACAAACATGGCTGTCATAGCAACCTCTTCTCCATCAGCGGCAAAGGCCCAGTGTCCGGGAATGTGAAGGCTATCTCAAGGGTAACATTGCTAAAGTTGGCGGCTTGATGTGAAATTGCGCAGCACAACACGTTTAACCTTTTGGGGCTGGTGAGGGAATTACCATGGCAAGATGTGTAAAACGACTGCTGTTCAGCGTGCTGATCGGCGGCGCATTACTGGGCGGCGCGCAGCCGTCGCTGCAGGCGGCTGATACGCCTGCGCCGCAGGCCGCGACACGCGCTCTTGCGGTGATCGACCTGTCCGAGCTGCAGCTGGACGGCGCGGCGGCGCTGGTACTGACCTTTAACCGCGCGCTCGACGGTCAGCAGGATTTTAACCACTGGATCAGCCTCACCGATGACAGCAGCGGCAAGGTCGACGGAGGCTGGGAGCTGGCGCAGAACGGCAAAGTGCTGCGCTTCCGTCATCCGCAGCCGGCGCGCAAGCTCACCGTCACCGTCAATGCCGGCCTGAAGGCCGCGGATGGCAGTACCTTAGCCAGCCCATTCAGCCAGACACTCACCACGCGCGACATCCAGCCGATGGTCGGTTTCGCCAGTCGTGGCTCGCTGCTGCCGCTGCGCCTGGCGCAGGGACTGCCGGTGCTGGCGCTCAACGTTAACCAGATCGATGTTGATTTCTTCCGGGTGAAAAATGCCTCGCTGGCGGATTTTCTCGCCCAGTGGAATTACGGCAACAATTTGTCGTACTGGGAATCGCGCGATCTGCTGAAAAACGCCGATCTGGTTTACAGCGGCCGCTTCGATCTCAACCCGGCACGCAATACGCGGGAAAAAATGCAGCTGCCGCTCGGCGACGTCGCGGCGCTGAAACAGCCGGGTGTCTATCTGGCGGTGATGAAACAGGCCGGCACCTACAACTACACGCAACCGGCGACACTGTTCACCCTGAGCGACATTGGTCTGTCGCTGCACCGTTTTCCCACCCAGCTGGAACTGTTTACACAAAGCCTCGCCAGTGGCGATCCGCTGGCGGATGTCAGCGTGCAGCTACTGGATGAAAAAGGCCAACAGCTGGCGAGCGGCAGCAGCGACAGCGAGGGTCATCTGCGTTTAGCGGCTAACGCCAAAGGCAAGCTGCTGCTGGCGACCAGTAAAGGCCAGACTTCGCTCATCGACCTTAATCGCCCGGCGCTGGATCTGGCCGAATTCCCGATTGATGGCCCGCAAGGCTACGACAAACAGTTCTTCATTTTTGGCCCGCGCGATCTCTATCGCCCTGGCGAAACGGTCATCGTTAATGCGCTGCTGCGCGATGCCGATGGCAAACCACTGCCGCCGCAGCCGGTGAAAGCTGAAGTGGTGCAGCCGAATGGTGAAGTGGCACAAACCTTCGTCTGGCAGCCAGAGAACGGCGTTTATCAACAACGTTTTGCCTTACCGGCCTCGGCGATGACCGGTAAATGGACGCTGCGTATTAACAGCGGCGACAACCAGCCGCGCAGCTGGCCGTTCAATGTAGAAGATTTCCTGCCAGAACGGATGGCGCTGTCGCTTAAAAGCAACACTCAGCCCCTGTCGCCAGATGCCAACGTCACCTTTGATATCGAAGGTCGTTATTTGTATGGCGCGCCAGCGGCAGGCAACGAACTGCAAGGCCAGCTGTTCCTGCGCCCGGCGCGTGAAGCGGTCGCTGCGTTGCCAGGTTATCAGTTTGGCGACATCACGGAGGAACTGAAACGAAGCCTTGATGATGTGGATGAAAAGCTGGACGACAGCGGCAGGCTGCAGCTTAAGGTCGAAAGCAGCTGGGCGGAGAGCCACTCTCCGCTCAACCTGATTTTGCAGGCCAGCCTGCTGGAGACCGGCGGTCGTCCGGTAACGCGCCGCACCACGCAAGCGATCTGGCCTGCGGCCGCGCTGCCGGGCATTCGTCCGTTGTTTAACAGCGAATCGGTGTACGACTATCGCACCGATCGTTATAACGATGAGCCAACCGTGCCGGAAAATAGCCTCGCCGAATTTGACGTGGTGTACGCCAATGCGCAGGGCGAAAAGCTGGCGGCGCAGGATCTTGATGTGCGTTTGATCCACGAACGTCGCGACTACTTCTGGAGCTTCTCTGATAGCGAAGGCTGGCAGTCACGCTTTGACCAGAAAGATCTGCAGGAAGAGCAGCAGCGCATCAGCATTGCGGCGGGCGGCAGTCAGAAAGTCAGCTTCCCGGTGGAGTGGGGCACCTATCGTCTTGAAGTGCATGCCGGTGACAACATCGTCAGCAGCGTGCGTTTCCAGGCAGGTTACTGGTGGCAGGACAACACCAACGGCACCGGCGCGCTGCGTCCAGATCAGGTCAAACTGAAGATCGACAAAGCCGCCTATCAACCCGGCGACACCGCGCGTGTCACGGTGGAATCCCCGGCGGCCGGCAAAGGCTATCTGCTGGTGGAGTCGAGCAGCGGCACCTTGTGGTGGCAACCGCTGGATGTGCCGGCGGGCGGCGCAACCATTAATGTGCCAGTCAGTGCGGAGTGGAAACGCCACGATCTATATCTCAGCGCGATTGTGGTGCGCGACGGCGACAAAGCGAACGGCACCACGCCAAAACGCGCGGTCGGCTTGTTGCATCTGCCGATGGCAACCGCCGCGCGCCGCCTGACGCTGGCGCTTGAGGCACCGGACAGGATTCGGCCGGAACAAACCGTGCAAGTCAAGGTTAAAGCACGCCGCGAAGGCGGTGCGCTGCCGCAGCAGGTGCAGGTGTTGCTGTCGGCGGTGGACAGCGGCGTGCTGAGCATTACCGACTATGCCACCCCCGATCCGTGGAACGGCTTCTTTGGCCGCAAGCGCTACAACGCCGATCAGTATGACGTGTTCGGGCAATTGATTGAGGGCGGAGGCAAACTGGCGGCGCTGCGTTTTGGCGGTGACGGGGATGATGCCGATGCGCTGTCGCGCGGCGGTAAAAAGCCGGTCACCGAAGCGCAGATTGTGGCGCAGCAGCTGCAGCTGGTGACGCTGGATGCCAGCGGCGAGGGCACGCTGGAACTGCCGGTACCGGCCTTTAACGGCGAGCTGCGGCTGATGGCGCAGGTGTGGAGCGAAGACAGTTTCGGCGCGGCAGATCGTAAAATGGTGGTCGCCGCACCGCTGGTAAGCGAACTGGCGACGCCGCGCTTTCTTGCCAGCGGCGATCAATCAACACTGGCGCTGGATTTGACCAACCTTACCGATCAACCTCAAACGTTGAACGTCGCGGTTAACGCAAGTGGTTTGATTGCACTCAACGGCCAAATCCCGGCCAGGGTGCAGCTGGCGAAAGGGGCGCGCACCACGCTGGCGATTCCGGTTAAAGCGCAGGACGGTTTTGGTGAGGGCGACGTGCAGGTGACCGTTTCGGGGCTGAGCCTGCCGAACGAGACGCTGGCACCGAGCGTGCGCCACTGGAAGATTGGCGTGCGTCCGGCTTATCCGGCGCAAACCCTGAGTTTCGATAACGTAATGAACAGCGGGCAGCGCTGGCAGGTGATGGCAAGCGCGTTCAACGGCCTGCAGGCTGGCACGCTGAGCGGCCAGCTGTCGCTGAGTTCTCAGCCGCCGCTGAATATCGCCAGCTACATCAGCCAGCTTTACGCTTATCCCTATGGCTGTCTGGAGCAGACCGCCAGCGGTATCTGGCCTTCACTTTTCACCAATCACGCCCAGCTCAGCGCGATGGGCATCAAAACCAGCAGCGATGAGGCGCGCCGCGTGGCAATCGACACCGGCATTGCGCGCCTGGCCGGCATGCAGCGCGGTAACGGCAGCTTTGGCCTGTGGAGCAAAGAGAGCAGCGAGGAGTTCTGGCTCACCGCTTACGTCACTGACTTCCTGCTGCGCGCCAGCGAAGCGGGCTACAGCGTGCCGGAGGGCGTGATTAATCGCGCCGACCAGCGCCTGCTGCGTTATTTGCAGGATCCGGCACAAATCGAAACCAGCTGGAGCAGCGATGCCGATGCGCTGCGTTTTAGCGTGCAGGCCTACGCGGGGCTGGTGCTGGCGCGTCAGCAGCAGGCGCCGCTCGGCGCGCTGCGGGCGCTGTATGACCAACGCGCCCAGGCGAAGTCCGGACTGGCGCTGGTGCAGCTTGGCGTGGCGCTGCAGCAGATGGGCGATACGCAGCGCGCGCAGCTGGCGCTGATGCAGGGCATCGCGCTGCAACGCCAGCCTGACATGTGGCTGGGCGATTACGGCAGTCCGTTGCGTGACCGCGCGCTAACGCTGGCGCTGCTGACGGAAAATCAGCTGCTGCCGGAGCAGCAGGGGCCATTGCTGATTGAACTGGCGCAAACGCTGCACGGGCAGCGCTGGTTCTCTACGCAGGAGAACAATGCGCTGTTCCTTGCCGCGCGGACGCTGCAGCAGCATCCGGGTGAAGCCTGGCAGGCCACACTGCAGGACCAGTCGCTGCGCAGCGATCGACCGCTGAGTCTCGGGCTGAGCGCGCAGCAGTTGCAGCAGGGCCTGACGGTGACCAGCGACACACCGTCGCCGCTGTACGGTACGCTCAATGTGGTCGGCTATCCGCGCACCGCGCCGTCACCGGTCAGCAATGTGCTCAGCATCAGTCGCGAATACTTCACGCTGGACGGCAAACCGGCTGATCTCAATAACCTTAAGAGCGGTGAGCTGCTGGTGGTGCGGCTGAAGGTGGGTGCCAGTCAGCGCGTCAGCGATGCGCTGGTGGTGGATCTGCTGCCGGCCGGGCTGGAGCTGGAAAATCAAAACCTGAGCGACAGCAGCGCCAGCCTGGGCGACAGTGCCGATGCGCTGAAAGAGAGCATGATGGACATGCAGCAGGCAAACATTAAACATCTTGAGTTCCGCGACGACCGCTTTGTCGCCGCTCTTGCGCTGGATGGCTACACGCCCGGCACGCTGCTGTATCTGGCGCGCGCAGTGACGCCGGGCAGTTATCGTCTGCCGCCACCGCAGGTGGAGTCGATGTATGTGCCCGCGTGGCGCGCCATCGGCACCACGCCGGAAAAACTTCATGTGCGTTAAGCGCCCGTGACGCAGCGCCACCGACGCCTGTGCGGGCTGGCGCTGCTGCTACTGCTGCTGATGGGCGCAGTATGGCTGCTGGACCGGCTCGATCCGCTGCCGTTGCGCCAGTTACAGCCGGCGCGGGTGGTGGTAGCGGAAGATGGCACGCCGCTGTGGCGCTTTGCCGATCGACAGGGTGTGTGGCGCTATCCGGTGACGCTGGACGAGGTGTCACCGGCCTATATCGAGGCGCTGCTGGCCTACGAAGACCGCTGGTTCTGGCACCATCCCGGCATTAACCCGCTGGCGATAGTGCGCGCCGTCGGGCAAAACCTGCTGCAGCACGGCATTGTCTCCGGCGGCAGCACGCTGACCATGCAGGTGGCGCGGCTGATTGATCCGCAGCCGCGTACCCTGAGTGGCAAAGTGGTGCAGGCGTGGCGCGCGCTGCAGCTGGAGTGGCATCTGTCGAAGCGCGAGATCCTCACGCTGTATCTCAACCGCGCCCCGTTTGGCGGCACGGTTGAGGGCGTCGGTGCCGCCAGCTGGATGTGGCTGGGCAAACCGGCGTCGCAGCTTACCCGCGGCGAGGCGGCGCTGCTGGCGGTGCTGCCGCAGGCACCCAGCCGTTTGCGCCCGGACCGCTGGCCGCAGCGCGCTGAGGCTGCCCGCAATAAAGTGCTGGATCGCCTGGCGCAGTATCAGGTGTGGCCGGCGCAGACCGTCGCCGAAATCAAACAGGAGCCGGTATGGCTGCCGCCGCGTCAGCTGCCGCAGCTGGCACCGCTGCTGGCGCGCCGGCTGCTGTCGCTGTCGCCCGACAGCAAAATTACCTCCACGCTGGATGTGCCGCTGCAGCGCGAACTGGAGAACCTCGCTGCGTCGCTGCAAACCCGGCTGCCGCCGCGCACCTCGCTGGCACTGCTGGTTGTCGACCACAGCACCATGAAGGTGCGCGGCTACGTCGGCTCGGTGTCTTTCAATGACGACAGCCGCTTTGGCCATGTGGATATGATTGCCAGCGTGCGTTCGCCGGGATCGCTGCTCAAGCCGTTTGTCTACGGCATGGCGCTGGATGAAGGCCTGATTCATGGCGAATCGCTGCTGCAGGATGTGCCACGCCGCTTTGGTGACTATCGTCCCGGCAATTTCGACAGCGGCTTTCACGGCCCGGTCAGCGCCAGCGAAGCGCTGCAGCGTTCGCTCAATCTGCCGGCGGTGCAGCTGCTGGAGGCGCTTGGACCGAAAAACGTCGCCGCGCGGCTGCGCAACGTCGGCCTGAATCTGCGTTTTCCGGCGGGCGGTGAACCGAATCTGTCGCTGGTGCTGGGCGGCACCGGCGCGCGGCTGGACGACATTGTCGCCGCCTACAGCGCCTTTGCCCGTCACGGTAATGCTGCGCAGCTGCGCTGGCTGCCGCAGCAGCCGCTGCTGCAGCGCCCGTTACTGTCGCCCGGCGCGGCGTGGATTGTACGCCGCATCCTCGCCGGTGAGGCGCAGCCTGCCGCCAGCGGGGCGGTCGCCGATATCGTGCCGCTGGCGTGGAAAACCGGCACCAGCTACGGCTATCGCGACGCCTGGAGCGTTGGTATCACGCCACGCTATCTGATTGGCGTCTGGGTGGGCAGGCCGGATGCCACACCGGTTGCCGGCCAGTTCGGTTACGCGTCGGCGGTGCCGGTGATGCAGCAGGTTAATCACCTGCTGGCGGGACACCTGCCGGCGCGCGGCGTGCCCGGCGATCCTCGCCCGGCGACGGTCAGCGCCGTCAGTATCTGCTGGCCCGGCGGCCAGCCGTTGCCCGCCGGCGACGAGAACTGCCGGCAGCGGCGTTACAGCTGGGTGCTGAATCAGACCGTGCCGCCAACGCTGCTGGCGCCGGGGCAGGAGGGCGTCAATGGCTTACGCCAGCGCTTCTGGCAAAACAGCAAAGGGCTGCGCGTGGCGGCGGATTGTCCGGATGCGCAAAGCCGGGAACGCGTGATGTGGCCGCTGCCGCTCGAGCCATGGCTGCCACCGGGCGAACGGCGGGCGCAGCGCCTGCCACCAGTGGATGCGACCTGTCCGCCGCTGAATCAGGGGGACAGCGCGCCGCTGCTGGTGACCGGCGTGATCAATGGCCAGCGCGTGCAGCCGCTGCCCGGTAAGGTCGTATTGCTGCTGCCGGTGGCGGTGCAGGGCGGGCAGGGTACGCAGCGCTGGTGGTTTTTAAACGGGCAGCCGGTGGAACTGGCGGCGGGAAAAAACAGCGCCTCGCTGGTGCTGCGCGAGCCCGGTCGTTATCAGCTGGTGGTGATGGATGAGGCCGGGCAGCTGGCTTCGGTGTCCTTCACGCGTGGCTAAACGCAGCGCTATGGCATATTTTTTGCGTGTTTGCCCCGACAGAAATCAATTATTTTCAATAATTCCTCTCTTCACTCATAGGCAAGGCGCGCCGATCTCCCTATAATCGGCGCGTTTTCTTACCGGGAGCGGGTTCCCGGTTTCTTCAGGATGCTAATCAGAGGTAATCATGGCAATCGAACGCACTTTCTCCATCATCAAACCAAACGCCGTCGCTAAGAACGTGATTGGTGCTATCTACAACCGTTTCGAAAGCGCTGGCTTTAAAATCGTTGGTGCGAAAATGCTGCACCTGACCAAAGAGCAGGCTGAAGGCTTCTACGCGGAGCACAAAGGTCGTCCGTTCTTTGATGGTCTGGTTGAGTTCATGACTTCTGGCCCGGTTGTGGTATCTGTTCTGGAAGGCGAAAACGCTATCCAGCGTCACCGCGATCTGATGGGTGCAACTAACCCGGACAACGCGCTGGCCGGTACGCTGCGTGCTGACTACGCAGACAGCTTCACCGAAAACGCCACCCACGGTTCTGACTCTGCAGAATCTGCGGCACGCGAAATCGCTTACTTCTTCGCAGAAAACGAAGTCTGCCCACGTACCCGCTAAGTGCGCGGTAGCGGATGCGGACAGGCGTCTTTACACCTTGTAACCGGTGGCTAAGACGTTCCCCTGGCATCACGCAGCAGATGTAGTACAATTATGCGCCCTTGTTGAGCCTGGCTCAGCGAGGGCGCTGTTTTTTTCCTATTCTTAACCAGAGCCGTAACGTGTAACAACGAGGCCAGAGAACATTATGTCCGAACAGATTGTGACGCCGTCGTCCGCTTCCCCCGTGGTTGTTTCCCCGAAAAACGAAAAAATTAACCTGCTGGATCTTAACCGTCAGCAGATGCGCGAATTCTTTGTTGAGATGGGCGAAAAACCGTTCCGTGCCGATCAGGTCATGAAGTGGATGTACCACTACTGCTGCGATGATTTCGAGCAGATGACAGACATCAATAAAGTGCTGCGTGGCAAGCTGATGCAGCGCGCTGAAATTCGTGCGCCGGAAGTGGCGGAAGAGATGCGCTCCAGCGATGGCACCATCAAGTGGGCGATTCGCGTCGGCGATCAGCTGGTGGAAACCGTGTATATCCCGGAAGCCGACCGCGCCACGCTGTGCGTCTCCTCGCAGGTAGGCTGTGCGCTGGAGTGTAAATTCTGTTCGACCGCGCAGCAGGGCTTTAACCGTAACCTGCGCGTGTCTGAAATCATCGGTCAGGTATGGCGCGCGGCAAAAATTATCGGTGCCGCTAAAGTGACCGGCCAGCGTCCGATCACCAACGTGGTCATGATGGGCATGGGCGAGCCGCTGCTCAACCTTACCAACGTGGTACCGGCGATGGAGATCATGCTGGATGACTTCGGTTTCGGCCTCTCCAAACGTCGCGTGACGCTGTCGACCTCGGGCGTAGTGCCGGCGCTGGATAAGCTCGGCGATATGATCGACGTGGCGCTGGCGATTTCGCTGCACGCACCGAATGACACCATCCGCGATGACATCGTGCCAATCAACAAAAAGTACAACATCGAAGCCTTCCTGGCGGCGGTGAAGCGCTACATTGGCAAATCCAACGCCAATCAGGGCCGCGTGACGATTGAGTACGTGATGCTGGATCACGTCAACGACAGCACCGAACATGCGCATGAGCTGGCGGCGCTGCTAAAAGAGACGCCGTGCAAGATCAACCTGATTCCGTGGAACCCCTTCCCGGGCGCGCCGTATGGCCGCAGCTCGAACAGCCGTATCGACCGCTTCTCCAAAGTGCTGATGGAGTACGGTTTCACCACCATCGTGCGTAAAACGCGCGGCGACGACATTGATGCCGCCTGTGGTCAGCTGGCGGGCGATGTTATCGACCGCACCAAGCGTACGCTGCGTAAAAAAATGGCCGGTGAAGCCATCTCTGTGAAGGCGCTCTGAAAGATCGCGCCCGCTGCTACGCATCGGGCGTCAGGCATGGCAGTCTCTGCGCTGAACTGACAGGGAGAGACTGAGATGCGTAAAGGATTACCCGCCGCGCTGCTGGCCGGCTTTGTTGTAACCGGGTGTGTCGAAGCACCGGCGCGGCACGGCGCGGCCGATATCCGGCTGCAGCTGGGATTGCACTATCTGGCGGTGAAGGATTATGCCGCGGCGCAGCGCAATTTGCTGCGCGCGCAGCAGGCCGCGCCGCGCGATTACCGGGTGCCGCTGGCGCTTGCGCGCGTCGCGCAGGCACAGCAGAATAACGCCCGGACGCGCCATTACTACCAGCGCGCGCAGCAGTTAGCGCCGCTGAATGGTTATGTGGCTAACAATTACGGTGCGTTTCTCTGCGGTTTGAGGCAGTATGACGAAGCGCATCAACAGTTTAAGCTGGCAACTGAAGCGCAGCACAGCGATGCCGCTCAGGATGCCCTGCTGTTTTCGGGCTATTGTTACCTGCAGGCGGGAGAGGATCGCGCCGCGCGCCAGCAGTTCGATCTCGCGCTGGATGCCGCACCGGAGCAGGGCAGTATGCTGCTGACGGAAGTGGAACGACGGCTTGAACAGCAGCAGTGGGCTTCAGTGCCGCTGCTTTTAGAAGTTTACCATCAGCATTTGCCGGCAACGGCAGAGAGTCTGGGGTTACAGATACGTTTCGCCGCGCAACAGGGAAACGCTGCTGACGTTACACGTTATGGCGACCGGTTGGCGCGAAGTTTTCCACAATCGATACAGTACCAGCGTTATTTAGCTAATGAATACTGAAGCCACTCAAGAGAATTCTGCAGTACATTCCACAGGTGAACGCCTGCGTCTGGCCCGTGAGCAGATGGGGCTGACCCAGCAAAACGTCGCTGAGCGCCTGTGCCTGAAACTTTCTACCGTGCGTGATATTGAAGAGGATAAATCCCCGGCGGATTTGGCCTCGACCTTCCTGCGCGGCTACATTCGCTCTTATGCGCGTCTGGTGCATGTACCTGAAGATGACCTGCTGCCGATGATGGCGAAGCAGGCTCCGGTGCGTGCGGCGAAAATTGAGCCGATGCAGAGCTTCTCACTGGGTAAGCGTCGTAAAAAGCGTGACGGCTGGTTGATGATCTTCACCTGGCTGGTGATTTTCGTGGTGGTCGGCCTGACCGGCGCCTGGTGGTGGCAGAACCATAAAGCCTCGCAGGCGGATCTGGTGTCGATGGCTGACCAGAACGGCAGCAGCAGCGACAACAGCCAGTCGATTCCGCTGGGTGACAACAGCACGGACAGCACTACCGACAGCGACACTAACGCGGCCGGTACCCCGATTGACACCGGTGCCGGTGCGGTCAGCACGCCAGACAACGCTGGCAGTACCAGCAGTGCGCCAGCAGCGACCAGCAGCAACACGGCAACCAGCAGCGACAACGCGGTGGTGTCCCCGAGCCAGGCGCCGATTGATAACGCACCGCCAGCGGCCACCTCACCGGCACCGGCTAACAGCGTGCCGGCAGGCTCAATGCCAACCGGTACCGCTGCCGTCAGCCAGCCTGCGGGCGACCCTAACGCCGTGGTGATGAACTTCAAAGCTGACTGCTGGCTGGAAGTCACCGATGCGACCGGTAAGAAGCTGTTCAGCGGATTGCAACGTAGCGGCGGTAAACTCAGCCTGTCCGGCACCGCTCCGTATCGTCTGAAAATTGGCGCTCCGGGTGCGGTTGACGTGCAATATCAGAATCAGCCCGTTGATTTAAGTCGTTTTATCCGTAATAACCAGGTTGCCCGTCTGACGCTGGGTGCGCAATAACGCGCAGCGCGCTTTCCGGGTAATTGTGGAGAGAGAATATGCATAACGAAGCACCCATTATCCGTCGCAAATCTACACGTATTTACGTCGGCAAGGTGCCGGTTGGTGATGGCGCGCCTATCGCCGTTCAGTCAATGACCAACACCCGTACCACGGACGTCGAAGCCACGGTGAATCAGATCCGTCAGCTGGAGCGCGTCGGCGTGGATATCGTGCGTGTGTCCGTGCCCACCATGGATGCGGCGGAAGCCTTCAAACTGATTAAGCAGCAGGTCAACGTGCCGCTGGTAGCGGACATTCACTTTGACTACCGCATCGCTCTGAAAGTGGCCGAGTACGGCGTCGATTGCCTGCGCATTAACCCGGGCAACATCGGTAACAACGAGCGTATTCGCCAGGTAGTGGATTGCGCCCGTGACCACAATATTCCGATCCGTATCGGCGTTAACGCCGGTTCGCTGGAAAAAGATCTGCAGGAAAAATACGGTGAGCCAACGCCGCAGGCGCTGCTCGAATCCGCGATGCGTCATGTTGATCACCTCGATCGCCTCAACTTTGACCAGTTCAAAGTGAGCGTCAAAGCCTCCGATGTGTTCCTGGCGGTGGAATCTTACCGTCTGCTGGCAAAAGCCATCGATCAGCCGTTGCACCTTGGCATCACCGAAGCCGGTGGCGCGCGTGCGGGAGCGGTGAAATCAGCGATCGGCCTTGGTCTGCTGCTGGCGGAAGGGATTGGCGATACGCTGCGCATTTCGCTGGCCGCTGACCCGGTTGAAGAGGTTAAAGTCGGCTACGACATCCTGAAATCACTGCGCATCCGCTCACGCGGCATCAACTTCATCGCCTGCCCGACCTGTTCGCGCCAGGAGTTTGACGTCATTGGCACGGTGAACGCGCTGGAAGAGCGGCTGGAAGACATCATCACGCCGATGGACGTCTCGATCATTGGCTGCGTGGTGAACGGCCCCGGCGAAGCCACGGTCTCGACGCTCGGCGTCACCGGCGGCAACAAGAAGAGCGGCTTCTACGAAGATGGCGTGCGCCAGCGCGATCGCCTCGACAACAATGACATGATCGATCAGCTGGAAGCGCGCATCCGTGCGAAAGCCACCATGCTGGACAAGAGCCGCCGCATCAACGTGCAGCAGCTGGAAAAATAAAGGACGGTGTGCGCCCGGCGCACGCCAGTTGTGATTGAACCTGTGCGGTTTCATCCTCATAAGGTATGATGCCGGACAGGTTTTTTTGTATTAAGAGATTCTAACGTGGCGAAGAATATTCAAGCGATTCGCGGGATGAACGATTACCTGCCGGCAGATACCGCCATCTGGCAGCGTATTGAGGGCACTCTGAAGCAGGTGCTGGCCAGCTACGGCTACAGTGAAATCCGTCTGCCAATCGTCGAGCAAACCCCACTGTTCAGCCGCGCGATCGGTGAAGTCACCGACGTGGTTGAAAAAGAGATGTACACCTTTGAAGACCGCAACGGCGAGAGCCTGACGCTGCGTCCGGAAGGCACCGCAGGCTGCGTGCGCGCCGGTATCGAACATGGTCTGCTGTACAATCAGGAGCAGCGCCTGTGGTACATCGGTCCGATGTTCCGCTACGAGCGTCCGCAGAAGGGGCGCTATCGCCAGTTCCACCAGATGGGTGTGGAAGTGTTTGGCCTGCAGGGGCCGGACGTGGACGCCGAGCTGATCATGCTGACCCATCGCTGGTGGAAAGCGCTGGGTATTGCTGACCACGTTGAGCTGGAACTGAACTCCATCGGTTCACTGGAAGCACGCGCCAACTACCGCAGCGCGCTGGTGGCCTTCCTCGAACAGCATAAAGAGGTGCTGGACGAAGATTGCAAACGCCGCATGTATACCAATCCGCTGCGCGTGCTGGACAGCAAAAATCCGGATATTCAGACGCTGCTGAACGACGCGCCGACGCTGGGTGAATTCCTCGACGAGGAGTCACGTGAACACTTCAGCGGCCTGTGCGCGCTGCTCGACGATGCCGGCATCAAATATCGCATCAATCAGCGCCTGGTGCGCGGCCTCGACTACTACAACCGCACCGTGTTCGAATGGGTGACCAGCAGCCTCGGCTCGCAGGGCACCGTGTGCGGCGGCGGTCGCTATGATGGTCTGGTGGAGCAACTGGGCGGCCGCGCGACACCGGCGGTCGGTTTTGCCATGGGGCTCGAGCGTCTGGTGCTGCTGGTGCAGGCGGTGAATCCGGAATTTGAACCGACGCGCATTGTTGATGTCTATGTTATCGCTTCGGGGCAGGGCGTGCAGTCCGCCGCGATGCAACTGGCGGAAAAACTGCGTGATGCCGACCCGGCGCTGAAGCTGATGACCAACTTCGGCGGCGGTAACTTCAAGAAGCAGTTTGCCCGTGCAGACAAGTGGGGCGCACGCATTGCGCTGGTGCTGGGCGAAGACGAAGTGAAAGCGGGCCAGGTGGTGATTAAAGACCTGCGCACCGGCGATCAGCAGACGCTGGCGCAGAGCGACGCCGCCGCGACGCTGCACACGCTGCTGCAGTAAGCGCAGCACTGCAACAGGCATTTTAAGGAGAGGGATTGCGTGGAAGTTTACAGCAACGAAAACGAACAGGTTGATGCGCTGCGTCGCTTCTTTGCCAATAATGGCAAAGCGCTGGCGGTCGGGGTCATCGTCGGTATCGCTGCGCTGGGTGGCTGGCGTTTCTGGAGCAGCCATCAGGAAGGAGCGGACAAAGCCGCGTCGGCGCAGTATCAGCAGCTGACCAGTGCCATGCAGGCAGACAAGCCGCAGACGCTGGAAGCGGTTGCCAGCTTCGCCAGCGAGAACAACAACACCTACGGTGCGCTGGCCGCGCTGGATCTGGCTAAACAGTACGTTGCCGCCAACCAGTTAGACAAAGCCATCACGCTGTTACAGAGCGGGCTGAAAGACACCAAAGATGCCAATCTGCAGGCGGTGATCAACCTGCGTCTGGCACGCATTCAACTGCAGCAAAATCAGGCCGATGCCGCCCTTACTACCCTGAACAATGTGAAGGGTGATGGCTGGACAGCCATTGTGGCGGACATTCGTGGCGAAGCACTGCTGAGCAAAGGCGATAAGCAGGGCGCCCGCGATGCCTGGAGCAAAGGTGCGGAATCGCAGGCTTCTCCTGCGCTGAAGCAGATGCTGCAGATGAAGATGAATAACTTAAGTTAAGCCAGTCAAGAGAGCGCATATGGAATTACGTAAATACCTGCTGCCAGGGCTGATGTCAGTCACTCTGCTCAGCGGTTGCTCGCTGTTCAGCGGCGAAGAAGATGTAGTGAAAATGGCCCCGCTGCCGAAGGTTGAAAACCAGTTCACGCCGGAAACCGCGTGGAGCACCTCGGTCGGTGACGGCGTGGGTGATTTCTACTCCAATCTGCATCCCGCCTGGCAGGACGGCACCGTGTATGCCGCCGACCGCTTCGGTATCGTGAAAGCGCTCGACGCCAGCAACGGCAAAGAGAAGTGGAAAGTGAACCTCTCTGAGAAGACCGGCTTCTTCTCGAAAAATATTTCGGCACTGCTGTCTGGCGGTATCACGGCCAATGGCGATCGCCTCTACATCGGTAGCGAGCGGGGACAGGTATTTGCCCTGAACAGCAGCGACGGCAGCATTGCCTGGCAGACCAAAGTGGCTGGCGAAGCGCTGTCGCGTCCGGTGGTCAGCGATGGTCTGGTATTGATTCACACCAGCAACGGTATGCTGCAGGGGCTCGATCAGAGCAGCGGCGCGGTGAAATGGAGCGTGAACCTGGATATGCCAGCGCTGTCGCTGCGCGGTGAATCGGCGCCTGCGGTGGCGTTCGGTGGCGCGATTGTTGGCGGTGATAACGGTCGCGTCAGCGCGGTGATCATGAACCAGGGCCAGCTGATCTGGCAGCAGCGTATCTCCCAGCCAAGCGGTGCGACCGAGATCGATCGTCTTAACGATGTCGACACCACGCCGGTGATCGTCAATGGCGTGGTCTATGCGCTGGCCTACAACGGTAACCTGACGGCGCTGGATCTGCGTTCCGGTCAGATTCTGTGGAAGCGTGAAATCGGCGGCGTCAAAGATCTGATCGTCGATGCCGGTCGCATCTATCTGGTGGATCAGGATGACCGCGTGATTGCGCTCAACGCCGATGGCGGCGTGGCGATCTGGCGTCAGAGCGATCTGCTGCACCGTAACCTGACGTCTCCGGTGCTGTTCAACGGTTACCTGGTGGTCGCCGATAGCGAAGGCTACGTGCACTGGATCAACACCCTGGACGGCCGCTTCGTGGCGCAGCAGAAACTGGACAGCGACGGCTTCCAGACCGAGCCGGTCGTGGCCGGTGACAAGCTGCTGATCCAGGCGAAAGGCGGTGAGGTCTACGCCATCACCCGTTAAGGCGATGGCCCGACGGGCAGCGTTTCGCACGCATTGATACGGCTCCTGATTCGTCAGGGGCCGTTCTGTTTTTAGTCAGGCATGATATTCTTGGCGCCTGCGGCCTGAACCTGACGGCAAATGCCGTTATAATCACGCCATTCGGGCGATTTATTTTTAAAACTGAGGCAAGTGTTATGGTACCTGTGGTCGCGCTGGTTGGGCGTCCCAATGTGGGGAAATCCACGCTGTTTAACCGCTTAACGCGCACACGTGATGCGTTAGTGGCCGATTTCCCTGGACTGACTCGCGATCGCAAATATGGTCGCGCCGAAGTGGAAGGGCGCGAATTTATTGTTATCGATACCGGCGGTATTGATGGCACCGAGGAAGGCGTGGAAAACCGCATGGCGGAACAGTCGCTGCTGGCGATTGAAGAGGCCGATGTGGTGCTGTTTTTAGTTGATGCGCGTGCTGGCGTCATGCCGGCGGATCAGCAGATCGCCAATCATCTGCGTTCGCGCGATAAAGCGACGTTCCTCGTTGCCAACAAAACTGACGGTCTCGATCCGGATGCTGCGGTGCTGGACTTCTACGCGCTCGGCCTGGGTGAGATTCACCCGATTGCCGCGTCGCACGGTCGTGGCGTCACCAGCCTGCTGGAAACCGCGCTGCTGCCGTGGATGGATGACATCGCGCCGCGGGAAGTCAGCGAAGAGGACGAAAACGAAGCCTACTGGGCCGCGTTAGCCGCCGAAGAGAACGGTGAAGCGCTGGAGGAAGAAGAGGAAGAAGCCTTCGATCCGACCGGTCTGCCGATCAAACTGGCGATTGTCGGGCGTCCGAACGTAGGTAAGTCAACGCTCACCAACCGTATCCTCGGTGAAGACCGTGTGGTGGTGTACGACATGCCGGGCACCACGCGCGACAGCATCTACATTCCGATGGAGCGTGATGACCGCGAGTACATTCTGATTGATACCGCGGGCGTGCGTAAGCGCGGCAAAATCACTGATACGGTGGAAAAATTCTCCGTCATCAAAACGCTGCAGGCGATTGAAGATGCCAACGTGGTGATGCTCGTGATTGACGCGCGCGCGGGCATTTCCGATCAGGACCTGTCGCTGCTCGGCTTTATCCTGAATAGTGGGCGCTCACTGGTGATTGTGGTCAACAAGTGGGATGGCCTGTCGCAGGAGATTAAAGATGAAGTGAAAGAGACGCTGGACTTCCGTCTCGGCTTTATCGACTTCGCGCGCGTGCACTTTATCTCGGCACTGCACGGCAGCGGCGTGGGCAACCTGTTCGAATCCGTGACCGAAGCGTACGACTGCTCGACCAAACGCGTAAATACCTCCATGCTGACACGTATCATGAACATGGCTGCTGATGACCATCAGCCGCCGCTGGTGCGTGGCCGCCGCGTGAAACTCAAATATGCGCATGCCGGTGGTTATAACCCGCCGATTGTGGTGATTCACGGTAATCAGGTGAAGGATCTGCCGGATTCCTACAAGCGTTACCTGATGAACTACTTCCGCCGCTCGCTGAACGTGATGGGAACGCCGATTCGCATCCAGTTTAAAGAGGGTGATAACCCGTATGCGGGCAAACGCAACCTGCTGACGCCAACCCAGCAGCGTAAGCGTAAGCGTCTGATATCGCATCTGAAGAAAAACAAACGCTAAACATGATGAGGGCCCGGATGGGCCCTCTTTTTTTGGCGTAACATCCGGTTTATCACGATCCTCAGCCACGATTCCGGAGTCATCATGCTCACCCCGTGCCCTCACTGTCAGCAACTGCTCACTTACAGCGAACAACGCTTCGACTGCCCGCACTGCCAGCGTCATTTCACCGCGCTGGCCTGCTGTCCCGACTGCCAGCAGCCGCTGCAGGTGCTAAAAGCGTGCGGTGCCATAGATTATTTCTGTACCCACGGTCACGGCCTGATCTCCAGCAGGCGCGTGCATTATCGCCCGGAAGACGTCATGGAATGAGGGTTTGCGATAGCGCGAAGTGGTGCTGGCTGCTCGCTTCGCGCTGCGTTTGTAGCAAAAATGCTATTGCCCAGTAACTACCGCGTTATGGATGTTCACTTTTAATTGTACCGGATGGTACAATCCTGCCCGCCTTGTCGCGAATGCCAGCGGATGTTGATCCTGCGGCCTCGCTCACAAGCGCTGCATAACGGGCGTAGCTCCCGTACCAACAGATATAAAATAAAGCGTAACGGATAACTTCCTGTTCCTGCTCAGTCAGGAAGACATTGACCGGCTGCTCCCGCATTCCGGCCGCCACGCGTTATTTTTTCAGGAGAGTTTGTGTTATGGCAGAAAATTCCGCTCGTCCCGGTAAAGGGTTGAGTCTCTGGTCCGTGTTATTCGGACTGGTCCTGCTGGCGATCGGCCTGTTCTTCGCGATCGGTGGCGGTAAACTGGTGGCCCTGGGCGGCAGCTGGTACTTCCTCATTGCCGGTATCGTCATGTTACTGTCGGCGATTCAGTTCTTTCGCCGTAAATCCTCGGCGGTTACGCTGTTCATTCTGGTCTTCGCCGGTACGCTGATTTGGGCGCTGTACGATGCTGGCTGGCAGTTCTGGCCGCTGGTGTCGCGCCTGATGGTGCCGGCTGGCCTGATGGTGCTGGCGTTTATTACCTGGCCGGCGCTGCGTAAGCGTGAAGGCAAGGCCTCGCTGGCGAAGCTTTCGTATGCGCTGTCGGCGGTGATTGCCGTTGGTATGGTGGTCACCTTTGTCCAGATGTTCCAGCCGCATCCGACTGTGGCTTTCACCGGCAAGCAGCTGCCGCTGATCCCGGTAGATAAAAGCAAACCGCAGCAGGACTGGAGCAGCTACGGCCGTACGCCGCAGGGTGACCGTTTTGCCGCTATCGACCAGATTACCCGCGACAACGTGAAAGACTTGCAGGTTGCCTGGACGTTCCATACCGGCGACACGCCGATCAGCCCGACCGGTAACGGTGCAGAAGATCAGGAAACGCCACTGCAGGTGGGTAACACCCTGTATCTGTGTACGCCGCACAACAACGTAATTGCGGTGGAAGCCGATAGCGGTAAGCAGATCTGGAAGCGCGAAATCAATGCGCAGGCGCAGGTGTGGAACCGCTGCCGTGGTCTGGCGTACTTTGATGCCACCAAACCGGTACAGCAGCCAACGCAGCCGGGCTCCACGCCGGTGCCAGCGGTAACGCTGGCGGCGGGCGATAGCTGCCAGCGTCGCATCCTGATGAACACTATCGATGCGCGTCTGATTGCCATCAACGCCGATAACGGCGAGCTGTGTGAAAACTTCGGTAACCACGGTGTGGTCGATCTGAAGCAAGGTCTCGGCAGCGCGCCGGACCCGCAGTATCAGCTGACCTCGCCGCCGCAGGTAGCGGGCACCACGGTCGTGGTGGGCGGTCGCGTCGCGGATAACGTACAGACAGACATGCCTGGCGGCGTTCTGCGTGGCTTCGACGTCATCACCGGTCAGATGCGCTGGGCGTTTGACCCGGGCAATGAAGATCCAAATGCCGTACTGATGCCAGGTCAGGATTACACCCGCAGCACGCCAAACTCATGGGCGCCAATCTCTTACGATCCGGCGATGAACACCGTGTTCCTGCCGATGGGCAGTTCGTCGGTGGACCTGTGGGGTGCCAACCGTACCGCGCTGGATCACAAATATGGCGCGTCGGTGCTGGCGCTGGATGCCACCACCGGTAAAGAGAAGTGGGTGTATCAGACGGTCCACAATGACCTGTGGGACTTCGACCTGCCAATGCAGCCGAGCCTGGTGGACTTCCCGATGAAGGACGGCACCACCAAACCTGCGGTGGTGATCGGCGGGAAAACCGGCATGATCTGGGTGCTGGATCGCCTGACCGGCAAGCCTTTGACCAAAGTTGAAGAGCTGCCGATGCCGCAGGGCCATATCCCGAACGAGCAGTACACCAAAACTCAGCCGCACTCGGTAGAAATGCCAAACATTGGCAATCAGAAACTGACCGAGTCAGACATGTGGGGCGCCACGCCGTTTGACCAGCTGGCTTGCCGTATTGCTTTTAAAGGCATGCGTTATGACGGCCTGTTCACCGTGCCGGACACCGATGTTTCGCTCAGCTTCCCGGGCTCGCTCGGTGGCATGAACTGGGGCAGCATCTCGTTCGATCCGAACAACCAGTACATGTTCGTTAACGATATGCGTCTCGGCCTGTGGGTGCAGATGATTCCGCAGGACACCACCAAATCAGCTGCCAGCAACGGCGGTGAAGCCATCAACACCGGTATGGGTGCGGTACCGCTGAAAGGCACGCCGTATGCAGTAAACAAAAACCGCTTCATGTCGCCGCTGGGCATTCCATGCCAGGCACCGCCGTTCGGTACGCTGTCGGCCATCGACATGAAGACCCGTCAGATTGTGTGGCAGGTGCCGGTGGGTACGGTGCAGGATACCGGTCCGTTTGGTATTAAAATGCATGCGCAGATGCCGGTCGGTATGCCGACGCTGGGCGGTACGCTGGCAACGCAGGGCGGTCTGGTATTTATTGCCGGCACCCAGGATTACTACCTGCGCGCCTTTGATAGCTCAACCGGTAAAGAAGTGTGGAAAGCACGTCTGCCGGTGGGTAGCCAGGGCGGACCAATCAGCTATGTTTCGCCGAAAACCGGCAAACAGTACATCCTGATCTCCGCAGGCGGTGCGCGTCAGTCGCCGGATCGCGGTGATTACGTGATTGCTTACGCGCTGCCCGACAGCAAGTAAGCCGCAGTAAAAGAAAGGCCGACATCATGATGTCGGCCTTTTTTATTAACCGTCCGTGGCGTACTCCTTCCTGTAAGGATCCTTACTTACTTCTGCTTAGAGGGGCGACGGCTTTTTTGACCTCCTTTTCTTCCAGCTTCCCTGGCTCTCTCAGGATCGTTCCTGAAATTGCCCCCACTGACTTTGCCGCCCGCGCTACCGGCTTCCCTGGCGCGCTCCGGGTCCTCTGCAAAGTTCCCGGCACCGCCTCGTTGCTTGGTTTGTGTCATAGCAGAGACCTCATCTAAGGGTATTTTCTTTGATGTGGACTAGCTAGCCACGTTATCCAGTATAGTCAGTTAGTTACGGCGATGCTGTGGGAACTGTCTAAGTTATTCTTCGCCATCGCGCCACAGCGCCTGCAGTTCAGGAGGCGCAACGTTTTCCGGAATCAGAATCACAATCGTTCCGGCTTCGCGGTGAGTTGCGTAGCTAATCTGGATGCGGAAATAGCGCTGGTCGCCGCGCCCGATGCTGGCGGCCTGTTCCTCCGGCTCGCCGAGTGGCAGCGCCTGCTCCAGCACGTTGCACACGCGCTGTTTTTGCGGTTCCGGCAACTGCGCCAGCGCAAATCGCCGCTCGCTGCGCAGGCCGGGGATAAATGCAATGCCGCCTTCACGCGCCAGCTCAATGATGGCGTCATCGGTCAGCTGAATATTCACCTTACACCTACCTCGTGCCACGCGGACTGGATCGCCTGTGCCACCGTATTATCAAAACGTTTTGCGGCATGCTGTACGGTAAAGCGCGCAAAGGTGCTGAAGTCGGCATCCTGCGGTAGTTCCTTGTCGCACAGCGTGTCGTACCATGCCTGACCGGCCCGTTCCCAGGCAAAGCCGCCCAGCGCGGTCGCCGCCAGATAGAAGGCGCGATTGGGAATGCCGGAGTTAAGATGCACGCCGCCGTTGTCTTCGCGCGTGTCGATATAGTGATCCATATCGGCAGGCTGCGGATCTTTGCCGAGCAGCGGATCGTCATAGGCGGTACCGGGCGCGGACATCGAGCGCAGGCCGCTGCCCTTAATACCCGCCGCCAGCAGCCCTTCGCCGATGATCCAGTCGGCCTGGTCGGCGCTTTGCTTAAGGTGATACTGCTTCACCAGCGAGCCGAACACATCGGACATCGATTCGTTGAGCGCACCTGCCTGCTGGAAGTAAATCAGCCCGGCTTCGGTTTCGGTCACGCCGTGCGTCAGCTCGTGCGCGACCACATCGATGGCAATGGTAAAGCGATTGAAGATCTCACCGTCGCCGTCGCCAAATACCATCTGCTGGCCATTCCAGAAGGCGTTCTGGTACTCCTTGCCGTAATGCACGGTGCCATCCAGTTTCAGGCCTTTGTTGTCCAGCGAGTTGCGCTGGTAGATCTGCCAGTAGAAATCATAGGTGATGCCGAGATAGTTCCACGCTTCGTCGGCGGCGACGTCACCGTTACCGGGCTGGCCTTCTTCACGGATCAAGGTGCCGGGCAGATTTTGCGTATTACCCGCGTCGTAGATAGCACGCAAAACACTGCCGGGCTGCGCGGTGCTGGCTGCGCTGGCGGTGTGAGGATGTTCCGCCATCAGCTGTTGCACGTGGGTGAGGGTGCGCCGCGCGTAATCCTGCTGTGCGCCGGAACAGTTATCGATGATGTTTCGCAGAATATACGGAGGAATAACGCTGTAAGGCATGTCGGACTCCCTGACGGATGGGTATGTCAGAAAGTATAGACCCGCTTATCAATCGCGCGCCGCTGCGTCTGCAGCACGCGCGATTTACGGGGGGTTATCAACCATTTATGCGGCTGAAAAGATTATCACGCCTTACGGCTGCGCGTCTTCTGTGGTTGTAACGCCGTCACCTGACTCTCCACCCAGCCATCATCCAGCCGGGTACGCAGCAGATCGCCGGTATGCAGCTGACGGGTCTTTTTCACCACCTGGCCCTGAGCATCGGTGGTGACGCTAAAGCCGCGCGCCAGCGTCGCCAGCGGACTCACGCCTTCCAGCTGTGCTGCCAGCGTACCAAAACGCTGCCGGCTGTGATTGAGCTGTTTTTCCATGCCCTGCTGCAGCCGGTAGTGCCACTGCTGTAACTGCTGCTGAGCGCGCAGAATACGTCCCTGCGGCTGCTGGGATTGCAGGCGCTGCAGCAGGCGATCCTGCTGGCGATGCGCCAGGCGCAGCCGCTGATCGGCCGCTTCCTGCAGACGACGCTGCAGCTGGATCAGCGTGGTTTGCTGGCGTGCCAGGCGCAGCTGCGGATGCTGCTGTTGCAGACGATGCTGCAGCCGGGTGAAGCGGCGCTGCTGCTGCGCCACGTAATAGTCCATCGCCATCTCCATGCGCTGCTGCTGAGACTGCAAACGGCGCAGCAGCTCGATCTGGTTGCGGCTCACCAGTTCGGCAGCGGCAGAAGGCGTCGGCGCGCGCAGATCGGCAACAAAGTCGGCGATGGTGACATCGGTTTCATGCCCAACGGCGCTGACGATTGGCAGGCGGCTGGCAAAGATGGCCCGCGCCACGCGCTCGTCGTTGAAGCTCCACAGATCTTCCAGTGAACCGCCGCCGCGACCGACGATCAGCACGTCGCACTCGTCACGCTGGTTGGCCAGCTCGATGGCGCGCACGATGGCGGCGGGCGCATCAACGCCTTGCACTGCGGTTGGATAGATCACCACCGGCAGCGAGGGATCACGGCGATGCAGCACGCGCAGCACGTCGTGTAATGCCGCGCCGGTGGCGGAGGTGATCACGCCCACCTGGCGCGCCGGCTCCGGCAGCGGTTGTTTAAACTGCTGGTCGAACAGCCCCTCCGCCGCCAGCCGGGCTTTCAGCTGCTCAAACTGTTGCTGCAGCAGCCCTTCACCGGCCGGATGCATGCTTTCGATAATCAGCTGATAGTCGCCGCGCGGCTCATACAGCGTGATGCTGGCACGCACCAGCACCTGCTGACCGTGCTGCGGGCGAAAGCTGACGCGTCGATTACTGTTGCGGAACATGGCACAGCGCACCTGCGCGCCATCGTCCTTCAGGGTGAAGTACCAGTGACCGGAAGCGGGCTGAGTGAAATTGGAAATTTCAGCGCTGAGCCACACCAGGCCCATCTCATTTTCCAGCAGTTGACGCACCGTGGTGTTCAGGCGGCTGACAGTAAAAATATTGGCGGTTGGCGGTAGCGACATGTGATGAGGATCAAATTTCAAATCAGAGGGTTAATTAACCGATACTACATGCCTGCCCCGGAGGATCAAGACTTTTTCCGAAAAAACACTGGAGGCAACCGATTTCGGCCTGTATAATGCCGCGGCAATATTTTATCTGTTTTAAACGCCCCAGGTGGAGATATTGCAATGTTAAGAATCGCGAAAGAAGCCCTCACATTTGACGACGTCCTGCTCGTTCCCGCTCACTCCACTGTTTTACCCAACACGGCCGATCTCAGCACCCAACTGACCAAAAACATCCGTCTCAACATTCCTATGCTGTCTGCAGCGATGGACACCGTGACCGAAGCCGGTCTGGCGATTGCGCTGGCGCAGGAAGGCGGTCTGGGCTTTATCCACAAAAACATGTCGATTGAGCGCCAGGCGGATGAAGTTCGCAAGGTGAAAAAACACGAAAGCGGCGTCGTAACGGAGCCACAGACCGTGCTGCCAACCACCACGCTGGCCGAGGTGAAAGAGCTGACCGAACGTAACGGCTTCGCCGGTTACCCGGTGGTTAACGCCGACAACGAGCTGGTGGGCATCATTACCGGTCGTGACGTGCGCTTCGTGACCGATATGACGCTGCCGGTGACCGCGGTCATGACGCCGAAAGAGCGCCTGGTGACGGTGAAAGAGGGTGAAGCGCGTGAAGTCGTGCTGCAGAAAATGCACGAAAAACGCGTCGAGAAAGCGCTGGTTGTTGACGACAGCTTCCACCTGCTGGGCATGATTACCGTTAAAGATTTCCAGAAAGCCGAGCGTAAACCTAACGCCTGTAAAGATGCGCAGGGTCGTCTGCGCGTCGGTGCCGCGGTGGGTGCCGGTGCCGGCAACGAAGAGCGCGTTGATGCGCTGGTCGCTGCGGGCGTTGACGTACTGCTGATCGACTCCTCGCACGGCCATTCCGAAGGCGTGCTGCAGCGTATCCGTGAAACCCGCGCAAAATATCCGGACCTCGAAATCATCGGCGGCAACGTGGCGACCGGTGCAGGCGCACTGGCGCTGGCTAACGCGGGCGTGAGCGCGGTGAAAGTGGGCATTGGCCCGGGCTCCATCTGTACTACCCGTATCGTTACCGGCGTTGGCGTACCGCAGATCACGGCGGTATCCGACGCGGTTGAAGCGCTGGAAGGTACCGGTATTCCGGTCATCGCTGACGGCGGTATCCGCTTCTCTGGCGACATCGCCAAAGCCATCGCCGCGGGTGCGTCGGCGGTAATGGTTGGCTCCATGCTGGCCGGTACCGAAGAATCGCCGGGCGAAATCGAGCTCTACCAGGGCCGTGCGTTCAAATCCTACCGCGGGATGGGTTCACTGGGCGCGATGTCCAAAGGCTCGTCTGACCGTTACTTCCAGAGCGATAACGCCGCCGACAAACTGGTGCCGGAAGGTATCGAAGGGCGCGTTGCCTATAAAGGCCGCCTGAAAGAGATCGTGCACCAGCAGATGGGCGGCCTGCGCTCCTGCATGGGCCTGACCGGTTGCCCGACCATCGACGATCTGCGTACCAAAGCCGAGTTCGTGCGCATCAGCGGCGCCGGCATTAACGAAAGCCACGTACACGATGTGACCATCACCAAAGAGTCACCGAACTACCGCATGGGTTCATAATCCCGTAAGATTTCCCGCCCGGTTCCAGCCGGGCGCTTTTATTATTAAGTCCATCCCAATGGAAACGCCTCAATGACGACTGAAAATATTCATAAACATCGTATTTTGATCCTCGATTTTGGTTCTCAGTATACGCAGCTGGTCGCGCGCCGCGTGCGTGAGCTGGGCGTCTACTGCGAACTCTGGGCGTGGGATGTCACCGAAGAGCAAATCCGCCAGTTCAACCCGAACGGCATCATCCTGTCCGGTGGTCCGGAAAGCACCACCGAGCACAACAGCCCGCGCGCGCCAGAATATGTGTTCAACGCCGGTGTGCCGGTGCTGGGCGTGTGCTACGGCATGCAGACCATGGCGATGCAGCTGGGCGGTAAGGTTGAAGGCTCGAACGAGCGTGAATTTGGTTATGCGCAGGTTGAAGTGACAACCCCGAGCGCGCTGGTGCGTGATATCGAAGATGCCATCAGCGCGGCGGGCAAACCGCTGCTCGACGTGTGGATGAGCCACGGTGACAAAGTCACGGCGATCCCGGCAGACTTCGTGACGGTTGCCAGCACCGAAAGCTGCCCGTTTGCCATCATGGCCAACGAAGAGAAGCGTTTCTACGGCGTGCAGTTCCATCCGGAAGTGACGCACACGCGTCAGGGCCTGCGCATGCTGGAGCGTTTTGTGCGCGACATCTGCGGCTGTGAAGCGCTGTGGACGCCAGCCAAAATCATCGAAGATGCGGTAGAGCGCATCCGTGAGCAGGTGGGTGAAGACCGTGTGATTCTCGGCCTGTCCGGCGGCGTGGACTCATCCGTGACCGCGATGCTGCTGCACCGCGCGATTGGCGAGCGCCTGACCTGTGTGTTCGTCGATAACGGACTGCTGCGTCTGAATGAAGCTGAGCAGGTGATGGACATGTTCGGCGACCACTTTGGTCTGAACATCGTGCACGTTGCGGCAGAAGGGCGCTTCCTCGACGCGCTGGCGGGCGAGAACGATCCGGAAGCCAAACGTAAGATCATCGGCCGCGTGTTCGTGGAAGTGTTCGACGAAGAAGCGCTGAAGCTGACCGACGTGAAGTGGCTGGCGCAGGGCACCATCTATCCGGACGTGATTGAGTCGGCGGCTTCAGCTACCGGTAAAGCGCACGTGATCAAATCGCACCACAACGTGGGCGGTCTGCCGAAAGAGATGAAGATGGGCCTGGTTGAGCCGCTGAAAGAGCTGTTCAAAGATGAAGTGCGTAAAATCGGTCTGGAACTCGGCCTGCCTTACGACATGCTGTACCGCCATCCCTTCCCGGGCCCGGGTCTGGGCGTGCGCGTACTGGGTGAAGTGAAGAAAGAGTACTGCGACCTGCTGCGCCGTGCTGATGCCATCTTTATCGAAGAGCTGCGCAAAGCCGATCTGTACAACAAAGTCAGCCAGGCCTTTACCGTGTTCCTGCCGGTGCGCTCCGTCGGCGTGATGGGCGATGGCCGTAAATACGACTGGGTAGTTTCCCTGCGTGCTGTCGAAACCATCGACTTCATGACGGCCCACTGGGCGCACCTGCCGTACGACTTCCTCGGCCGCGTCTCCAACCGCATCATCAACGAAGTGAACGGCATTTCACGCGTGGTTTATGATATTTCAGGTAAACCGCCTGCGACGATTGAGTGGGAGTAACGCCCGCACTGGCAACCGCCAGCACCTGAAGCCTCAAAGCCCGCGTAACTGCGGGCTTTTTTATCCTGCCATCTTTCGCATCGCCCGATCCGCGCAGAATTCAGATACAGCGCCTACAGCCGTGCCGCCTGTTGTTCAATAAATTCTCTGAACCACTGCTGGGCGGGATGCGCGTCGCTGCGCCGGTGCCAGATCAGGTTGAACACCATTTCGGGCAACGACAGCGGGGGAGGGAACAGTACCAGCTGGCGACTGGCCTGCGCATGCAGCGCCACGCGCTTCATCACGGTCGCCGTCATGTGGGTTTGCGCCACGATAGACGGCACCGTAAACATCTGCTGGACCGTCAGCCCCAGCCGGCGCTTTTTACCCTGCTGCGCCAGCACCTGATCAACCAGGCCGTACAGTTCACCTTCCGGCGAGACCAGAATATGCGGCAGCGCCAGGTAGCTCTCCATATTCATGCCGCGTCTGGCCGCCGGATGGTTGCTGGCGACGATGGTGACGAATTCGTCGCGCAATACCGGCCGGGAGATGATGCGGCTATCGCTGTGGGTAGGCATGACGCCGATGGCGACATCAATCGCGCCGGCATCTAACAAATCGACCGCGTGATCGCGGTTGGTAAACGCCTGCACATTCAATGACACGCCGGGGGCGACGTCCTGTAGCGCCTGCATTAACGAAGGCAGCAACACGAAAGCCGGATACTCCGACACGCCCAGTTTGAAGTTTATTTGCGCTTTTTCCGCTGCAAATGCGGGCTTTGCCACCAGCGTCGCTTCGAGCTGGCGCAACGCCCCGGCGATGGGGCCGGACAGATCGCGCGCACGCGCTGTTGGCAGTAAACCCTCCGCGCTGCGCATGAACAGCGGGTCACCGAACAGGGTGCGTAACCGTGACAAAGCGGCACTCATCGCCGGCTGGCTGACGCCCACCTGGGTTGCCGCCCGCGTGACGTTGCGCTCGTTCATCAGCGCGTCAAAAGCCACTAACAGATTGAGATCGATGCCATGAAAATCCATACAGCAAATAATCACTCATATTGAATATTTGTTGGACGAATTTTAGGGCGCTGCGCAAAATTCCACAACCAACCCCCACCTGAAAGTGAATAACGATGAATCCAGCAGCAGAATCAGAATACGTACAACGGCTCAAAATTGAACGACAGGCGGTAGAGACGCTCTATCAGGCCTTCAGCGACAACAACCCCGATCTGGTCGATAGCGTGCTGGCTCCGTCATGGGAAGACATTCCGCTGGCGCCAGGACAAGTTGCCGGACCGGAAGGCATCAAGCCGATCATTCGCATGCTGGCGCAGGCTTTTCCGGACGTGCAGATCGTGGTGCATGACATGATTCAGGAACCTGGCCGCATCGCGGCGCGGGCGGAAATCAGCGGCACCCATCTCGGCGAAATTTTCGGTATCGCGCCGACCGGCAAGAAAGTGAGCTTCCGTCTGCATGAGTTCCATGCGCTGGAGGACGGCCGTCTGATCACCACCTGGCACATGGAAGATTGGTTTGGCCTGTTCCTCCAGCTTGGCCAGTTTCCGCCACAAGCCTGAATCAGACCGGAGAGTTGATAATGAAAGCAGCATTGATTGATACGTTTGGCACCGCCGATGTGCTGACGATTGGCGAACGTCAATTACGCGCCGCCAGTCCGGATGAGGTGACGGTGCAGGTTGAAGCGGCGAGCGTTAACCCGCTGGATGTGAAAATCATCTCAGGGCACATGCAGCAGGTTTTCCCGGTGGATCTGCCTTACGTGCCGGGCATGGATTTCTGCGGCGTGATTACGGCAGCTGGCGAGCGCGTGAGCCATTTAAAACCGGGCGATCGCGTGTTCGGGCGCACGCCACCGGGTGCAGGCGGGGCTTTTGCACAAAGCCTGGTAATCGCCGCCGATGACGTATGCCTTGTCCCGGCAGCGATGAGCGCCGAACAGGCCGCGGCGCTGCCTACCGCGTTTGGCTCCGCGCAGCAGGCATTGTTCGATGTGGGCCAGCTGCAGCGCGGCGAGCGCGTGCTGATTCACGCCGCAGCGGGTGGCGTCGGCAGCATGGCCGTCCAGCTGGCGCATCAGGCGGGCGCTTATGTCATCGCCACGGCATCGGCGAAAAACCACGCGCTGGTGACCAGTCTGGGCGCCGATGAAGTAATTGACTACCGCACGCAGGACTTTGCAGCGACGCGCGATATCGACCTGGTGATAGACAGCGTCGGCGGCGAAACGCTGAGCCGCTCCTGGTCCGTGCTGCGCGCCGGCGGGCGCATTGCCACGCTGGTGGAGTTTGGCATCACGCCCGTCGGCAGCCAGCACGGCGAGTTTGTCTTCTTCGCCAGCGCGACGCCGTATCTTGCCCGGGCGAGCAGCCTGTTCCAGGCCGGGCAGTTACAGATCATCACCGACGCTATCTTTTCGCTGGATGATGCACGCTCCGCACTGGAGAAGGTGGCGACCGGCCATGCGCGCGGCAAAGTGATTATCCGCGCCAACCCTTAACGCCCGGCGTCATGTCGCAGTAAAAACGCGCCCGCTACCCCGCGGGCGTTTGTTTACCGGTCTGTCGCAGGGGATAAGGATGTGTTAATAATCTGGCGTTAACGGCAGAGGCTTCAGGAGGAAACGTGCTGTTTAATCTCAGAGCCGCGGGCAAGCGCGCACCACCTGGCAAACGCTCGCTGACATCCATCATCATTCTCTATCTTGCGATGCTGTGCGGTACGGCTTTTCTCGCGTTTCTGCCGCTGATCTGCGCGATGGGCGCCGGATATGTCGCCAGTCTGGCGGGCTGCCAGCTGGACGAAGGCAACGTGCATCCCTGTTACATCCTGGGAGAAGATCGCGGCCAGTTGCTGTATGAATTAGGCGTCATGGGCTGGTTCCTGCTCGGCACCATTCCCCTGGGTGGGATACTGTTTTTACTCGCGACGCTCACCTTCATCGTTCAGCTGGTGGGCTATTACCGGCAAACACGCGCTGAGGATAATCGGTAATTTGCGTCAGCTCTGTTCCGCACAAATCTCCAGGCAAAACCCGAGAAATGCCTCCACCGCCGCCGGGGCCAGACGGCGCGAAGGCCGGGTGATAAACAGCGGATAGGTTTCGTCAGGCCAGTCGGGGAAAAGTTCGACCAGTTCACCGCTGGCGATCAGATGTTGCACGCTCAGCGCCAGCACCTGGGCTACGCCGGCACCGCCGACGCACGCCTGTACCATTAAATCCGGATCGGTGGTGGTCAGATGGCCGTGGGTGGCGACCGTCAGCCGCTGCGTGCCACGATGAAACTCCCAGCTAAAGGGCTTATTGCTGCGCGGATCGATGTATTGCAGACAATTGTGCTCAGTCAGCTGCTGCGGCTGCGTCGGGCGGCCACAGCGCGCCAGATAGTCCGGGGCGGCCACCGTCAGGACGCGCGTTTGTAACAGCAGGCGTGAGGTCATGGTGGACGGCGGCTGCGGCCCGAAACGCACCGCAACATCAATACCTTCTGCTACCAAATCGCCCACATCGGGCTGCTGCAAAATCGTCAGTTCCAGATGCGGATAACGGGCACGCAGCAGCGGCAGCTTTGCCGCCAGCACATAGCGGGAAAACAGCGGATTGAGGCTCACGCGCAGCGTACCGCGCACCGTCACGGCGGCGCCGGAAACGTAGTTTGCTGCTTCTTCAATCCCTTCCAGATGCGGCGCCGCCCGCTCATACAGGCTGGCACCTTCGCTGGTGAGATGCAGGGTGCGGGTGGTGCGATCCAGCAGGCGCACGCCGAGACGCTGTTCCAGTCGTGAAATCGCCCGGCTGACGCCCGAGGCGGACAACCCTAGCACCTCACCGGCGCGGCTGAAGCTGCCGGCTTCAACCACGGCTGCCAGCACGCTCATGCCGGATAATAGTCGGCCATCAAAACTCATCCTGTTCTCCATCTTTGATTTTTAGCAAAGATCATTTGCCTGAGCCTACCTTTATCAAAAATGCGCTGCAACTTATTGTGTGCTCCGAAACGCGACCGGCACTGACCGCCGGATTCCTGATCCCTTTTGAGGAGAATGTTATGACTGTACGGCGCACCCTTTTTAAAGGCGGCACTATCCTGACGCTGGACGCCAGCGTGCCCGACCTCGTCTGTGGCGATGTGCTGATTGAGGACGAGCGTATTGCCGCCGTGGGGGAAAACCTTTCCGCCGATGATGCGCAGGTGATTGATGCCCGCGGCCATATCGTGATGCCTGGCCTGGTAGATGCGCATCACCATATGTGGCTCGGTGCGATGCGCCGCCTGATGCCCAACGTTGACGACCTGTTTGTCTATATCGATGTGGTGGCAGAAACGCTCGGCGCGCATTACCGTCCGCTGGATATGTACCTCAGCACCCGGCTGACGGCGCTGGCATGCCTGGATGCCGGCATCACCACGGTGATTGATGCCTGCCACAGTTCACGCAGTCCGGCGCATACCGATGCGGCGCTCGATGCGCTGCAGGAGAGCGGGATTCGTGCGCTGCACATGGTTGGCGCAGCAATGGATAAGCAGGCTTCCAGCGATCATCTGCCGGGCGATCTGGCCCGTCTCGCCAGCCGCTGGAATCACGCCGGCAGTCGCGTGCAGGTTGGCCTGTTTGGTCAGCTCAATCTGGCGTGGTGGCGCGTGGCGCGCGAGCTGGATATGCGCATTCTCACTGAGTTTATTGGTGACCTGGCGCAGCTGCCGGCGGAGTTTGCCGAAGCCGGCTTGCTGGGTCCGCACAACATTTTCAACCACTGTACGCGCGTACCGGCGCACACCTGGCAGCAGCTGGCGGACGCGGGCGTCAACATTACCGTGAATCCGCGTTCGGATGCGCTGTTTGGTTTCGACGACGACAGCTTTGCCTGGCAGCAGGCGGTCGATCGCGGAATGACGCCGGCGCTTGGTATCGATCTCGATACCGCCTTCGGCAGCGATCTGTTCGGTGAAATGCAGGCGCTGTTTAACCAGCAGCGCTCAGCGATGCGCTATCGCCGCTTCCGGGGCGAAAGCGACGCACCGGCACCGATTAGCGTGGAAGCCGTACTGCAGTCGGCAACGATTAACGGCGCGCGTGCGGCCGGGCTGGAGCAGCAAACGGGCACGCTCACGCCAGGTAAACAGGCCGACGTTATTATGCTGCGCACCGATGGTATCGGCGTTTTCCCGCTGACCAGCGTGACGGCAACGGTGGTGCAGGCGGTGCAACGCGCCGATGTTGATACCGTGATGGTGGCGGGTGAACTGCGTAAACGTCATGGTCAGTTGCTCAACGTCGATGTGGCACAGCTGAACGCGGAAATCACCGCTTCGCGCGACTATCTGCTGAATGCCAGCGGCTATCACCATCCTTTGTTTGCCTGATTTTCCGCAGCGCGGCGGCCTGCCGCGCTGTCTGTTCATTTATGGAGGCTGTTATGTCTGCATTAAGCGCGCAGGCTGAAGCTGCGCATTTGTCGCGACCGGCGACCGGCGTGATTGCCGCGCTGTTTTGCGGTTATCTGGCGGTCGGCTTGCCGCTGCCGGTAATCCCGCTGTTTATCCATCAGCATCTCGGTTTCAGCAACCTGTGGGTCGGGCTGGTGATCGGGATACAGTTTGTTGCCACCGTGCTGACGCGCGGTTACGCCGGTCAACTGACCGATCGTGTTGGCGGTAAGCGCTCGGCGCTGCAGGGCGCGGCGGTGTGCGCGCTGGCTGGCGTGCTTTACTGGCTGGCCGCACTGCCGAGCTTTTCACCGGCGGTCAGTCTGGCGCTGGTGATTGCCGGACGGCTGGCGGCGGGCATGGGCGAAAGCCAGTTCGTCACCGGCTGCGTGGCCTGGTCAATCGCCTCGGTCGGGCCACAGCGTGCCGGTCTGTCGATGTCCTGGACCGGTATCGCCATGTTTGCCGCGCTGTCGCTCGGTGCCCCTGCCGGTATGATGCTGTATCAGCACGTCGGCTTAGCGGCGGCAATGCTGGCCTGCATCGCGGCTCCGCTGCTGGCGGCGCTCATCGCCACGGCTGCCAGCGGTTATCGCGTGGTCGGGGGAACACGTTTGCCGTTCTATCGGGTGATTGGCCGCATCTGGCGTGAAGGCTGTGGCCTGATGCTGCAGGGCGTCGGACTGGCCGGCCTGACGGCCTTCGCCTCGCTCTACTTCGCCGCGCGCCACTGGCAGCTGGCCGGCTGGGTGATGACCGCGTTTGGCATTGGTTTTATCGCCGTGCGCCTGGTGCTGGGACATCTGCCGGATCGCATTGGTGGCTACCGCGTGGCGGCTTATTCACTGCTGGTGGAGGCGCTGGGGCAGATGCTGCTGTGGTTTGCGCCTGACGAAACGCTGGCGCTCACTGGCGCGCTGATTACCGGTCTTGGCTGTGCGCTGATCTTTCCCGCCCTCGGCGTGGAGGCGCTGAAGCGCGTGCCGCCGGCCAGTCGCGGCAGCGCCATGGGCGCCTTCGTTGCTTTTCTCGACATCGCTTATGGTATTTCCGGACCGATTGCCGGTGCCATCGCCAGCCACTTCAGCTATGCCGCCGTCTATCTGTTTGGTGCGGCCTGTGCGCTGCTCGGTGCGCTGCTGGCGCTGACATCGCGCGCCGCTTCACTTCACGCTTAAGGAGTTTTCCATGTCACGTATTTTTATTTCCGGTTCATCCACCGGCCTCGGGCTGATGGCGGCTGAACTGCTGGTTGAGCAGGGCCATCAGGTGGTGCTGCACGGACGCAACGCCGCGCGTGCCCGCGCCGCGCAGGAGGCGCTACCGCAGGCTGAAGCCGTGGTCAGCGGCGACGTGATAACCATCGCCGGCGCCCGCAGTGTGGCGCAGCAGGTTAATGCGCTCGGCAGATTTGATGCGGTGATCCACAACGTGGCGGTTGGCTATCGCGAGCCTTATCAGTTAACCGCAGATGGCCTGCCGCATCTGTTCGCCATCAACACGCTGGCACCCTATATTCTTACGGCGTTGATTGAACGGCCGCAGCGGCTGATTTACCTCAGCTCCGGCATGCATCATCATGCCGAAGCTAACCTGTATGATATTTTGTGGCGGCGGCGGCGCTGGCACGCTTCGCAGGCTTATGCTGAGAGTAAACTGCATGATGCCATACTGGCGTTTGCCATCGCCCGGCGCTGGCCGCAGGTATACAGCAACGCGCTGGAGCCAGGCTGGGTGCCGACCAAAATGGGCGGTGCCGGGGCACCCGACGATCTTGATCAGGCGCATCGTACCCAGGTGTGGTTAGCCACCGCCGATGAGGCGCGGGTCAGCGGAGAGTATTTTTATCACCGTCAGGCGCTGGCGGCTAATCCGCAGGCGCGCAATCCACGGCTGCAGCAGCAGTTGCTGGCGATATGCGCCGATATCAGTGGTATCGCCCTGCCTGACTAAGGAAAAATCAGCTGACCGAGCACCGCAACGCATTTTTTGTCCACCGCATAGTTGGTGAATACAGACGCTACCGTTTCGGCGCATCATGGCGGGAGCGTTTTTTCACCACCGGGATGCCCATGCATGTTGCCTGTTAAAGCTGTTTTACTCTCTTTTCTCTGTGTGGTGTTACTGTCGCTGGCGGCCAGCCTGGCGCAGGCGACGCGCAGCGGTGAGTTCACCACCGAACGCGGTGGCTGGGCGACGGCGCGGCGTGATTCGGCCGGGCTGGCACCGGATCCGCAGCGCTTCGCCAGTGAGGCGATTGTGCAGGTGTATGCTGCGCCGACCTACGGCTGGAAAGGCGCGGTGGCCGTGCATCCGTGGATTATCTTTAAGCGCGCCGGAGAAACCCGCTACAACCGTTATGAGGTGATCAGCTGGGGCAGCGGCGATAAAGTGCGGCGCAACAGTAATCTGCCGGACGGCTACTGGTACGGTGCGCGTCCGCGTTTGCTGGTGTCACATCGTGGTGCGGCTGCGCAGGCGATGATCCCGCAGATTGAAGCGGCGATTCAATCCTATCCGTGGCCCAACACCTATCATGCGTGGCCGGGCCCCAACAGCAACACCTTCCTCGCTCACATTGGCCGTGAAGTGCCGGCGCTGAAGCTCGATTTGCCCGCCAATGCCATCGGTAAGGATTTCCGTTCGCTGCTGCATCCGCTTGGCCTGCCGCCATCCGGGCGCGGCGTGCAGCTGTCGCTGCTCGGCGTGCTGGGCGTCACGCTGGGAGCGGAAGAGGGCGTGGAGGTGAATCTGCTGGGACTGAATCTGGGGCTAGATTTCACCCCGCTGCGCCTGCGGCTGCCGTTTATCGGCGGGGTGGGGCAGGATAATTTACAGAAGGATAAGCCCTGAGACAGCGCCGCGCCGCGACAGTATCGGTTCGCGGGCGGCGCGGGCTCGCAGCCGTTAACAGACGCCGAAATCCCCGTCTTCATGATAGAGATTGACGCTGTCGGCCTTCACCTCGATCTCTTTTTTGATCGGATCGTCAACGCGGGCGCACCACAGCGTATCGCCCGCAACGCGCAGCACCTGCATTTTTGGCCCACCAGTTTTCGCCTGCACAAAATCATCCACGTTAAACATCACTGCTCTCCAGCTGATTAGGGATCAACGCTGATTGTAGCTGCGCTTTAGTGGCCGTGCAGCAGAAACAGCGTGGCCAGACCGAGGAAGATAAAGAAGCCGCCGGTATCGGTGATGGCGGTGATCAGCACGCTGGAGCCGACCGCCGGGTCGCGTTTGAGTTTGGTCATAATCAGCGGAATCAGCACGCCCATCAGCGCCGCCAGCAGCAGATTCAGCACCATCGCCAGCATCATCACGCCGCCCAGTTGCAGGTTGTCGTACATCAGCCAGGTCACGCCGCCCATGATGCCGCCCCAGAACAGGCCGTTAAGCAGCGCCACGCCGAGTTCGCGCGCAATCAGAAACGAAAAGTTGCCGGGTTCAACCTGATGCAGCGCCAGCGCGCGCACGATCATGGTGATGGTCTGATTGCCGGTGTTACCGCCAATGCCGGCGACAATCGGCATCAGCGTGGCCAGCGCCACCAGCTGCGAAATGGTGTCCTCAAACAGACCAATGACGCGCGAGGCGATAAACGCCGTACACAGGTTGACGGCCAGCCAGGTCCAGCGCTTTCTTACCGCTTTGCGCACCGGTGCAAACACGTCTTCACCCTGGCTGATGCCGCCCATCTTACGGATGTTGCTTTCGTTCTCTTCGTTCACCAGGTCAATGACATCTTCCACGGTGATACGGCCAATCAGCTTGCCTTTAGCATCGGTTACCGCAGCAGAGATCAGGTTATAGCGTTCAAAGGCGCTGGCGGCCTCTTCCGCTTTGTCATCCAGCTGGAAAGTGGTGGGGCGCGCGTTCATCACCTCAGCCACCAGCGTTTTAGGCTTGTTGAGCAGGATATCGGTCAGCGCCAGTTCACCCAGCAGCTGATTGTGTTCGTCGGTGATGAAGATTTTATCGGTGCCGTCCGGCATGCTTTTGCGCTTGCGCAGAAAGCGTTGCACCGTCGCCAGCGTCACGTCTGAGCGCACGGTCAGGATATTGAAGTCCATCACCTGGCCGACGCGATCGCGATCCAGCTCAATCACGTCCAGCAGCCGGGCGCGCAGGCTGGGATCGAGCGTGGTGAGCAGGCGGCCGGTGAGATCGCGCGGCAGATAACGCGCCAGATAGACCTGATCGTCAATATCCAGCGGCTCGATGGCGCGCAGGATTTCGCGGTCGGTCATCTCTTCCGTCAGGCTGGCCCATACGGTTTCGGAGGCCTCCACCAGCACGCGACCGCGCTGCTCGTAAGGCACCAGCCGCCACAGCGCCAGACGCTCCTCTTCCGGCAGCGCTTCGAGAATGTCCGCGAGGTCGGCGGCGTGCAGCTGCGGCAGTTCATGCTCCAGCTGCTGACGCCAGCCGGTGATTTTGCGCAGTTCGGCGGCATTGAGGTCGACGGATTTATCCAGCAGCACATCGACTAAATCGTGCTCGCTGAGCAGAAGGTGCAGAATTCGCTGGCGGGTTTCTGATAGTTGTTGTGCGTGCGAAGCAGACATAACGCGTCCTTTGTGTCTGTAAAGTCAGGTCAAAGTGTAGCGCGTTGCGGGTAAAGTGGGCGTAACAAGCAGCATTGCCGCGGCGGACAATGTGATGGCAGAGCGACGATGACCCGCAAATTCCTTAGCGCGTCTCGCTGGTGCTCAGTGTGACCGGTTCAGGTGCGGCTTTCTTTTGCTGATGATGCTCGATGGCACCGGGAATAATGAAAATCAGACGGCCAACCAAAATAAAGAAACTGATCAGCAAAACAATGCGGGTCATGGTACCGGTTTTGGGACGTCTTCGTGCAGAGATGGCGCTATTCACGCGGGGTGGTTCCTGTCAAAGCCCGGCTGGGCGGTGGCAACATTTAGTCACAACCCGACCGGGAGGTCAACCGCTGCGTGAAAAATGAGCAGAAAAGGTTAAGATTGCCTTGATCGATATCAGCCGGCGGGCGAAGCGTGCGTCATCGACTCTGCAGGGGCGTCATTGATGACGACCGAAAGCCGCATGATGTGACTCATGCCAGTTAGCCTTTGAATTGGTTCAAAAACGAGGCGCTTTTCGTCGCGGCGCAATTTATTGCGCGATGAATCGCGCCGCTACGATAGGGTGCGGCTTGCGTTTTCGTCACCGAACGGCATCACGCCATTGATGGCGACCGAAAGCCGCATACTTTCACCAACCGCACTAATCCGTTGTAGGGTCGCCATTGATGGCGACCGGACCATCTTGTTGCCAGACATCAGTAGCTGGCTTTCTGCGCCAGCAGGGTAGCGAAGCGATACTTAATGCGCTGACCGTGTTCATCGCGGCGATGCAGTTCACCGACCTCTTCGTTGTACTTCACGATGTGCCAGTTACGGTAATAATGGCTCAGCTCGCCCGATTTAAAGGTAAACGGGAAGTTTTGCGTGTTGGGATAATCGTCGGTGCTCATCGCCGCCACAATCAGGTTGTAACCGTACTTGCGCGTGCTGGCCTGCATATCGGCGATCAGCTGCGGAATGGTCGCCGGCTGCAGGAACATCATCACCACGGTGGAAAACACAAACTGATAATCACCGTTGAAACGCACCTGATTCAGGTCGCACTGTTCGGTATGTATCTGCTGTAGCTGCTCTTCCGCGATGATGCTGTTAAGGCGCTCCAGACTCTGCGGATTGTTGTCCCAGGCGGTCACCGTAAAACCGTGCTGATTAAGCAGCAGGCTGTTGCGGCCCTGGCCACAACCGAGGTCCAGCGCGTTACCCACTGCCAGTTTTGGCAGCGCGGCCAGCACTTCGGAGTGGGGCGGCGTCAGACCGTATTTCTCCGCAAAATAGTTATCGGGGCGTGTTGTCATAGTGCGATTGCGGGCCTGAAGCCCGCTTTACTCCTCTTCCAGCATCAGTTTCCAGCCGGTGACGTCATTCCAGTAAGCCTGCTCCCGCTCCAGATCCAGCTGAACCAGCGTGTTCTGGCTGAGGAAACCGGCCGGGAAGGTCAGCGTCCAGTGACCATCGTCGGTGCTCAGCTTCAGCGTGTCGGGGCGCGTGGTGGCCTGACGCTGATTGTTCAGCAGGGTGCCGAGCCGCAGCAGGAAGATCATCGGCAGGAACTGTTTCTTTTTAAATAAGGTGAAACGCGGCATCTCATCCTGCTTCACCGCTTTACGGTGGAAGCGTACCAGCGTGGCCAGCAGCATCTGTTGATCCTGATTAAAGCCCGGCATATTGGAGTTTTGCAGGATGTAGGCCGAATGACGCTGCATACCGCTGTGGTTGATGGTCAGCCCGACTTCATGCAGCAGCGCTGCCCACTTCATCAGCGCCGTCAGCTGGGGGTTGGCCAGCTTCGGGTTCTGCTCCAGCCACTGGCTGTACAGTTGTTCGGTGGTTTCCAGCACGCGGCGTGCCTGGTCGCTGTCGATGGCGTAATGATTTGCCAGGCTCTGCGCGGTACGGCTGCGGATATCCTGATGACGGAAGCGGCCCTCCATCTCATACAGCACGCCTTCACGCAGCGCGCCATCCGACAGGCGCAGCTCGCGAATGGCCAGCGCGTCAAACACGCCACACAGAATCGCCAGCCCCGGTACAAACACTGCCTTGCGCTCGTCCGACAGCCCGGGCAGGCTCAGGGCAGCAAAGGATTTGTGCTTCAGCACTTCGCTCACCAGCATGTCGAGGTTTTCCGGCGTCACGCGCTTCTCTTTCTCACCCATCGCCAGCAGCACTTCACAGGCCGCTTTGATACTGCCGGACGCGCCCAGCGCATACTGCCAGCCTTGCAGACGGTACTGCCACGCCAGCGTTTCCAGCTTTTGCGCGGCGGCCAGCCTGGCGCGGCGGAAATTCTCCTGACTAATCTCGCCTTTCGGGAAGTAGAGGTTGGCGAAGCTGACGCAGCCCATGCGGCGACTCTCCACCAGCTGCGGCTCAAAATCTTCGCCGATCACCAGCTCGGTTGAACCGCCGCCGATATCAATCACCAGCTTGCGGCCTTTCTCCGGCTGCGTGTGCTCAACGCCCATAAAGATCAGGCGCGCCTCTTCATTGCCGGAAATCACCTCAATCGGATACGGGATGACCTCCGCGGCGCGCTGCAGAAACTCTTCCGCGTTGGATGCGATGCGCAGCGTGTGCGTACCGACGATGGTGACGTTGGCGGCGCTGAACCCCTGCAGGCGCTCGGCAAACAGCGCCAGGCAGCTCAGCCCGCGCTCCATCGCCTCTTCGCTCAGGCGATTTTGCGCATCCAGCCCGTCGGCGAGGTGCACGCGCTGTTTCAGGCGTCCCAGCACCTGCATGGCGCCATCCACCACGCGGGCAATCACCATGTGGAAGCTGTTCGAGCCGAGATCGATGGCGGCGAATTCCTGCGGTTTCGGCGTACTTTTATGGGAGATTGGCATAGGCGTTATTCGGGTTGTTCCAGTTTCTTGATGTAATCGTAAATCGCCAGCTGCGAGCGCACCTTCTTGCGATTGCCGCGCGGAACATAACGGTTACTCAATTCTTTGTCTACGATGCGGGCTTTTACCGTATCACTTAACAGAATGGCAATGATATCCAGTATGCGCTGTTTCAGGCGCGGATCGAGCACCGACACCGCCACTTCGATACGATAATCGATGTTGCGCGTCATCCAGTCCGCCGACGACAGGAATACTTTTTTATCGCCGCCGCTTTCAAAAATATAGACGCGGTCGTGCTCAAGGTAGCGGTCAACGATACTGGTGATGCGAATATTTTCACTGATGCCCGGCAAATCGGGGATCAGCGAGCACATGCCGCGCACCAGCAGGTTAATCTTCACGCCGGCCGATGAGGCGGCATACAGCCGATCCACCAGACCATTGTCGACCAGGTTGTTGATTTTCAGCGTAATGCCGGAAGGATTGCCCTGCTGCGCGTTGGCAATCTCGTTATCAATCAGCTGATACAGCATGGCGCGCGAGTTTTGCGGCGACACCATCAGGTGTTCGAACGTTACCGGGCGATACGGGTTTTCGATAAAGTTAAATACGCGCCGGACTTCATTGGTAATGCGCGCATCGGCGGTCAGCAGCGAATAGTCGGTGTAAATACGCGCGGTTTTTTCGTTGAAGTTGCCGGTACCGATGTGGGCGTAACGCACCACTTCTTCGCCCTCGCGGCGGGAGATCAGGAACAGCTTGGCGTGAATTTTCAGGCCGGGCGCCGAGAAGATCACGTGCACGCCCGCTTCGGTCAGCCGCTTCGCCCAGCGAATGTTGGCTTCTTCATCGAAGCGCGCCTGCAGCTCGACCACCACCGTGACCTTTTTACCGTTGTAGGCGGCGTGGATCATCGCATCCATAATGCGCGAATTCTTGGCCACGCGGTAAATGTTGATCTTGATGGCCAGTACGTTCGGGTCGAACGACGCCTGACGCAGCAGCTCCAGCACGTGCTCAAAGGTGTGGTACGGATAGTAAAGCAGCACATCGCGGTTGCGAATGGCATCAAAGCCGTTGCGGAAGCCATCAAAACCGATATGACGAATCTGCGGCAGCGGACGATTTTCCAGATTGGCTTTGCCCACGTTCGGGAAGCCGATAAAATCTTTGAAGTTATGATAACGGCCGCCCGGCACAATCGAGTCGTAGCTGGAGATCGACAGCTTATGGCGCAGCATTTCCACCATCGCATCGGGCATATCGCGCTGATAGACAAAGCGCACCGGCTCAGCGGTCAGGCGCTGTTTCAGGCTGGAGGACATCAGTTCCAGCAGGCTGGATTCCATCTCCGTGACCAGGTCGTACTCGGCGTCGCGCGTCATTTTCATTGAGTAGGCGTTCAGCGCGTCGTAATCAAAGAAGCCTTTGAAAATCTCATCAAGGCAGTAGCGCAGAATGTTATCCAGCAGAATCATTGGCTTGCGACGGCGCGGCGATTCTGCCGGCAGATTCACAAAGCGCGGCACTTTATCGGACGGGATCTCCAGCAGGGCGTAACGGATTTCTTCGCCGCGGATAATCTCCACCGCCAGATAGGTGTAGTCGTCTTTCAGGAACTCAATCAGGTCGGTGTCGTGGTTGATCAGAATTGGCGTGACGTGCTGGCGCAGCTGATGCTTGAAGTAGTAGCGCAGCCACTCCTGCTGATTGGGTGACAGCTGCCGCTCGTTGATCAGGAAAATCTGGTTGCGCGCCATCTCCAGCAGCAGGTCGTTATACAGCGCATCGAACTCCTGATCCGATTTCTGTACCCGCAGCTGAATCTTTTTCAGCAAATGGCGCAGGGTGGTGGGCGTCCCCTGTTCTTCGCCAATCAGAATGCGGCGCTTGAGATCGGCAAAGCGCACTTTATAAAACTCTTCCAGGTTGTTGGAATAGATGCCGAGAAAACGCATGCGCTCAATGAGCGGGTTGCTTTTATCAGCGGCTTCCTGCAGCACGCGTTCGTTAAAGGTTAACCAGCTTAGTTCTTTTTCTATATACAGCTTTTCCTGACCCATTCTGACTCCGTGATGCTGTTGCTGGACGGAATGTCCGGCGGAATAAACGCAAAATTGCGGTTCCGCTCAGTGTCCTCCACCATTATGGCGAGAGTATGGCAGCCTTGTCCAACCTCAACAGTTGTCTTATCAATCAGCTACGGGCAACATAGCGGCATAACTTCAAGGGTAACTCTGGCCTGCATGAGCATAAATCGTATTCCTGTCCACTTTAGTGACCGTCGTCGACGCGCCATCGATCAGTTCGTGCGCCGCATCGTCACGGCCTGCGGTGTGGGAATTTTACTGCTGATGCTGCTGCTGTTCTTCTGGCTAATCTGGGTGGTGATGCCGCTGTTCAGCGCGCCGGGCATGCAGCCGACGCTCAGTCAGCAGCTGTGGGACAAAGCCCCGGCGCTGGCGCTGGGCAGCGAAGGCCAGCTCGGCTGGCGCATCAGCCGCAACGAAGCGCGCTTTATTCCGCTCGACGGTCAGCCAGCGGGCGACGCGCTGGCGCTGAACGGTCAGCCGCAGGCGGCGGTGACCAGCAGCGACGGCGGCAGCGTATTGCTCAATATGCAGGGCGATCTGTTGCTGATGCAACCGCTCATCCACGGCCAGCACGGTGAATGGTATTTCCCGCTGGGCGATCGGCCGCTGCATCTGCCGCAGGGCGCGGTCAGCCAGATGGCGCTGGCGGTGCCGGGCGATCACCAGTGGCGCATCGCCGCACAGACGCCGGCCGGTATCAGCCTGCTGACCTTTGCCGGCCAGAAACGCGTCGACCAGATTGTATTGCCCGGTGAGCAGGCCGACCTGATGCGGTTGTCGCCGGACGGCACGCTGCTGTACACCAGTGCCGGACGGCTGTTGCGGGTGTGGCAGATTACGCCGCAGGGCGCGCAGCTGCGGGAAACCCAGACGCTGACTCAGCAACCGCGCAGCCTGCAACTGCTGGCGGGCGGGCGCAGCTTACTGATTCAGGATGCGCGTGGCATTCAGCAGTGGTTTGCCATTACCGGCGACCACGGGCCACGGCTGCAGCAGATTCACACCTTCACGCACAGCGCGGGTGTGCTCGGCATCGTGCCTGAGGCGCAGCGGCGCGTTTTTGCCAGCTTTGACGCGCAGGGCGTGGTGCGCCTGTTCGCCAGCAAGCAGGCGGGCCCGATTGTCACGCGCCAGCTGGCCGCGGGCATCAGCGCACTGGCGTTGTCTCCGCGCGGCGATAGCCTGATCGTCGAACGTGCCGGACAGTGGCAGCAGTTCGCGCTGGATAATCCGTGGCCCGATTTCAGCTGGCGCAATCTGTGGCAGAAAATCTGGTATGAAAACTATCCGCAGCCGGACTGGGTATGGCAGTCCACCGCCGCTGGCGACAGCTATCAGGCCAAATTCAGCCTGATGCCGCTGGTGATCGGCACGCTGAAAGCGGCGTCGCTGGCGCTGCTGTTTGCCACGCCGCTGGCGCTGGCGGCGGCAATGTATACCGCATGGTTTATGTCGCCGGGCCTGCGCCGCTGGGTCAAGCCGGGCATTGAAATGATGGGCGCGCTGCCGAGCGTGGTAATTGGCCTGATCGCTGGCGTGTGGCTGGCGCCGCACATCAGCCGCGCGCTGCCCGGCGTGATGCTGCTGCCGCTGGTGCTGGCCGCCACGCTGCTGGTCTGCGGCGTGCTCAGTCCGCGTTTGCCGGCGCGCTGGCGGCGGCCCGGTTTTGAAGTGCTGCTGCTGATGCCGCTGCTGTTACTGGTGACGTTACTGACGCTGTGGCTGCCGACACTGTGGTGGCCGCAGATGGGCGAACAGCTGGCGCACTATGAGCAGCGTAACTTGCTGGTAGCGGCGCTGGCGATGGGCTTTGCGCTGGTGCCGCTAATCTTCACCCTGGCGGAAGATGCGCTGTTTAGCGTGCCGGTGGCGCTGGGGCAGGGCTCGCTGGCGCTGGGTGCGACACCGTGGCAAACCCTGACGCGCGTGGTGCTGCCGGGCGCGTCGGCAGGCATTTTTGCCGCGCTGATGATCGGCTTTGGTCGTGCAGTAGGCGAAACCATGATTGTGCTGATGGCCACCGGTAACACGCCGGTGAGCGAAGGCGGACTGTTTGCCGGGCTGCGCGCGCTGTCGGCCAATATCGCCATTGAAATGCCGGAAGCCGCAGCGGGCAGCGCCCATTATCGCATCCTGTTTCTCAGTGCGTTGCTGCTGCTGATATTCACGCTGGCGATCAACACCGTGGCGGAACTGATTCGTCAGCGGCTGCGCCAGCGCTACAGTCAGCACGAGGGGCAGGCATGAGCGCGCTGCGTCAAAACGATCGCTGGCGCTGGCTGACTGCCGGTGCGGTCGCCGTCTGCCTGCTGGCATTTACCTTATTAATCGGCCTGCTGGGCTGGCAGGGCGTCAGGGCGTTCTGGCCGCAGCCGGTCGATCAGTATCAGTTCCAGCCACCGCAGGGGGCACCGCTGATGGTGCTGGGTGAAACGCTGGATCGCCAGCAGCAGGGCGATCGCTGGCGCTACGTAGTGAAAACCGGCAACCGCGATTTTGCCGCGCCGGATTTCCGCGTCATCGTCAGTCAGGGCGAAGCGCAAACCCGACGCCCGGCAGAAGTGCTGGTGCTACAGCGACGCAGTGGCGGCAATGCCTACGGCTGGCTGGTGGAGCTGCGTGAAGACAACGAGGTGCTGACCGCGCGCGACCGCGATGCACTGCTGCAGCAGCGGCTGAAGCAGGTGCATGAGCAGCTGCGCCAGGCGAGCAACATCCGGCGTATTGAAATGGCGCGCCTTAACGCCCAGCTGGAGAGTCTGCAACAGCAGGCCGATGAGCAGCGGCGCGGTGGTCACTTCAGCCTGCAGGATCAGTCAGAACTGGATGCCAACAGCGCGGCGCTGCATAAACGCTTCGGCGCGCTGGCGCAGCAGCTGGCGCATCTGCAGCATGAAAGCCAGCGCGATACGCTGGTGCTGCGCGACGTGCAGGGCGACGATCATCTGATTCCGCTGGCGCAGGTGGTGGCCGCCTGGTATCCAAACAGCCTGAGCCTCGGGCAGAAAACCGGGCATTTCCTCAGTCAGATCTGGCAGTTTGTCAGTGACTCGCCCACCTCGGGTGGCAGTGAAAATGGCGCGCTGCCGGCGATTTTCGGCACTGTGCTGATGGTGCTGCTGATGTCGGTGATTGTCATGCCGCTGGGCGTGGTGGCCGCCGTCTGGCTGCACGAATACGCCGGGCGCAACGCGCTCACCCGGCTGGTGCGCATTGCGGTGGTGAATCTGGCTGGCGTGCCGTCGATTGTGTATGGCGTGTTTGGCCTCGGCTTTTTTGTCTGGCTGATTGGCGGCACCCTCGATCAGCTGTTCTTCTCCCGCTCGCTGCCCAATCCTACCTTCGGCACGCCTGGCCTGCTGTGGGCGGCGCTGACGCTGGCGCTGCTGACGCTGCCGGTGGTGATCGTCGCCACTGAAGAGGGGCTGTCGCGTATTCCGGACAATCTGCGTCAGGGCTCGCTGGCGCTGGGCGCGACTCAGGCAGAAACCCTGTGGCGCGTGGTGCTGCCGCTGGCGGTACCGGCAATGCTCACCGGCCTGATTCTGGCGGTGGCGCGCGCCGCCGGCGAAACTGCACCGCTGATGCTGGTGGGCGTGGTCAAAATGGTGCCTGAGCTGCCGGTCGATGCGGTGTTTCCTTACCTGCATCTTGACCGTAAATTTATGCATCTCGGTTTTCAGATTTACGATCTGGCTTTCCAGAGCCCGAACATCGACGCCGACCGACCGCTGGTGTATGCCACGGCACTGCTGCTGGTGGCGATCATTCTGTCGCTCAATCTGCTGGCGATGGTGCTGCGCCATCGCCTGCGCGAGCGCTACCGGTTAATGACGCACTAAAAAGGTTTACACATGACGCCCGATTACGCTATTGCGCTCACCGTTAACCAACTGTCGCTGTGGTACGGCGAACGCCAGGCGCTGAATAACATTGATTTGCAGATCCCAAAGCATCGCATCACGGCGCTGATTGGGCCTTCCGGCTGCGGTAAATCGACGCTGCTGCGCTGCTTCAATCGCATGAACGACGTCATTGATGGCTGCCGCATCGAAGGTGAGATTCTGCTCGATAGCCACGCGGTGATGCAGGCGAACCAGGATCTGCCGGCGCTGCGGCGGCGCATCGGCATGGTGTTCCAGCGCCCGAATCCGTTCCCCAAGTCGATCTATGAGAATGTGGTTTACGGTCTGCGTTTGCAGGGCGTGCGCGATCGTCGCGTGCTGAATGAGGCCTGCGAGCGCGCGCTGCGGGCGGCGGCGCTGTGGGGCGAAGTGAAAGATCAGCTGGGGCAGAATGCGCTGACGCTGTCGAGCGGTCAGCAGCAGCGTCTGGTGATTGCGCGCGCCATCGCCATCGAGCCGGAAGTGCTGCTGCTGGATGAACCCACCTCGGCGCTGGATCCGATTTCGACGCTGGTGATTGAAGAGTTGATGACCACGCTGAAGCAGCATTTCACGCTGGTGCTGGTGACGCACAACATGCAGCAGGCAGCGCGCGTATCCGATTACACCGCGTTTATGCATAACGGGCAGCTGGTGGAGTTTGATGAAACCGACCGGATTTTCACCGCACCGCAGGCGCGGCGTACAGAGGATTATATTACCGGCCGGTTTGGATAAGTATTGTTAGGTTAGCGCGAAGAATCGCGCCGCTACGAAATGTGCAAAGAAATCATGCAGTAATAAAACCCGGCACAGCCCCGTAGCGGCGCAATTTATTGCGCAATTCCTGCAAGCGCACGGCGTAAAGGTCAATCAATCGTGCGCATAACCTTCCGGCGGCAGCGGTTCGCCATCCAACCACGCTTTGCCCGCGCGCATCTGCAAGCGACCTTCGACAAACCAGCTGATCACCAGCGGGTAAATCGCGTGCTCCTGATGCTGCACGCGGGCGCTGATCTCAGCTTCGTCATCGTCAGCAAATACCGGCACGCGCGCCTGCAGAATGATCGGTCCACCGTCCAGCTCGTCAGTCACAAAATGCACCGACGTACCGTGTTCCGCGTCCCCGTTCGCCAGCGCCTGGCGATGCGTATGCAAACCGGGATATTTCGGCAGCAGCGATGGATGAATATTCAGCAGACGATCGTGATAGTGCGCGACAAACGCCGGGCTCAGAATGCGCATATAACCGGCCAGCACCACCAGATCCGGCGCATAAGCGTCGATCTGCTGCATCAGCTGGCGGTCAAAGGCGTCGCGATCGGTGAAATCCTGCGCGGACAGCGCGTGAGCAGGCACGCTGGCCTGCTGTGCACGCGTCAGACCATAGGCCGAGGCTTTATTACTGAAAACGGCAGCCACGCTGCCGTTGATACGCCCGCTCTCGCAGGCGTCGAGGATGGACTGAAGATTGCTGCCGTTGCCGGAGATCAGTACAACCAGTTTCTTCATGGGTTAATAACCACACGCTCTTCGGCATCAGACGCGTTAATTACGCCAATTTTCCACGCCTGCTCGCCAGCCGCGGTCATTAGCTGTACCGCTTTGTCGGCGTCGGCCGGGCTCAGCGCAATCACCATGCCCACGCCGCAGTTAAAGGTGCGGTACATCTCGTGACGGCTGACGTTACCGGCCTGCTGCAGCCAGCTGAATACCGCCGGCCACTGCCAGCTTTTCTCGTCAATCACCGCCTGGGTGTTATCCGGCAGTACGCGCGGAATGTTTTCCCAGAAGCCGCCGCCGGTCAGGTGGGCAATGGCGTGCACGTCCACCTGCTCAATCAGGCTGAGGATATTTTTCACGTAGATGCGGGTCGGTGCCAGCAGGTGATCGGCCAGCGGTTTGCCTTCCAGCTGTTTAGTGGTGGGATCGGTCTGACTGACTTCAAGAATTTTACGCACCAGCGAGTAGCCGTTAGAGTGCGGACCGCTGGAGCCCAGCGCGATCAGCACGTCGCCATCCTGCACTTTGCTGCCGTCGATGATCTCGGACTTTTCCACCACGCCGACGCAGAAACCGGCCACGTCGTAATCTTCGCCGTGATACATGCCCGGCATCTCAGCGGTTTCACCGCCGACCAGCGCACAGCCCGACTGCAGACAGCCTTCGGCGATACCGGTGATCACCGCGGAGGCGGTATCCACATCCAGCTTGCCGGTGGCGTAATAGTCGAGGAAGAACAGCGGCTCAGCGCCCTGTACCACCAGATCGTTCACGCACATCGCGACCAGATCGATGCCGATGCTGTCGTGGCGTTTGAGATCCATCGCCAGACGCAGCTTGGTGCCGACGCCATCAGTTCCGGAGACCAGCACCGGCTCGCGGTATTTCTGCGGCAGCGCACACAGCGCGCCAAAGCCACCCAGTCCACCCATCACTTCCGGGCGGCGGGTTTTCTTTACTACGCCTTTAATACGGTCAACCAGATCGTTACCAGCATCAATATCAACACCGGCGTCTTTGTAGCTGAGAGAGGTTTTGTCGGTCACTGCGGAATCCCCACGCGATTGCGGTTGGTGGCAAAAATTAAGCGCGGCAATTCTACCAGCGCAGGCAAACGTTTGCGAGTCCCATCTCAGGGCACCTTTGCAGCGTGCTGATTTTTCGCTAATCCTTATTCTCAGGCGATTTGTGCACGTTACCTGACCAATCACCGGTGGCGCGGCGGTAAAAAGGCGGTATAATCCGGCGATTTTTTTTTAGCTCAACTCAATTCCGGGAGAATAATCATGAAGATCGTGGAAGTCAGACACCCGCTGGTCAAACATAAACTGGGCCTGATGCGTGAGCATGATATCAGCACCAAGCGCTTCCGCGAGCTGGCCTCGGAAGTGGGCAGCTTACTGACCTATGAAGCCACCGCCGATCTCGAAACCGAGCGCGTGACCATTGAAGGCTGGAACGGTCCGGTCGACGTCGATCAAATCAAAGGCAAAAAAATTACCGTCGTCCCGATTCTGCGTGCTGGTCTTGGCATGATGGAAGGTGTGCTGGAACACGTACCGAGCGCGCGCATCAGCGTGGTGGGCGTTTACCGTGACGAAGAGACGCTGGAGCCGGTGCCTTACTTCCAGAAGCTGGTGTCAAACATCGAAGAGCGTATGGCGCTGGTGGTTGACCCGATGCTGGCGACCGGCGGCTCGATGATCGCCACCATCGATCTGCTGAAGAAAGCCGGCTGCAACAGCATTAAAGTGCTGGTGCTGGTGGCCGCGCCGGAAGGCATTGCCGCGCTGGAGAAAGCGCATCCGGACGTTGAGCTGTACACCGCGTCAATCGATCAGGGCCTGAACGAGAAGGGATACATTATCCCGGGCCTCGGCGACGCCGGCGACAAGATTTTCGGAACCAAATAAATAAACCAGCCGGCCAGAGAGTCGGCTTTTTTTTGGCAAAAATACCGTTCAGTCAGACACCGTATCGACAGGATGCACATTTTGTAGCGGCGCGATTTATCGCGCTGATGCCGGGCAAGCTATGGTGCCCATCCGGACAAGGCGCAATCAATTGCGCCACTACGATAAGGTGCGGCGTTGACGAACGAGCATAAAAATAAACGTATAGGGGATAAATGATGACTCGCAGAGCCATTGGCGTTAGTGAACGCCCGCCACTGTTGCAAACCATTCCGCTCAGCCTGCAGCACCTGTTCGCCATGTTCGGTGCCACCGTGCTGGTGCCGATTCTGTTCCACATCAACCCGGCGACCGTGCTGCTGTTCAACGGCGTCGGCACGCTGCTGTATCTGTTTATCTGTAAAGGCAAAATCCCGGCCTATCTTGGCTCCAGCTTTGCCTTTATCTCGCCGGTGCTGCTGCTGCTGCCGCTCGGTTATGAAGTGGCGCTCGGCGGCTTTATCCTGTGCGGCGCGCTGTTTTGCATCGTGGCGCTGATTGTGAAGAAGGCCGGCACCGGCTGGCTCGATGTCATGTTTCCACCGGCGGCGATGGGGGCCATCGTGGCGGTTATCGGTCTCGAACTGGCTGGCGTGGCGGCGAATATGGCCGGGCTGCTGCCCGCTGACGGCACCACAGCGGACAGTAAAACCATCATTATTTCGCTGGTGACGCTGGCGGTGACGGTGTTTGGCTCGGTGCTGTTCCGTGGCTTCTTCGCCATTATCCCGATCCTGATTGGCGTGCTGGTTGGTTACGCGCTGTCGTCGGCCATGGGTATCGTTGACTGGAGCGCGGTGGAAAACGCGCCGTGGTTTGCGCTGCCGACCTTCTATACGCCGCGCTTTGAGTGGGCCGCGATGCTGACCATCCTGCCCGCAGCGCTGGTGGTGATTGCCGAGCACGTGGGCCATTTGGTGGTCACCGCCAACATCGTGAAGAAGGATCTGATTCGCGATCCCGGCCTGCATCGCTCGATGTTCGCCAACGGCCTGTCGACCATGATCTCCGGCTTCTTTGGTTCCACGCCGAATACCACCTATGGTGAAAACATTGGCGTCATGGCGATCACCCGCGTTTATAGCACCTGGGTGATCGGCGGTGCGGCGATCTTCGCCATTCTGCTCTCCTGCGTCGGTAAACTGGCGGCTGCGATTCAGGCGATCCCGGTACCGGTGATGGGCGGGGTGTCGCTGCTGCTGTATGGCGTGATCGGCGCTTCCGGTATTCGCGTGCTGATTGAATCCAAAGTCGACTACAACAAAGCGCAGAACCTGATCCTTACCTCGGTGATCCTGATCATTGGCGTCAGTGGCGCGAAGGTGCACGTGGGCGCCGCCGAGCTGAAGGGCATGGCGCTGGCCACCATCGTCGGCGTTGGCCTGGCGCTGATTTTCCGCGTAATCAGTCTGTTACGTCCGGAAGAGGTGGTGCTGGACGCGGAAGAAAAACGCGAGCTTTAAAGGATCCTACGGGCAGGGAAGCCCGGTTCATCTCTGCGGAGGATCGTGATAAACTTGCCCGGTTTTCTGCCCGCTCATCCGTTGAGGTACTTCTGAACACGCCGGCACAGCTTTCACTGCCACTCTATCTACCCGATGATGAAACCTTTGCCAGTTTCTGGCCGGGGGAAAATCCGTCACTGCTGGCGGCGCTGCAGGGCGCGCTGGCGCAACAGCACGGCAGCTATCTCTACTTCTGGTCGCGCGAAGGCGGCGGCCGCAGCCATTTGCTGCACGCAGCCTGCGCCGAAATGTCCGCGCGCGGCGAAGCGGTGGGTTATGTGCCGCTCGATAAGCGCACCTGGTTCGTGCCGGAAGTGCTGGAAGGCATGGAGAATCTGGCGCTGGTGTGCATTGATAATATTGAGTGCATCGCCGGCGAAGCCGAGTGGGAGATGGCGATCTTCGATCTCTATAACCGCATTCTGGAAACCGGCAAAACCCGCCTGCTGATCACCGGCGATCGCCCCCCGCGTCAGCTCAATCTGGGCCTGCCGGATCTGGCGTCACGTCTCGACTGGGGACAAATTTACCGCTTACAGCCGCTGTCCGACGAGGACAAACTGCAGGCGATGCAGCTGCGTGCCGGCCTGCGCGGCTTTGAGTTGCCGGAAGACGTTGGGCGTTTCCTGCTGAAACGCCTCGACCGCGAAATGCGCACGCTGTTTGACACGCTTGATCGTCTTGATCGCGCCTCGATCAGCGCACAGCGCAAGCTGACCATTCCCTTCGTGAAAGAGGCGCTGGGGCTTTAGAGTATCTCCAGCACCGCTTCCGGCGGACGACCAATGCGGGCGCGGTCGCCCTGAATCACAATCGGCCGCTCGATCAGTTTTGGATGCTCCACCATCGCCTGTAACAGCTGTTGTTCGCTGAGCTCGTTACTGGCCAACCCCAGCGTTTTATAGATTTCCTCGCCACGGCGCATCAGCTCGCGTGCGCTGCGCATGCCCAGCTGTTGCAGCAGCGTTTTCAGCGTGTCGATGTCCGGCGGCGTGTCGAGATACAGCACCACCTGCGGTTCAATGCCCTGTTGCTGCAGTAGCGCGAGGGTTTCGCGACTCTTGCTGCAGCGCGGATTGTGATAAATACGGACCATGTTTTTTTATCCTGCGTAATCCATTGTTGCCAGGTGCGCATGAATGCGCACCGAAATCCTGCCGGCCATCCACCCGCGTAACCGGCTATTTACCCTTTTGCATACTGCTTAAAACGCCGCTGTAACTCGCGGAACTGGTCGATGCGCGCATCGTAACGCGCCTGCTTCAGGCTGCCGAGCGGCACCTGGGCGCTGGCGCTGCTCAGGGTGGTGATGGCCTGATCGAGCTGGCCGTTCAGCGCCAGACTCTCAGCCCGTGCCGAAAGCTCCTCATCGCGCAGCCCCTGCGCGGCTGAAGCCTGCGCCAGTAAATCCCATGCGTTGAGATCGTCAGGGTGCGCAAAGGTGTAGCGGTTAAGGATGCGGCTGGCGTTGGCCGGCTGCTTCGCCTCGACGTAGGCGTTCGCCAGGTTAAGCTGCAGCACCGGACTGGTCTGGCTGCCGCGGGCGGCGTTCAGCATACTGATGGCCTGCTGCGGCTGGTTCAGACCGATGTCGATATCGGTCATGATATCAAGGAACCACAGGTTATCCGGCTGCTTCGCCAGCAGCGGCGCGATGATCTTTTTCGCGTTGGCAAAATCTTTCGCCTGCAGGAACTGCACCGCTTTGCCGTACTGCGCCGCCTGCTGTTCCCGCGTGTTGCCTTTGGCGTACTCATTCAGCAAATCGTCAGTCAGCTGATTGCGGCCGGTGGCGTACATACCCAGCGCGCGCACCTTCGCCATATAGAAATCCTGCGACGACTGCACCACCACCGGGCGCATCTGGTTGGCGCGGTTACGCGCGTCGGCCAGGCGGCTGTCGGGCAGCGGGTGCGTCAGCAGAATTTCCGGTGGTTTTGACGAGAAACGGCTTTGATCGGCCAGCTTTTGCAGAAATGCGGGCATCGCCTGCGGATCGAAACCGGCACGCTGCAGCACCTGAATGCCGATGCGATCTGCTTCCTGTTCGTTGCCTTGGGTGAAACTGATGATGCCCTGTTGTGTACCGGCCAGCGTACCGGTCAGTGCCGCCATCCCGGCCTGCGGGCTGGCCAGCGCCAGCAGGATCGAACCCAGCGCGCCGACCCAGGTGAGCGGGGCGCTGCGCTTCTGCTCTTCCATGGCGCGCGCCAGATGGCGCTGCGTCACGTGCGAAATTTCGTGCGCCATCACCGACGCCAGCTGGCTTTCGTTATCGGTATAGCGGAACAGCGACGAGTGCAGCACCACATTGCCGCCAAAGAAGGCGAAGGCGTTGAGCTCGTCATTCTGAATCAGGAAAAAGTGAAACGGCGTGCGCACCGAATGGGCGTGTGCCACCAGCCGCTGGCCGAGTTCATTGATGTACTGATTAAGCAGCGGATCGTTGATCAGTGGCGCGCTGGCGCGCAGCTGGCGCACGTAGAAGTCGCCAATCTGCAGTTCCTGATTAATGGAGAGCGTGGAGCCTGCCGTGGTGCCCATGTCGGGCAAATTGTCGCTCAGATCGGCGCGGACACCGACCGCAGGCGTGAGCAGCAGCGCAGGAATAAGGGCCGCCAGCACTGATTTTTTCAACCGGTTAAACATGCCTTGATCCTGTAAAAGTCTCCTGCCATTGGACAGGAAAGTCATGCCAATGTTCTGTGGCGGCGTTTCCTTTTCTGCCGCGGCTCTATCTTAACCACAGTGAGGATACAAGCAAATGCCGCCGTCACATTGACGTGATGGCAAAGAATGGCTGACTGACGCGAAATTTGTAGCAAAAAATTGAATAGCGAAAAGGCAAAAGAAAACGGCGCAGCGCCCTGATGAAATTAAAGTTACGTAAAGTTGCTCAAAATAATTGAATCTGGCATGGTTTTTTCCAGGTTTACTCTGAAAAACACGCCCGAAAACCCCCGGTTGGCCCGCTTTATCCATCAGTGATTTTTATCGTGCTGCTCTGGCCGTGCATCACCAGCCCAGAAATGAATGGTCAGGTTTTGCTCACTGGTCAACTGGCGGCGCGCGATGACAGTATTAACCCGCACGATGAGGCGCTGTCATCTGCTGTGCATCCCTCTGCCTGGTGACTGCCGGTATTTCCGGCCAGCTATTTTTCAACTCGCCCGCACCGCTCAATCAACAGCCTTATTCAATCAGCTGGCGCGATGATTTCTGCTGGCAGCCAAACGCCGGACAGCCCGCCAGTACAGGCGTTTTGCGCGCCGCGCGCTGTGGTATAGATAAAGCACTTTTTCAAACGGACTGTGAATTAACGCGCAGTGCATGCCGGAGAGTTTCTATGCGTTCTGTTGTTTCCTATGCCCTGATTGCCATCGTGGGTGGGATGGTCGGTGCCGCCGTAATCAAAAGCGATGACCTGTATCAGCGTATCGCGGGCCATTTTTCCGCTGAACCTGCCGATCCGGACGGGTTCTGGAGCACGCCGGCGGTCGCGGGCTACGGCAAAATTCATTATGAAGCCGACGCCGCGTTTAAACCGGCGGTGGGGCTGAGCAACAAAGTGGTGTTCCAGCTGACCCGCAATGAAGGCGATATCAAACGGCCTAACCTCGGGCTGGAGCGCGTGGCGCGCGTGGTCAATCTGTACATCGCCGCTGGCGTACCGGCCGAACAGCTGCAGTTTGTGGTGTCGATGACCGGCGATGCCACGCCCGCCACGCTGGATAACGCGCATTTTAAGCAGTTTTACGGCGTCGATAACCCCAACCTCGCGCTGATTGGCGCGCTGAACAAGCTGGGCGTCAAAGTCTCGGTGTGCGATCAGTCGGTGGCGTTCCATCACTATCCGCGCAACTGGATCGACCGGTCGGTGATTCATGCATTGTCCAGCCCGACCACGGTGTCGACGCTGGAAAATCAGGGCTATGCCTTTTTACAGATGTAATCGCGTCTTTGGTTAAGGAGAAGTGTCATGCGTCCAGCATCCTATATTGTTATCGCCGCGCTGGCGGGCTTTGTCGGCGGAAATGTGCTGCAGCTGCCGGAACTGGTGGATAAAGTCAGCGGCAAATTCGCTGACCAGAAAACCGAACCGGCGGATTTCTGGAGCACGCCGGCGATTGCCGGTTACGGTAAAATTCACTTTGTTAACACGCCGGATTACAACCCGGCCAACACGCCCGGGCTGAGCAATAAGATTGTGTTTCAGATCAACCGCAGTGAAGGGGATATCCATCAGCCAAACCTCGGCCTTGAGCGCGTGGCACGCGTCACCAACCTCTATTACGCGGCTGGCGTGCCGCTGAATCAGCTCAACTTTGTGGTGTCGATTAACAGCGATGCGGTGCCGGCCGCGCTCAATAACGATCAGTTCCGTAAAGCGTACGGCAGCGATAACCCTAACCTGAAGCTGATTGATGAGCTGAAGAAAGCCGGGGTGAAAGTGACCATTTGCGACCAGTCGGTGGCCTTCCATCAGCTGGAGCGCGACTGGATCGACACCCGTGTCACGCATACACTCTCCAGCGGCACCACCGTCGCGTCGCTGCAAAATGAAGGGTATGCCTTCCTGATGCTGTAATCCTGCCGACAGCAGTGCAGGCTGCTGTCATCTTTTCGTCATCCCTTCGCGATGTCACTGTCACAGTTCGCCGTTAGTTTAGGCGCCAATGAGATCGATCTCATCGGCACTTTACGAGGCGAACATGTCCGACTTACTCACGGTGGCAAAGCTGGCAGGCGTTTCACGCGCCACGGCCGCGCGCGCCTTTTCCGATCCCCATCTGCTGCGGCGCGACACGCTGGAGAGAGTGCTGGCGGCGTCGGAGCAGCTCGGCTTTCGTCCTAACCACATCGCGCGCCAGCTGCGCACGCAGCACTCCACCACCTTCGGCGTGCTGCTGCCCTCGCTGCTTAACCCGATCTTCTCCTGCCAGCTGCAGGCGATGGAGCGCCAGGCGCGCGACGCCGGCTATGGCCTGCTGGTGGCCACCAGCGATTACCAGCCCGAGCGCGAAGCCGCCATCGTTGAACATATGCTGCGCCAGCGCGTGGCGGGCCTGGTCCTGACGGTGGCCGACGCGGATAACAGCGCGGTGCTCAGCACGCTGCAGGCGGCTGGCCTGCCGTTTGTGCTGGCGCATAACGTGCCGCAGCACAGCCACTGGCCGGCGGTGTGCGTGGATAACCGCCAGGCGATGCGCGAAGCCACCGCACAACTGCTGGCGCTTGGTCATCGCCGCATTGCCATTGTCGCCGGACCGATGCTGCAGTCAGACCGTGCACGCCTGCGCTATCAGGGCTATTGCGACGCCATGCAGCACGCGGGCCTGACGGCGCTGCCGGTGATTGAGATGGCCAGCCACACCCAATCCGACTTTACGCTGCTGGCCCCGATGCTCAGCGGTGCCACCCCGCTCAGCGCCGTGATCTGCACCAACGACCTGCTGGCCATCAGCCTGATTGGCGCGGCGGCGCGCGCGGGCGTACCTGTGCCACAGCAGCTGGCGGTGATGGGCTTTGACGGGATTGCGATGGGGGCACAAATGGCCCCGTCGCTGGCCAGCGTAGCGCAGCCCGCCGAACGGCTCGGCGCCTGCGCCATCGATATGTTGTTGCATAACGTCAGCCGCGGCACCCGCGTGCTGCCACATCAGTTGCGGAGCGGTGAGAGTGTCGCTGCCCCCGCGTTTATTGCCACCACCAGGGAACCTCATGATGCTGCATAAAAAAGTAAAAATTTACGCCGGTGCCATCGCGCTCAGCGCCAGCGCGTTGTTTACCAGCCTGACGCAGGCGGCGGAAACCGCCATCTGTTACAACTGTCCGCCCGAGTGGGCCGACTGGGGCACTCAGCTCAAAGCGATTGCCAGAGACACCGGCATTCAGGTGCCGCAGGACAACAAAAACTCCGGCCAGGCGCTGGCGCAGCTGGTGGCGGAGCAGGGCAATCCGGTGGCCGACGTGGTCTATTACGGCGTCAGCTTCGGCATTCAGGCGGACAGCGCCGGCGTGGTCGCCAGTTACAAACCGGCGCACTGGGATGACATCCCTGCCGGCATGAAAGACAGCAACGGTAAATGGGTGGCGCTGCACTCGGGCACCATGGGCTTTATGGTCAACGTCGATGCGCTGGGCGGCGCGCCGGTGCCGCAATCCTGGGACGACCTGCTGAAGCCGGAATACAAAGGCATGATTGGTTATCTCGATCCGGCCAGCGCCTTTGTCGGTTACGTGGCGGCGGTGGCGGTCAACCAGGCGAAGGGCGGCAACATGCAGGACTTCACGCCGGCGCTGAACTGGTTCAAAAAGCTGCAGGCGAATCAGCCCATCGTGCCTAAGCAGACCGCGTATGCGCGGCTTATTTCCGGCGAGATCCCGATTCTGCTCGACTATGACTTCAATGCTTACCGCGCCCGCTACAAAGATCACGCTAACGTCGCCTTTGTTATTCCCAAAGAGGGCACGGTAACGGTGCCGTACGTCATTAGCCTGGTGAAGAATGCACCGCACGCGGCGAACGGCAAAAAAGTGATCGACTATGTGCTGTCTGACAAGGGGCAGGCTATCTGGGCCAGCGCGTTCCTGCGCCCGGTGCGCACCGGCGCCATGAGCGCAGAAGCGAAGAAATATTTCCTGCCGGACAGCGACTATGCGCGTGCGCACACCGTTGACTATCAGCAGATGGCGGCAGCGCAGAAAGCCTTCTCGGCACGCTATCTGAGTGAGATTCGCTGATGGCGATGACCGATATCCTGGCGGCTTCGTGCCGCCGGACACCGCGCCTGGCCGGCAGCCGCTGGCTATGGCTGACGCTGCCGGCACTGCTGTTCTTCTGCGCCTTCTGGCTGCTGCCGTTTGTCCGGCTGCTGCAGATGGCGATGCAGGACGACCGCAGCACCCGGCACAGCGGCTACTGGACGGTACTGACGCAGCCGCATTACCTGCTCAGCCTGCTGAATACCGTGCTGCTGTCGCTCGCCGTCACGCTGGTGACGCTGGCCATCGCCGCGACAGTCGGCTGCTTTCTGGCGCGCCAGCGCTTCAGCGGACGCAGCACGCTGCTGGCGCTGCTGACGTTTCCGCTGGCCTTTCCGGGCGTGGTGGTGGGATTTCTGGTGGTGATGCTGGCGGGCCGTCAGGGACTGCTGGCGCAAATCAGCCTGGCGCTGTTCCACGAGCGCTGGATGCTGGCCTATTCGTTTACCGGCCTGTTTATTGGCTATCTCTATTTTTCACTGCCGCGCGCCATCATCACGCTGGTGGCGGCGAGTGAAAAACTCGACCGTTCTCTCGAAGAGGCGGCGCGTTCGCTGGGCGCCAGTCAGTGGCGCATCACCTGGGATGTGATTGTGCCGGGGCTGCAGCCGGCGCTGCTCTCCACCGGCGCGCTCTGTTTTGCCACCAGCATGGGTGCCTTCGGTACCGCGTTCACCCTGGGCACCGATCTGGCGGTGCTGCCGCTGACCATTTACGGCGAATTCACCAACTACGCCAATTTCGCCACCGCCGCCGCACTGTCGGTGGTGATGGGCGGCGTCGCCTGGCTGGCACTGATGCTGGCGCGCCGACTGGCTCGCCAGGAGGTGACATGAGACGTCGCGGACTGTTCAGCCTGCAACTGCTGGTCACCCTACTCACCGCGCTGTTCATGATCGTGCCGGTGGTGCTGTCGATGCTGGCCGGCGTGACCAACAACTACTTTAACGGCCTGCGCAGCGGCCTGACGCTGAAGTGGGTGACCCAGGTGTGGCAGCTTTACGCCGACACCTTCTGGCTGTCGCTGCTGATTGCGCTGGCCTGCCTGCTGATCACGCTGCTGATCGGCGTGCCGGCAGCGTGGGGATTGCTAAAAGCGCCGCGGCGCTGGGCGGCGCGCATCGAAGAGTGCCTGATGCTGCCGGTCGCGCTGCCGGGCCTCGCCACCGCGCTGGGCATCATCCTGCTGTACGGGCAGTTCTCCGGCCTGCGCGATAGCTGGCTGTTCATTCTCATCGGTCACGTGCTGTTTACCTTGCCGTTTATGCTGCGCCCGGTGCTGGCGGTGATGCAGGCGGTGGAGATGCCGCGGCTGGAAGAGGCGGCGGCCAGTCTCGGTGCCAGCCTGTGGCAGCGCTTTTTTACCGTGGTGGTGCCCAACTGTCGCAACGGCATTCTCGCCGGAGCGTTTATGGTGATCACCCTGTCGGTGGGTGAGTTCAACATCACCTGGATGCTGCATACGCCGCTGACAAAAACGCTGCCGGTGGGGCTGGCAGACAGCTATGCCTCAATGCGACTGGAAGTGGGATCGGCCTACACGCTGATCTTTATTCTGCTGATTCTGCCGCTGCTGCTGATGCTCAACGCGGTCAATCACTGGCTCAACCGTACGCTCACGCGTGCTAACAAGGAGGCGGCATGAACCCTGCGGCCGTAACCGTTACGCTGCGCCACTGTGCGCGGCACTTTAATCACCAGCTGGCGCTGCAGCCGCTCGATCTGACGGTGCAGCCTGGCGAAACCCTGGTGCTGCTCGGTCCGTCCGGCTGTGGCAAAACCACCACGCTGCGCATCATCAGTGGCCTGGAGCGCTGTGACGACGGCGGCGAAGTGTGGTTTGACGATCGTAACGTGACAGCGCTGCCGATCGAGAAACGCAACGTGGGCATGGTGTTCCAGAACTACGCGCTGTTTCCCCATCTCAACGTGGCGCAGAACGTCGCTTACGGCCTGAAAGTGCAGGGCGTGGCGCGCGCCGAACGCGACGCGCGCGTGCAGGAGATGCTGGCCCTGGTGGATCTCAGCGCGCTGGCGCAGCGCAGCATCGACAAGCTGTCGGGCGGTCAAAAGCAGCGCGTAGCGCTGGCGCGTGCGCTGGCGGCGCGTCCGAAGGTGCTGCTGTTTGATGAGCCGCTGGCGGCGCTCGATGCGCGCCTGCGCGACCGGCTGCGGCTGGAGATTGGCGCGCTGCTGAAACAGCTGGCGATCACCGCCGTCTACGTCACGCACGATCAGCAGGAAGCGATGGCGCTGGGCGATCGCATTGCGGTGATGGAGCAGGGGCGTCTGGTGCAGATCGATACGCCGCAAAATATTTACCAGCGCCCGGCGTCACAGTTTGTCGCGGATTTTGTCGGCGCGATTAACTGTGTCGGGGTCGATGCGCGTGGCAATCCGCAGCATTTCTGCCGCCCTGAGGATGTGCTGCTGGCGGCGGACCAGCGCTACGCACGCCCCGGTTTCATCCTCGGCACCACCTTTCTCGGCGCTGCGCAGCGGCTGAGTATTGATATCGGGCTGGCGGCGCCGATCCAGGTTGATCGCCACGCGCGCGAAGCCTGGCACGCCGGCCAGCCGGTAAGCTGGACGCTGGCGCAGGATGCCGCGCTGCACTTTTCTGCCTGATAAGGAGCTGTTGTGACTGACGCAATGACGCTGATTGCGCAAATCAGCGATTTACACATCAAGGCCCATGGCCGTCTCTCCTATAAAAAAGTGGATACGCACGCTGCGCTGCTGCGGGTGATTGACACGCTGAATCAGCTGGTGCCGCGACCGGATACGGTGGTGATTACCGGCGACCTGGTGGATTTTGGCACTGCGGAAGAGTACCAGACGCTGCGCGAGGCGCTGCGCCATCTGCAGCTGCCGTTCCTGCTGATGCCGGGCAATCACGACGATCGCCAGCAGCTGCGCGCCGCGTTTCCGGAGCATCACTACCTGCAGCACGGCGAAACGCTCAACTGGCAGATGCGTGTGAATCATCTGCAGCTGCTGGCGCTCGACTCCAGCGTACCGCATCAGCCGTGGGGCTACGTCGATGACGCACAGCTGCAATGGCTGGCAGAGCAGCTGGCGCGTGAACCGGATTTGCCGACGCTGGTGCTATTGCATCATCCGCCGTTCCTGAGCGGCATTGGCCATATGGATCGGCAGCCGCTGCGCAATCCGGCGGCGCTGGCTGCCATCGTTGGTCAGCATCCCCAGGTGGAACGGGTGTTGAGCGGTCACCTGCACCGCTCGGTGCAGGCGCGTTTTGCCGGCACGCTGGCCTGCGTGGCGCCCGGTGTGTCGCATCAGGTGGCACTGGATTTGCGTGACCACGGTCCGGCGAACTTTGTGCTGGAACCGCCCGGTTTTCTGCTGCATCGCTGGCAGCCGCAGCAGGGGATGACTACGCATCTGTGCGCGATCGGCGATTATCCAGGACCGTGGCCGTTTTACGATGCGCAGGGTTTAATTGATTAGCACCAGTAATAGCACAATAAAAAAGCGTTCCTGAGGGTCTGCGTCGTAGTCAATTTGGCTCAGAGGTGTACAATTGTCTGTTACCTCACCAGGGTAAACACCTCCAATTATAACAAGATAGTCAGGCACGCTAACTTATGAAGCTACTCACCAGGGCGGTTGCGCCATGTTAACGCGCATCCGGCCAAAAACTGATCTGCGCACGCTGATTGCGCTGCTGGCGATCACCAGCATCGTCATCACACTGGCTAATACGCTGTACGCCACCTGGCGCGTACAGCGCATGGTGCTGATCGAAAGCACCCTCGAAGCCAATCGCGCTTACGCCACCAAGCTGGCGGCCACCACCGAAGTGTTTTTCCAGCTGGCGCAGTCGCAGCTGCACTACAGCGCCAATCAACTGGGTAAAGATTTCGACAATCCCGAACTGCAGCAGCAGGAAGTGAACCGACTGCGCGAGCAGACCAGCAGCTTTAACTCGGTGGCGATTGTCGACAGCAACGGCGTGATTAAAGCCATTTCGCCGGAATCGCTGATGCTGAAAGGCATGCAGCTCACCAGCCAGTCTTCGCGCGAAGCGCTGGCGCAGCGCCAGCCGATGGTCAGCCGGCCCACCATTTCTGCCACCAATAACCTGCTGGTGTTTGTTTCCTGGCCGGTATGGAGCACCGATGGGCGCTATCTTGGCTACGTCGGTGGCACTATTTATCTGAAGAAAAAGAGCATTCTCAACGTGCTGCTCGGCGAGCAGTACTATCGTGACGGCACCCATGTTTATGTGCTGGATCGCGAAAACCGCGTGCTGTATCACCAGAACAATCAGCTGATTGGCAAAAATGTGCCGGGCATCGTCAGCGATCGTCAGCGCCAGGAGCACAGCAATGGCGAAGTTCAGCTGACGGAAGAGGGCACGGCGAAGCTGGCGGGCTACGCTGTGGTGCCCACCACCGGCTGGATGGTGGTGGCGCTCAAGCCGACAAACGTTACGCTGGCGCCGCTCTCCGGGCTGCTGCTTCAGGTGCTGAAGAATTCGGTGCCGTTTGCGCTGCTGACGCTGCTGGTGGCGGTGATTCTGGCCCGGCTGATTGCCTTGCCACTGTGGCAGCTGGCGCGCAAAGCCAGCCAGATGGATACCCAGGGCGTTTCCGGGGAAATTGGCGTGATCCGCGCCTGGTATTTTGAAGCGGCGCAGGTGAAGCGCGCGCTGCTCACCGGTATTGGTCTGGTGCAGGATAAAATTGGCCGGCTCAAGTCAGAGGTGCAGAGCGATCCCATGACCAGCCTGCTCAATCGCCGCGGCCTGAGCGCGGTGCTCGACTATTTCGATACCATGCAGCAGCCGTTTGCCGTGCTGGCGCTGGATATTGACCACTTCAAACGGGTGAATGATAACTTCGGGCATGATGTTGGCGACGAGGTGATCAAACAGGTGGCGCGCACGTTGCGCCAGAGCGCGCGTCAGACCGACGTGGTGTGCCGGAACGGCGGCGAAGAGTTTCTGATGCTGCTTCCCGCCACCGCCCCTGATGAAGCGCGGGTGATTGCGGAGCGCGTGCGCACCAGCATTGCCGGCGGCTGGATTGATCCGGTCGGGCAGATCACGATTTCGATTGGTATCGCCAGCTGGCAGCCGACGCACGGCAGTCAGGAACAGATTCTGAAGCAGGCCGATGATGCGCTGTATCAGGCGAAAAACGCCGGACGTAACTGCGTGGTGATCGCCGGGCAGGAAGCGCTGGCCAGCACGGTTTCGCGCTATTAATCGCGCAGCGTCACAGCAGGATAAAAAAACGGGTGCCTGGCTGGCACCCGCGGGTAATCAGGCTGATTTCAGGTAATCGAGCACGATATCGTGGTGGTTCGAGGTTTTAAAATCGTCGAACACCTTCTCCACTTTGCCATCGCCGCCAATCAGGAAGCTGATGCGGTGAATGCCGTCGTAGGTTTTCCCCATAAAGGTTTTCTCACCCCAGACGCCAAACTGCTCGCAAACCTGATGATCTTCATCCGACAGCAGGGTGAAGTTGAGTAGTTCTTTCTCGACAAAGCGAGACAGTTTTTCCGGCTTGTCGGTGCTGATGCCCAGCACTTCCACGCCCGCCTTCTTTAAATCATCCATGTTATCGCGCAGACCGCAGGCCTGCGTGGTGCAGCCCGGCGTCATGGCTTTCGGGTAGAAATAGACCAGAACGCGCTGTCCCTGGAAGTCGGCCAAATTTACTTGTTCGCCATCCTGATCGGGCAAGCTAAATTTCGGTGCGGTGTCACCGGCTTTCAGTGGATTCATCACAACTCTCCATTTTTTTCTTCATGCTGTGGGTAATACACCATCAGCGGCAAAAGCGCCAGGTGGAGTTTACCTCAGGGTTATTTCACTACACGGTATGCCAGCGCGGCAGAGTGTGTGGCGGAATAACCCGGAGCCTGACTCAGACGGCGCTGTGCGCGTCGTCGGTGACACTATAGAGGCGAATTGAACCTTGTGCATGCAGTTCTTCGCATAGCCTATGGAAAGCCTGCTCAAACGGTGCGCTGGCATGATTCGCCGGGCTGTGCGCGGTCATCTGAATATAGAGCACCGGCGGCGCGTCGTCCTGGGCGGGCGTAATGCGCGACACCAGCTCGGCGATGTTCATCTGATGTTTATCGAACAGATCGGTAAAGCGTTCGATGATATGCGGTGAGTCCGGCACTTCCACCTGTACCCAGACGGTGGCGGGCATCGGCGGCGTCACGCGCGCGTTAGTTCGCTTCATCACGATCAGCAGCTCCAGCTCGGCACCCTTCATCGGCAGGGTCGATTCAATCAGGGTAATGGCGTTCCAGCTGCCGGAGAGCAGCATAATAAAGGTGAACTCGTCGCCCAGCATCGCCAGGCGGCTGTCTTCAATATTGCAACCGCAGCTGCTGACGTGGCGGGTAATGGTATTGACGATACCCGGACGATCAACGCCCAGAGCGGTGATCACCAGATGGTGCGGCTGTGACTGCGGCAAAATGGCGTTTCCTGTACGTTCGCTAATAACCATAAGGTAAACATAAAAAAAACTGCTGACAAGCGCGGTAATGGCGTGGCTCGCTTGCTTTTCTTTCGGCGGAAAACGTAACATGAGGCACTTGTTTGTCGAGGGGATAGCCCATGTTCACCGGAAGTATTGTTGCGCTCATTACGCCTTTGAATGAAAAAGGTGATGTCTGCCGCGCAAGTCTGAAAAAACTGATTGATTATCATGTCGCCAGCGGTACGGCGGCGATTGTTTCTGTTGGCACCACCGGCGAATCCGCGACCCTCAGCCATGAAGAGCATGGCGATGTGGTGATGCAAACCCTGGAGCTGGCCGATGGCCGCATTCCCGTGATTGCCGGGACCGGCGCGAATGCCACCGCCGAAGGGATCTCTCTGACAAAACGCTTTACCGGCACCGGCGTAGTCGGCTGCCTCACCGTGACCCCGTACTACAACCGTCCGACGCAGGAAGGTCTGTACCAGCACTTCAAAGCGATCGCCGAAAGCACCGATCTGCCACAGATGCTGTATAACGTCCCGTCACGTACCGGCTGTGACATGCTGCCGGAAACCGTTGCCCGCCTGGCTGAAATCAAAAATATTATCGGAATCAAAGAGGCCACCGGGAACTTATCGCGTATTTCGCAGATCCAACAGCTGGTTGGAGATGAGTTCATTATTGTCAGCGGTGATGACGCGACAGCGCTGGACTCCATGCAACTGGGCGGCAAAGGCGTTATTTCGGTCACGGCTAACATTGCAGCACGTGAAATGGTTGAACTCTGTGCGCTGGCACAAGAGGGCAAATTTGCCGAAGCGCGTCGCCTGAATCAGCGTCTGATGCACCTGCACCAGACGCTTTTCTGTGAACCGAATCCTATCCCGGTGAAATGGGCCGCGAAACAGCTAGGATTAATCGCCGATGACACGCTGCGCTTGCCGATGACGCCGCTGACCGAAGCCGGTCAGGCGAAAACCGCGCAGGCGCTGATCCAGGCGGGTCTGCGATAATTTAGGGAGAATCAATGAGTTATTCAGTTAAGCGCTCGACGCTGGCAACCGTGGTGGGCCTCTCCACCCTGATGCTGCTAACAGCTTGTTCCAGCGATCAGCGTTATAAGCGCCAGGTCAGCGGTGATGAATCTTACCTGCAGGCGCCTGAACTGCATGATTTAAAAGCCCCGGCGGGCATGATTCTGCCGCTGCAGAATGGTGATTACGATGTGCCGCACAGCGTGGCGAAAGGCGCGCTGGGTAAAGAGCTCGACATCCGTCCGCCGGCGCAGCCGCTGGCGCTGATGAACGGCACCCGCGCGCAGTTCACCGGTAATACCGGCGTGCTGGCGGTTGACAGCAGCCGTGGCTCCATCTGGTCGCAGGTGGTGAACGTGGTGCAGTCATACAAATTCCCGGTTGCCCAGCGTGATGATGCGGCGCAGCAGCTCACCACCGACTGGGTGCAGTGGAACCGTGCTGACGAAGATAACCAGTATCGCGGCCGTTACCAGATCAGCGTGCAGAACCAGGGCTATCAGCAGGTGCTGACCGTACGTCTGCTGGAACTGCAGCAGCAGGGCCAGACGGTCACTACGCCGGTCCAGGTTCAGCGCTATACCGGTCAGATGCTGAATGACATCAGCACCGGTCTGGATAAGATCGATACCGCCAGCCAGGATGCGGCTGCCGGACGTGCCAGCGGACAGATTGATGTCCAGAGCGGCGCGGACGACACCGGCCTGCCACTGCTGGTGCTGCGCTCACCGTTTAACGTCACCTGGCAGCGTCTGCCGGCGGCGCTGAAGCGTATGGGCATGGAAGTTACCGATGACAACCGCTCGCAGGGCAGTCTGAAAGTGACCTACAAGCAGCCGGGCAGCAGCGCGTTTGACGCCATCGGCGCGAAAGATCCGGAACTGCCAAACGGCGACTACAAGTTGCAGGTGGGCGATCTCGATAACCGCAGCAGCCTGCAGTTCATCGATCCGAAAGGACACGTACTCACCCAGGCGCAGAATGATGCGCTGGTGGCGGTCCTGCAGGGCGCGCTGAACAAATAAATGCAATAAAGGCCGGAGATTCTCCGGCCTTTTTGTTTTGGTTTTGGCATAATAGCGCCCGGCGAGGTAAACGATTGCGTCAGGCAGTCATCGCGCGGTGAAACACCGCTGAACACGGGTTCTTTCATGTTTGGAGTTAACAAGATGCAAAAGCGAGCTGAGTTGTATCGCGGTAAAGCGAAAACCGTATACAGCACCGACAATCCGGATCTGCTGGTACTTGAATTCCGCAACGATACGTCAGCAGGAGACGGTGCACGAATCGAGCAGTTTGATCGTAAAGGCATGGTGAACAACAAGTTCAACCATTTCATCATGACCAAACTGCAGGAAGCGGGCATTCCGACCCAGATGGAAGCGCTGCTTTCTGATAACGAAGCGCTGGTGAAAAAGCTGGAGATGGTGCCGGTAGAGTGCGTGGTGCGCAACCGGGCGGCCGGATCGCTGGTGAAACGTCTGGGCGTGGAAGAGGGCATGCTGCTCAATCCACCGCTGTTTGATCTCTTCCTGAAAGATGACGCCAAACACGACCCGATGGTCAACGAATCGTACTGCGAAACCTTTGGCTGGGTGAGCAAGGCCAACCTGGCGCGTATGCAGGAGCTGACCTTCAAAGCCAACGAAGTGCTGAGCAAACTGTTTGATGATGCCGGTCTGATTCTGGTGGACTTCAAGCTGGAGTTTGGTCTGTTCAAAGGTGAAGTGACGCTGGGCGACGAATTCTCGCCAGACGGCGCGCGTCTGTGGGACAAAGAGACCATGGACAAGATGGACAAAGACCGTTTCCGTCAGAGCCTCGGCGGCCTGATCGAAGCGTACGAAGAAGTGGCACACCGTCTGGGTGTCAAACTGGACTAAGCTTCTGCCGGTGTGCGTCACGGTATAACAGACGCAAACCTTTCAGCGCATGAAGGTCGCCCTGGCTGGCGGCCTTTTTTATTGTCTGTTTACGGCCTTCACGCTGCGCCCTGCGCGCAATCTCGCTCCGCTGGCATCGCATTGCTGGTACTAACCTCTGCCGCCAACTAAAATCATGCAAAAGTCATTGATAACAGGAGCAGGCCATGCGCTGGCAAGGGCGTCGTGAAAGCGACAATGTGGAAGATCGTCGCGGCGATTCGCCGGGTTTTAGTTCTGGCGGACGCCAGATTCGTCTGCCGCGCGGCAAGGGCGGCATTATTCTGCTGATTGTGGTCGCGGTCGCTGGCTATTACGGCTACGACCTCACCGCGCTGCTGGAAGGCGGCGCGCCGGTGTCGCAACAGCAGCAGCGTCAGGTTAATTCGGCGCAGGATAACGAGGCGGCCAAATTCACCTCGGTGATCCTCGCTACCACCGAAGATACCTGGGGCAAACTGTTCCAGCAGATGGGCAAACAATACGCGCCGCCAAAGCTGGTGATGTATCGCGGTGCGACGCGCACTAACTGCGGCACCGGCCAGTCGGCAATGGGGCCGTTCTACTGCCCGGCCGATCAGACGGTATATATCGATCTCTCCTTCTATGACGACATGAAAACCAAACTCGGAGCCGGGGGGGATTTTGCCCAGGGTTACGTCATCGCCCACGAAGTAGGGCATCACGTGCAGAAACTGCTGGGTATCGAACCGAAAGTGCGCCAGATGCAGCAGGGCGCCACGCAGGCGCAGGTGAACCAGCTGTCGGTGAAGATGGAGCTGCAGGCGGACTGCTTTGCTGGCGTCTGGGGTCACTATATGCAGCAGGAGAACATTCTTGAGGTGGGCGATTTGCAGGAAGCGCTGAACGCCGCCGAGGCGATTGGCGACGATCGTTTGCAGCAGCAAAGTCAGGGGCGCGTAGTGCCGGACAGCTTCACTCACGGCACCTCACAGCAGCGCTACACCTGGTTCAAACGCGGTTTTGACAGCGGCAATCCGGGCCAGTGCAACACCTTCGCCAGTAACTGATGTTGCATGCTGAACTGACGGCGGCGATGCAGCAAGCCGGTATCCGCCGTCTGTGCGTGATAGCCGGTGAAGCTGGCTGGGTGCGCCAGGAGGCGGCCACATGGCAGGCCGCACTGCCCGGTGACTGGTTAACGGTCAGCGACAGCGATGACTTCCCGCAGCGCGTCGCGCCTGCAGCGCTGCGTACCCTGCTGGGCCGGGAATTCCGGCATGCCATTTTCGATGCGCGCCACGGCTTTCACGCGGAAGCGTTCGCTGCGCTGGCCGGGACGCTGCGGGCCGGCAGCTGGCTGCTGTTACTGACGCCAGACTGGAACGCCTGGCCGGCGCAGCCCGATCGCGACAGCCTGCGCTGGGCTGATGTCGACCAGCCCATCGCCACGCCGCATTTCATCCACCATCTGCAACAGCATATCCTGCAGGATGCGCAGGTGATGCTGCTGCGTCAGCACCATACGCCGCGCCTGCCGGTGCCGCAGCTCTTCGCGCCGTGGCAGTGTCGCGCCCCCGAGCAGCAGGCGCAGATTGTCCGCCAGCTGTGCGCCATGCCGTCCGGTGTCGCGGTGATCATCGCCCCGCGCGGTCGCGGCAAATCGGCGCTGGCGGGGATGCTGGCGCGCCAGACGCAAAGCGCGCTGGTGACGGCACCAGCGAAGGCCTCGACGGAGGTGCTGGCGCAGTTCGCCGCTGAGCAGTTTAACTTTATGGCCCCGGATACGATTCTCGCTCAGCCACAGGAGGCTCAGCCGCTGGCGGAATGGCTGATTGTGGATGAGGCCGCGGCCATCCCCGCGCCGCTGTTACAGCAGCTGGTGCAGCGTTTTCCGCGCGTTTTGCTGACCACCACGGTGCAGGGCTACGAAGGTACCGGGCGCGGTTTCATGCTGCGCTTCTGCGCCGCGCTGCCGCAGGTGCGCTACTTCCAGCTGGATGAGCCGCTGCGCTGGTCGGCGCAGGATCCGCTGGAGCAGTGGCTGAGCGCGGCGCTGCTGTTTGCTGAGGCCGAAGCCTGCGACGCACCCGCGCAGACAGCAATTTTTGCCGCTACGCCCGCGCAGCACGCCGACGCCTTACAGGCCGGCTATCGTCTGCTGGCGAGCGCACACTATCGCACCTCGCCGCTCGACCTGCGACGTATGCTGGATGCGCCCGGCATGCATTTCTGGCTGGCCGGGCAGCCGCAGCAGGTCACCGGCGCGCTGTGGCTGGTGGAAGAGGGCGGACTGGATGCTGCGCTGGCGCAGGCGGTATGGGCCGGCTTACGTCGTCCGCGCGGCAATCTGGTGGCGCAGTCATTAGCGGCACATGCCGGTTTTACTGAAGCGGCGACGTTACGTTCGCTGCGCATCAGCCGCATTGCCGTGCAGGCCGCACAGCGCCAGCGCGGTATTGGTGGTGCGCTGGTGGCGACGGCGCGGCAGCAGGCGCAGGGCGCGGACTATCTGTCGGTGAGCTTTGGCTACACCGCAGCGCTGTGGCAGTTCTGGCGCGCCTGCGGCTTTACGCTGGTGCGTATCGGTTCACAGCGCGAAGCCAGCAGCGGTTGCTATGCGGCGATGGCGATTTGTGCGCTGACGCCAGCCGGTGAAGCCCTGCAGCAGCGTGCCGCGCAGCGTCTGGCGCGCGACTGGCCGTGGCTGCAAAAGCTGATCGCGGTGCCGCTGACCCTGTCGTCCGCCGACCATCAATCCCTCAGCGCCGACGACTGGCCGCTGCTGGCCGCGTTTGCCTGGGCGCAGCGGCCCTATGAAGCCAGCTATCCGGTGCTGCAGCGGCTGGCTGGTGTCGCATCGCCACCGTTGCTGTGTGCCATACTGCAACAAAAACAAACGCTGAGTGAAGCGGCACGGCTGGCCGGCGTGAGCGGGCGTAAAGCGCTGATGCTCAGGCTGCGCGCGGAGGCGGCTGACGCACTCATCATGCTGGATGCCGCTGCCGCGCAGCACTGGCAGCAGCGCCTCGGCACATTGCAATAAATCCATTATCTCGTTCAAATTTTCCCAATATCACTTTGCCGTCAGCGGCGTATAGTGATTTGAGGAGGACGTTATGGCACTACGATATGTAATTGTTCAGCAACCGGATAACGCCGCGCAGCTGTTTCTGCTGTATCACGGCGTGAACGACAACCCCGATTCGATGGCGCAGATTGGCAGCTGGTTCGCGCAGGCGTTTCCGCAGGCGCAGGTGGTGTCGGTGGGCGCACCTTATCCGGCCAGCGCGCCGCAGGGCCGCCAGTGGTATGCCGAGATACCGGAACACGACCGCTCGCAGCAGCAGGGCGTGGATGCGGTGATGCCGTCCTTTGTCGAGTCGGTGCGTCACTGGCAGCAGCAGAGCGGCGTGCGGCCGGAAGCCACCGCGCTGGTCGGTTTTTCGCAGGGCGGCACCATGGTGCTGGAAGGCGTAAAAGCCCAGCCGGATCTGGCGGGACGCGTGGTGGCCTTTAGCGGCCGCTACGTCACGCTGCCGGAGCAGGCCAGCACGCGCAACACTATCCACCTGATTCACGGCGATTATGACGAGCAGGTGCCGATGCAGCATGCGGAAGCGGCGATGCAGCGCTTAACTGCGCTGGGCGGCGATGTGACGCTGGATATCGTTGACGATCTGCCGCACGCAATTGATGAACGCAGCATGCAGCTGGCGCTGAATCACCTGCGCTATACCGTGCCGCGCCGCTATTTTGATGAGGCGCTGAGCGGAGCGAAGCCGGGCGACGACGATGTGGTGATGATGGTGTGAGACCGGCGCGCCATAAAACAAAGGTCGCCGTGCAGGGCGACCTTGTACGCTAAACGATCGGCGGCGACTACTTCTTCTTCGGCCAGTCGTCGTCATCGTCCCACTTATCGTTGAAATCGCGATGCGGTGGCAGATCCGGTTTGTTATCCATATATTTTTTATGATCGATGCGCTTCAGGTCTTTATAGACGTTCATCAGCACGCCCACCATCAGCAGAATCACAATCACCCACCAGTACTCTTTTAACCATTCCATGAGGTTTCTCCTTCAAGGTGCCATCAGGCGATCAGCTGTTCCATAATGCGCTGATACATCCGGCTCAGCAGCTGCAAATCCGAGGCTTTCACGCACTCATTGATCTTATGAATAGTGGCATTCACCGGGCCGAGTTCCACCACCTGTGCGCCCATGCGGGCAATAAAGCGCCCGTCAGAGGTGCCGCCGGTGGTTAACAGCTGCGGCTTGATCTCATTATAGTGCGCCACAGCGTTGACGACCGCATCCACCAGCTTGCCGCGTGAAGTCAGGAATGGCTGACCGGACACATTCCACTCCAGCGTATAGCGCAGCTGGTGGCGATCGAGTAGCGCCGCCACGCGATCTTTGATCATCTGATCGGTCAGTTCGGTGCTGAAGCGGAAGTTAAACTGCACGAAAAACTCGCCGGGAATCACATTGTTACTGCCGGTTCCCGCCTGCACGTTGGCGATCTGCATGCTGGTCGGCGGGAAGAACTCGTTGCCCTGATCCCACTCGGTCGCCACCAGCTCGTTGAGCGCCGGCATCGCGCGATGCACAGGATTATCGGCCAGATGCGGATACGCCACGTGGCCCTGCACGCCGTGAATGGTCAGATTGGCGGTCATCGAGCCGCGACGGCCATTCTTCACCACGTCGCCAACCACTTCGGTGCTCGACGGTTCACCGACGAGGCAGTAATCCATGCGTTCGTTGCGCGCCATCAGGCGCTCAACCACTTTTACCGTCCCGTTGACGGCGCTGGCTTCTTCATCGGAAGTGATGAGAAACGCCAGCCGGCCAGCATGATTGGGATGAGCAGCAATGAAGCGCTCGGCCGCCACCACCATCGCTGCCAGCGAGCCTTTCATGTCAGCGGCGCCACGGCCAAACAGCATGCCGTCGCGAATCGACGGTTCAAACGGCGGGCTGATCCAGCGGTTGGCATCGCCCGGTGGCACCACATCAGTGTGCCCGGCAAAAGCCAGCGTTTCGCCCTGGCCGCGCGTGGCCCAGAAGTTAAGCGTATCGCCAATATGCATCGGCTCGACGTGGAAACCAATCGCCTCCAGGCGCGCAATTAACATGGCCTGGCAACCGGCGTCATCCGGACTAAGCGAGGGGCGACGAATAAGCTGCTGAGCCAGCTCAATAACCGGACAGAACATGTTATGACTTCTCCTGGATAAAGGCGTGATAAACGGGTTCTTTGAAACCCACCAGCAATGTACCGTCTGGCGCCGCCAGCACCGGACGTTTGATCAGCGCCGGGTGCGCCAGCATCAGCGCTTTGGCGCTGGCCGCATCGCGGATGGCATCGCGTTCCGCTTCCGGCAACTGACGCCAGGTGGTGCCGCGCATGTTCAGCAGCACGTCATACCCCAGCTGGTCGATAAAGGATTGCAGCAGCGCCGCATCCAGCCCGTCAGCGCGATAATCATGAAAATGAAAGTCGATGCCGGAAGTGCTCAAATAGTTGCGTGCTTTTTTTATGGTGTCGCAATTCTTAATTCCGTACATCACCCACTGCGCTGTCATCGCGTATTCCCGTCCTGTGTTAAATAAAGCGCGAGTTTACCATAGCGCGCCATGGGCTGTGAGGTCAGACGCGTGGCAGCGCTGTTTTTCATCTCGCCGCGACGCCAATAAACGCCGCTAATCAGGGCCAGTAAACGCTTTCACTTACCTGCGAAATTGTCGCCTGCGGCATCATTAGCGATCTAAGAATTATCTTAGGCGGCAAAAACGGGCCTGGCGGATTAAGTCCGCGCTTTTATGAGTCGCATTAACAGGTTGCTGAAATGTGCGTCAGTCCGCAGTTTCGGCAAATTCAAGCTTTCTGCGGTAGTTGCCGATAGTGATGAGAGGTGGAAACGTATTCACCTGTAGAAAAAAACGGCGTAAAATCGCCACTACAAGAAGAGAGGGTTTTATGGTTGAACACGAACTGGGGAACTGGAAAGAATTTATCGAAGCGATGTTACGTAAGTAATTCGTGAAGAGAAAAGCAGGGCGCTTCCCAACTTGCTGTTATTCTTACCGCACACATCAATAAAGCCGCCATTCATCATGGCGGCTTTTTATTTGCCCGGAGTTAGCCTCAGTCGTGCGGCTTTGCCCGCAGCGGGAAGCGGCGGCGCACCAGCACAAAGAACAGCGGCACAAAGAAGATCGCCAGTACCGTGGCGGAGATCATGCCGCCCATCACGCCAGTACCGACCGCATGCTGGCTGCCGGAACCGGCACCGCTGCTGATCGCCATCGGCAGCACGCCGAAAATAAAGGCCAGCGAGGTCATCAGAATCGGCCGCAGGCGCTGCCGCGATGCCTCCAGCGTCGACTCCAGCAGTTCACGCCCTTTGCTGTTGATCTCATTGGCGAACTCGACGATCAGGATCGCATTCTTGGCCGACAGACCAATCACCGTCAGCAGCCCGACCTGAAAGTAGACGTCATTCTCCAGTCCGCGCAGCCAGGTGGCGACCAGCGCGCCCACCACGCCCAGCGGCACCACCAGCATCACCGAGAACGGAATCGACCAGCTCTCGTACAGCGCCGCGAGGCACAGGAACACTACCAGCAGCGAAATTGCATACAGCGCCGGTGCCTGCGAGCCGGAGAGACGCTCCTGATAGGAGGCACCGGTCCACTGGAAGCCAACGCCGAGCGGCAGCTGCGCCACCAGTTTCTCCATCTCATCCATCGCCGTGCCGCTGCTGACGCCGTTAGCCGCCTCGCCGACAATCTCCAGCGACGAATAGCCGTTATAGCGTTCAAGACGCGGTGAACCGGTCTCCCAGTGGCTGGTGGCGAAAGCGGAGAACGGCACCATGCCGCCACTGTTGTTGCGCACATACCATTTGTTAATGTCGCCTGGCAGCATGCGGAATTCCGGTGCGGCCTGGACGTAGACCTTCTTCACGCGGCCGCGATCGAGAAAATCATTCACGTAGGTTGAGCCCCAGGCGGTGGTCAGGGTGTCGTTGATGGTATCCAGCGAGACGCCGAGCGCCTGCGCTTTGCGCTGGTCGACATCAATCTGCAGCTGCGGGCTGTCGTCAAGCCCGTTGTGGCGCACGCGCGACAGCGCCGGATTGTTGTCGGCCAGCGCCAGCAGCCGATCGCGCATCGCCATCAGCTCGGTGTGCCCGATGCCGCCGTGATCCTGCAATTCCATATCAAAGCCGGAGGAGCTGCCCATGCCGGTGATCGCCGGTGGACTGCTGGCGATGACGCGTGCCTCTTTGATCTTTTTGAAGGCTGCGGTGGCGCGATCGATGATGGCAAACGAGGTGCGATCGCGACCTGGCCGCTGCTCCCAGTCCTTCAGGCGCACAAACAGGCGCGCCACGTTTTGTCCGTTACCGCCCGGACCGGCACCGATGGTGGAGAACACCGACAGCACATTGTCCTTTTCGGCAGTCAGGTAATAATCCTCAACCTTTGCCACCACCTGCGAGGTTTGCTGCAGCGTCGAGCCCGGCGGCAGTTGTACCTGAGTAAGAAATACGCCGCGATCTTCCAGCGGCAGGAAGGAGGTAGGCAGACGAATAAACAGGAATGCCATCACGCCGATAATCGCCAGGTAGAGCAGCAGCCAGCGGCCGCTCTTCAGCAGAATGCGCGCCACGCCGCGCTCGTAGCGTTCGGCGCTGGCATTGAAGTGACGGTTAAACCAGCCGAAAAATCCGCGCCGGCCATGGTGCTGGCCCTGCGCCAGCGGTTTGAGCAGCGTGGAGCACAGCGCGGGCGTCAGAATCATCGCCACCAGCACCGACAGCACCATCGCCGAGACAATGGTGATGGAGAACTGGCGATAGATAGCGCCCACGGTGCCGCCAAAGAATGCCATCGGCACAAACACCGCGGACAGCACCAGCGCGATGCCCACCAGCGCGCCCTGAATCTGCCCCATCGATTTACGCGTGGCGGCACGCGGCGATAATCCCTCTTCGCTCATGATGCGCTCGACGTTTTCCACCACCACGATGGCATCATCCACCAGCAGCCCGATGGCCAGCACCATGGCGAACATGGTCAGGGTGTTAATACTGAAGCCGCAGGCGTACAGCACCGCAAAGGTGCCGAGCAGCACCACCGGCACAGCAATGGTGGGAATGAGCGTGGCGCGGAAGTTTTGCAGGAACAGGTACATCACCAGAAACACCAGCAGAATCGCTTCCAGCAGGGTTTTCACCACGTCCTTAATGGAGGCTTTGACGAACGGCGTGGTTTCAAACGCCACTTTGGCTTCCAGCCCGTGCGGGAAGTATTGCGCCAGTTCAGCAACACGGGCGCGCACCAGCTTGTCGGTGTTCATCTCGTTAGCGCCGGAGGCCAGCTTGATGCCGAGACCGGATGCTGGCTGGCCGTTATAGCGGCTCAGGAAGTCATACTTTTCGGCACCCATGGCGATGGTGGCCACGTCGCCGAGCGTTACCACTGAACCGTCAGTGTTGGTTTTCAGCGTAATGGCGCGAAACTGCGCGGGCGTCTGTAGCATTGACTGGGCGTTAACCGTGGCGTTCAGCGCCTGTTTGTCCACCGACGGCAACCCGCCGACCTGACCGACCGCCACCTGGGTGTTCTGCGATTCGATGGCGCTGACCACATCGTCGGTGGTCAGCGCGTAGTTAATCAGCTTGTTGGGATCGAGCCAGATGCGCATGGCGTATTGCGAGCCGTAGGCATCGACCTGGCCGACGCCGTCGATGCGGCTGAGTGGATCCTGAATGTTACTGGCAACGTAATCGGCAATATCCTGTTTATCCATGCTGCCGTCGGTGGAGACAAAGGCGATCATCAGAATGTTGCTGTCGCCGGTTTTGTTTACCGTGACGCCCTGCGACTGCACCGCCGCCGGCAGCTTGCGCAGCGCGCTCTGCAGCTGATTCTGTACCTGTTGCCGCGCTTCATCCGGGTTAGTGCCGGCGGTAAAGGTGAGGGTGATCTGCGCCTGGCCGGTATTGCTGCTGTTCGAGGACATGTACATCAGGTTATCGATCCCCGTCATATTCTGCTCGATAACCTGGGTTACGGTGTTTTCCAGCGTCTGCGCGGATGCGCCGGGATAGTTGGCGGTGATGCGCACGTTAGGCGGCGCGAGATCCGGATACTGTTCCACCGGCAGCGAGATAATGGCCAGCGTGCCACACAGGCACAGCAAAATAGCCAGCACCCAGGCAAAAATGGGGCGGTCGATAAAAAAGTTCGACATGAAACCGACACTCCTCAGCTGCGTACTTTGTACTTGTTATTAGTAAAAGCGTGTCGCACGCTGCGCTTCACGCTGGCGGAGTGCAAGGGCGATCCTGAAAACTCCGGTTGCTGCTTACTGTACGCGGGGCAAATTAGGGAATCGTGGATAAATTATGGAGAAAGTGTAAAAGTCGCAGCAGCTTTATGTGCGCAATCACACATTGCGGCTCTCCAGCCACAGCACCGTTGCCGCAACGCGGGAACGGACGTCGAGCTTACGCAGCAGGTTGCGGATGTGCACCTTTACCGTTTCTTCGGAAATGTGCAGCGTGGCGGCAATCTCTTTGTTGGATAAGCCGCGTGCCACTTCCTGCAACACATCCAGCTCGCGCTCGGTCAGCTGTCTGAACGGATTGACGCTGGGCTGGCGGGTCGCCAGATATTCTGCCACCACCTCGCTGAACACGTTCTCGCCCTGTGCGCCGCGCATTACCTGCGCCAGCAGCAGTTCCGGTTCGCTGTCTTTAAGCAGATAGCCATCGGCACCGGCATCCACCATGGCGTAAATATCGCTGCGCGCGTCGGACACCGTCAGCACCAGAATGCGTGCCGCGACGCCCTCGTGGCGCAGCGCTTTCAGCGTATCCAGCCCGGACATGCCCTTCATATTCAGGTCGAGCAGAATCACATCCGGTGCCAGACGGCGCGCTTCGGCCAGTGCTTCGGTACCGTTATTCGCCTCAGCCACCACTTCCAGACGCGGTTCCAGCGCCAGCAACTGGCGGATACCGCGACGCATCAGCGGATGATCGTCAACGATCATAATAGACAGGGAAGGGTGAGCCATAGGTTCTCCAGAGTTTCAATCCATTTGCTAAGTGTAATGCGTTAAGCCAGCCGGTGCGCGGGGCGGGCGGGAAAACGCAGCGTGACGCAGGTGCCCTGCGCCTGCGGGGTAATCAGTAAGCTGCCGGCGAGACGCGCCGCGCGCTCGGCCATGATGGTCAGCCCGTAGTGGCCCGGCGGCTCTTCTACGCTATTGATACCGCAGCCGTCATCTTCGATGGTCAGCAGGTGCTCATCATCAGCGACACGCTGATAGCGAATCTGAATCTGCTGCGCCTGCGCGTGACGAATTGCATTGAGCAGCGCCTCGCGCGCAATCTGCAGCACGTGCACCTGCTGCTGGGCATCCAGCGTTTGCAGGCCAGGCTGATAGTCAAAGGTAATCGCCGCCTGCGACTGCTCCTGCAGCGGGGCGATCATCGCCTGCATCGCCTGCACTAAATCGGCCTGTTCAATGCTCAGGCGGAAGGTGGTGAGCAGCTCGCGCAGCTGCTGATACGCCTCGGCCAGCGCGCGATCAAAATCGGCGATGATCGCCTGTGCCTGCGGCTGGCTGCTATCGACATTACGCCGCAGCAGCGTCAGCTGGATACGCAGAAAAGAGAGCGACTGCGCCAGCGAATCGTGCAGCTCGCGCGCAATGGTGGCGCGCTCTTCAATCAGCAGCATTTGCTGATACTGCTTCTGCGTCTGCCAGATCCACAGTGCACGCGCCAGCATGTTGGCCAGGCTGTGCATCAGCTCATCGGCCGGCGGCGCGCGGCGGGTTTGCCAGCACAGTTCGCCGAGGCGCTGCTCTTCCTGCTGCAGCGGCAGCCGCTGCCAGCTGAGATCGTCGGCGGGCACGCCGGCCTGGAAAGCGATATCTTCGCTGGCGATTTGCAGCACCTCCAGCGCTTCCCGCCGCTGCACCAGCCGCAGCAGGCCCTGAAACAGCTCGGGATTGAGCGGGCTGCCGGTGAGAATCTGCGAGCTTTCATACAGCAGCGACAGCGTGCGGTTGGCCTGGGTTAAATCTTCGGTTTTATTGCGTACCGCGCACTCCAGCAGGCGATAGTGTGAATGCAGTCGCTCCGCCATGGTGGTAAACGCCTGCGCCAGCACGCCCAGCTCGTTGGGCTGATGCACGGAAAGCGGCGGAAAACTGAAGTTGGCCTGTTCGACGTATTGACTGGCGGTGACCAGCGAATCGAGCGGACGCACCACGTTGCGGCGAATAAAGCCAATGCTCCACAGCGCCAGTGCAACAATCGCCAGAAAGCCGAACAGGCTGCTGGCGGCCACCAGATGCATTTTCAGCTCGGCATAGTGCTGCACCGCCAGCACGAAGCGGTCAATCTCACTGACGTAGCCCGCCACGCGCTGCTGGTACACCTGCGCCCGCGCCGGCTGCAGCGTCTCCTGCAGTACCGGCCAGCTGTCGCGCAGATAGCGGTAGCGGCTGCTGACTTCAATCGGCACCCACGGACGCTCCAGATGTTGCAGCGCCGGTGACTCCAGCGTCTGCTGATATTGCTGCATATGGTGCGCCAGCTGCTGCGGATCGCGTGTGCTGTCCCACGCCAGCCGGTAGATTTGCATGCGCAGCGAGCCGGCGACATTCACCGCTTCGGCATCGCGCAAACTGCTGGAGAGCGTCATCAGCGCCAGGCCGGTGGTTAACAGCGACAGCAGCACAATCGCGCTGAGCGCGCGGGCAATGGTGCGGGTAACGGGACGTTTCACTATCACAATAATAACCCTTACAAGAGCGGGGGATTATAAGTCAGCCGCAGCGCGGGTGCGAGCGCGAAATTGACACATCTGGTTACTTTTACCAGAGAAACTCACTGCGGTTTACGTTTCCCTGGATTACCGGCGTTTGGCTGGCGAAATATTGAACGCTTTTACCGCTCGCGCAGCCTGGTTTGCACTGGCTCGCCGATACTTTGACGCGTAACCCTTTTCCCGCACGACAACAGGAGCACCTCATGAAGACACGTTATGCCGTAATGACTGCTGCACTGCTTGCCAGCGCATCGTTTACTACCTTTGCCGCCTCGCCGTTAAGCGAGGCACAAACCCAGGACCTGCAAAGCAGCGGCACCGTTTCGGTGAGCGGCGTGCGCGGTTCGCTGGATGACGCCACCCGTCAGCTGTCGCAAAAAGCGGAAGAGATGGGCGCCAGCCACTATCGCGTCATTGGCATGCAGAATCCAGGCGATTCCAGCATGTGGAGCGGCAGCGCCGAGATTTACCGTTAATGCCCTTCATTATTCCCCTCTGGTAGTTTTTTCCTGTAGCCACCGATTACCGGCCACCCCACTGGCCGGTTTTTTTGTGCGTCGCGACGGATTATTACAAATCAACCCGTGCAGTCAGCCAGTATATTTTGCTTCGTTCATGCAGAACGGGTAGGATTCATCGCCGTAATTTCCCGGCTCGCCGCGCGGCATCGTTCCGCCGCTCAGGGGCCGGTTTTACCCCATTTCGCACTGCCCGGCGCAATCGATTGGTTACGCGGTGATTGATGGACAGGACAAACAGGAAAGCTATGAAATCTACTAAAAAAACGCCAGCCGAACAGCGTGCTGCGAGAAGGCGCTGGCTTAACTCTCACGACACGGGTTACCACAAAGCAATGGGTAACCGTCAGGTACAAATGATCGCCATTGGCGGCGCTATCGGTACCGGTCTGTTCCTCGGTGCCGGCGCGCGTCTGCAGATGGCCGGTCCGGCACTGGCACTGGTGTATCTGGTGTGCGGTATCTTCTCCTTCTTTATTCTCCGTGCGTTGGGCGAGCTGGTGTTGCATCGCCCTTCCAGCGGCAGCTTTGTTTCGTACGCGCGTGAATTCCTCGGGGAAAAAGCGTCCTACGTTGCGGGCTGGATGTATTTCGTTAACTGGGCGATGACCGGTATCGTCGATATCACCGCGGTGGCGCTTTACATGCATTACTGGGGCGCGTTTGGTGATGTGCCGCAGTGGGTATTTGCGCTGGGGGCGCTGGCGATTGTCGGCACCATGAACATGATCGGCGTGAAATGGTTCGCCGAGATGGAGTTCTGGTTCGCGCTGGTGAAAGTGCTGGCCATCGTGGTGTTCCTGATTGTCGGCGTGGTGTTCCTCGGCAGCGGTAAACCGCTGGACGGCAACACCACCGGCTTCCACCTGATCACCGACAACGGCGGGCTGTTCCCGCACGGTCTGCTGCCGGCGCTGGTGCTGGTACAGGGCGTGGTGTTTGCCTTCGCCTCGATTGAGCTGGTGGGCACGGCGGCGGGCGAGTGTAAAGACCCGAAAACCATGCTGCCGAAAGCCATCAACAGCGTGATCTGGCGTATCGGCCTGTTCTATGTGGGTTCCGTGGTGCTGCTGGTACTGCTGCTGCCGTGGAACGCCTATCAGGCCGGACAAAGCCCGTTCGTCACCTTCTTCTCCAAACTGGGCGTGCCTTACATTGGCAGCGTGATGAATATCGTGGTGCTGAGCGCGGCGCTGTCGAGCCTGAACTCGGGCCTGTACTCTACCGGACGTATTCTGCGTTCAATGTCGATGGGCGGCTCGGCGCCGCAGTTCATGTCGAAGATGAGTAAGCAGCAGGTGCCGTACGCCGGTATCCTGGTGACCATCGGCGTGTACGTGATCGGCGTAGTGCTCAACTACTACGTTCCGTCGCAGGTGTTTGAGATCGTCCTGAACGTGGCGTCGCTGGGGATTATCTCCTCGTGGGCGTTCATCGTGGTGTGCCAGATGCGTCTGCGCAAAGCCATCAAAGAGGGCAAAGCGGAAGATGTCAGCTTCAAGCTGCCGTGGGCGCCGGTTACCTCGTGGCTGACGCTGCTGTTCCTGGTGAGCGTGCTGGTGCTGATGGCGTTTGACTACCCGAACGGCACTTACACCATTGCTTCAATTCCGCTGATTGCCGTGCTGCTGGTGCTCGGCTGGTTTGGCGTGCGTAAGCGCGTGCAGGCGGAAGCGATGAAAGAGCACGAGCATCATCATGATGATCAGGATGATGCGGCGCCTAAACTGGCGGAAGACAACGCGCGTTAATCACAGCGATGCTCACCTGCGGGGGCCAGTCGGCCCCCGTTTTTATTGCAATTCTCCTTCTCTTGATCCCGCATCGGGAATTACACCTTTCGGGTGATATAGCCCTTCATAACCTCAGGTTATTTTACGCACCATCTCTACATCCCCGCATTGAGGTGAGCCGATGGCGCTGTCGCGACGTGAACTCTTTACCGGGCAGCGCGTCATGCCTGCCGGCGGTATCGCGTTGCCGTGGTGGCGGGGAGAGAGCGGCTGTGACGGCTGTGGACGCTGCGTAGAAGCCTGCGAGAGCGGCATTATCCGCATCGCCGCTGGCGAAGCGCCGCAGCTCGACTTTCTGCAGGGGGAATGCACCTTTTGCGCTGCCTGTGCCGACGTCTGCCCGCAGCCGCTGTTTCAGCCGCGCGACACTGAACCTTTTAGCCGGCGCATCCGCATCGACAGCCGCTGTATCGCTTTTCTCGGCGTTAACTGTCGCAGCTGCCAGGAGAGTTGTGAGCAGCAGGCGATCCGTTTTCGCCTGATGCCCAACGGCATCGGCCAGCCGGAAATCCTTCCGCAACACTGCACCGGCTGTGGCGCCTGTATCGCGCCGTGTCCGGTCTCAGCCACAGGACTGCATCATGACGAATAACGACAGCTGGCACGTATGTGGCCTGGTGATTCAGGCACGTCCGACCGCGATCGCGGCGGTGCGGCAGGCGCTACTGAACTTTGCCGATAGCGACATTGCGGCGGAAGATGCCGCACGCGGCACGCTGGCGCTAACGCTGGGCGCGGCCGACGGCGCCACGCTGCTGAGCAACATTGAAGCCACCCGCAACATCCCGGATGTGCTGGCGGTATCGCTGGTTTATCACCAGCAAGACGAAATTGAAGAACCCTGTAAGGAAGCATCATGAACCTGAGTCGTCGTGATTTTATGAAGGCCAATGCGGCGGCTGCTGCTGCAACGGCTGCTGGTCTCACCATTCCGAACGTGACCAAAGCGGCCACCAGCCTGGCTGAGCCGATTCGCTGGGAAAAAGCGCCGTGCCGGTTTTGCGGCACCGGCTGTGGCGTGCTGGTCGGCACGCAGAATGGCCGCGTGGTCGCCTCGCAGGGCGATCCGCAGGCAGAGGTTAATCGCGGTCTGAACTGCATAAAAGGCTACTTCCTGCCGAAGATCATGTACGGCAAAGATCGTCTGACCCAGCCGCTGCTGCGCATGACCGACGGCAAATTTGATAAGAACGGCGAGTTTACCCCGGTAAGCTGGGATCAGGCGTTCGACATCATGGAAGCGAAGTTTAAGGCGGCGCTGAAAGCCAACGGCCCGGAATCGGTCGGCATGTTTGGCTCCGGCCAGTGGACCGTATGGGAAGGTTACGCTGCATCAAAGCTGATGAAAGCCGGCTTCCGCACCAACAACCTCGATCCGAACGCGCGCCACTGCATGGCGTCTGCGGTGGTGGGCTTTATGCGCACCTTCGGCATGGACGAACCAATGGGCTGCTACGATGATATCGAGCAGGCCGATGCGTTTGTGCTGTGGGGATCGAACATGGCCGAGATGCACCCGATTCTCTGGTCACGCCTGACCGCGCGTCGTCTCAGCAATGACAACGTCAAAGTGGCGGTGCTGTCGACCTATCGCCACCGCAGCTTCGAGCTGGCCGATAATGCCATCGTCTTCACGCCGCAGAGCGATCTGGCGATCCTCAACTTCATCGCTAACTACATCATTCAGAACAACAAAGTCGATAAAACCTTCCTGCAGAATCACGTCACGCTGCGTAAAGGCGTGACGGATATCGGCTACGGTTTGCGCCCGACCAATCCGCTGCAGGCGGCGGCGAAAAATCCGGACAATGGCGAGTCGACGCCGATCAGCTTCGATGAATATGCGAAATTTGTCGCGGAATACACGGTGGAAAAAGCCAGCGCCATGAGCGGCGTAGAGCAGGATCAGCTGATCGCGCTGGCGGAGCTGTACGCCAATCCGAACGTGAAGGTGGTCTCTTACTGGACCATGGGCTTCAACCAGCATACGCGCGGCGTGTGGGCGAACAACCTGTGCTACAACATCCACCTGCTGACCGGCAAAATTTCCCGTCCGGGCACCGGACCGTTCTCGCTAACCGGCCAGCCATCGGCCTGTGGCACCGCGCGTGAAGTGGGCACGTTTGCGCACCGTCTGCCAGCCGACATGGTGGTGAACAATGACAAACACCGCGCTTTAGCTGAAAAACTGTGGAAGCTGCCACAGGGCACGGTGCCAGCCAAAGTCGGTCTTCACGCCGTGGCGCAGGATCGCGCGCTGAAAGACGGCAAGCTGAATGCCTACTGGGTGATGTGTAACAACAACATGCAGGCCGGGCCGAACCTGACGCAGGAACGCATGCCGGGCTGGCGCGATGCGCGCAACTTTGTGGTGGTATCCGACCCGTATCCGACCGTCAGCGCCCTGTCTGCCGACCTGATTCTGCCGACGGCGATGTGGGTAGAGAAAGAGGGCGCCTACGGCAACGCCGAGCGCCGTACCCAGTTCTGGCATCAGCAGGTGAAAGCGCCGGGCGAGGCGAAATCGGATCTGTGGCAGCTGGTGACCTTTGCCAAACGCTTCCGCGTTGAGGACGTGTGGCCAGAGGCGCTGATTGCTCAGCAGCCTGAGCTGAAAGGCAAAACTCTCTACGACGTGCTGTATGCCAACGGCCAGGTGAATCAGTTTCCGTTGAGCGAAGTGGCCGACGACCGCCTTAACGATGAAGCGCGTGAGTTCGGCTTCTATATTCAGAAAGGCCTGTTCGAGGAGTATGCCAGCTTTGGCCGCGGCCACGGTCACGATCTCGCACCGTTCGATACCTATCACGAGGCGCGCGGTCTGCGCTGGCCGGTAGTGGACGGCAAAGAGACGCGCTGGCGCTATCGTGAAGGTTTCGACAGCTACGTGAAAGCCGGTGAGGGGGTACGTTTTTACGGTAAGCCGGACGGCAAAGCCACCATTTTTGCCCTGCCGTACGAGCCGCCAGCGGAAGCGCCGGATGCCGAATATGACCTGTGGTTCTGCACCGGTCGCGTGCTGGAGCACTGGCACACCGGCACCATGACGCGCCGCGTGCCGGAACTGCACCGCGCGGTGCCGCAGGCGCTGCTGTATATCCATCCGCTGGACGCCAAAGATCGCGGTTTCCGTCGCGGTGAGAAGGTGCGCGTGGTATCGCGTCGTGGCGAAACCCTCGCCACCGTGGAAACGCGCGGGCGTAATCAGCCGCCGCAGGGGCTGGTATTTATGCCGTTCTTTGATGCCGGCGTGCTGGCCAACAACATCACGCTGGACGCCACCGATCCGCTGTCGAAGCAGACCGATTACAAAAAATGCGCCGTTAAGCTGGTGAAAATCTGAGGCAGGATGCAATGAAACCTTTTATCACTCTTGTAACCGTTGCCGCCCTGATGCTGGGCGGCGTGGTGTACGCTAATAACGGCGTCGATCTCAATCAGTCACCGGAAGTGACGGCAACGCAGCAGGGCACCATTCATCAGCCCAAAGAGCAGAGCCGCAAGCCGCTGAACTATGTTAATCAGCCGCCGGTGATCCCGCACAGCGTGGAGGGCTACCAGGTGACGAAGAACGTGAACCGCTGCCTGCAGTGTCACGGCACCCAGAGCTATCTGACCACCGGCGCGCCGCGCGTCAGTCCGACGCACTTTACTGACCGCGACGGCGTGGTGAGCAGCACGGTATCGCCGCGTCGCTACTTCTGCCTGCAGTGTCACGTGCCGCAGACCGATGCCAAACCGGTGGTGGAAAACACCTTTAAGCCGGCTGACGGCTTTGGGCAGTGAGGTGGCGATGAAACAGAAACTTATACGTATCTGGCGCTGGTGGCGACGCCCCAGCCGTCTGGCGCTCGGCACGCTGCTGATTCTTGGCTTTGCTGGCGGCATCATTTTCTGGGGCGGTTTTAACACCGCGATGGAGATGACCAACCGCGAGCAGTTCTGTATTGGCTGTCACGAAATGCGCAACAACGTCTATCAGGAATATATGCAGACGGTGCATTACAACAACCGCAGCGGCGTGCGCGCCACCTGCCCGGATTGTCACGTGCCGCACGAGTGGGGGCCGAAGATGATTCGTAAGATCCAGGCGAGTAAAGAGGTGTACGCCAAGATCTTTGGCCTGATTGATACGCCGCAGAAGTTTGAAGAGACGCGTATCGAGCTGGCGCAGAACGAGTGGCGCCGGATGAAGAACAACAATTCGCAGGAGTGTCGTAACTGCCACAACTTCGATTATATGGACTTCACCGCGCAGAAAACGGTCGCCGCCAAAATGCACAGCAAAGCGGTGCAGGACGGACAGACCTGTATCGACTGCCACAAAGGCATTGCCCACCATCTACCGGATATGAAAGACCAGCCAAACGGTTTTTGATCGCGACCCTGGCCGCGCCTGCCGGTGCGGTATCAGGGTTTTCGTGCCGACCGGTTGAGGCAGCCGCAAACCACACAACATCGTAGCGGCGCGATTTATCGCGCTAAGTTAATCACTGCACAGCTGTCCGGATGCGCAATGAATAGCGCCGCTACGATTCGTGCGGCATTTTATTTCTTCACCATCATCCTGCGCACACTGTAGCGGCGCGATTTATCGCGCTAAGTTAACCACTGCACAGCTGCCCTGATGCGCAATAAATTGCGCCGCTACGATTCGTGCGGCATTTTATTTCTGCACCATCATCCTGCACACATTGTAGCGGCGCGATTTATCGCGCTAAGTTAATCACTGCACAGCTGCCCGGATGCGCAATAAATTGCGCCGCTACGATTCGTGCGGCTTTTTATTTCTGCACCATCATCCTGCACACATCGTAGCGGCATTTTATTTCTGCACCCTCATCCTGCACACATTGTAGCGGCGCGATTTATCGCGCTAAGTTAATCACTGCACAGCTGCCCGGATGCGCGATAAATTGCGCCGCTACGACACGTGCCATGAGCGTTGAAAAGGCGTAATGCTTAACTGACAGCCTCACGCCATCGCGGGCAATCTGCTCCACAATTCAGATAGTTTTCCCTGCGGCTTCGGCCTATTATCTCAGGCTCCCTCAGCTACGCAGTGGAGCGGCTATGTCGTTAAAGATCAACATCATCAAAGATAAGTTGCTGTCTGATAATTATTTCATTCTGCGCAACTACACCTACGAACTCACCCGCAGCAACGGCGACGTGGTACGTCACAAACGTGAAGTCTACGATCGCGGCAACGGCGCCACCATCCTGCTCTACAACCGTGAAAAAAACAGCGTGGTGCTGATTCGTCAGTTCCGCATCGCGACCTATGTTAATGACAACGCCAGCGGTGAGCTGATTGAAACCTGCGCCGGACTGCTGGATAACGACACGCCGGAAGATTGCATCCGTAAAGAAGCGGTGGAAGAGACCGGCTATCAGGTTGGTAAGGTCGAAAAGCTGTTTGAGGCCTATATGTCACCAGGCGGCGTGACCGAATTGCTGCACTTTTTCGCCGCTGAATACAGCGACGCGCAGCGCGCTAACGACGGCGGTGGCGTGGAAGATGAAGAGATCACCGTACTCGAGCTGCCGTTTCCTCAGGCGCTGGCGATGGTGAAAGAGGGGCGCATTCGCGACGGCAAAACCATTATGTTACTGCACTATGCGCAGCTGATGGGCTGGTTGCAGGCATAACCGCGGCGGTGATTCGCAGGGCCGGCATGAATGCCGGCCCTGCCGATGCCGGGGCGCAATGCATTGCGCCACTATGCCATGTGCGTTGTTTCCGGGGCATTTAACGGCGTCACTTCACACTCCGGATGGGCCTGGATGCGCGCCAGCGCTTCGGCGTAGGAGGGCATGGAATTGGCCGCGCCGGAACGCTCGACGCACAGCGAGGCAAACGCCGCTGCAAACAGCGCCGCCTGCGGTAACGCATCGCCGGACGCCAGGCGCGCCGCCAGCGCACCGTTGAAGGCATCGCCGGCACCGGTGGTGTCGAGCGGCTGGGCAGGAAACAGCGGAATACGCAGCTGCTGCTCCGCGCTGGAAAGCAGGGCGCCCGCGGTGCCAAGCGTAATAATCACCTGACGCGCGCCCTTACGGTGCAGCACTTCGGCGGCGCGCTGCGCGCTGGCAAAATCGGTCACTTTTATCCCGCTCAACTGCATCGCTTCGGTGCTGTTGGGCGTTAACAGATCCACCTTAGCCAGCAGCGCATCGCTGACTTTCTGCCACGGTGCCGGATTCAGAATGACAAACGTGCCGCCGGCACGCGCGTTGTCGATCATGCGCTGAATGGCGCTGAGGTTGTTCTCCAGCTGCACCAGCAGAATATCGGCGGCAGCCACGGTGGGCTGACAGCGCGCCACTTCGGCCGCGGTCACGGTGGTATTTGCGCCGGGATAGACCGATATCATGTTCTCGGCATCATCGCCCGCCACGTAAATCAGCGCGTTGCCGGTGGGTTTCTCTTTACAGGTGAACAGCGTAATGGCATCGAAACCGGTCTTCTCCAGATGGCGGCGGGCAAAGGTGCCAAAATCGTCATTACCTACCTTACCGATATAGTGCACGCGCGCCCCGGCGCGCAGCGCGGCGGTGGCCTGGTTGGCCCCTTTGCCGCCGGGCCCCATCATGCTGTTGTGCGCCGTGAGCGATTCGCCCGGCAGGGGGAAACGGTTCATCACCGCGACCACGTCGAGGTTGAACGAGCCAAACACACACACTTTTCCTTTCATTGCGCGCTCCTGAACAGCCGTTCTGCGGCGAGGCAGGCGCCGCGACAGCCGGTGTGATCGGTGGATTGACTGAAGATGATTTTCAAACCATCCCGCGTGGCCGGCGGCCGTAAATGCTGCTGGATCTGACTGCGCAGCTGCGCCAGCGGGAAATCTGCCATCGCCAGCACGCCGCCGCCCAGAATCAGGTACTCCGGATCGAGAATGTTCATCTCGGTGGCGATCAGCTGTGCCAGCCGCTGCACAAACGCCTGCAGCGCCGGGTCAGAACCGTGATGGGTAAACAGCGCCGACATCGGCGTTTGCGCCGCATTGGCCTGCGCCCAGTGGCTCAACCAGTGGCCGGAGGTCACGGTTTCCGCGCAGCCGTGGTTGCCGCACGGGCAGGGCAGCGCGTTACCGGCCACCGGCACGTGGCCGAGTTCACCAGCTCCGCCATGCTGACCATGGTAGAAGCGGCCGTTGATCCACAGGCTGTTGCCCATGCCGGTGCCAGGATACAGACCTACCGCATTTTCCGGCAGCTGCTCCAGCTGCATTAAATCCCACAGCATCAGATGGTTAACGTCTTTATCCATCGCCACCGGCACGCCCAGTCGTTCACTCAGCAGCGCCGCTACCGGCTGATGATCGAGCGCCTGAATGAACGGCAGGGAAATCACCTGCTGGCGATCGCGGCTGAGAATGCCCGGCAGGCCGAGCATTACACCGCTGACTGGCTGCTGCTCCAGCGTTTCCGCAATCAGCTGCCCGAGTGCGGCCAGCGCATCGGGCTGTTGCGCCCAGCTGGCGGTGGGCACTTTACGAAAGCTGCTCCAGATGCGGCCTGACTCCATCAACTGCAGACGAGTGCCGGTGCCGCCAATGTCGATACCGAGCCAGCGTGTTGTCATGCCGACACCTGCGCCAGGCCCTGCGCTTCATCAATGCTCTCACGCATCATGTTCCACGCGGTGGCGAGGTCTTCGTGAATGTTAAACAGGCCGGAGGTGCCTACAATCAGCACTTCGGCACCGGCACCGACCAGCGTGTTGTAGGTGCGCGTATTACAGGAACCGTCAATCTCAATCAGGTAGCGGTGGCCGTGCGCCTGCTTCAGCGCCTTCAGCTCCTGCACCTTCTGCACCATCTCCGGAATAAACGGCTGACCGGCATAGCCCGGGTCCACCGTCATCACGGTGATTTTATCCAGCAGATGAATGTAATGATGGATAAAGGAGACCGGCGTGGCCGGGTTGAGCACCACGCCCACTTTTTTGCCGTAGCTGCGAATCAGGTTAATCACGCGGAACGCATCACGGTTGATGGTTTCAGCGTGCGGGCAGATGTAATCGGCGCCGGCGTTGGCCACCGCTTCAATAAAGTCGGTCGGCTCTTCCACCATCAGATGCACATCGATCGCCACCTGGGTATGCGGGCGGATCTGCTCAATAAAGAACGGCGACAGGGTGATGTTTTTAACGTAGTGACCGTCCATGATGTCGATGTGCAGGAAGTCAGCGCGGGAGTCCAGCACGGCCAGCTGGTGCTTGATCTCCATCAGATTCATACACATCAACGACGGGGAGACTTGAATACGCATCATACTTCCTTTTTTTCGGTCAGAGGATTAAGCGCCGCGGCCAGCTTGCTGAGCCTGACGGCACGGTGATCGTTAAAGCGTGCTTTGAGTTGTTTGAAGGCCAGCACCACCACCAGCACGGCACCCCACATCGCCAGGCTGACGTGCTGGCTGATGTTCATCAGGTTGAAGCCGGTGGAGAGCACCTGCAGCGCAATCAGCGCCAGCACTACGCCGGTCACGCGGCCAAAACCGCCGTTGGGATCAGTGCCGCCGAGAATGATGGCCAGCACGGTCAGCAGCAGGTAGGCATCGCCGTAACCCATGCGCGCCGAGTTAAAGCGCGCCATCATGATCAGGCCGGCCAGCACGCACAGCAGGCTGGAGATGACGTACACCAGCATCACCATACGGTGGGTATTGATGCCGCTGAACCAGGTGGCGTTGATGTTGCTGCCGCCCATGTAGATGCATTTGCCGGCGCGGGTTTTGCCGAGGAATAGCGCCAGCAGCGCGGCGGCAACCAGGAATACCCACAGCGGCAGCGGCATGCCCAGCAGCGTGTCTGAGCCGAGCGACTGCACCACCGGCGGCATACCGCTCACCGCCGCACCTTTGGTCAGCCAGATGCCGATGCCGTTGAGCGTCATCATGGTGGCCAGCGTCACCAGAATCGGGTGTGCGCCGATGCGCGTTACCATCACGCCGGTGATTACGCCAATCACGGCGGCAATCACCATCGCGCCGGCGATAGCGATAAACAGCCACAGCAGCTGCTGACCGGTACCGGCATCAGCGGGCAGGGCGCTCATCAGGGTCCAGGCGATGAACAGCGCCGTCAGGTTAGCGGTGGCGATGATGGCGAGGTTCAGGCCGCCGCTGAGGATGGCGATAAACATCGCCAGCGTTAACAGGCCGAGCTCCGGCAGCTGAAACGCCATACTCATAAAGGTCGAGTCGGTGAGAAAGCGGCCTGGCAGCATGACGCTGAAGGTGGCCAGCGCCAGCGCAATCAACAGCATCAGGCCGATGTTGGTGCCGTCCGGCCGCAGCGCAGAGAGAGATTTCATGGTGATGGCTCCTCCCGTCAGACGAAACTGACGTCGGTTTCTTTACGTTTTTTGTAGTGGGTGACGGCAATCGCCACCATAATCGTGCCGCCGACCACAATGTTCATGAAGTAGTTGGAGACGCCGATCAGATTGAGGCCGTTTTTCAGGATGGCGATCAGGAATACGCCCATCAGCGTGCCGCTGACCGTGCCTTTGCCGCCCATCAGGCTGGCACCGCCCAGCACCGTCGCAGCCAGCACATCCAGCTCACCGCCGACCAGCGCGTTCGGCACTACTTCACCCATGCGGTACACCTGCACCAGCCCGCCAATCGCCGCCATCGCTCCGAGCCAGCCGTAGGCAAACACGTAAATCAATCCCACACGGATGCCAATACGCCGCGCCGATTCCGCATCGCCGCCCACCGCATACAGCTGACGGCCCAGATTGGTTTTGTTGAGCAGCAGCGCGGTGAGGGCGGCAATCACCAGCATGATCGCCAGCGGTAAGCCAATCTGAAAACTGTTGCCCTGTACGCTAAACGGCAGCACGCTGCGCAGGGTGATCCACCAGTCCGGCAGCGAGTAGAGGCTTTTGCCGCCGGTAACCCACATCAGCAGACCAAACAGCAGCGACTGCATACTGATGGTGATGATGATCGACACCACGCGCAGCGAGGTGATCAGCAGGGCGTTGATCACGCCAAACAGCGTGCCGCAGACGATAGCCAGCAGAATGCTGAGCAGCGCGTTATCAAACTGGAACTGCACAAACAGCGAGGCGATCAGGTATTGCACCACCGACGCCACGGCGGCGAAGGAGATATCGATACCGCCGGTCACCAGCACTACAAACAGGCCGAGGGCGAAAATGCCGGTAACGGCATAGCTTTCCGCCAGATCCAGCAGGTTCTGCACCGTCAGAAACTGATCGCTGGCCAGCGAGAAGAACACCATGAAAGCCAGCAGCACCCAGGCGAGCCAGCCCTGGCTGGAGTGCGGACGTAAACGAGAGAAATCAGGCATTAATCACCTCCGCCAGCTGTTCCTGCGCCACGGTATCGGGTTGGTATTCGGCATGGATGGTGCCGTCGCGGAAGTGCAGAATGCGGTCGCAGTTGTACCAGACCTCCGGCACTTCGTCGGAAATCAGGATGATCGACAGTCCCTCTTTCGCCAGCTCGTGGATCAGCTGATAGATGCTGGCCTTGGCGCCGACATCCACGCCGACGGTCGGCGAGTCGAGGATCAGAATGCGCGGCTGGGTCAGCACCCATTTCGCCAGCACGATTTTTTGCTGGTTGCCGCCGGACAGGGTGGAGATCGCCAGGTTAGGATCGGCCACGCGCACGCCGAGCTGCTGAATCCACTGCAGGATCAGCTTGTTCTTGCGGTATTCGTCGATCAGATGGAAACGGTTTTGCAGCTTATCGAGGATCGGCAGCACCATGTTGTCGGCCACCGACTGCTGCTGCACCAGGCCGAGCGTCAGGCGATCTTCCGAAACGTAGCCGATGCCGGCTTTGATGGCGTCTTCGTGCCCGCGAAAACGCACCGGCTTGCTGTCGAGCCAGATTTTGCCGCTGTCCGGTTTGGTCATGCCAAACAGCGACAGCGCCAGTTCGGTGCGGCCGGAGCCGAGCAGGCCGCACAGGCCCAGCACTTCACCGGCGTAGAGTTTGAAATTGACGTCATGATACTGACCGGCGCGCGTCAGCTTCTCCACCTCGAGAATCGCCCGATCGGCGTTGCGCGTTGGCGCTTTTAACTGGTAGTCGAGCTTCAGGCCGGTCATCAGTTCGGTCAGGTGATGCGGCGTCATCTCTCTGGCTGGCCAGCAGCCCATCTTGCGGCCGTCGCGGATCACCGTCACGCGATCCGAAATCTCCAGCACTTCATCCAGCCGGTGACTGACAAACACCACGCAGATGTTTTTGTCTTTCAGATAGCGCACGGTGCGCAGCAGCTGATTGACCTCGGTACGCGTCAGCGACGCGGTGGGTTCGTCCATGATCACCAGTCGTGCATCGGCCACCAGCGCGCGGCAAATCGCCACCTGCTGGCGCTGGGCAATCGACAGCGCGGCGACTTTCTCGTTCAGATCAAGGTCAAACTTCAGCTCATCAATAATGCCGCGCGCGGTGTCGCGCAGCCGGGCCTGACGGTGCCAGCCGAGCAACCCGTTGAGGTTATGCTCAAAGGCGATGTTCTCCGCCACGCTCAAATTGGGGAACAGCGACAGATCCTGGTAAATCACCTGGATACCGAAGTCGCGCGCCTGACGGGTGGTCAGACGCGGGAAACTCTGGCCGTCGCCGAGGGTAATGCGGCTGCCACTGTCCGGGGCGTGCACCCCGGAAATGACTTTAATTAAGGTGCTCTTGCCACAGCCGTTGGTGCCAGCGAGACAGTGCACTTCGCCGGCCAGCAGGGTCAGCGAGATATCGCTCAGTGCGCGGTTGCCACCAAATGTTTTCGACAGGTTGTCGAGCGCAATCAGCGTCTGTGGAGTGACCTCTTGCATGTTACAGCCCCATTTTCACCAGTTTTGGCAGGTTCTCTTTATCGAGACTTTCGGTGTTGTTACCGAGAATGGTGTGCGTCGCCTCGTCCACCTTCACTTTGCCCAGCCCTTCAATGGTCATGCCGTCGGTGATCGGCTCTTTTTTCTCCATCATGTCGGCGATACGCACAAATACTTCACCGGCGGTCTGCGGATTCCAGATATAGCCGCCCTTGATAGCACCGCGCTGTACCAGCGACGCACCCTGGCCCGGGCTGAAGGCACCGATGACGCACACCTGATCGATCTTGTTGCGGTTCATGACCGCGCGGCCGGCGCCAATCGCTCCCTGAGAACCAAAGGCCATAATGCCTTTCAGATCCGGGTATTTAGACATCAGCTCGTTGGTGGTGCGGATGGAGTCATCCAGCGATTCGCCGACGCCGAACTTGTCGGTCACCAGCTGCATCTTCGGATAGTGCTGTTTCTGGTAGTTGAGCGCGGCGTCGGTCCACTCCTGATGCAGTGGCACCGTCAGGCTGCCGACATACATGGCGTATTTGCCTTCTTCATGCATGCATTTCGCCAGTGCTTTCATATGGTTGATGCCGTGGGTCGGCGCATCGACCAGCTCGAAATCCCAGTTGGCGTCTTTCTGGCCGGGCGATTCGTGAGTAATCACCATGATCCCGGCTTCACGCGCGCGCTTCAGCACTGGCTCAAGCACTTTCGGGTCGTTTGGCACGACGCCGATGATATCGACCTTCTGCGCAATCAAATCTTCAATCGCGCGCACCTGCAGCGCCGGGTCAGCGGCGGTTGGCCCGACCATCCACGCGTCGATGCCGCGTTTTGCCGCTTCACTTTTGATGCCCGCTTCCATGGCGTTGAACCACGGAATACCGCCAATTTTTACCACGATGCCCATGCGGATTTTGTCAGCGGCCTGCGCGCCAGCGGCGGCAAACAGGGCAAGCAGAGAACAGGCGATAAGATGTTTTTTCATAAAGACTCCGGATTAATTTTTTATTAGCTGCATCGAATGGCTGCGTTGCGAGCAATCAATAATATTGACGCCGTTCCACGCCAGTTCTTGTTCCAGCTCTTTGTCTTTTAATTGGTCAGTGATGAGAAAATCCACATCGCGGTAATGACAAATACGCGCGAATGAGGGGCGCAGAAATTTACTGCCGTCCAGCAGCAGATGTTTTCTTTCTGCCGCTAACAACATTTGCTGTTTTAAATGTGCGTTGTTTTCGTTACCTTCGCGTAAATAACCGTCATTGCCCAAACTGCTGCAGGAAAAAAAGATCTTATTGATCTGAAATTCCCGTAGCGGCTGCTCTGCGACGACGCCGTGGAAATCTTCATAACGGTCAGAATATTCTCCACCCAGGCAGATGGTGCGGATACTGCCGCGCGCTGCAAGGGTCTGGACGATTCTGATAGAATTGGTTAACACCGTTAATTCAATATCCGGTAGCTGTCGTGCCAGATACCAGCAGGTGGTACTACTGTCGAGTAATAAACAATCACCGGGGCTGATAAAATCGAGTGCCCGTTTGGCTATCGCCATCTTGGCTTCGACGTTTTCATTCATGCGCTGGCGAAAAGATAATTCATACTCGTTAATACCGCGTGTATTTCCCTGAATGTTGGCGGCCTGTCGTTTGGCTGGTACTGCACCACCGTGACTGCGCTGTAATACGCCACGTTTCTCCAGCTGCGTTAAATCACGGCGAATGGTTTCCTGCGAAACCTGACACAGCGTGACTAATTCAGCGACAATGACCCGACCATTTAAATTAAGCTCGTCAATAATTCGCTGCTGTCTTTCAATCGGCAACATGACTTCCCTCCGATGGCTATAAATTAATGGATGCCGGAATGTGAAAATGTGGGCTGGGCACGAGTCCGCAGCGACCAACTGGCCCGGCGACATTAAGGTGATTTTCATTGAGTTTTTTATGTAAATGAGATCTCTTTATTTCAAATTTGAGTGATCGCATTCACATAAATGCGCGTTATTACGCGAGGGAATGAGAGAGGCCGTGCACAGCGTTAACGCTCTGCCAGCACCATAGCATGACCGCTTATGACCGTTTGTGTGTATTTGACCGTTTTGTGAAGGGGGTAAAAATTGTCCGACGAATCCGATTGAGCAGAAATCAGCCGCACCGGATGATGGAGCTGTTGCGCTATTCCACACAGATCGCCTATAAGGCGACGGCTTTTTCAGCAGTTAACTTCGCTTTTCAGGCCACTTCACAGTTTCGGCCTGATGACCGCGCATGCATTGCGCTATCATTTTCTTTCCAGGAATCGGGGATCGTTTTTTTTCATGTCGTATTGGATGAAGTCGCTGCTTTTATTGCCCTTTCTGCTGATTGCCAGCGTACAGGCCGAGCCGCTGCAAAAGTCGTTTTCCGACTGGCAGATCACCTGCAACAATGCGGCGTTCTGCGTGGCACGCAGTTTTCCTGGCGATAATGGCCTGGTGATGACGATTTCGCGTCACGCCGGGGTCAACGATCGGCCGCTGCTGCGCATTGATTACGGCAGCGCCTACAGCGGTGCATTGCCGGGCGCGGCGCTAAAAGACAACCTGCTGCTCGACCAGCGCCGCCTCAATCCGGACCTCAAACACTGGACGGTGGAGCCGCATCATCTGGCCACCAGCAACGCCATCGCCATCGACGAATTTCTCGCCCAGACGCTGGATGCCAGCAATTTACAGCTCACCTATAAAGCCAGCGCCAGTATTCCGCTGCGCGGTATGAAAGCGGCGCTGCTGCTGATGGATGACGTACAGGGGCGGGTTAACGGGGCCAGCGCCTGGGTAAAGCGCGGTGATCGCGTGCAGTGGGATGTGCCACCGCCGCCCTCAATTCCACAGCTGCCGGCACCAATGCCCGCACCCGCGCCGCTGACGCAGCAGGAAACCACCGGCCTGATCGATTACGGAACCTGGCGCGTCAATACCGATAACTGCTCGCTCGATCCGCTGCGGCGGGAAGTCAGCGTTGCGCCACTCACCGACAGCAAAGCGCTGCTGCTGATAAGCTGCGAAACCGGTGCCTACAACGTGATCGATCTGGCGTTTGAAGTCACGCGCAGCCAGCCGTATGTATCGCGCGGCATCACGCTCAACCTGCCGTTTACCCCGCCGTCGCGCACTGATAATCAGCTGGAGCTGGTGAACGCCGAGTTCGATGCCAGTAATGGCCAGCTGTATACCTTCAGCAAAGGGCGCGGTTTAGGCGACTGCGGTGTGGCCACACGCTGGCAGTTTGATGGTAATGCTTTCGTGCTGGCGGAGTATGCGGAGGAGAAGACCTGCGACGCCTGGCATAGTAGTGATGACTGGCCCACCCTCTGGGTCACTCAGTAATCCCCGTCATCCTTCGCACTGCAGGGGCGTTGGCTGCGGCTGTTCACCCCGGTCACTTACCTGAGTAAGCTCCCGGGGATGCCCATCCTTGCCGCCTTCCTGCAGCACGAATGATTTAGGGGAGGGTTCGCAGTAACTGCTCGCTATATCTCACTCTCTTACTGCAATTAATTAAAATTAATTATCAAAGATTTAGCGAATATTACCGATCATCATCGGTGAGCCCGTCTGGTTGCCCACCAGCTCAGCCAGCATGTTGTTGACGCCATCGCTCATCGGGGTGAAGCGGGTCAGCGGCGAGCGCGTTACGACCACAAATACGCCGACGTTGTGCTGTGGCACCATCGCCATGTAGGTGATGAAGCCGCCGCCGCCGCCGGTTTTCTGAATGATGCCCGGATGGCCCGCCTTCGGTGCCATGTAAACCCAGCCCATGCCCAGCGCGTCGGCGCGTCCTGGCACGTCCATGCCTTCCACTTTAGTCAGCTGGTCGCGGCGATAAATCAGCGTTTGCAGCCGATCGATTTGTGGCGTGCGGTGATTCACCGCCGAGTTGAGGAACTGCTGCATCCAGCGTCCCATATCGTCCGGCGTGGAGTACACGCCGCCGCTGCCGATGGCTGCCAGCGTGTTATTGCACGGGCTGGCCCCTTTTTCGGCGATCATCAGGCGCTGACACTGGTCCGGTGATGGCGTGAAGGTGGTGTCCTTCATGCCGAGCGGACGCGTTACCAGCTGCTGCAGCAGGGCCGGATAAGGCATACCGGCGGCTTTAGCCAGCGCGTCGCCCAGCAGATCGAAGGCGAGGTTGGAGTAAGCCGCCTGCGTGCCCGGTGCGGCTTTTAGCTGCGCACCGCGCAGCCACTGCCAGCGATCCGCTTTGGTTGGCCAGACAAACACCGGACGATTCGGTTTGCCGCCCGGCTGCTCGCGCGGCAGGCTGCTGGTGTGGGTGGCGAGATTGATCAGCCGAATCGGCTGGCCGTTGTAAGTCGGTACCCGGGCGCCCGGCGGCGCGTATTTGCTCAGCGGATCGTCAAGGCGAATCTGGCCGCGCTCGGCCATCTTCACCATCACTTCGCTGGTCATCAGTTTGCTCAGCGAGGCGATACGGATCAGTGAGTCCTGCTGTGGGCGCACATTATTGCCGGGACGGGTTTCGCCAAAGCTGGCGAACACGCGCTGGTTACCGTCAATTGCCACCAGCGCCATGCCGGTCGCACCGCTGCCATAAAAGATGTGTTCTGCATAGCGATCGACAATCTGCGAGGCCAGCAGCGGATCGGGCGATACCTGCGCCGCGCTGGTAAAGGGCAGCACGGCAACCATTAAGGCCAGTAAAAAAGGAGTACGTTTTTTCAACGGGAAAGCGTCCGCTATAGGAATCGGAGGAAAACCTATAGTAATCAGTTTGCGCAAAGCGGGAAGGGGGCGGGGCGGATTTTTTTCTGTATCAGGCTGTGAAATAAAACGGCCCTCTCCCGGTAGCGGGAAAGGGCCAGACACTCAGGCAGGCTTAAGCAGCGATTCGGCGTGGCTCACCACGTTCTCGACGGTAAAGCCAAAGGCCGGGAACAGCTTGCCGGCTGGCGCCGATTCGCCGAAGGTGGTCATGCCGACAATTTTGCCGTCGATGCCGACGTATTTGTACCAGTAGTCGGCGATACCGGCTTCAACCGCCACGCGCGCACGCACGGTGGAAGGCAGCACCGATTCACGATAGGCCACGTCCTGTTTATCAAACACGTCAGTGCTCGGCAGCGAAACCACTCGCACCTTGTGGCCGTCGGCGCTGAGTTTCGCTTCGGCGCCCAGCGTGATCTCCACTTCAGAACCGGTGGCAATCAGGATGACGTCCGGCGTGCCGTCACAATCCTTGAGGATGTAGCCACCGCGCGCGATGTTCTCAACCTGTTGCGCGCTGCGCTCCGGCTGCAGCAGGTTCTGACGCGACAGAATCAGCGCGGTCGGACCGTGATGGCGCTCAATCGCCGCTTTCCACGCCACGGCGGTCTCGACCTGATCGCACGGTCGCCAGGTGCTGAAGTTTGGCGTCACGCGCAGGCTGGCCAGCTGTTCAACTGGCTGGTGCGTCGGGCCATCTTCGCCCAGACCAATTGAGTCGTGGGTGTAGACCATAATCTGGCGCGCTTTCATCAGGGCGGCCATGCGCGCTGCGTTACGCGCGTATTCGACGAACATCAGGAAGGTGGCGGTATAAGGCACAAAACCACCGTGATGCGCGATACCGTTGGCAATGGCCGTCATGCCAAATTCGCGTACGCCGTAATGAATGTAGTTACCGGCGTGATCCTCTTTGATCGGCTTCGAGCCGGACCAGATAGTGAGGTTGCTGGGCGCGAGGTCGGCGGAACCGCCGAGGAACTCCGGCAGCAGTTTACCGAAGGCTTCCAGCGTGTTCTGTGAAGCTTTGCGGCTGGCGATTTTCTGCGGGTTAGCCTGCAGATCGCGAATGAACTGGCTGGTTTTGTTTTCCCAGTCAGCCGGCATTTCGCCCTTCAGGCGGCGGCTGAATTCGTCTGCCAGCTGCGGATGCGCTTGCTGATAAGCCGTGAACTTCTCTTCCCAGGATTTCTCCTGCGCGGCCCCGGCTTCTCTGGCATCCCACTGCTGATAAATATCCTGCGGGATCTCAAACGGACCGTAATTCCAGCCGAGCTGTTTACGCGTCAGCGCCACTTCCTCTTCGCCCAGCGCGGCCCCGTGCGACTCCTCTTTGCCGGCTTTGTTTGGCGAGCCAAAGCCGATTACCGTGCGGCAGATGATCAGCGAAGGCTTGTCGGTGACGCTTTGCGCTTCTTTGATGGCCGCCGCGATGGCGTCCGGATCGTGGCCGTCGATGCCTTCGGCGCTGCCCACCACGTGCCAGTTATAAGCTTCAAAACGCTTGTGGGTGTCGTCGGTAAACCATCCTTCGGTTTCGCCGTCGATGGAGATACCGTTGTGATCGTAGAAGCCAATCAGTTTGCCGAGGCCCAGCGTGCCGGCCAGCGAACAGACTTCGTGTGAGATGCCTTCCATCAGACAGCCGTCGCCCATAAACACATAGGTAAAGTGATCGACGATATCATGGCCAGGCTGGTTGAACTGGGCCGCCAGCGTGCGCTCGGCAATTGCCAGGCCAACGGCGTTGGCCAGCCCCTGGCCGAGCGGGCCGGTGGTGGTTTCAACGCCCGGCGTGTAGCCAATTTCCGGGTGGCCCGGCGTTTTTGAGTGCAGCTGGCGGAAGTTTTTCAGCTCTTCCAGCGGCAGATCATAGCCGGTGAGATGCAGCAGGCTATACAGCAGCATCGAGCCGTGCCCGTTAGACAGAATGAAGCGATCGCGATCCGCCCAGGCCGGGTTGGTCGGGTTGTGCTTCAGGAAGTCGCGCCACAGCACTTCGGCGATATCGGCCATGCCCATCGGCATACCTGGGTGGCCGGAATTTGCTTTCTGTACCGCATCCATGCTCAGGGCGCGGATCGCGTTAGCCAACTCTCTGCGTGAAGACATAGGGTTCTCCCTTGTAATTGGGCAAAAGCGGACAGGCCGCGGCCCGTCCGGCAGAAGGTGAGTTCAGGATTACAGGCGGGCGGCCAGCACGTCTTCCAGCTTCTGCTGGTCGACGGCAAACTGGCGGATACCGTCGGACAGTTTCTCCACGGCCATCGCATCCTGGTTATGCTCCCAGCGGAACTCCGCTTCGGAGAGCGGTGCCGGCTGGTGGAAGCCCTCGGTTGATGGCTCCAGTTTGCGCTCCACCGGCGCTTCGCTGTTGGCCAGCTCTTCCAGCAGGTTCGGGGAGATGGTCAGGCGATCGCAGCCGGCCAGCGCCACAATCTGCTCCACTTTACGGAAGCTGGCACCCATGATGACGGTGTTGTAACGGTGCTTTTTGTAGTAGTCGTAAATACGACGCACCGATTTAACGCCTGGATCTTCGTCGACCACATACGGGTCGAGCGGTTTGCGCGTGTTGTACCAGTCGTAGATTCGGCCGACAAACGGCGAAATCAGGAACACGCCGGCTTCGGCACAGGCGCGCGCCTGGGCGAAGGAGAACAGCAGCGTCAGGTTACAGTTGATGCCGTTCTTCTCCAGCTCTTCCGCCGCTTTGATGCCTTCCCAGGTGGACGCCAGTTTGATCAGAATACGTGAGCGGTCGATGCCGTTCTCTTCATACAGGCGGACCAGTTTCTCCGCTTTGGTCACACACATGCCACGATCGAAAGAGAGGCGCGCATCCACTTCGGTCGAAACACGGCCCGGTACGCTTTTCAGAATTTCCATACCGAGGTTGATCGCCACTTTATCGCTGGCGTTGATGATTTGCGTCTCTTTGCTGCCGCCCTGTTTTTTCGCGTACTCAATGGCGTCATCAATCAGGTGTTTGTAAGCGTCGAGGCCGGCAGCTTTGAGGATCAGGGATGGGTTAGTGGTGGCATCTTCCGGATGGTAATGGCGAATGGATTCGATATCGCCGCTGTCCGCCACCACGGTGGTGAACTGTTTTAATGCATCTAGCTGGTTCATCGCTTAACTCCTTGATTAGCAATAATGTGGGCAAAACAGGCACCCGGGCAGTCATCGTCTTAGGTGCGCCCTTATCGGGCAAGGGAGGTTCCACACAGTGCAACAGACGCCGGATGAAGAAAATGCGTTTTCTCTGATTGTGACGTCGGGGCGCGTTTCTGATAGTCAGGCCTGCCTGATCGGTTCAGCTCAGCGTTTTGCCACCCTTAAGCATAGCAGGCTGTCCCAAAGCCGCAGGCGAAGCCGTGGCAATCCGTGCCCTGGCGACTGTGCGTTCTTTGAGCGCCTTCACCCTCTTTTGCGCCGCGCGTTCTTATACTGAGGGCTTTTCAGCCGTGCAAAAGGATGTCTGATGGACGATCAACTCAAGCAAAGCGCGCTCGATTTTCACCAATATCCCACCCCCGGAAAAATTCAGGTGTCACCCACTAAGCCGCTGGCGACGCAGCGCGATCTGGCACTGGCCTATTCCCCCGGTGTGGCGGCACCCTGTCTGGAAATTGCCGCCGATCCGCTGGCCGCGCACAAATACACCGCGCGCGGCAATCTGGTGGCGGTGATCTCCAACGGCACGGCGGTGCTGGGGCTCGGTAATATTGGCGCGCTGGCCGGCAAGCCAGTGATGGAAGGCAAGGGGGTGCTGTTCAAAAAGTTTGCCGGCATTGATGTGTTCGACATCGAAATCGACGAGCACGACCCGGACAAGCTGATTGAGGTGATCGCCGCGCTGGAACCGACGTTCGGCGGCATCAATCTCGAGGACATCAAAGCGCCGGAGTGTTTTTACATTGAGCAGCAGCTGCGGCAGCGCATGCAGATTCCGGTGTTTCATGACGATCAGCACGGCACCGCCATCATCTGTACCGCGGCAGTGCTTAACGGCCTGACCATCGTGCATAAGGCGATTGCCGACGTGCGGCTGGTGGTGTCGGGCGCTGGCGCGTCAGCCATTGCCTGCCTCAATCTGCTGGTGGCGCTTGGTATGCAGCAGAAAAATATCGTGGTGTGTGATTCAAAAGGGGTGATTTACCGCGATCGCGAAGCGGACATGACGCCGACCAAAGCCGCCTATGCCGTGGAAGACAGCGGGGCGCGCACGCTGGATCAGGTAATTGGCGGCGCGGATATTTTTCTCGGCTGCTCCGGTCCGAAAGCGCTGACGCCAGAGATGGTGCAGAAGATGGCACCAAATCCGCTGATTCTGGCGCTGGCCAATCCGGAGCCGGAGATCATGCCGCCGCTGGCGAAGCAGGTGCGGCCGGATGCGATTATCTGCACCGGGCGCTCGGATTTCCCCAATCAGGTGAATAACGTGCTGTGCTTCCCGTTCATCTTCCGCGGCGCGCTGGACGTGGGTGCCACCGCCATCAACGAAGAGATGAAGCTGGCGGCGGTACATGCGATTGCCGCTCTGGCGCAGGCGGAACAGAGCGACGTGGTAGCGTCCGCTTACGACGATCAGGATCTGAGCTTTGGCCCGGAATACCTGATTCCCAAACCGTTCGATCCGCGCTTGATTGTGCAGATAGCCCCGGCCGTCGCCAGAGCGGCGATGGATTCCGGCGTGGCGACGCGACCGATTGCTGACTTTGACGCCTACCGCGAGCAGCTCACCGAGTTCGTGTATAAAACCAATCTGTTCATGAAGCCGATCTTCTCGCAGGCGCGCAAAGCGCCGCAGCGCGTGGTGCTGGCGGAAGGCGAAGAGGTGCGGGTGCTGCACGCCACTCAGGAACTGGTGTCGCTCGGGCTGGCGAAGCCAATCCTGATTGGCCGTCCCAACGTGATTGCCATGCGTTTGCAGAAGCAGGGGCTGAAAATCGAGGCCGGGCGTGATTTTGAGATCGTGAACAACGAGTCCGACCCGCGCTTTAAGGCGTACTGGAATGAATATTATCAGCTGATGAAGCGGCGCGGCGTTACGCCGGAAACCGCCCAGCGCGCGGTGATTGGCAATCCCACGCTGATCGGTGCCATCATGGTGCATCGCGGCGAAGCGGACGCGATGATTTGCGGCACCATCGGCGACTACCGTGAACATTACGATGTGGTGGAGAAGGTGTTTGGCTTCCGCGATGACGTCAAGGTCGCCGGGGCGATGAACGCGCTGCTGCTGCCGAGCGGCAACACATTTATTGCCGATACCTATGTGAATGAGGATCCCAGCGCTGAGCAGCTGGCGGATATCACGCTGCTGGCGGCAGAAACCGTGCGGCGTTTCGGCATCGAACCGCGCGTGGCGCTGCTGTCGCACTCCAGTTTCGGCACTTCGAACGCTCCCGGCGCGCGGAAGATGCGCGAGGCGCTGGCGCTGATTCAGCAGCGAGCGCCGGAGCTGGAAATTGACGGCGAGATGCACGGCGATGCAGCGCTGGTGGAGAGTATTCGTCGCGAGCTGATGCCGGACAGCCCGCTGAAAGGTACCGCCAATCTGCTGATCATGCCGAACGTTGAGGCCGCACGCATCAGCTACAACCTGCTGCGCGTGTCCTGTTCGGAAGGGGTGACGGTGGGGCCGGTACTGATGGGCATCCGCAAGCCGGTGCATGTGCTGACGCGCATCGCCTCGGTGCGACGCATTGTTAACATGGTGGCGCTGGCGGTGGTGGAGGCGCAGACCGAGCCGTTGTGACCGGCAGGGCGACCCCACGGGGCGCGTTTTATCGGGTTATTCCGCAGGGTGCGCATGAATGCGCACCTGGCTTATTTTTCCAGCCCCAGCCAGTCCTGCACCGGCAGGAAATCGCGGGTCAGCGCGGCTTCCGGGGAGTCGTCGGCGGGTTGATAATCATATTCCCAGCGCACCAGCGGCGGCATCGACATCAGAATCGATTCGGTGCGACCGCCGGTCTGCAGACCGAACAGCGTGCCGCGATCCCATACCAGATTGAACTCAACGTAGCGGCCCCGGCGGTAAAGCTGGAACTGACGTTCGCGCTCGCTCCAAGCCAGTTCTTTGCGCTTCGCTACAATCGGCTGATAGGCTTGCATGAAACCGTTGCCGACCGCCTGCATGAAATCAAAGCAGTGGTCAAAATCCGGCGTATTCAAATCATCAAAAAACAGGCCGCCAATGCCGCGCTGCTCGTTGCGGTGTTTCAGGTAGAAGTAGTCGTCACACCACTTTTTGTAGCGTGCATAGACGTCGTCGCCAAACGGCTGGCACAGATTGAACGCGGTCTGATGCCAGTGCCGGGCATCCTCTGTGAAACCGTAGTAAGGAGTGAGATCGAAACCGCCACCAAACCACCAGACCGGATCGGCGCCCGGCTTTTCGGCAATGAAAAAGCGCACGTTGGCGTGGCTGGTTGGCACATACGGATTTTCCGGATGTACCACCAGCGACACGCCCATCGCTTCGAAGCTGCGGCCCGCCAGCTCCGGGCGGTGCGCGGTGGCTGACGCGGGCATCTGCTCGCCATACACATGGGAGAAATTAACCCCAGCCTGCTCGAACACCTTGCCATTACGCAGCACGCGGCTGCGTCCGCCGCCGCCGCCGGGGCGTTGCCAGGTGTCTTCGGCAAAGCTGGCGCTGCCGTCTTCCGCCGCCAGACCGGCGCAAATGTCATCCTGCAGCGCCAGCAGATAGGCTTTGACGCGCGAAATATCGGGATTGCTCATGGCTCACTCATTGCAAAAATTTGCCGCGATTCTAGCACAAAACGCTATCAAGCCTGGCGACGATCGTACTCATCAAAGTAATTGACGATACCGTCGGCAATCGCCCGGGCAATTTTCTGGCGAAACGCCGTGGTGCCCAACAGCTGTTCTTCACGCGGGTTGGTGATAAACGAGGTTTCCACCAGCACCGACGGGATGGACGGGGATTTTAGCACCGCGAACGCCGCCTGCTCGGTGTGCTGGCTGTGCAGGTGATGCACCGGGCGAATCTGATCCAGCACGTGTTTACCCAGCGTCAGGCTGTTGCGGATGGTATCGGTCTGTACCAGGTCGAACAGGATCTGGTTAAGGTAATTATCTTTTTCCTGCACCGCCGCGCCGCCCACTTTATCGGCATCGTTTTCGCGCTGCGACATATAGCGCGCCATGGCGCTGCTGGCACCGCGATTGGAGAGGGCAAACACTGATGCCCCGTTGGCTTCCGGGCTGGTGTAGCCGTCGGCGTGAATCGACATAAACAGGTTGGCGCCGTGCTGATGCGCAATCTCCACGCGCTGGTAGAGCGGAATGAAGTGGTCGCTGTCGCGCGTCAGCCGCACTTCCACCTTCGGATGGTTCTGCAGCAGCGTGCGCACGGTGTTGGCGATCTCCAGTACGATGTGCTTCTCTTCTGAGCCTTCCTGACCCACCGCGCCAGAATCAATGCCACCGTGACCGGGATCGATCATCACAATGCGCTTGCCGCTGGTGGCCGGTTTCGGCGGTGTATGGCGTGCGCTGACGGGCACTGCCGCGCGCGTTTCCTGCGCCTGAACGGCGCGCGGCGACAGCACCGCCAGCGCCAGGCCGGAGAGGATCAGCTGGCGGCGATTGGTCAGGCGCCGCAACAGTGAAATCTTGTTCATTAACATGTCCCTGAGAGTAAACCTGCCCCGTGTTATAGCTTAAGCGCCGTCCGGCGGCGACTGCCGAACCATTTCAGGACATTACTTTGTATTTCAGGCCGCGAATCGCTATTTAGCCGTTTTTTTCAGCCGTTGCGCCCTGCGAGGGTTGCGCCTGGCAAAGAATGCGTGATAATCAGCGAATTGTGCCTCATTGCAGGGTAACGCCGATGGAAATCCGCTCCTTCCGCCAGGAAGATTTTGAAGAAGTCATTACGCTCTGGGAGCGTTGCGATCTGTTACGGCCGTGGAACGATCCGGAACTCGACATCGAACGCAAAATGAACCATGACCCGGAGCTGTTTCTGGTGGCTGAGGTAGGCGGCGAGGTCGTGGGCACGCTGATGGGCGGCTACGATGGTCATCGCGGCTCCGCCTACTATCTGGCGGTGCATCCCGATTATCAGGGCCGGGGATTTGCCAATGCGCTGATGAACCGGCTGGAGAAAAAGCTGATTGCGCGCGGCTGCCCGAAAATCCATCTGATGGTGCGCGAAGAGAACGATCAGGTGGTGGCTTTCTACGAGAAGCTGGATTACGAGCCGGTCGACTCGCTGCTGCTGGGCAAACGCCTGATTGAAGACCGTGAATACTGATTCCACGCGGCGCGCGGCCGGGTTTCTGCCCGCCATGCAGCACAGCGAATAAACTTTTTGCCGGTTTGCGACTCCAACAGGCACGCCAGTCGGCACAAAAGAAAGGAGTTTGCATGAAAGTTGTTCGTCCCGCCCTGCTGGTCAGCGCCCTGGTGCTGGCCGGTTGCGCCAGTTCCGGTTCCTCTTCCCCTGCCAGCACCAGCGAAAGTCACTGGTACAATCCGCTCAGCTATCACTGGTCGGCGCTCAATCCGTTCAGCTGGTTTGGCAGTTCGCTCACCGTCACCGAGCAGGGCGTCGCCGGGCTGAACAGCAACACGGCAATGTCTGAGTCCGCCATTGGCGCCGCGCTGAACAATGATTATCAGCTGCGTCAGGGCATGCGCACGCAGAACGGGCAGGTGGTGGATTTCTGGCAGGCGCTGGATGACGGTAAGGTTAAGCTGGTGATCAATGGCCAGCGCAGCGTCGAGCGCATTGAAGTGCTCGATAGCGACGCGCGCAGCGCCGACGGCAGTAAAATCGGTGATGCGTTCAGCGATAAATTCAGCAAAGCGTTTGATAACTGCAAAATGGTTGCCGGGCTGGATGTGCGCGATGTTGAGTGCCGCGCGCCGGGTAGTCAGCATATCGCCTATATCTACAGCGGCGAGTGGCACGGTCCGACCGGGCTGATGCCGTCAGATGATACGTTAAAAAGCTGGAAAATCAGTAAGATCGTCTGGCAGCGTTAACCAGCGAAAAAATTGCGTTAACGCATCTTCTGCGCAGGGCTTTCCGGTATGATACCGGCGAAAAAACGCCGTTAACTTTTATGCCGGAGAGCATTGTCATGTCTCAGTTTCAGAGCGGGATCCTGCTGGAGCACCGCCGTTTCGCCATTTGGCTGGAAGCCCGCGCCACCGGAGACCTCGCTGCGCTGCGTCAGGGTTGCCACGCCTTTCTGCAGCAGCTGGCTGCGCTGCAGCAGCAATTCCCGGACGCCGGTCTTGGTGCGGTCATCGCCTTTGGTGATGCGCTGTGGCGCGATCTGCAGGGCACCGACTCAGCTCCCGAACTCAAAGCTTTCACGCCGCTCGGCAAAGGTGCGGCACCGGCGACCCAGCGCGATCTGTTGATCCATATTCAGTCGCTGCGTCACGACGTGAACTTTTCGCTGGCGCAGGCGGCGCTGACGGCGTTCGCCGGCGCGGTCGCCATTGAAGAAGAGACGCACGGTTTCCGCTGGGTCGAAGATCGCGATCTTTCCGGTTTTGTTGATGGCACCGAAAACCCGCAGGGCGAGGCGCGCCAGCAGGTGGCGATCATTGCTGATGGCGCGGATGCCGGCGGCAGCTATGTGTTTACCCAGCGCTGGGAGCACAACCTGCCGCAGTTCAACCGGCTGGCGATTGATAAGCAGGAAGCGATTATTGGCCGCACCAAACAGGACAATGAAGAGCTGCCGGACGATCAGCGGCCGGCGACGTCGCACCTGAGTCGCGTGGATTTGAAAGAAGCGGGCAAAGGCCTGAAGATTCTGCGCCAGAGCCTGCCGTACGGCACCGCCAGTGGTCGCCACGGTCTCTATTTTATTTCGTACTGTCATCGCCTGTATAACATCGAGCAGCAGCTGCTGAGCATGTTTGGCGAGCGCGACGGCATGATGGATGCCATGTTACGGTTCACCAAACCGGTGAGCGGCAGCTACTTCTTTGCCCCTTCGCTGACGGCGCTGCAGGCGCTGTCACGTTAATCCATCGCGTTTTACCGGTGCGCCGCCGTGCGCACCACATCCCCGCTTGACGCGGCTCAGTTAATCCCGCCCTGCGCATAAACTCTGCCGCTGGCTTATGCCTTTTTAGACTTTGAAATCCCTAAACGATATATAAAACCGTTACAGCTTTCGCCAGAGTTATAAATACACTGACAGCATCTAATGGCATAGGCTCGAACTCCATTTCTCAGGGTGCAGCATGACACGTTCGGTTTCGAAAAAATGGCTTGGCGGTATAGCGCTGTCGCTGAGTTTAGCGGGCGCGGCACAGGCAACAGAGCTGCTCAATAGCTCTTACGATGTGTCACGTGAACTGTTTGTTGCCCTGAATGCGCCGTTTGAACAGCAGTGGGACGCGGCGCACCCTGACGACAAGCTGACCATTAAACAGTCACATGCGGGCTCCTCAAAACAGGCGCTGGCCATTTTGCAGGGGCTGCGTGCCGATGTCGTGACCTATAATCAGGTGACCGATGTGCAGGTGCTGCACGACAAAGGCAACCTGATCCCGGCCGACTGGCAGAGTCGTCTGCCCAACAGCAGCTCACCGTTTTATTCCACCATGGCGTTCCTGGTGCGCAAGGGGAATCCAAAGCAGATTCACGACTGGGCCGATCTGGCGCGCGATAACGTGAAGCTGATTTTCCCGAATCCGAAAACCTCCGGTAACGGCCGTTACACTTATCTGGCCGCGTGGGGCGCTGCCGACCAGGCGGACGGCAAAGATCAAGCCAAAACCGAAGCGTTTATGACCAGGTTCCTGAAAAACGTCGAAGTGTTTGATACCGGCGGCCGTGGTGCCACTACCACCTTTGCCGAGCGCGGGCTCGGCGATGTGCTGATCAGCTTTGAATCGGAAGTGAACAATATCCGTAATCAGTACGGTAAAGACCAATACGAAGTGATTGTGCCGAAAACCAATATTCTCGCTGAATTCCCGGTCGCGTGGGTCGATAAGAACGTCGAACACAACGGCACGGCGGAAGCGGCGAAAGCCTATCTTAACTACCTCTACACGCCGCAGGCGCAGAAAATCATCACCGGCTTTTACTATCGCGTGAATAACCCGCAGCTGATGGCGGAGCAGAAAGATCGCTTCCCGCAGACTGCGCTGTTCAATGTTAATGACGCGTTTGGCGGCTGGCCGCAGGTGATGAAAACCCACTTCGCCAGCGGCGGTGAGCTGGATAAATTACTGGCAGCGGGGCGCGGCTGATGTTGGCTTCTGCACAGAAACGCGTTCTGCCCGGTTTTGGTCTCAGCCTCGGCACCAGCCTGCTGTTTACCTGCCTGATTCTGCTGCTGCCGATCAGCGCGCTGATCATGCAGCTGTCGCAGATGACGCTGGCGCAGTACTGGCAGGTGATCAGCAATCCGCAGCTGGTGGCAGCGTATAAAGTTACGCTGCTGTCAGCGGGCGTGGCCTCGCTGTTTAACGCGGTGTTTGGCATGCTGATGGCGTGGATTCTGACCCGCTATCGCTTTCCCGGCCGTACGCTGCTGGATGGCCTGATGGACCTGCCGTTTGCGCTGCCGACGGCGGTGGCCGGCCTGACGCTGGCCGGGCTGTTTTCGGTTAACGGCTGGTACGGTCAGTGGCTGGCACATTTTGATATCAAAGTGTCTTACACCTGGCTCGGTATCGCGGTGGCGATGGCTTTCACCAGCATTCCGTTTGTGGTGCGTACCGTGCAGCCGGTGCTGGAAGAGTTAGGCCCGGAGTATGAGGAAGCGGCGGAAACCCTCGGTGCCACGCCGTGGCAGAGTTTCCGGCGCGTAGTGCTGCCGGAAGTCGCGCCGGCGCTGCTGGCCGGGACCGCGCTGTCGTTTACCCGCAGCCTCGGTGAATTTGGCGCGGTGATCTTTATCGCCGGTAACATCGCCTGGAAAACTGAAGTGACCTCGCTGATGATTTTTGTTCGCCTGCAGGAGTTTGATTATCCGGCTGCCAGCGCCATCGCTTCGGTGATCCTCGCGGCGTCGTTGCTGCTGCTGTTTGCGATTAACACTCTGCAGAGCCGCTTTGGCCGCCGTCTGGGAGGTCACTGATGGCTGAGATTTCACAGATCAATCATGCCGAGCGTCAGCCGGTGAACTGGGGCAAATGGCTGCTGATCGGCATTGGTGTGCTGGTATCGATTGGCCTGCTGGTGGTGCCGATGGTTTCCATCTTCTGGGAGGCGCTGGGGCAGGGCATCGGCAAGGCCTTTAGCAACCTGCAGGATGGGGACATGCTGCATGCTATCTGGCTGACGGTGCTGGTGGCGCTGATTACCGTGCCGGTAAACCTGGTGTTCGGCACGCTGCTGGCCTGGCTGGTGACGCGCTTCACTTTCCCCGGTCGCCAGCTGCTGCTGACGCTGTTTGATATTCCGTTTGCCGTGTCGCCGGTGGTGGCCGGTCTGATGTATCTGCTGTTCTGGGGCGTGAACGGCCCGGCTGGCGGCTGGCTTGATGCGCACAACATCCAGGTGATGTTTGCCTGGCCGGGTATGGTGCTGGCGACGATTTTCGTTACCTGTCCGTTTGTGGTGCGCGAGCTGGTGCCGGTGATGCTGAGCCAGGGCAGCCACGAAGATGAAGCCGCCGTGCTGCTGGGCGCGTCTGGCTGGCAGATGTTCCGCCGCGTGACGCTGCCAAATATCCGCTGGGCGCTGCTGTACGGCGTGGTGCTGACCAACGCGCGCGCCATCGGCGAATTTGGTGCGGTATCGGTAGTGTCCGGCTCGATTCGCGGCGAAACCTATACCTTACCTTTACAGGTTGAATTACTGCATCAGGATTACAACACCGTGGGCGCTTTTACCGCCGCCGCGCTGCTGACCCTGATGGCAATTGTGACGCTGTTTCTGAAAAGCGTGGTGCAGTGGCGATTAGAGCATCAGCAGAAGCGCCAACAGGAGGAAAATCATGAGCATTGAGATTAAACACATTAATAAAGCATTTGGCCGCACGCCGGTGCTGAACGATATCTCTCTGGATATTCCTTCCGGCAAGATGGTGGCGCTGCTCGGACCGTCCGGTTCCGGTAAAACCACGCTGCTGCGCATTATCGCCGGGCTGGAGCACCAGAACAGCGGGCAGATCCATTTTCATGGCAAAGACGTCAGCCGCACGCACGCACGCGATCGTCAGGTCGGCTTTGTGTTTCAGCACTATGCGCTGTTCCGCCATATGACGGTGTTCGACAACATCGCCTTTGGTCTGACGGTGCTGCCGCGCCGCGAGCGTCCGAACAGCGCCGAAATTAAGCAGCGCGTTACCCGTCTGCTGGAGATGGTGCAGCTGGCACATCTGGCCAACCGCTACCCGGCACAGCTCTCCGGTGGACAGAAACAGCGCGTGGCGCTGGCGCGTGCGCTGGCTGTTGAGCCGCAGATTCTGCTGCTGGACGAACCCTTTGGCGCGCTGGATGCCCAGGTACGTAAAGAGCTGCGCCGCTGGCTGCGTCAGCTGCATGAAGAGCTGAAATTTACCAGCGTGTTTGTGACCCACGACCAGGAAGAAGCGATGGAAGTGGCGGATAGCGTGGTGGTAATGAGTCAGGGCAATATTGAGCAGGTGGGCGCACCGGATGACGTGTGGCGTGAGCCCGCGACCCGCTTCGTGCTGGAGTTCCTCGGCGAAGTGAACCGCTTTGACGGCGAAGTGCACGGCTCGCAGTTCCATGTGGGCGCGCATCGCTGGCCGCTGGGCTATACGCCAGCGCATCAGGGCGACGTGGAGCTGTTCCTGCGTCCGTGGGAAGTGGACGTGTCACGCCAGAGTAGCCTGGAGACGCCGTTACCGGTGCAGGTGCTGGAAATCAGTCCGCGTGGCCACTTCTGGCAGCTGGTGGTTCAGCCCGTCGGCTGGCAAAGCGAGCCAATCTCGGTGGTATTCGCCGGTGAACAGACGGCGCCGATCCGCGGCGAACGGCTGTTTGTTGGTCTGCAACAGGCACGTATCTACCAGGGCACCACGCCGCTGCGACCGGTTGCCTTTGCCGAAAGCGCCTGATATTTTTGTCACTCCTTCGGGCGGGATTTTCCCGCCCGATTTATTTGTACTCCTTTCGGCTGGAATGACACCGTGACCACTCTGGAAAACACCATCGGCAATACGCCGCTGATTAAGTTGCAGCGCCTGACGCCGGATAACGGCAGCGAAATCTGGCTCAAGCTGGAAGGCAACAATCCGGCAGGTTCGGTGAAAGATCGCGCGGCCTGGTCGATGATCCACCACGCTGAGTTGCGGGGTGAAATCCAGCCCGGCGACACCCTGATCGAAGCCACCAGCGGCAATACCGGCATTGCGCTGGCGATGATTGCCGCGCTGAAAGGCTACCGGTTACGCCTGCTGATGCCGGAGAACATGAGCCAGGAGCGTCAGGATGCGATGCGCGCCTACGGGGCTGAGCTGGTTTTGGTGACCCGCGAGCAGGGCATGGAGGGCGCACGCGATCTGGCGCAGGCCATGGCGCAGCGCGGTGAAGGCAAAGTGCTGGATCAGTTTAATAATCCCGACAACCCGCTCGGCCATTATCTCACCACCGGTCCGGAGATCTGGCAGCAAAGCCACGGTCGTATGACACATTTTGTCTCCAGCATGGGCACCACCGGCACCATCAGCGGCGTCGGGCGCTATCTGAAAGAGTTTGCTCCGGCGGTGAAAGTGATTGGTTTGCAGCCGCAGGAGGGCAGCAGTATTCCCGGTATTCGTCGCTGGCCGGCGGCCTATCTGCCGGGGATTTTTCGTCCGGAACTGGTGGATGAAGTGATAGATATGGCGCAGCAGGAGGCGGAAGAGACCATGCGCGCGCTGGCGCAGCGCGAAGGCATTTTCTGCGGCGTCAGTTCAGGTGGGTCAGTGGCTGGCGCATTGCGCATTGCGACGGCGCAGCCGGGCAGTGTGATTGTCGCCATTGTCTGCGATCGCGGCGATCGCTATCTTTCCACCGGTGTTTTTCACCGCTAGTTCCCCCCGCCTGTTTCTGGCTTCGTGCGCCCTGTGACGCGGCGTACGGGCCATTTTTGTCTATAGTCTCCCTAAGCATGTTCTGACGCGGTCACTGTAAGGATCGCGTAAAACTGGCTGCTTTCCCGCGGCACTCAGGACAAAATAGCGGCAATTTTGTACGAGAGAAAAAGATGAAAATCCTGCTTGTTGATGATGATGTTGAACTTGGCACCATGCTGAGCCAGTACCTGATTGCCGAAGGTTTTGAAACCCAGCTGGTGCTGACCGGCAGCGCCGGGATTGAAGGGGCGTTATCCGGACACTACACCGCGATGATTCTCGACATCATGCTGCCGGATATGAGCGGTATTGATGTGCTGCGTCAGGTGCGGCAGAACAGCCGCCTGCCGGTGATTATGCTGACGGCGAAGGGCGACAATATCGACCGCGTTATCGGCCTGGAGATGGGCGCGGATGACTACGTGCCCAAACCCTGCTATCCGCGCGAGCTGGTGGCGCGTCTGCGCGCGGTGCTGCGTCGCTTTGAAGATCAGGTACCGGTGCCGGACAAGAAAGAGGTCCTGCGCTGGGGCGATCTCAGCCTGAACCCGGCCACGCGTATCACGGAGTGGCAGGGCAAAGCTTTTGATCTCACCGCGTCTGAGTTCAATCTGCTGGATCTGCTGCTGCGCGCACCGGACCGCGTGGTGTCCAAAGATGAGCTGTCGGAGAAGGGGCTGGGCCGACCGCGTGAAGCTTACGATCGCAGCGTGGATGTGCACATCAGCAACATCCGCCAGAAGCTGGCTGCGCTGACCGCAGACAGCGTGAATATTGAAACCGTGCGCAGCATTGGTTATCGCATTCGATGAAACACAGCTACCGTGGCCGCATGTTCTGGAAGATCCTGCTGGGCTTCTGGATTGTGTTTGTGATTATCAGCCAGCTGCTGTGGCTGGGCTTTACCTTGTCAGGAAACCGTCACGAGCCGCCGGAGATTGTGGCGGTGCGTCGGATCGTTAATCTGCAAATGGCTTCGGCGGTGTCGGTACTGGAGCGCGGCGGCCCCAGCTCGCTCGACGATATGATGGCCGACTGGGAGCCGAACGATCGTCAGTTTTTCTCGGTGATTCAGCACGCCAGACCGGCCACTACGCCGGACAATGCGCCGCCGGAGACCTTTAATCAGCCGTTTCACGGGCCGTTTCCGCAGGTGATTGTGCGCTGGGTGAAGGGCGCTGACGGTAAAGAGTATGAACTGCGCTATGACGTAAAAGGGCTGCGCGAAGACAGTTCAATGGGCGGCGGAGGCCCGCGTCGTATTCTGAATATCCCCGAGCCGATGTTTACCTTTGCCGGCGCGCTGGGGCTGCTGTTCAGTCTGCTGCTGGCGTGGAACCTGACGCGACCAATGCGTCAGCTGCGGGAGGGGTTTGCCCGCGTGTCGCGCGGTGATTTGTCGGTGCGGCTCTATCCGGTGATGCGCCGCCGCCATGATGAGCTGTCGATTGTGGCCCAGGATTTTGATGCGATGGTGGAGCGGCTGGATACGCTGGTGAAAGCGCGTGAGGAGCTGCTGCACGATATCTCCCACGAGCTGCGCTCCCCGCTGGCGCGCCTGCAGTTAGCCACCGGTCTGGCGCGCCAGACGCCGGAGTCGGTAGCCTCCTCACTGAATCGCATCGACGAGGAGGCACGCCGCCTGGATAAGATGATCGGCGAACTGCTGACGCTATCGCGCGCTGAACATGAGAGCATGCCTGGCGAGCAGTATTTTGACCTGACCGGCCTGCTACACGCGGTGGTAACTGATGTGCGCTACGAAGCGCAGATCCCCGGTGTGCATGTAGATTTTCTGGTGGATGAGAACGCAGATTACACCGTGCGCGGTAATGCTGAGTTGATCCGCCGCGGCGTGGAGAATGTGCTGCGCAACGCGCTGCGTTTCTCACATCAGGGGCAGCATATCAGCGTGCAGTTGCAGGCGGAGAATCAGTGGCTGGCGATTCGCGTGCGCGATCAGGGGCCGGGCGTGGATGATGAGAAGCTGTCGAGTATCTTCGATCCGTTCGTTCGGGTGAATTCGCCGCTGATGGGCAAAGGCTACGGGCTGGGGCTGTCGATCGTGCGCAAAGTGGTTCTGGCACATCACGGCGAAGTTCAGGCAGTGAACCGTCCGGAAGGCGGGCTGGAAGTGACACTGCGGCTACCGCGCTGGAAGCAGGCGTAAATCATCACGCCAGGCGCAGGCGGTCAGGACGACCGGACAGATCGCAAAGACGGCATAAACCGTCCCTGGGCCTCGGCCCGCGCCATCCATGGCGCGGGACGCTTTGCTCCTCTGCCCGGTCGTCCCGCCCTCAAACAGGCACGGTGCGCTTTGCCAGAAGCGCTCGCCTGCAAATCTTTCATCAACGTGTGAAAAAACAAAAACGGCACCCATTGGGTGCCGTTTTCACGCAATCAGCGCGGTTTACTTCCTGATGCGGATAACCGGCGTTTCGCCCACGGTAACCTGACCGGAGAGTTTCACCAGGTCTTTGATCTCATCCATATTCGAGATCACGACCGGGGTCAGCGTGGATTTGGCTTTCTCTTCCAGCAGCGGCAGATCAAACTCGATCACCACATCGCCTTTTTTCACTTTCTGGCCTTCTTCAGCGATGCGTTTGAAGCCTTCACCTTTCAGTTCTACCGTGTCGATACCGAAGTGCACGAACAGTTCGATGCCGTTATCAGATTCGATAGAAAACGCGTGGTTGGTTTCGAAAATCTTGCCGATAGTACCATCCACTGGTGCAACCATTTTGTTGCCAGTAGGTTTGATGGCGATACCATCACCGACGATTTTCTCTGCGAATACCACATCAGGTACGTCTTCGATATTCACGATTTCGCCTGACAGAGGCGCAACGATATCGATAGTCCCTGACGCGCTCTCTGATTTATCGCCAAAAAGTTTAGAAAACAAACCCATGATCTTCTCCTAAGCAGTAATTTGGGGCCAGCGTCTCGTGGATCAGCAGAGCGTTTTTTCTTTGATGAACTTGTTCACCAGGTTCATCAAATCTTCCGCTGTGGGTTGAGCCAGAGCCTGCTCTGCCAGTGCCTTCGCATCTTCGAAATTGGTATTGCGAATGATCTTCTTGATGCTTGGGATTGAAATGGCACTCATGCTGAATTCGTCCAGCCCCATTCCCAGTAACAGTAGTGTAGCACGTTCATCACCAGCCAGCTCACCACACATGCCGGTCCATTTCCCTTCGGCATGTGATGCGTCGATCACTTGCTTGATGAGGCCCAGTACAGATGGCGTCATTGGGTTATAGAGGTGTGAAATCAAATCATTACCACGATCGACCGCCAGAGTATACTGCGTCAGGTCATTTGTCCCAATACTAAAGAAGTCGACTTCTTTCGCCAGATGGCGGGCAATCACTGCGGAAGCCGGGGTTTCCACCATGATGCCCACTTCAATGGACTCATCAAAGGCTTTACCTTCTTCACGCAGTTGTGCCTTCAGCATCTCCAGCTCAGCCTTCAGGAAGCGCACTTCTTCAACCGAAATGATCATCGGGAACATGATGCGCAGTTTGCCGAAGGAAGACGCACGCAGAATGGCGCGCAGCTGGGCATGCAGAATCTCTTTGCGGTCCATAGCGATACGAATCGCACGCCAGCCGAGGAACGGGTTCTCTTCTTTTGGCAGGTTCATGTACGGCAGATCTTTGTCGCCGCCGATGTCCATGGTGCGCACGATCACGGCCTGGGAACCCATCGCTTCCGCCACGGCTTTGTAAGCCTGGAACTGCTCTTCTTCGCTTGGCAGCGAATCGCGGTCCATGAACAGGAATTCAGTACGGTAAAGACCAACACCTTCCGCGCCGTTGCGCTCAGCACCGGCGACATCACGCACGGTACCGATGTTGGCGCACACTTCAACCTGATGGCCGTCCAGCGTAATCGCTGGCAGATCTTTCAGTTTCGCCAGCTCGTGCTTCTCAGACAGATACTGCGTCTGAATCGCTTTCAGCTCTTCCTGCACGTCGTCGGTCGGATTGACGTAAATCTTGTTGTTCACGCCATCGATAATCAGGAAATCACCGTTTTTCACGGTAGCGGTCACGTTACCGGTGCCGACAATCGCAGGCAGTTCCAGCGAACGCGCCATGATCGAGGTGTGTGAAGTACGGCCACCCAGATCGGTAATAAAGCCCAGCACCTTTTTCAGGTTCAGCTGTGCGGTTTCGGATGGCGTCAGATCTTTCGCCACCAGAATGGATTCGTCAGCAATGGCGCTCAGGTCAACGATATGCAGACCCAGAATGTTCTGCAGCAGACGCTTGCCGATGTCACGTACGTCAGCCGCGCGCTCTTTCAGATATTCGTCGTCGAGCTCTTCCAGCGCTTTCGCCTGGCCTTCAACCACAGAGTGGGCGGCGGCGTCAGCGGTTACGTGATCTTTTTTAATCAGGTCGATGATTTCCTGCTCAAGCTCTTCGTCTTCGAGCAGCATGATGTGACCTTCAAAGATCGCCGCTTTCTCTTCACCGAAGGTTTCACCGGCTTTCACACGGATGGCTTCAAGCTGCCCGGCTGCTTTGCTGCGACCGTCGAGGAAGCGCTGAACTTCCTGCTCAACCTGGTCGTCAGTAATCTTTTTACGGCTGATGACGATCTCGTCTTCCTTCAGCAGCAGTGCTTTGCCGAAAGCGATACCCGGTGATGCTAAAATGCCTGAAATCATAACCCTACCTTTTAATCACGATGGCTCATTGACCCAATGCGTTGCCACTGTCGCGGAGCAGTACTCTAAGGAAGCAATAACGCGGACAGGTTGTCCGCGATCAACATAATTGCACTCAATGGGGCAAAGGAGTCGGTTTAATGGCTTGCCGGAGCGGAATTACTCCAGTTCAGCCATCAGTTTGACCAGATGCTCAACCGCCTGCTGCTCGTCTTCACCTTCTGCAGAAAGCGTAACAACCGTACCCTGAGTCAGACCCAGAGTCTGCAGTTTGAACAGGCTTTTCGCGCTGGCAGATTTGCCGTTAGAAGTAACGGTGATTTCAGACTGGAAAGCCTTTGCTTCTTTCACGAACTGAGCTGCAGGACGGGTATGGAGGCCGTTAGGTGCGGTAATGGTAACTTCTTGCTGGAACATTCTATTTCCCCAACTTTATCAGGTTTGGTGTTATGGATCTAAAGTCTAGCCTGGAGCCGTAACTTTAGCCTGTGTAGGTGCGCTGGTACGGCATCACGCTGACCAAAAAATGCGCTTGAATGAAAAAGTCATTTTTTCGATGACGGATCAAAACTGCTGCGATACGTCACTTTGCTGATTATGCCGTGATTCGCCGTTTCACCAAATCAGTAAATCGATTCAGCTTGATCCACTTTAAAGGCAGATTAATTTCAGGCACCGAAATAATTGGCTGCTTAAATACCAGAGCCGCATCACTGAAATCAATCTGCCCGGTGGTAAAAGTGAGATCTGCGCCACAAAAAAGCACCCATTTGGGTGCTTTTTTCATCATTTTCAGACTCTGGCGTTTACTGTTGCAGCTCTTTTTCGGTGAACAGATCGGCAAACAGTGCGGTACTGAGATAGCGTTCGCCGGAAGAGGGCAGAATCACCACGATATTTTTATTGGCGAAGGCTTCATCTTCCTGCAGCTTAAGGGCAGCCGCCACCGCTGCACCGGAAGAGATACCGGCCAGAATGCCTTCCTCTTCCATCAGCTGACGCGCGGTGCTGATCGCTTCTTCATTGGTGATGGCCACCACGCGGTCAATCAGTTTCAGGTCAAGGTTGCCCGGAATGAAACCGGCACCAATCCCCTGAATCTTATGCGGACCCGGTTTGATCTCTTCTCCCGCCAGCGCCTGCGCGATGACCGGGGAATCCGTAGGCTCAACGGCCACGGTGATCAAATCCTGCTTGCCTTTGGTGTTCTTGATGTAGCGGCTCACGCCGGTCAGCGTACCGCCGGTGCCCACGCCGGCAATGAAGACGTCTACGGCGCCGTCAGTGTCTTCCCAGATCTCCGGGCCAGTAGTCTTTTCGTGAATTTCCGGGTTGGCCGGGTTGCTGAACTGTTGCAGCAGCACATATTTGTCCGGATCGCTGGCAACAATCTCTTCTGCTTTAGCGATGGCGCCCTTCATGCCTTTTGGCCCTTCGGTCAGCACCAGATTGGCGCCCAGCGCTTTCAGCAACTTGCGACGTTCAATCGACATGGTCTCAGGCATGGTCAGCGTCAGCTTGTAGCCGCGCGCAGCGGCGACATAGGCCAGCGCAATGCCGGTGTTGCCGCTGGTTGGCTCTACCAGCTCAACGCCCGGTTTCAGAATACCGCGTTTTTCTGCGTCCCAAATCATATTGGCACCGATACGGCATTTAACGCTGAAGCTCGGGTTACGCGACTCGACCTTCGCCAGAATGCGTCCGTTACCGATGCGGTTCAGTCGAACCAGCGGCGTATGACCAATTGTCAGAGAGTTGTCTTCATAGATCTTACTCATAGCCCGTCCTTAACTGTATGAAATATTGGGAACCCTCAGAGCATACCTGTTCTGACCCCCGGCGGAAGGAAAGAAATCGTATATCTATATAGCCTGCGACCATAAGCCTGATGCAAAAATGCATAAGGCTTTTTGATGCATTATAGATGACGCGCATGCTGGCTGCGGTAGCGATCGACCCACATGGCGGTCGCGCCGCATACCGCGACCGGCATGATGGCGAGATTGAGGATCGGAATCATGGTGAACAGACTGACCAGCGCGCCAAACTGCATATTGGCGGTTTTATGCTGACGCAGCGCGTTACGCATCTGAGGAAAACTGACTTTGTGGTTGTCGAACGGATAGTCGCAATATTGTATCGATAGCATCCAGGCGCTAAACAGAAACCACAACACCGGCGCCACGGTCTGGCCAAAGCCGGGGATAAAATAGAGCAGCAGCAGGCCCAGTGCGCGCGGCAAATAGTAGCCGAGCTTCTGTAACTCGCGCTTCATGATGCGCGGGATGTCTTTCATCATGCCGAGCCAGCCACTGTCCGGCAGGGGTTTTCCGGTCAGACGTCCTTCCAGCTGCTCCGCCAACAGGCCGCAAAATGGCGCGGCAATCCAGTTGGCGATGGTGGAGAAGAAATAGCTGAATACCAGTACAATCGAAATTACCGACAGCGGCCACAGCAGATAGCTCAGCCACTGCAGCCAGTCCGGCACGTGCGACATCAGCCGGGGAATCCACTGGCCGAGGCGCTGAAACAGCCAGATAAACGCACCGCCCAGCAGCACAATGTTTACCAGCAGCGGGATGATGACGTAGCGGCGGATACCGGGCAGACGCACCAGTTTCCAGCCCTGGGCAAAATAATGAATACCATTCATGGATGAGACCGAATTCTCAGCGGGCATAGCGAGCCTTTCTCCTTTATGTAGCGGCGCCAACATCATAACCTGGCTTTTTATCGGTGACAGGCGCACTTTGCGCGAAAAAACAGCAAAAAAGCGTGGGGCAGCTATCTTATTTGTCAGAAAATACTGCACAGACTTGCACTTGTGTAGCTGGGCAAATACAGTTAGAGGATAAAGTTTGCCGTGGTGGCAAGGTATTGGAACAACAGAGAATACAATGATGCAGGATTTGCGTCTGATATTAATCGTTGTTGGCGCGATCGCCATAATAGCGCTGCTTCTTCACGGACTGTGGACCAGCCGTAAAGAGCGCTCTTCCGTGTTTCGCGATCGCCCGCACAAACGTCTGAAACAGCGTGAAGAAGCGGATGACGATGATCTGCTGAACAGCGAAGACGATGGCGTCGGCGAAGTACGCGTGCGTCGTCAGCGTGATGCCGAAGACGAGCCGCAGTTCGATGCGCCGGTCACCAAACCTGCAGCTCCGCGTGCGCCGGAACCGGTGCGTCAGCCGTTCCCACGCCAGGAAACGCCGTTAAGCGGCGATCCGCTGCTGGACGATGAGCCAGTACGTCAGCCTGCACCTGCGCCACAACCGCAGGCGCCGGTGTCGCAGCCCGTGCCACAGCCACAACCGATTCAGGCCGATCCGCTGCTGGATAATGAACCGCTGTCCGCCACCCAGCCGGCACCGGAGTTTACCGCCGCCGAGCCGGAGGTTAAACAACCTGAACCTGCGCCTGTGCAGGAAGCTGCACCGCAACCGCAGCCCGCTGCGCCGGGTAGTAAAAAAGAAGCGGTGCTGGTGTTGCACGTTGCCGCGCATGCCGGTGGCGCACTGAACGGTGAAGCGCTGCTGCAGGGCATTCTGCAGGCCGGCTTCCAGTTTGGTGAAATGAACATTTTCCATCGCCATCTCAGCCCGGCCGGCAGCGGTCCGGTGCTGTTCAGCCTGGCAAACATGGTTAAACCGGGTTCGTTCAATCCGGATGAAATGGGCGATTTCACCACGCCCGGCGTCTCGATCTTTATGATGGTGCCGTCCTACGGTGACGCCAATCAGAACTTTAAGCTGATGCTGCAATCGGCACAGCGCATCGCCGATGATGTCGGTGGCGTGGTGCTGGATGATGAGCGTCGCATGATGACACCACAAAAGCTGGAAACCTATAAAGCACGCATCCGCGAGGTTATTGGCTAAGCGCCGCCAGCAGTATCACCCTTTAACTAAATAACCCCCGCTTGCCGGGGGTTTTTTATCGGACGAGAGAATATGACATCGGTTCAGGAGCAGATCACCGCGCTGCGCACCACGTTACGCCACCACGAATACCTCTATCACGTGATGGATACGCCGGAAATCCCGGATGCAGAATATGACCGATTGATGCGCGAACTGCGTGAGCTGGAGAGCGCGCATCCCGATTTAATCACCCCGGATTCTCCCACCCAGCGCGTGGGCGCGGCACCGCTTGCCACCTTTGAACAGGTGCGCCACGAAGTGCCGATGCTGTCGCTCGATAACACCTTTGATGAAGCCGGATTTCTTGCCTTCAATAAGCGCGTGCAGGATCGCCTGAAAAGCACTGACGATCTCACCTATTGCTGCGAGCTGAAGCTGGATGGTCTGGCAGTAAGTTTACTGTATGAAAACGGCCTGCTGGTGCGTGCCGCCACGCGCGGCGATGGCACCACCGGCGAAAACATCACGGCGAACGTGCGCACCATTCACGCCATTCCGCTGCGCCTGCACGGCGACAATATTCCGGCGCGGGTAGAAGTGCGCGGCGAAGTGTTCATGACTGAAAGCGGCTTTGAGAAGTTGAATGAGGAAGCGCGACGCACCGGCGGCAAAGTGTTTGCCAACCCGCGTAATGCGGCGGCCGGCTCGCTGCGCCAGCTCGATCCGCGTATCACCGCGAAACGTCCGCTGACCTTCTTCTGCTACGGCTTAGGCCTGCTGGAGGGCGGCGAAATGCCTGCCAGCCACTGGCAGCGTCTGCAACAGTTTAAGGCCTGGGGATTACCGGTCAGCGATCGGATTCGCCTGGTGCACACCGCGGATGAGGTGCTGGCATTTTATCGCCAGGTTGAGCAGGACCGCCCGTCACTCGGCTTTGATATTGACGGCGTGGTGATCAAAGTCGATTCGCAGGCGCTGCAGGAGCAGCTGGGCTTTGTGGCGCGCGCACCGCGCTGGGCGGTGGCATTCAAGTTCCCGGCGCAGGAGCAGATGACGGTGGTGCGCGACGTCGAGTTTCAGGTTGGACGTACCGGCGCGATTACGCCGGTGGCGCGCCTCGAACCGGTGCAGGTCGCGGGCGTGATAGTCAGTAATGCGACGCTGCACAACGCCGATGAAATCGCCCGGCTGGGGCTGCGTATCGGTGACAAAGTGGTGATTCGTCGCGCGGGTGACGTGATTCCGCAGGTGGTCAACGTGGTGGAATCTGAGCGTCCGGCGGATGCGCGCGAGATTGTGTTTCCCAGCCACTGTCCGGTTTGCGGTTCTGACGTAGAGCGTGTGGAAGGCGAAGCCGTAACGCGCTGTACCGGCGGGCTGATTTGCGGCGCGCAGCGCAAAGAGGCGCTGAAGCACTTTGTCTCACGCCGTGCGATGGACGTGGACGGCATGGGCGATAAAATCATCGACCAGCTGGTGGAAAAAGAGTACGTCAAAACCCCGGCCGACCTGTTCCGTCTCACCGCCGGCAAGCTGACCGGACTGGACCGCATGGGGCCCAAATCGGCGCAAAACGTGGTGGACGCGCTGGAAAAAGCCAAATTCACCACGCTGCCGCGCTTCCTGTATGCGCTCGGCATCCGCGAAGTGGGCGAGGCGACGGCGGCCAACCTGGCGAACCACTTTGGCGAGCTGGAAAAGGTCATGAACGCCGATCTCGATGCGTTAATCGCGGTACAGGACGTCGGCAAAGTGGTGGCAGCGCACGTGCGCAACTTCATGGAAGAGGAGAGTAACCGTGAAGTGATCCGCCAGCTGACGGAGGAGGTGGGCGTGCACTGGCCGGCGGTGGTGGTGGTCAAAGCCGAAGAGATCGACAGCCCGTTCGCCGGAAAAACCGTGGTACTGACTGGCTCGCTGTCGCAGATGAACCGTGACGATGCCAAAGCGCGGCTGACGGCGCTGGGAGCCAAAGTCAGCGGCAGCGTATCGAAAAAAACCGATCTGCTGATCGCCGGTGAGGCCGCCGGTTCCAAGCTGGCAAAAGCGCAGGAGCTGGGGATTGCGGTGATCGATGAAGCCGAAATGATTCGGTTACTGGGCGCCTGAGATGGATAAGCAGCAGCTGGTTGAGATTGCCAATACCGCGATGCCGTTTGGCAAATACAAAGGGCGGATGCTGATCGATGTGCCGGAAGAGTATCTGCTGTGGTTTGCGCGTAAAAATGAGTTTCCCGCCGGCAAACTGGGTGAGCTGATGCAGCTGACGCTGGCGATCAAAATCGAAGGCTTACAGGGCTTAGTTAAACCGCTCAAGCGCAGTGAATAAGTGACAGGCCCGCAATTGCGAGCCTGATGTTTTATGACTTCTGCGCTTCAATCTGTTGCTTCGCCAGCTTCTTCTCATTGCCGGCTTTATAGCGCTGGGCAATGAACGAGCACACCATCAGCTGGACCTGATGGAAGATCATCAGCGGCAGGACAATAATCCCCACCGCGCTGGCCGGGAACAGAATGTTAGCCATCGGCACGCCGTTTGCCAGGCTCTTTTTCGAGCCGCAAAACAGCACCACAATCTCATCCGCACGGCTAAAGCCAAACAGCCGGGAAGCGCCAAGGTTGATGGCCAGTGCGACGAACAGAATCAGCAGGCTGCCAGCCAGAATCCACAGCAGGGTATCAACGCCGACGCGATGCCAGATGCCGTTAACCACCGCCTCACTGAACGCCGAATAGACCACCAGCAGAATCGAGGTTTGATCGGTTTTGCCAATCAGGCTGCGATGCTTCTCCACCCAGCCACCAATCCAGCGACGTGCCAGGTGGCCCAGCACAAAGGGCACCAGCAACTGCAGCATGATTTTACCAATCTGCTCCAGACCGTTGCCCGGTGCATCGCTGTGCACATTCATCACCAGGTTAACCAGCAGCGGCGAAATAAAGACACCCAGCAGACTGGAGGCGGAGGCAGCACACACCGCCGCGGCAACGTTACCGCCCGCCATGGAGGTGAAAGCAATCGCGGACTGCACCGTCGCCGGCAGGATACACAGGTAGAGGAAACCGGTGTAGATCTCCGCGCCGACGTTGACCGGATGCCACCACACCAGCAGCAGGCCAAGGATCGGGAAAATCACGAAGGTACTGCACATAATCCACAGATGCAGCCGCCAGTGGCTGCTGCCGGCGATGATCTTCTCGCGCGACAGTTTGGCACCGTGCATGAAGAACAGCAGGGCGATGGCCGCGGTGGTCAGGTATTCGAAGAAATCGACAAACCCGCCTTTGGCCGGGAAGAAGCTGGCCAGCAGCACGGTGATGATGAGTTTGACCATCATCGGGTCAAGTCGTAAAAAGCCCATTGTTACAATCCGGTTAAATGTAATAAATGATGTTGCTGATTGTGCGTCAGTCGCGTTTAGAAATAAAATTGATTTATTGCATTAATCTATGAGCGTAATCGATGAATTACACCTTACGACAGTTGCGCACCTTTGTGGCGGTGGCGCAGCACGGCAGTTTCAGCCAGGCAGGGCAGGCGATTGGGCTGAGCCAGTCGGCTGTCAGTCACAGTATTAAAGAGCTGGAAGCGGAGATGAGCGTACGGCTGCTGGATCGCACCACGCGCGAGGTGTTACTGAGCGAAGCCGGACAGCAACTGGCAACGCGGCTGGAACGACTGCTGGAGGAACTGAATACCACGCTGCTGGATGTGCGCAGCTATGGCGAGCAGCGCAGCGGCACGGTGCGCGTGGCGGCCAGCCAGACGCCCTCGGCGCATCTGATGCCGCAATGTCTGGCTAGCAGCCAGCTGCGCTACCCCGACATTCGGGTGATTCTGCACGACCGCGTGCAGCAGTGGGTATTGCAGAGCGTGCGCAATGCGGAAGTCGATTTTGGCATCGTCATCGGTCCGCTGCAGGATGCGGATTTCGATAGCGAGGAGATTCTGCAGGAGCCGTTTTTACTGTTGTGCCATCAGGATGATGCGCTGGCGCAGGTGCCGCAGGCTCAGTGGTCAATGCTGGCTGGTCGCGCTATGGTACTGCAGGATTACGCGTCGGGCAGCCGTTTGCTGGTCGATGCCGCATTGCAGCGGCTGGCGCTGAACGTGCAGGTGGTGCAGGAGATTGGCCATCCGGCCACGCTTTATCCGATGGTGGAAGCGGGCATTGGCATCAGTATCTTACCGGCACTGGCGCTGCCGCTGCCGTCCGGACGTAAGCTAACGGTGCGCCGGCTCTATCCGGAGATCAATCGCAGCCTGATGCTGATTAAACGCAAAAATCGGTCACTCACCCCGGCAGCGGAGGCTATCTGGCAGGAAGTGCGTCAGCAGGCGGCGCTGCTGACGCAGGATCGCGCGCTTAATCCGGCGTTTTAAACATAAACGTCAAGTTGGTTGCTGTCGGTTGGGCGGTTGATGCCATCCGCTTTCACTGCAGTAACCTCCTGTTTCTCCTGCTTCTGCTCCGCTTTCTCCTTTTCCTGCTTCTGCAACTGCTGGATTTGCGCCTGCAGCAGCTGAATCTGCGCGTTAATCGTCTCCTGCTTATCCTTTCTTTGCTTCTCGGTCAGGCTTTTGTCCTTCGCGATGTCTTTCAGTTCATCGTTCAGGCTGGCGATTTGTTTGGTCAGGCTGGCGATTTTCGAGGCGCTATCGCTACTGCCGGATGTGCTTCCGGAGCTGGAAGTACTGCTGCTGCCAATATTGGTATTGGTCGAAATGGTGGTCATAACGTTCTCCTTGCAAATGTGCCCTTTCGTTATCGGAACGCAGCCGCTGCGGCTTGAGGGTGAGAGGTGTTAAATTTGCGAAAAGGTTTCGTCAGGAACGAGGGCGGAAGGGGATAGAGCGGGCACGGCCTCAGGCTGAGCGGGGTCTTTCTTCACAGCTGAAGCGGAAAAGCGCCCTGAGAATGTATGAGCGGTCAGATATGGCAACCGCAAGTCGCACCCTATTCGTAGCGGCGCGATTCATCGCGCAATAAATTGCGCCGCTACCAAACGTGCAACCGTGGTTGAATGCAGTTTCAGCTTCACTGTCAGCCTGGGGAGTGGGATGTGAAGAAACGAAAAAAGCGCCCTAAGGACGTAAGAGCAACCAGGTAAGGCAACCGCAAATCGCACACCATTTGTAGCGGCGCGATTCATCGCGCAATAAATTGCGCCGCTACCAAACGTGCAACAGTGGTTGAATGCAGTTTCAGCTTAACTGGCAGCCTGGAGGGTGGGATGTGAAGAAACGAAAAAAGCGCCCTGAGGGCGCTCTTTTCTGAATTTGGTGGGTCGTGCAGGATTCGAACCTGCGACCAATTGATTAAAAGTCAACTGCTCTACCAACTGAGCTAACGACCCGAAGTGGTGGGTGATGACGGGCTCGAACCGCCGACCCCCTCCTTGTAAGGGAGATGCTCTACCAACTGAGCTAATCACCCACTTCGGTACTGCTTAACAAGAGTGTCATCTGACTAAGATATGGTGGGTGATGACGGGCTCGAACCGCCGACCCCCTCCTTGTAAGGGAGATGCTCTACCAACTGAGCTAATCACCCATATCTTATCTCTTGTTCACTGCGGGCCATCTCATTAAGAGTGGTGGGTGATGACGGGCTCGAACCGCCGACCCCCTCCTTGTAAGGGAGATGCTCTACCAACTGAGCTAATCACCCCCGCTGTGTGGAGTCGCATTATAGGGATCCTTCGAAGTGAGTCAACGCTTTTTAAAACATAAATGTGCGTTCGCTTTAAATTTAGACATCATGCAGCGCTTTTAGCCAATGTGCTGGTTTTATTAGCAGAAAAACGCACTTCTGCCCGCGCCGCCAGCGTGACAGTGATTGAGGAATCAGCCTCACCTGCTAGAATATGCGCACTGTTTTTCCGCGTTAACCCGTTTTTTTGTCATCCAGACAACGAAACCTGCGCATTTAAGGCAATGCTGAATGAAAATCAAAACTCGCTTCGCACCCAGCCCGACGGGCTACCTGCACGTCGGTGGTGCGCGTACTGCGCTTTACTCATGGCTTTATGCTCGCCATAACCAGGGCGAATTCGTCCTGCGTATCGAAGATACCGACCTGGAGCGCTCCACGCCGGAAGCGATCGAAGCCATTATGGATGGGATGAACTGGCTGAATCTCGACTGGGATGAGGGCCCGTACTACCAGACCAAACGCTTCGACCGTTATAACGACGTTATCGACGAAATGCTGGAAGCCGGTACTGCTTATAAATGCTATTGCTCGAAAGAGCGTCTGGACGCGCTGCGTGAAGAGCAGATGGAAAAAGGCGAGAAGCCCCGTTATGACGGCCGCTGCCGCGACAGCCATGAACATCATGCTGCCGATGAACCGTGCGTGGTGCGCTTCCGCAACCCGCAGGACGGTTCGGTGATTTTTGACGATCAGATTCGTGGTCCGATCGAATTCAGCAACCAGGAACTGGATGATCTGATCATCCGCCGTACCGACGGTTCACCGACCTACAATTTCTGTGTGGTGGTCGACGACTGGGATATGGGCATCACGCACGTTATTCGTGGTGAAGACCATATCAACAACACGCCGCGTCAGATCAACATCCTGAAAGCGATTGGTGCGGAAGTGCCAACTTATGCGCACGTATCCATGATCCTCGGCGATGACGGCAAAAAGCTGTCCAAGCGTCACGGCGCGGTGGGCGTCATGCAGTATCGCGACGACGGCTACCTGCCGGAAGCGCTGCTTAATTATCTGGTGCGCCTCGGCTGGTCACACGGCGATCAGGAGATTTTCAGCGTGGCGGAAATGACTGAACTGTTCACCCTCGATGCGGTGAGCAAATCGGCCAGCGCCTTCAACACCGAGAAACTGCAGTGGCTCAACCACCACTACATTAATACGCTGCCGCCGGAATATGTCGCGACCCAGCTGCAGTGGCACATCGAGCAGCAGAATATCGATACCCGCACCGGACCGGAGCTGGCGAAGCTGGTGACGCTGCTGGGTGAGCGTTGCAAAACGCTGGTTGAAATCGCCGCGTCCTGCCGCTACTTCTATGAAGAGTTTGACGCGTTTGATGCGGACGCAGCGAAAAAGCATCTGCGTCCGGTGGCGCGTCAGCCGCTGGAAGTGGTGCGCGACAAGCTGGCGGCCATCAGCGACAGCGACTGGAATGCGGAAAACGTGCATCACGCCATTCAGGCTGCTGCGGATGAACTCGAGCTCGGCATGGGCAAAGTCGGTATGCCGCTGCGCGTTGCCGTAACCGGTGCCGGCCAGTCGCCTGGACTCGACGTGACGGTGGAAGCCATCGGCCGCAGCCGCAGCGTGGCGCGTATCGAAAAAGCGCTGGCGTTCATCGCGGAGCGTGAAGCACAGGCCTGATTGAGCTGAACATCGGCCTGTCAGGCTGCTGTGATAAGGCAGGCAACAAAAAAGCCGGAAGCATCTCACTGCTTCCGGCTTTTCTATTCTTCCTGGATTCCTAACCGCTGTAATACGCCCCTGATCCCTTCCCGCAATAACAGCGCCGCCAGTTGTTCCTGTTCGGTGGCCGTCATTTGCTGGACAGAATTTATTAATAACGCAGGTAACGTATTTTGCTGAACGCCGTAATTCGCCGCCGGTTCGTTTGCATGGCGGGTGGACTGAATGAAGCTTTTGACACGCTCATCAATGTGGATTAATCGCGCCTTACCGCCCTGTACACCGGGCTTGGGCGTGGTCGTCCAGTTTTCACGCTTGATCCATTTATTCACCGTCTGCCGACTGTAGCCCGTTTCCAGCGCGAGCTCTTCGGGAGTGAGCCATTCCTTTTTCACGATGCTGTCCCTGTTAAATACATTAGCTCTACATATTACAACAAAACGTTACGGGGAAAAGTAATCAAGGCAGAAAATGCCTTTTGCTGTGCGACAAAAGGCAAAATCGGTTTACTGCGCTTCGCTGACCGCCGCCTGTGCCGGACGGAAGGCGAGGAAATAGGTGAGGCCGACAAAGATCGCACCGCCCACACCATTACCTAAAAATACCGCAACCACGTTAGGTGCAAATTCTGCCCAGCTCATCTGACCGGCAAAAATTGCGGCAGGCACGATAAACATGTTGGCCACCACGTGCTGGAAACCGATTGCCACGAAGGCCATCACCGGGAACCACATGCCGAAGATTTTGCCGACCATATCTTTACTGGCGAAGGCCAGCCATACCGCCAGGCACACCAGCCAGTTGCAGCCGATGCCGGAGATGAACGCGTGCATGAAATCGGCGTTCACTTTGGCATGGGCGATCGCCACGGTTTTCTTCAGATAGTCGCCTTCGGTCATGCCGAGCAGATGGCCGAAGAACCATGCTACCGCAACGCTGCCAATAAAATTGGCGATGGTGACCCAAAACCAGTTACGCAGCACGCTGAAACCGCTAATGCGGCGCGCGAACCAGGCAATGGGCAGCGTCATCATGTTGCCGGTCAGCAGTTCGCCACCCGCCAGCACGGTCAGAATCAGTCCGACCGGGAATACCGCCGCACCGAGGAAGCCGGCAAACGAGCCCCATTCAGCAGGCAGCTGGTTAATAACGTGCAGATCGAGCAGGAAGCCGGTGGCGATAAACGCGCCAGCCATAAAGCCAAGAATTAATAAGGTGGAAACCGGCAGACGGCTTTTAGCCACGCCGGCCTGAATCGCCAGTTGCGCGATCTCTTTAGGTGTATGCAGCGACATAGTTCACTTTTCTTTTATTAAACAAGGAGGACGTGCTGGCCGGTTAGCGAGTGAATACCCTGGACGGCTAACCGGTTAATTAGCGCGCTAAGTTTTACACGCACCATTAACGAAAACAAGCCTGACGCTAACATCTTTAACCTAAAGTTAACCTCGGCGTGGCGCACCGTTGAGGCGGCGTTGAGATAACGGCTGAGGGCAGGGATGATGAGTACGCGCTGCGCTGAAAAAAAAGCCACGGCGACACAGGGTTGCCGCCTTTTTCAGCGATCGCACGCAGAACGAGAATTTGCCGTTGACACTCAAACAGCGGTCTCATATTATGCCGTCCGTCGAGGTAACTCGGCGGTTTTTTCGGTACGGGGCTATAGCTCAGCTGGGAGAGCGCTTGCATGGCATGCAAGAGGTCAGCGGTTCGATCCCGCTTAGCTCCACCAAACCGCTCCCAACGGTTTGCACTGAAAAAACGAATTCCAGATGTGGGGGTATAGCTCAGCTGGGAGAGCGCTTGCATGGCATGCAAGAGGTCAGCGGTTCGATCCCGCTTATCTCCACCAATTCTCTGTTCGTTCAGAACAAACGTACTTAAAACCCGATAATAATACTGCCCGTTTGCGCAGTGTGACGTTACATTCGCCGACTGGCTGCGCGCAATGGCGCTGACCTGCAGCGCCTTTCCGTGTTAAACCGTCACGGCCTGTGGCTGCAGCTGCAGCACGCGAAAACCGTGGGTACCGTCGCGATCCAGTTGCGCCACCAGACCATATTCCCAGTCGAGATAGGCCTGCATCACGTCCGGTTCAATATCGGTGCCTTCGTACGGGCGGCGATAACGATCGATGGGCGGCGAGAGCAGGCGCTGCTCGCCCTGTTCGGTGGGCAGACCGGCGGCGCGCCAGGCTGCATTGCCTCCCGCCAGCACCCGCACCGGTTTGCCGGTCAGCGTGGCAATTTGCTCCACGGCATAGCTGGCCAGCAGACTGCTGCCGCAGGTCAGCACATAGCGGCCAGCATCGGGCAGTAGTGCCTTGCCCTGCTGCTGCAGGGTGGAACGCAGCAGCCAGGCCGCACCGGGAATATGGCTGTTGCGGTAATTGGCGAGCGTGGTGAAATCCAGCACCTGCGTGTCGCCAGCCGCCAGCCACTCGGCCAGCTGCGCGGGTGAGATCGATTCCGGCGCAGCAACCGGCGCGACCTGCGGCTGCCAGCTACCGACAGCGCTGAAATCGCTGGCCTGCAACGCGTCAAGCACCGCCACCTGCCAGCCAAGCTGCGCCAGCCAGGAGCCGGTCATATTGGCGCGGACACCGTCATCATCCACCAGCACGATACGCGCACCGCGCACGCTGGCGTAATGATCGGTCTCCTGTACCAGCTGGCCGCCCGCCACGTGGCGGCTGCCCGGCAGATGACCGGCGGCGTACTCTTCGGCATCACGCACGTCGAACAGGTAGGTGGTGCGTGCTTCCTGCTGCCAGCGCGTCAGCGTCGCCAGAGGAATGCGTGTCACGCCAGCACGATCGGCAATAGCGCGGGCCTGGCTCGCGGCCTGACGTTGCGCGGTTTCGCTGGCGTTGCCATAGCGGCGGCTCTGCCCATGCTCCAGCGTATGACCGGCCAGCGTCCAGCCAATGGTGCCGTTGCGCAGCGCGAATACCGGATTACGAATACCGGCATTGACCAGCGACTGCGTGCCAATAATGCTGCGCGTGCGTCCGGCGCAATTCACAATCACCGTGGTGCGCGGTGAGGGGGCTATATCGCGCACGCGCAGCACCAGTTCGCCGCCCGGTACGCTGGTGGCGCCCGGAATGCTCATGGTGTGATATTCATCGAAGCGCCGCGCATCCAGCACCACCACGTCGGCATCATCGCTAATCAGCGCCTGTACCTCATCGGCGGAGAGCGAAGGCGTGCGGGCATGATGTTCCACCAGTTCGCCAAACGCTTTGCTGGGTGAATTAACATCGATAAACAGCTCGCCGCCAGCCGCCTGCCAGCCGGCTAAATCATCGGTTAGTAGCGTGACCTGCTGATAACCCAGCGCGGCGAGACGTTCAGCGGCGGTCTGCGCCAGGCCTTCGCCGTTGTCATACAGCGTAATGGCGGTGTGACGTTGGGGAATGCGGTCCAGCAGCTCCAGCTCCAGCTTTGACAGCGGAATGTTGACGGCAAACAGCGGATGCCCGGTGGCAAACAGCGCCTCATCGCGCACGTCAATGATCGCCACTTCCTGTTGCTGACGCAGCGCTGTCAGCAGTTCCGCCGCCTGGCGAAACGGGAAAACCGGTTTAGTCATGTGAAAGGTCCCAAATGTTAGGTAGATAACGGTTGCTGTAGCCGGAAATAAAGCGTTTTTCGTGGCCGTCGGCGGTGTAGACCGCGCGCTCAACCGCGCCGATATTCGCGCCATACACGTGGATACTGACAGAGACGCGATCGTCATAGGCGTTGCTGACGCGATGGATATCACCGACTGTCGGCGACACCGCCTCCACGCTGCCGGGTTCAAGCCGCACCGGCGCACCTTCTGCCTGTAAACCGTGCGGGCCCGGCTGCCACGATTGTGAAATCTCGGCGCCGCGCAGCATGCCAATCAGGCCCCAGACGCGGTGATCGTGAATCGGCGTCTGCTGACCCGGCCCCCAGACAAAACTCACCACGGAAAAGCGCTGCTGCGCATCGGCATACAGCAGATATTGCTGATAGTGCTGCGGATGGGGCTGGGTAAACGCCTCATCCAGCCAGTCATCGTGGCGAATCAGTTCGGCCAGCCAGCCGCTGCCCTGCCGCAAAAGGGTCGCTTCGTCCGGCTGGCTGTCGAGCAGAGTGGCCAGCCGGGCGACGAAGGTGCGCAGGCGATGGTGCTGATAATCACTCATGATTTGTCTCCCGGCGCGTGCTGGGCGATGCGGTTAGCGGCGGCTGACAGACTGAAGTCAAACGCCTGGCTGACATCGACCTGCTTTGGCAACACCTGATAACGATGGAAAAAGTCGGCGGATTTCTGCAGCGTGGCAATCAGGTGCGTGTCAAACACCAGCGGGCGGATGCGCGCATCGTCAATCCAGCTGCGGGTAATGGCGGGGGGCATATTCAGGGTTTGGCTCAGCACGCCGGCGAATTCCTGCGGATGGTGTTGCGCCCAGATTTGCGCCTTCGCCAGTCGCGCCAGCAGATCAGCAATCGCTTCCCGCTTGCCGGCGTCCTGCAACGCTTCATTGCGGGCCAGCGCGTAGGAGTAACCAGACATAATGCCTTTACCCCCGCCGTCCGGCACGCGCACCGTGCCGTCGATGGCGGTCGAGGTGGCAATATAAGGCTCCCACGGCGCCCAGGCCGCGACCGCACCGGACGTCAGCGCCGCGCGACCATCCACCGGTCCGAGGAAGCGCAGCGTGACATCCTGCGGCGTCAGGCCAGCGCGCTCCAGCAAGCCCAGCAGCAGATAGTGTCCCCAGCCGCCGCGGTTGACCGCGATCTGCTTACCTTTCAAATCCTGCAGCCGGTGAATGCCGGCGTCGGGGCGGGTCAGCAGGGCGATGCTGTCCGGGTTATTCTGCCAGGCACCCACGGCTTTCACCGGCGCGCCTGCCGCATAGACAAACAGAAACGGCAAATCACCGGTAAAGCCAACGTCGAGCGCCCCGGCATTGAGCGCTTCCTGCACCGGCGCGCCGGAGTCAAAGGCGGTGAGCTTAAGATCGTAAGGCAGATTGTTCAGTTCGCCCGAGGCTTTCAGGGCGGCAAAACGATCGCCTTTAACATCGCCAAGGCGCAGCGTGACTTTATCGGCCGCCAGTAGCGGCTGGAGTGACGCGAGGGCCAGCGCAACACCGGCAAACAGAGCGGCGAGACGCATCAGGCGCTCCTTTTTTCAGTTGCGCTGAGCGCAGCCACTTTTTCACGCGTCAGCGGCAGCAGTTCACGGCCGTATTCCACCGCATCATTCAGCGGGTCAAATCCGCGGATCAGCACGCTATGAATGCCGAGGCGATAATAATCCAGCAGCGCCTCAGAAACCTGATCCGGCGTGCCGACCAGCGCGGTGGAGTTGTAGCCGCCCTGCACCAGTTTTGCCACGCCGGTCCACAACACTTTGTCGTGGCGTTCGCTCTCATGCGCCGCCGCCAGCAGACGCTGCGCACCGACACTCTGCGGCTTCGGCAAACCAAAGGTATAGCCGGTCTCCGCCAGCTGCTTCTCTGCGGTGGCGCGGATATGTTCGGCGCGCTCCCAGGCTTCTTTTTCGGTGTTACCCAGAATAGGCCGGAAGGAGATGTTAAACGCAATCTGGCGCCCCTGCGCGGCCGCCGCCGCACGCACATTACGTACCGTCTCGGCCGCGCCTTTTAACGGTTCGCCCCACAGCGCGAAGACATCGGCATGCCGCGCCGCCACGTCAATCGCCTCCGGTGACGATCCGCCGAAATAGATCGGCAGCTTATGTTGCAGCGGTTTGATGGCAGAGAAAGCCTGCTCAGCCTGGTAAAACCGGCCCTGATGATCGTAAGGCTGCGGCGATTCAAGGCTCTGTTTCAGCACGCTAAGAAATTCGTCGGTGCGCGCATAGCGTTCAGCCTTGCTGAGAAAATCACCGTCGCGGCGCTGTTCGCTGTCGCTGCCGCCGCTGATAATGTGCACGGCCAGGCGGCCGTCGGTGAGATGGTCGAGCGAAGCCAGCTTGCGGGCCGCCAGCGTGGGCGCGACAAACCCCGGACGGTGCGCCAGCAGGAATTTAATTTTCTGGGTATGCGCCGCTGCGTGAGCGGTGACCAGAAAGCCATCGGGTTGATCGGACCAGTAGCCGACAAGGATGCGGTCGAAACCGGCCGCTTCATGGGCGCGGGCAAAGCGGGCAATGTAATCTTTATCGAACAACGTGCCGGATGCGGGAATGATTTCTGAGGCAAGCCGGTGGCCAATCATGCCAAGGAACTGAATGCTCATGCGATTCTCCTGAGGTGAGGTCAGAAGGAAAAGCTACGGGCGCAGACGGCAACAACGGAAATTCGATATTGTGCAAAGGGTTTGCGGGAAACGGTGAAGCAGGGCGTGACGCGGCGGCAGGCTGACTGGCGCGGGATATAACGCTTAGGTATATAAAAGAAGAGAAGGGCGAGCCGCAGCCCGCCCTGTAGATCAGAAGCCCAGCACCAGACCAGCGATGGCGGCGGAGAGCACGCTCACCAGCGTCGAGCCGTACAGCAGTTTCAGGCCGAAACGTGATACCACGTTACCCTGCTCTTCATGCAGACCTTTGATCGCGCCTGCGACAATGCCGATGGAAGAGAAGTTGGCGAAGGAGACCAGGAACACCGAAAGAATGCCTTCCGCATGCGGCGACAGCTGACCGGCGATTTTCTGCAGGTCCATCATTGCAACGAACTCGTTAGAAACCAGCTTGGTCGCCATGATGCTGCCCACCTGCAGCGCTTCGCTGGATGGCACGCCCATTACCCAGGCAAACGGATAGAACACATAGCCCAGCACGCCCTGGAAGCTGATGCCGAAGATGGTATCAAACAGCGCGTTGAGGCCGGAGATCAGCGCGATAAAACCAATCAGCATCGCCGCAACGATAATCGCCACCTTGAAACCGGCCAGAATGTATTCACCCAGCATCTCAAAGAAGCTCTGACCTTTATGCAGATCCTGCAGCTGCAGGTCTTCTTCGCTTTCCACGCGGTACGGGTTAATCAGCGACAGCACGATAAAGGTACTGAACATGTTGAGCACCAGCGCGGCCACCACGTACTTTGGCTGCAGCATCGTCATATAGGCGCCCACAATCGACATCGACACTGTCGACATCGCGGTGGCTGCCATGGTGTACATGCGGCGCTGTGACATTTTGCCGAGGATATCCTTATAGGCGATAAAGTTTTCTGACTGTCCCAGAATCAGAGAGCTGACGGCGTTAAAGGATTCCAGTTTGCCCATGCCGTTGATCTTCGACAGCACGGTACCGATAGCGCGAATCACCCACGGCAGGATGCGGAAATGCTGCAAAATACCGATCAGGGCCGAGATGAAGACGATAGGGCACAAAACATTGAGGAAGAAAAAGGCCAGCCCTTTCTCGTTCATGTTACCGAACACGAAATTCGTACCCTCTGCTGCATATTTGAGCAGATGATCAAACAGCCCGGCGAAACCTTTAACAAAACCGAGGCCTGCTTCGGAGTTAAGGAAGAACCACGCCAGCAGGACTTCAATTACCAGCAGCTGAACGATATAGCGAATCCGGATACTCTTACGATCGTGACTGACGAGTAACGCCAGCACGGCTACCACCACCAATGCTAAAAGGAAGTGCAAAATATGGGACATATCGGCTCCAAATTTGAGGAGGGTTGTATTTTGCTGCGTATTCTATGTAACGCGTTACTTAAAAACGAGATCAAAACCACAATATAAGTATTCGGTATCGCTTTATTTCTCAGATTAGTCTCACCGCTCACAACCTGTTTACAAAACGATCACAAGAAATATCCACAAAGAGATTGTCTATAATTTGACCCGGGAGTAGAGTGAAACCTGTTGCATAATTTTTAGCAAGCGCTAACTTTACCTTGTGGTATAGCAATGGCTATACTTTATAGCACCATCTATCAATGCGATAACTATAACCAAATTTCACTTGCCTTGAATGCCCCGTAAGCTGGATGGGTCAGACAAGCGTTAGGACAGGGTCAAAACTATGTCAGAAAGTCGCACCGCCGAGCGCGCCGCTCGCGGAGCCAGAAAGATCAAGCTCGCGCTGCTGGGACCGGCCTTCATCGCGGCCATTGGTTATATCGATCCCGGCAACTTTGCCACTAACATCCAGGCGGGGGCCGCGTACGGCTACAAACTGCTGTGGGTGGTGGTGTGGGCCAACATCATGGCGATGCTGATCCAGCTGATGTCCGCCAAGCTGGGCATTGCCACCGGTAAAAACCTTGCCGAGCATATTCGCGATCGCTTCCCGCGCCCGGCGGTGTGGTTCTACTGGGTACAGGCGGAGATCATCGCCATGGCCACCGATCTGGCGGAGTTCATCGGGGCTGCGCTCGGCTTTAAGCTGCTGCTCGGCATCTCGCTGCTGCAGGGCGCGGTGTTAACCGGTATCGCCACGTTCCTGATTCTGATGCTGCAGAACCGTGGACAGAAGCCGCTGGAGCTGGTGATTGGCGGGCTGCTGCTGTTTGTCGCCGCCGCTTATATCGTTGAACTGTTCTTCTCGCAGCCGCGCGTCAGCGATCTGGTGGTGGGCATGGCGCTGCCGAGCCTGCCCACTTCTGACGCGGTATTCCTCGCGGCTGGCGTGCTGGGCGCGACCATTATGCCGCACGTCATTTATCTGCACTCGGCGCTGACGCAGTACGGTAATAAAGGCAGCAAGGCGGAGCGCTACTCCTCCACCAAGCTCGACGTGGCGATCGCCATGACCATTGCCGGTTTCGTTAACCTGGCGATGATGGCCACCGCAGCGGCCGCGTTTCACTTTAGCGGTCACACCAGCATTGTCGATCTCGACCAGGCCTATCTGACGCTGCAGCCGCTGCTGGGTCACGCGGCGGCGATTGTGTTCGGGCTGAGTCTGGTAGCGGCTGGTCTCTCTTCTACCGTGGTGGGCACGCTGGCCGGCCAGGTGGTGATGCAGGGCTTTATCCGCTTCCACATTCCGCTGTGGTTCCGTCGTACTATTACCATGCTGCCGTCCTTTATTGTTATCTGGGCGGGCTGGGATCCGACGCGCATTCTGGTGATGAGCCAGGTGCTGCTGAGCTTCGGTATTGCGCTGGCGCTGATTCCGCTGCTGTCGTTCACCGGTAACCGTGACATCATGGGCGATGAACTAGTGAACTCACGTCTGATGCAAAATGCCGGTCGTCTGATTGTGGTGCTGGTGGTGGCGCTGAATATCTATTTGCTGGTGGGCGAAGCGCTCGGCTGGTAAGCAAATGACTGAATAAAAAAATCCCGGCTGCGTCTGCGCCGGGATTTTTTTTAATGGTGATGATGGTCGTGGCGGTCATGCCGGTGATCGTGACGCCAGTGTTCGCGACGTTCGCGCTCGTGCCAGCGGTGCTCACGTTCACGTTCCCAGGCACGGTGGCGTTTCCACTCTTCGTGACGCCACCAGCGATGATCGTTGTATTGATAGCGATCGTGCCACCAGCGCGGTTCACGCCAGCGACCGCCGTCCCAGTAGTAGCCGCGACGATCGCGATCGCCGAGATGCAGCGTGACGCCAGGGGCCAGATTGATGGTAGCGCTACTGGCTTCAGCTGTGTGCAGCGCCAGAGGGGATAACGTTGCCAGCAAAGCGGCAAACAAAATTGCACGTTTCATACTTTCTCCTCATCGATAGCATCGAGGCTACCGTGGCGCTAGTGTGCCATATCGGACCAGACACGCCTTGAGATTTAGTCTGAAAAAGTGTCAGCGAAAGGTTGCGCAGCGTTTTCTGCTAAGGACAGCGCCCGGAAAAGTCCGGGCGGGTAAACGGTTACACCAGAATTTGCTCAATGGCGGCAATCTCGTCCGCGGTTAATTCAGGCTGGCTCAGCATGTCGACGGCATCATCAATCTGCGCGGTTTTACTGGCGCCAATCAGCACCGACGTGACGCGCGTGTCGCGCAGCACCCAGCGCAGCGCCATTTGCGCCAGCTTTTGACCGCGCTGCTGCGCCAGCGCCTGCAGCTGCTGTACCTTCGCCATCTTCTCTGGCGTTAGCTGGTTTTCGTTGAGGAATTTGCTGCCGCTGGCGATGCGCGAATCCTGCGGAATGCCCTGCAGATAGCGGTCGGTCAGCACGCCACCGGCCAGTGGTGAAAAAGCAATACAGCCGACGCCATTGTCACTCAGCACGTCCAGCAGACCCTGTTCCGGCGTGCGTTCGAACATCGAATAGCGCGGCTGGTGGATCAGGCAGGGGGTGCCGAGATCGCGCAGCATGGCGATAGCGGCGGCGGCTTTATCCGCCGGGTAGTTCGAAATCGCCGCGTACAGCGCTTTACCCTGACGCACCACCTGATCGAGCGCGCGCATGGTCTCTTCCAGCGGCGTTTCCGGATCCGGGCGATGGTGATAAAAGATATCCACGTACTCCAGCCCCATGCGCTTCAGGCTTTGATCGAGGCTGGAAATCAGGTACTTGCGTGAGCCCCAGTCGCCGTACGGACCGTCCCACATGGTGTAACCCGCTTTGGTGGAGATCACCAGCTCGTCGCGCAGGCCGTGAAAATCTTCGCGCAGAATGCGGCCAAAGTTGCTCTCCGCAGAACCGGGCGGCGGCCCGTAGTTATTGGCCAGATCAAAATGGGTTATACCGCGATCGAACGCGTGACGCAGCAGCGCGCGGCTGTTGTCGACGCGCGTGCTGTCGCCAAAGTTGTGCCATAGACCCAGCGAAATCGCCGGCAGCTTCAGGCCGCTGCGGCCGCTGCGGCGATACTGCATCTGGTGATAACGTTCGGCGTGGGGAAAAGTACTCATGCAGCGTTCCTGTCTCAGGTGGGAGAAAGTGGCATCAGCATAGCAGTGTATGCGTTTACACTGCGCCGTAACGCGGCAAAGATCGCAACTTACAGAATTTTCTGTCGTCGTAACGAATGCTTGCCATGCATGACAGCGCGATGATGGTGAAAATCTCGCCAGTTCAGCCACATCGCTAATACTCCTGATCATTCCCCCTCACAGGAGCGGTCGATGAACACTCTTAACGTTGGCGACTATTTACTGCATCGTTTGCACCAGGCGGGTATCCGCCATCTGTTCGGCGTACCCGGCGACTACAACCTGCAATTTCTCGACAGCGTCATTGACCATCCCGGCATTACCTGGGTCGGCTGCGCTAATGAACTCAATGCCGCCTATGCGGCCGATGGTTACGGTCGCTGCAACGGCGCGGCCGCGCTGCTGACCACCTTTGGCGTCGGTGAACTCAGTGCGATTAACGGCATCGCCGGCAGCTACGCCGAATATGTGCCGGTGATTCACATCGTCGGCGCTCCCGCCAGCCACGCCCAGCAGCAGGGCGACTGCGTGCATCATTCGCTCGGCGACGGCGATTTCGGCCATTTTCTGCGCATGGCCCAGGAAGTCAGTGCTGCCAGCGCAGTGCTGAGCGCCGACAACGCCGTGGCTGAAATTGATCGGGTCATCGCCAGCGCGCTGCAGCTGCACCGTCCGGGCTATCTGCTGCTGGCGGTGGATGTCGCCGCCGCCACGGTAACGCTGCCGTCAGCCAGCGCCAGCCCGGTACCGGCTGAAAACCGCGACGTGGCGCAGGCGTTTGCCGCAGCGGCGGAGCGCCTGCTGGCACCGGCGCAGCGCGTGGCGCTGCTGGCCGATTTTCTCGCTGCCCGCTGGCAGCTGCAGGCACCGCTGGCTGAGCTGCGTGCGCTGCGCGCCATTCCGGCTGCCACGCTACTGATGGGCAAGGGCGTGCTGGATGAGCAGCAACCGGGCTTCGTCGGCACCTACGCCGCCAGCGGCAGCCGCGAAACCGTGCGCGCGGCAATTGAAGACACCGATGTCACCCTGTGCGTCGGCGTGCGTTTTACCGACACCCTGACCGCCGGGTTTACCCAGCAGCTGTCGGCGCAGCGGGTGATTGATCTGCAGCCGTTTCATGCCAGCGTCGCCGGAGAAACCTTCGCACCGCTGAGCATGGCGCAGGCGCTGGCCGCGCTGCTGCCGGTTTATCAGCGCCACTGCGCACACTGGGCCACGGGCGAGACCGACATGCCGGACGATGCACCGCCCGCTGCTGCCGCCGTAATCAGTCAGCAGGCTTTCTGGCAGGCGATGCAGCGTTTCCTGCAGCCTGGTGATATTATCCTTGCCGATCAGGGCACGGCGGCGTTTGGTGCTGCCGCGCTGCGTTTACCGCATGATGCGCAGCTGCTGGTACAACCTTTATGGGGTTCCATTGGCTATACTTTACCCGCCACCTTTGGTGCCCAGACGGCGCAGCCCGACCGCCGCGTCATTCTGATCATCGGCGATGGATCGGCGCAGCTGACCATTCAGGAACTGGGATCGATCCAGCGCGACGGCTTAAGCCCGATCATTTTTCTGCTGAATAATGAGGGATACACTGTCGAACGCGCGATCCATGGAGCGGAACAGCGCTACAACGACATCGCGCAGTGGAACTGGACCGCGCTGCCGCAGGCGATGAGCCTGAATTGTGCGGCTCAGAGCTGGCGTATCAGTGAAACGGCGCAGCTCGACGCCGTGATGGCGCTGCTCAGTCAGGCGCGTTGCCTGTCACTGATTGAAGTGGTGATGGAGAAACAGGACTTGCCGCCGCTGCTGCGCACCGTCACGGCGGCGCTGCACCAGCGCAATAGCCACAAAGTTTAGGACAGTTGCCTCTGTACAGTTGGGCTGGCGACAGTCAGGCTGTGCGTCGCACTGAATGACCAACGCTCATCGTGCAAGGTGAGCGTTGTTGTTTTATTGGCAGGCTTTTATAGTGTCCTGCACTTGTTTATGACCCAAGCGGAGCAGCAGAAGAATGACAAAATACGCCCTGGTCGGCGATGTGGGCGGCACTAACGCTCGTCTCGCCTTGTGTGAGGTGGAGACCGGCGCCATCTCCCAGGCCAAAACATTCTCAACATCAGACTACGACAACCTTGAAGCAGTTATCCGTCACTATCTGGATGAGCAAAAACAGGACATAACCGACGGCTGCATCGCCATCGCCTGTCCGATCACCGGCGACTGGGTGGAGATGACCAACCATGACTGGGCCTTCTCAACGCGTCAGATGAAGGAAAGTCTGGGCTTTACTACGCTGGAAATCATTAATGATTTCACCGCGGTTTCTATGGCGATTCCGATGCTGACGGCGCAGGACGTCCTGCAGTTCGGCGGCAAATCGCCGGTGCAGGATAAACCGATTGCCATTTACGGTGCTGGCACCGGGCTCGGCGTCAGCCATCTGGTGCACGTTGATAAGCGCTGGGTCAGCCTGCCGGGTGAGGGCGGTCACGTTGACTTCGCGCCAAACAGTGAAGAAGAGGATGCGATTCTCGAAGTGCTGCGCGCCGAACTGGGTCACGTTTCTGCCGAGCGCGTGCTGTCGGGTTCCGGACTGGTTAACCTGTATCGCGCGATTGTGAAATCCGATCAGCGCGAGCCGGAAAACCTCAAGCCCAAAGATGTCACCGAGCGGGCACTGCAGGACAGCTGCATTGACTGCCGCCGCGCGCTGACGCTGTTCTGCGTCATCATGGGACGGTTTGGCGGCAACCTGGCGCTGAACCTTGGCACCTTTGGCGGCGTCTACATTGCCGGTGGCATCGTGCCGCGCTTCCTCGAGTTCTTTAAAGCGTCCGGTTTCCGTGCGGCGTTTGAAGACAAAGGCCGCTTCCGCGATTACCTCGTTGATATCCCGGTCTACATGATTACTCACGACCAGCCGGGCCTGCTTGGCGCCGGTGCCCATCTGCGCCAGGCGCTGGGGCGCGTGCTGTAATCTGACGGGCGAACGGCTTCCCGTGCCGTTCGCCTTCAAAGATGCATCAGCTGGCGAAACGCCTTTACCTTGCTGCGACTCACCGGCACCTGCGCATCCATATCGCGCAGCTTCACCAGATAGGTGTTGTTAAACCACGGTTCGATCTCGCCAATCTTGCTCAGATTCACGCAGTACGAACGGTGGCAGCGAAAGAACATCGACTCAGGCAAACGGCTGCAAAACTCGCTTATCGCCATCGACATCACATAGGCTTCGCGCCGCGTGTAGACAAACGTCAGCTTCTCATGCGCTTCAACGTAATAGATATCGTTAATATCGGTCACGATAATGCGCTCATCTTTAACTAAATTCACCGTTTGCGGCGCGCTGGCTGCCGGATTGTGCTGCTGCGCCTGCTGCTGTTGTGCACTGGCCTCCAGCTTGTTCAGCATGGTGATGATGCGCGACTCGTGATAAGGCTTGAGGATGTAGTCAAACGCCTGAAGTTCGAAGGCCTCGACCGCGTGCTCTTTCCACGCGGTGATAAACACAATTAGCGGCTTATGGATAAACTGGTTGATGTTCTGCGCCAGCAACATGCCGTCCAGCGACGGGATGTTGATATCGAGAAAAATCACGTCCACCCGATGAGTCTGCAGATACTTAAGCACTTCCAGCCCATCATCAAAGCAGGCTTCGATGCTGATCTGGCTATGCTGCTGGATCATCCAGCTTAGCTCCTGCTGCGCCAGGAATTCGTCTTCGACAATAATGGCTTTCACGCTGAGGTTTCCGCTAACGGGGTGAGCGGGCCGGACAGCCGCTGACCACTTTTGCTGAGGGTAAAGGCGATTTCCGTACCGGGCAGATGACGGGTGATGGTTAAGCCGTGGCCGGACAGCAGTTTCACCCGGTGATGCACATTCAGCAGGCCAATTTTGTTGCCCGGCATTTCGTTGCGCGCTACCCGGCTGACCACCTCTTCGCTGATGCCGGCACCGGTATCGCGCACCGCCACGCGCACGCGATCGCCCAGATCTTTCACGCTTAGCGTGACCACGCCTTTGCCGCGACAGGGCTGAATACCGTGCACGATGGCATTCTCCACCAGCGGCTGGATCAGCAGGCTGGGCAGCGAAAAGTGCAGATCCTCATCGATGTCGTAAATCATCGACAGCTTGTCGCCAAACCGCGCCTGTTCAATGGCGATGTAATCTTTCACCTGCCACAGCTCTTTTTTGATGTCGATGGGTTCATCGTCATTGAGCTCCAGGTTGTAACGCAGGTAGCGCGACAGATTAATCACCAGCTGGCGCGCCGTGTCCGGATTCAGGCGAATCGATGAGGAGATGGCATTCAGCGCGTTAAACAGGAAGTGCGGGTTGATTTTGCTTTGCAGCGCGCGAAGTTCCGCTTTATTGGCCATCTCGCGTAACTGCTCGGCACGCGAGACTTCCAGCTGCGTCGAGATGATTTGCGACAGACCGACCGCCATCTCTTTCAGTGAACCAGTAATACGATGGGCGCGGCGATAGTAGATTTTCAGCGTGCCGGTCACTTCCCCTTTTTCCCAAAGGGGAATCACCAGCATCGAGTGGATATCTTTGGTGCGGTGTGCCTCATCATTATTCTTAATGATAATTTTACCGCTGGCGATCGCCTGCGCGGTGGTCGGACTGATGCCGTCGTCGCCGTTGTGGTAGTTCTGCTCGCCATAGCCGACGTAAGCCAGAATCTGTTTGGTGTTAGTGATCGCCACCGCATCGGCATGGATGTCGCTGCGAATGATGGCGCACACTTTGCGCAGCGAGTCGCTATTAACCTGACGAAACAGCGGCAGGGTTTTGTTGGCAATCTCCAGCGCCAGCTTGGCCTGACGCGCGGCAATCGCCTCCTTTTCCCCTTCGACGCTCTGCACCAGCAGCACAATCAAACCAATGCTCGACGCGCCGAGAATCATCGGCAGCGCAATTTCCGACACGATGGTTAAACCAAGTGACATCGGTTTCGCCCACAGCACGATCAGCAGCATGGTCAGGCTTTCACACAGCATGCCGCCGAGGATGCCGGCGCGCCAGCGCTGCTCTTTGCTGACGAAGCGGTTGATGGCGCCGGCGGCGATACCGGCGACGATGCTGGTAATCAGACAGGGCACCGAGGTGATGCCGTCGATATCAATCAGGAAGCGGTGCACGCCGGCAATCACGCCGGTTGCAATGCCAACCCACGGCCCGAACAGAATGCCGCCCGCCATCACCGCAATCACCCGGACGTTGAGCAGTGAGCCGTCTACGTTGATGCCGGACCAGGTGCTGAACAGCGCAAACAGCGAGAAGATGGCGGTCACCACGGCTTTTTCGCCGATTGAATGTTCATCTTTTTGCAGTAGCTGACGAAATACGCGGGTGCGGGTCAGGAAGAACAGGCAGATCAGCATCAGCGCGGCGCGGTCAAACACCGCCAGCAGCATGTCGAAATGGGAAGGCACGGTGTTCTCCGGAGCAGGCAAGGTTGCGGACATGATAAAAAATGTGATCGCGATCCGCCAGCGTCCCGGTAAGCTGCAGACGTTTCTCATAGCCTGGATCAATTTTTAAGGTGCGCACTGCCGGTGCGCATCAATGCCAGCCCTGTAAAATGGGCCGCTGACACACCGTAGGGGCGCCATTTATGGCGACCAGATCCGCCCGTCACATCCGATCCTGAAGGGAAGCAAGGCAGATTATCCGCTATGAAACTGAAAAGAGGAAATCCTGAGTGCTAAAAAGAGGATTGCTGAAAGCGTGCAGCGGTCACTGGTTGTCACGGATGCGGTTTGCTATGTTGCCGTAAGCACAACAGCGGAGCGTGGCCATGCAATTACTCACCCCTCGTTTGTCCCTCAGCCGGTTACAGCCGGAAGACTGGCAGATTTTCAAAGCGGTACATGAAGACGCCGCGACCATGACCTGGGTGAGCGAGATCCCCGATGAAAACGACATCCGCCAGCGCTTTAACGAGCGGCTGGCACCGTGGCAACCCAGCAGTTTTCACATGCTGTGCCTGGTGGCGCGCCTGCGCGACAGCGGTGAAGCGATTGGCCTGTTTGGCTGTAGCGCCGAGTGGCATCCGTATCGTCAGGCCGAAGTGGGTTACATGCTGCGCCACGCCTGTACCGGTCAGGGCTACGGCAGCGAAGCGTTGCAGGCGTTGTGCACGTTCCTGCTGCAGGCCGACTTCCACAAACTCAAAGCGCTGGTGATTGAGGGCAACTGGCCGTCGCGGCGCATTCTGGAAAAGAACGGTTTCGCGCTGGAAGGCACGCTGCGCGATAATTACCGGCTCAACGGCCAGTGGGTAAACGATTGGGTGTTTGGGCGCTTAAACGAAGCAGGCTAAGAAAATTTGCCGTCCCCCCTCGACAATATTGTTATCAGCGCGTTATGTTCTTGTTTCGGTCACCGCAGTGACCAGCGTCGCTCGGACGGTCCGGGCGCTAACGTAATCCAGAGGACATCATGGCTGATAACAGCACACCCCGTCGTTTCTCGCGTATTGAACGTCTGCCCCCTTATGTATTTAACATCACGGCTGAATTGAAGATGGCTGCGCGCCGGCGCGGCGAAGACATCATCGATTTCTCCATGGGCAACCCGGATGGCGCGACACCGCCGCACATCGTGGAAAAGCTCTGTCAGGTGGCACAGCGTGAAGACACGCACGGCTACTCTACCTCCAAAGGGATTCCGCGCCTGCGCCGCGCCATTTCGCGCTGGTACGCCGAGCGTTATCAGGTGGATATCGATCCGGAATCCGAAGCCATCGTTACCATCGGCTCGAAAGAGGGCCTGGCGCACCTGATGCTGGCGACGCTCGATCACGGCGACACCGTGCTGGTGCCCAATCCCAGCTACCCGATTCACATCTACGGTGCGGTGATCGCCGGCGCGCAGGTGCGCTCGGTGCCGCTGGTCGCGGGCGTCGATTTCTTCAATGAGCTGGAACGCGCCATCCGCGAAAGTTACCCGAAACCGAAGATGATGATCCTCGGCTTTCCGTCCAACCCGACATCGCAGTGCGTGGAGCTGGACTTCTTCGAGCGCGTCATCGCGCTGGCGAAACAGTACAACGTGCTGGTCATCCACGATCTGGCCTACGCCGACATCACCTATGACGGCTGGAAAGCGCCGTCAATCATGCAGGTGCCGGGCGCGCGCGATGTGGCGGTGGAATTCTTTACCCTGTCAAAAAGCTACAACATGGCAGGCTGGCGCATCGGCTTTATGGTCGGCAACAAAGAGCTGGTGGCGGCACTGGCACGCATCAAAAGCTATCACGACTACGGCACCTTCACACCGCTGCAGGTGGCGGCGATTGCGGCACTGGAGGGCGATCAGCAGTGCGTGCGTGATATCGCCGAGCAGTATAAACGCCGGCGCGATGTACTGGTGAAAGGGCTGCATGAGGCAGGCTGGATGGTCGATCTGCCGAAAGCGTCCATGTACGTCTGGGCGAAAATCCCCGACCATTACGCGCATTTAGGCTCGCTTGAATTCGCCAAACGGCTGCTGCAGGAGGCGAAAGTGTGCGTCTCGCCGGGCATTGGCTTTGGTGACTACGGCGATACCCACGTGCGTTTTGCCCTGATTGAAAACAGCGATCGTATTCGTCAGGCGGTGCGTGGCATTAAAGCGATGTTCCGCGCCGACGGTATTTTGCCGGGAACGGTAAAAGCGGTGGAAGAAGCAGAGTAACTACAAATCGGGGCGACTGAGCGGTCGCCCCGGCTGGCGTCTTTACAGCATCAGCACGAAGGTGCCGACCCAAAGTAAGACGAAGAAAGAGATTCCCATCAAGGCGTATTTCACAAAACAACTCCTCTGAGCGGTTACAATGATGGCGATCCCAAACCAGCGTAACCCGAACAGAATAAGAGAAAGGTGGAGTTCATCATCGCTACACGCTTTCTACTCAGGTCGCTCCGGGCTGCCCCGAAACAGGATCGAGCGCTAATTTACGCGGAATCGATCCGAAAATAAATAGGTCACTTCTGAGAAGTTGCTCACATTTTCATCGGGTCTCAATCTGCGGAATCGCCGACATGCCGACACGTAATTGCGCCAGATCGCTCTGATGCGGATCCAGCACAATTTTCACCGGCAAACGCTGAACCACTTTAGTGTAGTTGCCGGTGGCGTTATCGGGGGCAATCGCGGAAAACGTGGCGCCGGTAGCGGGCGCGATACTGTCAACGTGACCGGTGAAGGTCTTGCCGGGCAATGCATCAATCTTCACTACCACTCTCTGGCCCGGGCGTACATCCGCCAGCTGCGTCTCCAGATAATTGGCAGTGATGTATGTCTGCTGCAGCGGCACCACGGCCAGCAGACGCGTACCCGCGCTGACCCAGGCTCCCACGCGCACCGAACGCTGACCCACCATGCCATCCACCGGCGCAATAATACGCGTGTAAGAGATTCAGCCCGGCCTGATCGACGCTGGCCTGCGCCGCCGCGACATCAGCCTCCGCCTGACGCAGCGCGGCCTCAAGCACCTTCACCTGCTGTTCGGCCGCCGCCAGCGCTGCTGCGCTCTGGCGCACCGTGGCGGCGGCGGAACGCTGGGTTGAGCTGGCTTTCTGCTGATCGTCAGCGGCTATGATGCCGCTCTTGTACAGCTGGTTGTAGCGCGCCGCGCTCTGCCCGGCATACTGCGCCGATGCCTGACTGGCGGCCAGCGTGGCGCGGGCCTCGGCAATGGTGGACTGCTGCTGGTCGAGCTGCGCCTGCGCGCTCAGCCGTTTGGCGTCGCTGACCTGCAGATTGGCCCGCGCGGTCTCCAGCGCCACGCGATAGTCGCGGTCGTCGAGCGTCGCCAGCACGTCGCCAGCCCGCACGCGCTGGTTATCCTGCACGTTTACGTGGGCGATATAGCCGGACACCTTTGGAGCCACCAGCGTGTAATCGGCATTCACCCAGGCATCATCAGTGCGATGGTCGTTACCGGTCATGGCTGACCACAGCCAGAACGCCATCGCCAGCAAAATCAGCAGCAGGGCGCTCAGCAGGATTGTTCGTTTCATAGCAAAAGCGTGCATAACAGTTATTCCGGAGTTTTGGTAACAGGTTGAATCAGGGTTTGCGGTGGCCAGACGCGTTTCGCCAGGCACAGCGTCAGCACTAACAGCCCGACAGCGAAAGCGATCAGCATCAGATACGCATCGCTCAGGCTCAGCACCATGGCCTGATGCTTCAGCAGGGTGGCGAAGCCGCTGAGATTGGCCGCGCTGCTGGCGCTGCCGTCGGCCAACAGCGGCAGGCTGCTGCTGGCCTGCTGGCTATCCGCTGCGGTCATCAGCCAGCTGCGACTGGCCGCCTGATCGACCAGCACGCTGGAGTGAAACTGCTCGCGATGGCTGATAAACCACTCCACCAGCGTGCTGGCGGCGATGCTGGCAAAGCCGCGTACGGTATTGAACATGGCGGAGGCGAACGGTCCTTCCGGCGGCGCGACCACACTGGTGGCGCTCATCAGCACCGGCAGAATCACCATCGGCTGACCAAACGCCTGCAAGATCTGCATCAGCCAGAAGTTTTGCCGCGCCCAGTCGGTGGTGATCTGCATGCCGAGCAGGCAGGCGGTCGCCAGCAGCAGCACACCGGCGATCAGCACCCAGCGGCAGTCAATCCAGCGGATATTCAGCAGGCTGGCGACCAGCGGTGCAATCAGCAACTGCGGCAGGCCGATGGTCAACGCCAGCGGCGCGAACTGTAGCGTGCGAAACCCCTCCACCTGACCAAAATAGGCCGACGGCAGCGCCGAACCGGACAGCGCCAGAATCAGTACACCCGCCAGCGCCAGCAAACCGTGCGACAAATTACGCCGACGCAGCATCTGCAACTTAAACAGCGGCAGCGGGTGAAACCATTCATTGATAAAGAACACAATCAGCAACGCCAGCGCGCTGAATAATAGGGCGACAAACAGCGGCGAGCTGAGCCAGTCGAGACGCTCACCCTGCGTCAGCGCCAGAATCAGCAGCGCCATGCCCGAGCAGCCGCTCAGCATGCCGAACAGGTCAATCTGTTTAAATCGCTCAGTGCGCAGCGGATCCTGCGGCAGACCCCAGCCGATCAGCAGCATGGCGATCAGCATGGCCGGCACCACCTGCCAGAACACAAACATCCAGCTGACGTCATCGGTCCAGAACGCCGCCAGCGACGCCGCCAGATTCGGGCCAAACGTGGCGGTGAGGGCGTAAGCACTCAGCCCATAAAGTTTGATCGGCGGTGGCAGAAAGCGCAGCGCCACCGTCATCAGCAGCGGCGGCAGGGCGCCGCCAAACAGTCCCTGCACCACGCGCAGCGCAATAAACAGCGGGGCCGTGGGCATAAAGGGCAGCAGAACACCGCACACCATGAAACCGGCCGACACCGCCAGCGCGAAGCGGCGCAGCGAAAAGGTGACGGCGAACCACGGTGCAATCATCATCGCGGCGACTTCCGCTGCCTGATAGGCCGAGATAATCCAGCTGCCGTCATCGTAGCTAATGCCGACTGCGGCACGGATATCGGCCAGCGCGATGTCGGTAACGCGATCGTTTAATCCGGAGGTCAGCGCGGCGATCAGCACCCCCACCAGCCCCAGCGCGAGGCGCAGGGTAAAAGGATGCGGTGCCGGTGCCGCGACGGGCTGGGCATTCATAGCAGGTGTCTCGTTATTAGTTGATGCAGTGTATTGCGATGTGATACAGCTCGCATCTTACATTTCGATATGGTGTATTGCAATGTGATACAGGGTGTAAAAGTGCGATCGTTCGCGCTAAAGTAGGGCAGGCCAAAAAGGAACGTATCATGGTAGAACCTCCCTCAAGCCGTGAGGATGAAAAAGCGGGTGGCATTCAGGTCATTGCGCGTGCGGCAAAAATTTTAAATGCGCTCGGTGAGCATCCGGGCGGCATGAGTCTGGGTGAAATTGCGCAGGTGGTCGATCTGCCGCGCTCGACGGTGCAGCGCATCGTGGCGGCGCTGGATAGCGCGCAGCTGGTGCGCAGCGGCGGGGCAGGCGGGCTGCGCCTCGGTCCGGCGTTGCTGAAGCTGATCTCCAGCGTGCACAGTGACGTGGTGGAAATTGTCCGGCCGTTCCTCGAACAACTCTCGGCGGAAATCAATGAAACGGTGTCGCTGGCGCGGGCCAGCGGGACGCAGCTGGCGATTGTCCATTACGTGGTGGCGACGCGTGAGCTGCGCGTGGTGCCCCACATCGGCCTGAATCTGCCGCTCTACAGCACGTCCGGTGGCCGGGCGCTGCTGGCGCTGGAGAGCGACGAAGATGTGCGGGTAATGGTCGGCGAAGCCTATGCGGAACTGACGGAAATGACGGTAAAAACGCTGCCGCAGTTGCTGACGCTGATTGCCGAAGTGCGCGCCAGCGGACTGGCTATCGATCGCGGCGAAACGCTGGAGGGCATTTCCACCATGGCGGTCGCGATTGATACGCTGTTCGGGCGCTTTTCGATCTCACTGCTGGTGCCGACGGCACGTTTTCACCGCCAGGAAGCGCATTACCGGACAGCGCTGATAAAGTGTAAAGAGGCGCTGATTCGCGAAATTGGCAAAATAACTGCTGCGGAAGGATAACCGACTGATGAAAACCTTGCTGATGGCCATTGATAACTCACCGGTGGCGGAAAAAGTGATCGCCCTGACCATTGAACAGGCGCTGGCGCAACAGGCGCAGGTCACCGTGCTGTGCTGTGTCGATCCGGCTTATTCGTCGTGCAATCAGCCGATTGAGATCGACGCCGGGGAAGACCCGGACGATTTTGTCGTGGCGCAGGATGAACAAAACACGGCTGAAATGGTGGTACGCCATGCGCTGGCACCGCTGCTGCGCGCTGGCATTGACGCACGCGGGCTGATTCTGGCCGGTGAAGCGGCGGAAACCATTGTGGCGCAGTCTGAGGCGTTGCACGCCAGTATGATTATAATGGGCCGTCGTCACCTGTCGCCGCTCAACCGCCTGCTGAAAGGCTCGGTAAGCGCAGCAGTGATTGAACGCGCCAGCTGTCCGGTTTTAATTGACGTTCGCAAGGATTAATGTCGCTCCATGTTCTCGCTTTTCCCGCTCACGCTGGCCGCTTTTGTGGTGCTGGCGATCATCATCGTGATACTGCTGCGCACTACCGCGCTGCGCGTCTGGCAGGGTGTCCTGCTGTTTTTGCTGCCTTTGCTGCTGGCCAATCTGCTGTGGTTTAGCTGGCTGCATCCGCGTCAGGAGCGCGAGGCGCTGGCGGCGCAAGTGGCTACCCAACTGAGCGACGCGCCGGGTTACCGCGTGCTGAAAGTGCAGGAGCCGGCGCTGTGGCAACTGCTCAATCGCGAGCTACAGCACAAGCTGGCAGAGGGCGTACCTGCGGAGCAGGCGCTGGGCGATATGCGCGGCTGGCTGATGGATTTGGTGAATCAGCGCATGGTGCGCGCCAGCGATGCGGCGATCATCAACTATATCCGCGTTTCGGTGCAGGAGATGCAGGCGCTGCAGCAGCAGGATACGCAGCGCTGCTTCCGTTTCCTCTATCCGCAGGTCAGCGGTGGCGTCAATCTGCAACAGGTGCTGTCGCCGGAGCTTAATCAGCGCGATGGTGAAGCGCTCGAGGCACTGCTGCAAAACAGTACCGGCGATGAGCTGGCGGTGGATCAGTCTCAGGCGCAGCGCGATCTGCAGCGTGTGGTGGAAAAGCTGTATGGCAAGTGGGGCGATAAGCTGCAGCAGCTGAATATGCCGGCGGATACGGCGGTAGATCGCGGCACGATGTGCGCGATGTCGATTGATCTTTACAGCGGAATTCTCGCATTGCCGGACAAACAAGCGGCCAATCTTTTGCGTAAGATGGTCAGCCTTACCGGATAACGGGCGAAAAAAAAGCCCGCTCAGCACGGGCATAAAGGTCACTTTCAGTATGTCTTTTTGTGGGTATCACCTGGTGTGGTGCAGACTTCGTGTTGTCTGAAGTCATTTTCTCACTGCTGGTGTGATAAGGAAAACCGTTTGGTTTTATTGATTTGATTGGCGAAAGCTTTGCATTAATCGGACATTTCGCGTCTTTTTCCTATAGAGGCGTGTGGCGTTGCCTTTTACACTGCAACGTCTGATGAGGACACCCTAATGAATAAAATGCTTATTAGCGCGTTAGCGCTTTTTATGCTGGCCGGTTGTAGTGTCAGCAAACCCGGGGGTTTTGAGCGCGTTGATGAAGATGCCCGTTCAAATACCGTACAGTATCGTTACGATCCACAGAAGCTGGATAAAGATGCGCTGGAACTTGATCTGGCGAATTACTGTAACCAGCGCGGCTTCGATAAAGTCGAATCGCTTCCGGCGCAGGACAGCAATTTGCCTGGCCTGAAGAAAGTCTGGTATCAATGTAATTACGCGGTGAAAAGCTAAAAAATAAGGGCGGGATTGATTCCCGCCCTTTCTTTATTCATTTTTTATTATGTGCTGTGTGTGCTTTGCCCAATTACCAGTGACGATAGCCGCCATGGCCGTGATGCCAGCCGCCGCCGTGCCCGTAGCCCCAGCCGGGACCGCGTCCATGGTCGTGCTCGATAATACACCCGCTTAGCATGGTCATCATCGCCACCACCGAAGCGACTTTTATTAACTTCTTCATGGAGAGTCCTCCTCTTTTCCAATGAGGCCAGATTAACCGGGAAAAGTGGAGTGAAGATGCAGTGAATGTAGAGTTATTTCCGTAATTATTACCAGATATGTCAATTAAAAGCTAAAAGTGACAGGGCGGGAAATAAACCAATCGGAATAAGCTGAATAGCGCCTGATAATAACCCGATTACTCTGAAATGCAAGGTTAAATAACAGTCACTCTCAACGCGTGATCAATTCTGTGGTTATCAGTAAAAAGCCTGCCGTGCATTTACACGGCAGGGTGGGTGAATTAATTATGCAGTACCGGCGCGACCAGGTTTTGACGATTTGGCAGACGGATACTGAGCGACAGCACCAGCGAGATCACCAGCAGCGTCATAATCAGACTGAAGGTCACGGTGAAACCGCCGAACACCGAAGCCACCAGCGAGCCAAGCACGCTACCGATGCCGAAGCCGAGATAGATCAGGCCGTAGTTTTTGGTCAGGTTGTTGAGGCCGAAGAAATCGCTGACCAGTGACGGGAAGACGGTGATGGTGCCGCCAAAGCTGAACGCCACGCAGGCCAGCGACAGGAAGAAGGTGGTTTCATTCATGTGGGTGAACAGCAGGATGCTCATGCCGCTCAGCGAAACCAGCTGTGCCAGCGAAATGACCCGGATGCGCGCCATTTTGTCCGACAGCACGCCGAGAATCAGTCGTCCGCTCAAATTGGCAATAGCAATTACCGTCACCGCATTGGCCGCCGTTTGCGTACTCAGGTGCACCAGACCTTCACCAATATCCTTCGCTACGCCAATCACATACAGACCGCTCATGCAGGCCGTCAGGAACATCAGCGCCAGCATCCAGTACTGCGGCAGGCGCACCGACTGCGCCAGCGTGAACTCCTGTGTGGCCTGCTGCTGACGTGAGCCGGCCTGCTGCAGCGGCGCATCGCGCATCATCAGGGCACCGGCAATAATCATCGTCATCGCCAGCACACCCCAAATCACAAAGGTATTTTCCAGCCCCTGAGTGCTGAGCAGCGCGCCACAGATGAATTTAAAGCCGAGACTGCCGAGGCCGTAAGCGCCGATCGAACAGGCCGAAATCAGCCCTTTGCGCTCCGGAAACCACTTCACGCAGTTAGAGAGCGTCATCAGATAGCCCGCGCCATCGGCCAGCCCGACCAGAATGCCGGCGCTCAGGTACAGCATCATCAGGTTGTCAGCATGGGCGGTCAGCCAGAAGCCAATCGCCATCAGAATGCCTGCACCGATAGTGACATTACGCACGCCAAAGCGCTCCTGCAGCTTGCCGGCCAGCGAGGAGGCAATCGCCAGGCCAAGACTGAGCAGACCAAAGGAAAAAGCCACCTGGCTGACCGGCGCATCCAGTTTCTGCGCCAGCTGGCCGTTAAACAGGCTCCAGGTATAAACCGAGCCGAGCGCGAACTGGGTAATGATGGTGCCTGCGAGGGTAAGGATACGGACACGCTGATGATTAGGGGTAATGGCTGTTGTCATTTTTCTCTCTCCCATCCGGGAATACGGAATCTGCAGCGATAATAAGCCTCACGCGGGCGCGGGTGGCGCGGACGGGCGTGAACGGAGCGGGAGACGGAATGAAATGCTGTGAAACCGGTATGAATGGCATTGCGCCTTTGCTTAAGCGCAGCGCGGATGTCGTCACATGAACAGGCATTGCGACAGGTGAGCATGTGTAACAGGGTGTTTTAAGCGCAGCATCTGCGCGGCAAAATGCAGGAACTTTGCCAGGCTTATAGTTCATTCAACAGGAGGAAATATGAAAGACCGGGCATATGAATCCGTATCCAGCGGGGATGAGGTTTGCTGCATCATCGGTCAGGCGGTTATCGAGTTAAGCGATGAACAGCAGCCTGTGACCAGGTCCACCCTGTCGCTGAAATTACTGGCGATGGCCGACCGCGACAGAGATGATGAACGCGTTCTGCTTTACTGGATTGCCAGAAAAGCCATTAACCAACCTCACCAGCTCAATATCGGCGTCGGGGGCTGGCGCTAGAGGAGTGACAGAGCGGGCGCTATGCCCGCTCTTGCTTCAGGCCAGACGTAACCGGCGATGAGCCGGCCAGCGCACGAACATCACCATATTCCCTGCCAGAATCATCACCAGCCCGACGATAGCATTGCTATGCCACTGATAGCCTTCATACAGCGTCGAAAGCGTCAGCGCCACCAGTGGAAACAGCAGGGTGCTGTAAGCCGCCTGGCTGGCACCGATGCGCCCCACCAGCGTGAAGTAGGCACCAAAGCCCAGCACCGAGCCAAACAAAGCCAGATAGCTCATCGCCCCCAGCCACTGCAGATTGAATGCCGGTGCCAGCGCGTCGCCATTCACCAGCGCCAGCACGGCCATGATCAGCGCACCGTACAGCATGGCGTAGCTGTTGGTGGTCAGCACGTCGCGCTGACGACGTTGATGGCGGGTAGAAATCATATTGCCGAAGGAGAAACCGAGCGTGCCCAGCGCGCTCAGTCCTACGCCCCACAGCAGCTGCGGCGCAACATGGGCTGACTGAATATCCTGCCAGAACAGCGCAACAATCCCGCCGAGGCCCAGCGCGGCGGCGGGCAGCAGGCGGAAAGGCGGGCGCTGGCGGAAAAAGATCCAGCTGTTGAGCGCGTTATACAGCACCGCCATCGAAAAAATCACCGACTCCAGTCCGGTGCTGATCATCGCCGCCGCATGATAAAAGCAGACAAAATTAAAGCCGAATACGCAGCTGCCCTGTAACAGACAAAACAGGTGATCACGCGCATCCAGCGTGCGCAGACGTTTCAGCAGCCGGAGAAGCACCAGCATAGTGACCGAGGCAAACAGGAAGCGCCAGAATACCGCCACCAGCACTGGCGTGTCGGCGGCCTGCTGCTGCAGAAAAATCGCAATCCAGGTGGTGCCCCAAATCAGCACCACCGCGAGGTATAACATCAGGTTCATCAGGCACTCTCCAGCGGAATCAGGCTCGCAGTGTGGCGCATACGCACCAGCACGGCTTGCATGGCTTTGCGCAGCACTTGCAAATTCTTGCGCTTTTTCCCGCCTGGTCCGGCATTGGCCTGTTTTCTGTCCGGTCAGTTGCGTAAACTACAGGACATCAATCCAGAGAGCGATGTCAGACCATGCCGGAATATCAGACGTTTACTATGCTTCAGCGTCACAAAGCGCAGCTGCGCGATAGCGTGCAGCTGAGCGGCGGCATTCGGCTGGCGGCATGGTTCAACAGTGGCGATCGCGTGACCAACCTCAGTGATCACCATACGCTTAGCCTTTATGTGGCTGACGGTTACGATACCTGGCACAAAACGCCGCACGGCTGGCGCAACGGCGGCGCGCCGGATCGCTTTTGCCTGATGCCGTCTGGCACCGAGTCGACCTGGGATCTGCGCGCGGATTTATCCTTCGTGCACCTCTACTGCACCGATGCGCATTTGCGTCATCTCGGCGAGCAGGTGTGGGATCGCAGCCCGGCGCAGCTTAACCTGCATGAGAAGATTTTTGCCGATGATGATCGCATCACCCAGCTGTATCGCCATTTTCTGCTGAGCGCCGACTGGCAGCAGCCGGCTAACCAGCTGATGCTGAGCAGCGCCTCAACACTGCTGATGACCCATCTGCTGCAGCGCTACAGTCAGGTAAAGTGGCAGCTGCCGCAGGTGCGCGGCGGACTGGCGCCGGCGGTATTGCGCCGCGTGCTGGCGCTGATCGATACGCAGCTGGATCAGCCGTTAACGCTGGCCCAACTGGCGGCAGAGGCGGCGCTCAGCGAATACCATTTTGCACGTATGTTCCGCAGCAGCACCGGCGAAGCGCCGCACCAGTATGTGATGCGCCGCCGTATGGAAGCCGCGCAGCAGTTGCTGCAATTCAGCACGCTGTCGCTCACTGAGATTGCCCTGCGCTGCGGTTTCCACTCCTCCAGCCATTTCAGCAACCGCTTCCGCCAGCTGCACGGCATGGCACCCTCGGCATGGCGTCAGCGCTGACGGGGCAGTTGGAGTGAATTTTGCGAGGAATAGATTACTGAATTAGCAGCGGCGCGATTGATCGCGTACGTCATTATGGCGTGAACCACGCTATCCTGATTGATTCCCTCTGGTCGCTCCCGAACGTTATTTATACGAAATTTCCCGCATGGGTGATGATTTATACGATTACATTGAACGGATGAAGCACGGGGCTTAGTTGCGCTCTGTTTTACCTGAAATCTTTACTGCATCACAGTACCGTCCTGTATGAAATTCCGCACTGCTGCTATCCGCAATTTTTATCTTTTTATGTCATTTTTTTCTTGAGGGAGTGATGGTTTTGGGCGGGTTTTTTATTTTGACCTGAATCAACAAATTCACGCTTTGTTAATATTAATCCACAACTTTATTTTTTATTGGCATTAATGTGCGGCCTTTAATGTCTTTGCCAGTTTTTTTAGCTGGTTTCTGGTGACAATGATCTGCCTTTTTTAGTGTTAATGGCTTGCTTGTGTCAATTTTGCAGCTTAAAGATCTGTGTATCTGCTTTTATGTCGATCATTGCTCTGTTGTTACCTCTAAAGTAGTATGGCGCGAAAAATGTGCGCTGAGATAAAAAGAGGGATGATGAAATGGCAGATAGTTTCCAGAATGAAGTGCCAAAGGCACGTATTAACTTAAAACTTGACCTGCATACCGGTGGCGCAAGCAAGAAAACCGAGCTTCCGCTGAAATTACTGGTGGCGGGCGACTTCAGTCATGGTCAGGCGTCCGCACCATTATCAGAGCGAACCAAAGTTAATCTGAATAAAAATAATTTTGACGCAGTGCTTTCCGAATATTCGCCCAAAGTCACGGTTGCCGTTAAAAATACGCTGGCCGATGACGGCAGCGAAGACAGCATCAGTCTGACTTTCCAGAGCATGAAAGATTTCTCTCCGGAACAGGTCTCCCGGCAAATACCTCAGCTGAAGGCCATGCTTTCCATGCGTAATTTACTGCGCGATTTAAAAGCCAACCTGCTGGATAACCAGGCCTTCCGAAAGGAGCTGGAAAAAATTCTGCTGGACCCCGCGTTAAGCGCAGAACTGCGCGCTGAGCTCTCAACCCTGGCACCAAAACAGCCATAACCATCACGATGATTTAACGGATTAATAAGGAAGATGCTGATGTCTGTAAATAATGAGAATGCGACGGGTGGCGAGAGCGTGGTGCTGGAACGTCCGGCAGCCGGTGGGGTGTATGCCACCCTGTTTGAAAAAATCAATCTTAACCCGGTTTCTGAGCTGAGCGCGCTGGATATCTGGCAGGATGCGCAGGCGATGTCGGATGCAACGGCGGATGAGCGTTTAACCGCCGGCATGCAGGTATTTCTGGAGTGCCTGAAAAAATCAGGCGCAAAAGTTGAAAAACTCGACAAAAACCTGATTGACCACCATATCGCCGCGCTGGATCACCAGATAAGTCGTCAGCTGGATGCGGTCATGCACAGCGAAGAGTTCCAGGCAGTGGAGAGCCTGTGGCGCGGCGTGAAATCGCTGGTTGATAAAACCGATTTCCGCCAGAACGTGAAAGTTGAACTGCTGGATATGTCTAAAGAAGACCTGCGTCAGGACTTCGAAGACAGCCCGGAAATTATCCAGAGCGGCCTGTATAAACACACCTACATTGATGAGTATGACACACCGGGCGGCGAGCCGATTGCGGCGCTGATTTCCGCTTATGAGTTTGATGCGTCTGCGCAGGATGTTGCCCTGCTGCGCAATATTTCAAAAGTGTCTGCTGCGGCGCATATGCCGTTTATCGGCTCTGCCAGCCCGCAATTCTTCCTCAAGGATTCAATGGAAGACGTAGCGGCCATCAAAGATATCGGTAACTATTTTGACCGCGCTGAATACATCAAGTGGAAATCCTTCCGCGAGACGGACGATTCGCGCTACATCGGTCTGGTGATGCCGCGCGTACTGGGGCGCCTGCCGTATGGCCCGGATACCGTTCCGGTGCGCAGTTTCAACTACGTTGAAGAAGTCAAAGGCCCGGATCACGACAAATACCTGTGGACCAACGCCTCGTTTGCCTTCGCATCCAACATGGTGCGCAGCTTCATTAACAATGGCTGGTGCGTGCAAATCCGTGGTCCACAGGCCGGTGGTGCGGTGCAGGATCTGCCGATTCATCTGTATGATCTGGGCACCGGTAATCAGGTGAAGATCCCGAGTGAGGTAATGATCCCGGAAACCCGCGAATTCGAGTTCGCCAATCTCGGTTTCATTCCGCTGTCCTACTACAAAAACCGCGACTACAGCTGCTTCTTCTCAGCCAACTCCACCCAGAAACCTGCGCTGTATGACACTGCGGACGCCACCGCCAACAGCCGCATTAACGCCCGTCTGCCGTATATCTTCCTGCTGTCGCGTATCGCGCATTATCTAAAGCTGATTCAGCGTGAAAACATCGGCACCACCAAGGATCGGCGTCTGCTGGAACTGGAGTTAAACACCTGGGTGCGCAGTCTGGTGACCGAAATGACCGATCCGGGCGATGAACTGCAGGCTTCTCACCCGCTGCGTGACGCGAAGGTGGTAGTGGAAGATATCGACGACAACCCGGGTTTCTTCCGCGTCAGGCTGTACGCCATCCCACACTTCCAGGTAGAGGGCATGGACGTCAACCTGTCACTGGTTTCCCAGATGCCGAAGGCGAAATCGTAAGCGAAGGCAGGAAGCCAATGAAAACGGAACAACCGTTATGGGGCAGGGGCGTTATGGTCTCTCCCCAGCACTTCCAGCAACAGGTCGCCTATGCGGCCTGGTCTGCGGAATGCATCGCCCGGCTGGGCCTCTGCCATCCCTGGGGGATGATTGCGGCCACCTTCGAACCTGATGCACTGAAGCTGGGCCGCCTGCAGGCCCGTCATCTGCACATCCGTTTCCCCGATGGCACGCTTATCGACACCGATAACGCCGATGACCTGCCACCGGTGCTGATGCTTGAGGACGAATCACAGGACGTGGTGGTGGTGCTGGCGCTTCCGCTGCTGCGGGCAAATGGCGGCAACTGCCTTAAACCCGATGAAGTGGCCGAGCGCCCTGTGCGTTATCGCCAGCGCTGGCGGGATGTCCGCAACACCTTTGGCGACGATACCCGGCAGATTGCTGTGATGCAGCCAGAGCTGACGCTGCGTTTTGCACATCAGAACAACAGTGATTATCTGACCTGTCCGGTCGCCCGTCTGCAGCAGGATTCCCAGGGCAGCTGGGCACTCGATGAAACCTGGCTTCCGCCACTGCTGGCTCTGCAGGGCAGCCGCTGGCTGGTAACCCAGCTGGAACAATTGATGACGCAACTGCGTGCCCGTCTGAGTCGACTGATGTCCATGCGGCGTGAAAGTAACGAGCGCATGGCCGACTTTGCCGTGGCTGATGTGTCGTTGTTCTGGCTGCTCAATGCCCTGAACAGCGCAGAACCGGTGCTCGGCCAGTTTCAGCGTAACCTGCAAAGCCCACCGGAGCGTTTGTACCCGGAACTGGTGCGGCTTGCGGGCAGCCTGCTGACTTTCTCGCTGGAACATCAGGTGAGTGCTATTCCGGTCTGGCAGCATGAACAGCTGAATAGCGTCTTCCCGCCGCTGTTCGACTTACTGGGCGATCTGCTGGAAGCCAGCCTGCCGTCGCGGGTGGTGGCGATTGAGCTTGAGCACGATGCCCGGCTACACGTCTGGCAGGCCCGTCTGCATGACTCCCGTCTGCGCGAAGGGGCGGATTACTACCTTTCCGTGCGTTCACCGATGCCGGTGGCACAACTGCAGGAGCAGTTCCCGCGCCAGTGCAAGATCGGCAGTCCCGATCATGTCAGGAGTATCGTCAATTCCTCACGGGTGGGCGTGCCGCTGACGCCACTGCGCCATGTGCCGGCAGCCATTCCGCTGCGTCTGGAAAACCAGTATTTCAGCCTTGATGTCTCGCATCCTCTGGCCAGTGAAATGCTTCAGAGTGGCACCTGTATGTTTTACGTTCCGGGCATGCTCGGCGAGCCTGAACTTGAACTTTTTGCGGTACTGAGAACATGAGTGAGCCTAAACGCAGTACTGCTGCGCCCATTGATATTGATGCTCTGCTGCAGGATACCTGGCTGCAGGTCATCAGCCTGCGTCACGGTCCGACGTTTCAGGATGGAGAAGGGCGCACGTTGTGGGAGCGTTGCATTGCCGATGTCGAACGTGTGCAGCGTGAGCTGAAAGCGAGCGAACTCGATGAAGTCAGCTGTCAGCATATTCTCACCGCACAGTGTGCGCTGCTTGATGAGGCGGTCAAAGGTCGTGGTGTGGAGGATGACGCCTGCGTGCAGTGGTATGACATTCCCCTGCAGGGGCACTTCCTCGGCACCATGGATGCCGGTGATACGCTGTGCGATCGCATGCGTGATGTGCTACGTGAACCGGCGCCTGACCAGGCTGTTATGACCTGCTTTCAGCGGGTCATGATGCTGGGGTTCCTCGGCAGTTTTCGCTCTCTTAACGATCCGGAGCGCCAGAAACTCGTCAACGCGCTCAGTGAACATGTCACGCCGTTCAGCTATCCACCAACCCATCCGGTTCTGGCGGAAAGCCGTACGGGACGAGAAATGGGCGGCTGGCTGGCGTCATGGCCCGTGCGTATTGGCCTGAGCGTGGTGCTGGTGGCTGCGCTGTGGTGGGGACTGAGCCACTGGCTGGATCAGATGCTGGTGACCCTGCTGCCGGGAGCTGTGAAATGAGTCCTGCACAGCAGCGCGGGCTTGCGCTGTGGGCCGCCCTGCTGAGTGCCGTGGTTTGCCTGAGTTTCCTGCCGGTATCGCGACTGGTTTCGGTGCTCTTTCTGCTTGCCGTGCTGGGGCTTATCCTGGCGTTGTGGATTGTCGCCAGGCGTCGTGCGGAACATGACGTCGACCTGCGTCTGGATGACCTCCCGGAAGCCACTTACCGTCAGCCTGTGGTGCTGGTCTGTGGGGATCTGCCGCTGGCATGTATGCAGCAGTCACCGGTGCTTACTGTGACACAAGGATGCTGGATCCGCGTGGAGGAACATCAGGATCTGCAACAGGTTGCCCGTCAGATACTGGGGTTGCGTCCTGACTGGGGCCGACAGCTGTCGGTGATGGTCAGCGTCTGTCCGCAAAAACACGCCGACAGCGAGCGGCTTACCCGTCGTCTGCTGGCGCTACGCTGGCAAATCAGCCAGCTGCGTAAAGAAACCGGGCATTCTGTGCCGCTGGTTCTGAATGGTCAGGTTGGCAGTGCGATGACCAATGATCTGCTCTGGCAGGCGGCTATCCCTGGGGAAGGGGTGAGGGTCTGGCGTGCGTCTTCAGCGCCGGGCTCAGTCGCTGCATGGGTCACCACCGGTGGCGCGCCTGCGATGCAGCAACAGGTGCTGATGAACAGCCTGATGAGCTGGTTCCGGTTGCACGTTAAAGCGGTCTTCATTGATGAGAGCCCTGATGTTCCGGTCATTGCACCGGTTGCGGTGCTGTGGGGATTGGGACCGATCCTGGCCGGAAGTCTGGCCACCTCGGTATGGACGGCATGGCTGTCCCGTCATACTGCGATGCAACAGGTAGCGGGCTGGCAGCCGGTGGGAACGGACAGTACGGTTATTGCCGCGTTGCCGGATTTTATCCTGCCGCTGCTGCCGGAAGGGCGAGGCATGACGCCGCGTGGGCAAGCCTTCCGTTATGCGCTCGCGATTTTCACGCTGGCGGCCATGGCTGCACTGCTCAGCAGTGGCTGGAACAATCGCCAGTTGCTGCAGCGTGTCAGCTTCGATATTGCCCACTATGAACGCATCCCGATGCAGGATTTCGCACCCAAAGCCGACGCTGTTGCTGTCCTGCGTGACGATGCGGCCGGGCTGGATGACCAGGCGCGCAATGGCGTACCGATGCGGATGGGCCTTGGTCTGTATCAGGGCGAGCGTCTGCGAATGCCTGTGCTGGATGCGATCCGTTCGTATGTGCCCCCGCCACCGCCGCCAAAACCGCAGCCGAAACCGGTGCCGAAAATTGTCCGCCTCGACAGCATGTCGCTGTTCGATTCCGGCAAATCCACGCTGAAAGCCGGGTCCACCAAAATGCTGGTGAACTCACTGGTCGGCATTAAAGCGAAGCCGGGCTGGCTGATTGTGGTCGCCGGCCACACCGATAATACCGGTAACCCGCAACTGAACCAGACGCTCTCTCTGAAACGTGCCGAAGCGGTGCGTGACTGGATGCGTGACACCGGTGATGTACCGGAAAGCTGTTTTGCGGTGCAGGGCTATGGCGAAAGCCGCCCAGTCGCAACCAATGACACGACGGATGGGCGTGCGCTTAACCGTCGCGTCGAAATCAGTCTGGTACCGCAGGCTGATGCCTGCCAGATACCGGGCAACCCCCAGACGTCATCGCAGGATGATGACGTATCACAACACAACGGAGAGTAATTCCCATGGCAATTCCTGTTTATCTGTGGCTGAAAGACGATGGCGGCGCGGACATTAAAGGTTCCGTAGACGTTAAGGACCGTGAAGGCAGCATCGAAGTTGTCGCTCAGGATCACAATATCTACATTCCGACCGACAACAACACGGGCAAACTGACCGGCACCCGTATCCACACGCCGTTTATGTTCACCAAGGAAATCGACTCGTCCAGTCCGTATCTGTACAAGGCAGTGACCACTGGCCAGACCCTGAAATCAGCAGAGTTCAAGTGGTACAAAATCAATGACGCCGGTCAGGAAGTCGAATACTTCAACACCAGACTCGAGAATGTGAAGGTGGTGAAAGTGAATCCATTGATGCATGACGTTAAGAATCCTTCTTACGAAAAGCACAATCACCTCGAACAGCTTGAACTGCGTTACGAAAAAATCACCTGGACCTACAAAGATGGAAACATCATTCATTCCGATAGCTGGAACGAACGTGCCACCGCGTAATGACCTGCCGTGCCAGGTGCTGCAGGGTTGTTGTTTAGAGTAACGCCTGATGCGGATGGGGAAACCTGTCCGCAGCTTTTAGCAAAGCCCCTTTGTGCTGAGGGGACAGTTAAAAAGTGAACATCCAAAAATCTGGCCTAATGCGCTTAGGCTTCCTTACTAAACGGAAAAGCGATGGGCGGTAGCGTGCCTGAATGAATCAGGCTTATTTCTGAGACATAAAAGGAGAAAATTATGCCATTTACTTTTGATGATTCAGCTGCCAGGCAGCGCTGGGAAAGAGGAAAATCAATCAGTGTGCCGTCTGCCGGAATGCGGAAATATCACGACTGGCGTAGATATATTCTGACCGGCCGTTCTCCGTCAGATGCTGCAAGACTTGCAGGAGATATGAATTATGAAAAATTGAAGGGCAACAGTAACCTCTATTCTGTCCGGCTTACACAGCAGGACAGGGTTTTATTCTCGGTGGCAGGAATGTCCATAACGATCCTGGAAATTGGTGGCCATTATTAGACCCGGCCCAAATCAAAAAACACACCATTTAATCGTCGCGTTTCAGATGCTGTAACCCTGCCTGAAAGGACATGAATTGTGTGCGGTGAGGCTCTTCCGGTTGGGGATATCTGTAACCGATAGTCCCCATACGGTAAAACCCGATAGTGCGCGTCAGAATGGAGAAAGTCTTTATGGATCATCACGCATCAACCTTATTACGCCGCCTTAACCCTTACTGTGCTCGCGCACTGGAAGCCGCCGCCTCCCTGTGTCAGACCCGCGCCCATGCGGAAATTTTGCCGGAGCACTGGCTGCTGAAGCTGCTCGAACAGGGGGAAGGTGACCTGACGGTACTGGCACGCCGCTATGAGTGGGATATGGATATGCTATGGCAGGATTTGCTTGCCTGGCTGGATAAACTGCCGCGTTCAGTCCGTCAGCGTCCGCAATTGTCTGACACTCTTCAGACGCTGATGCAGGAAGCCTGGCTGATTGCTTCTCTTAACGGTGAGGAACAGATCCGCAGCGTCCATCTGCTGATGGCGCTGGTTGATAAACAGAAACTGGTGCGCTGTGACGGGCTGTGGCCGCTGCTGACGCTGGGCCACAGTCAGCTGGAGCGTCTGCGTCCGCTGCTTGATGGGCAGTCGGAGGAACGCCCGGAACGGCAACAGGCAGCGGAACTCGCGCAGAGTCATGGTGGTGAGGTGGAATTTGTCGGGCGCCCGGTCGGCGCGGCCATAAAGGACGGCGAACTCAATCCGGCGCTGCAGAACGCACTCGATAAATTCACGCTCGACGTTACCGCCAAAGCCAGAGAAGGCAAAATCGACCCGGTTTTTGGGCGCGATACGGAGATCCGCCAGATGGTGGATATTCTCTCGCGTCGTCGCAAAAACAACCCGATTCTGGTCGGCGAACCGGGCGTCGGTAAAACCGCGCTGGTGGAAGGACTGGCGCTGCGTATAGCCGAGGGCAACGTGCCGGAAAGCCTGAAGCCGGTTATTCTGCGCACCCTCGACCTTGGTCTGTTGCAGGCGGGCGCAGGCGTGAAGGGCGAATTTGAACAGCGCCTGAAAAACGTTATTGATGCAGTGCAGCAGTCCCCGGTACCGATTCTGCTGTTTATCGATGAAGCGCACACCATTATTGGCGCCGGCAACCAGGCCGGCGGAGCCGATGCCGCCAACCTGCTGAAACCGGCACTGGCGCGTGGCGAACTGCGTACCATCGCCGCCACTACCTGGTCCGAATACAAGCAATACTTCGAACGTGATGCCGCGCTGGAGCGCCGCTTTCAGATGGTAAAAGTGGACGAGCCGGACGACGAGACCGCCTGCCTGATGCTGCGCGGCCTGAAAGCCCGCTACGCCGAACACCACAACGTGCATATCACTGATGATGCAGTACGCGCAGCCGTCACGCTGTCCCGCCGCTATCTGACGGGCCGCCAGCTGCCGGACAAGGCGGTTGATTTGCTGGATACCGCCGCCGCACGTGTGCGGATGAGTCTCGACACGGTGCCAGAACAAATTGTGCGCCTGAAAGCAAAACTGACCGCGCTGGCACTGGAAGCGCAGGCGCTGCGGGAAGATATCGCCGCCGGCAGCAACCGTCACGATGACCGCCTGGGTGCCATTGAGCAGCAGCGGACTGAACTGGAGACGCGCATCAAAGAGCAGGAAGCGCGTTTTAGCCACGAAAAAGCGCTGGCACAGCAACTGATGACCAGGCGCAAGGACATTAGCCAGCAGGCTGACGTTGCCGACCTGCAACAGCAGCTTGAACAGGCGCAGCAGGGCGATGTGCTGGTTCAGGTGGATGTGGACACCCGCACCGTCGCGAATGTAATCGCCGACTGGACCGGCGTGCCGCTGTCCTCGCTGATGAAAGACGAGCAAACCGAACTGCTGACGCTGGAAAAGGAAATCGGCCAGCGTGTGGTCGGGCAGGACGTGGCGCTGACCGCCATCGCCCGGCGCCTGCGCGCGGCGAAGACCGGGCTGACGTCAGAGAACGGCCCGCAGGGCGTGTTCCTGCTGGTCGGCCCGAGTGGCGTCGGTAAGACCAAAACCGCGCTGGCGCTGGCGGACGTGCTGTACGGCGGTGAAAAATCGCTGATTACCATCAACCTGTCCGAGTACCAGGAGCCGCACACTGTTTCCCAGCTGAAAGGCTCACCGCCGGGTTACGTGGGTTACGGTCAGGGCGGCATTCTCACCGAAGCGGTACGCAAGCGCCCGTACAGCGTGGTACTGCTCGATGAGGTGGAAAAGGCGCACCGCGACGTCATGAACCTGTTCTACCAGGTGTTTGATCGCGGCTTTATGCGCGACGGCGAAGGCCGGGAAATTGACTTTCGCAATACCGTTATCCTGATGACCTCCAACCTCGGCAGCGACCATCTGATGCAGCTGCTCAGCGAACGGCCGGATGCCACCGAAGGCGATTTACACGAACTGCTGCGCCCGATATTGCGCGACCACTTCCAGCCGGCGCTGCTGGCCCGTTTCCAGACGGTGATTTATCGCCCGCTGGCTGAGGCCGCCATGCGCACCATCGTGGAAATGAAGCTGTCACAGGTCAGCAAACGCTTACATCGTCACTACGGTTTGACCACGCAGATTGATGAGAGCCTGTATGACGCCCTGACCGCCGCCTGCCTGCTGCCGGATACCGGCGCACGCAACGTCGACAGCCTGCTCAATCAGCAGATTCTGCCGGTGCTGAGTCAGCAGCTGCTGAGACACATGGCCGCCAGACAGAAACCACAGTCGCTATGCCTGAGCTGGAGCGAGGAAGAGGGGATCGTGCTGGAGTTTGATCGGACTGAAGGAGATAACGCTTGAACACCCGTCTCCCGATCAGATTCAGCCACAGCCATCACCAGTTGTCGGTGAAAGGATGTGAAGCCGGGCTCGATGTACTGGCGTTTGACGGCGATGAGGCGCTCAGCCGGCCGTTCAGCTACCGTATTGAATTCACCAGCACTCACCATGCCATCAGCAAAGAGATGATGCTGATGAAAGCGGCCTCCCTGACGCTGCAGGCTCCGGTTGACCAGGGTTACGGCATCAAAATACAGCAGGCGGTGCGCACCCTTCAGGGCGTGGTGAGCGGCTTTGAACGCCTCGGTACATCAAAAGATGAAACCCATTATGCCCTGACGCTGCAGCCACGCCTGGCGCTGCTCGACCGTTCGCATCAGAACGCCATTTATCAGGACATGTCGGTGCCGCAGATTGTGGAAAAAATCCTGCGCGAGCGTCACACCCTGCGCGGTCAGGATTTTCTGTTCTCGCTCTCAAAAGAGTACCCGCGCCGTGAGCAGGTGATGCAGTACGGCGAGGATGACCTGCACTTTATTACCCGCCTGCTGGGTGAGGTGGGTATCTGGTTCCGCTTTACCACGGATACGCGTCTGAACATCGACGTCGTGGAGTTTTACGACGGTCAGCAGGGGTATGAGAAAGGCCTGACGCTGCCCTCGGTGCCGCCGTCGGGCCAGCATTCAGACGGAGTGGACGCGGTGTGGGGGATGGAGAGCCATCATAACGTGGTACAGAAGCAGGTCAGCACCCGCGACTACAACTACCGGCAGGCCACGGATGACATGAATACCCAGGTCGATGTGACCCGCGGGGATGCCACCACCTGCGGGGATGCCTATCACTGGGGGGACAACTACCTTACCCAGGGTAATGCGTACGACCGCAATCCGGCTGCGGAGTCGGGGGCGTTCTATGCCCGCATTCGTCATGAGCGCTACCTGAATGGCCAGACCCGGACCCATGCCACCACCAGCTGCCCGACCCTCTCTCCGGGCCAGGTGCTCAACGTCTCCGGTGGGTATGAAGTGGCCGAGGTGTTTGCTCAGGGCGTGGTCATCACGGCGATGCGCAGCCATGCGCGGCGTGACCGGGATTTTGAAGTGCATTTTGACGGGATCCCGGACAGCACGGATTTTAGTTTCCGTCCTGAGCCAGGTTCGCGCCCGGTGATGGCCGGCACATTACCGGCCCGCGTAACCAGCACCACCGAGAACGACACTTACAGCCACATCGATAAAGACGGCCGCTATCGCGTCAACATGCTGTTTGACCGGGATAACCGGGAAACCGGGTTCGAGAGCCTGTGGGTGCGCCAGTCCCGCCCGTATGCCGGCGATACTTACGGTCTGCACCTGCCGCTGCTGGCGGGCACCGAAGTGGCGATTGGCTTTGAGGACGGTAACCCGGACCGGCCGTACATCGCCGGCGTGCTGCACGACTCGGCGCACGGCGACCACGTCACCATCCGCAACTACAAACGCAACGTGCTGCGCACGCCAGCGAACAACAAAATCCGCCTCGACGACGAGCGCGGAAAAGAGCATGTCAAGGTCAGCACCGAGTACGGCGGCAAGAGTCAGCTGAATCTGGGGCACCTGGTCGACAGCGAAAAGCAGAAGCGTGGGGAGGGTTTTGAGCTCAGAACCGACAGCTGGGGCGCCATTCGGGCACAGAAAGGGATGTTTATCAGCGCTGATGGCCAGACGAAAGCACAGGGCCAGGTGCTGGAGATGCAGCCGGCGGTCAGTCTGCTAAAAGGAGCGTTGAATCAGGTAACTGGATGGGGAACGATTACGCAGACTCACCACAACATAACGCCTGATTCTGAGCCATTAAGAGCATTTGTTTCCGCTGCCAGTGAGCTTAAAGAGCCTGCGCTGCTGCTGTCTTCACCTAAGGGTATTGCTGCCGTTACGCCTGAAACGACTCTGATGCACAGCGGGAAAGGGTTGTACCTGCAGAGCCTGGGAGATGTCAATATCACCGCAGCACAGCGCTATTCGGTGAACGCAAGTCAGGCGGTTTCGCTGCTAGCCCTACAGGAAGGAATGCGGCTGGTATCTGCCAAAGGTGCACTGGAGATTGAATCACATAGTGATGCGCTGTCGCTGACTTCCCTGAAGGATGTCACCGTCCAGTCAACGCAGGGACACCTGCAGTTGACGGCAAAGAATGGGATCACGCTCGCCTGCGGTGGCGCTTACATCAAGCTGACGCCACAGGGCGAAATCAACGTGCATGGTCCAGGCCTGTTAAGCCTCAAAGGGCAACATAAATTACAGGGCCCGGCGAGTGAGGATTATCCGCTACCTGAATTGCCTTCATCAGTATGCAAAGAGTGTCTGAAAAAGGCGCAGCGGCTGGCACAGGGCTTTGTGCCAAGGGAGGCATAAATGAACACGACCCATATCACTGACTGGGTGAATCTGCTTCAGCAAACCTGCGCTGATATAAACCTGAACCACCTTGATTTTATTCTCGACCAGTGCGGTATTGATTTTTCCGTCATTCCGGTACTGCACGATTTTTCACCACCTTTGGTATGGCAGTCTCTCTATCAGGGCTTGCCGGAAGATGCCCTGCCAGAAGAGTCGCCGCTGTTGATCAGGATCTCTTTGAACGATCCGCTTCAGAAACAGTGGTTGATTGAGCTGGCTCAGAAAGTACAAAAGACTGCTCCACTACTGGTGCTCTGTTCTCCCTGGCCTTTCGCGACACTGGCGGAATGGTTAACAACCTGCACCGATGCGACACATGAGGGACGGGCGGGACTGTTCAGATACTTTGATGCCCGTATTTTTCCTTATTTGTTCTCTCATATTCTGGAACCTGATCAGCAGGCTCAGTTGCAGCGCCCGGCGCTGTTCTGGAGCTGGCTGGATCCTGACGAGAAACCGGGATTGCTGATGGGGCAGGGAGCACAGCCCGCCATCAACGAGAAGTGCCAAAACATCGCTTTGAGCGATAGCCAGTTTGAAGCCCTGATGTGCATCTGCGATGCCAGGCTGATGCTTCGCTATCGGGACGTTCCCGATACGGGATTTGCTTCGCAGGCTGAACGGTTTACGGCCTGTTTCATCGGCATGCTTTCAGCCACTGCCAAAGGGATGATACTGGATAAAGAGCGCGAGGATTGGGTGATTAAGAACCTGATCGGACGGTCCTCAGCAGAAGTCTGAAAGTGGGGTCATGAGGCAGTTCGCCTTCCGGAGAGGCTGCCATACATGGAATGTAAAATGAAAATACGACATTACCTCCTGGTACTGGGTGCCCTGCTACTGGCGGGCTGTAGCCAGCCGGTGGCGAAAGCCAAAACCCGGAGCGGCGGCGGTGGGATTATTGTCGCCATCAACCATACCAAATGGGCGATCAACCATTTCAGCGTCGACGGTCAGTCGGGAATTGACATTATCGGGCCGTATCAGGGCGGTGGAGGTGGCTGCTGCTATGGCGTGCCGGCGAAATGGCGGCCGGGTATGACGGTGAAAGTCGACTGGGAAACTGGAGTAGGAGATATGGATGGTTTCCCTGGCTTTGGTGATGACGCCAGGTATCTTGCCTGGGAAAAAAAAATGAAGGCCCAGAATAAGCAGCACAGAACGGTGGTACCAGTACCGGATTATACGGGGCAAAAAACCTGCGGGATCACGGTGCACTTTCTGCCCTGTGATGAGGTGAAAGTGACGACCAGCTGTGTAAGCCCCGGCCGGCCGGGGTACCCAATCAACGAGCCATTGCAAATGCCGGAGCCGAAAGTATGTCCAAAATAATTACCGATTTGGCATGGTTCCCGCCAGCGTTTCCGGCTCAGGGGCGTTTGCCCACCAAGTCTGCGCTGGTTGGCGCAAACTGCGCGCAGCAGGACAGCTACGAGCTTACCTGGCGGCAGGACTGGGCATATCAGCCTGTTTTTCGACGGCACCGGCAATAGCCTTAATCACAAACTGGCCCTTATTCCTCTTCAGTAATGCTCAGCCATGCCATCCCGAAAAGTCATGGCTGAGCAATACGGACGTCATCCGTTTCTTCATCAAAGGAATGCAAAATGAAAATACGACATTACCTCATGGTACTGGGTGCCCTGCTGCTGGCGGGCTGTAGTCAGCCGGTGGCAAAAGCGGAAAACCGGAGCGGCGGCGGTGGGATTATTGTCGCCATCAACCATACCAAATGGGCGATCAACCATTTCAGCGTCGACGGTCAGTCTGGCATCGATGCTATTGGTCCGTATCAGGGCGGCGGCGGGGGATGCTGCTATGGCGTGCCGGCGAAATGGCGACCGGGTATTAGGGTTAAGGTTGACTGGGAAAGCGGAGAAGCCTCAATGAAAGGTTTTCCTGGGTTTGCGGATACAGCTAAGTATCGGGCTTGGGAAAAAAAAATGAGTGCTAATAATCGCCAGCATAGCAAGGTTGTCCCAGTGCCGGACTACACGGGACAGGAAATCTGCGGGATCACGGTGCATTTTCTGCCCTGTGATGAGGTGAAAGTGACGACCAGCTGTGCCAACTATGGCCATCCGGAACATCCGATCAAAGAGCCCCTTAAGATGCCGGAGCCAAAAGTATGTCCAAAATAATTACCGATCTGGCATGGTTCCCGCCGGCGTTTCCGGCTCAGGGGCGTTTACCCACCAGGGCTGCGCTGGTTGGCGCAAACTGCGCGCTGCAGGACAGCGATGAACTGTCGTGGCGGCAGAAGCTGTGCCTGGCCGCCAGACGGCGCGTGGAGCCTCCCTGCTGTAAAACTGTACATATCAGCCTGTTTTTCGACGGCACCGGCAATAACCTTAATCACGATCTGGTTTTTATTCCTCTTCAGTAATGCTCAGCCATGCCATCCGGAAAAGTCATGGCTGAGCAAGACGGACGTTATCAGTTTCTTCATCAAAGGAATGCAAAATGAAAATACGACATTACCTCGTGGTACTGGGTGCCCTGCTGCTGGCGGGCTGTAGCCAGCCGGTGGCGAAAGCCAAAACCCGGAGCGGCGGCGGTGGGATTATTGCCGCCATCAACCACACCAAATGGGCGATCAACCATTTCAGCGTCGACGGTCAGTCGGGAATTGACATTATCGGGCCGTATCAGGGCGGTGGAGGTGGCTGCTGCTATGGCGTGCCGGCGAAATGGCGGCCGGGTATGACGGTGAAAGTCGACTGGGAAACAGGGTTGGGAGGCTCAAAAGGGTTTCCGGGCTTTGCTGACTGGGAAAAATATAAGGCCTGGGAAAAAAAAATGAAGGCCCAGAATAAGCGGCACAGCACGGTGGTACCGGTGCCAGACTATACGGGGCAAAAAACCTGCGGGATCACGGTGCACTTTCTGCCTTGTGATGAGGTGAAGGTGACCACCAGCTGTGTGAGCCCCGGCCGGCCGGGGTACCCAATCAACGAGCCATTGCAAATGCCGGAGCCGAAAGTATGTCCAAAATAATCACCGATCTGGCGTGGTTCCCGCCAGCGTTTCCGTCTCAGGGGCGTTTACCCACCAGGGCTGCGCTGGTTGGCGCAAACTGCGCGCTGCAGGACAGCGATGAACTGGCTTGGCGGCAGAAGCTGTGCCTGGCCTCCAGGCGGCGCGTGGAGCCTCCCTGCTGTAAAACTTTACACATCAGCCTGTTTTTTGACGGCACCGGCAATAACCTTAATCACGTTCTGGCCTTTATCCCTCTTCAGTAATGCTCAGCCATGCCATCCCGAATAGTCATGGCTGAGCAAGACGGACGTCATCCGTTTCTTCATCAAAGGAATGCAAAATGAAAATACGACATTACCTCGTGGCACTGGGTGCCCTGCTGCTGGCGGGCTGTAATCAGCCTGCGGCGAACGCGGATAGCCGGGGGGGCGGCGGAACCATAGAGGCAATCAATCACACCAGATGGGCAATCAACCATTTCAGCGTCGACGGTCAGTCTGGCATCGATGCTATTGGTCCGTATCAGGGCGGCGGCGGGGGGTGCTGCTATGGCGTGCCGGCGAAATGGCGACCGGGTATGAGGGTTAAGGTTGACTGGGAAAGCGGAGAAGCCTCAACAAAAGGGTTTCCAGGATTTGCAGATACAGAAAAGTATTTGGCTTGGGAAAAAAAAATGAGTGCAAATAATCGCCAGCATAGCAAGGTTGTCCCAGTGCCGGACTATACGGGGCAGGAAACCTGCGGGATAACCGTGCATTTTCTGCCCTGTGATGAGGTGAAAGTGACGACCAGTTGTGCCAACTATGGCCATCCGGAACATCCGATCAAAGAGCCCCTTAAGATGCCGGAGCCAAAAGTATGTCCAAAATAATCACCGATCTGGCGTGGTTCCCGCCAGCGTTCCCGGCTCAGGGGCGTTTACCCACCAGGGCTGCGCTGGTTGGCAAAAACTGCGCGCAGCAGGACAACCACGAGTTAGTCTACCGGCAGGAGCTGTGCCTGGCAGCAGGGCGGCGCGTGGAACCGCCCTGCTGTAAGACTGTGCACATCAGCCTGTTTTTCGACGGCACCGGCAATAACCTTAATCACGACTTATATTTTGCTGACCCGAAGCATCCCACCAATATAGCCCGTCTGTTTCGCGCCACCATCGGGCAGGGGACTGCCGGGGGGGTAGCAAAAGGGGAGGAGTTGCTGGATGCTGACGGCAGCGGCGATGACAAATACTACAAATATTATATCCCCGGCGTCGGGACGCCTTTTCCCGAGGTGAACGATCTGGATTTCAGCATGATGGGGCTGGCGACAGCGACTCACGGGGAGGACAGAATCAACTGGGGTCTGCTGCGAATTATCGATGCCCTGAAGCGGACGACAACTAAGAAGAGTCTGTCGAACAGTGCGAGCTGGAGCGCGGTAGATAAAATGGCGACCTCTATGGCGTCCTTTGGGCTAACCGGCGCTGCCAACCGTTTTGAGACCTTCCAGAGCCTGCTGAATGATATGGCACCAGAGCTGCAAAAGGCTCTGGTACCCACCGAGCCCGGAAAGCCAAAGCTGTTGGGAATCAAGCTGTACGTGTACGGCTTTTCGCGCGGGGCAGCGGCAGCGCGGACCTTTGTCAACTGGCTCACCGGGTTGCTGCCAAAGCCTGGGGAGGAAAAAGACAAGCCCGAGCAGTGCCTGGCTGTGGGGGAGCTGAAAATTCCGCTCAGCGTCGAGTTTCTGGGCCTGCTGGATACGGTGGCCTCGGTGGGCGTGGCGCATATCGCCCCGGTGGCAGAAGGGCATATGGGCTGGGCGGACGGGAGCCAGGAGCTGCCGGCAGAGAAGATCTACGGCGGCTTGATTAAAAAGTGTGTCCATCTGGTCTCTTCCCACGAGCAGCGGCTGTGCTTCCCGCTGGATTCAATCCGCCGCCCGGATGGTAAATATCCGGCGAACAGCGAGGAAGTCGTCTATCCGGGTATGCACTCGGATTTAGGCGGAGGCTACCCGCCAGGCGATCAGGGAAAGGCCAATGCAGACAATGACGGTTATTTGTTATCACAAATAGCGCTACATGAGATGTATGCCTCTGCCTTCGGCGCAGGAGCCCCCTTAAAAGTTCCGCAAGACGCGTTACCAGATGATTTAAATAATGTGGAATGGAGAAAGATGACTTTAGATGTTCTTAAAGAATTTTTTATTCATGAAGCCCTTTCCGATCGTTTCAACGCCTGGCGCGAGCTTACCCTCGGTCTGAGTTCGTCCACAGTCCCGATTCTCCCCGAACAAGCCGCAATATACGATCCGCCGCGTGCGCCGGTCAGCCTGGAGAAAGCCCTTGAAGATCAGATGGGCTAGATCACCGCCTGGCGTATTAACCGCTATGCCGGGGGAACCTACAAGACCCAGCGCTTCTATGTCGATTCGGCGGCGAACGGGCTGGATAAAGACAGCGATCCGCTGGTCAGAAAGCAGGCTGAGGATGACTGGAAAGAAGCACAGAAAAAAGTTGACGATGCTCGTAAGGAAATAATTGCCGAACATAAACCTGAAGAAGGCTTCCTGATGCTCCCACCGGGGCCAAAGGATTTCGACGCTGCACTGGGGCAAACCCAGCTGCGTCAGGCCGCAGAGGAGTTCAGAGAGGATTACCACGGCATCTCCCGGACGGGTACCGGTAACTGGATTTTTACTGCCGTTGATTCAATGAGTAACGCCATCTTCCTGCTGAATAACGACAATGAGTATGGCGAATGGCTCAGCATGAAAACCGCCGGAGACGATCGTGTAAAAGTGCTTTTCCCGGCTGCCGGCGAAGCGAGTAACGCCACTGAACCAGGCGGGCTGGTGCGGGCACTGTTTGACGATCAGATCCACGATTCCCGCGCGTGGTTTATGCACAACGCCTTCGGCTCCCGCGAACCCTGGGGCAGCTATTTCCTCTACCGGATGATCTATTTCGGCAGCTGCAGCAGTAAGCCGATGACGCCGTTGATGATTGCCGGGGCGGTGGTGGGCGTCGCGACCCTTGCCGCAGGCGCGGCCGTTATCATCAGACAGAAAAGCGCGAAGGGCAAACTCGCGGGGCTTGCTGGTACCGTGGGTGCCGTTTACCTCGAAACGCAGGCTATCGATCTGCTTTCCGGCAAACCGCTGCCAATGCTGCCCAACGCCGCACAGCTGCAGGCGCCAACGATGGAGCCAGGCACAGTGGTGGCACAGCAAACGCAGCTCATCAGCGATCAGCGGCTGGCACTGGCAAAAACGATGATTGAGTCCAGCTGGGCGGAAAATCTTAAGGCGACCGTAACGGCCTGATTCAGGGAAGGATGAAGGATGAAAGCAGTGATACGCGAGGGCGATACCCTGCGGGAGTACGGTGGGAAAGTGCTGGGCGGGCATTATCTTTGCTTCGGGAAAGGGATCGCCTGTAAAGGCGATGCAGTGAAGTGCAATAAACATGGCATCACGGTCATCAGCGAAGGCAGTTCGTTATCGGAAGTGGACGGACAGTCGGTGGCGCTGCATGGTCATCGTTGTGCCTGTGGCTGCACGCTGGTGAGCTCTTTTCCCGATTGCGGCATTGAGCTGTGAGGCCGTTACCGGAGTATCCACCCTACCGGGTGGTGCGCGCCCCTGACGGCAAGCGATGGCTATCAGCGGGGGCGCTGATGGTGTTGCTGTGCGGAGGAGGCGGCGCGCTGCTTCATCCTGCCGGGAGCGCTGCCGGACTGGTGATAAAAGGAATGGCCGGCGCGGTGATTATGATGGGCGTGCTCTGGTTAATACGCATGCTGTATTACCGGACGTCGGCCCATAACGCCCGGTATTACCAACAACTGGTTGAGCAGCAGCAGCAGGCCTGGTGGCTGCAGCATCAGCACCATTTCGCGCTTAGTGAAATGGTGCTGCTGGGCCCTGCCGGGACCGATACGCCACACTGGTTGCGGCTGCTAAAGCGGGAGCATCGGGTTCCTGAGATAAAAAATGAGTCGAGCGGTAAAGCGCTGCGTATCGGTCGAACGCTGGTCGATACGGTAGCTGAACGCGAGGCTTTACTGGCAAAAATGCTGGTGCTGCAATGGCGGACGCAGCACGCAGATTTCTCTCCGCCACACTTATGGCGCTGCTACTGGCAGGGTTCTCTGGATGCCTGGCGTGCATTCTGTAGCCAAATGCAGGTTTCATTTCCGGACGTGGCGCTTCCTGAAAAACCGGAGACATGGCAAGGCGAAGAGTCGTTGTCTGCACTTGCCGCAACGGCTCAAACGCTCCCTGAAACAGAGGCCATTCTGGTCGCCGGGTGTCATTCGATAGCTGCCTCGTTTAATTCTGCGCAGCCTGCCGGAGAGTCCGCTGCACTGTGTCTGGTCGCGCAGAAAGGGTTGGTCAGCCTCACCCGGGGGGAAGTTTACGATATCGCCGGGAAAGAGGTTTTAACCGCAGTCTGCGAACGAGCGGAGCAGCAAAGCGACCTCGAAACGCCGCATGACACCTGCATGCTGTTCTCACAGCCGGGGCTGCCCGCCCTGGCGCAAAGCGGCTGGAATGTGACCCATCACGTTCAGGACCTCAACTGGGGGAACCCCGGTGATATGGAAATGCTTATCGTGCTGATTCTGGCGGCTTTTTACGCAAATAATTATCAACAACCCTGCGGCTGGATAGCCAAAGATCCTCTACATACTCTCGCACTTGGAATTATTAAACCTTATGGTGAAGGAAAATAAACCCGCTGAATTTTCGGTGTTTGCCACGGCGGTGTTGTTTGTTGCTACTGTCACGCTGCTTGTGCTGGCAGGTGGGTTACTGTGGTGGTATTGGGGGGAAGATCTCTCCACGGAATGGGACGTGATACGTCGAATCATGACGGCCTGTTTTGTTGTCTGGGGAGTGTCGCTCTGCGTACTGGTGCTGGGGTTTATCGCTTTTCATTTAATGATTCGGGAAAAAGTGATGGGAGAGGCTTCTTCCAGACCGGTCAAAAAGAAAAGAACGCTCCGTCTGCCGCTCAGGGCGGACATCAGCAACCATCTCCGTCGTCGTTATAGCCTCTTCTGGCGAAGTAAAGTCCGCCTGCTGTTAGTCACAGGCGATGAAAACTCCATTGCTCAGTTGGTGCCCAACCTGCAAGCCCATCAGTGGCTGGAAGGCAACCGCACGGTCTTGATTTATGGCGGCAGCCTGACTGCTGAACCCGATAAGGAAAAATTCGCTGCGCTGCGTAAACTGCGCCGCGGGCACCCGCTGGACGGGATTGTCCGCGTCATGCCGCAGTCGTTTAATCTGACCCCGCAAATCAGCGACAACGATTTACGCGGCCTGGAAAAAATCAGCGAACTGCTGCGCTATTCCGCCCCGGTTTATTTGTGGCAGCTGTGCGACAGCGCCTGGTCGCAGGCAAAACGCACTGAACAGACGGTAGGGGCTACTTTTCCCCTGCGTGCTGAGCCTGACGATATTTGTCGTCAGCTTGAACGGATGCTGTCGGACCTGCGGACGCAGGGGGTGAGTCAGGTCGCTGAGAACAACGGCCACGACTTCCTGCTGCGCCTGGGTCAGCACCTCAAAGACGGCGGTATCGCCCGCTGGGCTCAGCAACTGGTGCCATGGCTGGCAGCCTCCCAGCAGCGCGTTCCGCTACGTGGTCTGATGTTCAGCCTGCCGGACAGTCACTCAATTCATCCGACAGAGGAAACAGCCGACGCTGAGAAATTTATCCCGCAATCACAACGCCATGCGCTGACTTTGCCGGTGACCTGGCAGGGTATCGTGGACGACTGTACCCGTGTTCGTGGCCGCCGAGTCGGTATGGCGTGGGAACAGACGCTTGCCTGGACGCTGATGGCCATCATGGGTATCTGGGGCGCGGGAACGCTGCTGTCGTTCGCGGTCAACCGTCAGCAGATCGTTTCTGTTGCTGAGCAGGCCCATGCCCTGGTGGAGCATCCTGCGGTATCGGATGAGCAGCTGACGGCGCTGCATACGCTGCGTAATCATGCCGGTCGCCTGCAGCATCGTATTCAGGAAGGCGCTCCCTGGTATCAGCGTTTTGGCCTGGACCATAACCCGCAGTTGCTCGAGGCATTGCTGCCCTGGTATGGCGTGGCAAACAATCGCCTGATCCGCGATCCAGCCAGTGCTGCGCTGACAAAAAAACTCAATGCGCTGGTGAATTCCGAACCGAACAGCGATCGGCGCGCTCAGCTGGCGACGCTGGGCTATGACCAGCTGAAGGCCTGGCTGATGATGGCGCGTCCGGATAAAGCCGACGGCGCGTATTACGCCCAGACCATGAAAGCTGTGCAGCCGACGCGAAAGGGCATCTCAACCGGCCTGTGGCAAAGCCTGGCGCCGGATTTGTGGGCTTTCTACATCAACGAACTGCCCGGGCAACCACAGTGGAAAATCACCCCCGATGCGCAGCTGGTGAGCCAGAGCCGCCAGGTGCTGTTGCAGCAAATTGGCCGGCGTAACGCCGAAAGCACGCTGTATGAAAACATGCTCACATCGGTGCGGCGTAACTTTGCCGATGTGTCCCTGGAAGACATGACCAGCGGTACTGATGCCCGCCGCCTGTTCACCACTGATGAAGTGGTACCGGGCATGTTCACCCGTCAGGCGTGGGAGGGCGGTATTCAGCAGGCTATCGAAAAGGCCGCCAACTCTCGCCGGGATGAAATTGACTGGGTGCTGAGTGACAGCCGGAAAGCGGTCTCCTCAGATCTGTCGCCGGAGGCCCTTAAAGCACGTCTGACGCAACGTTACTTCACCGACTTTGCCGGTAGCTGGCTGAGCTTCCTTAATAGTCTGCGACTTAATCCTGCGAACAACATCGCAGACGTTACCGACCAGCTGACGCTGATGAGCGATGTCCGCCAGTCTCCACTGATTGCCCTGATGAATACCATTGCCTGGCAGGGGCAGACCGGCCAGCACAGCGAAAGTCTTTCGGATTCCATTATCAAATCGGCTAAAGATCTCGTAAGTGGACAGGACAAGCCAGCGATTGACCAGTCTGCATCAGGGCCGCAGGGCCCGCTGGATGACACCTTTGGCCCGCTGCTTCAGCTTTTAGGTAAAAACAAAGGCAGTAACGTTATGTCGGCGGACACGTCACTGAGCCTGCAGACGTATCTGACCCGCATCACCCGCGTGCGTCTGCGCCTGCAGCAGGTGGCCAGCGCCTCTGATCCGCAGGCGATGATGCAGACTCTGGCGCAGACCGTGTTCCAGGGCAAAAGTGTGGATCTGACCGACACCCAGCAGTACGGCAGTCTGATTTCGGCAAGCCTGGGCGAAGAGTGGAGTGGTTTTGGCAGCACGATGTTTGTCCAGCCTCTGACTCAGGCCTGGGAGACCGTGCTTCAGCCGTCGGCGGCGAGCCTGAATGATAAATGGAGCCGCTCGGTTGTCGCTAACTGGCAAACTGCCTTTGACGGACGTTTCCCGTTTGCCGCCAGCAAAAGTGATGCCTCTTTACCCATGCTGGCTGAATTTGTGCGCAAGGACAGTGGGCGTATCGAGCGCTTCCTGACCACAGAGCTCAACGGGGTGCTGCACAAAGAGGGCAGCCAGTGGGTGCCGGATAAGGTCAACAGCCAGGGGCTGAGCTTCAACCCGGCCTTGCTGCGGGCGATTAATCAGCTGAGCCAACTGTCAGACATTCTGTTCACCGATGGCAGCCAGGGCATCAGCTTTGAGCTGCAGGCGCGTCCTGTACCGCAGGTAGTGGAAACCCAGTTGATTATTGATGGACAAAAGCTGCACTACTTCAACCAGATGGCCGACTGGCAGAGCTTCCGCTGGCCGGGTGACACTTACAAGCCGGGGACGATGCTGACCTGGACCTCAGTCAACGCCGGTGCACGTCTGTTCGGGGATTACAGCGGGACCTGGGGCTTTATTCGCTGGCTGGACCAGGGCAAACGCCAGCAACTTGACCGCAGCCAGTGGATGATGAGCTTTACTGCCCCGGACGGTCGCACTTTGCAGTGGGTGCTGCGCTCACAACTCGGGAAAGGTCCGCTGGCGTTGCTGGATCTGCGCGGTTTCACGCTGCCGGATCAGATATTCAGTGTCGACAGCGCAGCCACCGCGCAGGCGCTGATGGCTAACACCGCAAACAGTGACATGGAGGAGGTCGAAGAATGAGCACACTGCAGAAGCTGGTCACCGCCTGTCAGGCTGACGAAACTCAGCTGCGGCAGCAGGCCCAGTCACGCACGGAAAACTGGCAGCCCTGGCTTGCGCCGTTAAATGATACCCCTCCGACCGGTGAAGACCCAGGCTATGATGATGATTTTCAGCGTATTCGCGAAGAGGTCAATAAGCTCTCCGGCATTGATACCGGGTTGATTTGTACGCTTGCCGAAAAACTGCTGACCACTGCGGCCAAAGATATCCGGGTTGCAACTTATTACTGCTGGGCGCGTCTGCACCAGGACGGTGAAGCCGGTTTTGCCGAAGGACTTGAGCTACTGGCGGGATTGCTACAGCGCTATGGCACGCAGCTTCATCCTCAGCGCGAGCGGAGCCGTAAACCGGCGCTGGAGTGGCTCGCAGGCTCCCGTGTTCTGGACAGCCTGTCACTCTGGCCGGAAGTGATTCGCGACGATGCACTGCGCACTGCCGGTGCGCTGCTGCTGTTGCGCGACAGTCTGGATACAGAGCCGGAAGCGTCGCGGCCAGAGCTGAATGCCCTGTACAGCGCGCTGGAATCCCGCCTGATGAAGGCCGGTGGTGTGGATGCCGTGGTACCGCAGAATGCAGGTGATAAGGCTCCGTCACAGATCTCCACGCCTGTGACGGAGCCAGATGCGCCAGTGCTGAGCCGCATCACCTCTGGTCAGGATTTGCTGGCCCAGGCCCGCACCCTGACCGGATATCTGCGTGAGCAACCCGATGGCTGGCTTGCCGCCCACCGGCTGATGAAAAGCCTGCGTCATGACACGTTGCACAGCATTCCTGCCCCGGATGCACAAGGCAAAACGCGCATCGAACCGCCGCGCGCAGACCAGCGTGCCATGCTCAAACGTCTGTATCTGCAGCAGAGCTGGTGCGAAATACTGGAGCAGGCAGACAGCGCCTTTTCGCGTGGCGCTAATCACCTCTGGCTGGACTTACAGTGGTATGTCCACCAGGCGCTAATGAAATCGGGGCAGGAGGTGCTTGCCGGGATCATCGCCGCCGACCTGAAAGGGTTGCTGCGTCGCCTTACCGGGCTTGAAACCCTGGCCTTTAATGACGGTACGCCGTTTGCCGATGAAGTGACGCTGAACTGGATAAATCAGAACGTACTGGACGATATGTCCGGCTGGCGGGATGAGCCGGTCAGTGCCGCCGGTGAAACAGATAACGATATCCTGGCTCTCGAGCCGGAAGCGCTGGATAAAGCGGACACCGACGGTCTGGATGCCACGCTTCGCTGGCTACAGACACGCCCGGGCACCGACTCGACAAAAGACAGATGGTTGCTGCGTTTGCTGATGACCCGCGTGGCCGAGCAGAAGGGCAAAAATGAACTGGCCCTGCATCTGCTGGGAGAGCTCGACAGTGCCGCACAGTCAATTACCCTCACGCAGTGGACACCGGCATTGCTGTTTGAAGTGAAATCGCGCCGCCTCAGACTGCTGCGCATGAAAGCCACACGCAGTGAAACTGATAAATCACGGTTACAGCCAGAGATGGACCAGCTTCTGGCGGGTTTGATTGCGCTCGATCCGGCCAGCAGCGCGGTGCTTTGCGGCTAAAACATCAGGCATACCTTTCAAACACACATATTCAGGTTTTTATGGATGATTTAACCCTGCGTTACTACGACGCTGAAATGCGCTACCTGCTTGAAGCCGGTGAAGAGTTTGCCCGTGCTCACCCCGAGCAGGCGGCAATGCTCAATCTCGATAAAGCGGGAGCGCGCGACCCGTACGTGGAGCGATTGTTCGAGGGCTTTGCCTTCCTGATGGGCCGGCTGCGCGAGAAGCTCGATGACGACTTGCCCGAATTAACCGAAGGGCTGGTCAGCCTGCTGTGGCCACATTACCTGCGTACCATTCCGTCCATGTCGGTGGTGGAATTCACCCCTGACTGGCGCGAGATGAAAGAGCCGATGCGCATCGTCAAAGGTTTTGAGGTGAACTCGCGGCCGATCGGCGAGAAGGGCACGCGCTGCCGGTATACCACCACCAAAGAGATGACTCTTCAGCCGTTGTCGCTGGAACATGCCAGTTTGTCGACTGACCCTGACGGGCGTTCGGTTATCACTCTGCGTTTTGACTGCAGTGATCTGGCTGACTGGAGGCGCATCGACCTGAGCTGTATTCCGCTGTATTTCAACGCCGACGCGCCGCTGGCCTGTGCCATGCATGAAGCCTTCACCATGAATGTCGCCCGCCTGTGGCTGCGCTTACCGGGTGACATGGACAGAAGACCGCTCGACGGGTATTTCACCGCGCTGGGCTTTGGCGATAACGACGACCTGTGGCCGAAGGGCAGCAGCAGTTTCAGCGGCTATCAGCTGTTGCTGGAGTATTTCACCTTCCGCGAGAAATTCATGTTCACAGGCCTGCGTGGGCTGGAGACCGTGGTCTTTCCGGCTGAGCTCCCCTGGTTTGAAATCGACGTGGTGCTGGCGGAGCGCTGGGAACATGACTTCAGCTTTACCGAAAAACATCTGCGCCTGAACTGTGTGCCGGTGATTAACCTATTCCCGCTGGAGTCAGACCCGCTGACGCTCAACTCTCTGCAGACCGAATACATGCTGCGCCCGATGCGCGTGCAGGATGGTCATACTGAGATTTATGCGGTGGATTCGGTGATGTCATCCAGCCAGCATATCTACGTACCGTTTTCGAGCTTTCGCCACAAAGGCGGCATGATGCGCCATCAGGCCCCGGAATATTACTACCACACGCGCGTACGTCGCGGTCCGTCCGGACTGCATAACACCTGGCTTATCCTCGGCGGTGAAGCGTTTGATAACCACACGGTGCCGGAAGACGAAAGCCTGTCGCTGACGCTCACCGGCACCAACGGCCAGCTGCCACGACGTGCTCTGCAGAGCACGGTGCTTGATACGGTGATGAAAACCACCTCAGCCAGTATCGCCGTGCGTAACCTGTGTGCGCCGACACTACCCTGTTATCCACCGGCGCAGGACCGTTTCCACTGGCGCGTGCTGAGCCATCTCGGCAGCGGATTCCTGTCGATGATGGACAATGCTGACGTGCTGCGCGGCACCCTGGCGCTGTACGAATGGACCGATAGTGAGATGAACCGCCGTCGGCTGGAAGCCATCATTGATGTGAAGCACCGCGAAACCGAGCGTTTCGAACAGGGCTATCTGGTACGCGGTGTGCAGATTGAGGTGACGCTGGACAGTCACGGCTTTGCCGGGCGCGGCGACATCTGTCTGTTCGGCGAGATGCTGAGCCGCTTCTTTGCCCTGTATACCGATATCTATCTGTTCAACCGCCTGATTATCATCCTGCAACCGACTGGAGAGCGCCTGGAATGGGAAGAGAAGCACAATCGCCGCATTCCCGGCTGACCCCGCGGCTGGAAGCCGACCTTCACCGTATCAACTTTTACCGCTTATGCCAGCTGCTGGAGAAGCGTAATCCTGGCAGGCCGCCGATGGGCTCGACCAGCCACCCGGCGAATGACCCGGTGCGGTTTGCCCCACATCCGGGGATGGGATTTCCGGCCAGCGAAATAAAGGCTGTCGAATATGACGAGGAGGATGACAGCAAGCCACCGCTCATCCGCACGACCTTTATGGGGATGTACGGAGTTGATTCCCCTTTGCCGACCGCCTATCTCGACGACATCACTCAGCGTCGCGAAGGTCACGAAGCGCTGCAGGGTTTTCTGGATATCTTCAGCCACCGTATCCTGACGCAGTTTTACCGTGTCTGGCGTAAATACTCCTACCCGGCCACATTTGAGCCCGGCGGTACTGACGCTATCTCGCAGTCACTGCTGGGTCTGGTGGGACTGGGGATACCGGGCACCGCAGAGCACATCGCCACCCCGGTATCCCGATTTCTGGCGCTGCTGGGTGTGCTGCAGCAGCCAGGTAAAACCCAGGAGGGGATGCAGGCCCTGGTGAGCCTGCTGGCACCCGACACGACGGTGCAGGTGAGCCCGTATTGCCTGCGACCTGTAGCTGTCAGCCAGCCGCTGGGCTTTTACGGTGATGACGATTTTCTGCTGGATGGCAACACGCCGCTGGGCGAAGAGGCGATGGATGCCAACAGCCAGCTGCTGATTGCTCTGTCCACCGATAACGAGCAGGAATCTCAGGGCTGGAAACCGGATGGCCTGTTATATCAGGACTTTCTGGTGATGCTGCGGGTGTATCTCGGCTGGCGTTTTAAAGCAAAAATCACCCTGACCACCCGAACCCGCCTGCTGGCTGCGCCGCCACTCGGCGAAGGCCCATTCTGGCTGGGGATGAATGGCGTACTGGGCGCGCAAGATGAAGATCTCCCGGAGGATATTCCGCAGACCTTTACCACGGAACTGTGTTATTACGCCGGGCTGGAGCCTGAATCATCACAACAAGGAAACCGACGTGTTACGTACAAGTTTGATTAAATCCGCATGCTGGCTACCTGCGCTACTGGCATTCAGCCTGACGGGGTGTGGGGTGACGCAGGGTATCACCGATGGCACTAAATCGGCATTTAACGCCGTGCTTTACAAAAAGATTAAGGTGCTGCACCTGGATTTTACCGCCCGTGAGGCGCTGAACACCGATTCCCGCGAAAGTAACTCGCTGTCTGAGCCGGTGGTTATTCGTGTCTGGCAGCTGAAAGACCGTAAAACCTTCGACAAAACGGTCTATCAGCAGCTCCTCAGGGATGGCGACACGATCCTGAAACCCGATCTGCTGGCGACCCGGGATGTAGTGGTAAAACCTGGCGGTGATGCGAACCTCGATATGCCAATGGAAGAAGATGCGCAGTTTGTCGCCGTGGCAGGGCTGTTCCGCCATCCGGATAGAGTTAACAACACCTGGAAGCTGGTGATAGGGCGTGAAGACCTTGACCCGGATAAGCCGCGCATTCTGGAAGCCGGTAACAATCATCTGACACTGCAACCGCTCAAGGACGACTGATGCCCCAGGGACATAACACACCTTCGCTGTATGAAATGCTCACCGGCAACTTCACCGGCGGCCTGGCCCTCGATCAGGTCAGCGAACAAAATCAGGTGATTTTGTCCGTACTCGACAATATGCAGCGCATCCTCAACTGTCGCGCCGGCACGCTGGCGCATCTGCCGGACTATGGTCTGCCCGATATGAGCAAAATCCTGCAGGGCATGCCGGGCACTGCCCATGAGCTGATTGGCACCCTGTCTGCTGTTCTGCTCAGGTATGAGCCGCGCCTGAAAAGCATCAGAGTGGTGCTGCTGGAGCAGGCGCAGCCCGGCGAATTGCGCTACGCGATTGATGCGGAACTGAAGGGACTCGGTCTGGTGCGATACGGCACTGAATTTATGCCGGAAGGGCGCGTTCTGTTGCGGCATCTCCGGCAGCAACAATATCTTGATGGTAAAGCGCAAATCTAAGCGGCATTATTACGAACAAGGCTGAATAACAAAATAACATATGGATTTGAATATGAAGAAATTGATACCGCTGTTGGTTTTTAGCTTATTAGTGACTCTGCAGGCTGAAGCGGCCAGAGGCAGAAAACCCTGTTCTGGTGCAAAGGGTGGTATTGCACACTGTACCTCAGATGGACGTTTTGTTTGTAATGACGGAAGTCTGAGTCAGTCGAAGAAATTTTGCTCCAGGTATGATTCGTCAGAAAGCACGCAGCAGGCAAAATCACCGCTCAGCAGCGGCAAAACGCAGACCAAAAAGATCGCCACATCAAAGAAACAGCCACAGCCGATGGTTCAGCCTCAGGATCAGAACGATTTGCTACCACGAAAACCGACCTGCGCTCCGCTTTACATGGCCAGCCAACCCGGCTACACGCATTTACCTATTTGCACCGCTAATCAATATTAATTAAGGCGGGAAGGGGGGCGGTAAAGAAATATTTGCATCGTTCATCGCTCAAAACAGGCAAAAAACCAGACTGCATAATTAATTATCCTCCCACGCTGTAAATACCTCACAGGGACAATAAGTCATGAATGACATGCCTGCCCGTCGGATTAAAACCGGCAGCGACCCGCGTAAGCTGCCGGATTATGCTGCTCTGCGTGAAGAGCTGAGCAAATTGACCCATCCGGCACGGCCGGATATAGACTGGCTTTACGTTGAACAACACTGCCTTTCTCTGTTTGAACAAAACGGAGTGGAGTTGCAGACTGCGGCCTGGTACACGCTTGCCCGCATGCAGCTGGCTGGTTTGGTTGGATTGAATGAAGGTCTGGCGCTACTGGAAGCGCTGGTGAGCCATCAGTGGGGAGCGCTGTGGCCGCAACCGATCCACGCGCGCATGGACATTCTCACCAGCCTGAGCCAGCGCGTGCAGCAGCAGATGCGCACCCTTTCCCTGAATTATGACGATCTGAGTCAGCTTTATCGTGCTGAACAACTGCTTACCCGGCTGGGGACCGTGTTACAGCGGCTGGAGCTTAAACATCTTAGCCAGCTTGATACATTGCGTGCTCTGATGCACAACAGTGCCGCCAGGCTGGAAAGCCGTGACGATACGACCAGCGACATCTTGCCCGGCACCACGATAGATACCGGGGCGATATCCGCACATCCGCATGAAACGAAAACCCAAGATAGCGCCAGATGGGTTTATATCGCGCAGCAGCAACATCAGCCGAAGATAAAGGTGCAGACAGCGGCGCTGGCCCGTCGTAATAAGTGGCAATTTTTCAGTGCCGGGATGTTTACCATGCTGCTTATCAGCGTGGTCGCGGTGGGCGGCTGGCAATATCTGCACCGGCCCGATCCACTGCAGGCTCAGCTCGTGGCATCGCTGGCTCCTGTGCCCGCCACACTCACGTCACAGCAACGGGATATGCTGCGGCAGCGGACGTCCATACCATCAGCCTTGATCGCCGACACGCAGCAGCAGTTATCTCGTCTGGAACAACTCGCGCCCGACTGGAATATTGCGTATGGCCAGCAGCTGGTGGAGCAGGCGCAGGCGCTGTGGCCGGAACAGGCAGGTTCGTTATCTGCGCGGTGGCAGCATCAGCTTGAGGCCAGCATGTTGCCAGCGCAAAACCTTGCGGCCTGGCATCAGGGGATGATGAAGCTGGCACAGTTGAGCGAGCGGCTGAATGGACTGGATGAGCAAAAAGGCAAATACATCACGGTGAGTGAGCTGAAGTCCTCGGTATTTGGCATGATGACCCGTTTTCAGCAGGCTGAGCCCATTGAGGAACAATTGCGGCAAATCCACTCGCTACCAGCCAGTGCCCCCCAGCGGCAGCAGCTTATCCGCCAGCTCGAACAGCACCTGCGATCGCAGATTTACACCTTGTGGCATATGAAAAACAGCATTGGGGTGGCAGAGGGAGAGGAGCAATAAACGAAGCGGTAAACCAAAGCAGAAGAGGCGTTACTGGTGTCCCCTGCAGGAATCGAACCTGCAACTAGCCCTTAGGAGGGGCTCGTTATATCCATTTAACTAAGGAGACGTGCGGCGCGCAGTATAGCGCACCGTGCAGGGGATTTTAACCGTGGGCCGCCTGTTTGCTCAAAGTGTCAGCAATCAGGCGGTGGCGATCACGCTTTTTCCTGATTTTTCTGCTTTTCCTGCCTCTCTTTGCGCTTCTGTTCGGCTCGCGCTTTGGCTTTGGCCGCTTCGCTCATGTCGTTACGGATCTGCGCGTGACTGATCAGGGCAAAAATCAGCGTACCGCCGGTGATGTTGCCCAGCAGGGTGGGCAGTGCAAACGGCCACAAAAACTCCTGCCACGGCAGCGTGCCGGCAAACACCAGATACAGCACTTCAACCGATCCAACCACAATGTGGGCCAGATCGCCCAGCGCCACCAGCCAGGTCATCATCACAATCACCACAATTTTGGCGCCGCCAGCGTAAGGAAACATCCATACCATGGTGGCGATGATCCACCCCGAAACCACCGCGTTGGCAAACATTTCGCCCGGCGTGTGCTCCATCACTTTCTCGCTGATGGCAGTGAAGGCCTGGCGCGTGGCGTCATCGAAAATTGGCATATGATTAAACGCCAGCGCGCCCAGCGCGGTACCAATCAAATTGCCGATCAGCACCACGCTCCACAGCCGCAGTAGCAGCATAAAATTGCCGCCGGTGGGTTTATGCATCACCGGCAGCACGGCGGTGACGGTATTCTCAGTAAACAGCTGCTGGCGCGCCATAATCACGATGACAAAACCAAAGGTGTAGCCGAGATTCTCCAGTAGATAGGCGCCGGGCACGCCAGCGAGGTGCACCTGGAAAATGCCTTTCGCCATCAGCGAGGCACCCATCGATAAGCCGGCGGCAATCGCTGACCACAGCAGCGCCATGCCGTCGCGTTCCAGCTCCTTTTCCCCATCCTGTCGAATTTCTTCATGGATCGCTGCAGCCCGCGAGGGCAGGGCGTCTTCGTCCACTTCGATATCCGTTCCCTGTTCTTTTTCTTCACTGTCCACGTCATTGTCATGCGTGTTATTTGATGGCGATGGCTTCATTTTTTCTCCCGGTGATAATGCCAGTGCGTAATAAGCGTAGACGCTTTTAGCAAGGGCGAAATGTTACAAAGATTCAAATTAAGAGTAACAAGAGATTAGCAAAGGTGGTTTTTTGAGCACTTTCTTGATCTGATGCGCATGAATACCCCATTTGGGGGAAGGGGGAGCTTGCGCACAGACTTCGGCCCCTGGTTTGAGTGTGGTATTATTCCCGCCTCATTTATTGCTATGAATCTCCCTTCTATGCTCGAAGTGATTAATCTCGCCTGCGTTCGCGATGAGCGAACCCTGTTCCACGGACTGAGTTTTCAGGTGCAGGCGGGCGATGTGGTGCAAATCGAAGGGCCTAACGGCGCAGGCAAAACTTCACTGTTGCGACTGCTGGCCGGGTTAAGCCGGCCAGAGCAGGGCGAAGTACGCTGGCAACAGCAGTCTATTCGCCGGCAGCGCGAAATATGGCAGCAAAACCTGTTGTATCTCGGCCATCATCCGGGCGTGAAATCGGTGCTGTCGCCGCGGGAGAATCTGCATTTCTGGCACGGCGATCGCAGCCAAGACACGCTGTATGACGCGCTGGAGCAGGTCAATCTGCTGGGCTATGAAGAGGTGCCGGTGGCTCAGCTTTCTGCCGGGCAGCAGCGGCGCGTGGCGCTGGCGCGACTGTGGCTCAGCCCGGCTCCGGTGTGGATTCTGGATGAGCCGCTGACCGCCATCGACAAACACGGCGTGGAAAAATTAATGGCGCGCTTCGCCGATCATGCCGATAACGGTGGCGTGGTGATTCTGACGACCCATCAGGATCTGCCGGACAGCCATGCGCGCGTGCGCAAAATTCGTCTTACATCGGAGTGGGCGTGATGCTTGGCCGGGTTATTCAGCGTGAGTTAAAGATTGCCTTTCGCAGCGGCGCGGAAGTGGTTAATCCGCTGTGGTTTTTTCTGATTGTGATTACGCTGTTCCCGTTAGGCATTGGCCCTGAGCCGCAGCAGCTGGCGCGCATCGCGCCTGGCGTCGCCTGGGTAGCCGCGCTGCTGGCATCGCTGCTGGCGCTGGAGCGGCTGTTTCGCGACGACTTTCTTGATGGATCGCTGGAGCAGCTGCTGTTGCTGCCGACGCCGCTGCCAATCACCGTGCTGGGCAAAGTGATTGCGCACTGGCTGATTACCGGGCTGCCGCTGATTTTACTCTCACCGCTGGCGGCGTTGCTGCTGTCGCTGGATTTTGCTGGCTGGCGGGCAATGGCGCTGACGCTGCTGATCGGCACGCCAACCCTGAGTTTTCTCGGTGCGATTGGCACCGGCCTGACCGTCGGGCTGCGGCGCGGCGGCGTATTGCTGAGTTTACTGGTGTTGCCGCTGTCGATACCGGTACTGATTTTTGCCAGCGCGGCGATTGATGCGGCCGGTCAGGGGTTACCGATCGGCGGTTATCTGGCGATCCTCGGCGCCATGCTGGCGGTCAGCGCCACGCTGTCGCCGTTTGCGACCGCTGCCGCGCTGCGCATCAGTCTGCATTAAGGCGGGCCTCCGGCAGAGAGGTCGCCATCCGAATTCTTGTTTAGTGTGAGCAATGTCAATGTGGAAATGGTTACACCAGTGGGCAAAGCCTGAGCGGCTTTACCAGCTATGCGGTCGCTTGATTCCCTGGTTCGCAATCCTGGGCGTCGGTGCGTTGCTGCTCGGCTGGATTTGGGGATTCGGCTTTGCGCCGGCGGATTATCAGCAGGGCAACAGCTTCCGCATCATGTACATTCACGTGCCGGCGGCGATGTGGTCGATGGGCGTCTATGCCTCGATGGCCATCGCCGCCTTCATCGGCCTGGTGTGGCAGATGAAAATGGCCGATCTGGCGGCTGCCGCGATGGCGCCGATTGGTGCGGTGTTTACCTTTATCGCACTGGTGACCGGCTCGGCGTGGGGCAAGCCGATGTGGGGCACCTGGTGGATTTGGGACGCGCGTCTGACTTCTGAACTGGTGCTGCTGTTCCTCTATATGGGCGTGATTGCGCTCTATCACTCTTTCGACGATCGCCGCACCGCCGGACGCGCGGCCGGCATCCTGATTCTGGTCGGCGTAGTTAACCTGCCGATTATTCACTTCTCTGTGCAGTGGTGGAACACGCTGCATCAGGGCTCGTCGGGCATTCTGCAACAGGCGATCGATCCCAGCATGCGCACGCCGCTGCGCTGGTCGATTCTCGGCTATCTGCTGGTGTTTGGTGCGCTCACCCTGATGCGTCTGCGCAACCTGATTCTGTTTACCGAGCGTCACCGCCCGTGGGCGATTGACGTGGCGCAGGGAGGACGCAAAGCATGACGCCTGCCTTCTCATCGTGGAGCGAGTTTTTCGCCATGGGCGGCTATGCCTTTTACGTCTGGCTGGCCGTGTGTTTTACGCTGATTCCGCTGATCGGTCTGGTGCTGCACACCGTGTTGTTCCGTCGCCGCCTGCTGGCAGAGATTCGCCAGCGTCAGTCCCGCGAGCGCCGCATCCGCGCGGCAAAAGCTAAACAAGCTGCCAGTGAAGCAGCAGGAGAGTCCGTGTGAATATCCGTCGTCGTAACCGCCTGTATGTGGTGGTGGCGGTGCTGGTGGGCTTAGGCCTTGCCACGTCGCTGGTGATGTACGCGCTGCGTTCCAACATCGACCTGTTCTACACCCCGAGTGAAATTCTGTACGGCAAAGGTGAGGATCACCAGAAGCCGGAGGCCGGACAGCGCCTGCGCGTCGGCGGCATGGTGATGCCCGGTAGCGTCAAACGCGATCCGAAAACGCTGGCGGTGTCGTTCAAACTGTATGATGCCAACGGCGTGGTCAGCGTCAGCTACGAAGGCATTCTGCCGGATCTGTTCCGCGAAGGGCAGGGCGTGGTGGCGCAGGGCGTGCTGGAAGACGGCAACCTGGTCAACGCCAAAGAGGTGCTGGCGAAGCACGATGAGAAGTACACGCCGCCGGAAATTCAGGACGCAATGAAGAAGAATCATAACGGACCGGCAGCGGCCTATCAGCAGGCGGGTACGCAATCATGATGCCGGAAATTGGCAGCTTTCTGCTGTGTCTGGCGCTGGGCTTAGCGCTGTTATTAAGCATTTATCCGCTGTGGGGCGCGGCGCGTCAGGATGGCCGGCTGATGGCGCTGGCGCGTCCGCTCACCTGGGGCATGTTCCTGTGCATCGCTGCCGCGTTCCTCGTGCTGGTGCACGCGTTTGTGGTCAATGATTTTACCGTCGGCTACGTTGCCACCAACTCTAATTCGCTGCTGCCGGTGTATTACCGCATCGCCGCCACCTGGGGCGCGCATGAAGGATCGCTGCTGCTGTGGGTGCTGCTGCTCAGCACCTGGACATTAGCGGTGGCGATTTTCAGCCGCGGCATGCCGCAGGATGCGCTGGCGCGCGTGCTGGCGGTGATGGGGATGATCAACCTCGGCTTCCTGTTGTTCATCATCCTCACCTCGAATCCGTTTACCCGCACGCTGCCGAACTTCCCGATTGATGGGCGCGACCTCAACCCGATGCTGCAGGATATCGGGCTGATCTTCCATCCGCCGCTGCTCTATATGGGCTATGTTGGCTTCTCGGTGGCGTTTGCCTTTGCCATCGCGTCGCTGATGGCGGGCCGGCTGGATACTGCCTGGGCGCGCTGGTCACGTCCGTGGACCACTGCGGCATGGGTATTTCTGACTATTGGTATCGTGCTCGGTTCCGCGTGGGCGTATTACGAACTCGGCTGGGGCGGCTGGTGGTTCTGGGATCCGGTCGAAAACGCGTCCTTTATGCCGTGGCTGGCCGGTACTGCGCTGATGCACTCATTGGCGGTGACAGAAAAACGCGGCAGCTTTAAGTCGTGGACGGTGCTGCTGGCGATTACCGCGTTCTCATTAAGTCTGCTGGGCACCTTCCTGGTGCGTTCCGGCGTGCTGGTGTCGGTGCACTCGTTCGCCTCCGATCCGGCGCGCGGTATGTTTATCCTCGCCTTCCTGGTGATTGTCATCGGCAGTTCGCTGCTGCTGTACGCCCTGAAAGGGGACCAGGTACGCAGCCGCGTGCAGAGCGAAGCCTGGTCGCGCGAATCCTTCCTGCTCGGCAACAACGTGCTGCTGATTGCCGCAATGCTGGTGGTGCTGCTCGGTACGCTGCTGCCGCTGGTGCATAAACAGCTCGGGCTGGGCAGCATTTCGGTTGGCGAGCCGTTCTTCAATACCATGTTCACCTGGCTGATGGCACCGTTCGCGCTGATGCTCGGCATCGGGCCGCTGGTGCGCTGGCGCCGCGATGAGCCGCAAAAGCTGTGGAAGCGGCTCGGCGTCGGTCTGCTGGTGACGCTGATCCTGTCGATCGTGCTGCCGTGGCTGTTGCAGGATCGCATCGAAGCGATGACGGTGATTGGCCTGCTGATGGCCATCTGGGTGATCCTGCTGACGCTGATGGAGCTGCACGAACGCGCTACCCACCGGCACCGTTTCCTGGCGGGATTGCGCCATCTGTCGCGCAGCCACTGGGGCATGGTGCTGGGCCATCTTGGCGTGGCGGTGACGGTGGTGGGCATTGCCTTCAGCACCCAATACAGCGTTGAGCGTGACGTGCGCATGAAGGCCGGCGACAGCGTGGATATCCACAACTATCACTTTATTTTCCGCGACGTGCACAATCTGCAGGGCCCCAACTACAGCGGCGGCGTGGCGATTATCGATGTCACACGCAACGGTAAGCCAGAAGCGGTGCTGCATGCAGAGAAGCGCTTCTATACCGCAGCGCGCACCATGATGACGGAAGCGGCGATCAGCGGCGGCTTCACGCGCGATCTCTACGCGGCGCTGGGCGAAGAGCTGGATGACGGTTCCTGGGCGGTGCGTATTTATTACAAACCCTTTGTGCGCTGGATCTGGTTCGGTGGCGTGTTTATGGCGGTGGGCGGCCTGCTGTGCCTGCTCGATCCCCGCTATCGGTCGCGCAAAAAAGCACAGCGCGAGGAACTGGCATGAATAAAAAGATCCTGTTTATTCCTTTAGTCCTGTTTCTGCTGCTGGCGGCGGCGCTGCTGTGGCAGCTGACGCGCAACGCCAGCGGTGACGATCCTACGCGCCTCGAATCGGCGCTGATCGGTAAACCGGTGCCGGTGTTTAAACTCGAAGCGCTGGATCAGCCGGGTAAAATCTATAACCAGCAGGTGCTGACCGATGGCAAACCGCTGCTGCTGAATGTCTGGGCCACCTGGTGCCCGACCTGCCGCGCCGAGCATCAATATCTCAACACGCTGGCGGAGCAGGGCATTCGCGTGGTTGGCCTCAATTACAAAGACGATCGCAGCAAAGCCGTCACCTGGCTTAACACGCTCGGCAATCCGTATGCGCTGAGCCTGTATGACGGCGACGGCATGCTCGGTCTGGATCTCGGCGTCTACGGCGCGCCGGAGACCTTTCTGATTGATGGCCACGGCATTATTCGCTACCGCCACGCCGGCGACATGAACGACCGGGTGTGGAATGAAGAGGTGAAGCCGCTGTGGCAGAAATACAGCAGGGAGGCCGGCGTATGAAACAGCTGCTTATGCTGCTCGCGGGTCTGCTGCTGAGCACCAGCCTGTGGGCCGCGATCGATACTTATCAGTTCGATTCGGTCCAGCAGGAGGAGCAGTATCGTGAGCTCACCGCATCGCTGCGCTGTCCGAAGTGCCAGAACAACAGTATTGCCGACTCCAACGCGATGATTGCCGCCGACATGCGGCTGAAAGTGTATGAGCTAATGAAGCAGGGCCAGAGCCGCCAGCAGATCATTGATTACATGGTGGCGCGTTATGGCAACTTCGTCACTTATGAACCGCCGGTGACGCCGTCGACGCTGATTCTGTGGGTCGGACCGGCACTGTTTGTGGTGCTCGGCGGGCTGATTATTATTCTGCGCAGCCGACGCGGCAACGCGCGCAGCGAGCTGGATGACGATGAACAACAGCGCCTTGCGGCGATTCTGAAGCGTGACGGGAAGCCGTAATGACTGGATTCTGGATTACCCTGATTATTTTACTGGCGGCGGCGACGGCGCTGTTTGTCGGTGCCGGCTGGCGGCAGCGTCAGGCCAGCAGCGGCGATCGCGATCGTCTCAATACCGATTTTTATCAGCAGCGCCTGCGCGAGCTGGAGCATGATGAAGCCGAGGGCGTGGTCAGTGAACGTCCGGAGATGGTGCGCGAACTGCAGCAAACGCTGCTGACCGACGTGCCGGGCGACGCGGCGGCACGCGCGCATCACAGCAGCCGCTGGGTACTGCTGCCGGGCGTGATCGTGCTGGTGCTGGTGTCGGTGGGCGTCTATCTGAAAACCGGTGGCCTCGCCCAGCTGGCGGGCTGGCAGAGCGTGCAGCAGGAGTACCCGGCGCTGCGCGCGCGGGTGATGGATCCCAATGCGCAGCCGCTGACCATGGAAGAGCTGGCGCGTCTGCAGCTCGGCCTGCGCACCTCGCTACAAAATGATCCGCAAAACCTCAATGACTGGGCGATGCTGGGTCGCCTCGGCATGGTGCTGAACAACGCCACCGATGCCAGCCAGGCCTTTGAGCACGCTTTGCAGCTGGCGCCGGACAACCTTGAACTGCAGCAGGATTATGCCGAAGTGCTGACGCGCTCCAGCGATCCGCAGGATAACCGCCAGGCCAATATGCTGCTGAAAGACCTGCTGAAGCGCGACCACAGCAACGTGCGCACCCTCAGTCTGCTGGCGTTCAATGCCTTTGAGCAGCAGCAGTATGGCGAAGCGATTGGCGCTTGGCAGGTGATGCTGAAGCTGCTGCCGGCCGGCGATCGACGCATTACCATGATAGAGCGCAGCATTGAACAAGCGAAAACCGACGCGGGACAGCAAAATAGCCAGCTGGCATTGACGGTGAGCTTAACGCCAGAGGCAGAAAAAATGTTACCGCCGGGCGGAGTGTTGTATATTTCTGTGTCTGACGGTGTTTCACCGGTGCCTGTGGCTGTAAAGCGTTTACCGCTCAGCCACTTCCCGCTATCGCTTACGCTGGATGACAGCAACGCCATGATGCCGGATCGCCTGCTTTCGGCGCAGCATCAGGTGCAGGTCAGGGTGCGCATTTCGCGCGATGGTAGTGCTAATCCGCAGTCCGGCGACTGGTTTGGTTTAAGCGCGGTCACCCCCTGGGATGGTCACCAGCCGATGGCTGTTGAGGTCAATCAGCAGCAGCCCTGAAGCGATACACCTTTTATCTGCACAGGGAGAGAAGAATGAATAATCGCCTGACCGGCCTGGCGCTGGCCAGTTTACTGCTGGTGGGATGTGCCAGTTCCAAACCGGCCGACGAGACGACGCCTGCGCAGCGCAGCGATCCGCTCGAAGGGTTCAACCGCACGATGTTTAACTTCAACTACAACGTGCTGGATCCCTATGTGGTGCGCCCGGTGGCGGTTGCCTGGCGTGATTACGTGCCGGTGCCGGCCCGTACCGGGCTGAGCAACTTTCTCGGTAACCTTGATGAACCGGCCAGCATGGTGAACTCGATTCTGGTCGGCGAGCCGCGTCAGGCGGGCATTCACTTTACCCGTTTCTTCCTGAATACCGTGCTCGGCCTTGGCGGTTTCATCGACGTCGCCGGTAAAGCCAATCCCCAGCTGGCGCGTGAAGTGCCGCACCACTTTGGCAGCACGCTGGGCCGTTATGGCGTTGGCTACGGTCCGTACGTGGTGCTGCCAGGTTACGGCAGCTTTACCGTGCGTCAGGATGGCGGCGACTACGTCGATACGCTTTATCCGGTGCTGAGCTGGCTTACCTGGCCGATGTCGATCGGTAAATGGACGCTGGAAGGGGTGGAAACGCGCGCGCAGCTGCTTGATTCCGACGGCCTGCTCAGACAGCAGCAGGATCCGTACGCCTTTATCCGCAACGCCTATTTCCAGCGTAACGATTTCCTCGCCAGCGGCGGCAAGCTGAAGCCGGAGGAGAATCCGAACGCCAGCGCGATTCAGGACGATTTAAAAGATATCGACTCTCAATAAATGACAACGGCGACCAACAGGTCGCCGTTTTGTTTTCAGCTGGCGACCCGCATGGGCCGCTGCACTGATTATCAGAACTTGTAGTTAAAGTTAGCGCCGTACAGCCAGGCCTTACCTTCGGAATTAAAGGTATAAGGACCTTCTTGCACCGTCACGTGCTGACCGTGCATATAGGAAACCCCGACATCAACCGACGCGTCCGGCGTGAAGGCGTAAGATGCACCGGCGCTCAGCCACAGGCGATCCTGATCCGGAATCGAGATGGAACGTTTATCCGCCGGCACCGGGCTGTCATCAAACGCGATACCGGTACGGAACGTCCAGTTATCGTCGTAGTTGTAAGTGGTACCTAACGCGATGCGATATGCATCACGGTAGCCTTCATCTTTATAGAACAGCGTCTGGCCGTTGCTGCCGGTGGCTTTCAGCTCCTGGAACTGGCTCCAGCTGGTATAGGCGAGGCTGTAGTGCACCGCCCACTGTGGCGCCACTTTATGCCAGCCGGACACTTCCCACATTTCCGGCAGGTTCAGCGTCAGCGAACCCGGAATGGTGGCGCCGCTGGTGCCATACGGCAGACCCAGCGCAATCGCCTGCGGCGTGCCGTTGAAGGCGCGCGGGATATTGCTCTTATAGTCGCCGTCGAAGTCGATCTTCACTTTGGAACGATAGGTGAAGCCGAAGCGGTTGTTTTTATCCACTTCATACAGGATACCGGCGTTCCAGCCGTAGCCCCATTCGTCACCTTTCAGGTGCGCGACCTGGGTATCGGCCGGCAGACCGGCGCGGGCACCGGCTTCACCGGCGTAGCGCTCAATTTTCGCTTTGGCGTACACCGCGTCAAAGCCGACGCCGAAGCTGAAGTTATCATTTAACCGATAAGCGGTGCTGAGGTTGAAGTTGCCGGTCATCAGATCGGTTTTGCCACCGAAGCCGCCCGCGGTGTAGCCGTTATTAAATTCGGTGGCCAGACCGTAGTTCGAGGTGGCCGAGGCGCCAATCCACCACTGATCGTTAATCGGATGCACATAATGGATGTTCGGGATCCACTGGTTTGGCGCAATATTGCTGGCGTTTAGGCTGTTGCCGGTCGGGCTGTTACCGCTGATATCCACTTCCGGGTCGATATAGACGGCACCGATGGAGAAAGAAGGGCGGTCCATCAGGGCCATGGTGGCTGGGTTACGGCTGGCAGAGGCGGCGGTATCACCCATGGCGCCTTCACCGGAATAGGCGCGGCCCAGGCCGATTGCTGAGAATTCGTTAAGTTGAAAGCCTGCGGCGTAGACGTGAGAAGAGACGAGCGCCACTGCAGCTGCCACAGCTGACTTTGCAAACAGGTTCTTATGGTTCATGACCACAACCTCATCTAAATTATTATTAAACGTAGTTACGTCGCGTAACAAAGGACGGCGGATTGTAGGGACTGACGATACAGACACATATCAGACCAGTGCGACGAGTATAGGTCCGACCTGTGTATTTGTTGCAATATTGTTTTTAAAATATTTCTGCTTTGATCGATAAAATCAGATCTGCTTAACAAAATCCTTGCGGTTCTGCTCCAGCATAGCGAGTCAAATTTGTTTTGGATCAAATTTTAGTGTGATATTCGTCACTTAGCGGGCGGAAGATAGCCGCGACGTGGCATCCGGCGTACACTTTGCAGCAGAAAATGATCCGATAGTGTTGATTTATCGTCAGGAGAAAAACATGACTGATGCCATTAGAAACTGTAGTGCGAACGAAACGGCAGCCTGCTGCTGCGTTGACGTGGGCACCGTGATGGACAATACCGATTGCAGCGCCAGCTGGTCAGGCGTGTTCGCTGACCGTCAGGCGGCAGAAGCAATGCTGGCCGAGCTGAGCGCCAAAGCGCGGCAGGTCGAGTCCGATCCGTGCGAGATTCATTCGCGCTTTACCAACGAAGCAGACGGCGTGCGCCTGGACGTCGATTTCACCTTTGCCTGCCAGGCCGAAACCCTGATTTTCCAGCTCGGCTTACGCTAATCCCGCCGCTGCCGACCCGCTTTTTCGGCAGCGTTGCCTCTTTTTCGTGTTACTCCTCGCACTTTTTTTCTTCTGTTATTGGCGACTTAGCAACACCTGGTTAACACTGATGATCAGGTCAGACCTGTTGGGCAATGATGCTCAGGTCGTAAATTACAGGTGAGTGCAATGAGCAAAGCGCAGCCGCTGCTGACGCGTCAGGGCGAACGTATCGCCATTACCCACGGATTACGCACCCCGTTTGCCCGCCAGGCAAGCGACTTTCACGGCATTCCGGCGCTGGAGCTGGGGCGCATGGTGGTCAGCGAATTAATGGCGCGCAGCGAATTGCCGGTGGAGGTGATCGATCAGCTGGTGTTCGGCCAGGTGGTGCAGATGCCGGAAGCCCCCAATATCGCGCGTGAAATCGTGCTGAGCAGCGGACTGAGCGTGCACACCGATGCCTACAGCGTGAGCCGCGCCTGCGCCACCAGCTTTCAGGCGGTGGCCAACGTGGCGGAAAGCCTGATGGCCGGGACCATCGATGCAGGTATTGCCGGTGGCGCTGACTCCTCCTCGGTGCTGCCGATTGGCGTCAGCAAAACGCTGGCGCGCGCGCTGGTTGATCTCAACAAAGCCCGCACCCTGAGCAAAAAATTACACATCTTACGCCGCCTGCGCCCACGCGATCTGTTGCCGGTGCCGCCGGCCGTGGCGGAATACTCCACCGGTTTACGCATGGGCGACACCGCCGAGCAGATGGCCAAAACGCACGGTATTACGCGTGAGCAGCAGGACGCACTGGCGCTGCGCTCGCACCAGCGTGCGGCACAGGCCTGGCAATCCGGCGTGCTGGCGCAGGAAGTGATGCCGGCGTTTGTGCCGCCGTGGAAAGCACCGATTGAGCAGGACAACAACATTCGCTTTAACGCCAGTGCGGCGGATTATGCAAAGCTGCGTCCGGCGTTTGACCGTCGCCACGGCTCGGTCACCGCGGCCAACAGCACGCCGCTGACCGATGGCGCGGCGGCGCTGATTCTGATGCGTGAAGGGCGCGCGCGTGAGCTGGGCATTACACCGCTCGGTTACCTGCGCAGCTATGCGTTTGCCGCGATTGATGTCTGGCAGGACATGTTGCTCGGACCGGCTTACTCATCACCGCTGGCGCTGGATCGCGCCGGCATTACCCTCGGCGATCTGACGCTGATCGACATGCATGAAGCCTTTGCCGCGCAGACGCTGGCCAACCTCAGGCTGTTTAACGATGAACGCTTTGCGCGCGAGGTGCTGAAGCGCGATCGCGCGCTGGGCGAAGTCGACGAGACGCGTTTCAACGTGCTGGGCGGTTCCATCGCCTACGGTCATCCGTTCGCCGCCACCGGCGCGCGCATGATCACGCAAACGCTGCATGAGCTGCGGCGGCGCGGCGGCGGCTTAGGGCTGGTAACCGCCTGTGCCGCTGGCGGATTAGGCAGCGCGATGGTTCTGGAGGCCGAATAATGAGCGAATCTGCATTCCATTTACAGATGCGTCCGGATCACGTTGCGGTGATCACCATTGATGTGCCGGGCGAAAAGATGAACACCCTGAAAGCGGAGTTTGTGCCGCAAATCCGCGCGGTGCTGGCAGAGGCGCGCAGCAATGCGCAGCTGGCGGGCATCGTGCTGATTTCGGGCAAACGCGACAACTTCGTCGCCGGTGCGGACATCAGCATGATCGCCAGTTGTGAAACGGCGCAGCAGGCTGAAGCGCTGGCGCGGCAGGGACAGGAAGTGATGGCGGAGATCGCCGCGCTGCCGTTCCCGGTGGTCGCCGCCATTCATGGAGCCTGTCTTGGCGGCGGGCTGGAGCTGGCGCTGGCCTGCGATGCGCGCATCTGCTCGCTGGATGAGAAAACCCGTCTTGGCCTGCCGGAGGTGCAGCTCGGCCTGTTGCCCGGTTCCGGCGGTACCCAGCGGTTGCCGCGTCTGATTGGTGTGCAGCAGGCGCTGCCACTGATCCTCAGCGGCAAACAGCTGCGCGCTAAGCAGGCGCTAAAGCTTGGCCTGGTGGATGATGCGGTGCCGCAGGCGATTCTGCTGGCAACCGCCGTGGCACGTGTCCATAAAGGAAAGCACGCCGCACGCAGCCTGTCGCGCCGCGATCGCCTGCTGCAGGGGCCGCTGGCGCGTCCGCTGCTGTTTACGCTGGCCAAACGCCAGACCGACGGTAAAACCCACGGTAACTATCCGGCCACCGACCGCATTTTGCAGGTGGTGCGCATCGGGCTGGAGCAGGGCAGCGCCGCCGGTCACGCCGCGGAAGCGCGTGCGTTTGGTGAACTGGCGATGACCGCGCAGTCGGCCGCGCTGCGCAGCCTGTTTTTTGCGTCCACCGCCCTGAAGAAAGAGCCGATGGCGGATGCGCCGCCGCGCCCGCTGCAGCAGATTGGCGTGCTGGGCGGCGGGCTGATGGGCGGTGGGATTGCCAGCGTCACCGCGCTGAAAGCCGGTCTGCCGGTGCGAATCCGCGATATCAACCTGAACGGCGTTAACCACGCGCTGCAGTACAGCTGGGATTTGCTGAGCAAAAAGGTAAAACGGCGCCAGCTCAAGCCGGCGGAACGCCAGCAGCAGATGGCGCGCATCAGCGGCGGCACCGATTATCAGGGCTTCCGCCAGCGCGATCTGGTGATCGAAGCGGTGTTTGAGGATCTGGCGCTGAAGCAGCAAATGGTGGCCGAGATTGAAGAACACTGTCAGCCGCACACTATCTTTGCGTCTAACACCTCCTCGCTGCCGATTGCGCAGATCGCCGCCGGCGCGCAGCGCCCGGAGAATGTTATCGGCCTGCACTTCTTCAGTCCGGTAGACAAGATGCCGCTGGTCGAGGTGATTCCGCATAGCGGCACTTCAGCACAGACGCTGGCCACCACGGTGGAGCTGGCGCGTCGTCAGGGTAAAACCGCCGTGGTGGTCGCCGACCGTCCCGGCTTTTATGTTAACCGCATTCTCGCGCCCTATATAAATGAAGCCATGCGCTGTCTGCTGGAGGGCGAGCCCATTGAACACATTGATAGCGCACTGGTGAAATTTGGTTTCCCGGTCGGCCCGCTGCAGCTGCTGGATGAAGTCGGTATTGATGTCGGCAGCAAAATCAGCCCGATTCTTGAACAGGCCTACGGTTCACGCTTCAGCGCGCCGCAGGCGGTGAGCGCTATCCTGGCCGACGATCGCAAAGGGCGCAAAAACCAGAAAGGTTTTTATGATTATCAGCGCACGCGCTGGCCGCGTAAGCGTCGGGCCGATGCCAGCCTGTACCGCCTGCTGCAGCTGCAACCCCAGGCGAAACAGAGCGAGCAGCAGATCGCCATGCGCTGCGTGATGCTGATGCTCAACGAGGCGGTGCGTTGTCTCGACGAAGCGGTGATCCGCAGCGCCCGCGACGGCGACATCGCGGCAGTGTTTGGCATCGGGTTTCCGCCGTTTCTCGGTGGGCCGTTCCGCTATATTGACCAGCGTGGTGCGGGCGAGATCGTCAATACATTACGTACATTAATGCAGCAATACGGCGAGCGTTTTACGCCCTGTGACGCGTTAGTGGCAATGTCAGAAGGGAAAACGAATTTTTACACTTCTGCACATTCATGAATAGCCGCACGGATTCAGCGGGTTAGAATCGGGGCCGCGCAGTGCCTGGCGCGGCACCATTCTGAGATATGCTTATTTAATAAACAACCGGTTGACTATACTCAAGCCATTGGGGTAAAACACAGCGTTCATTCGCAGAATGAAGCGTCTGGTGCTGTGGTACCCGGCGATATCGACAAACAACAGCGGTGCTTTATGCAAGTTTTTATCATGCGTCACGGCGACGCAGCTCTGGAAGCAGCGAGTGATGCGGTTCGTCCTCTCACCCTGTGTGGCTGCGACGAATCACGTCAGATGGCGAGCTGGCTGAATGGTCAGACGCCGGGAATCGATAAGGTGCTGGTCAGCCCTTATCTGCGCGCCGGGCAAACGCTCGCCACGGTACGTGAAGCGCTGAAACTGCCGGAAGGGCAGGAAGTGCTGCCAGAACTGACGCCAGGCGGCGATCCGGGCATGGTCGCCTGCCATTTACAGGCGCTGGCGGTGCAGGGTGCGCACGCGGTGCTGGTGATTTCGCATCTGCCGCTGGTCGGTTATCTGGTATCTGAACTCTGCCCGCAGGAAGCGCCACCGATGTTCGCCACCTCCGCCATTGCCTGCGTGGAGTTTGATGCCGACGCCTGTGAAGGCAAGCTGGCGTGGCAGGTGAGTCCGGCCAAGCTGGCCAAAGCCATGTAATTCCCCTTCATACTTCAGGCCGCAGCTGCGTTGGCTGCGTCATTTCACCCCAGTCACTTACTGATGTAAGCTCATGGGGATTCATTTCCTTGCCGCCTTGCTGCAACCTGAATTATTTCGGGGAATATTGAGCGCAATATTCCCTAATCCGACCTTGTCAGGGTAATTCCGGCGGCTGCCACTCTTCGACTTCAATCAATACCAGCAGCGCGGCGTCGCCGCCAAACAGTTTGGGTGCCTGGTGAAACGCCATCACGTGCGGATGCTGTGCCAGCCACAGCGGGGTTTGCTGCTTGAGAATGTGCTTGCCGTGGCCGGTCATCACGCTGGCACAGAAAATATGCTCGCGGCGGCAGGCGGCAATCAGCGCGCCGAGTTCCTGTTTCGCCTGGAGCTGGGTTAACCCATGCAGATCGAGAAAAATCTCTGGCGTGTAATCGCCACGCCGTAATTTTTTTAGCTCGTAATGACTGACGTCGGCGCGTACATAGCGCGTCGGCCCGTCGCTGGAGAGCAGGGGCTGAAACTCATCGGAGAAATAATGGCTGTTATCGGCCTGCTCAGACAGCAGCCGCTTCAGCGGCACTTCACGGCTTTTCACTGCCGGTTTGTGCACGATCGTATCCTGTTTCAGCTGGCGCGTACCGCTCATTAGCTGGCGGAACAGCGCCTGGTCGTCCTGGCTTAGCGGCGTCTTTTTACTCATGTCTCAGTGAATCATCAGAAATGGCGGGTGTCTGGCCGTTACCTTACCGCTAAGCGTCAACAAATGTCAGCTTTTTCACCTCGCTGCGCTGAATTCTGCCCGGCTTCATGGCACACTATCGGCCGATTGATTTTATGGCCTGCGGAGGGCTACGTGGACAAGATTTTCGTCGATGAGGCAGTGAACGAACTGCACACCATTCAGGATATGCTGCGCTGGGCAGTAAGCCGCTTTTCGGCGGCGGGCATCTGGTACGGCCACGGCACGGACAATCCCTGGGACGAAGCGGTCCAACTGGTGCTGCCGACACTGTGGCTGCCGCTGGATATTCCGGAAGACATGCGCCACGCGCGCCTGACCGCCAGCGAACGTCACCGCATCGTGGAACGCGTAATCCGTCGCGTTAACGAGCGCATTCCGGTGGCCTATCTCACCAACAAAGCCTGGTTCTGCGGCCATGAATTCTACGTCGATGAGCGTGTGCTGGTGCCGCGTTCACCGATTGGCGAGCTGATCGAAAACCGCTTTGCCGGCCTGATCAACGGTGCGCCACGCCATATTCTCGACATGTGCACCGGCAGCGGCTGTATCGCCATCGCCTGTGCGTACGCCTTTCCGGAAGCGGAAGTGGATGCCGTCGATATCTCCACCGACGCGCTGGCCGTGGCTGAACAGAATATTGAAGAGCACGGTCTGCTGCATCACGTCACGCCGATTCGCGCCGACCTGTTCCGCAATCTGCCGCAGGTTAAATATGATCTGATTGTCACCAATCCGCCCTACGTCGATGCCGAAGACATGGACGACCTGCCGAACGAATATCGCCACGAGCCGGAGCTCGGTCTGGCCGCGGGCAGTGACGGCCTGAAGCTGGTGCGCCGCATCCTGGCCTGCGCGCCGGACTACCTCAGCGAGCAGGGCGTGCTGATTTGCGAAGTCGGTAACAGCATGGTGCACATGATGGAGCAGTATCCGGACGTGCCCTTTACCTGGCTGGAGTTTGATAACGGCGGTGACGGCGTGTTCATGCTGACGCGCGATCAAATCGTCGCGGCGCAGTCGCACTTCTCATTCTATAAAGACTAAAAATCGGGGCGAGCGCTCGCCCGCAACATCGCAACAAGGAACCCCCATGGCCGGAAACAGCATCGGACAACTTTTTCGCGTTACCACCTTTGGCGAGTCGCACGGTATTGCGCTTGGCTGCATTGTTGATGGCGTGCCGCCCGGCATCCCGCTGACCGAAGCCGATATTCAGCACGATCTCGATCGTCGTCGTCCCGGCACTTCGCGCTATACCACCCAGCGCCGCGAGCCGGATCAGGTGAAGATTTTGTCCGGCGTGTTTGAAGGCGTCACCACCGGCACCTCCATCGGTCTGCTGATTGAAAACACCGACCAGCGTTCGCAGGATTACAGCGCGATTAAAGATCTGTTCCGTCCCGGCCATGCGGATTACACCTACGAACAGAAATATGGCCTGCGCGACTATCGCGGCGGCGGCCGCTCCTCGGCCCGCGAAACCGCCATGCGCGTGGCGGCCGGTGCCATTGCTAAAAAGTATCTGCAGATGAAGCACGGCATCGTGGTGCGCGGCTATCTGGCGCAGATTGGCGACATCGCCTGCGAACTGAAAGACTGGAGTATCGTGGAAGATAACCCGTTTTTCTGCCCCGATGCCGACAAACTCGATGCGCTGGACGAACTGATGCGCGCGCTGAAAAAAGAGGGCGACTCCATCGGTGCCAAAGTCACGGTGATGGCCGAAAACGTGCCGCCGGGCCTCGGTGAGCCGGTGTTCGATCGCCTCGACGCCGACCTGGCGCACGCGCTGATGAGCATCAACGCGGTGAAAGGCGTGGAGATCGGTGATGGTTTCGCGGTGATCAACCAGCGCGGCAGTCAGCACCGTGATGAAATCCGCAGCAACGGGTTTCAAAGCAACCATGCCGGCGGCATTCTCGGCGGGATCAGCAGCGGCCAGACCATCAGCGCCAACCTGGCGATGAAACCCACTTCCAGCATCACCGTGCCGGGCAACACCATCACCCGCGACGGCGCGGAAGTGGAGATGATCACCAAAGGCCGTCACGATCCCTGTGTCGGCATCCGCGCGGTACCGATCGCGGAAGCGATGATGGCGATTGTGCTGATGGATCACCTGCTGCGCCAGCGTGGGCAGAACGCTGACGTCAACAGCAGCGTCCCGCGCTGGTAAGCCGCATGATACGCCGCCTGCTTCTCTCCCTTGCCGCGCTGCTGTGCAGTGCGGTCAGCCTGGCTGCCACCCCGTGGCAGCAAATCCATCAACCGATTGCCGGCAGCCCGCAGTCCATCGGCAGTTTTGCCAACGGTTGTATCGTCGGGGCGCAGCAGCTGCCGCTCAACTCGCCCAACTATCAGGTGATGCGTCAGGATCAGCGCCGCTATTACGGCCACCCGGACCTGATCGCCTTTATCCAGCGCCTCAGCACCCAGGCGCACCAGCTGCAGCTGGGCCAGGTGCTGATTGGTGATATGGGCATGGCCGCCGGCGGACGTTTTAGCAGCGGCCACGCCAGCCATCAGACCGGTCTCGACGTGGATATCTGGCTGCAGCTGCCGCAGAGCCGCTGGACGGCACAGCAGCTGCTGAAGCCGCAGCCGCTCGATCTGGTTGGGCCGGACGATCGCCAGGTCATCGCGCGTCACTGGCAGCCGCAGATCGACAGCCTGATCAAGCTGGCGGCGAAAGATGACGACGTCACGCGCATCTTCGTCAATCCGGCGATTAAAAAGCAGCTTTGTGCCGATGCCGGTAGCGATCGTACGTGGCTCAACAAAGTGCGGCCGTGGTTCGCCCACCGGGCACACATGCACGTGCGCCTGCGCTGTCCGCCGGGCAGCCTGGAGTGTGAAGATCAGGCGCCACCGCCGCCGGGCGATGGCTGCGGCGCAGAGCTGGAGAGCTGGTTCCTGCCGAAGAAGCCGGGCACTACGCCGCCGGTGAAGAAGTCGCCGCCGCCGTTGCCGCCTTCCTGCCAGGCGTTACTTGATAAGCATCTACTGTAGGAACCTGAGATGGATCTGTTTGTTGTCAGTCCGGTGGTGCTTGGCGTGCTGTTTCTGGTCGCGGTGCTGGCGGCCTTTATTGATTCCATCGCCGGCGGTGGCGGTCTGCTGACCGTGCCGTCGCTGCTGGCGGCCGGTCTTTCGCCGGCGCAGGCGCTGGCGACCAACAAGCTGCAGTCGGTCGGCGGTTCTTTCTCGGCCAGCCTCTATTTTGTGCGGCGCGGCGCGGTGAAACTGCGCGAGCAGCGGCTGAATATCGCCATGACCTTTCTCGGCGCGATTGGCGGAACGTTGCTGATTCAGCATATTCAGGCTGAGATACTGCGCCAGATACTGCCGCTGCTGCTGATCAGCATCGGGCTGTGGTTTCTGCTGATGCCGCGTCTTGGCGAGGCCGATCGCGAGCAGCGTCTGCACGGCCTGGCGTTTGCGCTGGTGGGCGGCGGCTGCGTCGGCTTTTACGATGGCTTCTTCGGCCCGGGTGCCGGCTCGTTCTATGCGCTGGCCTTCGTCACGCTTTGCGGCTTCAATCTGGCGAAAGCCACCGCCCACGCCAAAATCCTAAATTTCACCTCTAACTTCGCCAGTCTGCTGTTCTTTATGTTCGGCGGCAAGGTGGTGTGGGGCACCGGCGTGATTATGCTGCTGGGGGCGTTTATTGGCGCACGCCTCGGCGCCAGGCTGGTGCTGAGCCGTGGTCAGAAGCTGATTCGCCCGATGGTGGTGACGGTGTCTGCCGTGATGAGCGCTAAGCTGTTGTGGGACAGCCACGGCAGTGTCATTCTCGCCTGGTTTGCCGCACTGTAATCCGCACTCGTCAAAACCGGCCGCCAGTGCGACAATGGCGGCGGTTTGTTTAAAGATTAAAATATTATGAGTAAAGAGCACCATTATCAGCAGCTGGTGGAGATTTTTGACGGCTGTTTTGCTGACGATTTTCAGACGCGTCTAATTAAAGGCGATGATGAACCTATTTATCTTCCAGCGGATGACACCTCACCGTGGCACCGCGTGGTGTTTGCCCATGGCTTTTACGCCAGCGCGCTGCACGAAATTTCGCACTGGTGTATTGCCGGTGAAGCGCGGCGCAAACTGGTAGATTTTGGTTACTGGTACTGCCCGGACGGGCGCGATGCGCAAACGCAGGGCCAGTTTGAAGCGGTGGAGATTAAGCCGCAGGCGCTGGAGTGGCTGTTCTGTGTGGCAGCCGGCTTTCCCTTCAACGTCAGCTGTGACAATCTCGACGGCGATTGTGAACCGGATCGCATCGCGTTTCAGCGCAAGGTGCATGCACAGGTAATGCATTATCTGCAGCACGGCATTCCGGCGCGTCCGGCGCGCTTTATTGATGCGTTAGCCAGCTATTATGGTACGCCTGCACTGACGGCGGCACAGTTTCCGTGGCCGGAAGATCTGTGAGCCGCACTCCGATAAATGAAGGATGATGAGAAGATGATCGTAGAATTCGAGTCCCGCATTCTGGCGCTGATTGACGATATGGTCGAACACGCCAGCGACGACGAACTGTTTGCCAGCGGTTATCTGCGTGGCCATCTGACGCTGGCAGTAGCGGAAATTGAGCAGAGCGGCGAACACACGCCGGAAGCGCTGCAAATTCAGGTCACCAACAGCCTGCAAAACGCCATCGCCGCCGGTGAACTGTCGCCGCGCGACCAGGCGCTGGTGGTGGGCATGTGGGATAACCTGTTTACCCAGGCGCGCCTCACTGCCTGACTGGCCGGGGCGATCGCTCGCCCCGCGCTTTAGCGTCCTGCCTTTTTCCCTTTCAGCAATTTGCGCACCCAGTAACGGTTGGGATGCAGCGCCGCCAGCGTGCTGCTGTCCAGCGGCTGCGGCTCGCCGCTCATTTGTGCCGCCAGCACTTCTGCTGCCAGCGGCGCGCTGCACAGTCCGCGCGACCCCAGTGCGCCGAGCACGAACAGGCCGGGATGCACCGGCGCTTCCGCAATCTGCTCGCCGCGCGCGCGCTGCGCCGGTAAATCCGCATACTCACTGAGCGTCGCCGCGTAATCCGGCACGCTGCCGCTCATCGGCAGATGATCGCGCGTGGCGCAGCGCACGCCGCTGCGCGCTTCATCAGCGCTGACGTCAACCTGTGTCGGCCAGCTGACCTGCGGCAGACAGTTAATCAGCCGCTGGCGATTCTCCTGCTGATCGTCGGCGCGGAAAGCGGTTGCCGTCTCACCGCGATGGTAGCTGGCACCGATGCAGTGCGTGGCAAAGTTCGGGCTGACCGGGGTGAGATAGCCGTCGTAACACAGCACGGTACGCAGCGGGTTCAGCGCCGCGTTGGTCGGCACATGGCTGACCTGACCGGCCACCGCATACACCGGCAAATCGCGGCTTTGCCCGATCGCCTGCAGTGCATGGCCATTGGCCAGTACCACCTGCTGATGGCTTACCGCAGGCTGTTGAGCGAACTGCAGCGTCCAGCCTGCCTGCTGGCGGACCAGCTGCGTCACGCGATGCAGCCAGTGCATGCGCAGCCCCTGAGTCTGGGCATACTCCAGCAGATTGCTGGTGAGCTGTGACGGCGACAGCCAGCCGCCCTGTGGATAGAAAATGCCGCCGCAGTCGAGATCGACGCCGGCCAGCTGCTGAGCCTGCTGCGGGCTGACGCCGTGCGCCAGCTCGTGCGGCAGATCCATGCTCAGCATCTGCGCGATCTTCTCTGCGCTTTTGGCATCCCAGCCGAGCTGCAGCACGCCGCTCCACTGATGTTCGAACATCACCGGCAGCGCATCGTACAGGCGGCGGGCAAAGCTGAATGCCGCCGGGAAAAAAGTGGCGAGCGCCGGATCGTGCTGGTTAAGCAGCGGATAGAGCGCGCCCTGACGGTTACCCGATGCGCCGAGCGCCGGGGCGGCATCGGCGCAGTACAGCGTAACCTGCCAGCCACGCCGCAGCAGCGCCAGCGCCAGCACCGCGCTGGCCACGCCGCCGCCAATCAGCGCCACCTCGCGGCTGGTGGCCTGCGGACGCGCATACCACGGCTGAGCCGCTAGCTGCCCGGGGGCGCTGTCCAGCACGCCGGTCAGCATTTCACGCTTGTGGCCGAAGCCTTTGCGTTTCGTCACGCTGAAGCCGGCCTGCTGTAAGCCCCGCCGCACAAAGCCCGCCGAGGTAAAGGTGGCGAAGGTGCCGCCGGGACGCGCCAGCCGCGCCATGGCGGCGAACAGCGAAGGCGTCCACATCTCCGGGTTTTTCGCCGGCGCGAAGCCATCTAAAAACCACGCGTCAACCTGGCCGTTGAGGCTGTCATCAAAAGTATCAATCAGCGCGTTAATATCACCCAGCCACAGATCCAGCGTCACCTCGCCGCCATTGAACAGCAGGCGCTGACAGCCGGGCAGGGCCAGCGGCCACTGCTGCTGTAGCTGTCCGGCCCACGGGGCCAGTTGCGGCCAGTGCGCGTGCGCGCTCACCAGATCGGCGTGGGTCAGCGGGTATTTTTCGCAGCTGATGAAGTGCAGGCGGCGCAAGCCGGCTTGCGGATGGGCGGCGCGGAAGCGATCGAACGCCTGCCACAGGGTAAGAAAGTTGAGTCCGGTGCCAAAACCGCTCTCGGCAACGATGAACAGATCGCGCGGATGGGCGGCAAATCGCTGCGGAAGATGGTTACCGTCGAGGAACACATAGCGCGTCTCCTCCAGTCCGTTGTCGTTGGAGAAATAGACGTCGTCGAACGCTCGGGAAACAGGTGTACCCTGATCGTTCCAGTTTAATTGCGCGTGTTCAACCGGGGATAACTTCACGGGAAAGGCTCATTTTTCAGGCAGTGGCGCGATTTTAGCGAGTGGCGTCACATGACGCAAATTTACAAAAGGAAATGGCTGATCGGACTTGTTCGGCGTACAACTGTAAGCTAGAGTGCACGTCAATCCAAAAGAAGTGGAATGAGGACTATTGAATGAAACGTGCAGTGATTACTGGCCTGGGTATCGTTTCCAGTATTGGTAATAACCAGCAGGAAGTGCTGGCTTCCCTGCGTGAAGGCCGTTCCGGAATCACTTTCTCCGAAGAGATGAAAGATGCCGGCATGCGCAGCCATGTATGGGGTAACGTCAAACTGGACACTAACGGGCTCATCGATCGCAAAATCGTGCGTTTCATGAGTGATGCCTCAATCTATGCCTATCTGTCGATGGCAGAAGCAATCAAAGATTCCGGCCTGACGGATGAGCAGTACCAGAACAACCCGCGTGTTGGTCTGATTGCCGGTTCCGGTGGCGGTTCCCCGCGTTATCAGGTGTTCGGTGCCGACGCGATGCGTGGCCCGCGCGGCCTGAAAGGCGTTGGCCCGTACGTGGTGACCAAAGCGATGGCGTCCGGCGTCTCTGCCTGCCTGGCTACTCCGTTCAAAATCCACGGCGTCAACTACTCCATCAGCTCGGCGTGCGCGACGTCAGCACACTGCATCGGCAACGCGGTGGAGCAGATTCAGCTGGGCAAACAGGATGTGGTATTTGCTGGCGGCGGCGAAGAGCTGAGCTGGGAAATGGCCTGTGAGTTCGACGCCATGGGCGCGCTCTCGACGAAGTACAACGAAACCCCGGAAAAAGCGTCGCGTACTTACGATGCCAGCCGTGACGGTTTCGTGATCGCCGGCGGCGGCGGTATGGTGGTAGTGGAAGAGCTGGAGCATGCGCTGGCGCGTGGTGCCCACATCTACGCTGAGATCGTCGGCTACGGCGCAACCTCTGACGGCGCTGACATGGTGGCACCGTCAGGCGAAGGCGCGGTGCGTTGCATGAAGATGGCGATGCAGGGTCTGGATACGCCAATCGACTACCTCAACACTCACGGCACGTCAACGCCAGTCGGCGACGTGAAAGAGCTGGGCGCGATTCGCGAAGTGTTTGGCGACAACACGCCATACATCTCTGCGACCAAAGCCATGACCGGTCACTCGCTGGGTGCGGCAGGTGTGCAGGAAGCGATTTACACTCTGCTGATGCTGGAGCACAGCTTCATCGCGCCAAGCATTAACGTGGAACAGCTGGATGACGCAGCGAAGGGCATGAACATTGTGACGCAGCCAACCGAAAAAGCGCTGACCACGGTGATGTCCAATAGCTTCGGCTTCGGTGGCACCAACGCCACGCTGACCCTGCGTAAATACCAGGCGTAACGCTTACGCTAATGCTCAAAGGCCGGTTAATCCGGCCTTTGTTGTTTTTGTCGCTGACGGATTCAGGTTGCCAGCAGCCTTACCAGCTTCGCGCAGGCGCGGTCAATTTCGCCGGGCGTCAACGCGGCAAAGCCGAGTATCCAGCCCTGCTGTTTCGATGCGCCGGCGTAAAGGGGTGACAGCGGCGGCAGCAGCAGACCGTCGGCCTGCGCCAGGTGTGTGAGCCGCGCCTCATCTCCCTGTAATAACTCAACCGTCAATTGCAACCCGCCTGTTGCCGGCAGCGGCCGCAGCCACGGCTGCAGATGCTGTTCCAGCTGCGCCAGCAGCCGATCGCGCCGGCTATGATAGAGCTGACGCATCAGCCGCAGGTGGCTGGCGAAATAGCCTTGCTGGATAAATTCGGCGGTGATCGCCTGCGACAGCAGGGCGCTGTGGCCGTCCAGTACGCTGCGCGCGCGACCCAGCGCCGTCACCAGCGCCGCGGGCACCACCATCCACGCCAGTCGCAGCGATGGAAACAGGGTTTTGGAAAAGGTCCCCAGGCTGATGACCCGGCTATCGGCTTCCATCCCCTGCAGCGCCGGCGCCGGGCGACCGTCATAGTGAAATTCACTGTCGTAGTCATCCTCGATCAGCCAGCTATCGTGCTGACGAGCCCACGCCAGCCACTGCAGCCGCCGCGCGAGGCTCATCGGTGTGCCGGTCGGATACTGGTGGCCGGGCGTCAGATACACCAGTTGCGCCCGGCCGCTGAGTGGCAGCGCGCCCTGATCGTCCAGCGGCATGGCGCGGCAGCGGGCACCGGCGGCGAGAAAGGCGTTCCGTGCGCCACGGTAGCCCGGCTCCTCCAGCCACACTTCATCCTCTGCATCCAGAAACATCAGCGCCAGCAGCTGCAGCGCCTGCTGTGAACTGGTGAGCATGATGACCTGCTCAGCCGTACAGCGCACGCCGCGCGACAGCGCCAGATAATCCGCCACCGCCTGGCGCAGCGGCGCATAACCGAGCGGATCGCCATAGCCCATCACCTGACTGCCCAGCGCGCGCTGTACGCTGTGGCTCAGCCGCTGCCACTGGCGGTGCGGAAACGCGCGCAGTTCCGGTGATCCGGCGGCAAAGGCAAGGGGAAAAGGGGGATCCTGGCAGCCACCGGTCGCCAGCACCTGCGTGCCGCGCTGCGAAAAGCGCGGTGCGCGCTGCGCTGTCGCCTTTTCCGCCGGTGGTTGCAGGGCGATAGCGACGAAGGTGCCGCGTCCGCTGTGCCGCTGCACATAGCCTTCGCTCTCCAGCTGGCTGTAAGCGGCTTCGACCGTCACGCGTGACAGCGCCAGATCGGCAGCCAGCTGGCGGCTGGAGGGCAGCTTCTGCCCGAAGCGCAAATGGCCGCTGATAATGGCCTGGCGCAGCGTAGCGCACAGCCGCTGACGTAAGCCGCCCTGCGTCTGATGGCGAAACAGCGGCAAAAAGGCATGGTGCATAATGGTCTTATCGCTACGGTCAAAGTGGTATCAGGATGCAGACCACTTTGCCGTACACTGCAGGGACATCACAACAGGAGAATGCCATGTCAGCCGTTTTGTTTTATCCGCCCGCCAGCCCGCAGCACAGCGTGGCTTATTTGCAGCACAAACTCAGCTATTACACCGATGCCTGGGATCTGGCGGCGGATTTGGCGCAGGGCGTCACGCAGATTGTGGTGATTGATGCCCGCAGCCGCGACGCGTATCAGGCCGGACATATCTGCGGCGCGCTGTCGTTGCCGCATCGCGAGATGGATGCGGCCAGCACCGCTCGGCTCGATCGTCACCGCGTCTACGTGACTTACTGCGACGGCATCGGCTGCAACGGTTCGACCAAAGCGGCGCTAAAGCTGGCTGAGCTGGGGTTTCAGGTTAAAGAGCTGATTGGCGGGCTGGATTTCTGGAAGCGCGACGGCCACCCGATGGCGTGGGGCGCGGCGGCAGGCGAGTGGCCCGCCGCTGCACCCGCAGCGGAGTGCGGCTGCTGAGTGCGATGGCTTAACTACAGCAGCAGCCAGAGCAAAAAGAAGAACAGCGCCAGGCCGAGCACCAGCGTCAGCGCCGGGCGCTGCGCCAGTGGACGCGGCAGAATTTCAACAAACGGTGCCCAGATTGGCTGCGGACGCAGCTCGCTGTCGGCCAGCGGCGTTTCGCTGTTGCGCTCGGCGCGGCGGCTGAACAGCAGCATCAGCAGATCCTGACTCTGCGCCGGCGTCAGCAACGTCTGCGGCGTGGCCTGGAAGCGCTGCAGGCTGTAATCCTCCAGCATGCGCTGCTCGTCGTGGCTCAGCGGCTGTTTGAGCGAGCTTTCCAACAGCTGCAGCGTCGGCGCGCTGTGCTGGCTCAGCGTCTGGCGCACCTGTAAAAACTGCGTCAGCAGCGGGAAGTGGCGCGACGGAACCGGGTCGCCGCTCTTCAGATTGACCAGTTTCAGCGTGTCGGCCAGCACTTTTACCGGCGATTCCCCGGTCGCGGCGGCAAGGCGCGTGACCTGCTGGTTAAGCGCCTGCTGTTCGGCAGGCAGCAGGGTGCGATCGGTGGTGCGCGTCTGCTGCGGCTGCGGGATAGCCATCTGACCGTTCTGCAACATGGTCAGCACCTGACGCAGCTGATCCTGGCTCAGCGCGCTTAACACCGTCTGGTTAAATTGCTGACGGATAAAGTCGCTTACCGCCTGGCGATTGTTACCCTGAGGCAGCTTTTCCAGCAGCTGCTGCAACAGCTGGCGCGTGGCGTGGCTGTTCTGCACCTGCGTCAGACGGCTGTTGAGATGCTGCTCCGCCGCCGGAAAGTGGCGCGACTGCAGTTCGGCATCATTTTTCACGCCCACTTCGTGACGTATGCCAGCCCACAGTTCGGGCGCTTTCAGCGTGCTGAGTGACATGATCCGGACGATCAGGCGTTCCAGCGTGGTGCGCTGGGCCGGGGAGAGCGGCTGGTCGCCCAGTGCCGCGCCGGGGCGGCCGGTGCCGTTAGCCGGGTTAACAGAGGAACGATCGCCCGCGGGCACACCGGGACCGCTGAGAGGTTGCATGGCGGAATCCTTGAAAACGAGTCAGATCCGGGTGCGCCGGAAAAACGATGGCACATGATAGCAAAAGCCCCCGGGAAATCCACGGGGGCGGCAGGGAGAAAAACAATAAGACACGGATTTATTCGGCGGCGGCCAGCTTCATACGCTTGCGACGCCAGCGCTTCCACAGCGGCGGCACCATCAGCACGGCGACAGCCAGCACCAGCAGCACTTTACAGATCAGGCTTTCCCACAGAATCGGCAGGTGGCCGTTACTGATTGACAGCGCGCGGCGCAGGTTCTGCTCCAGCATTTCGCCCAGTACAAAGCCGAGAATCAGTGGCGACATCGGGAAATCCATCTTACGCAGGATATAGCCGAAAATACCCAGCCCGACCATCAGCAGCAGGTCAAACGTAGTGCTGTGGACCGCATACACGCCCACCGCCGAAATCGCGGCAATTGCCGGTACCAGGAACCACAGCGGAATGGTCAGCATGCGCGCAAAGATGTTGATCATCGGGATGTTCATGATCAGCAGCATCACGTTACCGATCAGCAGTGCGGCGATCAGCCCCCAGACGATGTCCGGCTGCTCGGTGAACATTGCCGGACCGGGCGTGATGTTATACAGCGTCAGCGCGCCGACCATCACCGCCGTGGTGCCGGAGCCGGGAATGCCCAGCGTCAGCATCGGGATAAACGATCCGCAGGCTGAGGCGTTGTTCGCCGCTTCCGGCGCTGCCACGCCGCGAATGTCACCCTTGCCAAACTGATCGCTGCCGCTGATTTTCTTCTCACTCATATAGGCAATGGCGCTGGCGATGGTGGCACCGGCACCTGGCAGCACGCCGACAAAGAAGCCAATGAACGAGGCGCGCAGCGTTGCGCCGGTGGCCTGTGCCGCCTCTTTCATATTGAACAGCATGCGGCCGCTGGCGCGCACCATCTTCTGGCCGCTGCTGGTGGACTCCAGCATCAGCAGAATTTCGCTCACCGAGAACAGACCGATGACCACCACCACAAACTGGATGCCGTCTGAGAGATGCACGCTGTCAAAGGTAAAGCGATAAACGCCGGTATTCGCATCGACGCCCACCGTCGCCATGCCGAGGCCGATCAGTGCAGCAAGAAACGACTTCAGCGGGTTGTGGCTCATCATGCTGCCGAGGCAGGCGATGGCGAACACCATCAGCGCGAAATACTCTGCCGGACCAAACGCCAGCGACCAGTTGGCGAGGATTGGCGCAAACAGAATGATGCCGATGATGGCAATGGTCGAGCCGATAAACGAGCTGACCGCCGAGATCGACAGCGCCACGCCGGCTTTGCCCTGCTGCGCCATCGGATAGCCATCCAGCGCCGTCATGATCGCCCCGGCATCCCCCGGCACGTTGAGCAGAATCGAGGAGATGCGCCCGCCATATTCGCAGCCGATATACACCGTTGCCAGCAGGATCAGCGCGGATTCCGCCGGTAAGTGCAGCGCAAACGCCAGCGGCATCAGAATCGCGACGCCGTTAATCGGCCCCAGCCCCGGCAGCAGGCCGACGATGGTGCCGATAAAGCAGCCTATCAGGGCAATCATCAGGTTTTCCGGCGTCATGGCGACGGCGAAGCCCTGCATCAGAAAAGACCAGGTATCCATAAGTGACTCCCGTTAGCTCAGCCAGCTGCCGAAGGGCAGGGTGACATCCAGCAGATGATCGAAGGCGTAGAACAGTGAAATGCCCATTACCGCGCCGGAGAGCGCCGCCGCCCACCAGCGCGCACCAAACAGCATGCCGATGCCAAAGGTCAGCAGCGTGGTACACAGGGCAAAACCAAGACGCTCAAACAGCCAGCCGTAGACAATTAGCATTACGCACAGCGCCAGCAGCTTTTTCAGCGTTGAGGCCACCGGCCACTGCACGCTGTCCGGCTTGCGCAGCAGCATCATCACCGCGCAGATCGCCATCAGCCCGAGCAGCAGCAGCGGGAAAGGGCGCGGGCCAACCGGTTCGTAGCTGTACTCGCTCTGAATCTGCCAGCCGATAAACAGTCCGGCCAGGCACAGCACCAGCCAGACGGCAGCAAAAATACGATCGCTCATGTGCGCCTCCGTTATTTCGCCAGGCCGAAGGATTTCGCCTGTTCGCGATAGTCAGCCACCTGTTTTTTCACGTAAGCGTCCAGCTCGCTCCCGAACAGGTTGAACTCAAACAGACCGCGCAGATCGCGCTGCTGCTGAAACTCTTTGGTGGTGACCAGTTTTTTAAACGCCTGTTCCCACCACTGATAATCGGCGTCGCTGACTTTAGGGCCGAGGTAATAGCCGCGAATGATCGGCCACTCGACGTTAAAGCCCTGCTCTTTGGCGGTCGGGATGTCAGCCAGTTCGCCCGGCAAACGTTTATCGCTCATCACGGCCAGCACGCGCATCTTGCCGCTTTGCAGATGGGGCACCATTTCGCTCATGTCGCCTGATACCACCTGGATGTGATTGCCAAGCAGCGCGGTGACCGGTTCGCCGCCGCCTTCGAACGCCACATAGCGCATTTTGCGCGGATCGATACCGGCTTCCCGCGCCAGCAGCGCCGTTTTCATCCAGTCCTGGCTGCCGATGGAGGCGCCGGCACCAACCACCACTTTGGTCGGATCGTTCTTCATCGCCGCCAGCAACTCGCCCAGCGTTTTCCACGGTGCATCGGCACGCACCGCCACCATGCCGTAATCGGTGCCGACGGCCGCCAGCCACTTCACGTCATCCACCGAATAACGGCCAAACTTGCCCTGCGACAGGTTCAGCAGCGACCCGCCGGAGAAGGCCACCAGCGTGCCTGCTTCGGCGGGCCGCTGCGCAATGATGGCGTTATAGGCCACGGCACCGACGCCACCGGGCATGTAGGTTACGCGCATCGGCGTGGTGATCTGCCCGGTTTCCTGCAGCGAAACCTGGATCAGTTTACAGGTCAGATCAAAACCGCCGCCGGGTTTGGCCGGGGCGATACATTCGGTCCGCTCGGGTGCCGCAGCCTGTGCCGCAGAAAGAGAAAAAGCCAGCAGGGTTGTGGCAAAGGCGGTGCGCATTGTTTTTTTCATCTGTCGCTCCATTGTTTCTTCCAGAGTGTGATTGCCACCGAACATTCGGGGTTGCTGAATTGTTAAAACAGCAACCTTTCATTTACCTTTCAGCCATCGGCAAAACTAACAGGATGTGATATGCGTCTCTTACTGGTGGAAGATACCGTGGAGCTGGCCAACTGGCTGCAGAAAGCGCTGACGCAAAAAGGCTTCGCCGTGGACTGGGTGGCCGACGGGGTGGCGGCGGACCATGTGCTGCAAAGCGAAGACTATGCGCTGGTGGTGCTGGATGTGTCGCTGCCGCGGCTCGATGGCCTGGCGGTGCTGGCGCGCCTGCGCCGGCGTGGGCAACACGTGCCGGTGCTGCTGCTCACCGCACAGAGCGCGCTGCAGCAGCGCGTCCAGGGACTGAATGCCGGCGCCGATGATTACCTCACTAAACCGTTTGAGCTGGACGAGCTGGACGCGCGGTTGCGCGCGCTGCTGCGCCGCAGCCAGGGCCAGGCCACGCAGACGCAAAGCCTCGGCCAGCTGGAGCGCGATGCGGAAGGCTATTTCCTGCTGAATCACAAACCGCTGCCGCTGACGCCGCGCGAGGCCAGCGTGCTGTCGACGCTGATGCAACGCCCGGGGCGGCCGGTGTCGCGCCAGCATCTGTACGAGCAGACCTTCACGCTGGCGGATGAGGCCAGCCCGGAGAGCATTGAGCTGTATGTGCATCGGGTACGCAAAAAGCTGGCGGGCAGCGACGTGGCGATCGTTACGCTGCGCGGGCTCGGTTACAGTCTCGAGGTTCAGCCGTGCGACTGATTCACTCGCTGCGCGGCGAATTGCTGGCATGGCTGGGGGTGCCGCTGCTGCTGCTGTGGGGATTGTCGGTCTACACCCACTATCAGAGCGCGCTGCAGGCGGCAAATCAGGCCTACGATCGCTCGCTGCTGGCCTCGGCGCGCACCGTGGCCGAGCGGCTGGTGGTACGTCATCAGCGGCTGGAGGTGGATGTGCCGTGGGTGGTGCTGGACAGCTTTGAGCGCAACATGAACGACCAGCTGTTCTACCAGGTGATTTCGCCTGAAGGGCACACGCTGTCCGGCTATCCCGATTTACCGCTGGTGCCGGGCAACGCGCCGCTGTCCGATATCTATCCGGCGCTGGTACATTTCTACGATGCGCACTACCGCAAGCAGCCGATTCGCGTGGCCGCGCTGTGGCAGCCGGTGAACGAGGAAGGCGTGCAGGGCATGGCGCTGGTGCTGGTGGCGGAAACGCTTAACTCACGCCACGCCTTTGCCGACAGTCTGCTGCGCACCGCGCTGATCAGCCAGAGTTTTCTGGTGCTGATCACGCTGCTGCTGGCCGGGCTGCTGCTGCGTAAAGTGCTGCGCCCGCTGCGCCGGCTGTCACGCATGATGCTGCGCCGCGCGCCGGGCGAACTGACGCCGCTGCCGTCGCTGCTGCCGTGGTCAGAACTGCAGCCGCTGATCGTCGCCTTCAACCGCCATCTGGAGCGGCTGCGCGGACTGCTGGCAAGGCAGGAGCGCTTTAGCGCCGATGTGTCGCACCAGCTGCGCACGCCGCTCACCATTCTGAAAACCCAGGTCGGCGTCGCGCTCAGCAGCGACGATCCGCAGCAGTGGCGCGAAAGCCTGCAGGGCATGCGTCATACGCTGGACGACACCGTCCAGCTCACCGATCGCCTGCTGCAGCTGGCGCAAATCAGGGCGCGCCACGGCGAAGACAAGCCCTTCAGCAAGGTCAACCTGAGCGACATCGTGCAGCAGGCCTGTTTCAGCGGCTATGCGGCGGCGCGGCGTAAACAGATCGATCTGGGCTTTGAAGAGCAGGCGGCGAGCCAGGTGCAGGGCGATGCGCTGCTGCTGGCCGAGCTGTGCGCCAACCTGCTGGATAACGCCATCAAATACACGCCGCACGGCGGCACGGTGACCGCGCGGCTACGGCAAAAGGTGCTGGAAATTGAAGACAGCGGGCCGGGCATCGCGGCGGAGCAGCAGCGTCAGGCACTGCAGCCGTTTGGCCGGCTCGATCACGCCAGCCAGCCCGGCGCGGGCATTGGACTGGCGCTGGTGCAGGATATCTGCGCCTGGCACGGCGCCCAGCTGCAGCTGGACCGCAGCCCGCAGCTGGGCGGCCTGCGGGTGACGGTCAGCTTTCGCTGATCGGCGGAGCCATCACGCGTGCTTTACGCAGCGGGGTTTTCAGCCGCTGCGCCAGGATCACCCCGATCAGCGTCAGACCGCCGCCAATCCAGTGGTAAGCATGCAACTGTTCGTGCAGGAACAGCACGGCAATGAGGGCGGTAAACACCGGCACCACGTTCATGAAAATACTGGTGGTGCTGGCGCCGAGGCGCTGCACGCCAAGGATCCACAGGAACGGCGCCACAATCGAGGCAAACAGCCCGGCGAACAGCACCAGCGGAATATTGTCGGCGTTCAGCGCCACCTCCGGCGCGTGCCAGAAGCCGGGCAGCAGCAACAGCACGCCGAAGAAGATTTGCACGTACAGGCTTTGCCACGTCGGCAGCGGAATCGCCCAGCGTTTCGTCAGCACGCCGTACAGCGCGTAGGAGGTTGAGGCTGCCAGCATCATCAGCTCGCCGTTACCGAGGCGCTGACTCAGCAGCTGTGCCGGGTTGCCGGCGCTCACCAGCCACACCAGCCCGGCAAACGACAACAGGCCGCCAATCAGAATGCCGCGCGTCGGCGCAAGGCGCAGTACCACCAGGCTGAGCAGGATGGTCAGCAGCGGAATGGTGGCGCCAAGAATCCCCATCATCACCGCCGAAACGCTGTGTGCCGCATAATAGGCGAGGCTCTGGTACAGCACCATGCCGAGCAGGCCCAGCACCAGTAAGCGCCACAGCTGGCTTTTGATGGTGTGACGATGGCGCCATACGCCCGGCAGGCAGAACGGCGTGAGTACCAGCAGCGCCAGCAACCAGCGGTAAAAGGAGATGGCAGCAGGATCGATGCTGCCGGCAGACAGCTTGCTGACGATGGTGTTGATCGACCAAATCAGCACCGCCACCAGCGGTAACAATAAGTTCATAGTACGGCTCCAAATGTAAATCGCGACTAGCTTACGTTTGACCGGTTTAAAGCAGATAGTTAAAATCGGACAAAATTCGTTAGTGACCGGACAGAATGAATCTTCAGGTTGAGTATCAGCCACCGCGTGACGCGCCGCTGCTGCGTTTTTTCATGCGCTATGAGCAAACCAACGCCAAAACCGAATACCTGCCGCACCAGCACGACTGGGGCCAGGCGATATTTGTCACCAGCCACGTGCTGGAGATGGAAGTGGAGGGCGAGCGGCTGCTGACGCCGGCCGAAATGCCGATCTGGATCCCGCCGGGCCATCGCCACAGCAGCTACAACCACTGTCAGGCGCAGTTTCGCACCTTCAACCTTGCCGCGGATTTATGCGCCGGCATGCCGGAGAAAGCCTGCCTGCTGAGCGTGGATGCCATCGTGCACGCCATCATGAATGATTTTGCCCGCCGCGCGCTGGAGCAGCCGCAGAGCGACGCCGACTGGCGGCTGTGCGAAGTGCTGATTGATCGGCTGCGTCTTGCACCAGTGAACACCAGCTATCTGCCGATGTCCGACGATAAATTCCTCGCACCGATTCTGCGCGCGCTGGAAGAGAACCCGGGTGATAACACCACGCTGGCACAATGGGCGAAGCGCGTGTTTACCACTGAGCGTACGCTGGCGCGGCGCTGTCAGCAGCAGTTGCAGATGTCATTCAGCGAGTGGCGCCAGCGTTTACGCTTTTTGCGCGCGATTGCGCTGCTGGAGCAGGGCTGCAGCGTGCAGGGCATCGCCCACGAGCTGGGTTACAGCTCCGCCTCCGCGCTGATCGTGATGTTTCAGCAGCAGGCGGGCACCACGCCGGATCGCTATCGCAGTCGGTTAGGTTAATCCCCGGCTTTGTGCCATGATATGCCCCGTTTATTTCAAGCAGACAGGACCGCCGCCGTGAAAATTCTCGTCGATGAAAATATGCCCTACGCCCGTGAACTGTTCAGCCGCACCGGAGAGGTGGGGGCGGTGCCGGGCCGCCCGCTGCCGGCAACCGAACTGCAGGATGCCAGCGCGCTGATGGTGCGCTCCGTCACCAAAGTGGATGCCGCGCTGCTGGCCGGCACGCCGGTGAAGTTTGTCGGCACCGCCACTGCCGGCACCGATCATGTCGATGATGCCTCGCTGGCGGCGGCCGGGATCGGCTTCTCGGCCGCGCCGGGCTGTAACGCGATTGCGGTGGTGGAGTACGTGTTCTCCGCGCTGCTGCTGCTGGCCGAACGCGACGGCTTTGATCTGCGCGATCGCACCGTGGGCATCGTCGGCGTCGGTAATGTGGGCGGACGGCTGGCTAAACGCCTCGCCGCGTGGGGAGTAAAAACCCTGCTGTGCGATCCGCCGCGCGCCGATCGCGGCGATGACGAAGATTTCCACTCGCTCGACGCGCTGGTGGCCCAGGCCGATATCCTGACCTTTCACACGCCGCTGTTTAAAGACGGCCGCTACAAAAGCTGGCATCTGGCGGATGCCGCGCTGCTGATGGCGCTGCGCCCCAACACCATTCTGATCAATGCCTGCCGGGGTCCGGTGGTGGATAACGCCGCGCTGCTGGAGGTGCTCCGGTTGCGTAACGATCTCAGCGTGGTGCTGGACGTGTGGGAACCGGAGCCGGATCTCAACCTCGATCTGCTGGACAAGGTCGATATCGCCACTGCGCATATCGCCGGTTATACCCTTGAAGGGAAAGCGCGCGGTACCACTCAGGTGTTTGAGGCGTGGAGCGAATTTATTGGTCAGCCGCAGCAGGTGGCGCTGGACACGCTGCTGCCGCGCCCCGAGTTTGGCACCCTTACGCTGCACGGCAAGCTCGATCAGCCGACGCTGAAACGCCTGGTGCATCTGGTGTATGATGTGCGCCGCGACGATGCGCCGCTGCGCAAAGTGGCCGCGCAGCCGGGCGAATTTGATCGCCTGCGCAAGCAGTATGTCGAGCGCCGCGAGTGGTCTTCGCTGCAGGTGATCTGTGATGAGGCGGAGAGCGCGGCGCTGCTCAATCAGCTTGGCTTCAGCGCCACGCTGCAGGCGAATCACTAATCTCTGATTTTTCTGAATTAATGGGCGATGCATGTCATCGCCTCTCTTTTTTATGTCATTGTCTGGAGTAAACCAACATGTCTGACGGCTGGAATATTGCGCTACTGGGCGCGACAGGCGCAGTAGGGAACGCTGTACTGGAACTGCTGGCGGAACGCCAGTTCCCGGTTGGTGAGTTATATCTGCTGGCGAGTGAAAACAGCGCCGGAGAGAGCGTGCGCTTTGATGGCCGCTCGCTGCGCGTGCAGGATGCGGTGGAATTTGACTGGTCGCAGGCGCAGCTGGCGTTCTTTACCGCCGGTCGCGAGGCGTCGGCGCGTTATGCCGAAGAAGCCGCCAGCCAGGGTTGCCTGGTAATCGACAGCAGCGACCTGTTGGCGCTGGAGCCGGACGTGCCGCTGGTGGTGCCGGATGTCAATCCACAGGTGCTGGCGGATTACCGTAATCGCAACATCATTACCGTGGCCGATGCGCTGGTGAGCCAGCTGTTAAGCGCCATCAAACCGCTGGTGGATACCGCCGGTTTAGGCCGTCTGCAGGTGACCAACCTGGTGTCGGTCTCCAGCCACGGTAAAGCAGCAGTTGATGGACTGGCCGGTGAGAGCGCGCGGCTGCTGAACGGCGTACCGGCCGATGAGCACTATTTTGGCCGCCAGCTGGCGTTCAACCTGCTGCCGCAGCAGGCGGACAGTGCCGGCAGCGTGGCGAGCGAGCGCCGGCTGGTCGATCAGGTGCGTAAAGTGCTGCAGGACGAAGGGTTACCGATTGCGGTGAGCAGCGTGCAGGCGCCGGTGTTCTACGGCAACGCGCAGATCGTCTATATCGAAAACCTGCGGCCGCTGTCGGCGGAGGAAGCGCGTGACGAACTGGCGCGCGCCGACGATATCAGCCTGAGCGACGACGGTGATTACCCGACGCCGGTCAGCGACGCTTCCGGCAGTGAAGCCCTGAGCATTGGCAGCGTGCGCAACGACTACGGCATCCCGGAGCTGCTGCAGTTCTGGTCGGTGGCCGACAACATCCGCTTCGGCGGCGCGCTGATGGCGGTGAAAACTGCAGAGAAGCTGGTGCAGGAGTATCTGTATTAATGCTGGAAGACGCGACCCCGTTTAAGCTGGCGCTCGGCATTGAGTATGACGGCAGCCGTTACTACGGCTGGCAGCGCCAGAATGAAGTACGCAGCGTGCAGGAAAAGCTGGAAAAAGCGCTGGCGAAAGTGGCCAATCACCCGGTGAACGTGTTTTGCGCCGGACGCACCGACGCGGGCGTGCACGGCACCGGCCAGGTGGTGCATTTTGAGACCACCTCCTCGCGTGCCGACAGCGCCTGGACGCTGGGCGTGAACGCCAACCTGCCGGACGATATTGCGGTGCGCTGGGTGAAAGCGGTGCCGGAAAGCTTTCACGCGCGCTTCAGCGCCACCGCGCGCCGTTATCGCTACGTGATCTACAACCAGCGGCTGCGTCCGGCAATTCTCGGCAACGGCATTACCCATTTTTACCATCCGCTGGATGCGGAAAAGATGCACCGCGCCGCCCAGGCTTTACTGGGCGAGAACGATTTTACTTCGTTCCGTGCGGTGCAGTGCCAGTCGCGCACGCCGTGGCGCAACGTGATGCATCTCAACGTCACGCGCCTGGGGCCGTACGTGATTGTGGATATCAAAGCCAATGCCTTTGTACATCATATGGTGCGTAATATCGTCGGCAGTCTGCTGGAGATTGGCTGCGGCAATCAGCCGGAAACGTGGATGGCCACGCTGCTGGCGGCAAAAGATCGTACGCTGGCGGCGGCAACGGCGAAAGCCGAAGGGCTGTATCTGGTGGCGGTGGATTACCCTGCTCAGTTTGCGTTACCTCAGCCTGCGCTGGGACCGTTGTTCCTCGCGGATTCATTTTAATCGGAAAGTGTCAGGGAGTTAGCTGTTATGGAGTTTATCCACTTTATCGTCGATTTCATTCTGCACATTGACGTGCATCTGGCCGAGCTGGTGGCGCAGTACGGCATCTGGATTTACGCCATTTTGTTCCTGATTCTGTTCTGTGAAACCGGGCTGGTGGTTACGCCGTTCCTGCCGGGTGATTCGCTGCTGTTCGTCGCCGGTGCGCTGGCGGCGCTGCCGGGCAACGACCTCAACGTGCACCTGATGGTGACGCTGCTGGTGATTGCCGCGATCCTCGGCGACGCGGTTAACTACACCATTGGCCGGCTGTTTGGCGAAAAGCTGTTCAGTAACCCGAACTCGAAAATTTTCCGCCGCAGCTACCTCGACAAAACCCACGCGTTTTACGATCGCCACGGCGGCAAAACCATTATACTTGCGCGCTTTGTGCCAATCGTGCGAACCTTTGCCCCCTTTGTGGCGGGAATGGGACACATGTCTTATCGCCACTTCGCGCTCTTTAACGTGACAGGCGCGCTGCTGTGGGTCCTGCTATTCTCCTATGCCGGTTACCTGTTTGGTGACCTGCCGGTGGTGCAGGAAAACCTTAAGTTGCTGATTGTTGGCATCATCATTGTCTCGGTACTGCCAGGCGTGATTGAAGTGTGGCGTCACCGCCGCCAGGCGCGTCAGCACAAGTCGCAGTAAGCCTGTTACCAGATTTTTATCCACAGCGTGAACGGGTTGTGGTTTAATGAGCGACATTTACGGCCTGCTGAAGGTGATTTCAGCAGTAACGACAAGACTGGACCAGGTCAGCATTAAACAGAAAGGTCATCAATGAGCTGGATTGAACGCATACTGAATAAAAGCACTACCACGCCTTCGCGCAAAGCCAGCATCCCGGAAGGGGTGTGGACCAAATGCGATAGCTGTGGTCAGGTGCTGTACCGCGCCGAGCTGGAGCGCAACCTTGAAGTCTGCCCGAAGTGCGACCACCACATGCGTATGCACGCGCGCGAGCGTCTGCATAGCCTGATGGATGAAGGTTCGATGACAGAGCTGGGTAGCGAGCTGGAACCGAAAGACCTGCTCAAGTTCCGCGACTCGAAGAAGTACAAAGATCGTCTGGTTGCGGCACAGAAAGAGACCGGCGAGAAAGATGCGCTGGTGGTAATGAAAGGCCAGCTGCACGGTATGCCGGTGGTGGCCGCCGCGTTTGAGTTCTCCTTTATGGGCGGCTCAATGGGCTCGGTGGTCGGCGCCCGTTTCGTGCGTGCGGTTGAGCAGGCGCTGGAAGACAACTGCCCGCTGATCTGCTTCTCCGCCTCAGGTGGTGCGCGTATGCAGGAAGCGCTGCAGTCGCTGATGCAGATGGCGAAAACCAGTGCGGCGCTGGCAAAAATGCAGGAGCGCGGTCTGCCGTATATTTCGGTACTGACCGACCCGACCATGGGTGGCGTCTCCGCCAGCTTCGCGATGCTGGGCGATTTGAACGTCGCAGAGCCAAAAGCGCTGATCGGCTTTGCCGGCCCACGCGTAATTGAACAGACGGTACGTGAAAAGCTACCGCCGGGCTTCCAGCGCAGTGAGTTCCTGATTGAAAAAGGCGCGATCGACATGATCATCCGTCGTCCGGAAATGCGCTTTAAGCTGGCCAGCCTGCTGGCGAAAATGATGAACCTGCCGGCACCGCTGCAGGATGGTGATCGCCCGACTGCGGCTGAGCCGGAGAGCAACGAAGCCTGACAGGCAACCGAAAGGCGCAGAGTGATGCGCCTTTTTATTCATGCACCACATCGTAAAGAGCTAACAGGGCACATGGACACTCTTCACCTCCCGCAAGCCACGTCGCCTCTGGCCACGTGGCTTCATTATCTTGAGCATCTGCATTCTCAGGCTATCGATCTGGGCCTGGACCGTATTCAGCGCGTCGCCGCACGCCTCGACCTGCTAAAACCCGCTCCGTTTGTCTTCACCGTCGCCGGCACCAATGGCAAAGGCACCACCTGCCGTACGCTGGAAACCCTGCTGATGGCCGCAGGCTATCGCGTTGGCGTCTACAGCTCGCCGCATCTGGTGCGTTACACCGAACGCGTGCGCGTGCAGGGCGCTGAGCTGGATGAAGCCCGGCACAGCGCCAGCTTTGCCGCCATTGAGGCCGGACGCGGCGATATTTCGCTCACCTACTTTGAGTTTGGCACGCTGTCCGCGCTCAATCTGTTCCGTGAAGCGCAGCTGGATGTCGTGATTCTGGAAGTGGGGCTGGGCGGCCGGCTGGATGCGACAAACATTGTCGACGCCGACGTGGCGGTGATCACCAGCATTGCGCTGGACCACACCGACTGGCTGGGGCCGGATCGCGCCAGCATCGGCCGCGAGAAGGCCGGCGTATTCCGCGGCGGTAAACCGGCGGTGGTCGGCGAGGCCGATATGCCCGACACCATTGCCCAAGTGGCCGCGGAGAAGGGTGCGCAGCTGTTACAAATTAACCGCGACTGGCAGTGGCAGCGCGAGGGCGACACTTGGACGCTGCAGGATGCCCAGGGGGAACTGCGCGATCTGCCGCTGCCCCAGGTGCCGCTCCCCAATGCGGCCACCGCCATTGCGGCGCTGCGCGCTTCCGGCCTGACGGTGAGCGAGACGCTGATTCGTCAGCATCTGCCGCTGGCGATTCTGCCGGGACGTTTCCAGACGGTCAGCACCGCGCCGCGCGTGATCCTTGATGTGGCACACAATCCGCATGCGGCTTATTATCTGGCTTCACGTCTCGCTGAGCTGCCGGCACACGGCACGGTGCATGCGGTGGTTGGCATGCTGCACGACAAGGATATCGCCGGGACGCTGGCTGCGCTGGCACCGCAGGTCAACCGCTGGTACTGCGCGCCGCTCGACGGCCCGCGCGGGGCGTCCGCTGATCAGCTGATGGCGCATCTGCAGGGCGGCAGCGCCTGGCAGAGCGTTGAAGCCGCGTGGCAGGCGGCGCGGCAGCAGGCTCAGCCCGACGATGTGATTCTGGTGTGCGGCTCGTTCCACACCGTAGCGCAGGTGATGCAATCGATGGCAGCGGAGAACGGCAGTGGCAAGTAAGTTTCAGAATCGTTTAGTGGGCACGGTGATTCTGGTGGCGATTGGCGTCATCGTGTTACCGGGTCTGCTGGACGGTAAGAAAAAGCATTATAAAGAGGAGTTCGCGGCGATTCCGCTGGTGCCAAAGCCTGACGATCAGCAGGACAGCGAAATGGTGCCGCCGGTGACGCAGCCGCTGCCGTCGCAGCCGCCGGAAGGTGCGAGCGCGGCGCAGCAGGCGCCCGCCAGCAGCGCAACGCAGAGCAGTGCCGCCAGCGGCAGCACGCAGCCAGCGCAAAACAGCCAGCCCAGCGTCGTGACGCCGCCGCCGGTGCACCAGCAGCAGAAGCCGGCAGAGCAGGTGAAGCCGAAGCCGGTCGAGCAGCCCAAGCCTAAACCGGTGGAGCAGCCGAAACCGAAGCCGGCAGAACAACCGAAAGCGACAGAACAGCCAAAAACTACAGAGCAGCCTAAAGCGGCGGAAACGCCGAAGCAGAGCGAGCCGGCCGCGCCAGCAGGACAGGCGTATGTAGTGCAGCTCGGCGCGCTGAAGAACGCCGCCAAAGTGAATGAGATCGTGGCGCAGCTGCGGCTCTCCGGCTATCGCGCTTTTACCGTGCCGTCGACGCCGGTGCAGGGGCAGATCACCCGCATTTACGTGGGGCCGGATGCGTCCAAAGCGAAGCTGCAGGGTGCCCTCGGCGAGCTGAAAGGCATCTCCGGCCTCGGCGGGGTTGTGAAGCCGTACAGCACACGCTGATCAACTGATAAGCCGCGCCGATAGCAGAAACAGGCGCGGCTTTTGGCGTATTTTTTAGCGAAGCGTTACTGAAAATTTATGGAATATCAGCAGGTTAAATGGCTGACATCAACAAGGGCGAGGAAAGTTTTTTTCATCGCCCTTTTTCTCGGGACAGAACCGGAAAACCCTACGCAAACGTTTTCTTTTTCTGTTAGAATGCGCCCCGAACTGGATGCAGGGGTGCAAATGCACTGTACTGGAAGCGTTCATGATCTGGATTGATTACGTCATTATTGCGGTAGTTGGTTTTTCGGCTCTGGTCAGCCTGATTCGCGGGTTTGTCCGGGAAGCCTTATCTCTTGTTACCTGGGGATGCGCGTTTTTTGTCGCCAGTCATTACTACGCCTACCTTGCAGTCTGGTTTACAGGTTTTGACGACGAACTGGTTCGCAACGGCATCGCCATCGCGGTGTTATTCGTTGCCACCCTGATTGTGGGTGCCATCGTGAACTATGTGATCGGCTCGCTGGTTGAGAAAACCGGCTTGTCGGGAACCGACAGGGTGTTGGGGGTCTGTTTCGGGGCGTTGCGTGGCGTGCTGATTGTATCCGCCATTCTCTTCTTCCTTGATACATTCACCGGCTTTTCAAAAAGTCCGGACTGGCAACAGTCTCAACTCATTCCCCAGTTCAGTTACATCATCAGGTGGTTTTTCGATTACCTGAAAAGCACGTCGAGTTTTTTACCCCGGTAACACCGGGAGTGCGGCTAATGAGGAAATGACAACATGTGCGGTATTGTTGGTATCACCGGTTTTATGCCAGTAAACCAGTCGATCTATGACGCGTTAACGGTGCTGCAGCACCGCGGGCAGGATGCCGCCGGCATTTGTACCATCGATGCGCTGAACTGCTTCCGTCTGCGTAAGGCCAATGGCCTGGTCAGCGACGTGTTTGAAGCGCGCCACATGCAGCGTTTGCAGGGAAATATGGGTATCGGCCACGTGCGTTATCCGACTGCCGGCAGCTCCAGCGCCTCTGAAGCGCAGCCCTTCTACGTGAACTCGCCGTACGGCATCACGCTGGCTCACAACGGTAACCTGACCAACGCCCATGAACTGCGCAAGCAGCTGTTCGAAGTCGGTCGCCGTCATGTGAATACCACCTCAGATTCCGAAATCCTGCTCAACATCTTTGCTCAGGAGCTGGATCGTTTTCAGCACTATCCGCTGGAAGCTGACAACATTTTTGCTGCCGTGGCGGCAGTGCATCAGCAGGTGCGCGGCGCTTACGCCGTGGTGGCGATGATTATCGGTCACGGCATGGTTGCGTTCCGCGATCCTAACGGTATCCGTCCGCTGGTACTGGGCAAGCGTGAGCTGGCCGATGGCCGCACCGAATACATGGTGGCCTCAGAGAGCGTGGCGCTGGATACGCTCGGCTTCGAATTTATTCGTGACGTTGCGCCAGGCGAAGCGGTGTACATCACCGAGCAGGGTCAGCTCTCGACGCGCCAGTGCGCAGCGAACCCGAAAAGCAATCCGTGCCTGTTCGAGTACGTTTATTTTGCGCGTCCGGACTCGTTCCTCGACAAGATCTCCGTCTACAGCGCACGCGTGCGCATGGGCACCAAGCTGGGCGAGAAAATTGCCCGCGAGTGGGAAGATCTTGATATTGACGTGGTGATCCCAATTCCGGAAACCTCGACCGATACCGCGCTGGAGATCGCCCGTATTCTTGATAAGCCGTACCGCCAGGGTTTTGTGAAAAACCGCTACGTGGGCCGTACCTTTATTATGCCGGGCCAGCAGCTGCGCCGCAGTGCGGTGCGCCGTAAGCTCAACGCCAACCGCGCTGAGTTCCGCGATAAAAACGTGCTGCTGGTGGATGACTCGATTGTGCGCGGCACCACCTCTGAGCAGATTATCGAGATGGCGCGTGAAGCGGGCGCGAAGCGCGTCTATCTGGCGTCGGCGGCACCGGAAATCCGCTTCCCTAACGTCTACGGCATCGATATGCCGAGCGCTACCGAGCTGATTGCGCACGGCCGTGAAGTGGAAGAGATTCGTCAGCTGATTAAAGCCGATGCGCTGATTTTCCAGGATCTGCAGGATCTGATCGACGCGGTGCGTGAAGAGAACCCGGATATTGCCCAGTTCGAATGCTCAGTGTTCAACGGCATCTACGTCACCAAAGACGTTGACCTGCAGTATCTGGAATATTTGCAGTCGCTGCGTAACGACGATGCCAAAGCGATTGCGCGTCAGAACGAAGTGGAGAACCTGGAACTGCATAACGAAGGTTAAGGTCAGTCTCAGGCAGACGAAACAGGGCGGGCGCAATCCCGCCCTGTTTGTTTTTGTATTTATGGCGGCGGAGCGGCTATTATTGGCGCACTCTTTTGCAGCAAGGCAGAATTATGAAACGACTCATCATTGGTATTTCCGGCGCCAGCGGCGCGATCTACGGCGTGCGTATGCTGCAGGTGCTGCAACCGTTAGCCGAAGTGGAAACCCATCTGGTGATGAGCCCGGCGGCGCGGCAGACGCTGGCGCTGGAGACCGATTACAGCCTGCGTGACGTGCAGGCGCTGGCCGATGTGGTGCACGATGTGCGCGATATCGCCGCCAGCATCTCGTCCGGCTCGTTCAAAACGCTGGGTATGGCCATTCTGCCGTGTTCCATGAAAACCCTGTCGGGCATTGTGCACAGCTATAGCGACAGTCTGCTGACGCGCGCCGCCGACGTGGTGCTGAAAGAGCAGCGCCGGCTGGTGCTGTGCGTGCGGGAAACCCCGCTGCATCTCGGTCATCTGCGCATGATGACCACCGCCGCCGAGCTTGGGGCGCTGATTATGCCGCCGGTGCCGGCGTTTTATCACCGCCCGCAGTGCATCGACGATTTGATTGATCAGACGGTCAACCGCGTGCTGGATCAGTTTGATATCGAGCTGCCGGAAGATCTGTTTACCCGCTGGCAGGGTGCATGATGGTGCAATAATGCACTGAATGCGTGCAAAAGCGCGGGGCCGATCACTGTTCGTGCATCTTGTGCACCAAAAGTTAACAATCTCACTTTTTCTTCCTCACACCGCTGTTATATTTCCCTCACAAACTAAGTGCTTGCGTCGCAGATGGACGCGGTATTTAGTGCGCCTGCGCACAGTTTCGCCGATTTGCACAACTGGCATGAAACCTGCAAAACATTCAGCGCAAACACATCACGCACCACATAACAATAAGCACTTCACTTGAGGGTTACCTATGAAAAAGCGAGTTCTGGCTCTTTCTCTGATGCTGGCTATGTCCGGCGCTGCGAGCGTGTTCGCAGCGGTACCGCAGTCGCTGCGCATCGGGACCGATCCAACTTACCCGCCGTTTGAGTCCAAGAACGCGCAGGGCCAGCTGGTTGGCTTTGATATCGACCTGGCCAACGAGATCTGTAAGCGTATCAAGACCAAATGTACTTATGTGGAAAGTGATTTCGATGCGCTGATCCCGTCGCTGAAAGCGAAGAAGATCGACGCCATCATCTCTTCACTCTCGATCACCGAGAAACGTCAGGAAGAGATCGCCTTCTCGGAAAAACTGTATGCAGCGAACGCGCGTTTAGTGGCGCCGAAGGGGTCTAAACTGCAGCCGACCATTGAGTCGCTGAAGGGCAAGAACATCGGCCTGCTGCAGGGCACCACGCAGGAAACCTACGCCAATGAATACTGGCGTCCAAAAGGGGTGACCGTCACGCCGTATGCCAACCAGGATCTGGTGTATCAGGACCTGAACGCTGGCCGTATTGATGCGGCGTTCCAGGATGAAGTGCAGGCGAGCGAAGGCTTCCTTAAGCAGCCGGTCGGGAAAAACTACGCGTTCGCCGGTCCGGCGGTGAAAGATGACAAAATCTTTGGCGTCGGCACCGGTATGGGCCTGCGTAAAGATGACGCCGATCTGAAAGCTGCCATCGACAAAGCCTTTAACGACATGCGCAAAGACGGTACCTACGACAAGATTGCGAAGAAGTACTTTGATTTCAACGTTTACGGCGATTAAGACTCCTGTTCCTGGACGGGTGTATTGAGTCACGCTAACGTGGGTCATAACTATTCACTCCGGGCGCTTACTTATGTAAACTCCCGGAGTTCATACGCTTGCCACCATCCTTCCGTGATTCACATCCTGGTCAGGACTGTCCGTGTGTTGTTGGACAGCGTTTGTTTATTTCCCTCACGACAGGATCGAACCCATGTTGTATGGCTATTCTGAAGTAATTCTCAAAGGCACGCTGGTGACCCTTGAGCTGGCGCTCAGCTCGGTGGTGCTTGCCGTGGTGCTGGGCCTGATAGGGGCCGGTGCCAAACTCTCCCGCAATCGCCCGCTGGCGATGATTTTTGAAGGCTACACCACGCTAATCCGTGGCGTGCCCGACCTGGTGCTGATGCTGCTGATCTTTTACGGTCTGCAGATTGCCCTCAACGCCGTAACCGATGCGCTCGGCATGGCACAGTTTGATATCGACCCGATGGTGGCCGGTATTATTACGCTCGGCTTCATCTACGGTGCTTACTTCACTGAAACCTTCCGTGGCGCGTTTCTCGCGGTGCCGAAAGGGCAGATTGAAGCCGCCACCGCCTTCGGCTTTACCGGCTCGCAAACTTTCCGTCGCATTCTGTTCCCGGCGATGATGCGCTTTGCGCTGCCCGGCATCGGCAACAACTGGCAGGTGATCCTCAAAGCCACCGCGCTGGTGTCGCTGCTCGGCCTTGAAGATGTGGTAAAAGCCACGCAGCTGGCTGGCAAAAGTACCTGGCAACCGTTCTACTTCGCGATTGTGGCCGGGGTGATTTATCTGGTGTTTACCACGCTGTCCAACGGCGTGCTGTGGTGGCTTGAACGCCGCTACTCGGTAGGGGTGAAAAGGGCAGAGTTATGATCGAGATTATTCAGGAGTACTGGAAACAACTGCTCTGGACCGACGGTTACCGTTTTACCGGCGTGGCCATCACGCTGTGGCTGCTGATTCTTTCCGTGGTAATTGGCGGCAGCCTTGCGGTGCTGCTGGCCATCGCGCGCGTGTCGCCAAATCGCTATATCTCCACGCCGGTGTGGCTGTTTACCTATGTGTTTCGCGGCACGCCGCTGTATGTGCAGCTGCTGGTGTTCTATTCCGGCATGTACACGCTGGAGGTGGTGAAAGGCTCCGAGCTGCTGAACGCCTTCTTCCGCAGCGGCCTGAACTGTACGCTGCTGGCATTTACCCTGAACACCTGTGCTTATACCACCGAGATTTTTGCCGGTGCCATTCGCGCCGTGCCACACGGTGAAATCGAAGCCGCGCGCGCCTATGGTTTCTCGCCGTTTAAACTTTACCGCTGCATCATTCTGCCGTCGGCGCTGCGCACCGCGCTGCCCGCCTACAGCAATGAAGTGATTCTGATGCTGCACTCCACCGCGCTGGCGTTCACCGCCACCGTGCCGGATTTGCTAAAAATCGCGCGCGATATCAACTCGGCGACCTATCAGCCGTTCACCGCGTTCGGCATCGCTGCGGTGCTGTACCTGATTATCTCTTACGTGCTGATTAGCCTGTTCCGCCTTGCGGAGCGCCGCTTCCTCGCGCATGTGAAACCCTCTTCGTCGCACTGAGTATGACTATGGCTGAAAATAAATTAAGCGTTACCGAACTGCATAAGCGTTACGGTGAACATGAAGTTCTGAAGGGCGTGTCGCTGCAGGCCAACGCCGGCGATGTGATCAGCATTATTGGCTCGTCCGGTTCCGGGAAAAGTACCTTTTTACGCTGCATCAACTTCCTCGAAAAGCCGAGTGAAGGCACCATCGCGGTTAACAACGAGGCGATAAACCTGGTGCGCGACACCGATGGCCAGCTGAAAGTGGCCAACAAGGAGCAGCTGCGTTCGCTGCGTACCCGGCTGACCATGGTGTTCCAGCACTTTAATTTGTGGAGCCACATGACGGTGCTGGATAACGTCACTGAAGCACCGATTCAGGTGCTGGGGCTGAGCAAAGCCGAAGCGCGTGAGCGGGCAATTAAATACCTCGATAAAGTCGGTATTGATGCGCGCGCGCGTGCCAAATACCCGGTGCATCTGTCAGGCGGCCAGCAGCAGCGTGTCTCGATTGCCCGCGCGCTGGCGATGGAGCCGGAAGTGTTGCTGTTTGACGAACCGACCTCAGCGCTCGATCCGGAGCTGGTAGGCGAAGTGCTGCGCATCATGCAGAAGCTGGCCGAAGAGGGCAAAACCATGGTGGTAGTGACGCACGAGATGGAGTTTGCCCGTCACGTATCCAGCCACGTGATTTTTCTGCATCAGGGCAAAATCGAAGAGCAGGGCGCGCCAGACGAACTGTTCGGCAACCCGAAAAGCCCGCGCCTGCAGCAGTTTTTGAAGGGATCGTTGAAATAGGTTTCTGAACCGTAGCGGCGCAATGTACTGCGCGTTCCCGGCGATGTGGCGGTCAAACCCGCGCGATACATCGCGCCGTGACGAATCACAGAAATATTTAATTAATCATGCAGCAGTTTCAGCGCGGTATCTTCATCCGTTACCAGCCCGGAGATCCAGCCGCCGTGCAGCGCGGCGTGAATCGCTGCGTATTTGCGCGCGCTGCCGGCAAAGCCGATGATATTGCGCTGCGTCTGGCTCTCCAGCAGCACGCTGGTCAGCAGCTCATCGGTTTCGCCGTATACCCGCTCTCCCTGCTGATTGAAAAAATGCCCCAGCATTTCACCCACCACGCCGCGCGCGTTGAGCGCTTCTACCTGCGCATCGGTGATAAAGCCTTCGGCATTGAGCGGGCAGCCCGGCATCACTTCGCCAATGCCGACAAACGCCACGTTCGCCTGCAGCGCACGCTGGGTGACGCGCTGATAGACCTGATGCTGCACCCACATCGTCTTATCCTGCGGCGTGTCAGCATACAGCGGCGCCGGAATGAAGAAATATTTGCCCTGCATCTTCTCCGCCATTTTCAGCGGTACGTCGTAGCGGGTGCCAGAATCGTCACGCGCAATCGCGCCGATCATTGACACACACTGATGCTGTGGCCGTTCAACCCACGGCAGCGCATCAATCATTGAGCGCAGCGTTTTGCCGGAACCGATGCCAAACACCTGCGGCGTCTCTTCGTTGATAAACTGCGCCATCACCGCCGCGCCTTCCACCGCCAGCATTTGCTGAATCGCCTCATCATCCAGCCCGGCTGACGGCACCACGCGGCACAGCGTCAGACCAAACTTTTGTTCGATCTCGCGCGCCAGATGCAGGCAGTGCGTGACCGGATGGTCAATCTTCACGCTGACCATGCCCATTTCACGCGCGCTGGAGACCAGCCGCTGTGCCACCTGCCGCGATAAGCCCAGCGCGCGCGCAATCTCCTGCTGCGTGACGCCCGCCACGTAATACATCCACGCTGCCCGCGCTGCCAGCTCCTGCTTCTTCTCTTCTCTGCTCATCGCCTTGTTCCGTCAAACTCCGATGCGCCAGTTTATCGCGTCTTGCCCCTGAAGCGTTAACTGAGCAAAAGCCCTAAAAAAGAGCAAAAGTATTAAATGTGATGGATCTCGCAGAACGATCGCCCCGCCGGCGACTATGCTACGCCTCATCGGGCAAATGCCCTCCATTGTGGCAAATGTTTATTTCGAGGCGACTATGACGACGAAATCAGTGTGGATGCATATCGGCGCAGGCTCTTTTCACCGCGCGCATCAGGCGTGGTATCTGCACCAGCTGCGCCAGCAGGGCGATGACAGCTGGAGCATCGCGCTCGGCAACATCCGCGGCGATGCGGTAGCGCTGCTCAACCAGCTGCAGGCGCAAAACGGCGAGTACGTGCTGGAAACCGTGACGCCGGAGGGCGAGCGCGCGTATGAAACCATCACTTCGCTGCGCACCATTCTGCCGTGGGACGCGGAGATCAGTGCGCTGGTGGCACAGGGCGCCAGCGCTGAGACAAAAGTGATCGGTTTTACCGTGACCGAAGCCGGTTATTACCTGACGCCGGCGCATGAACTCGATCTCAGCCAGGCGGATATTCAGGCCGATCTCCGTGGTGAGGCGCGCACTATTTACGGCGCGCTGACCCGCATTCTGCGCCAGCGCGTGGCCAGCGGCGGTGCGCCGGTCACGCTGCTCAACTGCGACAACCTGCGTCACAACGGCGAACGTTTCCGTCACGGCATGCTGGCGTTTCTTGCTGCGCAGGGCGACCACGCGCTGGCCAGCTGGATGCGCGATAACACCACTTCGCCAAACACCATGGTGGATCGCATCACGCCGCGTCCTACGCCGGATGTTGCCGCACGCGTCAAAGCGGCCACCGGCAAAGACGATGGCGCGGCGGTGATGGCGGAATCGTTTATCCAGTGGGTGATTGAGGATGATTTCATCGCCGGACGCCCGGCGCTGGAAAAGGTGGGCGTGGAGCTGGTGGCGTCGGTGCTGCCGTGGGAAGAGGCGAAAATCCGCATCCTCAACGCCACGCACGCGGCGATTGCCTGGGCAGGCACGCTCACCGGCCATGACTACATTGATGACAGCACGCGTCAGCCTGCGATTTATCAGCTGGCGTACGACTACATCACGCAGGACGTGATCCCGTCACTGTCGCCCAGTCCGCTGGATCTGGCGGATTACCGCGACGTGGTGCTGGCGCGCTTTAGCAATCCCTACATCAAAGATACCAACCAGCGCGTCGGTGCCGATGGGCTATCGAAAATCCCCGGCATGGTGACGCCAACGCTGCGCGAATGCTATCAGCGCGGCGCAGAACCGACCGCTACCGCCGTGCTGCCGGCGCTGTTCTACCTGTTCCTGCAACGCTGGGCCAGCAACCAGCTGCCGTATGCCTATCAGGATGGCGTGCTCAATGCTGATGCGCTGCGCCAGCAGCTGGCCGGTGAGGATGCACTGCAGCGGTTCCTCAGCGACCGCGCGCTGTTTGCCGAACTGGCCGATGACCGCGCTTTTCATGCGCTGGTGACGCGCAGCGTAGACGCCATTGAGCAGCAACTGCTGCAGCCGGCGACGGTGTAAGGAGCGCACAGCATGTATCTCGGCATTGATATTGGCACCTCAGAACTCAAAGCGCTGATCGTCAACCCGCAGGGCGAGATTGTGGCGTCGAATCACGCCACGCTCAGCGTGCAGCGCCCGCATCCGCACTGGGCGGAGCAGGACCCCGAGCGCTGGTGGCAGGCGTGTGGTCAGGCGATCGCCGGGCTGCGCCAGCAGGCACCGGACGCGTGGGCCGCGATCCGCGCCATCGGTCTTTCCGGTCAGATGCACGGCGCCGTGCTGCTGGATGCCGCCGGTGAGGTGCTGCGGCCGTGCATATTGTGGAACGACACGCGCAGCGCGGCGCAGTGTGATGCGCTGCGCCAGCAGCATCCGCAGATGATGGAAATCGCCGCCAACCTGATTATGCCCGGCTTTACCGCGCCGAAACTGCACTGGGTGGCGGAACATGAGCCCGAAATCTTTCGCCGCATCGACAAGGTGCTGCTGCCGAAAGACTACCTGCGCTGGCGTCTGACCGGGCGCTTTGTCAGCGAGCCGTCGGACGCCGCCGGTACGCTGTGGCTCGACGTGGCGCAGCGCGACTGGTCTGACGCACTGCTGGCGATTAGCGGGCTGACGCGCGCGCAGATGCCCGAACTGGTTGAGGGCAGCGCGGTCAGCGCCACGCTGCGCGCCGATCTGGCCAGCGAATGGGGCTTAGCCGCCACGGTGAGCGTGGCCGGCGGCGGCGGTGATAATGCCGCGTCGGCGGTGGGCGTCGGTGCGGTTAATGCGGGCGATGCCTTTATCTCGCTCGGCACGTCGGGCGTGATTTTTGTGGTTAACGATCGGCTGCGCGCCGATCCGCAATCCGGCGTGCACGCTTTCTGCCATGCGCTGCCGGGACGCTGGCACCAGATGAGCGTGATGCTCAGCGCCGCCAGCTGTCTGCGCTGGCTGTGCAATCTGCTGTCGGTCACCGAAAGCCAGCTGATGGACGAGATGGCACAGCTCAGCGCGGAACAGCTGCGTCAGGCACCGCTGTTTCTGCCGTATCTCTCCGGCGAACGCACGCCGCATAACGATCCGCAGGCGACCGGGGCATTTTTCCATTTACGCCACGAAACGCCGCGCGCGCTGCTCGGCTATGCGGTGATTGAGGGCGTGGCGTTTGGCCTGGCGGATGGCCTGGCAGTGCTGGGCGATACGCAGCAGCAGATTCAGCAGTGCAGCCTGACCGGCGGCGGTGCGCGCAGCACGCTGTGGGCGCAGCTGATTGCCGACGTGCTGCAGCTGCCGATAGTGACCCATCCGGCCAGCGCCTCCGGCGCGCTGGGTGCGGCGCGACTGGCGTGGCTGGCCGACGGCGGCAGTGAAGCCGACGTGTGCCTGAAGCCGCCGGTGCAGGCGCGCTATCAGCCCGATGCGGCGCGCGGGGCCGTGCTGCAGCAGCGGCTGCGCCTGTTCCGTGAACTCTATGTACAACAACAGCAGGCGCGCGCGTTGCTGCCTGCCTGATCGGATTAGCGAACGGAAGGAAGATTGTCATGCAATCGAACGCATACTGGTTTGGCTTACCGAAAAAGATGTTCTGGGGCTTTCTGGCCATCGCCATTTTCATGGCCGGCGACGGCTTCGAAATGGCGTTTCTCTCGCGCCACATCACTGACATGGGCTTTTCGCCGGCCCAGTCGGCGGTGGTGTTTACGTTTTATGGTCTGGCCGCCGCGCTGGCGGCGTGGGCCTCCGGTGTGGTGGCGGAGCTGATTACGCCGCAGCGCGCCATGATGATTGGCTTTGTGCTGTGGATCGTCATGCATGCGCTGTTTATGTCGCTGGGGCTCGGACTGCGTAACTATCCGCTGATGGTGCTGTTCTACGGCATTCGCGGACTGGCCTATCCGCTGTTTATCTACTCGTTCATGATGATGCTGGTGCAGGTGCTGCCGCGTGACAAGCTGGCCGCCGCCACCGGCTGGTTCTGGGCGATGTATTCCGTGGGGATTGGCGTGGTGGGCAGCTATCTGCCGAGCCTGACCATCCCGATGCTGGGCGAAACCGGCACCTTATGGCTGGCGATTGTCTGGGTGGCGTGCGGCGGCGTGCTGGCCTACTTCAGCCTGCGCAACGTGCCGGTGGACCGTTCCCGCGTTAATCTGCCGCTGCGCGATAAGATGACGGAGATGTCGCGTGCCGTAACCATTCTGTTCACCAACCAGCATGTGTTTTATGCCTGCCTGATCCGCATCATCAATACGCTGTCGCTGTTTGGTTTTGCCATCATCATGCCGCTGCTGTTTGTCGATCGGCTCGGCTTTACCATTTCCGAATGGCTGCAGATTTGGGCGGTGTTCTTCTTCGTCACCATTTTTACCAATATTTTCTGGGGCATTACCGGTGAGAAGCTGGGCTGGATCCGCCAGGTGCGCTGGTTCGGCTGCCTCGGTATGGCGATCTCCAGCCTGGCGTTTTACTACCTGCCGCTGTATGCCGGGCATAACTTCTGGGTGGCGCTGATTCCGGCGATCATGCTGGGGATCTTTGTCGCTGCCTTTGTGCCAATGACCGCGGTGTTCCCGACGCTGGAACCGCATCATAAGGGCGCAGCGGTATCGATTTACAATCTGTCGGCCGGGCTGAGTAACTTTGTGGCCCCGGCGATTGCTTCATTGCTGCTGCCGTTCTTCGATATCGTCGGGGTGGTGTGGGCCTATACCGCGCTCTACCTGTTCGCCGGCGTGCTGACCTTTATTATCCGTGTGCCGCAGCCGGGACACACGCGGGAAGCGTCAGCGGTGAAGTCGTCGGTGGTGCAGCAGCGCAGCTAAAGCTGAGCCTGTCGCACCGGCAGCCGCCGCTGCCGGTGCTGACCCGGCGCTATTCCAGCTTCTGTTTCACTTTCTTCACGTCGTCAGCGCTGACCGGTGCGGCGGCATTTCCCCAGCTGTTGCGGATGTAGCTCACCACTGCGGCGATCTCCTCATCACCCAGCGTGCCGGCAAAGGCCGGCATTGCCGGTGCCGTCGGGCGGGCATCGGTATCGACACCGCGACTACCGGCGGCGACCACCCGAATCAGCGAGGTGGCATCCTCCTGATTGAGCAACGGATTGTCCGCCAGCTGCGGAAAGATATTCTTCTCACCGCGACCGCCCGGGCTGTGGCAGGCTGAGCACTTCGCCGCATAGATTTGCGCGCCCAGCTTCATGCGATCGTCCGTCGCGGCAAGTGCGGCGGGCACTTGCTCATCACGCGATTCACCGCTTTTCAGGTACACCGCCACCGCCTGCAGATCTTCATCGCGCCAGTGCTGCGTGGAGTGACGCACCGCGTCGGCCATTGGACCGGAAGCGATATCGAAACGGTTCACGCCGGTACGCAGGTAGCTGACGATATCCTGCTGGCTCCATTTGCCCAGCCCGCTGTGCGGGTTCGCGGTGATGTCCGGCGCCATCCAGCCTTCGACCACTTCGCCACGCAAAAACGCGCCGTTTTTATCGCCGCCGAGCAGATTTTTCGGCGTGTGGCAGGTGCCGCAGTGGCCCGCGCCCTGCACCAGATACGCACCGCGATTCCACTGGGCGGATTGACGGGCGTCCGGCTGGAACGCGCCCTGGTCAAAGTTGATCCAGTTCCACACCATCAGGCTGGTGCGGATGTTGAAAGGGAAGGGCAGCTGATTGGTCTCGACCGGGTTGTGTATCGGCTGCAGCGTCTGCATCCATGCCCACAAATCCTGCAGATCCTTATCCGACATTTTGGTGTAGGCGGTGAACGGCATCGCGCCGTACAGCCGCTTGCCGCCGTGGCCGATGCCCTCGGTCATGGCGCGGCGGAAATCTTCATAGCGCCAGTTGCCGATGCCGGTTTCGCGGTCCGGCGTGATGTTAGCGCCGACCAGCGTACCAAACGGCGTCTGCAACCTGACGCCCCCGGCAAACGGCTGCTGCGGATCGGCGGTGTGGCAGGCGGTGCAGTCCGCCAGCGTGGCGATATAGCTGCCGCGCGCGTACTGATCGTATTCCGGCTGGGCGTGAGACACAAAGCTGGTGAGCAGCAGCGCGGCAGCGCACAGAGAGAGGCGTGTTTTCATGCGGTAATCATCTCCCCGGGACGTTGCAGATAGTAGTGACGAATCGCATGCGCCGCTTTGAACGCCAGCGCGCCGACGGTGCCGGTCGGGTTATAGCCCGGGTTTTGCGGAAAGGCTGATGCGCCCACCACGAACAGGTTCGGTACATCCCACACCTGCAGATGTTTATTGACCGAGCTGGTTGAGGGATCGCTGCCCATGATAAAGCCGCCAACCACGTGCGACGACTGATACGGCACGCTGCTCCAGTGGCCGGTCATCGGTTTGACAATCATCTCGCGCGGGTTCATCGATTTAGCGATTTCTGCCACTTTACCCGTGCAGTACTGCGCCATTTTCAGATCGTTCGCCGCAAAGTCGAAAGTAATGCGTAGCAGCGGTCGGCCGTGCGGATCTTTGTAGTTGGGATCGAGCGACAGATAGTTGGTGCGCGTGGTGTAGCTGCTGGCCTCGCAGCCAATCGACATGGTGCTGAGGTAGTTGTCTTTCAGCGCGCGCTTCCACTTCGAGCCCCATTTGGGCGTGTTGGGCGGCAGCGGCCGGTAGCCAATCGGTGCCGAGCCGATGGGCGTCACGCGGATGCTGCCGCCGCCGAAGAAGCCCAGACCGCTGTGGTCAAAATTATCGTTATTGAATTCATCAATGCCCATGCCCACCGCGCCGGCACCGATAAACGGGTTAAAGTTTTTGTTGTCGAAAAACAGCGTGACGCCGTTGGCGGTCTGATAGGCGTAATTGCGGCCGGTGGTGCCTTTGTTGGTGACCGGATCATAGGCCTGGCCAATGCCGGAGAGCAGCATCAGGCGCACGTTTTCAAAGGTAAAGGCGGCGACGATCACCAGATCGGCCGGCTGTTCCCACTTATCGCCGGAGGAGTCGATGTAGGTGACGCCGGTGGCCTGTTTGCCGCTGGCATCGGTCAGCACTTCCAGCACTTCGCAGTTGGTATACGCGGTAAAGTTCTCTTTGCGCATCAGCGCCGGCAGCACAGTGGTGATGGCGCTGGCTTTCGAGTAGTTGGCGCAGCCGTAGTTGGTGCAGAAGCCGCAGAAGGTGCAGGGGCCCATGGTGACGCCGTAGGGATTGGTGTACGCCTCGGAAACCAGCGAGGAGGGCACCGGAAACGGCTGGTAGCCGAGATTTTTTGCTGCTTCGGCAAACAGCGTCGGACCATAGGGCTGGCGCAGCGGCGGCGTCGGGTAGTCGGCCGACCGCGCGCCTTCGAACGGATTGCCGCCCGCCCGTTTCTGTCCCTGAATATTGCCGGCGTAACCCGAGGTGCCGGCCACGCGCTCAAATTGCATGTAGTGCGGCTCCATCTCCTCCCAGCTGGTGCCCCAGTCCTGCAGCACCAGCTCATCCGGAATGGCACTGGCACCGTAGCGTTCGGTCAGGTGGCTTTTCAGGCGAAACTCTTCCGGCTGAAAGCGAAAGGTAATGCCGGCCCAGTGATTGCCCGCGCCGCCGGTGCCGTTGCCCGGATGGAACGAGCCCCAGGTGCGCATCGGCAGGGCGGTTTGCGACGGATTGTTGCGCATGGTGCAGGTGTTCTGCCGCGTGCGTAGCATCAGCTCTTCGCGCATCACGTAGCGCAGCTCGTCGGTGACGGTGCCAATATTGAAGTCGCGCGCGGTATCGCGCCATGGGCCGCGCTCAATGCCGATCACTTCCAGGCCTTCGTCGGCCAGTTCATTGGCGATAATCGATCCGGCCCAGCCGAGACCAATCACCACCACATCGGTTTTTGGTAATTTCTTCATCATCTATCCCCGTGCTTTCCATTGCGCAATGCTGATCGGCTCTAAGCCCAGATTTTCGTTGTGGCGCTCAACGTATTCGCGATAGTCATAGCGCGCGCCGGGAAAGCCCAGCATCTTCCACGACACCATGTCTTTGTTGCCGCCGTAGATCGGATCGGCAAAGAAGCCTTCCATGGTGTTGTTCAGCACCTCAAGAAACAGCGACTGCGCATCAAAGCCGCTGAAATGCACCTTTCCGGCTTCCATGTCTGCCAGCAGCGCGTCCTGCTGCGCTGGCGTCAGATCGACAAAGTTCTTTTGCGAAGTTTGCTGCACGTAGCGGTTGAGCGCCGCCAGCCCCTGGCGATAGCGCTGTTGCGGCACCAGCGGCGACTGGTCGCCCTGCTCGGTGGTGCCCTGCTCAAACGGGCCCTGCATGTAGAGGCGTTCGAAGGTGCCATAAAAGCCGTGCAGCTGGCGGTCGATAAAGACAGCGCAGCCGGCTTCTTTGCCGCCCACGCTCAGCTCGTCCGCCGGAATAATGCGGTCAACCATGGCTTCCACGGTGCGCGCTTCTTCCTCGGTAAAGAACAGCCAGCCCTGAGCCTGGAACTGTTCCGGTGGGTTATCGGCGAAGGGCGTCCAGCCGGGGGCGCCCTTGAGGGAGACGGCATCGGCGGCGCGGGTGACGCCAGCGGCAACGCCCAGCGTCGACCAGGTCAGTACCTGGCGTCGTGTGACACCGGGCAGGGTTTTGGCTCGTTTTTTCATCATCGCTTCCAGACAGAGTATCAAGATAAGGCGTAACCGGCCGGCGTGCGCGGTGGCACAGCGGGCCGGAATCTTCAGTTTTTGTAAATTTTTATGGCGAATGTTAACTGTAGACGGGCTGGGGGGTGGCGACCAATAACCGTACAAAAAAGTGCACTATTTGATAATCCGCCGGTTATTTCCTGAACTAAGCGCCACGTTAAATCTGCAGGCTTCGCTTGAACTCAGCGCGCTGGCTGCCAGGCTTAACCGTTTCAACCACGAAATAACCAGGAGGAAATATGTCGCGCTTTGCAGAGAAAGTGGTGGTGATTACCGGAGCCGGATCCGGCATTGGTGCCGCCGCGGCGCAGCGTTTCGCCAGTGAAGGCGCACAGGTGGTGCTGGTGGGCAGAACCCGTGACAAGCTGGAACAGGTGCTGAGCACGCTGAGCGGCGATAATCATCTGGTGGCACCCTGCGACGTCGGCGATGCGGATCAGGTTAAACAGCTGGCAGAGCAGGTGCAGCGCCAGTATGGGCGCGTGGATGTGCTGGTGAATAACGCCGGCAGCATCGTGCAGGGCAAAATTCACGAAGTGTCGATAGCGGACTGGAAGTCGCTGATGAGCACTGACCTCGACGGTGTATTTTACTGCACCCACTTCTTTATGCCCGCGCTGCTCAACAGTAAAGGCAACGTGGTGAATACCTCGTCGGTATCCGGACTGGGCGGCGACTGGGGCATGAGTGTCTACAACGCCGCCAAGGGCGCGGTGACTAATTTCACCCGCGCGCTGGCGATGGATTATGGCACCGACGGTGTGCGCGTTAACGCCGTTTGCCCGGGCTTTACCTTTACCGATCTCACCGAAGAGATGAAAAACGATGAGGCGCTGCTCGCACGCTTCTATGACCGTATTCCGCTGGGCCGCGCCGGTGAACCGGAAGATATCGCCAGCGCGATTGCTTTCATCGCCAGCGACGACGCGCGTTATATCACCGGCGTTAACCTGCCGGTCGATGGCGGTCTGACGGCGTCGAACGGCCAGCCGAAACAGGCGTAAGAGATAACAGGCGGAGCATCAGGTGTAATGTCACCCTCAATCCGCCTGTTAGTCGGTCATGGCTCACCCGCTTCGCCATCGTGACTCGCTGACACATAGCTGGCCGTATAACCGCCGTTCTCTAACGCCACGATTCTGGCAAAGCCAGACGCGCCAAAATGCATGCCGGCAATCACCGTATTTTCCGCTGCCACCTGCTGCAAAATACGCTGGCGCGTCTCTCTGGCCATGACGGGATCGATATCGAAGGCAATGGAAACCTGCGGGCAGGCCAGCTGAACAGGTGGGTAATGCACAATATCACCCCAGATCAATAAATGCTCGCCGTCTGAATCAATGCGAAACCCGCAATGCCCCGGGGTATGACCGGGCAACACCAGCGCACGGATTCCCGGGCTGATCTCCTCATCCGCCATTAGCTGCAGCCGCGGGCCATAAGCCTGCAGCGTGCGCCGCACCAGCGCCGCGTTTAACTGCGCGCGTTCACTCAGCTGGCTGATCGCCGCATCATCCTGCCAGAAGGCGGCTTCGCTGTGGCTGAGGCAGAGCCGGGCATGGCGAAAGACCGGCTGACCCGTGCTGTCCAGCAAGCCGCCAATATGATCGGGGTGCGCATGGGTTAATAACAGGGTATCGATGTCGTCCGGCGTTACCCCGGCCAGCTGCAGATGAGGCAGTAATTTGCCGCTCTGCGCATCGCGCTTTCCCATGCCGGTATCCACCAGAATCACGCGTCCCTGACCGCGGAGCAGATAACAAAACACATGGATGTCGCCCGGCTGTGCTATGCCTGCCTGGCGTTGCAGATCGACCGCATCGTCGTGGTGGATATCCGTTAATAAACTCAGACTGGCTTGCATGGTGCCATCGCTGATGGCGCTGACCTGATATTTCCCGATGGTGTATGAAAATATTGCCTGGCTCATAATGATCTCTGTGCGCTAATTTACTCGTTCACGTTAAACAAAATAACGCGGCAATTTTCGCGGCGGATTAGCGCGATGATAATGCAGCGTCAGTGGCTGTCAGCGCGATAATGACGCTAACACCGTTAAGGTGACCAGTGTCATTTTTGACAGAGTTGAGACCCGGATTGTCATGGACATAAAAATTTTGCGCGCCTTTGCCACTGTCGCGGCGCTGGAGCATATTGGTCAGGCTGCGGAACGGTTACATATTTCGCCGTCACCGCTTAGCCGGCAAATTCAGCAGCTGGAAAGCGAACTGGGCATGGTGCTGTTTCACCGTGAAAAGAAACGTCTGCGCCTGACGGACGAGGGTAAGCGCTTTCTCACCGAGGTGACGCCCTTTTTGCAGCATCACGAACGGCTAAAAGAGTATGCGCAGCATCTGCAGCAGGGTGACGTCGGGCGGCTGGATATAGGATATGTGGAGGCGGCTATACACTCGCGCCTGCTGCCCGCGGCGCTGGCGCGGCTGGCACCGGGGGCGGGCATTGATGTCCGGCTGCATGCGTTACGTTCTGCACAGCAAATTGCCCGGTTAGAGGCGGGGGCGATCGATATTGCCATTGTGCATACGCTGCCGCACGACGACGCGGATTTTGTGCATAAGAAGATCGCGACCGAACCGGTGCTGCTGGCGATGCCGGCATCCAGTGCGCTGACCGCGCCCGTGGCGGCTGATTTGCACGGCCGGGCGTGGATTGCCGACCAGGAAAATCTCAACCCTGCCGCGCGGGCGCGATTGCTGGCAGCCTGCCAGCGCGCCGGCTTCCAGCCGGATATTCGTTTTGAAGTGAATGGTCCGCTGGCGGCCCTTGCCTGTGTCGAAGCCGGGCTGGGTTTCACCCTGATCCAGCACAGCCTGGCGCGCATCGTTCCGGATAACGTTGTGCTGATGCCGCTACCCGATCTGGCGCTGGAGATCGTGCTATATGCCGTCTGGCGCAGGCAGGATACCCGACCGTTGACGGCGCGTTTTCTGCAGCAGCTTTGCCTCACGCCCGCCGTGGCGCCGCGGTAAGCCTGAGCGGAGGTGCGTCAGCCGGCGACATCCTGCAGCGCTTCCTGCAAATCGTACCAGCGGAAACCGAAGCCGGACTCCTCCAGCCGCTTCGGCAGCACGTGCTGCCCGCCCAGCACCAGCACGGCGGATTCTCCCATCATCAGTTTGATGGCGCTGGCCGGGGTGCGCATAAAGGCCGGACGGTGCATCACCTCGCCCAGCGTGGCGGCGAACTGCTCGTTGCGCACCGCGTAAGGCGCCACCATGTTGAACGGGCCCTGCAACTGATCGTTATCGATCAACCACAGGATGGCGTTGACCAGATCGTCCACATGGATCCATGGCAGGTACTGTTTGCCGCTGCCAATCGGTCCGCCGACGCCAAGTTTGAACGGCAGCTTCATTTTGCTCAGCGCGCCACCTTCGCGCGCCAGCACCACGCCGGTGCGCAGCAGGCACACGCGGGTGCGCTCGCTTTGCGCCTTCAGCGCCAGCTGCTCCCAGCGGGCGCACAGGGTGTGAGTAAACTCCTCGTGGCCCGGATCGTCCTCGGTCACCACCACATCGCCGGTATCACCATAAAAGCCGGTAGCCGAGCCGGAAATCAACAGGCGCGGCGGATTGCTGCTGGCGTGGATCAGCGAGACGATCTGTTCAGTGATTTGCCAGCGGCTTTCGCACAGGCGCTGCTTCTGCTGCTCGGTCCAGCGCTTGTCGGCAATCGGTTCTCCCGCCAGATTGATGACGCCGTCAATAGCATTGAGATCGGACTGCTGGTTAATGCCCGACCACAGCATCACGCGCGCATCGAGTTTTTCCCGCGCGGCCGCCACGTCACGCGTTACCACATTCACCTGATGGCCCAGCTGCAGCAGGCGCGGAATTAAATGGCGACCGATCAAGCCGGTACCACCGGTAATTAGCAGGTGCATGTTTAGTCTCCCTGTCATTAATTATCTGCTCTGAATTGAGCATAGAAGAGAAGTGCCGCTGCGGCGTGACAGCGCTTACGCTTATGATGAAAAACCGCCAGTTTGCCGTGGTCCTGCGGCAAAACATCGGACCAGCGCGCCATTGCCTTAGCCGGCAAAAATCGGTAAACATGATGCACACCTGACGCTTAGCCGAGGCAGCTGATGAACTATCCCGCCATTACCTTGTGGTCCGATTCCTGTTTTTTTAGCCCGTATGCCATGTCAGTTTATGTTGCGCTTACCGAGAAGGGCATTCCCTTTACTGTCAGGCGCGTTGACCTGTCGCGCAATGTACAGCTTGACGACGAATACCGCGGCCTGTCGCTGACCTGCCGTGTGCCCACGCTGCAAATTGATGATGTCAGCCTGAATGAATCCTCGGCCATCGCCGAATATCTCGAAGAGCGTTTTCCGGCGCCGGAGTTTGAGCGCCTCTATCCGCGCGATCGCGAAAAACGTGCTCACGCGCGCGAAGTGCAGGCATGGCTGCGCAGCGATTTACTGGCGCTGCGCACGGAGCGACCTACCGAAGTGCTGTTTGCTGCTGAACGCTTTGCTCCGCTCACGCCCGCTGGCGAACAGGCCGCCAGTAAACTGATTGCCGCGGTGCAGCGCCTGCTGCCGGACGGCCAACAGAACCTGTTTGGCGAGTGGTCGATTGCCGACACCGACCTGGCGGTGATGATTAACCGGCTGGCGCTGCACGGCGATCCGCTGCCGGTGAAGCTGCAGCACTATGCAGAATTCCAGTGGCAGCGCGCCTCAGTGCAGCTGTGGCTGGCCGAGTCGGGTAAAGCACGCTAAAACCTTGCGGCGGCGAAAAGAACGCTTTACCTTAGCGCTCATTCTAATAAAGCATCGCAAACAGGCGCGTGCTGGGCACGCCGAAAACAGAGAAAGGGTTACCGGATGGTGGATCAAACGGCAGGTGACGGTATCGAGTGGGTGGATATCGTTAGCGAAGAAAACGAAGTGATTGCGCAGGCCAGCCGTGCGCAGATGCGTGCGCAATGTCTGCGCCATCGCGCTACCTATATTGTGGTGCACGACGGCATGGGCAAGATTCTGGTGCAACGCCGTACCGAGAGTAAAGATTTCATGCCGGGTATGCTGGATGCCACTGCGGGCGGCGTAGTGCAAAGCGGTGAAGACCTGCTGGAATCCGCCCGTCGTGAAGCGGAAGAGGAGCTCGGCATCGCTGATGTCCCGTTCGCCGAGCACGGCAAATTCTACTTCGAAGATCAGCACTGCCGCGTATGGGGTGGACTGTTCAGCTGCGTGTCGCACGGTCCGTTTGCCATGCAGGAAGAGGAAGTGGATGAAGTGTTCTGGATGACGCCGGAAGAGATCACCGCCCGCTGTGATGAATTCACCGATGATTCACTCAAAGCCCTGTCGCTGTGGCTGAGCCGCAACAGTGACGCGGTGCGCAGTAAGCAAAGCAGCGAAGCCTGATTCCTGCGCTTCCGCATTAAGGCACCCTAAGGGTGCCTTTTGTGTTTAATGCTGGCTGAGAATACGGGTGAGAATGTTCAGCGCCGTACTGAACTGGGCGTCCGGAATGGTTAGCGGATAAAGAAAGCGGATCACGTTGCTGTGCACGCCGCAGGTCAGCAGAATCAATCCTTCGGCCAGCGCCTGCTGCTGAATCGCTTTGGCGATCTCCGCCGAGGGCCGGCCGCTGGCGTCATGGAATTCCGCCGCCATCATCGAGCCATAACCGCGTACCTCGGCCAGCGCACGGCATCCGGCGCCGTTCAACGCTTCCGCCAGCTGCGTACCGAGCCATTGCGCACGCTCGCACAAGTTTTCCTCACTGATAATATCCAGCACCGCATGCGCGGCGGCAATTGCCGGCGGATGGCCGGCATAAGTGCCGCCCAGACCGCCCGGCTCCGGTGCATCCATCACCGCGGCCCGGCCGCTCACCGCCGACAGCGGAAACCCGCCTGCCAGACTTTTCGCCAGCGTGATCAGATCCGGCTGCACCTCATAATATTCACTGGCAAACAGCCTGCCGGTGCGCGCAAAACCGCTCTGTACTTCATCGGCGATCAGCAGGATGCCGTGGCGATCGCACAGCTGGCGCAGCGCCGTCACAAATTCTGGCGGCGCGACATAGAAGCCGCCTTCGCCCTGAACCGGTTCAAAGATGATGGCCGCCACCTGCTGTGGCGCGATATCGCTGCGGAAAATCGTCTCCAGACTGTCGAGCGCATCGTGCACGCTGACGTTATGCAGCGCATTGGGGTAACGCGCGTGAAACACCGGGCTGGCAAACGGACCGAAGCCGGTTTTGTAAGGCAGCACTTTGCCGGTCAGCGCCATGGTCATATTGGTGCGACCGTGGAACGCGCCGCTGAAGGCGATTATCCCCGGGCGGCCGGTGGCTGCGCGCGCGATTTTCACCGCGTTCTCAACCGCCTCGGCGCCGGTAGAGAAGAAGGTGGTTTTCACGGCGCCTTCAATCGGCACCAGCCCATTCAGACGCTCCGCAAGGTGAATGTAGTTCTCATACGGCACGATTTGAAACGCGGTATGGGTGAAGCACGTCAGCTGCTGCTGTACCGCCGCCAGCACTTTGGGATGCCGGTGTCCTGTATTGAGCACCGCAATGCCGGCGGCGAAATCAATATATTCGCGCCCCTGCTGGTCCCACAGCGTGGCGTTTTCGGCTTTCGCCGCAAAGAAATCACACATCACGCCCACACCACGCGGCGTGGCCTGTAACCGACGGCTGTGCACATCACTGTTGCTCATTGCTGACCTCGTAAGTCGCGGGAGAGTGTAATCAGTGTTAGCGCGCAGGCGGGATTTTGCCAGTGCGTTTATACGGGCAGGGTTGTGGCGCAGGATAAAAAAAAGCACGCCCGGGCGGGCGTGCTGATGCGGAGCGGGGAAGGGGATTAGCCTTCAGCCTGCTGCGACTGAATCGCCGTCAGCGCAATGGTGTAGACGATATCATCGACCAGCGCACCGCGTGACAGGTCGTTAACCGGTTTGCGCATGCCCTGCAGCATCGGCCCGATGGAGATCAGGTCGGCAGAACGCTGCACCGCTTTGTAAGTGGTGTTACCGGTGTTGAGATCCGGGAAGATAAATACCGTCGCACGTCCGGCCACCGCTGAGTTCGGCGCTTTAGACTTGGCGACGTCTTCCATGATCGCGGCGTCGTACTGCAGCGGGCCGTCGATCACCAGATCCGGACGTTTTTCCTGCGCAATGCGCGTTGCTTCACGCACTTTCTCTACGTCGCTACCGGCACCGGAGTTACCGGTAGAGTAGGAGATCATCGCTACGCGTGGATCGATGCCGAAGGCTTTGGCGGAGTCGGCAGACTGAATCGCGATCTCGGCCAGCTGTTCCGGATTAGGATCCGGGTTGATGGCGCAGTCACCGTACACCAGCACCTGTTCTGGCAGCAGCATGAAGAACACTGAGGAGACCAGCGAGCTGTTCGGCGCGGTTTTGATCAGCTGCAACGGCGGACGAATGGTGTTGGCGGTGGTGTGAACCGCGCCCGAGACCAGACCGTCAACTTCGCCGCTTTCCAGCATCATGGTGCCCAGCACCACGTTATCTTCCAGCTGCTCCTGCGCGACCACTTCGGTCATGCCTTTGCTCTTACGCAGCTCAACCAGGCGCGGCACGTAGTTGTCACGCACCACCTGCGGATCGACAATTTCAATGCCTTTGCCGAGCTCAACGCCCTGCGCTGCGGCCACGCGCTGAATCTCATCCGGATTGCCCAGCAGCACACAGGTGGCGATGCCGCGCTCGGCACAAATCGCCGCCGCTTTAACGGTGCGCGGTTCGTCACCTTCCGGCAGGACGATGCGCTTGCCGGCTTTACGCGCCAGTTCGGTGAGCTGATAACGGAATGCCGGCGGTGACAGACGACGGCTGCGTTCGGATGTGGCGGTCAGTGATTCAACCCAGTCTGCATTGATAAAGCCGGCCACATACTCCTGCACTTTTTCAATGCGCTGCGTGTCGTCAGCCGGCACTTCCAGGTTAAAGCTCTGCAGGCTGAGTGAGGTTTGCCAGGTGTTGGTTTTTACCATGAACACCGGCAGGCCGGTCTGGAAGGCGCGTTCGCACAGACGGGCGATCGGCGCTTCAATCTGATAGCCGCCGGTCAGCAGCACTGCACCAATTTCGATGCCGTTCATCGCCGCCAGACAGGCCGCCACCAGCACGTCAGGACGGTCGGCTGAGGTCACCAGCAGCGAGCCCGGACGGAAGTGCTCCAGCATATGCGGGATGCTGCGCGCGCAGAAGGTGACGGATTTGACGCGACGCGTGTGGATTTCACCTTCGTTGATGATCTCCGCGTTGAGATGGCGGCACATATCAATGGCGCGCGTCGCGATCAGATCAAAGCTCCACGGCACGCAGCCCAGCACCGGCAGCGGGCTGTTAGCGAACAGCTGCTTAGGATCGATGTTGGCGATGCTGGCTTTCGAGGAGTCGTCGAAAATTTCTGACAGATCCGGACGGGTACGGCCCTGCTCATCCACCGGCGCGTTGAGTTTGTTGATGATGACGCCGGTGATGTTTTTGTTTTTGCTGCCGCCGAAGCTGCTCTGCGTCAGTTCGATGCGCTCTTTCAGCTGTGCCGGCGAGTCGTTACCCAGCGACATGACGAAGACAATTTCCGCGTTCAGCGTTTTGGCAATTTCATAGTTCAGCGCCGAGGCAAACTGATGTTTGCGCGTCGGAACCAGGCCTTCCACCAGCACCACTTCCGCATCTTTGGCGTTGGCGTGGTAGTTGGCGATGATCTCTTCCATCAGCACATCCTGCTGGTTAGAACCCAGCAGCGACTCAACGCGGGACATCGGCAGCGGAACCGCGGCCGGAATAGCGGAGTTTTTGCGAATGATGGTGGTGGTCTGATCTGGCGCATCGCCGCCGGCGCGCGGCTGGGCGATCGGTTTGAACACGCTCAGGCGCACGCCTTTGCGCTCCATGGCACGAATCACCCCAAGGCTGACGCTGGTCAGGCCGACGCTGGTGCCGGTAGGAATAAGCATAATTGTACGTGACACTATAGAAACCTCGCGGTGTTACAGGGTGTCAAAAACAACACCGTCAGCCGAAGCTGACGGAGAGAAACATTACGCGGTGAGGCGCGCGGCGTCCTGGGCGATGACCCACTCTTCATTGGTTGGAATCACCACCGCCGGGCGGGTCCCCTCTTTATTGATGAAGCCGGACTTGCCGAAGCGTGCAGCCAGGTTGCGCTCGTGGTCAACCTCGAAGCCAAGCAGACCCAGTTTGTCCAGCGCCAGCTCACGTACCATCGCCGCGTTTTCACCGATACCGCCAGTAAACACCACCGCATCCAGACGGCCTTCCATCAGCGCGGTGTAGCTGCCGATGTACTTCGCCAGGCGGTGACAGAACACATCCATCGCGCGTTTGGCATCGTCTTTGGTGGCGTAGTTGTCTTCTACGTAACGGCAGTCGCTGGTGACTTCGGTCAGGCCGAGCAGGCCGGACTCTTTGGTCAGCAGTTTGTTGATCGCATCCACGCTCATGCCCAGCGTATCGTGCAGGAAGAAGACGATAGCCGGATCGATGTCACCGCTGCGGGTGCCCATCACCAGACCTTCCAGCGGCGTCAGACCCATTGAGGTATCTACGCACTGGCCGTTACGGATGGCCGCAACAGAACCGCCGTTGCCGAGATGGCAGGTGATGATGTTCAGCTCGCTGACCGGCTTGTTCAGCATTTTGGCGGCTTCCTGCGTCACATAGTAGTGACTGGTGCCGTGCGCGCCGTAGCGGCGCACGCCGTGCTCTTTATACAGGTTGTACGGCAGGGCATAGAGATAGGACTCTTCCGGCATAGTCTGATGGAAGGCGGTGTCGAAAACGGCGACATTTTTATCCGACAGGTGCGGGAAGTTTTTCATCGCTTCGTTGATACCGAGCAGGTGCGCCGGATTGTGCAGTGGCGCGAAGGATGACGCGTCTTTGATGCCCTGAATGACGGACTCGTCAATCACCACCGATTGCGTCAGCTGCTCGCCGCCGTGAACGATACGATGGCCGATTGCAGCGATTTGTGCCGAAAGCTCTGGTTTTTGTGCCAGAATAGTTTTAACGATGAAGTTCAGCGCTTCGCTGTGCGCTGCGCCCGCGCCGAGCGGGGCTTCCTGTTTGCTGCCGTCCAGTTTCCACTTGATGCGCGCTTCCGGCAGGTGGAAACACTCCGCCAGACCGGAAAGGTATTCGTCACCGCTGGCTGGATTGAGAATGGCAAACTTAAGAGAGGAGCTGCCGCAGTTGAGGACCAGTACTAACTTCGTCGACATGGAAGTACCTATTTTGTTAAATAGTGGCTAAAAATAACGCAATCAGACTAACAGCGTAGCCTATGAAAGCTGGTAGATTAATGATTAACATCATGCGCTAGTCAAAAAAGAAACGACACGCAAAAAATTTCGGTAATTTTACGCAGATTTTTGAAATCCACGAAGCGAAACATGGCTCCAGCGCGCTCTTTTATTGCGCTGCGGCTTCCGGTAATGTTGCAAAAACGGCGTCAGAATACCCACTGTGACCCGCAAAGACAAAATCTTTTGAAGGATGTCACGTAAAGTTGTGTAGTTATGAAATTTTTTTAAATGTTGCAGTAATAGTTGAGGTCTACCATGGCGAATGACGCAGGCAATCCAGGCTGGTTCGGCTTATTTCAGCGCGGCCAGCACTACATGAAAACCTGGCCCGCCGACAAACGTCTGGCGCCGGTGTTTCCTGAGAACCGTGTGGTGACGGCAACCCGCTTTGCGATTCGCTTTATGCCACCGCTGGCCATTTTTACGCTGACGTGGCAAATCGCGCTCGGCGGGCAGCTCGGTCCGGCGATTGCCACCGCGCTGTTTGCCTGTAGCCTGCCGATGCAGGGATTATGGTGGCTGGGTAAACGTTCCGTCACGCCGCTGCCGCCAACGCTGCTGCACTGGTTCCATGAAGTGCGCGCCAAACTGGAAGAGGCCGGACAGGCTATCGCCCCCGTTGACGGCAAGCCGACTTACCAGGCGCTGGCGGATGTGCTCAAGCGTGCTTTTAAGCAGCTCGACCGTACTTTCCTCGACGATCTTTGATCAAATGGCGCTTTTCTCTGCCAGAGAATTTGCGCCCAATCCCGGTTCAAATCAAAGAATAGTGATGCGGACATACACGCATCGCTTTCGTTGTGTAATCATTTCTGCATTGTTTAAATCTTAAGCGGCCCTGCGGCCCGGGAGTAAACCATGGAAATGACCCATGCACAGCGACTGATTCTTTCTAATCAATACCAGATGATGGCGATGCTTGAGCCGGATAACGCCGAGCGCTATCGCCGCTATCAGACCATTATTGAACGCGGCTATGGACTGCAATTGCGCGAGCTGGACAAAGAGTTCGGCGAACTGAGCGAGGCGACCTGCCGTACGCTGATCGACATTATGGAAATGCATCATGCGCTGCATGTTTCCTGGTCCAATCACAAAGCGCCGTGCAACATTGAAGAGCGTCGCCTGGCGTTTCTCGGCTTCGACGCGGCCACCGAAGCGCGTTACCTCGGCTACGTACGCTTTATGGTTAACGTGGAAGGGCGCTATACCCATTTCGATTCCGGCACCCACGGTTTCAATGCGCAAACTCCTATGTGGGAAAAATACCAACGCATGCTGGCGGTGTGGCACACTTGTCCGCGTCAGTATCACCTCAGCGAGAATGAGATCGCGCAAATCCTCAATGCCTGAATAAGGAGCAACGTGTGAAGTACAGGGGTTTTCTGTTTGATTTAGACGGGACGCTGGTGGATTCACTGCCGGCCGTGAATCGCGCCTGGTCACGCTGGGGCGCGCGCCACGGCCTGGCCGCGCAGCAGGTGCTGGACTACATTCACGGCAAACCGGCGATCAATTCGCTGCGCCACTTTATGGCGGGCCAGTCTGAAGCGGCGATCCAGGCCGAATTTCGCTGGCTGGAGCAGCTGGAAGCAGAAGACACGGCAGGCGTGCAGGCGATTGCCGGTGCCCACGCGTTGCTGGCCACCCTGAACGCACTCGACATTCCCTGGGCGATTGTGACCTCGGGATCGATCCCGGTGGCGCATGCCCGTCACAAAGCGGCCGGTTTACCGCTGCCGGAGGTGTTTATTACCGCCGAGGACATTAAATTCGGTAAGCCCAACCCTGAACCTTATTTGCTGGGTGCTGAGCGGCTCGGGCTTTCTGCGCCAGAATGCGTGGTGGTGGAAGATGCACCGGCGGGCATTATCGCCGGGCTGGAAGCGGGCAGCGCCGTGGTGGCGGTCAATCCGCCGGCCGATGCGCCGCGCCTGAGCGAAGTGGCGCTGCAGGTGGAAAATCTGCAGCCGCTGCACATCAGTAAACAGCCGGACGGTTATTTCAGCGTGACGATGTGCGCCTGAAACAGCCCACGCTGAGTGGCGCAGGTTACAGCGGCGTATCCTGAGAAATTTCATCCAGCGACAGGCTGAAGCTGGGGATGAAGACTTCAACGAAGTAATCCATCTCCGGCGATCGCCGCTGCGCCAGCGTCTTCTCCAGACGAGCTTTGGCCAGCAGAAACTCGTTGTTACCGGCCGACAATTCTTCAAGGCACTTGAGGTAGGCGCACAGCGCATCAGCCTGTTTTACCACCGCCTGCTCGCTCTCGCTATGCAGGTGCTCATCCAGCAACGGACGATACGCGTCCTGCAACTCAGGCGGCAGCATCTCAATCAGCTTGTGCTGCGCAATCTTTTCGATCTTCTTGTATTCATGGGCAATCTGCGCGTTGTAATACTTTACCGGCGTGGGCAAATCGCCGGTCAGCACTTCGCTGGCATCGTGATACAGCGCCAGCATGGCGATGCGATCGGCATTCAGATTGCCGTTAAATTTTTTGTTTTTGATGATGGCCAGCGCGTGCGCCACCATGGCGACCTGCAGACTGTGCTCGGAGACATTTTCCGTGCGCACATTGCGCATCAGCGGCCAGCGGTTGATGAGTTTCAGGCGGGAGAGGTGGGCGAAAAAGTGGCTACGGGTCATGGACGGTTCCTGTTGCACGGCGGGGAGCTTGTGCGGCTCCCCGAAAGTCAAACAGTATACGCGTCACAGATTACTGGCGATAGCCTTGCAGGAAGCGACCAAACTTGTTGATCGCCATCTCGAGGTCGTCCACGCGCGGCAGGGTAACGATGCGCACGTGATCCGGCCACGGCCAGTTAAAGGCGGTGCCCTGCACCAGCAGCACTTTTTCCTGCAGCAGGAAATCCAGCACCATTTTCTGGTCGTCCATGATGTTGAATTTCTTCGCATCGATGCGCGGGAACATATACAGCGCGCCCTGCGGCTTTACGCAGCTGACGCCGGGAATATCGTTGATCAGTTCCCAGGCGCGCTGGCGCTGCTCGAACAGCCGTCCACCCGGCGCGATAAACTCGCTGATGCTCTGATAACCGCCCAGCGCAGTCTGTATGGCATGCTGCGCTGGCACGTTAGCGCACAGACGCATCGAGGCCAGCATCTCCAGACCTTCGATATAGCCTTTAGCGTGCTTTTTCGGTCCGTTCAGCACCATCCAGCCCTGGCGGAAACCCGCCACGCGGTAGGTTTTGGACAGCCCATTGAAGGTCACGGTCAGCAGGTCCGGTGCCAGCGCGGCAATCGAATGATGCTGGGCTTCGTCATACAGAATCTTGTCGTAGATCTCGTCGGCGAAGATGATCAGGTTATGCTGGCGGGCGATCTCCACAATCTCCAGCAGCAGCTCTTTGCTGTACACCGCACCGGTCGGGTTGTTGGGGTTGATGATCACGATCCCGCGGGTACGCGGCGTGATTTTGCTGCGAATATCATCCAGATCCGGGAACCAGCCCGCGGATTCGTCGCACAGATAGTGCACCGCTTTGCCGCTCGACAGCGAAACCGCCGCCGTCCACAGCGGATAATCTGGCGCGGGCACCAGCATCTCATCGCCGCTGTTCAGCAGCGCCTGCATCGCCTGCACGATCAGTTCAGACACACCGTTGCCAATATAGATATCTTCTACCGTAACGTCGCGCATGTCGCGCGCCTGGTAGTGCTGCATGATGGCTTTACGTGCTGAATAGAGACCTTTCGAGTCGCAATAGCCTTGCGCGCTCGGTAGGTTACGAATCACGTCTACCAGGATTTCATCAGGGGCTTCAAAACCAAACGGGGCAGGGTTGCCGATGTTGAGTTTGAGAACTTTGTTGCCTTCTTCTTCGAGACGTTTAGCTTCTTTCAGTACCGGGCCACGAATGTCGTAACAGACATTTTCCAGCTTGCCGGATTTATCAATTTGAAAATTCATCGTTACCGCCTTAATGGGCAGAGTCCTTTTAACCTGCCACTAAAATCAAACCTGCTCAATTTACTCCTCTCACCGTAACAAAAGAAGGGCAGCGCTGGGTTTTGGCGCGATAGCCAGGCTTTGCCGGATTCAGTGGCGCGAAACGCATTTTTAACTATTAAAACTGGTTTAATTATCTATTAAAATGGCAGGAGTCAACATTAAATGCGTGCGCTGATCGGGTCGCCTGTAAACAGGGATATCCAGCCGCGCGCCGCGCCATTCAGCAATTTTTCATTTAACTGCGGTCTTATGAATGGTTAGCGACTTGATGAAATAGTTAAAGGAATCTTGTTAGATGCCGAAAAAATGTGCAGCAATGATTAAGCACTATCTGGCATGAGGCGATGACGATGGTTATTTGCTTTGCGAAGCGGTTGAAACCAGGCCCCGTCAGCCGGGGATAAAACCGCGTGGCAGCGGCTTAAATAGCATTTACGCTGTCACTTTAACGCTTATCATTCAGTTTAAGAACCAGGCGGGTTAAAAAATCAGCAGCGTTGTGGCAGGATGTGCCGGAAATGGCTTTTGGTCAAAAATTACGATGTTTTGAACAAAAACATTTCCATTTATAGCGTAAAAATGATTAAGTATAATTTATTATTTGATGCACTTTATCGCTTCGCATCAGCATAACAAGATGTTACTCCTTTTTGCCCCGCAGGACAGTTTGGCGGGAAACCAGGCAACTACACAGCTTCCAGCAACGTTCTACTGACGTCCCTGGCCCAGGAAGTTGTTCTGACTTTTACGACGCCATTGCCCGTTTTGCGGTGATGTGTTCGTCGGCATCCGCCTGACTCGATTTTTTCATGAGCGCCTTCACACAGGGCGATCATTAAGCACCATTACCACTTATCTCTTTGATAAGTATGGTAATACACCAGGGTAGTAGTTTCAAAAAATCTTATAAGTGAAGAAATAACATGACTAATGCAAATCGTCCGATACTGAATCTCGACCTCGATCTGCTGCGTACTTTTGTCGCCGTTGCTGACCTGAATACCTTTGCAGCCGCCGCTGCAGCAGTATGCAGAACGCAATCAGCCGTAAGCCAGCAGATGCAACGTCTGGAACAATTGGTAGGTAAAGAGCTGTTTGCCAGACATGGACGTAACAAATTGCTGACTGAGCATGGCATTCAGCTGCTTGGCTACGCCAGGAAGATCCTGCGTTTCAACGATGAAGCCTGCACTTCTTTAATGTACAGCAATATCCAGGGCGTGCTGACGATTGGCGCGTCTGACGATACCTCTGATACCATTCTGCCGTTTCTGCTTAACCGCGTAACGTCAGTGTATCCGAAACTGGCAATCGACGTCCGCGTGAAGCGTAATCCGTTTATGATGGAGATGCTGAACCAGGGCGAAGTGGATCTGGTGGTGACCACATCCAGTCCGGGTAACTTCACCTACCAGGTGCTGCGAACCTCGCCAACGCTGTGGTACTGCGCGGCAGACTATATTTTCCAGCGTGGTGAAGCCATTCCGCTGGTGCTGCTGGATGAGCCAAGCCCGTACCGTGACATGGCGATCGATCATCTCAACGAAGCGGGTATCCCGTGGCGTATCTCCTACGTGGCTTCCACGCTGGCGGCGGTACGTGCGGCGGTAAAAGCGGGGCTGGGTGTCACCGCGCGTCCGGTTGAAATGATGAGCCCGGAGCTGCGCGTGATGGGGGCGGCAGAAGGCCTGCCGGTGCTGCCGGATACGCAATATTTGCTGTGCCGTAATCCGGACAGCGATAATGAGCTGGCGCTGGCCATCTTCAACGCGATGCAGTCCACTAACGATCCTTACAATCTGAGCGCGAATCCGGACGGTACGCTGCTGCTGGATGATGAAGAGTAAGGTTGACCGTTACTGGTAATCCGTCACAACCGGCATGCCAGATAATTGTTAAAAGTTAGAGAAAAGAGCCTTAGCCTGATGAAAATCAGCTAAGGCTTTTTTTATGGCGGTTATTTCCGCTTTTTTAGCACGATTAGCATCTGATAATTTCACTAACTTCCTGAAAAGTGAAATGTGTTTCATTTTCATCCTGCGCGGAATTTATTTATCATTTCGTGCCAACTTTATCTCTGCCTGTCGCCAGACCGCCTGCCGGTTTTTCCAGCAAAAAACGTCAATATGTGTTCTGGATCAAAAAAATACCCCCGATAAGGGGGGGGAAATCCGCGCAAGACCTGTCAAACTATGATTGTTAAATGCACGATCCATGCATGTGAATACCCGCTACACTGAAATTAACCGTACAAACTGAAGCGATTTAGCTGGCGCTCAGGGGTGCATATGTTAATAATATGATGCGGGTGTAAATTAATGTTTGGATACTTTTGTCAAAGTTGACAAAAGGTTATAGAAAGGAGTAAAAAACCCCATAAAATTGCTGCTTAATTGATAAAGACAGCAAAGTTTATAAGGTTTTTTATCCTTCCCTTGAATCGATGTGGTGTGTTTGCTGCGACAGTGCAGGATGCCATCGCCACTTTTGATGAGTAAGCAAAGAGTATGTCAACAACCACAGAAGTCATCGCTCATCACTGGGCGTTTATTGTTTTCATTGTTATCGCGTTTGGCCTGTGTGCCTTTATGTTAACCGGTGGCTGGTTGTTAGGTGGACGTGCACGCGCGCGCCACAAAGACACGCCGTTTGAATCCGGTATCGAATCCGTCGGTGATACCCATATCCGCCTTTCGGCAAAATTCTATCTGGTTGCGATGTTTTTCGTCATTTTCGACGTCGAAGCCCTCTATCTATACGCATGGTCGACCTCCATCCGCGAAAGCGGCTGGGTCGGCTTTGTCGAAGCCGCAATTTTCATTTTGGTGCTCCTGGCAGGCCTGGTTTATCTGGTGCGCATCGGTGCGCTGGATTGGGCGCCTGCGCGTCGTCGCGTAGTCGTCAAATCGAGCCCGGTCAGCCACAGTCACACCAACCCTCATAAGCAGTAAAAGCGAGGCAATAAGATGGACTACACGCTGACACGCGTAGACCCGAACGGGGGCGATAACGACCGTTATCCCCTGCAGAAACAGGAGATTGTTACCGATCCTCTGGAGCAGCACGTTCATCGCAGCGTCTATATGGGCAAGCTTGAGCACGCCCTGCATGACATGGTGAACTGGGGTCGTAAAAACTCTCTCTGGCCGTATAACTTCGGCCTTTCCTGTTGCTACGTGGAAATGACCACGTCATTCACCGCAGTACATGATGTGGCGCGTTTCGGTGCGGAAGTAATGCGCGCCTCGCCACGTCAGGCTGACTTTATGGTGATCGCCGGTACGCCGTTTACCAAAATGGCACCGGTGATTCAGCGTTTGTATGACCAGATGCTGGAACCGAAATGGGTGATTTCGATGGGGGCCTGCGCCAATTCCGGCGGTATGTATGACATCTATTCGGTGGTGCAGGGTGTCGATAAATTCCTGCCGGTTGATGTGTATATCCCGGGTTGTCCGCCACGTCCGGAAGCTTACATGCAGGCGCTGCTGCTGCTGCGTGAGTCCATCGGCAAAGAACGTCGTCCGCTCTCGTGGGTGGTTGGCGATCAGGGCGTGTATCGCGCCAATATGCAGTCTGAGCGTGAAAGAAAGCGTGGTGAGCGTATTGCCGTCACCAACCTGAGAACCCCAGACGAAGTTTAAGCACCCCGTACACGGATGGAGCCACGGCCGCAGCAGATAATGACAACGTAGTGTGTGCCGCCATCCTGACGCCTTCTTTTGAGTGCCTGATTACAGGCCGGAATGGTGAGTAACGTATGACAGATTTAACCACGCAAGATCTCGCTCAGCCTGCATGGCAAACCCGGGATCACCTGGATGATCCGGTGATCGGCGAGCTGCGTAACCGTTTTGGGCCGGATGCCTTTACCGTTCAGGCCACCCGCACCGGCATTCCGGTCGTCTGGGTGAAGCGTGAACAGCTACTGGAAATCATTGAATTCCTGCGTAAGCTGCCGAAGCCGTACGTCATGCTCTATGACCTGCACGGTTTCGATGAGCGTTTACGTACCCACCGCGCCGGTCTGCCCGCCGCGGATTTTTCCGTTTTCTATCACCTGCTGTCGATTGAACGCAACCGCGACATCATGCTCAAGGTGGCGCTGTCTGAAAACGATCTGAATGTGCCCACCATCACCAAAATTTTCGCTAACGCCAACTGGTATGAGCGCGAAACCTGGGAGATGTTTGGTATCACCTTCAACGGCCACCCGCACCTGACGCGCATCATGATGCCGCAGACCTGGGAAGGGCACCCGCTGCGTAAAGACTACCCGGCGCGCGCTACCGAGTTCGATCCTTTCACGCTGACTAAGCAGAAAGAAGATCTGGAGATGGAGTCACTGACCTTCAAGCCGGAAGACTGGGGCATGAAGCGTGGCACCACCAATGAGGACTTCATGTTCCTCAACCTCGGTCCGAACCACCCTTCAGCGCACGGTGCGTTCCGCATCATTCTGCAGCTGGATGGCGAAGAGATCGTCGACTGCGTTCCGGACGTGGGTTACCACCATCGCGGCGCGGAGAAGATGGGTGAGCGTCAGTCCTGGCACAGCTATATTCCGTATACCGACCGTATCGAGTACCTCGGCGGTTGCGTAAACGAAATGCCGTACGTACTGGCGGTGGAAAAGCTGGCGGGCATCACCGTACCGGATCGCGTGAATGTGATTCGCGTGATGCTGTCAGAGCTGTTCCGTATCAACAGCCACCTGCTGTACATCTCCACCTTTATTCAGGACGTCGGTGCCATGACACCGGTGTTCTTTGCCTTTACCGACCGTCAGAAAATCTATGACGTGGTGGAAGCGATCACCGGTTTCCGTATGCACCCGGCGTGGTTCCGCATCGGCGGTGTGGCGCACGATCTGCCGAAAGGCTGGGAACGTCTGCTGCGCGAGTTCCTCGACTGGATGCCGAAGCGTCTGAAAGAGTACGACAAAGCTGCGCTGCGCAACACCGTGCTGATGGGCCGTTCGCAGGGCGTGGCCGCCTATAACATGGACGAAGCGCTGGCGTGGGGCACCACCGGTGCCGGTCTGCGCGCTACCGGTCTGGACTTCGACGTGCGTAAATGGCGTCCCTACTCCGGCTATGAAAACTTCGACTTCGAGGTGCCGGTCGGCGCCGGTATCAGCGACGCTTACACCCGCGTGCAGCTGAAGATGGAAGAGATGTGGCAGTCGCTGCGTATCCTTGAGCAGTGCCTGAAAAACATGCCGGAAGGGCCATTTAAGGCCGATCATCCGCTGACCACGCCGCCACCGAAAGAGCGCACGCTGCAGCACATTGAAACCCTGATCACCCACTTCCTGCAGGTTTCGTGGGGCCCGGTAATGCCGGCCAACGAATCATTCCAGATGATTGAAGCGACGAAAGGGATCAACAGCTACTACCTGACCAGCGATGGCAGCACCATGAGCTACCGCACCCGCGTGCGTACGCCGAGCTTCCCGCATCTGCAGCAGATCCCTTCGGTGATCCGCGGCAGCCTGGTATCCGACCTGATCGTGTACCTCGGTAGTATCGATTTTGTTATGTCAGACGTGGACCGCTAATTATGCACGATCAAAAAATTGCCATTCAAACCATCGACCCGACTGAGGTCTTTGTGCTGAGCGAGGCCGAGCACCACGCTATTGAGCATGAAAAACATCACTACGAAGATGCGCGCGCGGCGTCGATTGAAGCGCTGAAGATCGTGCAGAAGCAGCGCGGCTGGGTGCCAGACGGTGCCATTAACGCGATTGCTGAGGTGCTGGGCATTCCGGCCAGCGACGTAGAAGGTGTGGCGACGTTTTACAGCCAGATCTACCGTACGCCGGTTGGCCGCCACGTGATTCGCTACTGCGACAGCGTGGTGTGCCACATCACCGGTTACCAGGGCATTCAGGCGGCGCTGGAGCAGAACCTGAACATTAAGCCAGGACAAACCACGCCGGATGGCCGCTTTACGCTGCTGCCAACCTGCTGCCTCGGCAACTGTGACAAAGGCCCGACCATGATGGTGGATGAAGATACCCACGTTCACCTGACGCCGGAAGGCATCGCCAACCTGCTGGAGCAGTATCAATGACCATTAAACAGATCATTCGTACTGCGGAAACCCATCCGCTGACCTGGCGTCTGCGTGACGACAAACAGCCAGTATGGTTCGATGAATACCGCAGTAAAAACGGCTACGTTGGCGCCGATAAAGCGCTGAAGGGCATGAGCCAGGACGAGATCGTCGCTGCAGTGAAGGATTCCGGCCTGAAAGGGCGCGGCGGTGCGGGCTTCAGCACCGGCCTGAAGTGGAGCCTGATGCCCAAAGATGAATCCATGAACATCCGTTACCTGCTGTGTAACGCCGATGAGATGGAACCTGGCACCTATAAAGACCGCCTGCTGATGGAGCAGTTGCCGCACCAGCTGGTGGAAGGCATGCTGATCAGTGCGTTTGCGCTGAAAGCCTACCGTGGCTACATCTTCCTGCGCGGTGAATACATCGAAGCCGCGGAAAACCTGCGTCGTGCCATTGCCGAAGCTACTGCCGCGGGCTATCTCGGCAAAAACATTCTTGGTACCGGCTTCGATTTCGAGCTGTTTGTTCACACCGGTGCGGGCCGCTATATCTGTGGCGAAGAGACCGCGCTGATCAACTCGCTGGAAGGGCGCCGCGCTAACCCGCGTTCCAAGCCGCCGTTCCCGGCCAGTGCCGGCGTCTGGGGCAAACCGACCTGCGTCAACAACGTTGAGACGCTGTCCAACGTGCCGGCGATCTTCCTGAATGGCGTGGAGTGGTACAAAAACATCTCCAGCAGCGAAGACACTGGCACCAAGATGATGGGCTTCTCCGGCCGGGTGAAAAATCCGGGCGTGTGGGAGCTGCCGTTTGGTACCACCGCGCGTGAAATCCTCGAGGATTATGCCGGCGGAATGCGCGATGGCCTGAAGTTCAAAGCCTGGCAGCCGGGCGGAGCCGGTACCGACTTCCTGACCGAGCAGCACCTCGACCTACCGATGGAATTTGCCAGCATCGGCAAAGCCGGCAGCCGTCTGGGTACCGCGCTGGCGATGGCGGTCGACCACGAAATCAATATGGTGTCGCTGGTACGCAACCTCGAAGAGTTCTTTGCGCGCGAGTCCTGCGGCTGGTGTACGCCGTGCCGTGACGGTCTGCCGTGGAGCGTGAAGATCCTGCGTGCGCTGGAGCAGAAAAAAGGCCAGCCGGGGGATATCGAAACCCTGCTGCAGCTGTGCCGCCAGCTCGGTCCGGGCAAGACGTTCTGCGCCCACGCACCGGGTGCCGTTGAGCCACTGCAGAGCGCGATTAAATATTTCCGTGACGAGTTTGAAGCCGGCATTGCGCCGCAGGTGTTTGGCAATACCCGCGCGATTGGCGGGATTCAGCCTAACCTGCTGAAAGCGCGCTGGTAAGCCGCCGTCGTACACGGAATCGCCCGGGCCTGAGGCTGCGGGGCAGGAATTAGATGTTTAACGCTCGTCTGCGGACGAGCCTTACGGAAGCATGTTCACTATGGCTACAATCCATGTAGACGGTAAAGAATATGATGTGAACGGAGCGGACAACCTGCTGCAGGCGTGTCTGTCTCTGGGCCTTGATATTCCTTATTTTTGCTGGCATCCGGCGCTGGGAAGCGTGGGAGCCTGCCGCCAGTGCGCGGTGAAGCAATTCCAGAATGCCGAAGATACCCGTGGGCGCCTCGTCATGTCCTGCATGACGCCTGCGTCTGACGGCACCTTTATCTCCATCGACGATGGCGAAGCGAAAGAGTTTCGTGAAAGCGTGGTGGAGTGGCTGATGACCAACCACCCGCACGACTGTCCGGTGTGCGAAGAGGGCGGTAACTGTCACCTGCAGGATATGACGGTAATGACGGGACACAGCTTCCGTCGCTACCGTTTTACCAAGCGTACCCATCAGAATCAGGATCTCGGGCCGTTTATCTCGCATGAGATGAACCGCTGTATCGCCTGTTACCGCTGCGTGCGCTACTACAAAGATTACGCCGATGGCAAAGATCTTGGCGTGTACGGCGCGCATGACAACGTCTACTTTGGCCGTCCGGAAGATGGCACGCTGGAGAGCGAATTCTCCGGTAACCTGGTAGAAATCTGCCCGACCGGCGTGTTCACCGATAAAACCCACTCTGAACGCTATAACCGTAAGTGGGATATGCAGTTTGCGCCGAGCATCTGCCAGCAGTGCAGCGTGGGTTGTAACACCAGCCCGGGCGAACGCTATGGCAAGCTGCGTCGTATCGAAAACCGCTACAACGGCTCGGTAAACCACTACTTCCTGTGCGACCGTGGCCGTTTCGGCTATGGCTACGTGAACCGTAAAGACCGTCCGCGTCATCCGGAACAGCTGCGCGGCACTGACCGGATCACGCTGAACGCAGAACAGGCGGTAAATGCCGCCGCGGATATCCTGCGTCAGGCGAAGAAGGTGATCGGTATCGGTTCACCTCGCGCCAGTATTGAAAGCAACTTCGCGCTGCGCGAACTGGTGGGCGCGGAAAACTTCTCAACCGGTATGCCGGCAGCTGAGCAGGCGCGGGTTGAGCTGATGCTGAAAGTGCTGCAGCAGGGCGGCATTTACACGCCATCGCTGCGTGAAATTGAAAGCTATGACGCCGTGCTGGTGCTGGGTGAAGACTTGACTCAGGTCGGTGCCCGCGTGGCGCTGTCGGTGCGTCAGGCCGTTAAAGGCAAAGCTCGCGAAATGGCCGCCGCTCAAAAAGTTGCGGACTGGCAGATCGCCGCCATCCTCAACATTGGTCAGCATGCCAAACATCCGCTGTTTGTCACTAACGTTGATGAAACCCGTCTCGATGATATCGCCGCGTGGAGCTATCGTGCACCGGTGGAAGATCAGGCACGCCTGGGCTTCGCCATCGCGCACGCGCTGGATGACAGCGCACCGGCGGTTAGCGACTTTGACAGCAGCCTGAACGGCAAGCTGGACGTGGTGGTTCAGGCGCTGGCCGGCGCGAAAAAACCGTTGATCATTTCCGGCACCCACTCGGGCAGCACGGCAATGATTGAAGCGGCAGCCAACGTAGCTAAAGCGCTGAAAGCGCGCGGTGCTGACGTGGGTATCACCTTCCTCGCCGGCGCGGCCAACAGCTTTGGTCTCGGCCTGATGGGCGGCCAGTCGCTGGACAGCGCGCTGGAGCAGCTGGACAAAGGCGAAGCGGAAGCGCTGGTGGTGCTGGAGAACGATCTCTATCGTCACGCACCGAAAGCCACCGTCGATGCAGCCCTGCATAACACCGCGCACGTGATTGTGGTTGACCATCAACGCACGGCCACGCTGGAGAAAGCCGGTCTGGTACTCTCCACCGCCAGCTTTGCCGAGAGCGACGGCACCTCCATCAACCATGAAGGTCGCGCCCAGCGCTTCTTCCAGGTTTACGATCCGGCCTATTACGACGATAGCGTGGTGATGCTGGAGAGCTGGCGCTGGCTGCATTCGCTGCACAGCGCTGTCGAGAGCCGCCAGATTGACTGGACGCAGCTCGATCACGTGATTGATGCCGCGATTGTGGCGCTGCCGCAGCTGAAAGGGATTAAGGACGCGGCGCCGGACGCCAGCTTCCGTATTCGTGGCCAGAAACTGGCGCGTTCACCGCATCGTGCCAGTGGCCGTACCGCCGCGCGCGCCAACATCAGTGTGCACGAACCGCGTCAGCCGCAGGATAAAGACACCATGTTTGCCTTCTCCATGGAAGGTAACAACCAGCCGTCGGCACCGCGTTCGCAGATTCCTTTTGCCTGGGCACCAGGCTGGAACTCACCGCAGGCGTGGAACAAGTTCCAGGCGGAAGTGGGCGGTAAACTGCGTCATGGCGATCCGGGCGTGCGTCTGTTTGAAGCCAGCGAAAGTGCACTGGACTGGTTCAGCCAGGTTCCGGCACGCTTCGTGGGCGGCAGTCAGTATCGCGTGGCACCTTACTATCAGCTGTTTGGTAGTGAAGAGATGACTCAGCGCTCGCCAACCTTCCAGAAACGCATGGCGCCGGCCACGCTGGTGATCAACCCGGCAGATGCTGAGAAGCTGGGCGTTAATAACGGTGCGTCCGTGGAACTGGTTTGCGCCGGTGAAACGCTGCGTCTGCCGGTGCGCTTCTCTGCGGCACTGCAGGTGGGGCAGGTGGGTCTGCCGCTCGGCATGCCGGGTGTACCGCCGTTCCTCGCGGGTGCGCAAATTGACAAACTGCAGGAGGCAGCGCAATGAGCTGGCTGACACCGGACGTTATTGACATCATCCTGCAGGTGGTGAAAGCCATTGTCATCCTGTTGGTGGTGGTGGCCTGTGGTGCCTTCATGAGCTTTGCCGAGCGTCGTCTGCTCGGCCTGTGGCAGAACCGTTATGGACCGAACCGCGTAGGCTGGGGCGGCTCGCTGCAGCTGGCGGCGGACATGATCAAAATGTTCTTTAAAGAGGACTGGGTTCCGCCGTTTACCGATCGCTTCATCTTTACCCTGGCACCGGTCATCGCCTTCGTTTCGCTGCTGCTGGCGTTTGCGATTGTGCCGGTTTCGCCGAGCTGGATGGTCACCGACCTGAACATCGGTCTGCTGTTCTTCCTGATGATGGCGGGTCTGGCGGTATACGCCGTACTGTTCGCGGGCTGGTCGAGTAACAACAAATACTCGCTGCTCGGTGCAATGCGTGCCTCCGCGCAGACCCTGAGCTACGAAGTGTTCCTCGGCCTGTCGCTGATGGGCGTGGTGGCGCAGGCGGGTTCCTTTAACCTGAACGCCATCGTTGAGAGCCAGACGCACCTGTGGAACATCATCCCGCAGTTCTTTGGCTTCGTGACCTTCTGTATTGCCGGCGTCGCGGTGTGCCACCGTCATCCGTTTGACCAGCCGGAAGCGGAACAGGAGCTGGCCGACGGTTACCACATCGAATATGCCGGGATGAAGTTCGGCCTGTTCTTTGTCGGTGAGTACGTGGCCATTACTACCGTATCGGCACTGATCGTCACCCTGTTCTTCGGTGGCTGGCACGGTCCGTTCCTGCCGCCGTTCATCTGGTTCGCCCTGAAAACGGCGTTCTTTATGGTGATGTTTATCCTGATTCGTGCTGCGCTGCCGCGTCCACGCTATGACCAGGTGCTGTCGTTCGGCTGGAAAGTATGTCTGCCGTTGACGTTATTGAATCTGCTGGCCACTGCCGCAGTGATTCTGTACAACGCGCAGTAAGGGGTTTTGAGATGACTTTAAAAGATATTGTCGTTGGCTTCGGCACGACAGTGCGCAGTATCTGGATGATTGGCATGCATGCCTTCGCCAAACGCGAAACCCAGATGTATCCGGAGGAGCCGGTTTATCTGCCGCCGCGCTACCGTGGCCGTATCGTGCTGACGCGCGATCCGGACGGCGAAGAGCGCTGCGTAGCCTGTAACCTGTGCGCCGTTGCCTGCCCGGTCGGCTGTATTTCGCTGCAGAAAGCGGAGATGCAGGATGGCCGCTGGTATCCGGAATTTTTCCGCATCAACTTCTCGCGCTGCATCTTCTGTGGTTTATGTGAAGAAGCGTGCCCGACCACCGCGATTCAGCTGACGCCGGACTTCGAACTCGGTGAGTTCAAGCGTCAGGATCTGGTGTATGAGAAGGAAGACCTGCTGATTTCCGGCCCGGGTAAATATCCGGAGTACAACTTCTACCGCATGGCAGGTATGGCGATCGACGGTAAAGACAAAGGCGACGCGGAAAACGAAGCCAAACCGATCGACGTTAAAGGCTTATTACCTTAAGGAGCCAGGTATGGAATTTGCGTTTTATCTTTGCGGACTGGTGGCGGTGCTGACGACATTGCGCGTCATCACCCACACCAATCCGGTACATGCGCTGCTGTACCTGATTGTTTCGCTGCTGTCGATTGCCGGCGTGTTCTTCTCAATGGGTGCCTATTTTGCCGGTGCGCTGGAGATCATCGTCTATGCCGGTGCCATCATGGTGCTGTTTGTGTTCGTGGTGATGATGCTCAACCTGGGTAAAACCCAGCAGGATCAGGAGCGCGAATGGCTGAAGCCGTCGCTGTGGATCGGTCCGGGCATTGTCTCGCTGCTGCTGCTGGTGGTGATGATCTACGCCATCCTGACCGCAACCGACCAGGGTATTGATGGCACCGTCATCGATGCCAAAGCGGTGGGCATCAGTCTGTTTGGCCCGTATGTTCTGGCGGTTGAGCTGGCGTCAATGCTGCTGCTGGCCGGTCTGGTGGTGGCGTTCCATATCGGACGTGAAGATCGTCAGGGCGAAGTGCTGAGCAACCGCGTGTCAGACGCGGCGGCCAATAAGGAGGAGCACGCATGATCCCGTTACAACACGGCCTGATTCTGGCTGCTGTGCTGTTTGTTCTCGGCCTGACCTCGCTGGTACTGCGCCGCAACCTGCTGTTTATGCTGATCGGTCTGGAGATCATGATCAACGCCGCGGCGCTGGCGCTGGTGGTGGCAGGCAGCTACTGGGGACAAGCCGACGGTCAGGTGATGTATATCCTGGCAATCAGCCTCGCGGCGGCGGAAGCCAGTATTGGTCTGGCGCTGCTGCTCCAGCTCTATCGTCGTCGTCAGACGCTGAACATTGACACAGTGAGCGAGATGCGCGGATGAATCTTCTCTATTTAACCGTATTATTTCCGCTGATTGGCTTCCTGCTATTGGCGTTTTCCCGTGGTCGCTGGTCGGAGAACCTGTCGGCTGCGGTGGGGATGGGGTCAGTGGGCCTTGCGGCGCTGACCACCGTATTTGTGGGTGTGGACTTCTTCAGTCAGGGCCAGCAGCCATTTACCCAGGCGCTGTGGACCTGGATGCACGTGGGTAACTTTGACATCAAAGTGAACCTGGTGCTGGACGGTCTGTCGCTGACCATGCTGTCGGTGGTTACCGGCGTCGGCTTCTTCATCCACATGTTCGCTTCGTGGTACATGCGCGGTGAAGAGGGCTATTCACGCTTCTTCGCTTACACCAACCTGTTCATCGCGAGCATGGTGGTGCTGGTGCTGGCCGATAACCTGATGCTGATGTACCTGGGCTGGGAAGGGGTAGGGCTGTGTTCCTACCTGCTGATTGGCTTCTACTACAGCAATCCGGAAAACGGCAAAGCGGCGATGAAAGCCTTCATCATCACCCGTGTCGGTGACGTGTTCCTCGCCTTTGCGTTGTTCATTCTCTACAACGAGCTGGGTACGCTGAACTTCCGTGAGCTGATGGAGCTGGCCCCGGCGCACTTCGCGGCGGACAACCACATGCTGCAGTGGGCGACGCTGATGCTGCTGGGCGGTGCCGTGGGTAAATCGGCACAGCTGCCGCTGCAGACGTGGCTGGCCGATGCGATGGCCGGTCCGACGCCGGTCTCCGCGCTGATCCACGCTGCCACCATGGTAACCGCAGGCGTCTATCTGATTGCCCGCACCCACGGTCTGTTCCTGCTGACGCCGGAAGTGCTGCATCTGGTGGGTATTGTTGGTGCGATTACGCTGGTGCTGGCGGGCTTCGCCGCGCTGGTGCAGACCGACATCAAACGCGTGCTGGCATACTCCACCATGAGTCAGATCGGCTACATGTTCCTGGCGCTGGGCGTACAGGCGTGGGACGCCGCGATTTTCCACCTGATGACCCATGCGTTCTTCAAGGCGCTGCTGTTCCTCTCCTCCGGTTCCGTGATTCTGGCCTGTCATCACGAGCAGAACATTTTCAAAATGGGCGGTCTGCGTAAGAGCATCCCGCTGGTGTATGTCTGCTTCCTGGTGGGCGGTGCCGCGCTGGCCGCGCTGCCGCTGATTACCGCCGGCTTCTACAGTAAGGACGAGATTCTGTTCGGTGCGCTGGCTAACGGTCACATCAATCTGATGGTCGCCGGTCTGGTGGGTGCATTCCTTACCTCAATCTACACCTTCCGCATGATCTTCATCGTGTTCCACGGCGAAGAGAAAATTCATGCGCATGCCGGTAAAGGCATTACGCATCACCTGCCGCTGATTGTGCTGCTGGTGCTCTCGACTTTCGTTGGCGCGCTGATTACGCCTCCGCTGGCGGGCGTGCTGCCACAGAACGAGTTTGGTGAAACCGGCAAAGTGGCGCTGGAAATCACCTCGGGTGCCGTGGCGATTATCGGTATCCTGATTGCCGCCGCGCTGTGGCTGGGCAAACGTCAGCTGGTCACCCGCATCGCCAACAGCGCGCCGGGCCGTTTCTTCGGCACCTGGTGGTTTGCGGCCTGGGGCTTCGACTGGCTGTACGACAAGGTATTTGTTAAACCGTACCTTGGCATTGCCTGGCTGCTGCAGCGCGATCCGCTCAACTCCCTGATGAACCTGCCGGCGCTGCTGTCGCGCATCGGTAATAAAGGTCTGGTGGTAAGTGAGAACGGCTATCTGCGCTGGTATATCGCGTCGATGAGCGTCGGTGCCGTGGTGGTGCTGGCGCTGATGCTGGTGATTTAACGATTGATGAGCGGGGCGCGCGATGGTTTAGCGCCCCACGTAAGAATGTTCAAAATTGTCTGATGCACGGGTGAGATCAACGCAGTCAGTTTGGTGTTCGCCAGCGCAGCAACCGGCGCGTAGTAATACGTGAACGTTGCCCGCGCGGGCGAGGCGAAACAGGCGCGTCAGATAGCCTGAACGAAGACGAAAATAGGGAATGTACGCCGTGTTATTACCTTGGCTAATAATTATACCCTTTGTTGGGGGCTTGCTTTGCTGGCTGGCTGAGCGCCTTGGCGCGAAGGTGCCGCGCTGGATTGCCCTGATCACCATGGGGCTGACGCTGGCGCTGGGCCTGCAGCTGTGGCTGCAGGGCGGCTATTCGCTGACGCAGGCTGCGGGCCTGCCGCAGTGGCAGTCGACTTTCCTGGTGTCGTGGATCCCGCGCTTTGGCATTAATTTCCATCTGGCGCTGGATGGCCTGTCGCTGCTGATGGTGGTGCTGACCGGCCTGCTGGGTCTGATGGCGGTTCTCTGCTCGTGGAATGAAATCGAAAAGTATCAGGGCTTCTTCCACCTCAACCTGATGTGGATTCTCGGCGGCGTGATCGGCGTGTTCCTCGCCATCGACATGTTCCTGTTCTTCTTCTTCTGGGAAATGATGCTGGTGCCGATGTACTTCCTCATCGCGCTCTGGGGTCACAAAGCGTCTGACGGGAAAACCCGTATCAGCGCGGCAACCAAATTCTTCATCTACACCCAGGCGTCAGGTCTGGTGATGCTGATTGCCATTCTGGCGCTGGTGTTTGTGCACTACAACGCCACTGGCGTCTGGACGTTCAGCTATGAAGAGCTGCTGAAAACCCCGATGTCACACACCGTTGAGTATCTGCTGATGCTCGGCTTCTTCATCGCCTTTGCGGTGAAAATGCCGGTGGTGCCGCTGCACGGCTGGCTGCCGGATGCCCACAGCCAGGCACCGACCGCTGGTTCGGTTGACCTTGCCGGTATCCTGCTGAAAACTGCGGCTTACGGCCTGCTGCGTTTTAGCCTGCCGCTGTTCCCGAATGCGTCGGCGGAGTTCGCGCCGATCGCCATGTGGCTCGGCATCATCGGTATCTTCTACGGCGCCTGGATGGCGTTCTCGCAGACCGATATCAAACGTCTGATCGCCTACACCTCGATTTCGCACATGGGCTTCGTGCTGATTGCCATCTACACCGGCAGCCAGCTGGCGTTCCAGGGCGCGGTGGTGCAGATGATTGCGCACGGCCTGTCGGCCGCGGCGCTGTTCATCCTGTGCGGTCAGCTGTATGAACGTCTGCATACCCGTGACATGCGCCAGATGGGCGGCCTGTGGTCGCGCATCAAGTGGATTCCGGGCCTGTCGCTGTTCTTTGCCGTGGCCAACCTCGGTATGCCGGGCACCGGTAACTTTGTGGGTGAGTTCATGATTCTGACCGGCAGCTATCAGGTGGTGCCGTTGATTATCGTGATTGCCACCTTCGGCCTGGTATTTGCCTCGGTGTACTCGCTGATCATGATGCAGCGCGCTTACTACGGCGAAGCCAAATCAAAAGAGCCGCTGGCTGGAATGTCGCCGCGCGAATTCCTGACCATCGGTGTACTGGTCGTGCTGCTGGTGCTGCTGGGCGTGTATCCGCAGCCAATCCTCGACACGTCCCATGCTGCGATGAGCAATATTCAGCAGTGGTTTACCGCTTCAATTTCAACTACAAGGCCGTAATTCGCCATGACAATAACTCCTCAACAATTGATCGCGTTGCTACCGCTGTTAATCGTCGGATTGACGGTGGTGGTTGTGATGCTGTCCATTGCGTGGCGACGCAACCACTTTGTTAATGCCACGCTGACGGTCATCGGTCTTAACCTCGCGCTGCTGTCGCTGTGGTTTGTGGGCCACGTGGGCGCCATGGATGTCACGCCGCTGTTGCGCGTGGATGGCTATTCGATGTTCTATACCGCGCTGGTGATGCTGGCGAGTCTGGCAACATGCACCTTTGCTTATCCGTGGCTGGCCGGTTTCCCGGATAACAAAGATGAGTTCTATCTGCTGGTGCTGATCGCGGCGCTGGGCGGGATCGTGCTGGCCAGCGCCAACCATCTGGCGGCGCTGTTCATCGGTATCGAACTGCTGTCGCTGCCGCTGTTTGGTCTTATCGGCTACGCCTTCCGTCAGAAGCGCTCGCTGGAAGCGGCGCTGAAGTACATGATTCTGTCGGCTGCAGCTTCCTCGTTCCTGATCTTCGGTATTGCGCTGGTCTACGCCGATTCCGGCAGCCTGAGCTTTGTGCAGCTCGGCAAGAGCCTGAATGACAGCATGATTCAGCAGCCGCTGCTGCTGGTCGGGCTGGGCATGATGATCATCGGTCTTGGCTTTAAGCTGTCGCTGGTGCCGTTCCATCTGTGGACGCCAGACGTGTATCAGGGCGCGCCGGCTCCGGTCTCGACCTTCCTCGCCACCGCCAGCAAAATCGCTATCTTTGCGGTCATCATGCGTCTGTTCATGTACGCACCGGTAACCGACAGTGAAGCGGTGCGCACCGTGCTGGGTGTGATTGCCTTCGTCTCGATCCTGTTCGGTAACCTGATGGCGATTTCGCAGAGCAACATCAAGCGTCTGCTCGGCTATTCATCTATCGCGCATCTTGGCTATCTGCTGGTGGCGCTGATTGCGGTGAAAACCCATCAGCTGTCACTGGAAACCGCCGGTGTCTATCTGGCCGGTTACCTGTTCAGCAGCCTCGGCGCCTTCGGTGTGGTCAGCCTGATGTCGAGCCCGTACCGTGGTCCGGATGCGGATACGCTTTACTCGTATCGCGGTCTGTTCTGGCATCGTCCGATTCTCTCCGCCGTGATGACGGTGATGATGCTGTCGCTGGCCGGCATCCCGATGACGCTGGGCTTTATCGGTAAGTTTTACGTCATCGCGTCCGGTGTTAACGCGCATCTGTGGTGGCTGACCGCGGCGGTTGTCGCCGGTAGCGCCATTGGTCTGTATTACTACCTGCGCGTTACGGTGAGCCTGTACCTTAGCCCGCCGGAACTGCACACCCGCGATACCCCGGCCAACTGGGCGTTCACCGCAGGTGGTGTGGTGGTGCTGATCTCCGCCATCCTCGTGTTGCTGCTCGGTGTTTATCCGCAGCCGCTCATCACGCTGGTGCAGCTGGCCCAGCCGCTGATGTAAACAGCGCGTCATCTTCACAATCAGGCCTGCGGGCCTGATTTTTTTTGCCTGCAATTTGAGAGTTTGATCACATTGCTCCGCGTGTCCGCCCCTGTTACGTGCTGCCCACTGCGTTTAGCGCATGCGCTGTGATAGGCTGTGAAGATCACTTTTTTCGCTCAGACAAGGAAGCATGATGGATATGCAATGGCTTGATTGCCACCACAGTGAACTGACCGCGCAGCAGCTGTATACCGTGCTGGCGCTGCGCAATCAGGTGTTTATCGTCGAACAGGCCTGTCCGTATCAGGATATAGATGGCCAGGATTTGACGGCTGATAACCGCCATCTGCTGGGCTTTCTTGATGGCAAACTGCTGGCCTATGCGCGTCTGCTGACGCCCGCGCTGGCTTCTTCGCCGGTGACCATTGGTCGGGTGATTGTGTCGGAAGAGGCGCGCGGCCTGAAACTGGGCTATCGGCTGATGGAGCAGGCGCTGAACAGCTGCGAACAGCACTGGCCGCAGCGGGCGGTATATCTGTCCGCGCAGGCGCATCTGGAAGGCTTTTATGGTCGCCTGGGCTTCCGGGCGGTCACGGACGTTTATCTGGAAGATAATATTCCGCACGTCGGCATGCAGAAAAACTAACGGCGAGGTGTTGGCCTCGCCGTGCAGGTTAGCCCGGCGTCATCTGTCGGTCGTCGGTGTACTTGCGCTGATCGGGCGGTGGCGGGAAGTACTGATACAGCCAGGTTTCGCTCAGCGTCTCATCTTTGGTGCGCAGGAACAGGCGCATATCCACCGGTTTGGTTGAGTCGCTGTTCGGATACCAGTCAAACAGGATACGGTAACCTTTCAGCGGTTCGACGTAGAGAATCTCCACCTGTTTGAAGGTGCCGGACGACACGGTGATTACCGGTTCGATGCCTTTCGGCGCGGCCGCCTGCAGGTCGCCGCCAATGAAATCGATAGCAAAGCGGCGGCACCACTGGTCCGGGAAGTGTTCGCCCGGTGCCCAGCCTTCCGGGAAGCCACCAATACCGGTGCGCGTGGCATCAACGCGGGCCAGACCGCTGCGGACCGGCGGCAGCTGGCTCCAGTAGAGTTTGTACTGGAAATTAAACTCGCTGCCAGCTTTGACCGGCTCGGCCGGCTGCCAGAAGCAGACGATGTTATCCAGTGTTTCCCCGGTCGTCGGGATCTCCATCAGGTTGATGGCGCCTTTACCCCATTTACCGATCGGCTCTACCCACAGGCTGGGGCGTTTGTCATACCAGCCAATCACGTCCTGGTAATCTTTGAAATCATGATTCAGCTGCAGCAGACCGAAGCCGCGAGGGTTTTCATCCTGATAGGCATTAAACTGCAGGCGCTGCGGGTTATTCAGCGGACGGGCAATCCACTCGCCGCTGCCGCTCCACATCGCCAGGCGATCGGAGTCATGAATCTGCGGATGATAGGTATTACACATGCGGCGCTCGTTGGTGCCGCAGCTGAACATGCTGGTCATTGGCGCAATACCGAGCTGACGAATCTCGTTGCGCGCAAACAGGTGGTTTTCCACCTCCATCACCACGCGTTTTTCTTCGCAGTGAATGGTGAACTTGTAGGCACCGGTGACGCTAGCCCCGTCCAGCAGTGCATACACCACAAAGGTGGTGTCTTCAGCTTTTGGCGTCTCGAACCAGAAGGCCGTGAAGTCGGGAAACTCTTCCTGGCCATTGCTGAAGGTGTTAACCGCGACGCCACGGGCTGACAGGCCATATTGGTAGGTTTCATCTACCGCGCGGAAGTAGCTGGCACCGAGGAAAGAAACGATGTCGCGTCGCGCCAGCTCCGGTTTTTTAAAGGCGCGGAAACCGGCAAAGCCGAGGTCGGTTTTACCCACCAGCTGCTGGGTATCCACGTTGGCGTTGTGATAATTAAACAGTTCCGGACGGAAGTGGATTTCCCGCGCCTCGCGGCTGGCGGCGTCCACGGAGAACATGCGAATGCGGCGCTTAAAGCCCATGCCAACGTGGAAGAACTGCACATCCAGCTCGCGGTCGGCGATGTTGTTCCACAGTGAGTGGTTAGCGTCGTACTGAATTTCGTTATACGCCTGCGGTGTCAGATTGGCCAGGGTCGCGGGCAGGGGGCCGGGCGCGCCGCCCCAGGGCTGTTTGGCCAGCGCCGCGGCTTTCTTTTTCAGCACATCGAAATCGAAGCGCACGGCGGTTCCGTCGGCGATGCCATCATCGGCCCAGGCGGACTGCGCAAACAGCGAGGAGAGCCCGGTCATGCCGCTAACGGCAGAGAGGGCCATGGACGCTTTCATAAATTTTCTACGATTCATGCCGGAAATCTTTTCCTTAGCTGCTCGGGTGTATTGAGGCTGTCGCAAGACATTTAGCGTCAGGCTACAGGGGGTTACGACAGTGGCGAAAATAAAAAATTCAGTCCGCTGAAAATTTATCAGATTAATCAAATAAACGAAGCACAATTCCGCGTGCAACGCCCCGGATGACATAACTTTGCGTTCAGCGCGGCAAAAAGCGCAGTTAGCGGATGACGGCGCGGCGCAAAAACGCAATTTATGACTATAGTTAATCGACACCGCATTTAAACATGGAGGATTGTGAACATGTCATCTACCGATCAATTTGAAACCCGTCTTGATGACGATCTGGCGCTGCTGACGGAAACGCTGGAAGAAGTGCTGCGCTCCTCGGGCGATCCGGCGGACCAGAAATATATCGAACTGAAGCAGAAAGCCGAGCAGGCGCTGGAAGACGTGAAGAATCGCGTGAGCCAGGCGTCCGACAGCTATTACTATCGTGCCAAACAGGCAGCGTATCGTGCCGACGATTACGTGCATGAAAAACCGTGGCAGGGCATTGGTATCGGTGCGGCTGCCGGTCTGTTTGTTGGCCTGCTGCTGGCGCGCCGTTAATCCCCGTGGGCGCGATGTTCGTCGCGCCCGATTCCTGCTTTCCCGCTGTTTCCTTTCCGCATCGCGATTAACCCGCTATTTCGCACCGGTGGCGATTGTGTTTCGCCTGCGCGCTCCCTACAGTGAAAGCCACAGGGATAAGGAGAAGAGATCGTGATACGTGTCGAAATGCTCTCAACGGGCGATGAAGTGTTACATGGGCAGATTGTCGATACCAACGCCGCGTGGCTGGCCGATGTGCTGTTTCAGCACGGCCTGCCGATGACCAGTCGCAGCACGGTCGGCGATGCGATGAGCTCGCTGGTTGAAGCGCTACAGAGTCGCAGTCAGATTGCCGACGTGCTGATCGTAAACGGCGGTCTCGGGCCGACCAGCGACGATCTCAGCGCCCAGGCAGCGGCCACCGCCAGCGGCAGCGAATTGGTGCTGCAACAGGCGTGGCTGGAGAAGATGGAAGCCTGGTTTGCCAGCCGCGGGCGGCTCATGGCACCCAGTAATCGCAAGCAGGCGGAGATTCCGGCCAATGCCGAGTTGATCGATAACCCGGTCGGCACCGCCTGTGGGTTTGCCCTGCAGCTTAATCGCTGCTGGATTTTCTTTACGCCCGGCGTGCCGTCAGAATTCAAAGTGATGGTTGAGCAGCAGATTATTCCGCGTCTTAAGGCGCGTTTTACGTTGCCAGAACCCCCGCTGTGCCTGCGTCTGACCACCTTTGGCCGCGGCGAGAGCGATATCGCCGCCGAGCTTGAACCGCTGCCGCTGCCGGAAGGCGTAGTGATGGGCTACCGTTCGTCGATGCCCATCATTGAGATCAAACTGACCGGCCCGGCCAGCCAGCGCGTGGCGATGGAGCAGGTGTGGCAGCAGGTTAAGTTACTGCTGGCCGAGTGCACCATTTTTGAAGGCTTTGAAGGGCTGCCGGTCGTGCTGGCGCGGGAACTGCACGATCGCGGCTTCCGCCTTGCTCTGAGCGAACAATACACGGCCGGGTTGCTGCACTGGCAGCTGGCCGCCGCGCAGGTGCCGCTTAGCGCCGCCGAGCTGCTGCCGGCACGTGAGGAGTCGCTGGAAGCGCAGGTTACGCGCACGCGTCAGTTAGCCGCTCATCAGGGCACGGTGCTGGCCTTGTCGGTTGGCGATCTGCAGGAAGGGGAAGTGTCGATTGCGCTGCACACCCCGGAAGCCAGCTGGGGCCAGCGGGTGAAATTTACCCATGGGCGGCACAATCTGGAAACCCGGCAGAAAGTGGTGACGATGATGGCGATGAATATGCTGCGCCGCTGGCTGCACGGAAGTGAAGTCAGTACCGGTCACGGCTGGATTGATGTCCTGGAGACGGTGAAGAGCTAACGCTTTCCAGGCTTGTGATAGCTGATGCCATGGGATCAGCATCGCTTTGTGTTGGGTGCCGCGTCGTGAGAGGCATCGCCGCTTGCCGCACCGGCATAAACCCTTCCCTGGGGTCTGCCGCCGCGCCATCCATGGCGCGGAGGCTGCTGCAAGCGGCTATGCCTCCCACGCCCTGCTGGATTCGGTGGTCGCTGTTGTCGGGTGCCTGTTACAGCAGTACCAGAATTGAAAGGGAAGAGGAGGAAGCTGGGCTTAGCCGGACGTCACGCGGCAGGGATGCCGCGTGTCGAGGCCCGCAGGGAGCGGGTTTTGCCGTTCCGGCGTGCTCAGTTCCCCCTCTGACCATGCGGGATCTTAACGCGATAAAAGGGAATTCAGCAGTACGGCCGGCAGGTTACAGCTCGATCTCAATCTCCCCTCTGGCCTTACAACAGCAGGGCAGAATCTCGCCCTGCTGAATAAACGCCAGTGGGGTTTCCGCATAATCCACTTCGCCTTTCAGCAGACGCATGCGGCAGGAGCCGCAGTAGCCTTCACGACACTGAAACTCGACGCACACATTGTGTGCTTCCAGCGTCGTCAGCAGATTAGGGTGTTCGTCTGCGCACTCCAGCCGGGAGCCGGAGCTGCGCAGGATTACCACGGAACGGCTCATGCTTACAGCTGGAAATCGTTGAAGTCGTCTTCGCCCACTTCGGAGTCGATCTGACCCACCAGATAGGAGCTCACTTCAACTTCCTGCGGCGCCACCTGCACGTTATCTGACACCAGCCACGAGTTAATCCATGGAATCGGGTTAGAACGCGTCTGGAACGGCAGATCAAGGCCCACTGCCTGCATGCGGATATTGGTGATGTACTCAATGTACTGGCACAGAATGTCCTTGTTCAGACCAATCATTGAGCCGCCGCTGAACAGATACTCAGCCCACTCTTTTTCCTGCTCGGCTGCTTTCTTAAACAGGTCGAAGCACTCGTCGCGGCACTCGGCGGCGATCTCTTTCATTTCAGGATCGTCTTCACCGGTACGCATCAGGTTCAGCATATGCTGGGTGCCGGTCAGGTGCAGCGCTTCGTCACGGGCGATCAGACGAATAATCTTGGCGTTGCCTTCCATCAGTTCGCGCTCGGCGAAGGCGAATGAGCAGGCAAAGCTGACGTAGAAGCGAATCGCTTCCAGCGCGTTAACGCTCATCAAGCAGATATACAGTTGCTTCTTCAGCGCACGCAGATTCACGGTCACGCTCTTGCCCGCCACCTGATGCGTGCCTTCACCCAGCAGATGCCAGTAGTTGGTCATCTCGATCAGATCATCGTAATACTTCGAGATATCCTGCGCGCGCGCCAGAATCTGCTCGTTAGTCACGATGTCATCAAACACCAGTGACGGATCGTTGACGATATTACGGATGATGTGGGTGTACGAGCGTGAGTGGATGGTCTCGGAGAACGCCCAGGTTTCCACCCAGGTTTCCAGCTCGGGAATCGAGATCAGCGGCAGCAGCGCTACGTTCGGGCTGCGGCCCTGAATGGAATCCAGCAGCGTCTGATACTTCAGGTTACTGATGAAGATGTGCTTCTCGTGCTCCGGCAGCGCCTGATAGTCGATGCGATCGCGCGAGACGTCAACCTCTTCCGGACGCCAGAAGAAAGAGAGCTGCTTCTCGATCAGCTTTTCAAAGATGTCGTATTTCTGCTGGTCGAAACGGGCAACGTTCACTGACTGGCCGAAGAACATCGGCTCTTTCAGCTGGTCATTTTTGTTCTGTGAGAAAGTAGTGTAAGCCATGACTAAGTCCAAAAGTGAAACGGGCCAGCCGCTGCTGGCCCAGACACGATAAGGCGCCCGCAGGCGCCTTTCGATCAAATTTTACAGGCGCCGCTTTCGCAGCCATCGTCCTGAATAGACGGCGCCAGATCGTCCTGCGCATCCTCGGCACCGTCACGGGTGTTTTGGTAGTACAGGGTCTTCACGCCAAATTTGTATGCGGTCAGCAGATCTTTCAGCAGCTGTTTCATCGGCACTTTGCCATTGGCGAAACGGCCTGGATCATAGTTGGTGTTCGATGAAATCGCCTGATCGATAAACTTCTGCATCACGCCAACCAGCTGCAGATAGCCGTCGTTTGATGGCATCTCCCACAGCAGTTCGTACTGATCTTTCAGACGCTCATACTCCGGCACCACCTGGCGCAGAATCCCGTCTTTCGACGCTTTGATACTGATGTGACCGCGCGGCGGCTCGATACCGTTGGTGGCGTTCGAAATCTGCGAAGAGGTCTCAGACGGCATCAGTGCAGACAGCGTGGAGTTGCGCAGGCCGTGGGTTTTAATCGACTCACGCAGCGCTTCCCAGTCAAGGTGCAGCGGCTCATTACATACGCTGTCGAGATCCTTTTTATAGGTATCGATCGGCAGAATGCCCTGCGAATAAGTGGTCTCTTTAAACCACGGGCAGGCACCTTGCTCTTTCGCCAGCTCGTTGGAGGCTTTCAGCAGCCAGTACTGAATGGCTTCAAAGGTTTTGTGCGTCAGGTTGTTGGCGCTGCCGTCGGAGTAGCGCACACCGTGTTTCGCCAGGTAATAGGCGTAGTTGATCACGCCAATACCCAGGGTACGACGACCCATCGCACCGCGTTTTGCCGCCGGAATCGGGTAATCCTGGTAATCGAGCAGGGCATCCAGCGCGCGTACTGCCAGCGTCGCCAGCTCTTCCAGATCGTCAAGGCTTTCAATCGCGCCGAGGTTAAAGGCGGACAGGGTGCACAGCGCAATCTCGCCGCTTTCGTCGTTGACGTCTTCCAGCGGTTTGGTCGGCAGCGCAATCTCCAGGCACAGGTTAGACTGACGCACTGGCGCAATGGCCGGATCGAACGGGCTGTGAGTGTTGCAGTGGTCAACGTTCTGCACGTAGATACGGCCGGTTGAGGCTCGTTCCTGCATCATCAGCGAGAACAGGTCGACGGCTTTCACGCGCTGCTTGCGGATGCTGTCGTCCTTCTCATATTTGGTATACAGACGCTCAAACTCATCCTGATCGGCGAAGAACGCGTCATACAGGCCTGGCACGTCGGACGGGCTGAACAGGGTGATGTCTTCGCCTTTCAGCAGGCGGGTGTACATCAGCTTGTTGATTTGCACGCCGTAATCCATGTGACGCACGCGGTTGCCTTCGACGCCGCGGTTGTTTTTCAACACCAGCAGGCTTTCCACTTCCAGATGCCACATCGGGTAGAACAGCGTTGCCGCACCGCCGCGCACGCCGCCCTGCGAGCAGGATTTCACCGCCGTCTGGAAGTGCTTATAGAACGGGATACAGCCGGTGTGGAACGCTTCACCGCCGCGGATCGGGCTGCCGAGCGCACGAATGCGGCCCGCGTTGATGCCGATGCCGGCACGCTGTGACACATATTTCACAATAGCGCTGGAGGTGGCGTTGATGGAATCCAGGCTGTCGCCGCACTCGATCAGTACGCAGGAGCTGAACTGACGGGTCGGGGTGCGCACGCCGGACATGATAGGCGTAGGCAGCGAGATCTTGAACGTGGAGATCGCATCGTAAAAACGCTTGATGTAATCCATGCGCGTATCGCGCGGATAGCCGGAGAACAGGCAGGCGGCGACCAGAATATACAGGAACTGGGCGCTCTCGTAGATTTCACCGCTGACGCGGTTCTGCACCAGATATTTGCCTTCCAGCTGCTTCACCGCCGCGTAGGAGAAGTTCATGTCGCGCCAGTGGTCGATGAAGGCGTCCATCTGCTCAAACTCTTCGGTGCTGTAGTCTTCCAGCAGATGGCGATCGTATTTGCCCATCTCGACCATTTTCACTACCTGGTCGTACAGCTTCGGTGGCTCAAACTGACCGTACGCTTTTTTACGCAGGTGGAAGATCGCCAGACGCGCGGCCAGGTACTGGTAATCAGGCGCGTCACGGGAGATCAAATCGGCAGCCGCTTTGATGATGGTCTCGTGAATGTCCGAGGTTTTGATGCCATCGTAAAACTGGATGTGCGAACGCAACTCAACCTGCGAGACGGAGACATTGTTCAGCCCTTCAGCTGCCCAGTCCAGCACCCGGTGAATCTTATCGAGGTCGATGCGCTCCTGGCGGCCATCGCGTTTCGTAACGAGCAGACTTTGGTTCATGTCGCGTGTTTACCTGTCCATGAAATACAAAATTATCCCCCGTCTATTCACAGGCGGCTCATTGTGAGTAAGCCTGTGGATAAACACTATATATAGGGGGTGCGGAAAGTTTGAACAACAATATGGTGAGTATTCTAGTCAGCAATCGGATCATCACAAGAGTTGATTTTCACAAAATTTTACGCCCTGGGGGGTGGGGAAAATCCTGGATCCCCACGCCACAAGGCCTGCACCTGGTGTCAACGGATAACAGGTTTTTTTTCAATTTTTGATCGAGCGCGTGTTTATTGCTCAACCGCTGCGATTCGGGAAATTTCCCAGGCGAAAAAAGCCCGCGCCGCTCCGTCAGCAGCGAACTTATCTGCGTTTGCTTATGAATTTTTTATGACCTTTTCACCTTACAAAAAGCGCATCGCAGCGTCTAAAAGGAAATTGATCTGGATAGGGCCAGCGCGTGATAAACCGGGGGCGGTCGGAAGTGAAAGGAGGACTGGCAGTTTGTAGAGCGTTATGCCGTTCAGTTGGGTAAATTGCTGGTCGTAGATTCCATAGCGGCGCGATTTCTCGCGTAATAAATCACGCCGCTACAACAGCGCTGCCCACGGGCAGGCGAAACAGGTCGTTTATGCCTGACGGTGGGTATGCACCATATAATTGACGTCCACCCCGCGGCCAAGGCGGAACTGATTGGTCAGCGGATTGTAGTGCAGGCCAGTCATATTGCGTTCACGCAGGGCGGTTTCGTCCACCCAGTTCAGCAGCTCGGCAGGACGAATAAATTTTTTCACGTCATGGGTACCGCGCGGCACCATGCGCAGCACGTATTCAGCACCAAACACCGCCAGCAGCCAGGCTTTGGGGTTACGGTTGATAGTGGAGAAAAACACCTCGCCGCCCGGTTTCACCAGCTGCGCGCAGGCCAGCACCACGGAACGCGGATCCGGCACGTGTTCCAGCATCTCCATACAGGTCACCACGTCGTACTGACCGGCATGGCTGGCCGCATGGGCTTCAACCGTCTGCTGCACGTAATTGACGCTCACGCCGCTCTCCAGCGCGTGCAGACGCGCGATCTCCAGCGGCTCGGCGCCCATATCCAGACCGGTGACCTCCGCCCCTTCACGCGCCATGCTCTCGGCGAGAATGCCGCCGCCGCAGCCGACATCCAGCACTTTCTTACCGAACAGCCCATGGCTGTGCTGGGCAATCCAGCCAAGACGCAGGGGATTGATGCGGTGCAACGGCTTAAATTCACCCTCTAAATCCCACCAGCGTGATGCAACCGCCTCAAACTTGGCAATTTCGGCGTGGTCAACGTTCTGGCGGCTTTCCTGCGGTTGTTCATTCATTGAATCATGACTCCTGACAAAATATGCCACCAGTATAAACGTATAAACCCTGCGAGGCATCTCTCAGCGCAAAGGAAAAGCGCCACAAAACCCTGCTTTACGTTCACCGCACGCAAGCGATGTGATATACTTTCGCACCTTTAAAATCCGGGATTATGTAGAGGGATAGCGGCTCCATGAGCGACCTTGCGAGAGAAATTACACCGGTCAATATCGAAGAAGAGTTGAAAAACTCCTACCTCGATTACGCCATGTCGGTCATCGTTGGCCGAGCCTTACCCGATGTACGTGATGGCCTGAAGCCGGTGCATCGCCGTGTGCTTTTTGCCATGAGCGAACTGGGTAACGACTGGAACAAACCCTATAAAAAATCTGCCCGTGTGGTCGGTGACGTTATCGGTAAATATCACCCACACGGTGACTCCGCAGTGTACGAAAGTATCGTGCGCATGGCCCAGCCGTTTTCCCTGCGCTACATGCTGGTCGACGGTCAGGGTAACTTCGGTTCGGTCGACGGCGACTCCGCCGCAGCGATGCGTTATACCGAAGTGCGCATGGCGAAGATCTCCTCTGAACTGCTGGCTGACCTGGAAAAAGAGACGGTCGACTTTGTGCCGAACTATGACGGCACCGAGCAGATCCCAGAAGTCCTGCCGACCAAAATTCCTAACCTGCTGATCAACGGCTCCTCCGGTATTGCCGTCGGCATGGCGACCAACATTCCGCCTCACAACCTGACGGAAGTGATCAACGGCTGTCTGGCGTTTATCGAAGATGAAAACATCAGCGTCGAAGGGCTGATGGAGCACATTACCGGGCCGGATTTCCCGACCGCCGCCTTTATCAACGGTCGTCGTGGCATTGAAGAAGCCTACCGCACCGGGCGCGGTAAAATTTACATCCGCGCGCGTGGCGAGATCGAAACCGACGCCAAAACCGGTCGTGAAACCATCATCGTCAATGAAATCCCGTATCAGGTGAACAAAGCGCGCCTGATCGAGAAAATTGCTGAGCTGGTGAAAGAGAAGCGCGTTGAGGGCATCAGCGGCCTGCGTGACGAATCTGATAAAGACGGCATGCGTATCGTCATTGAAGTGAAACGCGATGCGGTCGGCGAAGTGGTGCTCAACAACCTCTACTCGCTGACGCAGCTGCAGGTCTCTTTCGGCATCAACATGGTTGCCCTGCATCAGGGCCAGCCGAAGATCATGACGCTGAAGGAGATTATTGAAGCCTTCGTTCGCCACCGCCGTGAAGTGGTGACGCGTCGTACCATCTTCGAACTGCGTAAAGCGCGCGATCGTGCGCACATCCTTGAAGGTCTGGCGATTGCGCTGGCCAACATCGATCCGATTATCGAGCTGATTCGTCGGGCTCCGACGCCAGCCGAAGCGAAAAGCGGCCTGCTGGCGCAGTCGTGGGATCTCGGCAACGTCGCCGCCATGCTGGAACGTGCCGGTGACGACGCCGCGCGTCCGGAGTGGCTGGAAGCGGAGTTCGGTATTCGCGACGGTCGCTACTACCTGACCGAGCAGCAGGCACAGGCCATTCTTGATCTGCGTCTGCAGAAACTGACCGGCCTTGAGCATGAAAAACTGCTCGACGAGTACAAAGAGCTGCTGGACCAGATCGCCGAACTGATTCACATCCTGCAGAGCGCCGAGCGCCTGATGGAAGTGATCCGTGAAGAGCTGGTGGCGATGCGCGATCAGTTTGGCGATGCGCGCCGTACGGAAATCACCGCTAACAGCGCTGACATCAACATCGAAGACCTGATCAACCAGGAAGATGTGGTGGTCACCCTGTCGCATCAGGGCTACGTCAAATACCAGCCGCTGTCAGACTATGAAGCCCAGCGTCGCGGCGGTAAGGGCAAATCGGCGGCGCGCATTAAAGAAGAAGACTTTATCGATCGTCTGCTGGTGGCCAACACCCACGACACCATTCTGTGCTTCTCCAGCCGTGGCCGCCTCTACTGGATGAAGGTCTATCAGCTGCCGGAAGCCAGCCGTGGCGCGCGCGGTCGTCCAATCGTCAACCTGCTGCCGCTGGAAGCCAACGAGCGTATCACCGCGATTCTGCCAGTGCGCGAATACACCGAAGGCTTCAACATCTTCATGGCGACCGCAGACGGTACCGTGAAGAAAACTGCGCTGCAGGAGTTCAGCCGTCCGCGCAGTGCCGGCATCATTGCCATCAACCTGCGTGAAGACGATGAGTTGATTGGCGTGGCGCTGACCAACGGTAACGACGAAGCGATGCTGTTCTCTGCCGCCGGTAAAGTGGTGCGCTTCGCGGAGAGCGCGGTGCGCGCCATGGGCCGTTCGGCTTCGGGCGTACGCGGCATCAGGCTGGCCGAAGGCGACAAAGTGGTGTCGCTGATTGTGCCACGTGAAGAGGGCGCGATTCTCACCGTAACGCAGAACGGCTACGGCAAGCGTACTGCTAACAGCGAGTATCCGACCAAATCGCGCGCCACGCAGGGCGTGATCTCGATTAAAGTCACCGAGCGTAACGGGCCAGTGGTTGGCGCGGTACAGGTGGTGGATAGCGATCAGATCATGATGATCACCGATGCCGGTACGCTGGTGCGTACCCGCGTGTCGGAAGTCAGCGTGGTGGGCCGTAATACGCAGGGCGTGATCCTGATTCGTACCGCGGAAGATGAAAACGTGGTCGGCCTGCAGCGCGTCGCTGAACCGGTGGAAGAGGAAGAACTCGACGCCATCGACGGCAGCGTGGCAGAAGGCGAAGACGATATCGCGCCGGAAGTCGACAGCGACGACGACGCACCGGAAACAGACGACGAAGAGTAACCGTTCGTTGTCTGTCACAAGCGGCAGGTCAGGGCAACCGACCTGCCGTTTTTTTTGTCTGACTTTCACTCCCAAAGTCGCGTGCCAACTGGCTTTTTCGCCCTGATAAAGCTAGTGTATGAGAACTTTTCAACGTCCCGATAACCCTTGCCGCCAGTGAGTCTCTTTTGAAATATCTCGTCTCCTTTCGCACCACGCTTCGCATCTCGCGCTACCTGTTTCGTGCGCTGGCACTGCTGCTCTGGTCGCTGGGTGCACTGTTGACCACTTTCTACATCATCAATGTGCTGCACGAGAAAGAGAACGCGGTGCGCCAGGAGTTTGCCACCAATTATGGGCAGGCCGAATGGTATGTGCGCCACTCAGCGGATGTGATGCGCGAGCTGAAATACATCACTGAGAATCGCCTGAGCAGCAGCGTCAACGGGCTGGATATGCTCAACGGCATGCCGGGCGGCAAAAGCACGCTGCCGCAGTTTACGCCGCTGTTTACCGACGGTGACTGCACGTCAATGAGCAACACCTGGCGTAACTCGCTCGATTCCCTGAGCTATTTCATTAACTACTGGAAAAGCAATTTTGCCTCAGCCTATGAACTCAATCGGGTGTTCTTTATCGGCGGCGAAAATCAGTGTCTGGCAGACTTCACCATCGGCAACAATAATCCGGTCGATCGCGAACGCAGCCTGAAGGCGCTGCGCGAAAATGTGCTGCACTACCGCAGCGGCAACGAGGAAGAGCGGCGTAATCCAATGTACTGGATTACCAACAGCAGCCAGCCAGGCATCGGCAACTTCTACATGGTGGTGCCGGTTTACGTCGCCAACAAACTGCAGGCGCTGCTCGGCGTGGAACAGAACATTCGCCTGGATGAATTTATTCAGCCCGGCGGGCTGCCGCTGGTGGCCACCATCACCGACGAAAACTATCGCCCGCTGATCAGCTCACGACGCGGCGGACCCGGTTATTCACTGGACGATCTGCCGGATAACAGCACCTGGTTTGGTTATCTTGACGGCTATCGTCAGCTGGTGCTGAAAAAGCCGCTGCCGCCGTCCAGCCTCAATGTGGTGTGGTCGCTGTCGACCGATGTGCTAATGGATCAGCTCAAGCTGATGCTGATCAACGCGTTGCTGCTCAATATCCTCAGCGCGCTGATTCTGTTTACCCTGGCGTGGGTGTTTGAACGCCGCATGTTCCTGCCGGCGGAAGACAACGCCCACCGGCTGGAGGAGCACGAGCAGTTCAACCGCAAGATTGTCGCGTCAGCGCCGGTCGGCATCTGTATTTTGCGTACCAGCGATGGCACCAACATCCTCAGTAATGAACTGGCGCATAACTATTTGACGCTGCTGACGCAGGAAGATCGCCTGCGGCTGAACGAAATCATCGGCGGCCAGCAGGTTAATTTTGTTGATATGCTGACCGGCAGTAACACTAACCTGCAAATCAGCTTTGTGCATTCGCGCTACCGCAACGAGAACGTGGCGATTTGCGTGCTGGTCGACGTCTCGGCGCGCGTGCGCATGGAGCAGTCGCTGCAGGAGATGGCGCACGCCGCCGAGCAGGCCAGTCAGTCCAAGTCGATGTTTCTTGCCACCGTCAGTCATGAACTGCGGACGCCGCTGTACGGCATTATCGGTAACCTCGATCTGCTGCAGACCAAATCGCTGCCGAAGGGCGTGGATTCGCTGGTCACGGCGATGAACAACTCATCCAGCCTGTTGCTGAAAATCATCAGCGATATTCTCGACTTCTCGAAGATCGAGTCCGAGCAGCTGAAGATTGAGCCGCGTCCCTTCTCGCCGCGTGAGGTGGTCAACCATATTGCCAGCAACTATCTGTCGCTGGTGGTGCGCAAGCGCCTGACGCTGTATGTGTTTATCGAGAACGATGTGCCGCTGGCGCTGGATGGCGATCCGCTGCGCCTGCAGCAGGTGATCTCCAACCTGCTGAACAACGCCATCAAATTCACCCACACCGGCTGCATTATCCTGCACGCCTATGTCAAAGAAGGGTATCTGGCGTTTCGCGTGCGCGACACCGGCGTGGGAATCCCGGCGAAGGAGATCACGCGCCTGTTCGACCCGTTCTTCCAGGTCGGCTCCGGCGTGCAGCGTAATTTCCAGGGCACCGGGCTGGGACTGGCGATCTGTGAAAAGCTCATCAACATGATGGATGGCGACATCGAAGTCGACTCTGAACCGGGCATGGGCAGCCAGTTCGTGGTGCGTATCCCGATCTACGCCGGACAGCAACCCGCGCCGCCGCTGCTGGATGGTCTGCAGGAAAAAGCCATCTGGCTTGACCTGCGCAACGACTATCTGGCGGCCTTCCTGCTGCGTCTGCTTCAGCAGCAGGGCATCCAGGTCGCGCACTATCAGGGGCGGGCTGGGGCGGACGATGTGATGATCTGCGATCACCACGACGCGCCAGCGCAGACGGTACGCGCGCGCATCCGTATCTGCGGTGAACACATTGATATGCCGCAGGAAACGACGCCGGGACAGTGGGTGCACAGCAGCGCGACGCTGCACGATCTGCCGCTGCTGCTGGGCCGGATTTATCGCATTGCCATCGACAGTGAAACGGCGACCACGCTGGAGCTGCCGGTGCCGCAGCAGGCCTCCAGCTATGAAGACATCATGGTGCTGATCGTTGATGACCATCCGATTAACCGCATGCTGCTGTCTGAACAGCTCGGCACGCTGGGCTATCAGACCAAAACGGCGCAGGACGGCGTGGATGCGCTCAACGTGCTCAGCCGTAACCATATCGATATCGTACTGAGCGATGTCAACATGCCAAACATGGACGGCTACCGGCTGACGCAGCGTTTGCGCCAGCTGGGGCATGCTTTCCCGGTGATTGGGGTGACCGCTAACGCACTGGCGGAAGAGAAACAGCGCTGTATGGATGCCGGCATGGATAACTGCCTGTCAAAACCGGTGACGCTGGATGTGCTGAAAACCACGCTGGCGCTGTATGCGGAGAGGGTGCGCAAGGCGCGTGAATCCTGAAGTCGGGTATGACCCTTTGATATTCGTCGCGGTAGCGTTTTGCCTGGTCAGAGAAGAGGTTGAGCACGCCGGATCGGCAACGGCCGCATCCATGCGTGCCTCGGCACGCGGCATCCCTGCCGCGTGACGTCCGGCTTAGCTCAACCTCTCCCCTTCCTCTCAGCAAATGTGCTGCTGCATCAGGTACTATCCTGTCAGTCCGCACCTGGCATCTTACAGCGATGAAAGAGTCTGAGGGGAGGGGGACGTATTGCCGCTTGCAGCAGCCTCCGCGGCAGGGAAGGCGCGGCGGCAGGCCCCATGGATGGGTTTATGCCGGTGCGGCAAGCGGCAATACGTTGCCCGAGCTTACTGAATGACAAAGCGATGACGTTGTGTGCGGAGGGCAGGGCAGGGAAAAGAGGCGCACCCGATGTGCGCCTTTTGGCTTTACTCTTTGTCGACCTGAGTGGCGCTGACGGAAGAGAGGTAGTTCAGCAGCGCGATATCGTTATCCACGCCCAGCTTCATCATTGCTGATTTCTTCTGGCTACTGATGGTTTTGATACTGCGGTTCAGCTTCTTGGCGATCTCGGTAACGAGGAAGCCTTCGGCGAACAGACGCAGCACTTCGCTCTCTTTCGGTGACAGACGTTTGTCGCCGTAGCCGCCGGCGCTGATTTTCTCCAGCAGTTTGGCCACGCTTTCTGGCGTGTACTTTTTGCCTTTCTGCAGGGCTGCAAGCGCTTTCGGCAGGTCGGTCGGTGCACCCTGCTTCAGCACGATGCCTTCGATATCCAGATCCAGTACCGCGCTCAGGATCGCCGGGTTATTGTTCATGGTCAGAACAATAATGGAGAGATCAGGATAGTGACGCTTGATGTACTTGATCAGCGTGATGCCGTCGCCGTATTTTTCGCCCGGCATCGACAGATCGGTAATCAGGACGTTGGCATCCAGTTTGGACAAGCTATTGATCAGTGCTGTTGAGTCTTCAAACTCACCTACCACATTCACCCATTCGATCTGTTCCAGAGATTTACGGATACCGAACAGAACGATTGGATGGTCATCGGCAATAATTACATTCAGGTTATTCATCTTATTGGTTACCTTGCTGCAGCAGTTGGTTGACGTACGCGTCAATTTCACTGGTGGTATTTTTAATGGTTAAATCGTCGCACAGTTTAATGTGCTGTTCTAACTCTTCACAAAGCTGTTTACCCGGCAGTAAATTGAGCATGGCAAACACGCCTTTCAGGCGATGCGCTGTCTGAGCAAGCGAGGGATAGTCCTTCTCCGCCGACTCAGTATACAGTCTCTTCACATCTGGCGGTACTGTCTCCGTAAACAGCTGGAAATAGCCGCCGCTCAGCAGCGGCGTGGCAGCCTCATCGTCGTCGCTCTCCTCTATCGAATCGTGAGCCAGTTGCTTCTCAATCAGGGCCAGCAGCGCATCAAGCAGCGCATTGCTGAGATTGAAATTGACCCGGAATTGCTGGTCGTTGAGGGCGTGATGCCCCATTTCGTCGCCGGCCAGCAACAGCGCCCAGCCGTGCAGGCGTGCCGGATCGTCCGTCACCAGCACATCATGCTCCTGCCCGGACAAACGTTCGTCCGAGGTCAGGCAATTTGCCCCCCAGTTCTCGAGGTGGCGGCAGACAATTTTGTGTACGTCCTCGACCGCGATATCCACCAGCGCCGTCACGCCTTCCAGCAGTTTCTCTTCCTGCTCGCTCTGCTGCTCCAGCGCCAGCGGCAGCTGAATGTTGTAGCGCGTGCCGATATCCGGTTTGGCGATAATCTCCAGCTGGCCGCCCATCTGTTTGCACAGCTGCTTACACAGGAAAAACGCCATGCCAGACGCCTGACCGTAACGGTCCTGCGTGGTTTCGCCAAGGTAAGGGAAATCGACGTTGGCCAGCTCGTCGCCGGTCAGGCCTGAGCCGGTATCCACCAGCTGGAACAGCACGCTGTTGGCTTTGCTGTCGCTGGCTTTGATATCGAGGGAAATCTTGCCCCACTGCGTGGTGGTGAGCGCGTAGTGCATCAGCGTGGTCAGGACTTTACGCAGCGCGCGGCGATCGCCAAAGCGCATCTCGTCGTTGGCCAGTTGATTGTTGACCACCAGCGTCAGCCCTTTGCGCCGCAGCAGCGGCAGGCTCTCCAGCGCAATCTCATCCAGCAGATCCTGCAGGTTAAACACGCCCGCATCCGGCGACCAGTCGTGGGCTTCCAGCCGGTTGAGCAGGACGATATCGTCCACCAGCCGCGCCAGACCCTGGCTCTCATCCAGCAGATCCAGCACGCTCTCGTCGTCATCGCGCTGGCTGAGCTGCACCAGCTGCGTCACCATGCTCTGCAGCGGACGATTAAGCGCATGGCCAAGATTCTGCATCAGCTGCTGGCGCATCTGATGGTTGCGATCCAGCACCTGCTGCGCTTTTTGCAGCTTCTTATTCACCAGCAGCTCGCGATCCTGATCGCGCATCATAAACAGCTGGGTGTGCGGCGACAGCATGCTGCGCGCGTGGCGAATCTCATACACTTCGTTATTGATGGTAGCCTGCAGCACGCCCTGATGCTGATCGGACATATTGATGATCTTCTGCAGATTGAGATGCGGCAGCAGATGCTCAGCGATTTTGTTGCTCAGCAGGGTGCGATTGGTACCAAAGTCATACACCAGCAGCCCGACCGGCAGGCTGGCGACGATCTCCTCATTCAGCATACGCAGCGAATCAAGCTCAGCGCTCTGGTTCTCATTCGGTCGCAGTGACTGCTGGCGCAGCAGCGTAATGCCGGCGATAGACAGCAGGAACAGTACCAGGTTGATCAGCAGCGGCCACATCAGGTTATGCAGGGTATCCATCGCCAGGCTGGCGAGCGGCACCCGGTATACCAGCTGGAGCGAGGTGCTGGGCAGCGTGGCGGCAATCTCCAGGTTCGGGTTAACCAGCGTCACCGCGGTGCTTTCGCTGCTGGCGTCATCGCTGGTGGCGCTGCCGGGCTGGCTGGCATCCTGGCGTAACTGGAAGTTCTCCAGCGGCATACTGCGTGGAATCAAATCGTTAACCGGCAGATCGAACGCCACCACCGTGGCTAAATGACCTGGCTGGTTAAACGTGGTGCGCAGCGTGAAGTAGTGATCGTTCTGCCAGGCAAAGTGGCGCAGTGGCGAGAAGCTTTCGCGTTCGTCCAGCGCATTGGCCTGTTGCAGCATTTCGGCACGGCGGCTGTCCACCAGCGTATTGATCGCGCTCTCTTTATAGCGCGTCGCCATATCCTTGAGCGGCAGGGTCGAGATCATGATCAGGCTGTTGTCCTGACCATTGAGGAAGTACATCGACCACGCCGGATTCTCAGCGCCCCACAGCGTATCGAGATAATTGGACATGCGCAGCGTCATATCCAGCGTGCTGCTGTCGTGCGAGCCAAAAATCAGCGCTTCGGTCTTGCGGCGGGTTTTCTCCAGATAGTAAACATCCGGGCGCAGGCGTGTCTCCTGCAGGCTGCTGCTCGGCGTCGAGCCCGCGGCGCTGGTGGCGAGATTTTCATAGATTTGCCAGGTGGCAAAGCGGTAAGCATCAATGCGTTTTTGCATCGCGCGCGCCAGGTCGGTCATGGCGTAGCGCTTCTCCATGATCCACGCATTCACACTGTTATGCACCATGGCGCCGAGCGCGAGAAACAGCACCAGGTTAAACACCACGAAAAAGCGCGTTACGTTGCCGGAGGTCAGCGGAAATTTATAAGGCAGCATAGGTGTCTCAGGATCCTGCAATTAACGCGCGACCAGCCGGGCGCTGGCGGCAACCGCCAGCAGCAGCAGGGCGATAAGTAAAAACGCGCCGCTCAGGCTGAGCCACTGGGAAATAAAGCCGATTAAAGCCGGGCCTGAAAGAATACCCGCATAGCCAAGCGTTGTCATGGCGGAAATCGCCAGATTGGCCGGCATATCCTGTTGATTACCGGCGGCATTAAACAGCATCGGCACGGTATTGGCCAGGCCAAAGCCCACCAGCAAAAAGGCCAGCAGCGCCGCCTGCGGCCACGGCAGCAGCACCGCCAGCGTCATGCCGGCTGCCGCCGCCAGCGCACCGGTCAGCATCACCGGATAGCGGCCAAAGCGCTGAATCACTTTATCGCCCGTCAGACGACCTATGGTCATGGCGATGGAGAAGATGGCGTAACCCAGACCGGCGTGCGCCACGCTCATGCCCGGACTTTGCAGCAGCAGCAGGGCGCTCCAGTCGAGTACCGCGCCTTCCGCAAGGAACAAAATAAAGCACAGGCAACCGAGGAAGGCGACCCAGCCGCGCGGGATCACCAGCCAGGGTTGATCGGGCTGATGCAGGCGCTCTGTCATCAGCGTCGGCAGGCTGCACAGCAACAGCAGCACCATCAGCAGCATGATAACGCCGACTGCCTGCAGCGGTGTCAGACCCGCGCCAAGTAACAGGCTGACCGTGCCGGCGCCGAGAATACCGCCAAGGCTGAAGAAACCGTGGAAACCGGACATCATCGGCTTGGCCGCCGCTTTCTCAACCTCAACCGCCTGCACATTCATGGCCACATCCAGCATGCCGAGCCCGGCACCGAACACCATCAGCGTGGCGGCCATCAGCCACATCACATTCAGTGTCGCCAGCAGCGGCAGTACGGCCAGCACCACCAGCGTGGAGCACAGCATAACGCGACGGCAGCCAAAGCGTGCCACCAGCGCACCGGTCACCGGCATTGCCGCCAGTGAACCAATGCCCAGACACAGCAGCAGGCCGCCCAGCGACGCGCCCGTCAGCTGGAGACGCTGGCTGGCAAACGGCACCAGCGGCGCCCAGGCAGACATGCTTAAACCGGCGATGAGAAAAACGAGGCGTGTTCCCAGATTGACACGCTGATGCAATTTGTTGGGCTGTGCGGCGTCCAGTGCTGTCATAAAGATGTCGTTGTCATAAGTCGTTCGAGCGACGAAGTTTAGCATTAAAGCTGGCGCGGCACCGCTCAATGAAGGCGAAGAGCAGGGCAAAAATGGTCGCCAGAAACGAGCATATTACCGATCTTTTGCCAGGCGCTGCGCTTTTCCAGACATTTCCTGGACTTCATAAGCTCTCTGGCTGTTAGTAAACCGACAGATTCAGTGAAAATTTGGCTTAAGTTGGGGTGAAAATCGATTACTGCGGCAACGCTAACTCACTGAATAGTGGTAAAGAATATTCCGCAAACGGTTGGACAAACGCATCGGCTATATTTCCGTGCAACTTTATTACGCCCGGAAATTAACATTGCGCAATCATGGCTAAGTAATGAACAAAAAGTGCGAAAACGAACAAATAATGGCGTCCTGAGTGGCGGTTAATTTAACCTCAGTAAACAGGTTTACATAAAATTACAGAGCGGAAGATAAATGGCAGGCAAAAAAATGCCGGGCAATCATGTCCGGCGGGAATTAGGGTAAATCTCTCATTCGGGGTGAATGAAGGTAATAATGAAATAAATGATGATAGCGGGAGTAATTGTATGCGCTGAGTGGCGTTAAGTTTTATCATTCAGTGCGGCAGCTTATCTCATCTTATCTCTATGTATTTAAATGAATAAAATTCGGTTTATCAATTTGTGCGATATTTTTTGCCGATGTGTGCTGATTATTAGTTCCGCGAAATTTACATTTAGAAATAACTATTTAATACAATGAAACACTTTCGGAAATTTAGTATCATTTTCGTGATAGATTATTGCTCTCCATAAAATAACAATGGCTTGCCGGCTGAATTTTTAAGCATTCAGTTAGCAGTGGCACATATAAAAGGCACATTACAGAGGGTAATAAAATGAAACGTCGCGTTCTCTCCCTGATGATTCCTGCATTGCTGGTGGCAGGCTCAGCAAGCGCAGCTGAAATTTATAATAAAGATGGCAACAAATTAGACCTCTACGGCAAAGTAGACGGCCTGCACTATTTCTCGGACAACGATGGCCAGGACGGTGACCAGTCTTACCTGCGTTTTGGTTTTAAAGGTGAAACTCAGGTGACCGACCAGCTGACCGGCTACGGTCAGTGGGAGTACCAGGCAGCGCTGAACACCGCAGAATCGCAGGGCACCGCCAACAGCTACACCCGTGTCGGCTTCGCCGGTCTGAAATTCGGTGATGCGGGCTCGTTCGACTACGGCCGTAACTACGGCGTACTGTATGACATCGGCGCCTGGACTGACGTGCTGCCGGAGTTTGGTGGTGACACCTACGGCGCGGACAACTTCATGTTCCAGCGCAGCAACGGCCTGGCGACTTACCGCAACAGCAACTTCTTCGGCCTGGTGGATGGCTGGAACTTTGCCGTGCAGTATCAGGGCAAAAACGACAACCCAACCGAATCCTCTTCCGGTCGTGATGTCCTGGGTGAGAACGGCGACGGCTGGGGCCTGAGCACCACCTACGATCTTGGCTCCGGCTTCGGTCTGGGTGCGGCGATGTTCCAGTCTGACCGTACCAACAATCAGAACGGCAACGCGCCAGGCATTCTTGGTCGCGGTGATAAAGCCGAAGCCTACACCGGCGGTCTGAAATATGACGCTAACAACGTGTATCTGGCGGCGATGTACACCCGTTCTTACAACGCAACCCGCTTCGGCGCGGTGGATTCCGCTGCGTACGGCTATGCCAACAAAGCGGACAACTGGGAACTGGTGGCACAATATCAGTTTGACTTCGGTCTGCGTCCGTCGCTGGCCTTCGTCTCCTCACGCGGCAGCGATATCGAAGGTTACGGCAGCCAGAACCTGAAAAAATATGTCGACGTGGGCGCGACCTATTACTTCAACAAAAACATGTCGACCTATGTTGATTACCAGATCAACCTGCTGGACGACAACAACTTCACCGATGCGGCCGGTATCAACACCGACGACATCGTTGCGCTGGGCCTGGTTTACCAGTTCTAAGCCGGAGAGCGTGGCCTGCGGGTCACGCTCTGCTCTCCAGCAGCGCGTTCAGCGCCGCCTGCAGCGTTGCCGTCACCTGCTGCGCCGCTTCCCCCATCTGAACCTGCACGATTGCGCCATCCACCAGCAACACGATCTGCCCGGTTTTATCCTGCTGCGCCGCGCTGAGTCTTTCGGCAATGGCGGCCGCCATGTCCCGCTTGTGCTGGCGAATCAGTGCGCTCGCTTCCGGCAGGGTATCAGCCAGTTCTGCCGCGCTATTAATAAACGCACAGCCGCGGAAATCCTCCTCCTGAAACCAGCTCAGTAACGCAGCCGGCAGCGCCACGTTGATGGCAGGCTGCTGCGCCAGCGCGCTGCGAAAGCCGCTCATCCAGCGCTGATGGCGCTGCTGCAGAAACGCCAGAATTAAGTCATTTTTGGCCGGAAAGTGGCGGTAGAAGGTCACTTTGGTCACGCCAGCCGCGGCAATCACTTTATCGATGCCGGTAGCACGGATGCCTTGCGCATAAAACAGCTGTTGCGCGCTGAGCAGGATGCGGTCACGCGCGCTGGCGCTGGCATCAAACAGCAGGGGTGCGAGCATAAGAAAAAATTCCTGTTTACGGGGGTAGACAGAATTGTCTACATACGGCAGGATGAATCAAGTAGACAGACCTGTCTACATCATCAGGAGATAAAAAATGCTCATCCCCCCGTTCGATCATCAAAGTGCCTTAGAAAAAGTGCGTATGGCGGAAGATGCCTGGAACAGCTGCGATCCGCAGCGCGTGTCGCAGGTTTACAGTGAAGATACCCGCTGGCGCAATCGCAGCGAATTCGTTAACGGCCGCGCGGACGTCGTGACCTTTTTGCAGCGTAAATGGGCCCGCGAGCTGGATTATCGGTTGATTAAAGAGTTGTGGGCGTGGCACCACGATAAGCTGGCGGTGCGTTTTGCCTATGAGTGGCGCGATGACAGCGGCAACTGGTTCCGCAGCTACGGCAATGAAAACTGGCACTTTGGTGCCGATGGTCTGATGATTCAGCGCTTCGCCTGCATCAACGATTTGCCGATTAGCGCTGAAGCGCGGCTGTTTCACTGGCCGGCTGGCAGACGCCCGGACGATCATCCGGGCCTGAGCGAGCTGGGTCTGTAATTTACGGCGCGTTGCGCCAGCGTCTGGCCTTTGCCGCCTGCTGCGGGGAAGTAGTAGCAGGCGGCAGGCTGCCTTCCAGCGCCACGCCCGCCAGCGTGAAGGCGGAAAAGCTCAGCCAGCGCTGCCATTTATCCTGTTGTTCTGTTGCCTTACTCATATTGCACCTCGCTGATGTTCAACCCACCATCAACGCTGCACAATTCATGCCATGCCACCGCTCTCAGCGCCACGCGCCCCGTGGCCGCTTTGTTACACTGCGCCAGCGCTGATGCGGTGCAGGATGCACGACGCTGGTGCAATGCCTTAACGTCGGCGCGACGGATAGTGCTGAATCAGGCGGTGGCGATAGTGCTGCCAGCAACGGAAGCTTCCGTAAGCAAATAACCCGGCGGTAATAGCAAGAATCATATAAATCATCTGTCGCTCCTGTAAGGATTCTCGTGCAGGAACGCAGTATGCTGTGCCAGCCAGCGATCAACTTCAAGCAGCTTTAGACGGTTTTACAAGCGAGTTATGCTTTGTAATAGGCTGTAGTAATGAGTTACAGACGAGGAATTGATGAATTTTCAGAACATTCTGCTGACAGGCATGGTAGCACTGCTGCTGAGCGGGTGCGAGCAAAAACCGGCGCAGCAGGCGCTGGTGCTGGAAGGCAAAACCATGGGCACCGTGTGGCGCGTGAGTCTGGCGGGTGTGGATGCTCAGCGTAAGGCCGCGCTGCAGCAGGCAATTCAGCAGCAGCTCGATCGCGACGATGGCGAACTCTCTACCTGGAAAAAGGACTCAGTGCTGTCGCGCTTCAACCAGTATCAGGGACAGGATCCCCAGCCGGTCAGTGCCGATATGGCCGATATCGTCACCCGCGCGCTGCGCATCGGCCAGCTGACCGGCGGCGCGATGGACATTACCGTCGGACCGCTGGTGAATCTGTGGGGCTTTGGCCCGGCGCAGCAGCCGGCGCATACGCCATCGGATGCCGCCATCGCTGCCGCCAAAGCGCAGACCGGCCTGCAGCACCTGCGCGTGATTGAAACGGTGAACGGCCAGTGGCTGCAGAAAGATCTGCCTGGCCTGTATGTTGATCTCTCCACTATGGGCGAAGGCTACGCCACCGATCACCTGGCGCGGCTGATGGAGCAGCAGGGCATCACTAATTATCTGGTGTCGGTGGGCGGGGCAGTGCTGAGTCGCGGCCTGAATGCCAGCCAGCAGCCGTGGCGGGTCGCCATCCAGAAACCGACCGATCGCGAGAACGCGGTGGAGGCACGCGTCGATCTGCAGGGGCACGGAATCAGCACCTCTGGCAGCTATCGCAACTATTATGAACTGGATGGCAAACGCATCTCGCACGTGATCGATCCGGCCAGCGGCCGACCCATCGATCACCGGCTGGTCTCAGCCACGGTGATTGCCACCACCGCGCTGGAAGCCGACGGCTGGGACACCGGGCTGATGGTGCTCGGCACCGAGCGTGCCAAAGCGCTGGCGCTGAAACAGCATCTGGCGGTGTATCTGATTACGAAGCAGGGCGACGGCTTCAGCCACTGGATGTCGCCACAGTTCAAATCGTTTCTTATCAATCAGCCCTGACCTGACAGGAGGTAACTGTGCTGGATCTATTTAGTGAAGACGCGCCATGGCAGGAACCGCTGGCCGAGGGCGCGGTGATTCTGCGTCGCCGGGCGCGCGAGCAGGCCGATGCGCTGCTGGCGGCAATTCATGACGTCGCGGCCCTTAACCCGTTTGCCCATCGCATCACGCCGGGTGGACATCGCATGTCAGTCGCCATGACCAACTGCGGCGATTTCGGCTGGTCGACCGATTCGCGCGGTTACCAGTACACCGAACAGGATGTCAGCAGCGGCCGTAAATGGCCGCCGATGCCTGCGCTGTTCCGCACGCTGGCGCAGCAGACCGCGCAGGAGGCCGGCTTTGCCGGTTTCAATCCGGATGCCTGCCTGATTAACCGCTATGAGCCCGGTGCCAAACTGACGCTGCATCAGGATAAAGATGAGAAAGACTTACGCCAGCCGATTGTCTCGGTGTCGCTTGGCCTGCCGGCCGTTTTTCAGTTTGGCGGTTTCGAGCGCGGCGATGCGACGCAGCGCGTGCTGCTGGAGCACGGCGATATCGTGGTGTGGGGCGGTCCGTCGCGCCTGCGCTATCACGGCATTTTGCCGCTAAAAGCGGGCATCCATCCGCAGGCTGGCGCGTTCCGTTACAACCTGACATTCCGCCGCGCTCAGTAACCGTAAAAACGGATGAGAATTATTCTTGCCTTCACCCGAAGCGCCATTAAACTGCAGGCTGCCTGGTTGACCTCTGGATAATTTTTAATGGCATTGCTTCAGGTTGTTTTTCGCCAGTACCGCTGGCCGTTTATCGGCGTGATTGTGCTGACGCTGCTCAGCGCCGCGCTGGGTATCGGGCTAATCGCCTACATCAATAATGAACTGATCGTAGCAGTCAATACCTCGCTCACCGTGCTGCCGGGCTTTCTCGCTCAGCTGTTTCTGCTGATGGCGGTGACGCTGGCGTCGCAGCTGGCGCTGACTCAGCTCGGCCACCATTTTGTCTGGCGGCTGCGCGGTGAGTTTATCAAGCGTATTCTGGATACCCGGGTTGAACGCATTGAGCAGATTGGTAACGCTCAGCTGCTGGCCGGCCTGACCAGCGACGTGCGTGCCATCACTATCGCGTTTGTGCGCCTGCCGGAGCTGATTCAGGGCATCATTATTACGCTGGGTTCCGCGATCTATCTGGCGTGGCTGTCACCGCAAATGCTGTTGATCACCATGCTGTGGCAGGTGGTGACGCTGATCGGCGGCTGGCTGCTGGTGTCGCGCGTCTATCAGCACATGGCGAAGCTGCGCGACATCGAGGACGAGCTGTACCGCGACTTTCAGACCATCATTGAAGGGCGCAAAGAGCTGCAGCTTAACCGCGAGCGCGCCCGGCTGATTTACGACACCGTGTATCAGGAAAATGCCACGGATTATCGTCGTCACATTGTGCGCGCCGATACTTTCCATCTCAGCGCGGTGAACTGGTCGAACATTATGATGCTCGGCGCGATTGGTATTGTGTTTTTCATGGCCAACGGTCTGGGCTGGGCCAATACCGCTGTCGCTGCGACCTACTCGCTGACGCTGCTGTTCCTGCGCACGCCGCTGCTGGCGGCAGTAGGCGCGCTGCCGACGCTGCTCAGCGCACAGGTGGCGTTGCGGAAAATTAATACCTTCGATCTGGCTCCCTATAGCGCCGGTTTCAACGCGCTGCCGACGGTGAGCGACTGGCAGACGCTGGAGCTGCGCGACGTCTGTTTCCATTATGGCGAGCACGGTTTTGCCGTCGGCCCGATCAACCTGACTCTGCGCCGCGGTGAACTGGTGTTTCTGATTGGCGGTAACGGCAGCGGTAAATCCACGCTGGCGATGCTGCTGACCGGGCTGTATCAGCCGCATTCGGGCCGCCTGCTGCTGGACGGTAACGAGGTGGACTGGCATAACCTTGATGCTTATCGCCAGCACTTCTCGGCGGTGTTCACTGACGTGCATCTGTTTGACCGCCTGATTCGTCGCGGTGGTGAGCCGGCTAATCCGGCGCTGGTGCAGCAGTGGCTGGAACGGCTGAAAATGCAGGACAAGCTGAAGCTGGAAGGCAACCGGGTACTCAACCTGCAGCTGTCGAAAGGGCAGAGCAAGCGGCTTGCTCTGCTGCTGGCGGCGGCAGAGGAGCGCGATATCCTGCTGCTCGATGAGTGGGCGGCCGATCAGGACCCGCACTTTCGCCGTATCTTCTACCGCGAGCTGCTGCCGTGGCTCCAGGCATCCGGCAAAACCGTGTTCGCCATCAGCCATGACGATCACTACTTTATTCATGCCGATCGGCTGCTGGAAATGCGCGATGGGCAGTTAAGCGAGCTGACCGGCCGCGAGCGCGAAATGGCCACGCTGGATGCCGTCAAACGCACCGATACTGGCCATTGACGGCTGGCGGCAAAGCTTAGCAAAAACCCTTATTGGGCAGGACGTTGTCAGCGGGATACAGTGAATGGCAGCAGAGATCCTCGTCTCTGCCTCCCTGGAACACTTCTGTCGTCTTGTGTTGTCACCGGCCCGGGCTCATTCCGCGCCGGTTTTTTATTACGTGCAGGCCGGGTGAGTGAGCAGTGTGACCACGCGCGCCGGTTGCAGCCAGAAGCGTGCGTCCAGCACGGTGCTGCGGGTAAATTCCGCGCTGAAATCCTGACACAGCTGCAGCCTGGCGCGCTGCTGCGGCAGGTCGAGCTCGATCAGCGCAGCCTGATGAAACGCCATGGGCTGATGCAGCCGCGGCCATAGCGCCTTATAAAGACTTTCTTTTAGTGAAAACAGCAGTGTTGCCGCCTGCGCAAAGGGCAGCGGCTGCCCCTCAAGCAGCGCTCGCTCCTGCGCGTTCATCAGCAGTTCCGCCGTGTCCTGCGCGGTTTCCTCTGCCATCACCTTCTCAACATCAATGCCCACATACAATGCCTCGCGCGTCGCGGCCATCACCACGCAGTCATGGCTGTGCGACAGTGAAGCACGGATGCCTGCCGGCCAGCACGGTGAGCGATCCGGCGCGTTGTGCAGCACAAAATCAGTGATTCCCAGCTGCGCCAGCTGTTGCCGCACCAGCCACCGGCTGGCGAGATATTCAATTTTGCGTTTGCTGGCTGCCTGCTGTAGCGCGGACGGCAGCGGCAGTTGCCACTGCGCAGGTAAAGCGGCGTGCCACTGTTGCCGATCAAAGCGGCACCACGCCAGCGACAGCGATTCAGCGGTGTGGCCAGCGGCGGTGATAAAACCACAAGCGGGCAGCGGCAGGGATGTTTCGGCTGAGAACATAACGAGTAACGGCTGATGGAAAAGCGTGTTTTACCAGTCAGCCGCGGGCAGAGCAAGCCGAAAAGGCTGTTGCGGGTTAGCGATTTGGCGGGATAGCGAAGCTCTTCATCTGCACCACAAAATGGTGGTGGCCTTTGGTAATGCGTGCACCACGGTCACACCAGTGGCTCGCCAGGCGGAAGAAATCATCGCTGCCAATATCATACGCCAGCTCTACTTTGCTGATGCCTGAGTGCAGGAGTTCTTCCGCATCCTGCAGATTTTTTGCTTTGATGACCATAACGAGATTCCATCAAATAAACGGGAGCTTTAGGGTAGGGGAAATCTGTGACAGTTTTGTTTCACTTTAATGAATTGCTGTCACAAATCAGTAAAAACGTGATCCCGCTCGGCTTTGCTGACTTCAGTTAAGTACCTGATTCGCAGCATGAATGAAGTGTGGTGCGAAATTATGCTGCAGGATTTTGCACCCTGAACAGTAAGGTCAGGGCCTGTCGCAGTGGTGACGAATAGCCACGTCTGGCGCGGTAATCGCGCCGTCATTTTCCATCTCTATCCTTACGGTAATGGCTGTATTATGAAGCCCATCACACATCGATAGCCGCTTCGTTTAACCGGGGTAAAGCGTGGGCGTAACATGCTGGTGGCTGACGAAAGAGGCTAAGGAGCGAACGATGCAAAAACTGGCTGGCATAATGTTACTGGGTTGCATGAGCGTAGGCGCTGCACAGGCAGCGGATCTCAGCTTCCAGAATGCGCAGGGCAATATTGAAGTGGTGCCCGGCAAACCCACCTTTGTGCATAAATTGCACTACCGCAAACTCTATGATGAAAAGCCGTTCCCGGATGCGGTGATTTATTACTACAGCAACGGGGTGTATAAAATCCTGTCGCAGGGTGAAAATCATTATGGCCTCTACGTGATGCAGGGCAGCGTTGAGGACCAGAGTTACACCATCCGCTATATTTCAGCGCCGTCAAAAGACTGGGGCAACAAAACCGCCTTCCATCAGCTCACTTTTGTGAATGGCGCGCAGGCAAAGGTGTTTATTCAAAACGCGATTACCGATACCGGTGAGCAGATCTCCCAGCAAAACGGCGAGTTTTTGCTGCAGGATCACGATCCCGCAAACGCGGCGGCAGACCGCTGGGATGATGAATTGAAAATCCAGCGCTGACGGTCAAAGCCTTCCCTCTGCGCCGCAACCGTTACGGATCGGGTTGCGGCGCCCGATGTGCCAGCGTTAGCAAAGATTTTCCCTATCCCAGCGAGAATTGTTTCCGGCTGGCAACGCGGCCAAATCTCGATAATTATCAGGGCATGACTAAATATCGTGTAAGAGTGGGTTTTCACAACCCCTCAGCCCTGACCTTCAGGCAGCTGGATGAAATCCTGGAACCGCAACGCTTCTGGCGCAGCGACACGCGCAGCGGTACGTTTCGCTATTTCATGGAGTATGAATATGAGTCGGAAGTGCGCGATATCTGCGAAGTGTGCGAGCTGGCTTATTCGCAGGCGTGTAAGGTTAAGAAATGCCCACTGATTCTGGTGCAACCCTGCGAGGCTGAGGTTTCACTCAGCGTCAACGATTGAGATTCGCCGCAGCGAATCTCAATCCGGCTGGCATCATGCCGCCATTTTACGGCACTCTTCTGCACAGCGCTGACAGGCCTGAGCGCATTGCTGGCAGTGCTGGTGTTGATGCTGCTGGCACGCCTGCGCGCACTGCTGGCAGATGTCGGCGCAGAACTGACAGAGCTGCTGCACCGATCCACTGTTTAGCGCCATGAACTGCGCCGTGAGGCGACAGGTATTAGCGCACTGCATATCCAGCCTGATGCATTCGCGCATCATCTCCACATTTTCCTCATCCAGACAGGATGTTGCGCAGTGGTCGCACGCGGCTGCGCACAGATAACAAGCCTCCACGCAGCGTTTATATTCATCAAGCATGTTTCCTCCTTGCATTGGTGATTAACCGTTTAAGCCTGGAAAGGATTGGTCATTATGCAATGAAGGAAAGCGTTAGGATTTATTACCGCGCTGTGCTTAACGCCGCGATTTTACAGCAGAAAATAAAAAAGCAGCCATAAAGGCTGCTTTCTTTGGGATTTTGGTCGGCACGAGAGGATTTGAACCTCCGACCCCTGACACCCCATGACAGTGCGCTACCAGGCTGCGCTACGTGCCGAACGTGGAGGGTTATACTACTGGTTCCGTTGGCGATTGCAATATGCCGGCAGCTTAACTGCCTCATAATTAATCAGTTTGCCGTGAACCGTTTCTCTTCCGTCAGCACCTGCAACAGTAGCGCCAGCTGAGGTTTATGATCTTTCAGCTCTTTGCCCTGGGCATCGTACGCGCTGTAGTTACCGTTGTTGCTGAGCACCAGCGTCACCGTTGGCGTAGTCACCACCAGTTTGCCATCTTCACTGCTGGCGACCCAGTTATGGCTGCGCTGCGCTGCAAACAGATCTTCACCCTGTGAATAGTTAACCGGATTGGTGCGCACGTGCAGCAGGCGCTGCATCAGCGTGGTCATCACATCCTGCTGATCGGTCAGGCGATCGATGCTCTGCGCTGGAGTATTCGGCCAGTGCACCACCAGTGGTACCTGCAGCGTCGCGCGGTTGCCCGGGTTATCGCTGTTGTCGAAGGTGATGGCGCGCTGCGCCGTGATCACCACCACGGTATTCTTCAGCGCATCATTCTGCTGCAGCGTATGCAGCACCGTCGCGATTTGTTCATCCACGCCTGTCGCCTGGCGCATATAGCTGCGCTGGCGCGCTTTGGTGCTGTCGCCGGTTACCGTCACGCCGTTGAGCGCAATCCATGAGAACCAGGGCGCACCGCCTTTCTGACCATTGAGCCAGTTCTGCCACTGCGTCACCGTGGTGCTGTTGGGCTGGGTGTCGGCCTGCGGCAGGCTGTAATCCGCCAGCAGCGCCTGACGGTACAGCGGCTGGCTAAAGCCATCGGAAGAGAACAGACCGAACTGATAACCCTGGCTGTTCAGCGCGCCGAGCAGGGCAGAGGGCATGCGCGCCGCCAGCACGCCGTCCATGTAGCTGGAGGAGATACCGTAGAACAGACCGAACAGGCCTTTTTCCGGTTGCAGTCCGGCGCTGTAATGCTGGGTAAAGCGCACGTTTTCACTGGCGAACTGATTAAGCGACGGCAGCGCTTTATCCACCGTGGCATTGTTCAGACCGTCCACCGTCAGAATCAGCAGGTTGTGGCGCGTTCCGCCATCGCGGAACGTAATATCGCTGAGCGGATACTGCACCGACAGCGCTTCCGGATCGCCCTGTTGCACCAGACGGCGCTGATACTCCTGCGCATCCAGCAGGCCGTGTCGCTCCAGAAAGCGCCGTGCGGTCATCGGATAGGAGAGCGGCAGGTTGGCACGCTGCATGGTAATCGGCCGGTAGAAGTTGGCGTCGGCCCAGATATACAGCAGATGACTGGCAAAGAAGGCGCTGATAAACAGCGCGGCCAGCGGCTTGCCAAACGAACGCCGGTTAAGGCTGCGCAGCTTCTGCCAGCTCCAGGTGGCAAATAGCATCTCAACGAGGAAAATCAGCGGTACGCTGATAAACATCAGCTGCCAGTCGCGCGCCATCTCGCTTTGATCGGGGTTGACCACCAGTTCCCACACCACCGGATTGAGGTGCAGATGGAAACGGTTGAACACCGCGCTGTCGACCATAATAAGCGTCAGCCCGGCCGTGGCGACCACGGCGGAGAGCACGCGCAGCAACCGCTGCGACATGGCGACAAACGTCAGCGGGAAGATAATCAGCAGATAAGCGGCAAACACGATAAAGCTGAAATGGCCAATCCAGCTGGTAAACGCATAAATACGGCCGGCGAGGGAAGAGGGCCAGTCGGCGACCAACAGGTAGCGGCTGCCTAAAATAAGCGCAAACAGAATATTAAACAGGGCAAACCAGTGCCCCCAGCTGATCATCTGGGAGACTTTTTCACGGTAGCGCTGCCGGTTGGTTACCATATTTATGAGGTCAAATCTGCAATTTAGTGGGCGTTGTCATCGCGCACGGAAGACTGCAGCGCTTCCGCAAACGAGCGGGCGAGGCTGCGGCGCTGGGCCGGTGCGATGTCGGTGTTGATCAAATTGGTCACCATGTTCCCCAACACCATCAGGGAAAGATCGGTTGGCGCTTTGTCTTTTTCAAGAACCTGCGCCAGCTGCGCGAGAAGCTGTTCGACGCGCGCGTCGCTGTAACGGGATGATTGTGGCATATCGTCGACTAATCAAGTGTGAAAACGCGGTATATTACCGTAACAACGCACTTTTTTCCGCAATTTTATCGCAAGCAGAACGATCAGTTTGTGCGCGCAGTTGAAAGCGGCTGCGGGCGGTGTTTGAATACGCGCCTGAGCCAAAAGGAGAGTCTACCATGAGTCTGGATATCGACCAGATTGCCCTGCATCAGTTAGTCAAACGTGATGAAAACCAGCTGGAACTGGTGCTGCGCGATACTCTGTTACCTGCCACGCAGGCGGTAGAAGAGATGGCGGAAGAGTTACACCGCGTCTATAGCGCCAAAAGCAAGGCTTACGGCCTGTTTAATGAAGACAGCGAGCTGGCGGAAGCGCTGCGCAACTGCCGCAAAGGGCAGGATGACTTCCTGGCGTTCAGCCGTGCGGCTACCGGACGCCTGCGCGACGAGCTGAGCAAATACCCGTTCGCCGAAGGCGGCGTGGTGCTGTTTCTGCACTATCGCTATCTGGCGGTGGAGTATCTGCTGGTGGCGGTGCTGAACAGCCAGTCGAGCATGCGCGTTAACGAGCAGCTCGACATCAGCAGCACGCACTATCTGGATATCAACCATGCCGATATCGTGGCGCGTATCGATCTCACCGAGTGGGAAACCAACCCGGAATCCACGCGCTACCTGACCTTCCTGCGCGGACGCGTGGGGCGCAAAGTGGCCGATTTCTTCATGGATTTCCTCGGCGCCAGCGTCGGTCTGGATACCAAAGCACAGAACCGCGGGCTGCTGCAGGCGGTAGATGATTACTGTGCCGAGTCCAGCCTCGATAAAAATGAGCGCCAGAACTATCGCCAGCAGGTCTACAGCTACTGCAATGAACAGCTGCAGGCGGGCGAGGAGATTGCGCTGGAAGATCTCTCCAGCGAGCTGCCGCCGCTGGGCGAAAAAACCTTTCAGGCGTTTACCCAGGAGCAGGGTTATGAGCTGGAAGAGCATTTCCCGGCCGACCGCAGCACCCTGCGTCAGCTGACGAAATTTGCCGGTAGCGGCGGGGGATTAACGCTTAACTTTGATGCCATGCTGCTGGGCGAGCGCATTTTCTGGGATCCGGCCACCGATACGCTGACCATCAAAGGCACGCCGCCGAATCTGCGCGATCAGCTGCAGCGTCGTACCGGCGGCCAGTGATCGCCGGATTTGCGCCATAAAAAAACGCCGCAGATGCGGCGTTTTTTCGTCAACCCGTTAGCGATTAAGCGCGAACGAAGTCGATGTGGTGCAGTTTTGGCTTGAACGGGTGACGCTGAACAGCCTGAACTTTAACTTTGGTTTCTTTACCGTCAACAACCAGAGTCAGCACGTCGCTGTAGAACTCAGGCTTAGCCTGCATGTTCATCACAGCGTCGTGGTCCAGTTCGATAGAAACCGCAGCGTCTTTACCGCCATAGATGATGGCCGGGAATTTGTTCGCTGCGCGCAGGCGGCGGCTCGCACCCTTACCCTGCTCTTTACGTACTTCTGCATTAATAGTGAACATCTTAAGATCTCTTCTATAGTTCCTGCTACAGGCGACCCAGCAACAGGACGGTTATTCAATACGCTTTTACGGATGCAAAAGCGGGCGGCATTATAGCCGGATTGCCACAGCGGGGCAAATGATTCCGCCGCTTAGCGCAGCTCGTTGGCGCGGCGATAGCGCCCCTGATAATCGAACATTTTTTCCCGCACCTGCCAGAAGTGGCCTTTGGCGCGCGCCACCACAAAATCGGGATGGCGCAGCAGCGGCTGCAGCGCCACCACATCGGCGGCGCTCTGCCAGCCGAGCTCCACGCCGGGCGCACGCTGATGTGGCCGCATAAACAGCTGCTCAAAGGCGGTGCGCTGCGCCGGAGTGCGCAGGCGAAAGCGCTCGCTGACGCTGGTGCCATCCTCATCAAAATAGGTGGCTTGCAGCCACTCGCCTTTATCATCGCGTCCGTGCGCCAGCGTCATACCACTGCAGCGCAGTACGCGCGCGTCTTTCAGCTTCAGCGCCGCTTTCAGCATATCATCGGGGTCGACCAGCACCTTGTCGCACTGCTGGCAGCGGCGCGCGGCGATATCATTTTCTGCACCGCAGTCCGGGCAGCTTTTAAAGCGGAAACGGTAGTCGCACTGCGCGCGATTGCCCTCGTCATCGTCGAGCACGCCCTGACAGCGGCGGCCAAAGTGCTCAATGACGTGGCCATCTTCGGTCGCCTTGCCCCAGAAGGTGTTGGCAAAGCCGCAGGCCGGACAAAACACCTGCACCGGCTGGTTATCGCTGGCGCCTTTCGGCGCGCCGACTTCGGGCGTAAAGAGATCGTGCGGGTTTCCGGCGTAATCAAGGATCAGGCAGTCGGTTTTGCCTGGTGCCAGCCGCAACCCGCGACCGACAATTTGCTGATACAGGCTGACCGATTCGGTCGGGCGCAGAATGGCGATCAAATCGACGTGCGGCGCGTCGAAGCCGGTGGTCAGCACCGCCACGTTAACCAGAAACTTAAGCTGCTGCGCTTTGAACTGCTGAATCAGCCGGTCACGCTCTTTCACCGGGGTTTCCGCCGACACCAGCGCACTGTTTTCCGGCAGCAGGCTGAGAATTTCCCGCGCGTGTTCAACGGTTGCGGCAAACACCATCACGCCGCGGCGCGTCTCAGCGAACTCGATGATCTGTCGCATGATCTGCGGCGTGACGCGCTGCTGCTGTTTCAGTTCGCGGTTAAGATCGGCCTCACTGAACAGGCCATTATTCTGCGGGATCAGCCGACTGAAATCGTACTGCACCACCGGCATATCCAGCCGCTCGGGTGGCACCAGAAACCCATGTTTGATCATATAGCGCAGCGGCAATTCGTAGATGCAGTCACGGAACAGCGCATTATCATCGCCGCGCACCATGCCGTGATAGTGGTACTGGTAAATCCAGCCTTTGCCCAGGCGGAATGGCGTGGCGGTCAGCCCCAGCAGACGCAGCTGCGGATTGTGCTGGCGCAGATGGGCGAACAGCTGCTGATACTGGCTCTCCTCGTTGTCGCTGATGCGATGGCACTCATCGACGATCACCAGCGAAAAGGCGCTGTCAAAACTGGCCAGATTGCGCGCCACCGATTGCACGCTGCCGAATACCACTTTACCGTCGCTCTGCTTGCGCTGCAGGCCCGCGGCGAAGATGTCCGCCTCCAGGCCATACGCCTGATATTTACTGTGGTTCTGCTCCACCAGTTCTTTGACGTGAGCCAGCACCAGCACGCGGCCACGCGCCAGCCGCGCCAGTTCGGCGATCACCAGGCTTTTGCCGGCGCCGGTTGGCAGCACAATCACCGCTGGCGTGGCGTGGCGGCGAAAATGGGCAACGGTGGCATCGACGGCTTCTTGCTGATAGGGGCGCAGGGTAAACGACATAGGAACCGGCTTTTTCTGGAACGGACGCGCATTATGCCATGAAAGTGGCTGAAACGCAGGATCGGCACTATTAGCAGGCGAAGGTTCAGGCTATACTGCCCACACTTTTTCAACGGTTAACCCTGCTTTCAATTATGCCGTGGCCGCCGCGCTGCGCTGTAAATGATTTACCGGGCAAACGCCGTTTCAGTTCCCCTCCGCAGTAACAGGCAAAAAAGCGAATTCATGCGACTCGACAAATTCATATCTCAGCAACTGGAAGTTAGCCGTGCCATCGCCGGCCGTGAAATACGTGGCAGAAAGATCACCATCAATGGCGAAGTGGTGCGCGACACCGCGTATAAAGTCCTGCCGGACGATGCCGTAGAGTACGACGGCAATCCGCTGACGGTGCAGCAGGGCCCGCGCTATTTCATGCTGAATAAACCGCAGGGCTATGTCTGCTCCACCGACGATCCGGATCATCCCACCATTCTCTATTTCATTGAGGAGCCGGCGGCGTTCAAACTGCACGCGGCAGGGCGGCTGGATATTGATACCACCGGGCTGGTGCTGCTGACCGATGATGGTCAGTGGTCGCATCGCATTACCTCTCCGCGCCATCACCTGGAGAAAACCTACCTGGTGGAACTGGAGCAGCCGCTTGACGCGGGGCTGATCGAAAAATTTGCTGCCGGCATTCAGCTGCACAACGAGAAAGATCTGACCAAACCGGCGCAGCTGGAAATCCTCGATGAGAAAGCCGCGCGCCTCACCCTCAGTGAAGGGCGCTATCACCAGGTGAAACGTATGTTTGCGGCGATGGGCAACCACGTCACGGCGCTGCATCGTGAAAGCATCGGTGAGATTGTGCTGGATGAGGAGCTCGGTGAAGGCGAATACCGTGAACTGACCGAGGCGGAAATCAATAGCATCGGCCTGCCGGACGAACTGAAACAGCGCAAATAGCGGGAGACAGCGGTGCGTAAGGAAAAAAATTCACCGGTGGGATTAGTGGTGATTCTGGGATTGCTGGCCATGCTGATGCCGCTCTCCATTGATATGTATCTGCCGGCGATGCCGCAAATCGCCCGTGAATTCGCGGTGTCGGCCGGCAGCGTACAGATGACGCTGAATCTCTACATCCTCGGCTTCGCCATTGGTCAGCTGGTATATGGCCCGCTGGCGGACAGCTACGGACGTAAACCGGTGATTGTGCTTGGCACGCTGATTTTCGCCTGCGCGGCGGCAGCCTGTGCGCTGTCGCAATCCATTGACCAGCTGATTCTGATGCGTTTCCTGCACGGGCTCTCCGCCGCCGCGGCCAGCGTGGTGATCAACGCCCTGATGCGCGACAGTTATTCGAAAGAAGATTTCTCGCGCATGATGTCGTTTGTCATGCTGATCACCACCATTGCGCCGCTGCTGGCCCCGATCATCGGCGGCTGGCTGCTGCTGCTGTGGAACTGGCACGCCATCTTCTGGACGCTGGCGCTGGCGGCGCTGATTACCACCGTGCTGGTGGTAACGCAGATCCGCGAAACGCTTAAGCCCGAGCAGCGGCAGCGTTTTCACCTGCGCACCACGCTGAGCAATTTTGTCGCGCTGGTGCGGCACAAACGCGCCTTCAGCTATATGCTGGCAAGCGGCTTCTCGTTTGCCGGGCTGTTTACCTTTCTTAATGCCGGGCCGTTTGTTTACATTGAAGTGAACCATGTGTCGCCGCAGAATTTCGGCTACTACTTTGGCCTCAACGTGGTGTTTCTGTTTGTCATGACGCTGATTAACAGCCGCGCGGTGCGCCGTTTCGGACCGCTGGCGATGTTCCGCCTCGGTCTGCTGATTCAGTTTGCCATGGGCATCTGGCTGCTGATTGTCAGCGCGCTCAACCTCGGTTTCCTGCCGCTGGTGTTTGGCGTGGCAATGTTCATTGGCTGCGTATCGACCGTCTCCTCCAATGCGATGGCGGTGATCCTTGACGAATTTCCCCATATGGCCGGCACCGCATCCTCGCTGGCCGGTACGCTGCGCTTTGGCGTCGGTGCGCTGGTTGGCGCGCTGCTGTCACTGGTCAGCGTCAAGAGCGCCTGGCCGATGGTCGCCACCATCGCGCTGTGCGCTACCGTCTCAATCGTGCTGTTCAGCTACGCCGCCCGTCCGCGCCACACCGCGTGATGGCGGCGGGTCGATCCTTAGCCCGCTGTTATTTCACCTCCTGATTTGCCCCTCTCCGCACTCTCGCTCTGCTTAATGTTTCCATATTGTGAAAATTAATTGATAAAAAAGTAACGACATTGCGTCTAAAATGATTGTTAAGCGCCGCGTAACGCGGTAAACATAGGCATAAATGCGAGAAAGCTCGCAAATAATAAAGTTGCATCACGCTTTGTGCTTAAAACGAGAAGGCTATCCTTGACGTCCGTATGCTGAGCTTGCCAGGTGGGGATTCACCGCGATGAAGCCGTCCGTTGTGAATAACGTTACTGTCTCTGGGAACCGAAACACTATGCTGCAACTCTCGGTTGTGCATCGTTTACCACAACTATACCGCTGGTCGCTGGAACATGCCGGCGCCATTGAACGCCAGGAAGCAGCGAACGGCGCGCATGACGGGGATCTGGTCGCGCTGCGCCTGCTGAGCCATGATGGCCATCCGGCGCTGGAGATCCTGCAGCAGCTACAGGAAACGCTGGCGCAGATTCAGGTCGAGTGCAAAATTGCCGAATGTGAAGGGCAGCCGTGTTTGCTGATTCAGCGCGGCGACGAGAGCGCCACTAACTGCTGTCTGAAAAATCAGGGCGTGGCGATCGCCGAAACCTTTGACGGTCACTGAGGCCCGATCTCGCCCTGCGCGGAGGCCAGCAGCTGACGCGTATACTCTGCTGCGGGCGCGTTGAACAGCGCTTCGCATTCACCCTGTTCCACCACTTCACCCTGGCGCAACACCACCAGCTGATGACACAGCGCGCGCACCACCTGCAAATCGTGACTGATAAACAGATACGCCAGCTGATGCTGCTGCTGTAAACGGCGCAGCAGGGTGAGGATCTGCTTTTGCACCGAGCGGTCCAGCGACGAGGTGGGTTCATCCAGCACGATCAGCTGCGGCTGCAGGATCAGCGCGCGGGCGATGGCGATACGCTGGCGCTGACCGCCAGAGAATTCCGCCGGGTAGCGACTGCGGCTCGCTGCCTCCAGGCCAACCTCTTCCATCACCGCAATGACTCTGGCTTCCTGTTCGGTAGCGCTGAGCTGCGGCTGGTGCACCGCCAGCCCTTCGGCAATCACCTGCTGTACCGTCATGCGCGGATTGAGTGAAGAGTTGGGATCCTGAAACACCACCTGAATGCGCTGGCGCAGCGGCAGTAGCTGCTTCGCGCTCAGCTGATGCAGCGGCTGGCCGTCAAACCAGATCTCGCCGCGCGCAGCAATCAGGCGCAGCAGCGCCAGGCCGGTGGTGCTTTTGCCTGACCCGGATTCGCCGACTAACCCGAGGCTTTCGCCGCGCCGCAGGGTAAAACTGAGATTGTGTAGCGCGGTTTTTTCCGCCACGGTGCGCTTCAGCAGTCCACGGCGAATCGGGAAACCCACCTGCAAATTATTCACCTGCAACAGCGGCGGCGCGTCGTTCAGCGGCACCGGTGCGCCGTCCGGCTCGGCGGCCAGCAGCTCGCGGGTATAAGGCTGCTGCGGCTGGTGAAACAGTGCGTCACAGCGGTTGTGTTCCACCTCGCGCCCGTTGCGCATCACCGTCACGCTGTGGGCCAGCTGACGCACAATGTTCAGGTTATGGGTAATGAACAGCATGCCCATGTTCAGTTCGCGCTGCAGTTCGCGCAGCAGCTGTAAAATCTGTGCCTGTACCGTGACATCCAGCGCCGTGGTGGGCTCATCGGCAATCAGCAGTTTGGGCTGGGTCAGCAAGGCCATGGCGATCATCACGCGCTGGCGCTCGCCGCCGGACAGCTGGTGCGGAAAATCCTGCAGGCGCGTCGCGGCCTGGCGAATGCCTACGCGATCGAGGCAGCTGAGAATTTCAGCGCGCGCCGCTTCACGCCGCATGCCACGGTGCAGCGACAGCACTTCATACAGCTGCTTTTCCACGCTGTGCAGCGGATTGAGTGACACCATCGGCTCCTGAAAAATCATCGCCATCTGGTTGCCGCGCAGCCCGCGCATCTCACGTTCGCTGGCCTGTAACACATCGCGCCCGTCAAACAGGATCTCGCCCTGCGGATAACTCACCGGCGGCTGCGGCAGCAGACGCATAATCGACAGCGCCGTCACGCTCTTGCCCGATCCCGATTCGCCCACCAGCGCCAGCGTTTCGCCGGCGTCAATGCGCAGCGAGATATCTTCCACCACGCGGCGCGGCCCGAACGCCACCGCCAGATGATTCACCGTTAACAAACTCATTTAGCGCCCCCGGCTCGGATCAAAGGCATCGCGTACCGCTTCGCCGATAAAAATCAGCAGCGACAGCAGCAGGGCGAGGGCGAAGAAGCCGGAAAGGCCAAGCCACGGTGCCTGTAAATTGTTTTTTCCCTGCAGCAGCAGTTCGCCCAGCGACGGCGAGCCCACCGGCAGGCCGAAGCCGAGAAAATCCAGTGAGGTTAAGGTAGTAATCGAACCGCACAGGATAAACGGCAGAAAGGTGAGCGTGGCGACCATGGCGTTGGGCAACATGTGGCGCAGCATGATGCGGCTATCGCTCACGCCCAGCGCGCGCGCGGCGCGGATATAATCAAAGTTACGCGTGCGCAGGAACTCAGCGCGCACGACGCTCACCAGGCTCATCCAGCCGAAGATCACTGTCAGCAGTAACAGCCACCAGAAATTGGGCTGAATCACGCTGGAGAGCAGAATCAGCATGAACAGCGTCGGCATGCCGGACCACACTTCAATCAATCGCTGGCCGATCAGGTCAACGCGGCCGCCAAAGTAGCCCTGCAGGGCACCCACCACAATGCCAATCACGCTGGAGAACAGCGTTAACAGCAAACCGAACAGCAGCGAGATGCGCGTGCCGTACAGCAGACGCGCCAGTACATCGCCACCGTTAGCATCGGTACCCAGCCAGTTTTGCGCGGACGGCGGTGACGGGAAGGGCACGTCGGTGGCGAAATGAATGGTGCTGTCGCTGAAGCGGATGGGAGCCCATAGCGCCCAGCCCTGCTGGTCAATACGTTGTTTCAGCCACGGATCCTGATAATCCGCCGCCGTGGCAAACTGGCCGCCAAAATCACTCTCGCTGTAGTTAAACAGCAGCGGTGCGTACCAGCGCTGCTGATAGTGCACCAGCAGCGGTTTGTCATTGGCTAATAATTCCGCGCCCAGCGACAGCACAAAAATGAGCAGAAACAGCCACAGCGACCAGTAGCCGCGCCGGTTATGACGAAAGCGCTGCCAGCGCTGCTGGTTAACGGGAGATAAACGCATCAGCGGCCCTCAAAATCAATGCGTGGATCGACCAGCGTATAGGTCAGATCGCTGAGAATATTCATCAGCAGGCCAATCAGCGTAAAGATATACAGCGTGCCGAACATCACCGGATAGTCGCGCTGAATGGTGGCATCATAGCCGAGCAGCCCCATGCCGTTGAGTGAGAACATCACTTCAATCAGCACCGAGCTGGTGAAAAACATACTGATAAAGGTGGCGGGAAACCCGGCGATCACCAGCAGCATGGCGTTGCGGAACACGTGGCCGTAGAGGATGCGCTTCTCATCCAGGCCCTTGGCGCGCGCCGTGACGACGTACTGTTTGCGCACCTCATCAAGGAACGAATTTTTCGTCAGCATGGTCAGGGTAGCAAAGCCGCCAATCACCGTAGCCAGCACCGGCAGGGTGATATGCCATACATAATCGCTGATTTTGCTGTACCACGGCAGCGTGTCAAACTGCGGCGAAGTGAGGCCGCGTAGCGGGAACCAGTCGAGATAGCTGCCGCCGGCAAACAGCACAATCAGCATGATGGCAAACAAAAACGCCGGAATTGAGTAGCCGATGATAATAAAGATGCTGCTCCAGATATCTAACGCGCTGCCGTTGCGCACCGCTTTTTTGATGCCCAGCGGGATTGAAACCAGATAGATGATCAGCGTGCTCCACAACCCGAGGCTGATCGACACCGGCAGGCTCTCTTTAATCAGCTGCAGCACCGAGGCGTTACGAAACAGGCTGTCGCCAAAGTCAAAACGCAGGTAATTCCACAGCATTTCGCCATAGCGCTGCAGCAGTGGCTTATCGAAGCCGTAGCGATGGGTTATTTCTGCCACCACCTCCGGATCCAGCCCGCGCGCGCCGCGGTACTGGCTGTCGCCGGGATTGTCGCGCACCAGCGCACCGCGCGCACCGCTGTCACTGCCGCCGCTGCCAGGCAGACCGGTACTATGACCAAACTGGATGTTGGCCAGCGCCTGATCGACCGGACCACCCGGCGCAATCTGTACGATAAAGAAATTCAGGGTGATGATGGCCCACAGCGTGGGAATAATCAGCAACAGCCTGCGCAGGAAATAAGCACCCAAACCGCTCTCCTCAGCGTCGATCGGCCGGTAAACGACCGGCTTTGTTCACATCGTACCACCAGTTTTCCAGCCCGGTGGCAAACGCCGGTTTAATCTGCGGATGGGAAAACTTGTCCCACCAGGCCAGCCGCTGCTCGGCGTTGTACCACATCGGAATCATGTAGGCGTTCCACAGCAGCAGGCGATCCAGCGCCTGACCGAGCGGCAGCAGCGCTTTCTCATCGCCCTGATGCGCCACGATCTGCTGCACGAAATGGTCGACCAGCGGATCTTTTACCCGCGCGGTGTTCCACGAGGAGCTGATGTAATCCGACTGCCAGACATACTGCAGGCTGGTGGAGGGCCACGGCATCGCCTGATAAAGCGACGGAATCATGTCGTAATCGCCTTCGCGCAGCCGGCGCAGATATTGCGAACTGTCCACCTGACGCAGCGTCATCGTAATGCCAAGCCGTGCCAGGCTGTGCTGGAACGGCAGCGCCCAGTCGTTCTGAGAACCGCTGCGCAGCAACAGTTCAAACTGAAACGGCTGGCCGGTTTTCACGTTCACCAGCTGCTGATTTTTGATCTGCCAGCCGGCCTGCTTCAGCAGCGCCATCGCCCGCAGCAAATTGTTGCGGTCAAAGCCGCTGCCGTCAGAGTGCGGCGGCGCGTAGGCGTTGTTAAAGACCTCGGCAGGCAGCTGCGCCTTGTAGGGCGCGAGCAGGACCAGCTGATCGGCGTCAGGATAGCCTTTGGCGGCGTAAGCGGTGTTCTGGAAGTAGCTGTCGGTCCGCTTGTAAGCGCCGTAGAACAGCGCTTTGTTCATCCACTCAAAATCAAACGCCAGCGTCAGCGCCTCGCGCACGCGGCGGTCGGCAAACAATGCTTTCTCGTTGTTGAACGCCAGCCAGCGCGTGTCGGTGGCGACGTCATTCGGCGTGGTGGCTTTCACAATGGCGTGGCTGGTGAAGTTGCGCCCGCGATATTGTGTGGCCCATTTCTTCGCCGAACTCTCTTCGCGCAGGTCATAGGCACCGGCCTTAAACGCTTCAAAAGCCACGTTGTCATCAAGATAGTAGTCGTAGCGCAGGGTATCAAAATTAAAGCGACCGCGGTTCACCGCCAGATCGGCCGCCCAGTAGGTCTTCACCCGACTATATTGAATGAACTGGCCGGATTTGTACGAAGTGACGCGGTAAGGCCCGCTGGCGAGCGGCGGGTAGCCAAGCGGCTCATTGAATTTTTTGTTCTGCCAGAATTTTTCCGGCAGCACCGGCAGCGTGATCCAGCTCAGCACCAGGTCTTTATCCGGTTTGGGCATCTCAATGCGCACCGTCAGCCGGTTCAGCGCTTTCACCTGCACGCCACGAAACGCCACGCGAAACTGTGGCACGCCTTCGGTCATGAATTTGCCGAAGGTGAAGGCGACATCCTGCGCGGTGATCGGCGTACCGTCCTGAAACTGCGCGTGCGGATTGATCGACACCTCCATCCAGTGATAATCGCTGGGATAGCGTGCTGATTCAGCGATCAGCGGATAGTAGCTGCCGGGCTCATCGTCTGAGGTGGTAAACAGGCCGTCGTACAGCGTGTCAGTGCCGATACCGGGATTGCCGCGCGACGCATAGCGGTTGAAGTTGTCGTAAGTGCCCACCACGGCGAGGGTGATCTTGCCGCCTTTTGGCGCCGCCGGATTGGCGTAATCATAATGGCTGAAGTTGACCGCGTATTTCGGTTCGCCCAGCTTCGCAAAGGCATAGCTTTCATGGATAGTGACCGCGTGCACCGGCGCAATGGCGCTGCACATCAGTAGTGCTGTGGCAAGACGAAGCAGCATAAGTGGGGCGCTCTCCTGTGGTAATCCGCTCTGTATGGTAGCAGTTTCATGCGCGGTACGTGACGTTAACCCAAACTGGCCTGGCTCTGATAGTAGCTGATCAGCTTTTCCGGGCGCAGCGGGCGGCTAAACAGATACCCCTGCAGATGCGTGACGCCCCGATTAACCAGCCAGGCCGCCTGGTCGCCGGTTTCCACGCCTTCCGCCACAGTTTTCAGGTTGAGTTTCTTTGCCAGCAGCAACACGGTGTCAAGCACCGGCGAAGTTACGGTTTCGGTGCCGATACTCTGCACAAAGCCGCGATCGATTTTCAGGTAGTCGAACGGATATTTTTCCAGGTAGATCAGCGCGCTATGGCCAGTGCCAAAATCATCGATGGCAATCTTGAAATTGTGTTCATGCAGCCAGGCGAAGATTTCGCCGGCGTTCTTCTCCCGCACCATGGTGCGCTCGGTGATTTCAAATACATAGTTAAAATGATCGGCGGGCATACTGGCGATCCATGCCTGCACGTCGCGGCGAAAACTGGCCGATGCCAGATGCTGCGGTGACATATTCAGACTGAGACGGGTGCCGCGCGGCAGTTGCTGACAGAGAAAACGCGCGTCGCGCGCTACCAGGCTGAACAGATGTTGGGTCAGAGGAATAATCAGGTTCTGCGCTTCGGCGTGGCTGATAAATACATCGGGTGGGATCATGCCTTCAACCGGGTGAGTCCAGCGCAGCAGCGCTTCAACGCCATAGGGTTTGCCGTTGTGTGCCGTTACCAGCGGCTGATACTCAACGTGAAACTGACCGCGCCGGATGCCAAGCAGGATTTCACGTCCCGGTCGCTGATGCAGCGACAGCAGCAGCCAGCTGATTGCGGCAACCAGCAGCGCCAGCAGCAGGCCGGTCAGCAACGCCAGCGTGTAATCGCGTGAGGCCAGCGTGCTGCCGTAAAGCACAAAGCGCATGCTGCCGTCATCAAGCGTCAGGTCGGTGAGGGCAGGCGGCAGATCGCGGCTGCGCACCACCTGGCTGGTGCCGCTGAGCAGCGCGCTGTCGCCTGCCACCAGCGCCATGCGCGTGATTTCGGGATGGTAAGAGGCCAGCAGCTGGTAAGGCGTCATACTGAGGTTCATGGTGGCGAGGATGCCGGTTTCGTTCGCTCCCGGACTTTTCAGCCACAGCGCCAGCGCTGGTTTGGCGGGCTGCAGCGGTGTGCCGGGCAGCAGGCGGACGTCACGGTCGCGCTCCAGCTCTGAATCGGGTGAAATGGCGCTGGCGGCCAGCAGAAATGCGCCGGTAGCCGAAGAGCAGTAAGCGTTGCCGTCGCGTACCAGTAATATCGCGCGAATGTTGCCGGCAAAGGCGGCGCGAGAGGTCAGCTCACGGTTGACGCTGTTGCAGCTGATTTGAGTGTATTGCTGCAGCGGATAAAGGCTCTCGACCAGGGTTGACATCACCTGTTGCAGATCGTCACGGCTGTGAGCCAGCAGCTGCTGGTGTTGCTGGACGCGTTTTTGCCAGGTCAGCGTGAGCAGGACGGTGACAAACAGGATAAAAAACGCGACCCCAATAATTACGCTACTCCAGGCGATGCGCCGCGAGTAGCTGGCATGACGATTTAACGTCCCCGACAGTGGCATGGAGTTGGTTCCCCTGATCTTGCCCTTTTTATTATAAAAACGCATACAACTGTGCTGGTTCAAGGCAACGAGAATATAACGAGGCTGCGCGAAAAGTCTCGTTATATTTTTGATTCACAATTACTTTTTCCGTCATGGATTTGGCTTAAGCAACCGCAGACGAAAAAAAAACGCTGCCGGGGCAGCGTTTTCAGATTCTCTGGCTGAGAACATCAGGAAGGAAGGGGATTAACTGGGATTTTTTGCCAGTACCCGACGCGCTTCGCGGTAGCGGTTTTTCCAGTAACTGTCGTTAAGGCTGGAAATCATCACGCCGCTGCTGGTAGACGCGTGTACAAAATTGTCGTTGCCGAGATAGATGCCGACATGGCGACCGGTGGAGCCGGCGCGGAACAGCACTAAATCACCCGGACGCAGTTTACTGCGTGAAATCTCTTTACCGCTGTCCTGCTGTTCCGAGGTGGAACGCGGCAGCTCTAAACCAAACTGTTCGCGAAAGGTGCGCTGAACAAAAGCAGAACAGTCAATGCCGCGTTTGGTGTCGCCGCCTAAGCGATAACGCACACCTTTCCAGTCACTGTACTGCTCCATGATGCGGGACTTGACGTCCACGTTCTGCACCATTTGTTCAAATTCGTCCTGAGACGCCTGAAGTAAAAAACCATTCTGGTTGTTAACTTCATGATTCTCGTTATTCGCGTTCTGACCGTTATGGGTACTGCTACATGCCGATAAGAGGGTTGCTAATGCTACTGCGGGAATAATCCGCCTGAGGTATCTCAGAATTGGTTGAGACTTGACCATTGTACGTGTTTTCCTTCGATGTCCTTACGACAGAATGTCGCCAGCCAGATGACAAAACGGGTTGAGATTAATAAGTGCGACCCTCTAAGACAATTCCTTAATTACTAAAATGTGTTAATGCACACATTTTTGTTGCTTAAGGTACCGAATTTTATGCTGCACGGTAGTAATCGGAGTTGAGGTTAACCGATTACAGACCGCGTGGCGAGTGCTTTTATATAAATTTTTATAGGTTTTTTTGATGTGAAATCAATCTGTAACACAACGGTTACTTTATCAACAACTGGTAGCGATTTAAGCGTCAATTAACGGCAGGAACAGCGGCTAATTCTGGCGCTAAGGGAGATTTTAAGAGGGTTCTGACTGGACAGGCCAGGAATAACGCCATTGTCAGACGATTTGACGCATAGGTTTTTCTTTTATCAGAAAACGCTTAGTCCGCTAATAATTTATTGCAGGATTAAATAAGCGCAGGCGATCTTAAAAACAGGAAATAATCGCCCGCGCTAAACAATTACGCCTGGGGTTTATATTTTCCGGGCAGCGAACGATAGAGCCAGTTCACCAGTTTGTCGCTGGCCGGTGTTAATAACCACCAGCTCAGGCCCACCAGCACCACCGACAGCGAACCGACCGCGATATCGGTAAACCAGTGTGCGCCTGCCATTACGCGCGGCAGGGAAAAGAGCACCACAATCAGCAGGCCCATCAGGAAGGCGCGGAAGCCGAAATAGCGCCACATAAAGCAGGCGAAGATAATCAGCATCATGCCGTGGTCGCCGGGGAAGCTGTCTCTGGACGCATCTTTTGCCGGAATGCCGGTCAGTTCGCTGACGCGATGCACGTTATCAAAGAACAGCGTCGGGCTGGCATGCTTAACCGGCAGCAGATGGCCCAGCTGGTTAAGAATCACCGCCGTCAGCAGCATGGTGATACCAATCGCCAGCATACGACGTCGGCCCTGCGGCGTTTCGCGGCGCCAGAACCACAGATAGAGCAGGCCCATCGCCAGTAGCGACACCGCATCAAAACCGCGGAAATTGGTGATCGCCACCAGCAGCGCAAAGCCGTGATGGTCGACCATCTGGTCGTTAAAGCCAAAAAAGATGCCTTTGTCGAGAGCGAACCAGAACCCGTGCTCCGGCGGCAGATACCACGACATAAATAGCATCACACCCAGCGCATTCAGCAGCAGGATGGTAATCAAACGAGTAGTGCGCATAAAAGTAACTCAAAAAGAAAAAAATAACGGGCAAACCTACCGCAGCTAATTTAAACGAATCTTCAACAGGGCAGTCTGCAAGGCGTTCCAGTCGGCGGCCTGATGGTGGATCAATTCGATACGGCTATCCGGCGGCGTGACCGGGCGCGTTTCGATGAACAGGTCTTCGCCCTGACGGTTAATGCTGACCAGACCGTCAGCGGTACGCAGCACGCCTTTCACGCGATCCACCGGCGCAAGCCGCGCCCACTCTAAAGCCGGAATAGTATCGAACACCGTGTCACCATCGAAAATCCAGCCACAGGAAGCATAGCCCTGACCTTCATTTAACGCACGACGCCAGCGCGCTTCGCCTTCCAGTTTCAGCGCCGCCAGCCCCTGCGGGCGTGACGAATGATGATGATGCGCGGCATCGGGTACCGCACGATCCGCCAATGCCGGCTGACTCAGCAACGCCGGATCAATATTGCCCCAGCTGGCTTCCACCAGTTGACGGTCGCCTAAATGCTGCTGCCAGCTCGCCAGCCGCTGACGATCTTCCGCATCCCATTTGTCGCTCTTATTGGCGATGATGATGTCTGCGGCGATCAGCTGGTCGCGAAAGTTTTCATTCTCCGTGACGCGCGTATCGGCTAACTGACGCGGATCGAGCAGCGTCAGCGTGGCGTCCACGCGGATCCACGGCTGATAGACCGCCGCGCGCAGCATATTCAGTAACTGTTTGGGATGGCCAAGGCCGGTGGGTTCGATAATCAGGCGGTCCGGCTGAGTCTGCTTCAGCAACATATTCAGCCCGACCTGCAGCGGCAGGCCGTTAACACAGCACATGCAGCCGCCGGGGATCTCTTTCAGCGTGGCGCCGCGGTCGGCGAGCAGGGCACCGTCAATGCCGATCTCACCAAACTCGTTGACCAGAATGGCCCACTTTTCATTGGCCGGTTTGTGCGCCAGCAGATGTAACAGGGTGGTGGTTTTACCGCTACCGAGAAAACCGGTAATCAGGTTCACGCGCGTCATGATTTACTCCGTTAAAATAGCCGCGCCGGACAACCGCATCCGGCGCGCAGGCTGTTGTTATACTATAACAATCAACCGCCGCCGGAGAAAATCGTGCGCTTAATCGGCGCGTCCCATATAACGACGCTCGGCAATATGGATACGGATGCGATCGCCATTGCTCAGGTACTCCGGCACCTGAATCGACAGCCCGGTGCTCATGCCCGCCGGTTTGGTGCGCGCACTGGCGGATGCCCCTTTGATGCCAGGTGAGGTATCAACAATCTCCATGTCTACCGTCTGTGGCAGTTCCAGCGCCAGCACCTGGCCATCCATGGTGAGCACCTGGATACCGGGAATGCCGCCTTCAGTAATAAACAGCAGCTCTTCTTCGATCTGATCTTTTTTAAAGCTGTACGGCGTGTAATCTTCGTCATCCATAAACACGTATTCGTCGCCGTCGATGTATGAGAAGGTCACTGCGCGGCGGCTGAGCTGGATGGCATCAATAATGTCGTCGCCCTTGAAGCGCTCTTCAACTTTCAGGCCGGTGCGCACATCGGTGAAACGCATCTTGTACAGCGTGGCGGCACCGCGCGCGCTTGGGCTCTGGACATCGATATCCTTCACCAGCAACAGTTTACCGTTCCAGGTGACGGCCATTCCTTTTTTGATTTCGTTTGCCTTTGGCATAATGCTTGACTCGCTATAACCAGGTAGATGCGCGCCAACTTACTCGCGCGGTGAAAAACAGGCAAGTGAGGCCGGTGAAAATTGTTGGTCGCACATAGAATTCCGCGGTGCAGACTGCTATTGTCGGCCGCTAATCTTTGCAGGAGCGCATGATGTTATGTCGAGACCAGTGCGGTGCCTGTTGCACAGCCCCCTCCATCTCTTCCCCCATTCCGGGTATGCCTGACGGCAAACCGGCCAATACCCGCTGCGTTCAGCTCGACGAACAGCAGCGCTGCAAAATTTTTGGCTCGCCGCTGCGTCCGGCGGTGTGTGCCGGTTTACAGCCACAGGCGGAGATGTGCGGCAACAGCCGCGCCGACGCCATGATCTACCTGCTGCAGCTGGAAGCCGATACCGCGCCCTGAGTTAAGCTGACGCGAGCTGAAGAACGTATGCCTTTCACTGACCCCGTTACAGCAACGCGTCAGCTTTGCCCGCTGTGAAAAATCCTAAATCCGCCGCGAAGTGTGCGGAGCATCAAAAATCTGCTACGCCGATTGCGCATTTTCTTGCCTGTAATCGGGTGCTGTACCATATTCCCTGAAACGTTTCAGCGTTGTCCTCCCGGCTAAGTCCGTGTCGCACAGCGTATTTTTTCGCCATCAGGCTGAAACGATTCACTTTCAGCAAGCGAGGAGAAATATGTTCCAGCTCGAAGTTCAGGCCATTCACACCGGCGCCAGCGCGTCCGATAAAGAACAGGCCATTCGTCAGGTTGCCGCTGCGCTTACTGCGGCCGGAAATGTGGCCGAAGGCTACGTCGACGGCATGCTGGCGCGCGAACAGCAAACCACCACCTTTCTCGGCAACGGCATCGCCATTCCGCACGGCACCACCGATACCCGCGATCTGGTGCTGAAAACCGGTGTGCAGGTTTATCAGTTCCCGCAGGGCGTGGACTGGGGCGATGGCCAGACGGCGTACGTCGCCATCGGCATTGCCGCCAAATCTGACGAGCACCTCGCGCTGCTGCGCCAGCTGACCCACGTATTAAGCGATGACAGCATCGCGGAGCAGCTGAAATCTGCCTCTGCTGAAGAGCTGCGCGCGCTGCTGATGGGTGAAAAGCAGGCCGCTGAATTCCAGTTCGATACGTCGCTGATCGCCACTGACGTGGCCGCCAGCGATCTGATGACGCTGCAGGCGCTGAACGCTGGTCGTCTGCAGGCGGCCGGTGCCGTTGACGCCAGCTTTGTCGCGGACGTCGTCTCGCACGCGCCGCTCAGCCTCGGTCAGGGCATCTGGCTGAGCGACAGCACGCACGGCAACCTCAACAGCGCGGTGGCAGTGAGCCGCAGCGCGACGCCGCTGACACATCAGGGCGAACCGGTAGCGCTGCTGCTGACGGTCGCCGCCACCGATCAGCGCCCGCTTGAGGTGCTGGGCTATCTCAGCAATCTGCTGCTGAACAAGCAGGCTGAACGCCTGCTGAAGGCGGACGCGGCGGGCATTCTCGCGCTGCTGACCAGCGAAGTTGATGAAGCCGCGGACGTCTTAACCGCGGAATTCACCATCCGCAACGAGCACGGTCTGCATGCGCGTCCGGGCACCGCGCTGGTGAGCGTGATCAAGCAGTTCAACAGCGATATCACCGTGACCAATCTCGACGGCAGCGGTAAGCCGGCTAACGGGCGCAGCCTGATGAAGGTGGTCGCGCTGGGCGTGAAGAAAGGCCATCGTCTGCGTTTCACCGCCAGCGGTGACGATGCGCAGCAGGCACTGCACGCTATCGAAGAAGCCATTAATAGCGGTCTGGGCGAGGGGGCAGCATGAGTCGTCGCGTTGCCACTATCACCCTGAACCCGGCGTACGATCTGGTCGGCTACACGCCGGAGATCGAGCGTGGCGAAGTTAACCTGGTCAAAACCACCGGGCTGCACGCTGCGGGTAAAGGCATCAATGTCGCCAAAGTGCTGAAAGATCTCGGCATCGACGTTACCGTCGGCGGCTTCCTCGGCAAAGAGAATCAGGACGGCTTTCAGCAGCTGTTCAGCGAACTCGGCATCGCTAACCGTTTTCAGGTGGTGCAGGGCCGTACCCGCATTAACGTTAAGCTGACGGAAAAAGACGGCGACGTCACCGACCTCAACTTCTCGGGCTTTGACGTCACGCCCCAGGACTGGGACCGCTTCACCGCCGACTCGCTGACCTGGCTGGGCCAGTTCGATATGGTGTGCGTCAGCGGCAGCCTGCCAGCCGGCGTTGCGCCGGACGCGTTCACCAAATGGATGAGCGATCTGCGCACCCACTGCCCATGCATCATTTTTGACAGCAGCCGTGAAGCGCTGGTGGCCGGTCTGAAAGCAGCACCGTGGCTGGTAAAACCCAATCGCCGCGAGCTGGAGATCTGGGCCGGCCGCAAGCTGCCGACGCTGCAGGATGTGATTGACGCCGCGCACCAGCTGCGCGAGCAGGGCATTGCCCACGTGGTGATCTCCCTCGGTGCGGAAGGCGCGCTGTGGGTCAATGCCTCTGGCGAATGGATCGCCAAACCGCCTGCGTGTGAAGTGGTCAGCACCGTAGGCGCCGGAGATTCGATGGTTGGCGGCCTGATTTATGGCCTGCTGATGCGGGAATCCAGTGAACACACGCTGCGTCTGGCGACGGCGGTGGCGGCCATGGCCGTCAGCCAGAGCAACGTCGGCGTGACCGATCGTACCCAGTTGGCCGCGATGATGGCGCGCGTCGACTTACAACCCGTTAACTAACAGCAGGAGAGCGATAATGAAAACGCTGCTGATAAAAGATTCTTCACTCGGCCTGGCATCAGGCCATTTAGCCTCGGAACGTCTGCAGGCGGCGGCAGGGCAAGCGGGACTGACGCTGGTCGACAGCGCCGCAGATGCCGAACTGGTGCTGGTGATTGGCCAGCAGGTTACCGACAACGCGCAGCTCGCCGGCAAGTCCGTTGCCCTCGTGGACGTGCAGCAGGCGCTGCGCGATCCGCAGGCGGCACTGGCGCTGGCTAAAGATGCGGCGCAACCGTGGCAGGCAGCTGCGGCGACACCGGCGGCAAGTGCACCAGCGCAGAGCGCCGGGCAGAAACGTATTGTGGCCGTCACCGCCTGTCCGACCGGCGTGGCACACACCTTCATGGCAGCCGAGGCGATTGAGGCGGAAGCCAGCAAGCGCGGCTGGTGGGTAAAAGTGGAAACCCGCGGCTCAGTCGGCGCCGGCAACCCGATCACCCCGGAAGAAGTGGCGGCGGCCGATCTGGTGATCGTTGCGGCGGATATCGACGTTGATCTGGCGAAATTTGCCGGCAAGCCGATGTACCGCACCTCCACCAGTCTGGCGCTTAAGAAAACCGCACAGGAGCTGGATAAAGCGCAGGCGGAAGCCAAAGTCTGGCAGCCTTCCGGCAACCAGGCTGCAGCCAGCCAAAGCGACAGCAAAGAGAAAGCCGGTGCCTATCGGCATCTGCTGACTGGCGTATCTTATATGCTGCCGATGGTGGTCGCCGGCGGTCTGAGCATTGCGCTGTCATTCGCCTTTGGGATTACCGCGTTTAAAGAGCAGGGCACCTTAGCCGCGGCGCTGATGCAGATCGGTGGCGGCAGCGCCTTTGCGCTGATGGTGCCGGTGCTGGCGGGCTTTATCGCCTTCTCGATTGCTGACCGTCCGGGCCTGACGCCGGGTCTGATTGGCGGCATGATCGCCACCAGCATCAACGCCGGTTTCCTTGGCGGCATCATCGCCGGTTTCATCGCCGGTTACGCCGCGAAACTGCTGAGCAGCAAAGTGAAGCTGCCGCAAAGTATGGAGGCGCTGAAGCCGATTCTGATCATTCCGCTGGTGGCCAGTCTGATTACCGGCCTGCTGATGATTTACGTGGTAGGCAAACCGGTTGCCGGCATCATGAGCGGCCTGACCAGCTGGCTGGCGAACATGGGCACCGCTAACGCGGTCCTGCTGGGCGCGATTCTGGGCGGCATGATGTGTACCGACATGGGCGGTCCGGTGAACAAAGTGGCTTACGCCTTTGGTGTTGGTCTGTTGAGTTCGCAAACCTACGCGCCGATGGCCGCGATCATGGCGGCCGGTATGGTGCCACCGCTGGCGATGGGGCTGGCAACGCTGGTAGCGCGTCGTAAGTTCAATAAAGGTCAGCAGGAAGGCGGTAAAGCCGCGCTGGTACTCGGCCTGTGCTTTATCTCCGAAGGTGCCATTCCGTTTGCGGCGCGAGATCCGATGCGCGTGCTGCCATGCTGTATCGTGGGTGGCGCAGTGACCGGTGCTATCTCCATGGCGATGGGTGCCAAACTGATGGCGCCGCACGGCGGGCTGTTCGTCCTGCTGATTCCAGGCGCCATTACGCCGGTACTGGGTTACCTGCTGGCGATTGTGATTGGTACGCTGATTGCGGGTCTGGGCTATGCGATTCTGAAACGTCCGGAAGAGGAACTGGCCAAAGCCGCGTAACGGCAGCCAGGAACAACAAAGGGAGCCGCGGCTCCCTTTTTTTATTGGCGACAGGCCCCGGTGAAAACCGTTACGCCTGCTGCTCGGCCTTCAGCCAGGCAATTTCATCCTTCCAGATATCCGGATTGATGGTTTCGAGAATCATCGGGATACCGTCAAAACGCGCATCCTTCATCAGCCAGCTAAACGCGGTCTTGCCAATGTTGCCCTCGCCGAGGCTGTGATGGCGATCCACGCGGCTGCCGAGCGTGCTTTTGGCATCGTTAAGGTGCATACCGCGCAGATACTGAAAGCCCACCACGCGCTCAAACTCGGCAAAGGTAGCTTCACAGGCGGCTTCGCTGCGTAAATCATATCCGCCAGCGAAGGCATGGCAGGTGTCGATGCATACGCCGACGCGCGACTTATCCTCGACGTGGTCAATAATCGCCGCGAGGTGTTCAAAGCGGAAACCGAGGTTGCTGCCCTGACCGGCGGTATTCTCAATCACCGCTACCACGTTGTGGGTTTTATCCAGCGCAATGTTGATCGACTCGGCGATGCGCTTCAGGCAGGCATCTTCATCAATCTGCTGCAGGTGGCTGCCGGGATGGAAGTTGAGCAGCGTCAGACCAAGCTGTTCGGCGCGCTGCATCTCATCGATAAACGCCTCGCGCGATTTCTCCAGCGCGTCCATCACCGGGTGACCGAGGTTAATCAGATAGCTGTCGTGCGGCAGGATTTGCGCGGCGCTAAAGTTGTATTGATCGCAGGCGGTTTTAAAAGCGTCGATCACCTGCGCAGAGAGCGGCGCGGCTTTCCACTGGCGCTGATTTTTAGTGAACAGCGCAAAGGCTGTGGCTTCGATTTCATGGGCCCGGATCACTGCCTGGTCTACGCCGCCGGATGCGCTTACGTGTGCGCCGATATATTTCATGCCGCTCTCCTGAATGGGCGATTGCTGATGCAAAACGCCCATGATAGCGGATGCGCTTACGCCATGAAATGTTGCACCAGCACATTCAGTGCGCCGCCGCCGAGAATCAGCCAGATAAACATCAGCAGACCAAGCAGCAGCGGTTTGACGCCCGCCTGCTTCAGCGCGCCGAAACGGGTGGTTAAGCCCAGCGCCGCCATCGCCATCGCCAGCAGCAGATTCGCCAGCTGATTCAGTCCCGCTACCACCGGCGGTGGCAGCAGATGCAGCGAGTTAAACAGCGCCACCACAATAAACAACAGGGCAAACCACGGAAAGCGGATCGGCTGCTGTGCCTGACGCTGGTGGCTGCGCTGGCGCTGCAGCCAGCTGCCGAGGATCAGCAGAAACGGTGCCAGCATCATCACCCGCAGCATCTTGGCGATCACCGCCGTGTTCTCCGTTTCCGCGCCCATCGCATGGCCAGCCGCCACCACCTGCGCCACTTCGTGCAGCGTCGAGCCGGTAAAGACGCCAAAGTGCTGCGCGCTGACCTGCGGCAGCAGCGTCCAGAGAAACGGGTACAGCACAATGCCGACGGTGCCAAACAGCACCACGGTGGCCACCGCGACCGCCACTTTCGACGGTGCGGCTTTTATCACCGGTTCACTTGCCAGCACCGCTGCCGCACCACAAATGCTGCTGCCGGCACCAATCAGCCACACGGTTTCACGATCCATTTTCAGTACACGGATACCGATCAGGCAGGTGATCAGAAAGGTTGAGCTCAGCACCAGCACATCAATCAGCACGCCGCTGACGCCGACATCGGCGATCTGCTGCACGGTGATGCGGAAGCCGTAAAGAATGATGCCGAGTCGCAGCAGTCGCTGTTTGGCCAGCAGTACTCCACTGTCGCACGGGGTCGCAACGCGGGGATACAGGCTATTACCCAGCACGATGCCGATAATGATGGCCAGCGTCAGCGCGCCGAATCCCGCGCCCGCCAGCCACGGCTGACTGGCCAGCCACGCGGCACCTGCGGCGATGGCGGCGGTCAGCAGCAGTCCCGGCAGCCAGCGATGAACATGAAAAGGGGTTTTGTTGACGCTTAGTTCAGCCATAATACGCTTCTCCTCAGTGAGGCTTTAGCGTGCGCCTGGCTGGCTTAAAAGTGAAATTGATAATATATTTATAATCAACCGGAATAAGTGATAAGGAAGGGCAACAATGTTCATGCGCTTGCGCCGCTGGGCGAAGCTCATCAAACGGGACGTGCTGACGCTGTGGTTTGCCTGTCGCGATCCGCGTACGCCGTGGTGGTTTAAGCTGCTGGCGTTTGGCATCGTCGCTTATGCGCTCAGCCCCATCGATCTGATTCCGGACTTCATCCCGATTATTGGCCTGCTGGATGACGCGATTATCATCCCGCTTGGCGTGATGATCCTGCTGCGTCTGCTGCCGCGCGACGTGCGCATCAGCAGCGCCGAACGCGCCGAGGTGCAACGGGCGCGCGGCAAAAAGATCGTCAGCTGGAGCGGCCTGATTCTGATGCTGCTGATCTGGCTGGCGGTGGTGATCTATCTGGTGAAGCGGTACGCCATGTAAGGAGCACGCATGCACATTACGCTGCGTCAGATTGAAGTGTTTACCGAGGTGCTGAAAAGTGGCTCCACCACGCAGGCCTCACAGGTGCTGGCGCTGTCGCAGTCGGCGGTCAGCGCGGCCCTGGCCGATCTGGAAAGTCAGCTCGGTGTACAGCTGTTCGACCGCGTCGGTAAACGGCTGGTGCTCAACGAGCACGGCCGGCTGCTCTATCCGCGCGCGGTCGGGCTGCTGGAGCAGGCGATTGAGATCGAACAGCTGTTTAAAGAGGACAACGGAGCGATTCGCCTGTTTGCCAGCAGCACCATCGGCAACTATCTGCTGCCGGGGATGATCGCCGCGTATCGCCGCGATTTTCCCACGCTGCCGCTGGAGCTGAGCGTTGGCAACAGCCAGGACGCCATCAATGCGGTGGCCGATTTTCGCGTCGATATCGGCCTGATTGAAGGGCCGTGCCATGAGCCGGATATCATCAGCGAACCGTGGCTGGAAGATGAACTGGTGGTGTTCGCCGCGCCGGATGCGCCGCTGTTACAGCAGCCGGCGACGCTGGAGACGCTGGCCGCTGCGCCGTGGATCCTGCGCGAGCGCGGTTCCGGTACGCGTGAGATTGTCGATTACCTGCTGCTGTCGCACCTGCCGCAGTTTCAGCTGGGGATGGAGTTAGGCAATTCGGAGGCAATTAAACACGCGGTGCGCCACGGCATGGGCATCAGCTGCTTATCGCGCCGGGTGATTGCCGATCTGCTGGAGGCGGGCACGCTGACGGAAGTGCCGGTGCCCCTGCCGCGCCTGACGCGCACCCTGTATCGCATCCATCACCGGCAGAAACATCTGTCGAAAGCGCTGAGCCGCTTCCTCGCCTATTGCCGGGAATAGCCGCAGTCTGCCCTGTGCTGTGGCTAATAATTCCCGGCCGATTATGAAGGTAACTAATAACCCGAGGCGAATGCTATACAGTGCAGGCTTTGCTGCTACAATCGCGCCTTATTTTTATCCAGCATAGCGTTTACACATGCATAATGACTCAAAAACAACACAACAACCTGGGCTGCGCCGTGAATTAAAAGCGCGCCATCTCACCATGATCGCCATTGGCGGTTCTATCGGCACCGGCCTGTTTGTCGCGTCGGGTGCCACTATCTCTCAGGCGGGTCCTGGCGGTGCGTTACTCTCCTACGCGCTGATCGGCCTGATGGTCTACTTCCTGATGACCAGCCTCGGCGAACTGGCGGCGTTTATGCCGGTCTCCGGTTCCTTTGCCACCTACGGCGCCAAATATGTCGAAGAGGGCTTTGGCTTCGCGCTGGGCTGGAACTACTGGTACAACTGGGCGGTAACCATCGCCGTTGACCTCGTCGCCTCACAGCTGGTGATGAACTACTGGTTCCCGGACACGCCAGGCTGGATCTGGAGCGCGCTGTTCCTCGGTCTGATGTTCCTGCTCAACTACATTTCGGTCAAAGGCTTCGGCGAGGCGGAATACTGGTTCTCGCTGATCAAAGTCGCCACAGTCATCATCTTTATTGTGGTCGGTGTGCTGATGATTACCGGTATCCTGCGTGGCGCAGAAAATGCAGGCTGGCACAACTGGACGGTGGGAGATGCGCCGTTTGCCGGCGGGTTTGCCGCGATGATTGGCGTGGCGATGATTGTCGGCTTCTCCTTCCAGGGCACCGAACTGATCGGGATTGCCGCCGGTGAATCAGAAGACCCGGCGAAGAATATCCCGCGCGCGGTGCGCCAGGTGTTCTGGCGTATTCTGCTGTTCTATGTGTTCGCGATCCTGATCATCAGCCTGATTCTGCCGTATACCGATCCGCAGCTGTTGCATAACGATGTCACCGATATCAGCGTCAGCCCGTTCACGCTGGTGTTCCAGAATGCCGGTCTGCTGTCCGCGGCGGCGGTGATGAACGCGGTGATCCTGACGGCGGTGCTGTCGGCGGGTAACTCCGGCATGTACGCCTCAACGCGTATGCTGTTTAACCTGGCGCAGGAAGGCAAGGCACCGCGCATTTTTGCGAAACTGTCGAAAGGCGGCGTACCGCGCAATGCCCTGCTGGCCACCACGGTGGTGGCAGCGCTGTGCTTCCTGACTTCGAAATTTGGCAATCAGGAAGTGTACCTGTGGCTGCTGAATACGTCAGGAATGACCGGCTTTATCGCCTGGCTCGGCATTGCTATCAGCCATTATCGCTTCCGCCGCGGCTATGTGGCGCAGGGGCTGAATCTGGCCGATCTGCCTTACCGCTCCGGCTTCTTCCCGCTGGGTCCGATGTTTGCGTTCGCGCTGTGTCTGGTCATTACGCTGGGGCAGAATTATCAGGCATTTCTCGCCGATCGCATCGACTGGTACGGCGTAGCCGCAACCTATATCGGCATTCCGCTGTTCCTGGTGATCTGGCTGGGCTATAAGCTGACGCGCGGCACCCGCTTCGTGAAATACAGCGAGATGGAATTCCCTTCCTTTAAGCAGTAATGCCTGACAACGCGGCCTTGACGCGATTATGCGCGATGAATCGCGCCGCTACAAACCGGTGCAACCCTCTGTAGCGGCGCAATTTATTGCGCTGGCAAACAGGCAGAATTGCCTGACAACGCGGCCTGGAGGCGATTTTGCGCGATGAATCGCGCCGCTACAAACCGGTGCAACCCTCTGTAGCGGCACAATTTATTGCGCTGGCAAACAGGCAGTAATGCCTGACAACGCGGCCTTGACGCGATTTTGCGCGATGAATCGCGCCGCTACAAATCGGTGCAACCCTCTGTAGCGGCGCAATTTATTGCGCTGGCAAACAGGCAGTAATGCCTGACAACGCGGCCTGGCCGCGTTTTTGCGCGATGAATCGCGCCGCTACAAATCGGTGCAACCCTCTGTAGCGGCGCAATTTATTGCGCTGGCAAACAGGCAGCATTGCCTGACAACGCGGCCCCGGCCGCGTTTTTTTTGCGATTTATTACACTATGCAAACCTGGCGCAAACCATTCGGGCTTTGTTACAGAGACAGCATTGATAATTATTATCACCTGCTCTATTGTGGCAGCCGTTATAAAGCGACAGGAAACAGGTAGAACAATGCGTAGTACGGACTCCGCGCTGGTGGCGGAACATGGCACCGAAGCCGATACCCTGACCCGTTATCGTCAGGTTCTGCGTCAGCGACTGCTGCTGATTGGTGTGCTGGTGCTGGCGATCCTCGCTTCAGTTATCCTCGATTTCACCCTTGGCCCGGCCGGCCTGACTCTCGACACGCTGTGGCAAACGCTGCTCCATCCCGCAGCGGTGGACGCCGGCACGCGCGTGATCGTCTGGGACATCCGTCTGCCGTATGCGCTGATGGCAGTGGTGGTCGGCTTTTCACTCGGCCTGGCCGGTGCAGAAATGCAGACCATCCTCAATAACCCGCTGGCCAGCCCGTTTACGCTCGGCGTCTCGTCGGCAGCGGCGTTTGGTGCCGCGCTGGCGATCATTCTCGGCATCGGTATTCCCGGCGTGCCGGACCAGTGGCTGATCTCCGCCAATGCCTTTGTCTTCGCCTTGTTTGCCGCGCTGATGCTGGATGGCATCACGCGCTGGACCAAAGTCTCAACCTCCGGCGTGGTGCTGTTTGGCATCGCGCTGGTGTTCACCTTTAACGCCCTGGTTTCGATGATGCAGTTCATCGCCAGCGAAGATACGCTGCAGGGCCTGGTGTTCTGGACCATGGGCAGTCTGGCGCGTGCTTCATGGGAAAAACTGGGCGTGCTGAGCGCCGCCTTTGCCATCCTGCTGCCGTTCTCGATGCTCAGCAGCTGGAAACTCACGGCGCTGCGCCTGGGTGAAGATCGCGCGGTGAGCTTCGGCATTGATGTGCGGCGTCTGCGGCTGGCGACGCTGTTGCGCATCAGCATTCTCTCAGCGCTGGCGGTGGCATTCGTCGGCCCGATCGGCTTTATCGGCCTGGTCGCGCCGCACATTGCGCGCATGATGTTTGGTGAAGATCACCGCTACTATCTGCCGGCCAGTGCGCTGACCGGCGCGCTGGTGCTGTCGCTGGCGTCGGTGGCCTCGAAAAACCTCATTCCCGGCGTCATCATTCCGGTCGGCATCGTCACCTCGCTGGTGGGTGTGCCGTTCTTTCTCAGCATTATTCTGCGGCATCGGGGGACAGTGTGATGGAGCAGGGCTTACGCGTCAGCCACTTTTACGCCGGTTACCCGAAGCGGAACGTCATCGACGATCTCAATGTCACGCAGCTGCCACGCGGCAAAATCACCGTGCTGCTGGGGCCCAACGGCTGCGGCAAATCGACGCTGCTGCGTGCGCTGGCCGGTCTGAGCAAAGGGCAGGGCGAGCTGTGGCTCAATGGCGAAGAGCTGATGAGCCAGCCGTTTGCCCGGCGCGCGCAGCGCGTGGTCTATCTGCCGCAGACGCTGCCAGCCGGTGTGCATCTGCACGTGCTGGAGTCGATCATCGTGGCGCAGCGTGCCTCCGGCGGATTACACAGCGCCGCCAGTGAAGCGGAAATCATGCACCTGCTGGAGCAGCTGGGCATTGCCCATCTGGCGATGCGTTATCTTGATCAGCTGTCCGGTGGCCAGAAGCAGCTGGTCGGGCTGGCGCAGTCGCTGATTCGCCGTCCGGAACTGCTGCTGCTGGATGAACCGCTCAGCGCGCTGGATTTAAATTATCAGTTCCACGTGATGGATTTGGTGCGGCGCGAAACCCGGCTGCGCAACATGGTAACGGTGGTGGTGGTGCATGATATCAACATCGCGCTGCGTCATGCCGATCACGCGCTGATGCTGAAGCAGGGGCAACTGCTGGCCGACGGTGTGCCGTCGCAGGTGATTACGCCGGAGACGCTGGCGCAGGTGTATGGCGTGCGCGGCCGCATTGAGCACTGCTCACAGGGCATGCCGCAGGTAATGATTGATGGGCTGGTGGCGGAATCGCTGGCCTGACGCCAGACACGTTCTGCCCCTCAGCATCAGAGGGGCAGAGAAGTGCACTACGCCAGTAAATGCTGCGCGTGGAACCGCAGATGGTCTTCCACAAAGCTGGCGATAAAGAAGTAGCTGTGGTCATACCCCGGCTGGATACGCAGCTCCAGCGGGAAGTTCTGCTCGCGCGCCACCGCTTCCAGCCGCTCCGGGCGTAGCTGATCGGCGAGGAACTGATCGCTATCGCCCTGATCGATCAGCACCGGCAGGCGATGTTCAGCGTTCTGCATCAGCAGGCAGCTATCCCACTCGCGCCACGTCTGGCGATCGTTGCCCAGATAGGCGGCAAAGGCTTTCTGTCCCCACGGCACTTCGGTCGGGTTGACGATTGGCGCAAACGCGGACGCTGACGCAAAGCGCCCGCCGAGGCGCAGCGCCAGCACCAGCGCGCCGTGGCCGCCCATCGAATGCCCCATTACCGACTGGCGATCGCTCAGCTTGAAGTTATCCGCCACCAGTGCCGGCAGCTCCTCGCTAAGATAATCGAACATGCGATAATGTGCCGCCCACGGTTGCTGCGTGGCATTGAGATAAAACCCGGCACCCTGGCCCAGATCGTACCCGCTGTCATTGGCCACTGCATCGCCGCGCGGGCTGGTGTCCGGCATAATCAGCACCAGACCGAGTTCGGCCGCCACGCGCTGCGCACCGGCTTTGGTGGTGAAGTTCTCATCGTTGCAGGTCAGCCCGGCGAGAAACCACACCACCGGCGGTGGCGCGTCGTCGCGCGGCGGTGGCAGAAAAATGCTGAACGTCATCGGGCAGTTGAGCACGGCGGACTGATGACGCCAGCGCTGCTGCCAGCCGCCAAAAATACGGTGTTCTTCCAGCAGCTCCAGAGTGGATGCCATGTCGCCTCCTGCTTATTTATTAAAATGCACCACGGAACGGATCGATTTGCCTTCATGCATCAGCTCAAATGCCTCGTTGATCTCTTCCAGCGGCATGGTGTGGGTGATGAAATCATTCAGCGCAAACTTACCGTCGAGGTAATCCTGCACGATGCCCGGCAGCTGAGTACGTCCTTTCACGCCGCCAAACGCCGACCCGCGCCATACGCGACCGGTAACCAGCTGGAACGGCCGGGTAGAAATCTCTTCGCCGGCACCGGCAACGCCGATAATCACTGATTCGCCCCAGCCTTTATGGCAGCACTCCAGCGCGGAACGCATCACGTTGACGTTACCGATACACTCAAACGAGAAGTCCACGCCGCCGTCGGTCATCTCGACGATAACTTCCTGAATTGGCTTAGCAAAATCTTTCGGATTAACCAGGTCGGTTGCGCCCAGTTTGCGCGCCAGGTCAAACTTGCTGGTGTTGATATCAATACCGATGATGCGACCGGCCTTCGCCATTTTCGCCCCAATGATCGCCGACAGGCCAATGCCGCCGAGGCCGAAAATCGCCACGGTGTCGCCTTCTTTCACTTTGGCGGTGTTCATCACCGCGCCCATGCCGGTGGTCACGCCACAGCCGAGCAGGCACACTTCTTCCAGCGGCGCTTCTTTGCTGATTTTCGCCAGGGAGATTTCCGGTACAACGGTGTACTCAGAGAAGGTCGAGGTGCCCATGTAATGGAAGATCGGCTTGCCGTCTTTAAAGAAGCGGGTGGTGCCGTCGGGCATCAGCCCTTTGCCCTGTGTGGTGCGGATTGCCTGACACAGGTTGGTTTTGCCGGAGAGACAGAATTTACACTTGCCGCACTCTGGCGTGTACAGCGGGATCACGTGATCGCCGACCGCTACGCTGGTAACGCCTTCGCCCACCGCTTCAACCACGCCGCCACCTTCGTGACCGAGGATCGCCGGGAATACGCCTTCCGGATCTTTACCGGACAGGGTGTAAGCATCGGTATGGCACACGCCGGTGGCCACGATGCGCACCAGCACTTCCCCTTTCTGTGGCGGCATCAGATCCACTTCTTCAATCTTCAGCGGTTCGCCAGCAGCCCAGGCCACGGCCGCGCGGGTTTTAATCATGTTCATGCAATCCCTCTTCCTGTGATGTCGTGATTGGATAAAAAATAACGCTTACTCAGCGGCCTGCAGCGGATGCAGCAGTTCATCGTTGAGCGGGCGGTCATCAAACATTTCAATAATCAGATACTTCAGCGCCTCAACGTTGGGCGTAAAGGCGTCGCGGCGCCACATCAGCCAGGTGGCCGTGTCGCGCCAGGTCGGCGGCAGGCTGTGCTGCTGCACGCGCGCGCGGGCCGGCATCTGCGCCAGCACCGAGGCGGGAATCATCGCCACGCCGCCGCCGCCGGCTACGCAGGCGACCATGGCGTGATAAGACTGAATCTCCATAACGCTGTGCGGTGCGCTCTGGCTGTCGCGATACCAGGACTCCAGCCGGGTGCGGTACGAGCAGCTGTTGCCAAAAGCAAACAGCGTATCGCCCTGCGTATCGCGGGCGCTGTGAATCGGCGCATGTTCGAGGCTGGTGATCAGCACCATCTCTTCACGAAAGGCGATGCAGCCATTCAGGTCGTCATGACTGGCCGGACCGTCCACCAGCGCCGCCGCCAGCGTACCGGCGCGCACTTTATCGATGATATCGCCTGAGGTGCCGGTCACCAGCGACAGCGCGACGTTGGGGAAGCGCTGATGATAGGCGGCCAGCAATCCCGGCAGGCGGGTGGCGGCGGTGCTCTCCATCGAACCGAAGGCAAAGTTACCACCGGGTTCACCGGCGCGCGCCATGTTCAGCGCCTCGTCGCTCAACGCCAGAATACGCTGCGCATAATTGAGGAAATTGTGGCCCATCGGCGACAAACGAATGCGCTGCTTCTCACGAATAAATAGATCGACGCCGATTTCTTCTTCCAGCTGTCGCAGTCGCGTGGTGAGATTAGACGGCACGCGATGCAGCATTTCGGCGGCGCGCGCCAGTGAGCCGGTTTCGGCCACGGAACAGAACATGCGGAGCTGTACTAAATCCATATTCTCTTCTCGTAAACAACTTGGTTAATATTATTCACTTTTCGTGAGTCTAAACGTCATGCATGCTGCTGACAAGTGATAATCCCATCGATCCGGAGTCAGAATGGCGTGGCGAGTCGCGCTTAGCGCGTTTTTAAGTTTAGTGGTTGCAATGGGGATTGGGCGATTTGCGTTTACCCCGCAGGTGCCGCTGATGATTCACGACGGTCAGCTCACGCTCGCCAGCGCCAGCCTGGTCGCGGCGCTGAACTATCTCGGTTATCTGGCCGGATCGTTTGACGCGATGCGCGCGCAGCGGCGCGTGGAGTGGCGGCTGCAGCTGGGCGTCTGGGGTGCCGTCGCGCTGACGTTGCTGTCCGCCTGTATCAGCGGGCCGTGGCTGCATGCGGTGGTGCGTTTCCTGATCGGCGTCGCCAGCGGCTGGGCAATGGTGCTGGTGGCAGCATGGAGCAATGAGCAACTGCTGCATCACGGCCGGCCGGGCCTGTCGGCAGCGGTATTTGCCGGTCCCGGCACCGGCATCTTCATCAGCGGCATGCTGGCGGTACTGCTGCACGCCAGCGGCGTGAGCGCGGCGTTTGCCTGGGCGGCGTACGGTGTGCTGGCGCTGCTGCTGATTGCCGCGATTGCGCGCTTCCTGCCGCGCAGCGGACAGCTGCATCGTCCGCAACAGGCCGCCGAGCCGCTGCTACTGACGCGTGACCTGAAGCGCCTGATCCTCAGTTACAGCCTCGCCGGCTTTGGCTATATTCTGCCCGCCACCTTCCTGTCGCAAATGGCGGCGGCGCGCTTCCCTGATAGCGCTTTTGCGCAGTTTGTCTGGCCGGTGTTTGGCGGCGCGGCGGTGATCGGCATCGTGCTGGGAATCGTGACGCGCCACTGGGGCAGCAGCCATCGGCGGCTGGCGCTGGTGCTGTGGGCGCAGGCGCTGGGCGTGATCGCCGCCATCGTACTGCCGGGCATTAACGGTCTGCTGCTGGCAGCGCTGCTGATTGGCGGCGGCTTTCTCTGCGTGGTCCAGCTGTCGCTGCAGTACAGCCGGGAGCTGGCGCCGCACCACGCGCGCTATCTCGCCGGCCTGCTCACGACCGGTTATGCCATCGGACAGCTCGGTGGGCCGCTGCTGTCCTGGATTTCCAGCCTGCTGTGGCACCGGCTCGATCCGGCGCTGTGGGTGGCCGGAGGCGGTTTGCTGCTGGCGGGGGGGCTGGTGATGCGGCGCTCGCCCACCTGAAACGCTTTCATTTCCAATCGGATTGATTGCTGGATTAAGCGCGCGTTGTGTTTCACAATACGCGCTCAGAATTTCCCCCGCAGGCGCAGACCTGCGGGCGCATCACCTGCCGGAGAAGAGTACGATGAGCACCTTAAGTCAGGAAGCCGCCCTGGTTCACGAAGCACTGCTGGCGCGTGGCCTGGAAACGCCATTACGCGCCCCGGTGCGCGACATGGACGACGCGTCACGCAAGCGCGAGATCGCCGGCCACATGACCCAGATTATGCAGCTGCTGAATCTGGACCTGGAAGACGACAGCCTGATGGAGACGCCGCACCGCATCGCGAAGATGTACGTCGACGAAATCTTTTCAGGTCTGGATTACGCCAACTTCCCGAAAATCACCGTCATCGAAAACAAGATGAAAGTGGATGAAATGGTCACCGTGCGGGATATCACCCTGACCAGCACCTGTGAACACCACTTCGTGATCATCGACGGCAAAGCCACCGTGGCCTATATCCCTAAAGACAAGGTAATTGGCCTGTCGAAGATCAACCGTATCGTACAGTTCTTCGCCCAGCGTCCGCAGGTGCAGGAGCGTTTAACCCAGCAGGTGCTGGTGGCGCTGCAAACCCTGCTGGGCACCAATAACGTGGCGGTGTCGATCGATGCGGTGCACTACTGCGTGAAAGCGCGCGGCGTCAAAGATGCGACCAGCGCGACCACCACCACTTCACTCGGCGGATTGTTCAAATCGAGCCAGAACACGCGTCAGGAGTTCCTGCGCGCGGTACGCCACAGCTAAGCAGCGCGGGCGGCGTCGTCGTCGCCCGTGTTCCTCTCACCGTCAGGGCACTCGATGCAACGCTATCTCGCGCTGGATTTCATTCGTGGTTGCGCCATTCTCGGCATATTGCTGCTGAATATCGTCGGCTTTGGTCTGCCCTCGGCGGCCTATCTCAATCCGGCCTGGCAGGGTGAAGCCTCCGTTTCTGATGCCTGGACCTGGGCAATCATGGATGGCCTGGCGCAGCTAAAATTCCTGACGCTGTTTGCGCTGCTGTTTGGTGCCGGACTGGCACTGCAGGTGCCGCGCGGCAGCCGCTGGATCTCCTCGCGCTTAACGCTGCTGGTCTTCATCGGGTTCATCCACGCGGTGTTCCTGTGGGAAGGCGACATCCTGCTGGATTATGGCCTGATTGGGTTGATTGTCTGGCGCATGCTGCGTGACGTGCCGTCGGAGCGGGCGCTATTACACACCGGCGTGCTGCTCTATCTGGTGGGCTGTGCCGTGCTGCTGGTGTTTGGCGTCATCTCCAGTCCGCAGCCGACGCGCTCATGGCTGCCGGGCGCGGCAGATCTGGAGTATGAGAGCTACTGGAAACTGGTCGGCGGCTGGGAAGCGGTGCAGAATCGCCTCGAACACCTGTCATCCGGCCTGATGGCGCTGGCTTCGCAGTATGGCTGGCAGCTGGCCGGGCTGATGCTGATCGGTGCCGCGCTGATGCGCAGCGGCTGGCTGAGCGGCCAGTTTAGTCTGCAACACTACCGACGCGCGGCGGCGCTGTTACTGACCATCGGCTGGCTGATTGCCATACCCGGCGTGCTGGCGCAGTGGCTGCTACAGTGGGAATTTCGCTGGAGCGGCTTTTTCCTGCAGGTGCCACGCGATCTCGCCAGTCCGTTTATCAGCCTTGGCTACGCTGCACTCTGTCTCGGTTACTGGCCGGCCATCGCCGCCACGCGGTTCAGTTACGCCATTCAGTGCGTCGGCCGCATGGCGCTGAGCAATTATCTGCTGCAGACGCTGATCTGCACCACGCTGTTCTACCGCTTCGATCTGTTCCTCAAATTTGACCGCCTGCAGCTACTGGCTTTTGTACCGGCCATCTGGCTGGTCAATATTCTGTTCTCCGTGCTGTGGCTGCGCGTCTTCCCGCAGGGACCGATGGAGTGGCTCTGGCGCCGACTGACGCAGCTCGCCGCCGGAAAAGCGGACAACGCGTCCGCTGGCAGATAATGATGTTCATCACAAAGGTTGCATAATTGTATGTAACCGTTTTCATCCGTGTGACGTAATTCACGCAGCTGTTTCCGATGCCCTGACAGAATAGCGCCGTTACGCGCCAGTCGCGCCTTTTCTCCTCTGTGGAACAACTGCATGATAACGATTCGTGATGTCGCCCGTCAGGCCGGGGTTTCCGTTGCCACCGTGTCGCGGGTGCTCAATAACAGCAGTGCAGTCACCTCTGATACCCGCGAAGCCGTGCTGCAGGCGGTTGAATCGCTCGGCTACCGGCCGAATGCTAACGCGCAGGCGCTGGCTACCCAGGTGAGCGATACCATCGGCGTGGTGGTCATGGACGTTTCCGATCCCTTCTTTGGTGCGCTGGTTAAAGCGGTGGATACCGTGGCGCAGCGCATGCACAAGCATGTGCTCATCAGCAATTCCTGGCATCAGGAAGAGAAAGAGCGCCATGCCATTGAGGTGCTGATTCGCCAGCGCTGCAACGCGCTGGTGGTGCACGCGAAAACGCTTACAGACGCGGAGCTGGCGCGGTTTATGGATCAGGTTCCCGGTATGGTACTGATTAATCGTACTATTCCGGGATACGAGCACCGCTGCGTCTGCCTCGACAATGTCACTGGTGCGCAGGTAGCGACGCGCATGCTGTTACAGCAGGGCCATCAGCGCATTGGTTACCTCAGTTCGAGCCATCCGATTGAGGACGTGGCGCAGCGCCGCGACGGCTGGCTGCAGGCACTGGCGGAGCAGGGCATCCGCCCGCCGGAGGGCTGGATTGCGCATGCCGAACCGGACATGCAGGGCGGTGAAGCCGCGATGGTGGAATTGCTGGGGCGCAATCTGCACCTCACTGCGGTGTTCTCCTATAACGATGGCATGGCGGCCGGTGCGCTCACTGCGCTGAAAGATAACGGTATTCAGGTGCCGCAGCATTTCTCTGTCATCGGCTTCGATGACATCCCCATTTCCCGTTACACCGACCCGCAACTGACCACGGTGCGCTATCCCATTGTTTCTATGGCGAAACTGGCGACTGAGCTGGCCCTGCAGGGCGCAGCAGGCACGCTCGATCCGCACGCCGCGCACTGCTTCATGCCTACGCTGGTGCGGCGCCATTCGGTGGCGCAGCGGCAAATTGTGGAGTCGGTCACTAATTCAGGCGATAGCGCCGTGTAACCGTTTCCAATCTGTGATTGTATTCACAGTTAATTAACATGGCGCTCACTATGATGGCAGCGTCTTACCGGACTGAAACATTATGTAACGCCGGGCTTTCCTTCCCCGGTCTGGTTTCAGTAGCCGATTGAAATGGTTCACAACACACTTCAGGAAGCGTTTACCTACAGGGAAGTCAGGATAGCGATGGTGGTCCGGCTTGGTAGCAGCGCCTGCCCCATAAAAAATAGCGTTTCAACCGACTGCGCTGTCTGCCCGCAGGCAATACGGCGCGATGAAATACCCTGCATAAAAAAACCGGAGATACCATGAATAAGAAGGTTTTCACGCTCACAGCACTGGTTGCCAGCATGATGTTTGGTGCAACTGCGCACGCCGCCGATACCCGCATTGGCGTGACAATTTATAAATATGACGACAACTTCATGTCGATGGTGCGCAAAGACATCGAAAAAGAGGCGAAAAGCGTAGGCGGCATTCAGCTGCTGATGAACGACTCACAGAACGACCAATCCAAACAGAACGACCAGATTGACGTGCTGATGGCGAAAGGCGTGAAAGCGCTGGCCATCAACCTGGTGGATCCGGCTGCTGCGGCAGTGGTGATTGACAAAGCGCGCGCGAACGACGTGCCGGTGGTGTTCTTCAACAAAGAGCCTAACGCGAAAGTGCTGGCCAGCTACGACAAAGCTTACTATGTCGGTACCGACTCCAAAGAGTCCGGCATCAAGCAGGGTGAGCTGATCGAGAAACACTGGAAAGCCACGCCAGCCTGGGATCTGAACAAAGACGGTCAGATTCAGTTCGTGCTGCTGAAAGGTGAACCGGGCCATCCGGACGCTGAAGCGCGTACCAAATACGTTATCGAAACCCTGAACAAAGACGGCATCAAAACCCAGCAGCTGGCGATGGATACCGCAATGTGGGATACCGCGCAGGCGAAAGACAAAGTCGACGCCTGGCTGTCTGGCCCGAACGCCAACAAAATTGAAGTGATCATCGCGAACAACGATGCGATGGCGATGGGTGCGGTTGAAGCGCTGAAGGCGCACAACAAAACCAGCATTCCGGTATTTGGTGTAGACGCCCTGCCAGAAGCGCTGGCGCTGGTGAAATCCGGTGCGATGGCCGGTACCGTGCTGAACGATGCGGAAAACCAGGCGAAAGCTACGCTGGACATTGCTAACAACCTGGCCAATGGCAAAGAGCCAACCGCGGGTACCAACTTCAAGATGGATGGCAAAGTAGTACGCGTACCGTACGTACCGGTTGATAAAGAAAACCTGTCGCAGTTTGTGAAGTAATTCGTCCCGGGCGCGGCTTTTCTGCCGCGCCTTATTGCATCTGACCAACGCTTTTTTTAGCCAGGTAAATTATGGCCAGTGAGAATCCGACCACACAGCGAGAATATCTGCTGGAGATGACGAATGTCTCGAAATCATTTCCAGGGGTGAAAGCCTTAGATAATGTGAATTTAAAAGTGCGGCCGCACTCCGTCCATGCCTTAATGGGTGAAAACGGCGCCGGTAAATCCACTTTATTAAAATGCCTGTTTGGGATTTATAAAAAGGATACGGGGAGCATCCTGTTTCAGGGTGAGGAAATAGATTACAAATCCTCCAAAGAGGCGCTGGAAAATGGCGTTTCAATGGTGCATCAGGAATTAAACCTGGTGCTGCAGCGCAACGTGATGGACAACATGTGGCTGGGGCGCTATCCGCGCAAAGGTCCGTTTGTCGATCAGGATAAAATGTATCGTGATACCAAAGCGATCTTTGATGAATTAGATATTGATATCGATCCGCGTGATAAAGTCGCGACGCTTTCGGTATCGCAAATGCAGATGATTGAAATCGCCAAGGCGTTTTCCTATGACGCGAAAATCGTCATTATGGATGAGCCCACGTCATCGCTGACCGAAAAAGAAGTTAACCACCTGTTCACCATTATCCGTAAGCTGAAAGATCGCGGCTGCGGTATTGTTTATATTTCGCATAAAATGGAAGAGATTTTCCAGCTGTGCGATGAGATCACCATTCTGCGTGACGGCCAGTGGATTGCCACTCAGCCGCTGGAAGGGCTGGACATGGACAAGATCATCGCCATGATGGTCGGCCGTTCGCTCAACCAGCGCTTCCCGGACAAAACTAACGTGCCGGGTGAAGTGATTCTGGAGGTGCGCAATCTGACCTCGCTGCGCCAGCCATCGATCCGTGATATCTCGTTTGATCTGCACAAAGGCGAGATTCTGGGGATTGCCGGCCTGGTGGGTGCCAAGCGTACTGACATTGTGGAAACCTTATTTGGTATCCGTGAGAAGTCGGGCGGCACCATTAAACTGCACGGTAAAGCGATTAATAACCACAGCGCCAACGAAGCCATCAACCATGGTTTTGCGCTGGTGACGGAAGAGCGGCGTTCCACCGGGATTTATGCCTACCTGGATATTGGCTTTAACTCGCTCATTTCTAATATCAAGAAATATAAATCCAGTATGGGTCTGCTGGATAATAAACGCATGAAAAGCGATACCCAGTGGGTCATTGATGCCATGCGGGTGAAAACGCCCGGCCATCATACCCAAATTGGATCGCTCTCCGGCGGTAACCAGCAAAAAGTCATTATTGGTCGCTGGTTATTGACGCAGCCGGAAATACTGATGCTTGATGAACCGACGCGCGGTATTGACGTCGGCGCTAAATTCGAGATTTATCAGCTGATCTCGGAGCTGGCGAAAAAAGAAAAGGGCATCATTATTATCTCTTCTGAAATGCCAGAGCTGCTGGGCATTACCGACCGTATTTTGGTAATGAGTAATGGTCAGGTAGCGGGCATTGTCGATACTAAAACGACCTCGCAGAATGAAATCCTGCGTTTAGCGTCATTACACCTTTAATGAAGCAAGGGCTTTAACATGAAAGCGACTACTAAAAAGAATGCGCTAACCTGGTTAAAAGAGGGCGGCATTTATGTTGTCCTGTTGGTACTGCTGGCGATTATTATTTTCCAGGATCCGACCTTTTTGAGCCTGATGAACCTGAGTAACATTCTGACTCAGTCATCGGTCCGTATTATTATCGCCCTCGGCGTAGCCGGTCTGATCGTGACCCAGGGCACCGACCTGTCGGCAGGGCGCCAGGTGGGTCTGGCGGCGGTGGTGGCAGCAACGCTGCTGCAGTCGATGGATAACGCCAACAAGGTGTTCCCGCATCTGGAAACCGTGCCGATTCCACTGGTGATTCTGACCGTGTGCATCATCGGTGGCGTGATTGGTCTGGTTAACGGCGTGATCATCGCTTACCTGAAGGTGACGCCGTTTATCACTACGCTGGGCACCATGATCATCGTTTACGGCATCAACTCGCTGTACTACGACTTCGTGGGCGCTTCACCGATTGCCGGTTTTGACGCTGGCTTCTCGAAGTTTGCCCAGGGCTTCCTGCGCTTCGGCGACTTCAAGCTGTCGTTCATCACCTTCTATGCGATTATCGCCATCGTGTTCGTCTGGATCCTGTGGAACAAAACCCGCTTCGGCAAAAACATCTTTGCTATCGGCGGTAACCCGGAAGCGGCGAAAGTCTCTGGCGTTAACGTTCCGCTTAACCTGATCCTGGTGTATGCGCTGTCCGGCGTGTTCTATGCCTTCGGCGGGATGCTGGAAGCGGGCCGTATCGGCAGCGCCACCAACAACCTCGGCTTTATGTATGAGCTGGATGCGATTGCAGCCTGCGTGGTGGGCGGCGTGTCGTTCGCTGGCGGGGTAGGTACCGTCGCGGGTGTGGTGACCGGTGTGATCATCTTCACCGTCATCAACTACGGTCTGACCTACATCGGCGTGAACCCGTACTGGCAGTACATCATCAAGGGCGGCATCATCATCTTCGCCGTGGCGCTTGATTCGCTGAAATACGCGCGTAAGAAATAGCAGAGAACAAGGTCAACCATCAGGGCTGCGGCAACGCGGCCCTTTTTTATTTGTTTCGCTTCTGCTATTTCCGCAGCTTCTCTTCCAGCTCAAGCAACTGTTCCGGTGTGACCGCCGGGTAGCTCTGCGCATCTTCAGGCACTTCATGCACCGCCGGAATCGGCACCAGCGGGCCAAGGAAACGCGGCTCGCGCTTCATCAGATAGAGATCCGCCAGCGCACCGAGACGCGCACCCACCTCGCGGAACCGTACCGACAGCATATTTTTGGGCGACGGCACGGCGTAGCACTGCGCCTGAATGCCCAGATGCTGGGCGATATACAGTGCGCGTTCGCAGTGGAAGCGCTGGGTAATGATGATGAAGTCGTTGGTGTCGAAGACTTTGCGCGTGCGCACAATCGAGTCCAGCGTACGGAAACCGGCATAATCCAGCACGATGTCCGAGGGATCGACGCCGGCTTTGATTAAATCGCGTCGCATGGTCATCGGCTCGTTGTAGCTCTGCAGCGCATTATCGCCGCTCAGCAGCAGATAATTCACCTTGCCGCTGTTGTAAGCGTTGAGCGCGCCCTGAATGCGATACAGGTAATACTGATTGATGACGCCGGTGCGGTAATACTTGGCGGTGCCCAGCACCACGCCGACCTGACGATGCGGCAGCGAAGCGACATCTTCATAAATAAACGGCGCGGTTCGCCAGCTAATCCAGCGATCGAGGCCGAGCGCGGTCGCCATCACCAGTAAGATGATGATAAACAGAGCAAAGAAAACGCGTTTAAGTATGCGCACGGGCACTCGGTTGACGAAAATTCAGATGGGTCAAGGCTACTTGAGGCGGCACGGCTAAGCAAGTTCGCGCCGGTCGGCTGGCGTTTTTTTAAGCGCTGCCGCACCTGAAGCGTGCGGCAGCGTCGATCTGCAATTAAATCGAGGTACGGCGGTAGTGACGATACTGCGGCAGCCAGAAGTTGTTGTTGATGGCTTTCGACAGCACGTCCTCGGAGGTAACCACCGCCACGCCCGCCAGCTGCGCCGCTTTGCCCACTTCCATGGCGATCACTTTGGAGACGCCCTGGATGTCCTTAATCTCAGGCAGCACCGGACCTTCACCGTCGTTAACCAGCGGTGAGCAGTCAGCCAGCGCGCGGCTGGCGGTCATCAGCATCGAATCCGTTACGCGGGTGGCGCCGGCAGCGATCACGCCGAGACCGATACCCGGGAAGATATAGGAGTTGTTGCACTGGGCAATCGGGTAGGTTTTGCCTTTCCAGGTGACCGGTGCAAATGGGCTGCCGGTGGCGACCAGCGCGTCGCCGTCGGTCCAGGCGATGATATCAGCCGGGGTCGCTTCCACGCGTGAGGTCGGGTTCGAGAGCGGCATTACGATCGGGCGTTTGCAGTGCTTGTGCATCTCGCGAATGATCTCTTCGGTGAACAGTCCCGGCTGGCCGGAAACGCCGATCAGGATATCCGGCTGGGCATTGCGCACCACGTCGAGCAGTGAAATCGAATCGCTGGTCACGTCCCAGTCTTTCAGATTGTCGCTCTTCTGCACCAGCTTGCTCTGGAAATCGAGCAGGTTAGGCAATTTGTCAGTGAGCAGGCCGAAACGGTCTACCATCATCACGCGCGCGCGCGCTTCATCATCGCTCAGGCCTTCGGATTTCATCTGTGCGACGATCTGCTCGGCAATACCGCAGCCGGCGGAACCGGCACCGAGGAACACCACTTTCTGCTCGCACAGACGGCTGCCTGCAGCGCGGCTGGCGGCGATCAGCGTGCCCACCGTGACAGCGGCCGTGCCCTGAATATCGTCATTGAAGCAGCAGATCTCATCGCGGTAACGCTCCAGCAGCGGCATGGCGTTTTTCTGCGCGAAATCTTCAAACTGCAGCAGCACGTTTGGCCAGCGGCGCTTCACCGCCTGAATGAATTCATCAACGAAGGCTTCATACTCTTCGCCGGTGATGCGCGGATGGCGCCAGCCCATGTAGAGCGGATCGTTCAGCAGTTGCTGATTATTGGTGCCGACATCCAGCACCACCGGCAGGGTGTAGGCCGGGCTGATGCCGCCGCACGCGGTGTACAGCGACAGCTTGCCGATAGGAATGCCCATGCCGCCGATGCCCAGGTCGCCGAGGCCGAGAATACGCTCGCCGTCGGTGACCACAATGACTTTGACATTCTGCTTGGTGGCGTTTTGCAGCATGTCTTCAATGCGGTCGCGGTTGTTATAGGAGATAAACACCCCGCGCGCGCGACGGTAAATTTCTGAGAAGTGCTCGCAGGCCGCGCCAACCGTTGGGGTGTAGATGATCGGCATCATCTCTTCCAGGTGGTTGTCCAGCAAGCGATAGAATAGCGTTTCGTTGGTGTCCTGGATGTTGCGCAGGTAGACGTGCTTGTCGTTATTGTTTTTGAAGTCCAGGAACTGACGCCAGGCGCGCTCGGCCTGCTCTTCGATGGTTTCTACGGCGTCTGGCAGCAGGCCATTGAGGTTAAATTCGTTACGTTCTTCCAGCGAGAAGGCGCTGCCTTTGTTCAACAGCGGAAATTCCAGCAGGATCGGACCCGCGTAAGGAATATACAGCGGACGTTTACTTTCGTACTCGAGTTCCATGCAGTGTTTGCTCCGGTTGCAGTGTTTTCTGACGTGTCGCCAGCAAGAAGGTAACGCCAGACCCGTTTATTGTGAAGTTCTGGCGCCCGATCCTATGAAAATTCCTGCAGATGTACAGCTTTTGTTAATAGAAGGTCACAAAAGCGGTAAAAGGATCACTAAACTGTTGGTTTCGAAACTAAAGTAACTGAGAAATTGCTGCAGCCGAGCGCGGCGAGGGTGGTGCGGGTGGCATCAAACTGGCTCAGCGTGGCGTCGGCGCTTTCTGCCAGCACCGCCTGCTGAATCTCCTCCAGCGCTTCGTTGTGCATATTCATCAGAATCAGCGCGGCCTGCAATGGCGGCAGGCTCGGGTTAAAGGCGGCATTTTCGGCATAGCGCCCGGTGTAAATCTGGCCGCTGCGGCTCTGCAACGCCACGCCGCTATAACTCTGGCTGTAAGGTGCATGGCTGCGGCTGGCGGCATCAATCGCGGCCTGCTGCAGCGCATCGCCCTGCGGCAGGAAACCGTGGTCGACGGGGGTCAGCAACCGTTCGCTGATATTGAGATCGGCCGGGCCAAAGGCATCCGGTAAATAGTCGGCCAGCGTGCTGACCGCGCGGCCCGGCAGGCTGATGCGGATCGCCGTACCGCTATTGAGTTCATTCATAAACTGGCGGCAGTGCCCGCACGGCGTGTAGTTGACGGTAATCGTCGCCAGCTGCGCTTCGCCCCGCAGCCAGGCATGCGTGACTGCGCTCTGCTCGGCGTGGACCGTTTGCTGCAGCGGCGCATGTAAAAACTCCATGTTGGCACCGAAGTACCAGTGGCCACTGATGCCGCGCGCAATAGCGCCTACGTTAAAGTGCGAAACCGGTGCCACGGCACAACAGGCGGCAATCGGCAGCAGTGCGAGTGCCAGCGCATCATCATCCAGACCGGTTGTCTGTTGCAGCTGAGCCACTTCCTGCGGTCGCAGCACGCCATGAAAATCAGCAGCGTCCAGCAGCGGCTGAAGCGCGCTCTGCAGCGCAGCGGGCAGGGCAGAGAAAGCGGAAGTGAATCGTGCATGCATGATGTTATGGCCTCATTAACTCGTCAGCGGCGAAGCGCCGCCTCAAGGTTTATATGTGATCCATGTCGCTATGACAATGCAAGCTGATTGGCTTGTTTCAACTTTGCGAGATCTCTCGCAAGTTTTACCCCAATAAGTGCATCAGCAAAGGAAAAATAAAAGGCGCCAGTAACGAGGTGATGATGCCGCAGATTACCAGCGCCAGTGAACTGAAGGCGCCTTCCTGATAGTCAATCTCCGCGGCGCGCGCGGTGCCGAGCGCATGAGACGCGTTGCCAATCGCCAGCCCGCGTGAGGACTTGCTGCGCACTTTAAACAGATTCAGCAGCATGTGGCCAAACACCGCACCCAGTACGCCAGCAATCAACACGCAAATGGCGCTGATGGCCGGAATACCGTGTAGCGAGCCCGACACTGCCATGGCGATGGGCGTGGTCACCGACTTCGGCAGGATGGTGGCCGCGATTTCCGGCGTCGCCCCCATCCACAGCGCGATCGCCGTGCCGGACACCATGGCGGTAATGCTGCCGATAAAACAGACGCTGATGATGGTTTTCCAGCGCGCGCGAATCTGGTGCATCTGCTCATACAGCGGCAGCGCCAGCGCCACCACGGCGGGCTGCAGCAGCTGATTAAGCAGCGCGCTGCCAGCGAAATAGCGCGCGTAGGGCAGGTGCGTCAGCAGCAGCAGTGGAATAATGATCGCCATGGCCACCAGCAGCGGATTGACGATGGAGAGGTTAATTCTGGCTGCCAGACGGCGTGCCAGCAGATACGCCACCACGGTAAGCGGCAGTGACCACCAGGCGTCACTCATGGCCGGACTCCTTCGGACGCTGCAGGCGCTCGGCGCTGAGGCCGACAATCAGTAATACCAGCAGGGTGCTGACCATGCAGGAGACGACAATCGGGCCAAACTGTGCGCTGAGGATATCGGTGTAGCCCATCACGCCAACGCTGATCGGCACAAACAGCAGCGCCATGTAGCGGATCAACAGCTGACAACCGGGTTTCACCCACGTTACCGGGATAATCTGCAGCGCCAGCAGGGCAAACAGCAACAGCATGCCAAGGATGCTGCCGGGAATGGTAAATGGCAGCAGGGCGGCAAGGCCGTTGCCGGCATACAGCGCGGCATAGACGATGGCAAAGGCGCGCAGATAGCGCCAGCAGGCAGATAGCATGGTGGGCATGTCAGGCTCCTGTTTTCGTGGCGCTTCATCATACGCATTAAGCGCTTAGCGTGCTAGCGATCACACTGGAATGCAGATTCAGGATTTCAACACCTCTGCTTTGAAGCTGAGTAAAGCGGCGTAAGCTGGTGGGCAGAGCGAAGGAGCAGCGATGAACCACACCGTGCAACCGCAGCGCGCGCTGCGAAAGGCGATGCCGCAAGCGGAGCAAAAACTATGGCGCTATTTACGCAACCGAAATGTGTGTGGCGCGAAGTTTCGCCGCCAGCATCCAGTTGGAGGGTACATCGTTGATTTTGCCTGCGTTGAGCGATCGCTGATCGTGGAACTGGATGGCGGACAGCACAATATGCCTGAAGAGCAGGCTTATGATGCCCGGCGCACGGCGTATTTACAGCGCTGCGGCTGGCGCGTTATTCGCTTCTGGAATCATCAGGTGTTTAATGAATTTGAGGCGGTGATGGCGGAGATTTATCGCTGTCTGATGCTGGCGCAATGAGTGCGGTGCGGTTTTCCCCTCACCCCAGCCCTCTTCCGCAGGCGGGAGAGGGGGTAGTCTTATGCGGGGTTTTGCTATGTGCAGGCCTGGCTCTGAACCCAAACCCCGCACTAAACGGTTCCCTCTCCCGCAGGCGGGAGAGGGTTAGGGTGAGGGCCAGCGCGCACCACCCCTTACTTCACCGGTATACCCGGCTGGGCACAGCCATCCACTGACAGCACAAAGCTGCGCTTCTGGAATCATCAGGTGTTTAATGAATTTGAGGCGGTGATGGCGGAGATTTATCGCTGTCTGATGTTAGCGCGATGAGCGCGGTGCGGTTTTTCCCTCACCCCAGCCCTCTCCCGCAGGCGGGAGAGGGGGTAGTCTTGTGCGGGGTTTTGCTATGTGCAGGTTTGATACAAGGTTAACAACGTGCGCTGTTCGGTCCCACCCGCAGGCGGGAGAGGGTTAGGGTGAGGGCCAGATCGCACCAACCCTTACTTCACCGGCATACCCGGCTGCGCGCCGCTATCCACTGACAGCACAAACAGATCTTTGCCGCCAGGGCCGGCAGACAGCACCATGCCTTCGGACACGCCGAAACGCATTTTGCGCGGAGCCAGGTTAGCGACGATGATAGTCATCTTGCCCACCAGCACCGACGGATCCGGATAAGCGGCGCGAATGCCGGAGAAAATCTGGCGCTTCTCGCCACCCAGATCCAGCTGCAGACGTAGCAGCTTATCGGAACCTTCTACCAGCTCAGCCTGCTCGATCAGCGCTACGCGCATGTCGACTTTGGCGAAGTCATCAATGGTGATGGTCTCGCCAATTGGTGCATCGGCCAGCGGACCGCTTACCGCCGGCTGGTTCGCCGCTGCTGCGTCCTCTTTCGAAGCCGCAATCAGCGCCTCCACTTTTGCCATCTCAATACGACCATACAGCGCTTTAAACGGCGCTACGCTGTGGTTGAGCAGCGGCTGCGCAATGCCATCCCAGCTCAGTTCGCTTTGCAGGAAGGCTTCTGTGCGCTCGCTCAGCGACGGCAGTACCGGCTTCAGCCAGGTCATCAGCACGCGGAACAGGTTGATGCCCATGGAGCAAATCGCCTGCAGGTCGGCATCGCGGCCTTCCTGTTTCGCCACCACCCACGGTGCCTGCTCGTCAACGTAGCGGTTGGCCAGGTCGGCCAGCGCCATGATCTCGCGGATCGCACGGTTGTATTCGCGGCTGGCCCAGGCTTCACCGATTTTCTCTGACGCATCAACAAAGGTCTGATACAGCGCCGGATCTGCCAGTTCGCTTGCCAGCTGGCCGTTAAAGCGTTTGGTGATAAAGCCGGCGTTGCGCGAGGCGAGGTTCACCACCTTATTAACGATGTCAGCGTTCACGCGCTGGACGAAATCTTCCAGATTGAGGTCAATATCGTCGATGCGCGAAGAGAGCTTGGCCGCGTAGTAGTAGCGCAGGCTGTCGGCATCAAGATGCTGCAGCCAGGTGCTGGCTTTGATGAAGGTGCCGCGCGATTTCGACATCTTCGCGCCGTTCACCGTGACATAACCATGCACAAACAGGTTGGTCGGCTTGCGGAAATTGCTGCCTTCCAGCATCGCTGGCCAGAACAGGCTGTGGAAATAGACGATGTCTTTGCCGATGAAGTGATACAGCTCGGTGCTGGAATCTTTCTTCCAGAACTCGTCGAAATCGATGTCGCCGCGTTTGTCGCACAGGTTCTTAAACGACCCCATGTAGCCGATGGGCGCATCCAGCCAGACGTAGAAGTATTTGCCCGGCGCACCAGGGATTTCGAAGCCGAAGTACGGCGCATCGCGGGAGATATCCCACTGTTGCAGACCGGCTTCAAACCACTCCTGCATCTTGTTTGCCACCTGCTCCTGCAGCGCACCGGAGCGCGTCCACGCCTGCAGCATCGCGCTGAAGGACGGCAGATCGAAGAAGAAGTGTTCAGAATCGCGCATCACCGGCGTTGCACCTGACACCACCGATTTCGGCTCAATCAGCTCGGTCGGGCTGTAGGTCGCGCCGCACACTTCGCAGTTATCGCCGTACTGATCGGGTGATTTACATTTCGGACAGGTGCCTTTGACGAAGCGATCAGGCAGGAACATGCCTTTTTCCGGATCGTACAGCTGCGAAATGGTGCGGTTTTTAATGAAACCGTTCTCTTTCAGGCGCGTGTAAATCAGCTCAGACAGCTGGCGGTTTTCGTCGCCGTGCGTGGAGTGGTAATTGTCGTAGCTGATGTTGAAACCTGCGAAATCGGTCTCATGCTCCTGCTTCATTTCCGCAATCATCTGCTCCGGCGCGATACCCAGCTGCTGGGCTTTCAGCATGATCGGCGTGCCGTGGGCGTCGTCCGCACAGATGAAGAACACCTGATTGCCACGCATTCGCTGGTAACGGACCCACACGTCAGCCTGAATGTGTTCAAGCATGTGACCTAAGTGGATAGAGCCGTTTGCGTACGGCAGGGCGCACGTTACCAGTAGTTTTTTAGCGACTTGAGTCATAATTTGCGTAGCATTCCGTGAATAAAAAATCGGGCTTAGATGTTAACCGAAGCACCCTCTGGCGTAAACACAGCAGCTCGGCCACGTCACTTTTAGCGCCTATCTGATATGATTGATGGCACACCGCCATCGTCTGGCGTCATGACTAAATAAGGAGTTGGGATGACCGCACAATCCCGGGACCATCATTCACCTGAAGCGTTGCGCGCCGTGGTTATCGGCGTGCTGAGCGAGTTTGAGCATCCGACGCTGCAACACAATCTGACTACCCTCAAAGCGCTGCGCCACGTGGCGCTGCTCGACGACAAGCTGCACATTGAACTGGTGATGCCATTTGCCTGGGCCAGCGCGTTTGAGGCGCTGAAAGCCCAGACCAGCGCGGAACTGCTGCGCCTGACCAACACGCGCGCCATCGACTGGCGGCTGCGTCATGACATCGCCACCCTGAAACGCGTGAAAAATCAGCCGGGAGTCAACGGCGTGAAAAACATCGTCGCCGTCAGCTCCGGTAAAGGTGGCGTGGGCAAATCCAGCACCGCCGTGAATATGGCGCTGGCGCTGGCGGCCGAAGGCGCGCGCGTCGGTATTCTCGATGCGGATATTTACGGCCCGTCGATCCCGGACATGCTCGGCACCGAAAAGCAGCGCCCCACCTCGCCGGATGGCACGCACATGGCACCGATCATGGCGCACGGTCTGGCAACCAACTCTATCGGCTATCTGGTGACTGACGATAACGCCATGGTGTGGCGCGGACCGATGGCCAGCAAGGCGCTGATGCAGCTGCTGAACGAAACGCTGTGGCCGGATCTCGATTACCTGATTCTGGATATGCCGCCGGGCACCGGTGACATTCAGCTGACGCTGGCGCAGAACGTGCCGGTGACCGGTGCGCTGGTGGTGACCACGCCGCAGGACATTGCGCTGATTGATGCACGCAAGGGCATGGTGATGTTCGAAAAAGTCAGCGTGCCGGTGCTGGGCGTGGTGGAAAACATGAGCATGCACATCTGCAGCGAATGCGGGCATCACGAGCCAATCTTTGGTACCGGCGGTGCGCAGAAGCTGGCTGAGGATTATCACACCCGCCTGCTGGCTCAGCTGCCGCTGCACATTAATCTGCGCGAAGATCTCGACGACGGTGAACCGACCGTGATTCGCCGTCCGGAGAGTGAATTCACCGCGCTGTATCGTGAACTTGCGGGCCGGGTTGCCGCCCAGCTTTACTGGCAGGGTGAGGTGATTCCGGGCGACATCGCCTTCCGCGCGGTTTAAGCCTTAGCTGCCGCTGGTGCGTGACGCCAGCGGCAGGTGCATCAACACGTACTGGCCCTGTTCACTCTCTCCCAGCGCTTCGCGCTGCCAGCCGTGCTGCTGATAAAACTGCAGCGCCGCTTCGTTCTGTAGCAGACATTTCAGCGCGCCGGTGGAGGTAAAACGCTGCTGCACCGCGTTCAGCAGCGCATTGCCGACGCCCTGGCCCTGAAAGGCCGGATCAACATACAAACTGTGCAAAAAATTATCGTTGTCCATTACGCCAGCAAAGCCTGCGCGGTGGCCGTCGATCTCCGCCACCAGTACCGTTTCACCGGGAATAATCGCGTCGAAATCTTCCAGCTGCCAGTCGTCGCCGGCCAGCCATGTCCAGTTATGACGGCGCGCCGCGAGATAAAGCGTGCGTAGAAAAGGGCGGTCGGCTTCTTCAAAAAGACGAATTTTCACTTCCAGACTCCATGACGAGTAAGCGGGCACGTTTTGTAGCGGCGTTGCGCACGCAGTTGAATCGTGCAGCAAAGATGATTGAATGTTTATAAAAAAATAGCAGTTGCCGCGCGCGAAGATAAAGCCTGTTAACTCTGCGGCTTTTCTGTGTAGAATGCCGCGGCAAGCCGCATCAAATCTGGCGTCGGCACTTTGATAGCTTTTGATTATCTGATTGATAACGTCTGCATATTAGAAGTTGGCCCGAAAATTATGTAGCCTGCATCACATCTTTTTAACGGAGGTCACCCATGTCTATCATCAATACCAAAATCAAACCGTTCAAAAACGCTGCATTCAAAAACGGCGAATTCATCGACGTAACCGAGAAAGACGTTGAAGGTAAATGGAGTGTTTTCTTCTTCTACCCGGCTGACTTCACCTTCGTATGCCCGACTGAACTGGGTGACGTGGCAGACCACTACGAAGAGTTCCAGAAACTGGGCGTAGACATCTACTCCGTTTCAACTGACACGCACTTTACCCACAAAGCCTGGCACGGTTCTTCAGACACCATCGCGAAAATTCAGTATGCGATGATCGGCGACCCGACCGGTGCTCTGACCCGTAACTTCGAAATCATGCGTGAAGCAGAAGGTCTGGCTGACCGCGGTACCTTCATCGTTGACCCGGAAGGCATCATCCAGGCCATCGAAATCACTGCAGAAGGCATCGGCCGTGACGCATCTGACCTGCTGCGTAAAGTGAAAGCGGCTCAGTACGTGGCTTCTCACCCAGGTGAAGTTTGCCCGGCTAAATGGAAAGAAGGCGACGCAACGCTGGCTCCATCACTGGACCTGGTTGGCAAAATCTAAGTCACCTACGCCCTTTGATCTTTCTTCCATCGGGTGCTGCGGCACCCGATTTTCTTCACAGGAACTCACTATGCTCGACACCAATTTAAAAACCCAGCTCAAGGCCTACCTTGAGAAACTAACGAAACCGGTTGAGTTGATTGCCACACTGGACGATGGCGCAAAATCCGCAGAGATCCGTACTCTGCTGACCGATATCGCGAGTCTGTCTGATAAAGTCAGCTTCCGTGAAGAGAACGATCAACCGGTACGTAAGCCATCATTCCTGATTACTAACCCAGGCAGCCACAGCGGTCCGCGCTTTGCCGGTTCGCCAATGGGCCACGAATTTACCTCACTGGTGCTGGCACTGCTGCAGACCGGTGGACATCCGTCGAAAGAGGCGCAGAGCCTGCTGGATCAGGTTGTTGCGCTGGACAGCGACCTGCATTTCGAAACCTATTACTCTCTGTCGTGCCACAACTGTCCTGACGTGGTACAGGCGCTGAACCTGATGGCGGTGCTCAATCCACGCATCCGTCATACCGCCATCGACGGTGGCATGTTCCAGAACGAGATCACCGAACGCAACGTCATGGGCGTGCCGGCGGTTTACCTCAACGGCAAAGAGTTCGGTCAGGGTCGCATGAGCCTGGCAGAAATCGTCGGTAAGGTAGACACCAACGCGGATAAGCGTGCGGCTGAAGAGCTGAACAAGCGTGATGCCTATGAAGTGCTGATCGTCGGCAGCGGCCCGGCGGGCGCTGCGGCGGCCATCTACTCGGCGCGTAAAGGCATCCGTACCGGCCTGATGGGCGAGCGCTTTGGCGGCCAGGTGCTGGACACCGTTGACATTGAAAACTACATCTCCGTGCCGAAAACCGAAGGGGCCAAGCTCGCCGGTTCCCTGCGTGCGCACGTTGATGACTATGACGTGGACGTGATCGACACCCAGAGCGCCATCAAGCTGATTCCGGCAGCCAAAGAGGGTGGCCTGCACGCCATCGAAACCGCTTCCGGCGCAGTGCTGAAATCACGCAGCATCATCATTGCTACCGGCGCACGCTGGCGCAACATGGGCGTTCCGGGCGAAGAGCAGTATCGCACCAAAGGTGTAACCTACTGCCCGCACTGTGACGGCCCGCTGTTTAAAGGCAAACGCACGGCGGTGATCGGCGGCGGTAACTCCGGCGTTGAAGCGGCCATCGATCTGGCCGGTATTGTCGAGCACGTCACGCTGCTGGAGTTCGCCAGCGAAATGCGCGCCGATAAAGTGCTGCAGGATAAACTGCGCAGCCTGAAAAACGTCGATGTGATCCTCAACGCGCAGACCACCGAAGTGAAAGGCGACGGCAGTAAAGTTACCGGTCTGACCTACATCGACCGCAATAACCAGACCAGCCACGAACTGGCGCTGAGCGGTATCTTCGTCCAGATTGGTCTGCTGCCTAACACCAACTGGCTGGAAGGCGCGGTAGAGCGCAACCGCATGGGCGAGATCCTGATCGACGCCAAAGGCGAAACCAGCCTGAAAGGCGTATTTGCCGCCGGCGACTGCACCACGGTGCCGTACAAGCAGATCATCATTGCCAGCGGGGAAGGGGCCAAAGCGTCACTGAGCGCGTTTGATTACCTGATCCGCACCAAACCGGCTGAATAAGTTTTGCGATAGCCACGCAAGCGCCCTGCAACCTGTGTTGCGGGGCTTTTTTTTATCCCAGCCAGCGACGCGCCTGTTCATCGCTGATATCGCGATAATAAATTTTATGGATGCGCTCGCCGCAGCGTTTGCATTCGGCTTCGAGGTACGTGGAGTACCGGTAACGGCCGCCGGGGGCAACGGCGCCTTGACGGGAAATGGTGATATTGTGCCAGTGGTGCGCGTGCGGAAGAAAACTGAATAAAGTCATTAGCGATTCCGGGTGAAGGTGAAACAGCGGTCTTCAAATCCGGAGGGGAATTAGGCCGCGTTATGCCGCCGGCCGATTTGATATTAATCAAGTTGCGCGCTTTCTTCTGTTTATTTCCCGCCTACTGCCCCGGCAGATTAAATTAACTATCCTGATGAATTTTCGGTATTTTGGGGAAATTGATCTCCATCGATTTGTTTATATTTTCCTGATGATCAAAAAATCATGAAAATTGATGGCGCACGTATTTTTGCTCTTCGTTGTCCGGCAAAAAAAGCGCACCCGCCGCAGGATTTACAACTTTAAGCTGACCCTTTATGCTGTGAAGGCACGTCTGACACGGACGTGCATGACTCGGGGTGCCCTTCTTTGTGAAGGCTGAGAAATACCCGTAATACCTGATCTGGATAATGCCAGCGTAGGGAAGTCAGATGCCTGACCGCATTCGCCTTCCTGATTGCCGGTTGGGAGCCTTATGACACAGCCTGACCCTCTTTCCCCGGCGCAACTCGCGCACTCTCTGCAACTGCTGCGGCAGCAGGCACCGCTGGTGCACTGTATGACTAACGACGTGGTGCAAACTTTTACTGCCAACGTGCTGCTGGCACTGCAGGCTTCGCCCGCGATGGTGATTGATGGCGATGAAGCGGCGCAGTTTGCCGGTTTCGCCGATGCACTGCTGATTAACGTTGGCACCTTAACCCGCGAGCGTCGTGATGCGATGCTGGCGGCGGTACATGCCGCTAACCAGGCCGGCACACCGTGGACGCTCGATCCGGTGGCGGTAGGCGCGCTAACCCTGCGTACGGAATTCTGTCAGCAGCTGCTGAGCCTGCGACCGGCGGCCATTCGCGGCAACGCTTCAGAGATTCTCGCCTTAGCCCAGCAGGCCACGGGCGGACGCGGTGTGGATAGCGTGCATCAGGCCGATGCCGCACTGAACGCCGCGCAGCAGCTGGCGCAACGCTGCACGACCCTTGTCGCGGTAACCGGCGAAGTCGATTACGTCACCGATGGCCGCCAGACGCTGGCGATTCCCGGCGGCAGCCCGCTGATGACGCGCGTGGTCGGCACCGGTTGTGCGCTATCCGCCGTCGTCGCGGCGTGCAGCAGCCTGCCGGGTGAGCGCATCCAGCACGTGGCAGCGGCCTGCCGCGTAATGTCACTGGCGGGAGAGCAGGCCGCGCGCAGCGTGGCAGGGCCCGGCAGCTTCGTCGCCGCTTTTCTCGATGCGCTGTGGACGCTGGAGGTGGCGGCATGAAACGTATCAATGCATTGACCATTGCCGGCACCGACCCCAGCGGCGGCGCAGGTATCCAGGCCGATCTGAAAGCGTTTTCCGCGCTCGGCGCGTACGGCACCAGCGTGATTACCGCACTGGTGGCACAGAACACCCGCGGCGTGCAGTCGGTGTATCGCATCGAACCGGCATTTGTCGCGGCGCAGCTCGACTCGGTGCTGGACGACGTGCGCATTGACGCCGCCAAAATCGGTATGCTGGCGGAGACGGCGATCGTCGAGGTGGTGGCAGAGAAGCTGAAACGAGCCAGCCTGCCGTTTGTGGTGCTGGATACGGTGATGATTGCCAAAAGCGGCGATGCGCTGCTGTCGCCCGATGCGGTAGCCAGCATTCGTGAATGTCTGTTGCCGCAGGTATCACTGATCACGCCCAACCTGCCGGAAGCCGCGGCGCTGCTGGGTTGCCGCATGGCGCAGGACGAGGCGAGTATGCTGCAGCAGGGCGATGCGCTGCTGGAACTGGGCTGCGAAGCAGTGCTGATGAAGGGCGGTCATCTCAGCGATGCGGAAAGCCCGGACTGGCTGATCACCCGTGCCGGCCGCCAGCGCTTTACCGCACCGCGCGTTAACACCCGTCATACGCACGGCACCGGCTGCACGCTGTCGGCGGCGCTGGCGGCATTGCGACCGCGCCATGTGGACTGGGCGGGCACCGTAGCGGAAGCCAAGGCCTGGCTGCAGCAGGCGCTGCTGCACGCCGATTCGCTTGAGGTCGGCCATGGCATTGGGCCGGTGCATCATTTCCATCAGTGGTGGTAGGGCGTAACGCCAGATTGCCGATTTTTCACTGCGTATCCGTCTGAAAAATGGAGTCAGCAATTTGCCAGCCTGGCGCGTTTCGGTCCAGGCTGTGGGGGGCGAATCGGCAGGTGCCGGTTCTTTTCCAGCCATTTATCAGGAGCGAACATGACGGACATCGTACAGTTATTGGGTAAAGAGGCGGATACGCTTCTTCAACATCGCTGCATGACCATTCCAGCGGACAGCCTTTATTTGCCGGGCGCGGATTATGTCGATCGCGTGATGATTGATAACAATCGTTCTCCTGCGGTACTGCGCAATATGCAGACGCTCTACAACACCGGCCGTCTGGCGGGTACCGGCTATCTGTCGATTCTGCCGGTGGATCAGGGCGTGGAACACTCTGCCGGCGCCTCGTTCGCTGCCAATCCGGCCTATTTCGACCCGAAGAATATCGTCGAGCTGGCGATTGAAGCCGGCTGTAACTGTGTGGCATCAACCTATGGCGTGCTGGCCTCCGTGTCACGTCGCTACGCGCACCGCATTCCGTTTATGGTCAAGCTGAACCATAACGAAACCCTGAGCTATCCCACGCAGTATGACCAGACGCTGTACGCCAGCGTCGAGCAGGCATTCAACATGGGCGCGGTTGCGGTCGGCGCCACCATCTATTTTGGTTCTGAGCAGTCGCGCCGGCAGATCGAGGAAATTGCAGCGGCCTTCGAGCGCGCGCACGAGCTGGGCATGGTGACGGTGCTGTGGGCCTATCTGCGCAACAACGATTTCAAGAAGGATGGGGTGGATTATCACGCCAGCGCCGATTTGACCGGTCAGGCTAACCATCTGGCGGCCACCATTGGTGCCGACATTGTGAAGCAGAAAATGGCGGAGAATAACGGCGGCTATAACGCGGTGAAGTTTGGCCACACCGATGAGCGCGTGTACAGCAAGCTGACCAGTGAGAATCCGATCGATCTGGTGCGCTACCAGCTGGCCAACTGCTACATGGGCCGCGCCGGGCTGATTAACTCCGGTGGTGCTTCAGCCGGTGCGACCGATGTGGCGGAGTCGGTGCGTACGGCGGTGATCAATAAACGCGCCGGCGGCATGGGGCTGATTCTCGGACGCAAGGCGTTTAAGAAGTCGCTGAAAGAGGGCGTGGCGCTGATTAATGCGGTGCAGGATGTGTATCTGGCGAAAGATGTGACGATTGCCTGATGGTGTGAGGTGCTTTTTCCCCCTCACCCTAGCCCTCTCCCGCAGGCGGGAGAGGGGACATGAATGTGCGGTTTTTCAGAGTTAATTATTGAGTACTAGCTGGAACAGCTCCCTCTCCCGGTGGGAGAGGGCCGGGGTGAGGGCATCACACCGCACCGTATCAAACCGCACCGCATCACACCCCACCGCAAGCTCACCGAACAACACTACGGCCCTTCAAACCATTCGCTGTTGCGCTCGGCAATCGGCGTGATGGTCAGAATCATCTCCTGCAGATGTCGCCGCATCGCCTTCTCAGCCGCATCGGCATTCTTCGCTTTCAGCGCGGCAAATATCTCTTCGTGCTGCTGAATCAGGCTCTCCGGCGGCGACACTTCGCTCAGCGTCAGAAAGCGCACGCGGTCCATCGTCGCTTTAATGTTCTCCACCGTCTCCCACGCCAGCAGGCAGTCAATGCCTTCGGCAATCAACCGGTGAAACTCATCGTCGAGCGCCAGAAACGCCTGGCTGTCGTGGCGTTCCGCTGCCAGTCGCTGCAGCTGCAGATTGTGTTCCAGCGCCATCAGTCCGGTGGCAGCGATCTCCAGCGCGGCGCGACGAACCACGGCGATCTCCACCGCTTCACGGATGAAACGGCCGTCGGCCACGCGCTGGGCGGAGATTTTGCGCACGAAGGTGCCGCGCTGCGGCAGAACCTGCACCAGGCCGGCTTCCGCCAGTTTGATAAAGGCTTCCCGCACCGGCTGCCGCGACACGTTGAAGCGCGCCGACACTTCTTTCTCCGACAGCAGCGAGCCCGGATGGATCACGCAGGTCACGATATCCTTCCGCAGATAGCGATAAATCTGCTGATTTACCGGTTCGCTGGTGGTTATGGTATAGGCAATCGACATGCAGCAATATCCGTATTACGGCTGGCCGCCGCCAGCCCGATGAGAAAGCGTCAGTCTAATCAGCACGCTGCGTCTGCGCTACACATTTGTGCAGGCGGCTTAGCCTTCTGTGACCAGCGCCTGCACCGTGGCGCGTGCACCGGTAAGCCGCAGCTGCTGATACAGCTCGGTAAGCCGCGTAACAAACACTGAGTGATAACGTAAATCGTCGCCGAACACCGCCTGCAGGCGCAGTAAGGCCTCAACGCGCTGCGGGCCATCCTCGCTATTGGCAACAATGCTGGCCAGCTGTGCGCTGAGCGGATCGCGAACCTCAATCGCCGCGCCCTGCTCATCGACGCCGCTGATATAGCGCATCCAGCCTGCCACGCCCAGCAGCAGATAATCACAGGCCGTCCCGTTACGCAGATGCCAGCGCACGCTATCCAGCAGGCGCTGTGGCAGCTTCTGCGTGCCGTCGGTGGCGATTTGATAAGTGCGATGTTTAATCGCCCGGTTTTCGTAACGGGCGATCAGCGAGTCGGCATAGGCGACCAAATCAACATCCTGCGTGCGCAGCGTGGGTGCCTGATCCTGCAGCATCAGCGCGCGCGCCGCCTGACGAAAATTCGCATCGGCCATGCAATCGCTGATGTGCTGATACCCGGCCAGGTAGCCGAGATAAGCCAGGAACGAGTGGCTGCCGTTGAGCATGCGCAGCTTCATCTCTTCGTACGGCAGCACATCACGCACCAGCTCCGCACCGGCCTGTTCCCACGCCGGGCGGCCGCTGACGAAGTTATCTTCAATCACCCACTGGAAAAAAGGTTCGGCTTCCACCGCCACCGGATCGCGACTGCCCAGCCGCGCTTCCAGCGTTGCGAAAGCCTCATCGGTCATCGCCGGTACGATGCGATCCACCATGGTTGAGGGAAAGGTGAGGTGGGTCTGAATGTAATCCGCCAGCGCCGGGCTGCGACGCTGCGCCAGCTGGGTTATCACATTGCGCGTAACGTGGCCGTTCTCCGGCATGTTGTCACACGACATCACGCTAAACGGCGGCAGATCGCGCTGGCGACGGCGTTCAATCGCCGCCAGGATCACGCCGGGCAGCGAGCGCGGCGCGTCAGGATGCGCCACATCGTGCACGATGTCCGGATGCGTCAGGTCGAGCTGGCCGCTCGACGGCAGCGAACAGTAGCCTTTTTCCGTGACCGTCATCGACACGATGGCGATTTCCGGCTGGCTCATCGCTTCAATCACCGCCTCAATACCGTCACTTTTCGCGTGCAGCGCCTGGGTAATTACGCCAACAATGCGCGTGTGCAGGCTGTCGTCGGCCATTTCGGTCACGCTGTACAGCAAATCCTGCTGGCGCAGAGCGGCGATCAGCGCGCCACTGTTGAGATTCACTTCGCAGTAGCCCCAGTCGCTGCCGTGCTGCGCCAGTTGGTCAGTGGCCAGCGCCTGATGCGCGCGGTGAAAGGCACCAAAACCGATGTGCACCATGCGGGTTTTCAGCTGGCTGCGGTCGTAACGGGGGCGCTGTACGTCAGCGGGAAGGCGATCGGGTTGTAACATGCATAATCCTTGTGGCAAACGGGGCGCGCGGCGCCCCGGCAGAGTCATTCGATTAAACGGAAACCGGTTTGTCGCTGGCTTTCGGGCTGCGAATCACAAACAGCACCAGCAGCGCACCAAGGGCCGCCACCACACCCGCCAGCACAAAGGCGCTGTCAAATTTGCCGGTGTGCTGCACGATGAAGCCGGTAACGATCGGGCCGATAATGCCGGACAGGCTGCCAATCAGGTGAATAAAGCCGCTGATGCTGCCGACGCGGCTCTTGTGCACCACATCCTGAATAATCGCCCAGTAAATGGCACCGGTGATGTAGAGGAAGAAGATGGAGATCGACATCATGATCACCGCCGAATTCACCTCTTTGATGGTGCCCGCCAGCGCCACACATATGGCTGCCGCCAGCAGCGACACTACCAGCACAATCTTGCGTGATAGCAGCAGCTTACCGGTAATATTAAAGATTTTATCGGAAATCCAGCCGCCCAGCGCCAGGCCAACGAAGCCGACAATCCACGGGATCATGGTAGTGATGCTCATGGCTTTGATATCCAGCCCGTGCGCCTGCACCAGATAGGCCGGGAACCAGCTCAGGAAGAAGAACAGAATGTAGTTGTAGCAGAAGAAGGCGAATGCGGTAACGAGGATAATCGGCTGACGCAGATAGTAGCCCATGCCGTGCGCTTTGCCGTCCGCGTCGATGATATCTGCCGGCTCTTCCGCTTTCAGTTTCTCTACCAGCGCGCGCTCCTGCGCTGAGACGCGCTTACTGCGCGCCGGATTATCGGCGGCGAAGAAGAACCACAGCGCCATCCACACCAGGCCAATCAGGCAGATCACCACAAACGCCGGACGCCAGCCGAAGGAGAGCGCCAGGTAGCCGACAATCGGCCCGGCGACCGCGCCGCCGAGCGGGGAACCGGCACTCAGCAGGCCCATGGCGGTGGCGGCCTGCTTTTTCGGGAACCAGCCGTTGATGGCTTTGTTGGCCGAGGCGCAAATCGGGCCCTCCGCCATGCCGAACAGCACGCGCAGAATCATCATCGACCAGAAACCGGTCGCCAGCGCGGTCATGCCGCAGAACAGTGACCACATGCCGACGGCGGTGCCGAGCACAATCGTCGGGCCAAATTTATCGGTGGCCAGGCCGCCAATAAAGTTGAACAGCGCATAGCCGAAGAAGAAGCTGCCGAAGATCAGGCCGAACTGCTCGGCATTGATCATCAGATCTTTTTCCACCAGCGGCACGGTGAGCGACAGGGCAATACGATCGAGGTAGTTGATCATATAAACCAGGAACAGCAGCAGTACGAGGGTCCAGCGTAGATTCTTCAGCATAGAAACTCCGTTTCCCTGTTCTTCTTCAGGCGGCAGCGTCACGGGGAGATGACCTTGATGACCGCGGCGCTGCGCCTGATTTATGCAGGGGATTATTGTTGTGGCCGGCGGGTACGCACCGGCATCAGGAACATCTGGTGTGGCGCCTCATTCAATCCATTTGCAGGATCACTTTGCAGCAGGTGCGCGGGTCTTGTTCAAACAGCGTCATGGCGCGCTCGATCTGCGCCAGCGGGAAATAGTGGGTGACCAGTTTCTCCGGCTGGATCAGCCCCTGTTCCAGCCACGCAATCACCTGCGGGAAGCGGTTGCTGTTCAGGCGCGAGGTAAACAGCGACAACTCTTTACTGGTCAACGCCTGCTGCGTCAGGCTACACGGCTCAGCAGAAAACCCGAGCAGGCCGATGCGCGCCGCCGGCGAGGCCAGCGCAGCCGCTTCAGCGAGGATCGCCGGATGGCAGGCGGCGTCGATAATCAGCGTCGGCTGAACGCCTTCCAGCTGCGCCGCCAGCGGGATCTCGCTGTTGTTGAACAGGCGATCGGCACCGTTTTGCTGCGCCAGCGCCAGCCGCTCTGGCAGGCGGTCGACCACCAGCACCTGCTGTACGCCGTACACGCCTTTCAGCACCTGAATGGCGGTCAACCCCATCGGACCGGCACCGTAAATCAGCGCCACATCCTGTGGCTGCGGTTTGAGGAACGCCGTGATATTCGCGGCAATGGTGAAGGGCTCAACCAGGCTGGCGAGTTGGTCGGGAATGCTCGCCGGCAGGCGATGGGCATTTTGGGCTGGCGCCACCGCATACTCGCTGAAGCCGCCGTCGCGGTGGACGCCAATCACCTGCAACGACTGACAGACATTGGGACGGCCAACGGAGCAGGGATAGCAGTGGCCGCAGCTCACCACCGGATCGACCGCCACGCGCTCGCCCAGCCGGCTGGCATCAACGTCCTGTCCGACCGCGTCAATCACGCCAAAGAACTCATGGCCGATCACGCGCGGATAGCGGGCAAATGGATTGTGACCGTGCCAGATGTGCACGTCAGAGCCACAGATGCTGGCAAATTTCACTTTTACCCGTACTTCATCAGCGGCGGGCTGTGGCAGCGCGCGCTCGGCCAGCAGCAGTTTACCCGGTTGTTCAATCACCACACTTTTCATCATTTACTCCTGGCTGGTGGCCTGAAGGCGCGGCGCACCAGCAATAACGCGACAGTAATGATGAAAAAATACGCGCAATAATACTACCATACAAGTTGCTGTTGCAGAGTTGTGAACGCAATCACAGAGCGGATGGGGCAGTTGGAAAGAGAAGTTTCAGAATGGCGTTGCGGTGCGCATCACTGCACATCCTGTAAAGTCGTTACCTGGTTTACAGGGTCGCCATTCAGGGCGACCGGAATAAACGCAGTAAAATGACAGGCCTGCTGCGATCGACGGCACGCTCGCCGTGCAACATCACGGTCGCCGTAACGTCACCGCGCTGAGCGTGCGCCACAATAACTCTTTATCCTGCGGCGACACGTTGCGCTGCTGAATGTCTCGCATGAATTCGGCTTTTTGCGGTGCCTGCAGCGTCGCGCCCTGTTTCAACTGCGCGGCAAGCTGCGTCAGAATCGCGTCGCTGTAATGACCAATGCTTTTGCGCACCTCATCCAGCGGACGCGGCTGCCAGTGCGGCTCCGGCGTTGCCAGCCAGTCGGCGCGATAGCGATACTGCACCGCTTTCGCCACATCCATCTGTGCCTGAATAAACGGCTGCACCGTGGCATCGTCCAGACCCAGCTGACGCGCTTCCGCCAGGGCTTTGTCCAGCACCTTGCGCTCCTGACCCAAATCTTCAATCGGCTGATGATGCTGCGCTTTATAACCCGCCACATCCTTCATGTAAGACAAACGCGTGTTAATAAGCTGGCCCGGCGAAGGACAGCTGAGTTCTGCCGCGGCGGCGGAACAGCTGCAAATCAGCAGCGCTAACGTGGCCGATCGTAACTGCATTTCCATACTGATGCTCCCAATGTTCAACCCAGGCGCTGGATCTGCGCGAGGCTCAGGCTAAGACAAAATAATGACATGACAAAGTACAGGGTGAAAAATTATCTTGTTTTTTAATCTACCAACTAGTAGGTTTGTTTTCCAGCGCCTTTTGCCGCAATGTTATTGCGCTTTGGGTTGAATGATTTCTGGCACAGGGCTGCCGCTGAGGCAGCGCTTATCATCAAAAGGAATACTCCATGACGGTCTTATCACATCACAAACGCCTTTCACTGCTGATTGCCGGTTCACTGCTGGCCGGCGCCACGCTGTCGCCGGCGATGGCGGCAGAGATGGCAGGGCAAAAAGTGCAGGTACGTGGCGTTGTTGAATCGGTAAACGGGCAGCAGCTCACTATCAAGCCACGCGAAGGATCGGAGGTCAGCGTGGCCATGAAGCCAGGCGCGATGGTGTCTGCGGTGGCGAAGGCCAGCATCAGCGACATTAAAAAGGGCGATTACGTGGGCATTGCCTCGCTGCCGAAAGCAGGCGGCGGAGATGGCGCGCTCGAAGTGCTGATTTTCCCGGCGCAGCTGAAAGGTGCAGGCGAGGGTAACTTCAGTTGGGATCTGAAGCCGGGCAGCTCAATGACCAACGCCACAGTCGCCAATAGCGTCACCTCGGTGGACAACAGCGAAGTGACGGTGAGCTATCACGGCCATCAGAAAAAAATTGCTATTCCGGCCGGTACGCCGGTGGTGACGCTGGCGGCGGCCACCCCGGATGACCTGAAACCCGGCACCACGGTGTTTGTTCCGGCCGAGAAGGGCGCCGACGGTAAGCTCACCGCAGGCAATATCATTGTCGGCAAAAACGGCGTAGTGCCGCCGATGTAATCCGGCTCCAGCCAGGCCTCGCCTGGCTGGTAAGGGGCTCGATGATGCAACAGCCTTCACCTTCCCGCAGTAAAACGCTAATCCGTCGTCATTCGCTGCTGGTGCGCGTGACGCACTGGGTCAACGCCCTGTGTTTTGCCGTACTGCTGATGAGCGGACTGCAAATCTTTAATGCACATCCGCGTCTGTATGTCGGCCTGTATGGCGCGGACCATGAGCAGCCGGTGTTTGAAATCGGCAATCGTCAGCAGCAGGGATTTGTCCGGCTCGGCTCGCTGCAACTGAATACCACCGGCGTGCTCGGTGTCTCGAAGCTGGAGGGCACGCTGACAGCGCGCGCGTTCCCCGGCTGGATGACGCTGCCGTCGTGGCAGGATTTGGGAGCCGGTCGCCACTGGCACTTCTTTTTTGCCTGGCTGCTGCTGTTCAACGGCGTGATTTATCTGCTGCACGGTTTCTGGCACCGGCACTTTCGCCGCGATCTGTTGCCCGACCGTCAGCAACTGGGCGCCCGTCATTTGTGGCAGGAGATTTGCGACCACGCCCGGCTGCGCTTCGCCCGCGGTGAAGCGGCGCGGCGCTATAACGCGTTGCAGAAACTCAGCTATCTGCTGGTGATCTTCATACTGTTGCCGCTGATGCTGCTCAGTGGATTAACCCTGTCGCCAGCGCTGGATGCGGCGCTGCCGTTTTTACCCGATCTGTTTGGCGGCCGTCCGACGGCGCGCACGGTGCACTTTATCACCGCCACGCTGCTGGTGCTGTTTGTGCTGGTGCATGTAGTGATGGTGCTGGTGTCAGGCGTGTTCAATAACCTGCGTTCGATGATCACCGGACGTTACGCGATCGACAAAGAGGATACCCCATCATGAAAATCGAGCTGTCGCGTCGCCGCCTGCTGCTGGGCGCGCTGTCCGGCGCCGGCGCGGCGCTGCTGAGCGGTTGCGATCAACTGACGCAAAATGACACGGTCAGCGGCTGGCTCAATCAGACCGAGCGGCTGACGCGTGCCAGCCAGCGCCTGCTGGGCGGCCAGCGGCTGGCACCGGAGTTCAGCGAGGCCGATATTTCGCCGCTGTTCCGCGCCAACGGCACGCAAATGCCTGACTCCGACGAATATGCGCGTTTGCTGGCGAACGGGTTTGCCGACTGGCGGTTGCGCGTCACCGGGCTGGTGCAACAGCCGCTGAGTTTATCGCTCAGCGATCTGCAGCGGTTTCCCAGTCGCACACAGATTACCCGGCACGACTGCGTGGAGGGCTGGAGCGCGATTGGCAAATGGCAGGGCGTACCGCTCGGACTGGTGCTGGATGCGGCGCGCCTGCGGCCAGGTGCCCGCTACGTGGTGTTCCTGTGTGCCGACGAACTGGAGCAGACGCTGGACGGCAGCGGGCGCTATTACGAAAGTATCGATCTGCATGATGCGTGGCATCCGCAAACGCTGCTGGCCTACCGTATGAACGATCAGCCGCTGCCGGTCGCGCACGGCGCGCCGCTGCGTCTCAGGGTCGAGCGCCAGCTCGGTTACAAGCACGCCAAGTATCTGATGGAAATCAAAGTGGTGGATTCGTTTGCCCAGCTGTGGGGCGGACGCGGCGGCTACTGGGAAGATCGCGGTTACGAGTGGTATGGCGGTATCTAAACGTCAGATACGCAGAAAAGCAAAAAGCCTGCTCTAAAAGCAGGCTTTTCTAAATCTGGCTCCTCTGACTGGACTCGAACCAGTGACATACGGATTAACAGTCCGCCGTTCTACCGACTGAACTACAGAGGAATCGTTTGGAACGGGGCGCATATTATCGGGCAGGCTGTGGCTTGTCAAAGCTCTTTTTCACAATTTTTTCTGACTGCTGAATAAAGCGTCAATTGCCCGACGCGGGCCCGCGCGATGGCGCGAATTAGCGCCAACACTGCGCCTGATTGTGAGAGATGTCACCAATGCTATGCAAAATTACATTCTGATTTGTCGCTTCTGTCCGATACCTCGCATGTATGATCACAGATATTTCATTTCGCCGTTGTCGCCGCCCAAAACGAAACATATATTCCGGGAAACTCATCCCCGTGAACCGCAGGTGCAGCATGAACAAAGTCAGAATCGGTATGATTGGCAGTGGATATATTGGGCGTTGTCACGCGATTGCCTACGCGCAGGCACCCACGGTGTTCGCCCTGAAGGGTGAGATTGTGCGTGAGATGCTGGCAGAGGTGAATCCGGCGCTGGCGGCGCAGCAGGCGGCGACGTTTGGCTTTGCCCGTTCGACGGGCGACTGGCGCGAGCTGGTGCGCGATCCGCACATCGACGTGGTCGATATCTGCGCGCCCAATTTCCTGCATAAAGAGATGGCGCTGGAGGCGATTCGCCACGGCAAGCACGTCTACTCCGAAAAGCCACTGTCGCTCTCGGTGGCCGATGCCGAAGAGATGGTGCAGGCGGCAGAGCAGGCGGGGGTGAAAACCCTGGTAGGCTTCAACTACATGAAAAACCCCACCAGCCAGCTGGCACGGGAGATTATCGCGCGCGGTGAGATCGGCGAAGTGGTGCACTTTTACGGCACCCATAACGAAGATTACCTGGCGCGCGCGGAGACGCCGCTCGACTGGCACTGCCAGAAAGCGCTGGCCGGTCTCGGCGCGCTTGGCGATCTGGCGGCGCATATCGTCAACATGGCGCACTATCTGGTCGGTGATATTGATGAGGTGAGCGGTGACATGATGACGGTGATCAAACAGCGACCAGATCCGAAGGCGCTGTCACGTCTGCTGCCGGTGGAAAATGAAGATCAGGCCAGCGCGCTGCTGCGCTTTAAAAATGGCGCGCACGGCGTGATTGAAACCTCGCGTATCGCCTGCGGCAGCAAGATGGGGCTGACTTATGTGGTGACCGGCACCAAAGGCACGCTGCGCTACACGCAGGAACGCATGGCTGAGCTGGAACTGTACCTGCACGACGATCCGGCCGGCCGCCAGGGCTTTAAAACCATTCTCACCGGTCCGGCGCACCCGGATTATGCCAGCTTCTGCGTCTCAGCCGGCCACGGCATCGGTTTTAACGATCAGAAAACGGTCGAGATTCGCGATCTGATTAACGGCATCGCCGCCGGCGACCGCATGTGGCCGGATTTTGCCGAAGGGCTGCAGGTGCAGAAGGTGCTGGAAGCGGTGGCGATTTCCGCCGTGGAGCGCCGCTGGATGAAGGTGTGACGCAGAGCGTCAGCCGGAGACGCACGTAACCGGTCGCTATGAATGGCGACCTTACACGGTGCGTGCAGGGATGGCGAGCCTCACAGGGTGCGCATTTATGCGCACCGGGATAATGCAGAAATTTTCCAAAGATTACGCCAGCAACGCACACTGCGGCGGCAGGCGGCAGCTCAACGCGCCGGGCTGCACCTCAATCTCAAACTCGCTGCCGGACAGTGGCTCGCCGTCGAGGTTAAAGGTCATCTCATGCGGTGAACGGATGGTCAGCGACGTCAGCTGTGCCGCGACAATGTTCGGATTTTCATCGTCGCGCGTCAGCGAGTGCAGCAGCGTTGGCAGCAGCTCCTGGGCGGTTACGATGCTGAGATTGAGCTGTCCGTCGTTGATCAGCGCTTCCGGACATAACCGCTGTCCGCCACCGGCCTGACGGCCATTGCCAATGCCAATCACCAGCGCGTCACCCTGCCAGTGAAAGCCCGGTCCGCTGATTTCGCAGCTGTCCGGCTTCAGCGCATCAACGCGCATCAGGCCATGAATAAAATAGGAGACGCCGCCCAGCGCCGATTTCAGTTTCTCCGGCGTTTCCGTAGTGATGCGCGTGCCAAAACCGCCGGTCGCCATGTTAATGAAGTAACGGTCGCCGTTGACGCGCGCCAGATCGATGGCCGTGGCTTTGCCCAGCACCGCCAGCCGCAGCGCGGGTTCCATCTCTTCAGGAATACCGGCGCTGGTGGCGAAATCATTGGCGGTGCCAAGCGGTAAAATCCCCAGCACCGGCCGCTGCGCTGGCGGCAGGGCGGCCAGCGCGGTGGCAATCTCATTGATGGTGCCATCGCCGCCGCCAGCCACCACGGTTTCCGCCTGCAGCTGCAGCGCTTCCTGCACGTAGCGGTCACCGTCGCCTTTTTCCCAGGTCACGCGCACCGCCAGGTTAAAGCCTTCGTCGCGCAGGGTATTCACGGCGGCACGCAACTCTTCATTGCCTGCGCCTTTTCCATTCAGAATCAGCAAAGTGAGGGGTTTATTTTGCATTATCGCTTCCCTGATGAGTAAGACAGAGCTGTGGTTATAGCATAGCTGCGGCGGGAACTTTATCGGCGAACGATGAAAAAAGAAAACCCGCACGGGGGAGCCGGGCGGGTGAATGAGGTGGTTCCTGGTACTACCTGCTGTTTGTTGTTACTCGTTAGCAGCAGGCGCGATTCTAAAGCGCGGCGAAGCGGCGGTCTGTGATCCTGTTCTAACTTCGCCGTTTTCTTTTCATTTAGTGCGATTTTTACCGTGCGGATCGTAAGTGCTGTTACCGTCGGTAAAATTGCGCAGCAGCAGCGCATAGGCCAGATCGACCCCCTCCGGCACGCTGATCCAGACGCGATGACCATCTCCCGGAGCGACCTCAACCGCGGCACCCTTGTCATTCTGCATCGCCTGCAGCGTGCAGTTGAGATTGCCGTCCGGCGTCATGATCTCTACGCTATCGCCCAGCATGAACTTGTTCTTCACCGCCACCTGCGCCCACGTACCGCGCCGCTCACCAGTGAATTCACCGACAAACTGCTGACGCTCCGAAATGGAAAAACCCTGCTCGTAGTTTTGATAGCTGTCATGGGTGTGGCGACGCAAAAAACCTTCGGTATAGCCGCGGTGCGCCAGCCCTTCCAGCGTCTCCAGCAGTGCCGGATCGAAAGGTTTGCCGGCGGCCGCATCGTCGATTGCGCGGCGGTACACCTGCGCGGTGCGCGCGCAGTAGTAAAACGATTTGGTGCGGCCCTCAATTTTCAGCGAATGCACGCCCATCTGGCTCAGGCGTTCGACGTGCGCCACCGCGCGCAGATCTTTCGAGTTCATGATGTAGGTGCCGTGCTCATCTTCGAACGCGCTCATCACCTCGCCTGGCTTCATCTTCTCTTCCAGCAGGAATACCCGGTCGGTGGGCTGACCGACGCCGAGCGTCGCGGGCTGCACTGCAACCGGCTGATGGAAGCCAACAATGTTGCCGACCTCATCCTGCTGGCCTTCGGCCACGTTATATTCCCAGCGGCAGGCGTTGGTACAGGTGCCCTGATTGGGATCGCGCTTATTCAGATAGCCAGAGAGCAGGCAGCGGCCGGAGTAGGCCATGCACAGCGCGCCGTGGACAAAGATTTCAATCTCCATCTCCGGTACCTGCTGGCGAATTTCGGCGATCTCCTCCAGCGACAGCTCGCGCGACAGAATCACGCGCGTCAGCCCCATCTGCTGCCAGAACTTCACCGTGGCCCAGTTCACCGCGTTAGCCTGCACCGACAGGTGAATCGGCATCTGCGGGAAGGCGTCGCGCACCAGCATGATCAGGCCGGGATCGGACATGATCAGCGCATCCGGCTGCATCTCGATAACCGGCGTCAGATCGCGGATAAAGGTTTTCAGCTTGGCGTTGTGCGGGGCAATGTTCACCACCACGTAAAACTTCTTGCCGAGCGCGTGCGCCTCGCTGATGCCTTTGGCGAGGTTTTCATGGGTGAATTCGTTATTGCGCACGCGCAGGCTGTAGCGCGGCTGGCCGGCATACACCGCGTCGGCGCCGTAGGCAAAGGCATAACGCATATTTTTCAGCGTGCCTGCCGGCGAAAGCAGTTCGGGTTTAAGCATGGGAAGTTCTCACTGATGTCAGGTCAGCATGCCATCACGGATGGCACGTGCAGCGGCCGCGTCAGACGGCCCTGCAAAAGGTGGGGAATTGTAGGCAGGGCGACTCCCGATGTAAATTGACCTGGATCAATCTAAGCGGTTACAGCAGGCGGCCAACATCCGCTTCCCAGCGATATCCCATGCCGTACACGGCGCGAATAAACGGCTGTTCGGCATCAAGGTTCTCCAGCTTGCGCCGCAGGTTCTTGATGTGGCTGTCAATGGTGCGATCGGTGACCACGCGATAGTCGTCATACAGATGGTTCAGCAGTTGCTCGCGCGAAAACACTTTGCCCGGCTCCAGCGCCAGGGTTTTCAGCAGGCGGAACTCGGCGGGCGTCAGCTCCAGCGGCTGTTCGCGCCAGCTGGCCTGAAAACGCCCTTCGTCGATCAGCAGATGCGAGGCCAGCTGCGCCTCTTCTGGCGAACGTTTCACCCGGCGCAGAATGGTTTTCACCCGCGCCACTACTTCACGCGGGCTGAAGGGTTTGCAGATATAGTCGTCAGCGCCAATCTCCAGCCCGAGCAGGCGATCAATCTCTTCCGTGCGTGCGGTCACCATGATAATCGGCAGCTCAGAGAAGCGGCGGATTTCCCGACACAGCGTCAGGCCGTCACGGCCCGGCAGCATCAAATCCAGCAGCATCAGGTCTGGCGGCGTTTGTTGCACATAACTCAGTACCGCGTTGCCATCGGCGAGGTGGTGCGTGCGGTAGTTTGACGCCTGCAGGTAATCAATCATCAGCTGCGCCAGTTTGGGTTCGTCTTCCACAACAAGAATCAGGGGATCGCTATTTTCCGTGCTCATAAAGGGTGTCTAGTGAGGAACATACGGCAAGTTTAGCGTGATTTTCAGCCCACCTAAATCAGAGTCGGCCGCATTAATGCTGCCGTCATGCGCCTCAACAATATTCTTGCAGATCGCCAGACCGAGCCCGGAGCCGCCGCTGGCGCGATTTCGCGAGCTTTCGGCGCGGAAGAAGCGCTCAAACAGCTGTGCCTGCTGCTGGCGCTCGACGCCCGGTGCGCTATCGGCAAACTGCAGCTGCCACTGCTCGCCGCTGAGCTGCATACTAAGCTGCACCGTGCCGCCGGCATCGGTGTAACGCAGGCTGTTTTCCAGCAGGTTAGTAAACAGCTGCATCAGCCGGTCCGGATCGCCAAAGCTGCTGGCCTGCGCCGGCAGCATCAGGCTGAGCATCAACCCCCGGCTGCGATAGCGTTCGCCAAAACTGCCCGCCACCACCTCCAGCAGACTGACCAGATCCACCGGCTGTTTGCGGTAGGCGAGGGCGCCCGCGTCGGAGAGCGACAGCTGGTGCAGGTCTTCCACCAGCTGGGTCAGCAGCGCGACTTCGCTCTGCAGCGAACTGATGGCGTCGGGCGTCAGCTTGCGTACGCCATCCTGCATCGCCTCCAGCTCACCGCGCAAAATCGCCAGCGGTGTACGCAGCTCATGGGAAATATCGGCCATAAAGGCGCGCCGGTTGCTCTCGTTTTTCTCCAGCGAGCGCGCCAGCTGGTTGAAGTCGCGCGCCAGCTGGCCAATTTCGTCGCTGCTGCCAACCTCCACCCGGGTGGTAAATTTGCCCGCCGCCAGCTGATGGGTGCCGTCCACCAGCCGTTTCACCGGTGCCAGCAGGCCGCGCGCCAGCAGCCAGGTGACCAGTGCGGCCAGCAGCGTGGTGAGGCCGACAATCAGCCAGCTGGTCTGGCGCTGCTGATGGTCAAAGTTGATATCGGTGCTGCGCGTCAGTCGCTCGGCGGGCGACGCAATCACCCAGCCAACAATCTTGCCGTTGCTGGTGGTGATATTGCGGCGTGAGCCTTCCGGCGGCACCGGCGAGCGCGGGCCGGACAGTATTTTGTACTGCTGATCGATAATCCAGAACTGGGTGCGCCAGCCGTGCGGCGGCAGCTGCGTGCCGCTGCCAGGATTCTGTTCCAGCGAGCGCAGAATGGTGAAAATCAGCCGGTCGTTGTTACGCAAAAAATCCCAGCTACCGTGCTGTTCGTATTGATCGGCCAGCGCATCGCTCAGCAGCGTCAGGCGCTGCTCGTTGCCCTTTTTGATGTAATCGACAAAGCCATGCTCAAAGCTGAGGCGCACGCCCCAGTGCATGGTGATGATCACCAGCATGCAGGTGGAAAAAATCGCCATAAACAGTTTGGCGCTGATGCCGAGTTTTACCGGCTGCTTCATCCTTTTCTCCTGCCTCTCAGGTCCACGTTTTTACTCACATCGGCGGGTACGCGCCAGAACACCAGCGCCGGCAGCGCAATCACCAGCGCCATGCACAAATAGGTGTACATAAAGGTTTGATGGGTCGCGGCGCTGTCGCTCACCGCGCCATGGCCGAAAGCGCCGAGCAGCAGACCGGCCACGGTGACGCCGATACTCATCGACAGCTGCATGATCATCGACAGCAGGCTGTTGCCGCTCGAGGCCAGCTCGTCCGGCAGCTCTTTCAGCGTCAGGGTATTCATGGACGAAAAGCGGATGGCATTGACCATGCCCTGCAACAGCAGCACCACGGGCAGCAGCCAGATCCAGCCGAGCAGCGCCACCACGGGAAACAGCAGCACCACCAGCGCCAGCGCCAGCGTGCCGCCCACCAGCGCGTTACGATAGCCAAACAGATTTACGATGCGCACCACCACGCGTTTGATGCCCATGTTGCCCAGCACCATCGGGATCATCATCAGCCCGGCGTGGAACGGGCTAAAGCCGAGACCCACCTGCAGAAAAATCGGCGTCATAAACGGCAGCATGCCGCTGCCGATGCGGCCGGTGAAGCTGCCGAGCAGGCCGATGGCGTAAATGCGGTTGTCAAATAGCTTCAGGCTAAACAGCGCGTTATCGTTGTTGCGGCCGTGCATCAGGTAGAACAGCAGGGAAAACACCCCCAGCAGAATCAGCAGGCACAGCAGCAGCGGCGAGCCGCCGGCGCTGCGCTGGCCGTCGAGCGCCAGCGTCAGCGTAGCCATGCCGACCGCCAGCAGCACAAAACCGAGGAAGTCAAAGCGTCGCGTCTGCATGGTGTAGTTCGGCATTAGCAGCAGCGTGGCAATGGCACCGATGATGCCGACCGGAATGTTGATCAGGAAGATCCAGTGCCAGCTGGCATACTCCACCAGAATGCCGCCCAGCGCCGGGCCGAGCAGCGGGCCAATCTGGCCGGGCAGGGTGACAAAGGTCATGGCCGACATGTACTGCTCACGCGGCACGATTTTCATCACCGTCAGCCGGCCGACCGGCACCATCATCGCACCGCCGATGCCCTGAACCACGCGCGCCATCACCAGCTGGTCAAGTGAGGTGGCGAAGGCACACAGCAGCGAGCCGAGGCTGAACAACACGATGGCGCAGAAGAAGATGTTGCGCACGCCAAAGCGGTCCGCCAGCCAGCCGCTGAGCGGCAGCGTGACCGCCACGGTAAGCACGTAGGAGACAATCACCGAGTGCATATGCAGCGGGCTGACGTTGAGATCGTGGGCCATCGCCGGAATCGCGGTGTTCACAATGGTGGTATCCAGCGTCTGCATAAAAAAGCCGAAGGCCACAATCCACAGTTGCCAGCGGACGGTGGCGGTTTGTGCGTTCATGGTCATCCCGTGTTAACAGTTTCATCAGCCGCAGGTCGCGTAGCGGCGCGATTTATCGCGCGTTGAATTGCGCCGCTACGCTTAGTGCAGGTATGACGTTATGGCTCCGTTATCAACCGCGGCTGCTTTTTCCGACGGCGCAGTTTATCCATCATCAGGTACACCACCGGTGTGGTGTACAGCGTCAGCAGCTGGCTCATCACCAGCCCACCGGCAATGGTGATGCCCAGCGGCTGGCGCAGCTCCGCGCCGTCCCCGCTGGTCAGCACCAGCGGCAGCGCACCAAACAGCGCCGCCAGCGTGGTCATCAGAATCGGGCGGAAACGCAGCTGGCACGCCTGGAAAATGGCGTCGCGCGCCGACAGGTTGCCGTTGCGCTCCGCCTCCAGCGCGAAATCCACCATCATGATGGCGTTCTTTTTCACGATACCGATCAGCAGCAGGATGCCGATCAGCGCAATCAGGCTGAACGGCGTATTAAACAGCTGCAGCGCCAGTAGCGCGCCGACGCCCGCCGAGGGCAGGGTAGAGAGAATCGTCAGGGGATGCACGTAGCTCTCATACAGAATGCCGAGCACGATATACACTGCGGCAATCGCCGCCAGCATCAGCCACAGCTGGTTCGACTGCGAATCCTGAAATACCTGCGCGGTGCCGGCGAAGCTGCCACGCACGCTGGACGGCACGCCAATCGCCGTGATGGTGCGGTCAATGGCCTCCGATGCCTGCGACAGCGAGACCCCTTCCGGCAGGTTAAACGAGATGGTCGAGGCCGCCGACAGCCCCTGATGGTTGACCGACAGCGGCGCGTTGGCCGGCTGCCATTTGGCAAACCAGCTCAGCGGAATCGCTTTGCCATCGCTGTTGATCACGAACATCTGATCCAGCGCGCTGACATCCTGGGTATAGCGCGGATCAACCTCCATCACCACTTTGTACTGATTCAGCGGCTGGTAGATGGTGGAGATTTGCCGCTGGCCGAAGGCGTTATTCAGCAGCGCATTGGCCGCCGACACGTCGATGCCGAGGCGCGCCATGCTTTCGCGGTCGTAAGTCAGCGCCATTTCGCTGCCGTTGTCCTGCTGATCCGAGTTCACATCGGCCAGCTCTGGCAGCGCGGCAAACGCCTGGCGGATTTTCGGCTCCCACTCACGTAAATCGGCGAGGTTATCCGACAACAGGCTGTACTGGTAGCTGGCGTTCGATTCACGTCCGCCGACGCGAATATCCTGCACCGCATTGAGGTAGAGGTTGGCACCCGGTTCTTTCGCCAGCTTCACACGCAGGCGGGCGATCACTTCCTGCGCGCTTTCGCTGCGTTCTGACAGCGGCTTGAGTGACACAAACATCGAGCCGCTGTTGGTGCGCGAGCCGCCGGTGAAGCCGGTGACGTTATCGACCGCCGGGTCAGCCTTGATGATGTTCATGAAATCCTGCAGCTTGCCGCGCATCGCCTGAAACGAAATGCTCTGATCGGCGGAGATAAAGCCGTTGAGACGGCCGGTATCCTGCTCGGGCATAAAGGTTTTCGGGATGGCGATAAACAGCCAGATGGTCAGCCCGACGGTGCCGAGCAGCAGCAACAGCACCCAGATCGCGTGGTTCAGCACCCAGCCCAGCGAGCGCGCATAGCCCTGCTGCACCGCCAGCAGCACGCGGCCAAATCCGCGCGTGCGCGGCTGGCTGCGCTTCGCCTGCGGTTTCAGCAGATACGCGCACATCATCGGCGTCAGGGTAATGGAGATAAACAGCGAGATGAGAATCGCCACCGACAGCGTGATGGCAAACTCCGAGAAAAAGCGGCCAATAATACCGCCAATCATCAGCAGCGGCAGGAACACCGCAATCAGCGACAGGCTCATCGACAGCACGGTAAAGCCCACCTCGCGCACCCCGGTGAGTGCCGCCTGCAGCGGCTTCATGCCGGCTTCGACGTGGCGCGCGATGTTTTCCAGCACCACAATGGCGTCATCCACCACAAAGCCGGTGGCGATGGTCAGCGCCATCAGCGACAGGTTATTCAGGCTGAAGCCGCACAGGTACATGGCGGCGAAGGTACCAATCAGCGATACCGGCACCGCCGCCGCCGGAATCAGCGTGGCGCGGCCGTCGCGCAGGAAGAAAAACACCACCAGAATCACCAGCGCCACGGCGATCACCAGCGACTGCTCCACTTCGTGCAGCGAGGCGCGGATGGTGGGCGAACGGTCCTGGGCGATTTGCAGGTCGATAGCTGCCGGGATCACCTCATGCAGCTCCGGCATTTCTGCCCGGATGCGGTCGACGGTATCAATGATGTTGGCGTCCGGCGACTTGCGCACCACCAGCAGCACCGCCGGTTTGCCGTTGGTCATCCCGGCGTTGCGCACGTCCTGTACCGAATCCTGCACGTTCGCCACATCGCTCAGCCGCACCGCCGCGCCGTTGTTGTAGTGCACCACCAGCGGCTGGTAGACGCTGGCGGTTTGCAGCTCATCGTTGGTCCGCACCTGCCAGCGCTGCTGGGTATCGTCGATGGCACCCTGCGGACGGCGCTGGTTGGCGTTGCTGATGGCGGTGCGCACCGCATCCAGCGACACGCCCTGATTAAATAGCGCCTGCGGATTGAGGTCGACGCGCACCGCCGGCAGCGAACTGCCGCCCACCGTGACATCGCCGACGCCATCAATCTGTGACAGCTTCTGTGCCAGTTGCGTCGACGCGTAATCATACAGCTGACCGGGATTATAAATGTCCGAGGTCATGGTGAGGATCATGATCGGCGCATCGGACGGGTTGGCTTTGCGGTAGGTTGGACGATTGGGCATGCCGGTCGGCAGCAGGCTCTGGGCGGCATTGATCGCCGCCTGCACGTCGCGCGCCGCGCCGTTGATGTCGCGGTCGAAATCAAACACCAGGATGATGCGCGTGCTGCCCAGCGAGCTGGTGGAAGTCATTTCACTGACGCCGGCGATGCGCCCCAGCGAGCGCTCCAGCGGCGTGGCGACCGAGGCCGCCATGGTTTCCGGCGACGCGCCGGGCAGCGAGGCCGAAATCAGAATCACCGGGAAATCCAGCTGCGGCAGCGGCGCCACCGGCAGCAGACGGAAGCCAAGAATGCCCGCCAGCGCAATCGCCAGCGTCAGCAGCGTGGTGGCAACCGGCCGATGGATAAACAGGGCGAAAAACTTCACGACTGCGCCTCCGTGCCTTTCAGACGCCGGCGCGTGGCGTGGGCAAGGCGATCAAACAGCAGATAGATCACCGGGGTGGTAAACAGCGTCAGCACCTGGCTCAATACCAGGCCACCGACCATGGCGATGCCGAGCGGACGACGCAGCTCCGCGCCGACGCCGGTACTAAGCATCAGCGGCAACGCGCCAAGCAGCGCCGCCAGCGTGGTCATCAGAATCGGCCGGAAGCGCAGCAGACAGGCCTGATAGATCGCCTCACGCGGCGCCATGCCCTGTTCACGCTCGGCGGCCAGCGCGAAGTCGATCATCATGATGGCGTTCTTCTTCACGATACCGATCAGCAAAATAATGCCGATGATGGCGATGATATCCAGCTCGTTGCCGCTCAGCATCAGCGCCAGCAGCGCGCCAACGCCGGCGGTGGGCAGCGTCGACAGAATGGTAATCGGGTGGATGAAGCTCTCATACAGCACGCCGAGCACGATATACATCGCCACTACCGCCGCGACGATCAGCCAGATGGTGCTGGTCAGCGCCGCTTCAAACGCCAGCGTGCTGCCCTGAAACTGCGTCATCATCTCTGCCGGCATGCCGACCTGATCTTCCGCCGTGGTGATCGCCTGCAGCGCATCGCCGAGCGAGTAGCCGTGCGCCACGTCAAACGAGAAGGTGGCCGACGGGAACTGGTCGAGATGATTAATGCTCAGCGCAGCGTGGCGCTCTTCGACTTGCGCGATGGCGCTGAGCGGCACGCTGCCGCCGTCGCTGCTGTTCAGGCGAATCGCGTCGAGGCTGGCGAGACCGGGGGTTTGCGTGTTGTCCTGCTCCAGCACCACGCGATACTGATTGGCCTGGGTGTAAATCGTTGAGATCAGGCGCTGACCAAAGGCGTTGTACAGCGCATTATCAATGTCGGCCATGCTGATGCCGAGCCGGCTGGCGCTGTCGCGATCTACGCGCACAAAGGCTTCCAGCCCCTGATCCTGCCAGTCGCTGCTGACGTTGCGCAGCTGCGGCAAGGTGTTGAGCTGTGCCAGCAGTTTCGGCACCCAGCTGCCCAGTGACTCCAGCGAACCCGATTGCAGAGTAAACTGGTACGGCGTGCGGCTCGCCTGGGTATCAATGGTCAGGTCCTGTACCGGCTGCAGCCACAGTGACACGCCGGGCAGGCGATCGATCGCCTGCTGCAGCCGCTGCTGCACTGCCGGAATACGATCGTCACGCTGGTCCAGCGGTTTCAGGTTGATTTGCAGCCGCGCGCTGTTAAGCGCCGCGTTGGTGCCATCTACGCCGACGAACGAGGTCAGGCTCTGCACCGCCGGATCTTTCATAATGATCGATGCCACGTCGCGGGTGCGCTGCGCCATACTGGCGTAAGAGACCGACTGCGGCGCCTGCAGCGTGCCCTGAATGATGCCGTTGTCCTGCTGCGGGAAGAAGCCCTTCGGAATCACCACCCACAGCAGCACCGTCAGCAGCAGCGTGCCAAGCGCCACCGACAGCGTCAGCCACGGATGGCGCAGCACGCGCGTCAGCCAGCGGCCATAGCCGGCAATCACCTTATCGAACATCGCCTCGCTGGCGCGGGAGAAGCGGTTCTGCCTGCGCAGCGATTCGGCGCTCAGCATGCGCGCGCACATCATCGGCGTCAGCGTCAGCGAGACCACCGCCGAGATCAGAATCGCCACCGCCAGGGTCACGGCGAACTCGCGGAACAAACGGCCAATCACGTCGCCCATAAACAGCAGCGGAATCAGCACCGCGATCAGCGAGAAGGTGAGGGAGATAATGGTGAAGCCAATCTCACCGGCACCTTTCAGCGCGGCGGTCATCGGCTTTTCGCCTTTTTCGATGTAGCGCGAGATGTTCTCGATTACCACGATGGCGTCATCGACCACAAAGCCGGTGGCGATGGTCAGCGCCATCAGCGTCAGGTTATTGATCGAAAAGCCAAGGAAATACATGGCGGCAAAGGTGCCGACCAGCGACAGCGGCACCGCAACTGCCGGAATAATGGTGGCCGGGACGTTGCGCAGAAACAGATAGATGATCATCACCACCAGCCCGATGGCCAGCATCAGCTCATGCTGGGTATCCGCTACCGAGGCGCGAATGTTGGTGGTGCGGTCGGTGAGCAGTTTGACGTCAACCGACTTCGGCAGCGTGGCGGTCAGCGACGGCAGCAGCGCGCGGATGCTGTCAGCGGTGGCGATAATATTGGCGCCCGGCTGGCGCTGCACGTTCAGCACAATCGCCGGCTGTCGGTTAGCCCAGGCGCCCAGCCAGCTGTTCTCTGCACCCTGTTCAACCGTGGCGACGTCGCCCAGCCGCACCGGCGCGCCGTTGCTGTAGCTGATAATCAGCTTGCGGTAATCCTCCGCGGAGGTCATCTGGTCATTGGCCGACAGCGTGATGGAGCGCGTTGGGCCATCAAGACTGCCTTTCGCCGAATTGACGTTGGCGTTGCTGATGGCGGTGCGCACCGTCTCGCTGGTGAGGCCGAGGGCCGCCAGCGCCTGTGCGTTCATCTTCACCCGCACCGCCGGACGCTGGCCGCCGGAGAGCGTGACCAGACCGACGCCGGAGACCTGGGAAATCTTCTGCGCCACCCGCGTCTCCACCATGTCCTGCACCTGCGTCAGCGGCATGCTGGTGGTGGTAACGGCCAGCGTCATGATTGGCGGATCGGCCGGATTGACTTTGCTGTACACCGGCGGATTCGGCAGATCGTTAGGCAGCAGGTTAGTGGCAGAGTTGATCGCCGCCTGCACTTCCTGTTCGGCAACGTCGAGCGCCAGCGTCAGCTGGAACTGCAGCGTAATTACCGAGGCACCGCCGGAGCTTTGCGACGCCATTTGCTTCAGACCGGACATCTGCCCGAACTGGCGCTCAAGCGGCGCGGTAATCGACGAGGTCACCACATCCGGGCTGGCGCCGGGATAGAGCGTGACGACCTGAATGGTCGGGTAATCGACTTCCGGCAGCGCGGAAACCGGCAGGAAGCGATAGCCCAGCACGCCGGCCAGCAAAATCGCGATCATCAGCAGCGTGGTGGCCACCGGGCGCAGAATAAACTGGCGTGACGGGCCGCCGCTGGCGTCGGGAGGCATCACCTGCATTATTGACGTTCTCCGCGAGCCGGTTGCGCCGCGCGCGTGCTGTGCGTGGCGGTACTCTGTGCGGCGACAATTTCCACCGTGGCGCCTTCGGTCAGGCGGTCGAGACCGTCGGTGACCACGCGCTGACCGGCCTGCAGCCCGGCATCAATCACCACTTTCTGGCTATCCTGCAGCCCGGCGGTGACGCGTTTCTTGCTCACTTTGTTATCACTGTTCACCACCCAGACAAAGTGGCCGTCGTTGCTCATCTGCAGCGCGGCGGTCGGGATCACCACTGCGTTTTGCAGCGTATCCACCTTCAGCCGGGCATTAACAAACTGATTGGGAAACAGGGCGTCGTCCTGATTGCTGAAGCGCGCCTTGAGTTTAATGGTGCCGGTGGTGACATCGATCTGGTTATCAATGCTCAGCAGCGCACCCGTGGCCAGCAGGGTTTTATTGCTGCGATCCCAGGCTTCAACCGGCAGCGGCTGACCGCTTTTCTGGGCTTTCAGGATCTGGCTGATGTTGTTCTCGGCAACGCTGAACACCACGTCAATCGGGTGCGTCTGGGTGATCACCACCAGACCATTGGTATCGCCGGCGGTAATGTAGTTGCCGACATCCACCTGCTTCAGCCCGACGCGTCCGGCAATCGGCGCGGTGATGCGGCTGTAGGTCAGATTGAGCTGCGCGCTGGCCACATTGCCTTCGTCGGCTTTGATGGTGCCGAGAGTTTCGCTGACCAGCGAGCGCTGCGTATCCAGCTCCTGCTGCGACACCAGTGAGGTTTTTGCCAGTTTTTCGTAACGGCTTAGGTCGCGGCGCGCGTTAGCCAGCGTCGCCTGATCTTTGGCCAGCTGGCCCTGTGCCTGGGTGAGCGCTACCTGCCATGGGCGGGGATCGATTTCTGCCAGCAGCGCGCCGGCCTCCACCTGCTGACCTTCCGTGAAGTGCAGCGCCATCAGCTGGCCATCGACCCGGCTGCGCACCGTAACGGTGTTGGCCGCGGTGACGGTGCCAAGTCCGCTAAGGTAATAGGGCACGCTTTCGGTGGTCGCCGTTGCGGCCTGCACCGGTGCCAGCGGACGGCGTCCACCGCCGTTGTTGCCACCGCGTCCGTGATGCGGCTGGCCATCAGCCTGGGTAGCCTGTGCAGGCTCGGCCGGATGCTGCCACCAGTAGTAAGCGCCTGCCAGCGCAGCCAGCACCACCACGCTAATCAGGCTCGTTTTTAATCGTTTATTCATTGCTCTGTGTGCTCTCCGGCGGTTTCGTTTTCCCCACATGCGCGCGCAAACGAACCGCGGCGCAAACGAAATGATTGTAGTCGCCCGGGTCGGGCAAAAATTGAAGGAATTAAGAATATCGCCCCGGGCACGCTAAGTATTCATATTCAGTAAATATTTTGGCAGCAATACGCATAAGCGTGACTTTTTCCTTTGCTAAGCTGAATGACAGACCAGTCTCGTTTCACTAAGGAGGATCACATGCGTCAACACAAAACCCGTCAGCTGGGCGACAGCGGTATCAGCGTGCCGCTGCTGACGTTTGGCGGCAACGTTTTTGGCTGGACGGTCGATGAAAAAACCTCGTTTTCACTGCTCGACGCGCTGGTGGAAAAGGGGCTGTTCTTCATTGATACCGCAGACGTTTACTCACGCTGGGCGCCGGGCAACGCCGGCGGTGAATCGGAAACCATCATCGGTAAGTGGCTGAAAAAAAGCGGTAAGCGCGACAGTATCGTGCTCGCCACCAAGGTAGGCATGGAGCTGACGCCGGAGAAAACCGGGCTGAAACCGGCCTATATCCGCCAGGCCGTGGAAGATTCGCTGCGCCGCCTGCAGACGGATGTCATCGATCTCTACCAGGCGCACCGTGATGACGACAGCACGCCGCTGGTGGAGACGCTGAAAGCCTTCGACTCGCTGATCAAAGAGGGCAAAGTGCGGGCTATTGGTGCGTCCAACTACAGCGCGCAGCGCCTGCAGGAAGCGCTCGACATCAGTAAGCAGGAGGGACTGGCGCGCTATGAAACCCTGCAGCCGGAGTACAACCTGTACGATCGTCAGGAGTATGAAAGCGGACTGGAGCAGGTGGCGGTGAAAAACGGTCTCGGCGTGATTAACTACTACTCGCTGGCCAGCGGTTTCCTGAGCGGGAAATACAAGAAGCCGGAAGACGCCAGTAAAAGCGCGCGCGGCCAGGGCATTGTAGAAAAATACCTCAACGATCGCGGTAAGCGCATCATTGAAGCGCTGGAAGATGTCGCGGCCTCGCACGACGCCTCGGCTACCCAGGTGGCGCTGGCGTGGCAGATTGCACGACCGAGCATCACGGCACCGATTGTCAGTGCCACGTCGCTGCAGCAGCTGGATGAGCTGGTGAAAGCCACCGAGTTGGAGCTCAGCAAGCAGGAGATTGAAGAGCTGGCCAGCGCCAGCAAGCCGTAACGCGAAGCGGGACGCTGCGGCGTCCCGTCACGTAATAATTTTTTCGCCACGCAAAAAATGCCTTTTTCCTCCAGAACATATCCATTCATCGATCGCTGTCACAATTGCGTTAAGTCACTGTCACCTTTGCACTCACTGCGCACAGATTTGCAAAAATTGACATAACCTCAGCATTATTCTCTGCCCGTTCCTCTCCGGAAATTCACAGAAGAATAATCATCATGAACAGAAAAAAAGCAGTGCAGCATATGCCTCGCCTGGCAGCGGGCACCCTGATGTTTGCCATGTTGAGTGCGTCGGCGGTGGCAGCCGATGCGTTCAGCTACGATTCTCCCTATATGTTTGGCGACTGGGGCGGTAACCGAACGCAGCTGGAAAACGACGGCGTGAAATTCGACGTTAACTACACCATGGAGAGTGCCTCGAACCTGGGCGGCGGTGCCGATACCAATACCTCGATGCGCTACAGCGATCAGTGGGCGTTTGGCCTGAATCTTGACCTGCAAAAACTGCTCGACTGGCAGGATGCGCAGTTCCAGATGACCATTACCGACCGTAACGGTCGCAATATCTCCGATCAGGTGGCAGACCGCCGTACCGGCATGCTGTCATCGGTGCAGGAAGTGTACGGACGTGGCCAGACCTGGCGTCTGACGCAGTTCTGGCTCAGCAAAGGGCTGTTTGATAACACCGTCAACCTGAAAGCCGGTCGCGTTACCGTCGGGGAAGATTTCGACAACTTCGACAGCAAGTTCCAGAACCTTGCATTCGGCAGCGGCCAGGCGGGTAACTGGCGCGGCGACCGCTGGTTTAACTGGCCGGTTTCCCAGTGGGGCGGGCGCGTGAAGGTTAACTTCACGCCGGAAGTGTTCTTCCAGGTGGGCTTCTACAACCAGAACAGTGCCAACTACGATCGCGGTGACGGTTTCCGTCTGGACACCAGCAACTCCGAAGGCAATCTGGTGCCGGTGGAACTGGGCTGGAAACCGACCTTCGGGCCGGCCAACCTTCCGGGTAACTACCGCATTGGTTACTACTACTCGTCGGCCAACGGCGATAACTACGGCAGCTGGCGCGATGGCGCTTATCAGAGCAAGGATCACGCCTACGGCGGCTACGTGCTGTTACAGCAGCAGCTGACCGCGCAGGGCGGCGATGCCAGCCGCGGCCTCGGCGTGACGGTGCAGGCGGTGATGAACGATCACAAAACCTCGAAAACCGACAACTATCAGTCGATCAGCTTTACCTGGAAAGGGCCGTTTGATGCGCGTCCGCAGGATGAGATTGGCGTCGGCGCGGCGCGTATTCACGTCAACAGCGCGTATACCCGTTCGCTGCGTCAGCAGAATGATGCCAACGGCGAAACTGATTTCGACAGCCCAACCTATCTGCCGATTCAGGATGGTTCCGAGTACAACTACGAGGTTTATTACAATGCGCAACTGACCAAATGGCTGCAGCTGCGTCCAAACCTGCAATACGTGGTGGCACCGGGTGCGGTGAGCGAAGTGAAAGATGCGTTTGTGGGTGGGATCAGTGCGAACGTGAATTTCTAATCTGGCAGAATGTGTGACTTTTCCCTCTCCCTTTGGGAGAGGGCAGGGTGAGGGGAAAATCGCACGGAGCTGTCTGGCCCTCACCCTAACCCTCTCCCGCAAGCGGGAGAGGGAATTATCTGAACATCACTTCGGCCCAGCGCGCCAGGCCGGCGGTGACCGAGCCGAAATCATCGCCGCTGGCGATGGGCGTGTCGGGCAGTGCCTGCTGCAGCGCGGCGCGCAGGATCGGCGAACGGGCGCTACCGCCGGTGAGGTAAATCACTTCCGGACGGGTGTCACAACTGGCCAGCGCCAGCTGCACCTGCTCAAGAATGCGTGCCAGCGGCTGGTTGATCGCCTCTTCCAGCTGCGCGGCGCTGATATCCGCCTGTAGCGTTTGCGCAATAAACGCCAGCGAGGCCGCGGTCTCGCGCTCCTCGGAGAGCGCAATCTTGCTCTCTTCCGCCGCGCGCACCAGCCGGTAGCTCAGCTTCTGCTGCCAAACTTTCAGCAGATGTGCGACTTTATCGCCCTGTTCGGCATCACGCACCAGATCGCGCAGCAGCTTGCCGCTGGCGGCCGAGTAGAAGTCGCTTTGTGCCGGCACATCGTTAATCGCCACCGCGTTCCACCACGGCAAGGCGGGCAGGGCAGTGCCCTTCAGCGTGTTACCGCCCAGACCCAGCAGCGGCATCAGCGTTTTGAATGCCAGCATGATATCGAGGTCGTTACCGCCGACGCGGCAGCCGCTGTGGCCAAGCAGGCTGGCACGGCGATCGGACTGATTACGCCACTGCGGCCCCATCAGCAGCATGGAGCAGTCGGTGGTTCCGCCGCCAATATCCACCACCAGCACGCGTGTCTCCTGCTGCAGTGTGGCTTCAAACTCCAGACCGGCGGCAACCGGCTCGAACTGAAACTCGACGTCGCGGAACCCGGCACGCTGTGCGGCACGCAGCAGAATGCCCTGCGCCTGCTGGTTGGCGTCTTCACCGCCCAGCCCCTGGAAGTTGATTGGCCGGCCAATCACGGCCTGGTCAATCGGTTGATCGAGCTGGGTTTCACCCTGCTGGCGAATTTGCAGCATCATGGCGCACACCAGATCTTCAAAGAAGGCGATCTGCTGGGGTTTCAGGCCGCTGGCGCCGAGGAACGACTTCGGCGATTTGACGAACCACACCTCTTCCGGATCGACCATATAGTGCTGCAGCGCGGTCAGACCAAACTGCACACTGGCGGGCGTTACCTCGATATCCTCTTCGCGGTTATAACGCAGCGCGCGCTGCAGCAGCGCGGTGCTTTCGCTGTCTGGCGTGGGGACCTGATGGTGGCGGTGCAGCCATTCACTGATGGCTTCGCGCGTGGGCGCGCAAATCATGGAGGGAAGCAGGCGCTGACCGTTTTCCAGTGTCAGTAACCGCGGTGTGCCGCTATCCGTTACCGCGATGGAACAGTTAGCCGTGCCGTAGTCGAATCCGATAAACATTGTATCCCCCATGCCAGAAAAAAGGGGGCGACTTTAGCGCAGCCAACGCGGGCTGGCAATGGGCAGCGCCGCAGTTTATCCCTGAACTTCCTGGTAAACCTGATACTGGCCGCGCCCGGCGTGTTTGGCGCTATAACAGGCGACATCGGCCTGCAACATCACCACATTGCTGATGCAGTTATGCTGATCGATTTGCGTGATACCGGCGCTGGCACCGACGTGATACGGCCGGTCCTGCCAGATAAAGGTAAAGTCATGCACCGCGCTGACGATGCCCTGCACCACCTCGCGCACCTGGTCAACATTGCTGTAGGGCAGCAGCAGGCCAAATTCGTCACCGCCGAGGCGCGCCAGCACATCGCTATTGCGCAGGTGCTGTTGCATGAGATCGGCCAGTGCGCGCAGCAACGCATCGCCAGCGGCATGGCCGGCGGTATCGTTGACCGCTTTAAACTTATCCAGATCGATAAACACCAGCACGTGCTCGCTGTGATGCGCGGCGGCGTCATTCACCAGTCGCTTCAGCTGCTGTTCAAAGCTGTGACGGTTCGGCAGGCGCGTCAGCATATCGTGGGAGGCGCTGTAGCTCAGGCGTTTCATCATGCGGCGCGACTCGCTGACGTCATGAATGACCATTACGGCACCAATGTCGCTGCCGGTCAGGGTTTTCAGCGGTGTGATGCTGTAGTGAATCTCGACCTGGGCACCATCCGGGGTATGCAACACCAGCTCTTCTTCCAGGTCCGGTGCGGTTTTGCTGGCGGGCAGGCTGCACAGCAACAGATTCTCCACGCGCGGCCCCTGCGCGCCACGCGTAATCGTCAGCAGTTCGCTCAGCGCCATGCCAGCCGCTTTTGCCTGCGGCCAGCCGCTCAGCGTCTCGGCCACCGGATTCATGAAGGTCACCCGCATCTCATCGTCAGTACAAATCACCGCTTCACCAATCGAGTCGAGGGTGATCGCCATGCGTTCCTTCTCCTGGAACAGCGCTTCATTCAGCGTGCGCAGCGAAGTAATGTCCTGGCAAATGCCCAGCATGCGTTCGATCTGCCCGTCCTTGCTGATGATGCTATTGGCCTCGGAGCGCACGTAGCGCACGCCCTGCGGCAGGTTGATGCGGTACTCCAGCTGGAAGGCGCTGCGGCGTTCAATCGCCTGCTGAATGGTGAGCGCGGCCGCTTCACGTTCCTGAACATCGACCAGATGCAGCCACAGGTCGTAGCTCGGTACCCGGTGCGGCTCCAGCGCAAACAACTCGTACATGCGCTTGTCCCATAACATCTCGCCGTTTAGCAGGTTCCACTCCCACACGCCGATGCCGCCCGCTTCATTGGCCAGCGTGATGCGCTCCATCAGCCGCTGGTTGACCTGCTCGCTCTGCTTCAGCTCGGAGATATCCACAATCTGCGCAATAAAGTAGAGCGGGTGCAGCTGCGCATCACGCACCATCGAGACCGTGAGGCGCGCCCAGACGATCTCGCCATCTTTACGGAAATAGCGTTTCTCCAGGGTATAGGTCAGGATCTCACCGGCGATCAGCCGCTCCAGCTGCTGCAGGTCGCTGTTGAGATCGTCCGGATGGGTGATCTGCTGAAAGGTGAGTTTTTTCAGCTCTTCCGCCGCGAAGCCTAGCGTGCGGCACAGCGACTGGTTGACCTGCTGCCAGCCGCCTTCCGGCGATACCAGCGCCATGCCGATGGCGGAATACTCCATGGCGTTGCGGAAGCGGGTTTCACTTTCGCTGATGTGGTGCTTTTCACGCTGGAAGGCATCCATCACCAGCGACATCACGTGGCTCGGCAGCAGCACCAGCAGAAACGGCAGCCAGGTGCTGATCTGGCCGAGCAGCAGATCGTTGCGCGCCAGGTTGACCCAGTCGAGCGCCAGCAGCAGCGAGATAAAGCTGGCGTTGAGGAAAAACAGCAGAAAGGCTTCGAATTTGGGCAGGCGCACCGCGCACCAGAACAGAATCACCACGATAAAGGTAAACGGCCACGGCAGGAAGCGCAGCGCCAGATAGCTGGCCAGCAGCGTGACGATCAGCGTGAGCAGCGTCTCCAGCTGGCGTTCCGGCGTGATCAGCTGGCGCAGCGGTTTATCAGGCCACAGCAGCAGCACCGGACCGAAGGCCAGCACGCCAATCACTTCGGAGATCACCCATGTGGAGAAAAACGGCAACGAGGCGTGGCCGTCAACGTGCAGCATCCATAGCGCCACGACGCCGCCCAGCAGCGGCGCGATCAGGCCCGCAGCCAGCGCAAAGCGTATCCAGTCGGCCAGTGAGTTGAGCGGGGCTTTGCGGTCGAGCAGCGCGCGCAGCATCAGCCCGCCGAGGATGGCCTGCACCATATTAAGGATGGCGAATTTGACATTGCTCAGGGCCGGGCCGATCACCAGCAGATTGGCCAGCGCCGTGCCGAGCACGCAGCTAGCCAGCAGCAGCGGTACCTGTCGCGAGGGGGCGCGGAACACCACGACGGTCATTAACGCGGTGGAGTACCAGAGCGGGGAAATGCGGCCGCTGACAACAATCAGTTCCAGACAGAACAGCGTAAGTAAAAATGCCAGCGCGCAAAGCAGCAGGGCGCTGAGCCACTTTTTTTGCGGATTATCCTGCGAGGTTGTTATCTCAAGAGTCATGCACGAATCCAGCAGCGCGCATTGATTACTCGAAGAAAAATGCGCCAGTCAATCTCTTAATCCATGCTAGCACATCTGTCAGATATCTTTGTGCGGAAATGTTTTTTTGCGGCCTGCATCCAGGTGCGCATGAATGCGCACCCGACAAAAACGGTGAAATCTGCTGGCAGTGTCGCGCCTGCTGGATCTGCAGTAATTCAGGTAAGGACACGACAAATTGCACAATTTTGTAGCGGCGCGATTTATCGCGCAATAAATTGCGCCGCTACCGTATGTGCAATCATTTGTGGAACGTCTTCAAAACGTAATTGACAGACCTTACACCCTTTACCGCGCAACACACTCAGCGGAACAAATCGGCGCGGGTGAAGGGCTTTTCCAGCCCGGCGAGGTCAGCGGAAAAACGCTCGAGGAACTGCTGGGTGGTGGCGACGCGGCCGTGGCCCATCAGCAACAGCGGAATCAAAAATGCCACCGCCACCTGCACCACGCTAAACCCTTTCAGCGCGGTGCGGCGCTGGCTCAGCAGGAACGCGCTGCTCAGGGTAAAGCCCAGCATCAGTCCGGCCAGCACTTCACTCACCGAGTGCGCATGGATCACCAGGCGCGATAATCCCACCATCAGCGGAATCAGATAGCCGATACCGATGGTCAGGGCGCGCCAGAACGTGGGCCAGCGGCCGGAAATCAGCCACATCATCACCGGCCACAGCGTCGCTGACATCGCGCTATGGCCGCTGAAACCGGTAAAGTTGTAGCGCGCGCTGCCAATGCCGAAGCCGAGAAACATAATCTTCGAGATGCTGACCAGCAGGCCCGCCAGGCCAAACGCCAGCAGCCAGTACCAGACGGTGCGACGGTTGTCGCTTTTCCACGGCAGCACCAGTGCGATGATCACCGCAGTGGGGATCAGCAACATACTGTCGCCGAAATAGGTCAGGGTTCTCCAGCTCATACTTTTCCTTGCAACGACTATCGGGCTCCCGCCAGTCACACGGCGGGCAGAGAAACAGTGTATCGATTAAGCCGCTGGCTGCAAAACGGGATAGTCTGAAAAGGCGGCGCGCCGGTTTTCACTGGCATCAACCCGGTGAAATCCCTATAATTGCCGCCAACTAACCCTCTCAATCGGCCTGTTTTTGTGCAGACAGAAACCGGCTCCAGTTATCAGGTCTTAAAAAAGTATGACTGACAAGTCTCATCAGTGCGTGATCGTTGGCATTGCAGGTGCATCCGCATCCGGAAAAAGTCTTATTGCCAGCACGCTCTATCGTGAAATCCGTGACCAGGTCGGTGACGAGCATATCGGTGTGATCCCCGAAGATGCCTACTATAAAGATCAAAGCCACCTCACCATGGAAGAGAGGGTGAAAACCAACTACGACCATCCGAGCGCGATGGACCACGATTTGCTGCTGCAGCATCTGCGCGCGCTGAAGGCCGGCGAAGATATCGACCTGCCGGTTTACAGCTACGTTGAGCACACCCGTACCGATGAGTGTATTCATCTGAAGCCGAAGAAAGTGATTATTCTGGAAGGGATTCTGCTGCTGACCGATGCACGGCTGCGCCAGGAGCTTAACTTCTCGATCTTCGTTGATACCCCGCTGGATATCTGCCTGATGCGCCGTATGAAGCGCGACGTCAACGAGCGCGGGCGCTCGATGGACTCGGTGATGAGCCAGTACCAAAAGACCGTGCGCCCGATGTTCCTGCAGTTTATTGAGCCTTCCAAGCAGTATGCCGACATCATTGTGCCGCGCGGTGGTAAAAACCGCATCGCCATTGATATCCTCAAGGCCAAAATTAACCAGTATCTTTGACGACGCCCGTCCGGTTCAGCGGGACCGGAACGGGACACCGTGCGTCCGGATGGACGTGACGCGAACGGTTTGTCACAACCTGACCACCTTTCGCTACACTTAAATCATGGAGTTTCTGCGATGAGATTATGCGATCGCGATATTGAAAGCTGGCTGGACAGCGGCAAGCTGGCCATCGATCCCCGTCCGCCGGTTGAGCGCATCAACGGTGCTACCGTGGATGTGCGCCTCGGTAACCAGTTCCGTACCTTTAGCGGCCACACCGCACCGTTTATAGATTTGAGTGGTCCAAAGCATGAAGTGAGCGCGGCGCTGGATCGCGTGATGAGCGATGAGATTGTGCTGCCGGAAGGCGAAGCGTTCTTTCTGCATCCGGGTGAACTGGCGCTGGCGGTGACGCTGGAATCCGTCACCATCCCCGACGATCTGGTGGGCTGGCTGGATGGCCGTTCGTCGCTGGCGCGCCTCGGGTTGATGGTGCACGTTACCGCGCACCGCATCGACCCGGGCTGGCAGGGCCGTATCGTGCTGGAGTTTTACAACTCCGGTAAGCTGCCGCTGGCGCTGCGTCCAGGCATGCTGATTGGCGCACTGAGCTTTGAACCGCTGTCCGGGCCGGCGGCGCGTCCTTACAATCGCCGCGAAGACGCCAAATATCGCGGGCAGCAGGGCGCTGACGCCAGCCGTATTGATAAAGACTAACGTTTCTCCTGGAGTGATTTCGCGCCAGCGGCCTGAAATCTGACGGTGATGAGGATGCAATGAGAAGACTGATAACCACGCTGGCCATCCTGTTAGTGGTGGTCGTAGCGGGCATGACGGCACTGGTGTTGCTGGTCAATCCCAACGACTTTCGTACCTATATGGTACAGCAGGTAAAACAGCGCAGTGGTTATCAGCTTGAAGTGAGCGGCGACCTGCGCTGGCACGTCTGGCCGCAGCTCAGCATTCTGGCGGGCCGCATGAGCCTGACCGCGCCCGGCGCCAGCCAGCCGATGGTGACCGCCGATAATATGCGCCTGGACGTCAATCTGTGGCCGCTGCTGTCGCATCAGCTGAGCGTCAGCCAGGTGATGCTGAAAAACGCGATTATTCGCGCCACGCCAGACAGCGCGGTGCAGAAACCGCAGGGCGCGCCGATTGAGCCGGGCGACAGTGAACCGGCCATCGCCGCCAGCAATGGCTGGACCTTTAACATCAGTAAACTGCGCATCGCCGATAGCCTGCTCATCTGGCAGCAGCCGGGCGGTGACGAGTACAACTTCCGCGATCTCAACCTCAATCTGAATCAGGACGATAACCGGCAGGCCAGCGTTGAGCTGGCGACACGCGTGTCGCGCAATCAGCGTAATCTCAGCCTGAACCTGAAAGGGCAGATGGACGTGGCGCACTATCCGCACCGTATCAGCGGCCAGCTGGATGAGCTGGATTACACGCTGGACGGCGCGAACCTGCCGCCGCAGGGCATTAAAGGGACGCTGAGCGGGCAGGCGCAGTGGGATGGCGACCAGCAGCAGTTTGCGCTGAACAAGCTGCAGTTAACCGCGAACGACAGCGCCCTCGACGGCAGCGCTGAGGGTCGGCTGGCCCTGCCGCAGCAGCTCAACCTCGCGCTGCATGCGACCTCGCTCAATCTGGATAACCTGATGGCCAGCGCGCCCGCCAGCGATAACAGCACCACGCAGCAGGCTAACGTGATGCGCACGCCGGTGATCGCTGAGCCGCGCGCGCACAATAATGCCGACTCGCCGCTCAACAGCATGGATTTGCAGCTGACGCTCGACGCTGACAGCAGCGTGTGGCGCGGTCTGACGCTCAGTAATCTGCAAATTGACGCCCGCAATCAGCGCGGGCTGCTGACGCTCAACAAGCTGCAGGGCAAATTTGGTGACGGCCACTTTTCCATTCCCGGCTCGGTGGATATCCGTCAGCCGGTCACGCAGGTGGCGTTTCAGCCGGAGCTGAGCAGCATTGCCATTGCGCCGCTGCTTAAAGCGCTGGAACTGCCAGCTTCGCTGCAGGGCACGGTCTCGCTCAAGGGCGACATCAGCGGTGCCGGGCTGAGCGTGGCGGAGGCGAAACAGAACTGGCAGGGCAATGCAGAACTGGAAGCGACTAATCTGCAGCTGGCGCAGCTGAATTTACAGCAGATGGTGCGCCGCGCCGTGGCGCGCGTCAGCAATCGCGTCAGTAACGATCAGCCGGATGATCAGGGAATTGAACAGTTAAGCGGGCGCATCAGCCTAAAGCAGGGCAACGTCACGCTGCCGGATCTGCAGGGCGGCAGCAGCCGGCTGGCGCTGCAAACCCACGGCAACGTGGATGTGGTGAAGCAGCAGCTGGATGTCACCATTAATATGATTCTGCGCGGCTGGCAGGGCGACGACCGGCTGGCGAAAGTCCTCAACGGCCAGCCGATTCCGCTGCGCATGTACGGCAGCTGGGGCAATCTGCAGTATTCGCTACCGGTGGATGACGTGGTGCGCCAGCAGTTGCAGGGCGAAGCCAAAACGCGCCTTAATCAGTGGCTGGATAGCCAGAAGTCTGCACCGCGGCAATAAAAGGACCAGGACGACGTTATCGGATTGTTCATCGCGCGATGATTCGCGCCGCGACCCCGCGTTGCACTGACGGGTAGCGGCGCAATTTATTGCGCAATGTACAACGGTGCGGATGTCAGACATGCGCGATAAATCGCGCCGCTACAAATCGCAACACTGGTGGCCGGACACGCATAATAAATCACGCCCCGGCGCCGGGTTAAATAAACGGTGCGGGCGCGACCGGCACAATCTCGACTTTTTGCACCCGATGGTTCTCCACCTGCAGGGTGCGCAGCAGATAATCCCCGACGCGCAACTCCTCACCTTCGGCCGGCACGTGCTGCAGGCTATCCATCAGCAATCCCGCCAGTGTATGGTAATTGCGCCTCTCGTCGAGCGGCAGTGCCACATACAGCGCTAAATCTTCCAGCGGCATATGGCCGTTGGCGATCCAGCCGCCATGCTCTGCGGGCTGAATATCGTAACGGGCATCAATCTCTTCCCCTTCATTGGGCAGGTTGCCGGCGATGGTCTCCATCACGTCGCTCAGCGTCACCACGCCTTCCACCGAACCAAACTCATCCACCACAAAGGCAAAATGAGTGCGCGCATGGCGAAACTGCTCCAGCGCCTGCAGCAGGGTGACGCGCTCGGGAAACACCAGCGGCTGGCGAATAAGCGCACGCAAATCCAGCGATTTACTGTGCAGCGACTGATGCAGCAGATCGATCACATGCACCACGCCCAGCGGCTCGCGTCCCTGTTCGGTGATTAGCAGGCGCGTATGCTGGTTGCGGTCGAGTTTATCCATGATCGACTGCGGGTCTTCGCTCAGATCAATATGCTCGACGTCATGGCGTGACGTCATGATGCTGTTGATTTGGCGCTGACCCAGACCCAGCACGCGCATGATCATGCGCCGCTCCTGACGGTTAAACAGCGCTGCGCCCTGGTTATCGCTCAGCAGCGATGCCGTGTCGGCATCCAGATCGGCGCGCTGCGCTTCACCGCGCAGAATGCGCAGCACGGCTTCGGCGGTGCGCTGGCGCAGCGGCCGTCCGGCGATAAGAAAACGGCGGCGATTAAACAGCGCCAGCTGGTTAAAGATCTCAATCACAATCGAGAAGCCAATGGCCGCGTACAGATAGCCTTTGGGGATGACGAAGCCGAAACCCTCTGCCACCAGACTAAAGCCGATCATCAGCAGAAAGCTCAGGCAGAGAATCACAATGGTCGGATGGCCGTTAACGAAGCGCGTCAGCGGCTTGCTGGCTAGCAGCATTAACAGGATGGCGATGGTCACGGCGATCATCATCACCGGCAGGTCGTTGACCATACCGACGGCGGTAATGACGGCATCAAGTGAAAAGATGGCGTCCAGCACCACGATTTGCGCCACCACCGGCCAGAATTTAGCACCGCTGTTATTTTGACCCGATTCCTCGTCGCTGCCCTCCAGTCGGGCGTTTAGTTCGGTGGTGGCTTTAAACAACAGGAAGATACCGCCGCCCAGCAGCAGCAGGTCGCGTGCACTGAAGCTGTGCTGGAAGAGGGTGAACAGCGGTTGGGTCAGCGTAACCAGCCACGACAGCGACGCCAGCAGCACCAGCCGTGATACCAGCGCCAGCAGCAGGCCGAACACCCGCGCGCGGTCGCGCAGCGTTGGCGGCAGCTTCTCCACCAAAATGGCAATGAAAACCAGGTTATCAATACCCAGCACCAGCTCAAGAACGATTAGCGTGACTAATCCTGCCCAGAGCGACGGATCGATGATCCACTCCCACATACTTTCATCACCATAATGTCTAAAAATGAGCTTAGTCTGATGATAGTTAATCGTCAGACAGGGTACAAATACGCCCCGGCCGCACGGATGTCGCGGACTGGCGGCTTATTAGGATTAATCTTACCTTGTTCAGCCGGGCGATAAGTGAAAAGTATGGATAAACATCCTGTGTTGATGAAGACCACTATTTATTCTTATCCGGCGGCAAAAGCGTACATTTTTAATGCGACTAATCTGAAGACGGGTATCGAATTATTCTGAAATTTGGCGTGAAATTGCCTGGCGGGGCTGGCATCAATACTTATGGCTGGTAGTCTTTTTCCTAAAATAGTGCAGGGAAGACGGGGCCTACTTGTAAACAAGCCAGTAATAACTAGTATAGCAACGTGTTAGTAAATGTCTGCGCCAATGTTGTTAATAGCGCGCTGTTTAGCTTCTTAATGTTGTGAATTGTGATCGTGCACGGGTTAAGGCGGGTATTTCCCGGCGTGGCGACAAAGCGCGGACAAAAAATAGGGTGTTGTAAGCGGTATTGGCAGCGACAGCCAAGGGCGGTAGCGTGCCTGATGTGGTTTTCACAGGTTAAGAATTGTCTGGCCTTGCGGCAAAAGGAAGTCAGACTAATCTGTTGGTATTTATCACAATTTTCTTGCTTAACTGGAAAGAGAATTGGCCTAAATGCCGGGGAGTTCGCCGCAGTTTGTCTCGCTGGTTTAGTTAGTGCATCGCTCATTAATTACTCAGGCTTAGGCGTTAGGGATTAAGGGAAATAAAATAAAAGAGTCAAATATGCGCGATAATGAATTTACATATAAAAGTCTTCTGACAAAAATTTTACTGGCGTGCTCGGATTTAATTTGTTTCAACGCGGCATTGTTTATTGCACTCGCGCTGATTAATTCGTTCGCCGATTCTCCACTGGCAGATATTTCTGAAAAAGACCTCAACTTAAAAATCGCCACCCATGTCTGTCTGTCCTTAATTTGTACAGGCTGGTTCTGGGTTCGCCTGCGTCATTATACCTATCGCAAACCCTTCTGGTTTGAGCTGAAAGAGATCTTTCGTACCATTCTCATTTTCTCTGTCATCGATTTGTCAATTTCAGCATTATCACAATGGCAGATGTCCCGTTTTGTCTGGGTATTAACGTGGATTTTAGCGCTGGTGCTGATTCCGCTGGCGCGTGCTATTTCCAAACGCGTGCTGAATCATTTCGGTATGTGGAAAAAGCAAACCATTATTATTGGCAGCAACCGTAACGCGCAGGAAGCCTGGCAGGCGCTGCAGAGCGAAGAGGTGATGGGCTTTGACGTGATCGCCTTCTTCGACGTCGATGGCAGCTGCCCGCAGGCCAGCATCTCCGGTGTACCGGTGCTGCATAACGAGCAGGAGCTGTGGCAGCTGACCAACAGCGAAACCCAGTTTATCGTCGCGGTTGAGTTTGAGCAGAGTCAGCACCGCGACCGCTGGCTGAAAATGCTGGCGATGCATAACTGTCGCTCGGTCTCGGTTATCCCGACGTTGCGCGGTGTACCGCTGTACGGCACCGATATGGCTTACATCTTTAGCCATGAAGTGATGATTCTGCGTGTGAATAACAACCTGGCGAAACGCACCTCACGTGTCCTGAAGCGGGCATTCGATATCGTCGGCGCGCTCAGCATCATCATCGCGCTGTCGCCTGCGCTGCTGGTACTCGGCTTCATGGTTGGCCGTGATGGCGGACCACCGATTTACGGTCACGAACGTGTGGGTCTCAATGGCCGCAAGTTCAAGTGCCTAAAGTTCCGCTCCATGGTGATTAACTCGAAAGAGGTGCTGGAAGAGGTGCTGCGCACCGACCCGGTAGCCCGCGCCGAGTGGGATAAAGATTTCAAACTGAAAAACGATCCACGTATTACCAAAGTCGGTCATTTCATCCGTAAAACCAGCCTGGATGAGCTGCCGCAGCTGTGGAACGTCGTGCGCGGTGACATGAGCCTCGTTGGCCCGCGCCCGGTGATTGAAGATGAACTCTGCCGTTATGCCGGTGATGTTGATTATTACCTGATGGCAAAGCCAGGCATGACGGGATTGTGGCAGGTCAGCGGTCGTAACGACGTTGACTATGAGACGCGCGTCTATTTCGATTCGTGGTATGTCAAAAACTGGTCGCTGTGGAATGACATCGCGATTCTGTTTAAGACGGTCGGCGTGGTACTCAAACGCGACGGCGCTTATTGATAGACAGCAAGGGCAGGGGACGAAATAACGTGCCCGCCTGATAACTGCCGGTGCTGGGAGTGTCTGTAACTGATAACTGCCATTATCGAGCCCGAACAGAGCGGGTTATTAAGCCGCTTAACGATAACCCACTTTAATTGAAGTCGTCTGCAATCAGGATGACAACATAAACCAGGGAGCTAATGATAATGAACCTCAGTTTCAGTGTTTAATTCCTTGCCTTTATTTTTGTTAGACGCTTACACAGCGGCGTTTTCGCCTCTATCAATCATTAACTGATAGCGAAGAACCAGATGATAATGAAAACTAAATTGATACCGTTACTGGTATCCGCGACTTTCCTCTCCGGGTGCACCATCGAACCAGGTTCGCACCTTTCCACTAGCGGAAAAGATGTCATTGAGCAACAGGATAGCAATTTTGACATCGACAAATACGTTAACGTCTTCCCTCTGACGCCGCGTCTGGTTGAACAGATGCGTCCGAAGCCGCTGGTTGCTCAGGCTAACCCGCTGCTACAGAACGAGATTCAGAGCTATCAATACCGCGTTGGCATCGGCGACGTACTGAACGTCACAGTATGGGATCACCCTGAGCTGACCACGCCGGCCGGTCAGTACCGTAGCGCCAGCGACACCGGTAACTGGGTGCAGGCAGACGGTACCATTTTCTATCCGTATATCGGTAAAGTGCGCGTTGCAGGCCGCACCGTGACGGAAATCCGCAGTGAAATCGCGCGTCGTCTGGCGCAGTTCATTGAAAGTCCGCAGGTGGATGTCAATGTGGCCGCGTTCCGTTCGCAGAAAGCCTACGTGACTGGTTCGGTCACCACCTCCGGCCAGCAGCCGATCACCAACGTGCCGCTGACCGTGCTGGATGCGGTGAACGCCGCGGGTGGCCTTGCCGCTGACGCCGACTGGCGCAACGTGGTGCTGACGCACAACGGCCGCGAGCAGCGCATTTCGCTGCAGGCGCTGATGCAAAACGGCGACCTGAGCCAGAACCATCTGCTCTATCCGGGCGATATCCTTTACGTACCGCGTAACGACGATCTGAAGATCTTCGTGATGGGCGAAGTGAAACAGCAGACCACGCTGAAGATGGACCGCAGCGGCATGACGCTGGCTGAAGCGCTGGGTAACGCACAGGGCATGGATCAAACCACCTCTGACGCCACCGGCGTATTCGTCATTCGTCCGATTCGCGGTGCTAACCGCACCAAGATCGCCAACATCTATCAGCTGAACACCAAAGATGCGGCGTCGATGGTGATGGGCACCGAATTCCAACTGGAGCCGTACGACATTGTCTACGTCACCGCAACACCAATCACCCGCTGGAACCGCGTGATTTCCGGACTGCTGCCGACCATCGTAGGTATCGACGATGCAAGCTCCGCAGCGCTGCGTTTCCGCAACTGGTCGGACTAAGGTTTTACCATGATTAAGTCAGTGTTAGTCGTCTGCGTCGGCAACATTTGCCGCTCCCCCACCGGGGAGCGTCTGTTTAAACGCGCACTTCCGCATACCCGTATCGCCTCTGCCGGTCTTGGCGCCCTGAAGGGCCACCCGGCGGATAAGACGGCCAGCGCCGTCGCCGCTGAACATGGCGTTTCGCTGGACGGTCATGAGGCTCAGCAGTTAACGGCCAGCATGTGCCGTGACTTTGACCTGATTCTGGTAATGGAGAAGCGCCACGTTGAGCAGGTGAATCGCATCGATCCGGCCGCGCGGGGGAAGACCATGCTGCTGGGCCACTGGCTTAACCAACAGGAAATTGCGGATCCGTACAAAAAAAGCCGTGAGGCCTTTGAAGAGGTTTACGGGTTACTGGAAAACGCTACCCAGAAATGGGTTAACGTACTAAGCCGATAGTTGGGAATATCCATGAATATCAAAAACAAGGTTATGACTGCGCCAAAAGAAGATTCGAATGGATGGGATCTGGCGCATCTTGTGGGACAGCTGATCGATCATCGCTGGATCATCGTGGCGGTCACCGCTTTCTTTATGCTGATGGCAACGCTCTACACACTGTTTGCTACGCCAATCTATAGCGCGGACGCTATGGTGCAGGTGGAGCAGAAAAACACCGCCTCGGTGCTGAACGAATTACAGGATGTGATTCCGACCACGCCAGCATCAGACACCGAGATTCAGATCATCGAATCCCGCATGGTGATTGGTAAAACCGTTAACGACCTCGGTCTGGACACGGTCATTCAGCAAAACTACTTCCCGGTGATCGGTAAAGGTCTGTCGCGCCTGATGGGCAACAAGCCGGCGCAGATTGCCATTTCACGCCTGGAAATTCCGCGCAGCATTGACAAACGTACCGTTGAGCTGGAAGTCACCGGTCCGCAGACCTATACCGTGAGCAAAGACGGCGACGAGCTGTTCAAAGGCCGCGTGGGTCAGCTGGAGCAGCACGGCGACGTCACCATGCTGGTTAGCGGCATTCAGGCTGACGAAGGCACCAGCTTCAGCGTCACCAAGCTGAGCGACCTACAGGCGATTAAAACCGTGCTGGGCGCGCTGACCGTCGCCGATAAAGGCAAAACCACCGGCGTGCTGGGCCTGGAGTTCCAGGATGAAGATCAGGAGCAGGCGAGCCGCGTGCTGAACCAGATCGTCAACAACTATCTGCTGCAGAACGTTGAGCGTAAGTCTGAGCAGGCGGAAAAGAGCCTCGAATTCCTGCGCACCCAGCTGCCTAACGTGCGTGCCAAACTGGATGATGCGGAAGACAAGCTGAACACCTTCCGTCGTCAGAACGAGTCGGTCGACATGTCGCTGGAAGCCAAATCGGCGCTCGACTCGTCCGTTAGCGTCCAGAGCCAGCTGAACGAGCTGACCTTCCGTGAAGCCGAAGTTTCCCAGCTGTTCACCAAAGACCACCCGACCTACCGAGCGCTGCTGGAAAAACGCAAAACGCTGGAAGCGGAACAGGCGCAGCTGAACAAGAAAATCTCGGCCATGCCGCAGACCCAGCAGGAGATTCTGCGTCTGACGCGTGATGTGCAGGCCGGTCAGGAAATCTACATGCAGCTGCTGAATCGTCAGCAGGAACTGGGCATCAGCAAGGCCAGCACCGTGGGTGATGTGCGCATCATCGACCGTGCCGAAACCAGCACCAGCCCGGTGGCACCGAAGAAGCTGCTGATTATTGTCGCGGGTCTGATTGTTGGTGTGATGCTGTCGGTTGGTCTGGTGCTGCTGAAAGCGCTGTTCCACCACGGGATCGACAACCCGGAGCAGCTGGAAGAGCTGGGCATGAACGTCTATGCCAGCGTACCGCTCTCCGAGTGGCAGCGTAAGAAAGACACCGAAGCGCTGGCGCGACGCGGCAGCAAAGAGAAGTCGGACCCGCACAACACGCTTCTGGCGCTGGGTAACCCGACTGACCTCTCCATCGAAGCGATTCGTAGCCTGCGCACCAGCCTGCACTTCGCCATGATGGAAGCGAAAAACAACATCCTGATGATCACCGGTGCCAGCCCGGGTATTGGTAAAACCTTTATCTGTGCCAACCTGGCGACGCTGGTATCCAAAGCAGGTCAGCGCGTGCTGTTCATCGATGGCGATATGCGTCGAGGCTATACCCACGAGCTGCTGGGTGCGGACAACAAGACTGGCCTGTCTAACGTACTGTCAGGCAAGAGCGAGTTCTCGCCAGCGATGATTCAGAAGGGCGTATACGGTTTTGACTTCCTGCCGCGCGGTCAGGTGCCACCGAACCCGTCTGAGCTGCTGATGCATCGTCGCATGCAGGAGCTGCTGGACTGGGCGAGCAAAAACTATGACCTGGTGCTGATCGATACGCCGCCGATTCTGGCTGTGACCGACGCTTCCATCATCGGTAAGCTGGCCGGTACCTCGCTGATGGTGGCGCGTTTCGAAACCAACACCACCAAAGAGCTGGATGTCAGCTACAAGCGCTTCGCCCAGAACGGTATCGAGATTAAAGGCGTCATCCTCAACGCCGTGGTCCGTAAAGCGTCGAATGCCTATGGTTATGGCTACGACTATTACAACTACGAATACGGTAAAGAGAGCAAAAGCTAAGCACTATCGGGGGCGGATTTTCCGCCCCTTTTTATGGCGCGTCTCTGGCTAAGCGCCATGCCTTGTGCCTCTGCAAAACATACGGATACACCGCAGAGTATTGTAGCGGCGCGATTTATCGCGCAATAAATTGCGCCGCTACGGAACGTGCGGTGATTAAGCGCAGAAAACTGCGGCGGTGAAATTGATACCGCGAACATAATAACGATTTATTTTCGGTGCGTTTTGCACTACCCAACATACACACAGCACAATCTTAGGTATTTCCGTGACGGTACGAAAAGTCTTATTGAAAAATAATACTAACGGCATGATTTTTCAGAACAAAGCCGATTCCTTTCTACAGGCCGCTCGCGTTACCGTTGAATCTGGAACAGCTGTTTAAGAGGTGCTGGCAATGCAGGACATCCGCTTCTCAATTGTAATTCCCGCTTATAACGCGTCGAAATCGATTGTCACGACGCTGGATTGCGTCAAAGCGCAAACCTATCGCAACTTTGAAGTCATCATCGTGGATGACAAATCCGCTGATGCCGCGGAACTGGCGCAGGTGGTGCGCGGCGAGCGCTATCAGGATCTGGACATCAAACTGGAGCTGTCTGAGGTCAAACTCAACGGCGCCGGCGCACGCAACAAAGGTATTGAACTGGCGCAGGGCGACTTCATCAGCTTCCTCGACGCCGACGACGAGTGGCACGCGGACAAGCTACTGGAAGTGTGCGATACCATCCGCAAGCTGGAAGCGCAGGGTAAATCGCGCTATGTCATCTTCAGCCAGGTCAATATTCATCAGGACGGCAGCTTCCTCAAAGTGATGCCGATGCAGCCGCCGGGTAAGAACGAGACCGTGGCGGAGTACCTGTTTGGCTGTTACGGCTTTATCCAGACCAGTACCATCGTGCTGAAACGCGAAGATGCCGCCAGAATCCAGTTTGATGCGCGCTATATTCGCCATCAGGATTATGACTTCTGCATCCGCGCCGACCGCATGGGCTATGAATTTGTGATGATCGCCAAACCGCTGGCGACCTACCATCTGGTGACCAAATTTGGTTCCAAACACAAAGGCGAGTCGGTGAAGTACTCCTTCTTCTGGCTCGACACCATGAAGCCGCACCTGACGGCGCGCGATATCCATACCTACAAAGCGTTCAAGCTGCCGCTGCGCTACAAAATGGATGGCAATTCGCTGCTGGCCAGCGTCAGTTTTGCGCGCTACTTCTTCCTCACCAACCGTGATAACCGCGCCTACTTCATCAATCGCCTGGTCGATAAGCTGAAGTCGCGCTTCACGGGGCGAAGAGCGGTTTCCTGATCGATTTATGACTTTCACTTGCTCCCGCAGCGGGAGCATTTTTTCGGTTCCTGACACTCCGGGTATACAAATGACAAATCATGTTGGCACCATCGGTATCGTGATGCCGATGTACAACGCGCGCAACACCGTGCTGCGTGCGGTTGAGTCGATCGTGAATCAGACCTACAGCGACTGGCATCTCTACCTGGTCAATGATAAATCCACCGATGATTCACTCGCTTTTGTGCGCGAGCACTGCCAGGACGCGCGCATCACTATCCTCAGCAACGAGGTCAACCTCGGCGCGGCGGAAACGCGCAACGTGGGCCTGCGCGCGGCTAAAGAGGAGATCATTGCGTTTATCGACAGCGATGACGAATGGCACGCGGAGAAACTGGCCGAGCAGGCCGCGGCGCTGGCCGCCGGTGACGACTTTGTGATCACCCATTATCACTACAAAACCAAAACCGCCGATCACGACATCAACTACCACAAACCTTATCTGCAGCAGGAAAACTTCGTGAAGAAGCAGTATCGCGTCTGCTTCTCCTCGGTGTGTTTCCGTCGTCCGCCACAGGGCATCTTCTTCCAGCGTAAAGGGCATGAAGACTTCCTGTTCCTCTATGAGCTGTTCCTCCGCTACAAACAAGCCCGGGTGATCCAGAAGACGCTAGTCAACTACTACGAGCTGGGCGATTCGCTGTCGCGTAACAAAAACAAAGCGGCGAAATGGCACCTCGAATTATTAAGAATTATCTATAAAAACAATCCTTTAAAAATCTATTACTATTACGGCTGGTATATGGTGAATGGGGTTCTTTTCACCCTTAAACATCGCTAAGACCCTGTGTCCTTCGCGCTGCCGCTACGTTGGCTGCGCACGTCCATCCCGGTCACTTACCTGAGTAAGCTCCCGGGAATGAACGCACTTGCCGCCTTGCGGCAACGCAAATGACTTGGGTCTGGATTTGAGCAATTTGAGGTGAAAAGTATCAGATGAAAAAGATTGTTTTGGTTATTAAGGATGCCTACTCCTACGCAGGCACGGAGAATATCTGCAACTTCATGTCGGAGTGCCTCGGTGAAGAGCATGCCGTTACCATTTACTCGCTGGAAGGGCACGGCAAAACCTTTTACCCGTTTGAGCGGGTGAAAGAGATTGTCAGCTTCGAAGGCCACAGCAACCCGATTAAAAGTGCCGTGGCGCGCATCCATCAGGAGGGCTTCGACAGCGTATTCCTGATTAGTATGGGGCGCCTGAGCGTGATGTTTGCCTTCTGGAACCTGATGGCAATGAAGAAAAAAACCTTCAAAGCCTACGCCTGCGAGCACATCGCTATTAACTCCTTCAGCAAGCCGATCAAACTGCTGAAGTGGCTGCTGCTGCGCTACTACGACCAGGTGATCGTGCTGACTGACAAAGACCATCAGGTCTTCACCCGCTGGCATATCCCCAGCCAGCAAATTCCTAATCCGGTGGTGTACAAATCCTGGCAGCGCGAGACGCGCAGCCGTCAGGCGCTGGCGGTAGGCCGCCTCGATAACCAGAAGGGCTTTGACCTGCTGCTGGATATCTGGGCCGACTTCAGCAAAAAACACCCGGAGTGGAAGCTGGTGATCGCCGGTGACGGCGAACTGCGCCAGCAGCTGCACGATCAGGCCGCGGCGCTGGGCATCACCGGCAGCGTTAACTTTGTCGGCAAAGTCAGCAATATCAATGATTACTACCGCGACAGCGACATGGCGCTGATGACGTCACGTTATGAAGGGCTGCCGCTGGTACTGCTGGAAGCCAAATCCTGGTCGCTGCCGGTGGTGGCCTATGACTGTCCGACCGGACCGCAGGAGATCATCAACCACGGCGAAGATGGCTTCCTGGTGCCAATGAACGACAAAGCCACTTTCCTGGCGCGCATGGAGCAGCTGGCCAGCGACGATCGCCTGTTCTTTGCCATGAGCGAAAAGACCAAAGAGACGGCGCTGAAGTTTGACGGTAATCAGATCAAACAGAGCTGGCTGGCGCTGGTGTAACCACTTTTATCGTGCCTCGGGGATACCTTTTCGGCCGCCATGCGGCCCCATGACCACGGGATTGTTAGCATGAAAAGAAGAGAAGTCTTGCAAACTGCAGCCTCCTCCATTGTTGCCGCGCTGTCGGTGAGCGCGTTTTCCAGTTACGCCGCCAAAAGTGGTCAGCCGGCGCTGAAAGCGGTTGATGCCTCCAGCGTCCCGCCGGGCGATGTGCCGATTCTGACGCCGGAAAACGTCTATACCATGCCACCGCAGTTCTGGCAGAACTTTGAGGGCAAACTGTGGATTGGCGCAGCAGGCAAAGATGCCAGCCAGGCCGGCAACCAGATTCCGGTGTATCTGCGCGACGCCAGCGGTAAGGTTTCCCAGGTGAGCCAGCCAATTGCGCTCAATAAAGGCAACTTTGCCCAGTTTATTCACGATAATGCCGCGTTAATCGCCAATCCCGCGCACTCGATGGTGGTGGAAGATAACCAGGGCAATACGCTGTTTTCCATCAGCGATGTGTCGCGCCCGAACGCCAGCAACTTCAGCCAGCGCCTGGCGCAGCCGAACGGCTATCAGCTGATCGGCGAAATCCCGTCGGTGGAAGAGCTGCGTAAAACCCGACCGCTGTTTGCCGGAGCGAAAATCAAGCTGAAAAGCTGGCACGAAGGGCTGGAAGTGGGCGGCGGCGAGTTCGTCGGCGTGTATGGCGAAGGCGAAGATGATGGCGGCGTGATTTTCAGCGGCAACGGATTCTACTGGCGCCGCGTGGTGGAAGATTTCAACCGTCTGACGCTGTTTGACTTCGGCGCCATCGCCGATGGCAAAACCGATACGGCACCGGCGATCAAAGCCATGTATCAGTGGTCGCTCAAGGCTAACCAGCAGATCTGCGTGCAGTTCCCGGCAGGCACCTTCTTCGTGACCGGCTGTGACTTTGGCGATCAGCAGCAGCGCTTCTTCCGCATTTCCGGTGCGATGGTTAACTTCGGCTATTTCCCGGCGACCACGCTGGTATCTGACGGTCGTTCCGAATTCCTGTTCCAGGTGAATGCGCGCTGGACCGAAATCTCCAACCTGATCTTCAACGGTCAGAACGACAAGCGGCCAAACAAACAGGGGCTGTTCCGCAACACCTGTCCGGGCGGCCAGTTCTTCCGCGGCGCCTGCCTGCGCTTCAACCGCGTCGGCGGCACCTCAATCAGCCTGCTGGATACGCTGGACTGCAAAATCGACCAGTGGTACGCCGACACCTGTACCGGTGACGTGATCAAAGCCAGCTGGTCCGGACAGAAGCAGGGTGCGTGGGACCACAGTACGGCGATTGAGCTGTCAAACTTCAACGCCCAGCGCTGTACCGGCGGCATGGTGCTCAACCTGCCGCGCTGCAGCCAGTCGATCATTCATAACGGCTGGATTGAGCACAGTGAGCACCCCGGCGATATCTCGAACGGCCAGTGGATCATTGATGCGCTGAGCCTGGAAGATTGCAAAAACCCGCTGAACGCGCGCAATTCCCGCCTCAACATGCGCCAGACCAATCTGCAGTCTGGCAGCTGGATCGATAACTCGCTGGAAGGCGAGCGCTGGCTGAATATCTGGGAGATGGGCTCAACGCGGGTGGAGTCTTACGGCGTGGCCATCGACGGCAGCCTGAAATACAACTACATCACGTCGCGTTTCCGTCTGACCAACAACACCAATCAGGCCACCTGGTTCGAGCTGGGTAATTTTTACTCGCCAACCGTGGGTGACAGCTGGGAGATCGAGCTGTTTGGTCAGTCGCAGTTCAGCAACGGCAGCGACAAACAGCCGCTGCTCGACGTGATGGGCGGTAAACAGACCGGCGGTCGCGCGGTGATTCATCTGCAGCGCAAAACCAGCAAGGCGGAAGCCAGCTGGTCTGCGGAAGGCAGTTCGCCGGTGCTGGAGGTGCGCGTCGATGCGCGCAGCGATACCGATAGCAAAGTGTTCGTCAAACTGGCGGGCTGGACGCCGACGGCGGTGGTGCTGATTAAGAGCACCGCCAAAGACCGGTTCCTCACCGGCCGCTGTGCGCGCGTTGACGCCACCATGGCGCAGGGCAGTCCGACCAGCGGCAGCCAGCCGGCCCCGCAGCGGTTTAGCCTGCACAACGGTAAAGCCGGCATCGGCGGCAACGAGCAGGGCGATTTGCTGCTGGCGTCGCGCGCGCTGAAGCCCGAAGAGGTAGATACGCGCCAGCCGAAGGGGTTTGTTTCAGTGGTGATCAACGGCGAGCAGGTGGCGCTGCCGTATTTTGCGCTGAAGTCGTGAGGATTTAACGCAGATAACGGTGCAATTTATCGCGGAGGCCACAACGGCACCGAGCGAGGACGGGCAAAGCGCAATAAATTGCGCCGCTACGGTTTGTGCAGAGGAGATTTCTGCACTGACCCTTTGCACCGTCTGTAGCGGCGCGATTTATCGCGCATGTAACACCTGTCGCAGGTATCAATTACGTCACAACAGGCAGTCGTTAATTTCGGGCCGCTGGCCCATTAGCAGTTTTTTCTTACAGAGTTCACTTAGCCAGTATGGAACTGGCGGCTTGTAAAAAATTACAAAAATTTATCTGGAGTTTTTATGAAGATTTTATTGGTGGGTAACCATACCTGTGGAAATCGTGGGGATGGCGCGATTTTACGTGGACTGATTGATTCATTGCAGGCCGCGCGTGGGGATCTGGATATCGATGTCATCAGCCGCTATCCAACCAGCTCCGGATATTTACTGCAGCAGCATATCCAGCAGGATTCGCTGTTTCTGCACAACAGTAAGGCGCCAAAAGGGCTGGTCAGCAGCCTGAAGCGCAAAGTCGCCAACCGTCTGATGCCGGACATCATGATGGCGCACCTTGGCAAAGGTGGCGTGTATAAATCCTTCTCGGTGCCGCCGCATCTGGCGGAGTTCACCCGCAGCCTGGCGAAATATGACGCCATCATTCAGGTCGGCGGCTCGTTCTTTGTCGATCTGTACGGCGTCACCCAGTTTGATCACGCGCTGTGCGCGCTGATGGCGAAGAAGCCGCTGCACATGATCGGTCACTCGGTGGGCCCGTTCGAAAACCCGCGCGTCAATGCGCTGGCAAACTTTGTTTTTGACCGCGTCGACAGCCTGGTGCTGCGCGAAGAGGTCAGCCTCGATCGCCTGAAGCAGGATGGCGTGACCACCAGCCGGGTGAAGAAGGGTGTGGACACCGCGTTCCTGGTGCAGGCGCGTGAGGTGGATAATCCGAGCCACAACCTGCTGCACTGGCAGAACATCATTCAGTCGCGCAAAACCATCGCTATCACCGTGCGTGAGCTGGCACCGTTCGACAAACGTCTTGGCGTTACGCAGAAAGAGTATGAAGCCGCGTTTGGCCGGGTGATCAACGCCATGATCGCCGAAGGTTATCAGGTGGTGGCGTTCTCCACCTGTACCGGCATCGACAGCTATGCCAAAGATGACCGTATGGTGGCGCTGACGCTGCGCGACCACGTTGAGCAACCGGAGCACTACCATGTGATCATGGACGAGTTCAACGACCTGGAACTCGGCATCCTGCTCAGCCACTGCCATCTCACCATCGGCACGCGCCTGCACTCGGCAATCATCTCCATGAACTTCGGCACGCCAGCCGTGGCCATCAACTACGAGCACAAATCGCTCGGCGTGATGAACCAGCTGGGTCTGCCGCAGATGGCCACCGACGTGCAGAGCCTGATGGACGGCTCGCTGATCGACAAAGTGCAGACGGTGCTGGCGGACTACGACAACGTGAAGCAAAAAGTGAACACCGCGGTGGCGCAGGAGCGTGAAATCGGCAACCGCATCACCGAAGAAATTCTCAACGTCCTGGGGTAAGTGATGAAGCTAACCTTTTTCACCATGCGTTTTCCGGTTGCCTCTGAGACGTTTGTCCTCAATCAGGTGACGCATTTCATCGATGCCGGCTATGACGTCGAGATCATCTCGGTGTTTCCGGGCGACATGATCAACCGTCATGCCGCGTTCGATGAGTACAATCTGGCGGCGAAAACCCACTATCTGCTGCCGGAAGAGAAGGTATCAAACCTCGACAAACTGACCCAGCGCATCGGACTGATGCTGCCGAAAATCGCCAAGCCGGCGCTGCTGAAGTCGCTTAACGTTGGCCGCTACGGTGCGCAGGCAAAAAAACTGCTGCTGCCAGCCATTGTCGCCAATGCCCGGCAGACCTTTACCGCCGATGTGTTCCTGGTGCACTTCGGCTATGCCGGTGCGCTGGCGAATAAACTGCGCGAGCTGGGGGTACTGAAGGGCAAGCAGGCGACGGTGTTCCACGGCGCTGACATCTCGCGTCGCCACATTCTTGAAGAGCACAAACAGGATTACATCAACCTGTTCAGACAGAGCGAACTGATGCTGCCGATCAGCCATCTGTGGGAGAACAAGCTGATTGAGATGGGCTGTCCGCGCGAGAAAGTGCACGTCACGCGTATGGGCATCGAGCCGGAGAAGTTTAATTTCCAGCCACGCGACGCGTTCCACAAACCGCTGCGCATCGTTTCGGTGGCGCGCCTGACCGAGAAAAAAGGGCTGGACGTGGCGGTCAAAGCCAGTGAAATCCTGCGCGATAACGGCGGTCAGTTCCAGTTCACCATCATTGGTAACGGCGAGCAGGACGGCATGATGCGCGAGCACATCACGCGTGCTGGCCTGGAAGACATGGTAACCATGCCGGGCTTCAAGCCGCAGGAGGAGATTCGTCAGGCGCTGAGCGAGGCCGACATCTTCCTGCTGCCGTCGAAAACCGCCGCCGATGGCGATATGGAAGGCATTCCGGTGGCGCTGATGGAAGCGATGGCGGTTGGTTTACCGGTGGTGTCCACCTATCACAGCGGCATCCCGGAGCTGATTCAGAATAACGTCAGCGGCTGGCTGGTATCGGAAAATGATGCCGACGAGCTGGCGGACACGCTGCTGCGCCTGTCGCGCGGCGACGTTGACGTTGCACCGGTGGTGGCCGCAGCGCGCCATAAAGTGGAAACCGAGTTCAATCAGCACATCGCTTACGGTGAGCTGGCGAAAATTCTGGAGCGCATGGTGTGAGTGGATTAAAAAAACAGGCGGTGTGGCTGTTTGGCAGCACCTGCTTTGCCGCGCTGCTGCAGGTGCTGCAGCTGGCGGTGCTGGCGCGTAAGCTGGAAGCGCACGAGCTGGGTTTGCTGGCGATCATCAACGCCATTCTGGCGGTGGCTACCGTGCTGCAGGACATGGGCATGAGCAGCTACATCGTGCATCGTCAGGAGATTACACGTCGTGAGCAGAGCACCATTTACTGGGTTAACGTTTCGCTGAGCTTCTGTACCGGTCTGATCATGCTGGCCATCGCCTGGCCGGTGGCGTGGTTCTACCATCTGCCGGAGCTGACGGCGCTGATTATGCTTACCAGTCTCAACTTCCTCGTGCTTGGTCACTTGTCGCAGTATCAGGCGCACTATGTGAAAACCAAACGCATGGTGACGCTGGCGAAGATTGAGATGGGCACCAAGCTGTTTGCTTTCCTGTGTACGGTGGCGATGCTCTATTTCACCTCGCTGACGGTAGCGGCGGCGATTCTCGGACTGTTCATCAACGCCTTCACGCGCATTCTCTGCATGATCTACTTTGGCGAGAAGTCGTGGCGGCCAACCTGGGAGTTCGACGGCAAAACCTTTGTCAGCGCGGTGCGTTACGGTATCTATCAGTTGGGTTCGCAGACCATTAACCAGCTGCGCACTCAGGCCGATGCGCTGATCGTCGGTAAAGTGATGGGTGCCGAAATGCTGGGGATTTACTCACTGGCGAAAGAGCTGATTCTGCAGCCGCTGAAGCTGGTGTCGCCGGTGATTAACCGCCTGGCGCTGCCGCGCTTCGCTGAGAAGCAGCACGATCCCGAGCAGCTGAAAAAACTGTTCCTCAAGGGCACTTTCGTCATCATGCTGTTCAGCAGTGCGATGTACCTGGCGATTGGTATTCTCTCTCCGGTGATTGTGCGTGTGCTGTATGGCGCCTCGCACGAGCAGGTGTATCACCTGATCCCGCTGATGCTGCTGTTCGGTATGCTGCGCCCGATGGGCGGCCTGACCGGCGCGATCTCCCAGGCGAACGGACGCACCAACGTCGAGTTCTACTGGAATATCGTCGCCAGCCTGGTGGTGGTAGTGGTGCTGGCCACTACGTGGATCTGGCCGAACGTGATTTACGTGGCGCTGACGCTGTCGATTTCACAGGTGCTGATCTCCGCCTTCGCGCATCCGTTCTTCATCAAACCGGTGATTGGCATCCGCTTTATGCCCTATGCGCGCCAGTGGGTGTCGGTGTCGGTGGTGTTTGTCGGCCTGATGCTGCTGGTGAATCATTTCAACCTGTTCGTAATGCCCGAGTGGTTTGAGGGCTGGCTGTAAGCGGTGATGACGGGGGCGGTCGTCGGCAACGGCGACCGCCCGGCATCATCAGATGTGATCGGTGAGTGACGTGCAGCTGCCGGTGCGCATCAAATGCGCACCCTACAAAAACCTGCAGTGATCCCGTAGGGGCGCCATTCATGGCGACCTTTCAAAAATACGCTTCCATCTTCGCCCCAATGATGTTTCCGCAACGCCGGTCTGAACGCTCAACAATCACTGGCCTCACCGGTCATCGCTCATCACTCTGCCTTCCACTGTTTTTCAGCCATTTAGCCGCTTTTTTTTCCCGCCTCATCGCTGACTGGCAGATGGACTTTTTGACGATTTTTTATGTGTTGACAGAGAGTTAGTGCCGGTTTTTCAGATAAAGATTATACTTGCTCAACCGGCCGATCCTGCATAATCGACCCCACGTATTCACTTCATAAAATGGAATAAATATGACCAAGCTTAAAGCAGTAATCCCGGTTGCGGGTCTCGGTATGCATATGCTCCCTGCGACTAAAGCCATTCCGAAAGAGATGCTGCCTATCGTCGATAAACCAATGATTCAGTACATTGTCGACGAGTGCGTGGCGGCGGGCATCAAGGAGATTGTGCTGGTCACCCATGCTTCCAAAAATGCAGTGGAAAACCACTTCGATACCACCTACGAGCTGGAAGCGCTGCTTGAAGCGCGCGTGAAACGCCAGCTGCTGAGCGAAGTGCAGTCAATCTGTCCGCCGGGCGTGACTATCATGAACGTGCGTCAGGCGAACCCGCTGGGTCTTGGCCACTCAGTACTGTGTGCCCGTCCGATGATTGGCGACAACCCATTTGTGGTGGTACTGCCAGACGTGCTGCTGGATGACTCCACCGCTGACCACCTGCGCTACAACCTTGCCGCGATGGTGGCACGCTTCGAAGAGACCGGCCGCAGCCAGGTTCTGGCGAAACACATGCCGGGCGAAGACCTGTCTGAATATGGCGTGCTGACCACCGAGCAGCCGCTGGATAACCCGGGCGATATCAGCACCATCACCAACTTCGTGGAAAAACCTGAGCATCCGTCCGAGCTGAACTCAGACCTGACCGCCGTGGGCCGTTACGTGCTTTCTGCGGATATCTGGGGTGAACTTGAGCGCACGGAGCCAGGTGCCTGGGGCCGTATCCAGCTGACCGATGCCATCGCCTCTCTTAGCCAGAAAAAACCGGTTGATGCTCAGCTGCTGACCGGCACCAGCTTCGACTGCGGCCGTAAACTCGGCTACATGCAGGCCTTCGTCTCTTACGGTCTGCGCAACAACACCCAGGGCCGCGATTTCCGCGAAGCAATCCAAAAAATCCTGGCAAAATAATCTCTTTCCCCGCCGCGCAGGTTGCGCGGTTTTAAAGGAGTACACATGGCTATTTTGGTAACGGGCGGAGCAGGGTACATCGGCTCCCATACGGTGCTGGCGCTGTTAGAGCGCGGCGACGACGTTGTAGTCCTGGATAACCTTTGCAATGCCTCGCGCGAAGCAATCAATCGCGTTGAGAAGCTGGCCAGTAAGAAAGCGGTATTCGTTGAAGGCGACATCCGCGATCGCGCCTGCCTGCGCGATCTGTTTGCCAGCAATGACATCTCGGCCGTCATCCACTTCGCCGCGCTGAAAGCGGTGGGCGAATCCACGCGCATGCCGCTGGAATATTACGAGAACAATGTCGCCGGGACCGTGGTGCTGCTGGAAGAGATGCGCGCCGCCGGCGTGTGGAACTTCATCTTCAGCTCATCCGCCACCGTATATGGCGCTGACGCACCGGTTCCGTACGTCGAAACGACGCCGATTGGTGGCACCACCAGTCCGTACGGCACCTCCAAGCTGATGATTGAGTTCGTGATGCGCGACTTCGCCAAAGCCGAGCCGAACTTCAAAGCCATCGCGCTGCGCTACTTCAACCCGGTCGGCGCGCACGAATCCGGTGAGATTGGCGAAGACCCAACCGGTATTCCGAACAACCTGCTGCCGTACATTGCGCAGGTGGCGATTGGGCGTCTGGACAAGCTGGGCGTGTTTGGCGATGACTACGCGACGCCAGATGGCACCTGCCAGCGCGACTACATTCACGTCGTCGACCTGGCGGAAGGGCACCTGAAAGCGCTGGATCACCTGCCAAAAGTTGAAGGCTACAAAGCTTACAACCTCGGCGGCGGCAAAGGCTTCTCGGTGCTGGAGATGATCAAGGCGTTTGAGCAGGCGTCCGGTAAACAGATTCCGTTCGAGTTCAAACCGCGCCGCGACGGCGATCTGCCCGCGTTCTGGGCGGATGCCAGCCTGGCCAACAAAGAGCTCGACTGGCGCGTCACGCGCGGTATTGATGCGATGATGCGCGATACGTGGAACTGGCAGTCGAAGAACCCGAATGGCTTTAAGTGATTAAGCAGGTAATGAGTAAAAACCCGGCATATGCCGGGTTTTTTTATGGGCAAATAATTTACTTTGGTGTTTTTTTGTTCAGGCATTCATTTGCGGGATGCAGAAAAATCCTAATCAGCGCCAGACCAATGCATCATGTTCACAACTCATCATATTGATTTAGTGAAACCCCGCTGCAGCCTTTCATTCTGCGAATCGCCAGCTATATTCTTTCCGACTCAGTAGCTTGCCGTTAACCGCAACGATGAAAAGAAATTAAGATTCGCCGCGCCGGCATCAGACAATAACCATGTTAATTCGGCAGCACAAAATGTATTATTTGCGATGGTCTCAGACAAAGCGGTTGATGCTGCAATATTGACCATAATTAGCCGAGACGGAAAGCACAGGATTGACTTGTTACACAGCATATTGGTTGCTGCAAGCCAAGGGCGGTAGCGTGGCTATTTTTTGTTTTGCTGAAAAATTGTCCCGCTGGAAATGATAGAGCAGTCTAAAAGACACATTAGAGGTTGTGGAATGTTACTTCCCGTAATCATGGCCGGAGGAACCGGCAGTCGTTTGTGGCCCCTTTCACGTGAATTGTATCCAAAACAGTTCATCAGCTTGCACGGACAGCACTCGATGCTGCAGGAGACTGTCAACCGCCTGACCGGTGTCGAAGCGCGAGCTCCGCTGGTCATCTGCAACGAAGAGCACCGTTTCCTCGTCGCTGAACAGCTTCGTCAGATCAACAAACTTTCCCATAACATCATCCTTGAACCGGTTGGTCGCAACACGGCGCCGGCGATTGCTCTGGCAGCGATTAACGCGATTGAGCAAGGCGATGATCCGGTACTGTTAGTGTTAGCCGCCGACCATGTCATTGAGAACCGCGCGGCATTCCACCAGGCCATCACCACCGCAACGAAATATGCCAAGCAGGGGCATCTGGTCACCTTCGGCATCGTGCCCACCGGACCTGAAACCGGTTACGGCTATATTCATCGCGGTGAGCAGCTGGCGGGTGATGAACATGCGCCGTTTAGCGTGCAGCGTTTTGTGGAAAAGCCTAACCTGAAAACGGCTCAGGATTATCTGGCTTCCGGTGAATATTACTGGAACAGCGGGATGTTTATGTTCCGCGCTAAACGTTATCTGCAGGAACTGGAAAAATTCCGTCCTGATATTCTGGATGCCTGCCGCCGTGCCATGGCGAATGTGGCAGAAGGTAACGACTTTATCAGCATTGATAAAGACGATTTCATTGCCTGCCCGGATGAGTCCGTTGATTATGCCGTGATGGAGCAAACGGACGCTGCCGTCGTGGTGCCGCTGGATGCAGGCTGGAGCGATGTCGGATCCTGGTCCGCGCTGTGGGAAGTGAATGAAAAAGATGCAGCCGGTAACTCGCTGAAAGGCGATACCTTCCTGCACAACACTAAAAATTGCTATATCAACAGCGAAGATCAGTTAGTGGCAGCTATCGGCGTGGAAAATCTGGTGATTGTTAACACCAAAGATGCCGTGCTGGTGGCGCGCAAAGATCAGGTTCAGGACGTCAAACGCGTGGTGGAGTTCCTGAAGAGCGAATGCCGTACGGAATATCGTCGTCATCGTGAAACTTACTGGCCATGGGGACGCTGCGATCTGGTGGTCAATACCGGCCGTTTTAATGTAAATCGTATCACCGTTAAATCGGGTGAACGTTTCGAATTACAGATGCATTATCACCGAACTGAACACTGGGTGATCTTATCCGGCACTGCCAAAGTGACTATTCAGGATAAAACCTTATTGCTGACGGAAAACCAATCGACCTTTATTCCTATTGGCCATCAGCACACGTTAGAAAATCCAGGCAAGATTCCGTTAGAGCTGCTGGAAATTCAGTCAGGCTCCTATCTGGGCGATGACGATTTAATTCTGATTAAAGAACAATTTGCAAGTAAGTAAGGACAGACGAGATCATGGCAGCATTGACCTGTTTTAAAGCTTATGACATTCGCGGTGAGCTTGGCGCGGAATTAAATGAAGAAATTGCATATCGTATTGGTCGCGCTTATGGCGAATTTTTAAAGCCGGAAACGATTGTTGTGGGCGGCGATGTTCGGCTGACCAGCGAAAGCCTGAAAATGGCCCTGGCCAATGGTTTAATGGATGCGGGTACCAATGTACTTGATATCGGCTTAAGCGGCACGGAAGAGATTTATTTCGCCACTTTCCATTTAGGCATTGATGGTGGCATCGAAGTGACGGCAAGCCATAATCCGATGAACTATAACGGCATGAAGCTGGTGCGTGAAGGTTCCCGTCCGATCAGTGGCGATACAGGCTTACGTGATGTTCAGCGTCTGGCTGAAGCTAACGATTTTGCGCCGGTCGATGCAGCTAAGCGTGGCAGCTATAAACAGATCTCGGTATTGGATGCCTATGTCGATCACCTGATGGGCTACATTGATCTGGCAAATTTCACCAAACCCATGACGCTGGTCATCAACTCGGGTAATGGCGCTGCCGGTCACGTTATCGATGAGATCGAAAAGCGCTTCCAGCTGGCGAATGCACCGGTCACCTTCATTAAAGTTCATCATGAAGCGAATGGTCATTTCCCTAACGGTATTCCCAATCCCTTACTGCCAGAGTGCCGGAAAGATACCTCTGACGCGGTGAACGCGAACAAAGCCGACATGGGCATCGCATTTGATGGCGACTTTGATCGCTGCTTCCTGTTTGATGAGAACGCAGAGTTCATCGAAGGGTATTACATTGTTGGCCTGCTGGCCGAAGCGTTCCTCAAGAAAGAGCCTGGCGCGAAGATCATTCACGATCCCCGTTTGACCTGGAACACCATCGACGTCGTCACTAAAGCGGGTGGCATACCTGTTATGTCTAAAACAGGTCACGCGTTTATTAAAGAGCGCATGCGTGAAGAAGATGCGGTGTACGGCGGCGAAATGAGCGCACACCATTACTTCCGTGATTTTGCCTATTGCGATAGCGGAATGATTCCGTGGCTGCTGGTAGCAGAGTTGCTGGCGGTGAAAGGAATGACGCTGTCTGAACTGGTTTCGGAACGTATGAAAGCGTTTCCTTGCAGTGGAGAAATTAATTCCAGGGTTGTTGATGCACTTAAAAAAATTCAAATCATCAAAGACCGCTATGCTACCACAGAGTGCATATTAGATACGACTGATGGCATAAGCGTTGATTTCTCAGATTGGCGTTTCAATATAAGAACTTCGAATACCGAGCCATTAGTCAGGTTAAATGTCGAAGCAAAAAATGACTTGACGCTAGTGAATGAAAAAACATCAGATATTCTGGCCTTGCTCAATGGAGTTAAGAAGTGAAAGATATACTCTTAGCGATATTCAAATATCGTGGTTTTATATGGAGTAGTGTGAAAAGAGACTTTCAGTCCCGCTACCAGATGAGCATACTCGGCGCAGCGTGGTTGGTGTTACAACCCCTGGCGATGATTACTGTATACACGGTGATTTTTTCACAACTGATGCAGGCGAGGTTACCTCAGTCAACAGGGCCTTTTGCGTATAGCATTTATTTATGCTCAGGTATTCTTACCTGGGGGCTTTTTGCTGAAATACTTTCAAGAATGCAAGTTGTATTCATTGAAAATGCGAATCTAATCAAGAAAGTTACTTTTCCGCGAATCTGTTTACCAGTGATAATTATATTATCCTGTATTCTGAATTTCTTAATCATTTTTTTCTTATTCTTGTTTTTTCTCTCCTTAACAGGAAATTTCCCGGGCTGGAATTTTTTCTATGTTATTCCTGTGCTAATTGTTCAGATTTTGCTAGCCAGTGGTCTGGGGATTACGCTCGGAGTTTTAAATGTTTTCTTCCGTGATGTCGGACAGTTTGTCACAGTACTGTTGCAATTCTGGTTTTGGTTTACGCCCGTAGTTTATGTCTATACAACGCTCCCTGTCTGGGCTCAGGGATGGTTAAGTTATAATCCAATGACATCTGTCATCAATGGCTATCATGAGATCTTTGTGCACAACTCAATACCAGATTTTTTTGCCATGAAATGGACAATAGGGATTGCTGTTATTTTTTGTGGGCTAGGTCTTTATCTCTTCCGTAAACATGCGGCAGATATGGTGGATGAATTATAATGTATAGCATCAAAGTTGAAAATGTATCCAAAAGCTATAAGCAATATCCGAGAAAGATTGATAGGTTATTAGAATGGATCTTGCCAGGCAAAAAAAAACGTTATCATGAAAAGCGAGTGTTGAATGATATTTCATTTGAGATTAAAAAAGGTGAGGCTGTAGGTATTATCGGTGTCAATGGTGCCGGGAAAAGTACGCTATTAAAAATTATCACGGGTACAACGGCTGCGACCTCAGGACAGGTTAAATTCCAGGGCCGCATTGCTGCATTACTTGAGCTTGGTATGGGTTTTCACCCTGATTTTACAGGGAGACAAAACGCAATTATTGCTGGTCAGCTTTTGGGTATTACTGAAGAAGACATGGACGAAGTCATTCGGGATGTCGAAAGCTTTGCAGGTATAGGCGAGTATTTTGATTCTCCTGTACGAACCTATTCAAGCGGAATGCAAGCACGAGTAGCATTTTCAGTCGCAACAGCGGTCAAAGCGGACATATTAATTGTCGACGAAGCGTTAAGCGTAGGCGATTTAGCATTTCAGGCAAAATGTATGCAGCGAATGAACAAGATGTTAGAAGATAACGTCACCATCTTGTTTGTGAGTCATGCGCTTTTCCAGGTTAGACAATTTTGTTCACGCGCGGTTTATATCGCAGATGGCGAACTAAAAGCATTTGGAGCAGCGGCAAAAGTTTGTGATCTCTATCAAAACTCACTTGTTGAAAATAAAATTTCAATTAAAGAGCAAGAGGAAACAGGATTAATAGTAAATAATAATCTTGATCCTGATATTTCGGTCAATCCTACACTTCGCCAAAATTCTCTTCAGGAAAACGCAGGAAATCTCGACCTGGAATTCCTCGATTTCAAAATGTTAAATAACGAAGGCAAAGAAGTTGCCACTCTTTACGCAAAAGACAAAGTGACTGTGCAAGCTGTCATACGCTGCAATAGAGATGTTCCTGTCGGGGCCTGTGTAGGTATGCTGATTGGGGACAAAAATGGATTTCCAGTTCTCAGTATGAATTCTAACTACTATGATACACGACTTGACAGCCTTAAAGGAGGCGAGCATGTGATTATTAGTTGGGATTTTGTTATACCGTTTTTTATGGGAGAATACCGAGTCGATATTGGTATTAAGCCCGAGCCATATTCATCAGATTTTTACGATAGAATATTTTGTGTTAAAGTTTTTACTGTTAATACCCCAGTTGAGCTTCTGAAGGAAAACTTTGGTGGCATGCTTCATATTCCAGCAGAAATGAAAGTGATAAAAAAATAATAAAGAAACGAAAATTATGTTGCTGGGTTTTGATCATACGAGGTGAAAGTTAGTGATGGCGAGTAAGAAATCCAAGTACCTGTTCTTTTGGCTTCCCTATGATGTCAAATATTCATATGAGACATTCCTGACTGCTTTTTATCTGAGCGTTAAAAGATTTCCTGGTAATGATGCAATACATATTGGGCATGAGCAGCTCTTTAAGGATGTACCCTCCCATATTCCAGAGGACTGGCTTGCTGGTTTCAACTCTTCTTTGCCAGATAACGAAGAACTGAGAAATTTAAATAAAATTATCTGGAGCAGTGAAGTATTTGCAGAGTTAGAAGATAAGTTGCAATCAAAGAATTTAGTTTGGGAGCATATTCTAACTAAAGAATATGAGCCATTAGTAGACATGTTTGACGCTGAAATAGTGCGTATTAAAAAAGAAAATGATATCAAGGCAATAATCTTATGGTCGAATTGTCCTTCTGTTAAAAAAGTTGCCAGTGTCCATCAAATCCCAGTAATCCACAATGAACTTGGGCCACTAAGAGAACCGACTTATTTGCCTACCTGCTATTTTGACTTCAGCGGCGTCAATGGTAATACTGAAGCAGCAAATCGTTTTGAAAGATATGAAGGAAAAGGCGATAATTTCGCTCATTTCGGACGCTTGGCGTTGCTAAGTTTGTTTTTGAAAGTCGTTAAGCCGATCCGTAAGTTTGATGAGTTTGATATTGGACTGCCTCTGCAAGTTGAAGATGATTCTAATATAATTGCTTACAGTAATGGTTTTGATAATTCTGAACTTATTAATTACGCGAAGAGTAAATCAAACAGTGTCCTGGTTCGTAAACATCCTTACGGCCGCGTTGATTACAAAGACATTGAAAGTGGATCTGAAAAATTATCTCCACAGGAATTTATTGCTCTCTGCAAAGAAGTGCTTACAATAAATTCGAGTGTTGGTTTTGAAGCGTTATTATGGGGAAAGCCAGGAAAAGTATTGGGTGATTCTCCATTTTCATATATTGATTATGAGAGTAAGAATTACATGAGCGCGCTTCGATTTGCCCTTCTTAATTACCTGACACCTTTTGATTTTCTTTTTAATATAGAATACTACGACTGGCGTATTACTATGCCAGATGAAAACAGTATTGCTGAAAAACATTTATTCCATTATCTCAATCAAAAGCATGGCTGGAACAGAGAAAATATTGATTTCAATAAAATACCTGTCGAGCTAGAGAAAATTCTTTTTAGAAATTTGAATTTACAATTTGTTGAAAGTGAGAAAAATTTAACAGTTAAAGTGGATGCTTTAAAGAAAGAGTTAACTCAATATAAAAATAAAGAATTTATTAAAATTAAAAAGTTAGAGACGGAGTTAGCGAAATATAAAGATGATGTAAATAATATGCATGATAAGGTTAAATCGTTATCAAATGAGTTGTTACATCATCAAAACACACTGCAAAATGTTTATGCAAGCAAATCCTGGCGACTGACACAACCATTGAGGTTATTAAATAGTATAAGATTCAAAAAGGAATCATCACTTCCCTTAAAGCGAAGAGTTATTTTTCTTGTTATGTCTTTGGCACGAAAAGTACTTTCTAACTATCAGTCTAGAAAAATAGTTATTTATATTGCTAAAAGAACTGGATTATATGGGAAATTAAAATCAATTTATTTGATGAATACGAGGCCAGTTACTCATTCAATTGTTGATGTATCGAACCAAAGTGATCAATCCAGAGATACGATAACAAATACAAAAAAAATCAAAATGCTCAAAAATCTGCGAGGAAATGATTAATGCGCATTGCAATTGATATTCAAGGATTACAGTCGGAAAGCCGTTTCAGAGGTATTGGCCGCTATACTCGCGCAATAATTAAGTCTCTGATCAGTCTTTCTTTTATTAAGAAATATGAAGTTATACTAATAGGTAATGGCGCATTCCCAGTAAAGGAAATACTTAATGAGTTCGCTCCGATCGTTGGCCGGCGCGCTATCAAGTTCTGGTATCCACCAGGAGATTGTGCATTTGAGCAGCCAATAAATCATCACAACAATAAAAATGCTAAAATAGTTCGTGAAGCATTTTTCAAAAGCTTAAAACCCGATGTTATTTATGTTCCAGCTATGTTCGAGGGTTATCAGGATAACAGTGTCTTAAGTGTCAATGAATTTGATAAAGAAACTCCGGTTGTTACAACGCTTTACGATCTGATACCACTACATAATCCTGAGCAATATCTGGATCCTAATCCTAACTATAAAAAGTTTTATCTCGAGAAAATTTCTTACCTACAGGCATGCAAAAAATTATTGGCCATTTCTGACTTTTCTATGAAAGAGGGGCAGGAATATTTTAAAGATAAAGCTAATGATATAATTAATGTTTCTACTGCATGTGACGACATTTTCAGAGTTGTATCATTAAATGACGAAGAAGTTAATCAATTAAAGGTAAAATTCAAAATAACGAAACCTTTTATTATGTATTCAGGTGGGGCAGATGAAAGAAAAAATCTTCCGGCATTAATTAAGGCCCTAAGTGAACTTCCTGGTACATTGCGTGAAACTTACGATTTCGTTTTAGCTGGAAAGTTATCACAGTTTGATATTGATAACCTAAATCATTATGCACGAAAATATAAATTAGAACATATGTCTATGGTCATGACCGGCTATGTTTCTGATGAAGAACTTGTTCGACTTTACAACATGTGTAGCCTTTTTGTTTTTCCTAGCTGGCATGAGGGGTTCGGCTTACCGGCTTTGGAAGCTTTAGCTTGTGGAGCTGTCGTCATTGGCGCTGACAATACAAGTTTACCAGAGGTTATAGGCATAGAAGAGGCATTATTTGATCCTTATAGTGTGGCTGATATTAGAGAAAAAATCACTCACGTTTTAACAAATCAGGCTCTTTACAGAACTTTGAAGGAAAAGGGTTTAGTAAGAGCTCAGGTCTTTTCGTGGAAGAATTCTGCGGAAGTAGCACTTGCAGCTATAGAAGAAGTTGTTCGTAAGAGGCCAAAATGTTCGCCTATTAATGCGGATACGCCCAGAAAAAAATTAGCATTTTTTACGCCTCTTAGCCCGGCCCGATCGGGAATTTCTCTCTATAGTGAAGAGTTACTTCCTGCATTATCTAAATTCTATGATATTGATGTAGTAATCGATGAGAATCAATCAGACATTAACGAGAATTCATTATACTCTGTCATTAAGGTAAATGAATTTTTGAATGCTGCAGAATGCTATGAGCGCATTATTTATCAAATGGGTAATTCTGTGTTTCATGATTATATGCATGAAATACTTGAGATTTATCCCGGTATTGTTTGTTTGCATGATTTTTATCTAAGTAACTATTTTCGCTATAAAGAAACACTTGCTGGAAATGAACGCCATTGGAGCGACCAATTACTATCTTCCCATGGATATAAGTCAATTATCCATAGAGCAGAAGTCTGTGATGATGATAGAATAATGTATCATTATCCATCTAATTTTAATGTGCTGAGTAATGCTATAGCAATAATAGTACATTCTGATTATTCAAGGAAACTGGCTAAACAATGGTATTATAATAGCCGAGTGCTGGACTGGGAGCGTATTCCTCTACTGCGTGCAACTCCTCATCCATTAGATAAGAATCAAGTTCGAAATGAATTAAATATTTCAGACAACACCATACTTATTTGCTCTTTTGGTATGCTTGATAGCTCTAAGCTTAACCATATGCTTATTGAAGCATTGGGTGCCTTACCTAAAAAATCAAAAGATAAAATCAAGATGGTTTTTGTTGGCGAACTTGGTGGTGATTATAAAATCACAATTGAGTCTTTGATTAAAACTCATCAACTTGAAGATGTAATAGAAGTTACAGGTTGGGCATCTGATGCGCTTTATCGTCAATACCTGGCAGCGGCAGATATTGGTGTTCAGCTGCGCTGTCTGTCACGTGGAGAAACCTCCGCTGCAGTATTAGATTGTATGAATTACGGTCTTGCGACTATTGTCAATGCAAATGGTTCAATGGCTGAACTTCCTGACGATAAAGTTATTAAGCTTGGTGATGATTTTTTGATCAGTGATTTAATAGAGTCAATTGATAAACTATGCAATGATAAAGAATATAGAAGTGCTTTAGGCAAAGATGCACATCTATATGTTGCATCGGAACATAGTCCGGAAGTGTGTGCCGAATCCTGTTTTAATCACATTGAAGCAGCTTATAATAAAATAAATGTTACTGTTAACGATGTTATCAAGAAGCTTGAGATTAATAATGATGAAGTTAAACGCTATGCTAACTTAATAGCTAATAACTTCCCACGACTAAAATCAACCAGAAAGATATTCTTTGACGTCTCTCTTATAAAAGATTCTGATTTATGGACAGGTATAGAGCGTGTGACGCGGGCTTTACTAATTGAAATGATAAAGCTTTCCAATAATCATTTCAGTGTCGTACCTGTATATTTAAGCAAAGAGTTGGACGGATATATCTTGCGTGAAGCTAATGGTTTTATGCAGAAACTTTATCCTGGAATAGCCTCTTATGTCGAAGGCGACAGGTGTGTGGATTTACATGAGGATGATATTTATTTTTCATCTGAACTGGCTTGTGATTTAGTTATAGATGTAAAGAAAAACGGATTTTATGAACATTTGTTAAAGAAGAGTGTCAATATTACGTTCATGATTCATGATATTCTGCCTGTTACGAAAAAAGATTTCTTCCCACCGGGGGCTAATGAAAATTTTTCAACGTGGCTCAACATTGTGATTGAATACTCTGATAAAATTATTTGTGTAACTGACGCGGTAGTTAATGAAGTAAATAAATATATCAATAATAATAATCTAAGTAACCCACGATTGCAGATGGGATATTCTCATCATGGTGCAGATATTTTGTCCACTATTCCTTCAGCTGGGACTAACTCACATGACCTTGACAAGGTCAGTGCAATTAAACAGAATCTTTCCTTTTTGATGGTGGGAACAGTTGAGCCGCGTAAAGGGCATTTACAGGCTATTGCTGCTTTTGATCGGCTTTGGGCGTCTGGTAATGAGTCTAATCTGGTCATTGTAGGTAAAGAAGGATGGAAGGGGTTGCCTGATAATGCGAGGCGTACCATCCCGGAAATTGTACATACGATTAAAAATCATCCGCTCCTGGGAAAAAAACTTTTCTGGTTCGATAATGCCAGCGATGAACTCTTGAGCGAACTTTACGCAAACGCAGATTGTTTGCTCTATCCATCTGAGGATGAAGGATTTGGACTACCGTTAATTGAGGCCTCACAGCATAATAAGCCTTTGATAGCGCGTGATATTCCGGTGCTTCGTGAGGTGGCTGGTGAGGGCGCTTATTATTTCAAATCCAATCGGCCAGAAGCATTGTCTCATGCCGTTGAAGAGTGGATCGAACTCTTTAAAAAAAATGCCCATCCTGATTCAGCTAACATAAGCTGGTTAACTTGGGCGCAAAGCGCAGAAAATCTTGTTAAAAAACTCTTTGATTAAAAGGTTATCTATAAATGAAAAGTGCGGTTATCACAGGTATTACTTGTCAGGATGGAGCATACCTGGCAGAACTTTTATTGAATAAAGGCTATAGAGTTTATGGCACATACCGTCGTACAAGTTCTGTTAACTTTTGGCGCATTGAAGAGTTAGGTATTAAAAACCATCCACAACTCACACTTGTTGAATATGATTTGACAGATCTATCCTCTAGCATTCGTTTACTGCAGGAAAGTCAGGCAATTGAAGTTTACAACCTTGCAGCACAAAGCTTCGTAGGCGTCTCATTTGACCAACCCTTGACTACAGCGGAAATTACTGGGATTGGCCCAGTTAATTTATTAGAAGCAATACGTATTGTTAATCCCAAAATTCGTTTTTACCAAGCTTCAACTTCTGAAATGTTTGGCAAGGTTCAGGCGATTCCACAGAAAGAAGATACACCATTTTATCCGCGCAGCCCATATGGCGTGGCTAAGTTGTATGCGCACTGGATGACGATTAACTACCGTGAAAGCTATAACATTTTTGCTTCAAGCGGAATTTTGTTTAACCATGAATCCCCGCTGCGTGGTCAGGAATTTGTTACTCGCAAAATCACTGATTCAGTGGCAAAAATCAAACTTGGTAAGCTTGATGTACTTGAACTGGGCAACCTTGATGCGAAACGCGACTGGGGCTTTGCTAAAGAGTATGTAGAAGGAATGTGGTTGATGCTTCAGGCAGATGAACCGGATACCTTTGTACTTGCTACCAACCGAACAGAAACTGTACGTGACTTCGTATCAATGGCATTTAAAGCTGCTGGTATTGAGTTACGTTTCGAAGGTAAAGACGAACAGGAAGTGGCAATTGACGTAGCAACAAATAAAGTTGTTGTGAAAGTGAATCCGAAATTCTACCGTCCAGCCGAAGTTGAATTACTGATCGGTAATCCTCAGCGTGCTAAAGATATTCTTGGATGGCAACCTAAAACAACCCTTGAAGAGTTATGCGCTATGATGGTTAAAGAAGATCTTCGCCGTAACGAACAAGGATTCTCTTTCTAATATGACTAATGGCAAAAAAGCATTGATCACCGGGATCAAGGGCTTTACTGGCCATTATATGGCAGCGGAACTTTCCGCTGCTGGATATGATGTTTATGGCCTGGGTTCAGCTTGCTCGGATAATATCGATAACTATTTTCAGGTAGATCTCACAGATAATATTCAAGTTAAAAACGCAGTAGATTGTATAAGTCCCGATGTAGTCGTTCATCTGGCAGCAATTGCTTTTGTTGGTCACTCAAATCCGAACGCATTCTATGATGTCAATCTTTCCGGCACGCGCAACTTGCTATGTGCGTTAACAGAAACAAAGAAAAAGCCTGAAGCCGTATTAGTGGCCAGTAGCGCAAACGTTTATGGAAATAATATTGCTGGTAAGCTCGATGAATCAACGCTTCCGAATCCTGCCAATGATTATGCCGTTAGCAAACTTGCTATGGAATACATGGCTAATCTGTTTAAAGATAAATTGCCATTAATTATTACTCGTCCTTTTAACTATACGGGAGTAGGGCAAGCTGAGAATTTTTTAATTCCTAAAATTGTCAAACATTTCCGCGAACGCAAAAGCGTTATTGAACTTGGTAATATAGATGTATGGCGTGACTTCTCAGATGTACGAGATTTAGTTAAATGCTATGCTGAATTACTGAAGTGTAAAGCTTTTGGGAAAGTGGTCAATGTTGCTACTGGAAAGATGCACTCACTTAGAGATGTTATTAGCCTTTGTGAAGACATTACCGGTCACTCCATAACTGTTGAGGTTAATCCTGGTTTTGTTAGACCAAATGAAATCAAAGAGTTGTGCGGTGATATTTCGTTGCTGAATCGTCTGATTGGTCATGAAATGCAAAAAGTACCACTTAGGGAAACTCTGAAATGGATGCTGGAAATAAAAAGCTAGAGGTTGTTTTCTCGACTGATTGCATAAAATACCCTTTAACGGGTATTGGGCGTTATGCTTTTGAACTGGCGAAACAACTCCAGCAACGGGAAGATAAACTATCGCTTACTTTTTTGCATGGAACAAGAATAAGAGATTCATTGGCGGTTGCAGGTGAATCTTCGCAATCCGTTCAGTCGCTAAAACGAGAATTACAAAAAAGCAAAATAGTTAGTGAAGTGTATCGCCTTGTTTTTCCTCATCTAAAGACCCGGGCACTTAAAAAATTCCAAGAACACATTTACCATAGTCCTAATTATTATCTTCCTCCGCGTGTTAAAAATTGTGTTGCGACTTTTCACGATCTGTCAGTATTTCATTGGCCACAGTTCCATCCTGCTGGGAGAGTACATCTCTTGCAAAAAGAACTGCGTAATACTGTAAAGCGTGCTTCGGTATTGATAACGGATTCATATTTTACAAAAAATGAAGTAATGGAATTTTTTTCGTTGGATGAAAAGAAAATCTTAGTTGCACCACTGGCGTGTAATCATCAATTTCATTCGCGCACTCAAGAAGATGTTCACGCAGTATTGGATAAGTATGATCTAAAATGGCGTCGCTTCTTTCTTTACACTGGTACAATCGAACCCAGAAAGAATATTTTAACGCTTCTTCGTGCATATGATCGCTTATCATCACAAGAGAAGAACAATTTCCCACTCGTTATTAGCGGATATAAAGGCTGGGAAAATGAAGAGCTCTTTCGTCTTTTTGACAAAGGCGAGCGGGAAGGGTGGTTGAAATATTTAGGCTTTGTATCAAGTAACGATTTACCTATGCTCTATAGTGCTGCTAACTGTTTTCTCTTCCCTTCGATTTATGAAGGGTTTGGATTACCAGTACTGGAGGCTATGTCATCTGGTACTCCCGTTATTTGTTCAAATGCAACTTCATTACCTGAAGTTGTTGGAGACGCCGCGCTAATGCATGAACCGGAAGACATAGAATTGCTAACGCATTATCTAAAAATAATGATTAATGATGAGAAGTTAAAACAGGAAATGATCCGGGGGTCTTAGTCAGGCCCGAAATTATTCGTGGTCATTATGTGCCGATAAAACGATAGAAGCGTATGATCAGGTTTTTAAATTAATATGATAAAAGTTCTTCACTGTTATAAAACTTATTATCCCGATACATTTGGCGGTATTGAACAAGTTATCTATCAACTTGCTGAAGGCGGCGTTACAAGAGATATCTCTTCAACAGTTTTTACCCATACGCCAAATGAGTCTGGGGAAGCTTCTCTTGATAATCATTTAATCATTCGTAATAAGACAAGTTTTGAAGCTGCTTCAACCCCTTTTTCTTTTTCCTCGTTTAAAAAATTCAGAGAGCTTGCTGATAAGTCAGACATTATTCATTATCATTTTCCCTATCCGTTTATGGATATCCTGCATTTCTCGAATTTTACAAAAAAGCCATCGATCGTAAGCTATCATTCCGATATTGTTAAACAAAAGGCCCTGCTAAAACTTTATACACCATTGATGAATAGGTTCCTTTCCAGTGTAGATTGCATTGTTGCTGCATCACCAAATTATGTCGAAAGTAGCCCGATTCTGCAAAAATTTAAAGATAAAGTTAAGGTCATTCCCTATGGTCTGAATGAAAGTTTTTATCAAAACAATGATCCCCAGGTATTAGAAAAGTGGTCCCAGCGATTCCCTAACGGCTTTTTTCTTTTCATTGGGACTTTTCGTTACTATAAAGGGCTTCACATACTCATCGATGCTGTCGCTGGTAGTGATTATCCTGTTGTCATTGTTGGTGCGGGACCCATCGAATCTGAACTGAAAGCGCAAGCCCAGTCGTTGGGTATCGACAATATTCATTTCCTTGGTGCATTACAGGATGACGATAAATCTGCGTTATTACAGCTTTGCACTTGCTTAGTTTTTCCTTCACATCTTCGTTCAGAAGCTTTTGGTATTTCTTTGCTTGAAGGGGCTTTGTACTCAAAACCACTGATTTCAAGCGAAATTGGAACCGGTACTACTTTCATCAACATTGACGGCCTTACCGGTCTGGTTGTCCCGCCTTCAGACCCCAGGGCTTTACGCAAAGCTATGGATGAGATCTGGTTCAACCCAGAGAAGGCTCATACCTTTGGCCAGGCTGCTCAACAACGATTCGAAAAACTTTTTACAGCGGACAAGATGATTGAAAGTTATGCAGGTTTTTATATGTCCCTGTTAAATAAGTAAATTTCATCACTCGCTGCATTTCTTAAAAAGCATCAATAATTACCTCTTATCACCTCTCATGAGTTAACATATTAGTCACTTACTGAATGGTGTTACTGGTAACACCTAGCGAGACCACAGACAGGAGTATGTAATGTCCAAGCAACAGATCGGCGTTGTAGGTATGGCAGTGATGGGGCGCAACCTTGCTCTTAACATCGAAAGCCGCGGTTACACAGTCTCAATCTTTAACCGTTCACGTGAAAAGACTGATGAAGTTATCGCTGAAAATCAGGGCAAAAAACTTGCTCCTTATTACTCCGTGGAAGATTTTGTCGAGTCGTTAGAAAAACCCCGCCGCATCCTTCTGATGGTACAGGCAGGTGAAGCGACAGACAAAACCATCGCTTCACTAACGCCACACCTTGATAAGGGCGACATCCTGATTGATGGTGGTAACACCTTCTATAAAGACACTATCCGTCGTAATAAAGAACTGTCTGATCAGGGCTTCAACTTCATCGGTACCGGTGTCTCCGGCGGCGAAGAGGGCGCACTGAAAGGCCCATCGATCATGCCTGGCGGTCAGAAAGAAGCGTATGAACTCGTAGCGCCAATTCTGGATAAAATTGCCGCGCGTGCAGAAGACGGTGAAGCCTGCGTTACTTACATCGGTCCGGACGGTGCAGGCCACTACGTGAAGATGGTGCACAACGGTATCGAGTATGGCGATATGCAACTGATTGCAGAAGCATACGCTTTGCTAAAAGGCGCACTCGGACTGAACAATGAAGAGCTGGCTAAAACCTTCACTGACTGGAACAACGGTGAACTGAGCAGCTACCTGATCGACATCACCAAAGATATCTTCACCAAGAAAGATGAAGACGGTAAATACCTGGTTGATGTGATTCTGGATGAGGCAGCCAACAAAGGTACCGGTAAATGGACCAGCCAGAGCTCTCTGGATCTTGGCGAGCCACTTTCTCTGATCACTGAGTCAGTATTTGCTCGTTACCTCTCTTCACTCAAGTCACAGCGTGTTGCAGCTTCTAAAGTGCTGAGCGGCCCTCAGGCGCAAGCCTTCACCGGTGACAAAGCTGAGTTCATTGAGAAAGTGCGCCGAGCACTGTATCTGGGTAAGATCGTTTCTTATGCTCAGGGCTTCTCTCAGCTGCGTGCGGCTTCAGAAGAGAACAACTGGAATCTGCATTACGGTGAAATCGCTAAGATCTTCCGTGCTGGCTGCATCATCCGTGCACAGTTCCTGCAGAAAATTACTGATGCTTATGCGACCGATGCTAACATCGCAAACCTGTTGCTGGATCCCTACTTCAAAAACATCGCTGATGAATATCAGCAGGCGCTGCGTGATGTTGTCTCTTATGCCATCCAGAACGGTATTCCAACGCCAACCTTCTCAGCGGCAATTGCATACTACGATAGCTATCGCTCAGAAGTGCTGCCTGCCAACCTGATTCAGGCTCAGCGCGACTACTTTGGTGCACACACTTATAAGCGTATTGATAAAGACGGTGTGTTCCATACCGAGTGGTTAGATTAATTAAGCACAGTTGTAAATGACCCGGCTTTGCCGGGTTTCTTTTATCATAAAATGTTTAAAAATATAAAAACTTTTCAAATGGTGTTGGCGAATGAATCAAAAGGTTTCAGACAAACATATTTCTTACCATCCATTTATTGATGGATTACGAGCCCTGGCAGTACTATCTGTAGTTCTTTTTCATCTGAATTCGAAAATACTACCTGGCGGTTTTGTTGGTGTAGATGTTTTTTTTATTATTTCAGGTTTTATTGTCAGTGCTTCGGTTGCAGCCTTTCAGGGAAGCACAATATTGCAATTCTTTGCAATATTTTATAGTCGAAGAATAAAGCGTATATTTCCTGCATTAATCTTTATGCTTCTGGTTGTTTTTTTTATATCCACTGCGTTAATTCCCGGATCGTGGTTAAGTTGGGTTAATCAGTCAACAGGTTTATATGCTTTTTTTGGTTTTAGTAATTTCATCCTTGCTTCTACAGGAAGAGATTATTTTGCACCTACAACAGATTTCAACCCATTTACGCATACCTGGTCACTGGGTGTCGAAGAGCAATTTTACCTGATATTTCCTTTTTTTTACATTTTTTGGTTATCATCGGGCAAGAGATATATATCTTCCCTGATTTACTTAATTCTTGGTATAGCCTCTTTAGTACTCTCTTTTAAATTATCAGTAACACAACCGACTCAGGCATACTATTTTACACCTAGTCGCTTTTGGGAGTTAGCGTCGGGTGTTCTGTTATATCAGTTCATGTCCACATTCAGGCAGCAGCTGATTTCATGCGAATGGATAATCTGGCTTAAAAGAGTGACTGGTGTTCTCTCTTTGGCAGGTTTATTGGCTTCATTTGTTATAACAAATACTAATCGTTTCCCAATGCCTGGCGCATTACTTGCAACAACTAGTACGCTTGGGCTAATTTTCAGCCTTTATTTTAGCGTTGCGCTGTCAGGCGTTAATAAATTATTAAGCAACAATTTTCTAACATTTGTGGGCAGGCTTTCATTTTCTCTCTACCTATGGCACTGGCCCGTCTTTGTATTGTTTCGCTGGACCTGTGGATTAGAAAGTGTATTTCAGCAATTGCTTGCATTATTGATAACAGCATTATTTTCGCTTTTCTCTTACTTTTTTATTGAAAAACCTGTTCGCACTTCACGATTTATTGCTAAGAAAAACAATTGGGTGATTTTATCGACAGGGATATTGGTTATAAGTGCAGCGTATGTGGTTGCTTTAAAAGTTGATTCGCATGTCGGAAAAATTTCGCAAAGTGTATTAACTAAATCTCCACAGGACTGGTATCCAGAGGGGAGCGGGTTTGTTGAAGGCTATCCGGGATGTCAAGCTGAGCCTGAGCATGTTAATGTGAATGGTGGGTTATTGCTAATCTATAAACCGCAGGGTTGCCTTAATCCTGTTTCTTCAGACTCACATCAGGTTTTCGTTATTGGAGATTCACATGCACTGGCTTATTCAGGATTATTTAAAAGTTTTGCTATAAAAACACAGACGACAATTTATGCCTATAATAACGGTGGCTGCCCGTTCTTAAGTTTTACACCGGAAAGAGATCTGGATGTACCTCAATGTCAGCAATATTCAGATTCATCGCTTCAGGATATTGTGAAAAGAATAAAGCCAGGTGACGTTTTATTCTTGGCTTCATTAAGATTACCAAGATTTGTAGACCAGTGGGCCTATTTTGGCGATAAGCAGCATGCTGAAATACTCTTTAGTGAACATGCTGAACAAGGGCGTAAGCGTACTATAGACTACGCTAAGTACGCTTTGAAACCGTTTGTTGATAAAGGTGTGAAGATAGTTTTTGAAGCACCAAAGCCACTTTTTAAGATCCCTGTCTATCGATGCGCTGATTGGTTCAACAAGATAAATCCTATCTGCAAGGGAGGCGATTCAATTTCACGTGAGACAATTGAACATAATCGTGCTCCGATTTTAGCCAGTTATTCAGAATTACAAAAATTTATTCCATTGAGTATATGGGATCCTTTACCGACATTATGTGATAAAACTAGCTGTAATGCCTACAAAAATGGCAAGCCGTTATTTTTTGATGGAGATCATTTGAGTGGATATGGTAATAAAGTCTTGTTGCCTTCTTTTATGGCCTTCATAAATTCACTCGAAAATGGTAAGCGTCAGGAGATTGATTTTGCTGGTAAGAAATTAAATATCGATTTTACTAAGTCTTATTATCCTCCTTTTATAGAGGAGATTGAGGGGCTTTCACAACATGAAGTGTGGGGACGCTGGTCTGACAAAAATGAAGCCGAAGAAGTATTAATAAGATTCAAAAGCGACTTGCCAAAGCACTTAATTCTTACTTTTAAAGCCCATGCTTTTGGACCTAATGCAAATAACAGCGTCAAGATTAAATATGCTGGTCTGACACACGAAATTAAATTAAATGAGAATGAGTCAATTCAATCTGTTGAATTTAACTCGAATGAGAGTTCAAATGAAATCTTTGTTGTTCCCCCCGTGCCAACCACACCAAAATCTCTTAATATTGGAGAAGATTTGCGGATGTTAGGAGTAGGCATAGTTAGCCTTGAAATTAGTGAAGTAAAATAGTGAAAATTGCAAATTTATTAGATATGGATTGCCAAAAATGATTGATCAAACAGATTATGATATTGCAGTTATTGTACCCTGCTATAATGAAGGCGTTTCTATTTCGCAAGTTATAAATGATTTCAGGGCACATCTGCCATCCGCATCCATTTATGTCTTTGATAACAATTCAAGTGATGATACAGCAGAAAGAGCGATTGAGGCAGGTGCCATAGTTTTTACTGTTAAAGAACCTGGTAAAGGAAACGTTGTCAGGCGTATGTTTGCAGATATTATTGCTGACATTTATATTATGGCTGATGGCGATGCAACCTATGATGCAGCAAGCGCTCCAAAAATGATTGAAAAGTTGATTTCTGAACGTCTTGATATGGTAGTTGGCGTTAGAAAGCATGAAGATAAAGAGGCATATCGTCTAGGCCATACGTTTGGTAATAAGATGTTAACAGGCTGTGTGAAAAGTATATTCGGCGGCAAGTTTTCTGACATGTTATCGGGGTATCGTGTTTTTTCGCGTCGCTACGTAAAATCATTCCCAGCAATGGCTAAAGGCTTTGAGACAGAAACAGAACTTACTGTACATGCTCTTGAGCTAAGAATGCCATATGGAGAAGTTGATACGCCTTATGGTGCCAGAATGGAAGGATCTGAGAGTAAATTGAGCACTTACAGAGATGGGTTTCGTATTGCTAAAATGATTCTCAGACTATACGCGACTGAGCGCCCATTAATGTTTTATGGAATTTTAGCGCTAATTTTCAGTATTACCGGTATTATTTTAGCTTTTCCTCTCGCCATTTATTATTTTGAAACGGGACTTGTTCCTCGCTTACCAACCGCGGTGCTTTCGACAGGACTAATTCTTTTGTCAGCGATTTCATTTGTAACCGGTTTGATTCTTGAAAGCGTGACTGTAGGAAGGCGTGAACTTAAGCGGCTTTCTTATCTTTCTGTTCCTGTAAAACGTATATAATTATACTATGATGAAATTAACTTCAAACAGCATTGTCAGATTCATTTTTTTTATTCTGTCATTAATCGCGACCTTCAGTATTGTTTTCCATACTCAACTATTAACGGGTTTTGATTTCGTTACAGGTAGTCGATTCGATGGCATGATTGAAACTAGCATTTTACATCACTGGTACAACGTTTTAACTGGTCATGCAAAATGGAATCAAGTAGCTTACTTTTATCCCTATAAAGATACTCTTGGCTATAACGATGGCTATCTTATTTTTGGAATAATTTACGCTATATATAAGTTACTAGGTTTTGACGTTTTCCTAGCATCCGAACTTGTAAATGTCTCTATAAAATCTCTGGGTTTTTTATCTTTCTTTTATCTCACACATCATGTATTAAAGTTGGGTTTTTATACTTCGCTGGCAGGCTCAATAATTTTTACCCTGAGTAACTCTCTGACTGTACAAATGCATCATGCTCAATTGCTGAGTCTGGCCTTTGCACCGTTATTAACTGCCTTGCTTCTAAAATATTTTTCAGCTCTTACTTTAGGAGACAGAAAAGGGGCTATTATTAACGGAAGTTGCGCAGCTATTTTTTTATCAACCTGGCTGATAACGACTTTCTATATGGCCTGGTTTTACCTTCTTTTCGCACTTTTTTTCATTTTTATATTTTTTTCGTCTGTTATTTTTAATAAAGATGCAAGGCGTAAACTGTTTGGAAATCTAGAGCTTTACTCTATCTTTGTACCTGTTGTTTCTTTCATTGGCTCACTGATTCCTTTTCTGATTGTTTACTTGCCCAAAGCTAAAGAAACGGGTGGGCAAAATCTGGACTCTGTAACCTATTATGCGCCTAAAATTGGTAATCTTCTCGATCCAGGTTCAACAAATTTTGTTTTTGGTAATATTGCCGATGTTTTATTTACCAGGCATTTTTCATCTGTCCAGCGAGTAGGTGAACTGAATGTTGGATTTCCCCCCTTCATACTGATGGTTTTCATTGTAGCCTCATGTTCTTTTTTATTCATAAAAAAGAAGGATATATCGGCGAAATTAATTGCAAGTTTAATTCTGGCATTGTTTATATCATTTGCTGTAATGATTAAACAGGGTGATTTTTTTCTATGGGAGTATATCTGGAAATTTGTTCCCGGCGCTAAAGGCATGAGGGTTACTTCGCGCTATGCGCTATTTCTCATCTTCCCACTCGCGCTTTTAGCTACGTTATTTATCTCAGGCAGAATAGTCCGGATAGCAAAACCATTAGCATTCTTGTTTAGCATACTACTTATTACTGAGCAAATAAATATTTCGCATAGCGCTAACTTCGATAGAAAAAACAATCTGGCATTCTTAAAAAGTTTGCCAGTGCCCCCAGCTGAATGTAAATCATTCTATGTGTTAGGGCAGCGAAAAGGCGAGTTTGATGTAGATAGCGATAAGATTGACATTAATCTCTACCCCCACAATGTTGATGCTATGTTTATTGCTGAAATCTTCCACCTGAGAACTATTAACGGTTATTCCACTTTCAATCCTAAAGATTGGGACTTTGCAAAGAACCCGCTAAATACTTATCTGCCCAGAGTGCTCAAATACGCTGATGCTCACAGTATTCGTCAGGGTTTGTGTGAGTTTGATTTAAATACACTCAAGTGGTCATATTTTACCGGACCTCTAGTTCCTGGTGTATCAGCGAAAATAAAAGGAGGTCTATCCTTAAAGCTTAAATCATTTTTATTGCCAGTTGACGCTACTTCAGGCCAGACACTCATGGTAACTATCGTTAATGAGAGTGATTTAGCCGTAGGGAAAAATACTTATTATCCATTGAATGTTGGTGTGCAGTTATTAGGGCCTGGCAATAAAGTTATTAACCAAGATTTTTTGCGAGTTACCATGCCCCATTTAAATGCTCATGGTGGACAAGCTGATTTAATAATAAAACTGCCTGCTAAGATTAATCAGGGTGAGAGTATACTAATCATCCCGGTCGAAGAGGGCATAACCTGGCTGGACAGTAAGGGCATCAAACCTTTACGCATATCCTTTTAATTGATATGGCCAACTAATTTTTGGTTTAGTTGGCCATGGCTTAATTCTTATTTTGTAAAATTTTTTATGAAAAAACTTATATTGTTTGGCTTTGTAGGTGTGGCTGGATTTTTAGTCGACGCACTTGTACTTTATCTGTTTAAAAACTACATGGGTTTATATAGGGCAAGGTTAATATCATTTATGGCTGCAGTTGTTACTACGTGGATATTAAACCGACAACTTACTTTTCGTGAGAGGTCGTCGGCATTAAGTAAGAAAAAAGAGTTTGCTAATTATCTCTTCTTTATGCTCTTTGGTGGTGCGGTAAACTATATTGCATACAGTATTTCCGTTTACAATTCTTCCTGGATTGCACAATATCCGGTTATCGCTGTGGCCATAGGAAGTCTGTGTGGTCTGGCGGTCAATTTCACAACATCATCACTTTTTGTGTTTAAAAATAAACGCGATTAGTTCTGATGGTGAACCGACTCGCCAGTAGGTGGTGTTAACTACACCACCAGCAACTCCCCCTTTCGTCCCGCATTTTCCCCCGCCAGCCTCACCACCAGCATTCCAGCCGTGACAAACTTGGTCAGGTTTCGTGCATACAGCACGCCGCCAAACTCAGCCACCAGCGGTGTCACGTAGTCATTGATCGGGTCGACAATCTCCGCCACCACTTCGCCCGCTTTAATCCACTCGCCTAATTTTCTGCGGTTCAGCAGCAGTCCGGAGTGTGGCGCGTGGATGTACTCACAGCCCGCCAGTTGCGTTGGTGCATGGATCAGGGCAGGGGAGTCTCCGATTTCTCCGGCAATATATCCCCCTTCAATCAGCGCATTGATAATCGCATCCGCATCTTTCTCCGCCTGTTCCGGCGATACATCGGCTACGCCGCGCAGTTCCAGCGTCACCGGCAGCAGGCCGCGCGGCATCGGGTAGTCCTTGCCAAAACGCTCAGCCAGTGTTAGCCAGGGTTCGCAGCAGGCTTCATCAAAAGGCTCTCCGCCGGAGATCTGCGCCAGTAGCTGCACTTCACTGCCAAGCCAGCGCGCCAGCGGCTCAATCTCCGGCCAGGCGTGCGGTGTGGTGTAAAGATGCGGCAAGGCATCCCAGTCGCAGTGCAGGTCAATCATCAGGTCTGCCTGGCTGGCCATGCGCATCAGGGTGAAGCGCTGGGCCTCCAGTTCGGTTTTGGCGATGCGGTCGCGGTAGTGACGATCGATGGCGTCGCGAATCAGTCGTTTGTTTTCATATTCACTCTGTGTCAGCGATCCCGCCAGTTCAGCCGCCAGCGTATCGCCCAGCGCCGGGAAGCGACGGTTAAAATCCTGACCAGAAAGAGTATGAAAACGTCCGAGGTGAGTGCCGTGCCAGTGCTGACCCAGCGCGAGCGGATTCGCGACCGGCACCAAAGTGACTTTGGCTTTCAGCTTGCCCGCCGACTCCAGCGCCAGCAGCTTCTGCTTGAGATACCACGCCACCGCCATGCCCGGCAGCTCATCGCCGTGCAGCGCCGCCTGAATATACACCCGCTGCTGTGAGTCGGTGCCGAAGTGGAAGCTGACAATTTCCCGCTGGGTGCCCAGCGTCGCGCTTAACAAAGGATGATGTTGTTGTTGCATAACGCAGTCGATGTCCTGTGTCTGGGGCACGCTCGTGGCCGCGCCGCATGAAATTGATGAAGGGAATTATAGTTCTGCTGGAAAAAGGGCGGCAAATGCGCCGCCCCATCGATCACTGCTTAATAGAGATATCCGTCGCAAAATACTTCTTCTGCAAGGTATCAAAAGTACCGTTCTTTTTGATTTCCGCGAAGGCGTTATCCAGCGCGGTTTTTAATTCGGTGTCGCCTTTGCGCAGGCCGATGGCGGTGCCAGGGCCGATAATCGGATCCTGCACAATCGGGCCAGCCAGCTCGAAATCTTTGCCCTGCGGATGTTTCAGGAAGCCGTTCGCGGCCTGTGCGGCATCGGTGAACACCACGTCAAGGCGTCCGGAAATCAGGTCGCTCTCAACCTGTGCCTGATCGCCATACGGCACCACGTTCACGCCGTGCGGCTGCCATTTCGCCAGCGCGTAGCGCTCCTGCACGGTGCCCTGTTCCACGCCCACGGTTTTGCCTTTCAGCGATTCCGCGGTGGGCAGCAGGCCGGAGCCTTTACGCGCAATCAGCTGAGTGTGGGTGTCATACAGCGGCACGGTGAAGTCGATCTGCTTCAGACGCTCTTCGGTGATACCCATATCCGACAGGATGGCGTCAAACTTACGCGCCTTCAGCGCCGGGATCATGCCGTCGAACTGGCTCTCGACCCACACGCATTTGGCCTGCATCTGCGCGCACAGCGCATTGCCGAGGTCGATGTCAAACCCGACTAACTTGCCCTGCGGCGTTTTGGATTCAAAAGGGGGATAGGTAGGATCAACGGCGAAACGCACCTGATCGATTTTTGCCTGAGCGCCGAACGCGCAGCCTGCCAGCACAGCCAGTGCCAGCGTCTGGCGCAGACGGGCGGTAAAACGGGAACTTGCCATAGTTGCGGTCTTCTTTTGTCGTGATGATAAGTCATCGAGAGTACCGCTCAGCGTGGTGTATGGCAATTAGAGTATTATTTTCATCACGTTACCATTGTGCAGTGCGCGGTAATCCTCAACCTGCAGTACCACCGACTTCTCCAGCAGCCCGGCGTTAAAGGCAATTTCGTCGTAGCGCTTGAACAGCAGCGGGTCGACCACCAGCTGTAAATCCGCATGAAAGCTAAACGGCGGAATCGCGCCAAACACGCAGCCGGTCAGCGCATCCACCTCAGCCGGCGAGGCCAGCGAGGCGCGCCGGCCACCCACAGCGGCTGCCACTTTACTCAGGTCGGCCTGCTGGTCGGCCGGTAGCACCGCCAGCACATGCTGTTTGATGCCGTTGCCCTTGACGTGACACACCAGCGCTTTGGCACCTTGTCCCACTTCCGTGCCACGAATCGCGGCCACGGCTTCACATTTACCGGTCGCTTCATGCTCCATGAGTCGGTAACGGGCGTTGTGCTGATCGAGCAGGGCGAGCAGTTTTTCATGCGTGGTCATGGAGGTTTCCATTCTGATGAAGCGCAATTGATCGCACTCTTTTGCGAAGTATGCTGCTCAAAATCGAGCCAGAAAGCCCGTTTTGAGCAGCATGGCGCACAATTGTTACTTATGGCGTGCGCGCAGGTTGTTGATGATGGTGCTGAGATCCAGCTCCTGATCCTGCAGCAGCACCAGCAGATGGTACAGCAGGTCGGAGGCTTCGTTAGTCAGTTCGTGGCGGTCATTGACGGTAGCAGCCAGCGCGGTCTCAACACCTTCTTCTCCCACCTTCTGTGCGATGCGCTTGGTGCCGCTGGCGTACAGCTTCGCCGTATAGGAGCTGGCCGGATCGGCGCTTTTACGCGAGGCCAGCAGTTGCTCCAGCTGATACAGGAACGTCCAGTCCGGTGCGGCAGGCGAAAAGCAGCTCGAGGTACCGAGATGGCAGGTGGGGCCAATCGGATTGGCCAGCACCAGCAGCGTGTCGTTATCGCAATCCGGCGTGATGCTGACCACTTTGAGGAAGTGGCCCGACGTTTCGCCTTTGGTCCATAAACGGTTTTTGGTGCGGGAGAAGAAGGTGACGTTGCCGTCGGCCAGCGTCTTGTGCAGCGCGTCCTCGTTCATATAACCGTGCATCAGCACTTCGCCGGAGACGTTGTGCTGGACGATGACGGGCATCATGCCCGCGGTTTTGGCCCAGTCCAGTCTGGCCAGTTGTTCTGCAGTTAACACGCGCGAATCTCCACACCGTTGTCGATCAGGAAGTTTTTCAACTCGCCGATATTGATAATTTGTTTGTGAAACACCGAAGCCGCCAGCGCGCCGTCGACGTTTGCCTGCTCGAAGGCTTCGAGGAAGTGCGCCATGGTTCCTGCGCCGCCGGAGGCGATCAGCGGCACCTTACACACGTCACGCACCTTCTTCAGCTGCACCAGGTCGTAGCCGTTACGCACGCCGTCCTGGTTCATCATATTCAGTACGATCTCGCCAGCGCCCAGCTTCTGCACTTCCTCTACCCAGTCCAGCGTTTCCCACTGGGTAACGCGGGTGCGCGCTTCGTCGCCGGTATACTGATTAACGTGATACTTGCCGCTGGCTTCATCAAACCAGGTATCGATGCCCACCACAATGCACTGTACACCGAAGCGATCTGCCAGCCGGGTAATCAGCGTCGGATCGGCCAGCGCGGGTGAGTTGATGGAGATCTTATCTGCGCCAAACTGCAGAATGCGCGCCGCATCTTCCGGGGTTTTGATGCCCCCGGCGACGCAGAACGGAATATCGATCACTTCCGCCACGCGCGATACCCAGCTTTTATCTACCACGCGGCCGTCGGAAGAGGCGGTGATATCGTAAAACACCAGTTCGTCAGCGCCTTCCTGGGCATAGCGCTGCGCCAGCGGGACGATGTCGCCAATGATTTCGTGGTTGCGGAACTGCACGCCTTTCACTACTTGCCCGTCACGCACGTCCAGACAGGGGATTATCCGTTTTGCCAGCATGCAATTGCCTCCGCTACCGTAAATTTATCTTCCAGCAGGGCGCGACCGACAATCACACCCTGGGCACCGCTGCCGCGCAGGGCGGCGATATCGTCCAGTGAACCGATGCCGCCGGAAGACTGGAACGCGATGTCCGGAAACGCCTGGGACACTTCCTGATACAGCGCCACGTTGGAACCGCTCAGCGTGCCGTCGCGCGAAATATCAGTGCACAGCACATGTTTCAGGCCCACCGGCTGATACCAGCCAATCACCTCTTCCAGCGTCACGCCTGCCGCTTCCTGCCAGCCGCTGATCGCCACTTCTTTGCGATTGCTGGCGTCAATGCGCACGTCAAGCGCCAGCACAATGGCGTCGGCACCGAATTCGCTGAACCAGCTTTTCACTTCTTCCGGCTGCTTCACTGCGGTGGAGCCAACCACCACGCGCGTGGCACCGGCTGCCAGCAGGGCGGCCACATCGTCACGATGACGAATACCGCCACCAACCTGCACCGGCACGCTGACGCCGCGTAAAAGCGTGGTTAGCAGCGGGATCTGGCGCTTTGCCGGATCTTTAGCCCCGGTCAAATCCACCAGATGTAACACTTCCGCGCCCTGGCGTTCATAATCCTGCAGGCGCGGCAGGGGATCGTTGCCGTAATCGCGCTGCTGGCCGTAGTCGCCCTGATGCAGGCGCACCACTTTGCCGTCGATCAAATCTAATGCGGGGATAATCATCACATCTCCAGGAAGTTTTTCAGCAGCTGCGCGCCGGCTTTACCCGAGCGCTCCGGGTGGAACTGCACGCCGAAGAAGTTATCTTTCTGCAGGGCGGCGGTGAACGGCAGGCCATAGTCGCACTGGGCGATGGTGGCGGCATTCACCGGCATGGCGTAGCTGTGCACAAAGTAGAAGTAGCTGCCGTCCGGAATGTTGCGGAACAGGTGATTGCCGGCCTGCGCGGTGATCTGGTTCCAGCCCATGTGCGGCAGCGGTAACCCCTGGGTATCCATCAGCGATACCGGCTCATCAACGATGCCGAGCGTGCTGACGCCGCCGTTCTCATCGCTGCCGCGTCCGAGCAGCTGCATGCCGAGACAGATGCCGAGCACCGGCTGGGTGCAGGCTTTCACCAGCTCGATCAGCTCGCGCTCCTGCAGCTGGTCCATCGCCGCCCGCGCGGTACCGACGCCGGGCAGAAACAGTTTGTCGGCGCGCAGCACCACGTCCGGATCGCGGCTCACCGCGGGCGTGTAGCCAAGGCGCTCAATCGCCCACTTAACCGAAGAGAGGTTGGCGCAGCCGGTATCAAGAATCACCACGTTCATTACAGCACTCCTTTCGAGCTCGGCAGGGTGTTGCCCTCAACGCGAATCGCCTGACGCAGCGTGCGGCCAAAGGCTTTGAACAGGCTTTCCACGCGGTGGTGATCGTTGCGGCCTTTGGTTTTCAGGTGCAGCGTGCTCATCATGGCGTACGACAGCGAGCGGAAGAAGTGCTCGACCATTTCGGTGCTCAGGTCGCCAACGCGCTGATAGCTGAACTCGGCTTTGTATTCGAGGTGCGGACGGCCGGAGATATCCAGCGCGCAGCGCGCCAGGCACTCATCCATTGGCAGCACGAAGCCGAAGCGGCCGATGCCGCGCTTGTCGCCCAGCGCCTTCAGCAGCGCTTCGCCCAGCGCCAGGCCGGTGTCTTCTACCGTGTGGTGATCGTCGATATACAGGTCGCCTTTCACCTCGATGTTCATGCGGAAGCCGCCGTGCACGGCGATCTGATCCAGCATGTGATCAAAGAAGCCGACGCCGGTGTTAATTTTGCTGCCGCCTTCGCGATCCAGCCACACTTCCACTTTAATCTGCGTCTCTTTGGTGTTGCGGTTCACCAGCGCGTGACGGTCGCGTTTGGTCAGGCGCGCCTGAATCGCGTCCCAGTCTTCGCCTTCCGCACCGTAGCGCAGGCCCTGAATGCCCATGTTCTGCGCCAGCTGGATGTCGGTCAGACGGTCGCCAATCACATAGCTGTTGGCGGTATCCAGCGCGCCGTCGGCCAGCCAGGCTTCGACCATTTTGGTCTTTGGCTTGCGGCAGTCGCAGTTCTCTTCCGGCAGATGCGGGCAGATCAGGATGTCGCTGAAGTTCACGCCCTGTGAGCGCAGGATCTGCATCATCAGGTTGTGCGGGCCGTCAAAATCGGCCTGCGGGAAGCGCTCAGTGCCCAGGCCGTCCTGGTTGGTGATCATCACCAGCTGATAACCCGCCTCCTGCAGCGCCAGCAGGGCCGGGATGGCGTTCTTCTCAAACGCCAGCTTCTCCATACGGTCCACCTGAAAATCCGTCGGCGGCTCAGAGATGAGGGTGCCATCGCGGTCGATAAAAAGGATCTTCTGACTCATGCTTGCTCCACAGATAAGGCTTGCAGCGCGGCGATCAGGCGCTCGCACTCTTCACGGGTGCCGATGGAGATGCGCAGACATCCCGCCAGGCCAGGGTTTTTGTTTTGGTCGCGCAGAATAATGCCCTGATCCCACAGCGTTTTAAACACTTTTGGCGAGTCGGTGAAGCGCGCCAGAATATAGTTAGTCTCGCTCGGGAAGACCTGCTGCACTACGCTCAGCTGCGGCAGCTGTTCGCACAGCCAGGCGCGGTTGTCGTTAAGCTGCTGCGCGTGCTGACGCATCAGCGCGATGCCTTGCTCGCTCAGCGCCTGCGCCGCCACGTCGGCCACCGGCGTCGCCAGCGGGTAAGGTGCAATCACCTTCAGCAGCAGATCGATCACCGGCTTGTTGGCCAGCGTAAAGCCGCAGCGCAGGCCCGCCAGCGCAAAGGCTTTCGATAGCGTGCGCAGAATCACCAGATGCGGGAACTCCTGCAGCCAGCCGGCCAGCGTTGCTTGCGGGCAGAACTCAATATAGGCTTCGTCGGCCACCACCAGCGCTTTGCCGGCGGTCATCGCCAGCAGCTGGCGGATGTCATCCTGAACAATCAGATTGCCGGTCGGGTTGTTCGGGCTGCACATGTACACCACTTTCACGCCGTCCAGCTGGTCCGCGATGGCGGGCAGGTTGAGCTGCCAGTTATCCAGTGCCGGCACGGTGCGGTACTCAATACCGATGGTTTCGGCGCTGACGCTGTACATGCCGTAGGTCGGCGGGCAGAACAGAATGGCGTCTTTTCCCGGTTCGCAGAAGGCGCGCATCAGCAGCTCAATCCCTTCATCCGCCCCGCGGCTCACCAGCACCTGCTCCGGCTGAACGCCGGCATAGGCGGCGTAGCGCGAAATGACTAATTTTGGCTGGCACTCCGGATAGCGGTTCAGCGTCTGCTGCGACAGCTCAAACGGCACCGGCAGCGGAAATTCGTTCGCATTCAGCCATACGTCACCGTTGCCACCGAGGCGACGAGCAGACTGATAGGGCGTCAGCGCGCGCACGTTGGCGCGGGCTAAATCTTCAACGTTGTTGCTCATGCTTGCTCCTTCAGGGCGGCGACGCGCAGGGTCACGGCATTTTTGTGCGCGTCCAGCTGTTCCGCGGCGGCGAGGGTTTCAATGGTGGCGGCGAGGTTGAGGAAGCCCTGCGGCGTCAGCTCCTGTACCGTCATGCGTTTCTGGAAATCGGCCAGCCCAAGGCTGGAGCAGGTCGCGGTGTAGCCATAGGTCGGCAGCACGTGGTTAGTGCCGGAGGCATAATCACCGGCGGATTCCGGCGACCAGTCGCCGAGGAACACCGAACCGGCGCTGGTGATCTCCTCAACCAGCGCGCGCGGCTGGCGCGTCTGAATAATCAGGTGCTCCGGGCCGTACTGATTGGAAATCTCAACGCACTGCGCCAGATCCTGCGCCACGATCAGGCGGCTGCTCTCCAGCGCCTGACGGGCCGTAGCGGCACGCGGCAGCTGCGCCAGCTGTTGTTCAACCGCCAGCGCCACAGCGTCGGCCAGCTGCCGTGAAGGCGTCAGCAGGATCACCTGGGAATCCGGACCGTGTTCGGCCTGCGACAGCAAATCTGAAGCGACAAACGCCGGCGTCGCGCCTTCGTCGGCAATCACCAGCACTTCAGACGGACCGGCAGGCATGTCGATCGCCGCGCCGTCGAGACGCTGGCTGACCTGGCGTTTCGCTTCGGTCACGTACGCGTTGCCCGGGCCAAAAATCTTGTCCACTTTCGGTACGCTTTCTGTGCCGAAGGCGAGGGCGGCAATCGCCTGCGCGCCGCCGACCTGAAACACTTCCTGCACGCCGCACAGCTGCGCCGCGTACAGAATTTCATCGGCAATCGGCGGCGGCGAGCACAGTACCACACGGCCGCAGCCGGCAATGCGTGCCGGCGTTGCCAGCATCAGCACGGTAGAGAACAGCGGCGCCGAGCCGCCAGGAATATACAGGCCGACCGACTTCACCGGACGGGTGATCTGCTGGCAGCGCACGCCCGGCTGAGTTTCCACGTCCACCGGCGGCAGAATCTGCGCGTTGTGGAAGGTTTCGATATTCGCCATGGCGTCTGCCATCGCCTGCTTTAAGCTGTCGCTCAGCCGCTCGCCGGCCGCCTGCATCTCAGCGGCGGACACGCGCAGATTCTCCACCTGGGCTTTGTCGAAGCGCGCGCTAAACGCCCGCAGCGCCGCGTCGCCCTGCTGTTTTACCTGCACCAGCACGTCCTGCACGGTGGCGCTGATGCTGGCCGATGCCGAGATTGCCGGACGCTGCAGCAGCGCCTGCTGCTGTTCGGCACTGCACGCCTGCCAGTCGATAGGTTGCATGATTGCGCTCATCGGTTACTCCAGCATTTTTTCAATTGGCAGCACGAGGATCGAACTGGCGCCAAGCGCCTTCAGTTTTTCCATGGTTTCCCAGAACAGCGTTTCGCTGCTCACCATGTGCATCGCCACGCGGCTCACTTCACCGGCCAGCGGCAGCACGGTAGGGCGCTCGGCACCCGGCAGCAGGGCGATGACTTCTTCCAGCCGCTCGCTCGGAGCGTGCAGCATGATGTATTTGGATTCACGCGCTTTAATCACGCCCTGAATACGCGTCATCAGCGTGTCCACCAGCTGCTGTTTCGCCGCTGGCAGTTCGCCATCGCGCTGAATCAGCACCGCTTTAGAGCGGTAGATCACTTCAACTTCACGCAGGCCGTTAGCTTCCAGCGTGGCGCCGGTAGACACCAGGTCGCAAATGGCATCGGCCAGACCGGCGCGCGGTGCCACTTCAACAGAGCCGTTCAGCAGGCAGGATTTAAACGCGATGCCTTGTTTATCAAGGTATTTCTTCAGCAGGTGCGGGTAAGAGGTGGCGATACGGGCATTATTCAGGCATTGCGGACCGGTGTACTCGGCATCGACTGGCATTGCCAGTGACAGGCGGCAACCGCCGAAATCGAGGCGGCGCAGCGTAAAGTAGCGCGGGTCTTCGCCCTGCGCGCGGCGTGTCAGCAGCTCCTCTTCCAGCACGTTTTCGCCAATGATACCGAGGTCGACCACGCCATCCATCACCAGGCCAGGGATATCGTCATCGCGCACGCGCAGGATGTCGATCGGCATGTTCTCCGCAAACGCAATCAGACGCTGCTGCTGAAGGTTAATTTTAATACCGCAGCGTGCCAGCAGTTCGCGTGATTCATCACTCAAACGGCCAGATTTCTGCATAGCTATGCGTAAACGGGTGTTATCTAACATGGTTCCTGTCCTCTTATTCAATCCTGTCTGAAGCGTTTTGGGTTGCGTTCGCCCATAAAAAAACCCCCGGAAGATGATCTTCCGGGGGCTCTCTTTGCGCTCGCACCACTGGAAGATCCTAAACGTCTTCCAGCACACATCGCCTGAAAGACTAGTCAGGGTGATGGTGATGATGGTGGTTGAACTGAACGCGTGTCATAAAAAATTCCGTTGCTGAATGAGTATTCATTTGCGTGCTGATTAACCTAACGAAGATGGCGGCGCTTGGCAACCCTTTTTTAACGTCAGTTTTCGCAACCTTCGGCAACAGTTTGCGCTGGTCTGGCTGACGCGCTGGCACTAAGATGGGGTGTCTTAGCGCGGGAGAGCAGGAGTCGATATGAAAAAGGTCGCGATTGTAGGTCTGGGATGGCTGGGAATGCCGCTGGCGATGGCGCTGTCAGCGCGCGGCTGGCAGGTGACCGGCAGCAAAACCTCACCGGACGGCGTCGATGCGGCGCGCCGCTGTGGTATTGATGCGTTTCAGCTGGTGCTGTCACCGGAGCTGGAGTGTGAAGCAGACGATTTGGCCGCGCTGATGGCGGTGGATGCGCTGGTGGTGACGCTGCCTGCCAGCCGCACCGTGCAGGGCGGCGAAGATTACATGCAGGCGGTGCAGAACGTGGTCGATACCGCGCTGGCGAATAAAGTGCCGCGCATCATCTTTACCAGCTCTACCTCGGTATACGGCAGCGGCGACGGCGTAAGAAAAGAGAGCAGTGCGCTGCAGCCGGAGACGGTAGCGGGCAAAACGCTGGTGGAGCTGGAAAACTGGCTGCATGGCCTGCCGGGCACCAGCGTGGATATCGTGCGTCTCGCCGGACTGGTCGGCCCGAATCGTCATCCGGGGCGTTTCCTCGCCGGTAAAACCAACCTGGAAAACGGCGCGCACGCGGTGAACCTGGTGCATCTTGATGATGTGGTCGACGCGATTGTGCTGCTGCTGCAAACGCCAAAAGGCGGGCACGTTTACAACCTGTGCGCTCCGAAACACCCGTCACGCGACAGCTTTTACCCGAGCGTGTCGAAGCAGTTAGGCCTGGTGCCACCGACGTTTGTTGCCGAGCCGGTGCGCGCCAGCGGCAAGGTGATTGACGGTTCGAAGATTTGTCACGAGCTGGGGTTTGAATACAGCTACGATGACCCGATGAAGATGCCGCTGGAGTAGGGGCGGTGCGGGGTTGCCCTCACCCTAACCCTCTCCCGCCCGCGGGAGAGGGAACCGCCCGAGCGCACATTCCTGGTACTGCTCCCGACTTAAATAAAGGCACCGTCCTTCTCCCTCTCCCTGCAGATGAACGCACCGTCCTTCTCCCTCTCCCCGTGGGAGAGGGCCGGGGTGAGGGCAGCAAACCGCACCCACCTAAACCCCCAGCCGATCCCTTAACGCATACCAGGCCGCACCCATCGCCGTCAGTGGCACCTTAAAGCGTCTTCCGCCGGGAAACGGCAGGTGCGGCAGCTTTGCAAACGCATCAAACCGCTCTGCATGGCCGCGCAGCACTTCGGCGATCAGCTTGCCGGAGAGGTGCGTACAGGTCACGCCATGTCCGCTATCGCCCTGCATAAAGAACACATTCTTCTCCAGCTGACCAAACTGCGGCATGCGCGATAGCGTGAGCAGGAAGTTACCGCTCCAGCGATGGCTGATCTTCACGTCGCGCAACTGTGGAAAGGTGCGCAGCAGCTTGGGCCGGATCAACGCCTCAATGTCTTCCGGTTCGCGCGCCCCATACACCACGCCGCCGCCGTACAGCAGGCGGTTGTCGGCGGTCAGGCGGAAGTAATCCAGCAGATAGTTACAATCTTCCACACAGTGGTTATTGGGCATCAGCCCCAGCGCCTGATCGCGGCTCAGCGGCTCGGTGGTGACGATCTGCGAGCCGCACGGCATGCTTTTGCGCCCCAGTCGCGGTTCCAGCTGTGACGGCAGATAGGCGTTGCCGGCAAAAATCACAAAGGTGGCGCTGACTTCACCCTGCGCGGTTTTGACCCGGTTGGGTGCGCCGTAGGTCACTGCCAGCGCCGCCGACTGCTCATAAATACGGCCGCCGTGCCGGCGAATTGCCTCGGCTTCACCTAACGCCAGATTGAGCGGGTGCAGATGGCCGCCGCGCCGGTCCAGCAGGCCGCCGACGTAACGGTCGGTGGCCACTTCACGGCGGATACCGCGCTCGTCCAGCAGCTCCAGATCGCTGTTGCCGTAACGCGCCCAGCTGGCCTGCTGGCTGCGCAGATGCCCCATCTGGCGTTGATTGAGCGCTGCGAAAATGCCGCCGGGGCGATAGTCGCAGGCGATGGCGTAACGATCGATGCGGTCGCGGATAATCTCCGCCCCTTCGAACATCATGCTGCCCAGCATCTGCGCAGTCTGTTTGCCGTAGCGTTGCTCGATGACATCGACATCGCGGCTGTAGGAATTCACCACCTGGCCGCCGTTGCGGCCGCTGGCGCCAAAGCCGACGCGGGCCGCTTCCAGCACCACCACATCGTAACCGGCTTCGGTAAGAAACAGCGCGGAAGAGAGCCCGGTAAACCCGCCGCCGATGATACAGACGTCACACTGAATGCTCTCCTGCAGCTGCGGCCACGGCGCGTGCGCGTTGGCGGTCGCGGCGTAATAACTTTGCACGTGGTGCATCATAACCTCCTGTAGCGCGTGAACTCAGAAATTGGCGGGCGTATGCGCGCTGACAATGCGACACGGCTGATCTGACGTATTGGTAAAACTGTGCGGCAAACCGGTATCAATCACGTAGCTTTCGCCGCGGTTAAGGTGATAACTCTGACCGTTCACCACCAGGGTGATTTCCCCTTCCAGCACCGTGCCGGTCTCTTCCCCCGGATGGCGCAGCTTTTCACCGGTGCTGGCCCCCGGCTCGTAGCGCTCCAGCAGCATGGCCAGCGCACGCTTCGCCGCACCGTTATCAATCAGCTGTAAAGAAACACCGAGGCTGCCGATCTCAACGCAATCATCCGGGCGTACGATGATGCGCGGCGTGGCATTCTCTTTCGGCTCCGAGAAAAACTCCGACAGCGACAGCCCATACACTTTGAGTAGCTTTTGTAACGTGCTGACTGCCGGGCTGACTTTATCCTGCTCAATGGTGCTGATAGCGCTGTGTGTTAAACCTGACAACTCAGCGACGCGACGCTGAGACAATCCCAACTCCTGCCGGATTTGCGATAAGCGTCGTCCGGGCGCCAGAGTGGCATCATTCATGGCTGCTTTTCCTTGTGATAACGTGCTGCGGCGTGGATAAAGGCCTCGAATAAACGGCGCGAGACCGGATCGCGATCGGATTGCCACTCCGGATGCCATTGCACCGCCAGCGCAAACGGATGCTGGCGCAGGCTGACGGCTTCGATCAGGCCATCCGGTGCGCGGGCTTCAATGCGTAACTGCGGGCCAGGCTCGCGGATGCCCTGGCCGTGCAGCGAATTGACCGCGAACGCTGCAGCGCTGCCCAGCAGCTGGCTCAGCAGGCCATCGGGTTCGGGCTGCACCAGATGCGCCGGCGCGTACTGCTGCTCCAGCGGCTGGCTGTCATCTTCGCGGTGCTCCTGAAACAGGTGCGTCTGATGCAGCTGGCGATGCAGCGCGCCGCCGTTGGCGACCACCAGCTCCTGCAAACCGCGGCAGATGCCCAGCATCGGCATTTTTTTCCCGCTGGCGTGGGTGATAAGCGCAAAGGACAAGCGGTCACGCGACGGATCGGCATGCGCCTCATGACCCTCTTCACCGTAATGCCAGGGTTCAATATTGCTTGGGCTGCCGGTGAGCAAAATGCCGTCCAGCAGCGTCATACTGTTTTCTAATAGCTGCGGCGCGTGCATCAGCTGATGCGGTAAAGGCAGCGGCACGCCACCAGCCAGCACCACGGCGTCGAGGTATTTGTTATGCACGGTCTGCCCAACGTGGTTGCCGATGGGGTTCTGGCACATCACTACGCCAATCAAAGGCTTGTCAAAAATAATGCCCATTACTTCTCCACGCTGCTGTTCAATATTTCCGCCGGTTTTGCGCGCTAAGTAGAAAAAGTGTGCAATATATTGTCAATCTAGCAACCGTCTGGTTGTTCTTCAAACAGAATTGTTACATTTGCACACCATTTGCGTTAGAGCTATGTTAGAGGTGTGGCTGTTATTTTGAGCATGTGCAAACCATCTTAAACGGTATAGGGCGGGTGGGAAGATGACGAACCTCGTGGAAGTAGAAGACTTCACGCGACACAGTGAAGAAAAACGAACCAGCGCGTTCCAGCTGGAGGTGAAAACCTGGCTGGAACGCCATCCGGAAACGCAGTATGTCGATATTCTGTTAAACGATCTCAACGGGGTATTTCGCGGTAAACGCATTCCCGTCTCCGCGTTAGCTAAGCTGGAAAAAGGGTGTTACTTTCCGGCCTCGGTTTTCGCCATGGACATTCTCGGCAACACCGTCGAGGAAGCCGGCCTCGGACAGGCGCTCGGCGAACCTGATAACCTCTGCATACCGGTCCCCGGGACCTTAATTCCTTCCGCCTCTGACCCGCAACGTATCGCCCAGCTGCTGCTGACCATGTGCGACCAAGATGGCACTCCCTTTGACGTTGAACCCCGAAACGTGCTGAACCGGCTGTGGCAACAGCTGCGCAATCGCGGTTTGTTTCCGGTGGTAGCGGTAGAGCTGGAGTTCTATCTGGTGGACAAAAAGCGCGATGCCGAAGGCTATATTCAGCCGCCGTGTGCGCCGGGTAGTGAAGAGCGCAACATGCAGAGTCAGGTGTATTCGCTGGATAATCTCGACCATTTCGCCGACGTACTGCGCGATATTGACGCGCTGGCGAAACTGCAGAATATCCCCGCCGACGGCGCGCTGGCGGAAGCCTCGCCGGGCCAGTTCGAAATCAACCTGCACCATACGCGCGATATCCTCAAAGCCTGTGACGACGCCATTCTGCTGAAGCGGCTGGTGCGTCAGGTGGCAGAAAACCACGGCATGACCGCCACGTTTATGGCCAAGCCGTATGAGGAGTATGCGGGCAGCGGTATGCACGTACACATCAGCATGCTGGATGCCGCCGACCACAACGCCTTTGCGCTGGATGATGGCAGCGATTCGCCGCTGCTGAAGCGGGCGCTGGCTGGCATGATCGATCTGATGCCGGCATCAATGGCGCTGCTGGCACCTAACGTCAACGCGTTTCGTCGCTTCCTGCCGGAGGCGTTTGTGCCGCTGCAGGCGTCATGGGGACATAATAACCGCACGGTGGCGCTGCGCATTCCCTGCGGCGATGTAGAAAACCATCGCGTCGAGTACCGTGTGGCGGGCGCCGATGCCAATCCGTATCTGGTGGTGTCAGCAATTATTGCCGGTATCTTGCACGGTCTGGATAATCAGCTACCCTTACCGCATCCGGTGAAGGGCAATGGCCACGAGGCGGAAGGGCTGGAACTGCCGATTCGCCAGAGCGATGCGCTGTATGAGTTTGAAAACAGCTATCCGCTGCAAAAGCTGCTTGGCGAGCGTTTCAGCGGCGTGTGGCACAGCTGCAAACAGTATGAACTGCGCGAGTTTGAACGGCTGATCACCGCCACGGAAATTGACTGGATGTTAAAGAACGCCTGACCGGCAGAAGAATTGATCCAACATCTTGTGTCGATGGCCTAAGTTGGGGCAAAATACGCGCCCTGCAAAAGACAAAACATAACCGACGCTTATTACGTCGGTTATTTTTTTGCATGGTGCTTTCACTACATGAACGAGGCCGGACACGCATCCGGATAGATAGACACTGAAACACGCTTGTGCGTGAGATTTGAGGAACAAAGATGGGACTGTTTACAATTGCACCAGCGCAGGCTGGTTCTCGCTTCCGTGATGATTATGGCGCGGCGACAATCGCAAACACTAATATCACTTCTCACTGCAGCACATTGCGCAGTATCCCTGTGGTACAACTGAACTCAGTTGTTGCTGTAGGGGGCCTGAACAATGTCGCTTAATACCTCTGCCGCACCACAGCGTGCACATCTGAAAAAATCTCTGACTCTGATCCCGGTCGTCATGATGGGCCTGGCGTATATGCAGCCAATGACCCTGTTTGATACCTTCGGCATCGTGTCAGGCCTCACCGACGGTCACGTCGCCACCGCTTATGCTTTCGCGCTGATCGCGATACTGTTTACTGCCGTGAGCTACGGCAAGCTGGTACGCCGCTTCCCATCTGCGGGCTCCGCTTACACCTATGCTCAGAAGGCTATCAGTCCGCACGTCGGCTTTATGGTGGGCTGGTCATCACTGCTGGACTATCTGTTCATGCCGATGATCAACATCCTGCTGGCGAAAAGCTACTTTGAGTCGCTGGTGCCGGGCATTCCGTCGTGGATTTTCGTGGTGCTGCTGGTGGCGTTTATGACCATCTCCAACCTGCGTGGGATCAAAACCGTGGCCAACTTCAACAGCGTCATTGTGGTGCTGCAGGTTGTGGTGATGGCAGTGATCACCGGTATGGTGGTGTATGGTGTGGCACACGGTATTGGCGCCGGTACGCTGACCAGTACTAAGCCGTTCTGGTCTGAAAATGCGCAAGTGGTACCGATGATTACCGGTGCGACCATTCTGTGCTTCTCGTTCCTTGGCTTTGACGGTATCAGCTCGCTGTCGGAAGAGACCAAAGATGCCGAGCGCACCATTCCACGCGCGATTTTCCTGACCGCGCTGATTGGTGGGGTGATCTTTATTGGCGTCTCGTACTTCCTGCAGCTGTACTTCCCGGATATCTCGCGTTTCCAGAATCCGGACTCTTCACAGCCGGAAATCATGCTGTTCGTGGCGGGTAAAGCGCTGCAGATCGGCATTCTGATTTTCTCGGTGGTGACGGTGCTGGCCAGCGGCATGGCGGCACACGCCGGCGTTTCGCGTCTGATGTACGTGATGGGCCGTGACGGCGTGTTCCCGCAGCGTTTCTTTGGCTTCGTGCATCCGAAATTCCGCACGCCGTCGCTGAACGTGCTGCTGGTTGGTGCGGTAGCGCTGCTGGCGATCAACTTCGACCTGGTCACCGCAACGGCGCTGATTAACTTCGGTGCGCTGGTGGCGTTCACCTTTGTGAACCTGTCGGTGATTGCCCAGTTCTGGATTCGTGAGAAGCGTAACAAGACGCTGAAAGACCACCTCAACTATCTGGTGCTGCCCATTATGGGTGCGCTGACGGTGGGTGCGCTGTGGATCAACCTGGAAGAGACCTCGATGGTGCTCGGCCTGGTGTGGGCGGCGATTGGTATTGTTTACCTGGCGTTTGTGACCCGCACGTTCCGCAATCCGGTACCGCAGTTTAGCGAAGAGGTGTAAGGCTTTTCCCTCACCCTAACCCTCTCCCGCCCGCGGGAGAGGGAACCGCCCGAGCGTGTGTCAGGTATCAGCCTGGTAGCTGCACCAAAACGTACTACTCCTCTCCCCGCAGGAGAGCACCGGGGTGAGGGCACCAGAACGCACTATACTTCTCCCTCTCCCCGTGGGAGAGTGCCAGGGTGAGGGCACCAGCCCGCACTCTACCTCTCCCCGTTGGAGAGTGCCAGGGTGAGGGCACCAGCCCGCACTCTACCTCTCCCCGTTGGAGAGTGCCAGGGTGAGGGCACCAGAACGCACTATGCTTCTTCCTCTCCCCGTGGGAGAGGGCCGGGGTGAGGGCATCAGCCCGCACGAAACCCTGCTACGACACCAGCTCCTGCGCATACAAATACAGCGCTTTCAGCTGCGCCATCTTCTCTGCATCGCCCTCATGCAAACTGGCCAGCGACTCCAGCTCCATCAAAAACGCCTGTACCCGCTCAGCATTAAGCTGCTCGCGGCGGTGCTGCAGCCAGCGCTGCTGCTCTTTATCATCCAGCGTGCCGGGGAAGTTGCGGGCGCGATAGCGGAACAGCAGCTTCGCGATACGTTTATCCTCAAAGGTCAAATCGAGCGCCGGCAGGTTCTGCGGCGGCGTCTGACGCAGGATGTTCATGCCGGCGCGATCGGCGTCGCTGAAGAAGCCGTCATACAGTTGCGCATCGACATCCTCCGACGGTGTGAACGGCTCCGCTTCGGCAAACAGCGTCACCACATTTTCCCGCACTTCGGCATGCTGGCGCAGCAGGGCCAGATTCGCCAGACAGTGCTGACGATCGATACCCAGCCGTTCGGCATCTTCCGGGCGCAATGTATTGGCCGGGGCCAGCACCGGGCACTTATTGATGTGCACCAGCTTGATCGGCACCGCCGGCAAATCGCCCAGATCGCTGTGTCGCGTATACAGCCGCTCGCGCAACTCATCCGGCGACAGCGTCAGCAGCGGCGTCATGTCGCCGGCCAGATCGGCCACGATCAACGCGTTTTTGTTATCCGGATGCCATGCCAGCGGCACAATCCAGCTGGTATTACCGCGCGCTGCGCCGAACATGCCGGAAACGTGCACCAGCGGCTTCATCTGCGGAATATCAATCAGCGTCATCAGTTTCTGCTTGTTGCGATGGGTAAACAGAAACTCAAACAGCTTCGGCTGCTTCTCCCGCACCAGCTTTGCCATCGCCAGCGTGGCGTACACATCGGACATGGCATCGTGCGCCTGTTCGTGTGCCACGCCGTTAGCCTGGGTGAGATGCTCCAGCTTAAAGCTCGGGAAACCGTCGTCGTTCTCCGGCCAGACGATGCCTTCCGGGCGCAGCGCATAACAGGCGCGCATCACGTCGAGCAGATCCCAGCGCGAATTGCCGTTCTGCCAGCTCCAGCCATACGGGTCGATAAAGTTGCGGTAGAAGATATTGCGCGTCACTTCGTCATCGAAGCGCACGTTGTTGTAACCGATCACACAGGTCTGCGGTTCGCTGAACAGCGCGTGAATGCGCTGAGCAAACTCCACTTCCGGCACGCCGCGCGCGTTGGCCACCTGCGGCGTGATACCGGTGATCATTACCGCTTCTGGCTGCGGCAGGTAATCGTCCGCGAGCTGGCAGTAAAACACCTGCGGTTCGCCCACGGCGTTAAAGGCTTTGTCGGTGCGCAGGCCTGCAAATTGCGCCGGACGATCCAGCGACGGGCTTTTGCCGAAGGTTTCATAATCGTGGAACAGAAAAGTGAACTCAGAGGCGGGCACGGCGTTATCCTGGCTATGGAAAATCAACGCACAGAATAGTCGTCAGCCCGGTACAGCACAACCTCGATCGCCATCGCTGCGAGCGGGCGCGCAGCATTTGTCCGCGGTTCATACTTTTTTTCAATTTATTCAGATATCAAAGCGCTATTTGCCGTAAAACGTGCGGCGGTAAATTCATTTATTTGATGTTGAGGAAGAAGTGTTGAAAAGGCGTCTGTTGGTAACTGTATCTGGAATGATTGTTTGGGCATCGCTGGCGCATGCGGATGACAGCATGCCGTTTCCCCTGACGCCGCCGGCCATTGATGCCGCGTCCTGGGTGCTGATGGACGCCACCACCGGGCAGATCCTCACCGCAGGCAACCCGGATGCGGAGCGCAACCCGGCCAGCCTGACCAAACTGATGACCGGTTATGTCGTCGACCGCGCGGTCGATCAGAAGAAAATCACCCGCGACGATGTGGTCACGGTGGGTAAAGACGCGTGGGCCGCCGGCAATCCGGTGTTTAAAGGCTCGTCGCTGATGTTTCTTAAGCCGGGCGATAAAGTCACCGTGCGCGACCTGATGCGCGGCGTGATCATCGATTCCGGCAACGACGCCTGCGTGGCGCTGGCCGACTATGTGGCCGGCAGCCAGGAGAGCTTCGTCAACATGATGAACAGCTACGTGCAGAAACTCGGCCTGACGCACACCCACTTCGAAACCGTGCACGGTCTCGATGCGCCGGGGCAGCACACCACCGCGCGCGATCTGGCGGTGCTGTCGCGCGCCATCATTAACGGTGAGCAGGATTTCTACGCCATGTACAGCGAGAAAACCCTCAGTTTCAACGGCATTACCCAGAACAACCGTAACGGCCTGCTGTGGGATCAGAATCTGCACGTCGACGGCATGAAAACCGGCCACACCGAGAGCGCCGGGTTCAACATCGTTGCCTCGAACATTGTCGGTCGCCATCGTCTGATTGCGGTGATCATGGGCGGGAAAAGTTCAAAGGGACGTGAAGAGCAGGCGCGTAAACTGCTGGTGTGGGGACAGAACAACTTCGACACCGTGCAGCTGTTCCACGCCGGGAAAAAGATCGGCAGCGAAAACGTCTGGTACGGCAACCCGCACAAAGTGGACGTCGGTACCACCGAAGATATCTATCTGTCACTGCCGCGCAGCGAAGTGTCGAACGTGATGGCGAAGTATGTGATCAATCGTAAAGACCTCGAAGCGCCACTCAAAGCCGGCGAGCAGGTGGGCGAAATTCAGGTGCTGGATAAAGACAAGCAGCTGGCCAGCTATCCGCTGTACGCGCTGCAGTCGGTCGATGAAGCAGGCATCATCACGCGCATCAGCGATTACGTGAAACAGAAACTGTAAGCCGTCGGGCGATAAGCAAACGCTGCGTTACATCCTTGTGAGCACTGAGAAAACAAGATGTAGCGCAGTTGTATTATTGCGCAAAAAGTTGCGCCAGCCCCTCAATGTTCGTGCTGCGCCAGGGTAACATAGCGCGCAAATTTTTATCGCACCCGGACCACCATGTTACGCGCTGATAAGCCCATCTCTCCGATTGAGTTCTGGTTTTACCGCCACTACCGCGCCGTGCACGGCGTACGCATCGCTATCGCCTTTGTGCTGTGCTTCCTGTTTGTCCGTCTGACCGATATTCCGGAAGGCACCTGGCCGCTGATCACGCTGGTGGTGGTGATGGGACCGATCTCCACCTGGGGCAATGTTTTGCCGCGCGTGGTGCAGCGTATCAGCGGTACCTTTGCCGGGCTGATATCAGGGCTGATCGCGCTGAAGCTGGAGCTGCTGTCACTGCCGCTGATGCTGGTGTGGTGCTTTATCGTGATGATCGTCTGCGGCTATCTGACGCTGGGCAAACACCCGTATATGGCGCTGCTGATCGGCATCACGCTCGGCGTGGTGGTCGGCGCGCCGGCCGGCGATTTCACCGTGGCGCTGTGGCGCGGCGGCGATGTGATCCTCGGCTCGCTGATGGCTTTACTGTTTAGCGCCATCTGGGCGCAGCGCGCCTATACTCACTGGCGCATTCAGCTGTCGGACGCCTTTATCAACATGGCGAAGATTCATCACGCTGGCTTTTCTGCCAATCTGGTGGAGAAGCCGCGCCTCAATCCGCGCTTCCAGAAGCTGCTCACCAGCGTGATCAAAATGCGCGCGCTGCTGGAGCCGGCGAGCAAAGAGACGCGCATCCCTAAATCGGTGTTTGAAGCCATTCAGACCATTAACCGTAATATGGTTAACACCATGCAGATGCAGATTGAAGCCTGGTGGGCGTCGCGCGAAAGCCATCTGATTTTGCTTAACGCGCCAACGCTGCGCCGCACGCAGCAGATGACCGAGAACACCCTGAACGCGCTGGCGGCGCTGATGGTGAAAGGCGAGACCGAACAGGTGATTGCCAACAGCCACGAGCTGGAAGCCATCACCCAGGAGCTGGAAGCGCTGATCGCCAACGGCAGCGCGCGGCTGGAGACCACCGCGATTTACGGTTACGTCTGGCTGAGTCTGGAGCAGGCGCGTCAGCTGGAGCGCATGACAGACCTAGTGCGTCTGGCGTTGCGCAAATAGTTTTCTCAGGCAATGACTTAGTGCGAATTGCCCTTTCTTTGCGCTAAGATAAGTGCCAGTCCGAATTTAGCGGTGAAAATTGCGAACCCGGCTTATAAGCCGCTAAGCTAAATGTCTTCCCGGTTTATGACTATTTTGCCTGCCGCGGCAGGCCACAAGAAAGGTGCCAACATGGAAAATGCCAAGCAATCATTTCAGGACGTACTGGAGTTTGTGCGTATGTTTCGTCGTAAAAACAAACTGCAGCGCGAAATTACGGACAACGAAAAGAAAATCCGTGATAACCAGAAACGTGTGTTGCTGCTGGACAACCTGAGCGAGTACATCAAACCTGGTATGAGCGTGGAAGCGATTCAGGAAATCATCGCCAGCATGCGCGTGGATTATGAAGATCGCGTAGATGAGTACATCATCAAAAACGCCGATCTGTCGAAAGAGCGTCGCGAGCTGTCGAAAAAGCTCAAAGCGATGGGCGAACCGAAAGGGCAGTAAGCTTCACGGGCTCGATAGCCGCGTTTTGCTCCAGGGTCGCCCTTTACGGCGACCTTTTTAATGCCCGCGCCAGCTGCTGTAACTGATGCGCAATTTCCGCCACATCCACCTGCTGCTGCAACGGCGCCGCCGTGGTGGCGCGCAGGACCAGCTCGGTCTCCAGCGGCTGACCGTCCGGCATCTCTCCCTCCAGCTGCGCCAGCAGACGATCGACGCTCACCGTGCCTAACTGCTGTAAATCCTGGCGCACCGTGGTCAGCGGTGGCTGATACCACGCGCTCTCCGCCGTATCGTCGTAACCGATGATCGACATCTCCGCCGGAATTCGTACGCCATGCTGATGCAGCGCGCGCATCGCCCCCAGCGCCATTTGGTCGTTAGCCACCAGCAGCGCCTGCGGCAGCTGGTCGGGCAGCAGTGTCAGCAGCGCCTGGTAGCCGGACGCTGCGCTCCAGTCGCCGCTCAGTACGCAGTCCGGCACCAGCTGATGACGCGCCAGCGCCTGTTGCCAGGCGCTAAATCGCGCCCGCGCTGACGCGGAGCTGGCAGGCCCGTTCAGCACGCCAATCTGCCGGTGGCCGAGCGCCACCAGATGATCCACCGCCTGCTGCGCACCGCTGGTGCTCCGGTACTGACACTGCGCCACGGCAGCGCTGCGCTCCACATCCAGAAACAGCGTCGGTTTGCTGCCGCACTGCTGCTGAATCTGCGCTGCCTGCGCGGCATCCAGCGGCAGGTTGATCAGCAGAGCATCGACGCGCTGCGCCAGCAGTTCATGCACCGTGTCCTGCGCGTGGCTGGTGGCATTGGCCATGGCGATCACCAGATGATAGCCCTGCGCCGCCGCGCGCTGCTGAATCGCCGAAGCAATCTGCGCTGGCGCCATCAGCGCCAGATCGCTGGTCGCCAGCCCGAGCGTGCGCGTGGCCTTGCCGGCCAGCTGCTGCGCGACCCGGTTTGGCACGTAGCTGAGCTGCTGCATCGCGGCTTCCACCCGCGCGCGGGTGCGGGGTGACACCTGCGCGGAATGGTTCAGCACCCGGGAAACCGTTTGATAGGAGACGCCAGCCAGCCGGGCGACATCGTCAAGCGTTACGGAACGCGCTGTCATTGATCCCTCCTGATGAGAATGCGGCGAGTGTAGCAAATTTTTCCCTGCCGTCGCGGTATTAAGGCGTTACACTGCCAGTGATAACGCAAGGAGAAAGTGATGCAGCTCAATGACCATCAAATTCAGGATATCAACACCATTGCCGCCTGGCTGGCGCTCGATCAGCTGCCAAAGGACGGTACGCTGGAGGTCGATTTAGCCATACTTGCCGGACATGCGGTGCTGCCAAACGTCGAAGCGGTGATTGCGCTGGCGAAGAAATATCAGCTGCCGTTGCTGATCAGCGGCGGCATCGGTCACTCAACCGCGCTGCTGGCCGCGATGATTGCCAGCCATCCGCTCTATCGCCAGATCGACACCGCCGGCAAGGGCGAAGCACAGCTGCTGGGCGAGATGGCGCGTGTGTTCGCTGAGCTGCCTGACGATCAGCTGCTGCTGGAAACCGCCTCGCGCAACTGTGGCGAAAACGCCGCCTTAAGCCAGCGCCTGCTGGATGAGCAGCAGTGGCAGCCGCAGCGCGTGCTGCTGGTGCAGGATCCGTTGATGCAGCGCCGCAGCTGGGAAACCTTCCGCTGGCAGTGGCGCGATCGCGAGCATGCGCCGGAATTCATCAGCTGGCCGGTGTTTGTGCCGCAGGTGATGATGGATGCGGGCATGCTGCGCATCGTTGGCGCGCCGCCGCAGGGGTTGTGGTCAGTGGAGCGTTTTCTGTCGCTGCTGATGGGCGAGGTGCAGCGCCTGCGTGACGACGCCAGCGGCTACGGCCCGAACGGCAAGGGGTTCTTCGGGCACGTTGATGTACCCGACGCGGTCGAAGCAGCCTGGCAGCGCCTGATGCAGCTGCCCGGCGTGCAGTCGCGGTTGGGTTGAGCCGTCACCAAAAGCATATGTGATTGAGTAAAGAGAATATTCTGCCTTATCCGTAGCGGCGCTATTTATTGCGCAACCGGCCGCGGTGCGGAAATGCACATTGCGCGATAAATCGCGCCGCTACGGTTTGTGCGACTGGCTGGTGCCGCAATGACATGTCGCACAAATAACAGGGTGCGCATTCATGCGCACCAGGCACGCCACGCACCGGACCGATCACCGCGTCTGCAAATACACCTGCAAATTCACATACACCGCGTTCAGCAGCGGCATCGCCACCGCATGGCGCGCGCCGCGCACCAGCAAATCGCCGATGATCTGATCGGCTTCGATATCGTAGCCCTGGGTTAAATCGCGGTACATGGATGAGGTCATCGCCGCATCAGGATTGTTCAGCGTCTCATAAATCTTCGCCGTCACGGCCGGGCGCTGCTGATAGCCATCGGCTGTGATCACCGCCAGCACCTCGGCGAAAATGCCCTGTAGCAGCGCTTCACCACCGGCTGAACGCAGGATGTGCTGCGTATTGCCGCGCGCCAGACAGCACACGGCACCCAGCGTGCTCAGCAGCAGCCACTTCTCCCACAGCTCACTGATAATGTTATCGGCGAACACGCTATCAAACTGCGCATCACGCAGTGCGGCATCCACGCGCTGCAGACGGGCATCGTTGTTGCCGTCCAGCGCGCCGTAGTAAAGCACGTGCAGCGGCGAGAGCTGCATCACTTCGCCGTGCTCGCCCAGCGTGGCGTGAATCTTACACAGCCCGCCAATCACCTTGTCACCGAAACGTGCGCGCAGCGTATCAATATGACGCATACCATTGAGGATCGGCATGATCAGCGTCTGCGCGCCAACCGCCGGGGCGATGTCTTCCATCGCCTGTTCCAGCGCAAAGCTTTTCACCGTCAGGATAATCAGATCGTAATCACCGGTCAGCGTCGAGGCCAGCGCCAGCTGCGGCTGCAGCACCGTGCTGCCCTCCGGCGTTTGCAGCACCAGTCCGGTCTGTTGCAGCTGCTGCTGGCGGCGCTCGCGCACCAGAAAGGTCACATCACGGCCGGCCTGCGCCAGGCGCGCGCCAAAGTACCCGCCGGTGGCACCGGCTCCCACAATCAGAATACGCATGGACTGTTTTCCCGTTAAGCATGAAAGCCTTACCTTAAAGCGCTGCGCGTCACTGCGCCACACCGCAAATGCGGAAAACCGTGACAATCTCAGCGATGAGCAAAAAAAGCTCAAACTGTTCGTATTCATTCGTACAATGGGTTTATGCTGGGGCACAGCGGCGGGCAATGGTGCCTGCCGGTTTTTTTCGTCGACAGACTAAGGACGCATCATGCCCCGACCCCTCCCCATCGAACGTTATCGCAACATCGGCATCTCCGCGCACATCGATGCCGGTAAAACCACCACCACTGAGCGCATCCTGTTTTACACCGGAATGAGCCACAAGCTGGGTGAAGTGCACGATGGCGCGGCAACCACCGACTGGATGGCGCAGGAGCAGGAGCGCGGCATTACCATCACCTCGGCGGCGGTCAGCTGCTACTGGCCGGGCATGGACGGCAGTTTTACGCCGCACCGTATCAACATCATTGATACTCCCGGACACGTTGACTTCACCATTGAAGTGGAGCGCTCAATGCGCGTGCTGGATGGCGCCGTGATGGTGTACGACGCGGTCGGTGGTGTTCAGCCGCAGTCAGAAACCGTGTGGCGGCAGGCGAATAAATACCACGTGCCGCGCATTGCGTTCGTCAACAAGATGGACCGCCAGGGCGCGGACTTTTTCCGCGTGGTGCAGATGATGAAAGATCGCCTGCAGGCGCATCCGGTGCCGATTGTCATTCCCATCGGCGCTGAAGAGCAGTTCAGCGGGGTCATCGATCTCAACAAAATGCGCGCTATCTACTGGGACGACGCCAGCCAGGGCATGAGCTTTAGCTATGCGCCGATTCCGGACGCGCTGCAGGCGCAGGCGACGGAGTGGCGGGAAAACATGGTGGCAGCAGCGGCAGAAGCCAGCGAAGCGCTGATGGACCGCTATCTGGAGCAGGGCGATCTCAGTGAAGACGAGGTGATTGCCGGGCTGCGGCAGCGCACGCTGGCGGGCGAAATCCAGCCGATGCTGTGCGGCAGCGCGTTTAAAAACAAAGGGGTGCAGCGCATGCTCGATGCGGTCATCGAACTGATGCCTTCACCGCTCGACGTGCCGCCGGTCGCCGGCATCAACGAGCGCGGCGAACACGACGAACGCCATGCTGACGATGAGGAACCTTTCTCGGCGCTGGCGTTCAAGCTGATGAGCGATCCTTACGTCGGTCAGCTGACCTTTGTGCGCGTCTATTCTGGCGTGCTGCGCAAGGGTGACAGCGTGTGGAACGCGGTGAAAGGGCGTAAAGAGCGCATTGGCCGCATCGTGCAGATGCAGGCTAACGATCGCATCGAGATTGATGAGATCCGCGCCGGCGATATTGCCGCCTGCGTCGGGCTGAAAGAGGTCACCACCGGCGAAACGCTGTGCGATCCTAATGCGGTAATCACGCTGGAGCGCATGGAGTTTCCCGATCCGGTGATTTCGCTGTCGATTGAGCCAAAGACCAAAGGCGATCAGGAAAAAATGGGGCTGGCGCTGCAGCGGCTGGCGGCAGAGGATCCGTCGTTCCGGCTGCACACCGATGAGGAGTCCGGTCAGACCATCATCTCCGGCATGGGTGAACTGCATCTGGAGATCATCGTCGACCGTCTGAAACGCGAGTTTGGCGTGGAAGCCAATATTGGCCGGCCGCAGGTAACCTACCGCGAAACCATCCGCAAAACGGTGCGCGAGGTGGAAGGGAAATTTGTGCGTCAGTCGGGCGGCAAGGGCCAGTATGGTCACGTGGTGCTGACGCTCGAGCCGCAGGCGGCCGGAAGCGGTTTCGCCTTTGAAGACGCGACCAAAGGCGGCGTGGTGCCGCGCGAATTCATTCCTTCGGTGGAGAAGGGCATTCGCGAAGCGCTCAACAGCGGCGTGCTGGCCGGTTATCCGGTGGTCGACATCAAAGCCACGCTGACGTTTGGCTCTTATCACGACGTTGACTCGTCGGAGATGGCGTTCCGCATGGCGGCAATCTTTGGCTTCAAAGCGGCAGCGAAACAGGCCGATCCGGTGATACTTGAGCCGGTGATGCAGGTAGAAGTGGAGACGCCGGAAGAGTATGCCGGCGGCGTGATGGGCGATTTGTCATCCCGGCGCGGCACGCTGCAGGGCATGGACGAGCGTTTCGGCGCGCGCATTATCCGTGCTGAAGTGCCGCTGGCCGAGATGTTTGGCTACGCCACCACGCTACGCTCAATGTCGCAGGGCCGCGCCACGTACAGCATGGAGTTTGCCCACTACGCCGAAGCACCGCGTAACGTCGCAGAGGCGATTATCGCTGCTCGCGCTCAGTAAGCCCGCTGGCGGCAGGGATGCCGCCGGTTAGTGCTTTATTTACAGCGCCGTCACGCCCAGCGCGGCGGCGTCATCTTCCCAGCGTTTAACCTCGTCAAACCAGTCGCGCTGCGGCACAGAAAAGCCCGCCAGCAGGTTGGCCTTCATCACATCCTTGTAGTCCTCCACATTGGCCAGCTCAAACAGCGTGCTGCGCAGCTTTTCCAGCAGCAGACTGTCGGTTTTCGCTGAGGTTATCAGCGGCAGCGCGGCACACAGCGGGGTTTCGCCGATGATGGCTAAGCCCTGCAGCTCCTGCGGCCGGTATTTGCGCAGCAGCGCCCAGGTGATGCAATCAATCGCGGCGAGGTCGGCCTGTCCGGCGCGCAGCGCGGCCAGCGACTGGCGGTGGCTGCCGCTGAACCGGGTAGTGGCGAAGAATTTGCCGTCCTGGGCCAGCGGCGCGACCACGTAGCGCAGCGAATTGTATCCGGAGTGTGAGTCATTGCTGTTGCACACTGCGCGACGGTCGCGGAAATCGGCGAGGCTCAGGTTCTCATCTTCCTGCCGCGCCACCAGCCAGCTGCGATAGCGCAGATCATGGCAGCCAGGCGCATTGGACTGAAACGTGCCCACCAGTTGCACGTCAGGCAATAGCGCGACCAGCGGATAGCCGCAGGTCTGACTCAGCAGCAGATTGTCATCACGCCAGTGTGGCAGCAGGTCGTCGTGCCACTGCACCTCAGCCTGCACGCCGCGCTTCGCCAGCAGCCGCGTCAGCACTGAGGTCATGGCCAGCGTGCTCGGGTGGTCGATGTCGTACATCGGTAAAGAGATGATGTGCATTCTGTGCGTCCTTGTGGTGTCCCGGGTGGGCGTTAACGTCGATCGGCTGACGCCAGAAGCGCTTCATCCATTCGCCGTAACCGGCAACGCGAAAACCCTGATTACGCTGATAGTAGCCGTCGCGGTAGAGCAAATAGACTTTGCGCAGACCGTACCAGGGTAAACCGGGCAGATCGTGATGTACAGAATGATAGTTGAGATTCAGGAACATCAGGCGCCACGGCCAGGCCGCTTCGTTATTTACCGAGCGCGCCAGCGGCGCCTCATCGGCACGATGTTCGTAAAATGAGCGCACCTTGGTCAACATCAGCGCCGGATAGCTCACCGCCAGCACCAGCCACAGCGGGGAAAAGCCGTGCAGGCTGAGCCAGTAAAACAGCCCGGCCAGCAGTAGCAGATGCACCAGCCACATCATCATCGCCGGCACGTCGCGCTGCACCACGCTTTGCGTCAGCGCGCGCAGCGTGGCGAGGATATCCAGCAGCGGTCCCAGCAGCAGACGTCCCGGAAAGGTGTTGCGCAGATGTATAACGCGCTGTTGCCAGGGTTTGAGCCGAGCCCAGTGCGCCGGCGACAGATAATAGGTTTCCGGATCATCATGCGGATCGGTCAGGGTGTGGTTGCGGTGATGTGCCAGGTGCGAATCCCGGTAGAGACCATACGGATACCACACCGCCAGCGGCAGCATGCCAAACAGCTGATTAAGGCGCGGCAGGCGCGTCGGATGGCCATGAATCAGTTCATGCTGCAGCGACAAATACCAGGTGGTGAACAGGATCAGCAGCAGCGTGGCGAGGGGCAGGCCCAGCGTTTGCCAGTACAGCACGCTGGCGAACCAGCCGCTATAAACGGTAATGATTAACAGCCAGGTCGGCAATTCGCTGCGCCATAGCCAGCTGCGCGCCAGCTGGTGCACCACTTCGCGCTGTTGGGTACTGAGGTAGGCGGAGGTTCCTTTGACCATGTTCATGAATTCAGTCAGCGAGACGGGAAAAGATGCGCTCAAGATGCGCGATACGCGTGATAAACACAAAGACGGAAAATTGCTTTGTTATGCAAAAAAGTTGAAGAAGCGCGCGAAAACTATTGGCTATCAGTCCTCTTCGCACAGGCGTAACCTTACCTCATCGAATTCTGATTGATGACGCCGGCGCCGTTCTGGCCCGCGAGGAGCATTTAGCATGAAAAAAATTGGCTTTTTATCTTTCGGTCACTGGACCCCGTCACCACACTCGGCCACCCGTTCGGCGCAGGATGTGCTGCTGCAGTCGATTGACCTGGCGGTCGCCGCCGAAGAACTGGGGGCCGACGGTGCCTATTTCCGCGTACACCACTTTGCCCGCCAGCTGAGTTCACCGTTTCCGCTGCTGGCGGCGGTCGGTGCCAAAACCAGCCGCATCGAGATTGGTACCGGTGTAATCGACATGCGTTACGAAAATCCGCTGTATATGGCGGAAGACGCCGGGGCAGCGGACCTGATCGCCAACGGCCGTTTGCAGCTCGGCCTGAGCCGTGGCTCGCCGGAGCAGGTGATTGAAGGCTACCGCTACTTTGGCTTCAATCCGCGCGAAGGGGAAACCGATGCGGATATGGGACGTCGTCACACCGAAGAGCTGCTGGAAGTGCTGCGTGGCGAAGGGTTCGCCAAACCCAATCCGCAGCCGATGTTCCCGAATCCACCGGGACTACTGCGCCTCGAGCCATATTCCGAAGGCCTGCGCGAGCGTATCTGGTGGGGTTCCGGCTCGAACGCCACATCGATCTGGGCAGCGCAGCTGGGGATGAATTTGCAGAGTTCGACGCTGAAGGATGACGAGACCGGCGAACCGTTCCATGTGCAGCAGGCGAAGCAGATTCGCGCCTATAAAGAAGCCTGGCAGGCGGCAGGGCATCAGCGTGCGCCGCGCGTGTCGGTCAGCCGCAGTATTTTTGCCCTGATGAACGACACCGACCGCGCTTACTTCGGTCGCGGCGGACAGGAGCAGGATTCCGTCGGGTTCCTCGATGAGAAAACCCGCGCCATCTTTGGGCGTAGCTATGCTGCAGAGCCGGAGCAGCTGGTCAAACAGCTGGCACAGGATGAAGCGATTGCGGAAGCCGATACCCTGTTACTGACCATCCCTAATCAGCTTGGCGTGGATTATTGTGCGCACGTGATCGACAGCATTCTGACCCACGTCGCGCCAGAGCTCGGCTGGCGTTAAGCCACAGTGCGCAGGGAAGCGCACAATTATTGCGCGATAAATCGCGCCGCTACCAGGGTGCGCATAAATGCGCACCCTGGGAAATGCGGCAAGGTCTTTTGACGCGTATCAGATTCTGCAGGGTCGCTATTGATGGCGACAATGCGTCCTTCACGAACGCATCCAGACCTTGTAACCCGCATTCAACCCTGTAGGGTCGCCATTTATGGCGACCAACCATTGCCCGATAAATCGCGCCGCGACCAGCCATTAATCCGCGCCCAGCTCCCACCACAGCTTATCCAGCGCGTAATAACGGTCGCGCTGCGCCTCTGGCTGGTTCAGGTCGCGCTTCCACGGTTTGGCGAGAATGTAGTGCAGATTCTTCACCTCATCGTCATGCCATAAGCCGGCATGCTGGAACGGCAGGGTTTTTAGCGCGTTATAAATGTACGGCAGCGGCAGCCAGCGCCCGGCAAACACTTCATTGAGCAAATCCTGTTCGGAGAACGGATAGCGGCGCAGGTCGTCAATCTCAGTCACTTTCTGCTGCAGCCAGTCGAAAACCGCCTGATCCGGCTGCAGCACCAGAAAACCGCCGTTGAGATAGTTATCAAGATCGGCGGGCGAGGTCTCACCGCGCGCCTGCCAGGTGTAGTGACAATGCTCCGGCTGCCAGCTGTCGGGATAGCTGGCGATTTGATTCGGGTTGCAGCGGCAGGCATGACAGGCCGCCAGCGCATGCTTGCCGAGGTCAAGCGTAAACAGCTCATCCATGTTGCGCAGCACCAGCATATCGGCATCAAGAAACACCACGCGCTCGCAGCCGGTCAGCTCCCAGGCGCGCAGCTTGCTCCACACTTCACCAAACTGTGCCGAGGCATAATGCTGCTCCAGCGCGGCGTCCGGCATCAGCGGCTGGACCGGATGGATCACGCAGCCCAGCGCCTGTAATGCTTCGCGCATGCTCAGGTCGATGGCATCGGTGACCATCACAATCAGCGGCCAGCGCGTTTCGCTGCGTTTGAGTGAGCGATGCAGCGCTTTCACCCCGACATAATATTCCGGCTGCGTTAACAGCGTTACCCAGGCGTACATAAATTCTCCCCATCAAACTCAATCAATCAAACAAAGCCGTGACATAGTCATTGCTAAAGCGGTGCGTCGGATCCAGCTGTTCACGCACCGCACGAAACGCATCCCACTGCGGATAGATGGCGCGCCACTGATAGCGCTGCGGATCGTAATATTTACCCCAGTGCGGACGTCCGCCTTCCGCCGCCAGCAGTTTTTCCACTTCGGTGAGGAAATGCAGTCCGTCCTGCGACAGCGAGCCGTCATCCGCGTAATACACCACGAAGCCAAAAAAGCAGGTCGGCTGCTGATGCGCCGGGCTCATCCACGCCTGTGAAGCGCCGGTACAGCGCAGGATGATGGGATAGTGCATGTGCGGACGATTCTGCGCGTACCAGGCTTTGATCTTGCTGATAATTTCCGGCGTTTTGGCCAGCGGCACGCCAATCTCAACGTTGATCTGCGGTACGGCAATGCCACGACAAAACAGCTGGTAGATATCGCCGCTGATGTCGGTGAAATCACGGAAGCGGGTGACGGTACGGAACTGTTTGCCGCCTTTACCGTGAATCTGCGTGTCGCGATGCATGTGTTCGAGCGTCTGATCAATGGTGTCGTTGAGGCTGCTGTCGGCCTGATCGCCGTGCTCAATCACTTCGCGCTGATGGTCGTACCACGCCTGGCTGTCCTCGGCACTGGCGACATCGGCGTTCCAGACATGCATCAGGTTGTCATCGACAAACCACCAGGCTTTGCTGAGTTCGTGCTGCTCATTCCACGTCAGCAAATCCTGCTCCAGTGAATCGGCAGACGCCGCGAATTTATGGCAGGTAAACAGGCGAAATGGCTGAGTGCGCAAGGTAATGGCGGTGACGATGCCGAGCGCGCCAAGTGACACCATCGCCGCCGGGAAATCGGCGTCGTCGCGTTGAAACTCGCGCACGCTGCCATCGGCCAGCACCATGCGGATATGCAGCGCTTCGTCCGCCAGCGAACTCTGTGCCAGGCCCTGACCGTGGGTGCCGGTTGCCAGCGCGCCGGCCAGCGTCTGCACCGCTATCACGCCGGGCGAAGAGGCGAGCATGCGATCCATCTTTGTCAGGCTGTCATACACCTGCTGTAGCGGCGTGCCCGCGGCAAACGTTACGCTCTCTTCATCCTGAGCGAGGATGCCGCGCAGCGCACTGAGATCCAGCAGTACGTCCTGCGGCTGTACGCACAGCATGCGACCGGGCGACAAACGGCTGCCGAGCACGCGCACTTTGCCGTGCGAGTCACGCAACAGCTGTTGCAACTCAGCTTCACTGCGCGGCTGATGCAACTGCTGGCGCTGGCCAACTACCGAATTTTGCGCCCAGTTCCAGAGCGCAGGCGTGTCATCGGTATTTTGCGTGTTGCGTAACGGATAGAGGAGAGCATCTTTCTTCACTACAGCGTTCCTTAATCTGAGGTCTGTCACGGTCCCGTTTATTTGATCAAGCGTAGACCATCACAGCGAACCCGCAGATTACGGGGCTTTGCGGATATAACGCAGCGTGGCCGTCACCGCCAGCTGACGGTTGCGGCGAATACTGTCCTCTTCACTGTCGTGGGGGGTAAACAGCGTGTGGAAGGTGTAGCGGTTGGAGACGTGATGCACACAAATACTGCTGAGCAGGCGGTGTACGTCCACGGTATCCAGGCCGTCGATAAAGATGCCCTGACGCTGGCCGCGGGACAGGATGTCATCCAGCAAATCGAGGGTACTTTTGTTCATCGCTTTGATGCGATCCGACTGCATGATGTAACGCCCGCGCAGCAGGTTTTCTGTACACACCAGGCGCATAAAATCGGGATGCGTGACGTGATAGTCAAAACTGGCTTCCACCAGTTTGATCATCGCCTCTTCCGGCTCCAGCGTAGTAAGATTCAGGCCGGTTTCATGCTGGCGGATCGCCTGATACACCTGCTCCAGCACCTCAATATACAGCTTCTCTTTGTTGATGAAGTGATATACCACCATGCGCTTGGTGGTCTGTGCCAGTTCAGCAATCTGCTCCATTCGCGCGCCCTGCATACCGTATTCGGCGAAGGTTTGCAGCGCACCCGCGAGGATGCGTTTTTTCAACCCTTCCGGGTCATTTTTACGTTTGGGTGTGGTATCCGACATAGCGCTCAATAACGGTCAATCAAACAGGCATGGTAGCACAGCCGCCCGGGGCCTTTTGGCGCGATGAGCGGCGGCATGGCTTTATTCATTTCAGGAATAGCATTCCCGGATAAATCATAATGCTGGAATAAGCAACTGCGTATACTGCGCGTATCTGTCGATCACGGCAGCTTATTTTGACTCGCGTAATAATAACACTCAGGAAATAATTTATGCACACACGCTTTGTATCAGCCAAAAAGAAATTGTTGTTAACCGTCGGCGCGTTACTGGTTGCCGGCAGCGTGGTCGCGCCGTTTTCAGTGGCGCAGGCGGCGGATAAAACCGCGGTGAAGGTTGGTATCATGAGCGGCGAGGACGAAGACGTCTGGCGTGAAGTAATAAAGCAGGCCGCCGCGAAAGGGCTGACGGTGAAAACCGTGATTTTCAATGATTATAATCAGCCCAACGAAGCGTTACAGAATGGTGAAGTGGATGCCAATGCCTTCCAGCATCAGCCGTTCCTGAATAATCAAATCAAGGTCAATCATTACGATATCGTGCGCGTCGGCGATACCGCCGTCTGGCCGATCGGTCTCTATTCGAAGAAAGTGAAAAGCGCCGCCGCTCTGAAAGACGGAGCGGTAATCGGCGTGCCTAACGATCCGTCGAACGAGGCACGCGGTCTGGTGCTGCTGCAGCAACAGGGGCTGATCAAACTCAAACCGGGCGTCGGCATTGCCGCGACCACGGCCGACATCACTGACAATCCCCATCACCTGAAAATCAAAGAGCTGGATTCCGGCATCATTGGTCGCTCGGTGCCGGATCTCGATGCGGCAGTGGTCAATACCGACTGGGCGCTGAAAAGCGGTCTGACCGCGGCGGATCGTATCGCGCAGGAGCCGGTGAAAGACAATCCGTACAACAACTTTATCGCGGTGAAAAAAGAGAACGCCAGCGCCCCGTGGGTGAAAACCCTGGTGGCATCGTACCAGAACGATGCCGTCAAAACGGTGTTTGACAAGGTCTACAAAGGCACGGGCGAAACCGCCTGGTAAGGAACCCATCCATGACGCTATTTTCCGAGGCCACCGTGCCCCTGACCGCCGTGGCGCGCGGCGTGATCGAAGAGGCTCAGGTACGCGATCGCGTGGCGCAGCACAGCAACGTGGTGCGTTTGCAGGGCGTGTCGCGCCGTTTCGGCCAGACACAGGCGCTGCGCAATGTCTCACTGACAGTGCAAAAAGGCGAAATCCTTGGCCTGATTGGGCGCAGCGGCGCCGGAAAATCGACGCTGATTCGCTGTCTCAACGGGCTGGAGCAGCCCGACGAAGGCGTAATCGAGATTGAAGGGCGGCGTATTACCGGTCTGTCAGAACAGCAGCTGCAGGCGGTGCGCAGTCGCGTTGGCATGGTGTTTCAGCACTTCAATCTGCTGTCGGCAAAAACCGTGGCGCAGAATGTGGCGCTGCCGCTGAAAATAGCTGGCATGGAAAAGGCACAGCGCAACCAGCGCGTAGCGGAACTGCTGGCGCTGGTGGGGTTGAGCGACAAGGCCGGACACTATCCGGCGGCGCTCTCCGGCGGACAAAAACAGCGCGTCGGCATTGCCCGCGCGCTGGCCGCCAGCCCGGCGCTGCTGCTGTGTGACGAAGCCACGTCGGCGCTCGATCCGGAAACCACCCGCTCGATTCTCGCGCTGCTGAAATCGCTCAATCAGCAGCTTGGTATCACCATTCTGCTGATCACGCATGAGATGGAGGTGATCAAATCCGTGGCGCATCGCGTGGCCGTCATCGACGCCGGGGAGATTGTCGAGCAGGGCCCGGTGTGGCAGGTGTTCGCCCATCCGCAATCCGCGCTGACGCGCACGCTGCTGCGCGGGCTGCTGCCGCAGCTGCCGGAGAATCTCGCAGCGCGGCTCAGCGAACAGCGTGAAGGTGAGGCGATCTATAGCGTTCACTTTGCTGGTGTGGCGGCGCAGGGGGATTTGCTGACGCAGTTTGCCAGCGCTCTGCAGGGTAAATTTCGCCTGCTGCAGGGGGGCATCGACCACATTCAGCACTACGCGGTAGTGCGTTTCTTTATTGCGCTCCCGGCCGCCAACGCTGCCGATGAGTATCAGGTTCTCAGCTGGCTGCGTGCGCAGCAGGCACAGGTGGAGTTGGTCGGTTATGTCGCCAGTGATGATTGATTTACTGCTCAACGCGTTGGGTGAAACGCTGCTGATGACGACGGTGGCCGGCCTGTTTTCGCTGCTGGCCGGATTACCGCTGGGACTGATTCTGGTGACCACCAGCCCCGGCGGCATTGCTGAAAACCAGAGCATCAACCGCCTGCTGGGTGTGGTGATCAATGGCTTTCGCTCGCTGCCGTTCATTATTCTGCTGGTGGCGCTGATTCCCTTTACCCGTCTGCTGGTCGGCACCTCTCTGGGCACCTGGGCCGCAATTGTGCCGTTATCGATCACCGCCACGCCCTATTTTGCCCGGGTAGCGGAAGTGTCACTGCGCGATGTCGATCGCGGGCTGATTGATGCGGTGCGTGCCATGGGCGCCAGCAAATTACGTATTGTCTGGGAGGTGCTGATTCCGGAAGCGCTGCCGGGCATTCTTTCCGGTTTTGTCGTCACGCTGGTGGCGCTGATCGGCGCCTCGGCAATGGCGGGTGCCATCGGGGCGGGCGGTCTGGGCGATCTGGCAATTCGCTACGGTTATCAGCGTTTTGACACGGCGGTGATGGTGGCGGTGATCGCCGTGCTGATCGTGCTGGTGTGCGGTATCCAGTGGCTCGGCGATCGGCTGGTGCAGCGCATTGACAGGCGGCACTGAGAAACACGTCTGCGCCAGTACGCTCTCCTGCAGACAAATGCTTCGCATCAGGCGCTGGCGGTGCATGTCGTCAAAAAACTCAACAGGCCCCTGTTAAAGGGGCCTATGGGTTAATCAGCAATTCATCCTGAGCAGCAGGTAAAGACAGTTAATTCTGATGGAATGAATGTTTAAAAGTCGTATTGCAAACTCAAACGATTCTGCCAGAAATGTGAATCGTACAGAGGCGATGTCTGCACGCCAGCAAAATCGGTCACGCTTAATCCTTTTAATACACCGCTGAACGCCCAGGTGAAATACACCAGATATTCCGACTGATTAATGCTGGCAGACTGTGCCGAGGGTTTTAAATCCATAAACGAATATTGTGTACCCAGAGAAAGATGCTCATTAAGCACGTAGTTCAGGTTGGTCATATACGCATTGCCACTGCCCAGATCCTGGGTACTGGTGAAAAACGGCTGGGCGAAATAGGGACCCGATGAACTGTTGTGGGCATAAGGCACCACCAGTGAACCGTTACCCCAGCTATTGGGGCTGGCAGCAATATGGTCGTAGCCCAATTTCCAGTTCAGTGCAGGAGTGAAACTCAGCGCGAGCTGAGCACCGTAAGAGGTGCTATTGACCTCTCCGGCCAGCGCTTTCCCTAAGCTGGTACCGCGAATAAACTGCAGAGCCACATCCGGCTGCAACAATGTATCCTGCCACTGCACATGACTTTCGCCATAGACAACGCGGGAATAATCAGCATATTCCTGATACCACACTTGTCCGGTAAGTTTTTTGTTATCCCACTGCGTGCCCTGTCCGCCACCTATCGCCCACATGCCGTTAGTGCGCTCATCGATATCCGAATAGGCCGTGGTATCCAGGAACTGATCGTCGCCCCAGGGTTTGTAGCGCCAGACTTTGGTCGCATGCAAATACTGGGTGCTGTCGCCATAATTGGCATCAACGCCCCTGAAGAGTATCGGTGTAATACGCCAGTCATAGTCACCGACGAAGGGAATGTTAATGCGTTGATCGCCGGCAGTAATTTTAAAATCATCCTGTTGCCAGCTTAAATAAGCTTCCCCGATATTGGTCTGATTATCACCAATGTCGCTGATGGTATGCGCTTCATCCGGGTGATCAATCCCCCGCAAAAAGATGGCGCTCACGCCAGCGCGAAAACCATACGCGGGAGCCGTTTCATATTTCACACTGCCGCCGTAACTGGTGGTGTCCTGATTAAAGCCTTTGGAAAAATAGGCATTGTGTGTGGAGTAGTAGAGCGTACGCAAACTGCCGCTAACGGTACCGCAGGTGAATATATCGCTGAAGCTGTCTACACCGCTGGCATCGTAATGACAGTCGCTGATATTACTTTGTGTCGCAGCCAGTGTTGCTGGCGCGAAGGGGAAAAACAGCGCAAGTAAACCGACACGTTTTAGTGCTCTCATTGCATGATCCCTGAATAAACACACCCGTTGAGGAAAGCGTAACGATGCCAGCCGGGTGAGAGGATCACCCGGCGGTGAGTTATGCCGTAAATAAAAAGTGATGATCAATTAACGCCGGGAATAAGTACCGCCGGCAAGGTTTCACGTACTTCCCAGCCACGTAGCTTGCCGGGGTTTAATAAGTTGTAAGGATCGCAGGCGGATTTTAGGGCAACCACATCAGGCCGCACCATACCTTGTTTGCCATCCTCAATATGAATGACATGCGGATTATTTATTTTCACATTATGGCTACGATAAATATCCATAATGGCATTGAGCCGTTCCGGGCTGCTGTAACGGATTAATGGCAGGCCGCTACAGGTGAGCGCGCCGTTCATGTCGCGCAGAAATTCAATATGTGACATCACCTCATCCGATAATTCAGCTTCCATTGCCAGCACCTGTTGATGGTAATTATCCACAGCGTAAGCGGTTTGCAGGTAAGTCAGGGTTTTATCAACCTTCAATGCCTGCAGGGTGGTGTGGTTCCAGCAATATTCAATCAGGGAATGGCCGCTATTTTCCCCTTCGGCAAAGTGCAATGCATTACGGCCGTTGTGTTGTGCGAGGATGGCGGGCAGCAGGCCATCACTCTCGCTTCCGGTCACTGAAATGACACCGTGTTGAGCCCGAATCTGCGCCTCCGCTAAATCGCTGAAATAATCCAGCACCGGTGCGGCAAATACCGCGATTTGGCGTTTAACAATGCCAGGTGAACGCGCCAGCGCATCGGCATAAGCCATTGCAGAGGGGAAATCGGCGAAGGTATCCAGGCGCTCTATCCAGTCGTGGCAGGGTGCCAGTGCCAACTCGATCTCCAGCACGATGCCATTGCTGCCGTAAGCATGATGCAACAGCAGGGCGTCCGGTGCCTGCAACGTAATGATGCGCGGTGTCTCTTCCATCGTCATCATACGAATTGACAGCACGTTGCCTGGCGCGGCCAGCGGACCGTAGTTAATCGATCCTACTCCGCCAAAACCGCCGCCAAATAAACCACCCAGCGTGGCAAGTTTCCAGGTTGAGGGCATGCAACGCAGCTCCCAGCCATGCGGGCGGGTATGTGCTTCGAGATCGCCCAGACGAATGCCAGCCTGCGCGCGCACCGTACCGGTACCCATGGCGGTGACGCTGTTCAGGCGTGTCATGTCGACCATGACACCGCCCTCCAGCGGAATCAGCTGGCCGTAGTTGCCGGTGCCGCCCCCCCGGAGATTCAGTGGGATACGGGCTTTTGCACAGGCTGCCACAACGGCAAGCAGTTCGTTCTCATCGCGTGGACGAACAGCCAGCTCGGCGAACTTCTCTTCCAGCTGGTGTTTAAGCACCGGGCTAAACCAGTGAAAGTCACGTGACAGACGTTTTACTTTCGGCGCTTCTTTAATCCAGTCAAATTCCGGCAACGCCGCGACCAGCGCCGCCAGTGCAGACTGGCGATCGGGTTCAGACATGTATAGCTCCTGTCAGTAGAAGAGGTGATGGGCGGTTGATGATCCGCCCGTGTTGCATTAACTCGGGCTCAATTCACTCTCATGCCATGCTGCCAGTACGCGGCGCGTGAGCCATGACATCAGTGCAAAGAGCAGGAAGCCGGCCAGGGAAATCAGTAACAATGCGGCAAACATCAGCGGAATATTGAGTTGATAGCCAGCCTGCAGGATCTGATAGGCCAGCCCGGTATCCGTGCCGCCGGTGCCTGCAACAAATTCCGCGACCACCGCGCCAATCAGCGACAAGCCACTGGAGATGCGCAACGCACCAAAGAAATAGGGCAACGCCGATGGAATGCGCAGGCGTATTAAAATTTGCAGGCGCGATGCATGGTTTAGCCTGAAATAGCTCAGTAGCCCCGGAGACACGCTACGTAAACCTTGTGTGGTGTTTGAAATGATCGGGAACACCGCCATCAGGGTGGCGCACACCACCAGAGACAACGTGGTGTCTTTCACCCAAATAATGATCAGCGGCGCAATGGCGACAATCGGCGTTACCTGCAGAAAGACAATATAAGGAAATAACGCCGTCTCGATAAACCGATTCTGCACCAGTAAAAACGCAATGATGGAGCCAATAACCGTCGCCAGCACAAACGAGATCACCGTGATTTTCAGCGTGTAAAGTAAGGACATAAACAACGCCGGAAAGTTTTGCGCCAGGCTTTGCGCCACGACGAGTGGAGAAGGGACCAGAAAGGCGGGCACCTTAAACGCGGTGACCAGAAACTGCCACAGTAACAGCATGGCAATGGCGACCACCGCCGGAAACAGCCATTGTTGAAATTTACGGTTTGCTGCAAGCGGTTTCATGCTTTGCTCTCCTGACTGGCTGCGAGCAGGCCGCGCTGCAACAGCTGCGCATAATGGGTAAACGGCTGACTGACTCGAAACGCATCATCACGCGGCAGGCTGGTTTCAATGCGAATATCATCAACAACGCGACCCGGACGCGCGGCCATCATAATCACACGCTGCGACAGGAATACGGCTTCCTGAATCGAGTGGGTCACAAAAACTACTGTAAGCTTTTGCTCCTGCCACAAATCGAGCAGGTCGCTGTCCAGTTTGTTGCGGGTGATTTCGTCCAGCGCGCCAAAGGGTTCATCCATTAACAGCACCCGGGGACGCGTCACTAAACCACGGGCAATTGACACCCGCATCTGCATGCCACCGGAAAGCTCGCGTGGCAGTACATGACCAAACTGGCCCAGGCCAACCAGTGCCAGAATCTCGCGCACCCGGGTGTCGGCTTCACCGCGTGGTACCCCCGCCAGATCCAACGGCAGGCGTACATTCTTATGCACGGTGCTCCACGGCATCAGGGTGGCTTCCTGAAACACAAAGGAAAGCGGCAGATCGCGTTGATTCTCCCGACGATCGCGACGAAATAGCATCAGTTTGCCATCACTGGGTTCAATTAAGCCGGCGATCATTTTCAGCAAGGTACTTTTGCCACAGCCGGAAGGGCCGAGCAGTGAAACAAACTCGCCCTGGCGCACGGTCAGTTCCACCGGCAGCAGTGCCCGCGTCCCGTTGGGATAGATTTTCTCCGCGGAGAGCACCTCAATCGCCGGCGGCGCGGCAGGCCGTGGCTGGCTGTCCGGATTGATCGGCGTTATGTTGCTGGCGGTGTTCATGGCATGACCTTAACGTCTTTGATGAACTGCAGCGTGTAGCTACCCGCAAACGGCACTTTGGCCGGATCGATTAGCTTGTTATCCACCAGCAACTGCCATGTCTGTTTTAGCCGTGGCTCGGTAATAATACCGATACCCGCCGTTTGTGCGTCGCCGCCCGTCACCATCTGGTATTTCTTCATCTGGGCGATACCGAAGGCGATCTGCTCCTCGCTCATCTGGGGATTCTCTTTCCTGATGAGAACGTTGCCAGCGCTCGGATCCTGCAGATAGTTTTTCCAGCCCTGCATTGAGGCTTTAACGAATGCGGCTACCGCCTGCGGACGTTTCTCAATGGTTGATTTCATGCACACAATGCTGTTGCCGTAGGGCGGGTAACCCCATTCGCTGATCGGGTAGACATTGGCTTGCGCATGGGCTTTCTGCACGGCAAACGGTTCCGAGGTGATATAACCCTGCTGCACCAGCGTTTTGTCTGCGAGGAATGGCTGGATGCTGAACGTGTACGGGCGCACGCGCGCATTCTTCAGGCTGAGCGCACTCTGCGCCCACGGCCAGTAGGAGGTATAAGCTTCCGCCGCCAGCAGGAAGGTTTTACCCTGCAGATCCGCTTTATCTTTCACATCAGGATGGGTGAGAAAAGCAATTGCCGAGTGCTGGAACGTAGTGGCAACGGGTACGGCTTCAACACCCTGCTGCCAGGATTCAAGCGCCTGCATGTTATCGCTAATGATGCAGTCTGCCTGACCCGCCGCCATCAGCTGCATGGTGTGAACCTGGGGACCACCCATTTTAATGGTGACGTCCAGCCCGGCATCTTTATACAGGTTCTGCGCCAGTGCCTGATAAAAACCGCCATGCTCTGCTTGCGCATACCAGTTGGTCATAAAGGTGAATTTCTCCGCCGCCATGCTCTGGGCCGACAGCGCCAGCGACAGTGCGGCAATCATGCTTAATTTTTTATTCATCGTGATCCCCTGGTTAGCGCGGTGTTAAGAGTGATGCAGCGTCGTTGTGGTCTAATACTTTGCCCTGCCAGTGACCTGTGCCCCATGCCGGTTCAGCGCGGGTTACCCAGCTCATTTGATGCATTTCGGTGATCACCTGTGCCCAACTTTCCGCCAGCGAATCCAGAATCGCCGCGCCTTGTTCGGGCGTGGACGGCTGTGGATCGCCAATCACGCCGCTGGGGCCGAAATCATAAGAAGCCCATGCCGCCATGGGTTTACTGGTCGAGAGTGTCGGGCAGGGGAAGGCAGGCGGATAATTCGCCACGGCTTTGCTCATCTGCACTGTGTCGGGGGCGAGTGCCAGCATCAGTGCGGTTTCCGCATGACCGGCATGCATCGCCATTTGACGCTCTTTGTCGTCCATAAAACTTTCGGCACAGTTGGGCACTTTGAAGGTGTCTTGCATGATGATGATCATGTCACCGTGTCGCAGACGGAGTTCGCGTGCGGCCATCTGCAGCGGCTGTGGCTGCCCGCCATGGCCATTCACCATTAAAAACTTACGGAAACCGGCGCGATAAAGAGATTCACCAATCTCCAGAATGGTATGTAACAAGGTTTCCCCGGTCAGCGTCAGCGTGCCGGGAAAGTGCAGGTGCTCATCGGATTTGCCATAGGTGATCGGCGGAATGGCATAAGCCGGGATATCCGCGGGTAAACGTGCCAGGGCATGCCCGACCACGCCCGATGAAATGACGCTGTCGACGGCACACGGCAGATGGGGACCGTGCTGTTCGATGGCGCCGGTCGGTAACACAATCACCGTGTTGGCTTTATTATCCAGTGTGGCGATGTCGGTCCAGCTCAGGTACGGCAAAAAGCGGTTTGCCGGGATATAACCATGCAACATACTGTTTCCTCGCGTTATTGTGGCAACCACGCCGTGGCTTCAACTTCAATTAGTACGTCCGGGCTCGGCAGCATTTCACTGACCTGCACCACCGTTGACACCGGCGGTTCGTCCGGGAAGAACTGCTTGCGCACCCGGCTGTAGTGCGGGAAATGGTCCAGATTGCGAAAGTACTGCACCAGTTTGAAAACATCACTCATCTGCCCACCGGCGCTTTCAAGGGTGGTGCGGATGCTCTCCAGCACATACCAGCTTTGTGCCAGGATTGGACCTTCTTTGAAATCGGTAGAAAATTCACCACTGCGTCCCAGCAGCCGTTGCGCTGCTTCGGGAACATCGCTGTAACCGCGCACGATCGTCGCGGTTTGCGGATTCACCGGAATAATGCCGGAGAGAAAAATAAAGTCGCCGACGCGTCGCCACGCCGCATATTTCGCCAGCGGCTTACCCGCCCCTTCATCTAGCGTCATCAGTTTCTTCTCCATAACGCACGCCTTGTTTAAGCCGATAGCGCTGGCGCCGGCGCAGCGGCCAGCTTGCTGTATCGGCATGCGGAAAAATCACCATATCGTTGTGACGGAAAGCATCGGGCTGGCAGATGAGCTGAGAGGCTTCATCAAAGGCAGCTCCCAACTGCAGGCTCAATACCCCACTGAACAGGGTATCCAGGGGGTCGTAACTGCCGAGAGGGCAGAAGGCGTCCTGCACGTTGTCAGCGCCCAGCAGCAGTGAAATTCCACGCGCCTGCGCTTCTTTCACCAGCGTTAATCCACGCTGACGCGGTGTGCGATAGGGCACGGCGTCCTGTAACAGCAGGTTGGTCAGGGGCAGAGCGATCAGCGTCACCCGGTGCAGCGCCAGCCGATCAAGAATCTGCAGCGCATCTTCCTGTTGCGACAGCGCGCAGCTGTGGCTGCAGGTAATATGACCACTGAACGGATGTTGTTGCAGGTAGTTCGCCAGCCAGCGCATGCCCTGGGCATCAGCATTCAACTCTTCATCAATGTGCAGGTCGATATCGAGCTGCCACTGTTCGGCAGCTTGCAGAAGATGTGAGAAGGCTTGCGCATCCCAGTTGCTGCTGTGAATGAAACCACCCAGAAGCGCGCCCGGACCGCTGATGGCCACCTGAGTGGCAATATGCTGCGCATCATCCGCGCTGGCGAAAAAACTCAGCGGGGCGAGCGCCACGCGTTCGATACGACATAAAGGATGCTGTAACTCACCAATAACCTGCCACGCCAGCGGCGCCTGCGCGCTGAACCAATCGACGTGGGTGCGTAATAAACCCACGCCACTCTCCACCGCCCATTGCAACGCCTGATGCGCGCGCTGATGCAGGTCTGCACGGCTCCAGTGCACGCGATCCTGGTGCATCGCGGTAATCGCAGCCAGCAAACCGGGCTGGCGTGCCGGGCTGCGCTCGAAGGTGAACGTTTTGTCCAGATGCGCATGCGGTTCGATCAGGGCAGGAAGCACCAGAGCGCCATTAAGAGGCAAATAATCAGCATACGCTCCTTCACTGGGGGCGAACTGCAACCCGTCAGCGTGAAAATGTAACGTCGCCAGCTGCGGCTGGTTGTCCTGCTGTGGCCAGCTGTCTGGCAGGAGCCAGCGGGGTAAACGTGCGCCGGTTGCGCCTGGATAGATGTTCATAAGTCCAGTACCAGAAGCGGAGAGCGTGCGCGTGAGCAGCACAGAACGATGCAGTCATTCGCGGCACGCTCTTTTGGGCTTAACACCTCGTCGCGGTGATCGGGTTCACCCGACAAAACGCCCGTAATGCAGGCACCACACATGCCTTGCTCACAGGAGAGTTCGATATCGATACCCGCCGCTTCCAGCACCCCGGCAATGCTTTGTGCCTGTCCAACGGTATAACGCGCGCCGGAGGAGGCAATCTCCACGTCGAAGCTGTCGCCTGCGGTGATCAGGGAGGCTGCAGGATTGAAACGTTCGCTGTGCCATTGATCTGGCTGCCAGCCGCGTTCCAGCGCTTGCTGCTGCAGGTAGTGCATGAAACCAGCTGGTCCGCAGGCAACCAGCGCGCTGTTGGCTGATGTTTCCAGATCGTCAGGTATCCGGGTGCGCAGGCTGTCGCCTTCGCTACTGCAGTGAATGACGACACGCTCACCGAGCTGCGCCAGACGTCTCGCAAACGCCAGTTCATCATGGTGTTTGAGAAAGATATGCAGCATGAATTCAGCCTGCCGCCCGGCCAGCGCTTCTGCCATGACCAGCAGTGGCGTCAGGCCAATACCGGCAGCAAATAATAAGGTGCGCGGTGCATCCGGTAGCGGAAAGTGGTTACGCGGTGCCGACAGGGTTAACGCATCGCCGACATTCAGCTGTTGATGCAGCCAGCGGGAACCGCCTGTCGAGGCGGGATCAAGACGCACGCAGATTTCATAGCCAGCGGCACTGGCTGGCGAACACAGTGAGTATTGACGTACCCCTCCCGCCGGCAGGTGGACATCAATGTGCGCGCCCGGTGTAAAAGGCGGCAGCGGTTGGTCGCTGGCACTCTCCAGCGTCAGTAACAGATTGCCAGCACCGTTGGACTGCTTTGCGATGACGGTGACAGCCAGGTGTGTTGATTTCATAATCAGCCTGTCTTTGCAGGGCTGTCATCAGCGTTAGCGCCGCGCATACCCTTGTCTTTATCATGGATGCGATTATTATTTTGCCGTTGTGTAAGCGTCCATCTGTTTAATTCGCATGATGCGTTGCAAAAAAGAGAGCACCCACTATGTTTGCCTTCTCACGTTTTCTGATTTATTTCACCGAAGTGGCACGCCAGGGTTCGCTACGTAAGGCTTCCGAGGTGTTGCACGTCTCTGCCTCCTCTATCGACCGGCAGATTTTGCGCGTGGAGGAACAGCTGGATATGCCGTTGTTTGAACGCCATCCATCAGGTTTATGTATGACTGCCGCTGGCGAAATCCTGTTTAATGCGGCCAAAAACTGGCAACGTGATTTTGGTCGTGTTTGTACCCAATTAGAGGATCTGCGTGGCTTGCGACATGGCCATGTACATATCGCCACCATTGATGCCATTAACCGCGGTTTTTTCTCATCAATCCTGCAGCGTATCCGTGAAGACTATCCGGGCATTTCGTTTACCCTCACCACCATGAGCAATATCCATATCGCGAATGCGCTGACCGCCGGTGATGCGGATTTTGGCATCATGCTTAACCCACAAAGTTCGCGTGAACTGCTGGTGAAATCCTTTGCAGATCTGCGTCTGGGGATTGTGGTTAGCCGACATCATCCCCTGGCAGCGCTGGAAGCTATTCGCTTTAGCCATTGCGAACCCTGGCCGTTTATTGTGCCCGCCGCGCCATTAATGCTGGCCGATCCGCTGGAAGCGCTCATTAACAGTTCTGGCATTCGCCTGAAGGAAGTGGGGCGCACCAATAACATTCATATGCTGCGATCGTTAGTGCGTGATGATGTTGGCATCAGCCTGATGTGCTGGCTGGATATTGTTGATGAATATCGCCGGGGAGAACTGAAATTCATTCCGCTGATCGACACGGTATTAAAACCCTTTACTCTGTCACTGTGCGTGGCACCACAACGCCAGTTATCGGTGGCCGCGTCAATGATGCTCGGGCAGCTCGAGTTATTCTTTGCAATGATAGAGAGTGAAGAAGCGCTGGCGGGGAAGGAAGAGAAGCATATCGGGTAAACGCCGGACTTGCCTGCCAGATATTGCAGCGGGTGGTGACGAACAACACCTATTGTAGATGTCAGGTCAGTCTGGTAGCGCCACAGCAGCCTCCTTTAATACAGGTATCACGATGGTGAAGATTGAACACGCAGACCCGCGCTCGGCGGAATCACAGTGGCTGATTGAAAAACTCTCCGCAGAGCTTGCGGCTATCACTGGCGATGGCGGAAACAGCCGCGCCAGCGTTGACACCTTTCAGGGTGAAGGCGCGTTGTGGGTGATCGCGAGAGACGCGCAGGGCACGGCCGTCGGCTGCGGCGCGTTACGGCCGGTGGCTGCCGGGATCGCTGAACTGAAAAGGATGTTCTCCGACCGCAGTTTGCCGGGCATCGGCTGCGCCTTGCTCAGCGCTCTGGAAGCCGCGGCAAAAACGTTGGGATATCGTGAACTGTGGCTGGAAACCCGGCATGTTAATCAGCGTGCCGTGGATTTTTATATCAGGCAGGGCTACCGGCAGAGAGAAAATTACGGACCCTACCGCGGCCGGGAAGAGGCCATTTGCCTGGGCAAAACGTTATAAAATAAAGGGCTGGCTGACATCAGTCCGGCGGGTTTAATTTAGCGGCCCGTATCATCTTCCATCGCCCAGCAAACTCACCACAACAAAAAGCCCGCTCAGGTTTCCCTGAGCGGGCTTCTTTCAATCTGGCTGGATGTTAAAATTGATATTTAACGCCGCCCTCGCGGGTACGCCAAATCATCATAAGAATATTTTTGTCGATACAATTTTTTGGCGGTTTCATATCAGAGAAGCAAAGCCTGTCTTCGTTACCTTGCGCTTGATAGCCTTTTCCCAAAGCATAAATAGCAATCAGGAATGGCGTGTTATTTCCAGATGGAATGTTATATTTATTCAGTATTTTTTCACGATTATTTGTCCACCATTCAATTTTTCTGGATTCAGCGGAAGGTAAATCATTAACAATAATCTGTGCTGTGTTGCCATCATAATGAGCATCAATAACAGAAACTTTATCATTTCCGAAAAAAAGATAAATGAGGCTGCATAAAGCTATCACCAGGGCTGGAATAACAGACTTACGCATCATCGCTTTCCCTCGATATCGATCACCGCTTCCATGTTAGTCAGAAATGGACGGAAGCCGAATCTGTCAAAATGTTGCAAGACAAACCAGATTTTGAAAAACTGGAACTGGCTAAATTTTTGCTTACCTATATCACGGGCGTCAAGCCCAAAATGATCCTGACCGGAAAATTTGATACTCGCACGCCATCCAGCGTTGTTAACATCAAGACGGATAATTTCTATTTTCGTTGCATGGACATCATGCACAGTAATCCCCATGCCATTAATTTTATCAAGTAGCATCGAGTCAAATTTCGGTAGAATTGACAATTTAATGGCTGAAGTTAATTGCTCTAATTTTTCCTGAGGAAATCCCATGCTGTTATAGTCAATAAATAACCCAATGGTCTCACGCATGATCGACGTTGTTTTTCTGGCATCATAATCAGAATGTAACTTATCACGGTACGCTAAATTAAGTTGAGCGTTATAGAATGCTGAACCGCGTGAAAGCTGAAAATGCCTCAGCATTTGATTGATAAGATATCTGTGCGGACCGATGAAAGAGTAAGGCAGAGAAGTTACCTGCATCTCTTCAAACAGTAGTTGCGCACATTGTTCAACGCTGAGTTTGCCACCACGGTGTATGCCATTGTATGCCCCTGCGAACCTCGATTGCGGAGTATCAAAGGCAGTCAATCGGGTCAGGGTGTAAGGATCCACCACGTTTGATATGTTGACCAGTCCAAACTCTCTTTTCAGCCTCTCTTCCGGGATATCCCCATAACGCATGTCGTCAGAAGAGTAATCATTAAAACGCCGCTGGGTGGTGAAAACCGTTGCTGGAAATACAGCATTACTCATAGAAAGTGCTCCCTTGCTGGTGTTTGTCCCTGTTGAAACACACATGAATGCGCAGATTTGCCCATGCTGCGGGTTTTACCGCCTCACTGCCTGGTGCCAGAACAAAAAATGGTCATTAAAGTCCGTAAGCGGCACAGAGTTTTTGCGGAGCATCCCCAGGGAGCACATGCCTGCGACTGAGGACAGGGTGAATGCAGCGCTGGTCAGCCAGCAAGCCAAGGCAGGATGGTGGTGTGGAGAAGGGGGGACGCAGAAGACAAAAAGCCCGCTCAGGTTTCCCTGAGCGGGCTTCTTTAAATCTGGCTCCTCTGACTGGACTCGAACCAGTGACATACGGATTAACAGTCCGCCGTTCTACCGACTGAACTACAGAGGAATCGTTGGAACGAGGCGAATATTAGCGATGCCGATCCCCGTTGTCAAAGCCCGATCGCACACTTCTGGTTTAAGTGCGCGTAAAAGCAGCGGATTGCTGCTTTTCTGCCTTGAATGGGCAAATTTCAAACTGCCAGCAAGATCTCACTTTAAACGCATTTCCTTTGAGATGTTAGATGCGTGTCAAAGTTTTGTTATTTGCCGATTTTAAAACAATCGTTTCAGTGCTTTTATGATGAAAATTTCAAAAGAAGAGATGATGAAACAAATGAACTGCTTATCATCACGCCCGAAACGAGTTTTGTCCGCTCAACGCTTCTTTCGAAAGTAACATATTGATAAGGAAGATGTTGAAAAAAGGAGCAGCACGGTACCGATAGCGTCAGACCAGAAGCCTTACCTCTACGAACAGAAAAAAAACGCCAGCGACGTTGAGTGAATGTAAAAGATATTTTTCATTCGCGGACTCAGCCAACCTGAGCACGTTAACAAATAAGAAGGGTTACCTATGAAATTCAAAAAAGCGTTAGTGACTTCCCTGTTAGCTTGCATGTTACCTGCCGCTGTGATGGCAAAAGATATCCAGCTGGGCGTTTCTATGGCGCTGTTTGATGACAACTTCCTCACTATCCTGCGCACAGCCATGCAAAAAGAGATGCAAAAAGACAACGTGAAAGGCCAGGTGGAAGATGCCAAAGGCGACGTCTCTCAGCAGCTGCAGCAGGTACAAAACTTCATCGGCCAGGGCGTCGACGCCATCGTCGTTAACCCGGTCGATACTAACGCGGTGAAACCGATCATGGATGCCGCGACCAAAGCCGGTATTCCACTGGTATTCGTCAACCGCAAACCGGCGGGTCAGCTGACCGACAAGATGGCGTACGTCGGCTCCGACTCTGAACTGGCGGGCCGTCTGCAGATGGAAGCACTGGCCAAAGCGATGAACGGCAAAGGCAACGTGGCGATCCTGATGGGCGACCTGGCGAACGAATCAACCCGTGACCGTACTAAAGGCGTCGAAGCGGTGGTCGCCAAATATCCGGGCATTAAGGTGGTACAGAAGCAAACCGCCAAGTTTACGCGTAACGATGCGGTAGACGTGGTGAGCAACTGGATGACCGCCGGTGACGATATCCAGGCCATTGCCTCAAACAACGATGAAATGGCGATTGGTGCGCTGCAGGCGCTGGGTAAAAACCCGAACCACATCCTGATTGCCGGCGTGGACGGTACGCCTGATGCGCTGCAAATGCTGAAGAATGGCAAAATGGTTGCCACCGTATTCCAGGATGCGAAAGGTCAGGGCGAAGGTGCCGTACAGACTGCGGTGAAACTGGCGAACGGCGAAAAAGTGGAAAAAATCATCAACATCCCTTACCAGCTGATCACCAAAGACAACATGGCGCAGTTCGAAAACCGTAACCAGAAATAATCGCTCCCCCTTAAGCCGTACGGAGGTGATGTATGACCGCTTTTGCGCTTGAAGCCGAAGGCATCAGCAAGTTCTTCCCCGGAGTGAAGGCACTCGACAATGTCTCACTGCGTATTAAGCCGGGGTCGGTACATGCCCTGATGGGTGAAAATGGCGCGGGCAAATCCACTTTAATGAAATGCCTTATCGGGATGTATCGTCCCGATAAGGGCACCATCCGCATTAAAGGGGAGCCAGTGCAGTTTCAGGACACCATGGACGCGCTGCGTTCCGGCATTTCCATGATTCACCAGGAGCTGAATCTGGTGCCTTACATGACCGTGGCGGAGAATATCTGGCTCGGTCGTGAACCGATGAAATACGGCTTTGTCGATCACGGCAAGCTCAATCAGCAGACGCAGGAACTGCTTAACAAGCTGAATATCCGTCTGAAAGCCGATCGGCTGGTCGGCGAGCTTAGCATTGCGTCCCAGCAGATGGTGGAAATTGCCAAAGCGGTGTCGTGGAACTCCGACATCGTGATTATGGATGAACCGACCTCGGCGCTGACGGAAACCGAAGTGGCGCATCTGTTCACCATCATCCGCGACCTGCGTGCCCAGGGCAAAGCCATCATCTATATCAGCCATAAAATGGATGAAATTTTCGCCATCACCGATGAGATCAGCATCTTCCGCGACGGCACCTGGGTCGGCAGTAATAGCACCACCGCCTTTACCCGTCAGTCGCTAATCACCCAGATGGTGGGACGCGAACTGACGCAGCTGTTCCCTAAATTCAACAGTGCCATCGGCGAAGAAGTGCTGACGGTGCGCAATCTGACCTGCAAAGACCGCTTTACCGATGTCAGCTTCAGCGTGCGCAAAGGCGAGATCCTCGGCGTGGCCGGGCTGGTAGGTGCCGGACGCAGCGAGGTGATGGAGAGCCTGTTCGGCATGGAAAGCTTCGACAGCGGTGAAGTGCTGATTGATGGTGTGCCGGTGAAAATCGATTCGCCCTCAACGGCGATTGAGAAGGGCATGGCATTTCTCACCGAAGACCGTAAAAAGTCCGGGCTGTTTCTGGTGTTGTCAGTGCTGGAGAACATGAGCATCGTCAATATGCCCGATTACATCGGCAAAAGCGGTTTCGTTAGCCACATGAAGATGGCGCAGGACTGCATGGAGCAGATCCGCAAACTCAATATTAAAACGCCGACCATGGATCAGATCATCAATAACCTCAGTGGCGGTAACCAGCAGAAGGTGCTGATTGCGCGCTGGCTGCTGGCGCAACCGAAGATTCTGATCCTCGATGAACCAACCCGCGGCATTGATGTTGGCGCTAAAGCCGAAATCTACCGCCTGATCAGTGAACTGGCTAACCGTGGCGTGGCCATCATCATGGTGTCCTCTGAGCTGCCGGAGATTCTCGGCATGAGCGACCGGGTGATGGTGATGCACGGCGGACGTATAACCGGCATCCTCGATAAAGAAGAGGCCGACCAGGAAACCATTTTGTCGTTGGCATCCGAGTGAGGCACGAGACCCCTATGAGTAACGTAAAAGTAACGGCCCCGCAGGCCACCGAACAGAGTTCTTTCTTCGGCAATCTGCGCCATAAACTGCCGAAAGACACCGGCATCTTTGTCGTGATGTTAGGCATTGCGCTGATTTTTGAAATAGCCGGCTGGTACGTGCGTGACCAGTCATTTTTGCTCAACACCAACCGTTTAGTGCTGATTGTGCTGCAGGTAGCGATCATCGGTATTATCGCCGTCGGCGTCACCCAGGTCATTATTACTACCGGTATCGACCTGTCGTCCGGTTCGGTTATCGCCCTGACGGCGGTGGTTGCCGCCAGCCTGGCGCAGACGTCTGACAGCCTGTCGCCGATGTATCCGTCACTGGTCAATCTGCCCGCCGCCATCCCGATCGTCGCCGGCATCGGCGTCGGCCTGCTGTGCGGCGTGGTCAACGGTGTGCTCATCACCAAAACCGGCATTCCGCCGTTTATCGCTACGCTCGGTATGATGGTGTCGGCGCGCGGTCTGGCACAATATTATACCCAGGGTAACCCGATCAGCTTCCTGTCGGACGGTTTCACCTCCATCGGTCAGGGCGCTATGCCGGTGATTATCTTCCTGGTGGTCGCCTTCCTGTTCCACATCGCACTCAAACACACCCGCTACGGCAAATATGTCTATGCGATTGGCGGCAACATGACCTCCGCCAAAGTATCGGGCATCAACGTTAATAAATACCTGATCATCGTGTATACCATCGCCGGGGCGCTCTCGGGTCTGGCGGGAGTGGTGCTGGCGGCACGCGTCAGCAGCGGCCAGTCGAGCATGGGCATGGCGTATGAACTCGACGCCATCGCCGCCGCAGTTATCGGTGGCAGCAGCCTGATGGGCGGCGTCGGGCGGATTACCGGCACGCTGATCGGCGCAGTGATCCTCGGTTTAATCAAAAGTGGCTTTACCTTTGTTGGCGTCGATGCCTACGTGCAGGACATCATCAAAGGGATGATCATCGTCGCAGCGGTTTCAATCGATATGCACCGCAACCGCAAAAAACGCTAACCCGTTCTGCTCCTCTCTTCCGGGAGAGGAGCAGGGTAAAGGCGGTAATTGCACGCTGCCAGGCTGCCGGCATCGTCAGACACAATAAGTTTTCCCACTGATAGCCACCGCGCAATTTCTCTTTATTCTCCTTTCTGCCCCCGCAATCCGTGCATTTTCTGCCCGTTTTGCACCACAGCAGCACGCGCAGTCATCACTTTTTTGCACATCTGCCTCGCAAATGCTGCACCATCAGGGTGCGTCATCGCCAGCGGATAAACGTTATGGGTCATGTGCGGGGCTTATTAACCCATTCGGGGTAATCAGAAACGCTTATTTTCCCGTTCGTTAGGAAAATTCTGGTCAGTGCCCGCCGGGTAAAGATCAAACCTGGCCTGCATATTGCAATTTCTTTGTCACAAGCCAGCAGGCTGAGAACTCATCATTTGGGCATTCGGGGATCCGTGACGGAGGCAATATGAACTTAAGACGACTGAAATACTTTGTAAAAATCGTCGATATCGGCAGCCTGACGCAGGCAGCAGAAGTCCTGCATATCGCACAACCTGCACTCAGCCAACAGGTGGCGACGCTGGAGAACGAACTCGACCAGCAGTTGCTGATCCGCACCAAGCGCGGCGTAACGCCAACCGAAGCCGGTAAAATTCTTTATGCTCACGCACGCACCATCCTGCGCCAGTGCGAACAGGCGCAGACAGCGGTAATCAACGCTGGCCAGGCGCTCAATGGTCAGGTATCGATTGGCCTCGCGCCGGGCACGGCGGCCTCTTCGCTCACCATGCCGCTGCTGCAAACGGTGCGCGAGCAATATCCTGATGTGCTGGTCTATCTGCACGAGAACAGCGGCACTTCACTCAATGAGAAAGTGATGAATGGCCAGCTGGATATGGCCGTGCTGTACGATCGCGCGCCGACTGCCGGTATCAACAGCATTCCGCTGATGAAAGAGGAGCTGTATCTGGTAGGGGCGACGGCCTGTCCGGGTACTACGGTGGATCTGGCTGACGTGGCGCAGATGAACCTGTTCCTGCCGCGTGACTACAGCGCCGTGCGCAAACGCGTGGACGAAGCGTTCTCGCTGCGTCGTCTGAGTGCGAAAATCATCGGTGAAATTGAGTCGATCTCAACCTTAACCGCGGCGGTGTCGAGCGGCATGGGCGTTACCGTACTGCCGGAATCGGCGGCACGCGCGCTGGTGAGTTCAACGCATGCGTGGATGGCACGCATTAACAGTCCATCGCTGAATCTGCCGCTGTCGCTGAACGTCTCAGCGCGCCTGCCGCTGTCGCCATCGGCGCAGGCGGTCAAAAATATCCTGCTGTCGCTGCTGAATAAGCCGATGGTGGAAGAGCGCGAGCTGATGTTAGTGGGTTGATAGAGAGAGGTTTTTTCCCTCACCCTAACCCTCTCCCGCCCGCGGGAGAGGGAACCGTCTGGCGCGGCCATCCATCCCGGTACGCCATCTCAATCTCGCGCGATCCGCTCCCTCTCCCTATGGGAGAGGGCCGGAGTGAGGGCGGCAAAGCGCACCCATCCCCAATCTCACGCTTATTACTATTCCGCATAACACACCGTTTTTTATTATTTGTTGCAATCACACCAACTTCATAACATGGACGAAACAGGGGCAGGAAACAGGAGAAAAGGGTGTGAATTTCCAGCAACTTAAAATTATACGCGAAGCGGCCCGTTGCGAATTCAACCTGACAGAAGTCGCCAATACGTTGTTTACCTCGCAATCGGGGGTGAGCCGGCATATTCGCGATCTGGAAGATGAACTGGGCGTGGAAATCTTCATTCGTCGTGGCAAGCGGCTGTTAGGCATGACCGAACCGGGCAAAGCGCTGCTGACCATTGCTGAACGCATCCTTGATGAGGCCGGCAAAGTGCGCCGCCTGGCGGATGTGTTTACCAATGAAACCAGCGGCGTGCTGACCATCGCCACCACGCACACCCAGGCGCGCTATAGCCTGCCGCGCGTCATCAAAGCGTTTCGCCAGCTCTATCCCAACGTGCGGCTGGAACTCAATCAGGGTTCACCGCAGGAGATCGTCGCCATGCTGCTGGCCGGTGAGGCTGATGTCGGCATTGCCTCGGAGCAGCTGGTGAATAACACCAGCCTGGCGGCATTCCCGTGGTTCAGCTGGCACCACTCGCTGCTGGTACCGCACGATCACGAGCTGCTGGCGAATCAGCCGGTCACGCTCGCCAGCCTCAGCCGCCATCCGCTGATCACCTATCGTCAGGGGATTACCGGTCGCTCGCGCGTGGACCGCGCCTTCCAGGCTGCTGGCCTCCGCCCGGATATCGTGCTCAGCGCGCAGGATTCTGACGTAGTGAAAACCTATGTCGAACTCGGGCTGGGCGTCGGTATCCTCGCCGATCAGGCGTGCGATATTTACGATGGCGAAGACCTGGTGAAGATCGATGCTCACCATCTGTTTGATGCCAACACCGTGTGGCTCGGACTGAAGCGCGGCCAGCTCCAGCGCAACTACGTCTGGCAGTTCCTTGAACTGTGTAACGCTAACCTGTCACTGGAAGAGATCAAACGGCAGGCGCTCTCTTACGAAACCGACGACGAACCCGCCATCGATTTCCAAATCTGAGTTTCCTCTCTGGCCCGGTGCGGGCCTTTTTTATTTGCTTCCCCAAACGGACGTGGCAAGCTGGCGGGCAGAACGCCTCTCAGGGAGAACAGAATGAATACGATATTGCGCGCCATGACCCTCGCGGACGCCGAAGCGGGTTATCGCCTGACTCAGCAACTGGGCTGGGCGCACCGCCGCGAAGACTGGCAGCAGCTCATCGCCCTGGGTGAAGGCGTGGTGGTTGAGGCGCAGGGCGACTATCTCGGCGGGGCGATTGGCTGGCGCTGGGGGCCGGATGCCGCCACTATTGGTCTGGTGATTGTGAGCGAACAGGCGCGCGGACGCGGTATTGGCCGCCAGGTGATGCAGGCAATGCTGGAAAAATTCTCCGGCTGCAACGTGCGGCTGCACGCCACCGATATGGGGCAGGTGCTGTATGAGAAGCTCGGCTTCCAGGCCTGCGATCGCGTGGCGCAGCACCAGACGCGCGCGCTGGCGCAGCAGCCTGCGGTAATCGTACCGGATGGCCTGACGCTGCGGCCGGCCGTTGAAGCGGATGCCGCCGCCATCGACGCACTGGATTATCAGGCGAACGGGCTGCGGCGCACGCGTCTGCATCAGCAGTTGCTGGCGCAAAGCGTGGTGCTGCAGGATGCACAGGGCAGGTTGCAGGGGTTTGCCAGTCGCCGCCGCTTTGGACACGGCTGGACTATCGGTCCGGTGATTGCTGACGATGTTGCGGCGGGGCAGGCGCTGGTGTCGCAGCTGATGCAGGATCTGACGCAGCAGTTTGTCCGGCTGGACACGCCCGATGCCCGGCTCGGCGCGTGGCTGCTCAACCTTGGGCTGGCGCAGGTCGATGCGCCTTATGCGATGGTACACGGCATACCGTGGCGGGCGGCACCCAACGGGCCGCAGACCTTTGCGCTGGTCTCGCCTGCGCTGGGTTAACTAAGCGTAACGGCGGTGATTTCTAAGCCAGACGCGGCGAACGTCGCCGAACAGGCGTAATCTGTCACATTCCATTTCGTCGGCTACCCTTAACGTTTATTGCAAACGTCTAAGGGAGAGCCCGTCATGAGCAAGAAAACCAGCGATTTCTTTGTTGAACGCCTGCAGGCATGGGGCGTCACACGCATTTATGGCTATCCGGGCGATGGCATCAACGGCGTGCTGGGCGCTATCCAGCGGGCCAATAAAGCCGGTGCAGGCATCGAATTTATTCAGGTGCGACATGAAGAGATGGCGGCTTTTATGGCTGCCGGTCACGCCAAATTTACCGGGGAGCTCGGCGTCTGTCTGTCGACCGGCGGACCTGGCGCGACCCATCTGCTGACCGGCCTGTACGATGCCAAAATGGATCACGCGCCGGTGCTGGCGATTGCCGGCCAGGCAGAAACCACCGCACGCGGCGCCAGCTATCAGCAGGAGATGAATTTAGACCGCATCTTCGCCGATGTGGCGAACTTCGTGCAGGAAGCGGCAGCCCCGGCGCAGGTCCAGCATCTGGTCGATCGCGGCGTGCGCATTGCCAAAGCGCAGAACGGCGTCGCGGTGATCATCCTGCCGAAAGATCTGCAGGATGAGAACTGGCAGCCACCGCAGCATGCGCACGGATTTACCCATTCCGGCCCGGGCTATCAGCGGCCAAAGATTGTGCCCTACGACGAGGATTTGCGCCGTGCCGCAGAAGTGCTTAACGCCGGCAAAAAAGTCGCGGTACTGATTGGTGCTGGTGCGCGCGGTGCTGCGGTTGAAGTGGTGCAGATTGCCAATGTGCTCGGCGCGGGCGTGGCCAAAGCGCTGCTGGGCAAAGACGTGCTGCCGGACGATGCGCCTTTTGTCACCGGTTCGATCGGCCTGCTCGGCACCAAACCGTCGTGGGAGCTGATGCAGAATTGCGACACTTTACTGATGATTGGCAGCGGTTTTCCGTGGACCGAATTTCTGCCGCCGGAAGGTAAAGTGCGCGCGGTACAAATCGATATCGATCCGGCGATGCTGGGGCTGCGCTATCCGTGCGAGGTCAATCTGCACGGCGACGCGGCAGAGACCCTGCGTGCGCTATTGCCGTTACTGACGCATAAAGCGGATCGCCACTGGCAGGAGGAGATCGCGGTACAGGTGCGCGACTGGTGGACGTTGATGGAACAGCGCGCTATGGCGCCCGCCAACCCGGTCAATCCGCAGCGCGTGGTGTGGGAGATGTCCCCGCAGCTGCCGGAAGATGCGATTGTCACCTCGGACTCGGGCTCCTGCGCCAACTGGTTTGCGCGCGATTATCGGGTGAAGCAGGGCCAGCGCGCCACGCTGTCGGGTGGGCTGGCTTGCATGGGTGCCGCCGTCCCGTTTGCCATCGCCGCGAAATTTGCCTTTCCCACTCAGCCAGTGGTGGCGCTGGTGGGCGACGGGGCGATGCAGATGAACAACCTGGCCGAGCTGATCACCATTCAGAAATACTGGCAGCAGTGGGCCGATCCGCGCCTGATTGTCTGCGTGTTCAATAATCAGGATCTCAATCAGGTCACCTGGGAACAGCGGGTAATGGAAGGCAATCCGCGCTTTGAAGCTTCGCAGCAGCTGCCGGATGTGCAGTATGCGCGCTTTGCCGACAGCCTCGGTTTGCAGGGCATCTATGTCGACCGGCCCGAAGACCTGGCGGCGGCGTGGCAGCAGGCGCTCAGCGCCACCCGACCGGTAGTGCTGGAGGTGAAAACCGATCCGGAAGTGGCCCCGCTGCCGCCGCATATCACACTTAAGCAGGCCAAAGCTTTTATGTCGTCAATGGCGAAGGGCGACCGCGGCATGGCGCAGGTGATTAGCGACACCGCCAGTCAGTTGCTGCACAGCAAGGGTTAGCGCGCTGCTACAATATGTGCAGGATTGTGGTGCAAAAATTCAATGCCGCACGAATCGTAGCGGCACAATTCATTGCGCATTCTGGCTGCTGTGCAGTGTTTCACTCAGCGCGATAAATCGCGCCGCTACAATGTGTGTGGATGGGGGTGCAAAAATTAAATCCCGCACGAATCGTAGCGGCGCAATTTATTGCGCATTCCGGCAACTGTGAAGTGTTTAACTCAGCGCGATAAATCGCGCCGCTACAATGTGTGCAGAATGGTGGTGCAGAACTACAATGCCGCACGGATCGTAGCGGCGCAATTCATTGCGCATTCCGGCAACTGTGCAATGTTTCACTCAGCGAGATAAATCGCGCCGCTACAAAGTGTGCAGGATGGTGGTGCAGAAATTCAATCCCGCACGGATCGTAGCGGCGCAATTCATTGCGCATTCCGGCAGCTGTGGAGTGTTTAACTCAGCGCGATAAATCGCGCCGCTACAATGTGTGCAGGATGGTAGTGCAGAACTACAATGCCGCACGAATCGTAGCGGCGCAATTTATTGCGCTTTATAACCGGTATCACTCTTGTTGATAATAATGATCCAGCTCCCACCTCAACGGGTTTTGCTCAATATATTGCCGTGCGAAAAACAGCTCTTTTTCATTGCGTATAATCCGCTCATAAAAATTGTGTTGCCACACTCTGTTTGCGATAGCCCGACTAACGCCTGCCTTATAACCAGCTACGATTCTGCTTAAGGAATTATTGTTCTCGCCACACAGCCACAAAATGCCGTGTAGGTGATTTGGCATCACAACAAATGCATCTGTCATCAATCCTGGAACACGTAACGACAGATTAAGCCACTCCTGATATACAACACTCCCTGTTTTACTGGGAATCAGTTGCGCCTGCCTGATACGGCCAAACAGACATAACCGTTGTCGCGTAACGAGGGTAATGAAATAAGCTCCCGCTGCAGCGTAATCGTAATGCAACAGTCGTAATTGTTTTCTGAATTGCATAACAGCCTCCTTTCACAGAGCATCTGCTATCCGAATCAATTTTTCAGATTGTTTTTTAACTTCTCCGATCCAGATTCAAAAAAGCGCGAAAAATAACGCCGCTACGATTTCCGTCATAGATCAGCACGTAAATACATTCCCGCACAAATCGTAGCGCCGCAGTTTATTGCGTCTCTTCTGCACCCTCACACCATCCGCTCAATCTCGCTCAACGGCACCGCCCGGCTGAACAAATATCCCTGCAGTTCATTGCACCCGGCATCGGCCAGCGCGTTTTTCTGGCCCTCGGTTTCGACGCCTTCAGCGGTGACGGTCAGGCCCATGGCGTGGCCGAGGCGCACCACGGATTCGACAATCGCGGTGGAGTTTTCCGCCACGCCCAGCGACTGGGTAAACGACCGGTCGATTTTAATCTTGTCGACCGGAAACGTGCTGAGATAATTCAGGCTCGAATAACCGGTGCCGAAATCATCCAGCGCGATACGGAACCCGGCGTCGCGCAGTACGATGATACTGTTGCGCGCTTCGTGTTCATCCTCAATCAACACGCCTTCGGTGATTTCCAGCTCCAGCCGCTGCGGATCGGCTCCTTCCGACTGCACAATCTCAATCATGCGTTCGACAAACCCGCTGGCGCGGAACTGCACCGGCGAAACGTTCACCGCCACAATCACCTGCGGTAACTTCAGGGCGGTTTTGCAGGCCTCGCGCAGCACCCATTCGCCCAGCGGAATAATCATGCCGGTCTCTTCGGCGATGGCGATAAAGTCGGCAGGCGACACATCGCCGCGCTGCGGATGATGCCAGCGCAGCAGCGCTTCCAGTCCGACAATCTGCTGGCCGCTGATCTCCATCAGCGGCTGATACCACACCGCCAGACCGTCGTACGTGACCAGCGCCTGACGCAGATCCGCCGCTATCTGCTGGCGCGTGCGCAGCGATTCATCCATCACCTTTTCAAACTGGCGATACTGTCCGCGTCCGCCATTTTTCGCCTCGTACAGCGCAATGTCGGCTTTGCGCATCAGCTCCAGCCGGTCAATGCCATCGCGGGGTGCCAGCGCCAGGCCAATGCTGACGCCAACCCACAGCTCGTTGCCCACCAGCTGATACGGCTCGCCCAGCGCGGCGATGATGCGCTGGGCGAGCGCCTGCACCTGACCGATATTCTCTACCTCCGGCATCACGATGATAAATTCATCGCCGCCAATACGCCCGACGGTATCGCTGGCGCGCACCAGGTGGCTCAGGCGGCGCGCCACCTCGATAATCAGATCATCGCCGGCGTGATGGCCCCAGGTATCGTTAATGATTTTGAAGCGGTCCAGATCCAGCAGCAGCAACGCCACGCGCTGGTCGTGACGGGTCGCGGCGGCCAGTGCCTGAGTTAGCCGATCCTCAACCAGCGCCCGGTTCGGCAGTCCGGTCAGCACATCGTGAAACGCCAGATGCTGCGCCTGCGCCTCGCTGGCCCCGAGCTTCAGCAGCGACTGCGATAAATCGAGCGAGGAAGTCCAGATGCGCCGCACCATAAACAGACACAGCAGGGTGATCAGCAGCACCGAAATCAGCGTGGAAGGGCCGAGGGTACGCAACATCTGCGCGCCCGGCTTGTCCGGATCCCAGCTGAGGTAGCCGACGATATCGCCCTGACGCGAGGTCAGCAGATAGCGTGCTTTGCGGTCGTTCTGCGGTACGCCATCGCTAAAGAAGAGCTGCCGCAGCTGACTGCGTTCAGACAGGTTGCGCAGATAGCCATCATCAAGAAACTTAATACTCACCAGCCGGTAGCGCCCGGCCTCGCGCGTGCTGCTGATATCGCCCACCGCCAGCGCTGCCGCACGCTGGCCGATGCGCACAAAATCCGCGCGGTCGGCCGGACCGGCTACCTCATCACTGCTTTGCACCAGTGGCGTCTGCAACAGATCGCGCAGGTACGGCCCGATGCGCAGATCCGCCACCGGCTGGCCGTTGCGCCACACGGCGGTCGGCTGATTGGTGCGGTCAAGCAGCACAATCAGCTGATGATCAAACATATCGTACAGCCAGCTACCGACGTTTTGATTCAGCCAGTCGCTGTCCGGCTGCGGCTGCGCCAGTTGATCGGCGAGCGGGGACCAGCGCGTCAGGCTGCGCAACTGGCGCAGATGTTCACTCAGGCTCTGATTGAACGAGGCGGCGATCATCCGCTGCTGCTGCTCGCGCGCCTCATGGTTGGTGGCCGAGGTGCTCCAGAACAGGCCGAAACCGGCACCGAGAAAAGTCAGCAGCAAAATCGCCACCAGCGGCAGGATCACTTCGCGCAAAAAATTGCGGCGAAAACCGTGCGAAAGTTTGAAGGTGTTTATCATTTTAAGGTTTCGCGCTCCGGGCAGGGCTTAATGATTAAATTAGCAGAATTTACGCAGCCTGCATCCGGTAAGGGAAGCGTTAAAGGCGTGAAACTGCACGCGATTTTTTTGCGCATAGTCACAAAGGTAACAGTTAAGTGGATTTTATTGAATTGGTCGCTGTCTGGCTGCCATCCTGCTGCCTTAAAGCAAATTCATCCGCACGTCACTGAGCCGTCACGGCACTGTCATCTGTCTCCCGCACTGTAGTCGCCATTCCGCAGCCTCTTCCGCTGCGCCCCTCAACCTGAAGCGAATGAGGTATTGAGCGTGATGGAGATATCCAGACATCCGACCACTGTCTATCAGGCGGTTGCCGCCCAGCTGGAGCAGGCGCTGCAGGAGCGCTATCGCTGCGGCGATTATCTGCCGTCAGAACAGCAGCTGGCCGATCACTACGCCGTCAATCGCCACACGCTGCGCCGGGCCGTAGATGAGCTGGTGAACAAAGGCCTGCTGCAGCGGCGCCATGGCGTCGGCATCCTGGTGCTGATGCGCCCGTACGACTACCCGCTGCATGCCCAGGCGCGCTTTAGCCAGAACCTGCTGGAGCAGGGCAGTCATCCCACCAGCGAACGGCTGCTGGCGGTACTGCGTCCGGCCAGCAGCGACGTGGCCGCCGCGCTGGGCAGTGACGAGGGCGCCAGCGTCATTCACTTACGCACCCTGCGCCGCGTCAACGGCGTGCCGGTGTGCGTGATCAACCACTATCTGCCCGACCTGTGCTGGTGGCCGGCGCTGCAGACGTTCCAGCACGGTTCCCTGCACGACTTCATGCAGCAGCAGCTCGGCCTGCAGTTGAGTCGCCGTCAGACCCGCATCAGTACCCGCCGCGCACAGGCCAAAGAGTGCAAACAGCTGGAGATTACGCTGCACGCGCCGCTGCTGTGCGTGCGCACCCTGAATACACAGCCGGACGGTCAGGTGGCGGAGTACTCCGTCAGCCTGACGCGTGGCGACATGATTGAACTCACTCTGGAGCACCAATGAAACAGCAAACCGCCCGTCAGCACTGGCTTTCGGTGCTGGCGCACAGTGAAGCCAGCGCGCTGGCCAGCCACTGGCAGTCGCTACAGCTTACACCCGCCTTCGAGCGCCTGCGCCCGGCGGAAACCGGTTTAACCCGTTTGCAGGCGCGCATGGGCGGCAGCGGGAAACGCTTCGTCATGGGCGATGCCACCGTCACCCGCGCGGTGATCAGACTGCACGATGGCACGCTGGGTTTTAGCTATGTGCTGGGGCGCGATAAGGCGCATGCCGAACGCTGCGCGCTGATTGATGCGCTGCTGCAACAGCCGGAAACCCAGGCGCTGCTGCAGGAAAAAATTATTGCCCCGCTGGCGGCACTGCGTGAAGAGCAGCGCCAGCTGCGCGCGCGGGAGATCGCCAGCTCCAAAGTGGATTTCTTTACGCTGGTTCGCGGAGATAACGAATGACATTACTGGCAAGTTTTAACCATCCGGTTGCCGACGCCCAGCGCGCCTTCCGCCGCATTCTCAAAGCGATGAGCGAGCCGGGCGTGATGGTCTCGCTGCCGCTGGCGCAGGGCTGGGGCGATCTCTCCCCGGCAGCAACGGCGGTGCTGCTGACGCTGGTCGATCAGGAGAGCGCGCTGTGGCTGGATCGCCGCGTGGACAGCGATATCGTGCGCAGCAACCTGCGCTTTCACACCGGCGTACCGATTGTCGATGAGCGCGATGCCCCGTTTGCGCTGACCCACGCGGCGGCCAATCCCGATCCCGCCTGCTTCGCCGCCGGTGACAATCTGTCCCCTGAGAAGAGCACCACGCTGATTGTCGAAGTGCCGTCGCTCAACGGCGGGCTGACGCTGCGCCTCTCCGGGCCCGGCCTGCGTGAGCCGCGCGCCATCGCGCCGCAGCTGCCGGCCGCCATTCTGACCTACCTGCGTGAGCGCCCGCATCCGTTCCCGCAGGGGGTGGATCTGATTTTCACCTGCGGTGAAGCGATGATGGCGCTGCCACGCACCACCGATGTGGAGGTGTGCTGATGTATGTAGCCGTGAAAGGGGGCGAAAAGGCGATTGCCAGCGCCCATCAGCTACAGGCCGATCTGCGCCGCGGCGATCGCAGCGTCGCGGAGCTGGGCTGCGACCAGGTGGCGCAACAGCTGGGACTGGCGGTGGACCGGGTGATGACCGAAGGCGGCATTTTTGATACACAGCTGGCGGCCTTAGCCATTAAACAGGCCAGTGGTGATTTGGTCGAGGCGATTTTCCTGCTACGCGCCTACCGCACCACGCTGCCGCGCCTCGCGGACAGCCTGGCGCTGGAAACCGCGGAAATGCGCATCGAGCGCCGCATCTCGGCAGTTTACAAAGATCTGCCCGGTGGCCAGGTGCTGGGCCCGACCTATGACTACAGCCACCGCCTGCTGGATTTTACCCTGCTGGCCAACGGCGAAACGCCGGCTGCCGCGCGTGACGATCAGGCGCTGGCGCAGCGTTGCCCGCATGTGTTCAGCATGATGACGCGTGAAGGGCTGGCAGCGCGTGAAGAGGATGACGGCAGCGAGCCGTGCGACATCACGCGCCAGCCGCCCGGTTATCCGGCGTCACGCGCTGCCCGCTTACAGCAGCTGGTGCGCGGCGACGAGGGGTTTCTGCTGGCGCTTGGCTATTCGACCCAGCGCGGCTATGGCCGCAACCATCCGTTTGCCGGTGAAATCCGCACCGGCTATCTCAGCGTGTCGATCTGCCCCGAAGAGCTGGGTTTTGAGATTGAAATCGGCGAGATCCTGCTGACCGAATGCGAAATGGTCAACGGCTTCACCACCCAGGGCGACAGCGCCCCCCACTTTACCCGCGGCTATGGTCTGGTGTTCGGACGCGCAGAGCGTAAGGCGATGGCGATGGCGCTGGTGGACCGTGCGCTGCAGGCACCCGAGTATCAGGAGCGCATTGCCGGGCCGGCGCAGGACGAAGAGTTCGTGCTGTCGCACGCCGATAACGTCGAAGCCGCTGGCTTTGTCTCGCATCTGAAACTGCCGCACTACGTGGATTTCCAGGCGGAGCTGGAGCTGCTGCAGCGGCTGCGCCAACAGCATCAGGAGCAGAATGATGAGTGAGTTAACCGGCTACAACAACGGCTACCTGGATGAGCAGACCAAACGCACCATCCGCCGCGCCATTCTGAAAGCGGTCGCGATCCCCGGCTATCAGGTGCCGTTTGCCGGCCGCGAAATGCCGATGCCGTATGGCTGGGGCACCGGCGGCATTCAGATCACTGCCAGCATTATTGGCGACAGCGACGTGCTGAAAGTGATCGATCAGGGCGCGGATGACACCACCAACGCGGTCTCTATCCGGCGCTTCTTCCAGCGCGTCAGCGGGGCGGCAACCACCGAAGCCACCAAAGACGCCACGCTGATCCAGACGCGGCACCGCATTCCGGAGACGCCGCTTGAAGAGGATCAGGTGCTGATTTTCCAGGTGCCGATCCCGGAGCCGCTGCGCTTTATTGAGCCGCGTGAGACCGAAACCCGCACCATGCACGCGCTGGAGGAGTACGGCATCATGCAGGTCAAGCTGTATGAAGATATCGCCCGCTACGGCCATATCGCCACCACCTATGCCTATCCGGTGAAGGTTAACGATCGCTACGTGATGGATCCGTCGCCGATTCCCAAATTCGACAACCCGAAGATGCACATGATGCCGGCACTGCAGCTGTTTGGTGCCGGACGTGAAAAACGCATTTATGCGCTGCCGCCCTACACCAAAGTGGAAAGTCTTGATTTCGACGATCATCCGTTCAGCGTGCAGAGCTGGGAACAACCCTGTGCGCTGTGCGGTTCGCGCCACAGCTATCTCGACGAAGTGGTGATGGATGATGCCGGTACGCGCATGTTTGTCTGCTCCGATACCGATTTTTGCCACCAGCAGCAGGAACAACAGCATGCACAGTGAACAGCCGCTGCTCGCGGTCAATAACCTGACGCACCTCTACGCGCCGGGCAAAGGTTTTGAAGACGTCAGTTTTGCGCTCTATCCCGGAGAAGTGCTGGGGATTGTCGGTGAATCCGGCTCGGGAAAAACCACGCTGCTGCGCAGCCTGTCGGCACGTCTGACGCCACAGCAGGGCAACATTCTTTACCACGGCCGCGATCTGTATCAGCTCAGCGAGAGCGAGCGCCGGCGGTTACTGCGCACCGAGTGGGGCGTGGTGCATCAGCATCCGCTGGATGGCCTGCGTCCGCAGGTGACGGCGGGCGGCAATATTGGTGAGCGTCTGATGGCGATTGGACAGCGCCATTACGGCGACATCCGTAACGAGGCGCTGCGCTGGCTGCAGGACGTCGAAATTCCGGCCAACCGCATTGACGATCTGCCCACCACCTTTTCCGGCGGCATGCAGCAGCGTCTGCAGATTGCGCGCAACCTGGTGACGCAGCCGACGCTGGTGTTTATGGATGAGCCGACCGGCGGGCTGGATGTTTCGGTACAGGCGCGCCTGCTGGATCTGCTGCGCACGCTGGTACGCGAACTGAATCTGGCGGTGATTATCGTCACCCACGATCTGGGCGTCGCGCGTCTGCTGGCGCACCGCCTGCTGGTAATGAAGCAGGGCAAAGTGGTGGAGAGCGGGCTCACCGACCGGGTACTTGACGATCCGCACCATCCGTACACCCAGCTGCTGGTTTCATCGGTGCTGGCATAGAACACGCTGGCGGTGCGCATTAATGCGCACTACTCACGAGGTGTGCACCAATCGTAGCGGCGCAATTTATTGCGCTCAGTTGAACAGCGAGCGTTGCTGTTAAATGCGCGATAAATCGCGCCGCTACGGTTACGTGCGGCTGCACGAATCATTATCAGGACATCAACATGCAACCCATTTTGCGCGTAGAAAATCTCAGCAAAACCTTTGTGCTGCACAACCAGAACAGCGCCGAGCTGCCGGTGCTGCAGCACGCCAGCCTTGAAGTGGCCGCCGGCGAATGCGTGGTGCTGCACGGGCGCTCCGGCAGCGGTAAATCCACGCTGCTGCGTGCGCTGTACGGTAACTATCAGGCCAACAGCGGCCACATCTGGCTGCAGCATCACGGCCAGTGGGTCGATCTGGCACAGGCATCGGCGCGTCAGATGCTGGCGATCCGCCGTGACACCGTCGGCTGGGTCAGCCAGTTTCTGCGCGTGATTCCGCGCGTACCGACGCTGGAGATCGTGATGCAGCCGCTGCTGGAGCGCGGCGTCGAACGCGCCCGCTGTGAACAGCGCGCCCGCGAACTGCTGACGCGTCTTAACGTGCCGCAGCGCCTGTGGTCGCTGGCTCCCTCGACCTTCTCCGGCGGGGAACAGCAGCGCGTTAACATCGCACGCGGCTTTATCGCTGACTATCCGGTGCTGCTGCTGGATGAACCCACAGCGTCACTCGACAGCGCTAACAGCGCGGCGGTGGTGGAGCTGATTGAACAGGCGCGCGCCCGCGGCGCCGCTATCGTAGGTATTTTCCATGACGAAGCGGTGCGCGCCCGGGTGGCCGACCGCCTGCACGTCATGCAGCCGCTGCACACAGGAGAACAGGCATGATCGTGAATAATGTCCGGCTGGTGCTGGAAAATGAGGTCGTCAGCGGATCGCTGGAGATGCGCGGCGATCGGATCGCCAGTTTCAGCGACAGCGGCAGTCAGCAGCCGGGCGCGCTGGACGGCGGGAACGCGTTTTTGCTGCCGGGGCTGGTCGAGCTGCATACCGACAACCTCGATAAATTCTTCACGCCACGGCCTAAAGTTGACTGGCCGGCGCATTCGGCGATGAGCAGCCACGATGCACTGATGGTCGCCAGCGGCATCACCACGGTGCTGGACGCCATCGGCGTCGGTGACGTGCGCGACGGCGGTCATCGCCTTGAAAACCTGAGCAAAATGATTACGGCGATTCAGGACAGCAACCGCAAGGGCATTAACCGCGCCGACCACCAGCTGCACCTGCGCTGTGAGCTGCCGCACCACACCACGCTGCCGCTGTTTGAAGCGCTGATGAGCACCCCGGAGCTGTCATTGGTGTCGCTGATGGATCATTCGCCGGGCCAGCGCCAGTATGCGTCGCTGGAGATGTACCGCACCTACTATCAGGGCAAATATCAGCTCAACGATGAGCAGATGGATCAGTTTGAGCGCGAACAGCTGGCGCTGGCTGCCGAATTCTCCACGCCGAACCGCAACGCCATCGCTGGCCTGTGCCAGGCGCGCGGTATTCCGGTTGCCAGCCACGATGATGCCACGGCGGCGCACGTCGCGGAGTCACACGCGGTGGGCAGCGCCATTGCCGAGTTCCCCACCACGCTGGAAGCGGCTCGCGCCTCGCGCGACTGCGGCATGCGGGTGCTGATGGGCGCGCCCAACATTGTGCGCGGCGGATCGCACTCCGGCAATGTCGCGGCGTGGCAGCTGGCCAGCCACGGCCTGCTGGACATCCTCTCGTCGGATTACTATCCGGCCAGCCTGCTGGATGCGGTATTCCGCCTGGTGGCCGACGAGCGTAATGCGCTGACGCTACCGCAGGCGGCGGCGCTGGTCACGCGCAACCCGGCACAGGCGATTGGCCTGCACGATCGCGGCACGATTGCGGAAGGGCTGCGCGCCGACCTGGTGCTGGCACACACCGATCACGGTCATGTGCACATTCGCCACGTCTGGTCACAGGGCAGGCTGGTGTTCTGATGGCGCGCCTCATCTGGCTGACCGGGCCCTCGGGCTCGGGTAAAGACAGCCTGCTGAACGCGCTGCGCGAGGCGCCGCCGGACAAGCTGGTGATCGCCCATCGCTATATCACGCGGCCGGCCGATGCCGGCGGTGAAAACCACGTGGCGCTGAGCGAAGCCGAATTCCGCCGGCGGGAAGCGCTCGGCCTGTTCGCCATCAGCTGGCGCGCACACGGCCTGAGCTACGCGCTCGGCGAGGAGATTGACCACTGGCTGGCGCGCGGTCTCAACGTGCTGGTCAACGGTTCACGTCTGCATCTGCCAGTCGTGCGCCAGCACTACGGCGAGCAGCTGCTGCCGCTGGTGCTGCAGGTCTCGCCGGCCGTGCTGGCGGCACGGCTGCGCCAGCGCGGGCGCGAAAGTGAAGCCGACATTCAGCGACGGCTGGCGCGCGCGGCAGAACCGCTGCCTGCCCACTGCCACGCCCTCAACAACGATGGCGCGCTGATCGACACGCTCCATCAGCTGCGCCAGTTACTGGAGCATCCGCCATGAATCTGACCTTTCTCGGTACGGGCGGCGTGCAGGCCGCGCCGCTGTTCGGCTGCGACTGTCGCGCCTGTGAACGCGCCCGGCAGCAGCCACGCTATGCGCGTCACGCCACCAGCGCACTGATCGACACCGGTCGTGAGCGCATCCTGCTCGATGCCGGTCTGCCCGATCTGCATCAGCGCTTCCAGCCCGGTGAGCTGAGCCGCATTCTGCTGACGCATTTCCACATGGATCACGTGGCCGGCCTGTTCAGTCTGCGCTGGGGCCGGGGCGCGTCGATTCCGGTGTGGGCGCCGCCGGATGAAAAGGGCTGCGACGATCTGTTTAAACATCCCGGCCTGCTGGCGTTTCGCCCGGCGCTGACTCCATTTGTCGCGCACAGCTTCGGCGCCCTGCAGGTGACGGCGCTGCCACTGCAGCATTCGCGGCTGACTTACGGCTACCTGTTCGACTGGCATGGCACGCGGCTGGCGTGGCTGTGCGACACCTGTGGTTTGCCACCGGACACCACCGATTTCCTGCAGGGCCAGCCGCTCGATCAGCTGGTGATCGATTGTAACGATGCGCCGCGCGCCGCGGCGGGTAATCACAACGACGTTACCCGCGCACTGGACATCGTGGCCCGGCTGGCTCCGCGCCAGGCATGGCTGGTGCACCTGTCACATGAGATGGATAACTGGTTGCTGGACAATGGGTTACCGGAAAACGTCAGCGTACCGTTCGATGGCCAGCAGATTGCTGTCGGTTTGCGCGACGCTGTCACCGTTTAATCATGGTTCTGTCATCAGACCTTCATCGCCAGTGTCCGTAATAACGGGCAATCAACACCTCAGAAGAGATGGAGCGCAACATGGCACAGGCACTACTCAAAACCGTCGTCGACAATGCACATCCTGCCCAGCGCCATGGCGACAAGGTGCTGTCGGTGCAGGGGCTGTGCAAAGCCTTCGGTGATAACCGCGTGCTGGATGATGTCAGTTTCGATCTTCATGCGGGCGAGCTGGTGGCGGTAATCGGCCGCTCGGGCGCAGGTAAATCGACCCTGCTGCATATGCTGAACGGCACCATTGCCAGCAGCGAAGGCGCGATTCTCAGCATGCGTCACGGCGAGGCGGACCGCGATGTGGTGACGCTCAACAGCCGGCAGATGCGCGAATGGCGCAGCGAGTGCGGCATGATCTTTCAGGACTTCTGCCTGGTGCCGCGCCTCGACGTGCTGACCAACGTGCTGCTGGGCCGGCTCAGCCAGACTTCAACGCTGAAATCCTTTTTAAAAATCTTCTCCGACACCGACCGTGCGCAGGCGATTGAACTGCTGCAGTGGATGAACATGCTGCCGCAGGCGCTGCAGCGGGCGGAGAATCTGTCCGGCGGCCAGATGCAGCGCGTCGCCATCTGCCGAGCGCTGATGCAGCGCCCGAAAATTCTGCTGGCCGACGAGCCGGTGGCGTCGCTCGATCCCAAAAATACCAAACGCATCATGGATGTGCTGCGCCAGGTGAGCGAGCAGGGCATCAGCGTGATGGTCAACCTGCACTCGATTGAACTGGTGCAGCAGTATTGCACCCGGGTGATCGGCATCCAGCGCGGCAAAGTGCTGTTTGACGGCCATCCCGCTCAGTTGACCGACAGCCTGCTGCATGCGCTGTACGGCGACGAAATTAACCAGCTCCACTAACTCCCACGGCAAGAGAAAATCTCACAATGAAACTGACTGCTTTAGCTTTACTGACAGGCGCTCTGATGGCTTTTGGCGTTAACGCAGCGGATGCACCGAAACAGCTGAACCTGGGAATTCTGGGCGGGCAGAACGCCACCCAGCAGATTGGCGATAACCAGTGTGTGAAAACCTTCTTCGACAAAGAGCTGGGCGTGGATACGCAGCTGCGCAACTCGTCTGACTATGCCGGCGTGATTCAGGGGCTGCTGGGCAACAAGATCGATATGGTGCTGAGCATGTCGCCGGCATCTTACGCCTCGGTCTATCTGCAAAACCCGAAGGCCGTGGATATCGTCGGTATCGTGGTGGACGACAAAGATGGCTCGAAAGGCTACCACTCGGTGGTGATCGTCAAAGCCGACAGCCCGTATAAGAAGCTGGAAGATCTGAAAGGTAAATCGTTTGGCATGGCCGATCCGGATTCCACCTCCGGCTTCCTGATGCCGAATCAGGCCTTTAAGAAAGAGTTTGGCGGTACGGTGGATGATAAGTACAACAACACTTTCTCCAGCGTGACGTTTTCCGGTGGCCACGAGCAGGACATCCTCGGCGTGCTGAATGGCCAGTTCGACGGCGCGGTGACCTGGACGTCGCTGATTGGCGATTACAACAGTGGTTATACCTCGGGGGCCTTTGGTCGTCTGATTCGTATGGATCACCCGGATCTGATGAAGCAGATCCGCATCATCTGGCAGTCGCCGCTGATTCCTAACGGCCCGATTCTGGTGAGTAATAACCTGCCCGCTGACTTCAAAGCGAAAGTGGTGGCCGCGATCAAAAAGCTGGATAAAGAAGATCACAGCTGCTTTGTTAAAGCGGTGGGCGGCGCCCAGCACATCGGCGCCGCCAGCGTCGCGGATTACCAGAATATCATCGATATGAAGCGCGACCTGATGAAGGGTGCTCGCGGGTAACCGCTCAGGGCAACGCGTGGCAAGGTGCGCATCAATGCGCACCCTACGACGCCATGCAGACAATATTGTAGGGTCGCCATTTATGGCGACCTGATTACCCTGCTGGCATCAACAAAGGATCTCACCCTTGACCGATTTCGAACACTACTACCAACGTATTCGCCGCCAGCAAAAGCGCGACACGCTGCTGTGGTCGCTGCTGCTGGTGGCGCTCTATCTCGCGGCCGGCAACGTGGCGGAATTCAACCTGGTCACGGTCTGGCAATCGCTGCCTCACTTCTTTGACTACATCGGCGCGACGCTGCCGGTGCTGCACCTGCCGCTGCTGTTCGCGGACGTCAAAACCGAGGGTTCGCTGGCTTACTGGGGCTATCGCCTGCACTTTCAGCTGCCGCTGATCTGGGAAACCCTGCAGCTGGCGCTGTCCTCCACCCTGATTGCAGTGCTGATAGCCGCCGTGCTGGCGTTTTTCGCCGCTGATAACACCCAGACACCGCGCAGCCTGCGCATGGCGATTCGCGCCTTTGTTGCCTTCCTGCGCACCATGCCGGAGCTGGCGTGGGCGGTAATGTTCGTGATGGCGTTCGGCATCGGTGCTATCCCCGGCTTTCTGGCGCTGGCACTGCACACCATCGGCAGCCTGACCAAACTGTTCTACGAATCAATTGAGAGCGCCTCCGACAAACCGGTGCGCGGTCTCGCCGCCTGTGGTGCCAGCAAGCTGCAGCGTATGCGCTTCGCCTTCTGGCCGCAGGTGAAACCGACCTTTCTCTCCTACAGCTTTATGCGGCTGGAAATTAATTTCCGCTCCTCCACCATCCTCGGGCTGGTGGGCGCGGGCGGCATCGGTCAGGAGCTGATGACCAACATCAAACTGGATCGCTACGATCAGGTCAGCATGACGCTGCTGCTGATCATCGTGGTGGTGTCGCTGCTGGATACGCTATCCGGCTGGCTGCGCCGCCGTGTGGTAGAAGGAGACGTAAAATGATCGCCTTAGCGCCCGACGTGGCGAAACTGAAACAGCAGCACGCTGCACTGTTTGCCGCGCAACATCGTTACCTGCGGCGCATCGCGCTGATTGCACTGGCGCTGGTGCTCTACTATCTGTTCTTCTTCAGCGTGTTCGGCATCGACTGGCAGCGCTTTGTCATCGGCTGCCAGCAGCTCGGACGCTATTTCCTGCGCATGTTCGTCTGGCAGGATTTCGTCAACTGGCCGTTTGGCTACTATTTCTCGCAGGTCGGCATCACGCTGGCTATCGTGTTTGCCGGCACGCTCACCGCCACCGTCATCGCGCTGCCGGTCTCCTTTCTGGCGGCGCGCAATGTGATGCACGATCCGCTGACGCGGCCGATATCGCTGCTGGTGCGCCGGCTGCTGGATGTGCTGCGCGGCATCGACATGGCCATCTGGGGATTGATCTTCGTGCGGGCGGTAGGCATGGGGCCGCTGGCCGGGGTGCTGGCGATTGTGATGCAGGACATCGGCCTGCTGGGCAAGCTGTATGCCGAAGGGCATGAAGCGGTTGAACGCTCACCCAGTCGCGGCCTGAGCGCAGTGGGGGCCAACAGCCTGCAAAAACACCGTTACGGCATTTTTACCCAATCGTTTCCCACCTTTCTCGCGCTGAGTCTGTATCAGATTGAGTCCAACACCCGCTCGGCGGCGGTGCTGGGCTTTGTCGGCGCCGGTGGCGTCGGGCTGGTCTACGCCGAAAACATGCGCCTGTGGAACTGGGATGTAGTGATGTTTCTCACCGTGATTCTGGTGGTGGTGGTGATGGTGATGGACGCCATCTCCAGCCGGTTGCGTAAACGCTACATCACCGGGAAAGGGGTGCCGCTGTGGCAGCCTGCCGCGCGCGACTGAGCCGTTCGCTGCGCTGCCAGGCGCGCTCCAGCGCCTGCACCAGCTGCGCCTGCTGCCAGGGTTTCGCCAGCCGTTCACACAGCGGTAGCGTCACCGGCGTCTGGCGCAGATCCTGACCGCTGATCAGCAGGGTGGCCAGCTGTGGCCACTGCTGCTGCGCCTGACGAATCACATCCGCACCGTTCAGAGCGCCCGGCAGCATCAGGTCACTGATCAGCAGATCGATATCCGGCGTCTGGCGCAGCAGAGTCAGCGCGCTCTCGCCGTCAGCACACTCCAGCGTCAGATAACCCAGCTGATGCAGATGTTCGCACAGCGTCTGGCGCACCGCCGGCTCGTCATCCAGCACCAGTATCAGGCGATCGCGGCTGGCACGCGGCGTCAGCACCGGCGCGCTCACCAGCGGCTGCGCGGCTTCCGGCGCGCGCGGCAGCAGCAGACGCACCGTGGTGCCCTGGCCCGGCGCGGTCTCCAGTTCGATCTGTCCGCCGGACTGGCGCACAAATCCGTACACCATCGACAGCCCCAGCCCGCTGCCGCTGCCGGTGGCTTTGGTGGTAAAGAAGGGTTCAAACACCTGTTCCCGCACCTCGGCGGACATGCCGCAGCCGTGGTCAATCACTTCAATGGTGACGCGGTCGCGCTTGCCATCGGCCTCCTGAATTCGCTGATTCCAGATGCGCAGGCGGATCTCGCCGCTCTGGCGCTCCATGGCATCGCGCGCGTTCACCACCAGATTCATCAGGGCGTTCTCCAGCTGGCCGGCATCAATCCACGCCGGCCAGCCGGGGCGCTGCGCATCCACCACCAGATGCTGGCCGGGCAGCAGGGAGTGCTGCAGCAGCGACTGCAGATTTTCCACCAGTTCCACCACCGCAACGGCACGCGGATAAAGCGCCTGTTTGCGTGAGAAGGCCAGCAGGCGCTGCGTCAGCTGAGCGGCGCGATCGGCGGCCAGCCGCGCGCGCTCAATGCGGCTGGCCAGCGTGCCGGGCGGCAGCTGATCGACGGTCAGCGCCAGGCTGCCGATGATCACCGCCAGCAAATTATTGAAATCGTGCGCCAGGCCGCCGGTCAGCTGACCGACCGCTTTCATCTTCTGGCTGTGCAGCAGTGCCGCTTCCAGCGCCTTACGTGAGGTGCGCTCCAGCACCGTGTTGACCATGCCGCGCCGCGGCACCGGGCTGAAGCGCAGTTCCAGCGTGCGGCCATCCGGTAACCTCACTTCCTGCGCGTCGTGCAGGCTGCCGAGCTGCACATCGACGCGATCGAGCAAACGCTGATAGTGCATGCCGCGATGCAGCTCGCGTGGTGCGAAGCCCAGCAGTTCGGCATACTGCGCATTCCACACCACCAGTTGACCGCTGTTATCAAACAGCGCGAAGCCGTCGCGCATGGCGAGGAAGGTCGATTCCAGCTGGTTACTTTTCTCTTTCAGTAGCTGCGAGGTGTGGGCCAGCGAAGCGGTGTTGCGGGCGAACACGTTAAAGGCGCGCGCCAGATCGCCCAGCTCATCGCGCCGTGCCAGGCCGGGCACGCTGACGCTTTTCTCCCCCTGCGCCAGCCGCGTCATGGCGTGCGCGATGGCGGTAAGGCTGGAGCCAAGATTGCGGTAGATGTAGTAACCGGCGTAACCGGTAATCAGCAGCGCCAGCAGCATAAACAGACCGATGAAACCGATGATTGAATCCAGTTCCTGATGGGCGGTGGCGCTGCGCGCATCGCTCTGCTGCGCCACCAGCTGAACGTAGTGGGTGATGTCTTCGTTGAGCATCGCCACCAGCGCCTTGATGCGATAGGTGGCGTAGGCGATGGCGATGTCACTCTGTTCCAGCTGACCGGCCACCGGCAGCAGCTGCTGGCTGGTGCTGACCAGCCGCGCGCGCTGCATCGCCAGCACGCCCTGCAGCGGCAGCGCAGACCAGATCGGCAGCACGCTGTTGAGCTGTTGCACTGCGGCCTGCGGCGTGGCGGACTGAATTGCCACGGTTAACAGCGCGGCCGTCTGCTGGCGCAGCGGCAGAAACGCGCCGTCGCTGGCCAGCAGGTCGATACGGTTGAGCAGCAGCTGCGCCTGCCACAGGCCGCTGAGCATCACGTTACGCTGTAAATGGCGCTGATGCCCCTCCAGCAGCAGCTGGCTGATGCTTTGCTCCAGCATCTGGCTGCGTTCGCGGATGCGTGCCAGCAGCGCCGGCTGCTGTGCGGCCAGCGGCGCGCTGGCCAGCTGACTCAGCGACTGCTGCAGCGCCTGCTGAGTCTGCTGCAGACGCGCCGATTCGCTCTGGTATTCGAGCGCGCCCACCACCTGCGCCAGCCGCACCGCAGCGATGGCGACATTGGCCGTATCACGCGCCAGCGCCAGGCTGCCGTTCATGTCGGCCAGCGTTTGTGCCTGCGCCTGCTCCTGAATGTGACCGGCGTGGCGAAAACCGAAAATAGCCACCAGGCTCACCGCCAGCGTAACGCTCACCACCAGCAGATTAAACATCAGCAGGCGCCCGCGCGCGCCGGCGTGCCAGTGCAGACTGTGACTCATTGCTGCTGCTCCTCACCGCTCAACTCCGGCGAGTATAGAAGCGTGCCCGGGGCGCAATATGACAAATATGAACGGCGTCTGACATTTTCCATTTATCTGGCGTTGCTTAACTCGCGGCTATCCACTGGCAGCAGGAGCCTGAAGATGGCGGCGACACCGATATTAGAAATGCGGGCAATTACCCGGCGCTTCGGCAGCTTCTATGCGCTGAAAGGCGTCGACCTGACCGTCTGGCCGGGTGAAGTGCACGCGCTGATGGGCGAAAACGGTGCCGGTAAAAGTACCTTAATGAAGATTCTGGCCGGCGCGTATACCGCCAGCAGCGGGGAAATTCTTATCGATGGTCAACCCTACACCATCAGAGGCCCGAAAGAGGCGCTGGCGGCAGGGATCACCCTGATTTATCAGGAAATCAACCTGGCACCGAATCTGACGGTGGCAGAGAACATCTTTCTCGGCAGTGAAATTTCCCGTGGCGGGCTGGTGAAGCGTCGCCAGATGGCGGAAGAAGCGCAGCAGGTGATTAACCGCCTTGGCGCGCAGTTCAGCGCCACCGATCTGGTGAGCCGCCTGAGCATCGCCGAGCAGCAGCAGGTGGAAATTGCCCGCGCGCTGCATCGCAACAGCCGCATCCTGGTGATGGACGAACCCACCGCTGCGCTCTCGAATCGCGAAACCGAACAGCTGTTTGCGCTTATCAAACGCCTGCGCAGCGAAGGCATGGCGATCATCTACATCAGCCACCGCATGGCAGAAGTGTATGAACTCTCCGATCGCGTCAGCGTGCTGCGCGACGGCCAGTACGTCGGCAGCCTGACGCGCGAACAGCTGAACGCCAGCGAACTGGTGCGCATGATGGTCGGCCGTCCGCTTAGCGATCTGTTCAACAAAGATCGCGCCATTAGCTTCGGCGATATTCGTCTGGCGGTAAATCATCTGACCGACAACCGCAAAGTGCATCCCTGCAGCCTGGCGGTGCGCGCCGGGGAGATTGTCGGGCTGGCCGGGCTGGTCGGTGCCGGCCGCAGCGAGCTGGCGCAGCTGATTTTTGGTGTGCATCAGCCAGCCGGCGGGGAAATCTGGATCGACGGTGAAAAAGTACAGATTCACTCGCCACGAGACGCCATTGCGCGCGGCATCGGTTTCCTTACCGAAAACCGCAAAGAGCAGGGGCTGTTTCTGGAACTGGCGGCGCAGGAAAACATCGTGATGGCCACGCTTGAGCGCGATGCCAGCTACGGCCTGCTTAACCGGCGCAAAGGGCAGAAGATCGCCAGCGAGGCGATTCAATCACTTAATATCCGCGTGCCGCACGCCCAGGTGCGCGCTGGCGGCTTATCCGGCGGCAACCAGCAGAAGCTGCTGATTTCGCGCTGGGTATCGATAGCGCCGCGCATCCTGATTCTGGATGAGCCGACGCGCGGCGTGGATGTCGGCGCCAAGAGTGAAATCTACCGCATGATGAACCAGATGGCGCAGCAGGGGGTGGCAATTTTGATGATCTCCAGCGAGCTGCCGGAAGTGGTGGGTATGAGCGACCGCGTGTACGTGATGCGCGAAGGCACCATCGCCGGCGAGCTGAGCGGCGAGCAGATTAGCCAGGAAAACATAATGACACTGGCCACCGGCGCGCAGCCGGTCCAGGCCTGAGGAGACGGGAATGACCAGTGAAACCGCACGCGTAAAAAGTCCAACGCTAAAACGTGCGTTGATGAGTGACCTGCTGCAAACCGTGGGTATCTTGCCGATTCTGATCCTGATCGTGGCGGTATTTGGCTTTGTCGCCCCGAACTTTTTTACCGAAGCTAACCTGCTGAATATCACGCGTCAGGCCTCCATCAACATTGTGCTGGCGGCGGGCATGACGTTTGTCATTCTCACCGGCGGCATTGACCTGTCGGTTGGCTCAATGCTGGGTACCACGGCGGTGGTGGCGATGGTGGTGTCGCTCGATCCGGCGTTTGCCGGGCTGACCATCCCCGCCGCGCTCGGAGCCGGGCTGATCATGGGGCTGTTCAACGGCATTCTGGTCGCCTGGGCGGGCCTGCCGCCGTTTATCGTCACGCTGGGCACCTATACCGCGCTGCGCGGGGCGGCCTATCTGCTGGCTAACGGCACCACGGTGATCAACTCGGATATCAACTTTGAGTGGATAGGCAACGGTTATCTCGGCCCGATCCCGTGGCTGATTATCATTGCCTTTGCGGTGATTGCGCTGTGCTGGTTTATTTTGCGTCGCACCACGCTTGGCGTGCACATCTATGCGGTGGGCGGCAACATGCAGGCAGCGCGCCTGACCGGCATCAAAGTGGGTGCGGTGCTGGTGTTTGTCTACGCCATGAGCGGTCTGCTGTCCGGGCTGGGTGGCCTGATGAGCGCATCGCGGTTGTACAGCGCTAACGGCAACCTTGGCGTGGGCTATGAGCTGGACGCGATCGCCGCGGTGATTCTGGGCGGGACCAGCTTTGTCGGCGGCATTGGCACCATTACCGGCACGCTGATTGGCGCGCTGATTATCGCCACGCTGAACAACGGCATGACGCTGATGGGCGTGTCGTACTTCTGGCAGCTGGTGATTAAGGGCGGGGTGATCATTATTGCGGTGCTGATCGATAAGTACCGTACGCGGCATCACGTGGGGTGAGGGGCGGGCGCTGGCTTTGGCCCTCACCCCAACCCTCTCCCGCTTGCGGGAGAGGGGGCTGTCCGGAGCGAAGAGGTAACTAACGTGCTTCACCTGAACACCATGCTGAACGGTTCCCTCTCCCGCGGGCGGGAGAGGGCCAGGGTGAGGGCAAAGGCAATCAGGGCATAAAACCAAAAAAGCAGGAGAACATCGACTATGCGTTTTAATCCGATTATCACCGGACTGCTGGCCGCGACGCTGTTCAGTGCGCCATTTGTGCAGGCCAAAGAACTGAAATCCATCGGCGTGACGGTGGGCGATCTGGCTAACCCGTTCTTCGTCCAGATCACCAAAGGGGCGGAGCTCAAGGCGCGTCAGCTGGCGGGCGATAAGGTCAACGTGACGCTGGTCTCCAGCGGCTATGATCTTGGCCAGCAGGTAGCGCAGATTGACAACTTCATTGCCGCTAAAGTGGACATGATCATCCTCAACGCTGCCGACTCCAAAGGCATCGCGCCGGCGGTGAAGCGTGCGCGTGATGCCGGCATCGTGGTAGTGGCGGTGGACGTGGCCGCGGACGGTGCCAATGCCACCATCACCTCTGACAACACCCAGGCCGGGGCCATGGCCTGTAAATACATCTCCGACCGCCTGAAAGCCAAAGGCAACGTGGTCATCATCAACGGACCACCGGTGTCAGCGGTGCAGAACCGCGTGGAAGGCTGCATGAATGAGCTGAAAACCCACCCGGATATCAAACTGCTCTCTTACAACCAGAACGCCAAAGGCAGTCGCGAAGGCGGACTGGAAGTGATGACCGGTCTGCTGTCGGCCAATCCGAAGATTGATGCCGTGTTCGCCATCAACGATCCTACCGCTATCGGTGCCGATCTGGCGGCGAAACAGGCGCAGCGTAGCGAATTCTTTATCGTCGGCGTCGATGGATCGCCAGACGGCGAAGAGGCGCTGAAGCGCAAAGGCTCGCTGTTTGTCGCGACACCAGCCCAGGATCCGCAGGTGATGGCGGCCAAAGCGGTTGAGATTGGCTATGACATCCTGCAGGGCAAGCCAGCGCCGGATAAGCCGGTGCTGATTCCGGTAACGCTGATCGATCGTAACAATGTCAGCAGCTACAAAGGCTGGACGGTGAAATAAGCCACACGGGCGTCGCGGTGCACATGCGCGCCGCGACGCCCGCCGGAGATGCAGCTATGCAACGTTCCGAAGTTAACGCGATTTTGCAACTGACCCGTGAATTCTTTCTGCGGCAGGATGTGCATCTGCCGCCGTGGGCCGATTACGGTCTCAGCCAGTGGCGTGCGCTGGACACCTCAGCCGCTGCCGAACTGCTGGCGCTGCACCTCGGCTGGGATGTCACCAGTTTTGGTGCCGATGATTTCAGCCAGACCGGCCTGACGCTGTTTACCCTGCGCAACGGTTCACGCGGCGGACAACCGTGGGGCAAACCGTATGCGGAGAAGATCATGCACGTGCGCGAAGGGCAGGTGACGCCGATGCATTATCATCCGCAAAAAATGGAAGACATTATCAACCGCGGCGGTGGCAACCTGATTGTCACGCTACACAATCGCGACGGCGATCGGCTGGCGGATTCGCCGGTACAGGTCACGCTGGATGGCATCCGCCAGACTCATGCCGCCGGCTCCCAGCTGCGGCTATCACCGGGCGAGAGCGTCACGTTACTGCCCGGTGTCTGGCACAGCTTCTGGGGCGAAACCGGCTACGGCGATGTGCTGGTGGGCGAAGTCTCCATGCCCAATGACGATGAGCACGACAACGTCTTTCTTACCCCGCTGGCGCGCTTTAATCCGATTGATGAGGATGAAGCGCCGCGCTGGCTGCTGTGTAACGAATATCACCGCTGGCTGGCATAACAGGAGTGTTCCATGGCACTGATCTCTCTGGCGCAGGGCCTCGCCCATGCGCAGCAGCACGGTTACGCGCTCGGCGCGTTCAACGTTCTCGACACCCACTTTCTGCGCGCGCTGTTCCATGCGGCGGAGCAGCAGCGTTCACCGTTTATCATCAACATTGCCGAGGTGCATTTTAAATACGTCAGCCTGGAACCGCTGATCGCCGCTATCCGTGCCGAAGCGGCGCTGCACGCCATCCCGGTGGTGCTCAACCTCGATCACGGCCTGCATTTTGATGCGGTGATGCAGGCGATTCGTCTCGGCTTCACCTCGGTAATGTTCGATGGTTCAACCCTGAGCTATGACGAGAACATTCGCCAGACGCGGGAAGTGGTGAAGATGTGCCACGCGCTGGGCATTTCGGTCGAGGCTGAGCTGGGCGCCGTGGGCGGCGATGAGGGTGGCGCGCTGTTTGGCGAAGCGGACAGTAATAAATTCACCGACCCGGCGCTGGCGGCGGAATTTGTCCAGGCAACCGGCATCGACTGCCTCGCAGTGGCCATCGGCAACGCGCACGGCAAATACAAAGGCGAGCCAAAGCTGGATTTTGACCGTCTGGCGGCGATTCGCGCAGCGGCCGGCATTCCGCTGGTACTGCACGGCGGTTCCGGCATCAGCGACGCCGATTTCCGTCGCGCCATCAGCCTCGGCATTCACAAAATCAACTTCTACACCGGGATGTCGCAGGCGGCGCTCGGGGCGATTGAAACGCAAATCACCCAGCGCGACGCGCGCTACGACTCTTTTGCCGAACTGTTAATGGCGGTTGAACGCGACATCGCCAGCGTTGTGGCCCAGCAGATGCAGGTGTTTGGCAGCGCCGGGAGGGCCTGACATGGCAGCACGCAACGGCATTCTGGCGGCGGGTAATATGCTGGTGGATCACGTGCAGCGCATCAGCCACTGGCCAGAACAGGGCTGGCTGGCCGAAATTAGCCACAGCGAGAAATGCAGCGGCGGGGCGGCGCTGAATGTGCTGTTTACCCTGGCGCGCATGCAGGTCGGTCTGCCGCTGGCCGCCGTGGGGATGCTGGGCGAGGACAGCGACGGCGATTACCTGCTGCAGCTGCTGGATGAACATCGTGTGGATCGTCAGCACGTGCAGCGCACCGGTGCGGCAGCCACGGCGATGACGCAGGTGATGACCGCGCCGGACGGTCAGCGTACCTTTTTTCACGCGCGCGGGGCCAATGCGCAGCTCGATGTGGCGCACTTCGCTCACCTCGCCACCGCGCACCGCATCTTCCACCTCGGCTATCTGCTGTTACTGGATAAGCTCGATCAGCCCGATGCGCAGTATGGTACCCGCAGCGCCCGGCTGCTGGCGGAGATGCAGCAGCGCGGCTATCTCACCTCGCTCGATCTGGTTTCGCGCGCCGGCGAGTATCAGGCGCTGGTGAAGCCGGCACTGCGCTGGCTCGATTATCTGGTGATTAACGAACTGGAAGCGCAGGCGCTCACCGGCATCGAGCTGCGCAGCAGTGGCACGCTGGCGTCACCGGCGGCGTTTGCTGCGGCGGCACGCTGGCTGCTGGCGCAGGGCGTGCGCCAGCGCGTGGTAATTCATGCACCGGAAGGCGCCTGGGGCCAGCAGTCAGCGGGCGACGGCCTGTGGCAGTCCGCCTGGTGCTTAGCGGCAGAGGAGATTGTCGGCAGCGTCGGGGCGGGCGATGCCTTCTGCGCCGGCGTGCTCTACGCCAGCCATCAAAACTACAACCTGCAGCAGACGTTAAAACTGGCCCATACCTGCGCCAGCTTTAATCTGCATGCGGCCAACGCGCTGGACGGCATCCGGCCACTGAGCGAGATGCAGCGCTGGATGAATCAGGCGATTTGCGTTTCGCGCGCCGCGGCGGACGGGCGCATCACATCGGCGGAAAAAACATAGCCCAGTCCGCGAATGGTGCGGATCAGGATCGGCTGATGCGGATTAGCCTCGATTTTGCGTCTGAGGCGCATGATCAACACATCAATGGTGCGATCGAACACGTCGAGGCTCTCGCTGTGGGTCAGCTCCAGCAGCTGGTCGCGCGTCAGGACCTTACGCGCGTGGCCGACCAGCGCGCGCAGCAGGCTGTATTCGCCCTGGGTGAGCGGTACGCTTTCACGCTGCGGATTGAACAGCTGACAACGCACATCATCCAGCCGCCAGCCATTAAACTGCCAGCCGTCATCAATCACCGTTTCCGGCTGCGCCAGTCGCCCGCAGCGGCGTAGCGCCGCACGGGCCCGCGCCACCACCACGCGGGGATTAAAGGGTTTGGCGATATAGTCGTCGGCGCCCATCTCCAGCCCAACCACCATATCGGCTTCCGATCCCATGCCGGTCAGCATGATCACCAGCAGCTCAGGGCGCTGACGCTGCATCTGCTGTAATACCAGCAGGCCGTTGGTATCGGGCAGCATCATATCCAGCATCACCAGGGAGATTTCCGGATGCTGCGCCAGCAGCGCCAGGGCGTCGCGCCCCTGATGACAGCTATAAACGGTAAACACATGTTCGCTCAGCACATCGTGCAGCAATTCGCAGATGGCACGATCATCATCAACGACCAGAATCGCGGGCTTCATTGCACTGCCTCTTTTGTTGCGAAAGGGTTAAACGCAGTGTAACCCGGCGTTTTTAAGCTGCTGAAACGCGCAGCAGAAACGTGAGCGCCATCGCCTGGCAGAGTGTGAAAGCGTGCGTTACCGCAATATTTCACCCCCGGCTGCGCACGGCGGGAAAACGTTTGCGCGCAGGTGGTGCAATGCACCATAATCGCGCCTCGTTCTGGTTCAGAATTTTCTTAGCCGCAACGGCACGCTAAAACGGAAACGATTGCGTCAGGGAGTGGCATAGCAATTGCTATGTGGACAGGGGATAGCACACGACGTTCTGCTGCCAGCGGTGGCAAAACGCCGGCATAAAAAAATAATTTTCCTCACTTTTTCCGCGTCAGCTTAGCCACCACGCGCGGAATAGCGGGAAAACGCCTTGGCAAGAGAGAGCAGGCCTGCGGGCCGTCTCCGCTGATGAGAGATGATGATGTTAGAAAAACTTTTTAAGTTAAAAGCACACCACACCACGGTGCGCACCGAAATCATTGCCGGTATTACGACCTTTCTGGCAATGGCCTACATCCTGTTTGTGAACCCCAGCATCCTCGGGGCGACCGGTATGGATAAAGGCTCGGTGTTTGTCGCCACTTGTCTGGCTGCAGCCATCGGTTCGATTCTGATGGGCCTGATCGCCAACTATCCGATCGCGCTGGCACCGGGCATGGGCCTGAACGCCTTCTTCACCTACACCGTGGTGCTGCATATGGGCTACACCTGGCAGATCGCGCTGGGTGCGGTGTTCCTCTCGGCGGTGATCTTCTTTGCACTGTCGATTTTTAAAATTCGCGAATGGATTATCGCCAGCATTCCGCTGCCGCTGCGTGCCGGGATTGCGGCAGGCATTGGTCTGTTCCTCGCACTGATTGCGCTGGAAGGAGCGGGCATCGTAGTGGATAACCCGGCTACGCTGGTCGGTCTGGGCGACCTCACCAAACCGGGTCCGCTGCTGGCGCTGCTTGGCTTCTTTATCATTGTGGTGCTGGAAGCGCGTCGCGTGACCGGAGCCGTACTGATCGGCATTCTGGTTGTTACCTTTATCTCGATGGGCATTGGCCTGACGCCGTTCGCGGGCGTGTTCTCTGCGCCGCCTTCGATTGCGCCGACCTTTATGCAGCTGGATATCGCCGGCGCGTTCAACGTTGGCCTGGTGAGCGTGATCTTTGCGTTCCTGTTTGTCGACGTGTTTGATAACACCGGCACGCTGCTGGGCGTGACGAAACGCGCCGGTCTGGCCGATGAGCAGGGCAACGTGCCGAAAATGGGCCGTGCGCTGATCGCCGATAGTGCCGCTGCGCTGTTCGGTTCACTGCTGGGTACCTCAACCACCACCAGCTATGTGGAGTCCGCTGCGGGCGTCAGCGCCGGCGGCCGTACCGGTCTGACGGCGATTGTGGTCGCCATTCTGTTCCTGCTCAGCCTGTTCTTCTCGCCACTGGCGGGTAGCGTGCCGGTCTACGCCACGGCGCCAGCGCTGCTGTTCGTTGCGGTGCTGATGGCTTCCGGTCTGGCAGAAATTGACTGGAAAGATGTCACCACGGCGGCACCGGTCACCGTGACCGCGCTGACCATGCCGCTGACTTACTCGATCGCCAACGGTATCGCCTTTGGTTTTATTACCTGGACGGTGGTGAAACTGCTGAGTGGCCGCACCAAAGAGGTCAATGCGGCGCTGGTGATTCTGTCGATTCTGTTTGTGATTAAACTCGGCTGGCTGAGTGCCTGATGCTGTGTAACGGAAGCCCGCCCGGGCTTCCGTGTAAGTTGTTACATTCGCGCAATCATTGTTTGCGTGATGTCTCGCAATTCCTGCCCGTCGCCACTTTTCTCTTTCAGGCCTGTTGTTTACTGTCTTTCCGTAAATTCTGCCATGCGCAAATTTTTTGCCTGCAGTGGCGGGATCGTGGAATGTTTAATCGCTGCCGCTCTGCTTAAATAGCGTTGGAGTGAGGCGATGACACAAGGTTGCTGAAGAAGGACAAGATAATGGATTATCCCGTTTGCACGCTGCCGCATCGGTTGCCGCCTCGCCTTCTGGCGTTAAGAAATCAGGGAGCACCGCTAATGGTACGATTAACCCAACACGTGGAACAGCTGGCGAATACCACCCAGCTATTACAGCAGGATGTCGCGGTCCTGACCGCGCGTTTTGAAAACCTTGCCACCAGAGCGGACGTGGAACGCGTGCGTACCGAACAGGGACTGATATGCAATCAACTGATGAATGAGATCGGTCAGGTGGAGAAGCGCATCGATAAAAAGTTCGAACGGTTAAATGACAGACTGATCTGGACCCTCATGTTGCCGGCTATCCTCGCCGTACTGGCATGGTTGGTAAAAGTGGCGGTGCTGAAAATTTAAGGTTGCCAGCAGAAATCCGGCCCGTCCATGGGCCGGAACAGCGGATTTAGCGGAAGGGCGGTTCGTTGAAGGTACGTAGTTTCCTGGAGTGCAGTTTGTCACCCTCGGCGCGCAGCAGCTCAACCGCGCAGATGCCAATCTGCAGATGTTCCGAGATCGCGCCCTCATAGAAACGGTTGGCCTGGCCGGGCAGCTTGATCTCACCGTGCAGCGGTTTATCCGAGACGCACAGCAGGGTGCCGTACGGTACGCGGAAACGATAGCCCTGTGCGGCAATGGTGGCGCTCTCCATATCCACCGCCACCGCGCGGCTCAGGTTGAAGCGTAACGCAGATGCGGAGTAGCGCAGCTCCCAGTTGCGGTCGTCTGTGGTGACGACCGTACCGGTACGCAGGCGCTGCTTCACCTCTTCGCCGGGCATACCGCTGACCGCTTTGGTGGCGTCGTACAGGGCACGCTGCACCTCCGCGATGCTCGGGATCGGGATATCCGGTGGTAATACGCTGTCCAGCACGTGGTCGTCACGCAGATAGGCGTGCGCCAGCACGTAATCGCCGATGCTCTGGCTTTCACGCAGGCCACCGCAGTGACCAATCATCAGCCACGCATGTGGGCGCACCACCGCGAGGTGGTCGCAGATGGTTTTGGCGTTCGACGGACCGACGCCAATATTCACCAGCGTGATGCCGCGACGATTGGGCGAGGTTAAATGCCAGGCGGGCATCTGATGCTTCTTCCACGCCAGATCCGACATCATCGCCGTTGGGTCCTGCGTTTCCGCCGTGATCACCACATCGCCGGCGCAGGCGAGACTGTCGTACGGCGTGCTGGGATCCTGCACCTGCTCAATCGCCCAGCGCACGAACTCATCGACGTAGCGCGTGTAGTTGGTGAACAGCACAAACGGCTGGAAGTGTTCTACCGCAGTGCCGGTGTAGTGACGCAGGCGCGCCAGGGAGAAATCGGTGCGCAGCGCGTCGAAATGCGACAGCGGGAACAGCGCGTCGGCGTTGAACAGGCCATCAGCGGTTTCATCGCCAATCTGCGACAGCTCGGTCGTCGGGAAATGGCGCGCAATACTGGCGCTCATGGAGCGGTCCAGCGACAGGTCGGAGCCATCAATCACATAGGGATAAGGGATTTCCTGCTGTGACGGGCCCACCTCAATCAGCACGTCGTACTCTTTTTCGATCATCTGCAGCTGTTCGCTGAGATAGTGACGCAGCAACGCCGGGCGCGTGATGGTGGTGCTGTAGCGGCCGGTGTGGGTAAAACGTCCCCAGGCGCGGGTGCGATTTTGCTGCGGGCCTTCACCCTGCCAGGTGATGCGCAGCTCCGGATAGACAAACAGCCCCTGCTGGCGCAGCCCGGCGTCCGGCAGTGTGCCGCTGGCAGTGAACGTGCGAATGGCGTTGCGCAGCGCTTCAACCGCGTCGTCATACAGACGCTCCAGTTGATCCAGCGCCTGTTCGGTGGTCAATCCGTTCCGTTGCGTATTCATAGATTCTCCTTCAGCAATTTGGACCGATTTGACCAGAGCATAGCGGATAAACCTTTCATCACGATGAAGAATCTGTGATCGACCGCATTCTGCACCATCACGGTGCTGGTAGGCGGCAAAAGGCTGGCTATGTTTATCAGGTGCAGGGAGGCCACATCGCACGTTTTCCGCCCGGCTGCGATGCCGCTGCAAAAAAATTGTCACCGATTGTCTTCTCTGGCGAGCTTTTTGCTTAAATTTCAACCGTGGTCGCACAGACCACACTGCTCTCGAAGTGTTTCAGATTGATTTCTCCCAGGCCGTGGTATGGCTCCGTTCCTGACCCGTTGAGGATTGAAAGCATGTCTTTGAAATTCATAAAACACCCATTGAAGGTGGTGATGGCAGGTTGTTTAAGCATGGCGTTCTACGCGCAGGCTGATATAAAGATTGGCGTGGCCGGTCCGTTTACCGGACCGAATGCTACGTACGGTACGCAATACTGGAAGGGCGCCAGCCAGGCCGCGGCGGACATTAACGCGGCGGGTGGCATAAACGGTGAAAAAATTGTGCTGGTGCAGGGCGATGACGCCTGCGAACCCAAGCAGGCGGTGGCCGTTGCCAACCGGCTGGTGGATCAGGACAAAGTGATGGCGGTAGTTGGCCATTTCTGCTCATCTTCGACCATGCCAGCCTCAGAGGTGTACGACGAGGCGGGCGTACTGGCGATTACGCCCGGTTCAACCAATCCACAAATCACCGAGCGCGGCATGAAAACCCTGTTCCGCATGTGCGGGCGTGATGACCAGCAGGGAACTATCGCCGCGAACTATATTCTCGATACGCTGAAAGCGAAGAAAGTGGCGGTGATCCACGATAAAGATACTTACGGTCAGGGGCTGGCGGATGCCACCAAAGCGGCGCTGGAGAAACGCGGCGTCAAAGAGGTGCTGTATGAGGGGCTGTCGCGCGGTGAAAAAGACTTCAACGCGCTGGTCACCAAAATCGGCGCGGTGAAACCGGATGTGGTCTATTTCGGTGGCTGCCATCCGGAGGCGGGTCCGCTGGTGCGGCAGATGCGTGAGCAGGGCGTCAATGCGGCTTTCTTCTCCGGCGACTGCATCGTGACGGAAGAACTGGTGACTGCCGCCGGCGGTCCGCAGTTCACTAAAGGCGTGTACATGACCTTCGGCAATGACCCGCGCACCATCGCGGATGGCAAAGCGGTGATTGAAAAATTCCGCGCCAGCGGTTTTGAGCCGGAGGGGTATACGCTGTACGCCTACGCCTCCATTCAGGCTCTGGCCGCCGCCTACAAAGCGGCAGGTAAAGACAATGCCAAAGCCAGCGACTGGCTGAAGGCCAACAGCGTTGACACCGTGATGGGCAAGAAGGCGTGGGACGAAAAAGGCGACCTGAAAGTCTCGGATTACGTGGTCTATCAGTGGGATGACAAAGGCAAATATCACCAGCTGTAATTCGCTCTGCGGCCCCGCGCGCAGCGGGGCCGTTCGCATCTGAGCGTGTCCTGTGCACGCCTTCCACCTGCGAGAGACAATATGGACGCCTTCTTTATACAGCAGCTGATTAACGGCCTGACGCTGGGCGCGGTCTACGGGCTGATCGCCATTGGCTACACCATGGTTTACGGCATTATCGGCATGATCAACTTCGCCCACGGCGAGGTGTACATGATCTCTGCTTATCTGTGTGCGATCGGGCTGGCGCTGCTCAGCTACTTCGGCATTCACTCCTTTCCGCTGCTGATCTTTGGCACGCTGTTGTTCACCATCGTGGTTACCGCCGCTTACGGCTGGGCCATTGAGCGCATTGCCTATCGCCCGCTGCGCAATTCCACCCGGCTGGCACCGCTGATCTCTGCCATTGGTATGTCGCTGATTCTGCAGAACTATGTGCAGCTCAGTCAGGGACCGAATCAGCAGGGCATTCCTACTCTGCTCAGCGGTGTGCTGCGTATGGAGATCGACGGCGGCGTGGTGCAAATCACCTGGACCAAAGTGTTTATCCTGGTGGCGGCGCTGTGCGGGATGGCGCTGCTGACCTGGATTATCCAGTACACCAAACTGGGCCGTATCTGCCGTGCGGTCCAGCAGGATCGGCGCATGGCGTCGATTCTCGGTATCAATACCGATCGGGTGATTTCGCTGGTGTTTGTCATCGGCGCGGCGATGGCCGGGCTGGCCGGGGTGCTGGTTACCATGAACTACGGCACGTTTGATTTCTACGCCGGCTTCATTATCGGCATCAAAGCCTTCACCGCGGCGGTGCTGGGGGGCATCGGTTCGCTGCCCGGCGCGATGCTGGGCGGTTTGCTGCTGGGCGTGGCCGAGGCGCAGTTCGCCGGGCTGGTGAACTCCGATTACAAAGATGTGTTCTCGTTTTCGCTGCTGGTGGTGATTTTAATCTTCCGTCCGCAGGGACTGCTGGGCCGGCCGCTGGTCGCCAAAGTGTGAGGAAGCCAGAATGAAGGCAATGATGCAAACAAGCGGCATCCGTCAGGTGCTGCTCGACACGCTGCTGGCCGGTGCCGTCGCGCTGGTGGTGTTCGGCCCGGTAGTGGGCGTGGTGCTCAGCGGCTACAGTTTTACGCTGTCGCCGCTGCGCGTGGCGCTGCTGGTGGCGGTGGTGATGGCAGGACGTTTGCTGCTGGGGCTGTTTCTGCATACCGCCTTGGGGCGCCGTTTTCTGCGCAAGTTTGAGGGTAACGATGACGGCGTATACGTGCGTGAACCCGGTTACCGCTCGCGCCTGCGCTGGATAATACCGCTGCTGCTGGTTGTGGCCCTGGCGTTTCCGTTTCTCTCCAGCAAGTATCTGCTGACGGTGGCGATTCTCGGACTGATCTACGTGCTGCTGGGACTTGGGCTCAATATCGTGGTCGGCCTCGCCGGGCTGCTCGATCTGGGCTATGTGGCATTTTACGCCATTGGTGCTTACGGGCTGGCGCTGGGCTATCAGTATCTCGGGCTGGGTTTCTGGAGCATGATCCCCATCGCTGCGCTGCTGGCGGCATTGGCCGGTGCGCTGCTTGGCTTTCCGGTGCTGCGCATGCACGGTGACTATCTGGCTATCGTCACGCTCGGCTTCGGTGAAATTATCCGGCTGGTGCTGAACAACTGGCTGTCGTTCACCGGGGGGCCGAACGGCGTCTCGGTGCCGTCACCGACCTTTCTCGGCCTTGAATTCGCCCGCCGGGCAAAAGAGGGCGGCATACCGTACCACCAGTTTCTGCATCTCGATTACAACCCCAACATGAAGTTCATCTTTATCTACGTGGTGCTGGTAATGGTGGTGCTGCTGGTGCTGTTTATCAAGCACCGGCTGACGCGCATGCCGATTGGCCGGGCGTGGGAAGCGTTGCGTGAAGATGAAATCGCCTGTCGCGCCATGGGGCTGAATCACGTGCTGGTGAAGCTGTCGGCGTTTATGCTCGGCGCCTCAACCGCCGGTATTGCCGGGGTATTTTTCGCCAGTTATCAGGGGTTCGTTAATCCCACCTCGTTTACCTTTTTTGAGTCCGCGCTGATTCTGGCCATCGTGGTGCTGGGCGGGATGGGCTCGACGCTCGGCGTAGTGCTGGCCGCGTTTGTGCTGACGGTGGCGCCCGAGCTGCTGCGCAGTTTTGCCGAGTACCGCGTGCTGCTGTTTGGCATGTTAATGGTGCTGATGATGATCTGGCGTCCGCGCGGCCTGGTGCGCACCGCACGCGTCGGTGTGCCGCTGAGAAAAGGAGTACGCCATGAGTGATGCCATCCTGCAGGTTGATAACCTGATGATGCGCTTTGGCGGCATCAAAGCGCTGAATGATGTCAGCCTGCGCGTGGAGCGCGGCTCGGTCACCGCGCTGATTGGCCCCAACGGCGCGGGCAAAACCACGGTATTTAACTGTCTGACGGGATTTTATCGCGCCAGCGGCGGTCGCATTGTGCTCAATGCCCATCAGCGCAGCACCGATGTGATTCAGGTGCTGGGCCAGAAGATTCAGCCGGGTGACTGGCTGCGGCCGGCGCGGCTGGGCTCGCGCATCTGGTACAAGATGTTTGGCGGCGCACATCTGGTGAACCGCGCCGGTCTGGCGCGCACCTTTCAGAACATCCGCCTGTTTCGCGAGATGTCGGTGGTGGAGAACCTGCTGGTGGCGCAGCATATGCAGGTCAACCGACAGTTGCTGGCCGGCATTCTCAATACCCGTGGCTATCGGGCAGCGGAGAGTCGCGCGCTCGATCGCGCTTTTTACTGGCTGGAGCGCGTTGATCTGGTCAGCAGTGCCAACCGGCTGGCCGGTACGCTCTCTTACGGCCAGCAGCGCCGGCTGGAGATTGCGCGCGCCATGTGCACCCGGCCGGAGCTGATCTGCCTGGATGAGCCCGCAGCGGGGCTTAATCCGGTCGAAACCGAGGCGCTGAGCCAGATTCTGCATCAGCTGCGCGCCGATCATCGCATCAGCGTGCTGTTGATTGAACACGATATGCCGATGGTGATGCGCATTTCCGATCACATCGTCGTGCTGGATCACGGTGACGTGATCGCCCAGGGCACGCCGCAGCAGATTCGACACGATGCGAAGGTGATCGCCGCTTATCTCGGCGCGGAAGAGGAGAGCGAGCATGGCTGAAGCAATGCTGGCGTTTGAACAGGTGGATGTGTTTTACGGCCCGGTGCAGGCGCTGAAGCAGGTGTCGCTGACCGTGGCGGAAGGGGAAACCGTTGCGCTAATTGGGGCCAACGGTGCGGGAAAATCCACGCTGCTGATGTCGATTTTTGGTCAGCCGCGCATTGCCAGCGGTGAAATTCGCCTGCGCGGAGAAGCCATCAGCCAGCGGTCGACCCATTTTATCGCCGCCAGCGGCATTGCTCAGGCGCCGGAAGGACGGCGCATCTTTCCGGATATGACGGTGGAAGAGAACCTGCTGATGGGCACCATCGCCATCGGCGAGCGCTACATGAAGCAGGATAAAGAACGCATGTACACACTGTTTCCACGCCTGCTGGAGCGGCGGAAACAGCGGGCAATGACGCTCTCCGGCGGCGAGCAGCAAATGCTGGCGATCGCCCGCGCGCTGATGAGCCGGCCGCGTCTGCTGCTGCTGGATGAACCCAGCCTCGGGCTGGCCCCGCTGGTGGTAAAGCAAATTTTCAGCATCCTGCGCGAGCTGACGCAGCAGGGCATGACGCTGTTTCTGGTGGAGCAGAACGCGCGCCACGCACTGCAACTGGCGGATCGCGGTTATGTGATGGTCAATGGCGAAATTCGTCTGAGCGGCAGCGGTAGCGAACTGTTGCACAACGAAGAGGTGCGCAGCGCCTATCTGGGCGGCAGCGTCGGCGCGGGCGGGGAGTCAGCAAAAAGTTTGTAATAATGATTAAATGGTGACGGGAAACACTTTGCATAATCGTTAGCAGCCTATCATCATTATTACTCTACTTCTTAACCAAAGTGATTTGGTACTCCCTTGCAAAATCCTGGCGTAGCAGTAATGCGGGCGATCAGAAACACGGCGTGGTATCCCAAACGCCGTGCTTATCGCACGCTGTTGTGGCGTGAAATCACCCCACTGGCGGTGCCCATCTTTATTGAGAACCTGTGCGTAATGCTGATGGGGGTTCTCAGTACTTTTCTGGTGAGCTGGCTGGGCAAAGAGGCGATGGCGGGCGTTGGGCTGGCTGACAGCTTTAACATGGTGATCATCTCCTTTTTTGCCGCCATCGATCTCGGTACCACGGTGGTGGTGGCGTTCAGCCTGGCCAAACGCAACGGCAAGCGTGCGCGTGCGGCGACGCGGCAGTCGCTGGGATTGATGACGGTGCTGGCGTTTGTGCTGGTCATCGCCATCGAGTTCTGGGGGCATCTGATTGTTGACGTGATTGCCGGCAACGCCGAGCCGCAGGTCAAAGAACTGGCGCTCAGCTATCTGCAAACCTCCGCGTGGAGCTATCCGGCGGCGGCGATTGCGCTGATAGGCAGCGGCGCGTTGCGCGGTGCCGGCAACACTAAAATTCCGATGCTGATTAACGGCGGCATGAATATCCTGAATATCATCATCAGTAGCGTGCTGATCTACGGTGCGCTCGGCTGGGAAGGGATGGGATTTGTCGGTGCCGGGCTGGGATTAACCATTTCACGCTATATCGGCGCGGCGGCGGCCATTTACGTGCTGTATCGCGGCATCAGCCCGGCGCTGAAAATCACGCTGGCCAGCTATTTCCGCCGCTGGGATCGCAACATCCTGATGGAAGTGCTGGGGATTGGCGTACCGGCCAGTATCGAATCAGTGCTGTTTAACGGCGGCAAACTGCTGACGCAGATTTTTGTCGCCGGCATGGGCACCAATGAGATCGCCGGTAATTTTATTGCCTTCTCCATCGCCACGCTGATCAACCTGCCGGGCAACGCGCTCGGTTCGGCGTCGACCATTATCACCGGCAGACGCTTAGGGAAAAATCAGGTGATGCAGGCGGAGCGGCAGATCAAGCACGTATTCTGGCTGGCGATGATTGGGCTGTGCACGCTGGCGTTTATCACCGTGCCGCTGGCGGGCACGCTGGCGCGATTCTACACCCGCGATCCGCAGGTGATTGAGGTAACCAAACACCTGATCTGGCTGAATGCTGCCTTTATGCCTATCTGGACCGCCTCCTGGGTGCTGCCGGCCGGGCTGAAGGGCGCGCGCGACGCGCGGTACACCATGTATGTATCGATGTTCAGTATGTGGGGTGCGCGCGTGGTGGCCGGTTATCTGCTCGGCATTGTGCTGGGCATGGGGGTGATTGGCGTCTGGCTCGGCATGTTCCTCGACTGGACGGTGCGCGGTATCTGTTTCTGGTGGCGTTTAACCAGCGGCAAATGGCTGAACAATTACCGCAAAATGCTCGCGAAGAGCAGTGGCCCGTAGGGCTGAGGAATCCCCACAAAAAAAGAAAGGCATAGGGTTTTATGATCAGGTTATTGCGCCAGCAAAAACAGATCGCACCCTATGCCTGCCATACCCGGCCCCGTCTCAAGCCGCACGGCTATTTTCGCGCTGACCGCTGCCTTTCCGCTGGCAACCTTACTCAGCGCTTTCGTGCATTCGAACGTGATGCGACAACTGTGCACCTTGCCAGTAAACCTAAAAAATTTTTTTATTTTCCTTAAGAATCGTCTTTATTGCGCCGTCCTGAAAATGAGAGCTTTCTTAGTGCGATGGGTGTAGAGATGATGACAGTCAACTGGCAGACGATAGATAAGGTTGTATACATCAACCTGAACAAACGCAAGGATCGCAGGGTGCGCATTGCTCGTCAATTAAAAGCAATTGGCGTACCACGTGAAAAGATTGTCCGTTTTGAGGCTATTGAAGAAGCGCCAGGCTATATCGGCTGTATTAAATCACATATTCTCGTGCTGCAAATGGCTCAGCAAAACGGCTGGAAAAATGTATTGATTCTGGAAGACGATATGGTTTTCCATGATGATATTCAGACCAAACAGCGAATTGATCTATTTCTCTCCTCTTTACAGCAGATCAACTGGCATGTCGCGCTGCTCGCTGCCAACTATGATAACGTCGTGCCGTTAAAAAGTGTGGATTATATTGTTAAGCCGCAATATGCATGGTGCGCTTGCGCTTACATTGTGAACGGTGATTACTACTCCACTCTCATTGATAATTATGCAGAAAGCTTGCAGGGGTTGCTGGCGGGTGGCGTTCCTCAGTGCTGGGCTTTAGATGTACGCTGGAATAGTTTGATAAAACGTGACCGCTGGTTGGGTATCTTTCCCAATGCGGGTTATCAGGCCGCTGATAAAAGTGATATTGAAAACCAACCTGTTGATTATCGAGCTCATTTCGCTAAAAAATTAGAAGAAATAGTCTGGCAAGCCTATCAACCTGGCGAAGAAAAGATAAAAGTGGATATCTTTTTCCAGTGGGCCCCCGGCTGGACTAACTTTGAGTCGGTATATCGCGCTATGCAGGCCAAACCGCATTTTGATTGTCAGATTATCCTTGCGCCCTATTTCAGTCGGGGCGCAAAAGCACCGGATTACACTGCACAGCGTGATTTATTAAATGATAAGGGTATCCGGTATACCGAGTATCACGAGTATGAGATTACGGCGCGTAAGCCCCATGTGGTTTTTTTACAAAATCCTTATGATGATGCACGTCCCAATGAACTGCAAAGTTTGACGCTTAATCGACGCAATATTTCTATCGCCTATATTCCTTATGGGTTAGATATGGGTGATGGCGAGAGAAACCGTGTTTATCAGTACAATCTTCCCTGTCAAAATGTTGCCAGGTGGGTATTCGTTCGCTCTCAGCGGCATAAAGATGAGTTTGCTAAATATTGCGGAAATGGCAATCATCACGTCTATGTTAGCGGACATCCAAAGCTAGATAACTATCCATCACGCTTTGGCGTCCAGACGGATGGCAAAGTTAATAAAGGCAAGCCAACGCTATTATGGGCGCCGCATTTCGTCATGCCTGATGATGAAAAGATGTGGTCTACGTTTAATTTATATACACAGGCAATGCTTGATATCATCAAACGTGATGACGTCAATTTGATTATTCGGCCACATCCGCTTTTTAAACAATTTCTGGATATTCGTAAAGAGCGCGGAACACACAGCGAAACTGCTCAGAACTGGCAAATGCTGCGCGAATACTCTCATCTCAAATCACATGTGGAGTGGGATTTTTCTGCAGATTATCGCTACGCCTTTTCACAATCAGATGCGCTGATGGCAGATGCAGGATCGTTTTTGCTGGAGTATTTACCTTCGCGTAAGCCAATCCTTTTCCTGACTCATGAAAATTGCCTCGGTATTAACAGTAGCGCTGAATTTATTTATGACGCTTATGACGTTGCGAATGAATCCGCAGATATTAAAACTTTCGTTGATAATCTTGTTTCAGGCAAGGATCCCATGCGTGATAAGCGACTGCAGGTTTTACGTGATGAACTTCATATGCCAGAGCAGGGCGCAGGCAGTGAGATTGTAAAAATCATTGAAAAAACCCTTATGCCCGCTGGAGTTCATCACAATGTCTTCTAAACGCGCCGCAATATTACTGGTTGCTGGTCAGGGAACGAGAATGGGGCATCTGACCCTAAATTATCCTAAATGCTTGCTGCCGGTCGGTGAAATCACCGTGCTGGATACGTTGCTGACTGAGCTGTTAAAATGCGGCGAGCGTGAAATTGTACTGGTTACCGGTCATCAGTCATCAGTTGTAGAACGCTGGATTAAAGATAATTATGCTGATGCTAATATTAAGTTAGCGCACAATGATAATTATAAAAATGATGTCAACATATTATCCGTTGAAAAAGGTGTCAGCGCGCTTAATCATCCTGAATATGGCTATACAATTATCGAAACGGATGTTCTGCTGGATCCACGTGTATGGCCGCGGTTAACGCAAGCTGAAATGGGCAGTGACAGTTTTTGGCTCACCCATGGTTATTACAACTCTTGCCTTACTGGCGGTATTGTCGAAGCCAGTAAAGCTGAACCTGCTATAAAGAAAATTGCCTATGTGCCCGATTACGACTCCGCATTTGATGGCTGGATGAAAATGGTCGGCTTGCTAAGTGTCTCTCCGGAACAGGTGGAAAACGATCGACGCCTGCGGCAGACGTTTTTACAGACAAGCACTCAGCAATATTACATGGCACCCTGGATTGTACACCGCTCTTGCTTACCCTGCCGTGCTGTAGATATTACGGATTTGTTTGCAAGATCTTTCAACGAAGAAGTCGATTACTGGCAGGCGGTTGCGGATTATCATTTATTATTAGAAAATTTTGAGGCACTAAAATGAATGTAGAGTTTTTTGAACCACAAAAATTGCGTCATATTGAAAAATTCAGTTCACGTCGCGTTGAATGGTTGCGTAATAAAATTATTCAGGAAGGCGTATGGGTAAAACCTCTGGCGCTTGATCTACACCATAATCTGGTACTGGACGGCCAGCACCGTATGGAAGTCGCGCTCAGTCTGGGACTAAAAAGAGTACCGGTCGTACGATTTGATTACGCCTCGGTGCCATTAAGATCGTTGCGCGAAAATCATCAATTTGACTGGCAGGAAGTGGCGAGGCGTGCATTAATCAATGACATCTACCCTTATAAAACGGTAAAGCATGATTTCGTTGTACCCATGCCGGTATGTCAATTTTCGCTGCAGGAGTTAGGCTATCATGGTTGAAAATGCCATCATTCTGGCCGCCGGCAGAAGCCTGCAACTGGATGGTAAAAATAAAGTTTTAATTCGCCATCCCAAAACGCGGAAAACGATTCTAGACTATGCTATTGATGCCTTTCATGGGAAAAAAATCACCGTAGTGATTGGCTTTGGTGCGTTACAGATTATGGAGTCCTACCCTGATCTCAATTACGTTATCAATGACAACTGGGCAACGACTAATAATGCAATGAGTCTGGGGTTGGCCCTGAATCAGATTAATAGCCCCACGTACGTTGTCTCGGGAGATATGTTTTTTTCTCCTCAACTTATCCATGAAATGGATCACGCTGAGGGAAATCTCGTTTTGACTCACCAGCGGCATAATCGCATGCTGACCTCCATTCATTGTGACGTTAATCGCCAGGGCATCGTGGAGGAGACGTATCTGGGACCGATACGCGCCGCAGAGCACCCTGAGGCTATGGGTCTGTTTAAAGTCAGTGACATGGCACTCCTGAGTCAGTGGCATAAGCAATGCCTGCGTTATGGTAATTTGTATGCCGCCCAAACGTTACCGTGTCAGAAAACGACAGCACTCTACGCTCACGACCTGGGGGAGCATGCATTTAATGAAATTAATACGCTGGCAGATTACTGGCGTCTGATGCAGGAGGATCACGGTTAATGATACGAGCTATTACGCTGGGCTTGCCTTACTCCGCTATTTCCGACGGGCATTCTGAGTCACGTTTACATCACTTTCGCACGTTAGTGATTGATAAACTCCAGTCTCGTCGTTGGCCACTGCGAACATTACGTTTAACCCTGCCACCATTGAATGATCGTGATGAAGATGAGATTTATACCCTGCCAGCACGAATAAATTCAATCAATGCGTTGGCTGAAAGACTTGATATTCGTTGGTTTTGCTTACCGCTGGACTTAACGCATGGCGATAATTACCGCGGACGGTTAGATGCCGCGTTTGCTTTACTCTTCAGGCAACCGCGTATGTTTCTGAATCTGATGGTTGCCGATGAGCAGGGTATAAATATTCGAGCCAGCCATGACGTTGCCCGTTTCATGTTACAGGTAGCACATCGCAGTAATAATGGCTTTGATAATTTTCGCCTGGGTGCCTCATTGCGCTGTCCACCAAATGCCCCGTTTTTTCCCTTTTCCCGGCATGAAGGTGAGACACTGAAGTTTAGTTTTGCCCTCGAAACTACCGATATTGCTTTGGAATTGAGTGAGCAGGTGCGGGAAGGCAACATGCTGCTGGCGGACTTTGCTGACCAGTTTATTCTTCGACTCTGCGCACGCTTACGCGAAATTGATGCATTCGGTCATGAGCTGGCGTCTGATTCAGGGCTTGACTATGCCGGTCTGGATGCCTCACTGGCGCCTTTTCCGGATGGCAGTATTTCTGTCGGCAGGTTAGTTGAAAATCTTGGTGCGCGTCCTGGTGGCGTTCAGGGATCACTCTTTATAACCAGTATTCTGACGAATGCGATTAAAAGCGCAGTCGCAATCAGTGGTGCTCGCGCAACGGGTTTCAATGGCGTCATGTTCTCAGTACTGGAAGATGATGCCCTGGCGAGTACCAATAATCGTCGTGCATTAAGCATTGATACGCTTAATGCATGGTCAACTGTTTGTGGTTGTGGATTAGATATGCTTCCGGTGCCAGGTTCGACTCTGCCTGAAGATATAGCCGCGATTATTCTTGATACGGCTGCACTCGCGGTGCGGTTAACGAAACCGCTCGGTGTACGTTTATTACCTATTCCTGGCGGAGAGGTAAATGAATTTACACGCTTTAATTATGACTTCCTCTGCAACAGCCGCATTATGAGTGTCGCGAAAAGTGATGTTGATTTTTCTGCTGATAATGAACGCTGGACGTATCGCTAAAATCAGGCTTAATGAAATGTTAGATGCAAAAAAAGTGAAGAATTTTTGGGATCGTCGAGCGAATGATTACAATAAATTATCGTTAGAAAGTTTAGCAAACCTCGAAAACGATCCAAAGTTTCTCGATATTAAAATTCGCACAGAGATGCAAAAAGTTTTTGCCTGGTTGCCTGACCTGACAGGGAAAACGGTACTTGATCTCGGCGCCGGGGTCGGGCAGTGGGCTTTTCGTTTTCAGCATGAGGGCGCAAAAAAAATCACCGCTGTAGAGTTTTCAGCTGCAATGATTGAAGTGGGTAAGCTTGAAGCCAGCAAACGCAATATTAATAATGTCGATTTCATTCTTTCATCTGCCGAGAATTATTGTAGCTCAGAGCAGTACGATGTCATTTTCATATCTGGCCTGATGATCTACCTTAATGATGAGCAAGCTGAAAAAATGTTAAGTAATTTGCGTGCTTACAGTAAACCAGAAAGCACTATATTATTGCGTGATGGTACGGGTGTCGGTGAAAGATTCGAAATCAATAACCGCTATTCTGCGAATCTGCAAGCAGAGTATTCCGCTACATATCGAACCGCTGAGCAATACGAAAACCTATTTGCGCGGCATGGTTTCAGCTTAATCAGGAGTGAAAATATGTTCCCTGAAGGTCATATGCTTAATAAGTATCCTGAAACCCGATTACGCCTTTATCACTTTGAGCAAAAAAATGGTTAATATCTCACCTCTCTATGACGATGTTAGCTGGCCGGCAGATGAAGGTGTTTTAGGCGTCGTGGGCGTAGCCCCCTGGGCAACACTGGATTTTTGCCAGCAGCTGTATGGCCTGGTTCAGGCAGATAAAGAGTGGCAATATCCGCGGCTTATTATTGATAATAATAGTAAAATACCCAGCCGTGGGCGTCATTTGCAACTGGGTGAACGTGATCCTTCTCCCTGGATTCACGCAACTATTACAGAACTCGCTGCTGCGGGTGCGACGGTTGCCGTTGTGCCTTGTAATACCGCTCACCTCCTTTGGTCGCGCTGGAGCAAGGACGCAGCTATTCCGGTTATTAATATTATTGATGCCACACTTGAGCATATTGCGCCTCAGGGCAAGCGGGTTGTTGTGCTCGGTTCGCAAATGTTGTACCAGAGCAGGCTGTATCAGAATGCGCTTACGCAACAGCACGCCGAGATCGTCAATGTAGCTGCATCCACCCAACAGCTTTTGACACGCTGCATTAACGAGATAAAAGCGACAAAAAGCGTGTCTGAACTCTCAATGCGGCAGTTAGCGGACGCCGTAAGTAGCTGGAAGCAACAGGGCGCTACGCACATTATTCTGGCTTGCACAGAGTTGAGTTTGTTAAAACACAGCGCGATCTGGCAGGAAATGACGTTAATTGATTCGAGCGAAGCTCTCGCGCGTGCCGCTTTGCGCGCCATATCATTTCGCCGCCTGCGTGATTAAGGCGGACGAATTATTTCCACGACGAAGGGCCACTTATCTCATCAATTTTCCCGCCCCCGGGCCTGTGAAAATCCTGCTTTGATTTTCCCCCGGGCGGGGTAAACACCAATTTGTATCACACTGTATCTCCCGCCACACAGCACACACGCCGTTGCATAACCCGCCAGTCTGTACATATCCGCTATACATCGCCGTGGTCTTCTGTACGCATCAACCGAATGCATGGAGATACCACGTTGTTAACCCGACTGTTTATTTCAACGTTACTGATGGGCGCCTCTGCGACCTGCGCCTGGGCGGAGCGACTGAGCGCTGCTGACGTGCTCGGCCCGGCGGCCGTGGCGCCACTGGATCATCCCCAGCCGCCTGCGCGATTAATTGTGGATGCCCCGCTGGCCGGACCGCTGCGCAAGGGCGCGGTGTTTATCCAGTACCGGGCAGAAAACCTGCGCATCGAGCCAGTGTTTGGCCAGGAAGCGCTGAAAATCACGCCGCGCATCGGCCACATTCACGTCATCGTGGATGACAACCCGTGGCACTGGGCGGACACCAGCGGTGAGCCAGTGATTCTGGTCGGTCTGCCTGTCGGGCCGCACAAGGTCACCCTTATTCTTGCCGATCCTACGCATAAACCGATCGACAGCAAAACCATCACCTTTAACGTGCCCGTACAGATTGCACCGCACTGATGACCCGGAGATAAATGATGAAAACACTGTTACGTCAGACTCTATTGGCAACGCTGGTTCTCACGGCGGCAGGCACCGCGTTTGCCGCCACCCCGGCCTCACACGATTACGCCGCTGACTTCAGCCACGTGCAGCAGATCAACGCGGGGGTGCTGAACACAGGCTATGTGGACATCGGTCCGCGTGATGGTCAGGCGGTGATCCTGCTGCACGGCTGGCCGTACGATATCCAGAGCTATGCTCAGGTGGCACCGGCGCTGGCGGCAAAAGGGTATCGGGTGATCGTGCCGTATCTGCGCGGCTTCGGCAGCACGCGCTTCCTGTCGGATAAAACGCCGCGTAACGGCCAGCCTTCGGCAATGGCAGCGGACGTCGTGGCGCTGATGGATGCGCTCAATATCAAACAGGCCGTGCTGGGCGGCTTTGACTGGGGCGCACGCACGGCGGACATCGTCGCGGCGCTATGGCCGGAACGGGTAAAATCGCTGGTGTCGGTCAGCGGCTATCTGATCAGTAGCCAGCAGCTGGGAAAAAAACCGCTGCCGCCACAGGCCGAACAGCAGTGGTGGTATCAGTTCTATTTCGCCACTGAGCGCGGTCAGCAGGGGTATGCCGCCCATACCCACGACTTTGCGAAACTGATCTGGCAGCAGGCATCGCCCGGCTGGAAATTCAGCGATGCCACCTTTAACCAGAGCGCCAAAGCGCTGGATAATCCGGATCAGGTGGCGATCACTATCAGCAACTACCGCTGGCGCCTGGGCCTGGAAAAAGGCGAGCAAAAATATGCCGCTTATGAGAAAACATTAGCCACATTACCGGCAATTCGCGTCCCCACCATCACCATCGAAGGGGATAATAACGGGGCGCCGCACCCGGCACCTGAAACGTACCGTACCAGGTTCAGCGCCAGGTACCAGCATCGCACCTTCACGGGCAATATCGGACACAATCCGCCAGCGGAAGCACCGCAGGCGTTTGTGCAAGCCGTTGAGGATGCGGCCGCACTGTAGCGGAGTAATTCACGACCCGGACCGGCCATCGCGTGCCGGTCTTTTTTGCATAAGTGGCTGACAGGAGGCTGTTTTGGAGCACATTGATCACATTCTGGTGGTGGATGATGACCGGGATATCCGCGAACTGATAACCGACTATCTGATTAAGTCCGGTTACCGCGCCACCGGTGCGGCCAATGGCCGCGAGATGCGCGCCGTGCTGAGCAGCAGCCTGGTGGATCTGGTGGTGCTGGATATCATGATGCCGGGTGACGATGGCCTGACGCTGTGCCGTCAGCTGCGCAGCGATCCCCGGCAGAACCTGCCGGTACTGATGCTTACTGCCCGCAGCGAAGAGACCGATCGCATTCTCGGGCTTGAGATGGGGGCGGATGATTACCTGATCAAACCCTTTGTGGCGCGTGAGCTGCTGGCGCGCATCAAAGCGATCCTGCGCCGTACCCGGGCGCTGCCGCCGAATTTACATATTACCGGGGCCGGCCGCATCATTGCCTTTGGCGAGTGGCAGCTGGATACCTCCGCGCGCCATCTGCTGGACAGCGACGGCGTGATTGTGGCGCTGAGTGGCGCAGAGTACCGCCTGCTGCGCGTGTTTCTCGACCATCCGCAGCGCGTGCTGAATCGCGATCAGCTGCTCAACCTGACGCAGGGCCGCGACGCGGAGCTGTTTGAACGCTCGATCGATCTGCTGGTTAGCCGGCTGCGCCAGCGGTTACGCGAAGATGCCCGTGAACCGGCCTACATCAAAACGGTACGCAGCGAAGGTTACGTACTGGCGAGCACGGTGGTGATTAAAGAGGCGCATCAATGAGGCTATGGCCGCGATCGCTGCTGTCACGCCTGCTGATTATCGTGTTGGGCGGGCTGCTGCTGGCAAATACTCTCACGCTGGCAAGCCTGCTGATTGAACGCATGAGCAGCGCTAAAAGCGTGATGCTGGGCAACCTGGAGTACGATGTGGCGACCAGCGTGGCAATCCTCGATCGCCTGCCGGCGGACGAGCGTCCGGGCTGGCTGGCGAAGCTGGCGCGCGGCAACTATCGCTACAGTCTGTCGCCGGGCGAAGCGGGGCCGTATCCCTCCGGCTGGCGCACGCGCGACGCGGTACGCTCACTGCAGGAGACGCTTGGCGGGCGCTATCAGATGAGCATTCATGCGATTCCGGGGCCGCGGGAGCATATTCAGGTGCATCTGACGCTGCATGACGGCGCGCCGCTCACGCTCGATCTCTGGCCGCGCATGCCGGCGATTGCGCGCTGGCTGCCGCTGGTACTAATGGGTCAGCTGCTGCTGTTGCTGTGCTGCGCATGGCTGGCGGTGCGGCAGGTAGTGCGACCGTTTGTGCGCTTTACCCAGGCGGTGGATGCGCTCAAACCGGCCGCCAGCCACGCACAGCTGATGGCAGAGAACGGCCCGGATGAAGTGCAGCAGGCGGCGCGTGCGTTTAACGCGATGCAGCTGCGGATTCAGGATCACCTCAAAGCGCGTGCGCAAATCCTCGCGGCCATCTCCCACGATCTGCAAACCCCGATCACGCGCATGAAGCTTCGTGTGGAGATGGCGGAGCAGCCTGAGCTGCGCGACAAACTGCTGAGCGATCTCGATAACATGAGCCGTCTGGTGCGCGAGGGCATCGCCTATGCACGCTCATCGGAAGTGCTGGAGGAGAAGCGCCAGAGCGTCAGCCTCAACGCGCTGCTGGATAGCGTCGTCTGTGACTATCAGGATGTCGGTAAAGCGGTGAACTTTGTGCCGTGCACAGGTCATGACACCTTCGCCGTGCGGCCGCAGGCACTCCGGCGCATCATGACCAACCTGATCGACAATGCGCTCAAGTTTGGCGGCGAAGCGGAGGTTGAACTCTGTTCACCCCAGGGTGACAGCGTAGAGATTCGGGTGCGTGATAACGGGCCCGGCATCCCGGAGGAGGCGTTACAGGCGGTGCTGGAGCCCTTCTACCGCGTGGAGAGTTCACGCAATCGCCACACCGGCGGGACCGGGCTCGGCCTGGCGATCGCCACCCAGCTGGTGAGCCAGATGGCGGGCAGCCTGCAGTTGCGTAACCGGGCAGCTGGCGGGCTGGAAGCGTGCATCATCCTGCAGCAGCAGGATGTGTAACCTGATGTATCTGCCCGCCCGTTACACACATAACCCGACAAAACGGCGTTTCCCCGACACAGCCTGAACACATGCGGTGGATGTAATAGACGTACTGCCGGACGCGCAGACGTTTATCCACCGTATGAGGTTCCCTATGACACTGCTTATCGCTTTTCTCGCCGGGATGCTGACGCTGCTCAGCCCCTGTACCTTACCGATTATTCCTTTTGTATTTGCCAGCGTCCGCGGCCGACGCGGACAGCTGCTGGCGCTGCTGAGCGGCATGGTCCTGATGTTCACGCTGGTGGCACTGCTGGTATCGCTTACCAGCCACTGGGTCAGTCAGGTCACCAGCATTGGTCGCGACCTGGCGCTGCTGTTCCTGGCGATAGCCGCACTGACGTTAATCTCCACGCGCATCGCCCAACGCGTTACCCGGCCGTTTGTCGCGCTGGGTAACCGCCTCAACGATGCCAGCCAGCGGCGTAGCGGGGTGCTCGCCGCGCTGCTGGCGGGCCTGGCAACCGGTCTGCTGTGGTCGCCCTGTGCCGGACCGGTGCTGGGCGCGATCCTCAGCCTGGCCGTCGTGGGCGATCATCCACTGTCGGTTGGCGTGTTGCTGCTGGCGTATGGCAGCGGTGCCGCGCTGATGCTGGCGCTGCTCTATTTCGCCGGACGCTCGCTGGTAGCGCGACTGCGTCCGGGGCTGGCGATGAGTGCGCGGCTGCGTCAGGCGGCGGGCGTGCTGATGCTTGCCTCGGTGGGCGTGATTGTTACCGGCTCACAGAGCCAGCTGCAGGCAGCGCCCGCTTTTGCCCTGAAGCTGGAGCAGCAGCTGAGCCAGTGGCTGACCACGCCGGCACCCAAAGTGCGCCTGGAGCCGGTTAGCCTGCCGCAAACCAGCAGCGCGTTGCCGTCGCTGGAGGGGGGCACAGCGTGGCTGAACGGGGCACCGGTGACGCCTGCCACGTTAAAGGGCAAAGTGGTACTGGTCGATTTCTGGACCTGGGATTGCATTAATTGCCAGCATACGCTGCCATACGTGCGCGACTGGGCCAGTAAGTATCAACGTGACGGGCTGGTCGTTGTGGGTGTGCACACGCCGGAGTACCCGTGGGAGCGCGATGAAAAGGCGCTGAAGCGCGCGATTACGCGCTGGCAGCTGCCCTACACCGTAGTGGCGGATAACAATTACAGCATCTGGAACCGTTTTGGTAATCAGTACTGGCCCGCGCACTACATCTTTGATGCACACGGCCAGTTGCGCTACACCGCGTTTGGTGAAGGTAACTATGAAGAGCAGGAGAGGGTGATTCAGCAGTTGCTGAAAGAGGCGCGTGCATGACAGGTCAGGCGGCCCGCCCGGGCCGCCACTGCTTCTCATTTAGGTTGTGGTTCGCGGGGGATGACTTTGAAAGCCGGGGGGAGGGCACAGGACTATCAGGTAAACAGCGTGCGGCATTGCCGGGGGCCTCCCAGCCCGTAGGGGCATTCTTCAGTGTGACCGTCATGGCGCAGCCACCGTTGCCACCCCGATATGCAAAATGCAGTAATCCTACGCATAACTTGTCGTTTGGTTCCGCGTCCAGGCTGGGGTTTACTGTCAGCGTTAACCTTTTTTGGAGAAGCTGACAATGAAGAAGATCCTGCAGCAGTGGCTGGCGCGTCTGGCAGCCAGCAAAGCCGCCACCCCTGACGGGCGCGAATTCTACCCCGGTGAGCATATCGATCTGCTGATCCCGATCAGCCAGCTGTACGGCGTGGAGTTTCATCCTTCCGTGTATCGCTACTATGAACGATAACCGCCGCCACCAGCGCATGCGCTATTGCTATTGGAATGAACTGTGCACGCCAGACTAAAAACCCGCTCACGCCGAGCGGGTTTTTTTATGCTGTTTGCCCGCCTGATGAAAAAATTGCCGTAACCTGCCGCCGGTTTGTTCAATTGTATTGATTTCGTAATTTTAACGTAAAGAAAAGTATTCCCAAGCGGCAGCGTGCGTGTAAGAATATAAAGGTAAATGATAACTATTGGCGTTATCATTTAGGTGTTGTCTGGGAAAACCGTGTTGATTCAGTGCTATGCCTGAATGGCAGGTGCGGTTAAGACAATGAGTGCGTTAATAACGATAAGAAACTCACCTTTTAACATGGATAAAAATCGCCAGCTGCCGTTTGGTAGCTTCAATTCGCTGACCCTGTTCACCGGGCTTTGTATTGGTATTTCGCCGGCTGCGGCGCTGGGGGCCGATAACTCCGGCAAAAAATCTGATGATACGCTGGTGGTTGAAGCGCGCACGCCTTCGCTGTACGCGCCAAATGCCTCGGCCGATCCCAAATTTACCCGTCCGCTGGTGGATACCACCCGCACCATGACGGTGATTCCGGATCAGGTTATTAAAGATCAGGGCGTCACCAATCTGACCGACGCGCTGAAAAACGTGCCGGGCGTCGGGGCGTTTTATGCCGGGGAAAACGGCAGCTCAACCACCGGCGATGCGGTGTACATGCGCGGTGTCGATACCTCCAACAGCATTTACGTGGATGGTATTCGCGACATCGCCAGCGTCACGCGTGACACCTTCAACACGCAGCAGGTGGAAGTGATCAAGGGGCCTTCCGGCACCGACTATGGTCGCAGCGCACCATCCGGCTCGATCAATATGATCAGCAAACAACCGCGGCTGGACACCGGGCTTGACGCGTCAGTCAGCGCCGGCAGCGCGTGGATGCGCCGCGGCACGCTCGATTACAACCAGGCAATCAACGACAATGCGGCGTTTCGCCTTAACCTGATGGGTGAGAAAACCCATGATGCGGCGCGTGACAACATCCAGAACGAGCGATATGGCGTCGCGCCTTCGCTGGCGCTGGGGCTGGACACCGCAACGCGGCTGTACGTCAACTATTTGCACGTCCACCAGAACAACATACCGGACGGCGGTATTCCGACCGTTGGCCTGCCCGGCTATTCGGCACCGTCTGCCGCGTATGCTGCGCTGAACAATTCCGGCAAGGTCGCCACCAGCAACTACTACGGCACCGATTCTGATTTCGACAAATCGACTACCGACAGTGCCACGCTGCGCTTTGAACACGATTTGAGCGATAACACCACGCTGCGCAACACCACGCGCTGGTCGCGGGTGAAGCAGGAGTATCTGCTGACGGCGGTGATGGGCGGAGCCAGTAACATTACTGCACCCAACCCGAACGATGTTGGCAGCTGGCGCTGGTCGCGCCTGGCAAACACCAAAGATATCAGCAACCGTATTCTCACCAACCAGACCAATATCACCTCGAAATTTGCCACCGGTTCCGTCGGGCATGATGTGAGTGCGGGCGTAGAGTTCACGCGTGAAAACCAGACCACCTATGGCGTCAACGCGCTGACGCCACCTGCGGTGAATATCTACCATCCCATCAGCAGCATTTCGATTGGCGGTCTGGACCGCAACGGTGCGAACGCTAACGGGCAGACTGACACGTTTGGCATCTATGCATTTGATACGCTGGCGATTACCCCTGACTTTGAGCTGAACGGCGGCATTCGTCTCGACAACTACCATACCGAGTACGACAGCGCGACGGCCTGTGGCGGCACCGGACGCGGCGCGCTGGCTTGTCCGGCGGGCGTGGCGCGTAATACGCCGGTGACCACGGTGGACACGGCGAAATCCGGCAATCTGGTGAACTGGAAAGCGGGGGCGCTCTATCGTCTGACCGAACAGGGCAACCTGTATGTGAATTACGCCATTTCCCAGCAGCCGCCGGGTGGCAGCAGCTTCGCGCTGGCGGCGGGTGGCAGTGGCAACAGCGCCAACCGTACCGATTTTAAACCGCAGAAGGCCAAATCCAGCGAAGTGGGCACCAAGTGGCAGGTGCTGGACAAGCGACTGCTGCTGAACGCCGCGCTGTTCCGCACCGACATCGAAAATGAGGTCGATGCCAATGATGACGGCACTTACTCGCAAACCGGCAAGAAGCGCGTGGAAGGCTATGAACTCTCAGCAACCGGCAACATAACGCCGGACTGGGAAATCATTGCCGGTTACACCATGCAGCACGCGTCGGTGCGTGAAGGTGCCAGCGTGGCGCAGGATGGCTCATCTGCGCTGGCCTATACGCCGAAGCACGCCTTTACGCTGTGGACCAACTATCAGGCTACTGATGCGTTGTCGGTGGGCGCGGGCGCACGTTACGTTGGCAGCCTGCGTCGCGGCAGCGATGGGGCCGTGGGCACGCCGGATCACACCGAAGGCTACTGGGTGGCTGACGCGAAGCTTGGGTATAAGGTCAACAATAACCTCGACCTGCAGCTCAACGTGTATAACCTGTTTGATACTAACTATGTGGCATCGATCAACAAGAGTGGCTACCGCTATCATCCGGGCGAGCCGCGTACCTTCCTGTTGACGGCTAACGTGCATTTCTGATGGTCAACCGTGGGGCGTTCGCGCTCCACGCTTAATGGCGAGAACTCCGCGATGATGTATCACATTCCTGCCGTGCTCAACGCTGAACAGCTGGCGCACTTTACCACCCAGCTGCAGCAGGCTGACTGGGTTGACGGACGGGCGACGGTCGGCAGCCAGGGCGCGACCGTAAAAAATAACCAGCAGATTGACACCGGTACGCCACTTTACGATCGGCTGCAGGCTGCAGTGCTTCAGGCACTGAATAGCCATCCGCTATTCTTTGCCGCCGCGCTGCCGCGCACGCTTTCTGCGCCGCTGTTCAACCGTTATCAGCAGGGGGAAACCTACGGTTTTCACGTTGATGGTGCGGTACGCCACAATGGCGCGGCCGGCTGGATGCGTACCGATCTCTCCGCCACGCTGTTTCTGTGTGAACCCGACAGTTACGAGGGCGGGGAACTGGTGATCGAGGATACTTACGGTCAGCACCGCGTAAAACTGCCGGCGGGCGACCTGGTGCTTTATCCCTCCAGCAGCCTGCACTGCGTCACGCCAGTCACGCGCGGCGCGCGGGTCGCCTCGTTTTTATGGATTCAGTCGATGGTGCGCGATGATAAGCAACGCGCGATGCTGTTTGAACTGGACCGCAACATTCAAAGCCTGAAAGCGCGCCACGGTGACAGCGAAGAGCTGCTGTCGCTGCTGAATATGTACCACAACCTGCTGCGCGGCTGGACGGAGGTTTAGCCGTCACGCAATAACAAAAAGCCCGCTCAGGTTTCCCTGAGCGGGCTTCTTTAAATCTGGCTCCTCTGACTGGACTCGAACCAGTGACATACGGATTAACAGTCCGCCGTTCTACCGACTGAACTACAGAGGAATCGTTGGAACGAGGCGAATATTAATGGCAGCCCCTGTGGGTGTCAACCGCTAAAAACACATTTGTATTCAACTGGCTAGCAAAGCGGCAAAGCGATCGTGATTTAAGCAGATTCCGGTGCCTGCTGCGCCAGCCGCGCCAGCGGATCCTGATGGTAAAACTGCTGAAGGTGGCGATACATGGCCGGAAAACGGCTGGCGAGCAGGTCGGGGGCGCTGAAAAAGTACTCCGACAGCACGGCAAAACATTCCGCCGGATCGCTGACGGCATAAGGATCGAGGGTCGCGGCCTGTTCACCCACCAGCTCCACTTCCGCTTCAATCTCGGCCATCGCCTGCAGTAAATCTTTCTCCCAGCTGGCCACATCGCGCAGCGCGATGGCCGGGATGCCGCTGGTGTAACCGCTGCCGCGCGCGTCGAGCTTGTGCGCCACTTCGTGGATCACCAGGTTGTAACCAGAGAGATCGTATGAGTCCTGGATGTCCAGCGCGTTCAGCACCACCGGTCCCTGCGTCCAGCTCTGGCCGGCATGCACGGCCGGCGCGTGGTGCACCAGGCCGCTGTCGTCCTCCCAGCGATCGTCAACGCTGAACGGCTCCGGGTAGATCAGCACTTCGTGGAAGCCGTCGAGCCATTCCAGACCCAGCTTCAATACCGGCAGGCAAAACAGCAACGACAGGCGAGTCAGGCGCAGTTCGCTGAGTTCCAGACCCTGCAGCGGGGTGATTTTTTTCTGCAGCAGGAAGCGTTGCGCCAGCGCCACCAGTGCCTGCTGTTCGTCGCTGTTCAGCAGAGAAAAGATCGGCTGCCCCAGCGCCTGTTGCCAGGGCAGGGCAGTCACGGCAGCATCTTTTTGTGCACGCCACGGCCATTTGATCATTGCGTCACTCACTCTGCAGGGCGGAAATCATATCCTGACGCGGCAGACGATAAATTGCCAGCGTGGAATCAAAGCCGCTTATTCAACCTGTTAGCGGCGGATTTGTCTGTGACAGGGATTGCAAACTGGCAAGGTGGGAAAGGGGGCGCGCTGTGCCGCCGGCGAGGGGGCAAGGGCTGGTGATTCACTGAATCGCGCAAAAGACGACGCCCTCTTCCGTGCGGAAGAGGGCAAACGGTTAGCCTTCACGCTCCACACGCTGGAATGCGATGACCCAAACCCAGGGATTCACCTCCCAGCTGGTGGCGCCGTACTGCTTCTGCCACGCCTTGCGGTAAGCTTCTTTCGGCGATTCGGAATTCATGTTCATAGTGAAGAAATTATTGAGGAAGTGCGAATCGGTCTGCACGCCTTCCGCCATGATGTCGTCTTCGCTGATGTCCTGAATTTTCTCCGCGCGTACCGCCGTGATTTCCAGATCGATGCGGCTGGCCCAGCGCGGCATATGGATGGCGGTCTGCCAGCCAAACTGCTCGGCGACCTGCTGATTGTCTTCCTGTTGTCCAAGTTCATGGCTGTCGGCGCGATACTGGCAAAATGCCGGATTGCGGAACGGCAGCGGATCGCGCTCGTATTCCGCCAGATGCGCCTCAGGCACAATCGGACCCCGCCAGGTTTCACGCACCCACAGGCGATCGCCGACCTGGCCAAACGGGCACTGGGCGCCAATGTCCGCCATCGACATCAGCTTATAGCCATGCAGATGATTAGCGCTGACATCAAACGCGTGCACGCCTTCATGATGATCCTGTCCCGGGCCAAACGCCTGAGTTTTCATAATGCGCCGGGTCTGAGTTTGCTGGCCAACCAGCAGGGCGCGCACCCGCTGTTCGGAAAAAAGAATCGGCCGTTCTTTCATTATGTACCTCATGTTGTATCACGTACCCGGAGAACTTCGACGAAACATCCGTATCCTCGGATGAGAGCATTAGCATAATGGGTTTGAATCAATTTGCTTAATAATTTGTCGCCTTATTATCGGGCAATAACTGCCGCTTCCGGTATTAAAAATGGCTCATAAGCAAACAGTGTGCTGACGAAGGCTTCGGGTACAGGTGAGAGCCGTAAATTTCCCCTATACAGTACGTTATAACGGTCGCAATGGGAATCTTTTCAGATTATGTCGCTATGCAAAGGGGCGATTTAATGCTGGGGTTGCGACAGGCTAAACTGGACCTTTGGCGATGCTGAAAATTCACCCAGTGGGAAATGCATCACCGAAATTAAACAGAGTGGCTTAACTAAAACAGGTTAAGGAAATACTGAAAACCGTATCGCGGCTGGGCAAGCGGCATTAACAGCGCTATAACATGATCGGGATCGCATTTTTTTGCGCTGGACATCCGGGAAGGGTGTAAAGAAAGTGTCATCACCGGGCCGCTATGATGAGACGCAAGCCGTACCCGGTGCGAAATAATAGCAATAACAGGAGAAGCACGATGTCACTGACCCATTGGCAACACCGTTACGAAAGCTGGCTGCAGCTGAACTGGCTGCACGATGATAAAGCCCATGATATCGCGCACCTGCGCCGCGTCTGGATGAGCGCGGCCCGCATTATGCAAAACACCAATGCCGATCCGCTGGTGGTGCTGACCGCCTGCTATTTCCACGATGTGGTGAACCTGCCGAAAAACCATCCGGAGCGCCATCTGGCTTCGACTTACGCGGCGGAAGAGACGCGCCGCATTCTGCAACAGGATTTTCCGGATTTTCCCTCAGCGCTGCTGGACAGCGTGGCGCATGCGGTGCAGGCCCACAGTTTCAGCGCCCGCATCACGCCAAAAACGTTAGAAGCGAAGATCGTTCAGGACGCCGATCGTCTCGAATCATTAGGCGCGATTGGCCTTGCGCGCGTTTTCTATACCGCGGGTGCGCTGGGACGGCCGTTGTTCGACAGCGACGATCCGCTGGGTAAAGATCGTGAACTGGATGACGTAAAGTGGACGCTGGATCATTTCCAGAAGAAACTGCTGAGCCTGCCGCAGACCATGCAGACGGAAACCGGCCGTCTGCTGGCGGAACACAACGCCGATTTTCTCGTCCGCTATATGGCAAAGCTGTGCGCCGAACTGCAGGGCAATCTGACCGATATTGATGAGTCCGTGTTACGCGATTTCAGTCCCATACCGGCACAATATTAAATTTTTATGACAGTCTGTTAACTTTCATCTGCTTCCGCTACGTTGTTGTAAATCAAGAGGGAGTGTGAAGATGACCGAGACCGTTAACTTAACCATTAAAATTGACCCGGCGCTAAAAGAGCACATTAAACAGTTAGCCGCTGATAACCAAATCTCCATGAGTCAGGAGATCGTTAACCGCCTGCAGGCCAGTTTAGATACCGTTGAGCCACCGGTCGTCGACAGTCTGCATACCGAAGAGGCGGGCGATCAACTGAGCGCCGCCGAGCTGAAGCAGGTGCGTGCACTGCTGAAGAAAAGTAAGAAAAAGAAATAACACCAAAACCCGTCGCTGACGGGTTTTTTCTTTCTGCACCTTAGCTAACGCGGAACTGCTGCGCGCGCTGCGTCAGTCGCGCTGAAAGTTCACTCAGCTGCGCCGCTGCCTGCACCTGCTGGTCAGTCAGGGCTTCGTTTTGCTGGAGCTGAAGACTCATTTCCACCACTTCCCGGGCAATTTTGCTCACGCGATGGCTCTGCGCCGTACTGTTATCCTGCAGCTCATTCAGCTGGCTGACTACGCCCGATACCGCCTGGCCAATCCGCGCAAACAGTACTTCCAGCGCCTGCACCTTCGCAAAGCCATCCTGAACGTGCTGCTGCGTGTGCTGGATTAAACCGTCGATCTGCCGCGTGGATGCGCCGCTCTGCTGCGACAGCAATCCCATCTCTTTGGCGACGACCGAAAAACTGCGCCCGTAAGCGCCAGCATGCGCAGATTCTATCGCCGCATTAAGCGACAGCAGACGCGTCTGCATCGACAGGCTGTCCAGCATGCCGACGATGCCAGCGATATCGCCGGCGGCCGCAACGATCTGCTGCATCTGGTGATCCATATTGTCGACTTCATGGGCGCAGTGACGCATCAGCGCATCCGCGGACTGCGCGTCGTGCGTCGCCTGTTGCGAGAAGTGTGCACCTTTTTCCACCTCTTCTGACACGCGATGCAGCCGCTGCGACAGATGATGGAAGCTGGCATTTTGCGCCTGATGCTGCTGCATCACCTGCTGATTATGCTGCTGCATCTCATCAGCGCCGGCCGCCACCCGGGTTGCTACCGTCGTGATGTCGCTGACGATCTGCTGCAAACCCTGACGCATGGTATCGATGGACAGGAGCAGCTGGCGCGTTTCCAGCGACTGACGACGCGTCGGTGCCGGGCTGGCGACCAGATCGCCCGTCGCGATTTGTGCCAGCTGGGCGTTGGCGTGACGCAGCGGCAGCAACACGCCGCGCATCAGCAGCGCGGCGGCCAGCAGCAGCAGCGCCATTAATAACGCGGCAATCGCCAGCGCCAGATTGCGGCTCTGCTTGAGCGTGCTGAGCGAATGCTGGTTGACGCTGCCGAGCTGCTGATTGGCCTGTTCGATTTCGCTAAACCAGGCATCGTTGAACTGCTGCTGGAAAGCCTGCATCGGCACCATAAAAAATGCGTTGATATCATTGGCTGCCAGCCCTTTCAGCTGCTCCTGCAGCCCGCCAGCCAGCAGCACGAAGCCCTGTGCCAGCGGGCTATCGCTTTTCGCCTGATAGGCAGCAAACAGCTGCTGCGCCTGCTGCAATGAGGTAGTGGCTGCCGCCGCCAGGCTTTTCCAGCTGTCGACCGAACCGCTCTGCTGGTCCTGCATCAGATAAATGCCGGCACGATGGCTGTTGTCGCTGGCGGTGAGTAACTCAATACGTGCTTTATCCAGCAGGGCCAGCCGTTCGCGCAGCTGGCTGGCCTGCTGCAATGAGTGTTGCGTCTGATTCACGTGCTGGTTGAGCAACAGCACCCCGGCAAACTGCAGCAGACAAAACAGCACAATAAACAGCATGAACTGGCTGCGCAGGCTGGAGAGCCAGACGGGCAGACGCAGTGTAAAACGAGGTCGCAGCCGCAGCGGCAGGGAGATTACAGACAGGAGAGACATCAAACAGCTCCGCAAAAAATAAAACGCAGTATTGGTTTGATGCGTGACAGTCCGGTGACAGTGCGCGCGATGTGCGGCAAAACAGCACATCGCGCGTTACTAAAGCAAATTGCGGGTGGAAAACCGGGGCGTGAAGCGCGGCTGCGTTTTCAGCGGCGCTGACGCGCGTGCTGCTCAATCAGCGGCAGCAGTAGTTTCGCTACGGCGGCGAACACCGGCACCACCACCGAGTTACCAAACTGTTTGTAGGCTTGTGTGTCGGAGACCGGAATGCGGAAGCGCGCTTCGCCCGGCGCTTCAAAGCCCATCAGGCGGGCACATTCACGCGGCGTCAGGCGGCGCGGGCGGCGCGCCATGTTCGCGGCCTGCTGAAAATCCTGCTCGCCCAGCGCGTGATCCCAGCCGCGATCGATCAGGATTTCCGAACCGTCTTTATAGTAGCGCGCTGACAGCGTGCGTACGCAGCAGTGCGGATTGCGCGGATCGTTGAGGCCAAAGCCAAAACCGTTGCCTTTGGCTTTATGCTTCTTCGCATACTGGTAGAGATAGTGCCACAGCGTGGGCGACAGGGTATATTTTGCCGCCGGCTGCGGCTCCAGCAGGCTGTGCAGCGGCGGAACTTCAGGCGGATAGAGTGCCGCCAGCGCGCGCAGCGAAAAACCCTCGCTCAGGCCGGTATCGCGCCGGATCCCCACCAGCACGATGCGCTCGCGGTGCTGTGGCAGGAAGTGACGCGCATCGACCACTTTGGCATCCGGCGACGGGTCGTCAGCCGCGTCAGCGACGTCGTAACCCAGCTCATCCAGCGTGGCCATAATAATGGCAAAGGTGCGGCCTTTATCATGGCTCTTGAGGTTCTTCACATTCTCCAGCACGAAAAACGGCGGTTTTTTGGCGGCGAGGATGCGCGCCACATCAAAAAACAGCGTGCCCTGGGCTTCACATTCAAAACCGTGCGCGCGACCCAGCGCATTCTTCTTACTGACGCCGGCCAGCGAAAAGGGTTGACAGGGAAAGCCGGCCAGCAGCACCTGATGGTCGGGAATCGTCTTATCGATATGCTGATAAATCGCCTGCTCATCCGACAAACCGGCCGGCTGGGTAATCAGCCGGATATCACTGTTGAACTGATGCCGGGCGGGATCGCTGTAGTGATTGGCTTTGTAAGTGCGCACCGCTTCTTTATTCCACTCGCTGGTGAATACGCACTGGCCACCAATCTGCTCAAAGCCGCGGCGAATACCCCCGATGCCGGCAAACAGATCGATAAACTGAAAGCGGGGATTGTCATAATGCGCCGGTCGCGACGGCAGCAGCGCCTGCAGACGGGCGACCTCCGCCGCGGACAGCGCGGGCGCGGCACTTTTTCCCGCGCGAATACGGTTAAGCTGCGTGATACTCCAGTCGCGGCCGCCGGCCTCGCTCAGGATGACCACCAGATCGCGGGCCGCGTAGATATCCAGTACCTGCAGCAGTAACGCGGTGGCGTCATCATCAGCGGAGTGCGGGGAGGGCGAAGCCGTCGCGGCGGGATCGAGTGCAAGCATGCGTTTTTCCTTAACAGTGAAGCGGCTATGCTACCACTCCTGGCGCGGCGTGGAAATTAACGATGGCTGCGCAGCGTCTCGCAATCTGCTCTGCACAAACTTTCGCTTTCGCCTCAACGCGCTAAAGTTGAAGAAGCCCGGAAAAAAGGAGACGCCATGGCAGACGTCCACTCGCATGATATTCGCCGCAAAAATATGCGCGCCATTCGCAATCAGGATACGGCGATTGAGCAGCGTATTGCGCTGCTGCTGAAAGATCGCGGCTTTAGCTTTCGTGTACAGGACAAAGCGCTGCCGGGCCGGCCGGATTTTGTGCTGCCGCAGCACAAAGCCATTATCTTTGTGCACGGCTGTTTCTGGCATCGTCACCACTGTTATCTGTTCAAAATGCCGGCCACGCGTACCGAATTCTGGAGCGGCAAAATCAACAGTAACGTGGAGCGTGACCGGCGCTATGTGCAGCAGCTGCAGGAAAGTGGCTGGAAGGTGCTGATCGTCTGGGAATGCGCGCTGCGCGGCAAACTGCGGCTGGAAGATGAGGCGCTGGTGGAGCGGCTGGAAGAGTGGCTGCTGGCTGCCACGCACAGCAGCGAGATCGATCATCAGGGATTGCATCACTATCGGGCGGATTAAGGCAGGGTGATTGCTTTTAGCTGCCATAACAGTTTAGATCAGCGTTTTCTCTGGGACGCGGAACACCACCATGAGCAGCATCAAACTGACGGTCAGACGCCTGTATCAACTGCGCGATGAGCGCATGGTCAATGCCCATGCCACGGCACGCATTTACCTGGACGATACGCTGGTGGCCACCGAGGAGATAAGCGGCATGACAGAAAGTCCGGTGAGCAAGTATCTGCACGCCGACGATCTGCACGGGAAAACGTTACGCGTCGAATGGGACTGTGCGGGCATCGCCGATATGACGGTGACGGCGATTGAGCGGTGCCCCTGTTGTCAGGATCACGAACCGGAATAAGGAATGACATTTTGGCAGGAACCAGCTTACTGACTCTTCTGGATGATATTGCCACGCTGCTCGACGACATTTCCGTCATGGGCAAAGTGGCGGCAAAAAAGACCGCCGGCGTGCTGGGCGATGACCTGTCGCTCAATGCGCAGCAGGTGACAGGCGTGAAGGCCAATCGTGAGCTCCCGGTGGTGTGGGGCGTGGCGAAGGGCTCGTTTATCAACAAACTGATCCTGGTGCCGCTGGCGCTGCTGATCTCCGCGTTTGCGCCCTGGCTGATTACGCCGCTGTTGATGATTGGCGGCGCCTATCTGTGCTTTGAAGGGGTGGAAAAAGTACTGCACAGCCTGCACCACGACAAAGCGGAGAAGAGCCCGGAAGCGCGGCAAAAGCGGCTGGATAATCTGGCGCAGCAGGATCCGCGCCAGTTCGAAAAAGATAAGGTGAAAGGCGCAGTGCGCACCGACTTCATTCTGTCGGCTGAAATCGTGGCGATTACCCTGGGCATTGTTTCGGATGCGCCGCTGCTCAATCAGGTGTTAATCCTGGCCGGTATTGCCATTCTGGTGACCATTGGCGTGTACGGTATTGTGGCGATGATCGTTAAGATTGACGATCTCGGCTACTGGCTGCGTGAGAAGTCTTCCACGCTGGCGCAGGCCACCGGCGGCGCGCTGCTGGCGCTGGCACCGTGGCTGATGAAAATCCTGTCGGTGGTTGGCACCGTCGCGATGTTCCTGGTGGGTGGCGGCATTATCGTGCACGGTATTGCGCCGCTGCATCATGCCATTGAAGAGTACAGCAGCGGCTTCCCGGGTGTGGTTTCCATGCTGCTGAGCAACGGCGCGAATCTGGTGCTGGGCTTTATCGTTGGGTCGATTGTGCTGTTAGTGGTAAATCTGGTTGCGAAGCTGCGCGGTAAATCGGTATAAAGCGCAGGAAATTTCTAATCACGGGTCAGGAGAACGATGATGAACGACGATATGTTTGAATTTGATATCGATGCACAGCTGGAGCAGGCGGAAGCCAAAGCGGCAGAAAAAGCCAGCGAAGTACCGGCGGATATCAGCGACGAAGCCGACTGCGAAGGCTGCAAAATCTGATTTTCCACCCGGGGAAATCGTTCAAAGCCGATAATAACTTTTATCGGCTTTGTTTATTTACGGCATTTTTCACTGCTTATTCCGAATTTGTCACAGTAATAGCAATATCCTATAGGCAAAAAACGCGCACAGCTGCTATACCTTAATCCGTTCAATCAACGGTGAGAAGGGAGGGCGCGGTATGACCTTTGCAATCAGTGACGAAGTTCAGCACAAACAGGGCGGACCCACCATGGTGGTGACCGGCTATGCCAGCGGAATGGTAGAGTGTCGTTGGTATGATGGCTACAGTGTACGCCGCGAAGCGTTCCGCAGTGATGAGCTGACGCATCTGTCGGCCGCGCGCCAGCTGGCCAGCTGAGTCCTTCGGGACGGTCAGCGCGCCGTCCCGATGTCATTGTCACTTTTCACGTTTTTCCTGATCTCTGCCTGTACGCCGTTTTCCCGCCTGACTACACTTCTTCAATTCGTTGTTATCCGGAGCCTGGCTACTGATGCCAATCTCGCCACTGTCATCACGCCGCATGACGCCTGCGCTGCGCGTGCATCTCTGTTTTCTGGCGGTCTTTCTCTTTTCACTTTTTCTCACCGTCCATGAAGCGCTGGAATTAAAAAGTAATTATCAGCAGCGGCAGCGCGCCCAGCTGTCGGAGATCCAGCGCAGCCTCGACAGCCGCTTTCAGGAGAGTCTGGACGAGCTTAATTACTATCAGCGGATGCTCAGCTACGCGCTGACGCACCCGCTGGACGCCGATTATGGTCAGCACGCCCTGCAGCGTTTTCAGCAGTTGCGCCATCAGCCGGTGTGGCAGTTGCAGATCGCTAACCTGCGCAGCATGCCAATTAACGGCGTCAGCGACGAATGGCTGCAGCGTGATGCGCTGCTGCAGCGCGATGATACTTATCTGTTGCCCGAGCTGCGCGCTGCGCTGGAGTTCAGCTTTATCATGCAGTTCAGCGATGAGGCGCAGGACTTTCATTCACGCTTCTGGTACACCTCGCGCGCGGGCTACTACATCAGCTCACGTCCGCCGCGCGACGCGCAGGAGCTGGCACAAAGTTACGCCACCATGACGCAGCGACCCTATTTTCGCGACCAGCAGCCGGGCCGGGCGCCGCAGACGCGATGGCACTGGACTGAAGCCTATCAGGGGGAGTTCAACGAAGGGTTGATGCTGACGGTGAGCGCGCCGGTGATCGCCCATCAGCACTGGTACGGCGTGTTATCGATGGATTTCACCCAGCAGCGAATTAATGCATTGCTGCACCAGTCGCGTCACAGCGTGCTGCAGGGCAAGCTGGTGCTCGAAGATCGCGCACTCAACGAGATCACCCGGCTGCCGGCACCGCACGATGTGGCATTGACCCCCGCGCAGCGCGGCCAGCTGATGCAGGCGATTCACCAGCAGCCGGCCGGAACATTGTGGCTGGGCAGTCAGCTGGCCAGCTGGGTTAAGTTAAAAAATGTCGATGCCTGGCTAATCAACGTGCAGAGCCTGCGCCAGGGGCTGGCGCAGGAGCTGGGGCGGGTAGCGCTGTTTCTGCTGGGCATGTGGCTGCTGTTCGTGCTGTTACTGGCGCTGGCGCATCAGGTGATTTTCCGCCTGGTACGGCGGCTGGAGGACCTCTCGGCGCGACTGGCCTGGCGCGCTAACTATGACGGCCTGACGCGCCTGCTTAATCGCAGCGCGTTTTTCGACCAGTTTATCGTGCTGGCGCGGCGCTGCGAACAGCAGCAACAGCCGCTGGCGGTGATCCAGCTCGATATCGATCATTTTAAAAAGGTCAATGATAGCTGGGGCCACCACGCGGGCGATCAGGCGCTAATGCGCGTGGCCGGCGTCATCAAACATACGCTGCGCCCTTACGACGTGGCCGGACGCATCGGCGGCGAAGAGTTTTGCATCGTGCTGCCGCACACCACGCTGGCTGAGGCGCAGGGCGTGGCGGAGCGTATCCGCAGCCGGCTGGCGGCCAAAACCATTCTGGTCAACGCCAGCACCACCTTTAGCGTTACGTTGTCGGCAGGTGTCAGCTGCAGTACTGAGCAGGGCAGTTACCATGCAGAAAGTCTGCAGGCGGTAGCGGACCGCCGCCTGTATCTGGCGAAAAGCGGCGGTCGCAATCGGGTGTGCGCGGCTGGTTAGACTTTGCCCTCGTTATCCTCTTCAACCGCCTGATAGATGCGCTGCAGGATATCAGGGAACGCTGACTGCACGCGGCTCCAGCTGGGGATAAACGGTTTCTCGTTTGGCCGCTCGATGAACGACTGGCCGGCGTCGAGAATCGCCTGAGTGAACATCTCGACCGCCGCTTCTTCAATGTGCTGATCAAACTTCAGTCCGTTCATGGTGGCTTCGTGGTTGTAGATCTCCATCATGTCCAGCGCGTTGCGATAATAGGTGGCCTTCAGCACGCGGAATGAGTCGCTGGTGAGCGGTACGCCCATTGTCGCCAGCTTACGCAGCAGCGACTGCACGATATCATTACTCATGCGTTTCAGGCCACCGGTGCCGTCCTCTTCCGCCAGCGGCTGATGCTTATGGTCGTAGTTGTCCGCGATTTCCACCTGGCAGGTCTGCCGCGTGGTGTAATTGCGATAGATCTCTGACAGCACGCCAATTTCCAGCCCCCAGTCGCCAGGGATTTTGATGCCGTTCAGCACGTGGGTGCGCATGGCAAACTCGCCGGACAGCGGATAGCGGAAACTGGTGAGATAGTCGAGATACTCCGAATGGCCGTAGACTTTCTGCAGCGAGCGCAGCAGCGGGCCCACCAGCAGACGCCCGACGCGGCCATTAAGCTTGCCGTCCGCAACGCGCGCATAGAAACCTTTGCAGAATTCATACTGAAACGCCGGGTTGGCCAGCGGGTAGAGCAGACGTGCCAGCATGCCGCGCTCATAGGTCACGATATCGCAGTCATGCAGCGCCACGCACTGCGAGCGGTCGGAGGCCAGCGTGTAGCCGGTGCAGAACCACACGTTGCGCCCCTTGCCGGGCTGGCTGGGCGACAGGCCCTCTTTATCCAGCTCGGCGTCCAGCGCTTTCAGCCGCGGGCCATCGTTCCACAAAATGCGGTGGCGCTGCGGCAGGCGCGAGAAAAATTCGCGCGCGAAAAGAAACTGATCGCGATCGGCACGGTCAAGGCCAATCACAATCTCCTCCAGATAGGGCACTTTCGCCAGTTCATTGACGATATTATCCAGCGCCGGGCCTTCCAGCTCGGAAAACAGCGAGGGCAGAATCAGCCCCATTTTGCGCTTGCGCGCAAAGCGCACCATCTCTTTTTCCAGCGACTCCACGCTGCGGTGGGTGAGATTATGAAAGTTGGTAATTACGCCGTTCTGGTAAAAATCACTCATCGTCTCATCCTTCTGGTCAGCTGCCGTTATTCAGGTTGGGCAAGAAAGTAATCCAGACCTTCGCGCCAGCCCTCAGGGCCAACGTGAGCGGTGTGGTAAACGTTGTGATGATCGCTGCGTTGCAGCACCACCGGGGTTTTACTGAAACCTTTAATCACCACGGCATAATCGACGCGTTCCAGCATCGGCGCATCGTTAGGGCCATCGCCCAGACCAATCGTGGTGCGCTTCGTGCCTTCCTGCTGCTGCAACTGCTGCAATAACTGTTCCAGCGCCACGCCTTTACCGCTGCCCGCCGGCATTACGTGCCAGAAACGTCCGCCCTGTGTCAGGGCCAGCTGATGCTGCGCCAGCGCCGCGCGGAAGGCGTCGAGCCGCGTTTCATCATCGCGCCATACGATGACTTCAGACGCATCGCGCAGTCGGCTCTGGCTGGCTTCCGTCAACGTCAGGCCGGTGAAACGGGCCACTTCTGCGTCGCTAAAGTCATGAAAGCCGGTGAAGCGAAAATCCGCCTGCAGGTTGCTGAGCGTGGCGCAGAGCGCAAGATAATCGGCGCCGGGCTCTTCGGCGATCTGTGCTTCCCCGCCGAAGGCGACGCGGGCACCGTTTTCCGCGATAAAGGGCGCACCGGCGATGCCCAGCCGCTTCTGCAGCGGAATAATTTCGGCTGCGGTTTTACTCGAACAAATCACCAGCGGAATCTGTTGCTGCTTAAGACGCGCCAGCCACTCGCTGGCGGCCTGCCAGTTATAGTCATGATGATCGAGCAGCGAACCATCGAGATCGGTCACGATCAGCAGGGAGGAATCTAACGGGATCATCAATACACTCCTTACGCCCAAAGGCATCCGTAAAGCGACGTGTAATCAGTATAATAGCGTAATCACGATCACACTTTTCCTTGCCGCCGGCGCGGCCACTATCCAGGATAATTCTTAAAACACCGCCCGGATACCGAAGCGGCTGCACGTTTTGTGCATGCAGAATGTCAGCCGTAGCGCGATGTTTTCGGTAACAGCAGTGCATGATTATGCAGATTTGTTCGAATTGCGTGCAGAATTGAGACTTGTCTTACTTCAGCTAAGGCGTACTCTGAAGCGGTGTTAAGATTTTCCTGGTGTAACGAATTTATTCTTTTTTCAACCCGGCCAGCGTGCCGGGTCTTTTTTTTGAAATCGATTTCAGCGGTTCACTTCGGTGATGGTGAAATCACGAATATCAAGTTCAAACGCCTCGGCCAGTTCGGTGTAAGAGTCAAACGCTTCGCCATTCACCTTCACGCGGTGCGCATCTTCAGCCTGCATAAACTCCTGCACTTCGCCTGACGTTTTTTTCTGAATCGCTTCCAGCAGCGCGTCCACGTCGATGTTCACTTCGCGCTGCACGTTATCGCTGTACTCTTTTGCTGTAGCCATGACAGCCTCCCGGAGGCAAACGGATTCCTGACAAGTATAGACGGTGACAGCGGGCGAGGGACGTGGACGGGAAACGGGCAAAAAAAAGCCCGCGCTGCGCGGGCAAAAATCCTTGTTACTTTTAGGTTGACTGCCCCTTTGGGGTTGGTGCAGTGCTGACAAGTGTACGAGGGTGCCGCGTCAAAAGTCTTTCCGGGAAACGTTAAGAAAGTGAAAAGCCCGGCTTTGACACTTCTTTACCCGCTGCATTCCCCATTCTGGCGTAAAGCAGCTATGCTTACAGCTGGTTGATTATTATGGTTATCAGGGAGTTAGTATGGATTTAATTCGGATTATTATTGCCATTCTGTTGCCACCGCTGGGCGTATTTTTACAGGTCGGCTTCGGCGGCGCCTTCTGGCTCAACATTCTGCTGACGCTGTGTGGTTACATCCCCGGCATCGTGCATGCGGTGTGGGTAATCGCCCGACGCTGATCGCGATCAGGCAGCGCTGACTATCTTCCGTTACACTATGCGCAGGACTGTTTCTGGAGAGAAATCAATGAAGGTCAATGACCGGGTAACGGTAAAAACCGACGGCGGCCCACGTCGCATCGGTACTGTGCTGGCTGTGGAAGGCTTTAATGAGGGCACCATGTATCTGGTGGCGCTGGAGGATTACCCGCTGGGGATCTGGTTCTTTAATGAGAGCGATCACGCCGAAGGCGTGTTTGTCGAGCCGTATGCGGGGGAAGGGTAGTCTGGTTTTGTGCTCAGATTGCCCTCATGTTGCTCTCAGGTTGCCCTCACCCTAACCCTCTCCCGCTTGCGGGAGAGGGAACCGTTCAGCGCAGATGCTTAGTAATAAGTTGTTCCTGAAGCGTTGTGTGAAAACCATACTCAACAGCCGCACGGACGGCCCCCTCTCCCGCAAGCGGGAGAGGGATGGGGTGAGGGAAAAATACCGCACCCCACCTCACTCCTCTTAAAACGTCTCCCAGTTATCATTGCCCGCTGCAGCCAGCGTCGGACGTGGAGCGAGCGCTGGCGCTTTCAGCGCTGGCTGCGGCGCAGCAGCCACCAGCGAGGCCGGCGTATCATTCAGGCGGAACACCGCCACCGCCTGCGTCAGTTTACCGGCCTGATCTTCCAGCGAAGCCGCGGCTGAAGAGGCTTCCTCCACCAGTGAGGCGTTCTGCTGCGTCACGTTATCCATCTCGGTCACCGCCAGGCTGACCTGCTGAATGCCACGGCTCTGCTCATCAGACGCTGCCGCAATCTCGGCCATAATGTCGGTAACGCGGCGCACCGCTTCGACAATCTCGCCCATGGTGCTGCCGGCTTCACCGACCTGATGCGAGCCGTTGCTGATCAAATCTACTGACTCGGCAATCAGCGACTCAATCTCTTTCGCCGCCTGCGCACTGCGCTGCGCCAGATTGCGCACTTCACTGGCGACCACGGCGAAGCCACGGCCCTGTTCCCCGGCGCGTGCGGCTTCTACTGCGGCGTTCAGCGCCAGGATATTGGTCTGGAAGGCGATACTGTTAATGACATTGGTAATCTCGGCGATTTTCTTCGAGCTGCCGGAGATGTTATTCATGGTTTTCACCACACCGCTCACCAGTTCACCACCGCTGCGCGCTTTGCCAGACGCATCGGCGGCCAGCTGGCTGGCGTGATGGGCGTTTTCGGCGTTCTGCTTCACCGTGGCGGTGAGCTGCTCCATGCTGGCGGCAGTCTGCTCCAGCGCAGAAGCCTGCTGCTCGGTGCGTGATGACAGATCGGTGTTACCTGCGGAGATCTCGCTGGAGCCCTGATAAATCGCCACCGCGCCTTCACGGACGGTGCCAACAGTGCGCACCAGCGACGCCTGCATCAGCTGCAGGTTGTGCAGCAGGCTACCAATTTCATTGCGACCATAGGCCTGCTCGGGGGCGGTGAGATCGCCCTGCGCGATGCGCTCAATGCGACCCACCGACAGGCGCAGTGGATTGATCACCACGCGGCGCAGGAATACGAAGGTGAGCAGCACCAGCAGCAGCGCGGCGGCAAAAGCCGCAGCCATCGCGATAAAACCGACGCGCGACTGATGCGCCGCTTCGGCGTTAATCGCTTCGGCGCGCTCGGTGCGGATCTTAATCGCCTTTAGCAGCACGGCATTATAGGCATCATCCAGCTTGCGGGTGACATCGGTCTCCTGCGCGACAATCCCCTCAAAGCTGCCCTGTTTCGCCGACTCGATCATCGGCTTCAGGCCTTTATCAATATAGGCGTTGAAGCTGGTGGTGAGCGGACCGTCGAGCGCCAGGTCAGCCGGCGTCTTCATTTTGCGATCCATATAAATTTTGAAGCCCTCGCGCGCCTGCTTAATGCGCGTTTCGGTGCGCGCCAGATCGGCACGATAGCCATCCATTTCACCGATGCGCGCCGCCGCGCCCGACTGCAGTACATTAAGGCGTGCGGTTCGCAGATGGTTTGAGCTGTTAGAAATGCCCATGCGCACCTGAATCTCATCGGTGGCGTCATTGAGGGAATTATTGCTCTGAATCAGAAAGTAGCTGGCGAGTCCAATGCACAGGGCAAAAAGCAGCAGAATGCCACCAAAGATCATGCTGAACAGAGGCATCAGGCGTAGGTTTTGCCAGATGCTGAGCTTATGTTGCTCATCTATCGATGCTGTTTTCATTTCCTTGCTCTCATAGTGGTAAGGGGTTCTGAAAACAAGCATCGGCAGCAGGGGATAAAGGCTTAGCGGGGAAGTGGGATCGCGCTCGCAAAACGCTCAAAAATAATCAAGGCCAGTCGCGGGGACTGGCCTTGATAACAAAGCGTATTATCGTAAGGTGAAATTATCGCACGTTGACATAAATGCCCGAGGTAACATTATCTGTCAGGCGCACCACATGATAAATAACCTGTTTATTGTGCGTTTTAATTTTGCGTTTAATATTGCCTTTATGTGACGAAACAGTCTTCGCTTTGATTTGCATCTTATCCGAAATCTGAATGGTGTCATGACCTGACATCCACATTTTCAGCATATTCGATTCAGTCTGGCTCAATGTCAGTGGATGAATATCCAGCCCGGCAGAAATGCGCGGTGACGCATTGAGTTTCTTTTGCAGGTAGGTGCCCAGCAGGGAGTCCAGTGTCGATGTTTTTATCGATTTTGACGTAATAATCAGGTTCTTACGAACGTAGAGGTATTCCTCAAAATGGATATTCGAGATCGCCATAAAAATAAAGAATAGCGTATCCGGATGCTGCATGATAATAGAACGAATGCGATCGCTGGAATCGGATTCATGAATAAAGCATTCTTCGTTAATAAATACTACGCCCGGTTTTAATTGCTCACACCGTTGTTGCAATTGTTCGATGTCAGACACGGAAGTAATATTTTTCTTTTTGACTCCTTTTGCCGACATATAGTCTGACAAACCCAGGCGTGTGTAGTTACATGAATCCATAATAATCGTTGGCATTATAGCGACCCTCACCAATTTGTTATCCGTTTAAATCAACGATGAATACGCGTTTGCGGTACGAGAGAGATTTCCAAAGACACTTTTTTATTCTGCTCAGCAGACTGGCGTAATGCATTCCTGCGCCATCTTGACTCGTCCCTGACCCGTTCTGCGAAGTTTATTGTGTTACTTCCACGTCACTCTTGTCCCCGCGATAGTGGGAATCGCCGGGAATTTGGTTTATGTGTTTCTTTCGCTCTGTTTTGAGAGCCCTGTCACTATCGCGCAAGTCACAGACAAATCTGATAGGACAATTCTTAAAAACATTTGAATCGCGAAAGTGTGACGTTTCAGCGAGTGTTGACAATGCCGGAAAAAAGGGATTTAGACAAGAAAAATCGCTGTAATATTTTTTTTGTTTAAAAACAGCCCTTTGAGCATTTTATCAACCGATTCACCGGCTTAACCGGCTTAGGAATCGTCTGACTAAAATACGCGAAGCGCCGTTTAATAAGAATAATTTTCACCATAAATGCGCATTTATCAGAATATCCTCAGTTGATTTCTGAAAAATATGGTTCGAAAAATGCACAGAATGTTTTTGATTACTTAACTATCGTATAAGAAGGTTAACAGTATCGTTAATCAACGGGCAGGGGAAAGTTCTGATACAAACTGCGCGAGTAAATCAAAGACTTCACCGAACAGATGTTCACAGAAAGGTGCAAGCAACGGCATCATCATACCCAGACTCAGGATCCCTACCGTTAAGGTGATTGGGAAGCCGATGGCGAAAACCGACAGCTGAGGTGAAACGCGGTTTAACAAACCTAGTGCCAGGTTTAGCGTGAGGAGCAGAATTATTAAGGGTAGCGCTAACATCATGCCATTAAGGAAAATTAAGCTGGCGGCTTTGGTCAGCGCCATGAAGGCGTTGGCGTTGAGTGGCTGATCGTTAATCGGCAATGTGTGAAAACTGTCCACCAGTAACGAGATCAACCACAGGTGACCGTTGAAGGTCAGGAACAGCAGCATCGCCAGCATGTCGAGAAAACGGGCCAGCAGCGGCATGTTGATCCGGCTGTTTGGATCGAGCAGGGTGGCAAAAGAGAGGCCCATCTGCAGACCAATCATCTCACCGGCCAGCCGCACGGCAGAAAAAGCCAGCTGCATGGTCAGACCAATCCCCACGCCAATCAGCAGCTGCTGCACCAGCATCCAGAAACCGGCCGGAGTAAACAGCGTCACTTCGACCGGCGGCAGCAGCGGCATCAGAATCCAGGTGGTGACTACCGCCAGTCCAATTTTGACCCGTTTCGGAATCGAACGTTCATTTAGCAGCGGCGCGCTGGCAAACAGCGCCAGCAAACGCACCATCGGCCAGAAGAATTGCGCCACCCAGTGCACCAGCTGGCTGCTGTCGAGGGTGACCATTAGCCGATGATGTAAGGCAGGTTGCTGAACAGGGTACGGATGTAGTCCAGCATCAGGTTGAGCATCCACGGTCCGGCCACCACGGCAGTGGCCGCCACGGCAAGAATTTTCGGGATAAACGACAGTGTCTGTTCGTTAATCTGCGTTGCCGCCTGCAGAATACTGATCAGCAAACCGCTCACCATCGCCACCAGCAGCAGCGGAGCGGCCATCATCAGGGCGATACGCATCGCTTCCTGGCCCATTACCATTACCGATTCCGGTGTCATGTTGCGCTCCTGTCGAGAGAAAGGTGAGGGCGGAAAGCCACTCAGGAGTAAAAACTTTGCGCCAGCGATCCCACCAGCAGCTGCCAGCCATCCACCAGCACGAACAGCATCAGCTTAAACGGCAGCGAAATCGTGGCCGGCGGCACCATCATCATCCCCAGCGCCATCAGTACGCTGGCGACCACCAGGTCGATGATCAGAAACGGAATAAAGACGGTGAAACCAATCTGGAAAGCGGTTTTCAGCTCGCTGGTGACGTAGGCGGGCAGCAGAATACGCATCGGCACCGCTTCCGGGCCCTGAATCGGCGCGCTGTTGGCGAGACGGGCGAACAGGGCCAGGTCGGCTTCGCGCGTCTGGCGCAGCATGAACTCACGCAGCGGCTGGGCACCTTTGTCGATCGCCACGTCCATGCTGATTTTGTCCTGGCTGAACGGCAGATAGGCATCGGTGTAAATCTTGTCGAAGGTCGGCGCCATGATAAAGAAGGTCAGGAACAGCGCGAGACCCAGCATCACCTGATTCGGCGGCGCGGACGGCGTGCCCAGTGCGTTACGCAGCAGACCAAACACAATAATGATGCGGGTGAAACTGGTCATCATCAGCAACACCGCCGGAATAAAGGTCAGCGAGGTAATGAAGACCAGCGTTTGCACCGGCAGCGACCAGCTCTGGCCGCCATTGGCCAGCGGCTGGCTGATCAAACCCGGCAGCTGCGCATGGGCAGCCGGTGCCAGCAGCATCAGCAGCGGCAGAAGAGGGAGCAATCGACGCATCATTGGGGTTTTCCGGGACGTTTAACCAGGTTCTGAAACAGCTGACGAAAATCCTGCGGCGCCGCGCTGACAGGTAGCGACGCTTCCGGTGGCAGCGGCGGCAGCGAGTGCAGATGGGTGATCTGCTGAGCGGTGACGCCCAGCACTAAACGCGCATCGGCGGTATCAACAATCACCACCCGCTCCTGACGGCCAACCTGCACGCTGGCGCTGACTTTCAGCGCCTGACCGCTCACCGCTTTCGGCGCAAAGCCGAGGCGTTTCGCCAGCCAGCCGCAGGCCAGAATCAGCAGCACGATCACCGCCAGCACGCTACTGACTTGCCCAACAACCGAACTGGTGGATACCACCGGCTGGGCGTGAGCGGGCTGAACGGTTTGCGCGTTTTTTAACATGATTAGCGGCTCAGACGACGCATACGTTCGGACGGAGTAATAATGTCGGTGATGCGCACGCCATATTTGTCGTTCACCACCACCACTTCACCCTGGGCGATCAGATAGCCATTGATAAGGATGTCCAGCGGCTCGCCGGCCAGGCCGTCAAGCGCCACCACCGAACCCTGCGTCAGGCGCAGCAGTTCTTTGATGGTCATCTTGGTACGGCCCAGTTCCACGGTCAGTTTGACCGGGATATCCATGATCAGATCGATGTCCTGCAGCGAGCCGCTGGCGGCGCTGGCCTCAAGCGACTTAAATACGTTATCGCCTGGCTCCGCTGCACTGCTGGTCGCCGCCTGCTCGTTCATCGCTTCAGCCCACAGATCGTCCGCAGAGATATCATCGGACGGTTTTTTGCTGTCACTCATTGGGCTGTTCCTCATTCAGCGAATTCAAAATCGGGTTAATCAGATGTTCTACACGCAGCGCATACTGGCCGTTGAGCGTGCCATACTGGCTCGTCAGTACCGGTACGCCGTCGACGTGGGCAATGATGCGGTCCGGCTTCTCAATGGGCAGGACGTCACCAGGTTTCAGTTGCAAAATACGTGACAGACGCAGCGACGTTTCAGCGAAGTGGGCAATCAGCTCCAGCTCCGAGTGCTGCACCTGTTTCACCAGATTGTCGCGCCAGTGGTTATCTTCCTGACGCGAGTTCTCCAGCGGTGGATTGACCAGCAGCTCGCGCAGCGGCTCAATCATCGAAAACGGAATACAGATATTGAACTCACCCACCAGGTTGCCAATCTCCACCTGGAACGGTGTGTTGACCACGATATCGTTCGGTGAGGTGGTGATGTTGGTGAACTTCACCTGCATTTCAGAACGCACGTATTCCACTTCCAGCGGATAAATGGCTTTCCATGCGTCGCTGTAGCCTTCCAGCGCCAGCTTGAGCATGCGGCGAATCACGCGCTGCTCGGTGTGGGTGAACTCACGGCCTTCCACTTTGGTCGGAAAACGACCGTCGCCGCCAAACAGGTTATCCACGGCGATAAACACCAGGCTCGGCGAGAACACCACCAGCGCAGTCCCCCGCAGCGGCTGCAGGTGAATCAGGTTCAGGTTGGTTGGCACCGGCAGGTTGCGGGCAAACTCATGGTACGGCTGAATCTTGATTGCCCCAACGCTGATATCCGGGCTGCGGCGCAGCAGGTTGAACAGCGCCATACGGAAATGACGGGCAAAACGCTCATTGATGATCTCCAGCGCCTGCAGACGCTCGCGCACCACGCGACGCTGGGTATTGGGATCATAGGGGCGGATATCGCCATCGGCCCCTTTGGAACTGTTCTCTACTTCCGCACTGTCACTGTCGCCATTGAGCAGCGCGTCAATCTCAGCCTGGGAGAGAATGCTATCGCCCATTAAGTCACCTCAAAATGAAGGCGGTAAACAGCACGTCACTGACTACCTGCGCAGGTTGACCTTTTACCAGCGGTGGCGCCAGCACCTGTTTGATCTGTTCAACCAGGGCCTGTTTGCCTTGCTCGGTTGCCAGCGCGCTGGCGCTCTGACGTGAAAGCAGCAGCAGCAAACGGCTGCGCACCTCAGGCAGGTAGTCATTCAGCCGACGACGGGTATCCTCATCCGGCAGACGCAGGGTAAAGCCTACGTACAGCACGCGATCGGGATCGTTGTCGGGATTGACCAGGTTAACCGTAAACGTATCCATTGCAAAAAATACCGGGGCGGGCGGCGGCTCCACTTTGGCAGCCTCCGGCTTGTCACCCTCGTGTTTATTCATCATTCGCCAGACTGCATAGCCTGCCACGCTGCAAGCGGCCAGCGTTACAATCAGTAACACCGGAATTAGTAATGAACGTTTGCGGCCTTTAGCTTTCGCGTTATCAGACATGTTTGCAGTTACTTCCTGTGAATTATGGGCAAGCCTCTCGGCTTACCTGGACAGATTATCCCGCGTCTTAAGTCAAACAATGGGAAGAAAAGACGCGGGTTTTACGCTTACCTTCAGCGTTTAGTCGCTGTCAGGCAAAGATATCGACAGCGCCGTTGCCGGTCGCGCGCGCCTGGAGGGCTGCCGGGACGGCAATAGGCGTTATCTCGTTGTCACTGTCCTGGGAGAGGGTAAAGCTGCCGTACTGGCCGTCGCGACGTCCTTCCTGCTGGCCCTGATAACTCTGGCCCTGTGCGAAGGCGTCGCTGTTGACGTTACTCTGTCCCAGGTTAATGCCGCTCTCCGCCAGCGCCGTACGCAGCTGTGGGAGGGCCGCTTCCAGCGCGGCCCTCACATGGCTGTGGCTGGAAACCATTGTTAACTGTGCCTGATCTTTATCCAGCGTCAGGCTGATCTGTATCGCGCCGAGGTCTTCCGGATGCAGACGTAATTCGGCGTTCTGCTGGCCGTTACGGCTGAACATCACAATCTGCTGGCTCAGCGCCTGCTGCCACTCGTTGCTGCCCAGCTGCGCATTCAGCATCGGCGTGGAAGGCGCGCTGCTGGTGCTGGCCGTGGTGCTGACCAGCGGACTGGTACTGCTCAGCGGGCTGCTGATGGCCGGCGCGCTGCTGTCATGGCTGCTGAGCATCTCGCGCCGCTCTTCCGGTTTGCTCAGCGTGCTCAGCACCTGCTGAAAACTCTCATCCAGCGTCATACCGCTGTTGCTGGCCGGCGTGCCGCTGGCGGCCGCGCTCTGCACCGGGCTATGGCTGACACCGGTCAGGCTGGTCAGCGCATCGCTGCCTTTAGATGGCTGGCCATCCGGCTTCGCCTGTTCCTCTTTCAGCGCACTTTGCAGCGAACTGTTAAGTAACGCAGCGTTTAAGCTGGTGCGCGCCTCACCCCGGGTCTCCAGTGCGGTGCTGTTATCCGCTGGCGGGCTGCTGCGGTTTTCGACCACCGCTGGCAACATGGCAAACAGCGCCTGCACATTCTGTAAGTCGCTGGCAGTTAACGAACTTGCTGCGCGCTTGTCATTATCATCGGCTGATTTCAGTCCGGCTTTAGTGTTTTCCGGCTGTAAAAGTGCGTTTAACGCCTCTGGTTTGTCCAGTGCCTGCAGCAGGGCGCTTAATGACGCTTTTGTGACGTTTTTCGCGTCAATTTCTGCCGCCAGATCAGCGGATTGCGCGCCATTCCCCTGCTGCTTAACCAGCGTCAGCAGGCGGTTGCCCAGCTCGGTAATAAATCCCTGCGGCAGGGTGTCAGCAGCGGACAGATTGTCCACTGCCGATGAAGGTTGCGCTTTGCCGGTTTTGGCAAGCTGTGTCAGCAGTGTTGGCAGCGTGTTCATTCGCCTTTCCTCAATGCGGCCCGTTGGGCAAATTCATCCATCCGTTTCTGATCGAGACGGCTTTCCTGTCGTAATGCGTTCTCTTCCGCGCGGGTAATCAGCGTCTGATAGGCATTCAGCTTCTTATGCTTTTCACGCCAGTTGCTCAGCGCCTGTTCCAGCCGCTGGTTCCACTGATTAAGCTGCTGGCGATGCTGTTCGATGGCTTTTTCCAGCGTCTGAATAAACTGGTGATAATTGCTCCAGCGCGTGCTGGCGATGCCGCCGGACATATCCTGATTGAGCTTATTACGGTACTCATCCTGGTAATCGAGCAGCATGCTGAGCTGCTGATCGGCCTGCTGCTGACCGCGACGCATGTCGCCGAGGTGGATCACCGCCTGTTCCAGATCCTGCTCCGCCAGGTCGCGCAGCGTATCAATCGCATTGGCTGTTTTCATCGCGTTACCTCAAGTCGGGCGGCGTTAGCCGAACATCGCCTGCAGGTGCAGACAGGCATCGTCATAATCGCTGCGTTCAAAAATGCCCTGCTGCAGGAAAGCTTCCATCTGCGGATAGAGCTTAATGGCCCGGTCCAGCATCGGATCGCTGCCTGCGGCATAAGCGCCGACGCTCACCAGATCGCGGTTACGCTGAAAGCTGGAGAGCAACTGCTTGAACTGGCGCACGCGCGCATAGTGGGTTTCATCAATCAGCGAGGTCATGGCACGGCTGATCGACGCTTCAATATCAATGGCCGGATAGTGACCGGCCTCCGCCAGGCGACGCGACAGCACAATGTGGCCGTCGAGAATAGCGCGCGCCGAGTCGGCAATTGGATCCTGCTGGTCGTCGCCTTCGGTCAGTACGGTATAGAACGCGGTGATTGAACCGCCGCCGTGAATGCCGTTGCCGGCGCGTTCTACCAGCGCCGGCAGCTTCGCGAACACCGAAGGCGGATAGCCTTTGGTGGCCGGCGGCTCGCCGATTGCCAGCGCGATCTCACGCTGCGCCATAGCGTAGCGGGTGAGGGAGTCCATAATCAGCAGCACGTGCTGACCGCGATCGCGGAAATCTTCGGCGATGCGCGTGGCATAAGCGGCCCCCTGCATACGCAACAGCGGCGAAACGTCGGCCGGCGCGGCGATCACCACCGAGCGCGCGCGCCCTTCGGCGCCAAGAATGTTCTCGATAAACTCTTTAACTTCGCGGCCACGTTCACCAATCAGGCCCACCACGATGACGTCGGCTTTGGTGTAACGCGCCATCATGCCGAGCAGCACTGATTTCCCCACGCCGGAGCCGGCAAACAGACCCATACGCTGGCCGCGGCCCACGGTGAGCAGGGCGTTGATCGCCCGCACGCCGGTATCCAGCACATCGTGGATCGGCGTACGCTGCAGCGGGTTGAACGGCGCGGTGATCAGCGGCGCGCGGTAGCCGGTTTCCGGCGCGGGCAGGCCATCCAGCGGTTTGCCGCTGCCGTCCAGCACGCGGCCGAGTAGCTCCGGCCCCAGCAGCAGCTGTTTACCGCTGTGATCGCCGTGCACGCGGGCATACACGCGCGCGCCGGGCAGGATGCCGTCGACCTCTTCCAGCGGCATCAGAAACAGTTTCTGTCCGTTGAAGCCGACCACTTCGCTTTCCACTTCGGTAATTGTGCCGTTGTCGTGGCGCTCAATAATGCAGGTGGCGCCCAGCGGCAGCTGCAGGCCAGTGGCTTCCAGCACCAGACCGGTGGCGCGCGTCAGGCGGCCGTAGCGGCGCACCGTCTGCACCTGACTGATGCGGTCTTCAAAACTGTCGAGCGCGCCCAGCCAGCGCGAAAGGCGTGACGTCATCAGAATGCTCCCGGTGCCGCCAGACGGCACAGCTCCTGCCAGCGCGTGGCGACGCTGGCATCCAGATCGCCGTCTTCGGCGCTGAGTTTACAGCCGCCGGGATGCAGCGAACTGTCGGCCAGCAACCGCCAGCCGTGTAAATCGAGCGTTGGGCCCAGCGTCTGCTCAACGCGCTGCAGATCGTCCGGGTGCACGCGCAGCTGCGGTTTGCCGCTGAACATTGGCTCCTGCTGAATCAGCTGCTGGATCTGGCGCAGCAGGGCGCTGCCATCCACCTGCGTCGCCTGGCCAATCACCGTGCGCGCCGCTTCCAGCGCCAGCTGCATCAGGCGCGACGCAATCACGCTATCCAGCGCTTCCAGTGTGTGATGGAACTCGGTGACCAGCTGCTGCATACGCGCCTGTAACGGCGCCTGCTGCTGCTGGGCATCGGCCAGTCCCTGCTGGAACCCGGCGTCATAGCCGTTTTGCTGTGCTTCGGCGAAGCCTTTCTGATAACCTTCGCTGTAGCCCTGCGTCTGCGCATCTTTACGCATCTGCTGCTGCAGACGTTCCAGCTGCTGCTGCTGTTCATCTTCCTCGCTCAGCACGAGGTCGCTGTCCGGCTCCTCTGCCAGCAGCAGTTCAGGCTCAGGCGGCTGCGGCGCGCCTAAATCTTCAGGCTGCCAGCGCTGCCATGCACGGGCGGAAAAGGCATCAGACATAGGTTTCCTCGCCACCACCAATTACCATCTCGCCTGCTTCCGCCAGACGGCGCACGATAAGCAGGATTGCTTTCTGTTCGTTCTCCACCGCGGACATACGCACCGGGCCACGGTTGGCGAGGTCGTCGCGCAGGATATCGGCGGCGCGCGCCGACATGTTTTTGAGGAATTTCTCGCGCAGCGGCTGCTCGGCGCCTTTCAGGGCAATCAGCAGCTGCTCGGACTCCACTTCCTGCAGCAGGCGCTGAATGCTGCGGTCGTCCACTTCCACCAGGTTTTCGAACAGGAACATCTCGTCGATGATCTTCTGCGCGAGCTCGCCATCGAAGTCGCGTACTGCTTCGATAACCGCTTCTTCCTGCTGGGTTTTCATCAGGTTGATGATTTCCGCTGCGGTTCTCACGCCGCCCATCTTCGCGCGCTTGAGGTTGGTGCCATCCAGCAGGCCATTGAGCACTTCGGTCAGCTCCGCCAGCGCCGCCGGCTGTACGCCGCCGAAGGTGGCGATACGCAGCATCACATCGTGGCGCAGACGCTCGTCGAACAGCGCCAGAATATCTGCCGCCTGGCCGCGCTTGAGGTGCACCAGAATGGTGGCGATAATCTGCGGGTGCTCGTCGCGGATCAGATCCGCCGCCGCCTGCGGTTCCATAAAGTTGAGGGTTTCCATGCCGCTGGTGGTTTCGCGCGTTTCGAGAATGTCCTCCAGCAGGCTGGAGGCGCGCTCTTCGCCCAGCGCCTTGATCAACACCGAACGCAGGTAGTCGTTGGAGTTAAGGCTCAGCGCAGCAAACTGTTCGGCATCAGTTTCGAACTCGCGCAGCACTTCGGTCAGCTGCTTGTGCGAAATCTGTTTCATGCTGGCCATCGCGGCGCTGAGGTGCTGCACCTCACGCTGGTTGAGGTGTTTAAACACCTCCGCTGCACGCTCTTCGCCAATGGTCATCATCAGAATGGCGCTCTTTTCAGTACCGGTCAGACTCATAGTTCGTTACTCATCCATTCGCGGATAACCAGCGCCACAACGCGCGGATCGTTTTCAGACATATCGCGGATGCGCTGGCTCATCACCTCGGCGCTCATGCGGTTGTTAGATTTGCGCTCCTGGTCCAGCTCGTCTTTGTTGATCTGGACGCTGTAAGCGGCTTCTTCCTCACGCGCGGCAGCACGGGCAGCGGCGGCTTCGGCGGCGGCTTTCTCGGCTTCACGCTTACGCAGCAGCTGCGGACGCACCATTTTGCGGTAGAGGATGAAGGCAACCAACGCCACCAGCAGCCAGCGACCGGCGGTCATCAGCTGATCAAAGAACGACTGCTGCTGCCAGAAGGGCAGGTCGCCGCCGGTTGGCTCGGTGGTGTTGAACTGCGAGTTCACCACGTTGACGCTGTCGCCACGCGTTTGCGAATAGCCCATCGCTTCGCGGGTCAGATCTTCAATCTGCTTAATCTGCTGATCGTTCAGCGCCACCGCTTTGCCTTTGCCGTCATCGCGGTAGTTGACCACCACGGCGACCGACAGGCGCTGCACGTCACCGACGTTGAGTTTGGTGTGACGAATGGTGCGATCCAGCTCGTAGTTCACCGTGTCGTTGCGGCTGGAGCTGCTCGGGCCGCTGCTCTGCGCGGTGCTGGTCGAGGTGCCGGCATTCTGCGCGTTGTTGTTGTTCTGCTGACCGTTAGCGTTGTTATTGTTCTGCTGCTGCGGGTTGGTGACCGGCGCGGTATTGGCCGGCGCAGGCTGATTCGACAGCGCACCCGGCACGCCGCCCGGATACGGGCTGCCGTTCTGATCGTTGGTACTGGTCTGGCGTGAGCGAATCGCCGTGTTATTCGGGTTCGCATTCGGCTGGTACTTCTCGTCCGTCTGCTCGCTGCGGTCAAAGTTAATCTGCGCGGTCACCTGCGCATGCACATTACCCTGACCGAGAATCGGATTCAGAATGGCTTCAATGCGCTGCTGATAGCGTGCTTCCACTTCGGAGGCGTATTTCAGCTGGGCATCGTTAAGATCGCGGCCTTCGCTGTCGGAGCGCGTCAGCAGACGACCCGCCTGATCGACCACGGTCACATTGCCCGGTGGCAGACCGGCTACGCTGCTGGAGACCATGTGCTGAATCGCCTGAATCTGGCCCTCATCCAGCGCACGGCCCGGTTGCAGGTTCAGCGTTACTGAGGCAGACGGGGATTTTTGCTCGCGCACGAACAGCGTCGGTTTTGGCATCGCCAGATGCACGCGCGCGCTCTTCACCGGTCCAAGCGTTTCGATGGTGCGCGCCAGCTCACCTTCCAGCGCACGCTGGTAGTTAATCTGCTCACTGAACTGGCTGATACCAAACTTCTCTTTATCCATCAGCTCAAAGCCTACTGAACCCCCTTTCGGCAGTCCCTGCTGGGCAAGGCGCAGACGCAGCTCATGCACTTTATCGGCGGGCACCATCAGGGCGCCGCCGTTTTCAGCGAACTGGTAAGGGATGTTCATCTGGGTGAGCTGGGTAACAATCGCGCCGCCATCCTCATCAGAGAGGTTGTTATAGAGAACGCGATAGTCGGGCGCTTTGGCCCACAGCACCAGCGCCAGAACCACGGCGATAGCGGCCGCGGCAGCAACGATTAATGGAATACGCGGATTTGCGCGCAGGCGGGCGAGAAGGTCATTAAAGCCTTTCTTTGCTGTATCCTGTGTGGCGGCTGCACTCGCATTCATGACCAATTCCTGCCTGACATAATTGACCGGGTGTATGTAGGTGACAAAACTGACTCCCTGATACGCATCCCCGCCCGTTGATGCCGTGTTGCTGGCCGACGGGGTAGGGGAAAAAATGAAATTCCAATCTAATGCCTGGCATTATTTGATGAATCGTGTCACTTCGATGGCTGGATAAGCCGGGTTTTTTGCAGTCATTTAGCGCCTTTGTCCTATTGACAGTGTGTTAACTTTTCCTCCGTGAAAAAAAGAACCCTTCATCTATGAGGTACAGGCAATGTCAATTCAGGCAATTGATGGCGTACTGCAGCAGCTGCAGCTGACGTCACTGCAGGCCAGTGGCAAACCGACCGAGTCCGCCAGTCAGCTCGATTTTGGTGCCACCATGAAAGCCGCGCTGGATAAAATCAGCGCCACCCAGACCGCTGCGCGCAGTCAGGCGCAGGATTTTGAGCTGGGTAAACCGGGCATCCAGTTGAATGATGTGATGGTCGATCTGCAGAAATCGTCGATTTCGATGCAGATGGGAATTCAGGTGCGTAACAAGCTGGTCAATGCCTACAGCGAGATTATGAGCATGCAGGTTTAGCGGCGCGCAATAAAAAACCGCCTGAAAGAGGCGGTTTCGTCAGGGTCAGGACAGTGACAGTTTCTCGCTGATCGCCCTGTAGCCTTGCTCAGCAAAACGTTGCTGACTGATGGCATCGTTTTTGGTGGGTTCAAACCAGGCACCGTCTTCACGGATAGAGAAAAACCAGATTTCGGGTTCTTCATCGCCACGCTGTACCCAATAAAATCCTTCCTGCATTATCATGTCCTCCTCACAGGAATATAGTTCAGCTACGCTGCGCTTAACAGCGTAACTGACAATATTCTCACCTGCAGACGAAAACTTAAGCAGAGTGTGACTCTTCCGGTGGCGTCAGTTTGCCACTCAGGAGTTTAAAACCGGCAGATTTAAAACGAGGCAGAGAAAGCGGTATCGGCTCCATCGGGCGATAAAAGCCGCGTCCAGCATCCCAGTACCATACCTCAGGCTCAGTTGTGCTGCTGCCTACCCAGTAAAAACCCGTTTCCATTAGTGCTCTCCAGAAATGAATGAAGGCACGCCTTCTCTAATTTCCGCAAAATAATGTCTTAATTAAACTCAATGATCAATCTCGGTTGCCGCTTCGCTTATTAACGCCAGCAGTCAGCGGCCGCGAAAATAACATCCGGTGGGTCGGTCCAGATATCATCGAAGGCAATTTACTGATCCTGATAAGGATCTTTTTTGTCATCCTGACTGTCATCGCGCGTACGCGGGATTTCACCGTGCTCACGAGCGTCATCCTGGGCTGGATGGTCATCCTCTTCATAAGCATTACCTGCATGCGGTGCGGCTTCCGGTAAACCTTTGTGCACCTCGCCCTCGTCTTTACGCTCCTTATTGGTTTCGTGTTGTTTCATCTCTCTCTCCAGCAGGGGTTTTGTTGTGATGAATTTTAGCTGATCGCTGGCCGTTTCTGGCGGCCGTAATCGTTTTCACACTCTACACGCAGAACGGCTAAATTGTACAGTTTTGCAAAGTTGTACAAGTTTATGGGGGCTGTATAGAAGTGTGTGAGTCAGCGAGGGGAGAAAAAAATTTGTTGAGCAGAAAGAGGGGGTTAGCACAGATTCTGATATTTTATTCAGGTTAACTGCATGATTTTTCCTGTGAAAATGGCGATTTATTGTGGGAAAGAATGGCGAAATTGTTGTGCAAATCTCCTCTGACCACACGAAATGCTAACGGAATTGTTGTACAAGTTTACCATCTTTGTATAACTTCTCGGTTGTGGCAGTCAGTCACACGTAACGAATGATGCTTTGCATCGCCTCTGAAGGTGTTGTGGATTTCCACTTTCAGAGGCTGCTTTTTTACCTGTGCTGATTCAAAAATTTAACCTGAGTAACCGATTAATCACTGCAGTTTGCACTGCAGCTCACCCGATGAGGCTTGTTATGGAACAGAATGCATTGGCGTCAACAGAGTCTCAATTGTCAGAATATTTCCAGCACGCGGATTCAGAATATGCCAGTGAAAAAGAGATCATTGCGCTGATTTATAAGCAACTGGCAGCGGTGAAACTGCGTGTGAGCAATAAAGATATTATTCTGGCGCTGCTGGAGCGATTAGAGTCTGAACATGACGTGGTTCAGCTGGATATTTATCGCCAGGCACTGGAACTTATTGTTCAGCGTACCCCTGACGATATTGCCTCCTGAATTCTTGTGTCTGCTGTTCTCCACTCCATTGCCGTAACACGGATGTTAGCTTGCCTGTCTGCTTCGCCCCTTAGCTTAGGGGCATTTATTCTTTTACCGCCTCGTTTATTATCTGAATAAGCCCAGCGTTAAGTGCCCGGTCGCTTCTCTTATCTGCTACAGTAATTAGCTGGAGTAAGCTTTCATGCAAGCAGGGTTACTCATTACGCCAGAGGGCGTATCACTTTATCGGGCACGCATGAATGTCTGATTCGCGGCGCAGGCCGCTGGGCAAACCTATGAATGATGGTTATTACTGGATTAAAGATGGCGAGCGTCATCCGGAAGTGTGGCTGTACCAGAAGCAGTTTGGCTGGTTCCGCCCGTGCAGCGCGGTGCCAATGACGCAGCGCACGTTTGAGCTGATGAAATACGTGGTGCTCAGTGAACGGCTGGAGGAACCGGCACGCGAGACTGAGTGTTAAGCGCGTGACCGCCGTAATTACGGCGGTCAGCGTGTGAGTTACTTGATCTCCGGCCAGGCCACTGCCGGAAAACCATTAAACTGCGGACGGGCAAACAGATAGCCCTGGAACTGACTGACACCCACCGCTTCCAGCCACATCCACTCCTCGGCTTTCTCCACGCCTTCAGCAATCACCGCGATCTCCAGCGAAGCGCAGCACTTAATAATGGCATGCACAATCGCCTGTTTTGGACCGCTTTTGTGCACGTCACTGATGATTTCCCGATCGATTTTGATCTTATCCGGCTGGAATTTAGACAGCAGCGACAAACCCGCAAACCCGGCACCAAAGTCATCCAGTGCCAGGCTGATACCCGCCGCCTTAAGTTTTCTTACTTCTGCTGTAAACTCTTCGGCACGCGAGATGATTTCATTCTCCGTCACTTCCACCACGATCTGCTCCGGTACCAGATCGTTGGCCGCGATTTCCTGCAGCAGGAAATCCACCGCATTCGGGACGGTGACCAGCGACATCGGCAGCAGATTGATGGTCAGCGTCTGCTCGCCGAGGCCGAGATTTTTCGCCAGGTTGAAGGCCAGACTCTTGGACTGAATATCGGCGTGGTAAATCGCATCACCGCCAAACGCAGAGAAGTACTCCTGCGGTGAACCGCCGTCCGGCGTGCGAATCAGCGCTTCATAGGCCGTGATACGCCGCGAGAAGGGATCGACAATCGGCTGAAACGCAAACCGGCAATCCTGTACATAGTGCTGCAGACTCTCCAGCTGACGCTGACTTTCCGCATCAGTAATAAATTCCCAGGTATTGGCCGGCGGGATCTCGAAATAGTTCTCTTTTTCCCGCGCCTCAACGAAGGTGCGCAGGAACTGCAGTGCACGGTCGTCATAGGTGAGCTGGTAACGCGAAGTGCCTTTATCCAGCACCGCCTGTAGCACGCTGGATTTGTCATGCTCGCGCAGGTCAAACAGCTCCATACCTACGTTACCAAAGCGCCGGGCTGGCGCGAAGTCATGCATCAGCTCCACCAGATTGTGATGGCGGGCGTCACGGCAGATACGGTCGTAAATGCCCTGAACGGCCTGATCGGGCCCTTCAAGCAGCTGGAAGAAATGTCGTCCATCAAACAACAGAATGCCGGTGACATCTGAAACTTCGTTTTTCTTATTGGCTTTGCCAACCATATCCTCCAGCGTTTTGATGGGAACGTGATCATAGAGGTGGCTGCGGTAAAGGATGGTAGTCAGCATGAGATTGTCCGGCGCTATCGTTATTTTGCCTTACATTAACAGCCAGACGGCAGGATCTGTCCAGCGCTGAGACGCGTGATCGTTAACTATTTTATAAAATTCCACTTAACCGAAGCGGCTGGCGGCTCACGCCAGGGGGAATTTTTACTCAACCGCTGGCCAGCGAGGTTAACGATAAATAAATTCGATTGAAAGGATAAATGAAAAGCGTATCGTTAGCCGGGTTAACCGGAGGTGATAAAGATGTTGCGTGATTATTTGAAGATTGATGAAAGCGATCGTTTAGTTGAGCAGAGCTTGTTAAGCCTGCATAACCGTGGACAGGAAGATGTCACCGAATGGCACATTGTCGGTGCCAACGGTGAGCACAAGGGCAGCGTGGCGCTGTTCGATAAACTGAGTAACCGTCGCTCTTATCGCGTTAGTTACCGTATAACGCAAACCGATCCCGAGGGAAGGGTGATCGTCGATCATCTCACCGACACGTTGTGATTTTTGCCGTAGTCTTTTGTTGGATTTGACCCGCCGCGTGGCGGGTTTTTTGCTGCTTCAGCGGCTGCCGCGCCGCCGCATTTCCACCAGCGTGCCAATCAGTTCCAGCGTACTTTTCTGACTCTGCTGCACGGGAAAATCTTCGTTCAGCGGCCGTAACGAGAAAATTTGCTCGTCGTGCATCCGAATAATTCGCACCATCGCGACGTTGTCTACCCGCGCCAGCACCACATCGCCCGGCTGGGGCACGCGTTGCGGATCAAAGATCAATCGGTCGCCGGCGCGATACGCCGGGTTCATGGCGTCATCTTCCAGCGTAACCGCCAGCGCACTGTCGCTCAGCGCTTCGTCACTGTAAAGAAAGCGGACGGCCTGCTGCTGCCACTGCAGTCGCTGCTCATCCAGCCAGTCCGCGGCCTGCACCAGCGTGACCAGCGGCACGGCAGTGAGAGCGGGGGAAGCGTGCGTACTGGCAAACGGCTGGCCGTCGCCATCAATAATCCACGCCGCGCTACACTGCAGCAACTCCGCCAGCCGCAGCAGATGCTCACCACGCGGCACCGTCTCTTCTTTCTCCCACTGCGAAACCGCAACGTGCGACACGCCAATGCCATTGGCCAGCGCCTGCTGCGTTAATTTCAGTGCCTTACGGCGCTGGCGAATGCGCTCACCACCAGATTCTTTTTTCATCATCTTGACAACTCCTCCAGGCTTGACTTAAGTATACTTAAAATCATTATTTAAAGTAAACTTAAATATGCCGCTGGCCGAGATACTGGCGAGGGAGGTCAGCGGGGTGTCCGGCTAACCCTCGCCAGGTGAGAGAGGTAGGGCATGGAGAGTAGTTTGGTCACCAGCGTAGGCGCACTGCTGCTTGGCGGTGGCGCGGCAGCGGTGTTCTGGAAACCCCTGATGGCGGGGATCGCGTCTATCGTCACCAGCAATCGCGCGGGCGGCGAGATCATCACCAGCTACAAAGAGCAGGTGCTGCTTCTCAAGGAGAGCCATGCGCTGATGCGCCAGGAAAACGATGAACTGCGTATCCGTCACGACAAAAACCTGCGGCGTATCTCATCGCTGGAGACCGATCTGCGTTTAATCAAGAACGCACTCGGTATCCTGCTGGCGACCACCGAAGCCGAGCACAGCGATAAGTTTCGCAGCCAGATAAATCAATTGATCACCACTCTGGAGGAGAACCGCGATGGTGCAGATAAACAGTGAACTGCTGGTGCGAAGCCACCGCCGTCATCTGATGCTGGGTGGCCTGCTGATGCTGTTATCGCTGCTGTGCGTGGCGATGACGATTCTGTTTCTTTACGTCAATAACGACGCCAACCGGCGCGTGGAGGAGATTCGCCAGCAGTACCGGGCGATCTCCGATCGACGCGAAGCAAAGGTCGCCGAACTGACCAGCCAGCTGGTTGAGCTGCAGAAAAAGCTGGATGCTCAGCCGCCGCGCAGCGCCAGCCACACCTCAACGCCCTCCACGCCGCCGGCCGGGCAGCAAACCGCGCCACAGCCGCGGCGCTAAGGAGGACCAGATGCGTATTACCGAGCGGATCGCAGTCCGTTTGCATCAACTGCGGTCTTTATTTAGCAATAAGGAGAAAATTATGAGCGATCAAACTGTCATCAACCCAACCAGCGCTGCGGCGCAACAGGCATTGTCACCGCTGGAGAGTTTTGCCAACGAAACGGCCAGCGCGCCGGCTGCCGCTAACAGCGCAGCTGATAGCGTTACCCAGCCAGCAACGCCGCCGGCAGCTGCAACGACAGCTGCGCAACCGGCAGCGCCCGCCAGCGCTGAGCAACCGTTTCATGCGGATGCCCCGGTCGATCTCGATCAGCAGCTGGCAACGCAGGATACGCTGGCGAACGGCTCGGCCAGCGCAGGCGCCTCGGCGGCCGCCACGCCTGGCGTGCGCAACGCGCAGACCGCCGCACCGGTTGTTGCCCCTGACGCGCCGGTGGCTGCGACCGCCGCCAGCGATGCGGTGGCGCAGGATATCAGCGCCGGGGTGAAGGACTTTGTCCAGGCCTTCAGCTTTGTTGAACAGGGCGTGCTGAAGCTGGGCAGCGCCGCGAAGGATGAACTGATTGCGCTGGCGAAGAAGTATCTGTAATTCAGACGGGCAGGGATGCCCAGGTCACCCGTTCGGTCGCGTGATCTGCTTTTCCAGTTCCTGCGGATTTCGCTGCCGGCTATTAATCTTTTTAGCGGGCGAGCCGAAGTAGATCGACCACGCTTCGGTATCGCGCGTTATCAGTGAATTGGCGCCTACCGCCGTTCCCTCTGCCAGCGTAAGGCCTGGCATAATAATGGATTGCGAACCGACGATAACATGTCGGCCCAGCACCACTTTCCCCGAGGTGACGCCGGTCAGGTGGGCAGGCACGGTGGGATTGGTCATGAATTCCCCACTGTAGTCATCACTTTTCGAGTAGATTTTTACGCCCTGTGAAAGCCCCGAGAAATCCGCCATTTCCACACCGGCACCCGCCAGTACGGCGCAGTAACTGCCAATATGAATGTAGGAGCCAAGCGTCAGATACCCATCGCCGGCAGCCACGAGGGTCGAGAATCCGTCGATGCGCACGTGATCGCCAAGGGTGATATTGTGCAGGCCAATAATGGTGCAGTTTTTTGCCACCATGACCTGCCTGCCGACGTGTTTGAAGCCGAAGCTGTTCAGCTCATGTTCGGTGTAATAACCAGGATTGAAAGGTTCTGTCGACACAGTGCATTCTCCGGATGATCGGGGCTGGGGTGCCATTATAGGTGCGAAGGCAACAGTCTGTAGCGGAAGAAAAGCGCTAAATCTAACGTCAATTCATCGCAATCAGCCACGAATGGAGACTAAGTTAAGATAATTCTGCAGGCGGCTTCGCTATTATCTGCTAACTTTAATTGCTCAGGCGTTATTTTAACTGGCTTTATCAGCAAAAAGGAAAATAGCATGAGTGATACAGAGGCAATCAAAACCAAAACTGACTACCTGCGTGATGTCACCTCACAGCTAAAAGAGATGCGTCACTATGCGCAGACCAACACTGAGACGCTTTCCAGCCACTGGCTGGCCTTTGATGCCGGGGAGTATAAGGATAAAGAGTACGCCACGCGTTTTGATGCGCTGATCAACAAGCAGGGACAGCTGCTGGATGATATCGATCAGGCGATTCAGGATCTGGAAATCGCCATCAATCACAGCGAGCAGGAAAGCTAAACGCGGCTGCTGGTGGCCTAATCGGCCACCAGCCACATCTCGGCTTCATCGAACATCTCTTCAACAATACGCGCAATCGTCGCCTTGTCGTTTTTACTCATATCGGTTTCGATGGCGTTTCGCTCCATCGGCTTAACCCGCACCTCCAGATCCGGAAAGACGCGCTGCACGCGTTTCTCCAGCTCCTGCAAAATCATTTCCCGCGCGCCCGGTAATCCGGCTACGTTGCGCTTGTCGTAAATCAGCTCCACAAACATCAGGGCATTCCAGTAATCAAAGTGGGAGCGTCATATTACTGTAAATAAAACCAGTGACAAGCGGCAGGGCGGCAATTATTTTCATACGGGTGAAACAGCGCGGCGTAAAGATGCAACGACAGGGGAGTAAAGCGGGCAAAAGCAGAGGGCGCACGCAAAAAATCGAACCTCTGGAGGTGGAAATCCAGCAACACCTCCAGAGGCGGTGCAATAGCACCTTTCGTTCAAGGACAATCGACGACAGTCGTCGTGAGTATTAAGTTATACAACTTTTCCCATCTTGTACAACTTTTTCCCCGGAAATTTCTCTCCGATCGCCTTTTTATCAGTACATCGCTTATAACTCGTTCTTAATACAGAACTCTTCCCACGTCATACCCAGTGCTTCCGCGTGAGATTTCAGATAGGTTTCAATCGCTTGTGCAGCAACCGCTTTATCCGGTTCCGCCAGCTGGATGGAGAACAGCATGCCGTCGAGCTTCTTCTGCCGCAGAAACGTGGCATAGATGCGCTCGGCGTGCCACGCGCGCAGTTCACGCAGGGACATATTGGCGGCGCGCGCATCACTCTCACTCAGTTCATCCAGCGCGGACTGAAAATCAGGGTGGGCGGTGAAAAACAGGCTGCGGGCCAGGGCGTAATACTCTTCAGGGGTTTTCATTCGGGGGTTCCTGCCGGTCAAATTGCGCGTTAGTGTAACCCGCACACGGCGACTTGTCAGGAACCCCGAATGTTTACTGCTGTGCGGCTTGCAGGCGCGTCACGTCCTGCTGATTTTTTTCCAGCGTTTGGTCCACCGTCAGCTTGCCCTGCAGCAGTGCTGCCAGATTCTGCCCGACGGCGTTACCCATCTGATCAAAGCCAGCAATACTGACGTACTGCACACCGGTGTAAGGTACGGTATTCAATGTCGGTTGATCGACGGTGGCGGATTCAATCGCGCTGCGCACCTGAGCGGCGTAAGGCGCCAGGCGCTGATAGTTTGGCTGCTGGTAGGTGGAGTTGCGGCTGCCGGGTGGCACCGCTCCCCAGCCGACGGTATCCGCAACCTGCTGAATACACTGCCGCGAGGTCGCCCAGCTGATGAAGTCCACGGCGGCGGCGCGCTGCGGTGAGTTAGCCGGTACCGCCAGCGCCCACGACCACAGCCAGTGCGAGCCGTTGCGCGTAATGCCGCCCGGCGCCGGCGCAAATGCCAGCTTGTCCGCTACCAGCGAAATCTGCGGGTTAATCAGCAGGCCGGCGGCGACGGTACTGTCGATCCACATCGCGCATTTTCCCTGTGCGGTAAGACGCAGGATCTGGCCAAAGCTATTGCTGGCCGTATCCGGCGGACCGTCTTGTTTCACCATCGCCAGATAATCGGTCAATACCTCACGCCACTCTGGCGAATTCAGCGTTGGCTGCCAGCGATCGTCAAACCACTGCGCACCATAGGCGTTGGCCATGGTGGTGAGCAGGGCCACGTTATCGCCCCAGCCGGGCTGGCCGCGCAGGCACAGGCCATTGATACCGTGCTGAGGATCGGTGAGTTTCGCCGCGAAATTTTTGATGTCGGTCCAGTCGGGATCGTCCGGCATGGTCAGCCCTTTCGCCGCAAACAGATCTTTGCGGTAATAGGTCATGCTGCTTTCCCCGTAAAACGGTAGCGCGTACAGCGTTTGCTGCCAGGACAGTGCTTTGCGCACCGGCGTCAGCAGATCGCCGCTGTCATACTCTGGCGGCAGGTTATTGAGCGGCGCCAGCCAGCCTTTTTTACCCCACAGCGGTGCTTCATAGGTACCCACGGTAATCACATCAAATTTTGCGTCACCGCTGTTCATGGCTGCCAGCACCGCCTGGCGCAGGGCGCCATCATCCATCACGTGCCATTGTAGTTTCACGTCCGGATGCTGCTGTTCGTAACGGCTCGACAGCTGCTGCATGATAGTCATGTCACCATTGGCAATGGTGGCGATATTGAGCGTGGTGGCGGCCTGGCTGAGCAGCGGCAGCGCGGCCAGCAGCGCGATTATGGTACGCTTCATGGCGGCTCCTTATGGCTGCTGCAGGCGGAAGAATGCCATTTTTTCCACCAGCAAACCGGCATGCTGGCTCACCGTCTGGCTGGCCGCGCTGGCCTGCTGCACCAGCGATGCATTCTGCTGGGTGGCGCCGTCCATCTGGATTACTGCGGTGTTCACCTGCTCAATACCGCTGGATTGCTGGCGGCTGGCCACGGCGATCTCGCCAACGATATCCACCATGCGCGCCACGCCGTGGTTGATGTCGTTGAGCATCTCGCCAGAGCGCTGCACCAGCGCGCTGCCGGCTTCGACTTTACCTACGCTGGCATCGATCAGCGCCTTGATCTCCTGTGCGGCACCGGCCGAACGCTGCGCCAGCTGTCGCACCTCTGACGCCACCACCGCAAAGCCGCGTCCCTGTTCCCCGGCGCGCGCCGCTTCCACCGCCGCATTCAGTGCCAGCAGGTTGGTCTGGAAGGCGATTTCATCAATCACGCGGTTGATATCCGCGATGCGCTTGCTGGAGGATTCAATCTCCTCCATCGCACTCACCGCGTCGCGCAGAACACCGCTGCCGCGCTCGGCCTGATGGCGCACATCGCTTGCCAGCTCGTTGGCCTGCGCGGCGTTGTCCGCGTTGTGTTTCACCGTGGCGGTCATCTGCTCCATACTGGCCGCAGTCTGCTCAAGCGAACTGGCCTGCGCATGGGTGCGCTCCGACAGATCGTCGTTGCCATCCGCCATCTGGCGTGCCGCATCGCTCAGTGCATGGGCACTTTCGCCCACCTCGCGCACGATCTCTGCCAGCCGCACATCCATGCGCAGCAGCGCCTGCATCAGTTCACCCATCTCATCGCGCGTTACCGTACCGATACGGTGATTGAGCTCGCCGCCGGCAATGGCATCCGCCAGTTCGCGCGCCTGGGCGATGGAACGGTTAATCGAGCGGATCAGCAGCCAGCCGGAGACCAGCGCCAGACTCAGACCCAACAGCAGGATGGCGATCAGGCTATTGCGTGCCAGCAGGTAGTCGTGGTTGCCCTGTTGCCAGGCCGTCTGCGCATGCTGCCGCATCAGCGCATCCAGCTGGTCAATGTCCTGCTGCAGCAACTGGCTGCCGCTGCGCAGGCGGGTTTCGATGACCACCAGTGCGGCGGACGGATTACCGCCTTTCAGCAGCTCACCGGCTTCATGCAGCGCACCCTGCCAGCCGTCGAGATGGGTCAGGAAGCGCTGGCTCAGCGGTTTGGTCTGCGCATCAAACGCCAGCTGCTGCCAGGTATGGCGATCGGCGTTGATTTGCTGACCGTACTGCGCAATGCGCGCCAGGCGTTTTTCCACTTCACTGCTGTCGGTCCAGTAGCGCAGCGCATCGAACAGGGTAGCGGATTGCTCCTGCACCATGCGGTACAGGCGTGAAGAGTATTGCAGCGGGAGCAGCTCGTTCTGATAGGCATTTTGCGCGCGCTGATCGGCAGCGCGCAGGCCGATAATTCCCCAGACGGCAGCAATAATCAGTAACAGGCACAGCAGGCTGACAATCGCAGCCAGACGTGCGCGAAGGGTCAATCGCATAACAGCGTTCTCCGAAACCAGGGTGAGTAAGTCGTCAATATTGTTATGGGTGCAGGTGCTTTAGACTTCACATCAGGTTATCGGCGAAGAGTTGAACAGCTTGAGGGCGCCGGAGAAAGAGAAGGGGGATTCCACCGCAGATACCTTGCGTCACGCCGGGAAAACATTATAACGTAGCCGCCATTGATGCGAGTGTAGGGACCGAAGATGAAAAAGTGGATGGTACTGGCCGCGCTGGCGCTGAGCGGCTGTGCGCAAATCAACAGTTATGACGAAGCGGTAAAAACCCCGGCACCGCTGGAACTGCAGGGTAACTGGCAGACGATGGGACCGCAGAGCAAGCTGATCAGCAGCGAGGCCATGGCCAGCCTGATCGTCAGCGCTGATGGCGCTACCCTTGACTGCCGCCAGTGGCAGCGGGTGATTGCCAAACCGGGCAAGCTGACGCGCCTGGATGATGACTGGGTTAACGTTAACCGTCAGGCGCGCGTGATGCCGCTCTCGCTGGAGAACGGTGAACTGCACTACGATGGCCTGACGCTGCGTAAAGTGGATCGCCCAACCGTCGAGTGCCAGCAGGCGCTGGACGAAGTGGCAAAGCGTCCTGGCGACGCGGTGATTCAGGATATTGAGCCGCAGATTCTCAGGCCGGTCACGGCAGAGAAATAAAGGACAGAGCTGAAATGCTTTTCTTCCTCTCCCGGCTGCGGGAGAGGACATTTCATCAGGCTGGAACGGTTATCGCTTCTGCAATAAATAGCTGTTTTCAAAGCCGGGCAAACTGCCAATCACATCGAACCCATTAAAATAGCCACCCGCGCGTAATAAATCCACAGCAGGACCGACCTGCGGTGAATACTGGTGATCGCGATAATCGTCAAAGACGATAAAGCCGCCTTGCACCAGGGTGGGCGAATATAACAGGAAATCGAGCAATACATGGCGGCCTTCGTGTCCGCCGTCAATATGCAGTAATACGGTACGCGGATTAAGGGCCTGCACCCGCTCAATACTTAATTCAGAGTAGCCACGGATGAGATTAACCTGGGGAAACAGCTTTTCGTGATAAAAGCGCAGCTCACTTTCCTGATTTGCCAGCTCCATGGGATCGATGCTGATAATGCGACGTTTATGCTGGCAAATCTCATTCATGAAAGCCGTCGATTTCCCTTTCCACACGCCGATTTCAATGATGTCACCCGCTACATTATTATGCTCGAGTAACCAGCAAAGATAACCCAGGCATTTTACATGGCTATGGAAAGAGAGCTCACGGCGCGCCATGGCCAGTTCTGCCGGTAATTCTGCCTGCGCCTGTGCCAGAGCATCACCGACCTTATCCCAGGTGTCATCGATGAGCTGCTGTATTTCAGGCTCCTGAAAAAAAACTTTTAAATCCGCGATATCGAGCATGTCGTTGCCTTATAAAGAGAGAATACAGCCGGCAAGGCTGAAAAGGTCTGCGTTAAATGTGCCACAGTTGCCATCATTCAAGGCGGTAATAAGGCTCAGTTTAAGGGGGTAATTAAACGCTTAGCATGGCGGGGGCGGTAAGAATCCAGGGAGAACAGCGTCTCCCTGACAGAGAGGATTATAAATCGCTGGGATAAAGCACCTGACTGGAAAAACGACCATACGCGTTGGTGACTTTCTGTTGCTGCGTGGTTTGCTGGACCAGCGAACGCAGTTCTTCCATGCGGGTCGCCATCAACTGCTTAATCTCAAGCTCATTGTCCATCACCTGCTTCAGCATGGGCCGTAACTGGACACGCAGCGCAGCAGGCAGGGCGGAGGTATCGCGGTCGCGCGCTACGTGCGTAACGCTGCTCACGTAAACTGCCTCATTGGCCACTAAATCATCCCAGTGCCCCTGGCGCGCCTGTTTCAACATCTGATTACTCAGGCTGAGCAAACGCTGATACCCCTGCAGCAGGTCGTTATCTGAAGTCATGGTTACGCTTCCTGGACGGCGTGTGGACCAATTTGTTTCCACGCGTCGGCAATGTTGCTTAGCAAGCGCTCAACTTCCGCAATCGCTGCCGGATCGTTGTGCAGGTTGGCTTCCAGCAGACGGCGGGTCATGTACTCGTAAAGATTATCCAGATTGGCAGAAATCTCTCCACCGGCTTCATGATTCAGCCCGGCGCGTAAGCCATTAGTAATGATATTAATTGCTTTCGACAGCGCCTGGCCTTTACCGGGAATGTCGCCCTGATCCATCAAAATGGTGGCTTTCTTCATGGCGCTGAGCGCGCCATCAAACAGTAAAACCACCAGCTGATGTGGGCTGGCGCTTAACACGGCACTTTCCAGACCGACCTGTGCGTAGGCCTGCGTTCCCGATTTAGCGTACATATTTAACTCCTGTTAACTGCTCATGTTCGCGAACTGCTGCGTCAGATAGTTCTGGGTCTGGGTCATGGATGAGACCAGCGTATTCAGGTTCGTGAACTGGGTCTTGTAGCGCGCCATAGTGGCGGTAATCTGTGCGTTTACCCGATCGTAATCGTCAGACAGTTTTTTCAGCGTTTTATTGATGCCGTCAGTGGCGTTCTGTACAGAGCCATTGCTGCCTAAAATCTGATCCAGATAGTTACTGGTTTGCGTCGCAAAGCCAGTGGTTTTGCCGTCACCGGACAGGAAACTGACCACATCCGCCGATTTTTCATCCAGCGCTTTGTTCAGTTTGGTGCTGTCGACGGTCAGCTTGCCATTCACATCCTGGGTAATGCCGATCTGTGACAGCAGGGAAATGCTGCCGCCGCTCTGGGCACTGGTGGACAGCTTAGAGCGCAGGCTGGTCTGAATGTTACGCAGCGTGCCATCACCTAACAGATCGCCATTGCTGGAGTCCTGCGAGGTACTGCCCTGATCCACGGCGGTGTATTTGGTCTGGTTACTGATGGTGGTCTGCAGCGAGTTGTACGCGTCAACGTAAGCCTGCACCGCGGCGATCATCGGCGCATTATCCTTGGTGACGGATAAGGTCTCCGGGCTGCCGGTGTTGGTTTTGGTCAGGTTCAGCGTGACGCCTTCCGGCGCATCAGTAATGGTGTTGCTGCTGCGGGTGATGGCGACGCCATTAATGCTCAGTTTGGCATCGGCCGCTTCCACCTGCTCCGTCATACCATTGCTGCTGCCACCTTTGGTAAAACCAATATACTGCGCCAGGGCGCTGTCATCGGTAGAAACCGTCATCTCATTGGTGGTGCCGGTATCACGCGAGGTCAGGGCCAGATAATAGGTATTGTCATCGGATTTGATGATACTGGCGGTAACGCTGCCCTGCTGTTTATTAATGGCATCTTTAATGTCCGTCAGGCTGGTTTGATCTTTGCTCAGCGTGATGGTCATTGGGTCTTTCTGACCCGGTTGCGTAATGGTGATGGTGCGCGAGGCGAGGCTGGAATCGCCTAAATCGCCATCTTTACTGGTCGCGCTTTTCGACAGCAGCGACTGCGCTTTAGCCAGTTGGGTGACTTCAACCGAAAAGTTACCGGCCGCCGCATCATTGGCCAGCGTGGCGGTGAACGCGGTGTTGGTGCTGCTGACTTTTGTTGAGGCAATTGCAGATGTGTCTTTGAGCGCAGCGGCAGCTGTCTGGACTTTTGCCAGTGCCGTTTGCACGACGCCCCATGCTGTCAGCTTGGCTTTATAAGAGGTTTGCTGATTTGTAATTGGCGTCAGGTTGGCTTTTTCTGCCGTTTCAAGCTGGTCATACAGATCGCTCAAACCCAGGCTATTACCAGCATTGAGGTTACTTACACTTGCCATGTTGTAATCCTTTATAGGTGGATAATCACTGAGGAGGGTATCGGCAGTGAGCGGAAAAATATTGGACAAAATATAAAAAAACAATGAGGCAAATAAAGAAGGGATAAGGGCCTGTTTTCGGGGTTTAAAAAAATAGCTAAGGTTTTCTCAGGCACCGACGATAACCAAAGCAAGCTGAATGGCCCCGGGCCAAAAGCCCGATAGAATCTCAACTCATTGACTCAAGGAATTTATCATGGCCGTTATCAATACCAACACATTGTCGCTGACCACGCAAAACAACCTGTCCAAGTCACAGGCTTCTCTGGGTACCGCTATTGAGCGTCTCTCTTCTGGTCTGCGTATTAACAGCGCCAAAGATGATGCTGCAGGTCAGGCGATTGCTAACCGCTTTACCTCCAACATCAACGGCCTGACCGTTGCTGCCCGTAACGCCAACGACGGTATCTCTCTGGCACAGACCGCTGAAGGCGCGCTGTCCGAGATCAACAACAACCTGCAGCGTGTGCGTGACCTGACCGTGCAGGCGCAGAACAGCTCCAACTCGGCTTCAGACATCGACTCCATCCAGGCTGAAGTTAACCAGCGTATGGAAGAGATCAACCGCGTAACGTCGCAGACCGACTTCAACGGCATCAAAGTGCTGAACACCGGTTCCGGCTCTACCGACTACAGCTTCCAGGTGGGTTCAAAAGATGGCGAAACCATCGCTATCACCATCAGCTCAAGCGATGGTTATAACCTGGCGAAAGCCGGCACCAGCGGCACCGCGCTGAACACCCGTGCGATGACCTCAGGCGATACCGTTAACGGTACCGCGCGCTCTACTGAAGCCGTTGGTTTTGACGTGCTGAAAGGCGCAGTCACCGGCGGCGCGTCTGGCGCAGCGTCCGGCACCACGCCACTGGCAGACATCGATGCGGCCATCAAATCTGTTGACTCACAGCGCAGCCTGCTGGGTGCTTCACAGAACCGCTTTGAGTCAACCATCACCAACCTGAACAACACCGTGAACAACCTGTCAGCTGCGCGCAGCCGTATTCAGGATTCTGACTACGCGACAGAAGTGTCGAACATGTCGCGCGCGCAGATCCTGCAGCAGGCAGGTTCTTCGGTGCTGGCGCAGGCCAACCAGGTGCCACAGACCATGCTGTCTCTGCTGCGTTAATTCTCTCGCGCACAGACCGGGCCCCGTATGGGGCCCTTTTTTATTTCTGCTGCTGAGATTTTCTTCGATCGTTCCTTACCGCTTAATTTTAATGAAATCATCATTAAAGCTTACGCAGCGGCTGCCGATAAATTTTGGCGACGGCGAGAACGCCACGGGTTTTCGACCTGAATTCATCATCAGTTAAGGAATAAACATCATGGCAGTCATTAACACTAACACCTTGTCGCTGACCACGCAGAATAACCTGTCCAAGTCACAGGCTTCTCTGGGTACCGCTATTGAGCGTCTCTCTTCTGGTCTGCGTATTAACAGCGCCAAAGATGATGCTGCAGGTCAGGCGATTGCTAACCGCTTCACCTCTAACATCAACGGCCTGACCGTTGCTGCCCGTAACGCCAACGACGGTATCTCACTGGCTCAGACCGCTGAAGGCGCGCTGTCCGAGATCAACAACAACCTGCAGCGTGTGCGTGACCTGACCGTACAGGCGCAGAACAGCTCGAACTCGGCCTCAGACATCGACTCCATCCAGGCTGAAGTTAACCAGCGTATGGAAGAGATCAACCGCGTAACGTCGCAGACCGACTTCAACGGCATCAAAGTGCTGAACACCGGTTCCGGCTCTACCGACTACAGCTTCCAGGTGGGTTCAAAAGATGGCGAAACCATCGCCATCACCATCAGCTCCAGCGATGGTTATAACCTGGCGAAAGCCGGCACCAGCGGCACCGCGCTGAACACCCGTGCGATGACCTCAGGCGATACCGTTAACGGTACCGCGCGCTCTACTGAAGCCGTTGGTTTTGACGTGCTGAAAGGCGCAGTCACCGGCGGCGCGTCTGGCGCAGCGTCCGGCACCACGCCACTGGCAGACATCGATGCGGCCATCAAATCTGTTGACTCACAGCGCAGCCTGCTGGGTGCTTCACAGAACCGCTTTGAGTCAACCATCACCAACCTGAACAACACCGTGAACAACCTGTCAGCTGCGCGCAGCCGTATTCAGGATTCTGACTACGCGACAGAAGTGTCGAACATGTCGCGCGCGCAGATCCTGCAGCAGGCAGGTTCTTCGGTGCTGGCGCAGGCCAACCAGGTGCCACAGACCATGCTGTCTCTGCTGCGTTAATTCTCTCGCGCACAGACCGGGCCCCGTATGGGGCCCTTTTTTATTTCTGCTGCTGAGATTTTCTTCGATCGTTCCTTACCGCTTAATTTTAATGAAATCATCATTAAAGCTTACGCAGCGGCTGCCGATAAATTTTGGCGACGGCGAGAACGCCACGGGTTTTCGACCTGAATTCATCATCAGTTAAGGAATAAACATCATGGCAGTCATTAACACTAACACCTTGTCGCTGACCACGCAGAATAACCTGTCCAAGTCACAGGCTTCTCTGGGTACCGCTATTGAGCGTCTCTCTTCTGGTCTGCGTATTAACAGCGCCAAAGATGATGCTGCAGGTCAGGCGATTGCTAACCGCTTCACCTCTAACATCAACGGCCTGACCGTTGCTGCCCGTAACGCCAACGACGGTATCTCACTGGCTCAGACCGCTGAAGGCGCGCTGTCCGAGATCAACAACAACCTGCAGCGTGTGCGTGACCTGACCGTACAGGCGCAGAACAGCTCGAACTCGGCCTCAGACATCGACTCCATCCAGGCTGAAGTTAACCAGCGTATGGAAGAGATCAACCGCGTAACGTCGCAGACCGACTTCAACGGCATCAAAGTGCTGAACACCGGTTCCGGCTCTACCGACTACAGCTTCCAGGTGGGTTCAAAAGATGGCGAAACCATCGCCATCACCATCAGCTCCAGCGATGGTTATAACCTGGCGAAAGCCGGCACCAGCGGCACCGCGCTGAACACCCGTGCGATGACCTCAGGCGATACCGTTAACGGTACCGCGCGCTCTACTGAAGCCGTTGGTTTTGACGTGCTGAAAGGCGCAGTCACCGGCGGCGCGTCTGGCGCAGCGTCCGGCACCACGCCACTGGCAGACATCGATGCGGCCATCAAATCTGTTGACTCACAGCGCAGCCTGCTGGGTGCTTCACAGAACCGCTTTGAGTCAACCATCACCAACCTGAACAACACCGTGAACAACCTGTCAGCTGCGCGCAGCCGTATTCAGGATTCTGACTACGCGACAGAAGTGTCGAACATGTCGCGCGCGCAGATCCTGCAGCAGGCAGGTTCTTCGGTGCTGGCGCAGGCCAACCAGGTGCCACAGACCATGCTGTCTCTGCTGCGTTAATTCTTTCTTACGCAGATCAGGCCCCCAACTGGGGGCCTTTTTTATGGGCGGGATTAACCGCTTTTTTAATGGATAATGGCGCGATTGTTTCCAGGCGCGCCGCGTATTCTGAGCTGAAAGAGACGTCACACAGACGTGAGTTATCGCCGAGGCTGAGGATACAACCGACAATGAACGCGAACGCACTGGTAAGCATAATCATCCCTGCTTATAAAGCCACCTGGTTTGAACTGGCGCTGAAAAGTGCATTAGCACAGGATTACCCTCATTGTGAAATCATCATTGGCGATGATTGCCCTGATGCAAAAATCGAGGATATTGTCAGTGCGTATCAGGTAAACAGTAAATTTCCCATCTATTACCAGCATCATCATCCCGCATTAGGCGAAATCGCCAACCTCAGTCAGGCAATACGTCGCGCCAAAGGCGAATACGTAAAATTCCTTTATGATGATGATGTACTTCTGCCGCAGGCCGTGTCGCAATTAGTCGCGGCGCTGTCGCAGATACCGCAAGCGGTGATGGCGACAGCCAGACGTAATCGCATTGATTCTGTCGGTAAGCTGATGGCAGACGAGATTTACAGCGTATCGCCGGTATTAGAAGACACGATTTTTCATGGTCAGGATATGGCCCGCTGGCAGGCTGATTTCCTGAACAACTTTATCGGTGAACCCAGTGCCGTATTAGTGCGCAGCGCGGCGCTGCACAAGCTGGTGGAGGAGCCGCGCGAGCTGCATGCGTTGATCGATGAAGGGCTACCGTTCATTGCCGATCTGGTGATTTACCTGCGCTTGTTACGTCAAGGTCATCTGGTCTATTTACCGCAGGTGCTGGCGCAGATTCGTATCTCGCGTGAGCAAACCAGTCAGGAAGCGCGCCTCGATGGCAATATAGCCAGTCAGTCTCACCAGCGCTTTCCGGAAGAGATCAAAAAACTGGGCTGGTATAATGAGCAGCTGCCGCAGGGCTGGATTCGTCACGCCACGCTGCGCAGCCAGCAGCACTTTCAGCCGTTTGACCTGACAACGGCGCTGCAGAATGCGCGGGTAGAGAGCCATTTTGCCGAGTGGTTCCGTCAACGCACGCTGCGGCCCATCGAACAACAGCTGATTGCACAGCATCTTGCCAGTCAGCCGGTCGCACGTATTGCCGTGGTGATTGATGTGCGCGACGCGACTGAGACCGAGTGGCTGCTGACACAGACCAGTCTGGATGTCGCCGTGGCCGGTCTGAGCCTGCAGCCGGTGGTGCTGGCGGCACCGTATCAATCGTTTATTCCGGCCTCTGTGCAGCGTATTGATGTGCGCGACAATCAGGTCGTTGCTGCGCTCAACACGCTGACCGAAGAGAGACATTTCGACTGGCTGATAGTATTACGGGCCGGCAGTCAGCTGTATACCTCAGGTTTGCAGGCGCTGGGAACGGTGCTGCCGGAGGTCGGTCATTGCCAGTTGATTTATGCCGATGAGGTGTATCCGGTCAATGGCCGTCCGGTTGGCGCATCCTTCCGCCCTGACTTTAATCTTGACCTGCTGCTCAGTAACCCATCGAGAATGGCCTGCCACTGGCTGTTCCGCCGCGAATTTTTGCAACAGACAGGCGGGTTTGCCACGCACTGGCCGGGCTGTTTTGAACTGGACGTGATTCTGCGCACCATCGAAAGCCAGCCTTTTAATGTGATTGGGCATCTGGCTGAGCCGTTAGTGCAGACCGCCTCATTACGACAGCCGGTGGATGAAGAGCGCGCCCTCATCCGCACCCACCTGCAGCACCGCGGCTACGCACAGGCCGATGTCAGCCTGAGCCCACATAATGTTTATCAGCTGCATTATGGTCACCCGCAGTCGGCCCCGGTTTCCATCATCGTTCTGGTGAGTAATCACCTCCCGAACCTGGTGAGTTGCGTCACCTCGCTGATGGAAAAAACCGCCTCACAGAATTATGAATTGCTCCTGGTTTCTGCTCAGGGCGGAAGTGCCGCCCAGGACGAATGGCTGCGCGGTATCGCTGAGATCGACCCGGCACGCATTCGCACATTGCAGATTGAGGGCGGTTTTCATCGCGCCAGAATGGTCAATGCCGCCGCCGCTGTGGCCAGAGGCGATTACCTGCTGCTGCTGAGTAGCGATTTGGCCATGCTTGATAACAGCTGGCTGGAAAACCTGCTTAACCATGCCCAACGTCCGGAAGTCGCTATTGTTGGCGCCCGGCAAATCTACGCAAATGGTCAGGTACGCCACGCCGGTTATGTGCTGGGGATTAACGGCCTGGTAGGTGAGCCGTTCTATGGTGAGAGCCATGAGACCGCGGGACACATGGCGCGTTTGCAAGCCGACCAGAACTACAGCGCGGTGTCAGGCGATCTGATGATGGTGCGTAGCGAGGTGTTTCGCGCCGTTGAGGGTCTGGATGAGACGCTGCAGCATTTCGACGATGTCGACTTCTGTCTGCGCGTGCGCGAAGCCGGGTTGATGACGGTCTGGACACCGTACGTGCGTATGCTGCGGCAGGTTAATCCTGAACTGACGATCGACACGCAGAGTCGAAGTCAGGAGGAAGATCGTCAGCTGCAGAAATGGCAGGCCATCGTGACCCAGGATCCGGCGTATAACCCCAACCTGACGCTCAATAACATCAACTTTAGCGTGTCCTCCGACAGCGAACTGACATGGCGTCCGCTTTCGTGGCGGCCTTTGCCGGTGGTTATGCCTTTCATGGCTGATTTTGCCGGTTGTGGTTACTATCGCATCATCAAGCCCTATGAGGCGATGCGTGATGCCGGCCTGGTGGATGGCAAACTCTCCTCCACGCTGATTAATGTTGCCGAGCTCAATCGCTTCGCGCCTGATAGCCTGATTTTCCAGCGCCGGATTGACGCGGAGTTCCATGAATGGCTGGAGAAAGTCAGTAAGCATACGCAGGCGTTCAAAATTTATGAGCTCGACGACTACCTGCCCAATATTCCGCTCAAAAACCATCATCGCTCACAGTTTGGCAACGATGTTAAAAAACTGATGCGGCGCAGCCTGAGTTATATGGATCGCTTTGTCGTTTCCACCGAACCCCTAGCCGAAGCGTTCGCGGATATGCACCACGATATTGTGGTGCGTAAAAACCGTCTTTCGCATGACTGGTGGGGCAAGCTGCAGTCGCTGCGCAATCAGGGAAAAAAACCACGCGTTGGCTGGGCCGGGGGCTCCAGTCATACCGGCGATCTGGAAATGATTGTCGATGTAGTGCGCCATTTTGCTAATGACGTGGAATGGGTATTTTTTGGCATGTGCCCGCCAAAGCTGCGGCCTTTTATTCATGAATATCACCACGGCGTAGAAATTGAGCGTTATCCGGCCAAACTGGCTTCGCTTAATCTCGACCTGGCGTTAGCGCCTGTCGAAGATAACTTTTTCAACACCTGTAAAAGTAATCTGCGCCTGATGGAATATGGTGCCTGCGGCATTCCGGTGATTTGCAGTGATGTGGCGTGTTATCGCGGTGATTTAACCGTCACGCGCGTGAAGAACCGCCACAAAGACTGGGTGGACGCCATCAATATGCATCTGCTGGACCCCGCAGCGAGTGCCCAAATGGGCGCCAGGCTGCAGCAGGAAATTCGCCAGGACTGGATGCTGGAAGGCGAGAACCTGCAAAGCTGGTCACAAGCCTGGACGCTGAAGCGTTAATTTTTGACCTGCTGCACCGCAGCAGGTCAATGCAGTTTCAATCTATCTGGATAACACCACACGCTGCGGTCATGCACCGCCTCATCGCTGGCTGAGGCGAATACCTGTTCTGCAGGGAATGACCCGGCTATCAACCTTCAAAGGTGAGTTGGTGTGAAAAGGCACTCTGCTGAGGTGAACGATTATGAATAATAAACCTGTGTATGTAACCAGCCCGCTTATGCCACCGCTGGAAGAGTTCATGCCTTACCTTGAACAGATCTGGCAGAATAAAGTCCTGACCAACGGCGGGCCCTTCCATCAGCAACTTGAACAGGAACTGGCACGCTATTTAGGTGTTGAGCATCTCTGCTTATTTACCAATGGCACGCTGGCATTGCTGACGGCGCTGCAGGCGTTGCGTATTACCGGTGAAGTCATCACCACACCTTATTCTTTTGTCGCCACCTCGCATTCTCTGTTGTGGAATGGGTTAACCCCGGTGTTTGTCGATATCGACCCGATAAGCTGTAATATTGATGCCTCCAAAATAGAGCAGGCCATTACACCGCAAACCACAGCCATTATGCCGGTGCACTGCTACGGCAATCCGTGCGACGTGGAGAATATTCAGCGCATCGCTGACCTGTACGGGCTGAAAGTCATTTACGATGCTGCTCACGCCTTTGGCGTACGTAAAAACGGCAACAGCATATTGAATTATGGTGACTTGTCGATTTTAAGTTTTCACGCAACGAAGGTTTTCAATACCATTGAAGGTGGCGCAATTATCTGCCCGGATGCTAAAACCAAAAAGCGCATCGATTACCTGAAGAATTTTGGTTTTGCAGATGAAACCACCATTGTGGCGACCGGCATTAACGGCAAGATGAACGAGGTGCAATCGGCCTTTGGCCTGCTGCAGTTAAAGCACATCGACCAGGCATTAGCGGAGCGGGCGCGTATTCAGGCGCACTATTATGATTTGCTCGCGGAAATCGATGGCATTACGCTGCCGCATATTCCGGCTGATGTTGAATGGAACTACTCTTATCTGCCGGTGATGGTAACGAAAGATTTTCCGCTGAGTCGTGATGAGCTTTATGCGCATCTGCGTGAGCACAACATTATTGCCCGCCGTTATTTCTATCCGCTGATCACCAGTTTCCCGATGTATCGTGGATTACCTAGCGCTGATGAAGCGGCCTTACCGATTGCACAACAAATGTCTCAGCGCGTGTTATGTTTGCCGGTCTATCCTGGCTTAGCATTGGCCGAAGTTGACAATATTGTGCAAATCATTCACCGCCTGGCTGAGCAAAAGCTAACAAGCCGCGCGTTACCTCTGGTGGGATAATAACAAGGCGTCTGAGACGCCTTGTTTTATATTTATTGCAGGGCGGTGATGTCAGGAACGGGCTGAACGGTGGCTGAATCACCGGCTAAGCAGGCGGATTGCACGCGGTTTTGCCAGTCCGATGCCTCACCCCCCAGCGCCGCTATCCGCGCGGTATTCATTACGCTGTTTGCCGGCCTTGCCGCCGCCATCGGATATTGCGCGCTGCCAATCCCTTTCACCAGCACATCCCGCTGCGCGGCCACAAAAATCGCCTGGGCGAATTCGCACCAGCTGACCGCCACATCGCCACAGTAATGATAAACGCCGGCGGCTTCCGCGCGGGATGCCAGGGTGATAATCACCTGTGCCAGATCGCCGGCATAGGTCGGGCAGCCAAACTGATCGTTCACCACGCTGATTTCGCTGCGGGTTTCTGCCAGCCGCAGCATGGTTTTGACAAAATTTGCACCGTACTCACTGAACACCCACGAGGTGCGAATCACTAAGGCGTCCGGCAGCACGGAGAATACGCGTTTCTCACCCTCCCATTTGCTCAGGCCGTAGAAATTGATCGGGCAGGGCAGATCGCTTTCGGTATAAGGCGTTTTTTTACTGCCATCAAACACGTAATCGGTGGAGAGATGAATCAAGCGGGCGCCCTGCTGGTGAGCGGCGATGGCGAGATTTTCCGGGCCGATGGCGTTGACCTTCATGGCGCGGATACGGTCGGTTTCAGCCTTATCGACCGCGGTATACGCGGCGGCATTGATGATCACATCGGGACGGAATTTCTTCACCACCCGTTCCACCGCCGGGCGGTCGGTAATATCTAACTCGGCAGAGCCACAGGCCAGCAGGATCCACTCTGCCGGCACCCGATCCAGTAAACAACGGCCAAGCTGGCCATAAGCACCGGTTAACAAAACGCGCATTGCACTAACTCCTGCAGGGAGAGTCCTTGTTGATCTTTTACCGATAGCAGAGGCGTCGCTACCGGCCATTGCACCGCAATTTCAGCGTCATTCCACATCAGGCAGGCTTCATCCTGTGGGTTGTAGTAATCAGTACATTTGTATTCGAAGTCAGCGACCTCGGAGAGCACCACAAAACCGTGTGCCAGACCCGGCGGGATCCACAGCTGGGTTTTGTTCTCTTCAGACAGCTCCAGCCCGGTCCATTGGCCAAAGGTGGGCGAATCCGCACGGATATCGACGGCAACGTCAAATACCGCGCCGCGTACCACGCGCACCAGTTTGCCTTGCGGCTGGGTTTTCTGAAAATGCAGCCCGCGTAGCACGTTACGCGCTGAACGGGAGTAGTTGTCCTGCACAAAATCCAGGTCGATATCCAGCAGTTGCTGATAACGCCGCTTCTCAAAGGTTTCGAGGAAGAAGCCGCGGGCATCGCCAAACACTTTAGGCTGGATAATTTTGACATCAGCAATTTTCGTGGTGATGACCTCCATCTCACTCCTCCACCAGCATCTTCAGATAGTGACCATACTGCGTTTTGCCGAGATAAGCGGCGCGCTTCAGCAGCGATTCGCTGCCAATCCAGCGCTTGCGCCAGGCGATCTCTTCCAGACAGGCAATTTTGAAGCCCTGGCGCTTTTCAATGGTATGAATGAAGTGTGACGCTTCGAGTAAGCTCTCGTGGGTACCGGTGTCGAGCCAGGCAAAGCCACGTCCCAGCACTTCGACGTTGAGCAACCCATCGTCGAGATACATCTGATTGAGGGTGGTAATTTCCAGCTCGCCGCGGGGAGAAGGGCGAACTTCCCGCGCCATGGCGCAGACGTTTTTATCGTAAAAATAGAGGCCGGTGACGGCATAGTTCGATTTTGGCTGTGGCGGTTTTTCTTCAATGGACAGCGCGCGGAATTGCTTATCAAACTCCACCACGCCGAAGCGCTCGGGGTCCATCACCTGATAGCCAAATACCGTAGCACCCTGCGGTCGCGCGACCACGTCTTCGAGCTTTTTACCAAAGCTTTGCCCAAAGAAAATGTTATCGCCCAGCACTAATGCGCAGCGCTCACCGGCAATAAAAGACTCACCGATGATAAACGCCTGCGCCAGGCCATCGGGCGATGGCTGCACCGCGAACTGCAGATTGACGCCGAAATGGCTGCCGTCGCCCAGCAAACGCTGGAATCCCGCCAGATCTTCAGCGGTAGTAATCACCAGGATGTCACGAATGCCTGCCAGCATCAGCACCGAAAGTGGATAGTAAATCATCGGTTTGTCATAAACCGGTAACAACTGCTTCGATACGCCGCAGGTTACAGGATGCAGGCGGGAACCTGTCCCGCCCGCCAGCACTATACCTTTCATCATTGCCTTCCTTATTACGCGTCTCTGCTCTCCACAGAGTCATGCTGTGAGCATACGAGCGCGCAGGAATAATTGATGGCGCGAATAACCGATAAAAAAGCGGGCATTGCCGGGGATAAGCGGAAGGAGAGAAAAGCAGCGCGTGGGCATTCCTGCTGAGCTAAATCAAATTGGGCTGTTGCGCGGCAGACGATTTCCCCTTGCGCATCATAACCTCAAAAAAGTAACCATCCTGTTACAGCCTGGGTGAGAACTGCCGATAACCCTCTTCAGAATCATTCCAATTTTTACGCTCTATTTTTCCTGTTTCTGGGGTGTCTATGCGCTTCAATTATGACTTGTTACCGGGTGAGCAACTGACCTTCGATGAGATCGCGCTGCGCTATGCGCAGCAGCATCCGGAGGAGAAGGAGCTCACCGCCCGCGGGTTGCTCAGCCCGTCAACCAGCTACCGCAACCTGGTGATCCGCGCACTGTTTGCGCAGGAGGAGCTGAACAGTCCGCTGGAGGATCTGCTGTTCGTCTCCGATGATAACGAGCGCAAAAACTACCTGCGCCGCTTCGAGCATTACCTTAAAAACCAGCAGGCGTTTCTCTATTTTCGTCGTAACGATGAAGCGCGTAAAAGCGGACGCTGGAAAGTGATCGGAGAAACCCGGGTGTACGCGATGCTCGATCCCCGCTCGGCGGAAGCGCAAAACCTGCTCAACAGCCGCGGTTTCAAGCTGGTGCTGATGCGTCAGACCGAAGAGGATGAGTACTGGCAGCTGTTCGATCCGCAGGCGCATCCCTGTTTCCCGCTGTCGCGCAAGATCCAGTTTTTAGTGGTGCTCAGCACGCCGCAGCAGAAAATGCCCAGCGCGGTGATGCCGGGTACCGAAGTGGGGCGGCGCGTCAAGGCGAAAGTGTTCCAGCGCGCCAGCCAGGCGGAGTTCAGCGCGGCGGTGAAAGCGCGCTATGGTGCCTGCATTATTACCGGCACGCGCTTAACCGAGCGCCACAGCTGGCCGTGGGTGGAAGCCTGCCATATCGACACCCAGGAGAATGAAGAGGGCTTTCTGGCGGATAACAGCGTCGACAACGGCCTGTTCCTGCGCAGCGACCTGCAGCGGCTGTTTATCAACAAAATGATTAGCATTGACGCAGAAACCGGTCAGGTGCTGTTTAATTCCGCGCTGGAATGCGACGAGTCCATTAGCCCTTTTTATCAGGCGCTTGAGGGCAAAACCTGTGCGCTGTGGGACGCCGTCCCGCCTGGCACAAGGCAGCGGCTGCGTAATCTGCGCTGAACCTGCGCACAATGGCGGTGCGATCCACCGCCATCCATAACAAATTTGAAATAACCTCGCTTTTGCCTGCCTATTCTGCCAATCGAAACCGCTACAGAATTGGATAATCATGCCGATAACTTTATTAACGCAGGGTAGTCAACGTGAACGATCTCTATACCGCCGATGGCGTGATGGATAAACATTCGCTCTGGCAGCGCTACGTTCCTCTGGTGCGGCATGAAGCGCTGCGCCTGCAGGTGCGTTTGCCAGCCAGCGTTGAGCTTGACGATCTGCTGCAGGCCGGTGGTATTGGCTTACTGAATGCCGTGGAGCGCTATGACGCGCTGCAGGGCACCGCCTTTACCACCTACGCCGTGCAGCGTATCCGGGGCGCAATGCTGGATGAGCTGCGCAGCCGCGACTGGGCACCACGCAGCGTACGTCGTAATGCGCGCGAGGTGGCCGGCGCTATGCATCAGGTAGAGCAAGCGTTGGGGCGCGCGGCTACCGAGCAGGAAGTGGCTGAGCGGTTGAATGTTTCGCTGGAAGAGTACCGGCAGATTCTGCTGGATACCAATAACAGCCAGCTTTTCTCGTACGACGAGTATCGGGAAGAACACGGCGACAGTGCGGAACTGGTCACGGAGGGGCATGAGGAAGCCAACCCGTTGCATCAGTTAATGGAAGGAAACCTGCGTGAACGCGTGATTGAAGCGATTGAGGCGTTGCCTGAACGCGAAAAATTGGTGCTCACACTGTACTACCAGGAAGAACTGAACCTGAAAGAGATTGGCGCGGTGCTGGAAGTGGGGGAATCCCGCGTCAGCCAGTTGCACAGTCAGGCGATCAAACGCCTGCGGGCCCGTTTGACGGGAGCGCGCTAACAGACTCAGTTCCTGGGGAACCAAAAATAAAAAAACCGGGGACTCAGCAATGGGAGCCAAAGTTAAAGCCAGACCGTTAAGTCGCTACCTTAAAGACTACAAACACAGCCAAAGCAACTGTTCACACTGTGGCAAAGTTTTAGACCGTATGGCGTTAGTGTTCCGCGGCCAGATCATCAATAAAGAGGCCATCGCACGCATGGACCAGATGATTGACGATCAGGTATGGATGAAACTGCAGCCGGAACTGACGGCGCTGTGCCGTTTCTGCAGCGATATTTTTTGTAATACCCATCCGAATTACTTCGATATCATGGCGTTCAAACAATATCTGTTTGAGCAGACCGAGATGAGTCACAGTACCATTCGTGAATATGTGGTGCGTCTGCGTCGTCTTGATGACATGCTGAAAGCGAAAAATTTCCCGGCAGAAAGGTTACGGGGCAACAGCTGGCATGAGTGTCTGCAAAACGATCTGCCCGATGCGGGCAACAATAACTACCGTATTGCACTGCGCAAATATGACCAGTTCTTAGGCTGGCAGCGCGGCTAAGGGTGATTCAGCCCCGGTTACTGGTGAGCATGCCAGCAACCGGGGCGCGTCGCGATCAATTCCGGATGCGACTTTTCTCATCTTCTGCAACACTGTAGGGATAACTGCACATTGCCCGAATGGAGGCTGCATTGTCCTTACATCTTCTGCACCAGTTTCCCCGTCTTGAACTGCTTGGCGCACCGACGCCGTTAGAGCATTTGCCACGCCTGTCTGATTACCTCGGACGCGATATCTTTATTAAACGTGATGACGTCACGCCGGTGGCGCTGGGCGGTAACAAGCTGCGTAAACTGGAGTTTCTCGCTGCCGATGCGCTGCGTGAAGGCGCCGATGTGCTGCTGACCGCTGGTGCGATCCAGTCCAACCACGTGCGCCAGACGGCAGCCGTGGCGGCGCGTCTGGGCCTGAAATGCGTGGCGCTGCTGGAGAACCCGATTGGCACCGACGCCGCCAACTACCTGAGCAACGGCAACCGCCTGCTGCTGGACCTGATGGATGTCGAGGTCGTGATGGTTGATGCGCTGCATAATCCGCCGCAGCAGCTGGCAGAGCAGGCAGAACGGCTGGAAGCGCAGGGCTTCCGGCCTTACATTGTGCCGGTGGGCGGCTCGAATGCGCTTGGCGCGCTCGGCTACGTCGAATGCGCGCAGGAGATCGCCCATCAAAGCGAAGGCGTGGTGGATTTCGCTGCGGTGGTGGTGGCGTCGGGCAGTGCCGGGACGCATGCCGGGCTGGCGATCGGTCTGGAACAGCTGCTGCCGAATAGCGAGCTGGTGGGCGTGACGGTGTCGCGCAAGGTCGAGGCGCAGCTGCCGGTGGTGGAGCGCATTCGCAGCGCGCTGGCACAGCAGCTGGAGCTGGAAGCGCGTGCGCCGCTAACCCTGTGGGATGACTATTTTGCGCCGCGCTACGGCGAACCCAATGACGAAGGCATGGAAGCGGTGCGCCTGCTGGCGCGGCTGGAGGGCATCATGCTCGACCCGGTCTATACCGGCAAAGCGATGGCGGGTCTGATCGATGGCATCAGCCAGAACCGTTTCCGCCGGGAAGGGCCGCTGCTGTTTGTGCATACCGGCGGCGCACCGGCGTTATTTGCTTATCATCCTTCGGTATGAGACAGCAGCAAAAAAAGGTTTATAATCCAGCGGTTATTACAAAGAGCACATGCCGGAGCGGTACCCTTTATTGCGAGATAAAGCGCCGCGCCCAAAATGAGCGTTAATTAACCATAAGCACACAACACATCACAATAATGGGGTAAACATGGCTTTCTCTCCGATTCGTCGCCAGCTGGTGATGGGAATGATGGCGGTCGCACTGGTGGCGGGCGTGAACGTAAAAAGCTTTGCGGCAGAAGATTTGCTGGCGCAGGTCAAGAGCAAAGGTGAGCTGCGCGTCGGGCTGGAAGGCACCTATCCGCCGTTCAGCTTCCAGGATGAAAACGGCAAGCTGACCGGTTTTGAAGTCGAGTTTGCCCAGGAGCTGGCAAAACACCTCGGCGTGAAAGCGGATCTCAAACCGACCAAATGGGACGGTATGCTGGCCTCGCTGGATTCCAAACGTATCGACGTGGTGATCAACCAGGTGACCATCTCCGACGAGCGCAAGAAGAAGTATGACTTCTCCACGCCGTACACCATCTCCGGCGTGCAGGCGCTGACGCTGAAGAAGAACGCGGGCTCCATCACCAAACCGGAAGATCTGTCCGGCAAGAAAGTCGGCGTGGGTCTCGGTTCTAACTATGAGCAGTGGCTGCGCGACAACGTCAAAGGCGTGGATATCCGTACCTATGATGATGACCCAACCAAATATCAGGATCTGCGTTCAGGCCGCGTTGATGCCATTCTGGTCGACCGCTTAGCCGCGCTGGATCTGGTGAAAAAAACCGGCAATACCATGGCGGTGGCTGGCCCGGCGTTCTCCCGTCTGGAAGCGGGCGTGGCGCTGCGCAAAGGCAATGAATCGCTGCTGAAAGCGATTGATGGTGCCATTGCCGACATGCAGAAAGATGGCTCGCTGAGCAAGCTGTCTGAGAAGTGGTTCGGCGCGGACGTCACGAAATAATGCAGGAAAGTTTACAGCTGGTGCTGGATTCAGCACCTTTTCTGCTGAAAGGCGCGCTGTTCACGCTGCAGCTGAGTATCGGCGGGATGTTCTTCGGCCTGATACTCGGCTTCGTGCTGGCGCTGATGCGCCTGTCACGCTTCTGGCCGGTCAACTGGCTGGCGCGTTTCTATGTGTCGATCTTTCGCGGCACGCCGCTGATCGCCCAGCTGTTTATGATCTACTACGGTCTGCCGCAGTTTGGCATTGAGCTCGACCCGATTCCGTCGGCGATGATTGGTTTGTCGCTCAACACCGCGGCCTATGCCTCGGAATCGCTGCGTGGCGCGATTGCGGCTATTGAGCGCGGTCAGTGGGAAGCGGCCGCCAGCATCGGCATGACGCCGTGGCAGACGCTGCGTCGCGTTATTCTGCCGCAGGCGGCGCGCACCGCGCTGCCGCCGCTCGGTAACAGCTTTATCAGCCTGGTGAAAGATACCTCGCTGGCGGCCACCATTCAGGTGCCGGAGCTGTTCCGGCAGGCGCAGCTGATCACCTCGCGCACGCTGGAAGTGTTCACCATGTATCTGGCGGCTTCGCTGATTTACTGGGTGATGGCTACGGTGCTGTCGGCGCTGCAAAACCGGCTGGAAGCGCACGTCAATCGTCAGGATCGGGAGGCAAGATGAGTGCAATTGAAGTCCGTCAGCTGGTGAAACAGTTTCACGGCCAGACGGTGCTGCACGGTATCGATCTCGATGTCGCGCCCGGCGAAGTGGTGGCGATCATCGGTCCGAGCGGTTCGGGCAAAACCACGCTGCTGCGCAGTATTAATCTGCTGGAAGTGCCGGAAAGCGGCCTGGTCAAAGTCGGTGACATCAGCATCGACGCCAGCCTCGGCCTGCACAAGCAGAAGGATAAAGTGCGGCAACTGCGCCAGCAGGTCGGCTTTGTGTTCCAGAACTTCAATCTGTTCCCGCACCGTTCGGTGCTGGAGAACATCATTGAAGGGCCGGTGATCGTCAAAGGCGAAGCGAAGGCGGAAGCCATTGCGCGCGCACGCACGCTGCTGGAGAAGGTCGGTCTGCACGGTAAGGAAGAGAGTTTCCCGCGCCGGCTTTCCGGCGGTCAGCAGCAGCGCGTCGCAATTGCCCGGGCGCTGGCGATGCGTCCGCAGGTGATTCTGTTCGATGAGCCAACCTCGGCGCTGGATCCTGAACTGGTGGGCGAGGTGCTCAGCACCATCCGCGCGCTGGCGCAGGAGAAACGCACTATGGTGATCGTTACGCATGAGATGAGCTTCGCGCGTGACGTCGCCGATCGCGCCATCTTTATGGATCAGGGGCGTATTGTGGAGCAGGGCCCGGCGAAAGCGCTGTTCAGTAATCCGCAGCAGGCACGCACCCGGCAATTTCTCGACAAGTTTCTCAATCAATAATCTCTCCGGGCCGGTTCGCTGGCCCGAATTATTTCCCCGCTAGCAAAATATTAAATGCCGCGCTTACCTTTTTGACGCATTATTAAATTTATTTTCCGGCGATATAATTAATGCTGGTTTACTCCGCTGCGGAATGTTCTTAATTTCCGTGCGGCAATACGTGCGCGGCGCACCGTCAAATTACGCCATGAATGCTTAAATAACAGTCGTTCACGGGCGAAAATCCGGGCGGTCAGTTTATCTCTGGTACTGTAAAGTATTGTTATATCAGGACCAGCGAAAAAGTTTTAGGAGTTTCGCTAGAGTCAGTCCCTGCTGCTTGTTGAATAATCGTTGAATAACCATAAAGGCTTCACTGCCTGATTCTTCATTCTTCTCCTTTAAGACCTACACCGCAGCAGGAGTCAAAAATATGAATAACGCCAGGAAAGAAGATATTGCATGGGTGAATACCCTGAAAGGGGTGTGCATATTGCTGGTGGTGCTGTATCACACCGTATTACCGGGCTTTGAAGGCACGGTTAAATATCTCAGCGCCGGCTGGATCCCGGCGGAAATATGGGTGCAGTTTAATACGGTGTTATCACCGCTGCGTATGCCCGCCTTTTTCTTCGTCTCCGGCCTGCTTGCCACCAACGGCATTCTCAACCGGCCGTGGAAACAGGTATTTACCAGCCGCATTACCAATCTGTTCTATCTCTACGTGCTGTGGGGCTTTATTCAGTGGTGGTCGATTGTCGGCATTTCGACTGAAATCACCGGCCAGCGTATCTCGCAGAATCTCAACGCGGCTTACGCCGGTTCGCTGCTGGAGTTCCTTAAGCTGACCTTCCTGGCGATGAGCACCTCGTGGTACCTGTACGGTCTGGCGATCTACTTCCTGTGCGCCAAAATCTTCCGTCAGCACAAAGTGGCGCTGCTGGTGGCGGCGGTGGTGCTGAATTATCTGGCGGTGGAGAAGATCATTCCCTACTGGGGACCGCAGAGCGTGGCACAGTATTTCCTGTTCTTCCTGCTGGGCGCGTTCTGGAGCCCGCTGATGTTGCGCCTGAGTCAGCTGTGCCGCGAGAACCTTCTGCCGTGGGCCGCGCTGGCAGCGCTGTCCGGCCTGCACGTGATTTTTGGTCTCGATAAGAGCCTGTTCATGTGCATCATCGCGGTGCTGGTGAGCGTGGCGGCATGCCGCTGGCTCAACGCGCACTTCAGCATGCGTTACTTCAACTGGATTGGCCGCAACACGCTGCAGATCTACGTTATCCACCGCATTTTTATTGAGTTCTTCGGCATGTCGGCGATTCTGTTTGCGCAGCGCCATCATCTGTTTGAGCAGGCGTGGTTTGCACTGCTGTGGGCGTGCTTCTATCCGCTGGCAATTGTCGGCATCTGTTCGCTGTGTTCGGTGGCGGTGTGGTCGCTGACCAACCGCGGGCTGGGGCAGTCGCTGTTTGTGTTCCCGACGCTGATTGGTTTGAAACGCAGTAAGTCGGTGGCGTGATGTGCGCAGGTAAGTTTTAAAGTGGTACAAAAACGACGGAACGTTTCGTAGCGGCGCGATTCATCGCACAATGAATGGCGCCGCTACGGCCTTGTTGCAACTTGCGGTGTCCTTCACCGCTCTCCATTACGCCATCCATGGCGATCCTGCTTTACTTAACCGATAGTCATCAGGCTGGCGTTGCCGCCGGCGGCCGCGGTATTGACGCTCAGCGAGCGCTCAATCAGCAGACGTTCCAGCAGCAGATTGGTCTCGCCGCGGGCAAAGCCCTGCACTGACACAATCGCGCCTTCGCGGGCGGCAATCTGTTCGCACAGGCTGCGCAGCTGATCGGCATCGCCGTGATAGATCACCGCATCAAACTCCGCCGCCAGCACATCTTTCGCCAGCGTGATGCGCGCCTGTACCGCGGCCGGCAGCGACTGGCGCAGCGTCCGGTGCAGCTCGTCATCCTGCCACAGTGCCTGGCTACCGACGCTGGTGACCGCCGCCAGCTGAATCAGCGCATCCTGCTGGTTATCTGCGATACACAGCACCCGATCGCGCGGCAGCAGCGTAAAGGTGTTGCGCTCACCGGTCGGGCCCGGCAGCAGTCGCACGGTCCCGGCCTGGCTCAGCGCATCGTAACGCTGACACAGCGCCATCAGCTCCGGCTTATCCTGTGCCCAGCTCTGCAATGCCTGATGCGCGCTCAGCAGCGAGGTGCGCACGCTGCTGTCCACCGGACGTTCGGCATCCTGACGATCAAAGGTGATGCGCAGGGCGCCGTCCGGACGATGTGCCAGCAGGCGGTAGAGATAGAGCGGACCGCCGGCTTTCGGACCGGTGCCCGACAGGCCTTCGCCACCGAACGGCTGCACGCCGACCACCGCGCCCACCATGTTACGGTTAACGTACAGGTTGCCGACTTTCGCCCCGGCTGTTACCTGCGCAATGGTTTCGTCGATACGGGTATGCACGCCAAGCGTCAGGCCATAGCCCGAGGCGTTGATCTGCTCAATCAGCTGCGGCAGGTTGTTGCGCGCAAAGCGCACCACGTGCAGCACCGGACCGAACACCTCTTTATCCAGATCGCTGACCTGATCGAGCTCAATCAGCGTCGGTTTGATAAAGGTGCCGCTGTGCCACTCTTTGCTATCCTGCGGATGCTCCTGCACCGCCTGATACACGGTAAAGCCTTTATTACGCATCGCCTTGATATGACGCTCGATGTTGGCTTTGGCTTCAGCGTCGATCACCGGACCGACGTCGGTCGACAGACGCTCCGGATTGCCCATGCGGCATTCGGCCATGGCACCACGCAGCATCTTCAGCGTGTGGTCCGCCACATCGTCCTGGATGCACAGCAGACGTAGCGCCGAGCAGCGCTGGCCGGCGCTGTCAAACGCGGACGCCACGATATCTACCACCACCTGTTCGGTGAGCGCTGAAGAGTCGACGATCATGGCGTTCATGCCGCCGGTTTCGGCGATCAGCGGCGTCGGGCGACCCTGCGGATCGAGGCGGCCAGCCAGGTTGCGCTGCAGCAGGGTGGCGACTGCGGTTGAGCCGGTGAACATCACGCCGCGCACCCGCTCGTCGCCGGTCAGCTGCGCACCCACCGTTTCGCCCTGACCGGGCAGCAGTTGCAGCACGCCGGCCGGTACGCCGGCATCCAGCATAATCTGCACCGCCTGCGCGGCAATCAGCGGCGTCTGCTCGGCGGGTTTCGCCAGCACGCTGTTGCCCGCCGCCAGGGCGGCAGCAATCTGGCCGGTGAAGATCGCCAGCGGGAAGTTCCACGGGCTGATGCACACTACCGGACCGAGCGGGCGATGAGTTTCGTTATCGAAATCGTCACGCACCATGCCGGCGTAGTAATAGAGGAAGTCCACCGCTTCGCGCACTTCGGCAATGGCGTTGTTGTAGGTTTTGCCTGCCTCACGCACCAGCAAACCAATCAGCTGCTGCATCTGGTCTTCCATCGTCTGGGCGGCACGTTCGAGGATCGCGGCGCGCTCCTGTGGCGGCGTGGCGAACCAGATCGGTCCGGCATTCACCGCGGCATCCAGCGCACAGGAGACCTCTTCAGGGGTGGCTTCCCGCACGCTGCCGACGATATCCGCCGGCGTGGCCGGGTTGATCACCGCGCGGCTGCTGCCGCTACCCAGCTCGCCATCAATGATCGGCTGAGCCTGCCACGGCTGGCTGGCGCTGGAGAGCAGGGCGCTGGAGAGCGACGCCAGGCGGTGTTCGTTGGCCAGATCCAGACCGGCAGAGTTAACACGCTTGTCGCCATACAGATCGCGCGGCAGCGGAATCTTCGGATGCGGCAGGCCAATGGCGCCTTCTGCGACACCCATTTTCTCCACTGCAGCCACCGGATCGGCCACCAGCTCGTCAATCGGCAGCGTGTTGTCAGCGATGCGGTTGACGAACGAGGTATTGGCGCCGTTTTCCAGCAGGCGACGCACCAGGTAGGCTAGCAGCGTTTCGTGGGTACCGACCGGCGCATAAATCCGGCACGGCCGGTTCAGCTTGCCATCGGCCACTTTGCCCACCACCTGCTCGTACAGCGGTTCGCCCATGCCGTGCAGGCACTGGAACTCGTACTGGCCAGGATAGTAGTTGTTGCCCGCCAGCTGGTAGATCGCCGCCAGCGTGTGGGCGTTATGGGTGGCAAACTGCGGATAAATCAGGTTAGGCACCGCCAGCAGTTTACGCGCACAGGCGAGGTAGGAGATGTCGGTGTACACCTTGCGGGTGTAAACCGGATAGCCTTCGAGGCCTTCCATCTGCGCGCGTTTGATTTCGCTATCCCAGTAAGCGCCTTTCACCAGACGGATCATCAGACGACGGCGGCTGCGCTGCGCCAGATCCACCAGCGCGTCAATCACAAACGGACAGCGCTTTTGATAAGCCTGAATCACGAAACCGATGCCGTTCCAGCCTTCCAGCTCCGGCTCAAAACAGAGTTTTTCCAGCAGATCGAGCGACAGCTCCAGGCGATCGGCTTCTTCGGCATCGATGTTAATGCCGATGTCATACGAGCGCGCCAGCAGCGTCAGCGATTTCAGGATCGGATAAAGCTCTTCCATCACCCGCTCATACTGCGCGCGGCTGTAGCGCGGATGCAGCGCCGACAGCTTGATGGAAATGCCCGGACCTTCATAAATGCCGCGCCCGTTGGAGGCTTTACCAATAGCGTGGATCGCCTGCTGATAGGAGATCAGATAGGCTTTGGCATCGCTGGCGGTGAGTGCCGCTTCGCCCAGCATGTCATACGAGTAGCGGAAGCCTTTCTCTTCCAGTTTGCGCGCGTTGGCCAGCGCCTCGGCGATGGTTTCGCCGGTGACGAACTGTTCGCCCATCAGGCGCATCGCCATATCCACGCCTTTGCGGATCAGCGGTTCGCCGCTCTTGCCGATGATGCGGTTCAGCGATTTAGACAGGTTGGCTTCATTGTGCGTCGAGACCAGACGCCCGGTAAACAGCAGGCCCCAGGTGGCGGCGTTGACGAACATCGACGGGCTGCGGCCCAGATGGGACTGCCAGTTGCCGTTGCTGATTTTATCGCGGATCAGCGCATCGCGGGTGGGCTTGTCAGGAATACGCAGTAGCGCTTCCGCCAGGCACATCAGCGCTACGCCTTCCTGAGACGAGAGCGAGAACTCCTGCAGCAGGCTTTGCACCATGCCGGCGCGTCCGGTTGCCCCTTTTTGGTGCCGTAGCTTGTCCGCCAGGCTGTAAGCCAGCTGGTGGGTTTTCTCTGCCAGCGGGGCAGGGAGACGCGCCTGCTCCAGCAGCATCGGCACCGCATCGGTCTCCGGACGACGCCACGCGGCGGTGATGGCCGAGCGGCTGACCGACTGCGGCAAAATGTGTTCGGCGAAGTCGAGGAAAGGCTGGAAACTCTCTTCCGGTACGCGCTCATCGTCTGCGGCATCATTCAGCTGCAGCGGGATCTCCGCCAGCGTTTCTCCCGCTTCCAGCTGGCCGAGATAGTTAAAAATTGCCTGCTTGATCAGCCAGTGTGGCGTGCGGTCAATCTTTTGCGCCGCCAGTTTAATGCGATCGCGGGTGGCTTCATCCAGCTTCACCCCCATGGTGGTGGTTCCCATGATTTCCTCGTCCTCAAAGTGTGAATCAACTTCAGCGTGGGCTGCACTATCACTCATGTTGCAACTTTGTGCAACCGTGTTAAATGTGACCTCGGTTGCACGTTTTTAACCGGCTTTTTTTGTTAACGCAGCAAAAGCGGCACGGAACTTGCTGCAAGAATCTCGCCAGAGTTGCAACCCACCGCAACAAAACGCATCCTGGCTGACATCAGGTGCAACTTAAAATGTGAACAGGCGCAACCTGTGAGCATGAAAAATGCAAAGTCAGGTGAAACCCAGGTAACAGCTGTGTTAAATGCATTGTGCGCGTCGCACCTTTGCGGCAGGATACCGCGCCTTATGAGAAATCGCTTTCTCTGGATGCGGTAAAGCCCTGACGTTATCCCGTTCCGGTAACGCAGGAAAAAGATTTCTCTTAAGAGATCAAATAATAAGTGGAGAGACAGATGACAGTAAGTACACCGATGCTGGTGACATTTATCATTTACATCCTCGGGATGGTGTTGATTGGTTTTATTGCGTACCGCTCAACCAAAAACTTTGACGACTATATTCTGGGCGGTCGCAGTCTGGGCAGCGTGGTAACCGCGCTGTCGGCCGGGGCCTCGGACATGAGCGGCTGGCTGCTGATGGGACTGCCGGGCGCGATTTTTCTCTCCGGGATCTCTGAGAGCTGGATTGCCATCGGCCTGACGATTGGCGCGTGGCTGAACTGGAAAATTGTTGCGGGTCGCCTGCGCGTGCAGACCGAGCATCACAATAATGCTTTAACCCTGCCAGACTTTTTCACCAGCCGCTTCGAAGACCACAGCAAAATTTTGCGCGTCATCTCGGCACTGGTCATCCTGATCTTCTTCACCATTTACTGTGCCTCGGGCGTGGTGGCGGGTGCGCGCCTGTTTGAAAGCACCTTCGGCATGAGTTATGAAACCGCACTGTGGGCTGGCGCGGCAGCAACCATTCTCTATACGCTGGTGGGCGGCTTCCTGGCGGTGAGCTGGACCGATACCGTGCAGGCCAGCCTGATGATTTTTGCGCTGATTCTGACGCCGGTGATTGTGATTATCGCTGTCGGTGGCCTGGATGATTCGCTGGCTGTGATTGAAGCGAAAAGCCTGGAAAACCTCGATATGCTGAAGGGCCTCAACTTCGTGGCGGTGATTTCACTGCTCGGCTGGGGGCTCGGCTACTTCGGCCAGCCGCATATTCTGGCGCGCTTCATGGCCGCAGACTCGCACCGTTCTATTCGTACCGCACGCCGCATCGGCATGGCCTGGATGATCCTGTGCCTGGCCGGCGCCGTCGCGGTGGGCTTCTTCGGCATCGCCTATTTCCAGAACCATCCGAATCAGGCAGCGGGTGTGAGCGAAAACGGCGAGCGCGTGTTTATCGAGCTGGCACGTATTCTGTTCAATCCGTGGATCGCCGGTATTCTGCTGTCAGCCATTCTGGCGGCGGTGATGTCGACCCTGAGCTGTCAGCTGCTGGTGTGCTCGAGCGCGCTGACCGAAGACCTGTATAAAGGTTTCCTGCGTAAAAATGCCAGCCAGAAAGAGCTGGTGTGGGTTGGCCGTTTGATGGTGCTGGTGATTGCGCTGGTGTCGATTGCGCTGGCCTCCAACCCGGAGAACCGCGTGCTCGGCCTGGTGAGCTACGCCTGGGCAGGCTTCGGGGCCGCATTCGGTCCGGTGGTGCTGTTCGGCGTGTGCTGGAAGCGCATGACGCGCAACGGCGCGCTGGCCGGCATGATTATCGGTGCCGCCACGGTGCTGATCTGGAAGCAGTACGCCTGGCTCAATCTGTATGAAATCATCCCGGGCTTCCTGTTTGCCAGCATCGCGATTGTTGTGGTGAGCCTGGCCGGTCGCGAACCGTCGGCTGAAGCGCAGCAGCGTTTTATTGCTGCCGAAGCGGAATACAACATCAAATAACGGTGATGGCCTGAGTAAAGCGGGGAGCGCGAGTGCCGTGCTCCCCGCACTGTTAGTGTCACGTCCTCTGCGCGCGATTCATCGCCTAATCTGTCACTCCGCTCTGACTTTCCCGCATCGCTACCTGACCCGCAAAAGCAAAATTAATTTCGCGCGGTGACTTGTATTTTCATCCGCGATAATGATAATCGATATCGTTCGCACTTTACGTATTTTTACCTAAGGTTTACCCTCCTTAACATTCAAGAGGTTGGTGATGTTCGTTCCCTTTCTCATTATGCTGCGCGAAGGTCTCGAGGCAGCGCTCATCGTCAGCCTGATTGCCAGCTATCTCAAACGCACCCAGCGCAGCCAGTGGTTCCCCGCGATGTGGGCTGGCGTGTTTATCGCTGCGGCGCTGTGCCTCGCGCTCGGTATTTTCATCAACGAAACCACCGGTGAATTCCCGCAGAAACAGCAGGAGCTGTTCGAGGGCATCGTGGCGGTGATTGCCGTGGTGATCCTCACCTCGATGGTGTTCTGGATGCGCAAGGTGTCGCGCAATATCAAAGCCACGCTGGAAAAATCCGTCGATCAGGCGCTGCAGAAGCCGGGCGGCAGCGGGTTGCCGCTGGTGCTGATGGTGTTTCTCGCCGTGGCGCGTGAAGGGCTGGAGTCGGTGTTCTTTCTGCTGGCGGCCTTCACCCAGGATGTCGGCTATGCGCCACCGATTGGCGCGGTGCTGGGTCTGGCGACCGCCATCGTGCTCGGCATGCTGATTTACTACGGCGGCGTGCGGCTTAACATGGCGCACTTCTTCCGCTGGACCAGCCTGTTCATCCTGCTGGTGGCGGCCGGACTGGCGGCGGGGGCGATCCGCGCCTTCCACGAGGCGGGACTGTGGAACCACTTCCAGGCGACCGCGTTTGACTTCAGCAACACGCTCTCTACCCATTCGATCTTTGGCACGCTGCTGGAAGGCATTCTGGGTTATCAGGAAGCGCCGAGCGTCAGCGAAGTCGCAGTATGGCTGATTTATCTGATCCCGGCGCTGCTGCTGTTTTTCTTCCCGGCGCGTCCGGCACCCAGCGCTGCACGTTCGGTGCGCTAAATTTTCGCAGGCGCGCGTGCGCCTGTACCTTCATGTAACAGGGATATGACTATGACGATTCGCTTCCGCCGTAAGGCGCTGTTGCTCTCAATGCTGGCGCTGTCCGGTGCCGCTTCTGCCGCTGCCGTACCGCAGGTCACGGTGACGGTCACTGACAAGCAGTGCGAGCCGATGTCGCTCAACGTGCAGGCCGGTAAAACCCAGTTCATCATCAAAAACAACAGCCAGAAAGCGCTGGAGTGGGAAATCCTCAAAGGCGTGATGGTGGTGGAAGAGCGCGAAAACATCGCGCCCGGCTTCAGCCAGAAGCTCACCGCCAACCTGGAAGCGGGTGAATATGACATGACCTGCGGCCTGCTCACTAATCCGAAAGGCAAGCTGGTGGTCAGCGGTGACAGCAAAACCGCCAGCAGCGGCAAGCCAGATGTGCTGCAGCTGGTCGGGCCGATTGCCGATTACAAAGTCTACGTGATGGCAGAAGTGAGCGCGCTGGTGGCCGGCACCAAAGCCTTTACCGACGCGGTAAAAGCCGGTGACGTGGAAAAAGCCAAAGCGCTGTATGCGCCGACGCGTGTGCACTATGAGCGCATCGAGCCGATTGCCGAACTGTTCTCTGACCTCGACGGCAGTATTGACGCGCGTGAAGATGACTTCGAGAAAAAAGCGGAAGATCCGAAATTTACCGGCTTCCACCGGCTGGAAAAACTGCTGTTCGCCGACAACACCACCAAAGGCGCGGACGCGTTCGCTGACCAGCTGTATAAGGATGTGCAGGATCTGCAAACCCGCGTCAGCGAGCTGGCCTTCCCGCCGGCGAAAGTGGTCGGTGGCGCGGCAGGCCTGATTGAAGAGGTAGCGTCCAGCAAAATCTCCGGTGAGGAAGATCGCTACAGCCGTACCGATCTGTCCGATTTTCAGGCCAACATCGACGGCGCACAGAAAATCGTTGATCTGCTGCGTCCTCTGCTGCAAAAAGCCAATCCGCAGCTGCTGGCGAAAGTGGACGCGAACTTTAAGAAGGTGGATGGCATTCTCAGCAAATACCGCACCAAAGACGGTTTTGCTTCCTATGAAAAGCTGACCACCAGCGACCGTAATGCGCTGAAAGGGCCCATCACCACGCTGGCGGAAGATCTCTCCCTGCTGCGCGGCACTTTAGGTCTTGATTAATCATGAGTAAAAAAAATGACGCGGCGCAACCGTCGCGTCGTCGTCTGTTACAGGGATTAGGCATGCTGGGTGGCGTGGCGGCACTGGGCGGCGGCTGTCCGTTCCATGCCGCCAGCGCGGCAGAGAGTTTCTCACCTGGCACGGTTGCACCCGACGCGCGCCAGCAGGCGCAACCGTTTTATGGCGCTCATCAGGCCGGCATTCTGACGCCGCAGCAGGCATCTATGATGCTGGTGGCGTTTGATGTGCTGGCCAGTGATAAAGCCGAACTGGAACGCCTGCTGCGGCTGCTGACGCAGCGCTTTGCCTTTCTCACCCAGGGCGGACCGGCGCCGGCGGTGCCCAATCCGCAGCTGCCGCCGCTCGACTCCGGCATCCTGGGTGCGGACATTGCGCCCGATAACCTGACCCTGACGCTGTCGGTGGGTGATTCACTGTTCGACGAGCGCTTCGGGCTGGCCGCGCATAAGCCCAGCCAGCTGCAGACGATGACACGCTTTCCCAACGATTCGCTCGACGCCGCACAGTGTCATGGCGACCTGCTGATTCAGATCTGCGCCAATACTCAGGATACGGTGATCCACGCGCTGCGCGATATCATTAAGCACACGCCGGATCTGCTGGCGGTGCGCTGGCGGCGCGACGGCTTTATCGCCGATCACGCTGCACGCAGCAAAGGGCGCGAAACGCCGATCAACCTGCTGGGTTTCAAAGATGGCACCGCCAATCCGGATACCCACAATGCGCAGTTGATGGACCAGCTGCTGTGGGTGACACCGGAACAGCAGGAACCGGCGTGGACGCACGGCGGCAGCTATCAGGCGGTGCGCATCATCCGTTTTCACGTTGAAATGTGGGACCGCACGCCGCTGGGCGAGCAGCAAACCATTTTTGGTCGTGAGAAGTTGTCCGGCGCGCCGCTGGGGATGCAGCACGAGCACGACGTGCCGGATTACGCCCGCGATCCGGACGGCGAGATCATCGCGCTGGATGCGCATATCCGGCTCGCCAATCCGCGCACGCCGCAAACCGACAGCAGCCTGATGCTGCGGCGCGGCTACAGCTATTCCTCGGGGATTACCGGGGCAGGGCAGCTGGATATGGGACTGCTGTTCGTCTGTTATCAGCACGATTTAAGCAAAGGCTTTATTACCGTGCAGAAACGGCTCAACGGCGAAGCGCTGGAAGAATATATTCGTCCCATCGGCGGCGGATACTTTTTTGTTTTGCCCGGCGTGGCGGACAAAAATCATTATCTGGGGCAGCCGTTGCTCGAAGCCTGATTAATTAATGTACAGCGCTTGTCCGCCGTTAGCGGTGCCGGGCGCTGCTGTTAAGCCCGCCTTAAATTTCTCCTGTCTCGCTGTGACGTCCGAATTTTCTGAAACAGTTTGTTAAGTTCTGAATTACCTATCTTACTGAATATTATTATTAATTTAATTTAAGCGCACCGAGCTAAGGCTGCGCCGCACGGGTTTTCTTTGCCATAAAGTAAAAATAGTGTTGCAAATCGGCGGAAATATGATGAACTTTAGTCATAGCGTCGTCAGTTGTGTGGCTAAGTCCACTGGAGTTCGCGCATGGCCCGGTCCTTATACGGACAGTTAAATACACTTCAGCTAGCGCAGTACGCTGCGGGGGATTGTCTCCCGCGTGAGAATCCTCTTCACTTTTCTTTTATCGCCTTCGAATTCTTTTCCGATGTTTACCGGTGCGCGGCAGCGTTTCGGCGTTGTTGCACACTTTTCTCACTGGCTCGATACGGCTTACAAGGAAGCCAACAAAACCTCTAAAGCGTTCAAATCATCGCCGCGGGTGATCCGCCGCGATAAATGAAACCAACTGTAAGGTGCCACTATGGGAAGACAGAAAGCAGTGATCAAAGCGCGTCGTGAAGCCCGCCGAGTGCTTCGCAGTGACTCTCGCAGTCATCGTCAGCGTGAAGAAGAATCGGTCACTTCGCTGGTGCAGATGGGTGGGCTGGATGCAATTGGCATGGCGCGCGATGTGCGTGACCGGTCACCAATTGAGGCCAGAAACGATGCTCAGGCGCACTATCTTAACGCCATAGAAACGAAACAGCTGATATTCGCGACCGGTGAAGCCGGCTGCGGTAAAACCTGGATCAGCGCTGCGAAAGCAGCCGAGGCCCTGATCAATAAGGACATCGAAAGGATCATTGTGACGCGCCCGGTTTTACAGGCGGATGAAGATCTCGGTTTCCTGCCAGGAGACATCTCCGAGAAATTCGCCCCCTATTTCCGACCGGTTTACGACGTTCTGGTTAAACGTCTCGGCGCTTCCTTTATGCAGTACTGCCTGCGACCCGAAATCGCCAAGGTAGAGATCGCGCCCTTCGCGTATATGCGCGGACGTACCTTTGAGAATGCGGTGGTGATTCTGGATGAGGCGCAAAACGTCACCGCTGCGCAGATGAAGATGTTCCTGACCCGCCTGGGCGAAAACGTCACCGTGATTGTCAACGGGGATATTACCCAGTGCGACCTGCCCGCCAGCGTCAAATCTGGCCTTGCCGATGCGCTGGCGCGCTTCGAAGAGGATGAGATGATTGGCGTGGTGCGTTTCGGTAAAGACGACTGCGTTCGCTCGGCACTGTGCCAGCGTACGCTGCATGCTTACAGTTAACCTTGAAAAAATAGCTAATCTCAACCCGGCTGCGGCCGGGTTTTTCATTGCTATGCTTACGGGAAGAAAATGGGCGGAAACGATGAGCGGAGAAAGTCATGCACTCTCTTGATGTGCAGGTGGTAAGGATGGCGCAGCAGTGGGCGGAAGCGCAGCCGGTGTGGCTGTGTACCGTGCTCAGCACGTACGGCTCCTCGCCGCGCCCGCCGGGCGCGATGATGGTGATTCGCGCCGATGGGCGCTACAGCGGTTCCCTTTCCGGCGGCTGCGTCGAGGAGAATTTTATCACCCGCGTTCAGCAGCAGGCGTTCTCTGCCGCCAGTCAACTGGTGCGCTACGGTGAGGGGGGCGACACGCCTGACCGCGCGCTGCCGTGTGGCGGCGTACTGGATATTCTGGTCGAACGGTTGCCTGCCGGGGCCGCCACGCTGCGCTATTTACAGCAGCTGGAGGATGCGCTGTCCGGCGCGCGTGCCATCACCAAACGCCTGACGCTGCCGCAGCCGTGTCACGCGCTCGAACCTGCGCCTTATACCCACCGCACCCGCACCCAGGTCACTGACGGTGAAATCGTTCTGACCCTGAGTGCCGCGCCGCGCCTGATCCTTGCCGGACTCTCCAGCGTCGCCGTGTACTGTGCCAACTTCGCGCTGGCGCTGGGATTCGAAACCATCGTCTGTGAACACCGTGAAGAGGTGCTGAGCAATATGGCGGCCGAACTGGCGCCGGACGTCAAACTGGTGCAGCAGTTTCCGGCGGTGTATCTGGAACGCGAGGGCTGTCATGCCGCCACGGCGATCCTCTCGCTGACGCATGATGCGCGTATTGACGATCTCACCATGATGGAAGCGGTCAATCTGCCTGCGTTTTATCTCGGTGCGATGGGCTCGCAGCGCAACAGCGCAAAACGCAAAGCGCGCCTGAGCGCGATTGCGGAACTGACACCGACGCAGTTGCAGCGCATTCACGCACCGGTTGGGCTGGATATCGGCAGCAAAACCCCGGCGGAGATCGCGCTGGCAATCATGGCGGATATTGTGCGTCACAAAAATGGGTTAGCGGCAACGGATGCGCTTAGCCCGGTGCACGCAGCGTCTGAATGATCACATCACTCATCCCACGAAAAACCCGGATGCACCAGGACGCCAGCAGACGGGCAAACGGCTATGCCAAATTTTCGCGCCGCAAATAATCAATAAGCTGTGCTTTATGTTTCATGATGTGATCAACGCTTGCGCTTTACCGGTAACATCTTATCTTCAGAGAAGCGTGTACAAACACCTGAACTGAGAAGGGGTATTTATGGCTAAGCGTCATTGGATTAAATCAATTGAAATTACAGCAATTATTGTCTTCGCGTTGGTGATCGCCTGGCTGGCCGTCACGGGCATCCTGTCATCAACCGGCCTCGATCATGCGTGGCCTTATCCACATCAATAACTGAGTCCGGCACCAGGGAAATCAATTACGCTTAAATATAAACAGAATAAATTATCTAACCTGCACACCCGTGTCAGCGGCGATACCGTATCACCACACAGGGTTTCGGTGTCAGATTTGCCGCGTATAAATCAGCGACGTTCGGGAAACACGTTATGCTGTTATTCGAAGTCCGCATGGCGGCTGAACATGCTCTCGCTGGTTTCACCGCACTGATGCATGATTTCAAGCACCATGGCGTCACAGGTGATGAAGCAAAGCTGCTCAAAGGCCGAGCCCATTGGCTGCGAGAATCGTCCGGCGCTGCGTGCGTTATCGGTTTTAACGTTGCCGGGTAACACCAACACGCATTTGGCCAGTCTGCCGATGCCTGAATCTGCTTTCAGGGTAATCAGCGCCACATCGACACCGCGCTCAACGGCGTTCAGCGCCAGCGCTTTCAGGCTCGCGGTTTCGCCACTGCCAGAACCAATAATCAACAAATCGCCAGGTCTGGAGTGGGGTGACGAGATTTCACCGACCAGGCTGACCGAGAAACCCAGATGCAACAGACGGTTAGCGAACGCGCGGATAGCAATGCCGCTGCGCCCGGCGCCCTGCAGGAAAATGTGTTTCGCGCTGCGAATATGTGCGATCAATGCCTGCGCCTGGCTCTCGTCTATCTGCCGGGCGTTGTGCGCGAGTTCGTTAAGAATATGGGATACGTTTGACTGAACGGCCATATCAACGCTCTCCCGTCAGGCAATGGTTCATCCGTCTCATTAAACAGCGAAAAGAGTGGCCGGAACATGGCTGGTGCTTTTTCAGTCTGGTCATAGTGCATTCCCTCTTAATTCAGCGACATCATCAGTGGATGAAAAGGATACCCTGCAGAATTTCCGGTAAGAGTACACGGTCCGCTGCCCACGCGATATTGCAGCGAAAGGGGATCTTTCGATTATGCGTCCTGTGGCACAAAAGCGGTGAGTGTGCAGAGTTGTTGGGCAGATTTGTGATGGATTGTGGCATCAAATGAGGTAGCGGGGTCGCCAGATCGCGGGGTCGGTGCTGCAAGGAGAATAAAAAATGAAAAAGCTCCTGTCGATAGTCAGAGGCTTTCATGGCATCAAAGTGCACGTGCACTTCACGTGCATTTTTTTGCTGATTTTGTAGAACTGTGTCTCTGTAATCAATTCACAAGCGGTTTCGTCCGCCTGAAGTCTTGTTACAAATGGTAGAGGGGATTGATGAGCTTCGCTCACCCTGCGGGCAGCGTCGCAGGCTCAGCTGTCCAACTGGCATGCGCCAGTTGTCGAACCCCCCATCGGGGATTCTCATCCCCCCACGTCTGGAGAATATAAATGAAAAAAGCCCGTACTTGCGTACAGGCTCTTCTCTGAATGATGGCGGTGAGGGGGGGATTCGAACCCCCGATACGTTGCCGTATACACACTTTCCAGGCGTGCTCCTTCAGCCACTCGGACACCTCACCACATTTTGTTTGCTGACCGCACTGGGTCAACGGGGCGCTACTATAGGGAGTTCAGCGATAAGGGTCAAGGGCTATTTTCTCCTTTTTTTCTATTCGCTTAACCTCTGCGCAGATTGCCTTAAGCCTCTCCACTTTGCCGGTTTTGTCATCAAAACATTCCTTAACTGACACAAAAGTGTCACCGCACTGTCGCAGACTTGTCGGCGGAAACATTTGGTTATATCTACGGATAAGGATGCTGATAAATGAAACGCTTACCTCTTTTCACGCTCTCTCTGCTGGCTTCACTCACCGCCACGTCCGCGCTGGCAGAGAGCGCCAGCTATCAACGCGCCGCCACCGGCGATATCACCCAGCACGGCGGGGCGCGTCGCCTGAGTGGCGACCAGACCGAGGCGCTGAAAGCCTCATTGAGCAATAGCACGGCGAAGAATGTCATCCTGCTGATTGGCGATGGCATGGGCGATTCCGAAATCACCGCGGCACGCAATCAGGCGATGGGGGCCGGCGGCTTCTTTCCCGGTATTGATGCGCTGCCGCTCACCGGCCAGTACACCCATTACTCGCTGGACAAGAAAACGCACAAGCCAAACTACGTAACGGATTCTGCCGCGTCGGCCACCGCCTGGGCCACCGGCACGAAAACCTATAACGGCGCGATTGGCGTCGATGTCAACGGCACAGATCAGGTCACGCTGCTTGAATTGGCGAAAGCAGCCGGTAAAGCCACCGGCAACGTCTCGACCGCAGAACTGCAGGATGCCACGCCGGCCGCGCTGATGGCGCACGTTACCTCGCGCAAATGCTTCGGCCCGGAAAAAACCAGCGAGCTGTGTCCGGGTAACGCGCTGGAGCAGGGCGGGAAAGGATCGATCAGCGAGCAGCTGCTGCAAACCCGTCCCGACGTCACCCTGGGCGGCGGTGCCAAATCTTTCGCTGAGCGGGCTAAAGCGGGCGACTATCAGGGCAAAACCCTGCGCGAGCAGGCCGAAATACGGGGGTTCCAGCTGGTCGATAATCTCGCCGCGCTGAATGCGGTACAGCAGGCGAATCAACAGACGCCACTGCTGGGGCTGTTCTCGGAGGACAACATGCCGGTGCGCTGGCAGGGGCCGAAAGCCAGCTATCACGGTAATCTGGATAAACCGGTGGTGACCTGTGAGGTCAACAAAGATCGTCCGGCATCAATGCCAACCCTGGCGCAGATGACGCAAAAAGCCATCGACCTGCTCAGCCACAACGACAACGGCTTCTTCCTGCAGGTGGAGGGCGCGTCGATTGACAAGCAGGATCACGCTGCTAACCCGTGCGGTCAGATTGGTGAAACCGTCGATTTAGATGAGGCGGTGCAGGTGGCGCTGGCGTATGCGCGCGAGCACGGCGATACGCTGGTAGTGGTCACCGCCGATCACGCGCACAGCAGCCAGATCGTCGAAAACGGCACTAAAGCGCCGGGTCTGACTCAGGCGCTCAACACCAAAGATGGCGCGGTGATGACCATCAGCTACGGTAACTCGGAAGAGGATTCCCAGGAGCACACCGGCACCCAACTGCGCATCGCGGCCTACGGTCCGCACGCGGCGAATGTGGTCGGCCTGACCGATCAGACCGACTTGTTCTTCACGCTAAAGCAGGCGATGGCATTGAAGTAAGCGCGTCAGTGCGGGCGGATGCGCAGCACCAGCAGTCCGCCCAGCACCAGTCCGCCAGCGGCCAGCAGCAGCGCGGGGTGCAGGGAAGCAAAAATCTGCACGCTGGCGGCGGAGATCAGCGGCCCGATTAGCTGGCCAGTGGCATAGCCTGACGTCAATATCGCCACGGTTTTTGCCACGCTGATATTGGAGACGGCGCGCGCCAGCTGCATCGACAGCTGCATAATCGAAAGAAACCCCAGCCCGACCATCACCGTTGAGATCAGCAGCCCGCTCACGCCCGGGATGAGCACGCCGCTGGCCACGCCCAACCCCTGCAGGATCATAACCCACGCCAGGCTGAGGCGCGTATTCAGGCGCGCAGAAAACAGCATAATCAGCACCACACCAGCCACTGCGCAAAGTCCAAACAGCGGCCAGAAAAGCGTTGCCAGCTGACCCTGCGCAAACAGGCTGTGCGCCATTTGTGACAGAAACGTCGCGGGCAAAATATAGCCGAAACCGGCCAGCGTATAGGCCAGCCATAGCCGTTTTACCGCACTACCCGGTGCCGCCGGCGCACTTTCCCGCTGCCGGGCGGGGAGCGACGCGGGCAGCGCGCGCCACAGCAGCAGCACGCCAGCCAGCGCTACCACGCCATAGCATTGCCAGGCGCGATCGTCATTCAGGTGTAACCGGGTGATAAGCCACGCCAGCACGCCGCTCAGAGTGATGCCAGCTCCCGGGCCGGCAAATACCGCGGCGGACATGCGCGGGGCCTGCTGCTGTGCCAGCACCATCTGCGTCCAGGATGTGACGATAATCAGGGCCCAGGCACCACCGATACCCGCCACCACACGGAACAGGCACTGCAGTACCCAGGCATGACTAAAGCCGGAGAGCAGGGTCACCAGCGCGGTGGCCAGCAAACCGGCCTTCAGGTAGCGCGCGTGATGGGCAGTGATGCGGCTCACGTGCAGTGCGCCCAGCAGGTAGCCGATGTAATTCATGGCCGCCAGCACGCCAGCGCTGGAGAGCGTCAGGTGACCGTTGGCGATCATCAGCGGGATCTGCGGCGTGAGTGAAAAGCGGCCGATACCCATTACCACAATCAGGGTCACCATGCCGGTGAGCATGGTGATCAGGCTCACCCGGGTGTGCCGGACTGCTTGCCGTCCGGCGGAAACTGAATCTGCTGACATACTTTGCTTTACTCCGCTGAGATACCTTACTCTGTCCGGTGATAGTAAATGTCAATCATTCAGTGAAAAATGGGGTGGTTTATCCTATGACTACAGGTCATACCCAGGCCGTCAAATCGCGTGGTGAAGATGTGAAAAACTTCCTTACCCGCCAGCGCGCGCGTATTGATCCGCAGATCTATGGCTTCAGCCGGCAAAACCGGCGCGTTAGCGGACTGCGGCGCGAAGAAGTGGCACAGCTGGCAGCAGTCAGCGTCAGCTGGTATACCTGGCTCGAGCAGGGGCGCGACATCAGTATTTCGCCCGCCGCGCTGCAGCGCATCGGCAAAGTGCTACAGCTCTCGGTTACCGAGCAGGAGTATCTTGAAGCGCTGGTGTTTGGTAACGCACACTCGCAACCCTTCAGTCATGAGTTGCCGCCTGAAGTAAGGGCGATGGTGGATGCGCTGGACCCGCATCCGGCATTTGTGCGCCGCGCCAACATGGATATTGTCTACTGGAATCCGGCAGCGCAGTCGCTGATTGTCGACTGGGCGGCCCTGCCGCCGGCGGATCGCAACTCGCTCAAGCTGATGTTCATCAGTGAAGCCTACCAGCAGCGCATTCATGGTTGGGAAGAGGCGGCGCGCCATACGCTGTCGGCGTTTCGCGCCGGTTATGCCGCCAGCAATCAGTCGCAGGAATTCGAGGTGGTGATCGAGGATTTGCTGGCGCGCAGCGCCGGGTTTCGCACGCTGTGGAATGACCATGATGTGGGGAAAATCGGCGCGGGCAATAAAACCCTGATTGATGTCGAAGGCAGGATGCAGACATATACCTTTACCTCGCTGCAAATTGAGCAGGCACCGGGAATGCATCTGATCTTCTATCTGGCGCATTAGCGCGGCGTGCGCGGGTCGGGCGCACGCCGCCGGGGAGATTACAGACCGCGCTGTGCCATCAGGCGTGCGAGGTCAACCAGACGGTTGGAGAAGCCCCATTCGTTATCGTACCAGGCAAGGATCTTCACCAGGTTGCCACCAATCACCAGCGTGGATAAGCCGTCGATAATCGATGAGCGCGCATCGCCCTGATAATCGCTGGAGACCAGCGGCTCATCGCTGTAGCCGAGGATACCCTGCAGCGGACCCGCAGCAGCAGCGGCTTTAAAGGCGTCATTCACCTCTTCGGCCGTCACGTCGCGTTTCAGCGTCACCGTCAGATCCACCACCGACACCACCGGCACCGGCACGCGCAGCGAGTAACCGGTTAAGCGGCCTTCCAGTTCCGGAATCACCCGGCCGAGCGCTTTAGCTGCGCCGCTGGAGTAGGGCACAATCGACAGCGCCGCCGCACGCGCGCCGCGCAGATCTTTCTCTGGCTGGTCATGCAGCGCCTGGCTGTTGGTATAGGCATGGGTGGTGTTCATCAGACCGTGCTCAATACCAAACGCCTGATGCAGCACCTGCGCGGCGGGCGCCAGGCCGTTAGTGGTACAGCTGCCGTTGCTCACCACATAGTGCTGCTGCGGATCGTAGCGCTGGTCGTTGACGCCCATCACAATCGTCAAATCATCATTTTTGCCCGGCGCAGAGATGATGACGCGTTTGGCGCCGCCGTGCGTGATATGCACCGCGGCCTTGTCACGCTCGGTAAAAAAGCCGGTGGCTTCGATGACGATATCCACGCCCACGTCACGCCAGCGAATATTGGCCGGATCGCGCTCGCTGAACACCCGCACTGGTTTGCCATCAATGCGCAGCTCGCCGTCGCCAGCGCTGACTTCTGCCGGCAGTCGACCCAGCAGAGAGTCGTGCTTCAGCAGATGCGCCAGCGTTTTGCTGTCGGTGAGATCGTTAATCGCCACAATATCGATGTCGCTGCTGCCCAGCGCGGCGCGGAATACGTTACGTCCGATACGGCCAAAACCGTTAATGCCTACCTTGATCATGACTGACTCCTTAGTGAAGTTACTGCAGTCACTGTAGGCCTGGCGTGCACTGGCGTAAACGACAAAAAAGGATCACTTTACGCCATTTTGCGGCTGTGAAAGCGCTGGCGATATTCGTTGGGCGTGAGATGCAACTGGCGCTCGAAGCTGCGCCGCAGGTTGATGCTGCTGCCAAAGCCGGTGGCGGTGGCGATGCGTTCCAGCGTCTCGCGCGTCTGCTCCAGCCGCTCGCGCGCCGCCGCCAGCCGCGCTTCTGCCACATAGCGCGCCGGTGAAACGCCGGTTTCGCGGCTGAACACGCGGGTAAAGTTACGCGGGCTCATCGCCACCTGGGCCGCCAGTTTCTCCACCGACAGGTCTTCCGCCAGATGGGCGGCGATCCAGCTCTGCAACTGAGCAATCGGCCCCGACTCGCTGACGGACTGCAGGTGAAAGCGGCTGAACTGCATCTGGCCGCCGGGACGACGCAGATACATCACCATATCCTGTGCGATGTCGCGCGCCACGCTGAAACCAAAATCTTCCTCTACCAGCGCCAGTGTCAGATCGAAGCCGGAGCTGACGCCGCCAGAGGTCCAGATTGGGCCATCCTGGATATACAGCGGGCCGCCTTCAACCTGCACGCGCGGATAGCTGGCCTGCAGCGTGTCCAGCAAACGCCAGTGGCTGGTGGCGCGCCGGCCATCCAGCAATCCCGCCTCCGCCAGCAGCATCGCCGCCCCGCAAATCGACACCACGCGGCGCGCCTGCGGGGCAGCCAGCTTAATCCAGTCCACCACCATGTTGCGTTCTTCGGGGTTATCACCGCGCCCGGTAATCATGATGGTGTCCCAGCGTTCACGCGGATCGAGTTCAGCCAGTTTGAGGTCGGCGAGCAGATTGAGGCCAGACTGGCCGTGGATCACCTGGTGCGGCTGCGTGGTCGCGATGCTGATGCGATAGCGTGCGCCAGCAACGCCCACCGGCAGGTGCAGGTTGGCGTGCATGAGGATGTCGGCGATACCCGCCGCTTCGAACAGCATGCCGCCGTCCGGGACAATAATCAGAAAGGTTTTCATGGCGTAAAATGTACCTGCGCCACGAAAGAAGTCAATGTGCGATGGGCGATCAGGCGCGCGAGCTGAATACCCGGCCGCGGCCATCAGACGGGGCATTTCCGGCGGCACCGTACAGGCGCTGATCGGCTCGGGCCTGTTGGTTCAGGCGCTATATTTATATAAAATCATGATGTCGCAAATGATGCTTATTTCCCTCATCGTGCAGTTAAAAATATCTGCAGACTGAAGCGTTGGATGCCAGATTAATCAGGTGCCTGTTATTTTGGAAGTGAAATGCCAGGATAGGTTAAGAGAAACACTGTTTTATAAAGCATTCCTTTGCCATGCAGTGATAATGACTACGATAATGAGCAGCTGAGTAAATCAGGCTTAAAACCATCAATTATATTCTACCTGCAGAAAAGTCAAACCACGCTCACGGATAATGCGCGCGGTGCCCAGCGCGTAAGGTAATTCACGCGCGGCACCATTAACCTGCAGGGTTTCGCTCTTTTTAATCCCTTCGCGCGTGCAGTTCAGCGAGACGCTGCGCGTCACGGCATAATCACAGGAGGGTTCAACGATCGCGCCGACGAACGTGATTTGACCGTCGGCGGCAAGGGTGGCGTGGCTGGCAAGTAAAGCTATCATCGGTAACAGCAATCTTTTCATCACAGAGGCCCTTTAAGAAGTCGGGAATTACCCGATTAATGTCGTCTTAATGACTAATAGCGCGCCACAGTTGAATATTGCTTAAACCGCGGCGTTTCCGTGTTAAGGCATATTATTACGATGGCTTAGCCAGTGCGTCGTCATGTTTTACGCAATCGCCTCAGCAATAAACGCTTATGCCTGCATTAAGCGCAGCTATTATATTAGTAAGCAACCAGGATTAATCGGGTGAGCAGGGTGGTGAAATAAGCGTATTAAACCGGATAGATTTATTCGCGGGATAACGTCGGGACAGAAAACGGGCAGATATCTTGGTGGTGTAAGCTGCTGAGGGAGAAAAAAGCGGGCTGCGATGAAGGTAATCAGGCGCACCCGACATCGGTGCGCTCTTGTGATTTATCAGCTGCGGGAAATCTGCGCCAGCGTCACGTCGGCTGACGCAGCGCCTGCGGCGACACCGTCGATAAACAGCGCACGCTGTTCACCGGCGGGCAGGGCAATCTGCAACGTTTGCCATGCCGGCTGATAGTCACCCTTGCGCCGTAGCGTAAGGTGAATGGCTGTGGCTTCGCAGCGCATTTCCCACTGCAGCCACAGCGCATTGCCCTGTTGATAGCCCCAGGACTCGCCATCATCTTCGAACAGTTCGCCGTGGCTAACGCCTTTGCCCTGCAACGGGTAGAGCTGCAGCGTGCGATGATCGTCTGCGGCGGCGTCGACGTGAGCAATACGCTCGCTGAGTGGCAGTGCCGCACCTGCGCGCACCAGCAGCGGCTGTGTTTCCAGGGGCGCAGGCAAGGTGATCCATTGACCCCCGCTGTACCACTGCTGCGTGGCGAAATCATACCAGCCGGTCTGGTTGTCGGGCAGCCACAGGCGGCGTTCACGCTGGCCGGGTTCCACCACGCTGGCGACCAGCAGATCGCGGCCGAGCAGGAATTCATCACACTCAGCAAAGGTCTGGGCATCGTGTTCATGATCAAGGAACGTCGGGCGCAGCATCGGTTCATCGTCCGCATGCGCCTGCCACAGCAGCGTGTAGAGATACGGCAGCAGGCGATAGCGCAGCGCGATGGCCGCCCGAATTGCGGGCGTGACCGAAGGATACATCCACGGCTCATTCACGGTGTGATCGTCATTCCATGAATGAATGGTGAAGCGCGGATGCATGACGCCATTCTGCACCCAGCGCACAAACAGCTCCGCGTCGGGTTTATCGCCCGAGAAGCCGCCGACGTCGTGACCGACGTTATACAAGCCGGACAGGCTCATGCCGAGGCCCATGCGAATGTTGTAGCGCAGCGAGGTCCAGTTGGTGCGGTTATCGCCGCTCCAGGTTTGCACGTAGCGCTGCATCCCGGCGCAGCCGGAGCGCGAAATCAGGAACGGTCGCTGTTCGGGGGCAAAGCGCTGTTGCGCTTCCATCGATGCGCGCATCATCAGCAGCGGCATCACCGGGCGAATATGCTTGATGGCAATCGGCGTGCCGAAGCCGTGACAGCGCGCTTCGCCGTCCCAGACTTCATACTCGTTGTTATCATTCCAGGTGGCGTCGATGCCTTTTTCCAGCAGCTGACGGGTGACGTTCTCCTGCCACCAGGCCACCGTTTGCGGATGGGTGAAATCGAGGTGCGATCCTTCATCATCCCAGAACACCGAGCGCTCTGGCACATCTTCTTCCGAATCGCGGATAAACAGTCCCTGAGCCGCGACTTCTTCATAGCGCGGGTGATCCTGCAGCAGGCAGGGTTTGATGTTGGCCGCCAGGCGCAGCCCGGCACCGTGAAATGCCTCGCTCATCGCTTCCGGCTGCGGCACTTTGTCGTAGTTCCAGTTGAACACATAACGCTTGTTATTGAGCGAGGTATAACCCGAAGAGAGCTGGAAGGAGTCGCACGGAATAGCGTGCTCCTCACACAGGCGGATGAAGTTCATCAGCTGGTTTTGCGCGTCCGGCGCATCGGTGTAGTGCATGGTCGAGCCGCTGTAGCCCAGACTCCATTTGGGGCCGAACAGCGTTTTGCCGGTCAGGCGCACGAAGGTTTTGGTGATATCCAGCACCCGCTTACCGACAAACAGGTAGTAATCGATATCGCCACTCTCCGCCTGCCAGCGGCGATACGGCTGGTGATAGTTATCCAGCTCGTTACCCAGATCGAACCAGCTGGTGCTGAGGTTATCGTAGAACAGGCCAAAGCTGACGTCGTTACGCCGCGTGAGGGTGAAGGGCACATGTTTGTACAGCGGATCGGTGGAGGAGGCGTTGTAACCCATAGCATCCAGATTACGCATCTCAAAGCGTTTGCCGTTGCGTTGCAGATCGCCAGTTTTTTCGCCCAGACCGTAGTAGCGGTCGTCCGCCATGCGGCGCTGATAGTGCGCCACGCCGTCGCCGTGTGCGTTGATCTGATAGGCGCTGGTGGGGCGATCGCCGGTCAGCAGTTGCCAGTCGCCTGCGGCATCACGGTACTGCCACTCCAGCGCCAGTGGCTGACGCACTATCACGCGCAGCGTGTCGGTACTGATGGTCAGACAATTGGCTTCTTCCTCCAGCGTAAAACCGGGCAGGCTAAACCCGGCCAGGCTGTCGCGCGGACGCCCTTCCCACGGAACATCCTGTTCCGGCGCAATGCTCCAGGTGCGGTCCAGACTGTAGTTGCCGTGGCGCTTGATCACCACGCGGAACAGACCTTTTTCCAGCACGTACAGGCACAGATGGTGTTTGCCATCAACGTTAAGCACCACATGGTGACGATCAGAATGGGCTAAAGACCAGTTTTTTAAGGTTTTCATCGTTACCTACTTCATTGGGTCGCTGAACGACGCTCAGCAATAAACGCAATCAGGAAGACTGCACCGATCAGGTCAAAGAAGCCCATGGCGACAAACAGCGGGTTAAAGCCGATTTTGTCAGCCGTTACGCCAATCACAAGCGAAAACAGGAAGCTGGAGATCCAGGCAAACGAGCCGCGCATGCCATTTACCGTGGCCATCTGGCCCTTATCAAATTTTTCCACCACTAGTGCGCTCAACATGCAGGAGATGATCTGATGACCAAAACCGCCAATCGAGATCAGGGCAATCGCGACATAGGGGTCTTTGGTCATCGCCACCAGTGCCAGCGACAGCATCAGAAAGGCGCCGGTGACCGAGCTGGCGACAACGGAATTTACCAGCCTGAAGCCAAACAGCCGGGTATAGATGCGCGTCAGGTAGCCGCTGGCTGCGCTGCCGAGATCCGCCGCGAGGAACGGCAGCCAGGCGAACATGGCAATCTGTTTCAGGTCCATTCCCAGGTCTTTTGCCAGATAGAGCGGTACCCAGAAGCTCAGCACGCCCCATGCCGGTTCAGCCATAAAAGCGGGAATGGCGATACCGTAAAAACGCTTGTTTCTGGAGACGGTTTTCAGGGCTTTGAAGAAAGGCAGTTTGACCGCCGGTGGTTCATTATCCTGACGAATAAAGGCCAGCTCATCGCTGCTGAGATTCGGGTTACGTTCCGGATCGCGATACAACAGCCACCACAGCACCACCCAGCCCAGAGCCAGACAGCCGGTAAACAGGAATGCGCCCTGCCAGCCGAACGAGGCGTGGGCAAAGTAGATAATGGGAGGTGCCAGCATAGCGCCAATCGAGAAGCCGACGCCGGCCCAGCCGGCCGCGATCGGACGCTCTTTTTTCGGGAACCATTCACCAATCACTTTGGCGTTGGCCGGCGTGGCGGCCGCTTCAGCTCCGCCCATGACAAAGCGCAAGATGGCGAGGTGCAACCAGCTGGCGGCGCCGGCATGGAACAGACAGGCCAGCGCCCAGATGGTGGCGCAGATGAAGAAGCCGAGTTTGAGGCCAATGACGTCAATCAGCCAGCCGCAGATCGGTTGAAAGAAGGTATAAGCCAGCTGAAAAGCGCCGACTATCCATGAATATTGTTCTGTGGTGATGCCGAGACTGGTTTTCAGCTCGGGGGCCAGAATGCCTAACGAGTTACGGGTAATGTAGTTGACGGTGACGCCGGCCAGAAACAGCACCAGCACCCACCAACGCAGATGACGGATGACGCGTTTCGTGCCGGTTGCGGCAATCCCTGGATTCAAACTGCGGTTCATCGGATTCTCCATTCATTATTAACAGCATGTGTGAGCAACGTCTGTGACTGCCTGGCCGGAGGTGGAGTCCATACCGGCCAGCGCATAACTCCCTGGCCCTTGATTGCCGGGCGTGGCGTGATGCGTCCTGTTTTAACTATCCGCCGGGAGTGAACCACAGTTAGGTCAGGTGGTCGCCAGCCTGATGCGGTATTTGTGATCTGGTTAACCAAAATCATTTATCAGGTTGACTTCTGCCGGTGAAAAGCCGAATTTGACGCTGCGCAGGCACTTTTTATGACTCATAAAGCGCTTTGCTTGTAAAATTGGTCAACCAAAATGGAGGGCTTTGAGAGTGATGCTCAGGCCCGCAGGAGAGAACGACATGAAGCAGACCTGGCGCTGGTATGGCCCTGACGATCCCGTTTCACTCGCCGATGCCCGACAGGCGGGCGCTACCGGCATTGTGACTGCCCTGCATCACATCCCTAACGGCGAGGTGTGGCCGGTGGAGGAGATTTTGCAGCGCAAAGCGATGATTGAGGCGGCCGGGCTGGCCTGGTCGGTGGTGGAGAGTGTGCCGATCCATGAGGAGATCAAAACCGGCAGCGGGGAGTGCCAGCAGTGGATCAGCAACTATCAGCAGTCGCTGCGCAATCTGGCGCAGTGCGGCATCCACACCGTGTGCTACAACTTCATGCCGATTCTGGACTGGACGCGCACCGATCTGGCGTTCGAGCTGCCGGATGGCGCGAAAGCGCTGCGCTTCGATCAGATTGAATTTGCGGTATTTGAGCTGCATATCCTGCAGCGTCAGGGCGCAGAAAATGATTACAGCACTGACGAGATAGCCCAGGCTGCTGCGCGCTTCGCCAGCATGAGCGAAGAGCACAAGCTGCGACTGACGCGTAACATCATCGCCGGATTACCCGGCGCGGAAGAGGGCTATACGCTGGCGCAGTTCCGTGCTCAGCTGGCGCGCTATGACGGCATCGACAAAGCCCGGCTGCGCGAGCACTTTGCCACGTTCTTGCGCGGCATTATCCCGGTCGCTGAAGAGGTCGGTATTCGCATGGCGGTACATCCTGACGATCCGCCGCGCCCGATCCTCGGCCTGCCGCGTATCGTCTCCAGTGCCGACGACCTGCAGTGGATGATCGACACCATCGACAGCCCGGCCAACGGCTTTACGATGTGTACCGGCTCCTACGGCGTACTGGCGGAAAATGATTTAGCCGGCATGGTGAAACGTTTTGGGCCGCGCATCTATTTTGCCCATCTGCGCTCAACCCGGCGTGAAGCCAACCCCAAAACTTTCCACGAAGCCGCGCACCTTGGCGGCGATGTCGATATGTTTGCGGTGATCAAAGCGATTGCCGAAGAGGAGCAGCGCCGTCGTAATACGGGGCAGGAAGACCTGATCCCGATGCGGCCCGACCACGGGCATCAGATGCTGGACGATCTGCATAAGAAAACCAACCCGGGCTATTCCGCGATTGGCCGGCTGAAAGGTCTGGCTGAGATTCGTGGCGTTGAGCTGGCGATACACCGCGCCTTTTTCTGACGCCGGTCGTCCTGTACCGCTTGCCCGGCGGACGCACAGTCGCGCCGGACACTGAGGAGTTCACATGCAACACAACCTTGCCGACGCCAGCATTAAAGTGGCGCGGCCCGCATGGCAGCAGCAGCGGCTGGTGCCGCGCATCGTGCACATCGGCTGCGGCGCGTTTCATCGCGCGCATCAGGCGCTCTATCAGCACCATCTGCTGGAGATAAGCGACAGCGACTGGGGCATTTGCGAGGTCAACCTGATGTCGGCCAGCGGCAGACAGCTGGTGGAACAATTGCGCGCGCAGAATTTGCTCTACAGCGTCACCGAGCAAGGCGCGACGCGTCATGACGTCAAAATCATTGGTTCCGTACACTCCGCGCTGCACCCGGCGCTGGACGGTTGTGACGGCATTCTTAACGCGCTTGCCCGCGCGGAAACCGCCATCGTCTCGCTGACGGTAACCGAAAAAGGCTATTGCACTCATGGCGCAACCGGCGAACTGGACAGTACTCATCCGCTGATCGTGCACGATCTGGCCCATCCCCGGCAGCCGAAATCCGCCATTGGCTTTATCGTTGAGGCGCTGCGCTTGCGGCGTGAAGCCGGGTTAGCGCCTTTTACCGTGCTGTCATGCGACAATCTGCGTGATAACGGCCACGTCGCGCGGGCTGCGGTCATCGGTCTGGCACAACGGCAGGATGCGGCGCTGGCGGCATGGATTGAGCAACAGGTTACATTTCCCTGCACCATGGTTGACCGCATCGTGCCGGCCGTGACGGAAGAGACGCAGCGCGAGATTACCGGGCTGCTGGGCATCGCCGATCCCTGCGGTGTCGCCTGCGAACCGTTTCGTCAGTGGGTGATTGAAGATAACTTCGTGGCGGGACGTCCCGACTGGCAGCGCGTTGGTGCGCAATTTGTTCCGGATGTCGCCCCCTACGAGTTGATGAAACTGCGTCTGCTGAATGGCACGCACTCGTTTCTGGCGTATCTTGGCTACCTCGGCGGTTGTGAAACTATCGCAGATACTATGCAGCTGCCCGCTTACCGTCAGGCTGCGCTGTCGCTGATGCTGACTGAACAGCGTGCCACGCTAACGATGCCAGCAGGCAGCGATCTGAACGCGTATGCGCATCAACTGCTTGAGCGCTTCAGTAATCCGTCGCTGCGCCATCGCACGGCGCAAATTGCCAGCGATGGCAGTCAGAAACTGCCACAGCGCATGCTGGATTCGCTGCGTTATCATCTGCACCACGGCAGTGACTGCCGGCATCTGCTGCTCGGCATCGCGGGCTGGATGCGTTATATCCTCGGCGAAGACGAGAAGGGCGAGCGCTACCCGGTGGCTGATCCGCTGGTCGCGAAGTTTGAGCGGATTAATCAGCAGTTTCCTTCAGGCCCCGCGCGCGTGCAGGCGCTGCTGGGCATTAACGAGATCTTTGCGGACGATTTACCCGCCAATCCGGCCTTTGTTGCCGCCCTGCAACACACCTATGACCGCCTGTGCCAGCAGGGTGCCAGAGTCGCGGTTGCATCCCTCAATCCGGAGGCCAAATGAAGCGCTTTATGGATGATGATTTTCTGCTGCACAGCGAGGTGGCGCGTCGCCTGTATCACGACGTGGCGGCGCAGATGCCGATCTATGATTACCACTGCCACCTCAATCCGCAGGAGATTGCAGAAGACCGGCAGTTTGCCAACCTCGGGCAAATCTGGCTGGAGGGCGATCACTACAAATGGCGCGCACTGCGCGCGGCGGGCGTAGAGGAATCACTGATCACCGGTAACACCACCAGCGATTACGATAAATACCTGGCCTGGGCGCAGACCGTGCCGAAAACGCTTGGCAATCCGCTCTATCACTGGACGCATCTGGAGCTGCGCCGGCCGTTCGGTATCACTGACACGCTGTTTGGACCTGAAACCGCACCGCGCATCTGGCATGAGTGTGCGGAGAAGGTGGCCACGCCTGAATTTTCCGCACGCGGTATTATGCGCCAGATGAATGTCCGCATGGTGGGCACCACCGACGATCCGGTTGATTCCCTGCAGTATCATCGTCAGATAGCTGAAGACAGCAGCTTTGATATTGAGGTGGCACCGAGCTGGCGTCCGGACCGGGTTTTCAAGATTGAACTGGAAGGATTCACTGATTACCTGACCCGGCTGGAAGCTGCCGCGGATGTCAGTATCGACAGCTTTGATGCGCTGCGTGTGGCGCTTCTGCGCCGTCTGGACCACTTTTCCGCCCATGGCTGCCGCGCCGCCGACCACGGCATTGAAACGCTGCGCTATGCTGCGGTGCCAGCCGACAGCGTGCTGGATGGCATTCTCGCCAGACGCCGCAGCGGTACGGCGCTGAGCGAGCTGGAGATTGCGCAGTTCAGCACCGCTGTGCTGGTGTGGCTGGGCGCGGAGTATGCCTGCCGTGGCTGGGCGATGCAATTACATATCGGTGCGATCCGCAATAACAGCACGCGCATGTTCCGTCAGCTCGGCCCGGACAGCGGTTTCGACTCCATCGGCGATCATCCTGTTGCCTGGCCGCTGGCGCGCCTGCTGGACGCGATGGACACCAATGACCAGCTGCCAAAAACCATTCTTTACTGCCTCAATCCGCGTGACAACGAAGTGCTGGCTACCATGGCGGGTAACTTTCAGGGCGCAGGGATGGCGGGCAAGATGCAGTTCGGCTCTGGCTGGTGGTTCAACGATCAGCGTGACGGGATGCTGCGGCAATTAGAGCAGCTGGCGCAGATGGGGCTGCTCAGCCAGTTCGTTGGCATGCTGACTGATTCGCGCAGTTTTCTCTCTTATACGCGGCACGAATACTTCCGCCGCATTCTGTGCAATCTGTTTGGCGAGTGGGTGCGTGACGGCATTGTGCCGCACGATGAAGCCGCGCTGGGCGCGATGTTGCAGGATATCTGCTTCGATAACGCCCGACGCTACTTCACCCTTAACCCACGGTGAAAATCACGCCCTGTGTTATAGTGCAGGGTAGAAAATTTGGCGGCCTAATGTCTGAACCAGCAGAAAAGAGCGTTATGAAACCACAAGCTTCAGCACAGCGACCCTATCAGGAAGTGGGCGAGATGCTTCGCAACATGATTACGCAGAAACAGTACGCGATTGGCGAGCGGTTGCCGCCAGAGCGTGAACTGGCGATGCTGCTGAACGTCACGCGCACGCTGGTGCGTGAGGCGCTGATTATGCTGGAGCTGGAAGGGTTGATTGAAGTGCGGCGTGGCGCAGGCATTTACGTGATCAACGACACGCCGGCACCGCGTGCCGCTGCGCAAACCGCCTGCAATGCGGCCGGTCCGTTTGAGATGCTACAGGCCCGCCAGCTGCTGGAAAGTAATATCGCCGAATTCGCTGCGTTACAGGCGACGCGCGAAGACATCATTAAAATGCGTCAGGCGCTGGCGCTGGAAGAGCGTGAGCTGGCGTCAGGCGCAGTGAACGACAGTGAAAACGGCGATCGTAATTTCCACCTGGCGATTGCCGAAGCCACGCATAACAGCATGCTGGTGGAGCTGTTCAAACAATCCTGGCAGTGGCGTGAAGACAACGTGATGTGGAGCCAGCTGCATCGGCATCTGATCAACACCAACTACCGCAAAAAGTGGCTCGACGATCATAAAAAGATCCTCGCCGCCTTAATCAAGAAAGACGCGCGCGCCGCGAAACAGGCGATGTGGCAGCACCTGGAAAACGTCAAGCAGCTGCTGCTGGAGTTCTCTGATGTGGACGACATTGATTTCGACGGCTATCTGTTTGAGTCATGGCCGCTGTATGCCACTAACGGATCGGATAATTAGCCTGCCGACAGGGCTTCAGCCATAAAAAATCCACGCAAATGCGTGGATTTTATTTTTGCGGGTTCATGAGATAAGTGGAACCTCATGACACCCTGGAAGCCAATCAGACGTTAAACAGGAAGTTCATCACATCGCCATCTTTCACGATGTACTCTTTACCTTCTGAACGCATTTTGCCGGCTTCTTTCGCACCCTGTTCACCTTTGTATGTGATGAAATCTTCGAACGCGATGGTCTGAGCGCGGATAAAGCCTTTTTCGAAGTCGGTGTGGATTTTACCGGCTGCCTGCGGTGCGGTGGCGCCAACCGGGATGGTCCAGGCACGCACTTCTTTCACGCCTGCGGTGAAGTAAGTCTGCAGGTTGAGCAGGGCATAACCGGCGCGGATCACGCGGTTGAGGCCCGGCTCTTCCAGGCCCAGCTCGGCCATGAATTCGTCGCGCTCTTCATCTTCCAGCTCGGCGATGTCCGATTCCACTGCCGCACAGACCGGCACCACTACTGAGCCTTCGGCTTCAGCAATCGCGCGCACCTGGTCGAGATACGGGTTGTTCTCGAAACCGTCTTCATTGACGTTGGCGATGTACATGGTCGGCTTCAGCGTCAGAAAGCTGAGATAGCGGATCGCGGCTTTCTCATCGGCGTCCAGCGCCAGCGAGCGCAGCATACCGGCGTTTTCCAGATGCGGCAGGCACTTCTCCAGCGCGGCCAGTTCCGCTTTAGCATCTTTGTCGCCGCCTTTGGCTTTCTTCTGGCAGCGCTGAATGGCACGTTCGCAGGTGTCGAGATCCGACAGCGCCAGCTCGGTGTTGATGACATCAATATCTTCTGCCGGGTTTACTTTACCGGAGACGTGGATGATGTTGTCGTTTTCAAAGCAGCGCACTACGTGGCCGATGGCTTCAGTTTCGCGGATGTTGGTCAGGAACTGGTTGCCCAGGCCTTCACCTTTCGACGCGCCTTTTACCAGACCGGCGATGTCCACGAACTCCATGGTGGTTGGCACCACGCGCTGTGGCTTAACAATTTCGCTCAGCTGATCGAGGCGCAGGTCAGGCATCGGCACCACGCCGGTGTTGGGTTCGATGGTGCAGAACGGAAAGTTGGCTGCTTCGATACCCGCTTTGGTCAGCGCGTTGAACAGGGTGGATTTACCGACGTTCGGCAGGCCCACAATACCGCATTTAAATCCCATGATCTTACCTTTCTCACTGAGTGTGCAGCGCTGGCAGACAGCGCCGACTGATTCAAAAATTTTCGCGCATTATACACAGAATTCCCTGCGGCGGCGCGGGAATTGGCTTAGCTGGCTTTGAAGGCGTGCAGACGGTTCATCGCCTTAATCTTATCTTCTTTTAGCCACAGTTCGGTGCAGCGCACCGCTTCGTCGACCGCCTCGTCAATCAGCTTCTGCTCGCTGGCCGGTGCCTTGCCGAGCACAAATCCGGTGACCTTGTTACGATCGCCCGGATGGCCGATACCGACGCGCAGGCGATGAAAATTGTTGTTATTACCGAGCTTGCTGATGATGTCTTTCAGGCCATTATGACCGCCATGGCCGCCGCCCTGTTTGAATTTCGCCACGCCCGGCGGCAGGTCCATTTCATCGTGTGCCACCAGAATCTCTTCCGGCGTAATGCGATAGAACGTTGCCATCGCCGCCACCGCTTTGCCGCTCAGGTTCATAAAGGTGGTGGGCACCAGCAGGCGCACATCCTCGCCGGCCAGCGACAGGCGCGCGGTGTAGCCGAAAAACTTCGGCTCCTCTTTGAGAGACTGATTATGGCGCGAGCAAAGTAAATCCACATACCAGGCGCCAGCGTTATGGCGCGTTGCCGCGTATTCAGCGCCGGGATTGGCCAGCCCCACAATCAGTTTAATGCTGCTCACGATGTTTATCCTGTCTCGCTGCGAAAGGGCGATAGTTTACTGCCTGCCGGCGGGGATGACAAAGGGCGTAATGGCAGATTAATGACCTGAGGTGACTAATCAATTTCTATCGAAATCAAGGTACTGGCGGTAAAGTTTTGTCAGACATTGTGAAGGATGTGTGATCCTGTACGCATCTTAACCGCCAGCCATTGCCTAAACTTATGACCAGTTAACCAAACGTGCTGTTTTCTGCGTTGCTGAAAAGGATGGAGGTGAATCATGAAACGTCAACACTGCCGCACCGTCGGTAATGGTTTGATGTGTCTCGGCTTGTTAACCATGGTGCTCGGAGTGGGTTATTCCATCATTAACCAGCTGCCGTCGGTCAACCTGCCACAGTTCCTCGCGCATGGAGCGATGTTCAGTATTTTCGTGGGTGCGCTACTGTGGCTGGTCGGCGCACGTGTCAGCGGGCGGGAGAGGGTAGAAGACCGCTACTACTGGCTGCGTCACTACGGTGACAAACGCTGCCGTCGCGATCACCACTCAACGCACTAACCGGCTTCAGCCATTGCCGCCTGCGGCGTCTGATAACCTTCGACGCGGTTACGTCCGGCGGCTTTAGCGCGATACAAGGCTTCATCAGCCAGCGCCAGCAGGGCGGGAAAAGCCTGATGCCGCTGGCTGGCAGTAGCAAAGCCAATGCTCACCGTATAACCGATGTCGTTGGGTAGCGACAGCTGTGTCGCCAGCCGGATACGCTCACATATGCGCTGCGCCTGCTCTCTGTCGCCAGGAAGCAACGCGGCAAACTCCTCACCGCCCAGCCGGGCAAACTGACCCTCAACCGGCATTAACGCTTTCACCACCTGACAAAAATCGACCAGCACCCGATCCCCCTGCTGATGGCCATAGCGATCGTTAATGCTTTTGAAATGATCGAGGTCGAACAGCACTGCACTGTAAATATAGGGCTGCGGCAAACGTGCGTGGCGCAGCAGCAGTTTTTCTGCGGCCTCAAACAATGCGCGCCGGTTCCAGACGCCGGTAAGCGGATCGTGCAGCGACGCCAGCTTATGGGCGATCTGCGTACGCTCATTGACCATCGCCAGGATAGTGAATGTCAGGCCGATGACGAAGAGGATCGACTCCAGAATCACATACACCGAAAAGCCGGACCCGCCAATGGCGCCCGGTACGGGGGTGGCTACCGCATCGTCAAGGAAAATGCGCGCCAGATGGAACAGTAAGTGGATCCACAGCAGTATCTGCGCGGGCCAGAAAGTGACGGTCAGCGAGGCGCGTGCCTGCCACAGCAGACGAATCAGCGCGGCGGTAAAGATGATGCACAGCAGGCACATGACCAGCACGCGTTTCGGCTGGCCGTGGTAGAACTGCGGAAAGGCACAAAGCAGCGCCCACAGTAGCGCGCCAGTGATCCAGCAAAAACCGAGTGGAAGGCGGCAAAAAGTACGAAAGGCGTTGAGCAGGGTGCCGTAGGCCAGCAGCATGATGACATTCCCGACTGCCACCGGCAAAAAGTGCAAACCGGCGCTGCGCAGGCTACTGAGCAGCACGGCGGCAAGCGTCAGTATTAGCGTCAGGGTGGTAAAACCCAGCACCCGGTCGTACTGCGCCCCGACCCAGGCAAAAATCAAAATAATGCTCAGAAACCCCAGCACGTAGAGCTCGCAAATAAACAACGTATAAATGTCGAGTGGCATGGTGGTCGGAGTTCTCAGCAAAAGTGTGGTGAAAAATATCACTAATCACTGGACCGCTAAAGCCCGGATGCGCTTGTCTGATAAAAAGAGTGGAAGGCGGGGAGATTGGCGGATTTTGAGGCCATTTATCGCGCAAATAGTGGCGGCGGAAGCGGCTTTATCGGGATGTTACTCCGCGCACAGGCAATAAAAAACCGGGCAGGGCGCCCGGTTTTTCGCGAACAATTAATGTTCGAACATCGCCGAAATCGATTCTTCGTTGCTGATACGACGAATGGCTTCGGCCAGCATGCCAGACAGCGTCAGCGTACGCACGTTAGGCAGTGACTTCATCTCTTCCGACAGCGGAATGGTGTCGCAAACAATCACCTGATCAATCACTGACTTGCGCAGATTTTCCACCGCGTTGCCAGAGAAGATTGGGTGGGTGGCGTAAGCGAACACGCGTTTCGCGCCGCGCTCTTTCAGTGCTTCAGCCGCTTTGCACAGCGTACCGCCGGTGTCGATCATATCGTCGACCAGTACGCAGTCACGACCGGCAACGTCACCGATGATGTGCATCACCTGCGACACGTTCGCACGCGGGCGACGTTTGTCGATGATGGCCATGTCGGTGTCGTTGAGCAGTTTGGCGATAGCGCGAGCGCGCACTACGCCACCGATGTCCGGCGAAACCACAATCGGGTTTTCCAGACCAATCTGCAGCATATCTTCCAGCAGAATCGGGCTACCGAACACGTTATCCACCGGGACATCAAAGAAGCCCTGGATCTGTTCAGCGTGCAGGTCAACCGTCAGTACACGGTCCACGCCGACGCTGGAGAGGAAATCAGCCACAACTTTGGCGGTAATTGGCACGCGGGCAGAACGCACGCGGCGGTCCTGACGGGCATAGCCAAAGTAAGGGATTACAGCAGTAATACGACCAGCAGAAGCCCGACGCAGTGCGTCGACCATCACAACCAGCTCCATCAAGTTATCATTGGTGGGGGCACAGGTGGACTGGATGATGAAAATATCACCACCGCGTACATTTTCATTAATCTGTACACTTACTTCGCCATCGCTGAAACGTCCGACAGCGGCGTCTCCGAGGCTGGTGTAAAGGCGGTTGGCAATACGTTGTGCTAGTTCCGGGGTGGCGTTACCAGCAAATAGCTTCATATCAGGCACGAGAAGAACCTCAGGCTTGGCGTCCAGAGAATGAACCGCTCAAAAATAACCGGCGAATACATTTGAGCCTGTTCATACGGGTGTGTTAATGCGTCACGTGCAGTGTCTGGAACAGGGTGACACTGTCACGTTTACGCTTAGAGCCCGGAAAGGGTACGCTGTAACGGCGAGAGATTAAGCCCACGCGCCACAAATCCGCACATCCATTTCGGGGCAAGCTCCAGCACCTGACGAGCAGCGGACTCGGTGTCAAATTCAGCAAACACACAAGCGCCGGTCCCTGTCAGGCGCGACGGCGCGTATTCTAGCAGCCAGGAAAGCAGCGCATCAACCTCACGAAAACGTTTTCTTGCTACCGCTTCACAATCATTGTGAAAAGGACGCTGCAACAGTTCATCTAATGTGCGTATTGGTGAATCGCGCGTCAGTTCAGGATCGCGAAACAGATCCGGGGTGGCGATGCTGACGCCAGGATGGGCCACCAGATACCATTTTTCCGCCGGAAACGCGGGCTGCAATTGCTCGCCGACCCCTTCGGCAAACGCCGCATGGCCGTGCACAAATACCGGCACATCGGCACCGAGACGCACGCCAAGCGTAGCCAGCTCATCCACGCTGAGTTGGGTGCGCCACAGATGGTTCAGCGCCACCAGCACCGTCGCTGCATCAGACGAGCCACCGCCCAGACCACCGCCCATCGGCAGGCGCTTCTCCAGCGCGATCCGGGCACCGGCCTGCGGCGGCAGCGTGCCTTTGTCCGCCGCTGCGGCACGCAGCGCCAGCGCCGCCCGCACGATCAGGTTGTCTTCATCGGCCACGCCGTCGAGCGGCGTCAGCAGGGTGATACTGCCGCTGTTATCCGGGGTAATCTCCAGGGTGTCGCCAACATCGAGAAACTGAAACAGCGTCTGCAAATTGTGGTAGCCGTCTGCACGACGGCCGGTAATGTAGAGAAACAGGTTGAGCTTTGCCGGCGCGGGCCAGGTGGTGATCATTGTGTGGTCCAGCTATCCATGCGCAGTTTGATGCGCTGACCGCCTTCGGTCAGTTCGAGGTTGGCCGGCAGCGGCGGGTTCACCTTGCTGTCGTAATCGCTGATAGTCACCTTCCACTGCTGGCCGTTGCGGCTGTAGGTCAGGCTTTGCAGCTGATAATTGTTGTTCAGCTGGTAGTCGCTGGCGTCGCCTGGCAGCCCCATCATCCACTGACGCAGGTTCGCCAGCGGAATATCCATGCCGGTGAGCTGGGAAATCATCTTCTCCGCGTCGTTGCTGACGTAGCGTTTGCCTTTGTTATCGACAATCTGCACCACCGAACCCTGCGCGTCGAGCTGCAGTTCTGTGCTGCCGAGCGGGTTAGTCAGCAGCAGACGGTAACGGTCTGCGGCAGTTTGCTGCCAGTTAAAACGGGCATAAACCTTCTGCTTATCCGACAGATAGGCAAACGCGCCGCGCGTCTGGTACTGGGTAATTTTCGCTACCGCCTGCTGGTGTTGCTGCCACTGCGGCGATGTCGTGCTGGGACCGGGACCTTGCTGGGGTTTGTTGATGCTACAGGCAGCCAGCAACACGCTGGCAAGGGGCAAAAGGCGCAACAGCTGGCGCGGGGGCAAATGCATCACGTGGTCGTCTCCTCAGACACGTTTTTACGTCGTAACCGGTAACGCTAACCATCCGTCTCTGTGCCGTCAATGGCGATGTCAGGATAATTGCGCACGATCAGTTTAATCTTATTACAGTCATAGGCTTTGTATGGCTTTTCTTGATCTGTTGCATCTTGTAGAATGCGCAGCACAAAACCTGACAATTATTGGGACTTCCCAACCCGAATCACCATGACGCTGCTTGCTCTCGGAATCAACCACAAAACCGCACCTGTTGCGCTGCGCGAACGTGTTTCGTTCACGCCAGACACGCTGGACCAGGCGCTGAACAGCTTGCTGTCTCAGCCGATGGTGCAGAGCGGGGTGGTGCTTTCTACCTGTAACCGGACGGAACTCTACCTCAGCGTAGAGCAGCAGACCGATCTGCAGGAGCAGCTGGTGCGCTGGTTGTGCGAGTATCACGACTTACGTGAAGAGGACGTGCGCAACAGCCTGTACTGGCATCAGGATAACGCGGCGGTCAGCCACCTGATGCGCGTGGCCAGCGGACTCGACTCGCTGGTGCTGGGCGAGCCACAGATTCTCGGTCAGGTCAAAAAAGCCCATGCTGACTCCTCGCGCGACCATGCGCTGAGCAGCGAGCTGGAACGCATGTTCCAGAAAACCTTCTCGGTGGCCAAGCGCGTGCGCACCGAAACCGAAATCGGCGCCAGCGCGGTGTCGGTCGCCTTTGCTGCCTGCTCCTTAGCCCGTCAGATTTTCGAATCACTTAGCAGCGTTAACGTGCTGCTGGTTGGTGCCGGTGAAACCATCGAACTGGTGGCGCGCCACCTGCGCGAACACAGCGTGCGCAAACTGATGATCGCCAACCGCACGCGTGAACGCGCACAGCTGCTGGCGGACGAAGTCGGCGCCGAAGTGATTGGCCTTGCCGATATCGAAACCCGCCTGGCCGATGCCGATATCATTATCTCCTCCACCGCCAGTCCGCTGCCGATTATTGGCAAAGGCATGGTGGAACGGGCGCTGAAGGCGCGCCGCAATCAGCCTATGCTGCTGGTGGATATCGCCGTGCCGCGCGATGTTGAGCCGGAAGTGGGCAAGCTGGCCAACGCTTATCTGTACAGCGTGGATGATCTGCAGGCGATCATCGAGCAGAACATGGCGCAGCGCAAAGCGGCGGCGGTGCAGGCGGAAAGCATTGTGGTGCAGGAGAGCGGTGAATTCATGGCCTGGCTGCGCGCGCAAAGCGCCGGTGAGACCATCCGCGAATACCGCGCGCAGGCTGACGACGTGCGCGCCGAGCTGCAGGATCGTGCGCTGGCGGCATTGCGTCAGGGTGCTGATGCCGAAAAAGTCTTGCAGGAGCTGGCACACAAGCTCACCAACCGTTTAATTCATGCACCAACCAAATCACTGCAGCAGGCCGCGCGCGACGGCGACAGCGAACGCCTGCAGATCTTACGTGACAGCCTCGGTTTAGAGTAATCTGGTCTGTCACGACCTATCACTGGGATACCCTCTATTAGATGAAGAGCTCGATTGTTGCCAAGCTGGAAGCGCTGCAGGAACGCCATGAAGAAGTTGAAGCGTTACTGGGCGATGCCGGCGTAATTGGCGATCAGGACCGTTTCCGCGCGTTATCACGTGAATATGCCCAGCTGAGCGACGTCACCCGTTGTTTCCGCGAATGGCAGCAGGTGCAGGAAGATGTCGAAACGGCTGAAATGCTGCTCGACGATGCGGAAATGCGCGACATGGCGCAGGAAGAGTTAAAGCTGTCGCGCGACAAGCGCGAGGTGCTGGAACAGCAGCTTCAGGTGCTGCTGCTGCCGAAAGATCCCGACGATGAACGTCCGTGTTTTATCGAAGTGCGTGCCGGTACCGGTGGCGACGAAGCGGCGATTTTCGCCGGCGATCTGTTCCGCATGTACAGTCGCTATGCCGAAGCGCGTCGCTGGCAGGTGGAGATCATGAGCGCCAACGATGGCGAGCATGGCGGCTACAAAGAAGTCATTGCGCGTATCACCGGTGATGGCGCCTATGGCCGCATGAAGTTTGAATCCGGCGGCCATCGCGTGCAGCGCGTGCCGGAAACCGAATCGCAGGGGCGCATTCACACCTCCGCCTGTACCGTGGCGGTGATGCCGGAGCTGCCGGAAGCCGAACTGCCGGACATCAATCCGGGCGATCTGAAAATCGACACCTTCCGCTCTTCCGGCGCAGGCGGTCAGCACGTTAACACCACCGATTCGGCGATCCGTATCACCCACCTGCCAACCGGCATCGTGGTGGAGTGCCAGGATGAGCGCTCGCAGCACAAAAACAAAGCCAAAGCGCTGGCGGTGCTGGGCGCACGTATTCACGCGGCGGAAATGGCAAAGCGCCAGGCGGCGGAAGCCTCAACGCGGCGTAACCTGCTGGGCAGCGGCGACCGTTCCGACCGTATTCGTACCTATAACTTCCCGCAGGGGCGCGTGACCGATCACCGCATCAACCTGACGCTCTACCGCCTCGACGAAACCATGGAAGGCAAACTGGATACGCTGATCGAGCCGATTGTGCAGGAGTATCAGGCTGACCAGCTGGCCGCACTGGCCGGGCAGGAGTGATGAACGTCCGGCGCTGGCTGCAGCAGGCGCAGGCTGCGTTGTGCGGAGGCGATAGCCCGAAGCGCGACGCGGAGATTCTGCTGGGTTTTGTCACCGGCAAATCGCGCAGCTGGCTGATAGCGTTTGACGACAGCCCGCTCGATGATGCGCAACTGGCGCAGCTGGAGACGTTACTGGCACGCCGCGTGCGCGGTGAGCCGATTGCGCATCTGGTGGGCGAACGCGAGTTCTGGTCGCTGCCGCTGCGCGTCAGTGATGCCACGCTGATTCCGCGTCCGGATACCGAAGTGCTGGTGGAGCAGGCGCTGCTGCGGCTGCCCGCGACGCCTTCCGCGGTGCTCGATCTCGGTACCGGCACCGGCGCCATTGCGCTGGCGCTGGCCAGCGAGCGGCCCGATTGCCAGATTACCGGCTGCGACCGCATCGCCGCCGCGGTTGCGCTGGCGCAGGACAACGCCCAGCGCCTGCACCTCACCAACGCCGGATTTGTGCGCAGCCACTGGTTCGACGATCTGCCCGCCCAACGTTTCGATCTGATTGTCAGCAATCCGCCTTACATTGATGCCGCCGATGAACATCTGCAGCAGGGTGACGTGCGTTTTGAGCCGCTCAGCGCGCTGGTGGCGGAGGAGGCCGGGCTGGCCGATTTACGATTAATCATTGAACGCGCGCCGCACTGGTTGCAACCGCAGGGTTGGCTGCTGCTGGAACACGGCTGGCAGCAGGGCGAGGCTGTACGCGCGCTGCTGACCCGTAATGGCTTTCAGGCGGTCACCACCGTTGAGGATTACGGCGGCAATCCGCGCGTCACGCTTGGACAACTTACTTAAGGAAGCACTATGGCCAGCTGGTATCCGCTGATAAAAAATTTCCATCTGCTGACGGTCGCGATCACCATCACGCTGTTTCTGCTGCGTTTTTACTGGCTGACCACCGGATCTGCCCAGCTGCAACGGCGCTGGGTGCGCATTGCGCCGCACGTCAACGATACATTCCTGCTGCTCAGCGGTGCACTGCTGGTGCTGATTACCCACTTTTATCCGTTTACCCCACAAGGAAGCTGGCTGACGGAGAAGCTGTTAGCGGTTATCATCTACATCGCCTTAGGTTCCGTGGCATTGAGTCGTCGCCCGCGCAGCATGGCGACCCGCTGGGTCGCCTGTTTAGTCGCCGTGGTCGCATTATTGCTGGTGATTAAACTGGCGATGACCAAAATGCCGTTATTGGGGATAGTATGACCTCGCCAGTGCAACTTGATTACAGTGAAACACCGTTAAGTGAAGCGGTGATTGGCGCGACCTGCGCCATACGCAATGATTTTTCCGCGCCTTCCGTCCAGCAGCAGCTGGCTGACCTGGTTGAAGAGGCGCGGCGCTATGTCAGTAGCGAACAGGATGCGGATCTGCAGCTGGAGAAGCTGCTCGATCTGTTTTACCAGCAGTGGGGCTTTGGCGGTGCCAGCGGCGTGTACAATCTGTCAGACGCGCTGTGGATCGATAAAGTGCTGAAGAGCCGGCAGGGAACGGCGGTGTCGCTCGGCGTGATTCTGCTGCACATTGCGGATGAGCTTGAGCTGCCGCTGATGCCGGTGATTTTCCCGACGCAGCTGATACTGCGTGCCGACTGGCTCGACGGTGAAATGTGGCTGATCAATCCGTTTAACGGTGAGACGCTCGACACCCACACGCTGGAAGTGTGGCTGAAGGGCAACATCAGCCCGACGGCAAAGCTCTATTCTGACGACCTCGACGAAGCAAAAACCGTCAGCGTGATGCGCAAAATGCTCGACACGCTGAAAGCGGCGCTGATGGATGAGAAGCAGATGGAGCTGGCGCTCAACGTCAGCCAGGTGCTGCTGCAAATCGACCCGGACGATCCCTATGAGATTCGCGACCGCGGTTTGATTTACGCCCAGCTGGAGTGCGAGCATATCGCACTGACCGATTTGACCTATTTCGTTGAACAGTGTCCTGAAGACCCAGTCAGCGAGATGATTAAAGTGCAGATCCACGCAATTGAACAGAAACAGGTGACGCTGCACTAAGCGTCCCCCGACATTTAAGGAAAGGGCATGACACAGAAAGTAGTGAGTATCGGCGATATCAAGGTCGCAAACGATCTGCCATTTGTTCTCTTCGGCGGCATGAACGTGCTGGAATCCCAGGATCTCGCCATGCGCATCTGCGAACATTACGTGAAGGTAACCGACAAGCTCGGCATTCCGTATGTGTTCAAAGCCTCTTTTGACAAAGCCAACCGCTCTTCCATCAAGTCTTACCGTGGTCCTGGCCTCGACGAAGGCATGAAAATTTTCCAGGCGCTGAAGCAGGCGTTCGGCGTGAAAATTATCACTGACGTGCACGAAAGCTGGCAGGCGCAGCCGGTCGCCGATGTGGTGGACGTGATTCAGCTGCCGGCCTTCCTGGCGCGTCAGACCGACCTGGTGGAAGCGATGGCGAAAACCGGTGCCGTGATCAACGTGAAGAAGCCGCAGTTCGTCAGCCCGGGCCAGATGGGCAATATCGTCGATAAGTTTGCCGAAGGTGGCAACGACAAGGTGATTCTGTGCGATCGCGGCAGCAACTTCGGGTATGACAACCTGGTGGTTGATATGCTCGGTTTCAACGTGATGAAGAAAGTCACTAATAACAGCCCGGTGATTTTTGACGTCACCCATGCGCTGCAGACGCGCGATCCGTTTGGCGCGGCCTCTGGCGGTCGTCGTGCGCAGGTTGCCGAACTGGCGCGTGCGGGCATGGCGGTAGGCATCGCCGGTCTGTTCATCGAAGCGCACCCGGAGCCGAACAGCGCCAAATGCGACGGCCCGTCCGCGCTGCCGCTTGATAAGCTGGAACCGTTCCTGGCGCAGATGAAAGCGATTGATGATCTGGTTAAAAGCTTCCCGGAGCTGGATACCAGTAACTGATTTGTCATAGCAACAGCAAAGGCACCCGCGGGTGCCTTTGTAATAGAATGGTTAATTCTGTCGCAGGCGCTTAACAACGAAGGGATTACATAAAGTATCAACTGAAATTGACCGTCAAAACCATCTAAAATATTTCACGTAAATAGCACCCATGGCAATGACCCACAGTAGAGTCAATAACAGCCCATAATGAGGGAAAAGCGCTGTCAAAAGTATTCCACCTGCTACCGCCGCAATCACCGGTATTAGTGAAAAAAAAGACTGACTTAACCATGCATAGAACCAGGAAAAGATTCGTTTCATTTTGTCAGTAACCGTTCTACTAATGCCAGTATTTGCTCATCATTTGTTGAGCCGGATTTCTTTAAGTAAATAATTTTAGACATTTCAGGCTCTATGAGATAATAAAGCATTTCTAATTTCTGTTGATACAGATCGAAATAATATTCCGGATCCGCAAATTTTAAATGCTGAGCTGCTGTTGCAGCGATTTGTATTTTCCCATAAAATTTTAAAACTGTGACACTATAAAGCGAGGTCTGGTCAATCACATCAACCAGCGAACTCTTAAAAACTTTAGATTCGGTAACTATGCGCGCGATAAGAAATGAAATGGTGAGTTTTGAAGCTTTACCGCTTGTATAATTAGCCGCCTTTTCAGCAAGTTGGCGCACCAGATTTTGAACATTATGTTCACTGAGACGCGCAAGTTTTTTTCTAAAGTAGATTTCAACCATATCAAGGATGACATCATGTCGTGAAAAAACCTGTGGCAGAGCTGAAAACATACGAACATCTTCATTTCTCAGTCGTTTACACACATCTTTGTAATCATCAAAAACGCAGGAACCATACCAGCTAACTCTTTCAATGCCCGAGGCAACTGTGATACTGGCGGTTCGCGTTTCTTCACGCAGTTGCGCCAGTGCTTTTTCAAAATTGAGTGCAATGGTACGATCGGCCTGAAGCTTCAATTTCAGATACGACATGGTTAATCATCCCTTACTGTAGAAATCCTTAAGAAACGATTATATACTTATCATATCTTGTTGCAAGGAGCATACATGAAATGAAACGGATACTATTACTAATTGTCTTAACGCTAGGCTACGCAATTATTATTCCTGAGGTCATGTTCAGGTTCCTTTCCGAATCATCGTATATGCTGTTAGGTAAATTAGTGAACCCTTTTCATGTTTTTTTATCGACCATTGATGCGTTGATTATCGCAACTATTTTATTATCTGCTTTTCTCTCATGGTTGACATTAAAGCTGATAGCGTCCATCGCTAAGCGGTAAGGTTTTAACGTACAAGCAGCATTTTGATACGGTGTCGGCGCTGAAAAGAATGTAAATCAATTGACGTATGGATTATTTACAGGCAATCATAAATAATGACTGGCAGCCAGAGTGCATGCGGTGAACATTTTAACTTCTTCGGGTAAACAGAAGATTTGCAATAAACTATTCGATTTAAGGCTTAATTTTTAGCAAATAGCTGGCAGGGCCAGATGTGCTAACGGCTGTTATTAAGCCGTAAAGATATCTTTATCCAGGTGCGCATTTATGCGCACCCTACATTGTACGGTCGCCGTTCATGACGACCGATACACCTGATGCGCATGAATGCGCACCCTGCGCTGTAGGGTCGCCATTTATGGCGACCACTTAATTCCACGTTACAGCATAATCGTCAGCAGATAGCCGGCAAACAGGGCCAGATGTGCTGCGCCGTTGAGCACGTTGGTGCGGCCCGTGGAGAACGATATGTGGCACAGAATCAGCACCGCGCTCATCACCACCATATGCGGCGGCTCAAGGCCGAAAATCAACTGCTGACCGGTCAGGGTGGCGATAATGGTCACCGTCGGCACCGTCAATGAAATAGTGGCCAGCACCGAACCGAAAAACAGGTTCATCGCGCGCTGCACCTGATTCATCAGCACCGCCTTGATTGCGCCCAGACCTTCCGGCGACAGAATCAGCAGCGCGACGAGGAAACCGGTAAACTGCTCCGGCGCGTTCATTTCAGTAAGCAGCATTTCCAGCGAGTTGGCGTTCATCTTGGTCACGCTGATCACCGCAATCAGATGCACAATCAGCCACGCGGTGTGCCACAGCGAGCTGTGCGCGGAAGGTTTGCCGTGATGCGGGTCGCCATCATCGCTCTCGTCTTCATGCTCGTAAACAAACAGGCTCTGGTGGGTTTTGGTCTGAATCAGCAGGAACACGCCGTACATCGCCGCAGAGATCGCCGCAATGATCAGCGCCTGCGCGGTGGTGAAATTGCCGCCGGGCAGGGCATTAGGAAACACCAGCACCAGAATCGCCAGCGGGAAAATGGCGATCATGTACTGCTTCACGCCGGCCAGGTTAACGTACTGGGTGGCAAATTTACGCCCGCCTAGCAGCAGGGCACAGCCCACCAGTCCGGCGGTAACGATCATGATGATGGAGTAGAGCGTATCGCGCATCAGCGCGGGCGCTGCATCGCCGGTCGCCATCAGCGCCGAAATCAGGCTCACTTCCAGAATTACCACTGACAGGCTGAGGATCAGCGAGCCGTAAGGTTCACCTAACCGGTGCGCCAGAACGTCGGCGTGACGTACTACGCTGAAGGCGCTGCTTAAAATCGCCACCAGCGCCAGCAGATTGATGCCGATTACCGGCAGAAGCGCTGTCTGGCCGCCAAAAAAGCTCAGCACCGCCAGCGCCAGAATCGGGAAAATCAGCGAATACTCGCTGTGTCGGGTCTTCTCATGTCCAGCCATGCGCCATCCTCTTCGGCAAAAAGAACAAAAACAGGCAATTGCTGCCTGATAAATATAGTGACTCATCTGACGAAGCGCAGTGTAACTTTTCACCACTGCTCACGCAGATTTTTTACGCGTTTTTACTTTTTGTCATTTTTACCTGAACGAAGTGAAATTAGCGCTAATCAGCGAATTAACCCTTTTCATCAGCAGGTTAAGAGTGCGTGTTTCTAATCTATCCTGCATGAAAGGAGTAAGAACAGAACTGAATCATCTGGCCTTATCCTCACTACCCGCCTTATTTGCTGGCAGAAGTATGAAATAGCAGGTTTGCGTTTTTGCCGTTCTCTTCCAGACTTATACAGGGAACCTGAAACAGGAGGAACTATGCCTTATTCATCGAACCGGGAACTGCCGGACAGCGTGCGCCACGTGCTGCCGGGCCATGCGCAAACCATCTACCAAAAGGCGTTTAACAGCGCCTGGGATCAGTATAAAGATGAAGACAATCGTCGCGGTGATGAATCGCGCGAGCAGGTGGCACACAAAGTCGCCTGGGCGGCGGTCAAAAAAGAGTACGCCAAAGGCGAGGACGACAAGTGGCATCCTAAACACTAGCTCACGCGCGGGCCACTGCGGCCCGCTTCACACTTCTCCGCGCTTCGTTCAAGAATCCTGCCAGGCAGCCGATGCTATTTACAGATAATTTCCCCTTTGTGATCGGGGTCAATCTTGAAACGTTTATGGCAAATGCATTACTGTCTTGTCTTAAGTCGACGCCGCGGGCGCCGCCTGTAAAATCGCAGATTCAGGGAGCTATATCGACAGGAAGGTCAGCGCAGTAGAGGAGATCGCAGTGTTAACCCGGGAATTCTTACTAAAAGCGGATTGCAAAACTTCATTTGGTGATATTGACGAAGCGCTGCTGTGGAGCTGTGAGAAGCGCGCCGCGTCGCTCTGCGCCACACTTGCCTGTCGTCCCGATCAAAGCCCGGTGTGGATCTTCGGCTACGGTTCCCTGATGTGGAACCCGGTCTTTGAAGCGGAAGAGGTGGCGACCGGACGGCTTGAGGGCTGGCACCGTGCTTTTTGCCTGCGGCTGACCGCCGGACGCGGCACCGTTGCCGCACCGGGACGGATGCTGGCGCTGAAAGAGGGCGGTTCTACCTGCGGTCTGGCGTTTCGCCTGCCGGAAGCGCGCCTGCATGAAGAGCTTGAGCTGCTGTGGAAACGGGAAATGATCACCGGCTGCTATCTGCCCACCTGGTGTGAACTGACGCTGGAGGATGGCCGCACGGTTACGGCGCTGGTGTTTATCATGGATCCGCGTCATCCGCTGTATGAAGCCGACTCCTGCCGCAGCACCATTGCTCCGCTGATCGCTCAGGCCAGTGGTCCGCTTGGCAGCAACGCGCAGTATCTGTTCTCGCTGGAACAGGAGCTGGGCAAACGCGGCATGCAGGAAGAGGCGTTAACGCGCCTTGCGGCCGAAGTGCGCGCGCTGCAGCAGAGCGCCGCGCGCGGCTAACCTCAATTACCCGGATTAATCAGCCAGGTGCCCGGCTGGTTAATCGTCAGCATCTGGCTGCGCACCTGGCTGCCGTGATGCACTTCAATACGATAGCTGCCTGCCGCCAGATTCAGCGAGGCGAAACCGCTGCTGGCGGGTTTCACATCCTTCGCTTCGCCGTTCAGCACGATATTTTCCCCTGCCTGCAACTGCAGATAAACCGTCGCCATGGTTGGTGCGCTGCTGGCGGGCGCGCTGCCCGCTGTTGGCGTCGCCGCCGGGGCGCTGCTGGCCGCCACCGGCGGTGCGTCGCTCGGGCGATTGGCTTTCCACACCACGACCACCACGGCAAGCAAGGCCACGGCAGCGGCGGCGAGCAGGGCAGGCGACAAACGGCGCACATTGCGTGGCGTCACCGGTTCAATCGCGGCGGCGGCATGATTCACCGCCATTACCTGCGGTTCCGGCACGGCCGCTACCGGCTCCGGCGCGGACTGGCTCTCCACCGGGAAGGTCGTCACCAGCGCTTCGACATCGCTCACCGGCAGATCGATCAGCCGGGCAAAAGCATCAATACTCTGTGGCCGGTCTTCCGGCTTCATCGCCAGCGCGCAGTCGATCGCGTGCAGCAGCGGCAGCGAATACCCCTCAGGCTTGCGCTCCACCAGCGGCTGGTAGTTATCTTCAATGCAGCGCACCACGCTGACCGGCGGCGCGTGGCCGGTGATCAGCGTATGCAGCACCGCGCCCAGCGCGTAGATATCGGTCCAGGGTCCCTGTTCGACTTCTCCCTCTTCGCTGTACTGCTCAATCGGCGCGAAGCCCGGCTTGAGCATGATCTCGGTTTCATCCGACAGGTTGCCAATCTCTTTGCGCGCCGAGCCAAAGTCGAGCAGCACCGGCAGCTGATTTTCCTGAATCTGAATGTTATCGAGCGAAATATCACGATGCAGGTAACCGGCGGTGTGAATGGTGTTGATGGCACCAAACAGCGGCGGTAACAGACGGCGAATCCACGCTTCGTCAATGCTGTCCGGGCTGGTGAGCTGCCACTCTTTCAGCGTCATGCCGCTGTAGTAGAGCGTGCCCATGTAAGCCGTGCCGTTCTCTTCCCAGAAGCGCAGGACATGCAGCAGACCGGGATGATTGAAGCGCGCCAGCAGCCGTGCCTCCTGAATAAAGCTGTTGCGTCCGGCATTAAACAGTTTCTGGAAGCGCTCGCCGCGCAGTTCCAGCGCCAGATCCGCACCGCGTACCGCCAGTGACACCGGCATGTACTCTTTGATGGCGATGGTGCGTTCCAGCTGATGATCCCAGGCGCGATAGACAATGCCAAAGCCGCCGCCGCCGATCACTTCCTTGATTTCAAACTCGTTAAACCGGTAGCCCGCAGGCAGGGCATTGGGGGTATGATTTTCGTTTGCCGACATAGTGAGCTCTCTGAACACGTCCTGTAGCGCCCCGTCACGCCGGTGACGGCGGGCAACAACCGCTAATTAATTAATGTTACGCCAGGCACCAATTGCCGGATCGGCCAGATCGGCGTGCAGGGTGTCAATCAGTAACACAGTCACTTTTTGCTGTGGCATAAACTGCGGCGACCAGATGCCGCGTAAGCTATCAACCCTCGATTTCACCGCTTCGCTATCCGTGCCGGTGTTTTTATCCATTTTAATCAGCAGCGTGCCGCTGAAGCGCCAGACGTGCTGCTGAGCATCAAACGGCAGCACCAGCCAGCTATCGCTGGCATCGGGCCGCGTGACAATCATGCGCTGTTTGTTCACCGCTACCACCTCCAGTGGCGTGCGGGTCAGCGTAAGATCGGCGATGGGATAACCCTGCAGGAAGGTTACCGTCTGGCTGCGCGTTTTGCCGTCACTCAGCAGCGTCATCGCCGCCGGACCTTCCAGCCAGCCCTCGGTTGAGCAATGCTGCTGCGGGTTCTCAGGGATAAACAGCGAACCGCCGTTTTCATCCCACCAAGTACGGAAATGGCAGCCGCCGGGCAGGGCGAAGTGTTGCAGCGGCGTGCTGTCGGCCGGACGCGATAAATCCAGCGGCGCTGCGGTATTGGCGCTGGCGCTGGCGGTCGCGTCGTTGAGGATGATCGGCCGCCAGTTCTGCAGTTTTGCCGCGCTGCCGTTAGCCAGCACGCTGCCCTCTTTGCTGGTCATCTGCCAGGGGATCTCATCCAGCAGGCCGCACTGGTTCGCCAGCAGCGTGCCGACGCGCGGCAGGAAGCTGGTAAGAATGCTGGTGTCGCTACTTTTGCCGGACACGATGCGCAGCGGCAGCGTCTCTTTACACCAGTCGTCGGGCGCATTACTGGCAACGTTATCGATATAGACTTCCAGCGACAGGCTGGGCGAGTAGACCACCCGGTAATCTTCCGCCTGCGCATTCAGGGCCAGTAACAGGGCGGCAACGCCCGGCAACCACAGTTTCATAATGATCCTTGCAATCAATAACGTGACGGCAGAAAACGTGCCGCATCAGCCTGGGAATAAAGCAGCGTCGCGTCCTGCGGTTCGCCAATCCAGATTGCCAGAGCGCTGAGATTGTCGCTTTTAACACTGCGGTTTACGGCCTGTTCCATCAATGCCAGCCACTCTTCGCAGGCGTTTACCATGCGCAGTGCCTGTTCCATTTCGTCTGTGGTGAGGTTGAGCCAGAAACCGTCGGTACAAACCAGAAATGCGTCACCATCGGTCAGCTCAATCACCTCGCTGAAGGTGGCCGGTCGGGCCGGCTCAATACCCAGCGCATTATAAAGTAAATTACTGTTAATGCCGGTATTTTCATAGCCGGCTTCGCGCAGCTGCTGCGCCAGACTGTGGTCACGCGTCACCTGATGCAGCACCCCGTGGCGGAAGTGATAAACCCGGCTATCACCGGCGTGCGCCCACCATGCGCGCTGCGTTGTGCGGTCAATAAACAGGGCGGCAAGGGTGGTGCTCATGCGCGAAAAATTCGGATTGTTCCCCTGGGCGCTGACCAGCGTTTGCTGACACTTTTCAATCGCCGCGCGCGTACTCTCCGGCGTGAACGTGTCGCTTTGCTGCAGCTGCGTCAGCAGGGTATCGCGCACCAGCTGGGCGGCATAATCGCCGCCGGGCAGACCGGCCACGCCGTCGCACACCAGAAAACAGGCTTTCTGTTCATCGACTTCGGCACCGGTGCGATCCTGGTTTTCGTCACGCATACCCTGCTGGCAGCGGCTGGCAAACTTCATCTTCATGCGTCTTCGGTCCGCGTCTGGGAATCTTTGTACTGATTCACTTCCATGTCGTAGGCATGCAGAAAGGCTTCACCAAACAGGGTGTGGAAGTCATCTTCAATCTCGCCCGCGGTGCGCTGATAGTGACGGAGAAAATAGTCCCACAGCGCCGCTTTGCGTCCGCCGCTGAACGGCATCTTAGGCAGCACGCCGTCTTTGCGCGCTTCCTCTTCCAGACGCTGCGGATTAAACGACTGCAGCATCGCGGCAATGATGGCGCGAATGCCGGCAATCATCCCCAACTGATGCGCCTGTAAATCCACCAGCGCATCGCGCACCGCTGCTTCCGGTGGCATGAAGCCAGGCATCTGGCTCTGGTACATCTGCATCAGCACGGTTTTGCCGGAAGGCAGAATTTTAAACGGGTTGTTGGCTTCGTTAAGGATCATCGTCATGTCGGCTTTCACGCCGCGCTTGAGGATGGAGCGCGAAGAGAGCAGGGCAACCGTACCCTGCGAAAACAGGCTGAGCATGCGGCCAGTGACGCGCATCTGCTCTTCGGTGATCGGCGTCTGGTGACCATTATTCAGGCCCATGCCTTCCAGCAGCGCGGCGATCAGTTTGTCCTGATCGGCGCCTGGCAGCACGGCTGGCACTACGGGCGCATCGCTTTGCGGATCGATCGCCAGGCGCGCGTCCGGGCGGCGTTCGTGACGCGGACTGTCGCTCTGTGACAGCACTTCCGGTTCCGGCACGCTTTCGTCCTGCTGCATACCCAGCGGATCGGCGGCGCTGTCAGCAAAAAACGCCAGCGGATCATCCTGCGGTGCGTTCTGACACGCCGGGTCGCGCACTTCCAGGCCATATTCGCCAATCTGCAGCGTATCGCCGTGGCGCAGCCGCACCTGCGAGCCGCGCTGCAGCGCCACGCCGTTCAGCACCACTGAAGTGACGCTGCCCTGATTGGTCAGGCGGCACTCGCCGTTTGGCGACAGGTGCACCAGCGCCTGCAGGCGCGAGATGGCGCGCGATTCGTCGGGCAGCACCAGGTCGTTATCCTGGCTGCGGCCGATGGTCCCGCCGGGCGGGCTAAACGCGACGGTTTTGGCGGGCACATCCGTATTGCACTGCACAATGGTAAATTGCATGAGTCATCCCGTTAACAAGGCAAGCGCACTGGCCTACTCAAACATCGGTGGATAGAGGCCATTACGTCCCGGCTGGGCACCCGCCGCCGGGTTAAACAATAACGAAAAAAGTTGCGCGGTGAGCGGGCCACTGTGTTTATGCGTGGCGTGGGCAAAGCCGTCACTGCGATTACTCCACCAGTAGCTAATGTGCTGTTGGGGATCAAAACGGTCGGCCACTTCACGCCAGCTCAGGGTGCAGGGCAAATCGTCAAAACCAATCACATCCATGATGTCGCTGCGCTGCTTATCCGGCAGCAGCAGCGGAGCCAGCTGCTGAATCTGCGTCTCCAGCGCGTCCGGGCTGTGGCGATCGCGCACCGCCTGCCACAGCAGCGCGCCGAGTTCCTGATACCAGTCGCCGGAGATCGCCAGCTGTGAAGCATGCCACGCGCTGAGCGGAATGCTGTGCAGCGCCAGCAGCGGCCACGCACGGCCGACGCGATCGCACGAGGGCAGCAGACAGCCCAGCTGCACTTGCTGGCGCAGCGGCGATAGCGGCAGGACAAAATTCCATACCGGCGCGCGTAAAAACTGTTGCGTACTGGCCTCTTCCTGCTGATGCCAGTGGATTAAGCCTTGTTGAAACCAGTGGCTCCACGGCGTCACCGTGGCTTCACTGAGCCGCTGGCGCAGAAAATCACCGGTGGCCGGTAATTTGCCATACCAGCCCGGCGCGGTGTAACTCGCCATGGTTACCTCACCATTACTCACTGTGTCCGGTCAATCGCTGCGATACGGGGTGTGGCGAAACCGCCAGCATACGGCCATTCTGACCGGCATTTTTCAGATTTTCCGCAAGCTTACGCATCATCAGCGCATTGTCGCGTGCATAAGGCGACGACTGAATCTGCTGATCGAGCAGCTGGCTCAGGTGCCAGTCAAGCTGCTGCAGATCGCGCGCGCTGACGTTGTCCGGCAGCGTGCGCTGCAGATTTTGCATCAGCCAGCCGCGCAGAAATTCGCCGTCGTAGTTACGCGGCTGATACAGCATCTGATAAGCGCGCAGCGCATTGCGGCTGTAGTCATTGTCGGTGCCGGGATCGTCACGCAGCAGGTTGGTAATTTGCTGGGCCACGCGCGGCAGCAGTAAAGACTTAAGCGCATTTTGATAAAGCACCCATGCGGCATCGCTCACCTGGTTACCGCGATACAGTCCAGCGCGCATGGTAAGCGGCGGATTGTCGAGAGAAAAATGCGCCGACAGCGGCAGTTTCACCAGGTTATTTAAGAAGGGTAGCAGATCAAAAATATTATCGGCTGGCTGATGAATAACCTGCTGACTTTGCGCGGTAATCGGCCCGATGCGCGCCGCGACCTGATCGAGATAACGCTGATTCTGCACGTAGCTGGTGAGCCACAAACCGGAGAGCAGCACCAGCGCGCCGGTGAGCGCGCCGTAACCGATCCAGTGCAGCAGCCGGTTACGATACTCCCAGTGACGGTTGCTGCCGGCGAGGCCGCTTTCGCGGAACACCAGGTCGCTTAACAGGTCGCGAATAAAGAAGCTCTGGCCTTTGGTACCCGGAATCGGATTGCTGCGGTTAACGCTGTCCCACGCGGCAAGGCTCGACTCGCCGGTGTGTGGCAGCTGTAGCTTACGGTTGAGTTCGCCCATGATGCGGTCAAACGGCAGGCCTTCCTGGGTACCGCTGGTGAAGAACAGGCCGCGCGCCGACCAGGCAATCTCATCCTCATGGCGGGAAAACACCACGTCGAGATATTCGTTAAGTAAAGGACGCAGCGAACTGAACTCCTGCGGGAACAGAAAGCTGTCTGCGCGCTGGGTGAGATCGCGCTCGCCGGCCATCACGTCGGCCAGCTGTTGCTGCAGACGCTGCTCCAGCTGCTGAAAGCGCTCGCTAAAGCTGCGGTGCCAGTCATCTTTATGCGGCTTGCCCGGTTCCCACGGGAAGGTGAAGCCCCAGATGGCATCGCGCTGCGGCTTACTCAGGTTGCCGTAAAAGCTCATAAACCCTTTCAGCAGGTCGGTTTTGGTGACCATCACATACACCGGGAAATGAATGCCGGTTTGCTGATGCAGCTCAACCATGCGGCTGCGCAGCGCGCTGGCCTGGGCGTGACGTGCCTCGGCAGAATCGGTCAGCAGGTCAGCCACGCTGATGGTCATGATCACGCCGTTGATCGGCTGGCGCGTGCGGTAGCGCTTTAGCAATTTAATGAAGTTATGCCACTCGGCACCGTCGCGCGCGCGCTGGCTCTCCTGCAGTGCGTAACGGCCCGCGGTGTCGATTAAGACTGCGCTGTCGGTGAACCACCAGTCGCAGTGACGCGTGCCGCCGACGCCGCGTACCGCCTCTTTGCCGAGGCTGTCAGTTAACGGAAACTCCAGGCCAGCATTCAGCAGCGCGGTGGTTTTACCGGCGCCGGGCGCGCCTATCATCACGTACCACGGCAGCTGATACAGATAGTGACTCTGAAAACGCGCCAGCCAGCTTTTCTGATGCCGGCGACCAAACTGGGTGCGTTTCAGCCGCAGCGCCGCTTCACTGAAGCGCTGGGTCAGCAGCGTCTCGGTCGCCTGGCGATCGGACGCTTCTTCGTGACTCATCTCCTGCAGGCGATTGAGCAGCTTGCTGTTAAACCAGCCGCGCCAGATGGCGGGAATAAACTGGAACAGCACCCAGCAGAAATAGAGCAGGCCGACCGCCAGCTGGCGCGGGAATACCGGCTCCAGTGGACGGGTGTCACCCCAGCTCCACAGCGGACCGAGCATCCACAGCACGCAGCTCAGTGCCGTGACGCCAATCAGGCCCCACAGCAGGCGATGGGTTAACAGATGTTGGAGTGATGCGCGCATCACTGGCCTCCCTGATGGTTGCCGAGGGTTTCCGGTGCCGCAAACAGGGTGATCTCCACCCGGCGATTGCGGGCGCGGTTTTCATTGCTGTCATTGGGTAACAGCGGATTGCTGTCACCGCGGCCTTCGGCTTTAACGCTGTGACCGTCCGCCAGCTGCGTATTCAGCAGTTGCGTAACGGCACGGGCGCGGGCGAAGGAGAATTCATAGCTGGAGGCGAAACGGCCATCCACCGGACGATTATCGGTATAGACCGATACCAGCACCGTGCCTTTTACCGTCTTCATCGCGCTGGCCACGTGCGCCAGCAGCGCGCGGCCAACCTGGTTCACCACCGTACCGTCCGGCGCAAACAGCTTGTCCGCAGGGATGATCACTTTGCTGCCAAAGGCACCGTCGCTCACTTCCAGCTGGCCTGCGGCAATCACGTCGTTAAGACGCTGATGCAGATCGAGCAGCGCCTGCGGTGAGGTGGGGCGGCGGCCCGGCATGATTTGCGGCAGCGGGGTCTGATAGATGGCGCGCAGCAGCGGTTCGGCCGCATTGCCCAGCCGCCAGTTGAGCCCGCTGTAGATCAGACAGGCAATCAGCGTAGCCAGCGTGACGCAGGCCCACAGCGGCACCATCGGTCGTGTCAGGGTGCTGACCAGCGGATGCACTTCCACCAGTGGCGCGCGCGGTGGTGCCGCCGGGCGGGTTTCCGCGATCAGCTGCGCCAGCCGTTTACGGATGCCTTCACACTGCGCGCGTCCGCTGTCGCTGCCGCGATAGCGCCCTTCGTAGCCCAGCAGCAGGCAGTAGTGAATCACTTCCAGCAGCCATAAATGCTGCTGCGGGCTTTGCGACACGCGCGACAGCAGCTGGAACACTTTTTCGCCGCCCCAGCTTTCGTTATGAAAGGTCACCAGCATGCCGTTGCCGGACCAGACGCCGCGCGTGCCCCAGGGAGTTTGCGCCGCCGCTTCGTCCAGCACGCTACACAGGCAGTAGCGTGCACCGATGATCATCTCAAACGGTAAACCCGCCTGTTTACAGCGTTGCTCGAACTGGCGGATCTCTTCAATCAGCAGCTGACGCAGGCCGGCGGGATCGTCGTGCGTCGCCGCCTGCCGTATACGCACGACGGCATTCAGAATCGGGGCTGCGGCATTCAGCAAAAGGTTATCGTTGCCCGCGACAATGCCATCGCGGGCAAGGGAGTCCTGAGTCATTAAATCTCAATTATCCTGGCAATAACGGAACGGTTAGCCCGCAAAGCAGCGGTGTGCTGCGGGCAATATGCGCCGGATTGCATCATCAGTCTAAGATCCAGGTCGCGGTATCATTGGTGCGGCATGCTTTACTGGCGCCGCCCACGGCCACGCAGACCTGTTTAGTACGACGGGGACGCGGCCGGTCGCTGCGCAGCGTGGCATCATAGCGGCTGCTCTCCACGCCAGCTTTGGGAGGCACGTAGCCAATCAGCTGACCGCTGGGTTCTTCTGCAATCGCCAGCCAGTTGTGCTCGACGCGACCCAGCACCTCAAAGGTTTGGGCGTTATCCAGATAACGCACCACTTTGCCGCCGTAATCCGGCAGGGTCATCACAGAGGCGGCATACAGCGCGCGAAAGCTCTCATTCACCGGGGTAAATTCACCGGGTGCTGCCACTGCATGACGATGAACCAGTTTTACGCCGTTCACTTCGCTGGTGACCAGGGTGTCATCCGTCACGGGCGGTGGAGGCGCTTTACATCCCGCCAGCGTTAAAGCCGCCAGCAGCGTTAGCAAGAGACTCTTATTCACCATGATCCTCAAATTTTCATCAGTATCGCTGCAGAGTTGTATCCGGCACGCACTCAGCGGGCGGGCAGATTATGCAGTGAGAAGGCCACTAAAAAACAGTCAAATTACAGAAAGATAGTGCTGACTTAAGTCTACCTAAGACTTTTGAGAATTCAAACCATTGCACCGCGGCAAATCCCGTGCTACCGGGCGAAAAAACGCCTTAACGGCACGCCGCGATCGTTCTGGCTGGGACGATAGATAAGCTGCATTAATTTATTTGCGTAAGCAAGCGCGGCTGGCGTGCGGCGCGACATTTGCCCCCTGATGGTGCTTAGGGGAATTGGTAAATAAGATTTATCTATTTTTTCAGATAAAAAAAGATTGCGCGGCGAAACAATTTTATGATTTTCGGAATTTCCGGGCGCAGCCGCGTCTGTAACCCAGCCAGTCCGGCACGGCTTTTGCTTGCTCCACCACTTAACCCGTATTGCGCAGCAAAGTCGCGGAACCGTTCGCTGGTGATTGGCCCGCACCAGGTTAGCGCAGGTCCTGATTTCACTTATGGCTAAATAAACCCATCTTTTTCTCGCTTAATCCGCGCTTTAGACCCGAAGGGTTTTGGCATCCTATGCTCAGAATTCCTGCCAGCTGAGGTATGTCGTGGCTGAAGAGAGCAACGAGGACAAAACAGAATCGCCCACCCCCCACCGACTTGAGAAAGCACGGCAGGAGGGGCAGATTCCGCGTTCGCGCGAGCTGACTTCGGTACTGATGCTGCTGGCCGGGCTGCTGATCATCTGGCTGGGCGGCCACAATATGGCGCAACGGCTGGCCAGCATGGTGGCCACCGGCTTCCGCTTCGACCACGGCATGGTCAACGACGATAAAATTATCGTCTCGCACATCGGCAACCTGGTGATGCAGGCGGTGATCGCGCTGCTGCCGCTGATGGCCGGGCTGGTGATCGTGGCCATCGCCGCGCCGATGATTCTGGGCGGAATCAACATCAGCGGAAAATCCATCAAATTCGATTTCAAAAAGCTCAACCCGTTACCGGGCATTGCGCGCATGTTCTCCGGTCAGACGTGGGCGGAACTGGTGAAGGCGATCCTCAAAGCGGTGCTGGTGGCGCTGGTGGCTGGCTGGTATCTGTGGAGTCACTGGCAGGAGATGCTGCGTCTGATGAGCGAATCGCCGGTGAATGCGCTGCAGCATGGCCTGTCGATGACCGCCATCAGCTGCGCGCTGGTGATGCTGGGTCTGATCCCGATGGTTGGCTTTGACGTGTTCTGGCAGCTCTACAGCTACTTCAAAAAGCTGCGCATGACGCGCCAGGAAATTCGCGATGAACACAAGCAGAATGAGGGCGATCCGCACGTTAAAGGGCGTATCCGTCAGGCGATGCGTGCCGCCGCCCGCCGCCGCATGATGGCCGACGTGCCGAAGGCGGACGTCATCGTGACTAACCCGACGCACTACTCGGTGGCGCTGCAGTATCAGGAAGGCAAGATGAGCGCGCCGAAAGTGATTGCCAAAGGCGCCGGTGACATTGCCCTGCGCATTCGGGAAATCGCTAAAGAGCACCGCGTACCGATTCTGGAAGCGCCGCCGCTGGCGCGTGCGCTCTATCGTCATACGGAAATTGGCCAGTTTATTCCCGGCGCGCTCTATGCCGCCGTGGCCGAAGTGCTGGCGTGGGTCTGGCAGCTGCGACGCTGGAAGCGCGAAGGCGGCCTGATTCCAAACAAACCAAAACATCTGCCGGTCCCGGCAGAGATGGACTTTGCAGGAGAGAACATCAACCATGGCTAATCTGGCCGAAAAGCTGCGTTTACCGGGCAATTTTAAAGACACGCAATGGCAGGTGCTGGCTGGTCCGGTGCTGATCATGCTGATCCTGTCGATGATGGTATTGCCGCTGCCGGCGTTCATCCTTGACCTGCTGTTTACCTTCAACATTGCGCTGTCCATCATGGTGCTGCTGGTGGCGATGTTCACCCAGCGCACGCTGGAATTCGCTGCCTTCCCGACCATTTTGCTGTTCTCAACGCTGCTGCGTCTGGCGCTGAACGTCGCCTCAACGCGTATCATCCTGCTGGAAGGGCATACGGGTGCTGATGCCGCCGGGCGTGTGGTTGAAGCCTTTGGTCACTTCCTCGTGGGCGGTAATTTCGCCATTGGTATCGTGGTATTCATCATCCTCGTGATCATCAACTTCATGGTCATCACCAAAGGTGCCGGACGTATCGCCGAAGTGGGCGCGCGTTTCGTGCTGGATGGTATGCCCGGCAAGCAGATGGCAATTGATGCCGATTTGAACGCCGGCCTGATTGGTGAAGACGAAGCCAAACGCCGGCGCACCGAGGTGACCCAGGAAGCGGACTTTTACGGCTCGATGGACGGTGCCAGTAAGTTTGTGCGCGGCGACGCCATCGCCGGCATCCTGATCATGGTGATCAACGTGATCGGCGGCCTGCTGGTGGGCGTGGTGCAGCACGGTATGGATCTCGGCCATGCCGGGGAAACCTATACGCTGCTGACCATCGGTGACGGCCTGGTGGCGCAGATCCCGGCGCTGGTGATCTCTACCGCTGCCGGTGTCATCGTTACCCGCGTCAGCACCGATCAGGACGTCGGCGAACAGATGGTGGGCCAGCTGTTTAACAATCCGCGCGTGCTGATGCTGAGTGCCGGCGTGATTGGCCTGCTGGGCCTGGTGCCCGGCATGCCGAACTTTGTGTTCCTGCTGTTCACCGCGGCGCTGCTCGGCCTGGCCTGGTGGCTGCGCGGCCGCGAAATGCAGCCGAAGAAGCAAAGTGAAGCCTCCAGCGTGGTGAAAACGCAGGAGACGCCGGCAACGGTCGAAGCCTCGTGGACCGACGTCCAGCTGGAAGATTCGCTTGGCATGGAAGTGGGCTATCGCCTGATTCCGATGGTCGATCATCTGCAAAACGGCGAGCTGCTCGGGCGTATCCGCAGTATCCGTAAAAAGGTGGCGCAGGAGGTCGGCTTCCTGCCGCCGGTGGTGCACATTCGTGACAACATGGAGCTGCCGCCGGCGCGCTATCGCATCCTGATGAAGGGCGTGGAGATTGGCAGCGGCGATGCTTATCCGGGACGCTGGATGGCGATTAACCCGGGCACGGCGGCGGGCACGCTGCCGGGTGAAGCGACGGTTGACCCGGCGTTTGGCCTTGCGGCCATCTGGATCGACAGCGCGCTGAAAGAGCAGGCACAGATTCAGGGCTACACCGTAGTGGAAGCCAGTACCGTGGTGGCTACCCACCTTAATCACCTGATCGGCCAGTACGCCAGCGAGCTGTTTGGGCGTCAGGAAGCGCAGCAGCTGCTGGACCGTGTCACCCAGGAGATGCCAAAGCTGACGGAAGATCTGGTGCCGGGCGTGATTACCCTGACCACGCTGCATAAAGTGCTGCAAAATCTGCTGACCGAGCGCGTCTCGATCCGCGACATGCGCACCATTATCGAAACGCTGGCCGAACATGCGCCGGTGCAGAACGATCCGCAGGAACTGACCAGCGTGGTGCGCGTCGCGCTGGGCCGCGCGATTACCCAGCAGTGGTTCCCGGGCAACGGCGAAGTGCAGGTGATTGGACTGGATGCCACACTGGAACGTCTGCTATTGCAGGCGCTGCAGGGCGGTGGCGGTCTGGAACCGGGTCTTGCCGATCGACTGCTGATGCAGGCGCAGGCCGCGCTGCAGCAGCAGGAGATGACCGGTGCGCCGCCGGTGCTGCTGGTTAACCATCCGCTGCGGGCGCTGCTGGCGCGCTTCCTGCGCCGTAACCTGCCGCAGCTGGTGGTGCTGTCTAATATGGAGCTGACCGATAACCGGCAGATCCGAATGACTGCTACTATAGGCGGCAAATAATGCGCGGCGTGACGCTCTCATGGCTGCTGGCGGCGCTGCTGGCGCTGCCGCTAACGGGCAAAGCCGCCAGCGGTGCGTGGCAGGCCAGCGCCAGCGGCCCAAGCCTCGGCGTGCGCGGCAACTGGCTGCTGTCGCCGGCGCTTAAAGCGCCCTCGGCGGCTCCAGGGACTATTTCGCTGGTGAACTGGCGCTACACGCTGAGCCGCCCGGCGCCATCCGGTCTGGTGGTGCGGCTGTGCGCCAGTCAGCGCTGCGTAGAGCTGGACGGCGCCAGCGGCAGCACGCGCGGCCTCGCCAACGTGGCAGCCGATGAAACGCTGCATCTGGCTTTCGGCTTTCAGGGGCAGGGCGCGTTGCCGCCGGGTCTGCGGGTGGTGAGCAGTGAAGTGATGGTCAATTATCAATAGCCAATAGCCAAAAAAAAACCCGCCGCAGCGGGTTTTTTTAGGCTTACATTCGCTCGACGGTTTTGATGCCCAGCGTATCCAGCCCCTGCTTCAGGGTTTTCGCCGTCAGCGCAGCCAGCTGCAGACGGCTATTGCGTACGTTTTCCTCTTCGGCGGAGAGAATCGGGCAGTGCTCATAGAAGCCCGAGAACAGACCGGCCAGATCGTACAGATAAGCACACATCACGTGCGGCGTGCCGTCGCGCGCGACCTGGGTGATGGTCTCTTCAAACTGCAGCAGACGGGTCGCCAGCAGCGCTTCGCGCTCGTCAGTCAGGATGATATCACCGTGCAGGCTGTCTGCCTCAATGCCCGCTTTACGGAATACCGAGAGCACACGCGTGTAGGCATACTGCATGTACGGCGCGGTGTTGCCTTCAAACGCCAGCATGTTGTCCCAGTCGAAGATGTAATCGGTGGTGCGGCTTTTCGACAGGTCGGCGTATTTCACCGCGCCAATGCCGACCACTTCCGCCAGTTCTTTCAGCTCTGCCGCGCTCATCTCCGGATTCTTCTCGCTCACCAGCGCATGGGCGCGCTCAACGGCTTCATCCAGCAGATCGGAAAGTTTGATTGTGCCACCGCTGCGCGTCTTAAATGGACGGCCATCTTTGCCCAGCATCATGCCGAACGCATGGTGCTCCAGCGGCACTGACTCCGGCACGTAGCCCGCTTTGCGCACGATGGTCCACGCCTGCTGCAGATGCTGATGCTGGCGGGAATCGATGTAGTACAGCACGCGATCGGCATGCAGCGTTTCGTAGCGATATTTGGCGCAGGCGATATCGGTGGTGGTGTAGAGATAGCCGCCATCCTTCTTCTGGATGATCACGCCCATCGGTTCACCTTCCTTGTTTTTAAACTCATCAAGGAAGACCACGGTGGCGCCTTCGCTGGTCACTGCCAGCCCTTTTTCGCGCAGATCGGCGACGATGCCCGGCAGCATGTCGTTATACAGGCTTTCACCCATCACATCCCTACGCGTCAGGGTGACGTTAAGGCGGTCATACACCTGCTGGTTCTGACTCATGGTGATATCCACCAGCTTTTTCCACATGGCGCGGCAATATTCGTCGCCACCCTGCAGTTTCACCACGTAACCGCGGGCGCGCTCGGCGAAGGCTTCGTCTTCGTCATAGGTGCGTTTCGCTTCGCGGTAGAAGGCTTCCAGGTCGGCCAGCGCGATATCTTCATGATGCTCGTTCTGCTGCTTCTCCAGATAGGCGATCAGCATGCCAAACTGTGTGCCCCAGTCACCGACGTGGTTAGCGCGGATGACGTGATGACCGAGAAACTCCTGGGTGCGCACTGCGGCATCACCGATGATGGTGGATCGCACGTGACCGACATGCATCTCTTTCGCCACGTTGGGCGCTGAGTAGTCAATCACGATAGTCTGAGGTGTCACCTCGCTGACGCCCAGGCGTGGCAGCTGCAGCGCCTGCGCGGCCTGCTGTGCCAGCCACTGGCGGTCGAGGAAGATGTTGATAAAGCCGGGACCGGCGATGTCGACTTTGCTGGCGATGCCAGCCAGATCCAGATGCTGAACTACCTGTTCAGCCAGCTGGCGCGGCACCTGACCGAGCTTTTTCGCCACGGCCATGATACCGTTCGCCTGGTAATCGCCGAACTGCACTTTTGCAGACTGACGAACCTGCGGTTCGCAATCGGCCGGTGCGCCTGCCGCCACCATCGCCTGACTGACTTTATCGGAAAGAAGAGCCTGAATATTCACCGCGTTACCTTCATATGCTGAAAAGGCCCGCCAGCTGAGGGCGAGCCGATGTCGTCATCCCGCGTGCGTGTCGGGACGGAAAAAATAAGAGGGGAAGTATACGTGAAATGTTGGGGTGCGTCAGCAATCGGTTATGGCTGCCGGTGGACGCAGGCCCGCGCGCCGGTTAACGGCGGCGCGGGTGGCGACGGGGATTTTTAACGCTTTTGTCTTCACGCACCTTCCAGTGGCGGGAAATTGCAAATCCCATCAAGGCTATCAGGACCGCGACAACAATGAGCATAGACATAGGGCCATTCCTTGTAGTTGTGAAACCCAAATTTATAAGAAAGGGTCAGCTACTGCAATTGATTGACTGGTAAATAAGAGTTATCTCATTGTATTAACTATTGTTAATAATAACAGTTGGTTAAGGCACTTTTATAAAGTAACGTGTGGACCTGATTACGCGATTAATCCGAAAGAGAGGGGCGATTTATGCGGTTTTTGAAGGTTTTTGGCGTGAAATCGGATGAATCCGAGCATTTTGTCAAGCGAAAGCTGCGGCAGCCCTGTTTTTTTATTGATTAAAAGATCTGAACTGAGTTTGAGGTATTTAACGTATGAATCTGGATTTTCCTTCAGAACTGAGTGATTTAAAACAAGACCTGTCCCGATTTGAACAGGCTTTGCAACACTTTGCGGCACGCCTCGGCCTTGACCTTACGCAGCACGAGGCGGACCACGTGGCGGTGCGCTGTCATCAGTTCGCCACGGCAGAACGCTGGAAAGCCGGCTTACTGCAAATCGGCGAGCAGTTTTCCGAAGCGATGATTAATGGACGGCCGATCTGCCTGTTTAAGCTGCATCAGCCGCTGCGGATCGCGGGCTGGCAGGTGGATGTGATCGAGCTGCCGTGGCCCGGTGAGAAGCTGTATCGCCATGAAGGCTGGGAGCATGTGGAAATTGTGTTGCGCGGCGAGCCGGAAACGCTGGGCATGCGTGCGATGGCGTTGCTGGCAGACGAGGCGCTGACGCAGCCGGGCATCGCGTTTAAAACCAGCACGCCGCAGGGCGAAAATGAACGTTTGCCCAATCCGACCTTAGCGGTGACGGACGGGCAAACTACCATCAAGTTTCATCCGTGGCGGCTGGAGGAGATCGTTGCCAGCGAACAGGCCTAGCGCCGCGCTGCCACCGCCTGCTGCAGGCGCGATACCGCCTGCTGCAGGGTGGCGTGCGTGCAGCCAAAGTTGAAGCGCACGAAGCGATCGTCGCCGAAATCACGGCCCGGCGAGAAACCGAGACCGTGTTTTTCGAAATACAGCGCCGGGCTGGCGACATCCAGCTGGCTGGCGTCAATCCAGCCGAGGTAGCTGGCCTCTGGCGCGACCATGCTGAGTTCCGGCAGCGCATTCACCTGCTGCACCAGCCAGTCACGATTGGCGCGCAGGTAAGCCAGCTGGTCTGCCAGCCACGCATCACCGTCGCGCCATGCGGCTTCCGCCGCCACCAGCGCCAGAATATCCACGCCCGGTACGATGCCTTCACGCACCTGCTTAAAGCGTTTCCGCAGTTCGGGATGAGGGATAATGGCCATGGACGCACCCAGCCCGGCGATGTTGAAGGTTTTAGATGGCGAAATCAGGGTAATGCTGCGCTGGGCGGCGTCTTCGCTCAGCGAGGCAAACGGAATGTGCTGTACGCCGGGCGTTAACAGCAGGTCACAATGGATTTCATCGGAGCACACCAGCAAATCGTGGCGTTGGGCAAAGGCCAGCTGCGCCTCCAGCTCATCACGGCGGTAGACGGTGCCGCCCGGATTCTGCGGATTGCACAGCATGAGCAGGCGCTCGTTGCCCTGCATCTGGCTGTCATCCAGCTGCATCACCCAGCGATCCTGCTGTAACTGCAATGGCAGATTGACCTGAGCGCGCTGCGCCAGCCGCGCCGCCGCGCGAAACGGCGGATAAATCGGCGTCGGTGCCACGGTGCTCTGCGACGACTCGGTAAATGCCCGGACCGATAAATTCAGTCCGCTCACCACGCCCGGCAGCAACACAATCCATTCCGGCTCAATCTGCCAGCCATAGCGCTGGGCTAAGCGGGAAATAGTGATATCAATCAAACCGTGCGGCGTCGCGCCGTAGCCGAAAACACCGTGGTCGGCACGCTGTTTAATGGCCTCAATGATGCACGGCGGCGAGCGAAAATCGGTGTCGGCAACCCACAAAGGCAGCACATCGCGATCACCATATTTGTGCCATTTCAAACTATCGCTGTGACGACGGTCTATCCCTTGATCAAAATCGAATGCCATAGTGCGCTTTCCACGTAAACTGTCTGAATGAGCAGACTAACTGATGCACTCCTCCCGAGCCAGCAGTCATGAAAAGGAGCAAGGTATGACGAAACTGGAAATTTGTTGCTATGGCATCGACTGCGCAATGACTGCGCAGGCGTCCGGTGCCGATCGCGTGGAGCTGTGCAGTGCTCCGCGTGAAGGCGGACTGACACCTTCGGCGGGTATGCTGGAAGCCGCACAGCGTGAACTGACCATTCCGGTCCACCCGATCGTGCGGCCGCGCGGCGGCGATTTTTGTTACACCGCACGCGAATTTGAGGTGATGAAATCGGACGTGGCGCGCATTCGCGAGCTGGGTTTTCCTGGTCTGGTGATTGGCATGCTGGACGAAGATGCGCACGTCGACACGGTACGCATGCAGCAGATTATGGCGCTGTGCGACGGCATGGCGGTGACTTTCCATCGCGCCTTTGATTTGTGCCACAGCCCGAAGCGTTCGCTGGAGGTGCTGACTGATTTAGGGATCGCCCGCATTCTGACTTCCGGTCAGCAGCAGAGCGCTGAAACCGGAATTGCATTATTACGGGAACTAAATGAATACAGCACCGGTCCAATCATTATCGCAGGGGCAGGCGTGCGCCTCAGCAATCTGCAAAAGTTCCTCGACAGCGGATTGCAGGAAGTCCACAGCTCCGCCAGCCGCGCCGTCGCGTCACCGATGCGCTACCGTAAAGCCGGTGTCTCGATGTGTTCTGAAGCGGAAACCGATGAATTCAGCCGCTCCTGTGTCGATGGCGATGTCGTCGAAGCCATGAAGAGCATGATGCAGATGAGCGTTGACCGGGTCGCCTGACCCGTACTAATTTTGCCGCGCAGCACGCCGAAAACCTGACGTGATGTTTGCAAGTACCAAACCCCAGTTCCTTGCTGGGGTTCTTTTTGTCTGCCGCTTCGCCATGAATAGCGCATTGGTGAAAAAGATGCTTTGATTACTCTATGGCTTAACGCGCGGATAACGCTGATGAAATCCCTCCCTTATGCTGTTGTGATTCTGCTGTTCCCCGTTGCCGGCGCGGCGCTGGCCGCCAGCAGCACCTGCCCGCCGCTGAGCAAAAACATCACCAGCAGCAACAACTGGATTATGCTGGGCGGCGATGCCAAAGGCGCGGTGCGCCAGGTGGTGGCCGGGGAGTTTGGTAAAGACGTCAACTCGCAGAAGCGCGTGCTCGGGCAGTTTGACCAGTGCGGCGATCTGATGGTGGCTGACATCACCTATGACAAAAGCGAAGGCAAGGTGGTGCTGAGCATGGAGCAGCACATCGCGCGCGTGCAGCGCGGCTGGGTGGCTGACTATGCTTATCTGGTTAAAGTGACCCGCGCGGGCAAAGAGGAAGTGGTGGATAACCGGCAGGGCACTATCAGCTGGCAGATGGGGCAACACGGCAACATCATCAGCGCCTCGGACAAATTCACCAGCATGGGGAAAGAGGGCTTTACTGATACCATTTACCGCTACGATAAACACTTCCGGCTGGAAAAAAGTATTGCGCGCGGCAGCGATGAACTGACCAACGGCGAGAATACCTGGCGCTGGAATCCGCAGGGGCTGGTGGTGGCATCCACCAGCGCGCGCAGCAAAGAGACCTACAGCTACGATAATCAGTGGCGCGAACTGCGGCTGCACGGCACCTCGACCACGCCGGTCAGCACTTTGCGCTCGGTGGATGAGTGCCAGTTGTGGGACGAGGTGGGCAATTGCACGCTGAGCTATTTGCATGAGACCGAAGTGTTTGCCAAAGGCACCATTGAGCGGCATCTGAGTTCGGCCTACAAATATCAGTACTGGGATCGTCCGGCGACGGACAATTGATGCGCCGTCGCGTATGCTGTTCTGTGCACAACCCGGGAGCCCATCATGACACTGATTATTTCATTCCTTTTCGCTATTACCCTGCTCACGCTGACACCCGGCTTCGATACCGCGCTGGTGCTGCGTTCAGCGGCTGCGCAGGGCTGGCAGCGTGCCTCGGCGACGGCATTGGGCGTTACGCTCGGCTGTCTGGTGTGGGGCGTGGCGGTCGGGCTGGGCTTAGGCGCGCTGCTGCTGGCTTCGGAAATGGCTTATAACCTGCTGAAAGGCATCGGTGCCGTGTACCTGCTGTATCTCGGCGTCAGACTGCTGCTCAACCCGCGCAGCACGGTGGCCAGCGGGCAGGAGGGGCAAAAGCGGGAAGAGCGCTATCTGACCTGCTTCGCGCGTGGCCTGACCGGTAACCTGCTCAATCCGAAAGTCGGGGTTTTTTACGTCACTTTTCTGCCGCAGTTTATCCCGGCCGGCGGATCGGTGGCGCTGTGGTGCACACTGATGGCGCTCACCCACATGGTGATTGGCTTAGTGTGGAACGCGGTATTGATTAGCGGCAGCCAGTACTTTGCTGGTCATCTGCGCCGTCCGGCAGTGTTAAAAGTGATGGATCGCCTGACCGGCTGCGTGTTTATTGGTTTCGCCGCGAAGCTGGCGCTGTCGCGGCGTTAAGCGTTACGGTTTGCGCGCCACCAGCACGGCACGCAGCGGGGCAGGATAGCCTTCAATCGTTTTGCTGCTGTCGTGCGGATCGAGGAACTCCGCCAGCGATTCGCTGGTCATCCAGTCGGTGCGACGCTGCTCTTCCACCGAGGTGATGGCGTAATCGGCAATGCGCACATCGACAAAACCGCACTTCTCAAGCCAGTTTTTCAGCGCCGCCGCAGACGGAATAAAGTAAACGTTGCGCATCTGCGCATAGCGTTCACCCGGAACCAGCACCGCGTTTTCATCGCCTTCAATCACCAGCGTCTCCAGCACCAGTTCGCCGTCGCTGACCAGCTGATTTTTCAGCTGCAGCAGATGGTCGAGCGGCGAACGCCGGTGATAGAGCACGCCCATGGAGAACACGGTATCGAACGCCTGCAGCGCCGGTAGTTGCTCAATGCCCAGCGGCAGCAGATGCGCACGGCGATCGTCACCCAGCAGCTTACGCACCGCTTCGAACTGGCATAGGAACAGCTGCATCGGATCGATACCGACCACCAGCTGCGCGCCGGCACCAATCATGCGCCACATGTGATAACCGCTGCCGCAGCCCACATCCAGCACGGTTCGACCGGCCAGCGAAGAGATATGCGGCAGCACGCGGTCCCACTTCCAGTCGGAGCGCCATTCGGTGTCGATATCGCAGCCGTAGAGCGAAAACGGCCCTTTGCGCCACGGCATCAGGTTACGCAGCAGCTTTTCGATGCCGGCGCGCTGGCGATCGGTTAACGCATCATGCTGCGCGCTGACGCTGTGCAGCAGATCGAGCTGCTGCGGCACCAGCAGCGGCAGATTGTCGACCGACTTCTCCCAGTTGCGAAAATGTCCGTGCAGGTTTTCACGCTGCCAGGCGGCGACCTGCGCTGGCAACACTTCCAGCCAGCTGGCGAGCGGGCCGGTGGCGATTTGCTGATAAAAACGGCCAAAATCAATCATTTCAACGCCACCAGTGAGCCAAAGTTAAAGCACTGGAACCACAGCTCGGCGTGGGCAAAGCCAGCGCTTTTCAGACGGGCTTTATGCGTTTCCACGCTGTCCGTCAGCATCACGTTCTCCAGCATGCTGCGCTTCTGACTGATCTCCAGCTCGCTGTAGCCGTTGGCGCGCTTAAAGTCGTGGTGCATGTTGAACAGCAGTTCGCCGACGTCGGCATCTTCAAAGCTGAACTTTTCCGACAGCACCAGCGCACCGCCCGGATTGAGGCCGGCGGCGATTTTCTGCAGCAGCGTCAGGCGCGCGTCCGGCTCAAGGAACTGCAGGGTAAAGTTGAGCACCACCAGTGAGGCGTTTTCGATGTGGACATCGCGGATATCCGCTTCCAGCACCTGCACCGGCGTAGCGGCGCGGAAGGCGTCGATGTGACGGCGGCAGCGTTCCACCATCGCCGGCGAATTATCGACGGCAATAATCTGGCAACCCGGTGCCTGAATATTGCGGCGCACCGCCAGCGTGGCCGCGCCCAGCGAGCAGCCGAGATCGTAAACCTGGCTGTTGGGCTGTACAAAGCGTTCTGCCAGCATGCCAATCATCGAAATGATGTTGGAGTAACCCGGCACCGAGCGCTGAATCATATCGGGAAAGACTTCAGCCACGCGCTCGTCAAAGGTCCAGTCGCCCAGTTTATCGATGGGCGCGGAGAATAGCGTATCGCGGTCAGACATAATGAATTATCCGGAGAGAAAACGGAAAGGGCGCTATTCTGGCAGAAACTGCCGCAGGCTGCACCCGTTTCCCTGCGTTTAGAACAGGCTGGATTGCTGTGGCCAGGCGGGCAGCGGGCGCAGCGTCGGCTCCAGCTGTTGCAGCTGCGGCCACAGCGCCTGTAGCAGCGGAAACACCGCGCCCATATCCGGCGTGTGGATGAACAGCAGCGGGTCGCTGTCGTGCTGCCAGTCCGCCAGTTTTTGCTGCCAGACATCAAACAGTGGCAGGCTCTCCTCCACGCTGTCGCTGCCGATAAAGCGCACCATCGGCTGTCCGGCAGTGCGCACCGCGTGCGTCGGCACGCGCGGCTTTTGCGCGCGCGCATGCACGGCGGCCGGGCTGAGCGAGGCAGAGGCGTGCACCGGACGGCTGTCGAGAATCACCCGATTAACCCCGCGCTGATGCAGGCCGCGATTCAGCGCGCGCTCGGCTTCGCCTTTGGCAAAAAAGGCCGCATGGCGCACTTCCACGCCATAGTGAAAGCTGCGCGGCAGGCGATCGAGAAACGCCCATAAATCTGGCAGCTGCGCCGGTGAAAAGGCGGCGGGCAGCTGCAGCCAATACTGGCCGATGCGCTGGCTGAGCGGATCCAGCAGGCGCAGAAATTCATTCACCAGCTCATCGCAGTTCTTCAGCGCCGCTTTGTGGCTGATGGTGTCAGGAAATTTAAAGCAGAAGCGAAAGGCGTCGTCAGTCATGTCATACCAGCGCTGCACCACTTCCGGTTTGGGTAGCGCATAAAGCGTGGTATTGCCTTCGACGCAGCCGAACAGCCGGGCGTAATCCGCCAGGGTTTCGATACCCAATACTTTCCAGTTGGCGTGCTGCCATTGCGGTAATCCAATACGAAGTGTCAAAACTGCTCCTGCCTGCTGTGGCGCGGAAAATGCGCCGTACGTTACCTGGTTTTGCCTCGGGCAGGAACCGATCGCGCGGCAAACGCTGACGATTTGTCCGCTTTGCGCGGGATCTGCTTATCCTGCCTGCCATTTTCCATTATAATAGCCGCCTTTTTTGCGGCAGCATCTCAGAAGGTTACGCGGCCTGATGCTGTCTGGCAGCAGCGGCGAAGTTAAAAGGATACGTTATGCGTACAGAATATTGCGGACAGCTCAATCTGTCTCATGTGGGTCAGCAAGTTACTCTCTGCGGCTGGGTCAATCGCCGTCGCGATCTCGGCAGCCTGATTTTTATCGACATGCGTGACCGCGAAGGTATCGCGCAGGTGTTTTTCGATGCCGATCATCAGCAGGCTTTCCAGCTGGCGTCTGAACTGCGTAATGAATTCTGTATCCAGATCACCGGTACTGTGCGTGCGCGTGAAGAGAAAAACCGCAACAGCGACATGGCCACCGGTGACATCGAAGTGTTCGCCCATGAGCTGAACATCATCAACCGCGCAGAACCGCTGCCGCTGGACTCTAACCAGACCAACAGCGAAGAAGCGCGTCTGACCTATCGCTACCTCGACCTGCGTCGTCCGGAAATGGCGCAGCGTCTGAAAACCCGTGCCAGAATTACCAGCTTCGTGCGCCGCTTTATGGACGGTGAAGGCTTCCTCGACATCGAAACCCCGATGCTGACCAAAGCCACGCCGGAAGGCGCGCGTGACTACCTGGTGCCGAGCCGGGTGCACAAAGGTAAATTCTACGCGCTGCCGCAGTCACCGCAGCTGTTCAAACAGCTGCTGATGATGTCTGGTTTTGACCGCTACTATCAGATCGTTAAATGCTTCCGTGATGAAGACCTGCGCGCAGACCGTCAGCCGGAGTTCACCCAGATCGACGTGGAAACCTCGTTCATGAGCGCTGAGCAGGTACGCAGCGTGATGGAGCAGATGATCCGTGAACTGTGGCTGGACATCAAAGGCGTCGACCTCGGTGACTTCCCGCAGATGACCTTCGCCGAAGCGATGAACCGCTATGGTTCCGATAAGCCAGACCTGCGTAACCCGATGGAGCTGGTGGACGTTGCTGACCTGCTGAAAAACGTCGAATTCCAGGTGTTCGCCGGCCCGGCAAACGACCCGAAAGGTCGCGTCGCGGCGCTGCGCGTGCCGGGCGGTGCCGCCCTGACGCGTAAGCAAATCGACGAATACGGCAGCTTTGTTGGCATTTACGGTGCCAAAGGTCTGGCGTGGATGAAGATCAATGCGCGCGCCAGCGGTTTCGACGGCGTGCAGAGCCCGGTGGCCAAATTCCTGACGCCGGCGATCGTTGAAGCTATTCTGCAGCGTACCGACGCGCAGGACGGCGACCTGATCTTCTTCGGCGCCGACCGTGCCAAAGTGGTGGCGGATGCACTGGGTGCACTGCGCCTGAAAGTGGGCCGTGATCTGCAAATCACCAATGATAAAGCCTGGGCTCCACTGTGGGTGGTCGACTTCCCGATGTTCGAAGAGGACGACGAGGGCGGCCTGGCGGCGATGCACCATCCGTTCACCTCGCCAAAAGCGCTGACGGCGGAACAGCTGGCGGCCGATCCGACGCAGGCGGTGGCGAACGCCTACGATATGGTGATCAACGGTTATGAAGTGGGCGGCGGTTCAGTGCGTATCCACAGCGGCAATATGCAGCAGACGGTGTTTAGCATTCTGGGCATCAGCGAAGAAGAGCAGCGTGAGAAGTTTGGCTTCCTGCTGGATGCGCTGAAGTTCGGTACCCCGCCGCACGCAGGTCTGGCATTCGGTCTTGACCGTCTGACCATGCTGCTGACCGGCACCGACAATATCCGCGATGTGATTGCGTTCCCGAAAACCACCGCGGCGGCCTGTCTGATGACCGAAGCGCCAAGCGAAGCCAACCCGGCGGCGCTGGCGGACCTCGGTATCCAGATCGCGCCGAAGAAAGTCACTCCAGAGACGAAATAATGGGCTATAAACACCCGGTATCGGTGCTGGTGGTGATTTTTGCGCAAGATACCGGCCGGGTGTTAATGCTGCAGCGGCGTGATGACCCCAGCTTCTGGCAGTCGGTTACCGGCAGCCTGGAGCCGGGTGAAACGCCGGCGCAAACGGCGCAGCGCGAAGTGGCTGAAGAGCTGGCGATTGATATCGCCGCAGAGGGGCTGGTGCTGGAAGATTGCCACAAACAGATTGAGTTTGAGATCTTTCCGCACTATCGCCATCGTTATGCGCCGGGCATCACGCATAACCGGGAACACTGGTTCCGGCTGGCGCTGCCCGCCGAACGCCAGCCAGTGCTGAGCGAGCACCTCGCCGCACAGTGGCTGACACCGGCCGCCGCCGCCGCACTAACCCGCTCGTGGAGTAATCGTCAGGCAATCGACGAATTTATCTGAATGCCCGCCACCGCGCGTTTTTCCGGTGGTTTATCGTTAAATTACAGACATACGGTGTAAGTCGAAAGATTTGCACCGCTAAAATAGAACAGTCAGGCGTCATCGGCGCAGCAAGGTTGTTCACCGCCAGCGCACAGCAACCGGAGCGTACATGAGTACGTGAGGATTGCGCGCACTGCCGGGGAACAAGATTGCCAGCAAGATAGCCTGCACCCTGTTAAAGATCGGAGAATATGTAAGATGGCTGGACATAGTAAATGGGCGAATACGAAGCACCGCAAAGCGGCTCAGGACGCCAAGCGCGGTAAAATCTTCACCAAAATCATTCGCGAGCTGGTGACAGCGGCCAAGCTGGGCGGTGGCGATGCCGGCTCCAACCCGCGTTTGCGCGCAGCGATGGACAAAGCACTGTCCAACAACATGACGCGTGACACCATGAACCGTGCTATCGCGCGCGGCGTCGGCGGTGAAGATGACAGCAACATGGAAACCATCATCTATGAAGGTTACGGTCCGGGCGGCTCTGCGGTGATGGTGGAGTGTCTGAGTGATAACCGTAACCGTACCGTGGGCGAAGTGCGTCACGCCTTCAGTAAAACCGGCGGTAACCTCGGCACCGACGGTTCGGTATCTTACCTGTTCAGCAAGAAAGGCGTGATCTCCTTCGCGCCAGGCCAGGACGAAGATGCTGTGATGGAAGCGGCGCTGGAAGCCGGTGCAGAAGATGTCGTGAGCTATGACGATGGCGCGATTGACGTCTTTACCGCGTGGGAAGAGCTGGGCAGCGTGCGCGATGCACTGGAAGCCACCGGTCTGAAAGCCGACAGTGCTGAAGTGTCGATGATTCCATCAACCAAAGCGGAACTGGATGCCGAGACGGCACCTAAACTGCTGCGTCTGATCGACATGCTGGAAGATTGTGATGATGTGCAGGAAGTTTACCATAACGGTGAAATTTCTGATGAGGTAGCGGAAACGCTGTAATGGCGTTACGCAATCCCCTGCAATACGGAGACGCGCTATGGCGATAATACTCGGGATTGACCCCGGCTCGCGCGTCACCGGCTACGGTGTCATCCGCCAGACCGGCCGCCAGCTCAGCTATCTGGGCAGCGGCTGTATCCGCACTAACGTCACCGATCTGCCTTCCCGCCTCAAACTGATTTACGCTGGCGTCAGCGAAATCATCACCCAGTTCGCGCCGGATTACTTCGCCATTGAGCAGGTGTTTATGGCGAAGAACGCGGATTCGGCGCTCAAGCTGGGGCAGGCGCGTGGCGCGGCAATTGTCGCAGCAGTCAACCTTGATCTGCCGGTGTTTGAGTATGCGGCCCGTCAGGTGAAGCAGACGGTAACCGGCATCGGCAGCGCGGAAAAAAGCCAGGTGCAGCACATGGTGCGCACGCTGCTCAAACTACCGGCCAATCCGCAGGCGGATGCCGCCGATGCGCTGGCCATCGCCATCACCCATTGCCACGTCAGCCAGAATGCGGCGCGCATGAGCGACAGCAAACTGGTGCTGACGCGCGGACGTTTGCGATCCGGTTAGCAAAAGCGTGGCCATTCAATAGGCTGGATATGCATCCAGCCTTTTTTATGATATACATAGCCGACATTTTACCTCCAGCAGGCGCGCGGTTGAGCGCGGTGTGGCAGGAGGCCGATGATTCAGACGCTTACACATACACTAAGGAATTGCTCAGGTGATTGGTCGTTTACGAGGCATTATTCTGGAAAAACAGCCGCCGCTGGTGCTGATTGAGGCGCACGGTGTGGGTTACGAAGTGCACCTGCCAATGACCTGCTTTTACGAGCTGCCGGACATCAACCAGGAAGCAATTATCTTCACCCAGTTTGTGGTGCGGGAAGATGCGCAGCTGCTGTTCGGGTTTAACAGTAAGCAGGAACGGGCGCTGTTCCGTGAGCTGATCAAAGTCAACGGCGTCGGGCCCAAACTGGCGCTGGCGATTCTTTCCGGCATGTCAGCGCAGCAGTTTGTCACGGCGGTGGAGCGCGAAGAGATCGCCTCGCTGGTGAAGCTGCCGGGCGTGGGCAAGAAAACCGCTGAGCGTCTGGTGGTTGAGATGAAAGATCGCTTCAAAGGTATGCACGGCGACCTGTTTGGCGGCGACTCGGCGTTTACCCTGACCACACCGTCGGCACAGCAGGATAACAATGACGCCGAGGCTGAAGCAGTTGCGGCGCTGGTAGCGCTGGGTTATAAACCGCAGGAAGCCAGCCGTATGGTCAGCAAGGTTGGCAAACCAGATGCGGATTGTGAAACCCTGATTCGCGAAGCCCTGCGCGCTGCTATTTGAGGTAATGCATGATTGAAGCCGACCGCCTGGTCTCGGGCAGTTCTTTCACTGAGGAAGAGAGCCTCGACCGCGCTATTCGCCCCAAACTGCTGACGGAGTATGTCGGGCAGCCGCAGGTGCGCGAGCAGATGGAGATTTTCATCCAGGCCGCCAAACTGCGCGGCGATGCGCTGGACCACCTGCTGATCTTTGGTCCGCCCGGGCTGGGCAAAACCACGCTGGCCAACATCGTGGCTAATGAGATGGGCGTCAATCTGCGCACCACGTCCGGTCCGGTGCTGGAAAAGGCCGGTGACCTGGCGGCGATGCTCACCAACCTTGAACCGCACGACGTCCTGTTTATCGATGAAATTCATCGTCTGTCGCCGGTAGTGGAAGAGGTGCTGTATCCGGCGATGGAAGATTATCAGCTGGATATCATGATCGGTGACGGACCCGCAGCGCGCTCGATCAAACTGGATTTGCCGCCGTTCACCCTGATTGGCGCTACCACCCGCGCAGGCTCGCTCACCTCACCGCTGCGCGATCGCTTTGGGATTGTGCAGCGCCTGGAGTTCTACAATGTGCCGGATCTGCAGCACATCGTCGGACGCAGCGCCGCCTGCCTGGGGCTGACGCTGAGCGAAGAGGGCGCGCTGGAAGTGGCGCGCCGTGCGCGCGGTACGCCACGTATCGCCAACCGCCTGCTGCGCCGTGTACGTGACTTCGCCGAAGTGCGCGCCAGTGGCAACATGAGTGGCGAAGTGGCCGCCAGCGCGCTGGATATGCTCAATGTGGACAATCAGGGCTTCGACTATATGGACCGCAAGCTACTGCTGGCGATCATCGACAAGTTCATGGGCGGTCCGGTGGGGCTGGATAATCTGGCGGCGGCGATTGGTGAGGAGCGTGAAACCATTGAGGACGTTATCGAACCCTTCCTGATCCAGCAGGGCTTTATTCAGCGCACGCCGCGCGGCCGGATGGCCACGCAGCACGCCTATAAGCATTTCGGCATCAGCCGCGAAGAGTAACCGGCGTCACGCCGCCGGTTTTTTTGCCATGCTGATAATGAACAGTACCGCAGCACACAGCACCACCGACGGACCGGCCGGGGTGTCGTAGCTGGCAGAGAAAGTCAGGCCACCAGTGACGGCAATGATGCCGATGAGCACCGCAAAGCCGGCCATCTGTTCTGGCGAACGCGAGAAGCGTCGCGCCGTGGCGGCCGGAATGATCAGCAGTGAAGTAATGATCAGCGCGCCAACAAATTTCATCGCCACACCAATGGTCAGCGCGGTTACCAGCATCAGCATCAGGCGGGTACGCTGAATGTTTACGCCGTCCACCTGCGCCAGCTCCGGACTGATGGTCATCGACAGCAGCGAACGCCATTGCCACGCCATCACCACCAGCACGATTGCCACGCCGCCCGCCATCAGCGACAAATCATCCGGGGTGATCGCCAGCAAATCGCCAAACAGATAGGCCATCAAATCAACGCGCACGCCCTGCATCAGACTGACCACCACCAGACCCAGCGACAGCGCGCTGTGCGCCATAATCCCTAACAGCGTATCGATCGCCAGATGCGGGCGTCGCTCCAGCCACACCAGCCCGAGCGCCAGGCACACTGTCACCAGAATCACCGCATAATAGGGGTTCACATTCAGCAGCAGACCAAACGCCACGCCGAGCAGAGAGGCGTGGGCGAGGGTATCACCGAAATAGGACATGCGGCGCCAGACGACAAAAGAGCCGAGCGGACCGGCCGCCAGGGCCAGCAATACGCCGCCCAGCCAGCCGGGTAATAACAGTTCAATCATGACGGGCCGTTTCCTTTGCGCAGAACAATGCGTCCCTGTAAATCGTGACGGTGATTATGGTGATGGCGGTAGATCGCCAGCTGCTGTGCGCCGCGCGGGCCAAACATGGCGATAAATTCCGGATGCTGCGAGACGGCTTCCGGCGTGCCGGAACAGCAGATGTGATGGTTGAGGCACAGCACTTCGTCGGTCTTTGCCATCACCAGATGCAGGTCGTGCGACACCATCAGCACGCCGCAGTTGAGCTCGCGTCGCAGTTGATCGATCAAGTCGTAGAGCGCCACCTGGCCGTTAACATCCACGCCCTGCGTCGGTTCGTCCAGTACCAGCAGCTGCGGCTGGTTGAGCAGGGCGCGCGCCAGCAGCACGCGCTGCGTTTCGCCACCAGACAGTTTTTGCAGCGGTGACTGCAGCAGATGGCCGGCCTGCACCCGCTTCAGCGCCGGCAGAATAGCGTCACGGCGACTGCCGCGCGTCAGACGCATAAAGCGCTCTACGCTGATCGGCAGCGTCGGATCGATGTGCAGCTTTTGCGGCACATAGCCAATACGCAGCCCCGGCGCGCGGCGGACGCTGCCGCTGTCTGGCGTGAGCAGGCCGAGTACCGTGCGCACCAGCGTGGACTTGCCGGCTCCATTGGGACCCAGCAGGGTGAGAATTTTGCCCGGCTGCAGCGACAGGCTGATGCCTGCCAGCACCGCGCGCTGGCCAAACTTCACCGAAATGTTTTCGAGTGTAACAAGTGACGACATGATATTTACGGGTTGCATTGAATTTCGAATGTTATAATATCACATTCCATCACCTGGTCACGATGGAATGACGCATTATGTTACACAATAAAAAGCGCCTGGCTTTTACCCTTTCTGCGGCGACGTTAAGCCTCGCCACCACGTTTTCCGCGCAGTCTGCGGTGGTGGCTTCAATCAAGCCTCTCGGATTTATCGCAGCCGCCATTGCCGATGGCATTACGCCGGTTGAAGTATTGCTGCCGGACGGTGCCTCAGAGCACGATTATGCCCTACGGCCATCCGATGTAAAACGTATTAAAAACGCTGACTTAGTGGTATGGACCGGTCCGGAGATGGAAGCCTTTCTGACGAAGTCCGCCGGGGAGTTACCGGCCAGTAAAAACCTCGAAATTGCCGCCTTGCCTGGCGTAAAACCGCTATTGATTAGCGGTGGTGAAGATGAGGACGAACATGAGCACGGTCACGATCACGACCATGACTCAGACAATTCTGAGAACCAGGACCCGTCTCATACTCATCATCACCACGGCGAGTTTAATATGCACCTGTGGATGTCGCCGGAGATTGCGAAACAATCTGCTGTTGCAATCCACGGAAAATTATTGGAACTTATGCCGCAAAGCAAAGCCAAACTTGACGCCAACCTGCAGCAGTTTGAGGCACAATTGGCGGACACAGACAAACGGATTGGCGCACAACTCGCGCCGGTACGGAACAGGGGTTATTTCGTTTTTCACGACGCTTACAGCTACTTTGAGAAACATTACGGTTTATCACCATTAGGTCATTTTACCGTCAATCCTGAGATCCAGCCGGGCGCCCAGCGTTTACATCAAATACGAACACAGTTGGTTGAGCAGAAAGCAGTCTGCGTTTTTGCTGAACCACAATTCAGGCCGGCGGTCATCGATGCCGTGTCTCGCGGAACCAGCGTGCGTAAAGGCACCCTCGACCCGTTAGGCATGGGAATCAGCTTAACCAAAGACAGCTACGTGAAATTCCTCTCACAGCTGTCAAGCCAGTATGCGAGCTGCCTGAATGGAGCATAGAGGAATAGGTAAAAGTGCAGCAGATAGCCCGCTCTGTCGCCCTCGCATTTAATAATTTGCCGCGCCCCCACCGCGTTATGCTGGGGTCACTTACCGTTGTTACACTGGCCGTCGCTGTCTGGCGGCCTTACGTCTATCATCCCCGCGATGTTGCGCCCATCGTGAAAGACATCACGCTGGACAAAAACGAGCTGCGCACGCTGCTGCCGGAAGCCAGTGAACCGATCGATCAAACCACGGCGGAACCGGAAGACGAGATACCGTCGGATGACATCGACAAAGACGTGCCGGTTAATCCCGATCAGCATGATTACACCGTTTCCTCAGGCGATACGCTGAGCAGCGCGCTTAATCAGTACGGTATCGATCTCGGTGACATCAACGCGCTGGTCAGCAGCGACAAGAGTTTGCGTAATCTGCGCGTGGGGCAGCAACTGAGCTGGACGCTGGATGCTGATGGCGCGCTGCAGGACTTCACCTGGGAGATCGATCGGCGTGAAACCCGCACCTATGCGCGTCAGCCGAACGGCAGCTTTAAGATGCAGCAGGAGATGCAGAAGGGTGAATGGCAGAACAGCGTTCTGAAAGGCGAAGTGCGCGGCAGTTTCGCCGCCAGCGCCCAGCGCGCCGGCCTGACCAGCGCCGAAACCAGCAGCGTGATTAAAGCCATGCAGTGGCAGATGGATTTCCGCAAACTGCGCGCCGGCGATGACTTTAGCGTACTGATGTCGCGCGAGATGCTGGACGGTAAAAGTGCGCAGAGCCAGCTACTCGGCGTGCGCCTGCGCACCGGCGGTAAAGATTACTACGCGTTCCGCGCGGAAGACGGCAAGTTCTACGACCGCAACGGCTCCGGTCTTGCGCGGGGCTTCATGCGCTTCCCGACGGTCAAGCAGTACCGTGTCTCGTCAAACTTCAATCCGCGCCGCCTGAATCCGGTGACCGGGCGCATCGCGCCGCACAAAGGCGTCGATTTTGCGCTGCCGATTGGTACGCCTGTGCTGGCCGTCGGCGATGGCGAAGTGGTGATCGCGAAAAACGGCGGAGCCGCCGGCAACTACGTCGCGATCCGTCACGGTCGCCAGTACATGACCCGCTACATGCATCTCAGCAAAGCGCTGGTGAAACCGGGACAGAAAGTGAAACGCGGCGATCGCATCGCGCTTTCCGGTAACACCGGTCGCTCCACCGGACCGCATCTGCATTATGAAGTGTGGATCAACAACCAGGCAGTCAACCCGCTGACGGCGAAATTGCCGCGCATGGAAGGGCTGACCGGTAAAGATCGCAGCACCTATCTGGCGCAGGTGAAGAGTTATCTGCCACAGCTGACGCTGAAATAACGTTAATTTCCGGGCAAACGCGCAAAAACCGACGGATTCTTCGTCGGTTTTTTGCTATCTGGCCTGTGAAGATTGCAAAATTACCTGCCGTCACTATTATTGAGCCGTCATTGTCAGAGGCGAGTGCATGGAAACCCGAAAAAAAAATAACAGTGAGTTTATTCCCGTTTTTCAACGTTCTTTTTTAAAGCCGAAATACTGGGGCAGCTGGCTGGCGATTGGTGCGCTGGCCGGTATGGCGATGCTGCCAGCCAGGGTGCGTGATCCGGTGCTGGGCGGGCTGGGTAAGTTTGCCGGCAAGCTGGCGAAAAGTGCGCGCCGCCGTGCGCTGATCAATCTCTATTATTGCCTGCCGGAGCTCAGCGAAGCGCAGCGCGAAGAGATTGCTGATCGTATGTTTGCCACCGCGCCGCAGGCGATGGTGATGATGGCCGAGCTGGGGATGCGTAATCCTGAACGCGTGCGCCAGCGCGTTGAGTGGCACGGCCGCGAGATCATTACGGCGCTGCAGGAGAATCATGAGAACGTGATTTTCCTCGTGCCGCACGGCTGGGGCGTGGATATTCCGGCGATGCTGCTGGCCTCGGAAGGTCAGATGATGGCGGCGATGTTCCACAATCAAAGCGATCCGCTGATGGATTATATCTGGAACACCGTGCGTCGCCGTTTCGGCGGCCGCATGCACGCGCGCAACGACGGCATCAAACCGTTTATCGCCTCGGTGCGTCAGGGCTATTACGGCTACTATCTGCCGGACCAGGACCACGGTGCTGAGCACAGCGAGTTTGTCGATTTCTTTGCTACCTATAAAGCGACATTGCCGGCGGTCGGGCGTCTGATGAAAGTATGCCGCGCGCGCGTAGTGCCGCTGTTCCCGGTGTATAACAGCGCGACGCACAAGCTGGAGATTTATGTGCGCCCGCCGATGGACGATTTGCTGGATGCCGATGACACCACGCTGGCGCGGCGCATGAACGAAGAGGTGGAAATCTTCGTGCGCCCGCATCCGGAGCAGTACACGTGGATTCTCAAACTGCTGAAGACGCGTAAAGAAGGGGATATTGAGCCTTACGCGCGGAAGGATTTGTACCCGCGTAAATAGCTAACGCGTGCTGAACCGTGCCGCCCGGCACGGTTCGTCATCACTCATTCGACGCTTGTCAGGCGACTGCGCCGCTTACGCTCGCGCAGGAACAGCGTCACCAGGCCAAACCACAACACGCCGGCGACGAAGTTGATTGCGCTGAACCACGGCGTACCGCCGCTGAAATAACCGCTTTTTGCCACTTCAATCCCTGCCGCCAGCGTCAGAATGCTGATCATCCCCAGCATGGCGGCGATGCTGCCTTTACCTTCGCTGCTGGAATAGAGCGTCAGCCGGTACAGCCCGGCGTTGACCATCCCGGCACCAAACGCATACAGGCTAAGGCCGGCGGTGAGCAGCAGGTAACTGTGGCTGTTGAGCAGGTTCGCCACCAGCGCGATGCTCAGGCCGAGCAGAATCGGCCAGGCGGCAAATTTAACCGGTTGCTCGATGGCCACGCGTCCCGCCAGTTTGCCCAGCGTCAGGTTACCGGCAATCATCGCCAGAAACACCGGTAATTGCAGCAATGCATACTGCAGGCGGGATAAGCCCTCTTCATGCATCAGAATCACCGGCGACAATGCCACCCAGGTAAGAATCGGGATGAACACCAGGCCGATAGCGAAGGAGCCGTACATCACCTGCTTATCGCGCGCCAGCCGTCCGTAGCCGCGCGCCAGGTTCGGTAACGCAATGGAGTGGCTGCGATCGCCGGCGGTTTCCGGCATGATGCGCCACAACACCACAAACGCCAGCAGGCTGCAAACCGCAAACAGCCAGAACATGCTGCGCCATTCGCCCACCGTGAGCCAGGCGGCACCGGCCAGCGGACCCGCCAGCGGTGCCAGCAGCGCCACGTTAGCCATCAGCGCCATCATGCGCACAGCTAACGCCTCGTCAAACGCCTCCTGCACTGCGGCATAGCTTACTGCGCCAATGAAGCACAGGCTGATGCCCTGGATAAAGCGCAGCGTAACGAACTGTTCGATGTTGCTCACCCAGGTGGTGAGAACACAGGCGGCGGCAAAGAACAGAATGCCGAACAGCAACACCGGACGCCGGCCATATTTATCCGACAGCGGACCGAGTAGCCACTGCAGCACCACGCCGCCCATCAGATAGGCAGTGAGTGAGGTGGATACCCATTCCGGGCCGACGTTAAACTCGGCGGTGACCAGCAGCATGCCGGGCTGAATCATGTCATGGGCGATGTAGGTCGCGAACTCAAACAACACCAGCGCGAGCGGAAACAGCAGCACGCGCCCGGTGAGTTGACTGATGGGTTGATAGCGGGCCATCTGGCCTCCTTGTCAGTGAAAAATAAAACGCGACTGCCAGGCAGTCGCGTTTGTCCATGTTGTTACAGCCGCTGTCAGGAGGTGCGTAAAACTCAGTCTACGCGCAGGACACGGCTGGTGTTGGTGGTGCCGGTGGTCGCCATCACGTCGCCCTGGGTGACAATCACCAGATCGCCGGAGACGAGGAACCCTTTGTCGCGCAGCAGATTAACCGCATCGTGCGCGGCGGCGACACCATCGTTGTTGCTGTCAAAGAACACCGGCGTCACGCCACGGTACAGCGCGGTCAGGTTCAGGGTACGTTCATGACGTGACATTGCGAAGATCGGCAGACCGGAAGTGATGCGCGACGTCATCAGTGCGGTACGGCCAGATTCGGTCATGGTAATGATGGCCGACACGCCCTGCAAATGGTTAGCGGCGTACATCGCCGACATGGCAATCGCTTCTTCGATGTTGTCGAACTGCACGTCCAGGCGGTGTTTGGATACGTTCACGCTTGGAATTTTTTCCGCGCCGAGACACACTTTCGCCATCGCCGACACGGTTTCCGCCGGATACTGACCGGCCGCCGTTTCCGCCGACAGCATCACCGCATCGGTGCCGTCCAGCACGGCGTTTGCCACATCCATCACTTCCGCGCGGGTTGGCATCGGATTGGTGATCATCGACTCCATCATCTGGGTAGCCGTAATGATGGTGCGGTTCAGCTGACGCGCACGACGAATCAATGCTTTCTGAATGCCCACCAGCTCCGGATCGCCAATTTCCACGCCGAGATCGCCACGGGCCACCATCACCACGTCGGAGGCGAGGATGATGTCGTCCATCGCTTCCTGCGTTGCCACCGCTTCAGCACGCTCCACTTTCGCCACCAGTTTGGCGTCGCAGCCGGCATCGCGTGCCAGACGACGCGCGTAGTTCATGTCTTCGCCGTTACGCGGGAACGAGACCGCCAGATAGTCGACGCCAATTTTCGCCGCGGTAATGATATCCAGCTTATCTTTTTCGGTCAGCGCTTCAGCCGACAGGCCGCCGCCGAGCTTGTTGATGCCTTTATTGTTGGAGAGCGGGCCGCCGACGGTCACTTCGGTGAAGACTTTCACCCCCTGAACTTCCAGCACCTTCAGCTGCACACGGCCGTCGTCCAGCAGCAGGATATCGCCCGGCACCACATCTTCCGGCAGGCCTTTATAGTCGATACCGACTTTCTCTTTGTCGCCTTCGCCTTTGGTCAGGTTGGCATCCAGCAGAAAGCGGTCACCGACATTGAGGAAAACTTTGCCTTCTTTGAAGGTTGATACGCGAATTTTAGGGCCTTGCAGATCGCCAAGAATGGCGACGTGACGACCGAGTTTGGCCGCAATCTGCCGCACTTTATCGGCGCGCAGTTGATGATCTTCCGGGGTGCCGTGGGAGAAATTGAGTCGCACAACGTTAGCGCCCGCCGCGATGATTTTTTCGAGGTTGTTGTCGCGATCGGTGGCTGGGCCGAGGGTTGTAACGATCTTGGTTCTTCTGAGACGTCTGGACATGAAGGACTCCGTTGACAAAGTATCGTGTCGATCACAAGTGACACGCAATGGTCACTCATTCTATATGATCGAGGGGCTGTGATTCGACTCACATTGTGAATGTGATGTTAATTATTTTGCTGTGCACGTGATTCCGGTGCCGGCTTTTCGAGGCGCGACGCTTTCAGCGCCTCTTTTACCCGCTTCAGATTCTCGCGGAAAGCGGTACCGCGCTCCAGGGTAAAACCGGTTGCCAGTACGTCAACCACGGTGAGCTGCGCCAGGCGGGAAACCATCGGCAGATAGATGTCGGTATCTTCCGGTACATCCAGCGTCAGCGCCAGCGTGGCTTCATCTGCCAGCGGCGATCCGGGCGAGGTGATAGCCAGCACGGTGGAAGCGTTTACACGCGCCAGGCGAGCCAGTTCTATCATATTTTTGGTGCGGCCAGTATGCGATATCAGAACAAACACGTCATTTGGTCCACTATTTATGCAACTCATGCGCTGGATCACAATATCCTCAGACCAGATGACGGGCAGATTAAAACGCAGAAATTTATTGGTGGCATCATGCGCCACCACCGCCGAGGCGCCAAGACCAAAGAAGGCCACTTTATGCGCCTGCGACAATGCCTGCACCGCCTGAGCCACCACTTGCATATCCAGCTGCTGACGCACGCGGCTGAGTCCCGCCAGCGCGGAATCAAAAATCTTGTGACTGTAGCGTTCTACGCTGTCATTTTCTTCGACATCGCGACTGACCCAGCTCGGTCCTTTGGCCAGACTCTGTGCCAGCTGCAGCTTGAAATCGGGAAAGCCGCGCGTGCCCATGCGGTGACAGAAGCGGTTCACCGTCGGTTCGCTGACCTGCGCCGCCTGTGCCAGCGTGGCAATGCTCGAGTGCATCGCCTGCTGCGGCGCGGCCAGAATCTGTTCTGCCACTTTGCGTTCTGATTTGCTCAGCGCGGCCAGCTGCGCCTGTATTTGATCCAGCATGTTGTTAACCCGATGACCATCAATCACTTTTTTGCGTTCACCCGTGCGTGAAATCGCTGCCAATTATGCGGAATATACCGTGTAATAGCCTGACGTACGCAGCGGCGGACAAATGTAACCGCGCTTTTTTTGTCATACTTTGATCGCTGCCGGGTTTTCGCCCGACAAACATCGAAACAGAAAAAGGCGCGTTAGCGCACTTCGCAACACGTTAAATGCGCCCCGGCGGTGCAGGATAATCACCTGTAACCGACCGCAGCCGGGTTGTCCTGGCGCGGTGAAAAAAGTACATTGTGCTGTAAGAAAATTACAATAAGGACCCGGCAGGATGAGGACGCTCAGGCCGGGTATATCCTGCAACGAGGAGAGGAAAATGGCGGTAACACAAACAGCCCAGGCATGCGATCTGGTGATTTTCGGTGCCAAAGGCGATCTTGCACGCCGGAAACTGTTGCCTTCACTGTATCAGCTGGAGAAAGCCGGTCAGATTCACGATACCACGCGCATTATTGGCGTGGGTCGCGCGGAGTGGGACAAAGAGGCCTACACCAAAGTGGTGCGTGAAGCGCTGGAAACCTTCATGAAGGAGAAGATTGACGAAGCGCTGTGGGACAAACTCAGCGGCCGTCTCGACTTCTGCAACCTCGACGTTAACGACACCTCGCACTTCTCGAAACTGGGCAAGATGCTGGATCAGAAAAACCGCGTCACCATCAACTACTTTGCCATGCCGCCGAGCACCTTTGGCGCCATCTGTGAAGGCCTGGGCGCCGCTAAACTCAACGCCAAACCGGCGCGCGTGGTGATGGAGAAGCCGCTCGGCACCTCGCTGGAGACCTCGCAGGAGATCAACGACAGCGTCGGTAAATTCTTCGATGAAAGCCAGGTGTTCCGTATCGACCATTACCTTGGTAAAGAGACGGTGCTCAACCTGCTGGCGCTGCGTTTTGCCAACTCGATTTTCGTCAATAACTGGGACAACCGCACCATCGACCACGTGCAGATCACCGTGGCGGAAGAGGTGGGTATCGAAGGCCGCTGGGGTTACTTCGATAAAGCCGGCCAGATGCGTGACATGATCCAGAACCACCTGCTGCAGATCCTGACCATGATCGCCATGTCGCCGCCGTCCGATCTCAGTGCCGACGCGATTCGTGATGAGAAGGTGAAAGTGCTGCGCTCGCTTCGCCGCATTGACCAGACCAACGTGCGCGAGAAAACCGTACGCGGTCAGTACACTGCCGGTTTTGTGCAGGGCAAAAAAGTGCCGGGCTACCTGGAAGAAGAGGGAGCTAACAAGCAGAGCAGCACCGAAACCTTCGTCGCCATCCGCGTGGATATCGATAACTGGCGCTGGGCGGGCGTGCCTTTCTACCTGCGCACCGGTAAGCGTCTGCCGACCAAGTGCTCAGAAGTGGTGGTGTACTTCAAAAACCCGGAAATGAACCTGTTTAAGGACTCTTACGCCGAGCTGCCGCAGAACAAGCTGACGATTCGTCTGCAGCCGGATGAGGGCGTGGATATTGAGATCCTCAATAAGGTGCCGGGTCTCGATCACAAGCACAAGCTGCAGACCACCAAGCTGGATCTGAGCTACTCCGAAACCTTCAATCAGTCGCATCTGGCGGATGCCTACGAGCGTCTGCTGCTGGAAACCATGCGCGGCATTCAGGCACTGTTTGTGCGCCGCGATGAAGTTGAAGCGGCGTGGACCTATGTCGATTCGATTATTGAAGCGTGGAATGCGGATGGCGACGCCTCCAAACCGTATCAGGCCGGCACCTGGGGCCCGGTCGCGTCGGTGGCGATGATCACCCGCGACGGCCGTTCGTGGAACGAGTTTGAATAACCGCTCCTGCATCGCTGACTAAGTGATTCATGATAACGCCCCTGCGCTCTTTGCCAGGGGCGTTTTGTTTTTAGTCAGCGAGGGTTTACCCTGGTCGCCATGAATGGCGACTCTGCAGACGGATGCGGAATGATGCGCACCAGGCAATCATTCAAAAATGAACCGCGGTTTCAAAAATTGATGATATCCAATAGACGTCCGTCCGGCCGATCTTGTATGGTAGGGCTCTCTTTCTGACAGCGTGACCGCGCGTCGGGCTGTCTCTCCTGAGGAAACGTAATGAAGAACTGGAAAACGAGTGCGGAACAGATTCTGACTACCGGCCCGGTTGTGCCGGTGATTGTCGTTAACAAGCTGGAACATGCGGTGCCAATGGCCAAAGCGCTGGTGGCAGGTGGCGTACGCGTGCTGGAAGTGACGCTGCGCACGCCGGTGGCGATGGATGCGCTGCGGGCAATGATCAAAGAAGTCCCGGAAGCGATTGTGGGTGCCGGCACGGTGATCAATACCCAGCAGCTGAAAGAAGTGACCGACGCCGGCGCGCAGTTTGTCATTAGCCCGGGGCTCACCGAACCACTGCTCAAGGCGGCGGTGGAAGGCCCGGTGCCGCTGATTCCAGGCGTCAGCACCGTGTCAGAACTGATGGTCGGCATGGATTATGGTTTGCGCGAGTTCAAGTTCTTCCCGGCAGAGGCTAACGGTGGCGTCAAAGCGCTGGCGGCGATTGGTGGTCCATTCCCGCAGGTGCGTTTCTGCCCAACCGGCGGCATTTCACCGGCCAACTATCGTGACTATCTGGCGCTGAAAAGCGTGCTGTGTATTGGCGGTTCGTGGCTGGTGCCAAACGATGCGCTGGAGAGCGGCGACTGGGATCGCATTACGCAACTGGCGCGTGAGGCTGTGGCAGGTGCGGCTTCACACCGCTGATCGCGAATAGCGCTGCCGCGTAACTGCAACGCGGCAGCGATCAAATTTTGCGGGTGGTGATGGCGCTGCGTCACCACCCGGGCAATCAGCCCTGAACCTGCACGGCTGCGGCGCTGGCAATGGCGCGGGCCACGGCATCATCGGTGCTGTCACCGGTCGCCAGCGCGACACCCAGACGGCGCTGCCCCGCGATTTCCGGCTTACCAAACAGGCGCAGCTGCAAACCGGCGCCAAGTGCGGCTTCCACATTCACGAACTGCACGTTGTGGCTATCGAGCTGTGGCAGGATCACCGCCGACGCTGCCGGTCCATACTGGCGAATGCCGCCAATCGGCAGGCCGAGGAAGGCGCGCACGTGCAGCGCGAACTCAGAGAGATCCTGCGAAATCAGCGTCACCATACCGGTATCGTGCGGACGCGGAGAGACTTCGCTGAACACCACCTCGTCGCCGCACACAAACAGCTCCACGCCAAACAGGCCGTAACCGCCGAGCGCTTTCACCACGTTAGCGGCGATATCCTGCGCGCGCTGCAGGGCCAGTTCGCTCATCTGCTGCGGCTGCCAGGATTCCCGATAATCACCGTCTTCCTGACGATGGCCAATTGGCGCGCAGAAGTGGATGCCGTCCACCGCGCTGATGGTCAGCAGGGTGATTTCAAAATCGAACTTCACGACGCCCTCGACGATCACCCGGCCCGCGCCCGCGCGTCCGCCTTGCTGCGCATAATCCCAGGCGTGATCCAGCTGGCTGGCTTCGCGAATGAAGCTCTGGCCTTTACCGGAGGAGCTCATTACCGGTTTCACGATGCAGGGGAAACCGATCTCATGCGCGGCCGCGACGAAACGCGCTTTGCTATCCGCAAACTGATAGGTTGAGGTCGGTAACGCCAGCTCTTCTGCCGCCAGACGGCGAATGCCTTCGCGGTTCATGGTCAGACGTGCAGCACGGGCCGTCGGCACCACTTTTTGCCCCTGCGCTTCCAGCTCCAGCAGTTTTTCGGTGGCGATGGCTTCAATTTCCGGCACCACAAAGTGGGGCTGCTCCTGCGCAATCAGCGCCGCCAGTGCATCACCGTCCAGCATGTTAATGACGTGGCTGCGATGCGCAACGTGCATCGCCGGGGCATCGGCATAGCGATCGACGGCGATCACTTCCACCCCGAGACGCTGACACTCCAGCGCCACCTCTTTGCCTAATTCACCTGAACCTAACAGCATGACACGCGTTGCGGCAGGACGCAGCGCGGTTCCGAGAGTCGTCATAATTTCACCTTAGCAGTCAAAATGCGCGCGCAGTATAAACGAAAACGTTTGCGTACTCACGCATTGCGCACGTCCGGCTTTGCCATACTTTGCCGGCTCTGACGTTAACTGACACAGCGTGCGGCAGCATAGTGAGCGGAAACTTAAACAGGAGTTAAACGATGAGTAACTGGCTGCAGCAAATTCAATCGGTTCTGGCAAAGAAGGGCGGTGACGGCAAATCAGGCGGCCTGAGCGATATGCTGGCACCCGGCGCGCTGGGTGGTCTGGCGGGTTTACTGGTTGCCAGCAAATCGTCGCGCAAGCTGTTAACCAAATACGGCGGCACCGCGCTGCTGGTCGGCGGCGGGGCGGCGGCAGGCGCGGTGCTGTGGAATAAATACAAGCAGCACGTGCGGGAAACCCATCAGGATGAGCCTGCGTTTGGCCAGCTGCAGACGCCGCTCGACCAGCGCGCGGAGCGACTGGTAACCGCGCTGGTGTTTGCTGCGAAAAGCGACGGGCACATTGACGATCGCGAGCGCACGGCCATCGAACAGAATATCCATCAGGCCGGTTACGGTGCGCAGGCGGAAGCGCTGATTCAGCAGGCAATGAACCGTCCGCTCGATCCGCAATGGCTGGCCGCCGACGTGAAAAACGAAGAGGAAGCGCTGGAACTCTATTTCCTTAGCTGTGCGGCGATCGATGTCGATCATTTCATGGAACGCAGCTACCTCTCCGCGCTCGGCGATGCGCTGAAAATCCCGCAGGACGTGCGCGACGGTATTCAGCGCGACATCGCGGCGGAAAAAGCGGCCTGAGTCACGCCGGAGGCGGTTGCGGCGGCCTCCGGTTACACTTCGCGTGCGTTTCCGGCTTGGCTTCCTCTGCCAGAAGTGCCACGCTTGCAGGATGTCGTCTTTCAGGGAGAAACTCTGTAATGAATCAGCCGCAAGCGAAAAAAATCCCCCACCACATGACGTTACACGGCGAAACGCGCACCGATAACTATTTCTGGCTGCGTGATGATGACCGGCAAAACCCCGAGGTACTGGCTTATCTGGAGGCGGAAAACCGCTACGGTAAAGCGATGATGGCCTCGCAGGATGCGCTGCAGGATCGGGTACTGAAAGAGATCATCGATCGGCTGCCGGCGCAGGACCACTCGGTACCGTACGTAAAACGCGGCTATCGCTACCAGAGCCGTTACGAAGCCGGCAATGAGTACGCAGCCTATTTCCGCCAGCCGGTGGATGCGCCCGCCGACCAGCCGTGGCAACTGCTGCTGGATGGCAACCAGCGCGCCGCGCACAGTGACTTTTACACCATGGGCACGCTGGATATCAGCCCGGATAACCAGGTGATGGCGCTGGCGGAAGATTTTTTATCGCGCCGCCAGTACGGTATCCGCTTTCGTAATCTCAACAGCGGCAGCTGGTATCCGGAGGTGCTGCGCGACGCGTCCTCCAGCGTGGCGTGGGCCAACGACTCACGCACCCTCTACTACGTACGCAAGCATCCGAAAACGCTGCTGGCTTATCAGGTGTGGCGTCACGAACTGGGGCATCCGCAGTCGGAAGATCAGCTGGTGTATGAAGAGCAGGATGAGTCTTTCCACCTTAGCGTGCATAAAACCACCTCGGAACACTTCATCCTGATCGCGCTGTTCAGCACTACCACCAGTGAAATTCTGCTGATTGACGCGGAATATCCGGACGCACAGCCGCAGGTGTTTTGTCCGCGGCGGCGCGATCATGAATACAGCATCGATCACTATGATCACCAGTTCTTCATTCGCTCCAACCGCGACGGCAAAAATTTCGGCCTGTACCGCAGCGCGTGGCTGGCTGAAGATCGCTGGCAAACCCTGATTCCGCCGCGCGACCACGTAGTGATGGAAGATTTCCAGCTGTTTCGTAACTGGCTGGTGGTCGAAGAGCGTCAGCGCGGGGTAAACACGCTGCGACAGATTAACTGGGCCAGCGGTGAGAGCTACGGTATTGCCTTTGACGATCCGGCCTATGTCACCTGGCTGGCCTACAACCCCACGCCGGAAAGTGACACGCTGCGCTACGGCTACTCGTCGATGACGACGCCGACCACGCTGTTCGAACTGAACATGGAGACCGGCGAGCGGCGCATTCTCAAGCAAACCCCGGTGCCGGGCTTTGACTCTGCCGACTACAAAAGTGAACACCTGTGGATCACGGTGCGCGACGGCACGGATGTGCCGGTCTCACTGGTTTATCACCGCAAACATTTTCAGCGCGGCGCCAATCCGCTGCTGGCGTACGGCTACGGCGCGTATGGCAGCAGCATGGAGGCCAGTTTCGGCACCAGCCGCATCAGTTTGCTGGAGCGCGGTTTCATCTACGCGATTATCCACGTGCGCGGCGGCGGCGAGTTGGGTCAGCAGTGGTATGACGATGGCCGGCTGCAACATAAAATGAACAGCTTCACCGATTTCATTGATGTCACTGAAGCGCTGGTGGCGAAAGGTTACGGTAACCCGCAGCAGCTGTACGCCATGGGCGGCAGTGCCGGGGGCTTGCTGATGGGCGGCGTGCTGAATATGGCGCCTCAGCTGTTTAACGGCGTGATCGCTCAGGTGCCGTTTGTCGATGTGGTCACGACCATGCTCGATCCGTCGATTCCGCTGACCACCGGTGAATATGATGAGTGGGGCAATCCGGAGCAGGCGGAATTCTATCGCTACATCCGCCAGTACAGCCCGTATGACAACGTGACGGCGCAGGCGTATCCGCACCTGCTGGTGACCACCGGGCTGCACGATTCGCAGGTACAGTACTGGGAGCCGGCGAAGTGGGTGGCAAAGCTGCGTGAGTTGCGCACCAACGATGCGCTGCTGTTACTCTGCACCGATATGGATTCCGGCCACGGCGGCAAATCAGGACGTTATAAATCCTATGAAGGCGTGGCGCAGGAGTTCACTTTCCTGATCGCCCTGGCGCAGGGCACGCTGCCGCCGCGCAGCGATTACTGAGTGTCCTTAACGTATTTGCGCAGCGTCTGCCGCAGCGGCGCGCGCAAATCACGCACGTTTTCCAGTACCCAGCGCAGATAGCCCGGATCTTTACGCGCGATGCTGCCGATGCTCTGACCACGATATTTACCAAACGGGAACACTTCGTCGCTGACCGGCGCCGGCTGGCAGCGACTCACCATCTCACTGGCGCTCCAGCCGGAGGTTTCCATAATGCGGATCAGCAGCGCGGCGGTGACGTAGCAATCGTACAGTGCGCGGTGCGCGTGCAGATCATCCGGCGGCGACACTTCAAGTTTGAGGCTGTGGCGCAGCGCCTGATTACCGTATTTAATGCCCGGCCACAGCTGGCGCGCCAGCGTCATGGTGCAGATCCATTCGCCTGGCATCGTCGGCAGCATGCGCCGGTCAAAGCTGGCGTTATGTGCCACATAGTGCGGGCTACCGTGATAGCGGCCAATCGCCTCTTCGATGGTCGGTTTGCCCACCACCATGGCTTCAGTGATGCGGTGCACCGCCATCGCCTGACGACTGATGGGCCGATCCGGGCAGATCAGATCGCTCATCGGATTGACGATCTGTCCGTCAATGACATCCACCGACGCCACTTCCACCACGCCGCCCTGCAGGCCACAGGTTTCCGTATCGATTACGCGTAACATAAATTATTTCTGCTTAGGTTCGTAGGGCAAGCGGGAGAGACTGAGCGATGCCTGGCGATAGGCCATCAGGCGCTGACGGAACCAGTCGCGCAGCGCTTCCGGCTGCTCGCGCTCCACCATCTCGGCGATCACCGGCATGTTGTAGCGCTCTTTAAACGCCACGCCAGCGGCGGCGAGATCGACGTTAACTTTGTCTTTCTCTTCCTGCGACAGCAGGGCAAGGTTTTGGCTCATGCTTTTCTCCTGATAAACAGGGGCAAAAATAATGGTTTCGCCCTGCTGGATCAAGGGAATTGGATCGCACCGCAAGTCTCGACAGCCTAAAAGCAGCGGCGTATCCTGCTGCCACATTTGCGGCGCAGTGCCGCAGTTAAAAGGGAAGACGTGATGATGAAAACTGCATCCAGGCGCGTTATCGCGCTACTGCTGGCGGGCGCGACGCTGGGCTTCAGCCAGCTGGCTCTGGCACATGCCCACCTGAAAGCCCCGGTGCCGGCGGATAACGCCGTGGTGGAGCGCGCGCCGCAGCAACTCACCATGACATTTACCGAAGATATTGAACCGGCATTCAGCGGCGTGGAAATGATCAACGCGCAGCAGCAACCGGTGGCGCTGGAGAAAGCCCAGCTGAATCCGCAGCAGCACGATCAGCTAATTGTGCCGATCGCCCAGCCGCTGGCGTCGGGCCACTATCAGGTCAACTGGCACGTGCTGTCAGTGGACGGCCACAAAACGAAAGGTAGTTACAGCTTCAGCGTGAAGTAATGAGTCTTAGCGCGTTATGGATCGGCCTGCGGGCGCTGCATTTTCTGGCGCTGTTTCTGCTGACCGGCAGTGCATTTTATACCGCGCTGCTGGCGCCGGCGCGCTACCGACCGGTGCTGGCACAGCGCTGGCGGCGGCTGATGGGATACAGCGCCGTGCTGAGTTTACTCAGTGCGCTGTTGATGCTGGCGGCGCAGACCGGGCTGATGAGCGGCGACTGGCGCAGTATCGCCAGCATCGACGTCTGGCTGGCGGTGCTGGGCACGCGCTTCGGCGCGGTGTGGCGCTGGGTTATCCTGTTTGCCCTGCTCAGCACGCTGGCGCTGCGCCTGCGTGGTAATTTGCGCCAGCAGGCGTTACTGGCGACTGCGCTGTTGCAGCTGGTGGCACTGGCGGGCGTCGGCCATGCGGCGATGCGCGACGGCATGGCGGGACTGCTGCAGCAGGGGAATCATGCGCTGCACTTGATCGCGGCCGCCTTCTGGGCCGGTGGTCTGCTGCCGCTGCTGCTATTAATGCGCGAGGCGCGTAACATTGCCTGGCGCACCGATGCCATTCGCAGCATGATGCGCTTTTCACGCTATGGTCATCTGGCCGTGGCGATGGCGATTGTTACCGGCACGGTCAACAGCCTGCTAATTGCCGGTACGCCGCTCAACTGGACCGCCACGCTGTGGAGCGAGCTGCTGGTGAGTAAAGCGTTGCTAGTGGCACTGATGGTGCTGATTGCGCTGCTTAATCGCTATCTGCTGGTGCCGCGTTTTCGCCTGGCCGCAAGCCGGGCACCGAAACTTTTTATCCGTCTGACGCAGCTCGAGCTGCTGCTGGCGTTGATTGTTATCGGGCTGGTGAGCGTGTTTGCCACGCTTTCGCCGGCCTGAGTCTGTTAAAAGATGAGATGAGGTCGAGATTTTGCTGAAGAAACTGATTCCAGCTGGGTTACTGATGGCGTTGTGCAGCCAGGCGTTCGCCGGGCAGATTATCACCATCAGCCGTTTTGAAATGGGCAAAGATAAATGGCCGTTCACCCGTGAAGAGGTGATGCTGACTTGCGAGAAAGATGGCGCGCTGTTTGCCATTAACCCCAGCACGCTGCTGCAGTATCCGCTCAATGATAAAGCGCTGGCGCGCGGCAATGCCGGGCAGGGCACATTGCAGTCCATCGATACCATCCTTGCCGCCGATAAAGCGCATCCCGGACAAAAGATGAGCCTGCAGCCGATCGTCGATCGCGCCCAGCAGCTGTGCGGTAAATAATCCCTGCATTTTCAGGCGTAGCGCACATTTTTGCCGCTGCGCCTGCCAGCCGTTAGTGCCAGCCCGATCACAGAGTTGGCAGCTTTTGCCGGCGGCGAAGCCCGCTGGCTGGAAAATCACCGATGCTGGTCTACCTTTAAAAGGCAAGGCGTCCTCGCCTGCAAAAATGCCAACTTTTAGCGCACGGCTCTCAACGAGCCATTTCCCTGGACCCGATACAGGAATCGTATTGGGTCTTTTTTTATCTATATGTTATTAAAGGATATTTTTCAGGCCTGTGCGAAGATGTCCGAAAATTTTCCGAAATATTCATGCTCAGGTTAAATCATCACGTATTCCTGACCGCGTCAATCCCGATACTTTTTGGTCCTGGACATGTTCTTATAGCCTGGCAACCTTTGCGCAAAATTTCCCTAATTCTCCGCTGCGTATAAGCGGCATGTATTTCACTGACACCAGACTCTTAGACGCTACTTATCGCTCCTGAATGCCAACCACTCTGCCCAGCAATTTTCAGGGTCTATATCCCGATAGCCGCGGCTCTCCGCCATCGCCAAAGCAGTTTCACTATCCAGACTGATAGCTGTCGCATCGTCTCTGATACTATTTACTTCATCCTCAGTCAGTGGGCTGCCTTTCTCACTCTCCCTGCTAAGTAGAAGCGTGATAAGCGGGGGAACAAAAATTATACTCATTTATACGCATCCTTATGATAAATCGGGTTGGTGTGCAGATTCTGGGTTTTTCTTGGCTTCATAATTTCGTCGTATATTTATTATCATGATGTAAAAGTCGTACAGCTCCTACGCGTCTTCTGCTTCATTTCATAAGGTAACGGTAATTGCAACTTAAAGATAAAACGGGTCAATGCCGCGCGGACACTGCAGCGCGATACTTCTGTAATGCTCCGGGTAAAGCATGGCATGAACGGTTGCATTTAAGTAAGTTTTTTATTGCCTCAAACTACATTATTTCTGCGCTAAGCGATTGTTGCAATTCATAATTGCTTTCAGCAAGTGGTGAAACGCGACGTTGCCGGTCGCTATATCATCAGCACCTTCGACCTCATCAAAGAACTTGACCGCCTGAGCTGGCATCAAACACTGCGGGTGGCCAATCAGTGGATCGAGATGCACACCACGGTGCTCCGAGACATCATGACCACAGCAAAACTCTAAATGCCATGTACATCTACTCTTTATCAGACAAAATGACAGTCGTGGCCGCAGCAAAATAATTATTTTAAATGCCTGAGGCTTTCAGCGATTAAAATAGTGACTGATTCTATCCACTTAAAACTTTAAACGCGGAGCGTTCACCGTTTCGTTACGCCTTTAATTGGCCATTAAATTTTATTACCCCTTGTGTTTATCCGCCAGACGTGCGTTAATGCGTCTCCGGTCTGATAAGCAGACAGTCCCATAGTTAGTTCGTTTTGTATCTCTCATCTGTGTTAGTGCCTTTCCTGTGCCTTTCTCTTTGAGTTTTATCTCAGGTTCTGATGTGTCGCTGCGGTTCAGCCTCTAATGCCATATGGCTCATTATCAAGGTATAAACATGTCAAATAAAATGCTCGGTACAGTAAAATGGTTCAACGCTGAGAAAGGTTTCGGCTTCATTTCTCCGGAAGACGGCAGCAAAGACGTTTTCGTCCATTTCTCTGCCATTCAGGGAACTGACTTCCGTTCACTCGATGACGGTCAGAAAGTTGAATTCTTTGTAGAAAACGGCCCTAAAGGTCCGTCAGCTGTTAACGTTACAGGTCTCTGATTATTACAGTAATTAATGCTATGAGATGCCCACAATGTCAGGGCTCTCAATATCGCCAGTCCGTTTTTGACAGGAACAGGCAAAATCCACTCGGCGCAAAATGTATTTTTTGTAAGTCGATTATGATTGCCATTGCCTCGTCGTTGTATGTGATGAAAGAAGCGAATTAATTCAGTTGTGTTATTCATGTGGCGAAATAAATTAATAACCACACCTGATGACTAACGCAGCGAGTACCCTATTATTGGTCACCTTCGGGTGGCCTTTTTTGTTTATCGCGTTAGCCGAGGGCAGGCGATAAGCAAAGCGTTAACCCATAACTAATTTACTTCTTACGCTTAATTCACAGATGCGTGATAAAACCGCCGGGCTGAAGGATAAGGGAACTAAAATAGTTATTACCCAATGTGGGGTATGGAGGTGCTTATGTCAGAACGACCCGATGATGTCACTCCGTTGCCTGATGATGCGCAGGTGCCCGGTGAAGAGCCGCTTGATGACGATGATGACACCGGCGAATACGATGGGCAGAAACCGATCTAGGTGATAAACCTCCTGCGGGAGGTTTTTTTCCTCTGATGCCGGTTTCTTATAAAGAGATATTGCTGATTTCTTCTGCGGTCAGGCCTGCGGCTGACCTACCGGCCCCTTACTCATTGGGCCGCCGGGCACCGGTTGTTCTGCAGGGACATTAGGGCGTCCGTCCGTACCAATTGGCCGTTCAGGTTGCTGACAGCCAGCCAGCGCGGTCAGGGTGGAGAGGATTAACAGACTGGCAAACAGGCTCTTCATGCAATGATTTCCTGCGAAGGGGATGATAATGTCCGCCGCACACGCGACGGCGGACCGGACGATAATGCATTAAGGTTCTTCGATACGTGCAACATCCACACGGGTATTCTCGCCCCGGCCATACACTTTGCCGCTTACCCGTACCTGATCCTCGGCGTTATAGGTTTTGCCTTTGAAGGTATCGGCTGCAGCCTTAATGGTCACGGTGCCGGTGCTGTCGCGAAACTGATAATTATCACCGCTTAACTTTTTAACGATATAACCTTCCAGCGTGACATAGCCGCCCTGACGAAAATCCCGAATCTGTTCGATATGTGTCTGGCCGGTATCTTCAGAACCTTTATAACCGGCGTCCTGTTGTTTCTGCGGCGGCGGGGTTTTACCGCCCTCAAAGCCGCCCTGTTCAGCGATAGCGCCCAGACTAAACACCATGAGCAGTGACGCCAGTACCGTTTTTTTCATCATAATCATTCCCTCTTGATTGCAACATTCCACAATGACTTAAGCCTGGCACAGGATCGCGCATCGCGGGAGCCGTTACGCTGAATCGTTATTTAGCACGCTGGCCGGAATGTCGATGCGATCGCCCAGCGACCAGCGTTTCTGCCCTAGCACGCGCTGCGGCGTGGTGTCCGGTACGTTGAAATAGTAACCGGCGGCGCCGTTATCGTCGGGCTGCGCTTCGAACAGCGTGTCCGGACGGATGCCCATCTCATTGAGGTCGTCGTCGCTTAACGCAAGGTAGGTGGCTAATGCAGACTGGCTCATGGCTTTCCTCCTGTCTTATGGGTACGTATTCAGTTAAGCATCGATTGGTATTTATGCCATCGGCTGCGCTTATTGCAGGCGGTGATGATTTGACGAACGCCAGATGCTGTTCTTGACTGAGTCGTACAGGCATTAAATTGAGGTCGCTACCATGACTGAGCTATTCCATATTATTTCCGTCGGTACCCTTGTTGCCGGACTTTATTTGCTCAATTAGCGCATTTATTAAGCGCAATAACATTGCGTGAGATAATACGCAAGTGACGTTGTCACATACGATGCATTGGCATGCTGAGCGCAACGCAGCGGATATTTGCAGCAGCCAGCCACAGCGAAAAATGGTATAACAGGGCGCATTGATTGATGGCCGCTTAACAGGATTTCGCATGGCAGCAAATACACACTATCTTCTCTGGGTAATGATTGGCACGCTCACCATTCTGAGCATTTTTATCGGCGCGATTGTCGGTCAGGCCAAAACGCCGCGCACCGGTTTGCTGACCTTTGCCGGTTTGTTTATCGGTTTTATGCTGGCGATCTTTTTAATCACGCGTTAGCCGGGATTCGTCATAGCCAACCTATGATTTTTAGCTGCGCCGTTACCAACTGCTGCCGTTGCGAATATGGCCCCAGCGCGGGGTGATATTCTGCTCCAGCTGATATATCAGCGCCAGAATCAGGTTGAGGTTATAGCGGGTCACCTCATTATGTTGCGTGATACAGGGTGATGACGATTCAATCAGATTGAAATTACTGTATTTTTCCAGCAGCCCGAGGTGCGGTAACACTTCCTGCTCGCGCTGATGATCGGCCAGTGCTGTAAACAGATAAATATTTTTCTGCGTCTGGCGATCGCGACGCACGGCATTGGGCAGGTATTTATTTAGCAACGCGACCGCAGCCGGGCTTATCTCTCCCATCATCGCTTTACCCACGCTGGGCCAAATCTGGCTTGCATAGTCACCGAGAAAAAACTGCGGTACTGCAGTAATAATGTTTCTGATGTTGTGGCGGATACCGAAGTAGAGCGCGGCACTGCCGCCTTTCGACGCGCCGAGAATGGTCACGTCAGAAGGTTGGGTTAGCTCAATCACCGCCCGGATGAGCTGGCTGACGCCGTGCTCGATGTTGAACTGAAGATTGTTACACAGGTAATACGCTGGCAAACCGTTGAAATCGTCTTTGATCCATAACACGGCTGCACGGGTGTGCTCCAGCAAAGTAAAATCATACACGGTAGGATCGGGCAGGTTAAACCCGGACATGACAATCAACAGATGCTGATTATCCAGACTGGCCGGTTTATAACGATAGTGCACATCCAGGCCATCCAGATAGTTAAAGGTGTAGTCAGTGATCATGCGGGCTCCTGTGAGATTTAGCAGACAGAAGCGACACAAACGCAACGGGCATTAACAGCGCGCCAGATCAATAGTTGAGAATGATAGTTAATATCATTTAACTTGTTCGGAATAATCTTAAGCGTTACAGTAGGTGCCGTCCCTTACAGAGCTAACACCTTGATTGAGTGCCGGAGATAAGCGCCGGGGGGAATTTTCACAGGGCTGCAGGATGCAGCCACTGCTGAAAACCTTACAGCGGCCTGCGCGCCGCCAGCAAAAACAGCATCGGACGCTCGCGCTCCTCTTCCAGCGCCGGATTCTCCGCTACCTGCTGTACATCCGGACCCCACTCATCCAGCCGTTCAATCACCAGACCGGCGGCAATCAGCGCATTGATCCACGTTGCCAGTTTGCGGTGCTGCTTCTTCACGCCGGCAGCAAACCAGTTGCTGACTCGTTCCCCTTCCTGCTGATACTGATTGACTGGCCAGCTGCGCTGCCCGGCATCATCAATGATCCACTCCTGCTGACGCGGAGCGGTATAAATCGGGTGCTCGCATGAAAACACCAGCGCGCCGCCGGGACGTAACGCATGAAAGATCGTGGCAAACAGGGCGTCGATATGGCTTAGATAGTGCAGCGCCAGCGAACTGTACACCACGTCAAAAGTGCTGCTGAGCTGCAGGGTTTCGAGATCAGCGCGCTGATAAGTGATGCCGGGCCGATCGGTCATGGCAGCGGCCTGCGCCAGCATTTTTTCTGACACATCCAGCCCCACAACTTCACGCGCGCCTTGCTGCTGCGCGTAACGACAAAACCAGCCGTAGCCGCAGCCCAAATCCAGCACGCGCTGGTCACGCAGCTCAGGCAGCATGGCCCGCAGCGCGGGCCACTCGGGCGCGCCGTCCAGTCCGTTGACCGAACGCGGCAGGGTGGCGTAGCCAGCAAAAAATTCGGGGTTATCGTAGATATTCTGACTCATGGAGACTCCTTTCAGTAAGACGCAAAGGAGTGTAAGCGTTTAGCGCGGCATGAAACACCGCTCAGCCAACAAAAAGCAGATGCACCAGGCGCGCGAGCGACTCCAGCAGCAGCAGGCTGCCAATAAAAATCATCACGAGGATGCCAACAAACTGTTTCCGACTGCTCACGCTGATGCCTCCGCGGCTACCCCTCACCGGACTATACTTTATGCCGGGTTTACTAAACTTCCAGTCAACCGGGGCAGATTACATGTTTTATCAGACGCTGCGTGCAAATAACTGGCGCAATATTTGGGTGGTCGGTGATTTGCACGGCTGCCGCGCGCAGCTTGATGCGCAGCTGCTGCGGCAGGGCTTTGATCGGCAACAGGATCTGCTGCTATCGGTCGGGGATTTAATCGACCGCGGGCCGGACAGCCTTGGCTGTCTGCAACTGCTGGAAGAGCCGTGGTTCCGCTGCGTGCGCGGTAATCACGAGCAGATGGCGCTCGATGCGCTGCAGGGCGACGATCCGATGCTGTGGATGATGAACGGCGGGGACTGGTTCTGGCAGCTGAGCGGTGCGCGGCTGATTGCCGCGCGTCATGCGCTGAAGCGCTGTGCCGAACTGCCGCTGATTTTACATCTGCAATTCGAGGAGCGCGTCATTGTCATTGCTCATGCCGACTATCCTGCCAGTGCCTACGCACTGGGACAGGATGTCGACTGGCATCAGGTCGTCTGGAGCCGCGACCGGCTCGCTCGCCATCAGCGCGGCCGCTCGCAGCCGATCGCCGGTGCCAGTGCGTTCTACTTTGGCCATACGCCGCTGGAGCAGCCGCTTAACGCCGCGAATCAGCATTACATTGATACCGGCGCGGTATTTGGCAACCGCCTGACGCTGGTGCAGTTGCAGTAATGCGTGTTAGCGGAACAGCCGACCGTCGCGCACCAGTTCACGCGGATAGCTGTTTTTGATGCGGCTTCCGACGCGTTTCGCCAGGCCCAGCGGCTGCTGCTGGTGGGTGACGATCACTTCATCGCGCGCGGGCGGCGTGTCGGGATGAATATCCTGACCGCGATACCAGCTTTCCGCCTGCGCTTCGTCCAGTTCGAACGCCAGCGCGCTGTCCGGTTGCGCCAGCGCCACCACCGCTTCATGCTGCCAGCGAAAGCCTTTCGGGAAGGTTTCCGCCAGTTTGAGACCGATACGCGAGAAACGCACTTTGCTGAGCCAGCTCTCCAGCGCCGCCGGGAACAGCCACAGCTCTTTGTCGCGCTGCCACAGTGTCAGGCTCTCATCCCAGTGCAGTCCCACCTTGTGCGCGGCCTGCGCCACCTCCGCCACCAGCTTGCGGCTGGCGGGCGAGAAGGGCAGCTTGCCGAGTTTGTAGGTCGGCGCCGGCAATGGCGGCACGCTGGCAGTTTTGCGCAGCCGCGCGACGAAAAAGCCTTCGCTGTCGAAGATATGCGGAAACACGTGCAGGAACCCTTCCGGCGTCAGCGCGCGTTCGGCACCAGCGAACAGATCGTTGAGCGGCACAATTTCCAGCGCCTGCGGATAGCGCTGCTGCAGCCAGGCAATCACCTGCTGGTTTTCGATAGTATTAAGCGTACAGGTCGAGTAAATCAGCGTGCCGCCCGGTTGCAGCGCGTGAAAAGCGCTGTCGAGTAAATCGCGCTGGGTGGCGGCGATGGCCTCGGTGCTGGCCAGCGTCCAGTTGCGCAGCGCGTCAGCATCTTTGCGCACCACGCCTTCGCCGGAGCAGGGCGCATCCAGCAGTACGGCATCGAACTGTTCCGGCAGCGCGGCACCAAAGACGCGCCCGTCAAAATGGGTCAGCGCCACATTGCTGACGCCGCAGCGGCTGATATTGGCATGCAGCACTTTCATCCGGCTGGCGGAGTATTCATTGGCGAGGATCGCGCCCTGATTGCGCATCAGCGCGGCCATTTGCGTGGTTTTAGAGCCCGGCGCAGCGGCCACGTCCATCACCTGGCGGGCATCCGGCGCGGCGTCAAACAGCGCGGTGACCGGCAGCATTGAGCTGGCTTCCTGAATATAGAACAGACCGCTGAGGTGTTCCGCGACGCTGCCGAGCGGCAGCGATTCGTCATCACGCGCAATCCAGAAGCCTTCCCGACACCACGGAATCGGCGTCAGCTGCCAGCCGTAGCCCGCCACGCGCGTGAGAAAATCCTCCACGCAGATTTTCAGCGTATTGACGCGCAGACTGCGGCGCAGCGGCTGCTGACTGATGGCGAGAAAGCGTTCGAGTTCGGCCTCGTCGGCCAGGCTGGCGCGCATCAGCGCGAGAAAATCTTCAGGAAAACGATCGGACACGGATATCTACCGGACTAACAAAGTGAGGGCGAAGTGTAACGCCGAGCCCGGCTCAGGTACAGCCGTGCGCAATATCCCTGACGCAAATAAGTCGGGCAGCCCGCAGGCTGCCCGTTGTCTTAGTTTGGCGACGGAATCGCCGTGCCCCAGTTGCGCCACTCTTTTGGCGCTTCATCCTGCAGCAGGAAGTGCTTGTCGGCACCGGCCTGCGGCGCCAGCGGCACCGTTGGTGGTGTGGCAAACTGGATGCCGCCGCGAATGAACTGCTGGAAGGTGCCGGTTTTCACCACGCCGCCAATCAGACCAAAGTCGAGGTTATAACCGGAGGCCAGCCAGAACACCGAGTTGTTACGCACCAGATGCTGATACTTCTTGCTGATGCGCAGCGCGATTTGCACGCGGTCGGCCATGTTACCCAGCGAAGTGCCGGTTACCGTGCCGACTTCTACACCGCGGAACAGCACCGGCGTGCCAATCGACAGCGAACCGGCTTCGGTGGTATCCACATAGATGTTCAGCCCGTTAAGGTAACGCGAATCGGTAATGGTGCTCTCCTGCAGTTCAAAGCTGCGCGCCAGCGCGCCTTTGCCCGGGTCCACGTTCACATACGGCTGCAGCAGCGTTTCCAGGTGATTAACGCCGGCGGGCGAAATCTCGGGCGAGACAACAGAGAAGCGGCTGCCGATGCGCGCGAAGTCCTGCACATACTCCGGATAGAGCACCGCTTTCGCCACCACCTGGTTGTTATCCTGGCTCAGCGCCAGCGACTCCACCTGACCGACGTTGATGCCGAGGTAGCGGATTGGCATGCCGGCCGACAGTTTGCTGGCATCAAAGGTGTGCAGGGTAATCTGGCTGCCGACCGCACGTGCGGCGGTTTCTGACGGATAGAGCACGCGCTTAACGCCTTTCGCTGCCTGCGCGCCCGTCAGGTTATCAAAGCTGATTGCGCCTTTTAGCGCGCGGTTCAGCGGCGAAGCCTGCACGGTCAGACCGCTGCCGTTGAGCTGGACTTTGGCACCGCCTTCAGCCCAGAACACGCTTTCGCTGGTCAGCAGCTTGCGATACTGCGGCTGGATATGGACCGAAATCTCAAACGCATCGGCGCGCGGCACCACATCCACCACTTCACCGACCTGGAACTTGCGGTACAGCACCACCGAGCCGGCCTGCACATCCGGCAGGCTGTTGGCGGTCAGTTTGAGCGTGGTCGGCGGCTGATCGCCGGTAATGCCTTCTGCCGCGCGCTCTGAGTCGGCGTACAGCGGATAGCGGCTGGACGGCTGACCTTTCGCACCCGGCACCAGCCGGACACCGCCGTCGACCCATTCGCGTGCGCTGGCGCCCAGCACCTGCATGCCGTCGAGGCCAAATTTAACGTCGAGACGGCTGTTAACGATGAACTTACTGTCGGCGTGTACCAGCTGGCGATGCTCCGGATTGATGGCCGCCACAAAGCTGATGCCGTTTTCATCCAGCCGGCGCGAAATAACCTGACCGATCTTCACGCCATACAGCATCACCGGCTGTCCGGCGTCGATACCGTAGGTTTCCGGCGCGCTGAGCTGAACGGTGAGCACATCCGGCTTCTGCAACAGCGTTTCGCTGGCCGGCAGCACGCTGAAGTGATCCTGCGGCTCACCTTCGCCCGGGACCAGTTCCAGCGTATTGCCGGTCAGCAGGCTGCTCAGGCTGGTGTCGGTCAGGCTGAGTTTCGGTGCGCGCATCTCAATCCGCGTGCCGCTGCGCATCAGGCCGGTAACGGAGGGATCGATCGTCAGCTCGCCGGACACTTTGCCGCCCGGCAGCAGCGTCAGTTTGGTCAGGGTGCCCACTTCCAGCCCCTGATACATCAGCGGCGTGCTGTCGGCTTTCAGGTTGTCGCCGTTGGGCAGATCGAGCGAAATCAGCACGCCGCGCTGGCTGTGCGCCAGATCCGAATAGAGCTGATAGTTTTGATCGCTGTTGGCCTGTTCGCCGCTGTCCGGCGAGTCAAAGGCAATCGCGCCATTCACCAGCGCGGCCAGGCTCTCCAGCTTCACTTTGGCGCCGCTCAGGCTGACATCGGCGTCAACGCCCGAGACATTCCAGAAGCGGCTCTGTTTTTTCACCAGGTTGGTAAAGCGCCGCTCAATCAGCACATCGATGGTCACGCCATCGGTATTACCGTTGATGCTGTAGTCATAGACGCGGCCGACCGGAATTTTACGGTAATAGACCAGCGAACCGGTGTTGAGCGAGCCGAGATCGGGCGCGTGCAGGTGAATCAGCAGTTCGCCGGTGTTTACCCGGTATTTTGGCTGGGTGTCCAGCGCGGTGAAGTGATCGCGCTCTTTGCCGTCGCCGGGCATCATGCCGATGTAGTTACCGCCCACCAGCGCATCCAGCCCGGAGACGCCCGCCAGCGAGGCTTTTGGCGTCACCAGCCAGAACTGGGTGTTCTCCCGTAGCGCATCGCGCATGTCGCTCTTGATGCTGGCTTTGATCTGAATGCTGCGATAGTCATCGCTCAGCACAATGCCCTGCACGGTGCCCACTTCCACGCCCTGATAGCGAATCGGCGTGCGGCCCGGCACGATGCCGTCCGCGGTCTGGAAGTTGATGGTGATGGTGGTGCCGCGCTCCTGATAATTGGTCCATAACAGCCAGCCGGCAATCAGCAGGGCGATAATGGGCAAAAGCCAGAACGGCGAAATCTTGCGTTTATTACGCAGATTAGCGCTAGTCGGTGTAGTCGGCGTTTCCTGTTGCATGTGCATCCCAGATCAGGCGGCTATCGAGCCACTCAACGGCCATAATGGTCAGGATGACTGCCGCGCCAAAGTAGAAGGCGGCAGGTCCCATGGTAAAAGCCAGCAGCTGGTCACGATTGACCAGCGACATGGTTAAAGCAATGACGAACAGATCCAGCATCGACCAGCGGCCCACCCAGGTGACGGCGCGCAGCAGACGGATGCGGGTTTTCAAACCCTGTTCACACTTAAAATGGATGCTGAGCAACAGCGTCAGCATCACCAACACCTTGGTAAACGGCACCAGAATACTGGCGATAAACACCACCGCGGCCACCGGCACGTTACCGGAGGCGAGGCCAAGAATACCGGAGAAAATGGTGTCTTCGCGCCGCGCACCGTTGACGTACACCACCGAAATCGGCAGCAGGTTAGCCGGGATCAGCAGCACAATCGAGGCGATCAGCGCCGCCCAGGATTTTTGCAGGCTGTGGCGGCGGCGAAAATCGAGCGGCGTATGGCAGCGCGTGCAGCGTCCGCGTTCATCGGGCATACCGGTATGGTGGCAGTTCAGGCAAACCTGCCACCGCTCGGGCGGTTCGTGCGGCACCGACTGCGGGTAATAATGTTCCCACAGCTCCTCCACGTTGAGATGAATCAGCGTCAGCAGGCTCATAATGGTTAGCGCGATATAGGCGACCAGCCCGTAGCCGACCTCCAGCGCGGCATAATCCTGCACCTTAATCGACGCCACCGCCACGCCGACCAGATAGATATCCAGCATGACCCACTCTTTGAGCTTCTCCAGCATCAGCAGGACCGGGCGCAGGTTCATGCCGAGCGCGTGGCCAATCCACAAATAGCAGATGCCGGCCACCAGCGTCACTGGCGCGCCAATCGTGCAAAACGCCACCATGGCGGCTGTCAGCACGTTGCCCTGTTGCGCCATCTGCAGCACGCCCTCCAGCAGGCTGGCGTTGATGCGCATGCCAAGCAGGCGGATATCCACCAGCGGCAGGCTGAAGGCGAACGGCATCAGTACGATCATCGTGACGGCCATGGCGGTGAGCCGCGTCATTGACCAGTCGCGACCGTTCTGAATACGGGCATGACAGCGCGGGCAATAAGCCGACTGATGCGATTTCACATCCGGTAAGGAAAAAAGGGTATCGCATTGCGGGCAACGCTGATAACGTGCGTGGGGCAACGTCTGGCTGATGGCGTGAATTTTCATAAATGACGCAAGGGGCCCATTGTTCGTTACAGTTACCGGCATGCGGAGCAGAGCTCGTCTGTCTGCATCAATCTATGGTACGAGAATAGTCTCAAGCATAGCGTGCTAAGGGTATAGTAACTAACACAATGATTCACCTTGTGGGGTTGGATTATTAGTGCTTATTTTAACAACTGAGTGACAACAAGGTCACGCCAGTGATGAGTTATGGTTAAACAATGAACAAAAAAGCCTTTTACGAGGATTTAAATCGCGATGTCCGCGCACTGTTAGCGGGCGAAACTTCTTTCCTGGCGGCGCTGGGCAACTGCAGTGCGCTGCTGTTTGAACGCCTGGAAGGGGTTAACTGGGCAGGCTTCTATCTGCTGACCGAGCCGGAGACGCTGGTGCTGGGTCCGTTCCAGGGCAAAATCGCCTGCGTACGCATTCCGGTGGGTAAAGGCGTATGTGGCACCGCGGTTGCGGAGGATCGCGTGCAGCGGGTTGAAGACGTGCACGCTTTCCCGGGGCACATTGCCTGCGACGCCGCCAGCAACGCGGAAATCGTGATTCCTCTGAAAGTGAATGGCACGATGGTCGGTGTTCTCGACATCGACAGTACGGTTTATTCTCGCTTCGATAGCGAGGATGAAGCGGGGCTGGTAGCCCTTACCGACGGGCTTTGTGCAGTGCTGGCGAACAGCGACATTGAAAAATTTCTTCAGCTGACGCGCAGCTAATCGACTGGATCACATAGCATTTGGCGATGTTGTCATTATAATGTCGCCTGTTCATGCCTGCTCTGGTCGGCAAACCCGTTGTAATCAGGAAATTTCATGGAAAATCAACCTAAGTTGAACAGCAGTAAAGAAGTCATCGCCTTTCTGGCGCAGCGTTTTCCGCACTGCTTTAGCGCCGAAGGTGAAGCGCGTCCGCTCAAAATCGGTATCTTTCAGGATCTGGTGGAGCGCGTTCAGGGCGAAAACAGCCTGAGCAAGACGCAACTGCGTTCGGCCTTACGCCTTTATACCTCAAGCTGGCGTTATCTTTACGGCATTAAAGCCGGTGCCACCCGTGTCGATCTCGACGGCAACGCCTGTGGCGTGCTGGATGAGCAGCACGTAGAACATGCGCGCAAGCAGCTGGAAGAAGCCAAAGCGCGCGTGCAGGCGCAGCGCGAGCAGCAAAAAGCGAAAAAACGTGAAGCCGGTGAAGAGACCGCTGAGCGTCGTCCGCGCAAGCCTGCTGCCCGTAAAGCGGCGGAGGGTGACGCACCGCGTAAGCCACGTCCACAGGCGCCGCGTGCTGCGGCCGGTGAGCGTCAGGCTGCTCCGCGTCCACCGCGGGCAAAACCCGTCACTGACACTTCAACGTTGCAAGCGGGTCAAAACATCAAAGTCAAAGCAGGCAAAAGTGCAATGGACGCTACCATCCTGGAAATTACCAAAGATGGCGTCCGGGTCCAGCTCGCTTCCGGCCTGGCAATGATTGTGCGCGCAGAACACTTGCAGTTCTGAAACGGAGGCCCGACCCTGGCATGAACAGCATTTTTAAGATCGGTATGATCGCGGGCCTGCTGCTGGCAGGCCCCACCTTTGGCGCGGACAACATTACCCGCGCCGACCAGATTCCCCAGTTACACGAAGAAGCACAGCATCCTACCGTCAGTGAACGCGTCACTTCGCGTTTCACCCGCTCTCACTATCGTCAGTTCGATCTGAATCAGGATTTTTCGGCGAAAATTTTTGACCGCTACCTGAATCTGCTCGATTACAGCCATAACGTGCTGCTGGCGTCGGACGTGGCACAATTCGCCGACAAGAAAACCACGCTCGGTGATGAGCTGCGCAGCGGCAAGCTGGATGTGTTTTACGATCTCTATAATCTGGCGCAGAAGCGCCGCTTCGAGCGCTATCAGTATGCGCTCAGCGTGCTGAACCGCCCGATGAACTTCACCGGCAATGACACCATCGATATCGATCGTGCCAAAGCACCGTGGCCGAAAAGCACAGATGAGCTAAACGCGCTGTGGGATGCCAAGGTGAAGTATGACGAGCTGAGCCTGAAGCTGGCCGGGAAAGATGACAAAGAGATTCGCGAGACGCTGACCAAGCGCTACAACTTTGCCATCCGTCGTCTGGCACAAAGCAACAGCGAAGATGTGTTCCAGCTGGCGATGACCGCGTTCGCGCATGAAATCGACCCGCACACGAACTATCTGTCACCGCGCAACACCGAGCAGTTCAACACCGAAATGAGCCTGTCGCTGGAAGGTATCGGTGCCGTGCTGCAGATGGATGACGATTACACGGTGATCAACTCGATGGTGGCCGGTGGTCCGGCGGCCAAGAGCAAATCCATCAGCGTGGGCGACCGCATTGTGGGCGTCGGCCAGCCGGGCAAGCCAATGGAAGATGTGATTGGCTGGCGTCTGGATGATGTGGTGTCCAAAATCAAAGGGCCGAAGGGCAGCAAAGTGCGCCTCGAGATCCTGCCAGCCGGCAAGGGCACCAAAACCCGTACCGTGACGCTGACGCGTGAGAAAATCCGTCTGGAAGATCGCGCGGTGAAGGGCACCGTGCACAACGTCGGCAAAGAGAAAGTCGGCGTGCTGGATATCCCGGGCTTCTACGTTGGCCTGACCGATGATGTGAAAGTGCAGCTGCAGAAACTGCAGAAGCAGAACGTCGACAGCATCGTCATCGATCTGCGTACCAATGGCGGCGGCGCGCTGACCGAAGCGGTATCGCTCTCCGGCCTGTTTATTCCGAGTGGTCCGGTGGTGCAGGTGCGTGACAATAATGGTCGTGTGCGAGAGGACAGCGACAACGACGGCATCGTTTACTACAAAGGTCCGCTGGTGGTGCTGGTCGATCGCTTCAGCGCCTCGGCGTCGGAAATCTTTGCCGCGGCGATGCAGGATTACGGCCGCGCGCTGATTGTCGGCGAACCGACCTTTGGTAAGGGCACGGTGCAGCAGTATCGCTCACTCAACCGCATCTACGATCAGATGCTGCGTCCGGAATGGCCGGCGCTGGGCTCAGTCCAGTACACCATTCAGAAGTTCTACCGCATCAACGGTGGCAGTACTCAGCGGAAAGGCGTCACTCCAGACCTGCTGATGCCGACCGGTGTGGAAGCGGCAGAGACCGGCGAGAAGTTTGAGGATAACGCGCTGCCGTGGGACAGCATCAACGCGGCGACCTATACCAAAACCGGCGATATCACGCCGCTGGTGCCGCAGCTGACCAAAGAGCACGCCGATCGCATCGCCAAAGATCGCGAGTTCCAGTACATCATGAAAGACATCGCGCGTTTCAACGCGATGAAGGACAAGCGTAACATCGTGTCACTGAATCTGGCTCAGCGCGAGAAAGAGAACCACGAAGAAGATGCGCTACGTCTGGAACGTATCAATGCGCGCTACCAGGCGGAAGGCAAAGCGCCGCTGAAGAGCCTGGACGATCTGCCGAAAGACTACAAAGAGCCGGATCCGTATCTGGATGAAACGGTGAAAATCGCTAACGATTTGGCCCAGCTGGAAAAAGATCAGCCAGCGCCGGCGGCAGCGAAGTAACCTTTCGGCCTGAAATTACAGCACCGCTGCGGCGGTGCTTTTTTTTGCCTTGAAATCGCCGCCCGGCAGGCTGCACCTGCTACCATTACCAAATGTAAAGTTATGTCTTTTTAGGCACTTAAAGATTAAGGTCGCTTGAAAAGCGCCACAATGGACATAGGATGTATATCCGCGCATGAGCGCGAGCACAACTGAGGAAGATTAACGTTTATGATGCGTATTGCGCTTTTCCTGGTCACCAACCTGGCGGTGATGTTGGTATTCGGACTGATTCTGAGTCTGACAGGAATCCAGTCAAGCAGTGTTCAGGGTCTGATGATTATGGCAGGTCTGTTTGGCTTTGGCGGTGCGTTTGTTTCACTGCTGATGTCCAAATGGATGGCGTTACGCTCGGTCGGCGGTGAAGTGATTGAACAACCCCGTAACGAGACGGAACGCTGGCTGATGGAAACCGTCGGCCGCCAGGCTCAGCAGGTCGGCATTGCGATGCCGCAGGTGGCGATTTACCACGCGCCCGATATCAACGCCTTTGCCACCGGCGCACGCCGTGACGCCTCGCTGGTAGCGGTGTCCACCGGTTTGCTGCAGAACATGAGCCGCGACGAAGCGGAGGCGGTGCTGGCGCACGAGATCGCCCACATCGCGAACGGTGACATGGTCACCATGACACTGATTCAGGGTATCGTGAACACCTTCGTGATCTTCATTTCGCGTATCATTGCGCAGGTGGCGTCTGGCTTCCTGTCCGGCAACCGCGACGGCGAAGAGAGCAGCAACGGCAATCCGCTGGTCTATTTTGCCGTGGCGACGGTGCTGGAACTGGTGTTTGGTATTCTCGCCAGCATCATCACCATGTGGTTCTCGCGCCATCGCGAATTCCACGCCGATGCCGGCTCAGCGAAGCTGGTGGGTCGTGAAAAGATGATTGCCGCGCTGCAGCGCCTGAAAACCAGCTACGAACCGCAGGAACCCAGCAGCATGATGGCGTTCTGTATTAACGGTAAAGGTAAGTCGCTGAGCGAGCTGTTTATGTCGCACCCGCCGCTCGACAAGCGTATCGAAGCGCTGCGCAGCGGTGCTTATCTTAAGTAAGCCATATAGAAATGAACAGGGCGCCTGCGGGCGCCCTTTTTTTATGACTCTGCCGGCTGACGGCTTTGCGTCATGCGCAGCATACTGACGATCGCCGCCACGCTGGCAAAGGTTCCGGCCAGCAGCAGCGAGGCATGCGTGCCGCTGTCGTTGAACAGGTTAAACATCAGCGCCACCAGCGCGGCGCCGGTGCTTTGCCCGACCAGTCGCGCGGTGCCGAGCATGCCGCTGGCACCGCCGCTACGCTGGCGCGGAGCCGACGAGATGATTGTGTGATTATTGGGTGACTGGAACAGCCCGAAGCCGGCACCGCACAGCATCATGCGCCAGATAATATCGGCATCTGTGGGTTGTGCAGGCAGCAGCGCCAGCAGGAACAGCCCGGCGGCAAACAGCGCCAGCCCCAGCCCACCCAGCAGCCCGGCATGAAACTTCTCGATCAGACGGCCGGCAATCGGTGCCATCACCATGGTAGCCAGCGGCCACGGCGTCAGCAGCAGGCCGGTCGCGACCTCATCCCGGCCCAGTACGTTTTGCAGGAAAAACGGCAGCGACACCATCGCCAGCATTTGTGCACAGAACGAACAGATCGAAGTGCCGATCGACAACGAAAACACCGGAATGCGCAGCAAATCTACTGGCAGCAGCGGCACCGGCATCGCCAGCTGACGCCGCACAAACACCACGCCGATCAGCAGCAGCGCCAGCAGCATACCCGCAATCAGCCAGCCATTTTCTCCCTGCGCGAAGCCGGTCAGCGCTGAAATCAGCAGGCCAAAAAACAGCGCATTCATGATGGCGCTCGGCACATCAAATTTCTGCTGCTTCGCTTTCTGCGTGTTATCCGGCAGGAAGCGCAGCGCTAGCCACAGCGCCACCACACCGAGCGGCACGTTGATCAGGAACAACCATTTCCAGCTGGCGATGGAGAGAATCGCGGCCGCCACCGTGGGACCGGCGGCACTGGAGACGGCCACGATCAGCGAGTTGATGGCCATGCCGCGTCCCAGGAAGCGCTGCGGGTAAATAATACGGATTAGCGCCGTGTTGACGCTCATCAGCGCCGCACCGCCGAAGCCCTGCAGCACGCGCGCCACGGTGAGCATATTCAGCGACGAGGAGAGGGCGCAGAACAGCGAGGTGAACACAAACAGCACCAGCCCGACCTGATAGACGCGCCGGTAGCCGAACATATCGCCAAGAAACGACAGCGACAGCAGCGAAATCACGATAGCGATTTGATAGGCGTTGACGATCCAGATCGATTCCGCCGGGCTGGCGTTCAGCTCACGCGCAATGGTCGGCAGCGCCACGTTGGCAATCGCGCCGTCCAGCACCGCCATCATGATGCCAAGCGCAATGGTAATTATCGCGCCGTAACGCTGTGGAACGGGTAATCCATCCTGAGACACGGTAGGAGACATAAACAGGGAGAAGTGAAGTAAGTGAATATCATCATGCTAATCAATTTTCTGCCTGAAATCACCGCATTAATGGACAAAAATTACAAGTGGATGTGTCGTTGCCGCCGTCCGGCTGTAACCTCTATACTGGCGTTTTTTGCAAAAGCGTTAAGGAAGTCCCGCATGGCGAGCCGCGATAACGATAAACAGCCGGATGCCGTTTCATCGGTGATGAAAGTGTTTGGCATTCTGCAGGCGCTGGGTGAAGAGCGCGATCACGGCATCACCGAGCTTTCGCAGCGGGTTATGATGTCGAAAAGCACGGTCTACCGCTTTCTGCAGACCATGAAATCGCTTGGCTACGTGGCGCAGGAGGGCGAGAGCGAAAAATATTCGCTGACGCTCAAGCTGTTTGAACTTGGCGCGCACGCGCTGCAGAACGTGGATTTAATTCGCAGCGCCGATGTGGAGATGCGCGAACTGTCGCGCCAGACCAAAGAGACCATTCATCTCGGTGCGCTGGAAGAAGACAGCATCGTCTATATCCACAAGATTGACTCGCTGTATAACCTGCGCATGTATTCGCGCATCGGCCGGCGTAATCCGCTGCACAGTACCGCCATCGGCAAAGTGCTGCTGGCGTGGCGTGAGCGCGCGGAGGTGAACGACATTCTGCGTGAAGTGGAATTCCGTCGCAGCACCGCTAACACTATCGTCAACGCGCAGGCGCTACTGCCGGTGCTGGATCAGGTCAGGCAACAGGGCTTTGGTGAGGATAATGAAGAGCAGGAAGCGGGGATTCGCTGTCTGGCGGTACCGGTGTTTGATCGCTTCGGCGTGGTGATTGCCGGCATGAGTCTCTCTTTTCCGACGGTGCGCTTCTCCGAACCGGCAAAAAAAGAGTATGTGGCGATGCTGCATCGTGCCGCGCGTAAGGTGTCGGAGCAAATGGGCTATTACGACTATCCGTTCTGAATCCTGCCGGGCTGACGTGCAGCCCGGCAGGCGGCTTAACTTAGTTGTCGACCACTTCGCCGCTTTTCTTCAGCAGTGGACAATCGGTAACGCCAACAATGCCGCTGTCGGTGTGCAGATACTGTGCGGTAATCATGCCGCGCGCGGTCAGGTAGCTGCACTGTAAGCCCAGCCCGGCTGCGTTTTTATTGCTGCCGGTTAACACGCCGTAGCCGGTAAACAGCATCGCCAGCCACAAGACTGCCAGCACCATCACCGCACGAATCAGTAGTTTCATTTTTATCTCCTTGTGTTACATAACGCAGCTGTTCCCGCATTGCTGCGAACTCTATAGTAGCAGCATGCCTCGCTTTTCTCGCCGGATCGATCAGAGATAACTGAAAGCGGCACGCAGGCGGGATAATCTGCTTTATCTCCGCAACCATATCTTTTCCGCACGCAACGAGTAGAATCAGCGGCGATGTACCTGAATGATGTTTGAGGATTGATGCAGTTATGAACGAATTAGCCGCCAGTACCGGTCCGCTGTTTAACTATGGCGTGCTGGCCATCATTGTGATTGTGGCCTTTATTGCCTGGTTTTTTGTTAACCGGGCCAGCGTGCGCGCCAGTGAACAGCTTCAGCTGCTGGAAGCGCTGCTGGAAGAGCAAAAGAAACAGAACGCGCTGCTGCGCCGTATCGCTGAGGCGCAGCCGGTGGCCGAAAAAGCGCAGGATGAGCAGGATACCGGGGACAAGCGCGACTTTATTCGCCTGATCCCGGAACGTTAAGCACACAACGGAGAGGCCATGGCCTGGCAAAATCCCTGGTATGACGCTTCGCTGGCCCATCATACGCCGCATGGCTTTCGTAACCCGGAAGAGGAGTTGCGTCAGCCTGGCGATTTACAGCGCTGGCGGCGCGAGCGTAAGCAGCAGAATCTGCCGCTGCCACCGCAGTCCGGCTATGCGGCCTTTACCGCTAGCTGGTGCCAGCAGGCCGACCTGAGCGGTGAAGATGACCGTGTCTGGTGGCTGGGCCATGCCGCGCTGCTGCTGCGTCTCAATCAGCGCTATATTCTGATCGACCCGGCGCTGTCGGCACGCGCTTCGCCGCTGCCATTTGCCGGGCCGCAGCGTAAAACCCCGGCGCCGCTCAGCGTGGCGCAGCTGCCGCATCTTGATTATGTGCTGATCTCGCATAACCATTACGATCACCTTGATCGGCCTACGGTGAAACGCATCGCCCGCCGCTTTCCTGCCGCGCACTTTCTGGTGCCGTTGGGGATGGCCGACTGGTGTCGCCGCCGTGGCGTGCGCACCGTCACCGAACTGGACTGGTGGCAGCAGGTGCAACTGGACGACATCAGCTTCACAGCCGTTCCCGCGCGCCACTGGAGCATGCGCACCTTCTGGGATCGCAACCGGTCGCTGTGGTGCGGCTGGGTAGTGCGTAATGCGCAGCTCAATTTCTGGTTCTCCGGCGATAGTGGCTATAGCGATAATCTCTCAGCCATCGCGCAGCGGCTGGGGCCGTTTAATCTGGCTGCGTTGCCGATAGGTGCCTATGCACCAAAATGGTTCATGCGCGGCCAGCACATGGACCCGGATCAGGCGGTACAGCTCTGGCAGCAGATAGGGCGACCGCTGGCGATTCCCATTCACTGGGGCGTATTTGAGCTGGCGGACGAGTCGCTTGACGATCCGCCGACGGTGCTGGCGCAAGCATTGCTGCAGGCGGGCGAGGTCGATGCGCCTTTTACCCCATGGCGAATTGGCGAGAGCCGCAGCCTGATGAATTACGATTAAGATTTATCCTAAGCCATTTTTGTTAAATGCCAGCGGCTTCCGCGTTTTTTTAACATTTAATTGTTGGGTGTTTAGAAAAAAATGAGATAAATGCCAGCGTGCAGTCTGCCTATATTTGGGGCAACGGCGATTATATTTTCCTGATTTTGGTGCAAAACTATTTTTAACTTGTACTGCCAGCAATTTATTGTACAAGATTTGAGCGCTGCGCAGTTATGTCGCTTATTGCACAACGGCCAGTGAAATAGCTTATCTGTGCCATATTAATGCAATATTTTTTGCCTAAACTTATTCGGTTTAAATGTGAAACAGCAGCGTTTACCGCTGCGCTTGACGAAACGCGAGTCTGGCGCTAACTATACTGACACATAGACTTTTTTTGCACACGTTGAGGCGTTGCTGTCAATAACGTTATCCACCTTTCGCTGCCGGTTTCAGGCAATTATGTGCGGCATGTCGATCACTGTTTAAAAATGGCTTGCCATTAATTAGCGGATATGTGATAACGAATCGTGGGTCAAACGAGGTACAGTTCTGTTTATGTATGGCATCTTCAGTAAAGAAGTTACGAGTAAAGACGTTGACGTTGAATACCGCTTCCTTGCCGAACCTTAAATTAGTGCCTCATTCAGTAATGTCTCTGGTTTCTCTGTAAGACTGCCTGCGGGCAATATAAACACTCTAAGGAATTTGCAAAAATGGCAAAGATTAAAGGTCAGGTTAAGTGGTTCAACGAGTCTAAAGGTTTTGGTTTTATTACTCCTGCTGACGGCAGCAAAGACGTGTTCGTTCACTTCTCTGCTATCCAGGGCAACGGTTTTAAAACCCTGGCCGAAGGTCAACAAGTTGAGTTTGAAATTCAGGACGGCCAGAAAGGCCCGGCAGCAGTTAACGTTACTGCTATCTGATTTCGCACTCAGGCTCGGTGTCATGCACCGCTGAATCGAATCTTAAAAGCCCTGCTCAATGAGCGGGGCTTTTCTTTATCCTTTCTGTTACCGGATGATCAGGGTAAACTGCGCCGCGAATCGCTAACCCGGAGTTATCTATGTCGTTGATTTGCCCACTTTGCCACCTCGCTTTGCACCTGCACGCCAGCAGTTATCGCTGTGCGTCCGGTCATCAGTTCGATCGGGCGAAGGAGGGGTACGTCAACCTGCTGCCGGTGCAGCACAAAGGTTCACGGGAACCGGGCGACAGCGCAGAGATGCTTCAGGCGCGCCGGGCCTTTCTGGATGCCGGACACTATCAGCCGCTGCGCGATCGGGTGGCGCAGCGTCTGGCTCAGCCGCTCACGAACCGGCCCACGCAGCTGCTGGATATCGGCTGTGGCGAAGGCTATTACACCGCCGCCCTGGCTGCCGCGTTGCCCGACAGCCAGCTGTACGGTCTGGATGTGGCCAAAGCCGCGGTGCGCATGGCGGCAAAGCGCTATCGCGCGGTTAACTTTTGTGTCGCCTCCAGCCAGCGCCTGCCGTTTGCCGATAGTTCACTGGACGCCATCGTGCGCATTTACGCGCCCTGTAACGAGCAAGAGCTGAGCCGCGTCATCAGGCCTGGCGGCTATTTGCTGACGGTGACACCGGGGCCGCACCATCTGCAGCAGTTTAAGGCGTTGATCTATCGCGAAGTGCAGCTGCATACGGCGGAAGAGAAAAAGTATGCGGGATTTGAGCAGATCGATCAGCAAAACCTTCACTACACGATGACGCTGAACGGGGCGGAAGCGGTGAGCCTGCTGCAGATGACCCCCTTTGCCTGGCGTGCGCGTGAAGCGGTGTGGCAGCAGCTGGCCTCCAGCGCCACCTTTAGCTGTGACGCGGATTTCACCCTGACGCTGTGGCAGCGCGTTTAACGCGCCTCCACCAGCGTATGATAGATTTTCTCCAGGTCGTCGAGCTGTTTCACCGCAATCAGCAGGCGACGCTGCTCCAGTTGCATCACCAGAATGCCATCCTCTGACAGGTTCATACTCTGAATACGCCGGTAATCGATCCACACGCTGGCGAAAAACAGGCCGTCATTTTTCATCAGCAGCCGCGGGCTGCGGATCCAGAACAGCCAGATAGCCATAAAGCACAGCACCATTAGCAAAGTGGTGGTGAGCTGCGGGCCAAGATGGCTGACGTTGTTCCACAGCAGAATCAGTAGCAGCACGATAAAGATGCCGCTGTCGATTTTATGGCGGCGGCGCAGGGTGACGCGCAGTCGGGTCGGTCCATTGCGGCGGGGCAGGATGACATCGTCGTAAATCGCAAACAGGGCGAGAGCGGCGATCAGCAGGGCAATCAGGGCGTCAGTCAGTGACATACAGGCTTCTTCCTCAACCGAAGTGACCTCAGCGTTGGCGCTCAGGTCACGCCGTTCAAAAAACGCCGGGAGTCTGACTCCCGGCGGTGAGATTACAGACCGAGCAGGCCGATCCAGTAACCAAAGATACCGATGGCAAAGAAGCCAACGATGATCCACAGCGCGTTAACTTTACGGCGCAGCAGCCACATACAGCCAAAGGTCAGCAGCAGTGGAATCAGGCCGGGCATCAGCTGGTCGAGAATCGACTGCACGGTGGTGACCGTGGTTTTGCCGGTCTGGTCGGTGATGCGGGATACCACCAGCGGCACATTGACGTGCGTCCACTTGTTGACCAGCGCCCCCATGACAAACAGGCCGAGTATCGATGCCCCCTCGGTCAGTTTTTGCAGGAAGCCGCCGCCCATATCGCTGACGATATCCACCCCTTTGCGATAGCCATAGGCCACGCCGTAATAGCGGGTCAGCATGCGCGCAATGTTAAACAGGAAGAAGAACAGCAGCGGACCGAGCAGGCTGCCGCTCATCGCGATACCGGCACCCAGTGCGGCGAACACCGGACGCACGGTCCCCCAGAAAATCGGGTCGCCCACGCCAGCCAGCGGCCCCATCAGGCCCACTTTGATGCCGTTAATGGCACCGTCATCGATCGCTGCCCCGTTGGCGCGCTGCTCTTCCATGGCCATGGTCACGCCGAGCACTGGCGCGGCCACGTAAGGATGGGTGTTGAAGAACTCAAGGTGACGCTTAATCGCCTGCTTGCGTTCGTCGTTGTTTTCCGGATACAGGCGACGGATCACCGGCACCATTGAGAAGCAGAAGCCCAGCGCCTGCATGCGTTCAAAGTTCCACGAACCCTGAAACAGGTTGGAGCGCAGGAACACACCGCGCACGTCACCGGGGGTGAGTTTCTTTGGAGTATTGGTTGTATCTACCATGATGTCACCTGTTCCTAGTCGAGTTCGTTGTCGAGGTCGTTGTTAGCCGGGCCCGCCGAGGCAGCGCCTGCGACGCGGTTGTATTTTGGCGCCAGCTGGATGTACAGCACCGCCATTACCACGCCAATCACGCCCAGCGCCACCAGGTTAAAGTTGGTGAACGCGGCGGTGACAAAGCCAAGATAGAAGAACGGCATCAGATAACCGGCACGCATCATGTTGATGACCATCGCGTAACCGACCACCACGATCATGCCGCCGGCGATGTTCAGACCATTGGTGACCACTTCCGGAATCGAACTCAGCAGGCTGTGTACCGCGCTGGTACCGACCGAGACCGCCACAATCAGCGCCGGGATAGCGATACGCATCGCCTGCAGCAGCAGGGCAGAGACGTGGATCCATGAAATCGCCGTCAGATTGCCTTTCTCCGCAGCTTTATCCGCGGCGTGCTGGAAGGCGACAGTGATGGTACGCACGATGATGGTCAGCACCTGACCAGCTGCGGCCAGCGGGATGGCTAGCGCAATACCGGCACCGACGCTTTGACCGCCGGCAATGACCAGAATCGTAGAGATGATGGAAGCCAGCGCCGCATCTGGCGCCACAGCCGCACCGATGTTCATCCAGCCCAGCGCGATCATCTCCAGCGTACCGCCGATGATGATGCCGGTTTTCATATCACCCAGCACTGCACCAATCAGGGTACAGGCCACCAGCGGCCGGTGGAACTGGAACTCATCGAGAATCGATCCCATCCCGGCAATACAGGCCACAATAAATATCAACACTATTTGTAGCGAGGTTATTTCCATTGCATTTTTCCTCAGCAAGATCAGAACTTTTTGCCCACGCGCGCAGGCACAGGCGAATCAGGCATTGACCTTCGCAATCAGGTCCATCATTTTCAGTTTCGGGTCGTTGGAGACTTTACGCACTTCCAGTTCGATACCGCGCTCATTCAGCTTGCGGAAGGCAGCGATGTCCTTCTCATCCACCGACACCGCGTTATTAACCTGCGTTTTCCCCTGACGGAAGGCCATGCCGCCGATGTTCACCGACTTGATATCCACGCCTTGCTCCACCACGCGCTCAACATCGGTCGGATTGGTAAACAGCAGCATCACGCGATCGGAACCGTACTTCGGGTTGTTCCACACGCGGATCATCTTGGCGATATCCACCACGTGGGCGGTCACGCCCGGCGGCGCCACCTGAGTCAGCAGGGTTTTGCGAACGTGATCGTTGGCCACTTCATCACTAACGACGATGATGCGCGTCACGTTGGTCTCTTTGGTCCAGCGCGTGGCCACCTGGCCGTGGATCAGACGGTCATCGATACGGGCCAGGCCAATTTTCATATGCTCGCCCGGTGCCAGCGGCTTCTGCGGCTGGGCAGGGGCTTTCGGGGCCGGTGCGGCCGCTGCCGGCGCGGCGGATTCGGTTTTGAGCGCTTTCACCCCCTCGCGGCCGGCCTCGACGGCGATGTGGATTAGCTCTTCCAGCGATGGGTCGTCATCGCGCCCCATCAGGGTTTCCACCAGCATGGGAATGTTGACCCCGGCAATAACGTCATAGCCCGGTTTGTCCACCACGATGCGGCTGGCGGCGTTGAACGGGCTGCCGCCCCAGGTGTCCACCAGAAACAGCACGCCTTTCGACGTGTCGAGTCGGGCGAGCTGCGCCTGATATTTTTCGATTAGCGTTTCTGCATTTTCGCCGGGCACGAAATCAATCCATCCGACATTTTCCTGCTCGCCCAACAGCATTTCTGCTGTTTTCAGCAGCTGTTCTGCCGCCCAGCCATGTGTACCAATTACAAGCGCAATGGTCACTTGCTACCTCCGTTCGCATGAGAGTTCCCGACCTTGGCCGGGAATCATTGAGAATTACCGTTGTTATTTTCTGTGGATCGCCCGGGACTAAAATGAAGAAAGTCATCAGGAAAAGGCCCAAAACATTCCGCGATACAGCAGTAAGGTCGCGATTTATTTTAGTGAGCGAAAAAATAAAATATGTGACGTTGCTCTGCTATTCAGAGCGTACCGGCGGCAACGGGCATTTTTATGGCAGTTTCTTGCGCTGGCGCAGTTATTTGTAAATGTAAGAAAATTTTTTGACGTTGTTGATGTAACTGATACATTAGCTTTCTGTTTATTACTCAGGAGTACCGGGCTTTAGCTCACCTCTATGGACCGTCACCGACGTCGCTTCACTTGTTCTCCGCGCTGCTCAACGCGCACCCTGACACCTGCCGGTGTTGCCTCATCCGTTAACGCTCTCTCGTCTCGCCTTCCGGCGCAGGCTCAGTCGCGTTCGCCCTTACGTTTAGCAAGGAGTCATTGATGGAATTTCTCTTCGACCCCTCAATCTGGGCGGGTTTACTGACGCTGATCGTGCTGGAGATTGTGCTCGGCATCGATAATCTGGTGTTTATCGCCATTCTTGCCGACAAGCTGCCACCGAAACAGCGCGATAAAGCGCGCCTGATTGGTCTGTCGCTGGCGCTGGTGATGCGCCTCGGCCTGCTGTCGCTGATCTCCTGGATGGTGACGCTGACGCGACCCCTATTCAGCGTAGGCGATTTCAGCTTTTCCGGACGAGATTTAATTCTGTTGATTGGTGGTTTGTTCCTGTTGTTTAAGGCCACCATGGAACTGCACGAGCGGCTGGAAAACCGCGGCATGGAGCATCAGGGCAACAAAGCCTATGCCAGCTTCTGGGCGGTCGTGACGCAGATTGTGGTGCTGGACGCGGTATTCTCCCTGGATGCGGTGATTACCGCCGTCGGTATGGTGAACCATCTGCCGGTGATGATGACGGCGGTGGTGATTGCCATGGGCGTGATGCTGCTGGCCTCAAAACCGCTGACCCGCTTCGTTAACGCGCACCCAACGGTGGTGGTGCTGTGTCTGAGCTTCCTGCTGATGATCGGTCTGTCGCTGGTGGCGGAAGGCTTTGGTTTCCATATTCCGAAAGGCTATCTGTACGCGGCAATTGGCTTCTCGATTCTGATCGAGCTGTTCAACCAGATTGCGCGCCGGAACTTTATCCGTCATCAGGCGCACCGTCCGATGCGTGAACGTACCGCCGAAGCGATTCTGCGTCTGATGGGCGGGCGCCAGCGTAACCAGCCGGCGCATACCGAAGAAGCGTCACTGACGGAAGCGATGCCGCAGGAAGCGTTTAAAGACGAAGAGCGTTACATGATTAACGGCGTGCTGACGCTGTCACAGCGTTCGATTCGCAGCATCATGACGCCGCGCGGCGATATCTCATGGGTTGACGTCTCGCGTCCGCTGGATGAGATCCGCATTCAGCTGCTGGATACGCCTCACAGTCTGTTCCCGGTGTGTCGTGGCGAGCTGGATGAGATCATCGGCGTGGTGCGCGCGAAAGAGCTGCTGGTAGCGCTGGAGCACGGTATGGATGTCGCGACCTTCGCGGCCAACACGCCGCCAATTGTGGTGCCGGAAACGCTGGATCCGATCAACCTGCTGGGCGTATTGCGTCGCGCTAAAGGGAGCTTCGTCATCGTTACCAACGAATTTGGCGTGGTGCAGGGCCTGATTACGCCGCTGGACGTGCTGGAAGCGATTGCCGGTGAGTTCCCGGACGAAGACGAAACGCCGGATGTGGTGGCGGATGGCGACGGCTGGCTGGTGAAGGGCGGTACCGATCTGCACTCGCTGCAGCAGCTGCTCGACCACCATGAGCTGGTCGATCCGGATGAAGATCACGCGTCGCTGGCCGGCCTGCTGATTGAGCAGAAGGGACAGCTGCCGCTGCCGGGCGAGATTATCGATTTGCCACCGCTGCACTTCCAGATTATCGAAGCCACGGATTACCGTATCGATCTGGTGCGCGTCACCAAAGACAAGCCGCACCATGACGAGGAAGAGGGCGACGCCTGATGTCGTCCGGCATCAGGCGCCCAGCTGCGCCTGATGCTGCGCCAGCCATTGCGGGAAGTCCTCAATCGGCATCGGGCGCGCATAGTAGTAACCCTGCAGATGATCCACGCCGCGCTCGCGCAGATAATGCGCCTGCTCGGCGGTTTCCACTCCCTCCGCGACCAGCGCGATATTCAGCCGCTGCGCCAGTGAAATCACCATATCCGTTACCGTGGCGTTGATCGCGTCAGTACCAATCGCGGCGGTAAAAATTTTATCGATTTTCAGTACGTCCGGCTTCAGGTCCTTCAGATAGGCCAGCGAACTGTGGCCGGTGCCGAAATCGTCAATCGCCAGCCGCACGCCAATTTCATGCAGCTGCGCCACGACCGTCTGGTCGATAACTGGCAGCGCATCGCGCTCGGTGAGCTCCACCACCAGTTGCGGCAGGGGATTGGCGGGCCACCAGTAGCGCTGTAAATCCTCAACAATCAGGCGATCGCGGAAGTGGCTGGCCGCGACGTTAATCGCGATATGGAAGGCTGGGCACTGTGGCAGATTAGGCAACTCCGCGACGACTCTGGCAATCACAAAGCGCGTCAGCGGTGCAATCAGGTTCTGGCGTTCGGCCAGCGGAATAAATACGTCCGGGGCAATCCAGCCCTGACGCGGATTGTGCCAGCGCAGCAGCAGCTCGATACCATCGCAGTCGCCGCTGCGGGCATTGATCAGCGGCTGGCAGTAGACCATAAATTCGTTAGCGGTGATGCCATAGCTGATTTGCCAGCTCAGGCTCATGCGATTGGCGGTGGCCAGCCAGACGATATAGCCCAGCAGCAGGCTCAGCAGTACCGCCAGCGGCAGCTGAGACGGCAGAGTGTTGAGCGCCAGTCGCGCCGGAGAGGGGCCGTACAGCGTAATGCTGTAGGGATAACGCAGCGAGGCCTGATCGTACGCCACTTCGTCATCGGACGGCACGGTATGCTCGATCAGCGGATTACCGTACTCGAGGCTCTGTCCGCCTACGTTAAAGATCGCGCGCTCCACCCACGGCAGCTGCGGCTCCAGCAGATAGTTGGTCATCAGTTCAATGTTGATGATCTGCAGCAGGCCGTCCTGGTTATCCAGCGACTTTGGCGTCCACAGCAGCAGCACCGGTGAACCTTTCAGCAGGTAGTCGTCGGTGGACAGCATCATGCGCTGGTTGTTGATCGCCAGCTCGGGATAGGTCTGGCTGAACGAGATGTGGCGCGGACCATAAATACTCGAACAGTAGATGGTATCGTCCTGCACCAGCAGCACGGTACGCACGGTTTGCAGCGCGGCGATCTTCTCAATCAGCGGATAGCGCACCTGCGTGCAGGGCACGCCCACCAGCCCCAGCGTATTGTTGGCGGAGACGTCCAGCGGCGAAAACATGCGGTCAAAGCGCTCAATCGCGCGGGTGGCAAAGTTAAGGGACTGCTGCTCAATGCGTGACTTCTCTTCGATGTAGCGAAAAATCAGCGTAAGAATGAGAACCAGCGACGCGATCACCAACGCAATAAGCAGGCGCTTACGGCGAAATTGACCCACAAATTGCTGGGGAAGGAGCATCAGTAACCACCTTGCTAAGACAAAGAATGAGGCCAAATTAACGTGAAGGTTATCGGCATGGCGGCGGCCAAATTTAGCGCGGCTGGAGAAAAAAAGCGGCACTAAAAAATCGCGCGACCGGTAGAGGTCGCGCGCAAAAATAATGTATCTGGTTTGATAACGCGGAGGTAGAGGCCATTGCAGAAATAATGGCCGATCGCTGCAATTGTCAGCAGCGAAACGCGACGTTGCCGGTCAGTCGCACTGCACCTTGATCGCCAGACCGCCGCGCGAGGTCTCACGATATTTAGCGTTCATGTCTTTGCCGGTCTCGTACATCGTCTCGATCACCTTATCCAGCGATACACGCGGCTCGCTGGTGCGGCGCAGCGCCATTCGCGCGGCGTTGATCGCTTTCACCGAAGCAATGGCGTTGCGTTCAATGCACGGCACCTGTACCTGACCGGCGACCGGATCGCAGGTCAGTCCGAGGTTGTGTTCCATGCCGATTTCAGCGGCAACACACACCTGCTCCGGGCTGGCTCCCAGCAGTTCAGCGAGGCCAGCGGCGGCCATTGAGCAGGCCACGCCCACTTCACCCTGGCAGCCGACTTCGGCACCGGAAATCGAAGCGTTCATTTTATACAACACGCCAATCGCGCCCGAGGCGAGGAAGTAGCGGATGAAGATATCTGGCGTGACCGTTTCGATGAAGTGATCGTAATACGCCAGCACCGCCGGCACGATGCCGCAGGCACCGTTGGTCGGTGCGGTGACCACACGACCACCGGCCGCATTCTCTTCATTCACCGCCAGCGCAAACATATTGACCCAGTCGATGACGTTCATCGGATCGTTGGAGTGTTTGGTCGAGGAGATCAGCAGACGTCGCAGCGACGCCGCGCGGCGCGGCACGCGCAGCGGCCCCGGCAGCACGCCTTCGGTATTCAGGCCACGATCGATACACGCCTGCATGGTTTGCCAGATGTTGCCAAAATAGGCGTAAATCTCGTCACGGCTGTGCAGCGCCAGTTCGTTTTTCATCACCAGCCCGGAAAGCGACATGCCGGTATCGCGGCAGTGGCTGAGTAACTCTTTGGCTGAATGGAACGGGTAGGGTACGGCGACCTCATCCAGCACTGACTGACCAAAGTGCGCTTCGTCGACAATAAAGCCACCGCCAATCGAGTAATAGGTTTTGCGCTCAAGCAGCCGATCGCCGGCAAAAGCGTACAGGGTCATGCCGTTTTCATGCAGCGACAGGTTTTCGCTGCGGAATACCATGCCGCCGTCACGCGGGAAGTCGACCTCGCGCGCGCCCTGTGCCAGCAGCAGCCGCTCACGCGTTTCGACATCTTTGATAAACGCCGGAATGCTGTCGATGTCGACGCTGGCAGGCTCAAAGCCGGCCAGCCCCATAATGATGGCAATGTCGGTGTGGTGTCCTTTCCCGGTGAGCGACAGTGAGCCGTAGACGTCCACCGCCACGCGCGTCACGTCCTGCAGCTTGCCCTGTTCGATCAGCAGATCAACAAACTGCTTGCCCGCTTTCATCGGGCCAACGGTATGCGAACTGGACGGGCCGATACCCACTTTGAACATGTCAAAAACACTTATCACCGGTGACGCTCCTCACAAATCTTCTTTTCTACGGCGCAGGCCGTTAATGCGGCTAATAGTAATCGCCAGCGGGCGGCAGCGAGCAGCTTTTCGCATGAAATAAACTAATTATAAACCACAGAAATAGTTATCCGTATCCCCGGATGTGAACGGGATCAATTTTTTCGGCCAGGGTGAAACGGGACGGGGGATCAGGGCAGGGCGATCTGCTGGCCGAGCGCGCGCAGGATACCGGCGGTCATGCCCCAGATAAAATAATCTTCATACCACGACAGCCACACCTGATGCTGACGATGACCGTGGCGCAGCGTCAGTCCGCTGTAGCGCCCCAGCCGCAGCGCCTCAGCGAGCGGCATGGAAAACGCGCTTTCAACTTCATCCGGGTTGAGCCGCAGCGGCAGGTGCGGCGGGATGATGCCGACAACGGGCGTGACGGCGAAACCGGTACTGCTGGTGACCGGCGGTAACACGCCGACCACCCGCACCTGCTGCGGTGCGATGCCCACTTCTTCCTGTGCTTCACGCAGCGCGGTGGCGATCAGCGAATCGTCAGTGGTATCCATCATGCCGCCGGGGAACGCCACCTGCCCGGCGTGTTTGCGCAGCAGCGCGGAGCGGCGGGTCAGCAGCAGTTCGGGCTGGTCGCCATCAATCACCGGTACCAGCACCGCGGCACGGCGTCCGCTGATCACGCTGTGCGCGCTCGCCAGCGGCGGCTGCAGCACAAAGCGACTGAGAAACTGCGCCAGCGTCAGCTCCATATCACGCCTCATCACGCAGACAGGGCAGAATACGGTTGAGCTTGTGCAGCGTCTCCTGGTATTCCGCCTCAGCCTCGCTGTCAGCCACAAGACCGCCGCCCGCCGCGCAGTATAGCTGCTGGTTTTCGGCAATCAGCGTGCGAATGGTAATGCTGCTGTCCATACGCCCGCACAGGCTGATGTAGCCGATACTGCCGCACCACGCATTGCGCCGCTGCGGTTCGAGTTCTTCGATGATCTCCATGGCGCGGATCTTGGGCGCGCCGGTAATGGAGCCGCCGGGGAAACAGGCGCGCAGCAAATCGGTAGCGGAGAGCGCGTCTGGCAGTCTGGCCCGCACCGTGCTCACCAGGTGATGCACCGCCGGGAACGGCTCCACCACAAACAGCTCCGGCACGCTGACGCTGCCCGGCTCGGCGACGCGGCCAATATCATTACGCAGCAGGTCCACAATCATCAGGTTTTCCGCCCGATCTTTTTCGGCGCTGGCCAGTTTCTCCGCCTGCAACCGATCGGCCTGCGGATCGGCCAGGCGCGGCAGCGTGCCTTTAATCGGCCGGGTTTCAATCTGCTGCTGCTGCAGAGAGAGAAAACGCTCCGGCGACAGGCTCAGCACGGCACTGTGCGGCAGACGAAGGAAGGCGCTGAACGGCGCGCGGTTGGCGCGGTTGAGACGTAAGAACGCCTGCCACTCATCGCCGCGATAGCTGGCCTGAAAACGCTGTGCCAGATTAACCTGGTAGCAGTCGCCCGCCTGAATGTAAGCCTGCACTGCCTGGAAGCGCGCGGCGTACTGCGCATAGCTCATATTGGCCTGCCAGTCGCTGGTCAGGGCAAAAGGTTTAGGCTGCGGGACCGCCAGCGCCTGTAGCCACTGCCAGCGCTGCTCCGCGTCGTGCAGGGCAATCAGCGTCAGCGTCTGGCGATGGTGATCGGCAATCAGCGCCCAGTCATAAATGCCCACCGCCATGTCCGGCGTGTGTAAATCCTGCTGCGCCCGCTGCGGCAGCGTTTCGAAACGGCGACCGAGGTCATACCCAAACAGACCCAGCGCGCCGCCCTGAAACGGCAGATTTGCATCAAACGCCGGCCGGATGCCCAGCGCGTCCAGCTGCTGCTGCACCAGCTGCAGCGGATCGGCGTTGGAGTGACTGATGCCGGTGCCGTCGTCGATGGCGGTGCTGTCACCGCGCGTCGTCAGGGTCACCCGCGGGTCGGCGGTGAGAATATCGAAACGGTTATCCGCGTGCTCGGCATGACCAGAGGTCAGCAGCATCGCCCACGGGCGGTGCGCCAGCGTGGAAAAACGGTGTAAAAGTGTATCGGGCGTATACTGTAGCGAGAGGGTTTTCACGTTCGTTTGGCTAAATCAGTTCAGCAGGCAGGCGCGTAGCCTGGCATATTTTTTTGCTGCTGGCACCTGTTTGTTCAGCGTGGAATAATGCGTCCCCCCATTACAGGAGTGCATCATGTTTTCAGGTCTTCCGGCTTTATCGCACGAACAGCAGCAGCAGGCAGTGGAACGTATTCAGGAACTGATGGCCGGCGGCATGTCCAGCGGGCAGGCAATTGCGCAGGTGGCGCAGGAAATTCGCCAGAACCATCAGGGCGAAGCGATTCGGGCGCGCTTCGAAGAGGACGAAGACGACGAATAGCGCCCGGCGAGCGTTATAGCGCGGCGATGATTTTGATTTCCACTTTATAGCGCGGATTCATCAGGCCGGCCTGCACCGTGCAGCGTACCGGCGCATTACCCGGCGAGACCCACGCATCCCAGGCGCGGTTCATCGCGGCAAAGTCCTCTTTGTCCACCAGGAAAAGGGTGGCGTCGAGAATTTTGCTTTTATCCGAACCCACGCGCGTCAGGATGCGGTCAATCACCGCCAGCGCGTTGGCGGTCTGCGCTTCCGCATCGTCATCCAGATTCTCCGGCACGCTGGTGTAATACACGGTCTGGTCATGTACAACCGCTTCGGACATGCGGTGCTCGGCATCAATACGCGTAATGGTCATGCTGTTCTCCTTTATTTTTGCTGCGTTAGCCTGCCATATCCCATGGCCGGCTGTCATCTGTTGTGGTCGCCTGCGGTGAATCCTGACATAATTACAGGTGTTTTAAGAGCAATCGGTGAGGATGTGTGGCAGACGATTTTGCAGCGGATGGCGCGTTAGCGCAGGCGATTCCCGGCTTTAAGCCGCGCGCGGCACAGCGCGAAATGGCGCAGGCAGTGAGCGAAGCGGTGCAGCAGGCGGGCGAGCTGGTGGTCGAGGCCGGCACCGGCACCGGTAAAACTTATGCGTATCTTGCACCGGCGTTGCGGGCGAAGAAAAAAGTCATTGTATCGACCGGTTCCAAAGCGTTGCAGGATCAGCTCTACAACCGCGATCTGCCGACCATTGCCCGTGCCCTGGCGTTCAGCGGCAAAACCGCGCTGCTGAAAGGGCGCTCCAACTATCTGTGCCTGGAACGGCTGGAGCAGCAAAATCAGACCGGCGGCGATCTCAGCGTGCAGGCGCTCGGCGATCTGATTAACGTGCGCAGCTGGTCTTCGGAGACCGTTGATGGCGACGTCAGCAGCTGCGCCGGCGTCGCGGAAGACAGCCCGATCTGGCCTTACGTTACCAGCACCAACGATAACTGCCTCGGCAGCGATTGCCCGCTGTATAAAGATTGCTTCGTGGTGAAGGCGCGCAAAAAAGCGATGGATGCGGATGTGGTGGTGGTGAACCATCACCTGTTTCTCGCTGACCTGGTGGTGAAAGAGGGGGGATTTGGCGAGCTGATCCCGGAAGCCGACGTGATGATCTTCGATGAAGCGCACCAGCTGCCGGATATTGCCAGCCAGTATTTTGGTCAGCAGCTGTCGAGCCGGCAACTGCAGGATCTCGCCAAAGACATTATCCTTGCCTACCGCACCGAGGTGCGCGATGTGCAGCAGCTGCAGAAATCCGCCGACCGGCTGGCGCAGTGCGCACAGGATTTCCGCCTGACGCTGGGCGAGCCCGGTTTTCGCGGCAATCTGCGTGACCTGCTGAGCGACAACAACATCATGCGCATGTTTACGCTGCTGGATGATGCGCTCGAGCTGTGTTACGACGTGATTAAGCTGTCGCTGGGCCGTTCCGCGCTGCTGGACGCTGCCTTCGAGCGTGCCGCGCTGTATCGCACCCGGCTCAAGCGTTTACGCGCGATTGATGAACCGGGCTTCAGCTACTGGTACGAATGCAGCAGCCGGCACTTTACGCTGGCGCTAACGCCGCTGTCGGTCGCGGAGCGCTTCCGCGAAGTGATGGACGGACGCAAAGCGGCGTGGGTATTCACCTCGGCGACGCTGGCGGTCAACGAACAGATGAGCCACTTCGCCAGCCGGCTCGGCGTGGATAATGCCCGCACCCTGATCCTCGAAAGTCCGTTTGATTATGCGCAGCAGGCCTTGCTGTGCGTGCCGCGCAACATGCCGGAACCCAACTATCCCGGCGGTGCGCGTCAGCTGGCACGCATGATGAAACCGCTGATTGAAGCCAACAAAGGGCGCTGTTTCTTCCTGTGCACCTCGCACAAAATGATGCGTGAGCTGGCGGCGGAGTTCCGCGCCTCCATGACCTTACCGGTGCTGTTGCAGGGCGAAACCAGCAAAGGCCAACTGCTCAAACAGTTTCTTGACGCCGGCAATGCACTGCTTGTGGCCACCAGCAGCTTCTGGGAAGGCGTTGACGTGCGCGGTAATGCGCTGTCGCTGGTGATCATCGACAAGCTGCCGTTTACCTCGCCGGAAGATCCGCTGCTGAAGGCGCGCATGGAGGATTGCCGTCTGCGCGGCGGCGATCCGTTCAACGATGTGCAACTGCCGGACGCGGTGATCACCCTCAAGCAGGGCGTGGGCCGTCTTATTCGCGATACCGACGATCGCGGCGTGCTGGTGATTTGTGACCAGCGGCTGGTGTCGCGTCCGTATGGCGGTCTGTTCCTTAATAGCCTGCCGCCGACACCGCGCACCCGCGATTTACAGCGTGCGATTGACTTTGTGCGTCCGCCAGAGCAGCACTAATTTGTGCCAGGCTGTGGTAAGATGCGCGCCATTTTGATTCTCTGAGGTTGTTATGTCCGCCCGAATTTTAGCCCTGGACACCGCGACAGAAGCCTGTTCTGCCGCGCTGCTGAATCAGCAGCAGATCGATGCCCGCTTCGAAATCGCGCCCCGCGATCATACTCAACGTATTCTGCCGCTGGTGCACGAATTGCTGCAGGCGCAGTCGCTGGCGCTGGACGCGCTGGACGCGCTGGCGTTTGGCCGCGGGCCCGGCAGTTTTACCGGCGTGCGCATCGGCATTGGCATCGCGCAGGGCCTGGCGCTGGGCGCAAATCTGCCGATGATTGGCGTATCCTCGCTGGCCACCATGGCGCAGGGCGCCTGGCGTTTGACCGGGGCAACGCGCGTGCTGGCGGCGATTGATGCGCGCATGGGTGAAGTCTACTGGGCAGAGTATCAGCGTGATGAGCAGGGCGAGTGGCAGGGCGCTGAGAGCGAAGCCGTACTGAAGCCGGAAGCGGCACAGGCGCGCATCGCGCAGCTGAGCGGCGAGTGGGCCACCGTCGGCACCGGCTGGCAGGCTTATCCGCAGCTGCTGGCTGGCACGAGCGGGGCACAACTGCTGACCACCACGGTCACGCTGCCTGCCGCAGAAGATATGCTGCCGCTGGCGCTCAGCGCCTGGCAGCGCGACGATAGCGTGGCGGTGGAAAATGCTGAGCCGGTTTATCTGCGCAATGAAGTGGCATGGAAAAAATTGCCGGGGCGCTAGGCGCCTACGCAACTTATTTTTGCGCCTTCAGTCTAACGGAGAAATAACAGGAGAAGTGCTATGCCAATTAGTCGTAAAGGGATGTCTGGCGCTCTGTTAGCCTGTGCGCTGTTGCTCAGCGGCTGCGTGTCAGTGCCGGATGCCATTAAAGGGAGTTCTCAGCTTCCACAGCAGGATTTATTACGCGTGATGAATGCGCCGCAGCTGTATGTCGGCCAGGAGTCGCGCTTCGGCGGCAAAGTCGTGAAGGTGACCAACCTCAACGGCCTGACCCGGCTGGAAATTGCCACTCAGCCGCTGGATGACAGCGCGCGACCGCGCCTCGGTGCTACCTCAATTGGCCGCATTTATGCTGACATTCATGGTTTTGTTGATCCGATCGACGTCAATAATCAGTACGTCACGGTACTGGGCAACATCAAAGGCACTGAGAAAGGGGAAATTGGCAAAGCCAGTTACAACTTTGTGGTGATTGATGTGCGCGGTTATCAGCGCTGGCATCTGACTCAGCAGGTGATGACGCCGCCGCAGCCGATCGATCCGTGGATTTGGTACGGGCCGACGCGTCGCCATCCCGGCTATTGGGGTCCTAACCCCTACTGGGGCATGAACACCGGCGGTCCGGCGCAGGTTGAGACCATTCTTACCGAATAGCGCTAAACAGGTTTTTTTACGGCCCGGTCGCGGTGCTCGCGAACGGGCCTTTTTATTGGGCGCGCAACCGATGCGCGAAATTTAGTGATGCGCCTCGCAACCTGAAAATGCCGGAACAGGCAAACTGGTACAATCAGTTAAAATATTGTTAACAACACTGATTGCAGAGGCGGCGATGGCTACGCAACAAGAATATCGGGGTGAATCTTTGAACAAGGTTTGGCTGAAACGCTATCCGCCAGATGTACCAGCGGAAATTAACGCAGACCGTTATCCCTCTTTGGTCGATCTTTTCGAACACGCAGCGCAACGTTATGCCGATCAGGTGGCTTTCATTAACATGGGCCAGCCAATGACTTACCGCCAGCTGGAGCAGCAGAGCCGTGCTTTTGCGGCCTGGCTGCAACAGGGATTAGGCTTGCAGCAGGGCGACCGCGTCGCGCTGATGATGCCGAATTTGCTGCAGTATCCGGTGGCGCTGTTTGGCGTCCTGCGTGCCGGTATGGTGGTGGTGAATGTTAACCCGTTGTACACGCCGCGCGAGCTAAAGCACCAGCTTAACGACAGCGGTGCCAGTGCGATTGTCATTGTCTCCAACTTCGCCCATACGCTGGAAAAAGTGGTCGCGGAAACCCCGGTTAAGCACGTGATGCTGACGCGCATGGGCGATCAGCTGGCGCCGGTAAAAGCCACGCTGGTGAACTTCGTCGTTAAATATGTGAAAAAGCTGGTACCGAAATACCATCTGCCAGGGGCGGTACCGTTTCGTCATGCGCTGCAGCAGGGCGAGCAGATGAGCTATCATCGTCCTGTGATCAATAATCAGGATCTGGCATTTCTGCAGTACACCGGTGGCACTACCGGCGTGGCGAAAGGCGCCATGCTGACCCACGGCAACATGCAGGCTAATCTGGAGCAGACCAAAGCCACCTACGGTAAACTGCTGCGCGCCGGACAGGAGCAGGTGGTAACCGCGCTGCCGCTTTATCACATCTTTGCTCTGACGGTGAACTGTCTGCTGTTCCTCGACCTGGGCGGCACCAACCTGCTGATTACCAACCCGCGTGATATTCCCGGTTTCGTTAAAGAGCTGAGTAAATTTCCCTTTACCGCCATCACCGGTGTTAATACGTTGTTCAACGCCCTGCTGAACGATGCCAATTTTAACCAGCTGGACTTCTCCACACTGCGTCTGTCTGCCGGTGGCGGCATGGCGGTGCAGAAAGCGGTGGCCGAGCGCTGGGAGAAACTCACCGGGCACTATCTGCTGGAGGGCTACGGACTCACCGAATGCTCACCGCTGGTGTCGGTTAATCCTTATGATATTACCTGCCACACCGGCAGCATCGGTTTGCCGGTTCCGTCCACCGACGTGCGTATTGTCGATGATGAAGATCGCGACGTACCGCCGGGTGAACCGGGTGAACTGTGCATCCGCGGGCCGCAGGTCATGATTGGCTACTGGCAGCGGCCGGATGCCAGCGAGGAAGTGCTGAAAAATGGCTGGCTGCACACCGGTGATATTGTTACCGTGGACACGGAAGGGTTTATCCGCATCGTCGATCGTAAAAAAGACATGATTCTGGTGTCCGGCTTTAACGTGTATCCTAACGAAATCGAAGATGTGCTGATGCAGCACGCCAAGGTGCGCGAAGCGGCGGCGATTGGCGTGCCGAGCGATCTCTCCGGCGAAGCGGTGAAAGTGTGCATCGTGAAAAAAGATCCGTCGCTGACGAAAGAGGAAGTGCTGGATCATTGTCGCCGTCAGCTCACCGGCTATAAAGTGCCGAAGATTATCGAGTTTCGTGATGAGCTGCCGAAGACCAACGTCGGTAAAATTTTACGTCGCGAATTGCGCGACGAGGCGAAGCGTGAAGCGTAGTACTGGCTTCCGCTGAATGCTCAGGTTAACGCCGGCACCGTCCGGCGTTTTTATTGCTTTTAACATGGAGCGCTGTGCGAGGTTTGTCGCAGCGAGAAAGACAACGTGAATTACACCCTGATCGACCACAATGACCAGCTGGCCGCCGTATGCCAGCAGGCCCGTCAGCATCGCGCCGTGGCGCTGGATACCGAATTCGTGCGCACCCGCACGTACTATCCGCAGCTTGGCCTGATCCAGCTCTTCGATGGCGAGCAACTGGTTCTGATCGATCCGTTAACCATCAGCGACTGGGCGCCGTTTGTTGCGCTGCTGCAGGATCGTCAGCTGACCAAGTTCCTGCACGCTGGCGGGGAAGACCTCGAAGTCTTCCTGCATCGTTTCGGCTGTCTGCCGGAGCCGATGATCGATACGCAGATTCTGGCCGCTTTCGCCGGGCAGCCGCTGTCGTGGGGCTTTGCCGCGATGGTCAATCATTTCAACCAGATTGAGCTGGATAAGAGCGAAGCGCGCACCGACTGGCTGGCGCGTCCGCTTACCGAGCGGCAGTGCCAGTACGCTGCAGCCGATGTGGCTTACCTGCTGCCGATCGCCCATCAGCTGGTGGCGCAAACCGAAGCGGCAGGCAACATGGCGGCGGCGCTGAGTGAGTGCGCTACGCTGTGTCAGCGCCGTCTGGACGTGCTGCAGCCGGAAGAGGCGTGGCGCGATATCACCAATGCGTGGCAGCTGCGTCCGCGCCAGCTGGCGGTGCTGCAGCGCCTGGCCGCGTGGCGTCTCAACCTCGCACGGCAGAAAGACATGGCGGTGAATTTTGTGGTGCGCGAAGAGAACCTGTGGAAAGTCGCGCGCTTTATGCCCGGCAGCCTTGGCGAGCTGGATCATCTCGGCCTGAACGGTCACGAAATCCGCTTCCACGGTAAGGCGCTGGTGGCGATGGTGGCAGAGGCGCAGGCGCTGGATGAGGCCGCGTTACCGCCGCCGTTGCCTAATCTGATTGACCACGCGCATTACAAGCAGGCGTTTAAAGCGATTAAAGCGCTGGTACAGCAGGTGAGTGAGCAGACCGGTTACAGTCAGGAGCTGTTAGCATCACGGCGCCAGATTAACCAGGTGCTGAGCGTGCACTGGGGACTGAAAAGCGCCACGCGTCCGCCGGAACTGCTGGCAGGCTGGCGGGGTGAGGTGTTGAAAGCCGGGATCGACGAGATTTTACACACGCTGTAAGCGGAACGTTTTCCCCTGCGCAACCACGCAGGGGAAAATCAGGAACCCGCTACAATCATTTAGGAACGTCTTCCGTCTCCGGCAGCGTCACGTTGAGCTCGAGGATAGAGATGTCATCCCCTTTCTGATCCAGCTGCACCGTGACCATGTCCGGGTCAATTTTCACGTATTTACAGATCACTTCCAGGATATCGCGCTTCAGCTGCGGCAGATAGTGGGGCTCACTGTCGCCCCTTCTGCGTTCGGCCACGATAATCTGCAGCCTTTCCTTGGCTATGTTGGCTGTGTTCTTCTTACGGGATAAAAAGAAATCAAGTAATGCCATTGGTTATCCCCCGAACAGGCGTTTCAGGAAACCCTTCTTCTCTTCTTCGATAAAGCGGAAGGGGCGTTCTTCGCCAAGCAGGCGATCTACGGTATCAGCGTAAGCTTTACCGGCGTCAGAGTTTGCATCGAGGATCACGGGCTCACCCTGGTTAGACGCGCGCAGCACCGACTGATCTTCCGGAATCACGCCGACCAGAGGAATGCGCAGGATTTCCAGCACGTCTTCCATGCTCAGCATGTCGCCACGCGTTACGCGTCCCGGGTTATAGCGGGTCAGTAACAGGTGCTCTTTTACCGGCTCTTCGCTGTTTTCAGCGCGACGTGATTTCGACGAGATGATGCCGAGAATACGGTCTGAGTCACGCACGGAAGAGACTTCCGGGTTGGTGGTAATGATTGCTTCATCCGCGAAGTACAGCGCCATCAGCGCACCGGTTTCGATACCGGCCGGCGAGTCGCAGACGATAAAATCGAAGTCCATTGCCGCCAGGTCGTTCAGCACTTTTTCCACGCCTTCGCGGGTCAGGGCATCTTTATCACGGGTTTGTGAGGCGGGCAGAATGTAAAGCTGCTCGGTGCGCTTGTCGCGAATCAGTGCCTGATTCAGCGTCGCATCGCCCTGGATAACGTTGACAAAGTCATACACCACGCGGCGTTCACAGCCCATGATCAGGTCGAGGTTACGCAGACCGATATCGAAATCGATCACCACGGTTTTTTTGCCTTTCTGCGCTAACCCTGTGGCGATGGCCGCGCTTGACGTGGTCTTGCCAACGCCCCCTTTACCCGATGTAACTACAATGATGCGTGCCATAAATGTTGATTTCCTTAACGAAAGAAAAGGGGCCTAATTAAGTGTCTGGATGGTGAGCGCGCCCTCTTTAAGGCACAGGCGCGCGGCTTTACCAAAGAATTCCGCCGGAATCTGGTCCATGATCCAGTATTCGCCGGCAATGGAGACCAACTCTGCTGACAGGTTGGTGCAAAAAATCTGGCAGTCGCGATCGCCGCTGGCACCGGCCAGCGCGCGGCCGCGCATCATGCCGTAAATATGAATGTTGCCGTCAGCCACCAGTTCGGCACCGGCGCTGACGCTGCTGGTGACGATCAAATCGGCGTTGCGCGCGTAAATCTGCTGACCGGAACGCACTGGCGTATTGATGATCCGCGTTTTGCTGGCCGGTTCGCTGACCGGCGGCGCGACCGCTTCCGGCTCCGGCGCGGGCGCATCAGCGCGTTTGCGGTTCTCTTTACCCTCTGACAGCACCGGCAGGCCAGCGCGGGCAATCATCTTTTTCAGGGCTTCATCTTTACAGCCGCTCACGCCCACAATGCGTAAGCCGGTGGCGCTGACGGCCTGCTGCATCTGCTTCCAGTTGATGTCACCGTTCAGGGCTGACACGTTCAGCACCACCGGCGCGTTGTGCAGAAAAGCCGGGGCCTGGTCGATTTTGTCCTGCAGCGCCTGACGAATCACCTCGGGTTGCGAATGGTGCAGATGAACAACTGACAGGGTAAAACTGCTGCCCTTGAATTCGATTGGCGATTGCGACATCTGTCCTGACTCAGTCCTGTTTTACGACCCTGAAGTAAACGCCGATAAAATCGTCATTAACACCCGCGGGTCAATATTCGAAGTTCTGCAAGCATGTTATAGTTACTGCTATATTCAGGCAAGTGACGCCCTTAGTTAATTCGAGTAAAAAATATGTTTTGTGTGATCTATAGAAGCCCGCAACGCGACCAGACTTATCTGTATGTAGAAAAAAAAGGCGATTTTTCGCGCGTCCCGGAAGAACTGCTGCGCGGCTTTGGCAAACCGCAGCTGGCGATGGTGCTGTCGCTCGACCAGCGCGACAGGCTGGCCAACGCTGACATCAATAAAGTTAAGCAGGGTTTAAGCGAACAAGGTTATTATTTGCAGATCCCACCACCGGTTGAAAGTCTGCTCAACATTCATCTTGAACAGGGTAAAAAAGTTTAATTCAGATTCATCTGTAAAAATATATCCTGTAAATATAATCAGTGCTTCGGCATTAATTTAATTGCTCACCTTAACCCATTATTGTGGGCAATAATCGTTGTCTTAAGCGGAGGACCTGATGAACAGGGGAACGGCTTTTGCCGCTTTCCGTCACGTGCGCCGCGATAAACCCGCTAATATAGTGCTCAGCAGCCTGCCACGTTCCGGCGGCTGATGAGACATCTTCGCCAGCGCGGCTGGCACCTAACACAACTCAAGCAGGGGATTAGCATGTATCAGCATCGTAACTGGCAGGGCGCGCTGTTGGATTATCCGGTTAGCAAAGTGGTGTGCGTCGGCAGCAACTATGCAAAGCATATTAAAGAGATGGGCAGCGCCACCCCGAGTGAGCCGGTGGTGTTTATCAAACCGGAAACCGCGGTGTGCGATTTGCGGCAGCCACTGTCGATCCCGGCCAGCTTTGGTGAGGTGCATCATGAAGTGGAGCTGGCGGTGCTGATTGGTGCCACCCTGAAGCAGGCCAGTGAAGAGCACGTGGCAAAAGCGATTGCCGGTTATGGCGTCGCGCTGGATTTAACGCTGCGCGATCTGCAGGCCGGGTTTAAGAAAGCCGGTCAGCCATGGGAGCGCGCCAAGAGTTTCGATAACTCCTGTCCGCTGTCCGGGTTTATTCCGGCGGCTGAATTCAGCGTCGATCCGCAGGATGCCGAACTCAAGCTGGTCATTAACGGCGAGGTGCGCCAGCACGGCACTACGGCAGATATGATCCACAAAATTCTGCCGCTGATTGCTTACATGAGCCAGTACTTCACGCTGCGCGCCGGTGACGTGGTGCTGACCGGTACGCCTGAAGGCGTGGGCCCGCTGCGCTCCGGCGATAAGCTGGAAGTGTCGCTGGCCGGTCACGGTATCAGCACCCGCGTACTGTAATACTTGCATCACCGCACCTGAAGCTTTATAAGGTGCGGTCTTGTTGCTCAACCCGGACCGCTATCATGACCGACCAACCTTTCTGGCAGACCAAACGCCTGGACCAAATGAACGACCCAGAGTGGGAATCGCTGTGCGACGGCTGTGGACAGTGCTGTCTGAATAAGTTGCAGGATGCGGATACCGATGAGATTTACTTCACCAATGTCGCCTGCAATCAGCTCAACATCAAGACCTGTCAGTGCCGCAATTATGAGCGTCGCTTCGAGTACGAAGAAGATTGCATCAAGCTGACGCGCGAGAATCTCACCACCTTTAACTGGCTGCCGCGCACCTGCGCTTACCGGCTGTTGGGGGAGGGTAAAACGCTGCCGGCGTGGCACCCGCTGATTGCCGGGTCGAAGAAGGCGATGCATGCTCAGCGTATTTCGGTGCGATACATCGCGGTGCGCGAGAGTGAAGTGCGCGACTGGGAAGAACACATTATTGACCGGCCGGATCGGAACGGCTGATAACGCAACAGGCAGCCGCGGCTGCCTGTTTTGTCTGAGACTTAGTTTGACTGGAACTCAGCGACCAAACAGATCGCGACGTTTTGCTTTGAACGGTTGCGCAATCAATACCAGAATGCCCACCAGCAGATAAGCGGCAAAAATCACGATCATCCACTGCGGCATGCTCCAGGTCAGGAAAGTCCATCCGCGTTCGGCGCAGTCACCGCTGGCGACAAATACCGCCGGCAGCCATTTATCCAGCGGCAGCCAGCTCGGGAAGCGAGCAGCAAAATCGCAGGTCACAAACGGGTTGGGATGCAGCTGAATCATGGTGTGCTCATAAGAGAGGCGTACCCCTTCATAAGCGCTGTAGAGCCAGATGGCGATGGCCGCCCAGCGCAGCGGCGTTTTAGGCGCAATTGCACCCACCAGGCCGGCGCCCATGACGCCAAACAGCGCACAACGCTCATAGATACACATTACGCAGGGTTGCAGTCCCATCACGTGCTGAAAGAACAGCGCAACCAGTTCAAAAACCAGGGCGGTCAGGGCCATTAATAACCAGGCACCGCGTCCGCGTGAGCATTGATTCAAGTATCGCAACATATTGCTTTTCCCGTAGCCGTTAATGCATCGCAGTGTAAACCAAAAGCGTACCCGTGCCAGCCAGGCAGGCGGAAAAAATCATGTATAAAAATGACTTATCCCTGATCCACGCCAAAAAATCGTGGCTTTTAGCACACGGCATCAAAAGCGCCCACGCAAGCGCAGCGTAACCCACGGCTTTTTTCGCTGCGCAGCTGCTGAATTTTGCGCCAGCGCGCGCTTTTAATCCGCTGGCAGGCTATTTCCGCTATGACCCCTCTGGTATGATGAGTGCTATTACGACAAAGAAAGCAACGAGAAATAAATGCTATGGTGATTAAGGCACAGAGCCCTGCAGGATTCGCTGAAGAGTACATAATTGAAAGCATCTGGAACAGCCGTTTTCCGCCGGGATCGATTCTTCCTGCCGAACGTGAGCTTTCTGAACTGATCGGCGTGACCCGCACCACTCTGCGTGAAGTGCTGCAGCGGCTGGCTCGTGATGGCTGGCTGACCATTCAGCATGGTAAACCCACCCGCGTCAATGATTTCTGGGAAACGTCTGGTCTTAATATCCTCGAAACGCTCGCCCGTCTTGACCACGACAGTGTGCCGCAGTTAATTGATAACCTGCTGTCAGTGCGCACAAATATCGCGTCTATCTTTATCAGCCGCGCGCTGCGTCATCATCCGGATAAGGCGCGTGAAGTGCTGGAGAGTGCGCTGAGCGAGGAAGATCAGGCTGAAGCCTATACCGAGCTTGATTACCGCGTGTTTCGCGGCCTGGCCTTCGCTTCCGGCAACCCGATTTACGGCCTGATTCTCAACGGTCTGAAAGGGCTGTACACCCGCGTTGGCCGCCATTACTTCTCAAATCCGGAAGCGCGTGAACTGGCGCGTAACTTTTATCGTCAGCTGGCGGATCTGTGTGGCAAACAGCCGACGCAGGATCAGATCGTCGACAGCGTGCGTAACTACGGCCGCCGCAGCGGTGAAATCTGGCACAGTATGCAGAAAAGCATGCCGGATGATTTGAGCAGTAAGCGTTAACAGCGTACAAACGTTTTACGGGTTCCTGTCCCGGACAGCCAATATCCGCTGCTGCCGGGCTGCTCCTCGCGCCGCTTACGCGGTACCTTCGGCGTTCACGTTGCGCCTGACGGACCGGCCGGTATCGGTCTTCCTGACCGGCCCGGCCTGATTCCCGCCTCCCCGCGGGAATCTCCTGGCGCAACGTAAAAGCCTCAGCGCTGCGAATAGCCCGCCGCATCAGCGGATACTGACTGTCTGTGAAGTTGGTGCAGGATTATCTGTGAGATTAGGGGCTTACAACGCAGGATGATAAATGCTCGTCCCTGAGCATGGAGATTTTGTTTAAAGCGCTGGTCCGCGCGCCGGGCAGCGATCCAGCAGCTCCACGCTGCCATCTTCGTTCTGCTGTTCCAGATTGACATCAAAACCCCACAGCCGATGCACATGCTTCAGCACATCGCGACGGCTCTTATCGAGCGGGGCGCGCTGCTGCGGCACATAGCGTAGCGTCAGAGAACGGTCACCGCGCAGGTCAACGTTGTACACCTGAATATTGGGCTCCAGATTGCTCAGATTGTACTGCGCCGACAGCTGCTGACGAATCGCGCGATATCCCGCCTCATCATGAATGGCGGCAATCTCAAGATAGTTATTACGATCGTCGTCCATTACCGTAAACAGACGGAAATCCCGCATCACTTTCGGCGACAGGAACTGGCTGATGAAACTCTCGTCTTTAAACTCGCGCATGGCGAAATGCAGCGTCTTCAGCCAGTCGGAGCCGGCGATGTCCGGGAACCAGTAGCGATCTTCTTCGGTTGGCGACTGACAGATGCGCTTGATGTCCTGGAACATGGCAAAGCCCAGCGCATACGGGTTGATACCGTTATACCACTGGCTGTTATACGGCGGCTGATACACCACGTTGGTATGGCTGTGCAGGAACTCCATCATAAAGCGCTCCGACACTTTGCCCTCATCGTACAGGTGATTCAGGATGGTGTAGTGCCAGAAGGTCGCCCAGCCTTCATTCATCACCTGGGTCTGTTTCTGCGGGTAAAAATACTGGCTGACTTTACGCACAATGCGCAGCACTTCACGCTGCCACGACTCCAGCAGTGGCGCGTTCTTTTCCATAAAGTACAGCAGGTTTTCCTGCGGCTCAGAGGGATAGCGCGCCGCCTCGACCTGGGTAAACTCTTTCTCTTTACGTGGCAGGGTGCGCCACAGCGTATTGACCTGACTTTGCAGATACTCTTCCCGGCTTTTCTGCCGCGCTTTCTCTTCCTGCAGCGAAATCTTTTGCGGGCGTTTATAGCGATCGACGCCATAGTTCATCAGCGCATGACAGGAGTCCAGCAGCCGCTCGACCTCTTCCACGCCATAACGCTCTTCACAATCAGAGATGTAGTTACGCGCGAACAGCAGATAATCGACAATTGAGCTGGCATCGGTCCAGCTGCGGAACAGGTAGTTGTTTTTGAAGAAAGAGTTGTGGCCATAGCAGGCGTGCGCTATCACCAGCGCCTGCATGGTCATGGTGTTCTCTTCCATCAGGTAAGCGATACAGGGATTCGAGTTAATGACGATCTCGTACGCCAGTCCCTGCTGGCCATGTTTATAGCGCTGCTCGGTTTCGATGAACTTCTTGCCGAACGACCAGTGGGCATAATTGATGGGCATCCCCACGCTGGAGTACGCATCCATCATCTGCTCGGAGGTGATCACTTCGATTTGGTGCGGGTAGGTATCGAGCCCATAGCTTTTGGCCACGCGGTCGATCTCCGCCAGGTAGACATCAAGCAGTTCAAAGGTCCAGTCGGGACCGTCACTGAGTCGTTTGCTGTTGCGGGTTGGCTCGTCAAACATTGTCGTCATAGCGCACCTCTGTTTTGCAAGCGGCAGGCAACAGAGTGTCACCTGTCACGATCGTTTAAGGCTTCATCCTGAGAAAGACAGCCCAAAAAAACTGAGCGAACACTTCAATGATAGTCCACTGTCGCTTATCCGATGCGGGAACTCAATCGAATTCTTTTGGTACAAAATCATCATAATAGGCGTGCTTTGGTAGCTAATAAGGTTATGTGTTATCTGAGTGATAAATTGCAGCATTAAATCCTGTTTATAAGCGCGCGATATGACTGCGGCGCTTTCTCCTGAAAAAAGTGAGATGCTCTGCCTTTCGCATAATAATTCGCTGGTTAACGCTTTTAAGGCACAAAAAACTCTGATTTTGGCGCGACCGCATGATTTCAGTGTGCAGTTAAGTGAAAAACATGTGAAATGAAAGGGTCGAATGTAATATCAGTTCAGCCATCGGGTTATGCTAAACCCGATGGTGATACCAGTTAATTATGCTTTTCGCGATGAGGGGCTTATGCGCGTAGTCATTCTGGGTAGTGGTGTCGTAGGGGTAGCCAGTGCGTGGTATCTGGCGCAGGCGGGGCATGACGTCACCGTAATCGATCGCCAGCCCGGCGCGGCGCTGGAAACCAGTGCCGGCAATGCCGGGCAGATTTCGCCCGGCTATGCGGCACCCTGGGCGGCGCCCGGTGTACCGCTTAAGGCGGTAAAGTGGATGTTTCAGAAGCATGCGCCGCTGGCAGTGCGACTCGACGGCAGCAAATTCCAGCTGGAGTGGATGTGGAACATGCTACGCAACTGCGACATGCGTCACTACCAGGAAAATAAGGGCCGTATGGTGCGTATCGCCGAATACAGCCGCGACTGCCTGAAGGCACTGCGCAGCAGCACCGGTATCGCCTATGAAGGGCGCCAGGGCGGCACTTTGCAGCTGTTCCGCACGCAGCAACAGTTTGACAGCGCCAGCAAAGACATCGCGGTACTGCGTGAAGCGGGGGTGCCCTATGAGCTGCTGGAAGCGCATCAGCTGCACAGCGTGGAGCCGGCGCTGGCGGGTACCGCGCACAAGCTGACCGGCGGCCTGCGCCTGCCGAATGACGAAACCGGTGACTGCCAGCTGTTTACCCAGCGTCTGGCGGCGATGGCAGCCGCAGCCGGCGTCACTTTCCGTTATGACACGTCGGTGGATCAACTGTTGCGCGAAGGCAATCGCATCTATGGCGTGAAGTGCGGCGATGAGGTCATCAAAGCCGATGCTTACGTCGTGGCGTTTGGCTCTTACTCCACGGCGCTGCTGAAAGACATCGTGTCGATTCCGGTCTATCCGCTGAAAGGCTATTCCCTGACTATCCCGATCAAAGATCCGCAGGGCGCGCCGGTCTCCACCATTCTGGATGAAACCTATAAAGTGGCGGTAACACGCTTCGATGACCGCATTCGCGTCGGTGGCATGGCCGAAATCGTTGGTTTTAACACCAAACTGTTGCCGGCACGACGTGAAACGCTGGAGATGGTGGTCCGCGATCTCTATCCTGAAGGCGGGTATGTTGAACAGGCTACGTTCTGGACCGGACTGCGCCCGATGACGCCGGATGGCACGCCAATTGTCGGGCGCACGCCGCTGACCAATCTCTGGCTGAACACCGGGCACGGTACGCTGGGCTGGACGATGGCCTGTGGTTCCGGCCAGTTGCTGGCCGATCTGATTTCGGGACGTAAACCGGCCATCGCCGCCGACGACTTGTCGGTGCTGCGTTATCTGCCGGGCTTTGCGGCCCCGGCATCGCCGCTGCGTAATGCCAGCGCGACGCGCTGATACTTCAGGGAGAGTAAAAACATGTCACGTCCTACGGGTGCCACCATTAATCAACAGGCGCTGCGCCACAATCTGGCGATTGTGCGTCAGGCGGCACCGCACGCGCGCGTCTGGTCGGTGGTGAAGGCCAATGCCTACGGCCACGGCATTGCCCGCGTATGGCAGAGTCTGGCGGAGACCGACGGTTTCGCGCTGCTGAATATGGAAGAGGCGATCCTGCTGCGCGAGCAGGGCTGGAAAAAGCCAATTCTGCTGCTGGAAGGCTTCTTTCACGCCGATGACCTGACGCTGATCGATCGCTATCGCCTGACCACCAGTGTACACAGTAACTGGCAGATTCAGGCGCTGGCGAAGGCGCAGCTGTCGGCGCCAGTCGATGTTTATCTGAAGATCAACAGCGGCATGAACCGTCTCGGTTTTCGTCCGGAACAGGCACAGGCGGCCTGGCACAAGCTGCGTGCGTTGCCCAACGTGGGGGAAATGACGCTGATGGCGCACTTCGCCGATGCGGAAAACCCGCAGGGGCTGGTGGAACCGATGCAGCGCGTCGAACAGGCGGCGGAAGGGCTGAACTGTCCGCGTTCGCTTGCCAACTCAGCGACTACGCTGTGGCATCCGCAGGCGCATTTTGACTGGGTGCGGCCCGGGATTATTCTTTATGGCGCGTCACCGAGCGGCGACTGGCAGGATATCGCCAGTACCGGTCTGCAGCCGGTAATGACGCTCAGCAGTGAAATTATTGGCATACAGCAGATCGGTGCCGGCGAGGGCGTTGGCTACGGTTATCGCTACCACGCGGCCGCGCCACAGCGTATCGGTATTGTGGCCTGTGGCTATGCTGACGGCTATCCGCGCCATGCGCCGACCGGTACGCCGGTCAGCGTTGATGGCATCCGCACGCAAACGCTTGGGGCGATCTCGATGGACATGATGATGATTGACCTCGAACCCTGCCCGCAGGCGGGTATCGGATCGCGCGTGGAGCTGTGGGGTAACGAGGTGAAAATTGATGAGGTGGCGAAAGCCGCCGGAACGGTAGGCTACGAGCTGATGTGCGCGCTCGCGCCGCGCGTCCCGGTCACGCTTAGTTAAGCGCCGTCACTGTACCACGCATGTTCTTACTGCAGCGCCAGGCGATCAGCGCCAGCGCTGCACCCACCAGCATCATCAGCGCTAACGCTGATTTCTCTGCCACCGGCAGCGCCACCATCGCCAGGCTGCCGCCCGCACCACCCGCCATCTGAATAAATCCCTGCAACGCCGCCGCCACACCCGCCTGCTGCTGATACGGCTCCAGCGCATAACTAGTGGCCGGACCGACGGTGAAGGCCAGGCCGGCCACCGAGATCGCCACCGGAATCATGTACAGCGACCAGTGTGTTTGCCAGGCCGCAGGTAACAGCGTCATCCCCGCCACCAGCAGCAGCGCACCGAGCAGCATGGTGACAAACCCCATGGCCAGACAAAACGGGCGGCCCGCTTTACGAATGGTTTTATTGACGAAGGCACTGACCAGCATGATCCAGAAACCGTTGGCGCCAAAGGCAAAGGAGAATTGCAGCGGCGTCAGGCCACCTTCGGTCATCAACACGTGCGGTGCCAGCGAAACGTAGGTCAGCACCATGCCGAGCGCGCCCGCGTTGGCAAAGGCGAAAGCGAGAAAGCGCGGCTGCCGGGCGATGGCAGCATACTGCGCCAGCGGCAGCCCTTTAACGCGCAGCGTGTCCGCCGGACGCGTTTCCGGCAGTGCGACCACCACAATAACGGCAATCACCAGCGCATAGCCGCACAGGAACCAGAAGGGCGCACGCCAGCCATAGGCTTCCGCCAGAATACCGCCGAGCAGCGGTGCCAGCGCTGGCACGATGTTCAGCGCGCCATTGAGGAAACCATAAGCCCGCGCCGCGGCATCGCCGCTCAGCCGATCGCGCACGCCGCTAAATGCCACCACCGCACTACAGCATACCGCACAGCCCTGAATCAGGCGCGCCAGGAAGAACACCGGCCAGACGGTGGCGGTTGCGGCCACTGCGCTGCCGATGATATAGAGCGCGAGGCCGATCAGCGCGATCGGCTTACGGCCAAAATTATCCACCAGCGGACCAGTAACCAGCTGACCGATACCCATCACCAGCAAAAACAGCGGAATGGTGGTCTGGATCAGACTGACCGGGCTGTTAAGACCGTCGGCAATCTGCGGCAGCGTGGGGAGATAGAGATCGATGCCCAGCGGTGCCAGCAGCACCAGGCTCAAAAGGAGTAGGGTAAACTTTTGCATTACGAACCAGTAACGTCCTGTTAAACAGGCGAGAAGGGTAATGAGTCTGCGGCCAAAAAGAAAGGGCTAAAACGAAAAGGCGATGTCTGCCGGCACAGCGCAGACATCGCGTCGAGGGTATCAGTAAGCACCGTCGCGGCGCAGCACCACGCCAGCGGTTTTGAACAGGATGGCGATGTCAGTCCACAGCGCCCAGTTCTTCACGTACCAGGAGTCAAAATAGACGCGCGTGTCGTAGTCGATATCGTTACGCCCGCTGACCTGCCACAGACCGGTCATGCCCGGTTTGGCCATCAGATAGTAGTCGACATCGCCGGCGTAGCGTTCCAGCTCGGCTTCAATCACCGGACGCGGTCCCACCAGACTCATTTCGCCACGAATGACGTTCCACAGCTGGGGCAGTTCATCCAGGCTGGTTTTCCGCAGGAAGCCACCGATTTTGGTGATGCGCGGATCATTCTTCAGTTTGAAATCACGATCCCACTCAGCGCGCGCTTCGGCACTGGTGGCCAGCAGATTCTGCAGCACTTCCTGTGAGTTGGTCACCATTGAACGGAACTTCAGGCACTTAAACTTCACGCCATCCTGACCGACGCGTTCGTGGCCGTAAATGGCATTCCCGCCATCGCGCTTCACCATCCAGCACAGCAGACCGAACACCGGGGCAAGAAACAGCAGCAGCAGGGAGGCAACCACTACGTCGAAAGTGCGCTTGAGGAAACGCGAGGAGCGTTTCGCCAGGTTGTTACTTACGCGCAGGATCATCACTTCATGGCTGAAGATAAACGACATATCGGTGCCATACAGCGGCACACCGCGCAGCGTAGGGATAACCGAAATTGAGCGGCATTTCATTTTGGACAGAAACTTCAGCCATTTATCGCGCACCACCTGCTGTTCAAATTCGGTGGCGACGATAAATTGCGTGTTGTCACGGTCCATGGTTTGCCAGTTGATGTCTTTCCAGGTAATAACCGGCACACCGTTAACACTTTCCTGGTGAGGCTCATCATCCAGCGAGATAAACGCCTGCACGTTATAGCCCAGAATCTCCTCGCTCTGCAGCGCTGCGTAGGCTTCCATGGCGTTTTTACCGGAGCCGATGATAATGGTCTCTTTTTGCCACTGGCCAGCGCGATTGATGGCACGCTTCACGCCGGCTCGCATCAGCGGCAGCAGCAGCAGGGCATAAGTCCAGCTAAATACCCACACCATGCGCGAGAAGTCCCATTTGGAAAAGGCAATCAGCGCCAGATCCAGCAGCGAAAACACAAACAGCGTTTTGACGATTTCTTTCAGCTCAAACCAGAACGGTTTGCGGTAGGTGTAGTGACGCATACGCACCCAGAACCAGGCCGTGCACAGCACTGACAGACCTAACTGTGCGACAAAGCGGTATTCAATTTGCTGCGGCGGAATAAAACTGTCCAGTTCTCCCCAAATACCCTGGACGGTGGCCGCGGATAAAAATAATGCCAGGTTCAGTGCAATTAAATCCGAAAAGCTGAGTGCCACTTTCGCGATGAGATTTTTGCGCAGTCCGCTCCACGAGCGGGTTGCATCGTTCATTACCAATGTACTTGCCATAAAACCTGCTCTCTTTTCTTAAGTAAAAGATGGCCTGACCAGAATCAAGTACGCGCTCAGGAGTCGTCCGCTGAAAGCAGAAATAAAATAATATTCAGCGAGATATGAGTCAGTGCTGCCATAAGCGCTGCATGGAAAGGGCCGTTTGAGACGTGATTTACGTCACGAAAAGCTGCAGCAACGTTTAAGAGTATGCAGGAGTTATTTGACAGAGTTAATATGGAAAGAGTCTGAAAAAACAATATTTGATTAAAGTATAAACTGCCTAATCTGTTGAAAAATAATATTAAAAGTAAAAGGTGCCATAAAAATAACAGACTATTTTAAGACTACTTTTCGGAATGACCGCCAGTCAAAGTGAATGGCGGTGAGGAAAATATCAGGCCGGTTTTTTCAATACCCAGCGGTCTTGCTGCTTGTCATAGTGGCCGATTTGCAGATCGACCGGTTCGCCATCAATCCACGCCGGTACGCTGGTTTCATGATCCCAGCCGTCGAGCTGATAACTCAGGCCGGGGTTGGTATGGCAGGGGATGCCGACGGTATCCAGCTTCTCCACATCCATTACTGCATCGACGATCTCGTAACGACCAATCTTCACCACGTGTCCCATCATCTTCTCCCGTTTGCTGGGTGGAATAGTGATCATAGACGCTGACACGCAGTTTACGAGCGATACGGCCTCAGATTATTCCTTCTCTTCCCGCACGCGCACCCCGATTTTGACGATTTGGTTATCCTCTTTTTCCGCCACCGTCCACGTCAGCTGGTTCCACTCGACCTGATCTCCCACCACCGGCGTGCTGCCGAGCAGACCCATAATCAACTGGCCGAGCGACTGCTGATCGTTGGTCTCTTCGTCGAGCTCCAGGCCATAGATCTGCGCGACATCGCGCAGGCGCGCCTCGGCATCAAGGATAAAGTCACCAAAGAAGCGCTGATCCAGCGCCACCGGCGGCGTCTGGCTGAACATTTTGCCCAGCGCCGGCAGATCGCGCTCACGGCCAATCACGCACAGCACGTCACCCTCTTTCAGACGCGTATTGCCGTTGGGGTGCATCAGCGCGTTATCGCGGAACAGGGCGGCAATGCGCGTTTCGCGCGGCATTTGTAAATCGCGCAGCGCGGCGCCGACGCACCATTTGTCGGCGCTGAGCTGATAAACGAACTGTTCCCACGGATTTTCCGGATGGATATCCAGCCCGACGCGGCTGATGGGCGACGCGGTCGGCGGTACCACCACCTTAGCCCGTTTAGCGGCATAGCCCAGTGACGTGCCCTGCAGCATCAGAGATACCAGAACCACGAAGAAGGCGATATTGAAGTAGAGTTTTGAATTCTCCAGCCCGGCCATCATCGGGAACACCGCGAGGATAATCGGCACCGCACCGCGCAGGCCTACCCAGCTGATAAAGATGCGTTCACGTCCGGTAAAGCCTTTAAACGGCAGCAGCCCGACCAGAATCGACAGCGGACGCGCCACCAGAATCAGCCACAGTGAGAGAATCATCGCCGGCAGCGCGATATGCCACAGGTCAGACGGCGTCACCAGCAGGCCGAGCACGATAAACATACCAATCTGGCTCAGCCAGGCCATGCCGTCGAAAGTCTGCAGAATGCCGTGGCGGTTACGAATCGGGCTGTTGCCCAGCAGAAAACCACACAGATACACCGCCAGAATGCCGCTGCCTTCCATCACCGTGGTCAGGGCAAACACGATAATGCCGCCGCTCAGCGCCAGCAGCGGATAGAGCCCTTGCGCCAGGCTGATGCGGTTGATCAGTTGCTGCAGCGCCCAGCCGCCGCCCAGTCCGAGCACAATGCCCAGGCCGAACTGTTGCACCAGATGCACCACAAACATCCAGCTCAGGCCGCTCTGCCCCTGCTGGATCATGTCGATCAGCGTAATGGTAAGAAACACCGCCATCGGATCGTTGCTGCCTGATTCAATCTCCAGCGTGGAACTGACACGCTCGTTAAGCCCTTTGTCGCCCAGCAGTGAAAACACCGCTGCGGCGTCGGTCGAGCCGATAATGGCGCCAATCAGGAAGCCCTGCATCAGATCGAGCTTAAACAGCCAGGCGGCAGCCAGACCGGTGAGGCCGGCGGTAATCATCACGCCAACGGTGGCCAGCGACAGCGCCGGACCAAGCGCCACCTTGAACGAGCTGGCCTTGGTGCGCATGCCGCCGTCGAGCAGAATAATCGCCAGCGCCAGGTTGGACACCAGATAGGCCACCGGATAGTTATCAAAGGCAATACCGCCGATGCCGTCCACGCCGGTCAGCATCCCCAGCGCCAGGAAGATCACCAGAATCGGGATACCGAGACGCGACGAGAAGGAACTCAGCAGAATACTTGCTGCGACCAGCACGGAACCAATAATGAACAAACTGTAAATCATGCTGGCATTCAACGGCGTTCTCCTGCGGCGGGGCATAAAAAAGCAAATTGCGGGCAATTCACACAGACAAGGTCAAAAGATAATGCCTTATCAATAGCTTGTCAGCGGTTAATTGCACATTTTTTCATTCTGTGACGTGCTATCCCATAGAAGGTTAAATCCGCACAGAAAAACAGCAGAGTTTTCAGAGGGGTTAAGCCGGGCGGGGTAAAGAAAAAGCCGGTCGGTGACCGGCTGGTAAACTCAGGCTTCAGCGACCTGTTTATGGAAAAGCTCACGAAATACCGGGTAGATGTCTTCCGGCTCGCGGATGTGCTGAATGGCAAAGTTATCAAACATCGCCTGCAGATGCTCATACTCGCGCCACAGGGTCTGGTGCGCCCGTCGGGTAATCTCAATGTAGCTGTAGTAGCGCACCACCGGCAGAATATGCTTCGCCAGAATTTCATGACACAACGGTGAGTCATCCGCCCAGTTATCGCCGTCCGAGGCCTGCGCCGCATAGATATTCCACTGCGACGGGTCATAACGCTCTTTCACCACTTCATCCATCAGCTTAAGCGCGCTGGAGACGATAGTGCCGCCGGTTTCCTGCGAGTAGAAGAACTCCTGTTCATCGACTTCTTTCGCCTGAGTATGGTGACGGATATACACTACATCGACGTTTTTGTAAGTCCGGCTAAGGAACAGATAAAGCAGGATATAAAAGCGTTTCGCCATATCCTTGGTTGCCTGGTCCATCGAGCCGGAAACGTCCATTAAGCAGAACATTACCGCCTGGCTGGACGGTTCAGGCCGCTTCTCGAAATTCTTGTAACGCAGGTCAAAGGTGTCGATAAACGGCACGCGCTCAATGCGCGCCCGCAGTTCCGCAATCTCTTTACGCAGCCGCTCCTCTTCCAGCAGTTGCGCCGGCTCGCTGTTTTCGACTTCACTCAGTGTGGCTTCCAGTTCGTGCAGCATGCGACGCTTGCCTGCGGTCATGGCGGTTCGTCGCGCCAGCGAGTTTTGCAGCGAGCGCACCACGCTGATATTGGCCGGCACGCCATTCGAGGTGAAGCCCGCGCGGTGAGTTTTGTACTCATTGAGCTGGCGATGCTGATTTTTGCGCAGGTTAGGCAGCGCTAAATCTTCAAACAGCAGGTCGAGGTACTCATCCTTCGATATCTGAAACACGAACTCGTCCTGACCTTCTCCGTCCTGGCTGGCATTGCCCTGACCGCTGCCGCCACCACCGCCGCCCTGCGGCCGCTCAATGCGGTCGTTTTGCACAAAGTGGTCGTTCCCCGGATGCACGCGATGGCGGCTGCCGCCGCGCCCCTGATGGAAAATCGGCTCGTTGATGTCGTCGATAGGAATCGACACCGATTCGCCACTCTCCACGTCGGTGACCGAACGCTTGTTGATGGCCTCGGAGATCGACTGTTTGATTTGCGACTTATAACGGCGCAAAAAGCGCTGCCGGTTGACCGCACTTTTATTCTTGCCGTTAAGACGCCGATCGATGAAATAGGCCATAAATTCCCCCAAACTACGCTGTAAGCCAGGCCGGAACGGGTCCGGCCTCCTCAGGCGGCATGTGGATGCCGCGTAGCTTACCGCTGTCGATTATGACGATTTGCGCACGCGCAGATACCATTCGCACAGCAGACGCACCTGCTTGCGGGTATAGCCTTTTTCCATCATGCGATCGACAAAATCGTCGTGTTTTTTCTGTTCGTCCGTGGATGTTTTGGTGTTGAACGAAATCACCGGCAGCAACTCCTCGGTGTTGGAGAACATTTTCTTCTCGATCACCGTGCGCAGTTTTTCGTAGCTGGTCCAGTTTGGATTGCGTCCGTTATTCTGCGCTCGTGCGCGCAGCACAAAGTTGACAATCTCGTTACGGAAATCTTTCGGGTTACTGATCCCGGCAGGTTTCTCGATCTTTTCCAGCTCGGCATTGAGTGATTCACGATCAAACAGCTGGCCGGTATCCGGATCGCGGTACTCCTGATCCTGAATCCAGAAATCCGCATAAGTGACGTAGCGGTCGAAGATGTTCTGACCATACTCCGAATAGGATTCGAGGTAAGCGGTCTGAATCTCTTTGCCAATGAACTCCGCATATTTCGGAATCAGATAGCCTTTCAGGTGTTCCAGATACTTCTCCGCCTGATCCTGCGGGAACTGCTCGCGCTCGATCTGCTGCTCCAGCACGTAAAACAGGTGTACCGGGTTAGCCGCTACTTCGGCATGGTCGAAGTTAAACACGCGTGACAGAATCTTAAAGGCGAAGCGGGTCGACAGGCCGTTCATGCCTTCATCCACACCGGCGTAATCGTGATACTCCTGCCACGATTTCGCTTTCGGATCGGTGTCTTTAAGGCTTTCACCGTCATAGACGCGCATCTTCGAGTAGATGCTGGAGTTTTCTGGCTCTTTCAGACGCGACAGAATCGAGAAACGTGCCAGCGTTTCCAGCGTGCCGGGTGCGCAAGGTGCGGTAGTCAGCTCACTGTGGTTGAGCAGTTTTTCATAAATTTTGATCTCCTCGGACACGCGCAGGCAGTAAGGCACCTTCACGATGTATACACGGTCAAGGAAAGCTTCGTTGTTCTTGTTGTTACGGAATGTCACCCACTCTGATTCGTTGGAGTGCGCCAGAATAATGCCGTTAAACGGCAGGGCGGAAATCCCTTCGGTACCGTTATAGTTACCTTCCTGAGTGGCGGTCAGCAGCGGATGCAGCACTTTAATGGGTGCTTTGAACATCTCCACGAATTCCATGATGCCCTGATTGGCGCGGCACAGCGCACCTGAATAGCCGTAGGCATCCGGATCGTTCTGCGCGTGGTTTTCCAGCTTACGGATATCCACTTTACCCACCAGCGCTGAAATATCCTGGTTGTTCTCATCACCCGGTTCGGTTTTGGCGATAGCCAGCTGTTCCAGAATTGACGGCCACACTTTCACCACTTTGAAGCGGGTGATGTCGCCGCCAAAGTCATGCAACCGTTTTGCCGCCCACGGCGACATAATGGTGCCAAGGTAACGCCGCGGCACGCCGTACTCTTTTTCCAGAATATTGGCGTCTTCCTGCGGATTAAACAGGCACAGCGGATGGTCATTGACCGGGCTGCGTTCACCGTCGGCACTCAGCACATAGATCGGCACGCGCTGCATCAGCGCTTTAAGCCGTTCGGCCAGCGAGGATTTACCGCCGCCCACCGGGCCGAGCAGGTACAGAATCTGTTTCTTCTCCTCCAGCCCCTGCGCGGCGTGTTTCAGGTAGGAGACGATCTGCTCAATCGCTTCCTCCATACCGTAAAACTCTTCAAAGGCCGGGTAGCGTCCGATGACGCGGTTCGAGAAGATACGGGAAAGGCGAGGCTCCTGGGCAGTATCGACCATCACAGGCTCACCGATGGCCATCAATAGTCGTTCTGCCGCGTTGGCGTATGCACTGCGATCCTGCTTACAGATGGTGAGGAATTCCTGCAGTGTGAACTCTTCGTCCTTGGCAGCTTCATAACGCTGACGATAGTGATCGAATATATTCATAGCGATGCCCGTCCTTTCGTTTTTAGCACAGGTAAAGGAGCGTAATAAGATGCTCTTGCAGCTCCCGGAAGATATTCTTTATTGAGTACAGCAACCCTTATGCCAACCTGACGATTTTTTATCGGGATTCACAATTCTTATGGTTACTCTGCTCGTACAAAAAATTCTCGTCTTACTTTTACTGTAGAAGGCAATCAGAAAAATTGCTCCGTCTTTTCTCCTTATTTAGCGATATATCAATAACAAAGTCTCATAAGCGCTAAGGCCGTCACGCCCTTGCGGCAACAGGTGCGCTGCGTCTCAGACGCTTCTGACAGGATAAAAAGGAAATCAACATTAAAAGTTAAACCAGTGGCAAAATTTGGTTAGACTCTGCGTGTGATTGTTATATTAATGGAATGAATAAATTGTGAACCATTTCAAACTTAAAGCGCTTGCTCTGATGTGTCCTTGCTATTTTGCGGCGTTCAGCACTTACGCTGAACCCTTGTCACTTGGGGCTTCGGTTATTTATGCCCAGTCGCCGTACCGCGGCGGCCAGGACCGTTATCTGCCGATCCCGGTCATCAATTATGAGGGGGAAAACTTTTGGTTCCGCAGCCTGCAGGGCGGTTATTACCTGTGGAAAGACCCGCAGAATCAGCTGTCGTTAACGCTGCTGGGCTCGCCGCAGCAGTATGACCCGAAAGATAACGATCTGGGCGATATGAAAGGGCTGGACAAGCGTCGCATGACGCTGATGGCCGGCGCGACTTATCGTCACGTTGCTGACTGGGGGATTGTGCGTACCGCGCTGCTGGGCGATGTGCTGAATAACAGCAACGGCATGATTTGGGACCTGACCTACCTGTACCGCTTTGATTTCGGCGCGTTCAGCCTGACGCCGGGCATTGGCGCAATGTGGAACAGTGCCAACCAAAACCGCTATTACTACGGCGTTTCCGGCCACGAAAGCGCGCGTACCGGCATCGATCGCTATCACCCGGACGACAGCTGGTCGCCTTACGTCGAGATGAACGCCAGCTACCAGATCAGCGAGAGCTGGAACGCCAGCCTGTCAGGCCGTTACACCCGCTTCGCCAGTGAAATCAAAGACAGTCCGATGGTAGATAAAGACGGTCAGTTTACGCTGTGGACCGGCGTCAGCTACAGCTTCTGATGACCGCACGAACGCCTCATAATGAGGCGTTTTTGTTACCTTGCACCAATATTGCGCCCCGTAATGGCGCAACAGGAGGTGAGATGAAGACGATTCAGTTTAACGACGATACGCCGTTACCGGCTATCGGCCAGGGCACCTGGTATATGGGCGAAAATCCGGCACAGCGGGCGCAGGAAATCGCTGCGCTGCAGGCTGGACTGGACGCCGGACTGAAACTGATCGATACCGCTGAGATGTATGCCGAAGGCGGCGCGGAAGAGGTGGTCGGCGCAGCGCTGCGCGGACGGCGCGATCAAGCCTGGCTGGTATCAAAAGTTTACCCGTGGAACGCCGGTGAGGTCGATGCGATTGACGCCTGTGAGCGCAGTCTGCGCCGTCTGCAGACGGACTATCTCGATCTTTATCTGTTGCACTGGCGCGGTAATGTACCGCTGGAAGAGACCGTGCGCGCCATGCAAACGCTGCAGCAGCAGGGCAAAATTCGCCACTGGGGCGTCTCCAATTTTGATAGCGACGATCTGCAGGAGCTGTGGAGTGAAGCCGGTGGTATGGGCTGCGCGACTAATCAGGTGCTGTACCATCTGGCTTCACGCGGTATTGAATTCGATTTACTGCCGCTCTGTCAGCAGCACCATACGCCCGTCATGGCTTACTGTCCGCTGGCGCAGGCCGGACGGCTGCGTCAGGCGCTGTTTGACGATGCGACTCTGCAGCAGATTGCACAACAGAAGGGCATCAGCATCGCTCAGTTGCTGCTTAGCTGGGTGATTCGCCAGCCGGGCGTAATGGCCATTCCCAAGGCGGGCAGCGTGGCGCACGTGCAGGAGAATGCGGCGGCCCTGAATATCACCCTGACCAGCGATGAGCTGGCGCTGCTGGATCGCGCTTTTCCGCCGCCGCAGCACAAACTGGCGCTGGATGTGGTGTAAACGGCGCGCACGCGCCGTTCAGCATTACTTATTGCGGATTCTCAGCGTGACGCCAAGGCGGGCAGGGGTTTCTCCGGCACTTTTCATCGGCTTGTTAATCCGCGCCGTCTCCACGCACACCATGGTTTTATAACCATCATTAGGCATATCGGCCATGCTGCAGGATAGTTCCGGGCCAGGATTCCAGGTGACAACGTCACTTTGATAATGGTGGTAGACTTCAATCTGTCGTTTACCGGCGCGATCGTGAATCACGCTGCAGTCTTCCGCTGCGGTATGAATGCGATCAACCCGATCGGGATAGGTTTGTTTACCGTCCGCTGCGCTGCCGATGGCATTGTCCTGCACCTTATCGATGTAGCTGTTGCCGAGCCCGCTGACTTCAACCTGCGCAATGTCCGCCACCTGAAAATAGCTGTGCAGCGCGGCAGTGGCTTCATAATCGCCCCAGGCTTCCAGCTCAATCTCACAGTGTTCAGCAATGCGGAAGCGCGCCAGCAGTGTGAAATCGTGCGGCCACAGTTTTTTCGTTTGTGCATTACTTTCCAGCGTGAACGTCAACATTACCGCATCTTCGTTCTCATCATGCGCCGTCAGCGTCCACGGCTGATTACGGGCAAAGCCATGCGCAGGTTCACCTGCCGGACCAAACCACGGCCAGCAGACCGGCACGCCGCCGCGAATGGCTTTGCCGCTGATGAACGGCGTCTTGTCGCTGAGCCAGATGGCGGGCTGCTGACCGGCCGGCTGCCATGCCAGCAGGTGCGCACCCTGCAGGGCAATGGCGGCGCGTACTTTCGGATGGCTGATCACCAGAATCGGCAATTCACCCATCTGACGCTGCGACAGGTAAGGGGTGATCTGCGTCACCACGGGCAAGTTAAAGAGCGAATTGTGCATTGTCAGACCTTCTCTCATCCAATCGAAAAAAAAGGGGCGACCGAAGTCACCCCTTGTCTGTTTAGCTGGTTAGCTTACTTAGCAGCAACCAGTGCAATCAGATCCAGAACCTTGTTGGAGTAACCGGTTTCGTTATCGTACCAGGAAACCAGTTTCACAAAGTTGTCGTTCAGAGCGATACCGGCTTTCGCGTCGAACACGGAAGTCAGCGTTTCGCCGTTGAAGTCGGTAGAAACCACGTCGTCTTCGATGTAGCCCAGCACGTCTTTCATGTCACCTTCAGCAGCGGCTTTGATGGCTGCACAGATGTCTTTATAAGACGCTGGTTTTTCCAGACGAACGGTCAGGTCAACCACAGACACGTTTGGCGTTGGTACGCGGAACGCCATACCGGTCAGTTTACCGTTCAGCTCTGGCAGAACTTTGCCTACTGCTTTCGCTGCGCCAGTAGAAGATGGGATGATGTTCTGCGCTGCACCGCGGCCGCCGCGCCAGTCTTTGTGAGACGGGCCATCAACGGTTTTCTGGGTGGCGGTGGTGGCGTGAACAGTGGTCATCAGACCTTCAACGATACCGAACTTGTCGTTGATTACTTTAGCCAGCGGTGCCAGGCAGTTGGTGGTGCAGGAAGCGTTAGACACGATGTCCTGGCCGGCATATTTGTCGAAGTTGGCACCACGAACGAACATTGGGGTGTCATCTTTAGACGGGCCAGTCAGAACCACTTTCTTCGCGCCGGCAGTGATGTGTTTACGTGCGGTTTCGTCGGTCAGGAAGATACCGGTTGCTTCAGCAACAACGTCAACGCCCACTTCGTCCCATTTCAGGTTAGCCGGGTCTTTCTCAGCGGTAACACGGATTTTTTTACCGTTAACGATCAGCGCGCCATCTTTCACTTCTACGGTGCCGTCGAAACGACCGTGTGTAGAGTCATACTTCAGCATGTAAGCCATGTAATCGGCGTCGAGCAGGTCGTTGATCGCGACGATTTCGATGTCAGAACGCTGCTGAGCAGCACGGAAAACGATGCGACCGATACGGCCAAAACCGTTGATACCTACTTTGATAGTCATATATTCCACCAGCTATTTGTTAGTGAATAAAAGGTTGGCTGTAAAATTACAAAAACCTTACCAGGCGTCAAGCGGAATCGTGTCAATTGTTGCGACAGGTCAATTCCAGCGCCAGGAATAATTGGGTGCGCAAACGCTTGCGCAGCGCCCTTATTGCGCACCTATCTTACGCCGAATGCAGACTAAAAAGGGATGACTGTTGCAAAGAGTGATCGTCATCACAAAATTGCGCAGTGCTGGTCGGGGCAAAAGCATCCGCACGAAAAAAGACCCGGAAGATGTTGTTCGTTTGTTAGAATACTAGACGATTTTTACAGAATGACACTCCGGAACTCAAAATGGCTAAAGACACCGCACCCGAGGCAAAAATTGCCCAGCTGTCGGAAATGCAGCGCTACGTCACTCAGCATCGTGGAACCGAACCGCCTTTCACCGGCGCGCTGTTGCACAACAAGCAGGAGGGCATCTATCACTGCCTGGTCTGCAACGCACCGCTGTTTCTCTCCGAAACCAAGTATGACTCCGGCTGCGGCTGGCCGAGCTTTTACCAGCCGTATAACGATGAAGCTATCCGCTATCTGGAAGATGACTCGCACGGTATGCACCGCGTCGAAATCCGCTGCGGTAACTGCGACGCCCATCTGGGCCACGTCTTCCCGGATGGCCCGCAGCCAACCGGTGAGCGCTATTGTGTCAACTCAGCGTCGCTGAACTTTACCGACGAGCAGGGCAATCAGCACGAGGGCTGAGCATGAAGCAGGAACTGGAAGCAATGCTGGCGGCGATGACGCCGGAAGTCTACGAGCGCCTCGCCACTGCGGTGGAAACCGGCAAGTGGCCAGACGGCGTGGCGCTGACGCAGGATCAGAAAGAAAACTGCCTGCAGCTGGTGATGCTGTGGCAGGCGCGGCACAACGACGAACCGCAGCACATGACCATCGGTAAAGGCGGCGAGATGGTGATGAAGTCGAAAAAACAGCTGAAGGAAGAGTGGGGAATCGAGTCCGACGTGACGCGCATCAACCTGCATTAACCGGCTGCAGGGCTGGAGAGTTCCAGCCCTGATTTTCAGATAATGACCGCACCCTGCGCCTGCATCTGCGCGATCGCGATCTCGCTGTCGTCCGGATTGAGATTGACGCCACGGCAGCCTTCCTGCACCACCTCAACGTGATATCCCAGTTCCAGCGCATCCAGCACGCTGTACTTCACGCAATAATCGGTCGCCAGGCCGAGCATCACCAGGTGAGTAATGCCGCGCTCGCGCAGCCAGCTGTCGAGCTCGGTTTTGCGGCGGTGCCCGTTATCGAAAAAGGCGCTGTAGCTATCCACATCCACATCGCCGCCTTTATGGAACACCGCATCAATCAGGCTGCGATCGAGATCCGGATGGAAATCCGCGCCGTGTGAGTGCTGCACGCCGTGATCCGGCCACCATATCTGTGCCAGACCATTCAGTTCACCGAGGGTATACACCGGCTCGCCAGAGACCGAGGCAAAGCTGCCGTGATTGGCAGGATGCCAGTCCTGCAACGCCACCACGCATTCACCGCGCGCGCGGAATTCGCGTGCATAGCGATTAGCAACGGCAACCGTCTGGTCACCTTCACGCACGGCCATCGGGCCGCCGGGGCAAAAATCGTTCTGAATATCGATGATTATCAATGCCCGCTTCATGGGATTTTGCTCCGTATCAGTCTTCGGTCAGTTCGCCACGTAAATTCTGCTGCATTTTGGCACGAATTTCAGCGCTGGTGAGGTTCTGGCTTAACAAAAAGTGCAGTTTAGTCAGGGTGGCCTCGACGGTGAGATCAAAACCACTGATCACGCCGGCGTGTTCCAGTGCGTTGCCGGTGGCGTAACCGCCCATGTTGACCTTGCCGGACATGCACTGCGTCAGGTTCACCACCACAATGCCGCGCTCGCTGGCCTGCTGCAGTTCGGCAAGAAACTCGGCGTTTTGTGGCGCGTTGCCCACACCGTAAGATCGCAGAATCAGCGCTTTGACCGGCTGACGCAGGAAATTGCGCACCACGTCGGCAGAGATGCCTGGATAGATGGTCACCACGCCAATCGGCTGAGGCGTGATCGGATGGACGATCAGCTCACCGCTGCCGCGCGGTGCCGGCGGCGTATTAAGACGGCGAATATGGATGCCCGCTTCCAGCAGCGGCGACAGGTTCGGTGAGGCAAACGCATTAAAACCGTCGGCGTGGGCTTTGGTGGTGCGGTTACCGCGGAACAGCGTGTTGTTGAAGAACAACGCCACTTCATTAATCGGATAGTTGGCCGCGACATACAGCGAGTTCAGCAGGTTCTGCTGACCGTCTGAGCGCAGCTCGGCCAGCGGGATCTGCGACCCGGTGACGATCACCGGCTTGGCCAGGTTCTCCAGCATGAACGACAGCGCCGACGCGGTGAACGCCATGGTATCGGTGCCATGCAGAATGACGAAACCGTCATAGCGATCGTAGTTCAGCTGGATGTCGTCAGCGATTGACTGCCAGTCCTGCGGCGTCATATCCGAGGAGTCAATCAGCGGGTGGTATTCGTGGATGGTAAAATCCGGCATTTCCGGACGGTGAAACTCTGGCATCATCGCCAGCTGCTGCTGCAGATGGCCAGAGACCGGAATGTAACCCTGCGCGGAGCGTTGCATACCGATGGTCCCGCCCGTGTAGGCTACATAGATATTTTTCTTTTGCATGAATGGACTCAGACTTGCCGTAAAACGCGCAGTATAAGGGGATTAGCGGGGAAAAGCAGCCCGACCAGCGGCCGGGCTGTAAAGATTAGCGTACGTTGCCGCAGGTCAGGCAGAACGCGTAACGGTTTTGCGGATCGTTGAGATTATTCATCAGGCCCGGCTGCGCCTGCAGCGCGCCCATCACTTCGCTGACCGGTGCCGGCAGCCACACTTTCAGCGCGGCCGGCAGCACGGCCTGCGCCGACGCATTCATCTGGTTAAGCAGCAGGTCGATCATCCCCGGATCGTCCTGATACCAGCTCAGTTCAGGTTTCGCGACCTTCGCCAGCTCGGCGGCTTTGGCTACCGCATCGTCGAAGTCGCCCAGCGCATCCACCAGCCCGTTGGCTTTGGCATCGCTACCGGTCCAGACGTGACCCTGCGCAATGGCATCAATCTGCTGTGGCGTTTTATGGCGTGACGCCGCCACCAGACCGACAAAGTTGCGATAACCGTTTTCAATGGTCAGCTGCATCAACTGCTGCACTTCCGTCGGCAGCGCTTTGGTGGTCGACACATCCGCCAGCGGCGAGGTGGCAACGCCATCGCTGTGCACGCCGATGCTGCTCAGGCTATTCTCCACCGTATTGATCACGCCAAAGATGCCGATCGACCCGGTCAGGGTGCTCGGCGCCGCGACGATGTAGTCGGCCGGCGTAGAGATCCAGTAGCCGCCCGATGCCGCCATGCCGCCCATCGACACCACCACCGGCTTGCCGGCGTCGTGCGCCGCCGCCAGCTCTTCACGGATGGCTTCAGAGGCCGTTACGCTGCCGCCCGGGCTGTTGACGCGCAACACGATGGCTTTGATTTTGTCGTCGAGGCGGGCGTCACGGATTTGCGCAGCGGTGGTGTCGCCACCGACGTTGCCGGCGCTCTCTTCGCCGTCCATGATGGCGCCGCTGGCGAGAATCACCGCAATGTTGCCATCCTGCTGCGTCGGTTGTTTGACGTTGTAGTCATAGATGCTGACGTTGCGGTAGTCATTGCTGGCTTTATCCCAGCCAAAGGTTTTCACCAGCTCGCGATCGGCGGCAGCGCGCGAATCCAGCACATCCACCAGTTTGTTATCCAGGGCATATTTAGCGGTATCGCCCTGAACGGCCTGCAGACCGCTGATGATGCCCGCCGCCCCCGGGAACAGCTGCTGCGGCGTGATTTGCCGGTTGGCGGACACCGTGTTGAGGTAGTTCTGCCACAGCTGGCCGACCCAGCGGCCATCAGCATCGCGCGCTTCCGGCGACATATCATCGCGCAGGAAAGGTTCAACCGCGGACTTATAGGTGCCGACACGGAACACGTGTGAGCTGACTTTCAGCTTATTCAGCAGGGATTTGTAATAGAGGCCGTTGGTGGCGAAACCGTGCAGATCTACCGTGCCCTGCGGCGACAGATAGACCTTCGTGGCGTAGCTGGCGAGATAGTATTGCGCCTGGCTATAGCTGTCGCCGAGGGCAAAAATGGGTTTGCCCGCGTCGCGGAATTCGCGCAGCGCCTTACCCACGTACTGCAGCGAAGGCTGATCGCCGCCGGCAAAATCGCGCAGATCCAGCACCATGCCGGTGATATTTTTATCGCTCTTTGCCTGGCGAATGGCATCGACCACATCAAACAACGAATTTTCCTGCAAACGATCGCTGCTGGCACCCAGCAGCTGGCGGCTGATGCGGCTCAGACGATTGCTGACCGACGGTTTATCCACCAGCACGCCGCTCAGATCGACTTTCAGCGCACCCTGCTGCACTGGTTCACTGCTGCTGGCGCTGGATAGCTGCAGCCAGATGCCGACGCCGGCCAGAATTAACACAATCAGGAACAGATTCAGGATAAATTCCCGGATAAAATTCAGCACCCGCCAGCTCCAGCGGAACAGGCCAGCAATAATTCGCCACAATGTGCGCATAAACTCTCCATATTCACGTAGCCAGGGCAGCCGGTATGCGGTCTGCCCCGATGTCGGGTTCATCCTAAAGAGCAGCGTGCGAAAAGTCAGCAGGAAATCGCGCCAGACTGTTACAAAAGATCGCGCTGTGCCAGGATTAGCCCACGCTTTGTTAATCACGGGAGAATCAAGATGGATGCACTGGAATTACTGGTAAACCGTCGTTCAGCGTCGCGCCTGACCGAGCCGGCACCGGCCGGTGAGGTGCTGCAGAATATTCTGCACGCGGGTATGCGCGCACCGGATCACGGCACGCTGCAGCCGTGGCGCTTCATCATTATTGAAAATGAGGGGCGCGAACGCTTTAGCCATCTGCTGGAGCAGGCCGCACGCGACAGCCAGCTGGATGACAAAGCCATCGAGAAGGCCCGGACGTCACCGTTCCGCGCGCCGATGATCATCACCGTTGTCGCGCACTGCGAAGCCTCCGCCAAAGTGCCGCGCTGGGAGCAGGTCGTGTCCGCGGGTTGCGCGGTGATGGCGATGCAAATGGCGGCCGTCGCGCAGGGCTTTAACGGTATCTGGCGCAGCGGGCCATGGACCGATCATCCGCAGGTACGCGCCGCCTTTGGCTGCCGCGAGCAGGATGCAATTGTGGGTTTCCTCTACCTCGGTACGCCGCAGCTGAAAGCCAATACCACCGTGGTTGCGCCCGACAGCGAGGCGTTTGTCAGTTATTTCTGACAGACAGCAGCGGGTTTCTGCGGCAAGGTGCATACAACGACACTGATTGCACAGTCGCTGTGCGAAAGATCGCGCTTAGCGGCGACAGCGCTTACCAGCAGCGGGCAGCCAGGCTAACATAGCCCTCTCTGTTCAGCGCACAAGGAACCCGCCATGAGTGAACCGCTTCGTTTGACGCAATACAGCCACGGCGCTGGCTGCGGCTGTAAAATTTCACCTCAGGTGCTTGAGACCATTCTGCACAGCGAACTGGCTGCCTTTCACGATCCGCGACTGCTGGTCGGCAATGAAACCCGTGACGATGCTGCCGTGTACGATCTTGGCAACGGCACGGCGGTGGTCAGCACCACTGATTTCTTCATGCCCATCGTTGACGATCCGCACACCTTTGGCCGTATCGCGGCCACTAACGCCATCAGTGATATTTACGCCATGGGCGGCAAACCGATCATGGCCATCGCTATTCTCGGCTGGCCGGTTAATGTGCTCGACGCGAAAGTGGCACAGCAGGTGATTGAAGGCGGTCGCGCGGCCTGCCAGGCGGCCGGCATCGCGCTGGCGGGGGGGCACTCAATTGATGCGCCGGAGCCGATTTTTGGCCTTGCCGTTACCGGCATCGTTGACGTGGCGCGCGTGAAAAAGAACAGCGCCGCGCAGGCGGGCTGCGAGCTGTTCCTCACCAAACCGCTCGGCATCGGAATTCTGACTACCGCAGAGAAAAAAGGGCTGCTGCGTGCGGAGCATCAGACGCTGGCGGCGCAGGTGATGTGCCAGCTCAATAGCGCAGGGGCGGAATTTGCTAAACTGCCCGGCGTCAGCGCCATGACCGATGTCACCGGCTTTGGTCTGCTGGGGCATCTGAGTGAAATCTGTCTGGGCTCCGGCCTGCGCGCACATGTGCAGGCCGCACAGGTGCCGCGTCTGCCCGGCGTGGACCAGTACATTGCGGCCGGCGCGGTGCCGGGCGGCACCAGCCGCAACTTCGCCAGCTACGGCGAGCACATTTCTGCGATGGATGAGGCCACGCGCGCACTGCTGTGCGATCCGCAAACTTCCGGCGGGCTGCTGGTGGCGGTGCAGCCTGACGCTATTGCGGCGTTTCACGCGTGCGCCGTGCAGGCTGGCGTCGAGGCCACGGTGATCGGCTCGCTGCTGCCGGCCGACCGCGCCCATCCACTGATTACTGTAGTCACCTGACGTAAAGGAACGACGCCATTCATGCGTTTGTTTATTGCTGAAAAACCCAGTCTGGCGCGCGCCATCGCCGATGTGCTACCCAAACCGCATCGACGTGGCGACGGCTATATTGCCTGTGGTAATGACCAGGTTGTGACCTGGTGTGTCGGGCATCTGCTGGAGCAGGCGCAGCCTGACAGCTATGACAGCCGCTATGCGCGCTGGAATCTGGCGGATTTACCTATCATCCCGGATAAATGGCGCCTGCAGCCGCGCCCGTCGGTAGCGAAGCAGCTCAAAGTGATCGAGGGCTTACTGCAGCAGGCCAGCGTGGTGGTGCACGCCGGTGACCCGGATCGCGAAGGACAACTGCTGGTCGACGAAGTGCTCGATTATCTGCAGCTGCCGGCTGAAAAGCGCCAGCAGGTGCAGCGCTGCCTGATTAACGACCTCAACCCTGCGGCGGTCGAGCGCGCGGTGAGCCGTTTGCGCGAGAACCGTGAATTCATTCCGTTGTGCGTCTCGGCACTGGCCCGGGCGCGCGCTGACTGGCTGTATGGCATCAACATGACGCGCGCCTGGACGCTGCTGGGCCGCAACGCCGGTTACGACGGCGTGCTCTCGGTCGGACGCGTTCAGACGCCGGTGCTGGGACTGGTGGTGAGGCGCGATGAAGAGATCGAAAACTTTGTGCCGAAGGATTACTTCGAAGTCAAAGCGCACATCGTCACCCCAAAAGAGGAGCGCTTCGTTGCCAGCTGGATCCCCAGCGATGCCTGTGAACCGTGGCAGGATGACGAGGGCCGTTTGCTGCATCGTCCTCTCGCTGACCACGTGCTTGAACGTATCAACGGCAAACCGGCGTGGGTTACCGGTTACAACGATAAGCGGGAGTCAGAAACGGCGCCGCTGCCATTTTCCCTCTCCAGCCTGCAAATCGAGGCGGCGAAACGTTTTGGCCTCAGTGCCCAGACGGTACTGGACGGCTGTCAGCGTTTGTATGAAACCCATAAGCTGATTACGTATCCGCGTTCAGACAGCCGCTATCTGCCAGATGAACATTTTGCCGGACGTCATGCGGTGCTGAACGCCATTCAGGCGCATCAGCCGGACGTGTCGCTGCCAGCGGATTTCAATGCGGATCAGAAAAATCGCTGCTGGGACGATAAAAAAGTGGATGCGCACCATGCCATCATTCCTACGGCGCGCGCCAGCAAGGTGAACCTGAGCGACAATGAAGCCAATATTTACGCTCTGATTGCGCGCCAGTATCTGATGCAGTTTTGTCCCGACGCGGTATTTCGCAAATGCGTCATCGACCTCGATATCGGCGGTGGCAGGTTCGTCGCCAAAGCACGTTTTCTTGCCGAAGCCGGCTGGCGTGCGCTGCTGGGCAGTAAAGAGCGCGATGAAGAGAATGACGGCACGCCGCTGCCGGTGGTGAGCAAAGGCGATGAGCTGTTGTGTGAGCGTGGTGAGGTGCTGGCGAAGCAGACTCAGCCGCCGCGGCCGTTCACCGACGCCACGCTGCTGTCGGCCATGACCGGTATTGCCCGCTTTGTGCAGGATAAAGAATTAAAGAAAGTGCTGCGTGCGACCGATGGTTTAGGAACGGAAGCGACGCGTGCCGGCATCATAGAATTGCTGTTCCGCCGTACATTTCTGGTGAAAAAAGGTCGCTATATTCACTCAACCGAGGCGGGCAGGGCGCTGATTCATGCGTTACCTGAGATGGCCGCGCGGCCGGATATGACGGCGCACTGGGAGTCAACGCTTACCCGCATCAGTGAAAAAGCCTGTCGCTATGATGAGTTTATGCAGCCGCTGGTCAATACCTTGATCGGACTGATCGGTGAGGCGCGCCAGAGGCCGTCGCTGCAGGCTTTTCGTGGATTAGCCGCGACCGGAGCGAAGACGCGCAGTAAAGGCAAAACGCCCCGGCGCAAAACGAAGGAGACGGAATAATGCGTTACGCAACGCTGTTGCTGAGTGGGCTGCTGCTGTGCAGCCATGCCGCGCTGGCTAATCGCCAGCCGGAGCCCGCGCGAATGGGCAATACCGATGTGGTGGTGGATATGCCGCCGGAAGTGTGGACGCAGGGGCAGAATCGTCAGCAGAACAACTGCCTGCAGTGCTGTATCTATGAAAACCGCAGCTATTCTGAAGGTGCGGTTGTAAAAGCGGAAGGCGTACTGCTGCAGTGTGCGCGTGACGAAAAAGTGCTGGGTACCAATCCGCTGATCTGGAAAATCATTAAATAAGCGGGCGTGGCGCGCAGGCGCCACGCTGTTCAGTTACAGCCTGAAACTGGACCACACTGGCGCGTGATCGGACGGCTTTTCCATACTGCGAATGTTGTAGTCGATGCCGCTGTCGATGCAGCGTGATGCCAGCGGTGGGCTGGCCAGCAGCAGATCGATGCGCAGACCGCGGTTGTCATCAAATCCTTTTGAGCGATAGTCGAACCACGAGAAGCGATCGGCGGTTTCCGGGTTTTTCTCACGCCACGTATCGACCAGTCCCCACTGCAGCAACCGGTCCATCCACTCGCGCTCTTCCGGCAGGAAAGAGCATTTGCCGGTGCGCAGCCAGCGCTTGCGGTTCTCTTCACCAATACCAATGTCCAGGTCGGTACTGCTGATGTTCATATCGCCCATGATCAGCACCGGCTTGTCGGCCGCCAGTTGCTGCTCGAGATAGCTTTGCAGGTCGCGATAGAACTTCTCTTTGGCCGGGAACTTGATGGGATGGTCACGGCTTTCCCCCTGCGGGAAGTAACCGTTGATGACGGTGATATCGCCAATCGGGCTGGGAATTTCTGCCATGATCAGACGTCGCTGGGAATCTTCGCCGTCATCAGGAAAACCGCGTCGAACTGTTACCGGCTGCGTCTTGGTCAGCAGCGCCACGCCGTAATGGCCTTTCTGGCCGTGATAAAACACGTTGTAACCGAGCTTGCTGACCTCTTCCAGCGGGAACATGTCATCGTGCACTTTGGTTTCCTGCAGGCCGATGACATCCGGTTGATGCTGTTCAACCAGCGCCGCCAGCTGATGAGGGCGTGCGCGCAAACCGTTGATGTTAAAAGAGACAAATTTCATTTCGCTGCCATTTTTCGTCGCAAAAGGTTGCGGCGATGGTAACCAGGTTTGCGGCAAAAGTCATGGCTTGCGTCATAAGAGCGTGACGATAAGAGCGAGAGGCAGAACGCAGGTGATTTGTGGTGGTGGACGCAGGATAGCGGGGTAAGACAGGCGATGACGTTCAGCTGGGGGCGTTGATGTGAATATCCAGGTGCGCATTAATGCGCACCCTACAATCCGGGTGACAACTGGGACGATGAGAATAGAAACCGGTCACATGGGTAACACTTGAGTCCGTATCACTGTAGGGGCGCCATTGATGCCGGCCTGGCATCGCGTAAATTCAGATGTCGGTCTGGTGAAAAGTGCAGCATGAAAGGGTGGCGGGAGAAGGATTATTCGCCGCAAGCGGCTCACCCTGCGGGCCGCGCTGCGCGCGTTGTCTCACTGCGTTCGACCCGAACCTTCGGTCGAAGCTTCTCATCCTTCTCCGGATGTTATTTATTGGTTTTTCTATCGGCTGGGGGAGATGTGCAGCATGAAATGGTGGCGGGAGAAGGATTCGAACCTTCGAAGTCGATGACGGCAGATTTACAGTCTGCTCCCTTTGGCCGCTCGGGAATCCCGCCAGGGATATGAAGCTCAGAAGATTCAGGCGCAGAATGGATTCAGATGGTGGCGGGAGAAGGATTCGAACCTTCGAAGTCGATGACGGCAGATTTACAGTCTGCTCCCTTTGGCCGCTCGGGAATCCCGCCACTGGCCTGAATCTTTATGCCTGAAAGCGGGGCGCATCATACCAAATGCGTTCAGTCTGTAAAGCGCCCGCAGTAAAAAACTCAATCGTTTGCCCACTTTTTACGCGTGGCGCTGAAGAGTTGCGCAAATCAGCGCCGCAGTGGTTAAAGAATGATCGTGCGGTTGCCGTAAACAAACACGCGCTGGCCCAGCACTTTATACAGCGCGCGGCTCAGTACATTCTTTTCCACGTCGCGTCCGGCACGCATCATCTCTTCAGCGGTATAGCTGTGATCGACGTTAATCACGTCCTGCATGATGATCGGGCCTTCATCCAGGTTGTCGTTCACGTAGTGCGCTGTGGCACCGATGATCTTCACGCCGCGCTCATAGGCCTGATGATAAGGACGGGCGCCAATAAAGGCTGGCAGGAACGAGTGGTGAATATTGATGATCTGGTTGGGATAACGCTGCACAAACGCCGGCGTCAGCACGCGCATGTATTTCGCCAGCACCACGTAATCCGGCTGATAGCGATCGATCTCATCCGCCATGCGGTTATCGTGCTCTTCGCGCGTCAGGCCTTCATGGCTGACCAGCACGAACGGGATGTCAAAACGCTCGACCAGCGAACGCAGCGTTTCATGGTTACCAATAACGGCGGCGATTTCCATGTCCAGACCACCAAAAGCGCTCTTCATCAGCAGATCGCCCAGGCAATGCGCCTCTTTGGTGACCAGAATCACCACGCGGCGACGTCCGGCGCTGTGCAGCTCACGTACCGAACCGGTCGGCAGCGCGCTGTCGAGGTCAGCCAGTAGCGTGTTGTCGTTGAAAATGCCTTCCAGCTCTGTGCGCATGAAAAAGCGCCCGGTACGGTGATCGACGAACTCATTGTTCTGCACAATGTTCAGTTCGTGCTTGTAGCAAATGTTGGTGATCTTGGCGATCAGACCTTTGGCATCGGGGCAAATGGTCCGTAAAACTTTTCGTTGCATGGTTTGCGCTTGCATCTCGATCAGAGTCCTGTCAAAGCGATGAATGGTGAAGCTGTTGGGCATCTGTCCAGATTAGCCACAACATTTTTTGTATTTTTTATCGGAGCCACAAGGACAGCGATCGTTACGCCCTAACTCCGGCGTTGTTCCGTCGACATAGTACCAGCGTTGATCCTCGCGAAGAAAGCGTGAACATTCATACAGGCTGCAGGTACGGCCTTTTTCGAGATAACGCGCAAAAAAAGTCACGAAGGCTTCATTCTCATGGCTTCCGTGATTACAACGGGTTACATTCAGGCCAAGCCATTCTGTGGTGGCGAAACTTTCGGATAATAGCGTCTCCAGTCCGGCCACGCGCTGGCTGGGATGCCAGGTTTCCACCAGCCAGGCGGCGTTTTGCTTAACGTAAGCGCTGTAACGCGAGCGCATTAACTGTTCAGCGCGCTGTGGCGTTTGTTGCCCGTTCAGAAAGGGCTGACAACATAGGCTATACTGCTCTCCGCTGCAGCAGGGGCACTTTTCGGACACATCATCTCCTGAGAGTGATTAAAGTTAATGAAAGTGTGCGCTATGTTAGCCGACTGGCCAGCGTGAAGCTACGCATCAGGTTGATCACGAGGTGAGATGAGAAAAGTCAGGATTGGGCTGGCCCTGGGATCGGGCGCTGCCAAAGGCTGGGCGCATATCGGTGTCATTAACGCGCTGGAGCGCGCCGGTATTGAGGTGGATGTCGTTGCCGGCTGTTCCGTCGGCGCACTGGTGGGTTCTGCCTACGTCAACGGCCGTCTGGCGTTGATGGAGAAGTGGGTCAGCGCATTTCGCTACTGGGATGTTATCCGTCTGATGGATCTCTCATGGCAGCGTGGCGGCCTGCTACGCGGCGACCGGGTGTTTAGCCATATCCGTCAGCTGATCCCTAACGAGCTCATCGAAGACGCGGACAAGCGCTTTGGCGTGGTGGCAACCAACCTCAGCACCGGACGCGAGCTGTGGCTGACCGAAGGGGATTTGCACCAGGCGGTGCGTGCATCGTGTAGTATGCCAGGCTTATTGCCTCCGGTTGGCTACAATGGTTATTGGCTGGTGGATGGTGCGGTGGTCAATCCGGTGCCGATTTCGCTGACCCGCGCGCTGGGCGCTGACATTGTGATTGCCGTTGACCTGCAACATGATGCGCACCTGATGCAGCAGGATCTGCTGTCGGTCACGCCGCAGAGCGGTGAAGAGGCGGCAGCGGCAGAAGCACTGAGCTGGGGCAAGAAACTGCGCCAGCGTCTGATGGGGTTAACCCATCGGCGCGCCAGCCAGTCTCCAGGCGCGATGGAAATTATGTCAACGTCAATCCAGGTATTGGAAAATCGCCTGAAACGTAACCGTATGGCAGGCGATCCGCCGGATGTGCTGATTCAGCCTTTTTGTCCGCAGATTTCAACGCTGGACTTTCATCGGGCTGAAGAGGCCATTGCGGCAGGCAAGGCCGCCGTGGAGAAAAAAATGGATGAACTATTACCGCTGGTCCGTAGCAGATAATCAGTTGTTCATTCACGGGGGTTGTGACTTCAGCCAATTCTGAAAGGCGCAACGGCGTTTTATGAACCACTATTGAAATATCTGGTACGCAGGGGGAGAGAATGGAAAAACCGCTAATCGGCAAAAAGATACTCATTGTCGAAGATGAGGTCGTTTTCCGTTCATTGCTGGACACATTGTTAACTGGCCTCGGAGCCAGCACGTTCGAAGCGGGCGATGGACTCGACGGCCTGAATTTACTCGCCGCGCAGTCGGTGGACCTGGTCATTTGCGATCTGGAAATGCCGCGCATGGGCGGTATTGAGTTTGTCGAGCGAATTCGTACACGTGGTAATAGCGTGCCCATCCTGATCATCTCCGCCACGCAGAACATGGCCGATATTGCCCACGTGCTGCGCCTTGGCGTGCAGGACGTGCTGCTCAAGCCGCTAAAAAACCTGGAACGTTTCCGTGAAGCGGTGTTTGAGTGCCTCTATCCTTCGATGTTCACCTCGAAAGTGGAAGAAGATGAACAGCTCTTTCAGGACTGGGATGCCCTGGTGCGCGATCCGCTCGCTGCCGCCAAGCTGCTCAAACAGCTGCAACCGCCCGTCCAGCAAACCATCGCCAGCTGCCGCATAAACTATCGTCAACTCACCATGGCGGAACAGCCGGGGCTGGTGCTGGATATTGCCGCGTTGTCGGACAAAGATCTGGCGTTTTATTGCCTGGACGTGACGCGTGCCGGCGACAACGGCGTGCTGGCTGCATTATTGCTCAGAGCACTGTTTAACGGTTTATTGCAGGAGCAACTGTCCGGGCAAAAGCAGCGTCTGCCGGAACTCAATGGTCTGCTGCGTCAGGTGAATATGCTGTTGCGTCAGGCCAACCTGAACGGTCAGTTCCCGCTGCTGGTGGGCTACTATCATCGTCAGTTGAAAAATCTGATTCTGGTTTCAGCCGGCCTGAATGCCACGCTGCACATCAATACTCAGCAAATCCAGCTCAGTAACGGCGTGCCGCTTGGCACTATGGGCAGCACCCATCTTAATCAAATCAGCCAGCGCGCCGATGCCTGGCAATGTCACGTCTGGGGAGCAGGCGGCCGGCTTCGCCTGATGTTATCGTCCGAAGAATAGCCACTCAGATTTATATTTTCCGCGGGTTAAAGACAGGGCCAAAGCTTAGCTTTACACTTGGGTAATAGTCTTAAATTCCGTGGATTAACTCCATCCAGGATAAATCCGTCTGACACTAACTGATATACTCATTTCGTTTTTAAACCGACATATCAAGTATTAACTTGAACGGCCTATTAAGAGAGGTATTTGATGTCTGCCTATAAGTCTAAAGTAAAAAAAGCGGTAATCCCGGTTGCAGGTCTGGGTACGCGTATGCTGCCTGCCACCAAAGCTATTCCAAAAGAGATGTTACCGCTGGTCGATAAGCCGTTGATCCAGTATGTCGTGAACGAGTGTATTGCTGCGGGTATTAATGAGATCGTGCTGGTTACGCACTCCTCAAAAAACTCCATCGAAAACCATTTTGATACCAGTTTCGAACTGGAAGCGATGCTGGAAAAACGCGTGAAGCGTCAGCTGCTGGATGAAATCCAGTCCATCTGCCCGCCACACGTCACCATCATGCAGGTACGTCAGGGTATCGCCAAGGGCCTCGGTCACGCCGTGATGTGTGCTCATCCGCTGGTCGGTGATGAGCCAGTCGCGGTGATTCTGCCAGACGTGATCATTGATGAGTACGAATCTAACCCAACCAAAGATAACCTGGCAGAAATGCTGACGCGCTTCGAAGAGAGCGGTCGCAGCCAGATCATGGTTGAGCCAGTTGACGATGTCACCGCTTACGGCGTGGTTGACTGCCAGGGCGCAGAGCTGGCACCGGGCCAGAGCGCACCGATGGTGGGCGTGGTTGAGAAGCCAAAAGCCTCGGAAGCGCCATCTAACCTGGCGGTAGTGGGGCGTTACGTGCTGTCTGCGGACATCTGGCCTCTGCTGGCGAAAACCCCTCCGGGTGCCGGCGGCGAAGTGCAGCTGACCGACTCCATCGCCATGCTGATGGAAAAAGAGACCGTAGAAGCTTACCACCTGACCGGCGTGAGCCACGACTGCGGTAACAAACTGGGTTATATGCAAGCTTTTGTTGAGTATGGCGTGCGTCATCCGGTGCTGGGCAAAGATTTCGCTCAGTGGCTCGACGGCGTTGCAGGCAACAAAAAGTAATTCATTAAGCACAGGATAATTCAATGAAAGTCACTGTATTTGGTATCGGCTATGTCGGTCTGGTTCAGGCTGCGGTGTTGGCCGAAGTCGGACATGACGTTCTCTGTATTGATGTCGACGAAAAGAAAGTCGAAAACCTGAAAAAGGGCATCATCCCAATTTTTGAACCGGGTCTGACGCCACTGGTTATGTCGAACTATGAAGCGGGGCGTCTGAAATTCAGCACCAACGCAGAAGAGGGCGTAAACCATGGCGTAATGCAATTTATTGCTGTGGGCACGCCGCCGGATGAGGATGGCTCTGCCGACCTGAAATATGTGACTGCGGTTGCGCGTACTATCGCGCAGCACATGAACGATCACAAAGTCGTCATCGACAAATCTACCGTACCGGTAGGCACCGCTGACCGCGTGCGCGCGGTGATGAGCGAAACGCTGAAGCAGCGTGACGCCAATATTGCGTTCGATGTGGTCTCCAACCCGGAGTTCCTGAAAGAGGGCGCCGCAGTTAACGATTGCATGCGTCCTGAACGTATCGTGGTGGGCACCGACAATGATGAAGTGGTCGAACTGCTGCGTGAACTGTACGAGCCGTTTAACCGTAATCACGACCGCATGATTCTGATGGATATTCGCAGTGCAGAGCTGACCAAATATGCAGCTAACTGCATGCTGGCGACCAAAATCAGCTTCATGAACGAGATTTCCAACCTTGCGGAACGCCTGGGTGCTGACGTGGAAAAAGTACGTCAGGGCATCGGTTCTGATTCACGCATCGGTTATCACTTTATTTATCCGGGCTGTGGTTACGGCGGTTCCTGCTTCCCGAAAGACGTGCAGGCGCTGATTCGCACTGCAGAGTCAATCGGCTACACTCCGCGCCTGCTGCAGGCGGTAGAAGATGTCAACGATTCGCAGAAGAACAAGCTGCCGACGTTTATTAAACGTCACTTTGGCGACGATCTGCGTGGCAAGACGTTTGCGCTGTGGGGTCTGGCGTTCAAACCGAACACCGACGACATGCGTGAAGCCTCAAGCCGCGTGCTGATGGAAGCACTGTGGCAGGCGGGCGCAACGGTGCAGGCGTTTGATCCGGAAGCGATGGAAGAAGCCCAGCGCATCTACGGCCATCGTGACGATCTGAAGCTGTGCGGCACTAAAGAAGCTGCGCTGCAGGGCGCTGATGGTCTGGTGATCTGCACCGAGTGGCAGAACTTCCGTGCTCCGGATTTCGACGTGATTAAATCCTCGTTAAAACAACCCGTGATTTTTGATGGTCGTAACCTGTATGATCCGGAGCGTATCAGCAAACGCGGTTTCGTTTATTATGCAATCGGCCGCGGAGCGTCTATTCAAATTGTGTAATAAATGAGGGATGTATGAATTTTCTGGTCACCGGCGCGGCAGGATTTATTGGTTTTCACGTTAGTCAGCGTTTGCTGGCTGCCGGTTACCAGGTTGTTGGTATCGATAACCTGAATGATTACTACGATGTTAGCCTGAAACAGGCGCGCCTCGACCAGATTACCGCACATCCCGCGTTTACTTTCCTTAAAATGGACCTGGCGGATCGCCAGGCCATTTCTTCCCTGTTTGAACAGCATGCTTTTGCGCGCGTGATCCATTTAGGCGCACAGGCAGGGGTTCGCTATTCCATCGAGAATCCGCACGCCTACGCTGATGCCAACCTGATTGGTCACTTAAATATTCTGGAAGGTTGCCGTCATCATAAGATTGGCCACCTGCTGTATGCTTCATCGAGTTCGGTTTATGGCCTGAACCGTAAAATGCCGTTCTCCACGGATGATTCGGTTGATCATCCGGTATCACTTTATGCTGCGACGAAAAAAGCCAACGAATTAATGTCGCATACCTATTCACACCTTTACCAATTACCCACCACCGGATTGCGCTTCTTTACCGTTTATGGTCCGTGGGGCCGTCCGGATATGGCGCTGTTTAAGTTCACCCGCGCGATGCTGGCCGGTGACGCGATTGATGTGTACAACCGCGGCCAGATGACACGTGACTTCACCTATATTGATGATATTGCCGAAGCGATTGTGCGTTTGCAGGACGTGATTCCGCAGGCAGATGAAAACTGGACGGTGGAAAACGGCTCGCCTGCCACCAGTTCGGCGCCGTATCGCGTGTACAATATTGGCAATAGTCAGCCTACCAGCCTGATGACTTACATTGAGTCGCTGGAAAAAGCGCTGGGGATTGAGGCGAAGAAAAATATGCTGCCGATGCAGCCCGGCGATGTATTAGGCACCAGTGCAGACACCCAGCCGCTGTATGACGCGATAAATTTCCGCCCGCAGACCAGCGTAGAGCAGGGCGTGCAGCGTTTTGTTGACTGGTACCGCGACTTCTATCAGCAGTAAATCGCGATAAAAAAAGGAAGCCAGCGGCTTCCTTTTTTCTTACCCGGTGTAAAACAGAGCACAGCGCCAGGGCTGGCATGCTGCGAAGCACTGGTTCCTTACAGCAGGAAATCGTCCAGTTGTTTACCTTGTTCTTCAATCGCTTTTTTAATCACGGCTGGTGTACGTCCCTGGCCGGTCCAGGTACGGTTCTCACCGTTTTCATCGACGTAACCATACTTCGCCGGGCGAGCCGCACGTTTGGCTTTACCTGGCGCTTTGGTTTCTGCTAATGCCTGCAGCAGTTCGTTTGGATCAATACCGTCTGCCATCAGCATTTCACGATATTGTTCCAGCTTACGGCTGCGCTCGGCATTTTCCGCCTGGGCAAGAGATTCTTCTTCACGACGTTCATTCACCACAACCTCAAGTTTTTCCAGCATCTCTTCCAGTGTTTCCAGAGAGCATTCCCGAGCCTGCGCGCGCAATGTACGGATATTATTAAGAATTTTAAGTGCTTCGCTCATTGTCCTAATCTCAAAATATAATAAATGGAGTTGTTCTGCCGCCTCATAATAGTGGCGGCGAAAAATAACTGCAATAGCCAGATTAAAAAGCAAAACGTAAAGTTAATGTTGTTAAGCTTTTTAAGTCGCTATTTATTATTCTTTTTATAGATTTGATAGCACAGGTTTTGCAGGGATAAATACCGCTGCGCGCCTTTCGCCGGGGCATCAGCGCTATTAATACTGAATAAAATTGCTGCATGATGGCGGCTTTGACATAACGTGCGAATGTTGATCACGATGCCGCTGATCTATGACGATGGCGTTAATTTGAGCAGTTGATAAAAATAATGCATCGCAACAGTGCAGCAGCTTTATGATAGACTCACGCGCAACAGTTTCGGGCAGTGACAAGAGATATTTTATGGCGCAACTCTATTTTTATTACTCAGCGATGAACGCGGGAAAATCCACCGCACTGCTGCAGTCATCCTACAATTACCATGAGCGCGGCATGCGTACGCTGGTGTATACCGCGGAAATTGACGACCGCTTCGGCGCCGGAAAAGTCAGCTCGCGTATTGGTCTTTCGTCTCCGGCTTTTTTATATAACGCGCAGACCAACCTGGAAAGTGAAATAGCGGAACAGCACGCGAAGCAAACGGTTCACTGTGTACTGGTGGATGAGAGCCAGTTTCTGACGCGGGAGCAGGTGAAAGCCCTGTCGGACGTGGTAGATAATCTGGATATTCCGGTGCTGTGTTATGGTCTGCGTACCGACTTTCGCGGTGAGTTATTTACCGGCAGTCAGTATTTACTGGCCTGGGCCGATAAGCTGGTGGAATTGAAAACCGTGTGTCACTGTGGACGCAAAGCCAGCATGGTGTTAAGGCTGGATGTGCAGGGTAAACCGTTCAGCGAAGGGGAGCAGGTGGTGATCGGTGGTAATGAGCGCTATATCTCTGTGTGCCGCAAGCACTATAAACAGGCGATTAATGACGGCTCGCTAAACGCCATTTACGGTTCACAACTGCCTCACGCCTGAATAGCCGCAGCATAAAAAAACCCGCCGCAGCGGGTTTTTTTGTATCAGGCCAGTCAGGCCTTTTTGGTTTTCTTCTCACTCTTTACGGCTTTAGCTTCACCCTCAGCGGCAACACTGATATCTGCTTCTGAGAACTCACGGCCATAGAAGGTATCCAGCATGATTTGTTTCAGTTCGGCAATCAGCGGATAGCGTGGGTTAGCGCCAGTACACTGGTCATCGAACGCATCATCCGCCAGCTTGTCGACTTTCGCCAGGAAGTCAGCTTCCTGCACGCCCGCTTCGCGGATAGAAGTTGGGATACCCAGCTGAGTTTTCACCTCTTCCAGCCATGCCAGCAGTTTTTCAATTTTCTGCGCGGTACGGTCACCGGCCGCACTCAGACCGAGATGGTCAGCAATCTCAGCATAGCGGCGGCGTGCCTGCGGACGGTCGTACTGGCTGAAGGCGGTCTGCTTGGTTGGATTGTCATTCGCGTTATAGCGAATCACGTTACAAATCAGCAGGGCGTTGGCCAGACCATGTGGAATGTGGAACTCAGAGCCCAGTTTATGCGCCATGGAGTGACACACGCCGAGGAAGGCGTTGGCGAAAGCGATACCGGCAATGGTCGCCGCATTGTGAACACGCTCACGCGCCACAGGATTTTTCGCGCCGTCGCGGTAGCTGGCAGGCAGGTTCTCTTTCAGCAGCTTCAGTGCCTGCAGCGCCTGACCGTCAGAGTATTCGTTGGCCAGTACCGATACGTAGGCTTCCAGCGCATGGGTGACGGCATCCAGACCCCCAAAGGCGCACAGCGAACGCGGCATCTCCATTACCAGGTTGGCATCGACAATCGCCATATCCGGCGTCAGGGCATAGTCTGCCAGTGGATATTTCTGTCCGGTGGCATCGTCGGTTACTACCGCAAACGGGGTAACTTCTGAACCGGTACCGGAAGTGGTGGTGATGGCCACCATGCGCGCTTTGACACCCATTTTCGGGAACTTGTAGATACGTTTACGGATGTCCATAAAGCGCAGCGCCAGTTCTTCAAAGTGGGTTTCCGGATGCTCGTACATCACCCACATAATCTTGGCCGCATCCATCGGTGAACCCCCGCCCAGGGCGATGATCACGTCAGGTTTGAAGCTGTTCATCTGCTCGGCACCTTTACGCACGATGCTCAGCGTTGGGTCTGCTTCTACTTCAAAGAACACTTCGGTTTCAATCCCGTGCGACTTCAGCACGCGGGTGACCTGGTCAGCATAACCGTTGTTGAACAGGAAGCGGTCGGTGACGATAAAGGCGCGTTTTGCACCGTCAGTCGCCACTTCTTCCAGCGCAATTGGCAGAGAGCCGCGGCGGAAGTAGATAGACTTCGGAAGTTTATGCCACAACATATTTTCAGCTCGCTTGGCCACGGTTTTCTTGTTAATCAGGTGTTTTGGACCCACGTTTTCAGAGATAGAGTTACCACCCCATGAACCGCAGCCCAGCGTGAGTGAAGGGGCCAGCTTGAAGTTATACAGGTCACCGATCCCGCCCTGTGAAGCCGGGGTGTTGATCAGGATGCGCGCGGTTTTCATTTTGTCGCCGAAGAAGTTAACGCGCTCGCGCTGGTTATCCTGGTCGGTATAAAGACAGGAGGTGTGGCCGATACCGCCCATTGCCACCAGTTTTTCTGCTTTATCCACCGCATCGTAATAGTCTTTCGCGCGGTACATGGCCAGCGTAGGCGAGAGCTTCTCATGGGCGAACGGCTCAGACTCATCCACCAGTTTCACTTCACCAATCAGAATTTTGGTGCTCACCGGCACGCTAATCCCTGCCAGTTCAGCAATTTTGTAAGCCGGCTGACCGACAATCGCCGCGTTCAGCGCGCCATTTTTCAGGATGATATCCTGCACCGCTTTCAGCTCTTTGCCCTGCAGCAGGTAGCCACCGTGGCTGGCGAAGCGCTCGCGCACGGCATCATAGACAGAGTCCACGACAATCACTGACTGTTCAGACGCGCAAATCACGCCGTTGTCGAAGGTTTTGGACATCAGGATCGAGGCAACCGCGCGTTTGATATCGGCCGTTTCGTCAATTACCACCGGGGTGTTACCCGCGCCCACACCAATCGCTGGTTTGCCGGAGCTGTAAGCCGCTTTCACCATGCCCGGACCACCGGTGGCGAGAATCAGGTTGATATCCGGGTGATGCATCAGCTGGTTAGAGAGCTCAACCGATGGCGCATCAATCCAGCCAATAATGTCTTTTGGCGCGCCGGCCGCGATAGCAGCCTGCAGTACGATGTCAGCCGCTTTATTGGTGGCGTCTTTGGCACGTGGATGAGGAGAGAAGATGATACCGTTACGGGTTTTCAGGCTAATCAGGGCCTTGAAGATGGCGGTAGAGGTCGGGTTGGTGGTGGGCACGATGCCACAAATCAGGCCAATCGGCTCAGCGATGGTGATGGTGCCAAAGGTATCATCGGTGTCCAGCACGCCACAGGTTTTTTCGTCTTTGTAAGCGTTGTAGATATATTCGGAAGCGAAGTGGTTTTTGATGACTTTATCTTCAACGATACCCATGCCGGATTCGGCAACGGCCATTTTGGCGAGAGGGATACGGGCATCGGCAGCGGCGAGGGCGGCCGCACGGAAAATGGTATCAACTTGTTCCTGACTAAAATTGGCGTATTCGCGCTGTGCCTTTTTAACACGTTCTACCAGTGCGTTAAGCTCGGCAACATTAGTAACGGCCATAATACTCTCCTAAGGAAGTTAAACTTTTTTAGTAAACAAGCCTGAATCCAGAAGTATAGTCTCGTTACGCTTATGGATAGCTAAGGATGGCGATGCCCGTGCCGTTGCTTACTAAAAAGGTTTTTCCGCCAGGATGACCTGAGTCACAGGGTTGAGTTCCGATGGGCTAAGATTACCCCTGATGGGGTAGGCAATTTATGATGCAGATCAATTTAACTATCAGCTGACACCTTTCAGCGCTCACTTTTGCAAGTAAAGTTAGCGTCGACGGCTACAGAAGGCGATCTGACCGGCTGCAGGCCGATAACATCGCGCTAACAGTAGCGGAATAAACTGGGATAGTGCTTTAAGTGCAGCATTTATTTCTGTGTTAGCCTCTGGTGTTTCGCCAGGCTTTTGCACTACATTAAGCGCGATTTTTTTCGCCATCACCTGGAGCCCACCGTGACCCCTGCGCTACTCGATCTTTCTGGCTACATTAAATTTTTTGTGGGTTTGTTCGCGCTGGTTAACCCGGTCGGCATTATTCCGGTATTTATCAGCATGACCAGCTACCAGGCGGTGGCGGAGCGCAATAAAACCAACCTGACCGCGAACCTGGCGGTGGCGATTATCCTCTGGACCTCGCTATTTCTTGGCGACGGTATCCTGCATCTGTTTGGTATCTCGATTGACTCTTTCCGCATCGCCGGTGGCATTCTGGTGGTCACCATCGCCATGTCGATGATTAGCGGCAAGCTGGGTGAAGACAAACAGAACAAGCAGGAGAAGTCAGAAACGGCGATTCGTGAAAGCATCGGCGTGGTGCCGCTGGCGCTGCCACTGATGGCAGGGCCGGGCGCGATCAGCTCGACCATTGTCTGGAGCTCGCGTTATCACAGCTGGCCAAATCTGCTGGGCTTTACCCTGGCGATTGCGATATTTGCCTTCTGCTGCTGGTTATTGTTCCGGGCCGCACCGCTGATGGTGCGCGTATTGGGACAAACCGGTATCAACGTCATTACGCGTATCATGGGGCTGCTGCTCATGGCGCTGGGCATTGAATTTGTCGTGACCGGAATGAAAGCTCTGTTTCCAGGATTACTGAATTAACGGCGGTTATTTTTTATCGCTAAGCGCTTTGTGAACCAGAATGGTGCAAATAAATGAAATATTGCACCATTATAGTAATTTTATTTGTCGCGCTTAATATCGGCCTGACCGCATCAGTTTTACTACTGGTGTTATCCCGCACACAGCCTGAGCCGCAAAATACTGTGATAATCGTCACAGCATATCCCTCTGCTCTGCAAATCATCCGCAGTATCATTCTATAGCTTGTGCTGTAAATCTGAATAAAAATCCGGGCTTCAGCATTAAAAGCAGCAATATTCGTAAATATTATAAAGTTAGTTGATTAACGAATAATTAACGTGCAAATCAGGCTTAAATTCATTATTTATCAGTGTTTTAATCGATAATTCTGCTCAAGAATTAACACTTTTCCTGTGCGCGGCAACGTGATAAAAGAGAATCAGCTAACATTTTTGTGGTTTAGCTTTGGCGTGCGGGCAACGCTTCTGATAATTTTCGGCTCACCGCAAAATTTTTTATCTGCTAGCAACAAATGTGTACGCTTCTTGCTTACTGCTATCAGGTTTATGTTGAAGGTTGATATTGGTTGATGAAAAGCATGGTAGCGAAAACGGCAGCGCGCACGTTTCTGGCGCTTTGCCTCTCCAGTGCGCTGGCGCAAAGTCAGGCCGCTGAGATCCCAGCCGGGACGTCATTAGCGGATACGCAACGCATCGTTATTAACAACGGCAGCGAAGTGTCCTCACTTGATCCGCAAAAAGTCGAGGGCGTGCCGGAATCCAATGTGATTCGCAATCTGCTGGAAGGACTGGTTGAGACCGACAACAACGGTCAACTGGTGCCCGGCGTGGCGCAGCAGTGGCAAAATCAGCAGGGCCGCATCTGGACGTTCACGCTGCGTAAAGACGCCCGCTGGAGCAATGGTGAGCCGGTCACCGCGCAGGACTTTGTTTACAGCTGGCAGCGTCTGGCCGATCCGCGCACCGCCTCGCCGTACGCCAGCTATTTGCAGGCTGCACACATCAGCAACATTGACGCCATCCTCGCCGGTAAAGCGGCGCCTTCCCAGCTGGGCGTGAAAGCGCTGGACGACCATCATTTGCAGGTTACGCTCTCCGAACCGGTACCGTATTTTGTTGATATGCTGGCTCATACTTCGATGAAACCGGTGTATCGTCCGGCGGTAGAGCAGTGGGGCGATGCCTGGACACAGCCGCAGCATTACGTGGGTAATGGCGCTTACACGCTGGCGGACTGGGTGGTGAATGAGCAGATCGTGGTGAAGCGTAATCCGCACTACTGGGACAATGCCCATACCACGCTGGACGAAGGCGTATTTCTGGCACTCACCTCTGAGAATAGCGATATAAACCGCTATCGCAGTGGCGGCACCGACATGACCAACAGCGTGGTGCCGCCCGATATGTTCAAAAAACTGCAGCAGGCGCTGGGAGATGAAGTAAAAGTCAGCCCGCTACTGTGCACCTTCTATTACGAAATCAATAACAAGAAAGCGCCGTTTGACGACGTCCGCGTACGCAACGCGCTGAAGTTAACGCTCGACCGCGACATCATCGCGCAGAAAATTATGGGGCAGGGACAGATCCCGGCCTACGGCCTGACGCCGCCCTTTATTCACGGTATTTCTCTCAATATGCCAGCGTGGGCGCGGCAGACGCAGGCGCAACGTAACGCGGCAGCGAAGCAGCTGCTGGCGGAAGCTGGCTTCAATGCCCAGCATCCGCTGCGTTTTACCCTGCTGTATAACACTTCAGAACAGAACAAGCGTCAGGCGATCGCGGCTGCCTCGATGTGGCAAAAGAATCTCGGTGCGCAGGTCACGCTGCAAAATCAGGAGTGGAAAACGCTACTGGAGACCCGTCATCAGGCACAGTTTGATGTGGTGCGCGCCACCTGGTGTGCGGATTACAACGAGCCATCCAGCTTCCTCAATCTGCTGCTGAGTGGTTCCTCCATCAACACCGCGTTTTATCACAGCGCCGCATTTGATGCGCTGATGGCGCAAACGCTCAACACCGCTGATGACGCGCAGCGCGCGCAACTCTATCAGCAGGCGGAACAACAGCTGGATCAGGATTCACCGATCATCCCGGTTTACTACCGCGTTAGCGTGCGGCTGGTGAAGCCGTGGGTGGGCGGTTTCAGCGGCAAAGATCCGCAGGATATGCTGGCGCTGAAATACTATTACATAAAGAAACATTGAGTAATGTGACGATCCGGCGCTACAGTCGGGCGTCACGTTGCCGTGGTAACCCTGCAGGGTGGTAGTGATCTTCGCGCAGACAGGCGGAGATCTCCCGGAAACGGGGTACGCCGGGCGGTCAGCCGACCCGGTGACGATAATAAAACTGGAGCGTAATAATGAACAACATCACGAAAAAAAGCCTGATCGCCGCAGGCGTACTGGCGGCCATCGGCGCGCTGGCAGGGAATGCTGCACTGGCGGCCAACGTACCGGCGGGTACCGAATTGGCAGCGAAACAGGAACTGGTGCGCGGCAATGGCGATGAAGTACAGTCGCTGGATCCGCACAAAATCGAAGGCGTGCCGGAAGATAATATCGCCCGTGACCTGTATGAAGGTCTGATCGTGAGCGACAGCAACGGCAAGCCAGTTCCGGGCGTTGCGGAAAGCTGGGAAAACAAAGACTACAAAGTCTGGACCTTCCATCTGCGTAAAAATGCCAAATGGTCAAACGGCGAGCCGGTCACCGCGCAGGACTTCGTCTACAGCTGGCAACGTCTGGTCGATCCAAAAACCGCCTCGCCCTATGCGAGCTACCCGCAGTATGGCCACATCCTCAACGTGGATGACATCATCGCCGGCAAAAAACCGACCTCCGATCTCGGCGTGAAAGCACTGGATGACCACACGCTGGAAGTGACGCTGAGCGAGCCGGTACCGTACTTCGATAAGCTGCTGATCAACGCGGTGATGTCGCCAGTGTATAAGCCAGCCATTGAGAAGTTTGGCGACCAGTGGACACAGCCGCAGAACTGGGTCGGCAACGGTGCCTTTAAACTGGAATCTCACGTGATCAACGAACGCGTGACGCTGGTGCGTAACCCGGAATACTGGGACAACGAACATACCGTACTGAATAAAGTCACCTTCCTGCCAATCAACTCCGAAGTCAGCGATGTGAACCGTTATTTCTCCGAGAACGGCAGCGACATCACTTACAACAACATGCCGATCGAGCTGTTTAAAAAACTGCAGCGTGATAATGGTAAAGAGCTGATGGTGAAACCGTATCTGTGCACCTACTACTATGAAATCAACAACCAGAAAGCACCGTTTACCGATGTCCGCGTGCGTACCGCGCTGAAGCTGGGTCTGGATCGCGACATCATGGTGAACAAAGTGCTGGCGCAGGGTCAACAGCCGGCCTACAGCTTCACCCCGCCAGCCACTGACGGCATGGAACTTCTGCCGCCGGACTGGTACAAGTGGGATCAGAACAAGCGTAACGAAGAAGCGAAGAAACTGCTGGCCGAAGCCGGTTATACCGCCGACAAACCGCTGACCTTCAACCTGCTGTACAACACTTCCGATCTGCACAAAAAACTGGCGATTGCCGCCTCGTCCATCTGGAAAAAGAACATCGGCGTCAACATCAAGCTGGAAAACCAGGAGTGGAAAACCTTCCTGGATACCCGTCATCAGGGCAACTTCGATGTCTCCCGCGCGGCATGGTGTGCCGACTATAACGAACCGACCTCCTTCCTGAACATCATGCTGTCGGACAGCAGCAGTAACACCTCGCACTATAAGAGCGCGGACTTCGACAAAGTGATTCATGATGCGGTGAAAGCGGCGGATGACAAAGCGCGCGTGGCCGATTATCAAAAAGCAGAGCAGATCCTGGATAAAGACAGCACCATCGTGCCGGTTTACTACTACGTGAACGCGCGTCTGGTGAAACCGTACGTTGGCGGCTACACCGGCAACGATCCGCTGGATAAAACCCTGGATAAGAACCTGTACATCATTAAGCATTAATAGCACTCAGGCTATCGACAGTGGCGGTGCTGCGGCGCCGCCTTTTTGACTTTGTGAAGCAACAGCCTGGTAGGTACGGCAATGTTAAAATTCATCCTGCGTCGGCTCCTTGAAGCCATCCCGACGCTATTCATTCTGATCACCATCTCCTTCTTTATGATGCGACTGGCACCCGGCAGTCCGTTCACCGGCGAGCGTGCGCTGGCGCCGGAAGTCATGGCCAACATTGAGGCCAAATATCATCTCAACGACCCGATCGGCAAACAGTATCTCAGCTACCTGGTGCAGCTGGCACACGGCGATTTCGGGCCGTCGTTTAAATATAAAGACTACTCGGTTAACTACCTGGTTGGTCATGCGTTTCCGGTATCGGCCAAACTGGGGCTGGCAGCCTTCTTCCTTGCGGTGGTGCTGGGCGTCACGGCGGGGGTTATCGCCGCGCTGAAGCAAAACAGTTTGTGGGATTACGCGGTCATGGGGGTGGCGATGACCGGGGTGGTCATTCCCAGCTTCGTGGTGGCACCGCTGCTGGTACTGATCTTTGCCATCACCCTGCGCTGGCTGCCGGGCGGCGGCTGGAATGGCGGGCAGTGGAACTACATGCTGCTGCCGATGGTGGCGCTGTCACTGGCTTACATCGCCAGTATCGCCCGTATCACCCGCGGCTCGATGATTGAAGTGATGCACTCCAACTTCATCCGCACCGCGCGTGCGAAAGGTCTGCCGCTGCGCCGTATTGTGCTGCGCCACGCGCTGAAGCCGGCGCTGCTGCCGGTGCTCTCCTATATGGGGCCGGCGTTTGTTGGCATCATCACCGGTTCGATGGTAATCGAATCAATTTACGGTCTGCCGGGCATCGGTCAGCTGTTCGTCAACGGCGCACTAAACCGTGACTACTCGCTGGTGATGAGCCTGACCATTCTGGTCGGCGTGCTGACCATCCTGTTCAACGCGATCGTTGACGTGCTGTACGCCGTTATCGATCCGAAAATTCGTTACTGATGGTGGAGCTCGCTCATGATGTTAAGTAAGAAAAATAGCGAAGCTCTGGACGCGTTCAGCGAAAAGCTGGAAGTGGAAGGGCGCAGCCTGTGGCAGGACGCACGTCGCCGCTTTATTCATAACCGTGCGGCCCTCATCAGCCTGCTGGTGCTGCTGGTGATTGCGCTGTTCGTGGTGTTCGCCCCGATGCTGGCGCAGTTCAAATATGATGATACCGACTGGGCGATGATGTCTGCACCGCCGGACACCACCTCAGGGCACTGGTTTGGCACCGACTCCTCGGGACGTGACCTGCTGGTGCGCGTGGCGATTGGCGGCCGTATCTCACTAATGGTTGGCATCGCTTCAGCGCTGATCGCGGTGCTGGTGGGCACGCTGTACGGTTCGCTGGCCGGCTACCTCGGCGGCAAGATTGACTCGGTGATGATGCGTATCCTGGAAATCCTCAACTCGTTCCCGTTTATGTTCTTCGTCATCCTGCTGGTGACCTTCTTTGGCCGCAATATCCTGCTGATCTTCGTTGCCATTGGCATGGTGTCATGGCTGGATATGGCGCGTATCGTGCGCGGCCAGACGCTGGGACTGAAGCGCAAAGAGTTCATCGAAGCGGCACAGGTCGGCGGCGTTTCTACCGGCAATATCGTGCTGCGCCACATCGTGCCGAACGTGCTGGGTGTGGTGGTGGTGTATGCCTCGCTGCTGGTGCCAAGCATGATCCTGTTTGAATCCTTCCTGAGTTTCCTCGGCCTCGGCACCCAGGAACCACTGAGCAGCTGGGGCGCGCTGTTGAGCGACGGCGCCAACTCGATGGAAGTATCACCGTGGCTGCTGATGTTCCCGGCGGGCTTCCTGGTGGTGACGTTGTTCTGTTTCAACTTTATCGGCGATGGCCTGCGTGACGCCCTCGACCCGAAAGATCGTTAAGGAGTTTCCCGATGACCCATCATGATACTCAGCAGCCGCTGGCGGCTGCACCTGCGGGAAACGCTAACCTGCTGCTGGACGTTAAAGATCTGCGCGTCACCTTCAGTACCCACGACGGCGACGTGACCGCTGTGAACGACCTCAACTTTTCCCTGCGCGCCGGTGAAACGCTGGGCATTGTTGGTGAATCCGGCTCCGGAAAATCGCAAACCGCGTTTGCGCTGATGGGACTGCTGGCGAAAAATGGTCGCATTGGTGGCTCGGCGCAGTTTAACGGCAGAGAAATCCTCAATCTGCCGGAAAGCAAGCTGAACAAGCTGCGCGCGGAGCAGATTGCGATGATTTTCCAGGACCCGATGACATCGCTCAATCCGTACATGCGCGTCGGCGAACAGCTGATGGAGGTGCTGAAACTGCACAAAGGCATGAGCAGCGCCCAGGCGTTTGAAGAGTCGGTGCGCATGCTGGATGCGGTGAAAATGCCGGAAGCGCGCAAGCGCATGAAGATGTTCCCGCACGAGTTTTCCGGTGGCATGCGTCAGCGCGTAATGATCGCCATGGCGCTGCTGTGCCGGCCAAAGCTGCTGATTGCCGATGAGCCAACCACCGCGCTGGATGTCACCGTGCAGGCGCAGATCATGACGCTGCTGAATGAGCTGAAGCGTGAATTTAACACCGCCATCATCATGATCACTCACGATCTCGGCGTTGTTGCCGGGATCTGTGACAAGGTACTGGTGATGTATGCCGGGCGCACCATGGAGTATGGCCGTGCGCGCGATGTGTTCTACCAGCCGGCCCATCCTTACTCGATCGGTTTGCTAAGCGCGGTGCCGCGTCTTGACGCGGAGGGAGAGTCGCTGACCACCATTCCCGGCAACCCGCCCAACCTGTTGCGTCTGCCGCAGGGCTGTCCGTTCCAGCCGCGCTGCGCATATGCCATGGATATTTGTGCCAAATCACCGCCGCTTGAACCGTTTGCCGAAGGGCGCCTGCGCGCCTGCTTCAAACCGGTGGAGGAGTTAGTATGAGCACCGTAACTGAAGAGAAAAAAGTGTTGCTGGAAATCGCCGATCTCAAGGTGCATTTCGATATCAAAGACGGCAAGCAGTGGTTCTGGCAGCCGCCGAAAACCCTGAAAGCGGTGGATGGTGTCAGTCTGCGTCTGTATGAAGGCGAAACCCTCGGCGTGGTCGGTGAATCCGGCTGCGGCAAATCCACGCTGGCGCGCGCCATTATCGGTCTGGTGAAAGCCACCGACGGGCGCGTGGCGTGGCTGGGGCGCGATCTGCTGGGCCAGAGCCAGGAAGAGTGGCGTCAGGCGCGCAGTGACATTCAGATGATCTTCCAGGACCCGCTGGCCTCGCTCAACCCGCGTATGACCATTGGTGACATCATCGCCGAACCGCTGCGCACCTACTATCCAAAGATGCCGCGTCAGGAAGTGAAGGATAAGGTTAAAAACATGATGATGAAGGTCGGTCTGCTGCCGAACCTCATCAACCGCTATCCGCACGAGTTCTCCGGTGGCCAGTGCCAGCGTATCGGTATCGCCCGTGCGCTGATTCTTGAGCCGAAGCTGATTATCTGTGATGAGCCGGTGTCGGCGCTCGACGTGTCGATTCAGGCGCAGGTGGTCAACCTGCTGCAGAAACTGCAGCGTGAAATGGGCCTGTCGCTGATCTTCATCGCGCATGACCTGGCAGTGGTGAAGCACATCTCTGATCGCGTACTGGTGATGTATCTCGGCCACGCGGTTGAGCTGGGTACCTATGATGCGGTGTATAACGATCCACAGCATCCGTACACCAAAGCGCTGATGTCGGCGGTGCCGATTCCTGATCCGGACCTGGAGAAGAATAAGCAGATTCAGCTGCTGGAAGGGGAACTGCCGTCGCCGATCAATCCGCCATCAGGCTGCGTGTTCCGCACCCGCTGCCCGATTGCCGGCCCGGAGTGCGCCAAAACCCGACCGCTACTCGAAGGCAGTTTCCGCCATGCGGTGTCCTGTCTGAAGGTTGATCCGCTTTAATAGCGGTGCCACAAACAACAACGCCGGGCAGTGCCCGGCGTTTTTTTATGCGCTGCGGCTTATTCACGCCACAGAATATGACACAGCTTGTGGTCTTTCTCACGGCACAGCAGGATGCGCGCGAACACATCGGTAATCGGTTCGCCGTCCGCTTCACCGAGGCCGATCACCACTTCTGAGAAGAAGTCAGGGTTGAGATCGAAATCCACATGTTCCTGCCAGTCTTCGGATGGATCAAACAGCTCGGCGCCGCCGCGCTCTTCAAATTGCAGATTGAACAGAATGATGTCTGCCGGATCGAGGTTATCGCCTGCCAGCTCAAGAAAAATATCGTAAGCCTGTTCCAGCGTTTCATCTTCAGTAAGGCGATTATTTAAATCCATGGTCATTCCTGCTTGCCCTGAGGCGGTAATATTTTCGCTCGTTTTACAGTAAAGGGCTAAAGAAGTAAAACAGTCGTTCGACGATGCGCTGCCACCAGGCACGTTTTGCCCAGCGCGCGCCGTCCAGCAGACGCGAACGGGCGATATAATCATCCTGGACGGTGGCGAGATCGCTACCAAAGCCGTCATCATCCACCACCAGCGTGATCTCGAAGTTGAGCCACAGGCTGCGCATATCCAGGTTCACCGTGCCCACCAGACTGAGCTGACCGTCCACCAGCACGCTCTTGGTGTGCAACAGGCCATCTTCAAACTGGTAGATTTTCACCCCGGCTTCCAGCAGTTCAGTGAAGAAGGCGCGGCTGGCCCAGCCGACCAGCAGCGAGTCATTGTGGCGCGGTACAACAATGCTCACCTCAACGCCACGCAGCGCGGCGGTACAGATGGCGTGCAGTAAGTCGTCGCTCGGCACGAAGTAGGGCGTGGTCATGATCAGCTGCTCGCGCGCCGAATACACCGCCGTCAGCAGCGCCTGGTGAATCATGTCCTCCGGGAAGCCCGGCCCTGAGGCGATCACCTGAATGGTGTGACCGCTCTCCTGCTCAAACGGCATCACATTGCCGTCCGGCGCCGGCGGCAGAATGCGTTTGCCGGTTTCGATTTCCCAGTCGCAGGCGTAGACGATGCCCATGGTGGTGGCCACCGGGCCCTCCATGCGCGCCATCAGATCAATCCACTGACCTACGCCAGCATCCTGTTTAAAGAAGCGCGGATCCACCAGGTTCATGCTGCCGGTATAGGCAATGTAGTTATCGATCAGCACCACTTTGCGGTGCTGACGCAAATCCATGCGGCGCAGGAACACACGCCACAGGCTGACCTGCAATGCCTCGACTACATCAATACCGGCGTTGCGCATCATGCCCACCCACGGACTGCGGAAGAACGCCACGCTGCCGGCGGAGTCCAGCATCAGGCGGCAGTGCACGCCGCGCCGTGAGGCAGCCATCAGCGATTCCGCTACATCATCAGCCAGACCACCCGGCTGCCAGATGTAAAACACCATCTCAATATTATGGCGCGCCAGCTGAATATCGCGGATCAGCGCCTGCATCACGTCATCGGCGCTGGTCAGCAGCTGCAGCTGATTGCCTTTAACGCCGGCAATGCCCTGACGATGACGGCACAGCTCGAACAGGGAACGCGCCACGTCGCTGTGTTCAGTCGCGAAGATGTGACGACACTGCTTCAGGTCGTTGAGCCATTTGGCGGTCGAGGGCCACATGGTGCGGGCGCGTTCTGCGCGACGTTTACCTAAATGCAGTTCGCCAAACGACAGATAGGCGATAATACCCACCAGCGGCAGAATGTAGATGATCAGCAGCCAGGCCATCGCCGAGGTCACCGCACGCCGCTTCATCAGGATGCGCAGCGTAACCCCGGCAATCAGCAGCCAGTAGCCAAACAGCAGCAACCAGCTGATAAGGGTATAAAATGTGGTCATAAAGTGGACGTCCCGTTCGCGCTTTGATGGGCAAAGTTTACGTGTTGATCTACGCCAGCGAAACCTTTAATCGTTGATGACGTTTCGATGAAGGTTTCGATTTGGCATTTTTAGCCAGATCACTATAATGCGTCGCGGGTTTAGCCAGTCAGAGAGGATGTGATGAGACGCAGCAGAAATGAAGTGGCCCGCTGGAGAATGTTACGCCAGGCGCATCGCCGTCGTGCCCGCTGGCTGGAAGGGCAGTCACGTCGTTATAAGCGCATCCATGCGATTCGTCATCAGGTAGCGCAGCAGCAGCGTCGCTCTATCCTGTTTATCACGCAGAATACCTGAGCAATGAACGCGGTCGTCAGTGGCCGCGTAATACCAGTGAAACATTCACTATCTGCAGGGCCGCCGCCAGTACCACCAGCATGACGATGTGCTGGCGCGCCTGACGCCAGCCCTGACGGCGCCACAGCCACAGCGCACGACCAATCAGCAGCAGCACCAGCACTAACAACAGAAGGGGCTGCCACTGCATCAGAACACCCGTTTAAACGGTTTAACCGTGACTTTGTCGTACACGCCAGCGGCGATATACGGATCGTCATTGGCCCATGACTGGGCCGTTTCCAGCGATGAGAACTCGGCAACAATCACAGAACCGGTGAAACCAGCCGGGCCCGGCTCATTACTGTCGACGGCAGGCAGAGGACCGGCGACAATCAGACGCCCCTCATCCTGCAGCAGCTGCAGACGCGCCAGGTGTGCCGGGCGCACAGAGTTACGTTTTTCCAGTGAATCTGCGGTATCTTCCGCATAAATGACGTAAAGCACGATGGGATACTCCCGTTAGACTTGCCGAATTTGCGAGACACGTTAAGTGATCGCTAAACAGAGTGCAAACGAAAGATAATGGCCGCGCGCTGCAACGCAGGCAGGGTTAAAAAGCGCCTTTCTTTTGGGCTTCAGTAGCGTGCTTATTGAAACTGATTGCTATTTGCATTTAAAATCAGCGCTTCACTCAATGAACATGACTGATATGACGACGTTGACTACGCCTTTTCCAACCCGAACGCCTGTGTCCGTGATTTTATCCGTGCTCCTTCACGGTTCGGTAATCGCCGGCATTCTTTATGCTTCATTTCATCAGACCATTGAGGTTCCTAAAGCGTCTCAACCTATCAGCATTAGCATGGTAGCCCCCGAAGTGCAGCCTGAACCGGCACCGGCAGCAGTAACTCCGCCGCCGCCGCCCGAGCCGGAACCCGAGCCGGAGGTCGCACCTGAGCCACCAAAAGCCGAGCCGGTGCCGATCCCTAAGCCGGAACCTAAACCGAAGCCAAAACCGAAACCGAAGCCAAAGGTGGAGAAAAAGGCAGAGCCGAAGCCGCGCCAGCAGGTGAAGCCGCAGGAGAATCCGTTTAAACAGGACGCGCCAGCCGCGCAAACGCGCCCCTCGACGGCACCGAAGAGTAACCCGGCCCCAACGCAGACGGTGTCGGATGGACCGAAAGCGATGAGCGTCAGCAAGCCGGCCTATCCGGCGCGTGCGTTCGCGCTGCGCGTTGAAGGGCGGGTGCGGGTGAAGTTTGACGTGGACAGCGATGGGCGCGTCGATAACGTCGAGATTTTGTCCGCCGAGCCGCGCAACATGTTTGAGCGCGAAGTGAAGCAGGCGATGAAGAAGTGGCGCTATCAGCCAGGGCGGCCGGGCAAGGGGCTGACGATGAACATCGTGTTCCGCATTAACGGCGGCGCGAACATCGAGTAAAGCCAGACAGGCAAAGAAAAAGCGGCCATTCCGGGCCGCTTTTTTTATACGCTTAATTGCTCAGATTGGCCTGGCCTTCCGGCAGCGGACGGGATTTCCCGCTGTTATCGACCGCCACGTAAACAAACACCGCTTCGGTGGCGCAGTAAGTCTGGCCGATCGGTTCGGACGACACTTTTTTAATCCACACTTCCACGTTAATGGTCATCGAGCTATTGCCGGTGCGAATGCAGCGCGCGTAGCAGCTCACCACATCCCCGACGGCGACGGGCTTGAGGAAGGTCATACCGTCCACGCGCACCGTTACCACGCGGCCTTTGGCAATCTCTTTAGCCAGTATCGCGCCGCCCATATCCATCTGCGACATCAGCCAGCCGCCGAAGATATCACCGTTGGCATTGGTATCTGCCGGCATCGCCAGGGTGCGCGAGACCATCTCGCCTTGCGGCAACTTATGTTTTTCGTCCATTGCTCAGTTCTTTTGCAGGTGAAGACAAGCCCGGCGGAGACCGGGCTGCATCGATTATTTTTGTTCTTGTTGCGGCATCTGTCGCCAGATATACAGGCCGCTTAACAGCGTAAACAGCAGGGTCAGGCCGGTAAGACCGAACACCTTAAAGTTAACCCAAAACGCCTGGGATAACCAAAACGCGACATAAATATTCGCCAGGCCGCAGGCCAGGAAAAACAGGGCCCAGGCGATATTCAGCCGACGCCATACCGCACCCGGCAGCTGCAGCTCTTTGCCAAGCATGGTCTGGATCAGCGGTTGCTGCATAAACCACTGGCTGTACAGCAGTGCCAGCGCAAACAGCGAGTAAATCACCGTGACTTTCCACTTGATGAACTCATCGTTGTGGAACACATAGGTCAGGGTGCCGAACACCGCAACCAGCACAAAGGTGAAAATGGTCATCTTTTCCAGCTTGCGGTACAGCACCCAGCTGACCACCAGCGCGATACCGGTCGCCACCACCAACGCGCCGGAGGCGACGAAAATGTCGTACAGCTTGTAGAAAATAAAGAAAACTACCAGGGGAAGAAAATCGAGTAACTGCTTCATAGCGTTTCCAGTCAGGGGCAGGAGCGTTGAGTTACGGCGCCGCCGCGGGCGCCGTAACGCTTAACGTAACAGCATATACAGCCGGTACAAATAGATAATCAGAATGGCTGATACCAGGTTGCCCAGCGCGTTGAGCACCACCGAGGCGATATTGGCAGGCAGCACGGTCAGCGAGGAGAAGAAGAACATCAGCGCAATTTTCGCCAGCAGCCACAAAATAATCGCCGGGGCGATCACCTTAATGTTCTTCCAGGCCAGACGCATACTGGCGCGCATCGCACTGAAAATGCCCATTTTTTCACTTGCCAGCATCACCGGCGCCAGCGACAGCAGAATCGCCAGAATCACACCCGGCACCATCAGTACCATAAAGCCCAGCTGCACCAGCAGGGTGATCAGGAAGGTCTGCACCAGCAGTTTCGGCAGCAGCGGCGCAGAGGCGCCAATCGCGCGCAGCGCGCTGACGCGCTGTCCACTGGATACCATCGGCAGCAGGCATAGCATGCCGCCCAATAGCAGCGTGTTGCCAATCAGGGCAGCGAAAGTGCCGGCGGCAGAGGCGCGCAGCAGAATGCGTTGCTGATCCGGTGACATGTTCTGGACGATTTCAAACAGCGAAGAGGCGCTGCTGTCGGTCTGGCTGAGCAGGGATAACTGATCCTCGCCCGGCGTCAGGGCGTGGCCAACAATCACGGTAATAAACGAGGTCAGCAACGCCATCAGCACGATGGTGACCAGCTGATGGCGCAGAAAATTTCCTGTGTCACGGTATAACGAGCTCGCCGTGATAGACATGTACACTCCTTGAAGGAACCGGGTTAATTAACCCGGCGATTGTACATGTTCTGCAGGCAGGCTGGCACCCGGAATCCCATAACTTTCTGTCATCTCAGGTAAAGAAGGGTGAAAAAGCGCGGGTAAACCATAGCGCGCCCGGGCGCGATCGCAGGCGTCATTCGGCACGCCATTTTCGCCGGACATGGCGAACTCCCGGCACGGTGACGGCCGCTGCGCATAAATACCACAGGAAACACAGCCGCCAATTTCACCCTGCAGCGCCACGCAGCGCGGGGCACGATCGTTGGTGCCGCGCATGTTGCGCATCAGCAGGCTCAGGGGTTCCGTCAGTTCAACCGGCACCGTGCCACCACCGTCGTCGGCTTCGGCCCAGTAAAATGAAACGCGAAAATGGGCGCAGCAGGCGCCACAGGTCATACAGGGGTTAAGTAAATCGCTCATCTGATCGCCCGCCACTCCTGAGGCTTCGAACCAAAATCACAAAAGGGGAATAGCAACATAATCACGCCGCGTGATGGCGGCAACAGGATTTTTATGTCCGCTTGTAAAGGCAAAATTGATCTGAATCAATTCATTGTTTTATAAGTGATTAATTTGAATTGATGCTGATGATCTTTTCGCAAAAAAGGGGTAAATCTTGTGCCGCGATTAACCTCAATACCCTGTTTTCCGGCAAAGGAGTGATTATGAAACTGGCTAAATGCGCGCTGCTGCTGGCGCTGGCGATCCCGCAACTGGCACTGGCTCACCAGGCCGGTGATTTTTTTGTGCGCGCCGGTAGCGCGACCGTTCGTCCGACCGAAGGCTCTGATAATGTGCTGGGTATGGGCGGCTTCAGCGTCAGTAATGATACCCAACTGGGTCTGACGTTTACCTGGATGGCGACCGACAATATCGGCGTTGAGCTGCTGGCGGCCACGCCGTTCCGCCACAAAGTGGGACTTGGCCCGACCGGCAATCTCGCTACCGTGCGTCAGCTGCCGCCCACCTTAATGGCGCAGTACTACTTTTTCGACAGCCAAAGCGCGCTGCGCCCTTACGTTGGCGTCGGGATCAACTACACCACTTTCTACGATGCGAAGTTCAACCAGACCGGGCAGGATGCGCAGCTGAGCGATTTAAGCGTGAAAGATTCGTGGGGCGTGGCGGGTCAGGTCGGGCTGGATTATCAGATCAACCGCGACTGGATGCTCAACGCGTCATTGTGGTACATGGACATCGATACCGAGGTGAAATTCAAAGCGGCGGGCGAACAGCAGAATATCAATACCCGCATCGATCCGTGGGTGTTCTTCTTTGGCGCGGGCTACCGTTTCTGATTTTTACACCAGAAAGAAAAAGGGCGACCCGCAGGTCGCCCGTTTAGTTACTTAATCTGCATATTGTTGACGACGGATTTTACCCCCGCCACGTTACGCGTTACCGCAACCGCACGGTTGGCCATCTGCGGCGAGCTGACAAAGCCGCTCAGCTGTACTTTCCCTTTGAAGGTCTCAACGTTAATTTCTGTCGATTTCAGCGCCTCGTCATTCAGCAGCTGTGCCTTCACTTTGGTGGTAATGACCGTGTCATCGATGTAACCGCCGGTCCCTTCCTTTGTTGCTGTTGGTGCACAGGCACTTAAGGTGAGCGCCATCACTGCAGCCACTAAAAAACCCGCAACGACTTTGAACAATTTCATTGGTTATCTCCCTGTCATAGATGGTGGTGCACCGTAACGTGACGGCACGCTTAAGTGTGGGCCGTGCCTCGCATTTCGGCAACTCAGGCGCGATGAAAAATTTTGTCGCAGGGGAGAAAAAAGGGGGTAGGAAGTAAGAAGGGCCCTGCAGCCAGTGCAGGGCCGTGCCAACTCAGCGGGTAGCCGCTTTGAGATCGCTGACGAACGTTTGCAGTTCGCTAAGCAGCGCCGTTGGGTCGTTCTGATTACGCTCGATGATTTTCACGATGGCCGAGCCGGAAATGGCTCCGGCGGCTCCGGCGGCAACTGCCTCTTTCACCTGACCCGGCTCAGAGATGCCGAAGCCCTGCAGCGGCGGCGCAGCATGATATTCGCGCAGCTTCTCAATCAGATGATGCAGCGGCAGGCTGGCGCGATTTTCCGCACCGGTAACGCCGGCGCGTGACAGCAGATAGGTGTAGCCACGGCCGTGCGAGGCGATTTCGCGCAGCAGATCGTCATCCGCGTTGGGCGGACAGATAAAGATCGGCGCAATGTTGTGACGCATCGCCGCCTGGCGGAACGGGGCCGACTCTTCCACCGGCACGTCAGCCACCAGCACCGAGTCAACGCCCACCGCAGCGCACTGCGCGTAGAAGTTGTCGATACCTCTGCTGAACACCAGGTTGGCGTACATCAGCAGGCCAATCGGCAGATCGGGGTATTTCTGGCGCACGGTGGCCAGCATTTCAAAACACTGCGCCACGGTGGTGCCGGCGGCAAAGGCGCGCAGCGTAGCGCCCTGAATCGTCGGGCCATCGGCCAGCGGATCGGAGAACGGAATGCCCAGCTCCAGCGCATCCGCACCGCCCGCGACCAGCGCATCAATAATTTTCAGCGACAGCGCCGGCGACGGATCGCCAAGGGTGACGAAGGGCACAAACGCGCCTTCCTGTTTCGCGGACAGACGTTGAAACAGCTGATTATAACGTTCCATCAGATCTCTCCCTTAGCTTTCAGAATATCGTGAACGGTAAAGATGTCTTTGTCGCCGCGGCCGGAAAGGTTTACCACCAGCAGCTGCTCTTTGTCCGGGTTTTCGCGGATCATCTTCAGCGCATACGCCAGCGCGTGTGATGACTCCAGTGCCGGAATGATGCCTTCGGCACGACACAGCGTCTTAAAGGCTTCCAGCGCTTCGTCATCCGTGATTGACACGTAGTCAGCGCGGCCGGTGCTGTTCAGGTGCGCATGCTGCGGACCGACCGACGGGAAATCGAGACCGGCAGAGATGGAGTAGGACTCTTCGATCTGTCCCTCTTCGGTCTGCATCATCGGCGCCTTCATGCCGAAATAGATGCCGACGCGACCGTGCTTGAGCGGCGCACCGTGCTCACCGGTGTCAATACCGTGACCCGCAGGCTCCACGCCGATCAGGCGCACGCTGCTCTCTTCGATGAAATCCGCAAACATGCCGATGGCGTTAGAACCGCCGCCGACGCACGCCAGTACCGCATCCGGCAGGCGACCCTCTTTTTCCAGAATCTGCGCTTTAGTCTCTTCGCCAATCATGCGCTGGAATTCACGCACAATGGTCGGGAACGGATGCGGGCCTGCGGCAGTGCCGAGCATGTAGTGCGCGGTTTCGTAGCTGCCGGACCAGTCGCGCAGCGCCTCGTTACAGGCATCTTTCAGCGTGGCCGAGCCGCTGTGTACCGGAATCACCTCTGCGCCCATCAGCCGCATACGGAACACGTTGGGTGACTGACGCTCAACGTCTTTTGCGCCCATGTAAATACGGCATTTCATGCCGAGCAGGGCACACGCCAGCGCCGACGCCACGCCGTGCTGACCGGCGCCGGTCTCCGCGATGATCTCGTTTTTGCCCATGCGTTTTGCCAGCAGCGCCTGGCCCAGCACCTGGTTAGTTTTGTGTGCGCCGCCGTGCAGCAGGTCTTCGCGCTTCAGGTACAGGCGGGTTTTGCTGCCTTTGGTCAGGTTGCTGCACAGCGTCAGGGCCGTCGGGCGACCGGCGTAGTTTTTCAGCAGGTCAGTAAATTCTGCCTGAAACGCCGGATCGCGCTGTGCTTCAACAAAGGCCGTTTCCAGCTGACGCAGTGCTGGCATCAAAATCTGCGGCACATACTGGCCGCCGAATTCGCCAAAGTAGGGATTAAGTAATGTCGTCATCGTGTCCTCTTCCTTATCCGGCCCGCCCGCAGGCGGGCAGACGCAATTAATAGGCGCGCAGCGTGCGGAATACCGCCGCGACTTTGCTGGCATCTTTGATGCCCGGCGCGGATTCCACGCCGGAGTTGAAGTCGAGGCCGGCACAGCCGAGCTGAGCGGCTTCGACGCAGTTATCGGCGCTCAGGCCACCTGCCAGCAGCACATCAGCCAGGTCTTCACCCTGCAGCAGCGACCAGTCAAAGCGCTGACCGCTGCCACCCTGGCCATTATCCAGCACGTAGCGATCAACGTGCGCCCAGTCGCGTGGCGGCAACCGATCTTTAATACTCAGTGCTTTCCAGATGCGCACGCTGGCCGGCAGCGCCTGGCGCAGTTCCGCGACGTAGGCTTTGTCTTCATCGCCGTGCAGCTGGACGGCCGCCAGCGATAAGTGCGTGGCTAACGTGACAACGTCACTGATAGTCTGATTGCGGAACACGCCGACATACTTCAGCGGCGCAGCGGCGATCACCGCCTGCGCCTGCGCCTCGTTAACCTGGCGCGGCGAACCGGCGGCAAAGATCACGCCGCCATACAGCGCGCCAGCCTGATGCGCGGCCTGCGCATCTTCCGGGCGGGTCAGGCCGCACACCTTGTTATCGCCCAGCAGCACGCGGCGCACACCGGCGTCGAGGTCGTGCTCTTCCATCAGCGCCGAGCCAATTAAAAAGCCGTTGGCAAAATGGCTCAGCTCGCGCACCTGGGCGTAGTTATGGATGCCGGACTCGCTGATCACGGTGACGCCATGGCTGAGACGTGGGGCCAGCTGACGCGTGCGATTCAGGTCAATCGACAAATCACGCAGATCGCGGTTGTTGATGCCGACCACTTTAGCTTCCAGCGCGATAGCGCGCTCCAGCTCTTCTTCATTACTGACTTCGGTCAGCACGCCCATTTTCAGGCTATGCGCCACCGCAGCCAGCTGACGGTACTGCTCATCATCCAGTACTGACAGCATCAGCAGAATGGCATCGGCCTGATAATGGCGCGCCAGGTAAATCTGGTAGGGATCAATAATAAAGTCTTTGCACAGCACCGGCTGCGTGATGGCGGCGCTGACCACCGGCAAGAAATCAAAGCTGCCCTGGAAATATTTCTCATCGGTCAGCACTGACACCGCAGAGGCGTAATGGCGATAGATCCCGGCGATAGTCGCGGGATCAAAATCGGCGCGAATCAGCCCTTTCGACGGGGAGGCTTTTTTACACTCCAGAATGAAGACGGTGCGCGTGCCACGCAGCGCCTCGTAAAAATGACGCTCCGCCGGCTGCAGATCGTTCTGGAAGGAGGCCAGCGGCTGCTGCGATTTACGTGCTTCAACCCACAGGGCTTTATCCTGCACAATTTTCTCTAATACGGTGCCCTTGATACTCATTTCATCCTCTCGCTGCCAGTGCCACAACGCGCTCGTACGCCTGACCGCTGCGAATGGCAGCCATGGCGCGCTCAGCGTTATCGCGCAAATCTTCATTTCCGAATACTTTCAGCAACATTGCGACATTTACCGCAACGGCCTGCTCGTGGGCGGGCTGGCCTTTACCCTGGAGCAAACGCGTCAGAATGTCACGGTTTTCTTCCGGTGTGCCGCCGGCCAGCGCCTCTTTCGGCTGGAAGCTGAAGCCAAAGTCTTCCGGCGTCAGCTGGTAGCTGGTGATCTCGCCGTCACGCAGCTCAGCGACCTGGGTCGCACTGTGCAGCGCCACTTCATCCATGCCGCCACCGTGCACCACGGCAGCACGCTGGTAGCCCAGCACTTTCAGCGTCTGGGCGATGGGCAGCACCAGTTCCGGACTGTAGACGCCAATCACCGCCAGCGGTGGGCGCGCCGGGTTGATCAGCGGACCAAGTACGTTAAACAGCGTGCGTGTTTTCAGCTGCTGGCGCACCGGCATCGCGTGGCGGAAACCGCTGTGATATTGCGGCGCAAACAGGAAACAGACGTTGAGATCGTCCAGCGCCTGCCGTGCCTGCTGTGCCGGCATGTCGAGATTGATACCGAAAGCGGCCAGCAGATCGGAAGATCCGGATTTGCTGGAGACGCTGCGGTTACCGTGCTTAGCCACTTTCAGCCCGCAGGTGGCGGCGACAAAGGAGCTGGCCGTTGAAATATTAATGCTGTTGCTGCCATCACCGCCGGTGCCAACGATATCGGCAAAGGTATAGTCCGGACGCGGGAACGGTCTGGCATCGGCCAGCAGCGCGGAGGCGGCACCGGCGATCTCTTCCGGGCGCTCGCCACGCACTTTCATGGCGATCAGCGCCGCTGCCAGCTGCGTCGGCTCCAGCTGTCCGGTAATAATCGCGCTGAACAGCTGGTGGCTCTCGGCCTGGCTCAGCGTTTGCGCCTGATACAGTTTTTCCAGAATAGTTTGCATCATCATCTCCCTGTTATTTCGCCAGCGCCCAGGCCAGTGTTTGCTCCAGCAGACGTGCGCCCTGCGTGGTGAGAATCGACTCGGGATGGAACTGGAAGCCGCACACGCGGTCCGTTTCGTGACGCACCGCCATCACCATGCCGTTGTAGCTGGCGTTGACCGTCAGTTCCGCCGGCGTATTGCTGCCCACCAGCGAGTGGTAACGCGCCACCGGCAGCGGGTTGCTGAGGCCGGTAAACATCGCCTCGCCATCATGGGTAATGGCGGAAGCTTTGCCGTGCAGAATTTCGCCCGCCTGGCCGACGTGCCCGCCGTAAGCTTCGACAATGGCCTGATGGCCGAGACAGATACCAATGATCGGCAGCTGACCGCGCAGCGCCTGTAACAGCTGCGGCATGCAGCCCGCATCTTTCGGTGCGCCAGGGCCGGGTGAGAGCATCAGCACCGGGTTTTCCATCTGCTGCAGGCGGTCGATCAGCACTTCTGCCGGGACGTTGTTGCGGTAAATCACCACGTTGTGGCCAAAGGTACGCAGCTGATCAACGAGGTTGTAGGTAAAGGAGTCGATATTATCGAGCAGCAGGATATCGGCCATCAGAAAATCTCCTTGCAGTGATGGGCAGTAGCGATGGCGCGCAATACCGCGCGGGCTTTGTTGCGGCTCTCATCCGCTTCAGCCTGAGGCTGAGAATCCAGCACCACGCCGGCACCGGCCTGCACGGTGGCAACGCCACCTTCCACCCAGGCGGAGCGGATGACGATGCAGGTATCAAGGTCGCCGCTGGCGGTGAAGTAGCCGACCGCGCCGCCGTAGCTGCCGCGCCGCGTGCCTTCTTTTTCCGCAATCAGCTGCATCGCGCGCACTTTCGGTGCGCCACTTAGCGTGCCCATGTTCATGCAGGCGCGATAGGCGTGCAGCACATCAAGATCGTTACGCAGCGTGCCTACCACGCGGGATACCAGATGCATCACAAACGAGTAGCGGTCCACTTTGGTTAAATCCGCCACGTAACGGCTGCCGGGCACACAGATACGTGCCAGGTCGTTGCGCGCCAGATCCACCAGCATCAGGTGCTCAGCCAGCTCTTTATGATCGGTGCGCATTTCCAGTTCAATACGGCTGTCCAGGTCGCGATCCAGCGAGCCATCCGCATGGCGACCGCGCGGACGCGTACCGGCAATCGGGTAGATTTCGATCTGGCGCGAGCTGGCGTCATATTTCAGCGAGCTTTCCGGCGAAGCGCCGAACAGCGCAAAGTCCTGATCCTGCATAAAGAACATGTACGGGCTGGGGTTGCTGTTTTTCAGCGTATCGTAAGCCGCCAGCGGTGACGGGCACGGCAGTGAGAAGCGGCGCGACGGTACCACCTGGAAAATTTCACCGATGCGAATGGCCTGCTGCAGTTCGCTTACCACGTTGCAGTAAGCTTCATCGCTCTGGCTGGTGCTCAGCGTCATCTGCTCGACGCGCTGCACCGGCAGCGCTGGCGCTGGCTGCGTCATCTGACCGTGCAGCTGTTCGATACGGCTCTGCAGACGCTGAAACTCGCTGGTCGACGGCGCAAACAGGCTGGCCTGCAGACGGGCGCTGCGCTGCTGGTGATCGATCACCAGTAACGTTTCGGCGAGGTAGAAACAGTAGTCCGGGCAACTTTGGTCATTGCGCAGCGGCGGCAGATCTTCAAATCCCGCCACCAGATCGTAGGCAAACAGGCCGCCCAGCAGCATGGCTTCACGTTCTTCGGCCGGGCTGTTAACCAGATGCGGAATCAGACGCAGCGCATCAAACACCGACAGCGCTTTCAGGCGGGAGTCTTCATCGTGCAGACCCTCAACCGGCGTGAAATGCAGCTCACGTCCGTCCGGGCGCACGGCGATGCGCACCTCGGGGGGCAGTGCTTCGTCCAGCAGCGGCAGCAGCGCGCGGCCGTTTTCCGACAGCGCCTGCAGGGTAACAACATTGCCCAGGGCGCTGATGCGCAGCGCGCTGTCGACAATCAGCAGGCTTTTCAGGTTCTGCTTGCTGTCGATATCGGCAGATTCAAGCAGCAGAGTTGCCGGACGTGCGCCGCATAATTGATGAAACACTGCGGCCGGATCTTCGCGGTAGGGCGCGGTACCGGTAATCAACTTCAATGTAGGTTTCGCATTAGCCATAATGGATTCTCTGAATTTCGCTCAAAAAAAAGCCCGCTCGGTGGCGGGCTCAGGTATCTGCACTGCGGTTACGCAAAATGTGCATGACGACGTCGCCCGTGAAAGGGATCATCGCGCCACCAACCATTAACATGCGTACCGATAAGAGCCATGATTAAATACCCGTTACGTGTGAACTTGTGTACTAGTTAACTGGTTCGGGTGAAAAAAGTCAATACCCTTTTTCAGTTACGGGCAAAATCGTTATCATGCCAGCCGGTTTAATGCAGTCGCTGGAGTGACCTTGTCAGATATCGCCCGTTTTCCACTTTATGATTTACACAGCCATACCCAGGCTTCTGACGGTTTGCTGACGCCGACCGCGCTGGTGCAGCGCGCCGTTGAGATGCACGTCGGCGTGCTGGCGATTACCGATCACGACAGCGTGGCGGGCGTTGCCGAAGCGCAGGCGGCGGTGCAGCAGCTTCAGCTACCGCTGCGGGTACTGGCCGGTGTGGAAGCGTCGACGCTGTGGGAAAACCACGAAATTCATATTGTCGGACTCAACGTTGATACGCAGCATCCGGCGTTAACCGCTTTTCTGGCGCAGCAGCACCAGTGCCGTATGGCACGTGCAGAACTGATTGCCGAACGGCTGGAGCGCGCGCGCATTCCTGACGCGCTGGCCGGCGCTCAGCGTCTGGCGCAGGGCGGGGTGATTACCCGCGGGCATTTTGCCCGCTATCTGGTAGAGCTGGGCAAAGCCGATAACATGGCGCAGGTATTTAAAAACTATCTGGCGCGCGGCAAAACCGGCTACGTGCCACCACAATGGTGTACAATTAAACAAGCCATTGATGCTATTCATCATTCTGGCGGCGTGGCGGTGCTGGCCCATCCTGCGCGCTACGGGCTGTCGGCCAAATGGCTGAAGCGACTGATTGCGCATTTTGCCGCAGAAGGCGGCGATGCGATGGAAGTGGCACAGTGTCAGCAGGCACCGAATGAACGTACCCAACTGGCGAGCCATGCGCGCGATAATCAGCTGGCGGCCTCGCAGGGGTCCGATTTTCACCAACCCTGTCCGTGGATTGAACTGGGGCGCAAGCTATGGCTGCCGGGCGGCGTGGAGCCGGTCTGGGAGCGTTTTCCCGCTTTAGCGCCGGTCAGATCGCACGTTGATGGGTGATATGAGGTTTTTATGAGTCAACTTTTTCACATTCATCCGGAAAATCCGCAGCCGCGTCTGGTTAATCAGGCGGTGGATTATCTCAATAAAGGCAGCGTTATTGTCTATCCGACCGATTCCGGCTACGCGCTGGGATGCCGTCTGGAAGAGAAGAATGCCATGGAACGCATCTGCCGCATTCGTCAGCTCGATGGTAACCATAACTTTACCCTGATGTGCCGCGATCTCTCTGAGCTGTCGACCTATTCGCAGGTGGATAACAGTGCGTTTCGCATTCTGAAAAACAACACGCCAGGCAATTACACCTTCATTCTGAAGGCCACCAAAGAAGTGCCGCGTCGTCTGATGAACGATAAACGTAAAACCATCGGCCTGCGCGTACCGTCTAATCCGGTGGCGCTGGCGCTGCTGGAACGCCTCAATGAGCCGATGATGTCGACCTCACTGATGCTGCCAGGCAATGATTTCACTGAATCCGATCCGGAAGAGATCCAGCACAGCATCGGCAAGCTGGTGGATTTAATTATCGATGGCGGCACCCTGGGCCAGCAGCCAACCACCGTGATCGATCTCACCAGCGATGCGCCCGTCATCGTGCGTGAAGGGGCAGGCGATACCCGCCCGTTCCTGTGATTACGCCGGGCCGGGCGCTGTTTGTGGCGTCTGGCCGATATTGGCTTCCAGCCAGCGTTTGAAATCGCCGTACGGAATGTACAGCGAGACATCTTTTAAGATGACTTTTTTGCTGCGTACGTTAGCAATTTCATGGCTGTAACCCACAATCACTCCGCTGATTGTCTGGTCGGCATTATAGACAGCGCCGCCTGACATCCCCTGAACGACACCGGCATCGGAAGCCATTGCCATACAGGGCTTTTTATTCCAGCGATTATTAATGGCGGTGCGCGCCAGATTAACGCCGCTCGACTCCACCGGCATCGCGGAAATAAAACTATAGCCATACATTTTAATTGGCTCGCCCACCGCGCTGCTGCGGAATTTCGCCAGCGTATCCGGACTGTTTTTATGATAAATAATCGCGACGTCGCAATAGGGGTGATAAGCCTTCACGCGCTGCACGGCGGTTTTGGCCACGTGCGCGGCAGTCAGACTGTATTCCGGCGTTAACGGAATGGTTGTACCGAGGATGCCCAAACCCAGTACCGTCGGGATGCCGGTCACGCTCATATCCACGTGCTGCAGCGCCGTACGACTGTACTCAGTATGGCCCACGGAACAGCCGCTCAGTGCCAGCGCTGCAAGCGCCGGCCAAAGCAGGGAGGTTCTCATGATGGCGGTCTTCATTTAATGTCCGTCAGCAAAATCCCTGGTGAAGACTTTCGACAGACAAATTAAATTCAATCCGTGAAACGATTAGCGCGCCATTTCCCGTGCGCGCCGGATTGTATTATCAGGCCAGCTGTACCATTATTTGTTAATGGCTTGTTGTTTGAAAGCTTATAAAAAGTAATTAAAATAATTTTTGATACTGCTTAGCCGAATTCAGGATTAAATTTTACACAGTTTTCGCGGCAGAACAATTCATCATATTTAATCTTTATCAAATAAAAACGAAAATACAGACTTAATCCAACCTGCAGCGCCAATCCGCTGTATGGCTGGCTATTCTGGCTGCAATAAGCTTTACTAACAACATTATTCAGTTCTTTATGCTGATTTTGGTGTTTTGCGCCGATTTTCTGTTTGCTCAACTGCAGCTGTGCCGGGAACGCTGCGGGTAACAGACTGGTGAGCCTCTTTAATCTATTGCGGCACTAATTGGCGCGCTATTAAATAAATAAACGGTCTCAGGCAAAACGACGTAATTTCAGCGGGTTGCGCAGGCTATCCCAACGCTCTTTACGCAAATCAATCAGAAATCTGAATCAATGACCTTGCTGCCCGCTTCAGCCTCCGGATCGCTGGCGCTTTATTATCGGCAGAAAAGGAAAAGGTGTTAACGAAACTGTAGCTGGTGTAAAATCTCCGGCCGTCCGCGCTGGCACCTGGCGCGAAGCGGTCACAGATTCTGATACGGGACCTGGTAACGCCGGTATCTTACCTCTTCATTACCACGACGCCTGGGAAGGCGACAACGAGGCAGCTCCATGAGCGAGAAATTACAAAAAGTATTAGCGCGCGCCGGACACGGTTCGCGCCGTGAAATCGAAGCAATGATTTCAGCCGGACGCATCAGCGTCGATGGCAAACTGGCGACGCTGGGCGATCGCATCGAAAATGACAAAACCCTGAAAATCCGTATTGATGGCCATCTGGTATCGATTGCTGAATCGGCCACCGAGGTGTGTCGCGTACTGGCGTATTACAAACCGGAAGGTGAGCTGTGCACGCGCAACGATCCGGAAGGGCGCCCAACGGTATTTGATCGCCTGCCGCGCCTGCGCGGTTCACGCTGGATTGCCGTCGGCCGTCTGGACGTGAACACCTGCGGTCTGATGTTGTTCACCACCGACGGTGAGCTGGCCAACCGCCTGATGCACCCAAGCCGCGAAGTTGAGCGTGAATACGCAGTGCGCGTATTTGGTGAAGTGGATGACGAAAAAGTGCGTCAGCTGAGCAAGGGCGTGCAGCTGGAAGACGGCCCGGCAGCGTTCAAAACCATCAAATTCGCCGGCGGCGAAGGCATTAACCAGTGGTACAACGTCACCCTGACGGAAGGGCGTAACCGTGAGGTGCGTCGTCTGTGGGAAGCGGTTGGCGTGCAGGTAAGCCGTCTGATGCGCGTGCGCTACGGCGATATTCAGCTGCCAAAAGGTCTGCCGCGCGGCGGCTGGATGGAGATGGAACTGCCGGCGGTCAACTACCTGCGTAAGCTGGTGGGACTGCCGGAAGAGACGGTGACCAAAGTGGCCGTCGAGAAAGATCGTCGCCGCACCAAAGCGAACCAAATCCGCCGGGCGGTGAAACGCCATAGCGCGGTAAGCAATAACAGCCCGCGTCGCAACAACACCAAACGCGGTTCCTGATGCTCCCTGACGCCGCGCCTGCGGCGTCCGTTTTTACCAGTCGATTCCCTGCTGTGCCTGGATGCCAGCGTCAAACGCGTGTTTGACCGGACGCATCTCGCTGACGGTATCCGCCAGTTCCAGTAGCGTGCGGTGACAGCCGCGCCCGGTTATGATCACACTTTGCTGCGGCGGACGCTGCTGCAGTGCAGCGATCAGCTCATCCAGATCGAGATAATCCATACTCACCATGTAGGTGATTTCATCCAGGATCACCAGATCCAGCGACGCGTCTTGCAGCATGCGTCTGGCGTGTTGCCACACCTGCTGGCAGGCGGCCGTATCGCTGGCACGGTTTTGCGTCTCCCAGGTAAAGCCGGTGGCCATCACCTGAAACTCCACGCCGTGCTGCGCCAGCAGATTGCGTTCACCATTAGGCCATTCGCCCTTAATAAACTGCACGGCAGCCACGTTTTTACCGTGGCCACAGGCGCGCAGCGCGGTGCCAAAAGCGGCGGTGGTTTTACCTTTGCCGTTGCCGGTAAACACCATCAGGATGCCGCGCGTTTCGGTGGCAGCGGCGATGCGAGCGTCAACCTGCTCTTTCAGCCGCTGCTGGCGTTGCTGGTGACGATCGCTCATGCGCTGGCCGGTCCCGGCTTGCGCCCCGGTTGTGCATCGTAGCTGATACCGGTTTTACGGCGGCTGTCATCGCCCATCAGATAGAGGTAGAGCGGCATCAGGTCGGCCGGGGTTTTCAGCAGGCTGGCATTCTCCTCCGGGAAGGCGCTGGCGCGCATTTTGGTGCGCGTGCCGCCGGGATTGATGCAGTTCACCCGCAGATGGCGGTTTTTATACTCATCGGCCAGCACCTGCATCATGCCTTCGGTGGCGAATTTCGACACGGCATAGGCGCCCCAGCCTGCGCGACCGGTGCGGCCCACGCTGGAGGTGGTGAACACCAGCGAACCGGCGTCGGATTTTAGCAGCAGCGGCAGCAGCGCCTGCGTTAAATAGAAGGTGGCGTCGAGGTTGATTTGCATCACCTGCTGCCAGACCGCCGGATCGAGTTCCGCCAGCGGCACGATCTCACCAAGAATGCCGGCGTTATGCAGCACGCCATCCAGCCGCGGCACCAGCGCGGCAACCTGTTGTGCCAGCTGCTGACAGCTTTCCGGTGTGGCGTGCGCCAGATCCAGCAGCAGCGTAGCGGCGGGCTGTTTATTGAGCTGATTAATCGCCTCAGCGGTTTGCTGTAGCGTGGTGGCATTGCGGCCGAGCAGAATCACGCGCGCACCATAGCGCGCATAGGTCAGGGCGGCTTCGCGGCCGATGCCGTCGGAAGCACCGGTCACGAGAATGATGCGATTGTCCAGCAGGTCGCTTTTCGGTTGATAATGCACAGCGATGTCCTTTGCAGGTCAGAGGGTTTTTTGGCTTTATGCCTCAATTTGGCGCAAGGTGCAATCGCCGCAACGCGCATTCTGTGCCGCCTGCCGGCATTTCAGGCGACGAACGGCATCAAAGCGGGTAAACTCAGGGTTTGACTGTAATTCACTGTTTAATAAGGCGGCAGAATGGATTTACTCTCCAGCTATGGATTATTTCTGGCCAAGGCCGTCACCGTCGTGGTGGCGATCGCAGCTATTGTACTGATTGTGCTCAATGCCGCGCTGCGTAAACGTCACAGCGGCGGTCAGCTGCGCTTAACCCATCTTGACGAAGCCTATCGTGAGATGAAAGAGGACCTGCAGCTGGCGAAGATGAAGCCGCAGGCGCAAAAAGTGTGGCTGAAGCAGCATAAGAAAGAAGAGAAACAGAAAGCCAAAGCCGAAAAGCGCAATGCCAAAGCCGGTGTAACTGAAGCGGCGAAGCCGACTCTCTATGTGCTGGAGTTCAAAGGCAGTATGGACGCCGGCGAAGTCAGCTCGCTGCGCGAAGAGATCTCCGCCGTGCTGGCGGTGGCTCAGCCGGGTGATGAAGTGCTGCTGCGGCTGGAAAGCCCCGGTGGCGTGGTGCACGGTTATGGCCTCGCCGCGTCGCAGCTGCAACGTCTGCGTGATGCGGGGCTGCAGCTGACGGCGGTAGTGGATAAAGTTGCCGCCAGCGGTGGCTACATGATGGCCTGCGTTGCGGATCGCATCGTGGCGGCGCCGTTCTCCATCATTGGTTCCATCGGTGTGGTGGCGCAAATCCCTAACTTTAACCGGCTGCTGAAGCGTAACGACATTGATGTGGAGCTGCACACTGCCGGCCAGTACAAGCGTACGCTGACGCTGTTTGGTGAGAATACCGAGGAAGGGCGGGAGAAATTTCAGGAAGACCTGAATGAAACCCATCAGCTGTTTAAAGATTTTGTGCATCAGATGCGTCCGGCGCTGGATCTGGACAAAGTGGCGACGGGCGAACACTGGTATGGCCGTCAGGCGCTGGATCTGGGGCTGATTGATGAGATTGGTACCAGCGATGCGCTGATCATTGCGCGCATGGACCGTTTTAGCGTGCTGGGCGTGCACTTCGCGCGCAAGAAAAAGATGATTGATCGCGTGACCCACAGTGCCAGCGTGGCAGCCGAGCGGCTGATTCTGAAAATCTGGCAGCGCGGTGATAAACCGCTGTTGTGAACCAACCCGGCGCAGGCCGGGTTTTTTTATGCCAGGTGATACTGCGCGGAGAGCACCACGGCAAGGTGCTTAAACACGTTAAACACCGCCGTGGTTTTGGCGGTCGGCAACCCTTCATCGTCGAGGAACCACGGGCCGCGAAACACCAGAACCTCGCCCTGCTGAATCACCTCCGTGGCTTCCATCCCGGCAAAATATTCATCGTGCTGCTTAATGCGCTGATTAGCGATTTCCAGTAGCGCCTGGCGTGAAATGGATTCCGTTTCTGCTGACATTTTTCACCTCTTTTTTGACAGCGAATTTTCTCCTTCTATATTACTTGCCTGTCGGTGCGTTCAGCAAATCAGCGTTCGGTCAGAAAACTGGCGAGAAATTAAACAGAATGCTAATTAAGTTGCGTAACAGATTTTATCAGGTAGAGTGTGGGCGATTCAGCTTTCAGGGAGATCACACCAGGATGTGTGATACCGTCAGACGGAAAACTCGCTCTTAATCATCAAGTTGCAAATGCCGATGCAATCTGACCAGAGATTGTCCCCGCTGGCTTGAAAAGCAAAAAGTCAGCAGCAATATTGAACCCATTGGGTTTTGGGGCTGCCAATCCTCTCCCGTTTATCAGGACGTTTCAATTAGGTAAAGGTACATATGGGTAAAGCACTCGTCATCGTTGAGTCCCCGGCAAAGGCCAAAACAATCAATAAATACCTCGGTAATGACTACGTGGTGAAATCCAGCGTCGGTCATATCCGTGATTTGCCGACCAGTGGTTCAACGGCCCGTAAAAGTGCCGACGGGGAAAAGGCGAAAACCGGCAAGAAAGTAAAGAAAGATGAAAAGGCCGCGCTGGTTAATCGCATGGGCGTTGACCCGTGGCACGGCTGGGAAGCGGACTACCAGATTCTGCCCGGCAAGGAAAAAGTCGTCTCCGAACTGAAGAACCTGGCTGCCGATGCCGACCACATCTATCTCGCAACCGACCTTGACCGCGAAGGGGAAGCCATTGCCTGGCACCTGCGGGAAGTGATCGGTGGCGATGACAAACGCTTCAGCCGCGTGGTGTTTAACGAAATCACCAAAAATGCGATTCGTCAGGCGTTCGAGAAGCCGGGCGAACTGAATATTGAGCGCGTCAATGCGCAGCAGGCGCGTCGTTTTATGGACCGCGTGGTGGGCTATATGGTCTCGCCGCTGCTGTGGAAAAAAATTGCCCGTGGCCTGTCGGCCGGACGCGTGCAGTCGGTTGCCGTGCGTCTGGTGGTGGAGCGCGAGCGCGAAATCAAAGCCTTCGTACCGGAAGAGTACTGGGAAATTGACGCCGATCTTTCGACGCCGAAAGGCGATGCGCTGGCGGTCAGGGTGACGCATCAGGGCGACAAAGCGTTCCGCCCGGTTAACCGCGAGCAAACTGAAGCGGCCGTGGCCATCCTGGAAAAGGCGCGTTACGCCGTTCTGGATCGTGAAGACAAGCCGACCAGCAGCAAACCGTCGGCGCCGTTTATTACCTCGACGCTGCAGCAGGCGGCGAGCACCCGCCTTGGTTTTGGCGTGAAGAAAACCATGATGATGGCGCAGCGTCTGTATGAAGCCGGTCACATCACCTATATGCGTACCGATTCCACCAACCTGAGTCAGGATGCGGTGGCGATGGCGCGTGGCTACGTGGAGAAAAAATTCGGTAAGAACTACCTGCCGGATGCGCCCAACACCTACGCCAGCAAAGAGAATTCACAGGAAGCGCACGAAGCGATTCGTCCTTCTGATGTCAACGTTGCCGCCGAGCAGCTGAAGGATATGGAAGCGGATGCGCAGAAGCTGTATCAGCTGATCTGGCGCCAGTTCGTGGCCTGCCAGATGGTGCCCGCGCAATATGATTCTACCACGCTGACCGTCGGCGCGGCAGATTTCAAACTGAAAGCGAAAGGGCGTACGCTGCGTTTTGACGGCTGGACCAAAGTGATGCCGGCGCTGCGTAAAAATGACGAAGATTTGACGCTGCCGCCGGTGAACGTGGGCGACACGCTGGATCTGAAATCCCTGCTGCCAGGCCAGCACTTTACCAAGCCGCCGGCGCGCTTCAGCGAAGCTTCGCTGGTACGCGAGCTGGAGAAGCGTGGCATTGGCCGTCCGTCTACCTATGCTTCGATCATTTCCACCATTCAGGATCGCGGTTACGTGCGGGTGGAAAACCGCCGTTTCTACGCCGAGAAGATGGGTGAGATTGTTACCGATCGTCTGGAAGAGAATTTCCGTGAGCTGATGAATTATGATTTCACCGCGCACATGGAAGACAGTCTCGACCAGGTCGCGAATAACGAAGCGCAATGGAAAGCGGTGCTGGATTCATTCTTCAGTGATTTCAGCCAGCAGCTGGAGCAGGCGGAGAAAGATCCGGAAGAGGGCGGCATGCAGCCGAACCAGATGGTGCTGACCTCCATCGACTGCCCAACCTGCGGACGCAAAATGGGGATTCGCACCGCCAGCACCGGCGTGTTCCTCGGCTGTTCCGGTTATGCACTGCCGCCGAAAGAGCGCTGCAAGCAGACCATTAACCTGATCCCGGAAAACGAAGTGCTTAACGTGCTGGAAGGCGATGATGCCGAAACCAACGCGCTGCGCGCCCGTCGTCGCTGCCAGAAATGCGGCACCGCGATGGACAGCTACCTGATCGACAACGGCCGTAAACTGCACGTCTGTGGTAATAACCCGGAGTGTGACGGTTATGAAATCGAGCAGGGTGAATTCCGTATTAAAGGTTATGACGGTCCGATTGTTGAGTGCGAAAAATGTGGCTCTGAAATGCACCTGAAGATGGGGCGTTTTGGTAAGTACATGGCCTGTACCAACGACGAGTGTAAAAATACCCGTAAGATTCTGCGTAACGGCGAAGTCGCGCCGCCGAAAGAAGATCCGGTACCGCTGCCGGAGCTGCCGTGCGAGAAATCGGATGCGTATTTTGTGCTGCGTGACGGAGCTGCGGGCGTGTTCCTGGCCGCTAACACCTTCCCGAAATCGCGTGAAACCCGTGCGCCGCTGGTGGAAGAGCTGCAGCGCTTTGCTGACCGTCTGCCGGAGAAACTGAAATATCTGGCCGAAGCGCCGGCAGTGGATCCGGAAGGCAATAAAACGCTGGTGCGTTTTAGCCGTAAGACTAAACAGCAGTATGTTGCCTCAGAAAAAGAGGGCAAAGCGACCGGCTGGTCAGTTTTCTATATCGACGGTAAGTGGCAGGAAGCGAAGAAGTAATCCCCCTGGAGGCCAGCGTTCGCTGGCCTTTTTCCCATCCTTATAGCTAATCGTTCTACATTCTTACGTTAACTGATATAGTAGTTATAGCTTATTGCATTTTGCTGACTCGCTTTCCCTCATTATTACGCCATCAGGGCGGATACACGCCTGCAGGGAATGCACCTCTGTCGCTATCGGGAAGATATAACTATGAAATTGCAGCAGTTGCGTTACATCGTTGAAGTCGTTAACCACAACCTCAATGTCTCCTCCACGGCAGAGGGGCTGTATACCTCGCAACCTGGCATCAGTAAGCAGGTGCGCATGCTGGAAGATGAGCTGGGCGTGCAGATTTTTGCCCGCAGCGGCAAACATCTGACGCAGGTGACGCCAGCGGGTGAAGAGATTATCCGTATTGCCCGCGAAGTTTTGTCCAAAGTGGATGCGATCAAATCGGTTGCCGGTGAGCACACCTGGCCAGATAAAGGATCGCTGTACGTGGCCACGACCCACACTCAGGCGCGTTATGCACTGCCTGGCGTAATCAAAGGCTTTATCGAACGCTATCCGCGCGTTTCCCTGCATATGCATCAGGGCTCGCCCACACAAATTGCTGAGGCGGTCTCCAAAGGCAATGCCGATTTCGCCATTGCCACCGAAGCGCTGCACCTGTACGACGACTTGATTATGCTGCCGTGCTATCACTGGAACCGTGCCATTGTGGTCACGCCGGATCATCCGCTGGCGGGGAAATCCAATGTGTCGATTGAGGAGCTGGCTGATTTCCCGCTGGTGACTTACACCTTTGGTTTTACCGGCCGCTCAGAACTGGATACTGCCTTTAACCGTGCCGGTTTAACGCCGCGTATTGTTTTTACCGCAACCGACGCCGACGTGATCAAAACCTATGTGCGTTTAGGCCTGGGGGTAGGGGTAATTGCCAGCATGGCGGTGGACCCGGTTTCCGATCCGGATTTGGTGCGCATCGAAGCTTCAGAAATCTTCACCAATAGCACTACCAAGATTGGTTTCCGGCGCAGCACCTTCCTGCGCAGCTATATGTATGATTTCATTCAGCGCTTCGCACCACATCTTACACGAGACGTGGTGGACGCCGCTGTGGCGCTGCGCTCAAACGAAGATATCGAAGCAATGTTCCGCGATATCAAGCTTCCTTTCAGGTAATCACCTAACTCATTATTTTTGCGGGATGTCCAGCGACTTCCCGCACACCTCCCGCCGCTTAGCACCAGCAGAACCTCAAAAAATTCCATTATTTTTTTGTAAATGAAACATGCGTCACATGTTTTTTCATTGTTATTTATTAAATGCGAATCAGTACACAATTTTTACTTTGCCGCTTTGCGGACTGCCAGGAATATTCCCATACTCCAGTTAAAAGCTGATGAGAAAGGGCTTTTTAACTGGCTCGTTAAATTAAACTCAAATTTAGAGTGGATCTAATTTTGGTTTAAGCCAAATTTACAATGTAACTATTAAATTAATAGTTTGCAGCGTGCTTAAATTTATCTCATCAGTTTTGGCGGTTTTGATAAATAGCGTTAATCGTTGTGCTCAATAAAAATAACTGGATTTTTGGACTTAACAAGTTTAGGATTCGTCCTAAATCTTCATCGTTGTTATCAATCGTTTTATTGAGAGTGATTATCAAAAACTATGACTACGAGATTAACTGTACAACCGGACTTCCGGGCTAAAAGCACCAAGGTAGAGCGTTCAGGTAACATCCGTCGCAAAGCCTGGTTGACTGTCTTCGCTGCTTCAGCACTGTTCTGGGTAGTGGTGGCGTTAATGATTTGGCGTATGTGGGGTTAAGCCATGTGGGCAAATACACTCAGTCGTAAATATCCGGTCGCTGCGCGTCAGCCCAAAGCACCGGTGTGCAAAGCCAAAGAAGCGCCTGCTGAACCGCAAGTGGCAATCCCGGCTTCCTGGGAACTGAGTGAACAGCAGCGCAGCTTTATTGAATCATTCATGGATCCGAAGTCTAAATAACGCAGTCTGCGTCCAATTCTTATTAAGACATACTGTCGCGCATTTTTACCGGACTCTCCGGTGGGCACGTTAAAAGCCCGTCCTTTAACACTCAGCATCTAAAAAAACGGTGTCATCAGTACAACGCTGAAGACGATGGCTTTTTGTTGCCCGCGATCCGGGAGGAGTGACAGATGAATACCACAACTTTTTCATGGCTCAGCGTTTATGCCTTCTCAATGGCCTTTTGGGCTGCGGCCGTCTGGGCCGTCCTGTAATTCGCTAATCCTGCCAGTTAACGCTTTCTGAATGCCCTGACTTTTGTCAGGGCATTTTTCGTTGCGGTTTTGTGTGTCAATTCGTGTTGTTATCAAAACGTTAACGAAAATGTGGTCTATCTTTAAGCTAAACCTTGCACTCTCTGAGGTTTAGCAGAAGAGCCCATAAAAGGAGGAGTTATGTCGTTAACGTTACGTGAGCAGAGTCAGGATGCGCTGGAAGTAGGGGCAAAAAAATATCATTACTACAGCTTGCCGAAAGCCGCTCAGCAGGTCGGTGATATCGATCGCTTACCAAAATCCCTCAAGGTTCTGCTGGAAAACCTGCTGCGCTGGCAGGATGAAGATTCCGTAACGGCAGCAGATATTCAGGCGCTGGTGGCGTGGCAGCAAACTGCACATGCCGAGCGCGAAATTGCTTATCGTCCGGCGCGCGTATTAATGCAGGATTTCACCGGCGTACCGGCCGTGGTTGACCTGGCGGCGATGCGTGAAGCCGTTAAGCGGCTGGGCGGTGATGTGGCGAAAGTTAACCCGCTGTCACCGGTCGATCTGGTGATTGACCACTCGGTCACGGTTGACCATTTTGGTGATGACGATGCGTTTGAAGAAAATGTGCGCCTGGAGATGGAACGCAACCACGAACGCTACGTTTTCCTGCGCTGGGGGCAAAAAGCCTTTAACCGTTTCCGCGTCGTGCCGCCGGGCACCGGTATCTGTCATCAGGTCAATCTGGAGTACCTCGGTAAAGCCATCTGGCATGAAACGCTGGACGGCAAAGAAGTAGCTTATCCGGATACGCTGGTCGGTACCGATTCCCATACCACCATGATTAACGCCCTGGGCGTGCTTGGCTGGGGCGTGGGCGGCATTGAAGCTGAAGCCGCCATGCTGGGCCAGCCGGTTTCAATGCTGATTCCCGATGTGGTAGGTTTCAAGCTGACCGGCAAACTGCGTCCCGGTATCACCGCCACCGACCTGGTATTAACCGTGACGCAGATGCTGCGCAAGCATGGGGTGGTCGGTAAGTTTGTCGAATTCTATGGTGACGGACTGGCCGATCTGCCGCTGGCGGATCGCGCAACCATCGCCAACATGGCACCAGAATATGGCGCAACCTGCGGTTTCTTCCCGATTGATGAAGTAACGCTCAGCTACATGACGCTCACCGGGCGCGATGCGCAGCAGGTTGAGCTGGTGGAAGCCTATGCAAAACAGCAGGGGCTGTGGCGTAAACCGGGCGATGAGCCCATCTTCACCAGCACGCTGGCGCTGGATATGGCCGAGGTTGAGTCGAGCCTCGCCGGCCCGAAACGTCCGCAGGACCGCGTCTCCCTCGGCGACGTACCGGCGGCCTTTGACGCCAGTAACGAGCTGGAAGTGAATCACGCGCAGAAGCCGCACAAAACGGTCAGCTATCTGGACAGTGAAACCGGCGACCGCATCCAGCTGGATGATGGTGCCGTGGTGATCTCCGCGATTACGTCCTGTACCAACACCTCGAACCCCAGCGTCTTAATGGCGGCTGGCCTGCTGGCGAAAAAAGCCGTTGAGCGCGGACTAATGCGTAAACCCTGGGTAAAAGCCTCGCTGGCACCAGGATCAAAAGTGGTGTCCGACTATCTCGCCGTGGCGCAGTTGGCCCCGTATCTTGATGAGCTGGGCTTTAACCTGGTGGGTTACGGCTGCACCACCTGCATCGGTAACTCCGGCCCGCTGCCGGATGAGATCGAAAGTGCGATCAAAGAGGGCGATTTGACGGTAGGTGCCGTGTTGTCCGGTAACCGCAACTTCGAAGGGCGTATCCATCCGCTGGTAAAAACCAACTGGCTGGCGTCTCCGCCGCTGGTGGTGGCGTATGCGCTGGCGGGCAACATGAAGATCAACCTGCAGACTGATCCGATCGGTCAGGATCAGCAGGGCAATGACGTCTATCTGAAGGACATCTGGCCATCGCCGGAAGAGATTGCCGCATCGGTGCAGAAAGTTACCAGCGACATGTTCCATAAAGAGTACGCCGAGGTGTTCGACGGCACGCCCGAGTGGCAGCAGATCAAAGTCAGCGAAGCCGCCACCTATGACTGGGACGAAGGCTCCACCTATATTCGTCTGTCTCCGTTCTTTGACGATATGGAAAAAACACCCCAGCCGGTACAGGACATTCACGGCGCGCGCATCCTGGCGATGCTCGGTGATTCGGTGACAACCGACCATATCTCTCCGGCTGGCAGCATTAAAGCGGAGAGTCCGGCGGGGCGTTATCTGCTGGCGCACGGCGTTGAGCGTAATGACTTCAACTCGTATGGCTCACGACGCGGTAACCACGAAGTCATGATGCGCGGTACTTTCGCCAACATCCGTATTCGCAACGAAATGGTGCCTGGCGTCGAGGGCGGTTATACCCGGCACTATCCGAGCCAGGAACAGCTGGCTATCTACGATGCGGCGATGAAGTATCAGGAGGAGGGCGTGCCGCTGGCGGTGATCGCCGGGAAAGAGTACGGCTCCGGCTCCAGCCGCGACTGGGCGGCGAAAGGTCCGCGCCTGCAGGGCGTGCGCGTGGTGATTGCCGAATCGTTCGAGCGTATTCACCGCTCTAACCTGATCGGCATGGGCATTTTACCGCTGGAGTTCCCGGCGGGCGTGACGCGTAAGACGCTACAGCTGACCGGGGAAGAGCGTATCGATGTGGCAAATCTGGCGCAGCTGCAGCCCGGCTGCAGCGTCCCGGTGACGCTGACGCGGGCTGACGGCAGTCAGCAGACGCTGGATACTCGTTGTCGTATCGATACCGGTAATGAGCTGACCTATTACCAGAACGACGGCATCCTGCATTATGTGATACGCAATATGCTCAACTAAAAAACAAAGCCGGGCATGCATGCCCGGCTTTATTTATTGACGCTGAAAATACATGACGCGAGGGCGCTATGGCGTGCGCGCACCGCCGCGTTACGATTTCGGCAGCAGATGTCCCATCTTCTCGGCTTTCGTATCGAGATAGTGCGCATTTTTTGGGTTACGGCCAACGATCAGCGGCACGCGCTCAACGATATTGATACCCGCTTCTGACAGGATCTCCACTTTGCGCGGATTGTTGGTCAGCAAACGCACTTCATTAATGCCCAGCAGTTTAAACATGTCGGCGCACAGGGTGAAATCACGCTCATCGGCGGCAAAGCCCAACTGATGGTTTGCTTCCACCGTGTCGTAGCCTTTGTCCTGCAACGCATAGGCGCGAATTTTGTTCAGCAGCCCAATGTTACGGCCTTCCTGACGATGGTACAGCAGCACGCCGCGTCCTTCTTCCGCAATGGCGGTCAGCGCCGCTTCCAGCTGGAAGCCGCAGTCGCAGCGCAGGCTGAACAGCGCATCGCCGGTAAGACATTCGGAGTGGACGCGCGCCAGCACCGGATTGTGATCGCTAATATCACCATAAACCAGCGCGACGTGGTCGTGGCCGGTTGCCAGTTCTTCAAAACCAACCATCAGGAAATCTCCCCATGGCGTGGGCAGTTTGGCTTCTGCTACCCGTTTCAGCTGCATGTGACTCTCCAGAACCTTCAGAGGATGCGCTATCATCATGATAACGCACGGGCCCGACTGGCCCGACGAAACTGCCGATATTGTGCCACAACCTGAACCAGGGCCGCTAATCAGTCAGAGTGATTGTAGTGATAAAGCACAATTATCTAAGCCGCAACGGGTATGTTATTCTTTTTTCAACTAAAGTTATGCAATACGCCTGTCAGGTCGTGAAACAATAAAGGAATGAGATGTTAAAAATTGTGCAACGCACCACGCTGGGCGCGTTTTTATTATTGCTGATGCCGCTGGGCGTATGGCTTTCCGGCTGGCAGTGGCAACCGGGGGAGAGCGGGCATCTGTTGCGCGTGCTGTTCTGGATCACCGAAACCGTCACCAGTCCGTGGGGCACGCTGACCAGCCTGATTCTGAGCGGCTGGGTATTGTGGTGCCTGCGCTTTCGCCTCCGGCCGGCCATTCTGTTGTTGATTATCATGAACGGCGCGATTCTCGCTGGTCAGTCGACCAAAACCTTTATAAAAGAGCAGGTGCAGGAGCCGCGACCGTATGTGGTCTGGCTTGAGCACAGCCACGGCGTCAACGAACAGCAGTTTTATCAGCTGAAACGGCAGCAGCGCGGCGAAATGGTGTCCGCCTTGCTCGCCAATGACACAAAGCTGCCCGCCTGGTTAAAAAATCACTGGGCGTTTGAGACGGGCTTTGCTTTTCCGTCTGGCCACACCATGTTTGCCGCCAGCTGGGCGCTGCTGGTGATTGGCCTGTTATGGCCGCGCCGGCATGTTGTTACGGTGGTGGTGCTGTTTGTCTGGGCTACGCTGGTCATGGGCAGCCGGCTGGTACTGGGCATGCACTGGCCGCGCGATCTGGTGGTCGCGACGCTGATCTCGTGGCTGCTGGTGACGCTGGCAACCTGGCTGGCACAGCGCTTTTGTGGCCCGCTCAGCGTGCCGCCGGAAGAGCAGCGTGAGATTGCCGGGCGCGATGACGGATTGTAATTTCTCCCTTTGCCCCCATATGATTGATTGTACTTGCAGAAAGGGCACTAACTGCTGCGCGGATAAGCAGCAACGGCGGCACTTTTTTGGCATACTCTACCGGATAACCTCACGACAGGACGCATTGTGAAATATTTGCTGATTTTTCTCGTGGTTTTGGTCATTTTCATCATCTCCGTCACGCTCGGAGCGCATAATGACCAGATTGTCACCTTCAACTATCTGCTGGCGCAGGGCGAATTCCGCATTTCAACCTTGCTGGCCTGTCTGTTTGGTGCCGGATTTTTGCTGGGCTGGGCGATCTGTGGCCTGTTCTGGCTGCGCATTCGTGTTTCGCTGGCGCATGCACAGCGCAAACTGAAGCGCATGCAGGCGCAAAATGAACAATCTGCTGCGGTAAATAGCACCTCCACTGCAGTGCGTCGGGATTAATGTTCGATGCTTGAATTGCTGTTTCTGCTTCTTCCTGTCGCGGCGGCGTACGGCTGGTATATGGGCCGCCGCAGTGCGCAACAGGATAAGCAACAGGAAGCTAACCGTCTGTCACGCGAATACGTGGCAGGGGTCAACTTTCTCCTTTCTAATCAGCAGGATAAAGCGGTCGATCTGTTCCTCGATATGTTGAAAGAGGACAGCGGCACCGTTGAAGCCCACCTGACGCTCGGTAACCTGTTCCGTTCGCGCGGCGAAGTCGACCGCGCCATCCGCATCCACCAGTCGTTAATGGAAAGCGCGTCGCTGACCTACGATCAGCGTTTGCTGGCCATTCAGCAGCTGGGACGCGACTATATGGCCGCCGGCTTGTACGATCGCGCCGAAGACATGTTCAGTCAGCTGATCGATGAAACCGATTTTCGTATCAGCGCGCTGCAGCAACTGCTGCTGATTCATCAGGCGACCAGCGACTGGCAGAAAGCCATCGAAGTGGCGGAGCGGCTGGTAAAACTCGGCAAAGATAAGCAAAAGGGCGAAATCGCCCATTTTTACTGCGAGCTGGCACTGCAGGCGCTGAGCAGTGACGACCTCGATCGTGCCATGAGCCTGTTGAAAAAGGGTGAAGCGGCCGACCACCAAAGCGCGCGCGTTTCCATCATGATGGGACGTATCCTGATGGAGCAGGGCGAATACGCGAAAGCGGCGCAGCGGCTGCAGCGCGTGCTGGAGCAGGACAAAGAACTGGTGAGCGAAACGCTGCCGATGCTGGAAACCTGCTATCAGCGGCTGGAGCAGCCTGACAGCTGGGCGCAGTTCCTGCAACGCTGCGTTGAAGAGAACACCGGTGCCGCGGCAGAACTCTATCTGGCGGACATTCTGGAGCAGCAGCAGGGGCCGGAAGCGGCACAGCTCTATATTAACCGTCAGCTGCAGCGCCATCCCACCATGCGCGTGTTTCATCGTCTGATGGATTTCCACCTGCATGAGGCAGAAGATGGCCGCGCCAAAGAGAGTCTGATGGTGCTGCGCGACATGGTTGGCGAACAGATTCGTACTAAACCGCGCTACCGCTGCCAGAAGTGCGGCTTCACCGCGCATGCGCTTTACTGGCACTGCCCATCGTGCCGTGCCTGGTCTTCCGTTAAACCGATTCGCGGACTCGACGGCCAGTAAGCTGGCCGCGTTCGGTGATTATTCATAACGCATAGTAGTTACAACATACTAATAGAGAAATTATCATCCACGCATCAGCACTGTGCATCAGCTCGTCAATCAGCAAGGCAATCGCCGTCGCAACGTTGTCGTGGCCGGGTTGCACGGGTAGAATGCTTGCCGTTTGTCCATCGCGCCTGCGGGTGCCAGCCTCTGAGGAAACGTTATGCCTGTTACTCACTCACCGATTCTGGTGGCACTCGACTATCATGATCTCAATAGCGCACTGCAGTTCGTTGACCGTATCGATCCGGGCCAGTGCCGTCTGAAAGTGGGTAAAGAGATGTTTACCCTGTTTGGACCGTCGCTGGTGAAGACGTTGCAGGCGCGCGGTTTTGAGGTATTCCTCGATCTCAAATTTCATGACATCCCGAACACGACGGCACATGCGGTCGCGGCGGCAGCGGATCTCGGTGTATGGATGGTCAACGTGCATGCCAGCGGCGGGGCGCGGATGATGAATGCGGCACGCGAAGCGCTGCTGCCGTTTGGCAGTGATGCGCCCTTGCTGATTGCGGTAACGGTGCTGACCAGCATGGACGAAGACGATCTCAAAGGTCTTGGCATCACCTTATCGCCGGCGCAGCAGGCTGAGCGTCTGGCACGACTGACGCGCGAATGTGGTCTTGATGGTGTGGTGTGCTCGGCGCAGGAAGCTGCGCACTTTAAACAGGTTATCGGGCAGGATTTCGCGCTGGTTACGCCGGGTATTCGCCCGGCGGGTAGCGAGGCCGGCGATCAGCGTCGCATCATGACGCCGCAGCAGGCACAACAGGCCGGCGTGGATTACATGGTGATTGGGCGACCGATCACCCAATCTGCCGACCCGGCGCAGACGCTGCAGCAAATCCTGCACAGTTTACAGGAGGGCTAATGGCTCAGGACAATCCGCTGGTTTACTCCACCGAAACCGGCCGTATTACGCATAGCGAAGAGAAACCGCAGCGACCGAAAGGCGATGGCATCGTGCGCATTCAGCGCCAGACCAGCGGGCGTAAAGGTAAAGGCGTGTGCCTGATTACCGGTATCGATCTCGATGATGACGCGCTGGCAAAGCTGGCGGCCGAGCTTAAGAAGAAGTGCGGCTGCGGCGGGGCGTTGAAAGAGGGCGTGATTGAGATTCAGGGCGATAAGCGCGATTTGCTTAAAACGCTGCTGGAAGCCAAAGGCATGAAGGTTAAACTGGCGGGCGGTTAATGAAAGCGGGCCACGCAAGGTGGCCCGATGTGACGTAGATGCGCTGCGTAGCCTGCTACAATATTATTATTAATCAACCTGATGGCCAATAATGCCGCCCACCGCAGCGCCACCGACGGTACCCAGCGCGCTGCCGTTGGTGAGCACCGATCCACCAATAGCACCGGCACCGGCGCCAATCGCCGTGTTGCGGTCACGTTTTGACCAGTTGGAACAGCCGCTCAGGGCCACCACTAACGTCGTTGCCAGCACGGCAACCGTCACGCGTTTCATTGTTTTAGTCATGGACATCTCCTTGATGGTTTGCTCAGAGGCAACTCGTTAAGTATAGATGTTACGCCCTGAAGTTGTTCGCCCGATGCACTCAGGCGATGCTTTTCCTTCAGCCTGCACGCTGGCGCGCAACACTTTACGCGCGTTGTTCACGCTGCTGGCAAAGACCATTTTGGTACCGCCGCAGGCTTGAGATAATTCTAGGCGTAAGCGGATGTGTATGCAGAAAGAAAACTCTGAAATCCCGACGTGGTGTCCGCATCCGGATCCCGTATCAAACCCCACACTTTGCCCGCTTTAGCCACTTTCCGCTGCTAATCCAGCCATTCCCTCCATAACGTTTTTACCGGTGGCTCCGCACAATTCAGTGATGACTGTATGGCGGAGAAAACACAATGCTGGAAGCGCTGAAACAGCAGGTTCTGGAGGCCAATCTCGACCTGCCGCGTTACAACCTGGTGACTTTTACGTGGGGCAATGTCAGTGCGGTGGACCGCGAGCGCGGGCTGCTGGTGATCAAACCCTCGGGCGTTAAATATGAGCAGATGCAGCGCGACGACATGGTGGTGGTCGAACTGGAAAGCGGCAATGTCGTTGAGGGCCAGCTGCGGCCATCCTCGGATACCGCAACACACCGCGCACTGTATCTGGCGTGGCCGGAGATTGGCGGCATCGTACACACCCATTCGCGCCACGCCACCATCTGGGCGCAGGCGGGCAGGGACATCCCGGCATGGGGCACCACCCACGCTGACGATTTCTATGGCACCATTCCCTGCACCCGCGCGATGCAACGGGCAGAGATTGAGCAGGAATATGAATGGCACACCGGCCAGGTCATCATTGAAACCTTTGCGCAGCGCGGCATTGAGCCCGGCGCGATTCCTGCTGCGCTGGTGAACTCCCACGGGCCGTTTGCCTGGGGTAAAGACGCACATAGCGCGGTGCACAGTGCGGTGGTGCTGGAAGAGGTGGCCTATATGGCGCTGCACACTGAGCAGCTGCGCGCCGAGCTGCCGCCTATCGCTCAGACCCTGCTTGACCTGCACTATCTGCGCAAGCACGGGAAGAACGCCTGGTACGGGCAAGGCTGAGCGCGTGATAATTCCTCAAGGCACCGACAGGTGCCTTTTTTATTTAAGGGGATTGCGTGCCCGGACGAGACGGGGACTGTTAATGCAGTGATTTATTCACTATGCGTTAAGCGTATTTATACGCTTGCCGGCTGTTGCGCCGTCATTAAGTAAGCCCGCTAATCTTTCCTCAGGCAGGGGCTCGGGGATCTCTCTGGATTTTACGTTATAAATCAAACTCTCATTTGGTCTGGCCTCACTCTGCATTACGCTGATGTGGCGTTTAACGCATCACATAAATAGAGGATGAGACGATGACAGTAATTAACCAACCAACCTGCCGCCTGTTTACCGAAGTCGGCCAAACCACCCAGCTCGCCGCCTATTATGAGGAAGGTCGACACACCATGTGGATGATGCTGCGCGCTCAGCCGCGCCCCAGTTTCAACCACGAATTAATCGAGGAGATCATGAACCTGAGCTACGCCGCCCAGCGTTCCGGTCTGCCGATTGATTTCTGGGTGACCGGATCGCTGGTGCCGCAGATGTTTAACGCCGGGGGCGATTTGCGTTTCTTTGTCGAATGCATTCGTAATAACCGCCGTGAAGCACTGCGCGCCTACGCCCGCGCCTGTGTTGACTGCATCCATTCGGCGGCCCGCGGGTTTGACACCGGCGCCGTGACGCTGGCGATGATTGAGGGCAGTGCCTTGGGCGGCGGTTTTGAAGCAGCGCTGGCGCACCACTTCATTCTGGCGCAGAACAGTGCGCGTATGGGCTTCCCGGAAATTGCCTTCAACCTGTTCCCCGGCATGGGCGGCTACTCACTGGTGGCACGCCGCTCCGGGATGAAGCTGGCCGAAGAGCTGATCTGTGAAGGGGAGTCGCACAGTGCAGAGTGGTATGAAACCCGTGGTCTGGTGGACAAAGTGTTCCAGCCTGGTGACAGCTACCGCACCACGCGTACCTTCATCGATACGCTGCGGCCAAAACTGAATGGAGTCCGTGCCATGCTGAAAGCGCGACAGCGCGTGCTGCAGCTGTCACGGGCAGAACTGATGGATATTACTGAGGATTGGGTCGACTATGCTTTCACGCTGGAACCGAAAGATATTGCCTACATGGAACGTCTGGTACAGCTGCAAAATCGTCACAGCGCATCACTGCGTAAAGCCGGTTAGCAGTACGCTAAGACGTTAAACGCGGGCAGGATGCTTAGCCAGCCAATGCCCGAGCTGCTCTGCGGGCATTGGTTTCGCATAATAATAACCCTGACGCCCATCGACACCGTTGGTCAGCACAAACTTCTCTTCGGCTTTGGTTTCGATGCCTTCGGCAATGACCTGTAAATCCAGGGCTTTCGCCACGGCAACGATCGCGCGCACCAGCGACTGCGATACCGGTTGCTTGTTGATATTGCGCACAAAACTTTGATCCAGCTTAATCGCATCGATCGGCACGCGCGCCAGCTGGGAAAGCGAAGAGTAGCCCGTGCCGAAATCATCCAGATGCACCTGTGCGCCTAACTCCTGAAACTGTTTCATCAGCTTCAGCGCACCGGCCTCGTTCTCGATCAGGCAGCTTTCCGTCAGCTCGATGTCTATCGGACACTCACTGATGCCCGCTTCGCTCAGCGCCTGTTTCAGGTCGCTGTAGATGCTCTGGTCGATCAGCTGTTTGGCGGAAACGTTCACTGCGACGCGCAGGTAAATGCCTTCGCTGCGCCATTTAACGATTTGCTGCAGCACGTTCAGCATCACCCAGCGCCCGAGCGGCACAATCAGTCCGGACTCTTCCGCGTAAGAAATGAAATCGCCAGGCGGCACCAGGCCGCGTTCAGGTGAATTCCAGCGCACCAGCGCCTCGGCACTGCGCACTTCGCCGTCGCGATCGATCTTAGGCTGATAGTGCACCACCAGATGATCCTGCTCCAGCGCTTTGCGCAGATTGGTATCCAGCCACAGATATTCAAATACGCGCTGGTTCATCTCGCTGGCGAACACGCAGAATTTGCCGCGCCCGTTCTCTTTAGCGTGGTACATCGCGGTATCGGCGTTACGAATCAGACTTTCGCGATCTTCACCATGCAGCGGGGCGAGGGCGATACCAATCGAGCAGCCGCTGTAGACTTCGATCAGCCCGATACGGAACGGCTGACGCAGCCGCTCCAGAATACGTGAGGCCATCGCCTCCAGCGCCGCCTGACTGGTGTGCTCAGCCAGCACCACAAATTCATCACCGCCGAGGCGCGCCAGCGTCTGGTCCTTGCCGAGACAGCTGAGGATCGCCAGCGACACCGCCTGCAGTAGCTGGTCGCCAAACATATGGCCGTAGGCATCGTTTACCTTCTTGAAATTGTCGAGATCGAGGTAAACCACGCCGGTCTGGCTGCCGTTAGCCAGCTCCAGTGCCAGGCTAATTTGCTGATGGATAGCGTTGCGATTCGGCAGGCCGGTCACCGTGTCGGTGTTGGCCATAACGCGTAAGCGCTCCTGCGCCCGACGCTCTTCTGTGATGTCGGTTCCGGAACAGATGAGGAAAATTTCATTTTTTCCGCTACCGCTGTGGACGAACTTATTACGAAACAGAAACAGTCGCTGACCTTTTCGGGTTTTAACCCAGCGCTCCACTTCGTAGGAGTTGCCGTCGCGAAAGAAGCCGGCGATATTGCGGCGCGATGCCTGCGCTTCCTGCTTGGTCATAAACAGCTGAAACACATTGCGGCCAATCACTTCCTGCTCTTTCAGGCCGGTGTACTCTTCGCTCAGGCGGTTAAAACGCTGAATGTTGCCGCGCTGATCGAGGATGACGATCACCGAATTCGCTTCTGACACCACCTGTTCGGCGAAGGAGAGACCAAGGGTTAAATCGCGCGCCACCGACGAGGTATCGCCCCAGGCGGACGCAGTGCCGGCCCAGGTCGACTGATTCACTTTACGGCCGACAAAGTGCATCGGCACTGGCGAGCCGTGCAGTGAAAGGGTCAGGTTGATGCTGGAAGTAATTACCGTCATGGCACGCAGCAGACTGGCCTGAGCAGGCGTCAGGGGCACCGCCATATTGGTATTGGCATTTTCATCTTCGGCAAAATGCAGCGCATCGCTATCTGAAGTTAAACGCCAATGAGGGCTGGTTGTGCCAAACAAGGTATATAGCAACGTTTGCCCTTGTTCATCGGTCATGGAAACTTCCTCCGGAGGAATGCGCAGCAGGGGGTATCTCATTATTTTAGCAACAGTATTCAACCTCCTGCGCCAGCACAAGATGCAAACTGAATATATTTTTGTTTTTATTAAAGAATGGCACGAAAAAGCCCCGGATTCCGGGGCTGAAAGGTTAGCACGGGCACTTGCCGAGTTTGCCCGCCTGGCTGGGAAAACGCGCCTCCAGGCAGTAACGATGGAAGGCGCGCTCATCCATGGGGGCCTGTTCCGGATGTTTTTCGCGCATATGCTTCAGATAAGTTTGATAGTCGTGCACGCCCACCATTAACCGGAAGCTCTGCTGTAATCCCTGCCACAGACGCTGCCAGCGTGAGCGTGGTGCAGCAGGGGCGCGGGCAGCGAGCGGTAAGCACTGCTGAATTTGCCAGCCCGCATGCGGCTTTTTCCAGCGTAAAATGGCCTCAGACATTTCGCATCTCCTGACGGAGTGACACGTCCGATTCATGGGTGGTCGGCACTGCACTGCGCAGCGCGCGCCGGATCACGAAGAACGCCGCAATCAGCATGGTTACCGCGACCAGCATGAAAAAGCCGCACAGCGCCGCGTTGATCTGGTTGCTGAACACGATGGTTTGCATGTCGGCCACGGTTTTCGCCGGTGCGATAATCACGCCCTCATCGAGACCTTTACGGAACTTACTGGCCTGCGCGAGGAAACCAATTGACGGTTTCTCATGGAAAATTTTCTGCCAGCCGGCGGTCATGGAGGTGATAAACAGCCAGGCGGTAGGCACAATCGTCACCCAGGCGTAACGCTGCTTTTTCATTTTGAACAGCACCACGGTACCGAGGATCAGCGCCATCGACGCCAGCATCTGGTTACCGATGCCAAACAGCGGCCACAGGGTATTGATGCCGCCGAGCGGATCGACCACGCCCTGATACACGAAGAAACCCCAGCCGGCCACCGCCACGGTGGTACCGGCCATGTTTCCGAGCCACGAGCGATTGTTAGCCAGCGAAGGCACCACGGTCCCGACCAGATCCTGCACCATAAAACGGCAGGCGCGGGTACCGGCATCCACGGCGGTGAGGATAAACAGCGCCTCAAACAGAATGGCGAAGTGATACCAGAACGCCATCATCGCGCGGCTGTTAAACACCTCGGTGATGATATGCGCCATCCCGACGGCAAACGTCGGAGCGCCACCGGCGCGGGAGAGAATGGTGCTTTCGCCCACTTCGCCGGCGATACCGCTCAGCATCTCCGGCGTCACCACAAAGCCCCAGCCGTTAATTACCTGAGACGCGTTCTCCACCGTGGTGCCAATCAGCGCCGCCGGTGAGTTCATGGCAAAGTAGACGCCAGGATCGAGCACCGAGGCACAAATCAGCGCCATGATTGCCACAAAGGACTCCATCAGCATGGCGCCATAGCCGATGAAGCGAATATGGCTTTCGCGCTCTACCAGTTTTGGCGTCGTACCGCTCGACACCAGCGCGTGGAAGCCGGAGATCGCGCCGCAGGCAATGGTGATAAACAGGAACGGGAACAGCGCACCGGAGAACACCGGCCCCGTGCCGTCGATAAAGCGCGTCACCGCCGGCATCTTCAGTTCCGGCATGGCGAACAGAATGCCCACCGCCAGCCCGATGATCACGCCGATTTTTAAAAAGGTGGAGAGGTAATCACGCGGTGCCAGCAGCAGCCACACCGGCAGCGACGAGGCAACAAAACCGTAGATCACCAGCACCCACGTCAGCTCGGTGCCTTTCAGGGTAAAAATCGGTCCCCAGTACGGATCGGCCGCCACGTCACCGCCGTAAATGATCGCCGCCATCATCAGCACAAAGCCGATGATCGACACTTCGGCGATTTTACCCGGACGCAGAAAGCGCATATACACGCCCATGAAAAGGGCAATCGGAATGGTGGCGGCGATGGTAAACAGCCCCCACGGACTGTTGGCCAGCGCTTTCACCACCACCAGCGCCAGCGCAGAGAGAATAATGATCATCACACCGAGCGCACCGAGCATGGTGACTACGCCGGCGAACGAGCCCAGTTCCTGGCGCGCCATCTCACCCAGCGAACGACCGTCGCGGCGCGTGGAGATAAACAGCACCAGAAAATCCTGCACCGCGCCGGCCAGCATCACGCCGACCAGAATCCAGATGGTGCCGGGCAGAAAACCCATCTGCGCCGCCAGGATCGGCCCGACCAGCGGACCGGCACCAGCGATGGCGGCAAAGTGGTGGCCAAATAGCACCCATTTGTTGGTAGGAACATAGTCCAGCCCGTCATTGAAGCGCTCTGCCGGCGTGCGGCGCCGGTCGTCCAGCTCAAAAATGCGCCTGGCGATAAACAGGCTGTAGAAGCGATACGCGATGCTATAGCAGGCGACGGAGGCGATCACCAGCCAGACGGCATTAACGTGCTCGCCGCGACTGAGCGCCAGCATGGCGAACGCAGCCGCACCAATTAACGCCACCGCTAACCAGATCAATCCGGTTCTGACGTTGTTCATGAGTTAACTCCTTGTAGGGACCGGGAAAAAGGCGATCGGAATACAACAAGTTAAAAGTAATGTAATGAATTGTTAACGACAGGGAATCGGATCAGAAGTGTGAAGCGGGAAACAAATTTAACAACTGTTCAGGCGGGCGGGGAAAAATGCGGGATAACGGCTGTTATCCCGCACGATTTCATGCTCAGGCGGCCGGACGGGCCACCACGCTGCGTGTTTCCATGCGCACTTCGGCGATGGTTACATCAATCACATCGGTCACGCGGTAGGCCACTTCACCTTTGATCTGCACAGTGCCGCTCTCCTGCGAGCACACCAGTTCGTCACGCACGGCGTGAATGAACGGGGCAGGGATAAAGGCGACCGCACCGTTCTCCAGCAGGCGCACGCGCATGCCGCCGCGCGAAACGTCGATGATCTCCGCGCTGAATTTGCGGTCAGTGCCGGCAAACGGCGCGAGGAAGCGCGCGTACAGCCAGTCACCGACATCGCGCTCGGCCATGCGGTTGAGACGGCGACGCTCACTCATGATCAGGGTCACGTCATCCTGTGGCCGTGCAATGCTTTCGCCGCGCACGATAGCCTTCAGCAGACGATGGTTGATCATGTCGCCGAATTTACGAATAGGAGACGTCCAGGTCGCGTAGGCGTCGAGACCGAGGCCAAAGTGCGGGCCCGGTTCGGTGCTGATTTCGGCGAAACTCTGGAAACGACGAATGCGGCTGTCGAGATACTGGGTTGGCTGCGCATCAAGCTGACGACGCAGCTGACGGAAGCCTTCCAGCGTGGTAATGGCCTGCGGATTAACCGTGATACCGTGACCAGCCAGTACCCCAGCCGCCTGTTCCGCGTTCGCCTGGTCGAAACCGGTGTGCAGGTTGTAGATACCGAAGCCAAGCTTCTCCTGCAGCACTTTAGCGGCGCAGACGTTAGCGAGGATCATCGCTTCTTCCACGATGCGGTTAGCGATGCGGCGCGGTTCCGCAATAATATCCAGCACTTCGCCTTTCTCACCCAGCACGAAGCGGTAGTCAGGGCGATCTTTGAACACCAGCGCGTGCGTCTGACGCCACTCGCCACGCGCCAGGCACAGGCGATGCAGCAGGCGAATCTGCTGCGCGATGGTGTCATTTTCCGGCTGCCAGCTGCCGCTGTTCTCCAGCCAGTCCGACACTTCGTCGTATACCAGCTTGGCTTTGGATTCGATCCACGCGGCAAAGAAGTGGGCATCGTCAGCCAGGCTGCCATCCGGCAGCACAGTGACGCGACACACCAGCGCCGGACGCCTGACGTTAGGGCGCAGCGAGCAGACATCATCTGACAGTTCGCGCGGCAGCATCGGGATGTTAAAGCCCGGCAGATAGTTGGTGAAGGCGCGTCTGGAGGCCAGCTGGTCGAGTTCGCTGCCGGCAGCAACGTAAGCGGTCGGGTCGGCAATAGCGATGGTCAGCGCCAGCTTGCCTTCTGCCAGCTCTTCAACATACAGCGCATCGTCCATATCTTCGGTGCTGGCGCTGTCGATGGTGACAAAGTTCAGCGCCGTGAGATCTTCACGCTGCAACTGTTCGTCCAGCATCTCGCCAAAGCCCACTTCCGGCGCTTCGCGCTCCAGATTGTGGCGCGACAGCGTGACCCACCACGGCGCAAGGTGATCGTCCGCGGTGACAACAAATTCGGTCAGTTCGGCATAGAAACCGCGATCGCCTTTCAGCGGATGGCGGCGCATCTCTGCCACGGCCCAGTCACCGTTCTGGAAATCGTGGGTCAGGCCACGCACCGCACGGCACTGAATCGCGTCTTTCAGCAGCGGATGATCCGGCACGATAGACAGGCGGTCATCTTTTTTCTGCACGCGGCCGACAAAGCGCGTCAGGAACGGCTCAATCAGGGTTTCCGGCTCCGCGCTCTCGCGGTCTTTATCAGTGTGGATCACGGCGGAAATGCGGTCGCCGTGCATCACTTTCTTCATCTGCGGAGGGGGAATGAAGTAGCTTTTCTGAGCGTCAACTTCGAGGAAGCCAAAGCCTTTTTCCGTGCCTTTCACAACACCTTCGGCGCGCGGGGTCTGCGCGTGAAGCTTCTCTTTAAGCTGCGCGAGCAGCGGGTTATCCTGGAACATAATATATTTAGTTTCGTGGCCTAAGAGCGGTGGACAGTTTTACGCGAATCAGGTCCGCGCGGCAAGGCTAAAACAGGCGAAAAAGCCGCTTTACGCGGCTTTTTACTTTCTGGTAACGCACAGAACTCAGGCGATACGCTGGGTGGGCGCGGCGGCGGTCAGCGCCAGCTTCACCGGTACCGATTTAGAGGTGGGCGTGCCGCTGCCGTCACCGTAGCTGGAGAGCGGTACCAGCGGATTGGTCTCCGGATAGTAGGCGGCGAGGTTACCGCGCGGAATATTATACGGCACCAGCTTAAAGCCGCTGACGCGACGCGTCAGACCGTCATTCCACAGGGTTTCAATGTCAACCAGCTGTCCTTCGCTGAAACCGAGTGACGCCATGTCGTCCGGGTGGATAAACACCACTTCACGCTGACCGTATACGCCACGATAGCGGTCATCCAGGCCATAAATGGTGGTGTTGTACTGGTCATGTGAGCGCAGCGTCTGCAACGTGAACGGCACTTCAACGTCATTGCCCAGCTGCGGGAACAGCGAGGTCGGCAGTGCCGCCGCGCTGAATTCTGCCTGACGCGATGGCGTATTGAAACGCAGTTCTGCGGCAGCGTTACCGAGGTAAAAGCCGCCGGGAATATCACACTGACGGTTAAAATCAGCGAAGCCGGGGATGGTCGCCGCAATGTGAGCGCGAATGACGTTGTAATCAGCGGCCATGCCGAGCCAGTCGATGTGGTCGCTGCCCAGCGTCGCATGCGCGATACCGGCCACAATGGCTGTTTCTGAGCGCTGCGTTTCCGCCAGCGGAATGCCGACACCTTCAGAGGCATGCACCATGCTGAACGAATCTTCCACGGTGATGAACTGGTTGCCGCTGGCCTGGCGATCGCGCTCGGTACGGCCCAGCGTCGGCAGAATCAGGCCTTCGTGGCCCGGTACCAGATGGCTGCGGTTCAGCTTGGTGCTGATGTGTACCGTCAGACCACAGTGCTGCAGCGCTTCTTCGGTAACCGGTGAGTCCGGCGCCGCCGCGGCGAGGTTACCGCCCAGCGCAATCAGCACTTTGACTTCATCACGCAGCATGGCGTTGAGCGCTTCAACCGTGTTATGACCGTGCTCGCGCGGCGGTTCAAAAGCAAAATGCGCGCCCAGCGCATCGAGGAACGCTTTCGACGGTTTCTCGTCGATGCCCATGGTGCGGTTACCCTGCACGTTACTGTGGCCACGCACCGGGCACAGGCCCGCGCCTTGTTTGCCGAGCTGGCCAAACAGCAGCTGCAGGTTAACGATTTCCCGTACCGTATCGACCGAGTGTTTGTGCTGAGTGATGCCCATCGCCCAGGTGATGATCACCCGTTCGGCGCTCTGGTAAATGGCGGCGGCTTCGCGAATCTGCGCTTCGCTCAGGCCCGACTGCTGCACAATCTGCTCCCAGCGGGTCTCGTCGACGGCCGCCAGATACTGCTCAACGCCCTGGGTGTTGGCGTCAATAAAGGCCTGATCGAATATGCCTTTTTCACCGGCGGCCAGCCGTTTACGCTGCTCTTCCAGTAGCGCTTTGACCATGCCGCGCACCGCCGCCATATCGCCGCCGAGGTTGGGCTGATAATAGGCAGAACTGATGTTGCCGGCCATCGACGTCACCACTTCCAGCGGCTTCTGCGGATCGGCAAAACGTTCCAGGCCGCGCTCACGCAGGGTATTAAAGGTCACGATTCTGGCGCCGTGATCGGCAGCGTGACGCAGGCTGTGCAGCATGCGCGGATGGTTGGTGCCGGGATTCTGGCCAAAGACAAAAATCGCATCAGCATGGTCGAAATCGTCCAGGCGAATGGTGCCCTTACCGACGCCAATGCTGCGTTTCAGTCCGGTGCCGCTGGCTTCGTGGCACATGTTGGAGCAGTCAGGGAAATTGTTGGTGCCCAGCACGCGACCAAACAGCTGGTACAGCCACGAGGCTTCATTGCTGGCGCGACCGGAAGTGTACAGCTCCAGCTGATCCGGATGATCCATTGCCTGCAAATGCTGCGCGATCAGCGCAAAGGCGTCATCCCAGCTAATCGGCTCATAGTGATCGGTCGCGCTGTTGTAGCGCATCGGGTGGGTCAGGCGGCCCTGATACTCGAGGAAATAGTCGCTCTGCTGATACAGAGTGCTGACGCTGTGCTGGGCAAAAAATTCTGGCTCGACGACGCGGCGTGTCGCTTCCCAGGTCACGGCTTTCGCGCCGTTTTCGCAGAAGCTGAAGGTGCTTTTGTTATCATCGCCCCAGGCACAGCCCGGGCAGTCAAAGCCGCGCGCTTTGTTCATGCGCATCAGGTTACGCATGTTTTTCAGGGCGGCTTTACTGTCAAGGACAAAACGGGTGGTGGCTTCCAGCGAGCCCCAGCCGCCCGCAGCGGCGCGATAGGGCTGAATCTTACGTTTAAATTTCATGATAGTCGCAGGCTTATTGTTTATGAATTGTTATCAGAATATGACTTCTGTTGGTGAGAAGTGTGCGACTGACGGCAAAAGTTGTCTAATTGATTGACTTAATGGTGCGATAGTTAACGTTTATCGCGCACCAGGGGTGAAAGCGTGATCGCCATCATAAATTATCCGCTGCCGCGCGCCGGCGGGTAAGTGCGCGGCCAAATAGTGGCTAATAATTGCTCTTTCCGTTAGCAAAAGGGCGCGCTCCATGAAGCAACTTGCCAGTCAGGTTCACGCATTCGGCAAAGCCTTAATGATGCCGATCTCCGTCATTGCTGCCGCCGGTATTTTTCTCGGTCTGGCCGCCGCGTTGCAGAATCCGGCGATCACCGGTGAAGCATTTGCCAGTTTACAGGTGCCGCAGTTGATCATCGGTTTTATTCGTAAAGTGGCGGGCGCGCTGTTTGCCAACCTGCCGGTATTTTTTGCCGTCGCCAGCGCAATTGGGCTGGCCAAAGCGGAGAAACCCACCGCCGCGTTTGCGGCAGTGATTGGCTATATCGCCATGAATGTGGGGATCAGCGCCACGCTGGCGGCGAAAGGGCTGACGGCAGCCACCACCACGCCCGAGGCGCTGCAGCAGGCGGGTATGGACCAGACCAGCGCCATGATGACGTCAGCCGAGTACATCGACATGCTCGGCATTTTTACCTACAACATGAGCGTGCTGGGCGGGGTGATTGCCGGCCTGCTCACTGTGATGCTGCACAACCGCTTCTATACCCAGCAGTTGCCCACGGCGATCAGCTTTTTTGGCGGGCGTCGCTTTGTGCCCATCGTGACGGTGGTGGTACTGCCGCTGACGGGCGTGCTGCTGGCGCTTATCTGGCCAACCATCGGTCAGGGCATCGCGTGGGTCGGTCAGATGATCGGTAAAAGCGGTCAGTACGGTGCCTTTTTGCTCGGCGCCTGCGAGCGCCTGCTGATCCCGACCGGCCTGCATCACATCCTCAATGAAACCGTGCGCTTTACGCCGATTGGCGGCATGGCGACGGTGGACGGCCAGACCATCGTCGGCGCGCTGAATATTTTTAACACTTCGCTGACCCATCCCGGCGCGATTCCGGACGACACCGTGCGCACCGCCACGCAGTTTCTCGCCCAGGGCAAAATCCCGGTGATGATGTTCGGTCTGCCCGCCGCCGCGCTGGCCATCTATCACACCGCCAAACCTGAACATAAGCAGCGGGTCAAAGCGCTGGTGCTGGCCGGCGCGCTGACCTCATTTACCACCGGCATCACTGAACCGCTGGAGTTCTGCTTCATCTTCGTCTCGCCGGTGTTGTACTTGATGCACGCGCTGCTGACCGGCCTGTCGTTTATGCTGATGTCGATGCTGCACCTGATGATCGGTAACGTGCAGGGCGGCGCGATTGATCTGCTGGTGTTTGGCATTCTCGGCGGCAGCAAAACCCACTGGTGGTGGACGCTGGTGCTGGGCGCCATTTATGCGCCGGTTTATTACTGGGGCTTTCGCCTGGTGATTACCCGGATGCAGGTCGAAACGCCGGGGCGCGAATCCGAAGAGGAAGCCAAACCGTTGCAGGTGGCGGCGGATGAACGCACCCGCGTGATCATCAGCGGGCTGGGCGGAGAGGCCAATATAGAGGACGTCGATTGCTGCTTCACTCGCCTGCGCGTGCGGGTCAAAGAGATGAAAGAAGTGGTGGATCAAACGCTGCTGTCGACCGGTGCCAACGGCGTCAACCGCGTCAGTGAGCACGATGTGCAGGTGATTTACGGGCCGCAGGTCGAGAAAATCGCCAATGAGGTGAAAAGTGCGCTCGGCGTCGCCTGATGCCGGGCGGTACCGTTAATCATGTGGGGCGCGGCCGGTGGCGACCCGCCGCGTCTCCGCGTATACATCACCCGCTATCCGCCTGAGCAATCCGCCTGACAACGCAGAAATTTCTTCGCTGAGTGCGCGTTGGGGCGCGACGAGTTTTGCTACCATAACGCGATAAAAATTCGACGGTGGATAAGAAAATCGACATCAAGCAATTGATTTATTTGTGCAATCTGGAGCGCGAGCGCCATTTTGGCCGCGCGGCGGAGGCCAGCTTCGTCAGCCAGCCCACGCTCTCGATGCGGCTTAAAAATCTTGAGCGTGAGCTGGGGCTGTCGCTGATCAATCGCAGCAACAACTTCGACGGCTTCACGCCAGAAGGGGAACGCGTGCTGACGTGGGCGCGCGAAATTGTTTCGGTGTATCAGGGACTGAAGCTGGAAGTGGAGTCGCTTAAGCACGGCGTCAACGGCACGCTGCGGCTGGGCGTAATGCCACAGTGCAGCGTGGCGCTGCCGGCGTTACTGAAAGCGGTGGAAGCGCGCTATCCGCAACTCGACTATCGCGTTTCCGCCATGAGCGCCGATCAACTGCTGGAAGCGCTTAACAGTCACACCGTGGACGGCGGTATCGGCTTTTTTGAGCTAACGTCACTGCGGGAACTGCATTTCCAGACCGCGCTGCTCAACGATCGCGGCGTCGAAGCGATTTTCCATCCCGATCATTTCCCGGCGCTGCTGCAGCATGAGCGGCTGTCGCTGCACACGCTGGCGAGCCAGCCGCTGTGCCTGGCCGAGCCCACGCGCTATTTTCGGCGTTACCTCGACGGACAGCTGCGTGAAACCGGCGTGCTGCCGCGGGTGATTGTGGAAAGCGCCTCGGTGATGCAGCTGATTCAGAGTGCGCAGGTTGGCCTGGGCGTCATGGTGTCGCCCTGTGGCCATCTGCTACCGGAAATGCTGCACAATCTGGCGCGCCGGCCAATTGATATCGCGCCGATGGGACGTCAGGCGGCGCTGGTGATTGCCGAGCCGGGCAGGGCGTCGCCGCTGTCACAGCACTTCTTTGACGAAGCACGCCGCCACCTGGCGGATTAGCGCGCTTCGCCCAGCGCCATCAGCAGTCGATCCTGCCAGCTGGCAAATGCCACCGCCTGCATCAGCGTGAACAGGCGCTCGCTGCCCCAGCCCGCGTTTAACAGCGGCTGCAGATGGGCAGCACTGAAGCGCTCCGGCAGCCGGGTAAGCTGGGCGCTTAGCGCTATAACCTGATGCGTCAGGCTGTCATCGCTGGCCTGATCCACACCGTGCAGCAAATGCGTGCGCCAGCCGTTCGCCAGCTGCGCGAACTGGCGTCGGCAGCCCAGCACGCGCGCGCTGACTGCCTGCGCCAGCTGTTCCTCTTCCCCACCATAAGCCTCAAGCCGCTGACGCAGCGTCGCCCAGCCATACAGCGCCTGGGCATCGTGCACCAGCAGCCAGACGGCGTCGTCGAGTCCGGCCATACCCTGACAAAAGGTCACCGCCGCCAGCTGGTCAGCACTGGCATAACGCAGCTCAACCGGCTTGATGGCGTGCTGCCAGGCAGCAGCCTGACTGAACAGCGCCGCATCGGCGTCGGCGGGCGGCGTGACGCCAGGGATCCAGCGCACCGGCAGGCCCATCATCGCCTGAAGCGCGGCGACCACGCGCGCCTGATAGCTGACGTAGCCTACTAGCTGGTTGAGCGTAACGATATCGGGTTCAGTCAGGCCTACCGCATCCAGTGCGCTGATGCTGCTGGCGGTAATCAGCTCAGGCTGCATCGCCAGCTGGCGCGCATACTGCGTGATTTGCGTCAGGCGATTATTGCTCTCGCGCGAAGAATCCGGTCCCGGCAGCGGATTAAGCCGCGCCGAGTAGTGATTGCACAGCCGCTGCACGCCAGCCACCTGCGCCACCGTGAGTGCGGTGCTGAGACGATCGTACAGCGTTAGCGTGTGGGTCAGCGAGGTGCTGACCGCATCGGGAAGCAGGGTATGGCTCAGGTCGCGTGCCGCCTGTAGCACTGGCTGAAAGCGCTGCAGCAACGGCAGCAGGGCGCTGGCTTCCTGCTGCAGGCCGAGCAGAAAGCGGTCATCAATATGAGCGGCTTCGGGAACCAGGGGAGCAGCAGCGGACGTATGCGGGCGAGTCTGGCTTTCATAAAACCAGTGGTCATGGCCGGGAGAACGGCGGTGTTCCATGGTCATTCCTTTCGCAAAAAACGGACTGAGTGCACAACGGGCAAATCTGAAAAGCACATCGCCACTCAAGGGCTAGCTTATCGTCGCTGAACGGCTGTCCACGGCAAAAGAATGATGGGGAATAATTAATAGCGTGTGGCTATAAGGCGGGAGAGAAAAGAAAAAGGGCGAGCACCTGGCTCGCCCGCAGAACTCATTTAAGTTCCAGCTCGTTCATCGCGGCAATGCTGAAGCCGCCATCCACGTGCACCACTTCACCGGTGATACCACCCGCCAGGTCTGAACACAGGAAGGCCGCAGAGTTACCCACGTCTTCGATAGTGACGGTACGGCGAATCGGGGTAACCGCTTCGCAGTGTGCCAGCATCTTACGGAAATCTTTAATGCCTGATGCGGCCAGGGTACGGATTGGACCGGCAGACACGGCGTTAACACGCACGCCTTCCGGACCCATCGCGTTCGCCATGTAACGCACGTTGGCTTCCAGCGACGCTTTCGCCAGACCCATCACGTTGTAGTTAGGGATAGCGCGCTCTGCACCCAGGTAAGAGAGGGTCAGCAGTGCTGCGTTCGGGTTCAGCATCGCGCGGCACTCTTTGGCCATCGCCACAAAGCTGTAGGCGCTGATGTCGTGCGCGATTTTGAAGCCTTCACGGGTAACGGCGTTCACGTAGTCGCCATCCAGCTGGTCGCCCGGGGCGAAGCCGATGGAGTGAACAAAGCCGTCAAATTTTGGCCAGGTTTTTGCCAGTTCAGTGAACAGGGCAGTGATGCTCTCGTCTTCTGCCACATCGCACGGCAGAACAATGTCTGAACCCAGTTCTTTAGCGAACTCTTCCACGCGACCTTTCAGTTTGTCGTTCTGGTAGGTGAAAGCCAGTTCTGCGCCCTGTTTGTGCATCGCCTGCGCAATACCGTAGGCGATGGAAAGTTTACTGGCAACGCCAGTAATCAGAATGCGCTTACCGGAAAGAAAACCCATAGCTGTAATCCTTATGGTCATTGTTGTTGGCGGTCGCGATGATTAAAAATTGTGCGACCGACGTTAATCGACGTGCGGATTCTAGCACGTCTGTATCAAATGGGGTAAATCGCGCCGCGTTTTCCGCTACGGCCGTAGCACTCAACGCTCGCGCCGCCACGCCTCGGCGGTTAACGCTTCGCCAAAATGGCTGGCAATCAGCCGTTTGGTTAAGTCGTGCAGCGGCGAGGCCAGCACGTCAGCGGTGCCGCCGCGCTCCACCACTTCGCCCTGATGCATCACCAGCACCTGATCGCTGATGTGCTTCATCATGCCAAGATGCTGAGTAACATAAATATAGGCGATGCCGTGTTTCTCCTGCAGCTCGAGCATCAGGTTCACCAGCTGCGAACGCATGGTCATGTCCAGCGAGGCGAGGGCTTCATCGGCAACAATCACCTTCGGCTGCAGAATCAGCGCGCGCGCCAGCGCCAGACGCTGCTTCTGGCCAGGGGCCAGCATGTGCGGATAGTAGCCGGCGTGGTCGCGCAGCAGCCCGACCTGACGCAGCGTGGCAATGATGCGCTTTTCGCGTGCTTCATCATCAAGATCGGTATTCAGCCGCAGCGGAAAATCAAGGATCTGGCTGACGCGCTGGCGCGGATTGAGCGACGTCGACGGATCCTGAAAAATCATGCGAATCCGCTGGCTGCGGTAGCCGTAATCGCCATAAGAGAGCGGGTGATCGTCGATCAGCATCTCGCCTTCACTTGGCGCCACCATGCCGCTCAGCATCTTCGCCAGCGTGGATTTGCCCGAACCGTTCTCGCCGATAATGGCCAGCGTCTGCTTTTCGCGCAGGGTAAAACTGACGTTTTTCACCGCTTCAACATGCTGGCGCCGGAACAGCCCGGTGCGGTAGCGGTAGGTTTTGCTCAGGTTGCGCACTTCCAGCAGGGTTTCCATTATTGGCTCTCCATATTCAGCGGGAAGTGACAGGCATAAAGATGCGCTTTAGTGCCGCTCAGGCGCGGCGTTTCGATGCATTTACGCTGCGCGTAAGGGCAGCGCGGACCGAGACGGCAGCCAATCGGCAGATGTTCCAGCGACGGTATCGCGCCGGACAGCGTATTCAGGCGGCTTTTATGCGGCAGCGCGCGGCCAAAGTCGGGCATGGCGCGGATCAGCGCCTGGGTATACGGATGGTGCGGCGTTTCCATCAGATCGTCACTCTGCGCGGTTTCCACCGTTTGTCCGCAGTACATCACGTTGATGCGGTCCGCCCACTGACTCATGGTGCGCAGGTCATGGCTGATCAGCAAAATCGTGGTGTTGTTATTCTGATTGAGGCGGCTCAGCAGACGGAAAATCTGCGCCTGGGTGGTGGGCTCCATGGCATTGGTCGGCTCATCGGCAATCAGCAGGCGCGGCTGATTGGCCAGCGCGATGGCGATCATCACCTTCTGACATTCGCCTTCGGTCAGCTCATAAGGGAAGCTGCGCATAATGTCTTTGTGATCTTTAATGCCGACGCGGTGCAGCAGCTCAATGGCGCGCTCTTTGCGCCAGAACCACAGGCGCTGATACCAGCGGCCTTTAAAGGTCCAGCGTGGAATGGCCTGCATCAGCTGGCGGCCGACACTTTCAGAAGGGTCAAGACAGGATTGCGGCTCCTGAAAAATCATCGACACGTTATGGCCAACGATGCGCCGCCGTTCGCGCGGCGACAGGCGCAGCAGATCGATATCATCGAACACCATGCGATCGGCGGTGACGCGCCAGTTATCTTTGGTCACGCCGCAGATGGCTTTCGCCACCAGACTTTTCCCCGAGCCGGATTCGCCCACCAGGCCACGCACTTCGCCCTCGTTTAGCGTCAGATTGATGCGATCGACCGCTTTCACCGGACCTTCAGCGGTCATGAATTCAATGGTCAGATTTCGGATGTCCAGTAACGGCATTATTCCACTCCCGCAGCGACGGCGCGACGGATGCCATCGCCCAGCAGGTTAACAATCAATACGCTTACCATCAGCGCGGCACCCGGCAGCATCACCGTCCACGGTGCCACGTAAATCAGCTCCAGCGCGTCACCCAGCATCGCACCCCATTCGGGCGAGGGCAGCTGCGCGCCGAGGTCAAGAAAGCCGAGCGCGGCGATGTCGAGGATCGCCATCGACAGCGAGCGGGTAAATTCACTGACCAGCAGCGGCAGGACGTTTGGCAGCACCGCATTCCACAGAATGTTCAGGTTGCGCGCGCCATCCAGCCGCAGCGCCACCACATACTCTTTTTCCATCTCGTCATGCACTGCCGTGTAGATTTCGCGCACCAGACGCGGGATCAGCGCCAGCAGTACCGCCAGCATCGCATGCTCCAGCCGCGGGCCAAGAAAGGCCACCACGATAATCGCCAGCAGCAGAGAGGGAATCGACAGCAGCGTATCCAGCACGTGATTCATCACCGCCGAGCGTAAACCGTGGGTAATCCCCGCCAGCACGCCCAGCAGCAGCGCGCAGATTGCTGCCAGCACCGTAACCAGCAGCGCAGAGCCAACCGTCGGTGCCACGCCGCTCAGTAAACGGCTTAGCACATCGCGCCCGAGATCGTCAGTGCCGAGAAAGAAGGAGACATCGCCGTAGCGCGACCACGACGGCGGCAACAGCTGATAGCCGAGAAACTGCTGGTCGATACCGTAAGGCGACAGCAGCCCGCCGAACAGGCAGAGAAACAGCAGGATGCCGAAGCCGTACAGGCCAATCATGGCGCTGGTATCGCGATAAAAGCGCTGCCAGCTGAGGCGAAACGCACTCGGCAGCCGCTTCTCGGCGTAGATGTTATCTGAGGGCATACGTATCCGTTTTACTATGGTTTAATTCGCGCAATTTTTATTCAAAAAATTCATATCAGGCGGTTATCTCGATTTCGTTTTTTTCGGTATCGCTGGAGGGCAAGCCCATCCAGCTAACTATAGGGGATTATCCGTCGATATCCCTGTCGCAGGCAAGGGAAGGGCGTCAGCAATATAGTCTGTTAATCACCGAGGGGCTAGATCCTCGTCAGCTGGTAGCTCCAGACCGCATAAAAAATTGAAAGCGACATTGGCTGTCCATCAACAATGGCTGGTTTTAAATGTGTGCTTCCGGAAAGCGCCCCCGGTATCAGTTGCAAAGAAAATGAAGCTCTTATAATCGATTCCTGTATGAGCCGGCTGAAGCAAATGTGCCCGGATAAATTTCCAGATTGCAAAAGAGTTCATGGAAGGCTGCCTGGCGATGCTGGATGTCAGGCTGAAGATGGATAGCTGGGACTGAGAAAAGGCCCTGAGGTGGGCCTTTAATTATTATGGTAACAGGAGACCGACAAAAGCGAAAACGATGAAACATGCCGTAGCTGCAAACCACAGTGCAGAAAAAAGCTTCATCCAGCGGGGTATTTTGATGTTTTCATCATCAAAGAAGGCGTATGCCGGGTCATTAATGTCCATAAGAAATATTTTCTTCATCTGGCTCAGCTTTATAAAAAACCGTATAACCGGAAATGCACCAAAAAATCCCACCATGTAATAGAAAGAACAAGGGGCGGGGAATTTATATTTCATGCTGTAAGAAGAGATTAGTTTATAATAGTCTTTTCTTTTTGCCACATAGACAAGAAATGAAAAAAATATCAGCCCACTACCCACTAAGCCAAAAAATAATGATGTGCTCGCTAATAATTTATCAGTTATCATAGTAGCTCTGTTACTTTATTGACGATCGCTTCTGCACCAGTGCTGCCAAGGTAACCACCTGCTACAGATCCTACAACAGCACATGCCACCCCACCTACACCCACGGTAGCAATACCTACAGCAGCACAAACACCGGCCATTGCAGCACCGCCATATGCACCTCCAACTACTCCTCCGGCAGTGCCAACTATAAATTTTGAGTAGTCTCTTACAGCAATTTTCCCACATTCCCATACTGGCCTCTACTGCAGGCATCCAACACTTCATTCGTGGTCCCAGCAAAAGAAAGGCCAGCACAACTGCTATGTGATCCTTGATACGCACATCTGTAACACCAACGAAACCGTGTCAACCGGCAAGATGGATGTAAAGGGCACAGGCGCGCTCACTGACATGCCGACTAAAGTGATGTCAGTCTGGAGATGGATTGATTCTATACTTTGGCTCTTATAGGGACCATTGAAGTATCATGGCAAAAGCAGGCCAAAAATAGCAAATAACACATAACATGCGGTAGCAGTGAGCCAAAGAAAAGAATAAAGTTTCATCCACTTACGTATTTTCATTTTTCCGTCATCAAAAAAGGAATAAGCGGGATCGTTTAAGTTAATGTAGCTCATTTTTTTCTTTTGGCTTAATCTTATAAAAAATCTAATGACGGGGAATGCCCCAAAAAATCCAGTCATATAATAGAATGTGCAAGGGGCAGGTAATTTATACCTTTCTTGATAAGAGGATACTAAATTAGTGTAATCCTGTCTTTTAAAGATGTAAACGACAAGTGACACGATTAGAAGGACGCAGCCTAAAGCCCCAAAAAACAATGATGAGCCAGCCAATATTTTATTAGTTATCATAATGGTCTATTACTTTGTTGAGTATTGTCTCTGCCCCTGTGCTTCCTACATAACCACCGGCGACTGAACCAACAACTGCGCATGCAACCCCTCCAGCACCCGCTGTTACAATTCCTATAGCAGCACAACCAGCTAATGCGGCAGAACTACCCCATACGCCACCCAGCATGCCCCCACCTGTTGTAAACGCAAATTTTGAATAGTCTTTAACCGCAATTTTCCCACATTCACCTTCCCGGCCTTTACTGCAAGCATCCACCACATCATTTGTGGTCCCAGCAAAAGAAAATCCAATGCCAATAAAACCTCCCATTTTCATGAATCTGGCGGCTTTAGCTGCATTGCCTACATAATAGGAATATCCTGGTATAGCGCCTATACCCACCGTCGACCACTCGTGAACAATCGAACGGCTGGACAAGTTCAGGGCACGTTTCATATTTTCATATTGCTGAAACTTAATGGAGTAACGAGCCAGGTTTTTGAGTAGGGGCTTATTTACAAGTTCTTTTAATTGATTCAGCAACTGATTTCGCTCGACAAAAAACTGCTGTCCAATCAGCGTTCCCTGAGTGCGAAACTGATTCTGATAACTTGCCTCAATTTTCTTTAGCGTCTGCTCAATGGCATTGAAATATTTTTCACCGGCATCTCCGGCGGTTCCGAAAATTTTATCTCCGGCACTGGTTAGCGCCGCAATCATGCCGTAGTGCTTTTGCATAAAACCGGCTTCTTCGACATTAACGCCGATTAATGCATTATTAGTGCGTGATTTTGCCTGTTTTAATGTTGTGAGTGCCTGCATGGTTAGAGGGGCGGGTGTATCCGGGTCAGCTACAATCAGTATCTGTCCCGGCCTTAACCAGGGCGTATCGGCATTTAGTTGCATAAACATGTTTACGGCTGGGCTGCGAATGTCCCTGAAGATCTCCCTTGCCTGATAATCCAGAGATCCGGCGCGTTCTACTACACAATATCCGGGGGCGATGTTACGAGCCATGATTCCATTCTCCAACTATTGGTGTAACAAGCTTAAGTGAGACGCGTCCAATAAAGCTTTCAATAATATAAATAATTCCACTGCGTTACGCAAAAAGAGTTGTAACCTGCTATGTGTGGTCACCACGCACTGAAACATAACATTCGAAATCTCGCAAATCCGCTTCATCCATAATCTGATACCTATGATTTGAAAGCTCTACTCCAGCCTGCGGCCTTTAACTTTCCACCGAATATTAAACTCTGCACAGCTTATTGTGCAGAGCTGGTTATTTACCAGGGTGTTAGTCACTCATCGCCGCAGCTGCCAAAGCATAATAATGTGTCCATTGCAGAGTGCTATAATTATAATTTTGCTGAGTCATTTCATGCATTATATTGATATATAATGCTTTTTATCTAAAGTAAAACTCTATCTGAGGGCATACCACTCCTTGTGTTTCAGCGGATTGAGCGCCGCACCGATAATATCCGACAGTACGTTGACCAGAATCACCAGCCCGCCAACCACCATCACGCCTGCGGAGATCGCCGCGTAATCCTGCTGACGGATGGCGTTAATCAGCCAGCGCCCCAGTCCGGGCCAGTTGAACACCACTTCGGTGATCATCGCCAGCGTCAGCATGGTGGAGAATTGCAGGCCAAGACGCGGGATCACCGGCGGCAGTGCGTTGTGCAACACGTGACGGCGAATCACGGTGAAGCGCGACAAGCCGCGCGTTGCCGCTGCCTTGACATAATTTTTATCCATCACGTCGCTGGTGCTGGTGCGCAGCAGGCGAATCACTTCAGTGGTCGGTGCCACGGCCAGCACGATCACCGGCAGAATCAGATGCGTCAGCGCGCTGACGAGCATCTCGTGCCGCCACGGTGAAGGGCTAAGCCAGGCGTCAATCAGGGCAAAACCAGTAATGTTCTGCACCGGATAGAGCAGGTCGAAACGGCCGGAAACCGGCAGCCAGCCCAGCGTCAGCGAAAACAGCAGGGTAAACAGCAGTGCCAGCCAGAACACCGGCATTGAGAAGCCGAGCAGCGCCAGCGCGCTGATGGCTTTATCCTGCCATTTATTGCGCATCACGCCGGCGCAGATACCGAGCGGAATACCGACCAGCAGCGCCAGCATAAACGCCAGCACGCACAGTTCCAGCGTGGCGGGAAACACCTCGCGCAGCTGTATATCAATTGCCTGACCGTTGGTGCTGGAAACACCGAAATCAAACTGCAGCAGCCCTTTAAACCAGAACCACCAGGCATCGAACAGCGAGGCGCCTTCCAGCGGCGCGTTAGGCGTGAAATAGCTCAGGCTAAAACTCACCAGCGAGAGTAAGAGCAGGGTGATGATCAACAACAGCAGGCGACGCAACAGATAGATGATCATGCTTACTCCTCGCCGTGCTCATCGCGGTAAACCCCGGCGAACGAGGCATTACCGAAGGGACTCAGCACCAGACCTTTAATATCGTGCCGGTAAGCCTGCAGGCGCAGCGACGACGCCAGCGGCAGCACCGGCAGCGCCTGCGCCAGCATCTGCTGGGCGCGATCGTAGCTGTCGATACGCGCCGACAACTGCTGCGACAGCAGCGCGCGCTGCAGCGCCTCATCAAACGCGGGCGAACACCAGTGCGCGTAATTGGTCTGCGAACGAATTGCCGCGCAGCTCAGCAACGGGCGGAAGAAACTGTCCGGATCGTTACTGTCGGTGGCCCAGCCGGTCAGGGTCAAATCGTGATTCATGGCCATCAGCTGTGCTTCCTGAAAACGTCCCTCGACCGGCGCGATGGTGACGCGCACGCCCACCTGCGCCAGATCCGCCTGCAACAGCTCGGCGGTTTTGAGCGGGCTGGGGTTCCACGACATCGAGGTGATCGGCACCACCAGACGCAGATGCAAATCTTCAATGCCCAGCGCTTTTAGTGCCTCACGCGCTTTTGCCGGATTGTATTCCGTCACGCGCGCATCATTATCGTAAGCCCACGAGGCGCGTGGCAGAATCGAGGCTGCGGTTTCCGCCGTGCCGTAATAAATCGACTCCATCAGACGTTCGTTGTTGATCGCCAGCGCCAGCGCGTGGCGCACTTCCGGACGGTCGAGCGGCGGTTTGCGGGTGTTAAACGCCAGATAGGCGATGTTCATGCCCGGACGCAGCGTCATGCGCAGGCGCGGATCGTCGCGCAGAATCGACAGCTGGCTGGCGGCCGGGTAGGCCAGTACGTCACACTCGCCGGTCAGCAATTTCGACAGGCGGCCAGTGCCGCCCACGCCGAGGTCGATCACCACCTGTTGCAGACGCGGCACGCCTTTCCAGTAGTGCGGATTGCGCGCCAGACGCAGATATTGCCCGGTGCGGTACTCACTCAGCTGGAACGGGCCGGTGCCCACCGGCTGGCGATCCAGCTGTTCCTGCTGGCCTGCCGCGCTCAGCTGGCTGGCGTACTCCTGCGACAGCACCGGCGCGTAATGGGTGGCGATATGCCACAGGAACGAGGCGTCCGGGCTGTTGAGGCGGATCTCTACCGTATCGTTATCCAGCTTCTTCACGCTCTGCACCGAGTCGGCAAACTGCAGGCTGTCGAAGTAGGGATAGCTGCCGCCGTTGACGTTATGCCACGGATGCTGGCGATCAAACATGCGGGCAAAGCTAAAGACCACATCGTCGGCGTTCATTTTGCGCGTCGGCGTAAACCAGTTGGTGTGCTGGAACGAAACATCTTTGCGTAAATGAAAGCGGTAAGTCGCGCCGTTATCGCGCACTTCCCAGCTCTGCGCCAGATCGGGGATCAGGCGATAGGTATAAGGGTCGACGTCGAGCAGGCGGTCATACAACTGTGCCGCCAGCGTATCGACCACCAGCCCGCTGCTGACCATCTGCGGGTTGAAGGTGTTAACCGTGCCGTTGACGCAATAGACAAAGCCGCTGTGGCGGATAGAGTCCGCGGGCGCGGCGAGCGCAGAGGCACTCAGGACGCTGAGACCAAGCAGCAGCGCGGGGAATAATTTTGGCATAGAACTCAACGATTCTCGGGCAATAGCGAGAGTGTATCGCAAAGCAAGCGTACTCCCCAAATCCGCCGCGTATCTGCGCTTTTTTTACCCAGCGGGCGACGGGGGTAAGCACAACCTTAGTGTGGAAATGAGAAAAATTCTCAATTAGAGCTTTACAGATGATAATAGGAATGATTATTATTCTTCTGCGCTTCGACGGTGGCTCTACCGAAGAAGAGCACGACATTGCTCACATTGCTTCCAGTATTACGTTGCCCGCACCTCGTGTTGCGGGCTTTTTTTTGCGCCATCGTCAGCCGCGCGTCGTTATGTTCCTTCCGGCAATCCTCATGCGAAATCGGCATCGGTCATTTGTTACGCGCAGGGTAGTCTGGGCTTTTCATCTGCAGAGAAATGATAATGAAAAGAGTGACTTTAACGATGCTGTTACTGGCCAGCGGCAGCGTCGCGGCACACGGCGTTACCCTGCGCATTGCCGATCAAAAGGGCAACATGCGCGCCGAGCTGGAAGCAGCGCAGCAGCTCAACGATCTCTCCTACCGTATCGAATGGGCGGAATTTCCGGCCGCCGCTCCGCTGGCCGAAGCCCTGAATGCCGGGGCGGTTGATGCCGGTATTATTGGTGATGCGCCGTTGCTGTTCTCGCTGGCCGCAGGTTCGCAGGTTAAAGCGGTGGCCGTCAGCAAATCCACCCCGACCGGGCTGGCGGTGCTGGTTGCGCCGGACTCACCCATCAAAACGCCGCGGGATCTGCGCGGTAAACGCATCGCTACCGGGCGCGGGTCGATCGGTCATTTTATCGCGCTGAAAGCGCTGGAAAGTGCCGGGCTGAGCGATAAAGCGGTCAGCTGGCGCTTTCTCACGCCTGCCGATGCGCGCATTGCGCTGGCGAGTGGTTCCGTCGATGCGTGGGCAACCTGGGATCCTTACACCGCGCTGGCAGAAGTAACGCATACCGGGCACGTGCTGATCAACGGCGTGGGGCTCTCCAGCGGCAACAGCTTCCTCGCCGCCACCGATGCGGCACTGAGTGACGCCAGTAAACGTGCGGCGCTGCAGGATTATATTAACCGGCTGGCGGCCGCTGACCGCTGGGCCAATCGCCACGTTGAGGCGTATTCCGCCAGGCTGGCGAAAATCATCGGTTTTCCTCAGGAGGCTGCCGCCAAATCTTTTGCCCGACGTCAGTCACACTGGCAGAGCATTGACGACCACACTGTACAACAGCAGCAGGAAACTGCCGACTTTTATCAAAAGTACGGCCTGATTGCTCAGCCACTCGATGTCAAGCCGACCTTTTATCGCGGTCTGCAGGTGGCACAGCAGTAACCCTTTGTGCGCCGGTATTTGGCGAACAGGCGGGATGCGCGTAGCATGGCGGCATCAAATCCGTGGCGGATAACCCAATGTTAATCAAAACCTTTGATGGTCATAATGACCTGTTGCTCAACCTGTGGTTGCATCATCGCGACGATCCGGCCGCTGCCTTCTTTACCGGTATCGAAAAAGGACATCTCGATTTTCCGCGCATGCAGCAGGGCGGCTTTGCCGGCGGATTGTTTGCGCTGTTTGTGCCGCCGCAGCGCTACGTCAGCGAAGTGGCGCCGCACCTGGCCGGTGAAGCCTGGCAGCCGCTGGAGATCCTGTGGCAGCAGCTGGAGATTCTCAAAACGCTGGTTGCCCGTTCTGACGGCCGGGCGCGCCTGTGCCTCAGCACCGCCGATATCGCCGCCTGCCGGCGCGACGGCGTGCTGGCGATGGTGGCGCACATTGAGGGCGCGGACGGTTTTGACGGCGACGGCGCCGATCTTGCCGCCTTCTGGCAGGCGGGCGTGCGCAGCATCGGTCCGTTCTGGAATCTGGAAAATCGCTTTGGCGCTGGCGTCACCGGCGCGTTTCCCGGTTCGCCGGATAGCGGTCCGGGACTGACCGCAGACGGCGAGCGGCTGATCGCGCTGGCGAATCAGCAGCGCATGATGATCGATGTGTCGCACATGAATGAAAAAGCGTTCTGGGACACGGCCCGGCTCTCATCCGCGCCGCTGGTCGCCAGCCACTCGAATGCGCACGCGCTGTGCGCGCAGCCGCGCAACCTTACCGACGACCAGCTGCGGGCGATTCGCGATAGCGGTGGCGTGGTCGGCATTAATTTCGGCAACGCCTTTCTGCGCGCCGACGGTAAGCGCGACGATGATGGCGGCTTGATCGAAATTGTTAAACACTGTGAGCATCTGATGACTATTATGGGAAGCGATCACGTCGCGCTGGGGTCGGATTTTGACGGCATCAGCGTGCCCGCAGAGCTTAAAGATGTCACCGGTTTGCCGCGGCTGTATGCGCTGATGCGCAGTCTCAACTATGATCAGGCATTGCTGGAACAACTTGCCTGGGGCAACTGGCAGCGGGTATTGCACCAAATCTGGCAGGCGTAAGTGTATTTCCTTACGCAATCAGGGTTGATCTGCTCGCTACATTGGCGCAACATCGCCCCGCGTTATCCATTGCTGGCGGAAGCTTTGTTTCTGTCGCAATGTTTTTAGCAGAGCCTGCTCTGCGTTTTAAGACTATGAGGAAGAATATTATGTGGAAAAAACCTGAGTTTGTTGACCTGCGTCTGGGCCTGGAAGTAACGCTGTACATCTCCAACCGCTAAGACGTCCTGCCCGCCGTTCGTGCGGGCATTTTCTTTTCCTGCTTCGGTCCTTCACATGTTTATTAAAGTCCTCGGTTCGGCGGCTGGCGGTGGCTTTCCGCAGTGGAACTGTAACTGCGCCAACTGCAGCGGGCTGCGTAACGGCACGCTCCAGGCGCAGGCGCGCACCCAATCCTCAATCATTGTCAGCGATAACGGTACCGACTGGGTGCTGTGCAACGCTTCGCCGGACATCAGCCAGCAAATTGCCCGGACACCGGAACTGGTGAAACACGGCGTGCTGCGCGGAACGGCAATTGGCAGCATTATTTTGACGGACAGCCAGATCGATCACACCACCGGTCTGCTGAGCCTGCGTGAGGGCTGTCCGCATCAGGTATGGTGCACGCCGGAAGTGCATGCCGACCTCACCAGCGGCTTCCCGATTTTTACCATGCTGCAGCACTGGAACGGCGGCCTGCAGCATCGTGCGCTCACGCCGCTTGAGCCGTTTCGCGTTGACGTCTGCGCCAGCCTGCAATTCACCGCCATTCCGATTCTCAGCAATGCGCCACCGTATTCGCCGTATCGCGATCGTCCGCTGCCGGGACATAACGTGGCGCTGTTTATCGAAAACACTGCCAGCGGGCAGACGCTGCTGTATGCGCCAGGCCTCGGCGAACCGGATGCAGTGATTATGCCGTGGCTGCAAAAAGCCGACTGCCTGCTGATCGACGGCACCGTGTGGCAGGATGATGAGCTGCTGACCACTGGCGTCGGCAAAAATACCGGCAAAGCCATGGGCCATCTGGCGCTGGCGGAAGAGCAGGGGCTGATGGCGCTGCTGGCCGCGCTGCCGGCCAGACGCAAAATTCTGATTCACATTAACAACACCAATCCGATTCTCAACGAGCATTCGCCGCAGCGCCAGTTCCTGACGCAGCAGGGCATTGAAGTGAGCTGGGACGGCATGGCGATTCATTTGCAGGAGTCCGCATCGTGATCATTACCGAGGCGTTGTCACCCGAAGCCTTTGAACAGGCGCTGCGTGCCAAAGGCGCGTATTACCATATTCATCATCCTTACCATATCGCGATGCACAACGGTGCCGCGACGCGCGAGCAGATTCAGGGCTGGGTGGCAAACCGTTTTTACTATCAGACCAATATTCCGCTGAAAGATGCGGCGATCATGGCCAACTGTCCGGATCCGGCAACGCGCCGTAAATGGGTACAGCGTATCCTCGATCACGACGGTCGTAACGGTGAGGAAGGCGGCATTGAAGCCTGGCTGCAGCTGGGAGAAGCGGTTGGTCTCGATCGCAAAGTCTTGCTGTCAGAGAAGCTGGTGTTGCCGGGCGTACGGTTTGCCGTTGATGCCTATGTCAACTTTGCGCGTCGCGCCAACTGGCATGAAGCGGCGTGCAGCTCGCTCACCGAGCTGTTTGCCCCGCAGATTCACCAGTCGCGCCTCGACAGCTGGCCGCAGCACTATCCGTGGATCAAAGAGGAAGGCTATTTCTACTTCCGCAGCCGCCTGAGCCAGGCGAACCGCGATGTGGAACACGGCCTGGCGCTGGCGCTGGAGGTCTTTACCAGCGCTGAGCAGCAGAACCGTATGCTGGAGATCCTGCAGTTTAAACTCGACATTCTCTGGACCATGCTGGATGCCATGACCATGGCATACGCGCTGCAGCGTCCGCCGTACCACACGGTGACCGATCAGGTCGCCTGGCACAGTACAAGACTGGTGTAATCACATGAAAGAGACTCTGATTCCGGCGTTTCGCCGCGGCTATCGTCTGCAGTGGGAAGCCGCGCAGGACAGCCACGTGGTGCTTTACCCGGAAGGGATGGCGAAGCTGAATGAAACCGCTGCCGCCATTCTGGAACTGGTGACCGGCAAGCAGGATGTGGCGGCCATTATCGCCACGCTCAATGCGCGTTTTCCGGAGGCGGGTGGTGTCGATGATGACGTCAAAGACTTCCTGCAATCGGCCATTGAACAGAAGTGGATCCAGTGTCGTGAACCCGAATAAACCTGGCGTGAATGCGCCGCTGTGGCTGCTGGCGGAGCTGACTTATCGCTGCCCGCTGCAGTGCCCTTACTGCTCGAACCCGCTGGATTTCTCCCAGCAGGAACAGGAGCTGAGCACCGAACAGTGGATTGAGGTGTTCCGCCAGGCACGCGCCATGGGCAGCGTGCAGCTGGGGTTTTCCGGTGGTGAACCGCTGACGCGCAAAGATCTGCCGGAGCTGATTCGCGCCGCGCGCGATCTGGGCTTTTACACCAACCTGATCACCTCCGGCATTGGCCTGACGGAGAAAAAGCTCGATGCCTTCGCCGACGCCGGGCTGGATCACATCCAGATCAGTTTCCAGGCGAGCGATGAAACGCTGAACGCCGCGCTGGCCGGTTCGCAGAAGGCGTTTCAGCAGAAGCTGGCGATGGCAAAAGCGGTGAAAAAGCACGGCTACCCGATGGTGCTAAACTTCGTGCTGCACCGCCATAACATCGACCAGATCGATAAAGTCATCGATCTGTGTATCGAGCTGGAGGCGGATGATGTCGAGCTGGCCACCTGTCAGTTCTACGGCTGGGCGCATCTTAACCGTCAGGGATTACTGCCAACGCGCGAGCAGATTGCCCGCGCCGAAGCGGTGGTTGCGCGCTACCGTGAGCGCATGGGCAGCAGCGGTAATCTCACCAATCTGCTGTTCGTCACGCCGGATTACTACGAAGAGCGGCCCAAACCCTGTATGGGCGGTTGGGGATCGATATTTCTCAGCGTGACGCCGGAAGGTACGGCGTTACCCTGTCACAGTGCGCGCCAGCTGCCGGTGCAGTTCCCTTCAGTGCTGGAGCAGAACCTGGAGGATATCTGGTACAACTCGTTTGGCTTCAATCGCTATCGCGGCTTCGACTGGATGCCGGAACCGTGCCGCTCATGCGATGAGAAAGAGAAAGATTTCGGCGGTTGCCGCTGCCAGGCATACATGCTGACCGGCGATGCCGACAACACCGACCCGGTGTGCAGCAAGTCGCCGCATCATGGAAAAATTCTTGAGGCACGCCGCGAAGCCAGCTGCAGCGATATCAAAATCGCCCAGCTGCAGTTCCGTAACCGCAGCAATTCTGAGCTGATTTTCAAACAGCGGGTCACCTGATGTGCGAACGCAGCCTGACGCTGGCTAACGGTCTGCGCTGTCATCTGTCGCACCAGCCCGACGCGCGGGAAAGCGCGGCGCTGGTGCGCGTCGGCGCGGGCAGCCTGCACGAACCCGATCGCTGGCCCGGCCTGGCGCATCTGCTGGAACATCTGCTGTTTTGCGGCAGCGCGGGCTTTACCGGCGATGAGCGCCTGATGCCGTGGCTGCAGCAACAGGGTGGTCAGGTGAATGCCACCACGCAACTCAGCCGCAGTGCCTGGTTCTTCCAGCTGCCGGCGCAGGCGCTGGCGGCGGGCGTGGCAAGGCTGGCAGATATGCTGGCTGCGCCACTGCTGACCGGTACGGCGATTACACAGGAAGCGGCGGTCATTGAGGCAGAATATCAGCTGCTGCGGCATCATGCCGAAACGCTGAGTGAAGCAGCGCTGCTCGACGCGGCCGGTGGCGCACTGCGCCGCTTTCGCGTCGGGAGTGCGGCGACTTTTGGTGACAACGTAACGGAGCTGCAGCAGGCGCTACGGCTATTTCATCAGCAGCATTTCGTCGCCGCCAACCAGCGGCTGTGGCTGAGCGGACCGCAATCGCTGGATGAATTACAGCAGCTGGCTGAGGCGTTTGCTGTTCGCCAGTCAGGCGGTGCGGCGCACTCCTTATTGCCAGCCATTTCCGCGCCGGAGCCAGTTGAAACGCTCATCCAGCTTGCCGATGAAGAGTCATTCTGGCTTAGCCTGTTTATCACCGGCGAAGAAAACGCTTTGCGTGACAACGTCACATTGCTGGAGACTTTCTGGCAGGATGAAGCCCCTGGCAGCCTGATGGCGCAGCTGCGCAGCGAGCAACTGTGCGCATCGCTGCAGTGTGAATGGCTGTGGCAGAACGCCGATCATAGCTGGCTGGCGTTGCGCTTCAGTGCGCCAGCGCTGTCAGCGTCGGCGGCAAGACGCATTGAACAGCTCTTCTGGCAGCATCTGCGTGCGGTGCGCGCCGCCACGCCAGCGCAACATCGCCACTATTTGCAACTGGCACAGCAGGATTTCGCTGCGCTGTCGCCGCTGACGCAGCTGCGCGGACGGGCGCTGGGATCGGCGCCATCAGCTGACATTCCCGCAGATTTCACCGGTTTTATCGCCGCACTGCCACAGGCCTCGTGTACGCGGCTGCTGACGCAGCGACAGCTGTCCGCCGCGCCTTATACCACGCAGGGATTCTGTCTGCAGCGCGCGCCATGGCCACAGACTGCGGCTGGCCCGGTCACGCCGGTTAACTGGTCATTTTATCCGTGCGCTGACGCCCTGCATTTGCCGGAACTCCCGGCAAATTGCGCGCCGTTACTGCGCGCAAATCCGGTGCAGCCGCGGGAAATGCTGCTGGTGCGCCCGGCGTTTTATCACACCCTGAGTGACGAGGCGGCGTTAAGCTGGCAGCAGCAGCTGCGCCCACGGCTGGCCGCACTGCGCCATGCCGGTGGCAGCGGACGCTGGCAACAGCAGCAGGGCGTCTGGCAACTGGTGATTGATCTGCCTGACGATGCAATGCCCGCGCTGCAACAGCTGCCTGGCGTGCTGGCGGCGCTGAATGCGCCGGTGCTGCCGCAACCGCACCGCGCTGCACAAAGTATTGTGATTCGTCAGTTGCTGGAAGCGCTACCGCAGCAGCTGCTGGCCCCGGCTGCGCATCCTGCATGGCAGGCCGCCTGGTGCGGCCACAGCGAAAGCGTCAGTCTGCACGCCGCGCACGGGCTGAGCGAGGTGGTCCGGACTCAGCCTGCGCCGGCGCGCGCGGCTACACTACAGCACGGCGTCAGCGCGCTGCGCTGTGCGGCGAACGATCAGGCCTTGTTGCTGTTTATTCCGCTGCCCGCTGCCGATGATGCCAGCCTCGCGGCGCTGCGTGCGCTGGCGCTGATGTTTGAACCACGCTTCTTTCAGCGCCTGCGGGTCGGGCAACAGATTGGCTATGTGGTGTCAGCGCGCTACCAGCGCGTGGCGGATGTGGATGGACTGCAGCTGGCGCTGCAATCACCGTCCATTGGCTGGCGTACACTGCTGCAACACTGCAAAGCGTTTTTGCGCGACATGGTGAGTGAACTCGCCGCCATCAACGATGAAACGCTGCGGGGCTGGCAGGCAACGCTGCTGGCGCAGTGCCAGCCACACCAGAACGCCGACGCCGCCAGTGAGGCACTGCGAAAACAGCAGGGACTGCCGGTGCTTACGCCAGAAGCGGTCGCCGCGCTCACGTTACCCCAGCTGCAGCGGCTGCATCAGCGCCTGCTGCGCGAACGCCGCCGCTGGCGTTTACTGATTAATCAACGTGAATAATTTCTCCCTCTCTGCAGTCAGCCTGCTCCCGCTGGCATAAAGACAAAAGTTTACACAGCAGGGGTTGGTGTTTCTGCTGCTTTTGCATAAACTGGCCGCACTTTTCTCTGAGGCTGTGGCATGACGATATCGCCCCAACGCGCAAAATGGATTCTGGCACTGGTTTGTCTGGTGCTGGCATTTTGTCTCGTCCAGCGCAGCTTCAATCTCCCGACCCAGCCTGTCGTTAGCATTACTGCTCACAGCGCCGCCGTTGATGACGGTGCCAGCAGTGATAAACCCTGTGCGCTGGGCGCTAAGTCACTCAGCGGCAGCGCGCCGCTGCTTGATACCGCGCTGCCGTTCCTCGTACTGCTGCTCGCGTTGATCGCCACGCTATTTCAGACTTCGTCTGCTACCGTCTGGCGGCGTGAACCGCTGTTTGTGCCGCTGCGACGGCGCCATCTCACGCTCTGCGTCTTCCGGGAATAACACCACGCGTTCCACCGCGTAAACCCTGTTATTCACCGGAGAAACGATTATGACATTCCTGATCAGGAGCCTGCTGCTCCTTGTGGCGAGCTGCGCGCTGACCGTGCAAGCCGCCGATACCGGCTGGCTGCGCAACGCGCAAAATAGCCATGCTGAAGTGCGCCTGCGCGCCGCGCCGCAGGGCGATCACCTGCAACTGCTGCTGGATATTCGCCTGCAGCCGGGCTGGAAAACCTACTGGCGCTCGCCGGGCGAAGGCGGCGTCGCGCCGGAAATCCGCTGGCAAACGCCGGATATCAACGCCCGCTGGTCGTGGCCAGTGCCAGCGCGCTTTGACGTCAGCGGCCTCACCACGCAGGGCTACAAAGGCAACGTTACGCTGCCCATCGTGCTCGAATCTGCCCCGCTGGGCACGCTGGCCGGCACGCTGACGCTGTCCACCTGTAGCGACGTCTGCATCCTGACGGACTTTCCGTTCCAGCTCGATCTCTCGCAGCCCGCCAGTCCGGATTTTGCACGTGATTTCGCCCAGGCGATGGGGCAGATCCCGGCTGACAGCGGGCTGACCGATCAGCTTGATGCCAGCTTCGTTGATGGCACGCTGCAAATCCGGGCGCAGCGTCAGCAGGGCTGGCAGCAGCCAGAACTGTTCTTTGATTATCCGCAAGGCAGCATGCTGGCGGCGCCGCAAATCAGCGTGCAGGGCGAGACGCTGACGGCCCGCGTGGCGGTGACCGATGAATGGGGCGAGGCTGCGCCGGACCTGCGCGGTAAAGCGCTGTCGCTGGTTATCGCTGACGCCGGTATCGCTCAGCAAAGCCAGCTGACCCTTGGTCATCAGCCGCTGTTTTCTCCCTCCGCCGGGAACGCCACGCTGTGGTCGGTAGTGCTGCTGGCGCTGCTCGGCGGGCTGATTCTCAACCTGATGCCCTGCGTGCTGCCGGTTCTGGCAATCAAACTGAGCAGCCTGGTGCAGCAGCAGGGACAGACGCAACGCCAGACGCGTCAGCAGTTTCTCGCGTCCAGCGCCGGTATTCTGTTCTCTTTCCTGCTGCTGGCGCTGCTGATGACCGTGCTACGGCTCAGCGGTCAGGCGCTGGGCTGGGGCATTCAGTTTCAGAGCAGCGGCTTTCTGCTGGTGATGGTGCTGGTGATGTTCCTGTTCAGCGCCAGTCTGTTCGATCTGCTGCATTTTCGACTGCCTTCCGGCCTGACTACCCGGCTGGCGACGCACGGCGGTGCCGGTCTGGCAGGACATTTTGGCCAGGGGGCCTTTGCCACGCTGCTGGCGACGCCGTGCAGCGCACCGTTTCTTGGCACCGCCGTCGCCTATGCGCTGACCGCGCCGCTGCCGCAGCTGTGGCTGCTGTTTGTCGCGCTCGGCGTCGGCATGAGTCTGCCGTGGCTGCTGGTTGCGGCCCTGCCGGGTATGGCGCGCTGCCTGCCGCGCCCGGGGCGCTGGATGCTGCATCTGCGCACGCTGCTGGGGCTGCTGATGCTGCTGGCAACGCTGTGGCTGGTGACGCTGCTGATTCCTCACTGGGGCAGCACCGTCGCCATTCTGCTGGCGGCCATCCTTATGCTGGCGCTGACGGGCTGGCTAATCGCACGCCGCGCGCTGCCGCAGGCAGGTCTGGTGTTCATTACCGTGACGCTGGCGGGCGCGCTGTTACTGCTGACGCGCCTCTCCCCGGAAGAGGAATCGCTGGTATGGCAACCGCTGACCGAAGCCGCCATCAATCAGGCGCTTGAGCAGGATAAGCGCGTCTTCGTCGATGTCACCGCTGACTGGTGCATCACCTGCAAAGTGAATAAATCACGGGTGCTGAATCAGCCTGACGTGCGTGCCGCCCTCGGCGCAGAGGATGTGGTGCTGCTGCGCGGTGACTGGACACAACCGGATCCGGCCATCGGCGAGTTCCTGCGCCGCCGCGATCGCGTAGCGATCCCCTTTAACCAGATTTATGGCCCGGCACTGCCGCACGGCCAGATTTTATCGCCGTTATTAAGTCGTGATGCGGTGATTTCAACACTCTCTGAGGCAAAAAAATGATGAAAAAATCCCTGTTACTTTCGCTGATGTTACTGGCGGCACCCGCCCTGGCCGCCGCGCCATTTACCCCCGAGCAGGAGGCGCGCATCAAACAGCTGATTCGCGAAACCCTGGTGCAAAATCCGGCGATTCTGGCAGAAGCTGCCGACGCATTTGATAAAGAAGCCGCGCGCCAGCAGCAAAACGTGGTCGCGCAGATGGTAGAAAAAAACCGCGCGGCGCTGTTTAACGATGCCGGCTCACCGCGCATCGGTGCCAAAAAACCGGCACTGACGCTGGTCTATTTCACCGACTACAACTGCGTCTTTTGCAAAAAGTTTGAGGCGGATATCGAAAAACTGCTGCACAACTATCCGCAGGTGGCCGTGGTACTGAAGCCGCTGCCTTACCGCGCTGAAAGCTCGCTCAGTTCGGCGCGTCTGGCGCTGACGGTGTGGGAGCAGCAGCCGAATAACTTTCTTAAGCTGCATGAACGGCTGATGGCAAAGAAAGGCAACCATGATGAAGCCAGCATCGCCGCCGCGCTGGACAAAAGTGGCATCAGCCTGTCGGCGCCGAGCACCGCCAGCCTCGATACTATCAACCTCAACCTGACGCTGGCGCAGCAGCTGGGTGTGCAGGGTACGCCCGCCACGCTGGTTGGCAATCAGCTGATCAGCGGGGCAGTGCCTTATGCACAGCTGGAAGCCGCGGTGAAAGGTGCGCTGCAGGCTAAGCCATGAGCCGGGTAACGCGCTGGCTGCGCGAAGGCGTGCTGTTGTTGCTGATGGCAGCGGCGCTGCTGCTGGCCATGGACTGGCTGCGTGCACCGCAGCTGCCCACGGATGTGGCCCGGCAGCCGCTCAGCGCGCTGCAGGGCGAGGTGAACCTGGCGAAGCTGAGCCAGCAGCGGCCGGTGCTGGTTTACGTCTGGGCCAGCTGGTGTGGCGTGTGCAAACTCACCACACCGACTGTGGCCGCGCTCAGTCAGCACGGCACACAGGTGGTCAGTGTGGCTCTGCGATCCGGCAGCGATGCGCGCGTCGCCACCTGGCTGGATAAAAAAGGAGTGCGGGGACTCGCCGTCAATGATGAAAGCGGGGCGCTGGGACAGCGCTGGCAAATCAGCGCCACGCCGACGTTCATCGTGCTGCATCAGGGCAAGGTGGTCAGCACCAGCAGCGGCTGGACCAGCAGCTGGGGGCTGAAGCTGCGCCTGTGGTGGGCGGCGCGCGCTGCCTGATTAATCATTAACGGTTAACCGACCGCGTTAAATAACCGTAGCGTGAATAACCTTGCGCTGCGGTTATTTTTTTGCTGATTCAAAATCCGCACAAAATATATCAATGCATTGAAATTAAATAAGTAATAAATAAAGTGATAGATGGATGTTTCTGGTTTATTTGCAATTAGCATCATCATGGCACATATATGTTAAATCACTTTTTTATTTATTTAATAACGGCGCGCTCGCGCCATTTTATTTTGGGGGAGAACAATGCGAATTCATCACCTCAACTGTGGCTGCATGTGCCCGCTCGGTGGCGCGTTATTCGATGGTTTCAGCAAAGGTCCGTTTGCTGAACTGGTGTGCCACTGCTTACTGCTGGAAACTGACCGTCACGGTTTAATCCTCGTGGATACCGGTCTGGGCACGCAGGATATGCGCCATCCTGACCGCCGCCTGTCGGGCTTTTTCCGCGCGCTAAATAATATTCGCTATAACGAGCAGCTCAGCGCGCTGGCACAGATTCAGCTGCTGGGTTTTCGCCCGGAAGAGGTGCGCCACATTATTCTGACCCACCTCGATTTTGACCACGCCGGCGGCATCAGTGATTTTCCGGCCGCCCGCATTCATCTGCTGCAGCGTGAACTGGATACCGTAACCCAGGCGGGCGATAGCAGCTGGCTGGCGCGTCAGCGGTTTCGCCCGCAGCAGTGGACTGCGCACGATGGCTGGCGCGGTTACGCCAGCGGCGGCGAGCGCTGGTATGGCTTTGATGCGGTGAAGGCGGTCGACGATCTCAGCGATGAGATTCTGCTGGTGCCGCTGCCGGGACATACGCTGGGCCATGCGGGCGTGGCGATTCGTCACCAGGGCGGCTGGCTGCTGCATGGCGGCGACGCCTGGTTTTATCGCGGTGAAATGTACCACAGCCAGCGCCACTGTACGCCGGGCCTGCGCGCCTATCAGCGCCTGATGTGCAGTGACCGCGCCGCCTGGCACAGCAATCAGCAGCGGCTGCGTGAGCTGTCACTGCAGCACGCGCAAGAGGTGCAACTGTTCTGCAGCCACGACGCACAGGAACTGAACCAGTTCCGTCGGCACGGTTAACTTTTTGTGCGGGCTATGCGCATGACTCTTTATCTTTACTAATATTTCTCAGGCGTGCGAAGCGATGCCTGGCCGGATCGCTCTCGCCTGGAAAAACTGTGATAGGGAGAGTGCGATGTACCATACCTCGGGACGCTCGGTTGTTGGCGTGACGCTGTTTACCCTGCTTGAGCCATTGCCGCTGGGCTTTTTCTTTGCTGCCTGGCTGTTTGATATTATCTATCTGCAAACCTTCATCGTCATGTGGACTAAAGCCGCCAGCTGGCTGATAGCCATCGGGCTGGTGCTGGCGATTGTGCCGCGACTAATCAGCCTGATTCATTTATTCCGTGGCGCACCTGCCGCAGAGAAAACCCATTTCTGGCTGTCGCTGCTGGCAATCGTGCTGGCCATCGTTAACGCATTCATTCACAGCCGCGATGCCTATGCAGTGGTGCCGATGGGCGTGACGCTCTCCACCCTGGTGGTGGTGCTGTTGCTGATAGCGAATCTGCAGCTGGCGCTGCGCGAGCGTCGTTTACAGGGAGGTCGCCCATGAAATTTCGTGTTATGAGTGCGCTGGGGATTGCGGTACTGCTGAGCGCCTGCGACAGCGGATCGGACCTCGATCCGCAACGGCAAATCGGCCCTGATCCGCAGCTGCCGCAGGCTAAAAACTTCTTTATGCCGCCGATGCAGGTGCCGGAAGGCACCGCGTGGAAAGAGGGCGAGACACCAAAAGTGGCCGACGGCCTGAAGATCGAGAAAATCCCGGCCAGCCTGATGCACCCGCGTCAGCTGTATGTGCTGCCGAATGGCGACGTGCTGGTGGCAGAAGCCAACGGGGTGAAAAACCCGGTCACGGCACCGAAAGAATTGATCATGAGCCTGGTGCAGAAATCTTCCGGCAAAGGTGGCCCGGGCGGCAACCGCATCACGCTGCTGCGCAACGTAAACGGCAAGTGGGAACAGCACCGGTTTATCGAAAACCTCAATGCGCCGTTTGGCATGCAGCTGATTGGCAATACGCTGTATGTGGCTAACGCCGACAGCCTGGTGAAATTCCCTTACCAGACCGGCGAAACCGAAATCCGTACGCCGCCGGAAGAGGTGACGTCGCTGCCGGGCGGTGAGCTGAATCACCACTGGACCAAAGCGCTGCTCGCCAGTCCGGACGGCAGCAAACTGTACGTCGGTGTCGGCTCCAACAGTAACATCACCGAGAACGGTATCGGCGCAGAGTATGGCCGCGCGGCGGTGTGGGAAGTGGACGCCGCAACCGGTGCCAGCCGCATTTATGCCAGCGGCATCCGCAATCCTACCGGCCTGCAGTGGGAGCCGCAAAGCGGCAAGCTGTGGGCCATCGCCAACGAGCGTGACGAAATCGGGTCGGATCTGGTGCCGGATTACCTGACCTCCGTGCAGGACAAAGGTTTCTACGGCTGGCCGTACAGCTACTTTGGTCAGCACGTCGACGAGCGCGCGCAGCCGCAGCGGCCGGATCTGGTGGCGAAAGCCATCAAGCCGGACTATGCGCTGAGCTCACACGTGGCACCGCTCGGCCTGCTGTTCTATGGTGCGGAGAATATGCCGCAGTACCGCGGCGGCGCGTTCATTAGTGAACACGGTAGCTGGAACCGCACGCCGCTCAACGGCTATAAAGTGATTTGGGTGAAATTTGAAAACGGCAAACCGGTCGGGCAACCGCAGACGGTGGTGTCAGGATTCCTCACCGACGATCAGAAGCAGGTACGCGGTTTGCCGGTAGGGCTGGCGACGGATAATCAGGGCGGGGTGTTGATTGCCGACGATGCCGGCAACGCGATCTGGCGTATCAGCGCCGCACAGTAGGGTCATCGCAGGCAATAAAAAAGGATTTGGCCAGGTCGCCAAATCCTTTTTTTATGTTCGTCACCCGGCTGGTAACCGCGCTCGGAACGGGGTGCTCAGCACTCCTCACAAAAGGAATGATAAAATGTGCAGCGAAAGATTTCAAGTTTCGCTAAAATACTGTATGGTTATACAGGTGTTGAGCGCGGCGGATGCTTATTGTTTTCTGATGACTCCAGGGGCGCGGATAGTCAAACCCCGGCAGGTTTCAGGTGGTGCTGGCCTGTGGCTTTCACAATGAGTGCCGCTCAGCGCTCCTCACAGATGTGCTTAGGCGGTCGGCGGGTAGAGTCAGGGCCCCGAAAGCTGAACAGCGCGCTCCTGTCAGAGGAGAAGGAAAGTGATGGAACTTGTTCGATTACTCCTGGACCTGGTCCGGGTGATCCTGCAAATCATCGTTGCCCTTTTGCAACTGACCGGTCAGGCGCACTGACCGGAACTTGAAACAAGGCGGAGCTCACCCCTCCGCCTTTTTTCGTACGCCCGCGTTACTCGCCTGGCCGGCTTTGCTGTTGCATCGCCTGTCTGAGCGCCGCAACAAACACGCTAACGCGCGCCGGCAGGTGGCGCGTGGTGGGAAACAGCGCCCACACGCCCAGCATCTGCGGCTGCGCGTCCTCCAGCTCCAGCGCCACCAGTTCGCCGGATGCCAGCTCTTCCCGCACATCCCATTCAGAAAGCTGCGCGATGCCGCTGCCGGCCACGCACAGCGCACGCACCCCTTCGACATTGCTGCCGCTGAAGCGCCCGTCAACGCTCAGGCTGGAGAGATGACCGTCCACCATAAAACTCCACTGGACCACATTCGACAGGCGCAGACAGTGGTGTTGATGCAGATCCGCCAGATGACGCGGCGTGCCGAAGCGTTGCAGATAGCCCGGAGCCGCACACAGCCGGCGCGGGTTGTCGGCCAGACGGTGTGCCACCAGGCGGGAATCGCGTAGCGGGGCGATGCGAATCGCGACATCAAAGCCCAGCCCGACAATGTCCGTGACATCGTCGCTGAGCTGAAACTCAACGCGCAGCCCGGGGTTTTGCTCCATCAGTGACGGCAGCAGCGGAATGATGGTGCGGCGGCCAAACCCCGTAGGCGCGGTGATGCGCAGCTGGCCGGTGGCCCCCTGTTTATCGGGCGCGAACAGGTTGCGTGCGCTCTGTTCGGTCTCGGCCAGCGTTCTGGCATAGGGAAGAAATTCTTCGCCTTCATCGGTAAGGGCAATGGCGCGCGTGGTGCGATGCAGCAGCCGTACGCCGAGATCTTCCTCCAGTGAGGCCAGCCGGCGCGACACGGTCATAGTGGTGGTGCCGAGCCGCCGCGCCGCCTGCGTCAGGCTGCGGGTTTGCGACACCATCAGAAAAACATCAATATCCCGGGAGTTCATTGTAACGGTTTCCGTTAAGCAGACGTATCATAATCGGTCATTTTTGCCACAATGGCGACTCACTATAATGGCTCCTGATGATAATTTATTTCAGAGCGCCAAATGTCCGACAAACACCTGTTTCAGAGCAGTACGCTTAACCACCTCGATTTAACCAATCGCCTGATGGTGGCACCGATGACGCGCATCTCCGCCAGCGTAGACGGTGTCCCGGGCGAGCGTATGCAGCAGTACTACACGCGTTTTGCCCGCGGTGGCTTTGGCGCGATAATCACCGAAGGTCTCTACATCGATGAAGCCTGGTCACAGACTTACGCTTTTCAGGCCGGGCTGGTCAATCGCCAGCAGATCGCCGGCTGGCGGGCCATCACCAACAGCGTGCACCAGCACGGCAGCAAAATCATTGCACAGCTGATGCACGCCGGTGCGATATCGCAGGGCAATATTTACCGGCGCGATACGCTGGCGCCTTCGGCGATCCCGCCACGTGGCGAACAACTGCGGTTTTACCATGGCCACGGCGCTTATCCGTTGCCGCGCGCCATGAGCGATGAACAGATTGAGCAGGTGATTGACGCCTTTGCTGACAGCGCGGCGCGCGCCATTGAGGCAGCCGGTTTTGACGGCATTGAAATTCACGCGGCCAACGGTTATCTGCTCGATCAGTTCTTTACCGATTACACCAACCAGCGCAGCGACCGCTGGGGCGGCGATATTATCGCAAGACTGACGCTGACGCGGGAGGTGATTGCCGCGGTGCGTCAGCGCATCGGTGCCAACGTCACACTGGGCGTGCGGATTTCTCAGGGGAAAGTGAATGATTTTACGCATAAATGGCAGGAGGGCGCTGCCGGAGCACGCCAGGTATTTGCGCTGTTGGCTGACTCAGGCATCGATTATCTGCATCTGACCGAGCACGATGCGCTGCAGCCGGCGTTCGCGGACGCGACGGAGTCGCTGCTACAGCTGGCGCGCCAGGCTGCGCCACAGTTGCCGGTGGTGATCAACGGATCGCTGTCAGATGCCGAACGCGCCGGCATGGCGTTGTATCAGGGCGCAGATTATGTGGCGCTGGGCAAAAGCGCGCTGGCCAATCCGGACTGGCCACAGCGCGTTCGCCACGGCCAGCCGCTGCGCGCCTTCGATCAAAACCTGCTGGCACCGTCCGCGGATGTTAAAAACAGCGAGCTGGCATAACCGCCGTTTTCGGTCGCCATCCATGGCAACTCTGCCACAACGGTGAAAGACGCCTGCCCGCGCACCAGCAACAATGATATGGGGTTTTGTCGGTTGCGTAATGCTGCGCACCAGCAGCAATAGTGTGTGATTTTGTAGGGTGCGCATTGAGGTACAAACCGGCCACATAGGTAACACTTTAGACCGGGCACATGGGTAACAGTTATAAACGGCATAGCAGAGGAGACTCACTATGCCCTGGACTGAGACTGTTACCATGCAACGCCTTGAATTCATCCTCGCCTGCCAGGCAGGCGGGGAATCCATGACGCAGCTGTGTCACCGCCACGGCATCAGCCGCAAAACCGGCTACAAGTGGCTCAGCCGCTTTAACCCCGGCGAGCTCTCCTCGCTTGAAAATCTCTCCCGCGCCCGCCATCTCCAGCCCGATAAAATCGCCCCCGACATCACCGCGCGCCTCGTTCAGTTCCGCCAGCAGCACCCCGACTGGGGGCCAAAAAAAATCCGCCACTGGTTCCTCAGCAACGGCGCTGACTTCAGCGTCCCTGCCGCCAGCACTATCGGCGACCTGCTGAAGGCGGCGGGAATGGTTCAGCCGCGGACGCCGCGCAAGCGAACGCCGGGCAACCTGCGCAGCCTCACGACGCCCGTGAGGAATAACCACGTCTGGAGCGCTGATTTTAAAGGGCGCTTCCGCCTGAAAGACGGCAGCTGGTGCCGCCCCTTCACGCTTACCGATAACCACAGCCGCTACCTGCTGTCCTGCGAGCCGGGCACGTCGGAGACCACGGTGTTCGTGCGCGGCTGCATGGAAAGGGCCTTCCTGGAAGGCGGGCTGCCCGACGTTATCCGCACCGACAACGGCTCGCCCTTCGTTGCGCCGGGCATTCTCGCGCTGACGCAGCTGAGCGTGTGGCTGATAAAGCTGGGGATACAGCCGGAAAGAACCGCGCCGGGCTGTCCGGGGCAGAACGCCCGCCACGAGCGGATGCACCGGTCGCTGAAGGTCGCCATGAGCCACCACGACGTCTTTGGCTCGCTGCCGGAGCAGCAGGCGTGGTGCAGCGGATGGCGGAACGAGTTCAATCAGGAAAAGCCGCATGAGGCGCACGGGCAGCAGCCGCCCGCGAAAATATGGACGCCTTCACCGCGAAGATGGGACGGAAAAGTGCCGGAGGTGGGCTATCCGGAGGGGGCGAAGCTGTACAAAGTCGGTGAAAAAGGCGACCTGAGGCTGAACGGGCGAACCTTCCTGAGCGCGGCGTTACGGGGGGAATACGTGCGGTTCCTGGAAGTGGACGACGGCATTGACGTCATCCTCTTCGACAGGCTCATCCTTGCGTATTATGACCGGGCAGAAAAGCGTATTATCCGGATCGACTGACCACAAAAAGTGTTACCTGTGTGCCCGGTCTGATCTGTTACCCATGTGCCCGGTCGTACCTTGATGCGCACCTGGATAAACCCAACACCACACTCACATCAACACTACCCAGCCCGCTTAACGTTTAAACGCCCAGCTCAGCTTACCGTTATCGGCGCTTAACTTGTTCAGCGCCTTCTGGTTCACCGCGTCTCTGGCACCGAGCGCCTGCGCCGTCAGCGGACCGCTATCACTCTGCGCAATCACCGTATCCTTCGGCACGCTCACCATCTTCTCCGCCACCTTTTTCACCGCTGCGGCGTAGCCGTCGCGGTCGCGCAGGTTGAACGCTTTCAGCGGCAGTTCCCGGCTCAGCCACTGTCCCCAGAAGAATTCAAGGAACGGCGGCGGGTTGTCTGGCTTATCGAAGCCGATATCGCGCACAAAGTAGATCAGCGAACGATACTCATCATCCTGCATATGCTGGCGACCCAGCTCCTGCGGCAGTGCTTCAGGGGCGATCTTACCGTTTGGCGTCTCCAGCCACACCAGATGTGCCGCCGCCATTTTCTGCCAGAAAGCAGCCTGGCTTTTCAGCGGGCGGAAATCATCGGTAATGCGCACCTGCACCGGCGTTGACAGGCCGGCCATGTCAGCAAAGTTGCTGAACGTATGGTGGCCATCAGTCAGGTACAGTTGATTATCCGGGCCGATCACCGCGGTTTTCATCGGGCCGGGTTCGCTGCCGACCGGCGCCTTACAGCTGAAACTGGCCGGATCGCGCAGGGTGGAGCGCGGCGTGAAACTTTTCACCCCTTTTTGTCCCATGCTTTCGCAATAGTCATCGAACAGCTTTTCCGGATCGGCCTGATAACGATGCTGCTTGTAATCCAGCTGGCGATAACCAATGGCGGCCTGAGTGGGATGCAGCTGCGCCAGTTCGACCTGCACAATTTCTCCGGCTTTGATGTCGGGCGGCAGGGCGGCAAAGGCGGGGGCGGTACTGAATAGCAAGGCTAATAACGGCAGGGACGCTTTCATTCCATTTTCTCCTGAAGATCTCCCGGTGGAGCAACACGATAGCATTCCTGTCATCTTCCCGCTCTAGTGTTGTGGCTCGCGGTTGCGTTGAGGCAACCACTTATCCAGACATCTGACCACAACGGAGCACCTGCTTTATGATTTCTGCCACCCAGCATCCCGCTAAACTGCAACACACCGCGATCGATCCCAGCGTCCGTCTGCGCGACACGCAGATTGGCCAGCAGTGTGAAATTCTGGCGCACAGTTATCTGGAATACAGCGAACTGGGTGATTTTTCCTACCTTGGGGAACACTGCTGCGTGGCGGATGCGCAGATTGGCCGCTTCACGGCCATCGCCAATCAGGTGCGTATCGGGGCACCGAATCATCCGATGGATCGCGCCTCACAGCATCGCTTCACCTACTGCCCGGAGTATTACGACAGCCACGCGCAGCGCGATGCCGGTTTCTTCGCCGGACGCCGTGCCGATCGGGTGATCATTGGTCACGATGTGTGGATCGGTCACGGCGTGATTGTCCTGCCTGGCGTGACGGTCGGTGACGGCGCCGTGCTGGCGGCCGGGGCGGTGGTGAGTAAAGATGTGCCGCCTTACACCATCGTCGGAGGTGTGCCGGCGAAACCGATTCGCGCCCGTTTCAGCGCCGACATCGCGGCGCAGCTGCAGGCGATTGCCTGGTGGAACTGGCCGCTGGAGAAGCTGATGGCGCACCTGGCGGATTTTCAGTCGCCGGATATCGCCGCCTTCTGCCAGCGGCACGGGCGATAACGCTTACAAAGCCTGCTGCGCGGCGGCTGGCGGCGCATCGGCTTGCAGGCGTTTCTCCGGCTGCAGCAGCGTCATGGCCAGCATGCTGCCAAAGGCGATACAGGCGGTGACGGTAAACATGGCGTTATAACCGTAGTACTGCGCCAGCCAGCCGCACAGCATCGGTGAAATGATCGACGCGAGGTTGGCGATGGCCAGCGTCATGCCGCTGAAGGTACCAACCGATGCCTTTGGCGTCACGTCAATCACGACCGACCAGTAGACGTTATTCACCAGCGCATTGAGCGCGTTGCCAAGCGTCATCAGCGCGATAATGCCGGCAGCAGATCCGACCCAGGGAATAGCCATAAAGCAGCAGGCGGTGGCGCACAGCGTCACGGCCGCAAACAGGTTGCGCGCCAGCCGCAGATTGTTAAAGCGTGCCAGCAGGCGATCGGCGATGCGTCCGCCCAGCAGCACCGTCAGGCAGGCACCGCTCCACGGGATCATCGCCACATACCACAGCGAGTGCAGGTCATAGTGGAAATTATCCTGCAGATATTTCGGCAGCCAGGTCACCAGGGTAAAGGTGATGTAGAGGAAACTGAAATAGCCCAGCGCGTTGCACACCAGCGTGCGGCTGGTGAAGAAGCGCCACCACGGCAGCGCGCCTTCGTCCTGCGGCTGCTGGCGTTGCCCGGCAATGATCAGCTGACGCTCGACGGCATTGGCACGCGGATGCTGCTGTGGCGTATCAGTAAAGTGGCGGGCAAACAGCAGCATCGCCAGCAGTGAAAACGCGCCGAGCAGCATAAACATCATGCGCCAGTCGTTGGTGAGCAGCAGCAGTCCGACGGCAATCGGTGCGGTCAGCAGCGAGCCCACCTGGGTGCTCAGCAGGCCAATTCCCAGCGCGAAACCGCGTTCGTTATCCGGTGCCCAGTGGGCGATGGTTTTGTTCATCAACGCGTAGGCCGGCCCTTCGCTGAAGCCAAACAGCACGCGCAGTGCAGCAAACCCCATGATCGCCGAGCCGCCAAACAGCGCCATGCCCAGCTCTCCGGCCCAGGCAGTGGCGATCTCCAGCAGCGACCACAGAATGCCGGCCATCAGCCAGACCTTTTTGGTGCCCAGCCGGTCGGCAAGGAAGCCGCCGCACAGCGACCCGAACAGATAGCCAAAGCCAAAGTAGCCCAGCACGGCACCGAGCTGCACTTTACTGAAGTGAAATTCCTGCGAGATGGCGTTGGCGGCGAACGACAGCGCACCGCGGTCGATGTAGTTAATCAGTGCGATGAGAAACAGCAGCGAGAAAATGGTGTAGCGGGTTGAGGACGCTTTCATCATGCGACTCCTGAAAATGAACACAGGAATCATTAAGCAAAGGTAATGCCAGATTGCTAAGGCTGCTAACTAATTAGTGTCCGCCATGCCATAGTGCCCGCGCCGTCGCAGTCAGAACCATCGCGCTGGCTAATAAATACCCGCTATCTGAGCGTACTGCACCAAACCGATCGCCGGCACGATCGGTTACGGTGCGCTGCATCACACTATCGGCTGCGTGACCACCGCGGCACTGCGCAGTGGCTCCTGACCTAAACCGACGTGCAGCAGAATCTGGCTGCGGTAATGCGCATCCGCTTCCTGCTGTTCGTCACTCTGTAATAAACCGACCTCATTCACATTTTTCCCCGCGACCTGCACCTTAGTGCGTGCCGCGCTGCGCATCCACTCATACTCAATATCGATATGGCCGGTATCAATGCAGCGAATGCCGTGCTGACTGAGGTCGTAAGCCAGCACGGTTGCCGTCGGTCCAAGGGAGATCAATACCATGTCGAAATCGCGCGCGTGCGCCAGCACATTACTGTATAGCTCGTTATAAACCGAAAACGCGTTACGGTTGAGGGTGGTAATGCGCCGGATCTGCCGTGCGCCATCCAGCAGATCGTTACCGAGACCAAGGCGCGTGCCGCTACCCTCAACAATCAGAATTTTTTTATCGTGAAACAGCTGTTTAAATTTGGCAAAAATACGCGCTGCCGGCTGTTTATCTTTATAATCATGATAAGGGCGCGTTACCGACGTATTACCATAGCGATAGCCTTTCTTTAATAAATGCTCATAGTGGCGAAAGAAAAACGCTTTATGAAAAAACCAGAAAAGCGCTGAGCCAAAACGCATATTCCCGGTACCGCGAAAGGCATCGGGCATACACAGCAGATAGCGATTATCGCTCTGCGTGCCACGGCGCATGATCTCTTTCAGGCGAATGGAGAGGCGTTCATCAAAAGACTGAAAGCCTATATTCTTAAATAGCGTCATTTCCAGTTCCCCATCCCCATAGCGGCACACTGAGAGCCGGTCATCGCTGAGCAGCAGATCGATGGTCTGTTCTGCTGACAAGACCTGATATTGCCGGGCGTGCGCATTGGCCACGGGAAATTTAATGGCAGCATGTGTGAGTTTAAATGGAAAACGTAATTTGCGATAAAAAGCGTCTGCGCTGATCATAATAACCTTCTTTTTATAAGCGGCTTTGCCGCAGAGCAGTCAGATAATGTATATCACCGATTAATTTGGCAGACAGGCTAAGGAAACTCTCAAAATAATAAATACGCTATTTCATTTATCAATGTCACCGTGCCGGAAAGACGCTATTTTTAGGGCAAAGCGCAGCGTTGCCTGCTTTTTTAGCATCAGGTTCTGACATGACCAGGACAAATCGCATTTGTACGCCACTAATCAATTAAATAATTTCACCAGAAATACATGCGCCGACAAATTGCAGGCTGCCCGGCAGCACGCCTGTCGCGCCCTTAGTCATATCGCACGCTGCGTTATCAAAAAATGCGGATTTTCCTGATGATTGATTAATTTCCTCCAACAAAATTGAAACGTGATTTCACTCACACTACGAGCGAAGCGGGGCGCAGCATGAAGGAGCAGAGCTACATTGATAAGCGGCACTAACGACACGCCGCCAGGCAGATTTTTAACTGACGGTTACGTAAGTTAAGATTTTGTTGAGTTTATGTGTCTTTAGTTTGGGGTGGTTAATAATGATGAGCGTTGAGGGATTCGCATGATAAACAAACTGACCAGTCTCGTGCTGGCGATTCTGGGTGTTGCGCTGCTCTATATGGGCGGCAAGCTGCTGATGATGGGCGGCAGCGCATTTTACGCATTGATGGCGGTGGGATTACTGATCACCGCCATTTTACTGTTCCGCAATCAGCGCAGCGCGCTGAGCCTGTATGCGGTGCTGATGTGGATCACGCTGGCATGGATGATCTGGGAAGTCGGCTTCGACAAGTGGCAGTGGATCCCGCGCGGCGATCTGTTTGGCGTGATCGGCCTGTGGCTGGCGATGCCGTGGGTGGTCAAACCGCTGTATCAGGGACAGCGTCGCTTCCACGGCCTGCTCGGCAGCACGGTGGCCATCATGATTGTACTGGTGATTGGATTGTGCTTTTACGATCCGCTGCCGCAGGCCGGCACCATCACCAATGCGCGTGAACAAAACAGCGAGCAGGGCGCGAACGCTGACTGGACCGCCTACGGCGGCACCGCCGACGGCCTGCGTTTCTCCGCCCTGAATCAGATCACCAAAGAGAACGTGCGCAATCTCGAAGTGGCCTGGACCTATCACACCGGCGATCTGCGTCAGGATAACGACGCCACCGAATACACCTTCGAAGCCACGCCGCTGAAAGCCAACGGCATGCTCTATTTCTGTACGCCGCACAATGAGGTCCACGCGCTCGATCCGCAGAGTGGTGCGGTGAAGTGGAAATACACGCCGGCGAAAGATCGTTCTTATCTGCAGCAGCATCAGACCTGCCGTGGCGTCAGCTATTACGCGGGCGCACCGGTTGCCGCTCAGGACACGGCGGCGACGCCGGCGATGTGCCGCAAGCGCATCTTTAACGCCACCACTGATGCCCGGCTGATTGCGCTGGATGCCGACAGCGGCAAACCATGCGCCGACTTCGGCAACAACGGTGTGGTGGATCTGCATGCCAATATGGGTGATGTTCGTCCACACGCGCTGATGCAGACCGCCGCGCCGCTGGTCGCGGGCAATCTGGTGATTGTCGGCGGCTCGGTTATGGATAACGGCTTCAACAGCGGTAACCCCTCTGGCGTGATTCGCGCCTATGATGTGCAGAGTGGTCGTCTGGTGTGGAACTTTGATCCGGCTAATCCGCAGAATACCGCGCCGATAGCGGCTGGCCAGACCTATCCGCAGGATACGCCGGTGGCCTGGGGTACGCTGAGCGCCGACCTGAAAAACGGCCTGGTGTACGTGCCGTTTGGCAACGCCTCGCCGGATGAACTGGGCATCGAGCGTGATGCCAATAGCAACACTGAAAAATTCCGTGATGCGTTAGTGGCGCTCGATCTGCAGACCGGGGCGTTCAAATGGCGCTATCAGAGCTCCCATCACGATCTGTGGGACCGCGATAACCCGTCACAGCCGTCGCTGGTCGATATCAATTATCAGGGCCAGAAACAGCCGGTGGTGATCCTGCCGACCAAAACCGGCAACCTGTTTGTGCTCAATCGCCTGACCGGCCAGCCGGTTTATCCGGTAAACGACGTGAAGGTTTCGACGGAAGGCGGCGTGCCGGGCGAGAAATTCGCCGCCACCCAGCCGGTATCCAGCCTGAACTTTATTCCGCAGCCGCTGACTGAGAAGTCAATGTGGGGCATCACGCCCTTTGATCAAATGGCCTGCCGTATGGATTTCCGTAGCCTGCGCTATGACGGCAATCCGTGGACGCCAGCCACAGAAGGCGGCTCGCTGGTGTTCCCGGGCAATATCGGGGTGTTTAACTGGGGATCGGTGGCGGTTGATCCGCAGCGTCAGATGCTGATTGCCGCACCGGTGCGCCTCGCCTACAAATACAACCTGATCAAGCGTACGCCCGCCACGGCGACGGAGCGCCTGTTCACCAAAGATGGCCAGCCTTACTGGAACGAAAACTTCCACGGTGATTACGCCATCCACATCCAGCAGCTGGCCTCCGGTCTCGGCATTCCGTGCATTGCACCGCCGTGGGGCCGCATGGTCGGCGTGGATTTGAAAACCGGCAAAACCGAATGGCTGCGTCGCGTTGGCACCACGAAAAACCTGAAAACCAGCTTCCTGCCGGGCCGCTTCCCGATTGGCTTCCCGATGGGCATGGTGGCGCACGGCGGGCCACTGCTGACGGCCGGCGATCTGGTGTTCCACGGTGCGACCGCAGATAACTTCATTCGCGCCTATGACAGCACCACCGGCGAACTGCTGTGGCAGCAGGAGCTTAGCGCCGGCGCACAGGCGACACCATCCACTTACATGGGCAGCGACGGTAAGCAGTACGTGGTGATTGCCGCAGGCGGTCACGGTTCGCTCGGCACCAAAGCTGGCGACAGCGTGGTGGCGTTCCGTCTGAAATAATCCTGTCGATGCAATAAAGGCGCCCGCGGGCGCCTTTTTTATTGCTCTGATATCAGCGCATTAACGCCTGGCGCGCTCGGTTTGTACCCGCTGGGCAATGCGATCGCCAATCGTCTGGTCGATGTTGCGCCAGTACTCAAACGCGCGCGACAGCACTGGCTCCTCCACGCCGTTGAGCAGATGACCGCTGACGTTATTTACCAGGCGATCACGTGCCGCCTCATCCAGCACTTTATTGACCAGCGTATTGGCCTGGCCAAAGTCATCATCATCCTGACGCAGCGTGTAGGGCGCGCGCACCATGTTGCCGTGCGCTTCCCAGGTGGAATCCGTCGGGTAGCGCTCGCCGTCCGCCGCCGGACCGCCTTTCGAATTCGGCGCGTAAACCGGATCGCTGACCGGATTGATGCGCATCGCGCCATCCTTGCTGTAGCTGTGCACCGGTGCCTGCGGGGCGTTGACCGGAATCTGCTTGTAGTTAACGCCAAGACGGGCGCGGTGGGCATCGGCATAGGCAAACACCCGGCCAATCAGCATCTTATCCGGACTCAGGCCGATGCCGGGCACCAGGTTGTTTGGTTCAAACGCCGCCTGTTCAATCTGCGCATGGTTGTCGGTCGGGTTGCGGTTCAGCATCAGTTTGCCGACTTTAATCAGCGGATAATCGCTGTGTGGCCAGACCTTGGTCAGATCAAACGGGTTGAAGCGGTAGGTTTCCGCCTCGGCGAACGGCATGATCTGCATGTACAGCGTCCAGCTGGGGAAATCACCATTTTTGATGGCGGTGAACAGATCGCGCGTGTGGTAATCACCGTCCTGGCCGGCCAGCAGATCGGCGTTATCCTGCGTCAGGAACTCCACACCCTGATCGGTTTTGAAGTGGTATTTAACCCAGAATTTTTCCCCGGCGGCGTTAACCCACATATAGGTATGGCTGGAGTAACCGTTCATGTGGCGCCAGCTTTTCGGAATGCCACGGTCACCCATCAGCCAGGTCACCTGGTGCGCCGACTCTGGCGACAGCGTCCAGAAATCCCACTGCATATCGTTATCGCGCAGATTGTTGTCGGCACGGCGCTTCTGCGAGCGGATAAAGTGCTGGAACTTCATCGGGTCACGAATAAAGAACACCGGCGTGTTATTGCCCACCATGTCGTAGTTGCCTTCGCTGGTGTAAAACTTGATCGCGAAGCCGCGCGGATCGCGCCAGGTGTCCGGGCTGCCACGCTCGCCGGCCACGGTGGAGAAGCGCATCACCACATCGGTTTTGGTGCCGGGCTGAAATACCGCCGCTTTGGTGTAGCGGCTGACATCTTCTGTCACCTGAAAATAGCCAAATGCACCGCTGCCTTTGGCGTGCGGCTGACGCTCTGGAATACGTTCGCGGTTGAAGTTAGCCATCTGCTCAATCAGGTAGTGATCGTGCAGCATCAGCGGGCCGTCAGGACCGACGGACAAAGAATGTTCGTCGCTGGCTACCGGAATGCCAGCATCCGTGGTGGTCGGCTTGCGATCGTCATTGCTCATAATATCTCCAGCTTTTGTAAGGATAATCCAACCACTAAGCGTAGCAGCGAGGCGCAGGCTTGCCCGAATAATTGCGCCGTCTCATCTGGTTGCCGCATTAAGCGATGCGGCACAGCTCGCAAATTTGTTTTTATTTCTGCTGCTGGCTAAGCAGATTTTCCGTGCCGGAAAAAGCGCCATTCTGCGAATGGGATCGGAAAAGAAAAATTAATTCACCCGTCTTTTAAGACAGGTCGCAAAGGATTTTTCCATTTAAGTAAAAACAGACCTCGAATTAATCAATCACTTTATAACTTCATGTAAAATATAACTTTTTAATTTGATGATATTGATCAAAAAGAACCGCAATCCGCTTATTTATGCTCTCGCTGCGTCAAAGGCAATCCCGTTGTAATTAATGAATGGACATAATAAGAGAGATAAATATGGTGATGCATAAGGCTAAAACCGCGCGCCTGGCGCTGGCTATCGCGGGGATGATGGTGGGTGGCAGTGCAGCGGCACAGTCATTAACGCTGGAGCAGCGTCTGGCCCAGCTGGAAGAGAAAATCGCGCGCGATGAGCAGCAGCAAAAAGAGGCGAGTGCCGGAACAACCAACACGTTTCGTTTCTCCGGCTACGCCCGTTCCGGCCTGCTGATTAATGATAAAGGGCGCGGCGGACGTGCCGGACCTGCTATTTCGCCTGCCAGTTCGATCGGCGGTGATGCGCATATTGGCCGGTTAGGTAATGAAAAAGATCACTACATCGAGCTGGGCTTTCATAATCAAACCCGGTTCAGTAATGGTTCGTGGGCCAATTTCAAAGCGCTGCTGGCAGATGGCTCATCCAGTCCGGACCCGTGGGTGCAGAATAAAGACAATAATCTGAATATCCGCCAGGTGTATGTCGAAATGGGGGATTTCCCCAGCTTCAGCGGTGCTGCCCGGCATGCCTCGCTGTGGGCAGGTAAACGCTTTGACGGCGACAATTTTGATCTGCACTTCACCGATACCGATATCGTCTTTCTTGGCGGCACCGGCGGCGGCATCAGCAACCTGCAATGGAACGAGCAATGGCGCAGCGATTTCTCCATTTATGGCCGCAGTTTTGGCGACCTGGGCAGCAGCCGCTACGACGATAACAACGTGCAAAACCTGTTGCTGACCTCGAACCAGTTTTACGGTAACTGGCAGTGGATGCTGACCGGCATGAGCGCAAACGGCAACGACGAGCTGAAAGGGCGCGCATCGACCACCGGCAGCTATGCGCTGCGCAGTGACGATACGGCAAAGCACGGCGTGTTTACCATGCTGGCCTGGCACGATAAAAACCGCTTCTACGGACTGGCACCGGGCAGCAGCACTCACGCCATTCAGTGGGGGAAAGGCCTGGGCGCAGAAACCCGGCAGATCGGTGGCGACGGCGACTTAACGCGCAACGCCAGCGCGCTGCGACTGGCCACTTTTGGCGTGATGCCACTGAGCGATCGCTGGTCAGTGGCCCCATCGCTGCTGGCGCAGCACAGCGAGGATCGCTACCGCAAAGGCGATCGCTATGACTGGGCAACCATCAACCTGCGCGCCTCCCAGGCGATTACGGAAAACTTTGCGCTGCAGTATGAAGCGTCGTGGCTGTATATGGACCTCAAACCCAATGGCCGCAGCTATCAGGATGGCGGCAGCATCGCGACGTACAACGCGGTAAAGGGCGATGTGTATAAGCTGACCTTTGCGCCAACGTTTAAAGTCGGCAACATCAACGACATGCTGGTGCGGCCGGAGATTCGCCTGTTCGCGACCTGGATGAACTGGTCTAAAGCGCTGGACAACTATGCGCTGAACGATGATTTCGGCAGCGCGGGCTTTACCGCTGGCGGTAGCTGGAACTTTGGCGTACAGGCAGAAGTGTGGTTCTGAGACTACACTTCGCGCTAACCGGCTGAAGGAAGGTTGCACGGTGCGAGGCGTTGAAACGGCCTCGCACCGCATCCGGCGAAGCCTGCCAGCCAGCGGTAAAGCTGCATTCCGTCACCGATTGCGGCTATAGTGCAACGTACTGAACCTGAAGCGATAAGGAATTGTTGTGACCATTGCCTGCCTGCATACCGCCGCCAGTAATATTGCTATTTTTGATGACGCCGCGCAGTCGCTCGGCATTCCGCCTCAGCAAATCAGCCATCTGGTGATGCCACATCTGCTGGCAGAAGCAGAGCTCAGCGGTGGCATGACGCCGGCCCAGCAGCAGCGTCTGGAGCAGCTGTTACTCAGCCTGACGCCGTGGTTCGACGCGATACTGATTACCTGCTCTACCTTAGGTGCCGCCGCGGACAGCCTGCGCGATGCACAACAGCGCTGTGCGGTTTATCGCACTGACCGTATGCTGGCGGACGAAGTGCATCGCCGTGGCGCACCTGCGCTGGTGCTGTGTGCCGCGGAGTCTACGCTGCACAGTACGCGCCAGCTGTTTTGCCCTGAGAGTCTGACACCCGACCAGCGTCCGCAAGTCAGGCTTATCCCTGATGCCTGGGCCGCATTCAAAGCTGGCCGGCTGGACGACTATTACACGCTGATCGCCGATGCCGTCGCTCAGGGACAGCAGCAGGGCGCGGTTCAGGTGACGTTAGCGCAGGTGTCAATGGCCGGCGCCGCGTCGCGTTTTCCTGTGCCACAGCGGCCACTCACCAGCCCGCACCTGGCGCTCAGCTTCGTACTGCAGCGGACTAAAGGCGCGGACGAAGGTCATTCAAAACCACTGATTTAAGCCAACAAAAAGCCCTACTGTTACGCAATTTTGCAGCCTTTATGATGGTCATCAGAACCTGATTTTTGAGGAAGCCACTGATGAACGTGATTAAAGCGCAGCGTGACCAGCTGTTTGAATACGGTCCCTTTACCATTCGCCGGCAGCGGCCGGGAGAACAACTGGGCGCGCTGGCGATTGTCGACCAGATGACGCTGAAGCCCGGCGCGGTGGTACCGATGCGCCGTCATCAGGATGATGAAATTTTCAGCTATGTCTGGCGCGGCTCGGTGCAGTACCGGCGCGAGGAGGGAGAGACTCTCGCCCTCAACGGCAAACGCGCACTGCTGGTGAACGCGGGCAGTGGGGTACGTCATGAAGAGTCAGCACCGCTGATTGAAAGCGAAATGCTGCAGGCGTACATCCGCCCGGCATCCGGTGGCGGTGAAGGGCAGGTGCAGAGCGTGTACCGGGCAGAAGGGGCGGCACTTAACCAGTGGACGCTGCTGGCCGGTCCGCAGCACAGTGAGGCGCCGCTGACGCTGCGTCAGGCCGTTTACATCTATGACGTCAGGCTGGATCGTGGCGCACAGATCGAGGTGCCGCATTTGCCGGGTTATGCCAGCTGGGTCACGGTGCTGGAGGGCATTGCACGCACCGGAAATGTGCGGCTGCAAAAGGGCGATGCGGTGAGCGATAGCGCTGCCTTGCCGGCTATCCATGGTGAACGCGACGCCTTGCTAGTCGCCTTTCTGGTGCAGCAGGATGCGCCTGCGGTGCTGAGCGGTACGCTAAGCGGCAGTTAAAACACCGGGTATGACACGGCTGGCACGCACGAAAGTGGCCAGTCGTGTCAGCGTGCCGCTGGCGATATCACCCACTCAGGCGCTGCCGGCTTTGTAACTCAGCGCCCGATACCCATTATTTCGCGTGTGAAACCTGTTCGTAGTAACCGATCTTCTCCACTTTGGCGGTCGAACCGCCCCCTTCAAACTCGGATGCCAGCCAGGCGTTAACGATGTTTTTCGCCAGCTCCGGTCCGATTACGCGTGAGCCCATGGTCATGATCTGCGCATTGTTACTTTTGCGCGCGCGCTCGGCGGAGAAGGTGTCATGACACTGCGCGGCGCGCACGCCTTCCACTTTATTGGCAACAATCGCGACGCCAATGCCGGTGCCACACAGCAAAATGCCGCGCTCAAACTGCTTTTGCTGCACCGCCGTCGCCAGCGCAAACGCCACGTCCGGATACATCGGGCGGTCATTGTGCGCGTCGTTACTGTAATCAGTTACCTGATAATCCTGCTCTTCCAGCAGCTTTTTAATGATGTTTTTCAAATCGATAGCCGCATCATCGGCACCAATAGCGATAGTTTTCATCACGTCTCTCCAGTGATACAGGGTCTGACACCTGCACATATGTTCGTCAGGTGATTAGATGTTCACTGATAGCCTGCCACAAAATCAAACATATGTTCAATACATGTTCATATGATTTAGCGATCGACCACGCAAAATCTCGTGCCAACTCTGCCGCCATGGTCGCGCAATGCCGCTCTGCTGCGAAAAATCCTGAAAATGTCGCTGAAATCAAATCTCATGCGCATTGTCACACTTTCGCCAACTGCGCTTGAGGATTGAGCAAATATACGTGTAGTGTTCATTTGTTCGCATGACCCTATCCATGTACAAGAAGACCCATTGAGGACTCGAACATGTGTCATTTGCTTCTTACCTCGCATTTTGTCTGTCGCCAGCGCCGGTTTTGCGCCTGGCCAACACCGTCTCACTGCGCACGTTTCGGAGGTGCGTTATGAATCACTCTGCTGTCAGCGCGGTTGAGCAGACCGCAATCCGCAAAATCTCCTGGCGCCTGGTACCGTTTGTGGCGCTGATGTTCTTTATCAACTTCCTCGATCGCACCGCCATTTCCTTTGCCGGCCCAAACGGCATGACGCAGGACCTCGGCCTCAGTGCGCTGCAGTTTGGTCTCGCCTCCGGCATCTTCTTTATTGGTTACATCCTGCTGGAAGTGCCCAGCAACCTGGCGCTGCATAAGTTCGGCGCGCGGCGCTGGCTGGCGCGCATCATGATCAGCTGGGGCATCGTCTCGCTGCTGTTTACCTGGGTCAGCAGTGTCGAAGGGCTGTATACGCTGCGCCTGCTGCTGGGGATTGCCGAGGCCGGTTTCTTCCCGGGCGCCATCCTTTATCTCAGCCTGTGGGTGCCGGCGCGCCACCGCAGCAAAATTCTCTCGCTGTTCTACCTGGCACAACCGCTGACGGTGGTATTTGGCGCACCGCTGGCTGCCTCGCTGATTGAGCAGCACGGCCTGTTTGGCCTGGAGGGCTGGCGCGTAATGTTTATGGGCGTATCGCTGCCAGCAATCCTCATCGGGATTGTGGCGCTGTTCTGGCTGGTGGACTCGCCGCGTCAGGCGAAGTGGCTGAATGACGACGAGAAAAACTGGCTGATAGCCGAACTGGAAGCGGAACATCAGCACAAGCAGGGCCAGCACCCGTACAGCGTGCGTTCGGTGATGGGCAACAGCCGCGTGTGGATGCTGTGCCTGATCTACTTCGGCTTTATTTACGGCCTGTACGCGCTGGCGTTCTTCCTGCCGACCATTATCGCCGGCTTCCAGCAGCAGTTTGGCACCACCTTCAACGTGATGCAGAAAGGGCTGATCACCGGCGTGCCGTACCTGATCGCCGCCGTCGTGATGTTTTTCTGGTCGCGGGATGCCGCGCGGCGTGGCTGTAAAACCTGGCACATCGCGATTCCTGCGGTCGCGGGCGGCGTCAGCGTACCGCTGGCGCTCTACATGGATTCACCGTTTACCACCATCATGGTGATCGCCGTAACGGCCAGCGCCATCTTCGCCGCGTTGCCCAATTTCTGGACGCTGCCAACGCAGTTCCTGACCGGCGCATCGGCCGCGGCGGCGATTGCGCTGATTAACACCCTGGGCAACGTGGCGGGTTTTTCCGCCGGTTACATCACCGGCGCACTGCATGATGCCACTCACAGTTATGTGTTACCGATGTTCGTGGTCGGCGGTTTTATGCTGCTCTCCGCTGTATTGATGCTGTTCCTCAATCGCCGTCGCGCGCAGCCTCTGCCAGCCTCATTTGTACAGGAGCAATAACATGACGTACCTGTTTAACCAGCCATCCGCGTTTGCCGCGGAACTGATCGAAGGCTTTGTGGCCGCCAACGCCGATAAAGTACGCCAGGTGAGCGGTGGCGTGGTGCGCAGCACGCGCAGCCAGCCGGATACCGTGGCGGTGATTGTCGGTGGCGGTTCCGGTCACTATCCCGCCTTTGCCGGATTGGTCGGCCAGGGCCTGGCGCACGGGGCGGCAATGGGCAACCTGTTCGCTTCGCCGTCGGCGCAGCAAATCTATAACGTCGCGCGCGCGGCGCATAACGGCGCGGGTGTGCTGTTGCTGTTTGGAAACTATGCCGGTGACGTGCTGCATTTTGGTCAGGCGTGCGAGCGGCTGCGCGCTGAAGGTATTGCCTGTGAGGTGCTGGCGGTAACGGATGATGTGTCCAGCGCCAGCCACGATGAGCGTCTGAAGCGACGCGGCGTCGCTGGCGATCTGTGTGTGTTTAAAGTGGCGGCGGCCGCGGCAGAAGCGGGTGACGATCTGGCTACGGTGCTGAAAAAAGCGCAGCACGCCAACGATCGCACCCGCACCTTTGGCGTGGCATTTTCCGGCTGTACGCTGCCGGGCGCTTCGCATCCGCTGTTTGAGGTAGAGAAAGGGCGCATGGCGCTCGGGCTGGGCATCCACGGTGAGCCGGGCATCAGCGAAACAGCGGTGCCGCGCGCCGACGAGCTGGCAGAAATCTTTGTCGACCGGCTGCTGAGTGAGCGGCCAGCGGATGTGGCGCAGGTGGCGGGACAGCGCGTGGCGGTAATCCTCAATGGTCTCGGTTCAGTCAAGTATGAAGAGCTGTTTGTGGTGTATCGCCGCATCGCCCAGCTGCTGTCGGCGGCACAGTTGCAGGTGGTGGAGCCGGATGTCGGCGAATTCGTTACCAGTTTTAACATGGCGGGCGTCTCGCTGACGCTGATGTGGCTCGATGATGAGCTGGAAACGCTGTGGCGCGCGCCGGCCAATACGCCAGCCTACCGCAAAGGCAGCGTCCTGATTGCCGAACCGCTCAGCGCCGCCGAGTGCGAAGAGATCCGTGAAGAGACGTTACCTCAGGCCAGCACCGCATCACAACACAGCGCCCGGCGCGTTCTTGAACTGCTGGAAGCAGTGGCGGTGATGATTCAGCGTCATGCCGGCCAGCTGGGCGACATTGATGCGGTAGCGGGCGACGGCGATCACGGCATTGGTATGGAGCGCGGCGTACTCGGCGCAGTGGAAAAGGCGCGTGAGGTGGCCGCGCGTGGCGCCGGCGCTGGCAGTCTGCTGTGTCGCGCCGCCGATGCCTGGGCGGATAAAGCGGGCGGCACGTCCGGAGCCCTGTGGGGCGTGGCACTGACCGCGCTCGGCACCGCGCTGGGCGACAGCGCGGCAGCGGATGCACCACGCGTCGCTGCCGGCGTCCGGGATGCCAAAGAGGGCATTATGCACTTCGGCAAAGCGCGCGTCGGTGATAAAACCATGGTTGACGTGCTGGTTCCGTTTAGCGACACGCTGAGCGCTGCGGTCGCGCAGGGCGCATCACTCACCGAAGCCTGGTTACGTGCGGCAGCGGTGGCGGAGCAGGCCGCGCAGGCCACCGCGCAGCTGGTACCGAAAGTGGGGCGTGCGCGGCCGCTGGCCGAGAAAAGCGTTGGCACGCCGGACGCCGGTGCGGTTTCACTGGCGATGATCGTCAACACCGTTGGCAATCTGTTAAAAGAACACAGTGCATCTGAACAGGGAGCGTAATTATGGCTCAGCCTAAAATCTGGCTTGGCGTCAGCCTGAAAATGTATTTCGGCTATCAGCAAACGCTGGCGTGGTGTCGCGAGGTTGCGACGCTGGCGCAGCATCCGGCAGTGCAGCGCGGTGATGTCGGGCTGTTTGTGCTGCCCGCTTATCCGGCCATCCCGGCGGTGACGGAGATCTTTGCCGGCACGCCGGTGCGCGTCGGCGCGCAGGACGTGTGTCAGGCGGAAAACGGCGCCTGGACCGGTGAGGTCAGCGCCAGCATGCTGCAGGAGCTGGGGTGCTCACTGGCGGAGATTGGCCACGCCGAACGCCGTCGCCATTTTCATGAAGATAAAACGCAGATTGCCGCCAAAGTGGCGATGGCGCTGCGTTATCGCCTGACCCCGGTGCTGTGCATCGGTGAACCGCAGCAGGGCACGCCCGAGCAGGCGATTGCGCTGTGTCAGCAGCAGCTGCAGGAGGCGCTGGCGGAGGCCGCGCAACACGCGCTCAGCGGTGAGGTGTTGTTTGCTTACGAACCGCAGTGGGCCATAGGCGCACCGCAGCCGGCGCCGGACAGCTACATCCGCGCGGTGTGCAGCGGGCTACAGCAGCTGACGACGCCAGACGGCATCACGCTGCGGGTGATTTACGGCGGCAGCGCCGGGCCGGGCCTGATTCAGCGCCTCGGCGGCGACGTCAACGGCCTGTTCCTCGGCCGCTTTGCCCACGATCCACAGGCGCTGGCGCAAATCGTGCAGGAAGCCAGTGAGCTGGCTGAGGAGCTGCCGTCATGAGCCGCATCGGACTCAGCACCTACGCGTTTTTCTGGCGTATGTCGCCCCGGGTGCCACAGCCGTTCACGCTGGCGCAGATGCTGCAGCACACCGCCGATCTCGACGTGTCGGTATTTCAGATTTGCGACTACCCGGCAATTGAGCAGTGGTCAGATGAACAGCTACTGGCGCTGCGTCAGCAGGCGGATGCGCTTGGCATCACGCTGGAGCTGGGGACGCGCGGTCTCGGCAGCGCGCACCTGCGCCGCTATCTGCACATCGCCGCCATTCTCGACGCGCGCGTGGTGCGCTCCATGTTCAACACCGCCGATCACCGGCCATCGCTGGATGAAGCGGCCAATCTGATTGCTGCCGTGCTGCCGGATTTTGCCCGCCAGCAGGTGCGGCTGTGCCTGGAAACCTACGAGCAGGTCAGCAGCGCGGCGATGATGTCGGTGATCAACCGCTTTCTCTCGCCGTGGCTGTGCGTCTGTCTCGATCCGGCCAACTGCGTCGCCGGACTGGAACTGCAGGAGCAGGTGATCGCCAATACCGCTGCGCGCGTCGGCAATCTGCACATCAAAGATTTCGCCTTTACCCGCCGTGCCGGCTGGGTCGGTTTTACCCTGGCCGGCTGTCCGATGGGCGAAGGGAAGCTGGATTATGACCGGCTGATCGCCAGCGTGCGGCCGGTCGATCGCGACATCAACCAAATCATCGAACACTGGTTACCGTGGCAGGACGATGCCGCGCAGACCTGCGCGCGGGAAGCCGAATGGACCCGCCGCGCCGTTGAATTCCTACGCAGTAAACAAGATCAGGAGTCGTTAACATGAGCAAGGCATTGAAAACCATCACCGTGATCGGCGCAGGCGGCAAAATGGGCATGCGTATTTCCGCTAATTTGCAGCACAGCGCTTATCAGGTGTTTTACTGCGAGAATTCACCGCAGGCGCAGCAGCAGGTGATTGCACAGGGACGCGAGCTGTCGGATGCCGCGTCGGTGGTGCCGCTGAGTGACGTGGTGATCCTCGCCGTGCCGGATATCGTACTGGGCAAAGTCTCGCAAAGCGTGGTGCCACAGATGCAAAGCGGTGCGGTGCTGCTGACGCTCGATCCGGCCGCGGCCTACGCCAACCTGATCGCCCAACGTGACGGCATCGAATACGCGGTCGCGCACCCGTGCCATCCGTCGGTATTTCTTGCCCGTTACACCAAAGAGGAGCACGCCGATGCGTTTGGAGGCGTCGCTGCCGTTCAGCACGTCGCGGCAGCCTGGGAAAGCGGCAGCGCTGAACAGAAGGCAGAGCTGAGTAAGGTAATCAGCGTGATGTACGGCCCGGTTGATCAGGTGCACTGGGTCACGGTGACGCAGCTGGCGTATCTGGAGCCGACGCTGGTGGAAACCGTCGCCTGCATGGTCGGTGCCTTCATGAAAGAGGCGCTGGATGAAACGGTGAAACACAGCGGCGTCCCGGAAGAAGCAGCGAAGGCTATGCTTTACGGCCATATTCAGATTGCGCTGGCGGTGGCTTTCCGCGCCACCAACCCGTTCTCGGACGCCTGCATGATCGCCATGGAGTATGGCCGCGAGAAGATCATCAAACCGGACTGGAAACAGATCTTCGATCAGCAAGAGCTGGATAAGGTTATTGCCCGCATGCTGAAAATTGACGCCATTCAGCGTTAAGCGTGACAGCAGCGGCGACTCGCGGCGTTGCTGGCTGGCGAAGCGAGTCGCATCAATGATATAACTCCCAGCTGAGCACTCCGCACGACGATACAAGACAGGTAACGGATGGAAAAAAACACGCTTTCTCAGGACTCCGAGCTGCTGACGGAAATTGCCGTCGCCTACTATCAGGACGAAATCACCCAGGAGGAGATTGCGCGTAAGTTTGGGATTTCCCGTATCAAGGTGGGGCGACTGCTGAAACGCGCGCGTGAAGAGGGCATCGTCGAGATCAATGTGCGCTACCATCCGGTGTTCAGTACGCGGCTGGAACAGCAGTTGCAGACGCGCTTTCCTCATCTGCAGCGCGCGCTGATTGCCCTCGATTCGCCAGACAGCGACGAACAGCGGCGTCAGGTGGCGGCGCTGGTGTCGGCGCATCTCGCGCAGTCGCTGAAAGACAACGCCATTGTCGCCGTGGGCCAGGGGCGCAACGTGGCGGCCGTCGCCGATTATCCCGGTCAGGTGCCGACGCGCAACTGCCTGTTTATCAGCGGCATCGGCGGCACCCATCGTCCGGGGGATGCCATCAACGCGGACCACATCAGCCGCCGGCTGGCCAAAAAGTTTGGCGGCATCAGCGAAACCCTGTACGCCCCGGCTTACGTCGAAAACCGGGCGCTGCGTGACGCTTTCATGCAAAACGGCACCATCAAAGAGACGCTCGACCGCGCGCGGAAAGCGGATGTGGCACTGGTGGGCATCGGCGACATGAACGAAAACAGCTATATGGTAAAGCTCGGCTGGTTCACACCGCACGAAATCATTGATGCCAGCGTCAATCAGGGCGTGACCGGTGACGTGGCCGGCTATGATTTTTTTAATGCCCAGGGCCAGCACGTGGATACGGTGATGAACGACCGGGTAATTGGCCTGAGTATCGACGAGCTGCGTAAAATTCCCTGCGTGATTGCCATTGCCGCTGAAAACACCAAAGCCATGGCGATCCTCGGCGCGCTGCGTACCGGCGCTATCGACATCATTGCCACCACGGCGCAGAACATCCGCACCATTCTGAGCATGTCGCAGTAACGCATAAACGCCTGCCCGGCGCGGCCTGCGGGCGTGCCGGGTGAGGGGGATTCTGCGCCAGGTCGCCGCCCATCACCCAACCGTCACGTCAGCGCCATAAATCTTTCATCCGCCTCAGCTAGCTTACCGCCATTCTGATTTCAGGACTGCGGATGCATGAGCCATCTCTCGCTGCAACACATCACCAAAACCTGGGGCGATAAAATCGCGCTGCAGGATATCAGCTTCGACGTGGCGCAAGGCAGTTTCGTCGCACTGCTGGGGCCTTCAGGCTGCGGTAAATCGACGCTGTTGCGCACCCTCGCCGGGCTGGAAACGGCCGACAGCGGCCGCATTTATTTCAATCACACTGACGTCACGCCTCTGCCACCGGCGCAGCGCAAGCTGTCGATGGTGTTTCAGTCTTACGCACTGTTTCCTCACCTGAGCGTGCGGGAGAATCTGCTGTTTGGCCTGAAGGCGCGCGGTGAAGATAAGCAACAGTTTGCCGCCCGGCTGGCGCAGGTCAGCGCACTGCTTGAACTGGAACCGCTGCTGGCGCGCCTGCCTTCACAGCTCTCCGGCGGGCAGCAGCAGCGCGTGGCGCTGGGCAGGGCGGTGATCGCCAACAATACGCTGTGCCTGATGGATGAGCCATTATCTAACCTGGATGCCAAACTGCGTCAGAGCATGCGGCGCGAAATCCGCGCGCTGCAAAAGCAGCTCGGGCTGACCATGTTATACGTCACCCACGATCAGACCGAAGCGATGAGCATGGCCGATCACATCATTCTGCTCAACGATGGCCGCATTGAGCAGCACGGCACGCCAGACCAGCTCTACAACCAGCCGGCGAGCTGTTTTGCCGCGCAGTTTATTGGCGCACCGCCAATGAATATCCTGCCACTGCACAGCAAAGGCGCGCATCACTACCTCAGCCATCTCAGCACACCGCTGCTGAGCTATGCCGGCGAAACGGCGCTGAGTCTGGGTCTGCGCGCGGAAGATATCCAGCTGGTCGCCCCGCAGCAGGCCGCGCTGAGTGCGCGGGTAGTGAGCTACGAATACATGGGCGCGGATACGCTGCTGGTCTGTCGGTTGCCCGGCATCACGGAATCACTGACCGTCAAAGTGCCCGGCCTGCAGCGCTTCACGGATGACAGCCTGGTCGGCCTGCAGTGGTCCACCAGCCGGCAATACCTGTTTTCCACCACCAGCGGCCAGCGCTGTGTCGCTGCTGAACACCCGATGTTGCTCGCTGAGAAAAAATACGCTGTTTAACCGTTGTCGTTTATTCAAGGGAAAATCATGTCTGCGATCCGTTTCTCGCCTCTGGCTTGTGTCGTTATGCTGTGTGCCTCCGCGTCAGTGTTTGCTGCTGAGCCGGTGAAGTTACAGATGTACTATCCGATTGCGGTCGGCGGTAAAGTCAGCCACACCGTGGAAGCCCTGGTGGCGGATTTTGAAAAACAGCACCCTGAGATCAGCATTCAGCCGGTCTACACCGGCGATTACGCCACCACCGTGACCAAAGCGCTGACGGCGTTTCGCGGCGGTAACGCACCGCAGCTGGCGGTGATGGGCGATATTGAAGCCTGGTCGCTGATGGATGCCGGTGCCATCGTTGCCGCCAGCGATTTAGCCACGGGTGAAGAGGGCAAACAGTGGATCGACAGCTTCTATCCGGCCTTTCTGCGTCGCATTGAGGGCAAAGTGTGGGGCGTGCCTTTTCAGCGCTCAACCGTGGTGATGTACTGGAACAAACAGGCATTTGAGAAAGCCGGTCTCGATCCGAATACACCACCCGCCACCTGGCAGCAGGTGGTGGCATTCAGCAAAAAACTGACGCTGAAACAGGCCAGCGGCGTCAGCCAGTGGGGCATTGAGATCCCTTCCACGCCGAACGGCTACTGGAATTTCCAGGGGCTGGCTGCCACCAATGGCGGACGGCTGGATAACGGCAAGGGCAACGCCGTGTATTTCAACACGCCGGGCAACGTGGAAACCCTGCAGTGGCTGACCGACCTCGGCCAGAAAGAGGAAGTCTCGCCGAAGGGTGCGATTGCCTGGGGCACCACGCCGCAGGACTTTATCAGTGGTAAAACGGCCATGATGGTCACTACCACCGGTAACCTGACCAACGTGCACGATAACGCGACCTTCCCGTTTGGCGTCGCCATGCTGCCGGAGAAAACCCAGCGCGGCAGCCCGACCGGTGGCGGCAACCTGTACGTGTTCAAAAGCGCTTCACCGGCGCAGCAGCAGGCGGCGATGCGCTTCATCCGCTGGGTCACCGCACCGGAACAGGCCGCGCGCTGGAGTATCGCTACCGGCTATGTTGCCACCTCGCCGGCAGCGTGGGACACAGCGGCAATGAAAGCCTATGTGCAGCAGGTGCCTCAGGCACTGGTGGCGCGTGAGCAGCTGAAATATGCTCAGCCGGAGCTCTCGACCTACAACAGCGTGCAGATTCAGGACGCGCTCAATCACGCCATTGAAGCAGCGGTGACGCAGAGCAAAACCCCGGCCCAGGCGCTGGCTGATGCGCAGAAACAGGCTGACCGCCTGCTGAAAAACTATCAGTGATGGCCGCGTGATGAGCTCATTCTCCGTCAGCGCCGCCACGTTGCGCCCGCGCGGGTGGTCATTGCAGCTCAGCGGCTATTTGCTGCTGCTGCCCGCGCTCAGCTTTCTGCTGCTGTTTACCCATTACCCGGCGCTGGCCACGCTGTGGCAGAGCCTGTTCAGCGCCGCGCGCGCTTCGCATCCGGCCCATTTTGTCGGGCTGGATAACTATCGTGCGCTGCTGGATGACGACATTTTTATGCAGTCGCTGTGGAATAACCTGCTGTATGCGCTGATCACCATTCCGCTGGCGGTGACGCTGGCGCTGCTGATGGCGCTGGCGGTCAACCGTCGGCTGCGCGGCAACGCACTGGTGCGTGCGGCCTTCTTCATTCCGTCGCTGCTGCCGATGATCGCCATCGCCAATCTGTGGCTGTTTTTCTATACGCCGCAGCTTGGCATCCTGAATAGCCTGCTGGCATGGTTTTCGCTACCGGCGGTCAACTGGCTCGGCGAGCCGGATACCACGCTGTACTGCCTGATGGCGGTTTCGGTATGGCGCGAGGCGGGGTTTTTCATGATCTTTTACCTCGCCGCCCTGCAGCAGATCGATCCGCGCCTCAGCGAAGCCGCCGCGATTGAAGGCGCATCGCGCGGTTACTTTTTCCGCCGCGTGCAGTGGCCGCTGCTGTTGCCTACCACGCTGTTTGTGCTGATCAACGCCTCGATGAACGCCTTCCGCATTGTCGATCAGGTGATTGCCATGACCAACGGCGGCCCGAACAACAGCAGTAGCCTGCTGCTGTTTTATATCTATCGTACCGCGTTCAGTTTCTGGGACATACCAGCCGCGTCGGCCATGACGGTGGTGCTGCTGGTGATCCTCGGATCGATTGCGTTGATCAAATTTCATCTGCTGGATAAGCGAGCCCATTATCAATGAAAGCTGCATCCTCTCCGGGCGGTTTTGCGCTCAACCTGCTAATTTGGCTGGCCGCGCTGCTGTGGAGCCTGCCGATGCTGGTGGCGCTGTGGATTGCCATTCATCCGGCCGCCGGCCAGGGGCACTTTTCGCTGCTGACGCCGCTGACGCTGGAGAACTTCATCAATGCCTGGCACGCGGCACCGTTTGCCCGCTACTTCCTCAATACCACGCTGCTGGTGCTGATGATTGTGGTGGTCCAGCTGGTGCTGGCCACGCTGGCCGCTTATGCCCTGGTGCGGTTCCGCCTGAAATTTTCCGGTTTCCTCTTCGCGCTGATTCTGCTGCAGCTGATGATCAGCCCGGATGTGCTGATTCTGAATAATTACCGCACCATCAGCGCGCTCGGGCTACGCGATACCCTGACCGGCATTGCGCTGCCGTACTTTGCCTCGGCGTTCGCCATATTTCTGCTGCGGCAGACGTTCAAAAGCATTCCGCTGGTGCTGGAAGAGGCGGCAACCGTTGAGGGGGCCAGCCGGTTTTACATTCTGCGCCACATCTACATTCCGCTGGCAAAGCCAATCTATGTGGCGTTCGCGCTGGTATCGATCAGCTTCCACTGGAACGATTTTCTCTGGCCGCTGGTGATCACCGACTCGGTTCAGGTGCGTCCGTTAACCGTCGGGCTGCAGCTGTTTTCTGCGCCGGAGCAGGGCGTGCAGTGGGCGCTGATTGGGGCAGCAACGCTGATGACCACCTTGCCGTTGCTGCTGCTGTTTTTGCTGTTCCAGCGGCAGTTTATTCAGTCATTCATGCGTGCCGGTATTCGCTAAGGAGAGCCAGAGATGGGATATGCCCATGCGCTAACCGCAGCGCAACGCCAGCGGCTGGGTGATGTCGCTGAGCTGTATCAGTTACCGGATTTACGCGCGGCACCGCTCGACGGCACGCTGCGCTTCGGGCTGCTGGCCGATCCGCAATATGCTGACGTTGAGGCGGATGTCCCGGCGAATCTCTACTATCGTCATGCGCTGCATAAGCTGCCGCAGGCGATAACCGCGCTCAATCAGCAGCCGCTGGATTTTGTCGTTACGCTCGGCGATCTGGTGGATCGCCACTGGGCCAGCTATGCCACGCTGCTGCCGCTCTACGATCGGCTACTCCATCCGCATGCCATGGTGCTGGGGAATCACGACGCCCAGACCATTGCGCAGCACCTCGATGACGCGCTGCCGCTGCCAAAAAGTTACTATGCCTTTCAGCTGCCGGGCTGGCGCTTTATTGTCTACGACGGCAACGATATCAGCCTGTACTGCAATCAACACAACGGCGACGATCGCCAGCGCGCGGCCGCACTGCTGGCTGATTTACAGGCGCGCCTGCGGCCAGCAGGTGGTGGTGTTCGGGCATTATCCGCTGGCACCGGGCTACAGCCACAGTCTGCTCAACGGTGCGCAGCTGGCAGAACTGTTCTGCCGCTATGGCGTGCGCGCCTGTTTTGCCGGCCACGATCATCGCGGCGGCTATCATCGCCGCGCGGATACCGTGTTTATAACCCTGCAGGGGATGCTGGATGGCCCGTCGCGCGTGCCCTTTGCGGTGGTGGAGCTGACGGGCGAGACGTTGCGGCTGCGGGGATGGGGCGGCGAAATCAGCCGCGAAGAGGTATACGGTGCCGCGCCGATGGCTAGCCGGCCAGGTTAAAACTGTTGTCAATGCGCAACAAAACCTCGGCCGTCGGGACTGATCCATCCAGACACAGGGAAACCCAATGCTTTTTGTTCATATGGTAGCCCGGGAAATAAACCTCGCCATCGACCAGCGAAGCGATGGCCTGCGGCGAGACTTTAATATTGACGATTTCAATCAGGCTATCATCCGGTCGGCCCAGCTTGCTGCTGTGAATCGTCAACAGCGCGCCGAACCACTTTTGATTATCTTTGCGGCGAAAGATAGCGTTTTCAGGAAAGCGCGGCCATAAGAATTCCAGCTCAGTCTGATACTGCTGTTTCAGGTGCTGAACGATCGCATCGGCCTGCGCTGTTTTGAAATGCTTTTGCGGAAAACATTTTTCTGCGATATCCAGCAAGATAGCGTCATGTTCTTCACGAACCTGCCCCACAAAGGCACCGGTGGCAGAAGTAATACGATGAAGAATGTAATCTTCTCCTGTGACTTTATCGATAATGGTGGCGGCAATGTCACCCTGAGTAGTGATGTTTACCTGCAGGGTGAACTGTTTATTCATCACATCACAGCGGTAGCCGTAATCCTGCCCATCCTTGCGGAAACCGTAAGCCAGCAGCTTTTTCACATTCATTTCCCGGCTGACGAAAAGATGATTTACGTTGTACATTTTCATGCCTGGTTAACGGAGAGGCGTTCACAATACCCGGAGTTTGCTCAGGGGCGTGCGGGCTATTTTAACCGACAGGATGGATTTTTATGTGCCATAAATCGCTATGACACCCGGCACCGCTTTTTCGCCCTATCACACCGCCAAGAACAACCGCCACCGGACGCTTAACCCAGCCTTACGCAACGCGCGCACATGCTGTATAGTCCGTTTTTTTTCGGAGGAACCATGCTGCCCAACTCATCCACGCGCCTGAATAAATACATCAGCGAGAGCGGAATCTGCTCGCGCCGTGACGCCGATCGTTACATCGAACAAGGCAACGTTTTCATTAACGGCAAACGCGCCAGCGTCGGTGCGCAGGTGTTCGCCGGGGATGAGGTCAAAGTCAACGGGCGGCTGATTGAACCGCGCAATGAAGACGATCTGGTATTAATCGCCCTCAACAAGCCGGTGGGCATTGTCACCACCATGGAAGAGGGCGAGCGTGACAACATTGGTGACTTCGTCAATCACAGCAAGCGCGTGTTCCCGATTGGCCGGCTGGATAAAGACTCGCAGGGGCTGATTTTCCTCACCAATCACGGCGATCTGGTGAATAAAATCCTGCGCGCCGGTAACAATCACGAAAAAGAGTACATGGTCACGGTGGATAAGCCGATCACCGACGAGTTTATTGCCGGTATGGCGGCGGGCGTACCGATGCTCGGCACAGTGACGAAAAAATGCAAAGTGAAGCGGGAGTCGACCTTTGTATTTCGTATTATCCTGGTGCAGGGACTGAACCGGCAGATTCGCCGCATGGCCAAACACTTTGGCTATGAAGTGACGAAACTGGAGCGCACGCGCATCATGAACGTGAGCCTGAAAGGTATCCCGCTCGGTGAGTGGCGCGATCTGACGGACGATGAACTGATCGACCTGTTTAAGCTGATTGAGGATTCGTCGTCAGAAGATCAAAAAACGCAGCAGGCACAGGCGAAGAAAAAAGCGGCGACGCCCGCCGCGAAAAAACCGGCCGTCAGCGCACCGAAACAGAGTGACAAAGCGGGTCAGGGCGCTAACCGCAAGCGCTTTACTCAGCCGGGACGCAAGAAAAAAGGGCGTTAAAATCACACCCGCGGCGCCCGCGACCATCACGTATCTTTAGCGCCGCACGCCTTCATTCCAGCCACGTTTTTATTATTTATAACCGGGCGTCAGAATATCTGCGCCCGGTCATGCTTTTTCACGCAATCAATATGCAAATCCGCTGCATATCCAAAGGAGAAAATGGCATTAGGGATAAATAGTGACTGTGATAATTTTCAGCTATACGCCGGATAGCAGGCGTCACTCACCTTATTTAGCTGAACCTTTTCCAGGGATATAAACAATGCATAAACACCGCCTGGCCGGACTATTACTGGCCTCTGCATCGCTGCTCGCCGGCTTGTCGCTGCACGCTCGCGCCGCTGACGCATCCATTCCCTCACTGGCCGGTAAACGTATCGGTATTACCGTGGCCGGTACCGATCACTACTGGGATCTGAAAGCCTATCAGGGACAAATTGATGAAGTAAAGCGGCTGGGTGGCACGCCTATCGCCCTGGATGGCGGACGCAAAGAGTCACAGCAGATCGCGCAAATTCAAACGCTGATTGCACAAAAACCGGATGCCATTATTGAAACGCTGGGCACCGCCTCAGTGCTGGAACCCTGGCTGAAAAAAATTCGCGACGCCGGCATTCCCTTATTTACCGTGGATACCGCCAGCCCATCCAGTATTAACGTCACGACCTCCGATAACTTTTATATTGGCGAGCAGCTGGCATTAAAACTGGTCAATGATCTGCGCGGCGAAGGCAATATTCTGGTGTTTAATGGTTTTTATGGCGTGCCGGTGGTGGCGATGCGCTATGACCAGTTAAAAGCCGTGCTGAAATGGTATCCGAAAATTAAAATCATTCAGCCCGAACTGCGCGACGTCATTCCCAATACCGTGCAGGATGCCTATGCGCAGATTAGTCAGCTGCTTAACAAGTATCCGCAAGGGTCAGTACAGGCTATCTGGGCGGCATGGGACGTACCGCAGATTGGTGCCACTCAGGCGGTTGATGCTGCCGGTCGCAGTGAAATCAAAACTTACGCCGTGGACGGCAGCCCGGACGTGGTCTCGCTGGTGAAAGATCCGAAATCCAGCGCGGCGGCGGTGGTGGCGCAGCAACCCTATCTGATCGGACAGACTGCGGTACAAAATGTGGCGAAATACCTTGCCGGCGATCGTTCACTTCCGCCCGCCACCTATGTTCCGGCCATTCTGGTCACCAAAGAGAATGCGGCGCAGGCGCAGCAAACGCTGGGCCAGAGCGATGATAAATAAGACAGTGCGACTGCAACTGCGCCAGATCAGTAAAGCCTTTGACGGCATTCCCGCGCTGCAAGCGGTATCGCTTGATGTCCACGCCGGCGAAGTGCATGGGCTGATTGGGCATAACGGAGCCGGAAAATCGACGCTGATCAAAGTGCTGGGCGGCATCCACGCTGCCGATGAGGGCAGCGTGACGCTGGAAGGCCGGCCACTGGTGTTGACCAGTCCGGCTCAGGCACAACAGCAGGGCATCGCCATTGTTCATCAGGAGCGGCTATTGCCCGGCACGCTGACGGTGGCGGAAGCGCTGCTGCTCGGTAATGAGCCACGGATTGGCAGCACACCGTTTATCGATCGCCGGCGTATGCGGCAGCAGGCGCGGCAGCTACTGCAACAGCACTTCGATCTGCAGATCGATCCCGATGCGCTGATCGCCGGGTTAAGCGTGGCGGAACAGCAACTGGTGCAGATCTGTCGCGTATTACAGCGCGCGCCGCGCGTGGTGGTGCTGGATGAACCGACCGCCGCGCTGGCGCGCCACGAGGTGCAGGCGCTGTTTCGCGTTATCGAACGTATGCGTCAGCAGGGGATCGCACTGATCTACGTTTCTCACTATCTCGATGAAATACAGGCGCTGTGCCAGCGGGTTACGGTGCTGCGCGATGGTAAAGACGTCGCGCATTTTACCGGCGACGCCCTTTCTCCGCAGGCGCTGATTAATGCCATGATCGGTGAGACGCAGCAGGCGATTGCACCGCGCGGTCTGCCACCTGACGGCGAGCCGGTGCTGACCGTAGACGCCCTGAGCGCGCCGGGTCGCTTTCACAATGTTTGTTTCAGCGCACGACGTGGCGAGATCGTTGGCATTACCGGCCTGCTGGGCTCCGGAGGGAAGGCGTTAATCAGCGCACTGTTTGGTCTGGAACGTGGCGTGAGCGGGACGCTGCGCGTAGGTGAGACGCACGGCGTACCGGCTTCGCCACATGCCGCGGTGAAACGTGGCATCGCGCTGGTGCCGGAAGATCGCCGCGCCAACGGCATCGCGCTCGATGTGAGCCTGCGCGACAACATCACCCTGACGACCGTGCAGCGCCTGCTGCGCTGGGGCGGCGTCTCCGCAACCGCCGAGACCGCGCTGGTGGCGGACAACATCCGCCAGCTGGCGATCCGCACACCGGGCCAGTTGGCACCGCTGCGTCAGCTGTCCGGCGGAAATCAGCAAAAAGCGGTGCTGGCGAAATGGCTCAACACCCACGCCACGCTCTATCTGCTGGATGAGCCCACGGTTGGCGTCGACATTGCCGCCAAGGCCGCCATTTATCAAACCCTGCAGCAGCTGGCGGCCGCCGGGGCGGTGATTATCCTGTTTTCTACCGATCTGCTGGAACTGCAAACGCTCGCCGACCGCATTATTGTGCTGGCGCGCGGCGAGCAGGTCGCCACGCTGTCCGCCCGGCACACCAGTCATCAGGAGATTCTGTCCCTGGCTTCCGGCACGGGCGCATTGACGGAGCAAATCCTATGAGTGAACTGAGCCAACCGGCGGTGGTGACGGCGGCAGGCAAACCGCAGGGGCAGCCGTGGCTGCAGCACGTCGCGCTGCTGATTATTGTACTGGTGCTGGCGGTATTTGCCTGGCTGTCGCCTATTTTCCTCAGCGTGATCAACCTTGGTAACGTATTGCAGCAAACGGCGGTGGTGGGAACGCTGGCGCTGGGTCTGACGCTGGTGCTAAGCGGTGGTGGTGTTCAGGGGATTAGCGGCGGCATTGATTTATCCATTGCCGCTAATATGGGGTTGTGTGCCGCGGTATTCGCGGAGCAGATCGCTGAGCAACACTCTGTCACTTATGCGCTGCTGCTCACGCTGCTCACCGGCATCGCCGTGGGGATATTCAATGCCCTGGCGATTGTCTGGCTTGGTATTTTGCCCCTGCTGGCGACGCTGACCAGCATGAACATCGCCATGGGACTGGAGATGGTACTGAGCGGAAACGCGTCGATTTCAGCCAGCAGCGCGCTGCAAAACCTGCTGATAGCCAGCGGACCACTGGGCGTTTCCTGGCTCGGCTGGGGATTTCTGCTGCTGGCGTTGAGTGCACTCGCGCTCAGTCGTTTCACCGCGTTTGGCCTGCGCCTGCAGGCGGTGGGTAGCCATCCGCAGGCCGCCAACGCGGCGGGCATTAGCGTGGCGCGCTATCAAAGTCTGAGTTATGTGCTGTGCGGCTTCAGCGCTGCACTGGCAGCCATTGCCTCGGTGGCGCTGCTCAGCGGCAGTTCGCCGGGCGCTAACGACAATCTGCTGATGGTGATTGCCGCCGCGCTGCTCGGCGTGGTGTTTTCGCGTCGCCTGGTGCCGACCCTGGGCGGTGCACTGATCAGCGCGCTGTTTCTGAGTCTGATAGCCAACGGCTTTCAGTTGGTTAACGTCTCAAGTTACTGGATTAACGGCGTCGAGGGTGTGCTCATCCTGCTGGTTGTGGCGCTGACCGCGCTACTGCGGCGCCGTCAGGCGGGGAGGGCATCTCATGTCTGAACTGAGCCTGAGCGGTAAAAAAGTGCCGGGGCTGTTGCGCAGCCTGATGGTGCTGACCTTTGTTGCGCTGCTGCTGTTTTTCATCATCGCCGCGCCCGCGTTTGCCACTGTCGCCAACATTCGTAGCGTGCTGCTGAATAATGTCGCACCGCTGGCGATTGTGGCGCTGGCCATGACGCTGGTCACGCGTATCGGCGCGATCGATCTGTCCGTCGGTACGGCGATTGATGTCGCCTGCCTGGTGCTGGTGACGCTGGTACTGCATCAGGTCGCGCTGCCGCTGGCGCTGTTGGGTGCGCTGACGGCGGCACTGCTGGTAGGCGTGTTCAACGCTTTTCTGGTGACACAACTCGGCGTTGAGCCGTTTCTCGCCACGCTTGGCACGCTGTTTATTGGTCAGAGCGTACAGCAACTGTCGTCCAACGGTGGGCAGCCGGTCTATCTGCTAAGCCAGACGCTGCCGGCGGGTTTTACCGCTATTGGTCACGGCACGCTACTTGGCGTTCCACTACCGCTCTGGCTGTTGCTGGGCGTGGTGCTGGTGCTGTATCAACTGTTGCACCGCAGCGCCAGCGGTCGCGCACTGCGCATGATGGGTGAACAGCTCAGCGTAGCGCATCATTCTGGCGTGGCGGTCAAACGTCTCACCGCGCTGGCATTCATATTCAGTGCACTGGTCGCCGGTATCGTCGGGTTAATTCTCGCCGCCAATGTCAAAGCCTGGGTACCGTTATCGGGCAATGCCTATCTGCTAAATGCCATCGGTGCCAGCTTTATTGGCGCGACCTTCGCGCCTTCGCGCCGCCCGAATGTGCCGGGTACGCTGCTGGGGGTCGTGCTGCTGAGTTTCATCGCCAACGGACTGTTGCTGGTCGGCTGGAACTTTTACTGGCAGCAGGTGGCAACCGGCGCACTGATCTTTGTGGTACTGGCCGTGGGTGCGCTGCGTGCGCGTCGCCCTGTCTGAGGAGGGTAACGGATGCCTTCACCGTTTTTGCTGTTTGCGTTCATGATGAATGTCCCTGGTCATCTCTCTGCCGGATTGTGGCGACATCCCCAGGATCAGGCGCATCGCTATACCGAGCTGGATTACTGGACGACCCTCGCGCGGCAGCTTGATACCGCAGGTTTTGATGCGCTGTTTATTGCTGATGCGCTGGGACAACTGGATGTATGGCAGGGCAAGCCGGACGCGGCGTTGCGCCTGGCCGCTCAGATGCCGGTGAACGATCCGCTGCTGCTGGTCTCAGCCATGGCAGCCGTCACGCAGCACCTCGGTTTCGGTATTACGGTCTCTGCCACCTACGAACATCCTTATTTGCTGGCGCGCAAGTTCACGACGCTTGATCATCTCACCCGCGGGCGTATCGCCTGGAACGTGGTGACTTCCATGCTTGATTCCGCGGCGCGCAATCTGGGTTTGACCCGGCAGCTGCCGCATGATGAGCGTTACGATCGCGCACAGGAGTTTCTGGATGTGACCGCGAAGCTGTGGGAAGGCTCATGGGAGGAAGATGCGGTTAGCCGCGATAAAGCCAACAGCCTGTATAGCGATCCGCAAAAAGTGCACGCTATTCAGCATTATGGTCGCTGGTATCAGGTGCCGGATGCACATCTCAGTGAGCCCAGCCCACAGCGCACCCCGGTGCTGTTTCAGGCTGGCACTTCGGCACGCGGTGCGCAGTTTGCTGCCCGTAACGCAGAAGTCATTTTCCTCGGTGGCGTCACCGCGCAGGCGATTGCCAGCGATATTCAGCGCATTCGTCAGCTGGCCGTGGCAGAAGGGCGCGATCCGGCGTCGCTGCGTTTTGTCACAGCCATCACGGTGATCACGGCCGAAGATGATGCCGCCGCCCGGGCCAAACTTGAGGATTATCAGCAATACATCAGTGAAGAGGCTGCGCTGGCGCTCTTCTCGGCGTGGACCGGTATCGACTGGTCGCAGGAGGATCCGGACATGCCGCTGGCCTTTCGCGAAACCGACGCCTGCCGTTCGGCGCTGGCCAGCCTGACGCGAATTGACGATCAAAAACGCTGGACGCTGCGTGAGGCAGCACGCTACATCGGTATCGGTGGTCTGCATCCGTTGCTGGTGGGCGGCGGCGAAACCATTGCCGATCGGCTGGATCAGTTTGCGGCAGAATCGGGCGTGGACGGCTTTAATCTGGGCTGGGCTATCAGCCCGGGCAGCTTCAACGATTTCATTGCCTGGGTCATGCCGGTGCTGCGCCAGCGCGGGCGGGTGCGTCCTCAGCCAGCACAGCCGTTAACCTTGCGTGAACGTCTCACGGGTCAGCCGCGCCTGGCAGCTGACCATCCGGCAACGCGCTTCCGCCGCCCTTAGCTCCACGCATGGCGCGGCGGCGGCGTGCCGTTGAGATAATAATTACCCACGTGGTAATACTTCCAGCGCACCGGATCGTGCAGCGTATGGGTGCGCGCGTTGCGCCAGTGGCGGTCCAGATTAAACTCCTGCAGCGTGGCGCGGGTGCCAGCCAGCTCAAACAGTTTGTTACCGGCAAGCAGAGCGATCTCCGTCGTCAGCACTTTGGCCTCGGCGGTGGCCACGGTCGCGCGTGCCACGCTGGTCTCATCGGGCTTCGTCAGCGCGGCGTCAATCGCTGCACCGGCCTGCCACAGCAGCGCTTCGGCAGCGTGCAGGCGGATTTTCAAATCACCGACTGCCGCCAGCGTGAAGTGGTCATCAGCAGCGCGCGCCTGGCCACTGTCAATCCACGGCCGCGAGCGTTCGCGAACAAATTGCAGGGTGTCTTCAATGGTGCCGCGCGCAATACCGACATCCACCGCCGCCTGAATGATCTGTGAAATCGGCCCGGCAGCGGTTGGCCGCTCAAACGCCTGCCAGGTTGGAATAACGCGCGACAGCGGGGCGCGGACATTCTCCAGCAGTACGGTACCGGAGGCCGTCGTGCGCTGACCAAAGGCCGACCAGTTATTAATGACGCTGATGCCTGGCGTGTCGCGATCGAGCACAATCAGATGCGCCCGGTCCTGCTCGTCCAGCGCCACGGCATGGATTCGATGCGCCAGCAGCGCGCCAGTGGCATAAAATTTTTCCCCGTTAATCACCACCTCATCACCGTCACGCCGAAAGCGCGTCTGAAAATCGGCGACCGTGCGGCCATGCTTCTCCGAGAAGGCGTTACCCCAGCGCAGCCCGGCCAGTACCTCGCTCAGCAGTACCTGTTTTTGTGCTTCGCTACCGTCTTCCAGCAGATGGGCCACACCGGCCAGATGGTTTTGCGGCAGCTGACCGAGCGCCGGATCGGCAGCTGAAATGATGGCGATCATCCTGGCCACGGTGGTCCACGACACGCCCGCTCCGCCCCAGGCTTTGGGGATGGCCATTGCCCACAGGCCGCTTTGCGAGAACGCATCCAGCTCTTTGAGGGGCAGAATGCCCTCACGATCGCGCAGTGCCGCCTCGCGCGCGAAGCTGACCGCCAACTGATGGGCTACGGCGATAGCTTCCGCATCGTCGCGAATGATATGCGCGGCGCCAGCCGGTAATGGCACCGGTGCTTCCGCCTGTTGCGTATTGACTTTACGCGGCAGCGCCGCGGAGTCGGCTAAGGTCAGCGACATAATGACTTCTCCGGTAGAAGAGGATAGAGGAGGGCATCATCGCATGCGCACGCGGAGGGCTTATACCTCAATAGCGGTTAAGCAAAGCGCAAAAAAGCCTTAGTGCTCGCACACTAAGGCCGGATTTACAGTCGGGGAGAGAACCGCTGGCTACGCCACTTTCACCACGGTTTTGCCGAAGTTTTTGCCTTTCAGCATGTCAATAAACGCCTGCGGCGCATGCTCCAGCCCTTCTACCATGTGTTCGCGGTACAACACTTTTTGTTGCTCGACCAGCGGCGTCATCGCCTGCAGGAATTCCGGATAGCGATCGCCATAATCCTGGAAGATGATGAAGCCCTGCATACGGATGCGGCGTTTCAGAATCCCGCCCATGATCAGCGGCGTGCGATCGGGGCCGGGTGGCAGTTCGCGACTGCTGTAGCCCGACACCAGGCCACACACCGGCACGCGCGCGGCGGTGTTGAGCAGCGGGAAGACGGCATCGAATACTTTGCCGCCGACGTTTTCAAAATAGATGTCGATACCGTCCGGGCAGGCGGCCGCCAGCTGTTCTGCGAAATCGTCACGATGATGATCGATACAGGCGGAAAAACCGAGGGTATCAATCGCGTAGCGGCACTTCTCCTCACCGCCGGCCACGCCGACGACGCGGCAGCCATTCAGCTTACCGAGCTGACCGACCGTGGCACCCACCGGTCCGGTGGCTGCGGCGACAACCAGCGTTTCACCGGCTTTGGGCTGACCGATATCCATCAGGCCCATGTAGGCGGTAAAGCCCGGCATACCCAGAATACCCAGCGCCCAGGATGGATGGGGCAGATGACCGATTTTAGTCACGCCAGTGCCATCGGACAGGGCATAGCTCTGCCAGCCGCTGGCCGCCAGTACCCAGTCGCCGGCGCTGAAGTCCGGATGCTGCGATTCCGCCACCTGGCATACGGTGCCGCCGACCATCGGCTGGTCGAGTTGCGCCGGCGGCGCGTAGGATTTGCTGTCATCCATGCGGCCACGCATATACGGGTCGAGCGACAGATAGTGGGTGCGCAGCAGCATCTGTCCCGCCTGCACCTGCGGCAGCGGTTGTTCGACAAAGCGGAAGTTCTCTTTCACCGGCTCGCCGTCCGGGCGTGACGCCAGCAGCCAGGCGTGATTGAGTGAAGTGTGTTGAGTCATAGCATTTCCTTGTTTCTGCGCGGGTAAAACAGCAAGTGTAGCCAATGACCGGGCAGGGAATGGATGATTGATGCGGCTTGCGCCTACATCAGAATGATACCAAACCGCTTCAGCACTACCGCCCAGAGGGCGAACAGCATCACGGTAATCACGCAGGAGAGTAACAGCGTGAGCCAGAAGCCGGCGCGCTGGTAAAAAAACGGAAACAGGATAAACATCGGCAGTGTCGGCACCACATACCAGAACGTATACCATGCGTGAGCGGCAATCTTTTCCTGCGTTTGTCCTTCTATTTTCATCCAGATAAGCACCAGCAAGGTGACCAGCGGTAAAGCGGCGAGCAGGCCGCCCAGACGATCGCTGCGTTTCGCGGCTTCTGAGATCAGTACCACCATAAAGGCGGTTAACGCGTATTTTGAGATTAGCCAGAGCATCGTTATTCCCGATAATTATCATTAAGCCGGCTGCGTGCCTGAGGTTCTATTTCAGGTAAGAACGAATGACCGCCACGATCTCTTCCAGATCCTCACTTCGCGCCTGCGGCGTAGCCTCTGCGTTCATCAAATGTTCGCGTATATGGCCTTCAAGCAATTCGCTCATCAGGCCATTAATAGCGCCGCGCACTGCCGCGACCTGCTGCAGTACCTTGAGGCACTCTTCACCCGATTCGACGGCGGTTTCCAGCGACGCCGCCTGACCTTTTATACGTCGAATGCGGGTGAGTAAGCTTTTCTGATTTCTCAGGGTATGGGCCATTACTGTCTCCGGTTGATCATGTTCTATACTGGGGTATAGTATATAACTCACTTTACGGCGCTTTCGAGCCGCCTGCAACTGATTACCCCGACATCGACATCCAAATCCCAGGAGGCTGGATATGGCCGCAAAATCGCCGTGCATCGATCTCTGTGTGTTTGATACGAAAACCGGCTGGTGCGAAGGATGCGGACGCACCCTTGGTGAAACCCAAAGCTGGCGCAAGCTTTCGCCTTATCATCGCAAAGCAACAGAGCGGGCGCTTCCGGCGCGCCTGAAAGTGCTTAAAACCCGAGAGGCGTAGTATTGTTCGTCAGGTCGAGGCGACACACATTGAGGGTGACGCTGCTGCCAAAGATTGAAACCTGACGGTGTAGCAGGACATTTGTGATTAACATCTTATTTACATCATTAACATCCCCTTTTTGCTGGCTATCGGTTATGCGGTGAATCTATAGTCAATTTACTATGTAAAACTGTGTTTTATCTGGTGCAACTCATGACTTTGGCGATGAGGCACGCCAGCAGCGTTTCAGACCTGATTTAAATCAGGCAGTTAAGAGGGGATACTATGGAGATTGTTAACGCACCGCATCTGCCTGTCAGAGAACACTGGCTGGCACTGCATCGTGAACCCGCTTTGATGCCCGACCTGCCGATGGTCGATGCGCATCATCACTTATGGGACCGCCAGTCAGGGCGTTATCTGGCGCCTGAATTCAGCCACGATATCGAAACATCCGGCCACCGGATCCTCTCCACTGTCTACATTCAGTGCCGTTCAATGCTGCGCCGCAACGGACCGGAGGCCTTCAAACCCGTCGGTGAGGTGGAGTTTGCCAGCGGCGTCGCGGCAATGTTTAACAGCGGCCATTATGGCGCGGCGGCAGGCTGTGAAGCGATTGTCGGCGGTGCCAGCCTGTTGGCTGGCGATGACCTGCTGCCGGTGATTGAAACCATGACGGAACGTTCAGGCGGACGATTACGCGGGATGCGTAATCCGCTGGCCTGGCACGATGACCCACGCGTGGTATCCAGTCCCGCGACGCCACCCGCCGGTCTGGCGGCCAGTGCCGCATTCCGGCGCGGTGCCGCATGTCTGGCCCGCAAAGGACTGTCGCTGGATGTCTGGGTTTATCACAGCCAACTCGATGAAATCGCTGAGCTGGCACGGGCGCTACCCGATCTGCACATTATTGTGGACCATTGCGGCGGGCCGATCGGTAGCGGACCGTATGCCGGCAAACGGGATGCCACCTTCCAGGAATGGAAAAAGGCCATCATTGCGCTGGCGGCGTTGCCAAACGTGAGCATCAAAATCAGCGGTTTCGGCATGACCGTCATGGGCTACTCCTTCGCCCAGCATGCCATGCCACCGGACTCCCTGACGCTTTCGCAGGCCTGGCGGCCGCAGTTTGAAACCCTGGTTGACGCGTTTGGCGTCGGGCGCTGTATGTTTGCCAGCAACTTCCCGGTCGACAAAGGGATGTTCAGCTACGGCGTATTCTGGAATGCCTGTAAAAGGCTGGCTGAGCGCGCTTCGCCAACCGAAAGAGAACAGCTGTTCTGGCGCACCGCGGCCGCACGCTATCGCTTATCCTCCCTGGAGAATATGGATGAATATCAAATCAAGACTGCATGAAGCGCCTCCCCTGGCGCAGGATGAGTCCGCTGCAGCGATCTCGTACACATCGGCAGAAAAAAGGACGCTGGCGCTGGGCGGGTTAGGATGGACGTTTGAAAGCTATGACTCGTTTTTGCTCTCGCTGTTACTACCGGTACTGGGCGTGGTATTTGATGTCAGCAAAACGGAACTTGGCGTGTTTATCAGCACAACAGCAGGCGGGCAGATTATTGGTGGCATTCTGTTTGGGCTGGTTGCCGATAAAATCGGACGCGTCAGAACGGCCTTCATCTGTATCGCCATCTATTCACTCTTCTCCGGACTGCTGGCGTTCTCCCACCATCCTCAGGCGTTTGCTGCGCTGCGATTCTGCGGTGCGCTGGGTATGGGCGGCATGTGGACGTCAGGAGCGGCACTGATCGCCGAAACATGGCGTCCGGAACGTCGTGCACGCGGTGGCGCGCTGATGCAAATGGGTTTACCGGTGGGGGCGATCCTGGCGATTGGCCTGACGGCGCTGGTGACGGCCCTGACCGGCGGGCTGGAAAACGGCGGCTGGCGCTACCTTTTCATGATTGGCGCACTGCCGGTGTTTATCATGATGGTCATTGCTTATATCACGCCTGAATCACCTGTCTGGCTGGCGCGCCAGCAGGAACGCGCTCACCGCCAGAACAAAACGGCAGGTACCGGCAAAATCAACCTCAAAGGATTGCTGCTGGCATTTACCTTTATCTTTTTCATTCAGTACCTGTTCTGGGGCGTATTCACCTGGACGCCAACCTATCTTCGTGAAGTTAAGCATCTCGATTTTCTTCACAGCCTGAAATTTGTGCTGGCCCTGCAAACCGGTGCCATTGCTGGCTTCCTGGTGTTCTCACTGCTGGCCGATAAGTGGGGGCGCAGGCCGATGTTTCTGCTCTACCTGTTTATCGGTGCGGTGGCGGTCGGCATGTATCTGGCGACCACTCAGCCGCTGATTCTGATGGTTGCCATCTTCATGGCAGGGTTTGGCGTAAACGGTATTTTTGCCGGCTCCGGTCCTTTCCTCGCCGAGATCATTGGCGACACGCAGTCACGCGGCTTTTTAATGGGGCTGGCGTATAACGGCGGGCGCCTGGGCGGCTTTATCGCTCCGCTGCTGATTGGCTTTGTGGCCAGCGTTGGAGGATTCACTGCCGGGCTGGCCACCACGGTGATCGCCTTTCTTGCCGCGATGGTGGTGGTCTGGTTAGCGCCAGAAACCAAAGGCGTGAAGTTGCAGTAAGCTGTGCGCCGGTCGCGCAATCGGCAGGCTAAAGCCTGTGACACGGCTGAACACCTGACGCGCGGTCAGGTGTTCAGCCAGTTGTGTGGTATACCCACCGTAGCCAGAATCCTCACCGCAAAATCCTGCACCACATCGCGGCCACGCCAGGTGAGCCCGCGCACAAACCCGGATAAAACATCAGGTTCGCCGGCGCGCTAATTGCCTGATTAGCCTGGCTTGCTGGAGAAGTGCCCAGGTGACGTCGGGCAATCTCACATAACAGGCGCATACTTTACTGCGTATAACCGGGTCTGATTACCCCTCATCAAGGAGAACACCATGATAAACAGCCTGCGCACCGTTACGCTGCTGGCGGCAATGACGGTGAGCGCGCCACTGCTGGCGCAGACCTTTGTTTACGTATCCGCCGCCGACGACGGCACCATCGCGCGCTATACGCTGGACGCGCGCAGCGGCGCTTTGCAGCTGCTTGGCCACACTCAGGCCGGGGGCAAAGTGATGCCGATGGCGCTCAGTGCGGATCACAAAACGCTGTACGCGGCGATTCGCAGTAAACCGCTGCAACTGGCGAGCTGGCAGATTGACTCGCAGAGCGGCGAGCTGAACAACCGGCACACCGTGCCAGCTGCGGCCAGTTACCCCTACATCAGCACTGACCGTCAGGGACGCTTTCTGCTGGGGGCCTCATATGACGGCGACGTGGTGCAGGTTTACCGCCTGACAGCCAGCGGCACGATCGCTACGCCGCCGGTCGGCAGCTATAAAACCGGTCATGCGGCACATTCGGTGATTGTCGATGCCAGCGGTCGTCACGCTTATGTGGGCAATCTTGGCACCGATCGCGTGCTGCAGCTCCGGCTGGGCGCAAACGGCACGCTCAGCGCCCTTGGTAGGGGCGGGGTAGCAACCGCCGCCGATAACGGTCCGCGTCACTCGGTGTTGTCGCCGGATAATCGCTATCTGTACAACATTGGTGAAATGGGCGGCATCATTACCCAGTTCCGGCGCGAAACCAGCGGCGAACTGATCAAAGTGGCGGAAACGCCTAACGCGGTGGCGGCGCAGTATCATCTGCAACATGGGCGTGAACGGCCGCCGGGTTACAGCGACAGCACGCCGCGCATCTGGTCAGCGGATATCCAGCTGACGCCGGACGGGCGTTTTCTGTATGTCAGCGAACGCACCAGCAGTACCGTGAGCGGTTATCGTGTTAACCAGCAGGATGGCAAACTGACGCTGATCGGCAACTGGCCGGTGGAGAAACAGCCGCGCGGCATGGCGATCAGCGCCGATGGCCGCTGGCTGGTGGTGAGCGGTGAGAAGAGTGCGGTTATTGGCAGCTACGCCATTGAAGCGCGCAGCGGGGCGTTGCAGCGGATGGGCGAGGCGCCAGCCGGCCGGGACGCGAACTGGGTGACCATCGTCAGCTATTAAAATGATCGGGCGCAGGAAACTGCGCCTTATTGCGCGAAATTATTTTATGGATAGCATCGTCCGGCAGCAAAGTGTGATCTGCGACACATTTCTACCGCTGAAGGCAGATTGCTGCTTTCTGCGGCAGTGGCAGCGCAGATATCCCGCCGGCGATCCGCCGATCGCTGCGTTCGATTAGTTTCTTTAAAGCATTCAGTGCCTGATGTCAGGCGCGTATGAACACCGTTTTCGATTACGAAACAATTTGTCGTAGTTATCGGGATGAGCGCCCGCCAGATTCTGGCAGGATACGCCGCACTTAGCGCCTTCTGGTCTCCGTGACATGCAGTGGTTTTCGAAAAACGCCGTTTTTTTTGCTGTAAAAACCTGTCTGGCCGCCTTTCTGGCATTGTATCTGGCTCTAGAACTAAATGTTGATCGTCCCGCCTGGGCGCTGACCACGGTGTTTGTGGCATCGCAGCTTTATTCGGCCTCCACCATCTCCAAATCGCTGTTCCGCCTGCTCGGCACGCTGCTCGGTGGCGTCTTTATCTTTTTTATCTTTCCACTCACCGTGGCGCATCCGCTGCTGTTCAGCCTGTGTATCTCACTGTGGGTGAGCCTGTGTCTCTATCTGTCGCTGCACGACCGCACGCCGAAAAGCTATGTCTTTATGCTGGCGGGCTACAGCGCCGCGATTATGGGTTTCCCGGAGGTGACGACACCGCTCGGTATCACCAGTACCGTGCTGTCGCGCATTGAAGAAATTACCCTGGGCATTGTCTGTAGTAGCCTGGTGCACGCGCTGTTGTTTCCGGTCTTGATGCGCAGTCTGCTGGAGCAGAGCGTCAGCCAGTGGTATCTCAACGGTCGCAAGCTGTGCCGCGATTTACTCTCTGGCATTTCCGCTGACCGATCGCCAGAACGCGACGAAATCCTGACCCGCATGGCCACTAATCCGCAGCAGGTCGAGATCCTGATTACCCATTGCGTGTACGAGGGCGACGCGGCCCGGCGTCTGATTCGCCTGGTCAGCACGCAGTATCAGCATCTTTCATACTTAATCCCCACGCTGACGGCGATTGAAATGCGGCTGCAGCGGCTGGCGGCGCGCCAGATTGCCTTTCCTGCCTGGGTTGAGCAGACCCTGCAGCAATTCCTGCTGTGGCTGAATGACGGCGAGGCAGTGGGCGATGTCATTGGCATTCAGCTGGAACTGAGCCTTTGTCAGGATCGGCTGAATACTGCGTGGCGCAACGGCGAGTTGTCTACCGAACACTGTCTGCTGTTTACCGGTCTGCTGGAGCGGCTGGTGGATTTTGTGCGTATCGCCGGGGCTTACCAGAGCGTAGGCGGGCTGGTCAGCGATCTGTCAGGCGACACCACGCTGGCGCGCGGCAAACGCACGCATCGCTTTTTCGACAAAGGGCTGATTCGGCTGTCGGCGCTGACGGCATTTTGCGCCACCTTTGGCTCCTGTCTGTTGTGGATGGCGACCGGCTGGCGCGACGGGGCATCAGCGCCTGTGATGGCCGCGATTCTCAGCTCCTTCTTCGCCAGCCTCGATACGCCGCTGACCTCAATGAAGCTGTTTATTCGTGGGGTGATCGTGGCGATCTTTATCAGCGTGATTTATGTCGCGCTGCTGCTGCCGCAGGCAACCTCGTTCGAGGCGCTGATCCTCTGCCTGGCTCCGGGTTTGCTGCTGCTCGGGCTGATGATTGCGCGACCGGCCAGCAACATGATCGGTCTGAGCGTGGCGATTCAGATCCCCGGCTTTATCGGGCTCGGGCATCATCTGAAACCCGATCTGGTGCTGCTGGTGAATAACGCGATTGCTTCAATGGCCGGCGTGCTGTTTGCGGTGATCCTGACCGCGCTGATGCGCAACAAGCGGCCATCGTGGACCGCGCGCCGTGCCGTGCGTCATGGCCTGCGTGAACTGCTGCGCTTTATTAAGGAGATTGAGCGCAACGGCTCATCGCTGCTGGGACGCCAGCGTTTTATTGGCCTGATGCTGGATAAGGTCAACGTGGTGCTGCCACGCCTGCACCTTGATCCGCAGTCCGATATGGCGCCGGCGGGAATGCTGCTGACCGAGGTGTGGCTGGGGGTCAATAGCTTTGACTACTACGCGCGCCATCAGGCGCTGCTGAGCCGTTATCAGCTGGACAGCGGGCAGATGTTTCACGAGCTGGGACTGTTTCTCAAGCGCAGGCTGAAGTCGCTGCAGACGCCACCGCATGAGGATTTGCAGGAGGAGCTCGATGTGCTGCTGATGCAGCTGGAACAGCTGGCGCAGCGTGACGAGGCGCTGCTGCTGCCGCTGTTTCATCTGTTCAGCATCCGGTTATACCTGTTTCCGCAACTTAGCTGGCCGGTGGCCACACCGCGTCAGGCCGAACGCCTGCAGCAGCATCGTTACCGCCTGCAGGCTTAGCCATACCAGCTGTAACCTTTCGGCACGCGGGAAAAGCCGATGGCTTTCAGGGCCGGTAGCAGCGATGACTGGCTGGCCGGCTGATCGTCCACCCGTTCGAGGATGAAGCTATGGGTTTTCTCCCGGCGTAAGGCCTGGCCCAGCGCCACGATCGCGGCCTGACGTTGGTCCTCACTAATGTCGCCAAAAGTTAACAGCTCTTTACCACCCGGCGGCAGCCACAGCATAACGTGCCCATTGCCAATCACCACCAGTGCGCCGCTGCGGCGGGTAGGCCGCACGCCACCGACGCTGAGCGGCCACGCCAGCTGCACGCCAAAGGGATTGGCGGGATCCAGCACCGCCAGCGCCACCGGCGGGTGCGTGGCCTGCGCGCTGCCGAGCTGGCGCAGCCGGTCGATGGCCGGATTTTCAGCAAACTGCGCGCCGCCCATGCCGGCAACAAAGCGGCCGCGCAGCAGCCGTCCGGCATCCTCCATACCGCGCAAGAGCGGCTGCAGCGCCGGAAAGCCGCCGGGAATCTGCTCTGCCACGGCGGCACCGCGCGTGATCACGCCGAAGCGGTCGAGCATATTTTCAGTCAGCGCCAGGGCGCGTTCGGTGTCGGTCAGCGGCTGCCGCACAATCAGCGACCAGCGTCCGGCCATGCTGTTGAGCGCGGGCTGCGCAGCTGCACTGCGGCTGGCCGCGAAACTGGCCCGACTGTGGCGACTGCGCGCAGGACGGGCCGGGCGTGGACGCGGCGTGTGGCTGGTGGTGCTGAGCTGGCGCAGCGCGGCCCAGGTATCCATGGTCAGATAGCCGCGCCATACCAGCTCCCACATCGCGGCAAAGACTTCGCCGGGATCGACAGCATGTTCAGGCTGCGCCATCACGCGCGGCAGCAGTTCGCGGGCGAACCAGCCGCCGCCGTCCTGTAACTGCGCCACAATCGCCTGCTGTAAAGGTGACAATGTCACATTATTACCTTCATCAGGCACCGGTAACGTTTCGCTGGCAAACTCGCTCAGGTGCAGTGAGACCAGCCCGTCCTGCGCGCCAGGGGCCCGCTGGCCACTCCAGATGACTTCACCGGAAGAGAGCAGCTCATCCAGCATCGCTGGCTGATAATCACGCACCCGCGCCGGCAAAATCTGGCTTTCCCACAGCGAAACCGGCAGCGCCACGCCAGCCAGCTGTTCAATCACCCGCACCACACCATTGATGCCGGCAAAGGCACCCTGTGCCGCGGATGCTGCGACGTCGCTCAGTAATCCCTGACGCTCAAGCAGAAAAGCCATGTACGCCGGCGCTTCGACCGGTCGGGTGGCCTCGCGCGCCGCCTGCAGCGAGCGCACGCGCAGACGACGGAACACGCTTTCCGCTACCCACTGCGTTGACGCATCGACTGCAGGCGAGAGGAAATCGCCTTTCAGTACGCGTTGCTGCTGACGCAGCTCTTCCAGCGTGTCGTCGACCACGGCCCGGCCCAGGCCAAAGCGGGCGGCGATTTGCAGACTGGTGGCGACAGCGTGGGTGCGCAGATAGCGATTAAGTAAGTCATGCAGCGGACGGGCCACCGGCGCGAGCAGCCCGGCGGGCAGATCAGCTGGCAGCACCGTGCCCAGCGCGTCGCGCAGCCGCACGCCATCTTCGGCGACAGCCCAGCGCGCCTCTGCCGCAATCGTAACCTGAATGATGCGCTGCGCCTGTTGCAGCGCGGTTAGCAGCGGCATCAGCGCCGCCTCGCCGTTGTAGCGCGCCGTGATTTCCGGCACAGTGAGCGGCCCCAGCTCGCGCAGCAGATCAACCACGGCTTCCTGAGTACTGGCCTGATAATCGGGAACGGTGCGCTGAAGTTCCTGCTCAACGCGTGCCACCACCTCGGGTGCCAGCAGCTCGTGCATCTCAATCTGGCCCAACAGATCGCTCAGCAGCGTGCTGTCGAGCGCCAGCATGGAGGCGCGCCGCTCCGCCTGCGGCGCATCGCTGGCATACATGAATTCGGCGACATAGCCAAACAGCAGCGGCGCAGCAAACGGCGAGGGCGTATCGGTGGTAACTTCAGTCAGCTTAACCTCGCCCTGTTGTATCCGCGCCATCAGTTGATGCAGCGCCGGCAGGTCATACACGTCCTGCAGACATTCCCGCGCGGTTTCGATCAAAATCGGGAAATCGTCGAACTGCCGCGCCACCTCCAGCAGCTGCCCGGCGCGCAGCCGCTGCTGCCACAGCGGAGAACGTTTACCGGGGTTGCGGCGCGGCAGCAGCAGGGCGCGCGCGGCACATTCGCGGAAGCGGGCGGCAAACAGCGCAGAATGTCCCACCGCAGCCGTCACCTGTCGCTGGAGTTCGTTCGGCGCAAACAAAAACAGCTCAGCGCCTGGCACCCGGCCTTCGCTGTCAGGGAAGCGCGCGACAATCCCATCATCGCTGGCGACCACGGCCGGATCGAGGCCCATCTGGCGACCAATCCGCTCAGCGATGGCCAGCGCCCATGGCGCATGCACGCGCTGACCATAAGGGGAATGCAAAATCACGCGCCACTCGCCGGTTTCATCGCGACAGCGCTCAATCAGCAAATTGCGATCGTCAGGCACCAGGCCTGTGGCGGCAATCTGTTCGTCGATGAGCGCACGAATGTTGTGTCGGGCATTGGCGTCAAGGTTGTCGCTGCCGGGCAACACCCCGCTGGCGGCATGTCGCAAATAGCGGCCAATGGCTTCGCCGAGTGTCGCCGAACGCCCAAGACTGTCGCCGTGCCAGAAGGGCAGGCGCGCCGAGCGACCGGGTGCCGGCACCACCACCACCTGATCGTGCGTAATTTGCTGGATGCGCCACGAGGTGGCGCCAAGCGTGATGATGTCGTTAATCCGCGACTCATACACCATCTCCTCATCCAGTTCACCGACCCGGCGCGCTCCGGACTGTTCTTCGCCCTCCGGCAGCATCACGCTGAACATCCCGCGGTCCGGAATGGTGCCACCGCTGGTGACGGCCAGATGCTGCGCGCCCGGCCGACCGCTTAAGGTTTGCTGTTGTCGATCCCAGATAATGCGCGGGCGCAGGTTAGCAAACTCGTCCGAAGGGTAGCGGCCAGACAGCATATCCAGCACCGCATCGAAGGCGTTACGCGGTAACGTTTTGAACGGATCGGCACGGCGCACCTGTTGATACCACGCCTCGACGGACAGGGTGTCCATGGCCGCCGCCGCCACCGTATGCTGGGCGAGAATATCGAGCGGATTGTGTGGCAAAGCGATAGCATCCAGTTCGCCTGCCAGCATCGCGTCCACCGTCACGGCCGCATCAACCAGATCGCGACGCGTGCGCGGCCAGATAATGCCTTTCGGCGTACCGCCGACCTGGTGACCGGCCCGGCCAATACGCTGCAGCGCGCTGGCCACCGAAGGCGGTGCCCCGACCTGAATCACCAGGTCGATATCGCCCATGTCAATTCCCAGTTCAAGACTGGATGTCGCCACCACGCAGCGCAGTTCGCCGGCTTTCAGGGCGTTCTCAATCTCCAGCCGCTGCTCTTTCGAGACTGAGCCATGATGCGAACGGGCAATATACGCTTCAGCAGGCGTGGCGCGTTTTTCGGTTCCACCGCTAAAAGAGCCATAGGCGAGGGCGGGCTCTGTTACGCCCTGTTCCGGCGCAGCTCGTCGCGCATACAGTTCGTTGAGTCGTGCGGTGAGTTTCTCCGCCAGCCCACGCGAATTGGTAAACACCAAAGTCGCGCGATGGCGCAATACCTCATCCAGAATGCCGGCTTCAATATGCGGCCAGATGGAACCGGCGGCGAGGCTGCTCTCCTGCGCGGCGCGCGCATCGGGACGCTGCTGGATGTCCGTCATGTCCTCTACCGGCACGGTAATTGTCAGCTGCAGCGGCCGCTGCGCCGGCGGGTTGACGATGCGCGTAGCGCCCGCGCCACCGAGAAAAGCTGCCACCGCTTCTGGCGGTCGCACAGTGGCCGACAGGCCAATGCGCTGAGCAGGCTGCGCCAGCAATACATCGAGCCGTTCCAGGCTGAGCGCCAGGTGGGCGCCGCGTTTACTTCCGGCCACCGCGTGTACTTCGTCAATAATCACGGTCGAGATGCCACGCAGCGTTTCGCGGGCTTTTGACGTCAGCAGCAGGAAAAGCGATTCCGGGGTAGTAATCAGGATGTCCGGCGGCCGGCGCTGCAGCTTTGCCCGTTCGGCGCTGAGCGTGTCGCCGGAGCGCATGCCGACCTCCAGCGTGATTTCCGCCTCACCCAATTCCGCGCGCTGAGCGGCAACGCCCGCCAGCGGTAGCGCCAGGTTACGCTGCACGTCAGCCGCAAGCGCTTTAACCGGTGAAATATACAGAATGCGCGTCTTGTGACTGCGCGCTACGGGTTCGTCACGGCTGCGCTCGCGAAACAGCGCGTCGATCGCATGCAGAAATGCCGCAAGCGTTTTGCCGGAGCCGGTTGGAGCAATCACCAGGCAGTGTTGTCCGCTGGCGATGGCGCGCCAGGCTTCCTGTTGTACGGGGGTCGCCGCCGGGAAAGTGCGGCGAAACCACTGTTGCGTGGCCGGGGTGAACAGTGAAAGCGCTGAGGCTGGCATCCATGACTCCTGCATTCTCGAAAGGGCGATCAGCAGTGTAGCGTGCCGCAGCGTTTACGGCATTATCAGGATATTGCCGATGAGGGCGGCGCGAAAACACGCGCCGCAGTACTAATACGTGACAACGTCACTGAGGATAAACAGAGTCGGCCAGTTTCCCGCGTCGATCAAAGCGACGTGCGGCCAGCCACAGCAGCGCGGTAACAAACCAGCCGATGATCCATGACACATCGTTGCCGGCAAAAATCCACGTCAGGGAACCATGATGCAGCGGGTTATCAATGAACGGCAGCTGTACCAGCACCCCGAGGAAGTAAATGATAATGCCGGCCCAGTTCCAGCGACCGTAGCGGCCATCCGGTTGCGACAGCGCGGGCACATCGACTTTCCCTTTGGTAATCAGATAAAAATCCGTCAGGCTGATGGCGCTCCACGGCACAAAAAAGGCCAGCAGGAACAGCAGGAAGTGGGTAAATGATTTGAGAAACGCCGGTTCGCTGAGTAGCGCAATGATGCAGGATAGCGTGACCATCAGCACCACAAACAGGATACGTCCACCACGGCTGATCGCGGTTTGCTGGCGAAAACCGGAGACAATGGTGGTCAGCGACATAAAGCTGCCGTAGGCATTGAGCGTAGTGAAGGTGATTTTGCCAAAGCAGATGGCGAAGTAGATGACCATCGCCATGGTGGCGCTGCTGCCCAGCCCGACGATGTAGCCCACTTCATTACCGGAGAACGCTTTACCCGCAATTGCAGCCACAATGACGCCGAGCGTCATGGATGCCTGCGTGCCCAGCACGGTGCCAAAAAACACCGAACTGAACAGCTTTTTCGCGGAGACATCCACCGGCAGATAGCGCGAGTAGTCCGACACATAAGGGCAAAACGCAATCTGCCATGACGAGGAGAGCGATACCGCCAGCAGAAAACTGGCAACGCTGAAGTGCTGATTTTGCCAGACGGCCGCCAAATCGTGGCTGGAGAGCAGGGTGATGAACAGGTAAACAAAGGCCAGCACGCCGATGACGCTAGCCACTTTGCCGAGTTTATGAATCACCCGATAGCCGAGCACCGCAATCACAATGATGATGGCGCTGAAGATGATCATGCCGGCTGCATTGCTGACGTTGACCAGCTTCGCCAGCGCCTGGCCGGCCAGTACCGTGCCGCTGGCCGAGAAGCCTACATACATAATGCACACCAGCACCAGCGGGATCACCGCGCCAAACACGCCAAACTGCATACGGCTGGTGATCATCTGCGGCAGGCCAAGGCGCGGGCCCTGGATCGCGTGCAGCGACATGATGGCTGCGCCGACGATCTGTCCCACCAGTAGACCGACAATCGACCACACCACATCGCCACCCAGCACCACCGCCAGCGCACCGGTAACAATGGCGGTAATCTGCAAATTGCCACCAAACCATAACGTGAACTGGCTAAACGGATGCCCGTGACGCTCGCTGAGCGGTATGTAATCAATGGAACGTGTTTCTGACAGGCGCTGTTTCTCTGCACCTGAATAATCTGCGGCAGGTATCTGAGCGGACATAGTTTCCTCGCTGGAACGGCTAAAGGTGGTTAGTCATTGATTTTTCTTGTTAGTCAGTAGTAAATGTCACGAAACATACATGTATATACATGTAGCGATATTGTCACGAGGTTGATAAGGTTACAAGCTGACCGGTCATTGGAAATTGTGATGACGCTGGCAATGTTGTCCGTTAATGTCAGGAGCCTGGCCGGTAACGGACGCGCACAAAGGCGATGATGCGCTAACTACAGACCCACTAACTGTGGCGATCAGGACAACCCGGGGAGGGAATCATGCAGGCAGTGATTGAAACAGAACGCTTACGACTGGAACCCTTTGCGCTAAGCCACCTCACCGGCTTGCGCGCGATGGATGATGACCCGGAAATCATGCGTTATATCAATGAGGGACAGGTGAAGAGCGAGGACGAGACGCTGGCGACCATTGAGCGCGTGCAGCAACGCTGGCAGCGCTATGGTTTTTCCTGGTGGGCGCTGCGCGAGAAGAGCAGCGATGACATCGTCGGAGCGGCTTGTCTGCAGCATCTGGCCCATCAGGAACAGGCGCCGCTGGAAATTGGCTGGCGACTGTTGCGCAGCAGTCAGGGGAAAGGGTATGCCACCGAAGCCGCCACGGCGATTGTGCGGTTTGCTACCGGGCAGATTGGCGTGGATTATCTGGTGGCGGTGGCACATCCGGAAAATCTTGCTTCCCACCGGGTGATGCAGCGGCTGGGTATGCGCTATCGCGGTATCGAGCAGCATTACGACCAGCCCTGTGTGGTTTATGAACTGGATATGAAGAGTGCCCCAGCGCATTCATAAGGCAGGGCGCGCCCCCCTGGTAGCGGCGCGATTTAGCAAGCAATAAATTGCGCCGCTATCAAACATGCACCCGGCAAGGGCGCGATCAATACCCCGGCACGTGCGCGGCTTTCATGATCAGGTTCGCCACCGCCTGCGGCTGGGAAATCAGCGACACATGGCTGGCCTTGAGTTCGATGGTCTGCGCATGCATGCGTTTCGCCATAAAGCGCTGCAGATCCGGATTGATAGTGTGATCCTCCGTCGACACCGCATACCAGCTCGGTTTGCTATGCCAGGCCGCCACGCTGGTTTTCGCCTGGGTAATGGCTTTACCCATCGGCTGCTGAACGGCGTAATAAGCCCGCGCTTCGCTTTCTGGCAGATCGCCGGCAAAGTCGTGGATAAACGCCTGTTCACTGAGCGCTCCAAAGCCATCGTCACGCCACTTCAGGCCAGCGGCAACCGGTGCCGCAGGGAACTTTTTGGTGAGCGCCGGATAATCTTCACCGGCCTCCGGCGCGCGCGCCGCGATATATACCAACCCCTTCACTTCAGGTTCATCGCCCGCCTGACTGATAACCATGCCGCCGTAGGAGTGCGCAACCAGAATCACCGGTCCGTTCTGCTGTGCCAGCGCGCGTTTCACCGCCGCCACGTCATCATTCAGCGACGTCGTTGGGTTTTGTACCGCGGTGACGTGCAGACCTTTCGCCTGCAACAGTGGGATGACTTTGCCCCAGCTGGATCCATCAGCGTACAGGCCATGGACCAGCACAATATTTTTTACTTCCTGCGGCGCGGCAGCGCTGTCGGCATGCGCCAGTCCGGCACTCAGGGCAGAGATTACCAGCGCCGTCAGCGCCGTGATTTTGCGTAATGTCATGATCGGTCCTCATAATTAATCGGGGTTCATGCACCACTGTAAGCGCCGGGGACCAACAATCCGCTGACGTGGAAATGACAAAAAAATGACAGCGACACGATGTGGCAGCGGAGGATTTAAAAGTAATAAAAGCAGAGGATTAGCCGTGAGTCGGAGCATAGCCGCTATGCTTGATAAGGATGAGACCCGACCAACCCGAGAATCTCTCAAAGGAGTGCTGAATAGATTATGCTGTTGCGCAAGAAGAAAATCCGCTCTCACAGCGAAGACCGCCTGCTGGCGTTAACGCTGGCCACCACGGCCGGTATCCTCAACGCCATGGCGTTTGGCGCATTTGGTTTTTTCCCTTCCCATATGACCGGCAATACCTCGCAAATTTCGGCAGAGGTGAATGGTTCTGACCTGCACGATCTGCTGTTTCTGGCCGTGCTGATTTTTGCTTTTGTCTGCGGTGCCATGCTGGCGCGTTTGACGGTAGCTTACGGCCTGAAGCGGAATCTGCGCACCGTTTACTGTCTGGTGCTGCTGGCCGAGGGTATTTTCCTGCTGCTGACCTCCCTGGTAGAAATCCTGTGGTATTCCGAACGAAACAACGGCGAAATTCTGGTTACGCTGAGTTTGCTGATGGGCATCCACAACTCAACCTCGACCCAGCTTTCTTCCGGTCGTGTTCGCTCCACGCACGTGACCGGCACACTGACCGACGCCGGCATCGCGTTAGGCTCCTGGCTGCGCGCATCCTTCAGTCAAAGCGAGGCCGCCGATCGCGATGGCCATCGAACCGTGCTTTTTACTCATCTGGTTACGATCTTCTCATTTCTTTCCGGCTGCGTTGTCGGTTATCTGCTGTTCAGGCACCTTGGATTTGAAGCGATGGCGGGGTTGGGCATTGTGCTGGCGCTGATCGCTGTCGGTGGCATCGCCAGAACCCTGCATTTAACCGGCATGCGATTTTGGTAACACGCACGGAGAGTTGTCCGATTTGAAGCAGGTGGATTAAGTGCACATGAATACTACTTTTTACTGGTATTCATGTGCACTTGAAAGTGCAGGGCAAATCATGTACACATGAATACTCTATAAATGTGGTTTTCCCGTAGACTTATATGAACAAAATGACGGCAATCGAGCGGCTTAACGCGTTTGACAGGCAGGGGCGCTATGTCTTTGCTGTGCGTGATTTAGCCAAAGTCTTTTATGACGACAGTGACAAGGCTTTCAATGCTGGCCTGAACCGTCTGGTGAAGGACGGCATCCTGCAGCGCGCCAGCCGTGGCGTGTATGTTTACGCCTATGCGAGAAGTAAAGACGCTTACACGCTGGAAAGAATCGTACAGACGTTGCGCAGAGGAGAATACAGTTACCTGAGCCTGGAATCGGCGTTATCGGCTTACGGTGTAATTTCACAAATCCCGATGGGGCGTCTTACCGTTATGACCACGGGCCGTTCTGAAGAACACATTACGCCTTATGGCGTGATCGAATTCACGCATACCAAACGATCGCCTGAACAAATTTTGCAGGACACCATTTTGGGCGAGTCGCCTTTGCGCCTGGCAACCAAAAAAGCCGCACTGCGCGATTTACGTCGGGTGGGACGTAATACGCATCTGATTGATGAGGCGGAAACGAACGATGAATCAGAAAGTCAGTTTCACTGAACTGGTCGCTAAGGCCATGGCTTCAGCGCAACTCGAGGGTATGCGTAACGTAGTGGAAAAAGAGCTTTTACACTACGACATCCTTTACTGTCTGGATAAAGCGGGTCTGCTGCAAAATCTGACGTTCCAGGGCGGTACCTCTTTGCGGCTATGTTATGACGGCAATCGGTTTAGCGAGGATCTGGATTTCGCCGGCGGCATCAACTTTTCCGGTGCAGATTTAAAAAACATGAAGGTCTGTATCGAAGACTATCTCGGCACGCGTTACGGTTTAGAAGTTACGGTCAAAGAGCCGGCAGAACTTCGCCGCCAGCCCGGCTATGAAGAGATTAGGGTCGATAAATGGCAGGTCTCCGTGACGACAGCACCCGAAAAACGCGATATGCCTAAGCAACCCATCAAAGTCGAAGTTGCTAATATTCCCGCTTACAGTCGCAAACCGTTGCCGCTGAGCCGCAATTATCCGGTGTTGCCGGATGGCTACAGCGATACGCTGGTGATGTGTGAAAGTCTCGACGAAATCATGAGTGATAAGCTTATTTCTCTGGTTGCGACCACCAAATATCTTCGTTATCGCGATGTCTGGGATTTACCGTGGCTGATGCAGCAAGGCGCTGCGTATGATGTGGGCTGGATTTGGCAAAAAATCGAGGATTACCGGATTCCTGACTATGAAAAGTTATTAAAACAACGACTGGCTGGTATCGAAAACATCGTCAAAGACGGACGTTTTTACAACGAGATGCGCCGTTTCATACCCCAGCAGGTATTTGCCAGAACGCTGGGACGTGCAGAATTTACCGATTACATCGCCGAACGTTTGACCTCGCTGTTGCAAAGATTGCAGCGAGATTTAGCAGGAAAACGACCAGACGACGCCTTCAGAATGTAACAGCGACAGCTGGCCCGGCGTGCAGAGGAGATAAAAGAGCAGGGGACGGGCGCTGTCAAGCCGGCAGCACGCTCAGGAAGCGGATTTTTTTGTTAATTTGCCGTCTGGTTTTCTCACAGGCGCTATAACTTACTATTCCTGCTTCAACAAACTGCTGATGAGGTAAAATAATGGATAACACCATGATAACGGATGAATTTTCCAAAGATTTGTCTGCGTTTGTCGGGACACATTTCGTTTATACCTATGATAATGGCTGGAAATATGAGTGGTACGCGCGCAACGCGACGACCTGTGATTATCGTATCCATCAGGGATTGGTTGGTGGCCGTTGGGTGACCAATCAAAGCATGAATGCGGTGCAGTTTGCACCGGGCATTTATAAAGTCGACTGGCACGAGCCGACCGGCACCTGCGTCAGTCTGCTGTTTGATATCAACCGCAAGGTGATTCACGGCACCATCTTTTTCCCGCAGTGGATTGCCGGCGAAGGACAGCATCCGGAAAAAACCATCTGCTATCAGAATGAATTTATCGAAGATATGCATCGTTTCCGTGATGAAGGGCCTGCATATCCGTACGTAGTGATTCCTGAGTTTGCCAAAGTGACTTACATGAAGAATGAAGGTCCGGATAATGATGCCGTAATCAACATGCCGCCGGGACAAATGCCGGAAGATTATTTTAAAGATAAATGAGGGTGGCAATCCGCTGACGGCGCCGGGTTCGGTCGCCATGAATGGCGACCCTGCGATTGTGCAGTGCGGCGAGGCATTGCAGGGTGCGCATTGATGCGCACCAGGATGACGTCGCGATATTCAGCAAACAGACCGATCGCGCTACGTGAAATCTGACAAAGCGCTGAGGGATAACCGGGAAGTCTTCGCGTAGCGTTCTTGTAGGGTGCGCATTGATGCGCACCAGGATAACGCAGTAGTGTCTACCAAACAGACCGGTGGGACAGGTAAGAGGCGTGAAGGGCGAAACTGAAAGATTGAGATACGTGATCAGATATCTTATTTAACATAATATACATTATGCGCCATTTGATCGCAGGGGCAAAGCTGACCTGATCGCTGTGAGCTAAGCTGACCAGGCCGCTTTAGGCTACCTGCTGAAAATCCTGAAATACCTGTATAAATTCTGCAAGCATTGCCGTGAGTTCATGCTTCAAACTTTGCTTTCCTGAGCTTGCGTCTGCTCTACTGAACATGCTCTTATCATCTGCAATAAAATTCCATTTGAAAGCGGCAATGATAGATTCACACGCTCAACGCTATGACACGTCGCGTGATTAATCTGGCAACCCGCAGAGATCAGCAATATTTGTTGGATAAACGACGTCGCGAGTGTTTCGCAGCTCAGTAAGATCCCACCAGTGATAACTATCAATGACTGACTTTTCATTTTCAGTCCAACCACTGGTACGGATATCTTCATCTCCAACTTTAATTAAATAAAATCGCTCATTTGCCAAAACCACCTCACCGCTGGGAAGCGTCATTTCAAAAATGCGCTTAGTTAACGGCTGACCCACATCATCGACATAAAAGCCTGTTTCTTCTCTGAGTTCTCTGATGGCTGCCTGTTCAAAAGTCTCTCCCGGTTCAACGCCTCCGCCGGGTGTGGCCCAGTATTCTCTGCCTGACAGGGCATTATTTTTATGCTTAAACCAGAATAATAAAACCTGATTAAGAGGATTTATAATAAGCAAACGAGCTGAATCGCGGGTGCGCACTTTATAATTCCTTTATGATTTTTAATACAAATCAGCATAACTGATCATGGTCAGAAAACGAAACGCCACAGTCTGCAGGAACAGGACGACAGGATAGACATCCCTCCCCGGCTCGCTATATAGTAAGCGCGCATCTCACTTCTGACTTGCCGTAGGCGTTACCGTCATCCAACGCGCCCTGAACCGGAATGGGCCTCTGCGCAGAGGAAATCCGGAACAGCGCCACGGCATCGTTCACGCTTTCTACGCATCCTGTTTATCGGGATCGCTAGCAGTGCATCACTGCACGTGGCCTTTCATTCTCTGACTGACAAGGCACACTATGAAACTGACCAACAACACCCTGCTCATCACCGGTGCAACCAGCGGTATTGGCCGCCGGCTGGCCGAGGTTTTTCACGATCGCGGTAACCGCGTCATTATCACCGGCAGACGTCAGGCGCTGCTCGATGAGATCACCGCCCAGCGCCCGGCCATTACCGGTTTTGCTCTGGACGTTAATGACGCCACCGCCCTCGCCCGCTGTTCCGCGGCGATTCACGCGCAGTTCCCGCATATCAACGTGCTGATCGCCAACGCCGGTATCTCGCAGCCGGAAACGGTGACGGCAGACGAATGGACCAGTGATATTGCTGAGCAAATCGTGATGACCAACATCCTCGGTGTGATTCGCGTCACCGCCGCGTTTTTGCCGCTGCTGCGCCGTCAGCCGCAGGCCACGCTGATGGCAACCAGTTCCGCGCTGGCCTTCATGCCGCTGGCCAGTTTTCCCACCTACTGCGCCAGCAAAGCCTTTCTGCATTCCTGGCTGGTTTCGCTGCGTCATCAGCTGCGTAATACCCCGGTCGAGGTGCTGGAAATGCTGCCGCCGTATTTACAGACGGCGCTGACCGGTGATCACCAGCTCAGCGATCCCCGCGCCATGCCGCTGGAAGACTATATCGCGCAGATTCTGCAGATGCTGGAAAATGGTCCGGTCGCGCGAGGCGAACTGCTGCTGGAGCGCGACCATGCGCGGCGCTGGGCCGAACGCGACGGCAATTTTGACGCCATATTTGACATGATGAACCCGCGCTAATCTGCTTTGAACCGGTGCGCCCGGCAGCGCACCGGATCTATCACGGAGTACGCAAAGGCGTGCCGTGGCTGAAGTGCGCCAGCACCCGTTCTACCGCCGAATTGGCCTGCGCCTGAACCGCGTAGCAAATGCCGACACGCCGCATCAGCGGCTGACCGGGTAAAGCGCGCCAGGCCAGGCGATGCCGCGCGGCAACCAGCGGCGCCGGCGCAATGGTGACGCCAAAGCCGGCTTCCGCCAGATCCAGCGCCAGCGCGTAGCTGCCGGCGTTGGCCGCGGCCGCACCCGCACCGTAAAACGGCAGCAGCCGCTGATGCGACTCATCAGTCGGCACCATCACCCACGGCAGCGGATGCAACTGGTCATGGGTCAGCGTCTCCAGCTGACTTAGCGTATGACTGGCGGGATACGCCAGCACGTAGTGCTCTTCAAACAGCGGCATAAACAGCTCGTCTTCGCAGCGCAGGCTTTCACACGCCAGCCGGATATCGCCCACGCAACCGGGCTCGACGCTAAGCAGCACCGTGGGAAAATGTTGCCGGATGGCCGTCAACAGTTGCGCCAGCTGGGCGGGCGCGACATCGCCTTCGACGCCAATCTTCAGCGGCAGACAATCCGACGGCTGCCGAAAGCGTGTGACCAGCGCCTGCATATCGCTGAGCATCTTGCGCGCCTGCGGATAAAGGACGCGAGCGTCCTCCGTGACCTCCACGCCGCGCGGCCTGCGGATAAAAAGCGTGGTGGCCAGCTCCTCTTCCAGCAGTTTGATCGTGGCCGAGAGCGCGGGCTGCGTCAGATTGAGTAACTGTGCGGCGCGCGTGATGTTGCGCTCCTCAAACACGCAGATAAAAGCTTTTAGCTGTCGCTTATCCATAGAAAATCATTATATCGGCGAAAGAAATAAACCATTTTTCACCAATTGCCGCGCGATTTAAAGTGCACGCCTCAGCTTCGCCATTAATTTTATCTATGAGGAAGTCATTATGATGCAGAATGTTAAACCCTTAATCGTTATCACCGGCGCCAGCTCCGGTATCGGTCTTGCCACGGCGAAACTGCTTTCGGCGCGTGGACATGCCCTGCTGCTGCTGGCTCGCCGTATCGATCGTATGACGGCACTGAACCTGCCCAACGCCCTGTGCCGCGCGGTTGATGTGACCGATCGCCACGCATTTTCCGCCGCAGTGCAGGATGCTGAGCAGCAGTTTGGCCCGGCTGATGCGCTGATTAACAATGCGGGCGTGATGCTGCTCGGCGCGATTGAACAACAGGATGCCGGCGAATGGGATAAGATGTTCGACGTCAACGTGAAAGGCCTGCTCAATGGCGTGCAGGCGGTCATCGCAGGCATGATTGACCGTAAAAGGGGCACGATCATTAATATCAGCTCCGTGGCCGGACGGAAGACGTTTCCTAATCACGCAGTGTATGTTGGCACTAAATTCGCTGTGCATGGCATGTCAGAGAACCTGCGCGAAGATCTGTCGCCGCACAATGTACGCGTGATCGTTATCGCGCCGGGCGCAGTTGAAACCGAGCTGTTGAGCCACACCACCAGCGAAGCAATCAAGGACGGTTATCACGCGTGGAAAGCCGAAATGGGCGGCAAGGTGCTCAGCGCAGACGACGTGGCCAGCGCCATCGATTACGCCTATTCGCAGCCGCAGTCGGTCTGCGTGCGGGAGATCGTGCTGGCGGCCACCCGCCAGGGCGCATAAACTCAGTGACCCGGCAGCGCTGCGCCGGGCTCCATCTCTTCGGCTAAGGCCGTCAGCGCCGCGCGGTTACCGATCGCATAACCCCCCTGCTGCTTACGCAGCACCCCTTCTGCGCTGAACTGCGCAAACACATACAGCAGGTGGCGATAGGTCACGCCAAGGTACTCCGCCACCTGCGTATGCTTCTCTTTATACACACCATCATGCTGGGTCAGCAGGATAAAGGCCGCCAGCCGGTTAACCAGCGGAAACGCCTGATTGCGCGTTGAGGTGACAATATTGCGGAAATTCTTTTTCACTAAACCGAGACAGGCGTGGCGCAGGAACTGCGCATCATTTAACAACAGCGTGCGGCAGGTTTTCACCGGCAGCGCCAGGCACCAGCAGGCTTCAATCGCCTGCACCGCGCGTGAAGCATGCGTTTCATCCAGCACTTCAATCTCGCCAATAAAACAGGGCGCATTAAAGAAATCCACCAGCGAAATACGGCCATTGGCCAGTGTGACATACAGTTTGGTGCGACCGCGCGCCAGATAAAACATATACGCCGGCAGAGTCCCCTCGCGCACAATATAGTCCCCGGCAAGAATATGAAATAAATGTGTGTGCGGGATCACATCGGCTGAAAATTTATCGCAATAGCCGGACGCCATTATTAACTGCTGCTTCAGCGCGTCATTATTTATTTCTTTCATCATTCGATGTCCACTATGAGATTTCTCATACTCTGGCGTGTCACGCCGCTGCTAAGGTGAAGGCCTCTACCCTACCGCACCGGAAAATTTCTGCAATGAAATTAAGGTGATAAATAAAGAAGCTGAGGAGTAAACCATGACAGCACGTAAAATTATTCTGGACTGTGATCCCGGTCATGATGATGCCATCGCCATCATGCTGGCCGCAAAACATCCGGCGATTGAATTACTCGGCATCAGTATCGTGGCGGGCAATCAAATTCTGGACAAAACGCTGGTTAATGGCCTGAACGTTTGCCAGACGCTGAATATCGACACGCCAGTTTATGCCGGCATGCCGCAGCCGATTATGCGCCAGCAGATCGTCGCCGATAATATTCACGGCGAAACCGGTCTTGACGGCCCGGTGTTCGGCCCGCTGAAGCGTAAAGCGGAAACAAAGCACGCGGTGAACTTTATTATCGATACGCTGATGAACAGCGACGGGGATATCACGCTGGTGCCGGTCGGCCCGCTCACTAATATTGCGGTAGCGATGCGCATGCAGCCGAAAATCATTCCTAAAATCCGTGAAATCGTGCTGATGGGCGGCGCTTACGGCACCGGTAATTTTACCCCGTCGGCGGAGTTTAATATTTTTGCCGACCCGGAAGCCGCGCGCGTGGTATTTACCGCCGGCGCCCCGCTGGTGATGATGGGCCTCGACTTAACGCACCAGACGGTGTGCACGCCGGACATCATTACCCGCATGGAAAAGGCCGGCGGCCCGGCCGGAAAGCTGTTCAGCGACATGATGAATTTTACGCTGAAAACCCAGCACGACAATTACGGTCTGGCGGGCGGCCCGGTGCATGACGCCACCTGTGTCGCCTATCTGATCAATCCGGATGCCTTCAACGTTCAGCCGATGTTTGTCGAAATCGATGTCAACAGCGGTCCCTGCTATGGCCGCACGGTGTGTGATGCGCTCGGCGTGCTGGGGAAACCGGCAAACACCAAAGTGGGCATCACGCTGGATACCGCCTGGTTCTGGGATTTAGTCGAAGACTGCGTGCGCAGGTACCGCTAATCCTTTAACCCCACAATATGGGCAGAAAGTGGTCGCCCATACCGCTATGCAACCTCACCAGGCTGACATCAGGAAATATCATGATGGATATAATGAGAAGTGTTCTGGGTATGGTGGTATTACTGGCGATCGCGTTTCTGCTGTCAGTAAATAAAAAACACATCAGTCTGCGCACCACCGGTGCCGCGTTACTGATTCAGATTGCCCTCGGCGGCGCGATCCTCTATTTGCCGCCGGGCAAATGGCTGGCGGAAAAAGTCGCCAGCGGCGTGCATCAGGCGCTGGCTTACAGTGATGCGGGCAGCGCGTTTCTATTTGGCGCGCTGGCCGGACCACAAATGGACAAGGTGTTTAACGGCGCCGGCTTTGTGTTTGCTTTTCACGTTCTGCCGGCCATCATCTTTATCACCGCGCTGGTTAGCGTGCTCTACTATCTTGGCGTGATGGGCGCCATCATTCGCCTGCTGGGCGGCATCTTTCAGCGCGCGCTTAATATCAGTAAGATCGAATCCTTCGTGGCGGTCACCACCATTTTCCTCGGCCAGAATGAGATCCCGGCCATCGTCAAACCCTTCGTCAACCGTCTCAATCGCAACGAACTGTTCACCGCCATCTGCAGCGGCATGGCTTCAATAGCCGGTTCCACTATGCTCGGCTATGCCGGGCTGGGGGTACCGATTGAATATCTGCTGGCCGCCTCGCTGATGGCCATTCCTGGCGGCATTCTGTTCGCCCGGCTGCTCAGTCCGGCAACGGAAGCGTCGCAGGTGACTTTTACCCACCTGTCGTTTAGCGACACGCCGGCACGCAGCCTGATTGAAGCCGCCGCCAGCGGAGCGATTACCGGGATGAAAATAGCCGCCGGTCTGGCGACGGTGGTGATGGCGTTTGTCGGTATCATCGCGATGCTCAACGGCATACTTGGCGGCATCGGCGGCTGGTTGGGTCACGGCGACATCAGCCTGCAGGGAATACTCGGCTTCGCGCTGGCCCCGCTGGCGTGGCTGATGGGCGTGGCGTGGCACGATGCGGCGCTGGCGGGCAGCCTGATAGGGCAGAAACTGGTGGTGAACGAGTTTGTCGCCTACATTAGCTTTTCACCTTATCTGCATCAGGCAGGCGCGCTCGACGGCAAAACCATCGCCATCGTCTCGTTCGCCCTGTGCGGCTTTGCTAACTTTGGTTCGATTGGCGTGGTGGTCGGGGCCTTTTCTGCCGTCGCACCAGAGCGCACCCCGGAAATCGCGCGGCTGGGCCTGCGCGCGCTGATCGCCGCAACGCTCTCCAATCTGATGAGCGCCACCATTGCCGGCTTCTTCATCGGCCTTGGCTAACGCGCAAACCGGGCATTACGCCTCTGTGCGTCCCTGCCCGGTTTTCATCGGTGCCACCACCACATTCACCCCCAGCTCCTGCAGGCGACGCAGCACCGGCACCGGCGTGCCCTGATTAACAATCACCACATCAAACTCGCTCAGGTGAGCAAAGCGATGCAGCGCGCGCCGCTCAAACTTGGTGTTATCCATCATCAGGATGCGCTTCTGCGCCGCCTCGAACATCGCGCGCTTGGTTTCCACCGTCTCGGCGGACTGATGAAACACCGCATCATCGATAATCGCCGACATGCTGACAAAAAACACATCGGCGCGCAGGCTGGCGATTTCGTCTCGCGTCATGCGGCCCATAAAGGCGTTACACCAGTGATGAAACTGGCCGCCGAGCCCCATCAGAGTGATATCGCGTCCGTTACGTAATTCATTCATTAACGTCAGCGAGTTGGTGATCACCGTGAGCGGCGCTTTGGCCGGCAGCAGCCGCGCCATCTGCAGCACGGTGGTGGAATCATCCAGAAACAGCGCCTGGCCGGGTTCAAGGTAGCCAGCGGCCACTTCGGCAATCGCCTGTTTCTCTTCCAGCTGGCGCGTGGCACGGTAGAGATCGCTGGATTCCACCAGGCTGGTTGGTGTGGCAGAGACCACGCCGCGTGATTTATGCAGCAGCCCACGCTCAACCATCTCATCAATATCGCGATGAGCGGTCATCAGGCTGATACCGAAACGCTCAGTAATATCTTCGATACGCACCGCGCCTTCGGCCATCACGGCTTCGGCTATGAGCTGGCGTCGTGCCAGCTGACGCGCCTGACGGCTGTCGCCCGGTAAGGTTTCATTCAGGAAGTGACCAGCGGAGGTCTCTTGCGGGTTATGCGCCATGTTTCGTCCGGAAAGTGAAGCGGAAATGCAGTTTCGGCTTTGATTACAGCGCGTAAACGTTTCTTTTGCAAATCAGGCGCGCAGCAGGCAACCGATGACGGCCAGAATGCCGCCATCGGTGATCTGACTTACTGCTTCAGGACAAACGGCGAAACGAAATCACCGGCGTTGTCTTTGGTGATCAGGATACAGTCAAACAGCTGCTTCTCCTGTGCTACCCCGGTTTTGCCGGTTTTGAGGAAGGTGTCCGCCTGCTCTACCGCCTTCTGCGCAAACTGCGCTACCGGCTGCATCACGGTATAGGCCAGCGTACCGGCTTTAACCGCGTCGACCGCATCCGGTGAACCGTCAAACCCACCCACTTTCACCTGACTGAGTTTGCCGGCTTCCTTCAGCGCAGCGATAGCACCCAGCGCCATCTCATCGTTACCGCTGATCACCCCTTTGATGTTCGGATTAGCCTGCAGCAGCGACTGCATTTTGTTAAAGCCCTGGGTGCGATCCCAGTTCGCCACTTCCTGGCCGACTTTCTTCAGCGTCGGGTACTGAGACAGCACGGTATCGAAACCGTTGGCGCGCGTGGCGGCGTTGTTATCCGACGGCGGTCCCACCAGCTCGACATAGCTGGCGCTGTCACCCACCTGCTTCACCCACTCCATCGCGCCTACTGCCGCGCCCTGTGCGTTATTCGACACCAGCTGCGCTTTAGCCAGCCCGCTCTGGTTCAGTTCGGCATTGATCACAAACACCGGAATATTGGCGGCGATGGCTTTCTTTACCGAGCCAATCGAGCCGTCGGCGTTAGCCGGATCGAGAATGATCGCCTTCGATTTATTGGTGATCGCCGTATCAATCAGCTGGCTTTCGGTGTTAGTATCCCCTTTGTGCGCGCTGACTTTGGCACTGTAGCCCAGCTTCTCCGCCGCCTTCTGCGCGACCTGGCCCTCAGTCAGCCAGTATGGGTTGGAGGGATCGTTGACGATGATGGTCATCAGGCCGTTGTTGGCCCAGCTGGGTAAGGCAAAGGTGGAGATGGCCATCGCGGCGGCGGCGATAAACAGACGTTTAGTGAACATAGGTGCTCCGTTATTATTAGGGTACAGGTTTGTTTTACGGTTACTCGCGCGCCAGCCGGCCAGCGCGCACAGGGTTAGCGACCGCGCCGGCCGTATTGCAGGGTGTTGAGCAATACCGCCAGTACAATCACGGCGCCAGTGAACACCGTCTGCCAGTAGGCAGAAACGCCGATAATCACTAAGCCATCAGAGAGAAAGCCAATTACGAACGCGCCCAGCAGCGTGCCGCGCACGTTACCGCGTCCTCCGGTCAGCGCCGCACCTCCAATCACCACCGCAGCAATGGCGGTAAGCTCGTAGGTGGTGCCTGCGGTCGGACCGGCGGAGGTCAGCTGCGAAGAGAGCACCAGCCCGGCCATCGCCGCACAGATACCCGAGAGCACGTAGACGCTGATTTTGATGCGTTTCACCGGCACGCCGGAGAGATCGGCGGCGCGCTCGTTACCGCCCGAGGCATACAGCCAGCGGCCAAACGCCGAGCGACTCAGCAGGAAGCCGCAGGCCAGCGCCACTGCGCCGAGCACCAGCACGCCAACCGGGATGTTGAACAGGCGGTTGAAACCGAGCCAGTCGAAACCGGTATTGCCCAGCGCTTCGCTGCCGGAGAGTTTGTTGTAGGTCAGACCGTTGGTGATCAGCAGCGCGATACCGCGCGCCACATACATGGTGCCGAGCGTGGCAACAAACGCCGGGACGCGAAAAATCGCAATCAGCACGCCGTTGACCAGCCCCACCAGCGCGCCCAGCACCAGCGTCAGAATTGCCACCGCCCACACCGGCAGATAGAGCACCACGCCGAGCGCTTCAAGGTTGATGCCCTGCATCATAAAGCCGGCCATCACGCCAGCCAGTCCCAGCGTCGAGCCGACTGACAAATCAATCCCGCCGTTGAGGATCACCAGCAGCATGCCGATCGCCGGCAAACCGAAGATGGCCACATGCGACGCCATGGTGAGGAAGTTCGCACCGGTAAAGTAGTTGGGCGATAGCAGGGAGAAAGTGGCGATAATCACCAGCAGCGCGATAAAGGCACGCCCTTCCAGCAGCAGCCGCGCCAGATTTAGGCGCTTGCCGCTGGCCGGTTTCGCCACCCGCGGTGCGCTATCCAGCGTTTGGGTTCTGTCAGTCATACCGTTTGCTCCGTTTTTCATGTCATGCCACCAGAGACTCGCCCGAAGCGGCCATAATGCGTTCTTTACTCACGCTGGCGTCGAAGATGGCCGAGATGCGCCCTTTGCTCATCACCACGATGCGGTGCGCGATACTCAGGCACTCGCCCACTTCTGAGGTGGTGTAAACCACCGCCAGCCCTTTGCTGGCGTTCTCCGCCAGCAGACGAAACACTTCGGCTTTGGCACCGATATCGATGCCGCGGCTCGGTTCATCCAGCAGAATCACTTTGGGTCGGGTGGCGAGCATTTTGCCGATCACCACCTTTTGCTGATTGCCGCCGGACAGGGAACCGATAGCCGCCTCACCGCCGGCAGTCTTGACCGTCACGTTACGAATGCTGTCACTAATCAGCTGTTTCTCCCGTCGCGTTGACAGCACCAGTCCGCGCACAAACTCGCTGATGCTGGCCAGCGACAGGTTCTCGCCCACCGTCATGGTCTGCACCAGCCCGTCGCGCTGACGATCCTCCGGGACCAGCGCCAGCCCCATTTTGATGCGCTGCGACAGCGACAGCGCGGAGATCTCGGTATCCTGCAGCAGGATGTGCCCGCTGCTCTGCTTCAGCCGTCCGGCGAGACACTCCAGCAGCTCGGTGCGCCCCGCGCCCATCAGGCCATAAATGCAGACAATCTCGCCGGCCTGCACCGTCAGCGACAGCTGATCCACCAGCCGGATGCCGGTTTTGCTTTTCACGGTTAACGCCTGCACCGTCAGCGCGTCACCGCCGAAGGCATAGCCGCCGGGCGGTGAACCGAGGTCGAAGTGCTCTCCCACCATGTTGCGCACGATCCATTCGAGGTCGATCTCGTCGCGCCGGGCGTAGGCGGTCATCACGCCGTCACGCAGCACTACTGCGCGATCGGTGATCTCCAGAGCTTCCTCCAGATGGTGTGAGATATATACAATCGCCACGCCCTGACTGGTCAGATCGCGGATGACCTGAAACAGCACCGCCACTTCCGCCGCGCTGAGCGCCGAGGTCGGTTCATCCATGATCAGGATTTGTGAATTCACCGACAGCGCGCGGGCGATCTCCACAATCTGCTGCTGCCCGAGGCGCAGGTTCTCCACCGGCGTCAGCGGATCAATATCCTCCTCCAGCGCCGCCATCAGATGGCGGGTCAGCCGCGCCTCTTCGGCGTAATCCACCCCGCCGGGCCGCATGATTTCGCGCCCCATAAAAATGTTGTCGCGCACGTTCATGTTGGGCGCGAGATTCAGCTCCTGATGAATAATCGAGATACCGCAGTCGCGCGCCTCGGTGGCCGAACGGAACACCTTTGCTTCGCCGTTTAACAGAATTTCCCCGGATGTTGGCGTAATCACGCCAGAAAGAATTTTCATCAGCGTCGATTTACCGGCGCCATTTTCACCGAACAGCGTGGTGACTTCGCCGCGGCGGATTTCAAAATTGACGCCTTTCAGCGCATGGGTGGAGCCATATACTTTGCTGACGTTGCGCGCCTGCAGAATCACTTCTCCTTTCAGCAGCGCCGGGTTGACGTTGAACGGTTTCATTGCACCTCCACGCGCACCGGCGTAATCAGCCAGTTGGTCGGACTGAGCAGACGGAACACGCCGACCACCTGCACGGTTTTGCCCGGCAGCGCGTCGCGGTCCAGTTTCTCCAGCACCGCCGCTTTCATGGCGCGGTTAATCGCCGCCCCGGCGTTCTGGTATTCGATCTGATTAGTAAAATCACCAAACTGAATTTTGCCGCTGGCATCACGCAGATCGGTGCCGGTGATCGCCGGACCGGTTTGCAACCGCAGCTGCGTGCCCGCCGGCAGACCGGCGACCTGTAACGGGAAAACACCCATTTGCCCCGGCTGCACCACGCCCTGCAGTTTGACCGGCAGCACCGGCAGCGGCGAGCCGACACCGTATCTGGCCACCGCCTGCTGCCGATTGCTGTTCAGTGCGGCCGCCAGCGTGGCGGCATCCACCGCGCGCGCTTCGACATCCTGCTGGATGCCGGGAAAGGTTTTCTGCCCGTAGCTGTCTGCGGAGAAGCCCTGCTGACGCGCGTCGTCCGCCGAACCGATGCGCACCACTTTGGTATCCAGCGCCATGGCAGCTACCAGCGCCACGATCACCACGCCGCTGAGCGTGTAGCGCCGCCGACGTTTGCGTGCCAGCTGCTGCGTTGAGATTGAGACCTCGGACATAACGTGACCTCTCAGGGTGAACAGCGACGATGTTCATCGCCGCGCAATGTTATAAATGTGATAACTTGTGTGATGAGAATTGTGCTGTTGTGACTAAATTGTCAACAGGTGGCGCGCAATTTTTCGCACAGCGCGATCTGGATCGCTTATTTGCCCGCGATCACCCTTAATTCGTTTAAAAACCCCTTTAATACAATCATTAAAAACCTTTCACAGTGTTCAGACGCACCCGCAACTTATACTGGTTTTGTGATCGGACTCGCCATCCGGAGTGAAATTTATTCTTTTTTGAGAAAAATAATACATCAGATATGTTATCTCCATGAGAAGTGGTGTAAGACAGTATTTAGCAAAATCATCACAGCTCATTAACAAGGCTGCGGATAAACCAAACAGGGGTTCCCGCACCGGGAGCAGCGAACGGAGGTGTATGTGGAGAGTGGCGATATCATTCTGGGTCTGGATTCCGGCACCTCGGTGGTTAAAGCGGTGGCGTTTGATCTGGAAGGTAATCAGCTGGCGTGCGCGTCGGCGCGCAATCGCTATTACCGCAGCGCAGGCGGTGCCGCCCAGCAGTCAATGACGCAAACCTGGCAGGATGCGGTCAGCGCGATTCACAAGCTCGGCGATCGGGTGGAGAATCTGGCGGCGCGCGTGGTGGCCGTGGCGGTGACCGCCCAGGGCGATGGCAGCTGGCTGGTCGGTGCTGATAATCAGCCGGTGGACGATGCGTGGATCTGGCTGGATGCCCGCGCCGCTGCCACGGTGGAAAAACTCAATCAGCAGCCGCTGGCCGCCGCACGCTTTCAGGCCACCGGTACCGGTCTTAACACCTGCCAGCAGGGTGCACAGCTGGCGCACATGGACCAGCACTATCCCGAACTGCTGGCGCGCGCCGAAGTGGCACTGCACTGCAAGGACTGGCTCTATCTCAATCTGACCGGCGTGCGCGCCACCGATCCGTCTGAAGCCAGCTTTACCTTTGGCAACTATCGCCACCAGCGCTATGACGACACGGTGATTGACGCGCTGGGGCTTAACCACCGGCGACACCTGCTGCCGGAGATTATCGACGGCACGCAAATCACCCATGGCCTCACCGCTGACGCCGCCCGACAAACCGGCCTGCTGGCTGGCACGCCGGTGTGTCTCGGCTATGTCGATATGGCCATGACCGCGCTCGGTGCCGGGGTGCACACCGGTGAAGCCAATACCGCCTGTTCGATTGTCGGCTCAACCGGCGTGCATCTGCGCAGCGTCACTATTGACGAGGTATGGCTCAACCCGGCGCAAACCGGCTACGTGATCCCGCTACCGTGGCCAGGTTATGTCACTCAGGTGCAAACCAACATGGCCTCCACGCTCAATCTCGACTGGCTGCTGAACGTGGCCAGCGATCTGCTGAGCAGCTTTGGCTGTGAAACCGATCATGCGCGGCTGGTGCAGCAGATCGATCGCTGGCTCAACGACGCGCAGCCGGGCACCCTGCTGTTCCACCCTTACATTTCGCTGGCCGGTGAACGCGGACCGTTCGTCAACGCCGACGCGCGCGCCAGTTTCACCGGCCTCAACTACCAGCACAACTTTGGCGACCTGGTGCGCGGCGTGATTGAAGGCATCGGCATGGCGGCACGCGACTGTTATCAGGCGATGGGCGCCACGCTGCCGGGAGAAATTCGCCTTACCGGCGGTGCGGTGCGATCGCAGCCGCTCAGGAAGATTCTTGCCGCCTGCATCGGCGCGCCGGTGCGTATCAGCCAGCGCGAGGAAGCCGGCGCAGCGGGTGCGGCCATGATGGCGGCGGTGGCGATTGGCGCGTATCCGGACATGGCGCACTGCGTTGAACGCTGGGTGCGCCCGCTGCTGGACGACGCCGAAGCGCCGTCGCCTGCCCTGATGCAGCGCTACCAGCAGCTGTTCCCCCAGTATCAGCAGATCCGCCGCGATCTTCCTGCCGCCTGGCAGGCATTAAACAGTTTTAAGGAGTAACGCATGAGTGACAACACGTTGGATCTGTTTGTGATCGGCGGTGGCATTAACGGTGCCGGTATCGCGCGCGATGCCGCCGGGCGCGGGCTGTCGGTGATGATGTGTGAAAAAGACGATCTTGCCGCAGGCACCTCCTCGCGCTCCGGTAAACTGGTGCACGGCGGCCTGCGCTATCTGGAGTACTACGAATTCCGCCTGGTGCGCGAGGCGCTGATTGAACGCGAGGTGCTGCTGAACGCGGCGCCGCACATTATCTGGCCGATGCGCTTTGTGCTGCCGCACAGCCCGTCCGATCGCCCGGCGTGGCTGGTGCGGCTGGGGCTGTTTCTGTATGACCACCTTGGCGGACGCAAAAAACTGCCGGGCACGCGCGTGCTCGATTTGACGCGCGATCCTGAAGGCGCACCGCTACTGGACAGCTACCAGAAAGGCTTTGAGTATTCCGATTGCTGGGTGGACGATGCCCGGCTGGTGACGCTCAATGCGCTGGATGCCGCCGAGCGCGGCGCCACCATTCTGCCGCGCACCCGCTGCGTGGCAGCACAGCGTCTGCCGGGCAAATGGCAGATTACCCTGCAGGATCAGGCCAGCGGCGCGCAGCGCACGGTGTTCGCCCGCGCGCTGGTGAATGCCGCCGGGCCGTGGGTGCTGGATATCGTCAATCAGGTTAGCCATACGCAAAGCCAGCGCAGCGTGCGGCTGGTGAAAGGCTCGCACCTCATCGTGCCGAAATTCTGGGAGGGCCAGCAGGCCTATCTGGTGCAAAACACCGACAAGCGGGTGATTTTTATCAATCCCTATGAGGGTGATAAAGCGTTAATCGGCACCACCGACATTCCCTGGCAGGGCAAAGCGGAAGATGTCAGTGCGGATGATAGCGAGCAGCAGTATCTGATTGACGTGGTGAATCGCTACTTCAAGGTTAAGCTGCGCGCCAGCGATGTAATTACCCGCTTCTCCGGCGTACGGCCGCTGTTTGACGACGGCAAAGGCAACCCCTCGGCGGTGACGCGGGATTATGTGTTCGACCTGGATAATCAACAGGATGCCCCGCTACTGCACGTGTTCGGCGGCAAAATTACCACTTTCCGCAAGCTGGCCGAGCATGCGCTGCAACAGCTGGCGCCGTTTTTCCCCAACATGGGCGCGGACTGGACGCGCAGCGCCACGCTGCCGGGCGGCGAGATCGCCCATGCCGATTTTGACAGCTTCCTGGAGGAGATCAAAACGCGCTGGCCGTGGCTGCCGCAGCCGCTGCGCAAGCACTATGCGCGACTGTACGGTGCGCGTATGAGCACGCTGCTGGGCACCGCCGGTTCGCTGAGCGATCTCGGTGAGCATTTTGGCGGCCAGCTGTATGAGGCCGAGGTGCGTTACCTGGTGCAGTACGAATGGGCGCAGCAGCCGGAAGATATTCTCTGGCGTCGCACCAAACATCAGCTGCACCTGAGCGCTGCACAGCGCACCGCGTTCAGCCAGTGGTTCGAACAGACTTTCCACCCTGCCGCGCCGCTGCGCGCCCACGCTGGCTGAGAGGTGCCGCATGCCATTAACGCTTTCGCTGAATACCAATCCGCTGGTGAACCGCTTCGCCGATCCCGGCGATTTAATTCACACCGTGGCGCAGCAGATCCGCATCCGCGATCTGCAGCTGACGCATGAGTTTATCAATCCCGGCTGGCCTGCTGCCACGCTCAGCCACATGACGCGCCGCATGCAGCAGGCGCTGCGTGACACCGGCGTGCGCGTCACCTCCGGCATGACCGGCCCGTATGGCCGCCTCAACCATTTTGGTCATCCGGATGCGGCGGTACGTCGCTACTACATTGACTGGTTTAAAACCTTTGCCGACATCACCGCGGAACTGGGCGGCGTCGCGGTGGGCTCGCAGTTTGCCATCTTCACCCAGCGGGATTTTAACGATGTGGCGCGGCGTGAAGCGCTGATTGCCATCGCCATTGACTGCTGGGCGGAAGTGGCGGAACACGCCAAAGCGGCCGGTCTGCGTTACCTGTTCTGGGAACCGATGAGCGTCGGGCGCGAATTTGGCGAAACCATTCCCGCCTGTATGGCACTGCAGCAGCGGCTGAGCGCGGCACAGTTTGCCCTGCCGATGTGGATGATGGCGGATATCGATCATGGCGATGTCACCTCTGCCGATCCGCGTGACTACGACCCTTACGCGTGGGCTGAAGCGGTGCCGCGCTTTTCGCCCATCATCCATATAAAGCAGAGCATGATGGATAAAGGCGGGCACAGGCCCTTTACATTGCAGTACAATGCCGGCGGTCGCATTCAGCCGCAGCCGCTGCTTGAGGCGCTGGCGCGCGGCGGCGCGCAGGATAACGAGATTTGCCTCGAACTAAGCTTCAAAGAGCGCGAACCCACCGACAGCAATGTGGTGGCGGAGATTGCCGAAAGCGTGGCGTTCTGGGCCGACCATATTGATACCGGGGTGCAGGATTTGCATCTCGCGTGAGCATGCCGTGCTGAGGGCTTTCGTCAGCCCGCAGCACCCCTCAACCAGACAGGGACAACCCGATGAAATCCGCACTGACTTCCGCTGAACGCGATGACTCTCTGGCCCTGCGGGCAGCCTGGCTGCACTATGTCGGCGGCCTGACGCAGGCTGAAGTGGCCAAACGGCTCGGCCTGCCATCGGTGAAAACCCATCGGCTGATTGCGCGCATGGTGGCCGAAGGCGCGGTGAAAGTCACCATCGACGGCGCGATTGTCGCCTGCGTGACGCTGGAAGAGCAATTGCGCAGCCGCTACGGCCTGAACTTTTGTCAGGTGGCACCCGATCTCGGTGAAGAAGGCCTGCCAGTGCGCGCGCTGGGCATGGCCGGTGCCGACTATTTACGTAATCTGCTGGCCTCCACGCCGGCGATCACGCTGGGTCTCGGCCACGGCCGGACGCTGTCGGCAGCAATTCACCAGCTGGCACGTATCGACGCGCCGCACCTGCGCTTTGTCTCCCTGCTCGGCTGCCTGACGCGCAACTACGCGCTCAATCCGCATGACGTGATGCATCGCATCGCCGAAAAAACCGGTGCGCAGGCCTACATGATGCCGGTACCGTTTTTTGCCAACACCGAAGAGGATCGCGATGTGCTGCTGGCGCAGCGTGGTGTCAGCGAAGTGTTCAGCATGGCCGCGCACAGTGAAGTGAAGCTGGTGGGCATTGGCACCGTGGAACCGGCCGCCCAGCTGGTGGAGGCCGGGATGATCGATGCAGCCGAGATCCGTGCCCTGTCGGAAGCCAGCGCGGTGGGCGAACTGCTGGGGCACTTTTTTGCCGCCGACGGGCAGATGATTCACAACTCGCTGACGGCACGCACGCTGTCGGTACCGCTGGATCTGGCGCAGCGCGCAGAGATCGTGGCGCTGACCGGCGGACCGAGCAAAGTGGCAGCGATCCGCGCGGTGCTGGCCAGCGGACTCGTCACCGGTTTGATCACCGACGAGCTGACGGCGCAGGCGCTGCTCAGCGCATGAATCAGGTTAAACCAGACTGAGCTGTAGCGACTGCGCACGCAGCTGCTGCTGCCATCCTGCGGCGAGTTCCGCGTCGGTAATCACCTGCTTAAACGGCTGTAGCGGCGCCAGCGCATAGGGATGAATCTGACCAAATTTGGAGGAGTCAGTCAGCGCGACGGTGTGGGTAGGTTTTTCCATGATGGCGTTCACCACATCGCAGCGCAGCATGTCGCGGCTGGTGAAACCGGTCGCCTCATCCCAGCCGTCAATGCCAATAAACGCCTTATGGAAGTTGAGGTGCTGAATGCACAGCCGCGTTAACGGCCCGACCACTGACTCACTGCTTTTCTGAAACAGCCCGCCGAGGATAATCACATCGCCGCCCTCCTCACGCAGCAGTCCGGCGATGTAATGGCTGACGGTGATGATGGTGATGTCCTGCCGATGGCTGAGCTCTCGCGCCAGCAGCGCATTGGTGCTGCCGCCTTCAATAAACACCGTTTCGCCGGGGTTAACCAGCCCGGCGGCGTACTCCGCCAGGCGTTTTTTCACCGCAAAGCGGGTTTGCATGCGCGCGCCTACGTCATCACTTTCCGGTGCCACGGCGGAACCGTGCACGCGGCGCAGAAAGCCGCCCTTCTCCAGCAGGTTCAAATCCTGACGCACCGTCACCTCCGAAACGCCGGTGGTTTGCGCCAGTTCATTGACGCTGACGCTGCCGCGCTCGCTGACCAGTTGAATAATGTGCTGATGACGTGCGTTCATAGAGCCTGCTGTAAAAAAGTTTTTGCCCAGCTTAGCAGAAATCACGCTAATCCCAGACTGCGCCGGCCGTTTTCATTCAGATCCTGCGGCGTAAAACGGCCGCGCCAGCTGGCTTCGTAATCCTCTTTGGGGAAATCGCCCGGTGAGACACCAGTCGCCAGCGCCTGCGCCACCTGCTGCGCATAGTCGGCGTTTTTACCGCACATCGGCGCGGCGGGAATGTACATCACGTTGCCCCAGCCCTGCTGATTTTCTACCGGCGCCACCGCATGAATCACGTCGCAGTGCCACCACACCGAATCGCCCGCCTGCAGCGCCGGGATCGAACACAGGCCGGCGATTAATTCCGGATGCCAGCGCTCTGATACCGGCAGCACTTTGCCCGGCGCCACGCCGCACAGTTCCTCTTCCGGCACATCCTTCAGTAACGGACGCAGCAGCAGATAGGCCATGGCTTCCGGCACCGGCACCACGTGCAGCAGTCCCTGACCAGGCTGCATGTCGGAGAGCGCGGTCCAGCCCTGGAACGTGCGGAACACCGAACATTTGGTGGTGGTGCCAGACTGGTACTCCTGCACGGCCGTGCGGTGCGCCGCGTCCCACGGATCGTACTGATCGAACTGGTTAGAAAAGATCTTGCTGAACACCTGCTGATAGGCCGGCAACAGCCAGCGCTCCAGCGCGCCGGAATCGGTGTGCGCGCCCAGCCCTTTTGAGGTGGTGCCCGGCAGCCGGCGCCGGATGCGATCCGGATAGATGATGCTCACGTCCGGATCAAACCAGCGCGTACCGGCGGATTCGAATTTCCACAGGCGATTGAGGAACGCCTGGGTTTGCGCCATGGCCTCGCTCTGGCGGGCCGACATCTGCGCATCGCTCCAGTAAATGGGATAGATCTCCGGCCGCGAGGCGTCGAGGTTGCCAAAGAAGTTGTCACCCGGCCCCTGATAAACGCGGTCGAAATCATTGTCGTCGAGGTAGTTGAGCATGTCAGCATCCCACGCCAGCGCCTGCTCGCGGCTGAAGGTTTGCTTCACCACCACGCAGCCGCGGCGGCGGATGTGATCTTTGGTCTGTTCGCTGATGCGGCCAGCGGCCAGATCCGCGAAGCTGACCTGCGGCCACGCCGTTCCGTGCTGCTTCTCTTCGGCGCGCGCGGCCGCGATTTCACTGACAATCTTACTTCTGACCTGCTCAAACAGGCCTTCGACATCGCCAATCTGTGCTCTGAGCGCCTGCTTCATCAGGCGCACATGCTGTTTAAAATCGTCGGGTTGTTGTTCTGAGGTAAAAGTCGTGTTCATCTCGCACTCCGTCTGTTTACGTTTTAGTTTCATTCGAAACACATTACATATTCATTCATAACACTCAGCGAACAAAAAGACAGCACGCAGGCAGAAAATAGCGAGCATGGTCACAGTTATTTATCTGAGGGGTTTTCGTTTGAAAGGGTCAGGGAGCGAAACGGTGGGATGAATAACGCAAGCGCGTCTCGATCAGGCACGCGGGGGCCACCTTCCATGGCAGCCCGGGAAAATTATGGCTGATCGAATAAATGACGGTACTGCACAAAATCGGTTTGTTGCGCCAGCCGATCGTACAGCGCCCGCGCGTGGCCATTAGACGCCTGCGTCAGCCAGTAAACGCGCGAACAGCCGAGCTTCTCTGCCTGTTCATAGACCGCCAGAATCAGCGCCTTGCCGGCACCCAGACCGCGCGCGGCTTCGCTGACGTAGAGGTCCTGCAAATAGCAGTAGTCGCCCTGAGTCCAGGTTGAGCGATGGGTAAGAAAATGCACCAGCCCGACCATCGCGCCGTCCTGCTCGGCCACCAGACAGTGCATGGGTTCCGCGCGGGACAGCAAGCGGCGAAAGCTCTCGCCGGTGGTGTTATCGTCAATGGTAGTCTGATAAAAGCGCTGATAGCCCTGCCACAGCGCCAGCCACGGCATAAAATCTTCTGCGCGCAGCGCTCTGATGGTGATCATTCGCCCTTCCCGATGTTGCTGATGATTTTTTCCGCAGCCACCACCCGATCGTCATTCGGGAACCACTTATTTGCCAGCATAATCAGCGCAACCCGCTGCGACGGGATAAATACCGCGTAGGTGGCGAATCCGTTGGTGGAGCCGGTTTTGTTGTACCACGCCTGCTGCGGCGCAGCCTGCGGCGGCGTAATCCGCGTGGCTTTCATGCCCTTCATGATGCGCGCGCCGCTGTTGCCGTCCACCAGCTGCTGCGTGGTCACCGGCAGCGGGTAATATTCCCACATCATCGCCTGAGTAAAAGCGGTCTCGGTGTGGTAATAGCCCTGATGCGTCGCGGCCACCGCCTGTTGCCATGCGGGCGCGACCGGCTGTTGCTGCAGCTGAATGGCCAGCCAGCGAATCAGATCGGCAGAGGTGGATTTCAGGCCATAGGATTCCGCATCCAGCGGGCCTGGCGTGACCCGTACCGGGCGATCCTGCTTGTTATAACCCTGGGCGTAGCGCCCCATCTGCGATGCAGGCACCTGCACATAGCTGTGCGTCATGCCCATCGCCGGCAGCAGCTGCTTTTCCATCGCGCTGATGAACGGCTGATGCAGACTTTTAGCCGCAATCATGCCGAGCATACCGATACCGAGGTTGGAATAAACGCGCACCGTGCCCGGCTGGGCCTCTGGCTGCCACTGTTTGTACCAGCGCATCAGCTCGCGGGTATTGGTCACGTCATCCGGTACGAACAGCGGCGTGCCGCTGGTGTGCGTCGCCAGATTCAGCAGCGAGACGCGATCAAAAGCGCTGCCTTTCAGTTCCGGCAGCCACTGGCTGGCCGCGTCGCTGAAATTCAGTTTGTTCTGCTGCGCCGCATAGCTGGCTAAGGTGGCGGTAAACGTTTTACTCAGCGAACCGATTTCAAACAGCGTCTGCTCGTTGATCGGCTGTCCGCTCTCTTTCGATGCCACGCCGTAGTTATAAAATTCGGTTTTGCCGTCGTGCAGAATCGCCACCGCCATACCGGGGATCTGATACTGCTGCATCAGCGGTTTGATGATGCTGTCTGGTGATGTCGTTGCCAGCGCACTGCCGCTGACCAGCAGCGCAAGTGCGCTTAATCGGGCCCATGAAAACATGAAAATTCCTTTTCCTGCAGGTTAACCATGATGTCTGACCGGCAGTATATCGTTACCCCTGCCAGGCTTCCCGACAATTCTCATTGGTAGTGAACAAAATCACATCCTGTATGACCTGATTTGCCGTTTGCTGCGCCCGCTCCTATACCTTTGACAAGTAAGCGTTCATCGCAAGGAGCTGAGAATGGAACAGGTTTTGACCCGCGAACAACGGCTTAGCCGCCTGCGCGCGCGCAGTTCGCTGCCGGTGCTGATCGTCGGCGGCGGCATCAACGGCATCAGTACTTTTCGTGAGCTGGCATTACAGGGCATTCCTGCGGTGCTGGTGGAGAAAGGTGACTGGTGCCAGGCGGCCAGCGGCGCGCTGTCGCGCATGATCCACGGCGGCCTGCGCTATCTGGAGACCGGCGAGTTTGGCCTGGTGAAGGAGTCGGTGATGGAGCGCGATCGCCTGCTGAAAAACGCCGCGCACTATGTGTTTCCGCTGCGCACCACCGTACCGATCGATAATCTCGGCGGTGGACTGGTTAACGCCACGCGACGTTTCCTGCGCCTGAGTGATAAGCCCACCCGGCGCGGCGCGCTGCTGATCAAAACCGGTCTGAGCCTGTACGACCTCTACACGCGACAGTACGGCGCTATGCCGCGCCACCAGCTGCGTAACGAAGCCGCCACGCGCGATCGCTGGCCTGGCTTCGCGCCCTGGGTGAAATACAGCGCCAGCTACTACGATGCGTGGATCAGCGCGCCGGAGCGACTCGGGTTTGAGCTGATTGAAGATGCGGAACGCGCCTGCCCGGAGGCGCTGGCGCTCAATTATCTGCGGGTGGTCAGCGCCAGCGACGAGACGGTGCTGCTGGAAGATACGCTGAGCGGTGAGCGCTTTAGCCTGCAGCCGCACGTGCTGGTGAATGCCGGCGGCGCGTGGATCGACCAGCTGAATCAGCAGCTGGCCGTGCATTCGCAGCCGACCAGACTGATAGGCGGCACCAAAGGGTCGCATCTGATCCTCGATCATCCCCAGCTGTTACAGATGCTGGACGGTGAAATGGTCTATTTCGAAAATCAGGAAGGCCGGGTGTGCATCATGTTTCCCTGGTTCGGCAAAGTGCTGGTGGGCTCCACCGATATCCGCGTTGATGACCCTGAGGGCGTGGTGTGCGAAGCCGAAGAGCAGGCTTACATTCTTGAGTCGCTGCGCTTTGTATTTCCTGACATTGTGGTGCCAGCTTCCGCAGTGGTTTACACCTTCTGCGGCGTGCGCCCGCTGCCGGCCAGCGAGGCCAAAGTGAATGGCCAGATTTCACGTAACCATTCGCTGGTGCTGCTGCCGCCTGACCACGCGCGTGCCTGGAGCACGCTGTGTCTGGTCGGCGGTAAATGGACCACCTTCCGCCGCTTCGGGGAAGAGGCCGCCGACCGCGTGTTGCGCCTGCTGGGAGAAAAGCGTCGCGTCTCCAGCAGCGACCTGCCGATTGGCGGCGGCCGGGATTTTCCGGCGCCGTCCGCCCAGCCCGCCTGGCTCAGTGCGCTGGCGCAGCAATATGACCTTCCGCTGGCACGCGTGACGCAACTGGCGAAACGCTACGGCAGCCGGGCCCTGCCGCTGCTGCAGCAGATTCAGCAGCACGGCGAACAGCCGCTGCAGCATCATGCCGGTTACAGCGCCACCGAACTGCGCTATCTGATTGAGCATGAACAGGTGTGCCAGCTGGAAGATGTGCTGGTGCGCCGCACGTCACTGGCTATCTGCGGTGAATTAACGCCGCCGCTCATGCAGGAAATTTCGCAGCTGCTGGCCGACTCGCTCGGCTGGCAGGACAGCCAGCGCGCTAAACATCTGCAGCACACCGCAATCAGCCTGGCGCAGCGCCATGGGCTGCACGCGCTCGCATCCGCGTTTTCACAGGAGGAAGTTCAGGATGTCACTCACCCCTAAAGTTCGCCTCAACCGGTTATTTCACCACGGCAAGTGCCTGGATGTGGCGATCGATCACGGCATCGCCAACGAGCCCGATTTTCTGCTGGGGCTGGAAGATATTGAAAGCGTGATGCGCAACCTGATTGCCGCACAGCCGGATGCGATCCAGGTCAATTATGGTCAGGCCGATCTGCTGCAGTGCGTTGCCGGGCGCAAACCGGCGCTGGTGATGCGCACCGACGTCGGCAATGCCTATAACGCGGCGCGCCATCGCGAGATGTGGGCGGTGCTGCACAATCCGGAGGCACCGATTCTTGCCGCGCTGCAGATGGATGCCGCCGCCGTGGTGGTCAATCTCTACCAGATCCCGGATGAACCGGGCATTTTTCGCATGTGCGTGGAGAACATTGGCCGCCTGCGCCAGGCCTGCGATCGCTATGCCATGCCGCTGATGGTGGAGCCGCTGGTGATGGCCCCCGCCGGCCAGGGCGCGGCGTACGGCTCGCTGGGTGACGTCAGACAAATCGTGCCGCTGGTGCGGCTGGCGCGGGAGCTGGGCGCCGACATCATTAAAGCCGACCCCACGGATAACGTAGAGGATTTCCATCGTGTGGTGGAGGCGGCGCGCTGTCCGACGCTGGTGCGCGGCGGCGGCAAAGGGGAACTGGGCGCGGTGCTGGCGAAAAGCGCCGCGCTGATGGCGCAGGGTGCCAGCGGCATGGTGTATGGCCGCAACGTTTATCAACATGATAATCCGTCACGCGTGGTCAGCGCGCTGATGGCGATTATTCATCAGGGTGTCAGCGGCGCGGATGCGCTGGACATCTACCAGCAGGGTTAAGCGTGACCTGCACCGGCGCTTAAGCGGTGCGCCGTCTTCGCCTGAAACGGAGTCGGATATGAGCCAGATTCTCGGCATCGATGCCGGAAATACCATGATCAAAGCGGTACTGTTTGACCTGAGCGGCCGCGTGCTGTCGGTAGCGGAGTGCGCCGGCGAAACGCATCAGCCGCAGGAAGGCTATGCTGAACGGCCAGTTGAAGATATCTGGCGCGGCGTCAGCAACGCGGTGAGTCGCTGCCTGCAGCAAGCCGGCACGCGCGGCAGCGAAGTGATTGCCGTCGGTGCCGCCGGACACGGCAACGGGTTGTATGCGCTGGATCGTCAGCAGCGCCCGCTGTTTGGCATCCAGTCGATTGATCATCGCGCCAGCGCCACGGTACAGGCGCTGGAATCCAGCGGTGCGGCGCAGCAGATTTACGCGCTGTCGTTGCAAAAACCGTGGCCCGCCGCCACGCCGGTGCTGATCAGCTGGATGCGGCAGCATCAGCCGGAACGCTGGGCGCAGATCGGCCATCTGCTGTGTGCCAAAGATGTCATCGCCCATTTTCTGTGCGGCAACGTCAGCGCGGACTATTCGGATGCCGCCGGTGCCGGGCTGATTGATTATCGCCAGCGCAGCTACAGTCGTGAATTGCTGGCGCTATATAGCATCGAAGAGGCGCTCACTCTGCTGCCACCGCTGCGTGAATCCTGCGAGGTCACCGGCGTGGTCTCGGCCCGCGCGGCACAGCTCACCGGTTTACCGGCCGGCATCCCGGTGGTGGCCGGCATGTTTGACGTGGTTGCCAGCGCGGTCGGCTCGGGCGTAGTGAACTGCGGTGAGGCCTCCATTGTCGCCGGTACCTGGAGCATCAATCAGGTGGTGGTCGACAAACCTGATTATCTGCGCCCGGTGTTTATGAATTCGATCATCGAACGCGATCGCTACATGGCGATCGAGGCCAGCGCCACTTCTGCCGCCAATCTTGACTGGTTCCTGCGTGAATTTGATGATGGCCGCGCTGGCCAGGGCGCGGCGCGCAGCAGCGACAGCGTGGCACAGGTCAGGCCTGACGCGCAGCTGCCGCTGTATCACCCTTACCTCTATTCAGGGCGGAAAGCCGAACCCGCCAAAGCTGGCTTTTACGGCCTCGGCGGCTGGCATACGCGCGCTGACATGCTGTTTGCCCTGTTTGAAGGCGTGACCTTTGCCCACCGGGCGCACATTGACCGGCTGCGCGCGGCCGGCATTACGGTCAACCAGGCCACGCTCTCCGGCGGCGCGACGCGCAGCAGTGTCTGGCCGCAAATGTTTGCGGATGTGCTGGGGATGCCGATTCGCGTCGCAACCTGCCACGAAACCGGGGCGCTGGGTGCGGCCCTGTGTGCGGGCGTGGGCGTGGGTCAGTGGCCGAATCTGGCTGCCGCCGTGCAGCAGGCGGTTACCCTTGCGCCGGAGGCGCTGCAGCCTCGCGCGGCGCGCTTCGCGTTCCATGACACACGCTACCGGCTGTTTAAAAAACTTGAGCTGGCGATGAGTGACATCTGGCGCACCGCCAGTTAATGGCGGTGCGGCGTGAACAAACCATGACACCGGTGGGCAAATGCTGTACACTTGATGCATAAAAATGTTCACATGAACATTATCAGGAGGTTGTGATGTCCACCGCATCGGCTTTTAATCCCACCAGCGGATCGCGCATCTTTGATCCGTCGCTGATTCAGCACGCCCGCCCCTCTTTTATGGATCAGATGGGGCTGCCGCGTAACCGGCTTAAGGCGCATAAGTTGATCACCGACGGCATGGATGTCGGCATTGTCGAACGCGCCGCCACGATTCTGAAAGCGACGCCGATCGACATCGCGCAAATGGTCTCGATTGACCGCAATACCTACCGGCGCCGCGAGAAGTCCGGATCGCAGCTCTCGGTCGAACAGGGCGCGCGCATCTATCAGGTGTTTGAAGTGCTGGATGCGGTGATCCAGCTGTTCGCTGGCGATCCGGAAGTGGCGATGCACTGGATGTATCAGCCTGCGCTGGCGCTCGACAACGCGCAGCCGATTAACATGCTCAGTACGCCCGCCGGCTGCGACGCGGTGCTGACGCTGATTGGCCGCCTGGAGCACGGAGTGATTGTCTGATGACACGACGGAAGGATCCGGCCACACCCGTCAGGGTGTTCTATCGAATTGTCAAAGCGGAGTACGCCAGCCAGGCGTTTAACGGTGCTGGCGCAGAAAAATGGGGTGGCCGCTGGAATCCGCCCGGGATGAAAGCGGTTTACCTCAGCAGCTCTAAAGCGCTGGCGACGCTGGAACTGGTGGTGCACGCCGGGAAAACGCTGCTGGAGCAAAGCCGCTTTGTGGTGTTTACCGTGGCGGTACCGGAGTCCGACATCATCGCCCTCGACAGCAGTAAACTGCCGGCCGGCTGGGAAAAATATCAGCAGCAGGAGGAGACGCAGGCCATCGGCGCGGCGTTTCTCGATCCGCACAACGGCTTTCCCCTGCTGATGACGGTACCCAGCATCCTCACCGGCGAAGATAATGCGCTGTTTAACCCCGATCATCCGGGCGCGGCCGCGCTGATTGCCACAGCGACCTCCGCACCCTTCGCCATCGATCGCCGTATCAAAGACGATCCGTAAACGCTCTAACGGCACTGGCTGGCACAGTTTTGTACGCAAATCTGCGCCAGCGAGCCACAGCCGCCGCCGTTGTCATTCTTGCACTGCGATTGCTGCATGTAACAGTTCTGCTGACAGGAAGAGACATCACACTTCGCTGCTACCGGCGTGAGCTGCGGCAAATCCCCTTTTCTCTCCGGCTGCCACGGCGTTTGCGCCGCTGCGCTCAGGCTGCCCAGCAGCCATAACATCATTATCCATTTCATCATTCAGTCCTCGCAGGATGGATGTAGAGAGTATGAACGCTGGCCGGATGATTGCCAGCGTGAAACCTTTGGTTCACCTTCCGCCTGATGATGCCCTGTTAAGGTGCAGACTCTGCGCCCATTACTGAAGCAGCGCCTGACCCTGCCAGAATATAAATCATTATTTTCAACACCTTAACCCACTGTCACCCTGACCCTGCAAAATGGTACAAAAGTTGCAGGACTTAGGGTGCACAGTAAAGGAGACGGTAATGAAAGCGATTGTGATTGGAGCGGGCATCGGCGGCATGAGCGCGGCGCTGGCGCTGGAAAAAGCGGGTTACAGCACCGCAGTGTATGAAGCGGTGAAAGAGATGAAACCGGTCGGCGCGGCCATCTCTATCTGGCCTAACGGCGTGAAGTGCCTCAATGCGCTGGGTCTCAAGGCACAGCTGCGCGCGCTCGGCGGCAATATGGCGTTTATGGCTTACAACGATGGCCACAGCGGCAGCACCCTGACCCGCTTCAGTTTGTCACCGCTGGTGCAGCAGGTCGGCGAGTATCCTTATCCGGTCGCACGCGCAGAGTTACAGGCGCTGCTGATCGACAGCTACGGCCGCGAACGCATCCGCTTTGGCAAACGCGTTGTGCGGGTGGAACAGCATGCCAGCGGCGTGACCGCCTGGTTTGATGACGGCAGCCAGGCTGAAGGGGATTTTATGGTGGCCGCCGACGGCACCCACTCGGTGATTCGCCATCACGTGCTGGGCGAACACGTCGAGCGCCGCTACGCAGGCTACGTTAACTGGAATGGCCTGGTCACCATCGATGAGAGCATCGCGCCCGCCGATCAGTGGACCACGTTTGTCGGCGAGGGCAAGCGCGTCTCGCTGATGCCGGTGAGCGGTAACCGCTTCTACTTTTTCTTTGATGTCCCGCTGCCGAAAGGGCTGGCGCAGGATCGCGCAACGGTGAAAGACGATCTGCGCGGCTATTTTGCCGGCTGGGCCGAACCGGTCCAGCGGCTGATCGCCAGCATTGACGCACAAACCACCAATCGCGTGGAGATTCATGATATCGAACCCTTCAGTCGCTTTGTCAGAGGGCGCGTGGCGCTGCTCGGGGATGCGGCACACAGCACCACGCCGGATATCGGTCAGGGCGGCTGTGCGGCCATGGAAGATGCGGTGGTACTGGCGCAAACCCTGACTGCACATTCGCTGGGCATTGAGGATGGCCTGCTGCGCTATGAGGCGCGGCGCGTGGCGCGCACCCGTGATTTGGTGCTGAAAGCGCGCAAGCGTTGTGATGTCACCCACGCCAAAGATGCGGCGGTCACCGCGGAATGGTATGCCGGACTGAAAGAGGAAACCGGCGAGCGCGTGCTGGCCGGCATGTGTGACACCATTGAAGGTGGTCCGCTGGGATAAGCGTGCAGGCCAGCCAGCTGCACCGCTGGCTGGCCCTTCGGTTACGGCGCGTTACGCCTCGTCGAGGCCGCGGTGTTTCAGCATCGGCCCGATGTCCGGCGCTTTACCGCGCCAGGCCAGCCACAGATGCTGCAGATCGCTGCTGTTACCGCGCGACAGAATCTGCTCACGGAAGCGCTGGCCATTTTCGCGCGTCAGACCGCCCCGCTCGACAAACGCCTGATAACCATCGTCGGCCAGCATCTGCGTCCAGATATAGGCGTAATACCCGGCCGCATAGCCGCCACCCCAGATATGACGGAAGTAGCTGGAGCGATAGCGCGGCGGCACGGCACTCAGGGCGATATTCTCCGCCGCCAGCGCCTGCTGCTCAAAATGGCTGACATCCTGCGGTTTATCGTGCGGCGACAGCGAGTGCCACTGCAAATCAAGCAGCGCCGCCGCCAGCAGTTCGGTCATGTCATAGCCTTTGTTGAATTTCGCGGCGCGCACCATTTTGTCGCGCAGCGCGGCGGGCATCGCTTCACCGGTCTGATAATGGCGCGCATAGTGGGCAAACACCTGATCCTGACTGGCCCAGTGTTCGTTGATTTGCGACGGAAACTCGACAAAATCACGCGGTGTGGCGGTGCCGGACAGGCTGGCATAGCGCTGGGTGGCGAACAGGCCGTGCAGCGTGTGGCCAAACTCATGGAACAGCGTGATCACCTCATCCCAGCTGAGCAGTGCCGGCTGACCGGGCTGCGGCTTGCTGTAATTGCAGACGTTGTAAATCACCGGCCGGCCTTCCAGCAGCGTCGACTGGTCGACGAAATTGCCCATCCATGCGCCACCGCTCTTGTTATCCCGCGTGAAGAAATCGGTGTAGAACAGCGCTAACGGTGCACCGTCGGCATCGAAAATCTCATAAACGTTGACGTCCGGATGGTAGACCGGCAGATCGTGGCGCTGTTCAAATCGAATGCCATACAGCTGGCTGGCACACCAGAACACGCCCTTTTCCAGTACAGTGTTGAGCTCAAAATAGGGGCGGATTTGCCCTTCGTCCAGCGCGTATTGCGCGGTGCGTACCTGCTCAGCGTAGTAATTCCAGTCCCAGGCGCGCAGCGGGAAGCTGTGGTTTTGATCGGCGATCAGCTGCTGAATATCCGCCGCTTCACGCCCGGCGCGCGCCGTCGCGGCGGGCACGATGTTGCGCATAAAGGACTGGGCGGCTTCCGGCGTTTTCGCCATCTGATCCTGCAGGCTCCATGCTGCGAAGCTGTCGAAGCCCAGCAGACTGGCCTGCTGCGCACGCAGTTGCGCCATACGCGAGACGATGGCGCGCGTGTCGTTGTCGTCACCCTGCTCGCTGCGCGTCAGCGCCTGCTGAAACAGCGCTTCGCGCGTGGCGCGCACCGTCAGCGACTGCAGCACCGGCTGCTGGGTGGTATTTTGCAGAGGGATTAGCCATGCATCGTGCAGCCCGCGCGCCCCGGCGGCGTCCTTCGCCTGTGCCAGCGCCGCCGGCGACAGGCCGTCCAGCGCCGCCGCGCTGCTGACGGTATAAGCGGCGGCGTTAGTTGCCGCCAGCAGCCGGTTACCGAAACGCGTGCCCAGACTGGCCAGCTCCTGATTACAGGCGCGCAGTTGCGCTTTATCGCTCTCACTCAGGCTGGCGCCGGCCAGCTGAAAGCGCTGCCAGGTGACTTCCACCAGACGCATCGCTTCGGCATCCGGGCACTGCGAACCGCGCTGCTGATAGACGCTGTCGAGCCGCGCAAACAGCGCCGGGTTAAGGTAGATTTCGTCATTGAGCGCCGTCAGCTGCGGGGTGATCGACTCATCAACCTGCTGGAGCCGCTCGCTGGTATTGGCTGAGGTCATCGCGGCAAAAACGGGGTACACCCGGTTTAGCAGGCTACCGCTGCGCTCCAGCGCTTCATAGGTATTAGCAAAGGTTGCCGGCTCGGGGTTGCTAGCAATGGCCGCCACTTCCTGGCGCTTTTCGGCGATCCCGGCTTCCAGCGCTGGCAGGAAATGCGCTTCGTCGATCAGATCAAACGGCGGTGCATGGTACGGCAACGGGCTGACGTTAAAAAACGGATTGGCACGTGAAGTCATTATCGCTCCTGATAATCAGCAACGCCGCAGCCACCTGCGGCGGGATGCTTTTATCCTGGCAGTTTCGTCGCCTGGCAACAACCTTGCGCGTGCGTATGGCTTTCCCGCTGCCACACGCACTTACCGTTGACCCAGGTTTGCGCGATGTTACGATCATCACCCAGCGTCATCAGGACAAACAAACGCTGATGGATATCGTCGCTGTTGGCCATGCGCAGCTGCTGCAGCGGTGATACGGCAGGATCGATCACCACAAAATCCGCCTCTTTACCGGGGTTGAAGTTGCCGATTTTGTCATCAAGATCCAGCGCATGGGCGCCGCCCAGCGTGGCGTGGTAAATCGCTTCTGCGGCGCTGAGTTTGTACTGCTGCAGCTGCCCCACCTTATAGGCTTCACCCAGCGTCTGCAGCATATTGAAGGTGGTGCCGGCGCCGACATCGGTGCCCATGCCCATGCGCACGCGCTGCTGCCAGCGGCGTTTAAGATTAAACAGCCCGCTGCCAAGGAACAGGTTGGAGGTCGGACAGAAGGCCATCGCCGAGTCGGTGTCGTGCAGGCACTGCCATTCGCGATCCTCCAGATGCAGGCAGTGGGCAAATACGCTGCGTTTGCCGGTGAGCTGATGCTGGTGATACACATCAAGATAGCCATCATGGGCGGGAAACAGCGTTTTTACCCAGGCGATCTCCTGCTGATTTTCGCTGAGATGGGTATGCAGCCAGGTGTCGGGAAACTCGTTTTTCAGCTGCTGCACTTTTTCCAGCAGCTGCGGCGATGAGGTCGGCGCAAAGCGCGGCGTCAGCGCATAACCGAGACGCCCGCGCTGGTGCCAGCGCTGAATCAGCTCACGCGTCTGCTGATAACTTTGCGCCGGCGTTTCGGTCAGTTCCGGCGGTGCGTGGCGATCCATCATTACCTTGCCGGCAATCAGCCGCATCTCCAGCTGTTCGGCGGCGCTGAACAGCGCGTCTACCGATTGCGGATGCACCGTACCAAACACCAGCGCAGTCGTGGTGCCGTTGGCCAGCAGCTGTTGCAGGAAAAACGCTGACATGCGCGCCGCGTGCGCCGCACAGTGGTACTGGCTCTCAACCGGAAAAGTGTACTGATTGAGCCACTCCAGCAGCTGTTCACCGAACGCGCCGATCATTTCGGTCTGCGGATAGTGAATATGGGTATCCACAAAACCCGGCAGGATCAGCTTGCCGCGCAGATCGATCACCTGCGTTGATTCCAGGTGTTGATGTGCCGGCTGCCAGCGCTCCAGACTCACCACTTTGCCGTCGCGCAGCGTCAGCAGACCGTCTTCGAGGTAGCGTGCCTGGTCGGCGAGGCCATCGGGCTTGTCAGCCAGCGCGGGGAAATCAAAAAAACTGGCGCGCAGGCGGGTTACAACAGAGTCAGACATGACGCTTCCTTCAGGGTGTAATGCAGGTTTCAGATAGATATAGCAAAGATATTGCAAACCGCATGCCAGGCAAGTCCACCCAACAATCACTTTAAATTCAGATAAATACCCAATTTCAACGCGATTATCGTCGCAAAAATTGCAGGCAATCGTATGCGTAACCGATTGCCTGTTCGTGGTATTGCCCTTGCGCATTGCGCTGGCGTTTTACGCCGGGAAAAGGTGCCTGATCGGGCACGCTCATGGTGCAGGGCTGCACCGCAAACGTGCAGGAAAGATTCTGCAACACGCCGCTCACGCTTTTCATGAGCGCCGCTGCGGGGTTAATGCTAAGGTGTGGCAGAGAACCTGAAATCGTATAAGGAACAGTGAGATGATTATTTTTGTTACCGGTGCGACCGCCGGTTTTGGTCAAAGTATCACCCGCCGCTTCATTGCTACAGGTCACAAAGTGATCGCCAGCGGACGCCGTGCTGAGCGTTTGCAGGAATTAAAACAGGAACTGGGCGACAACCTGTACACCGTGCAGCTGGATGTGCGTAACCGCGCGGCTATCGAAGAAGCCATCGCCGCCCTGCCCGCCGAATGGCGTGATATCGATGTGCTGGTGAACAATGCCGGGCTGGCGCTGGGCGTCGAACCGGCGCATAAAGCCAGCGTTGAAGACTGGGAAAATATGATCGACACCAACAACAAAGGGCTGGTGTATATGACGCGCGCCGTGCTGCCTGCCATGGTAGAGCGCAACGTCGGTCACATCGTCAACATTGGCTCGATTGCCGGCAGCTGGCCGTACGCCGGCGGCAACGTGTACGGGGCAACCAAGGCGTTTGTGCGCCAGTTCAGCCTCAACCTGCGCACCGACCTGCACGGCACCGCGCTGCGCGTCACCGATATCGAGCCTGGCCTGGTGGGCGGCACCGAGTTTTCGAACGTGCGCTTCAAAGGTGACGATGGCCGCGCGGATGCGGTGTATGAAGGCACCACCGCGCTGACGGCGGAAGACGTGACGGAAGCGGTCTATTGGGTGACCACGCTGCCGAAGCACGTCAACATCAACACGCTGGAAATCATGCCGGTGACGCAAACCACCGCCGGACTGAAAGTGTTTAAAGGATAAGCAAGCTGCGCGTGGCGGCCCGTCGGGTCGCCACGCGCGCCCGGTTCAGGCCTTGCCCCAGCCGATAACGATAATCAGCATGCCGCTGAACGCCACCAGCGCACCGCCCCAATCCCACGCACTCAGTTTGACGCCATCGACCAGCCGCAGCCAGATCAGCGCCGTTAACACATACACGCCGCCATAAGCCGCATACACCCTGCCGCTGGCTGCCGGATGCAGGGTCAGCAGCCAGACAAACAGCGCCAGACTGGCTGCGGCCGGTAACAATAGCCAGGCGCTCATACCACGCTTCAGCCACAGCCACGGCAGAAAACAGCCGGTGATCTCGGCAATCGCAGTGATAAAAAACAGCAGCGCGGTTTTCAGCAGCATACAAAGTCTCTCTGATCGTTAAACAAACCGCTCACCGCTGGTGAGCAAAGAAGCAGCGATGATATACTGGCAGACAGTGTTGTGACAGCCGCCCTGCGCGCTGTGCTGGAGTTAACGAAAGGAAATGACGATGAAAAAACTGTTTTCCGCCCTGCTGGCTACCACGCTGACCGCCAGCGTATTGCTGACTGCGCCGCTGGCTGTCGCTAAGACGGATCGCCTGATTATTGAAGATGGCAACAACGCGGCCAGCAACGAGGCGGCGCGTCAGAGCAAAGAGCAGTGGAACGATACGCGCAACCTGCGTAACAAGGTAAATACCCGCGTGGAGAAAGAGTTCGACAAGGCAGACCGGGCCTTTGATACCCGCGACGCCTGCGAAAAAAGCTACAACGTTAATGCGTACTGGGAACCGAACACCCTGCGCTGCCTCGATCGCCGCACCGGCCGTCCGCTGGCGCCGTAACGCGCGCCAGCTGCTATAGTTTTTACGGGAATGACGCAACAAGGAGTGAGTGATGAAAAAACGTAATGCAGTTGTGTTGCTAATGGCGCTGGCGTTACCGCTGGCGGTGCAGGCGTCCTGCGAAAGCGTGCGCGCCGACATCAGCAAAAAGATCATCAACAATGGCGTGGCGGAATCGGATTTTACGCTGGATATCGTGCCGAACGATCAGGTTGATCAGGCAGGCGGTCAGGTTGTTGGCCACTGTGAAAACGACACGCAGAAAATCGTTTACAAGAAAAACGGTCGCGATGCGGACAGCAGCGTGCCGGACAGCGCGGGCAGCTCGCAGGATGCTCCCGCACAGTAATCTCTTCGGGCGGCTGGTCGGCCGCCCTGCTTTATTCCGCCTCCGGCCGCTGACGCGGCATCAGCCACGCAATCCACAACGTCAGCAGCGCAATCAGCAATGCCACCACAAATACCCAGTGCAGCGAACTGGCAATCTGCCCGGTCCAGAAGTGTAACTGCTCCTGCGGCAGCGCCTGACGGCTCTCCGGTGCCATAATTTTCTGCATCGGATCGCTGGCCTGTGGCAGCCGCAGCGACAGGTTAAGATTGAGTACCGCGCCCATTATCGCCGTGCCGATGGCCGATCCCAGCATGCGGCTGAACATGATTGAGGCGGTGCAGATGCCGCGAATTTCATAGTGCGCATGATTTTGTACCGAAACCAGAAAGGTGGTGCTGGTCATGCCCATCCCGGTGCCAATAACAAACGCCGTCAGCCCGGCCTGCATGATGCTGCTGTCGGCGCGCAGCAGCAGTAACAGCGCGCTGCCGGCAATCAGTAAAAACGCGCCGAGCTGCGCGGTAAAACGATACGAGGTGATCAGCATCAGGCGCCCGCTGAGCGTACTGGCCAGCGGCCAGCCAATTGACATCATCGCCAGCGCGCTGCCCGCCTGCAGCGGCGTGCCGCCAGTAATGCCCTGAATCCACGTCGGCAGAAACGCGCTGATGCCCATCATGGTGGCCCCGATAATCAGGTTCCCGGCATTACCGGCCACAATCAGGCGGCTGCGCCACAGCGCCAGCGGAAACAGCGGCGCATCGGCGCGCTGCTCGTGATGTTTCAGCCGCCAGCCGGCCAGCAGCGCCAGCGCCAGGAACGGCACCAGCCAGAAACCCAGCGCTTCCGCCTGTAACAGCGCCACCAGCAGTGCGGTGACGCTGATCATCAACCAGCAGCTGCCGGTCAGATTCAGCGTTGCGCCCTGATGCTGTTCGCGCGCCGGCAGAAAACGCGCCAGCAGCAGCATGGAGAGCAGACCAATCGGCACGTTTACCCAGAAAATCACCGACCAGTTAAAGTGCTGAACCAGCCAGGCACCGCTCAGCGGACCGATGACGGCCGCGACGCCCCAGACGCTGGAGAGCCAGCCCTGCACGCTGGCGCGCTCGCGCGGCGAGTAAATGTCCGCCACGATGGTGGTGGTCAGCGGCATGATCGCCCCGGCCCCCAGGCCCTGAAAGGCACGAAACACAATCAGCCACGTCATGCTATGGGCAAAACCGCACAGCACCGAGCCCAGCAAAAACAGCGTTACGCCGATGAAAAATAATCGTTTGCGGCCCCAGATATCCGCCAGTCGGCCATACAACGGGACGCTTACCGCCTGCGTCAGCAGATAAATAGAAAATACCCAGCCAAACTGCGCGAAACCGCCAAGATCGGCAATGATGGTTGGCATGGCCGTGGCCACAATGGTGACCTCAATGGCAGCCATAAACATCGCCAGCATGCAGGCAATCAGAATCCAGTGGCGATGTTCCGTTTGTAATTGTGCGCTTTCAGTCATACGTCTCCCTTTTTCTTACAAGGCTAGTCGAAATTTCGCCGACTCAGTTTCCTCTGCGTGCGCCTGTTTGTGACAACGTCACCTATCTTGATGAAAATTTTTTATTGTCGAGCGACACCTTATTTCATGCGGGTTTCGCTTAGTTTTACTGCTTTTGTATCTACCTGATTTTGCCGTGAAAACTGGCAATGATCATCAAGCGTTGCTATAGCTCTAAAGGCAGTTTCTGGTTTTTCACTATGAAAAAGCCGGGAAACAGTCATTTTAACTGCAATTTGACAGCGTGCTGGATTTTCGTCTGTGTATTGCACCGCATAACGCCGGCACGCTGAAAATAACGTCATAAAATCAATCGATTTTTTCAATCAGGGAGACGCACGCTATGCACAATGCATCGCTCGCCCGACGTGCCGGGCTGGCACTGCTCGCCATCGTGGTGGTGATAGCCCTGCTGGTGTGGGGATTAGGGCTGGATACGCTGCGCGACCGCAAGGTGGATTTACTTTACCTTGGGCAGCAACACCTGTACTTAGTGTTCTGGTCGATGTTATGCGCTTTACTGGTTGGCATCCCGAGCGGGATTTTGCTCAGCCGTCCCTTCGCCCGTCGCTGGGCTGAATATGTGATGCAAATCTTCAACGTCGGTAACACGCTGCCGCCGCTGGCCGTGCTGGCGCTGGCGATGGTGATTGTCGGCATTGGCGATCGCCCGGCGCTGATCGCCTTGTTCCTTGCCTCGCTGCTGCCGATTGTGCGCAACACCTATGCCGGTCTGAGCGCGGTGCCGCCGTCGCTGATTGAAGCCGCCAACGGTATCGGCATGACCAAACTGCAGCGGCTGCGCCGGGTTGAACTGCCGAATGCGCTGCCGGTGATCCTCGCCGGGGTGCGCATCGCGACTGCGATTAACGTCGGCACCGCGCCGCTGGCCTTTTTAATTGGTGCCAGCAGCTACGGTGAGCTGATTTTCCCCGGTATTTATCTCAACGACTTCCCGACGCTGATCCTCGGCGCAGTGGCCACCGCCCTGTTTGCCCTGATCCTCGACATGCTGCTGGCAGCATTGGGACGCGTCCTCAGCCCGCACTCTGCGGCTTAACCCGGAGCATATAATCATGGCCACTGCTAATCTGCTGGCGCGCTGGGTCAAACGCACCGCGCTGGCCCTGACCGCCACCTTAACTCTCAGTCACGGCGCCCTCGCCGCCGCGCCCATCGTGATGGCGACCAAAAGCTTTACCGAGCAGCATATTTTGTCTGCGATGACGGTGATGTGGCTGCAAAAGAAAGGTTTTCAGGTCATCCCGAAAACCAATATCGCCACCACCATCGGGCGCAACGCGATGATCAACAAGCAGATTGATATGACGTGGGAATATACCGGCACCTCGCTGATTATTTTTAACCATATCAACAAGCCGATGTCGTCTGAAGAGGCGTACAAAACCGTTAAACAGCTGGACGCGAAGCTGGGACTGGTGTGGCTCGATCCTGCCCCGATGAACAACACCTACGCGTTTGCCATGCAGCGCCAGCGCGCTGACGCCGAAGGCATCAGCACCATGTCGCAGCTGGTGGCGAAGCTGGAACAGGTACGCAACACCGATCCGGATCACAACTGGAAACTCGGTCTCGATCTGGAGTTTGCCGGCCGCTCGGATGGTCTGAAACCGCTGCAGAAAGCCTACAACATGCCACTGGATCGCCCGCAGATACGTCAGATGGACCCCGGCCTGGTGTATAACGCGGTGCGCGACGGCTTTGTCGACGCCGGACTGATCTACACCACCGATGGCCGGGTAAAAGGCTTTGATTTGAAAGCACTGGAGGATGATAAGCACTTCTTCCCAAGTTACAACGTCACGCCAGTAGTGCGTCAGGATGTGCTGGAAAGCCACCCCGGCCTCGAGGCCGCGCTGAATGCGCTGTCGCCGCTGATCACCGATGAAGCCATCACCGAGATGAACAAGCGCGTCGATATCGATCACCAGTCGCCGCAGCAGGTGGCGCGTGATTTCCTCAAATCCAAAAACATGCTGTAAGGAGGCGCAATGGATACCCTGCATTACATCATGGATAACTGGAACACGCTGCTGGCGCTGACCTGGCAGCACACCTGGCTGGTGCTGCTGGCGGTAGGTTTTGCCATCCTCGTCGGCGTGCCGCTGGGCATTCTGATTGTCCGCTTCAAATGGCTGGCAACACCGGTGCTGGGCATCGCCACCATCGTGCTGACCATCCCTACCATTGCGCTGTTTGGCCTGATGATTCCGCTCTTTTCACTGATCGGTCAGGGAATTGGCGCCCTGCCGGCAATTACCGCGGTGTTCCTCTATTCACTGCTGCCGATTGTGCGTAATACCCATACCGCGCTGGAAAATCTGCCGCCCGGGCTGCGCGAAGCCGGTCGCGGTATCGGCATGACCTTCTGGCAGCGCCTGCGCTGGGTGGAAATTCCGATGGCGCTGCCGGTGATTTTTGGCGGTATCCGTACCGCCGTGGTGATGAACGTCGGCGTGATGGCGATTGCGGCGGTGATCGGTGCCGGCGGCCTGGGCCTGCAACTGCTGGACGGCATCAGCGGCAGCGATGTGCGTATGCTGATAGCCGGCGCACTGATGATCTGTTTACTGGCGATTATTCTTGACTGGCTGCTGCACCGTCTGCAGTCGGCGCTGACTCCTAAGGGGATTCGATAATGATAAAACTGGAAAACCTGACGAAAACCTTTACGCAAAAAAACGGCACCACGTTCAATGCCGTCGACAACGTCAGCCTGGAAGTGCCTGCCGGGGAGATGTGTGTGCTGCTGGGCCCGTCCGGCTGCGGCAAAACCACCACGCTGAAGATGATTAACCGTCTGATCCCCGCCAGCAGCGGGCGGATTTTAATTAATGGCGAAGACACCAGCGGCCAGGATACCGTCACGCTGCGCCGCAATATCGGCTATGTGATTCAGCAGATTGGTCTGTTCCCGAACATGACCATTGAAGAGAACATTACCGTGGTGCCGCGCATGCTGGGCTGGGACAAAAAACGCTGCCGGGAACGGGCGACGGAGCTGATGAGCATGGTGGCGCTTGACCCGACGAAGTTTCTGCATCGCTACCCGCGTGAGATGTCGGGCGGCCAGCAGCAGCGCATCGGCGTGATCCGCGCGCTGGCGGCGGATCCACCGGTACTGCTGATGGATGAACCGTTCGGTGCCGTCGACCCGATCAACCGCGAGGTGATTCAGAACGAGTTCCTCGATATGCAGCGCCAGCTGAAGAAAACCGTGATGCTGGTGAGCCACGATATTGATGAGGCGCTGAAGCTCGGTGACCGCATCGCGGTATTTGGCCAGGGCAAAATCGTGCAGTGTGCCAGCCCGGACGAACTGCTGGCGCAGCCGGCCAACGAATTTGTCGGCTCGTTCGTCGGTCAGGACCGTACGCTGAAGCGTCTGCTACTGGTGCAGGCGGGCGACGTCACCGATCAGCAGCCGACCATCACCGTGCAGCGCAGTACCCCGCTGCAGGAGGCGTTCGCGACCATGGACGACAACGACATGCGTTCGGTCACGGTGGTCGACGAAGATGGCAAACCGCTGGGCTTTGTCAAACGTCGTGAAGCGCGCGGCGCCACTGGCCGCTGCGAGGAGATGCTGCACACCTTTAAGGTCACCGGCAAAGCGGAGGAGAACCTGCGCGTGGTGCTGTCGAAGCTGTATGAACACAACACGGTATGGATGCCGATTGTCGATGAGGAAGGTCGCTACAGCGGCGAAATTTCGCAGGATTACATCGCGGATTACCTCAGCTCCGGCCGCACGCGCCGTCGTCTCAACCCGTAACCCCGACCGAACCGCGCCACGGAGGGCGCGATTCTCAAGGTAAATTGTGCGTCAGTTGCTCTCTTCGACCGCGCCGACCGCCGCAACCGTTTTAGCTTCATTCGGCAGCACCACGTTCAGCAGCATAGCGAGAATCCCGCCGGTGGTGACTGCATGACCAAACAGATTGCTGACCAGCGGCGGGAACTGTTTCAGCACGTCCGGAACCGCTTCCACCCCGAGGCCGATGCCAAACGACACCGCCACAATCAGCATCTCACGCCGCCCCAGCGGTGCCTGCGTCATCACGCGAATACCGGCGGCGACCACACTGCCAAACATCACCAGCGTTGCCCCGCCCAGCACCGGCGGCGGAATCTGCTGTAGCAGGTTGCCGACCAGCGGGAAGACGCCCAGCAGCACCAGCATCAGGCCAATCACCATCCCCACGTAGCGACTGGCGACGCCGGTCATCTGAATCACCCCGTTGTTCTGCGCAAAGGTGGTATTGGGAAACGCCGAGAACAGTGCCGCCAGCAGGCAGCTGAGGCCATCGGCCAGAATCCCGCCCTGCAGCCGACGCTGAAACCCGTCGCCTTCCAGCGGCTGGCGTGAAATAAGACAGTTGGCGGTCAGATCGCCCACCGCCTCAATCACGCAGATCACCGAGACCAGCGCGATCGGCACAAACAGCGTCCAGCTAAAATCAAAGCCAAAATGCAGCAGCGAAGGCAGCACCAGCCAGTGCGTCTCCGCCATCGGCTTCAGCGGCAGATGACCGCTCAGCGCCGCCGCGATGCAGCCCGCACCAATGCCGGCGACCACCGCCACCAGCCGCGCCCAGCGCGAGTGGGAACGGTTAAGCACGATAATCACCAGCAGGGTCAGCGCCCCCAGCGCCAGATTACCCGGCGCACCAAAATCGCGGGCGTTATGCCCGCCCGCCCAGTCGGTAATACTGACTTTTATCAGGCTGATACCAATCAGGGTGATCACCGTACCGGTCACCACCGGGGTCAGCACTTTACGCAGCGGTGTGATGCAGCGGCTAATCAGCATCGGGATCAGCGCCGCCACCAGGTTGCAGCCGAATATCATGGCGAGGATCGCCTGCGGTGAACCGCCCTGCGCTTTCACCGTCATCCCCGCAGAGAGAATGACGCCGAGAAAGGCGAAGCTGGTGCCCTGCAGACAGATCATGCCTGCGCCAATGCCGCAGAAACGGCGCGCCTGCAGAAAGGTGCCGAGTCCGGAAACCAGCAGCGACATGCTGATGAGATACGGGATCCAGGCCTGTAACCCCAGCACGGAACCGATAATCAGCGGCGGTGTGATGATACCGACCACGCTGGCCAGCACGTGCTGCAGGGCGGCAAAGAACGCCGGTGCAGGACCGATGCGGGCATCCAGCCCGTACAACAAACCTTTCTCTTCTTCTGGGTGCAACATAGCAGGGCTCCGGCAAACGATTTATCAGTTTGCCTGATGCATGAAACGCGCCAGGGCGACAACGGACAGGATAAATTCAGGACAGATGATTGAATATAAACAGGTTTACGGCATAAAAAAAAGCAGCTGCTCCTGAAACTCCGGATTCAGCTGCGTGCGATATGCCGCATTTTGTTTCATCAGGCGGCGGGCTTTGCACTCTCGCTGTGCAGCGCATCACCTCCGAGTAACGTAATATCCAGATAACCACTCAAATCACGCTGTTCGGCGCGCGGCAGATAAGGCAATTCGCCCAACAGCGGCGCGTTCAGCTTATCGCGCAGAACATCAATGATTTCAGCATAGTGCGCCAGACCGGGATTGATACGATTGGCGACCCAGCCCGCCAGCGTCAGGCCATCGGCGGCAATCGCTTCGGCGGTCAGTAAAGCGTGGCTAATGCAACCCTCTTTAATGCCCACCACCAGCACGATGGGCAGTTGCGCCTGTTGCACCCACTGCGACAGCGGCCGTAAGTCGTTCATCAGGCTGCGCCAGCCGCCCGTGCCTTCCACCACCACGCGTGCAGCGCGATCCTGTAAGCCAGCCAGCCCGCGATTGAGTAACGGATAATCGATGCGCTGCGCCGGGCTGGTGCTGATTTCATCCTCTTCCAGCGTCACGGGATTGACGTCGCTGTAGCTTAGTGTCAGGCCAGATGCCTGCTGCAGCAGTACGGCATCTTTATTACGGAGCCCTTCCGACGTGTGCTGCGCGCTTTTGGCAACCGGCTTGTAGCCAGCGGCACACAGATTCGCTTTGGCAAAGCACTGTAATAGTGCGCGGGAAACCACGGTCTTACCCACCGCGGTGTCGGTACCGGTGACAAAAATCGTTTTCACCTTTCTCCTCCTTCATTAAAGCGATGTGTAACCTGCAAAGGAGGCAGTTTAAGGATTTGTCCCAGGCGAGAGCTTGCGTTAGCGCAAACTTAAGGCGGGCTGGCGTTAACCCTGCAACAGTTTTATCAGTAAATGGCCGCTATAGAGCGCGTCTTTGATCAGCGCCGCGCCGCCCAGCGTGCCGGGATCGTTAAAGGCCGCGGGCGTCAGCTGAATAGCGTGGCTGTACGCCGGCAGGGCCTGCTGGCGAATAGTGCTGCTGACTGCCGGGAACAGCACGTCCGCCGCCTGGTTAAGCGGTGAACCGATAAGAATTTGTTGAGGATTAAAGATGTTGACCATCATCGCCAGCATGCGCCCGATATGATGACCGACGCCGGCAATGACGTCCCGCGCCAGCCGGTCGCCCTGCTGCGCAGCAGCACACAACGAGGCCAGCGTCAGCGGCTGCTGGTGCAGCTGGCTGTCCGGCTGCGACGATAAGCGCTGTGCCGCCAGCTGCAGCAGGCTGCCGGTGCTGGCCACCGTTTCCAGGCAGCCATGGTTGCCGCAGTAACACTGCTGGCCGTAAGGATCGATCTGCGTATGACCGATCTCCACCAGCGCGCGTCCGCTTTTGTGCAGCAGCTGGCCAGCGCTGATCACCCCGGCGCCCACCGTTTCGTCAATAACAATCTGAATCACGTCCTGCGCACCCCGTGAGGCACCAAACAGCGCCTCTGCCAGCGTCCATGCGGAGATATCGTGCTGGACGAATACCGGCAGCCCGGTGCGCTGTGCCAGGGTTTCGCCCAGCGGCATATCCTGTACGTCATAGCCCGGCATACGGTGCACCACGCCAGAGGCGGCGTTGATCAGTCCCGGCAGGGTAATGGCGATAGCGGTGAGACGCTCAAGTTTTTGCTGATGGCGAATGAAAAAGGCGTTGACCAGCTCCTGCAGCGTCTGCAGTAGCGGCGTGTCGGCGCTGGCGGGCAGCGGCAGGCGATCTTCCTGTAGCGCGCGGCTGCTGAGATCGCGCAGCGTCAGGGTGATGAACCCCGGCTGGAGGCGAACAGCCAGATAGTGCCAGGCCAGGGTATCGAGGATCAGCCCTATCGCCGGCCGTCCGCGACTGCCTGGCTCCTGAAACTCGGTCTCCTGCACCAGATGCGCATCCAGCATTTCGCGCACAATTTTGGTGATGCTGGCCGGGGCCAGCTGGGCACGTTTCGACAGCTCAATCCGCGAAATCGGACCGTAATGGTCAATCAGACGATACACTGCACCGGCATTGGTCTGTTTTATTTGGTCAATATGGCCAGGCTGACTGTCCAGATTCACGCCCTGCTCCCGGATATTTTCGCGCTTCTAAATAAACAGCAGCTATGGTGATGCAGATTGGCGCGCAGCGTCAAATATTTGATTAGAAATGTGATTTATCGCACACAAAGAACGCGGTTTTCTGTACCCGCGGGTTCATTCCTCGGCATTGTGCAGCAGCAGCGCCATCATATTGCTCATCTGCGCACTCGGCTGGCGCAGCGCTGACCACACCAGCCACACCTCAGAAATGGCATCGCTTTCCTGTAGCGGAATCCAGGCGACTTCCGCCAGTCGCGCGCGGGCAAACGAGGCGGGTAAAATCGACACGCCCAGCCCGGTTGCCACCAGACCGAGTATCGTCATGGCTTCACCCACTTCCTGGGTAATGTAAGGTTTGATTTGGTAGCGATGCAGCAGCGCCAGAATTTCACCGTACAGGGCCGTGCCGCCCTGCGCATCAAAGAAAACAAAAGGTTCGCTGGCTAACGCCCGGATGCTAATCGACGTCGTCTGTGCCAGCGGATGGGCGTGGTGCACCACTGCGCACAGCGGTTCACGCAGCAACAGGCGGTGCTGAAGATCCTCCGGCAGCGGCGTATTGCGCATGACGCCCAGGTCGAGTCGCCCTTCGTGCAGCGGCGCCAGCTGCTGCCGCGTGTTGTACTCCTGCATCTGAATATGCACGTCCGGCCAGCGCTGCCGATAGTGATACAGCGCATCCGACACCAGTCCGGTAAACGGCGCCGAGGAGGTAAAGCCGATGCGCAGCTCTCCCTGCTGACCGTGATGAATGCGCGCCGCGCGCCCGGTCGCCTGTTCCACCTGCAATAAAACCGCGCGCGCATCCTGTAAAAACGACTGGCCGGCCGGCGTGAGCTGTACGCTGCGATTAGTGCGGGTCAGCAGCTGCGCGTCCAGTGCCTGTTCCAGTTGCAGGATCTGCTGACTGAGCGGCGGCTGAGAAATGTGTAGCCGCTGCGCGGCGCGGCCAAAGTGCAGCTCTTCCGCAACGGCAATAAAGTAGCGCAGATGGCGCAGCTCAATCATCATATCTTAAACGTCTCATTTGAGATTATTAATATATTGTACAACCTATTTAGCCTTTCCTACAGTATTCAGACATTTGCTGAATTGAGGATGTACTGTGAGTCGCTCTTCCCAGGCTGTGACGCTTGATGAGGACAGCTTGTCCACGAAGCCTGTCACCGCCGATACCGCTACTGAATGGATTGAACGTGGATCGCCGCAGTTTTTGCGCGTGACGCTGGCGCTGTTCTCTGCCGGTCTTGCCACTTTCGCCCTGCTCTATTGCGTACAACCGATTCTGCCGGTGCTGTCACAGCAGTTTGGCGTGACGCCTGCCGAAAGCAGTATTTCGCTGTCGCTCTCCACCGGGCTGATGGCGCTGGGCCTGCTGTTCACCGGCCCGCTGTCAGATGCGATTGGACGTAAATCGGTAATGGTGACCGCGCTGATGCTGGCGGCGATTTGTACGCTGATCTCCGCCACCATGAGCAGCTGGCAGGGGATTCTGCTGATGCGCGCGCTGACCGGTCTGTCGCTCAGTGGCGTCGCGGCGGTGGGCATGACTTACCTGAGCGAAGAGATGCATCCGCGGGTCATCGCCTTCTCCATGGGGCTGTACATCAGCGGTAACTCGATTGGCGGCATGAGCGGTCGTTTACTCTCCGGTGTACTGACCGACTTTTTCTCGTGGCGTATTGCCATTGGCGTCATTGGCTGCTGTGCGCTGGCTGGCGCGCTGATGTTCTGGAAAATTCTGCCTGCGTCGCGCCATTTTCGCCCTGCCTCGCTGCGGCCACGCAGTCTGCTGATCAACTTCCGCCTGCACTGGCGCGACAAAGGGTTGCCGCTGCTGTTTGCCGAAGGCTTTCTGCTGATGGGCGCGTTTGTCACGCTGTTTAACTACATCGGCTACCGTCTAATGAGCGCGCCGTGGTCACTGAGCCAGGCGGTGGTCGGGCTGCTGTCCGTGGTATATCTCACCGGTTCGTGGAGCTCGCCAAAAGCCGGCGCGATGACCAGCCGCTTTGGTCGCGGTCCGGTGATGACGGGCGCCACGGCGATCATGCTGGCCGGTCTGCTGCTGACCGCCTTTAATTCGCTGTGGCTGATTCTGCCGGGCATGATGCTGTTCACTGCCGGCTTCTTTGCCGCCCATTCGGTGGCCAGCGGCTGGATTGGACCGCGTGCGCGCCGGGCGAAAGGCCAGGCATCATCACTTTACCTGTTCAGCTACTACGTGGGCTCCAGCGTGGCCGGCACCCTCGGCGGCGTATTCTGGCACCGCTACGGCTGGCCGGGCGTGACCCTGTTTATCAGCGCCCTGCTGGTGCTGGCACTGCTGGTTGGCCTGCGTTTACAGGGCCGCAAACTGTAATACCCTTCATCGTTAGCGCGGGACCTCAGCGTCCCGCCTGCTCCGCTGGATTCGAATAATCAGGCATTCGCGCCGTACCACTTAAAACAAAATAGCAATTCATCGCTATAATTCGTTCTATTCCAATAATACATAGACTTATTTTTTACACAGCAATGAGGTAGTCAGATGGAGCTTTACTATTATGTCGATAAGCATGCCGGTTATAACGACAATCATGTGGTGCATGCGAAGGGCTGTCCGTTCCTGCCATCCGACGGCGGTCGTCGTTTTCTCGGGACTTTTTACACGCCCGGGGCCGCAATCCAGCAGGCGCGTAAATTTTACGCCACTGCGTTGGGCTGCGAACACTGCTGCCCGGTGGGCGTAAAAAAAAATCCGCCCCACAACTTTAGCGTGGCACTAAAGCATATGGCGTGACTCTGATAATCCTGGTCTGAACCGCACCCGCCCGCACGGTACCCGCCCTCAGCACGGCTAAGCGATTTTTCTATTACAGAAACACCTGACTTAGCCTGTGCTGGTACGGCAGACTCGCGGGCCGGCAGCACGCTGGCGCAGCAGCTCCCCATAACCGCAGGCTATTTACCACGCTCAGCGCGATAAGAAATATTCAGTGATAAAACCCGGGTTAACGGTTTTCATCGGCTGACTAATGCTCCACAATAGCGGAAATTTGTGATCGAGGTCACTTTACCGGGTGCGTTCCTGCCCCCTCACTCGTCGTGTAGCCGATTTGAATTCAATGCAATCAACAACCGTTTCCCGTAAAACAGCCTGGCTGCGCGTGGTGCTGCTGGCTATCGCTGCTTTTGTCTTCAATACCACCGAATTTGTGCCGGTTGGCCTGCTGTCGGACATCGCCAGCAGCTTTGCAATGAAAACCGCTGATGTCGGTATCATGCTGACCATCTATGCCTGGGTCGTGGCGCTGTTATCGCTGCCGTTAATGCTGCTGACGCGCAACGTCGAGCGCCGCCTGCTGCTGGCCATCCTGTTTATTCTGTTTGTTGCCAGCCACCTGTTATCGGCCGTAGCGTGGGATTTCACATCGCTGGTGCTGTCGCGCATTGGTATTGCGCTGGCGCACGCGGTGTTCTGGTCGATCACCGCCTCGCTGGCGATTCGCGTTGCGCCGGCCGGCAAGAAAACCCAGGCGTTGAGTATGCTGGCCACGGGCACGGCGCTGGCGATGGTGCTGGGCGTGCCGATTGGTCGTATTGTGGGTCAGTATCTGGGCTGGCGTACCACCTTTGGTATGATCGGCCTGTCAGCGCTGGTACTGCTGATTATGCTGGTGCGGATACTGCCGCGCCTGCCGAGTGAGCACACCGGTTCACTCAGCAGCGTGCCGATGCTGTTTCGCCGCCCGGCGCTGGTGGCGATGTACATTCTGGTCACCGTCGTGGTGACCGCGCACTACACCGCTTACAGCTATATCGAGCCGTTTATGCAGGTGGTAGCCAGCGCTGATGAGAACTTCACCACCCTGTTACTGCTGCTGTTCGGCTCAGCCGGCATTCTGGGCAGCATTCTGTTCAGTACGCTGGGCAATAAATTCCCGTCCGCGCTGCTGATCGCCGCCATTGCGCTGATTACCCTGTGTATGGGTCTGCTGGTGTTTGCTGCGGTACGCCCGGCAGCAATTACCGTGCTGAGTATTATCTGGGGAATGGCAATGATGATGATCGGCCTGGCGATGCAGGTGCGCGTGCTATCGCTGGCACCGGACGCCACCGACGTCGCCATGTCGCTGTTTTCCGGTATTTATAACATCGGCATCGGCGCAGGCGCGCTACTCGGTAACCAGGTCAGTCTGCATCTGCAGATGGCAGACGTGGGCAACGTAGGCGCAATCATTGGCCTGGCTGGACTGTTCTGGTGTATCGCCATTTTCCGCCGTTATCCGCAGCTGCGCTCCAACGGCTAGTGCGTTTGGCAGTTAGCGGCGCCCCTGGCGGCGCCGCTACTGACATGGACGGCTAAGGCAGGAAAAACATCTGCTGTAATGCTTTGCTCACCGGGCTGTTGTCAGGATTTGATGGCATCAGGTCACGCATTGACGCCCACCAGCTCTGACACACCTCAGTTTGCGCTACAGCCTGCCAGCGCGCTTCGGACTCAACCTCGACGCTGGCAAACAGCAGGTTGCGTTCAGCATCCAGCCAGATCGCGTAGTTATGGGCGCCATGCGCTTTCAGCGTCCGTTCCAGCTCCGGCCAGATTGGCGTGTGACGGCGCTGATACTCCGCATGGCAGTGCGCATAGACCTGCATGACGAACGCTTTACGCAACATCACTGCGCTCCGCCTGCAGCGCCGCCGGCCACGGCTTCACGTTAAAGCGTTCGCCCAGCGCAATCAGCTGTTCGGTGGTGATGCTCTGACGAATGCCGCCCATCGACAGCGCCATAACCACCACCTGCGATGACTTCTCAGCGGTATCAATCAGACCAAAGGTTTCGTCGAGCGTCGGTCCGGCGCCAAAGATTCCGTGGAAAGGCCACATCACCAGGCTATGACTGGCCATCGCTTCTGCCGTCGCCTGACCAATGCCATCGGTACCCGGTACCATCCAGGGCAAAATGCCGACGCCATCGGGGAACACCACCAGGCACTCGGTGCTGCCCTCCCACAGCAGGCGGGTAAAGCGCGCCGCATCCAGATCCACCACATAGCTGAGCGCCATAAAGTGGGTGGCGTGACAGTGCATAATCACCCGGTCCGCGCCGTGGCTCAGTGCCTTGCGTACGCTGTGTGACTGAAAGTGCGCCGCCAGCTCGGACGTTGGCAACCCTCCGTTGCTGAGCCCCCAGTGAATTTTGTACGACAGCCCTTTGTCATCCACCTGCAGCAGCACCAGACTGTCTGCCGGATCGAGCTGCACGTTGCGAAAGAACTTCCCGGAGCCGGTCACCAGGAACCAGTCGTTGGCCAGCGCGGGCGCCGGCTTGCTCAGTTCAATACAGCGCGGTGCCGGATAAAAATCGCTGGCATACGCGCTGACCTCTTCCGGCAACAGACGCAGACTGACGTTGCCGCCGTTACGTTCATCCCAGCCTTTCAGCCACATGTCACTGGTGGCTTTAACCATGTCGCGCACAAACCACGCGGAGAGAATTGTTTGCATGAATCGATTCCTTAACGTTGACGCAGCACGTGTTGTTCGTAGTGACGGACTTCGCTCAGCCAGCTGGCATCGGCTGGCACATCGTGGCGCAGGCACCACGCTTCCCATACCGCCTGCCACGGCAGCGACTTCTGCTCTTCAAGCAGCGCCAGCCGGGCGGTGAAATCCCCATCACGCTCCCGCTGACGCAGCTGTTCGCCCGGCTCCAGCAGCGCCCGCAACAGGGCTTTTTGGGTATTGCGCGTACCGATCACCCAGGCGGCAATGCGGTTGATCGAGGCATCGAAGAAGTCGAGACCGATGTGCACCCTGTCGAACAACTTTTGACGGACGATCTCACAGGCAATCGCCTGGGTTTCATCATCCAGCAGCACCACGTGATCGCTGTCCCAGCGGACCGGACGGCTGACGTGCAACAGCAGGCGCGGCACAAACAGCATGGCGCTGGAGATTTTGTCGGAGATCACTTCGGTAGGATGGAAGTGGCCGGCATCCAGCGTCAGCGCGGTCTGGCGGCTGGTGGCGTAACCGAGGCAGAACTCACTGGAACCCACGGTGTAACTCTCCGCGCCAATGCCAAACAGTTTGCTTTCCACTGCATCAATGTGGTGCTGCGGATTCAGCGGTTCGCGGATGATCTCATCCAGCGCGCTGGCGAGACGCTGGCGCGGCGCGAGGCGATCGACGGTGAGATCTTTCATGCCGTCCGGCACCCAGATATTCATGACTGACGGCGTGCCCAACTGCTCGCCAAACCAGGCGGAAATACGGCGGCTGGCGGTGCAGTGGTCGATCCAGAACTGGCGAATGCCCGGATCGGCATGCGACAGCGTAAACCCGTCTGCGCTAAGCGCATGAGAAAAACAGGTTGGGTTAAAATCCAGCCCCAGCTTTCTGCTTTTCGCCCACTCCAGCCAGTTGCTGAAGTGCTGCGGCTCAATCGCATCACGTTCTACCGGGCGGTCGCTCTCAAGGTAGATGGCGTGCAGGTTGAGGCGTTTCGCACCGGGGATCAGCGACATCGCTTTGTCGAGATCGGCACGCAGTTCAACCGCGTTGCGCGCCCGCCCCGGATAGTTGCCGGTCGCCTGAATGCCGCCGGTGAGCGCCCCCTGCGGATTCTCAAACCCACGTACATCGTCGCCCTGCCAGCAGTGCATCGACACCGGAATGGTATCCAGTTGTGCCATCACCTGTTCCACATCTACCCCAATGGCGGCGTAGCGTTGTCTGGCCAGTTCAAAGGCCTGTTCAATAAGCTTTGTCATATGCAAGTTCCTTAGCAGGTAGGCTCAGCGCCGCAAAGCGAGCCTGATGGGCCGCAAAGACGCTGTGATTCAGCGGGATAAATTTTTCTAACGGGAAATTGTGGCGGATGCAGCGGCGTAAATCGGCCACGTCGCGCAACTCACCCAGCGCGATCAGCTGGCAGCCGATGTTGCCAAGCGTCGAGGCTTCCACCGGACCGGCAAACACCGGCAGCTGGCAGGCATCGGCGCACAGCTGGTTAAGTAGCGGATTCTGGCAACCGCCACCGACGATATGTAACTGACGCAGCGCAGCGCCGCGCAGGTCGCTAAGCTCCTGCAGCGTCTGCGAATAGAGCAGCGCCAGGCTGTCAAAGATGGTGCGCGCCAGCGCCGCCGGGCTGTGCGGCACGGGCATCGCCTGTTCGGCGCAGGCGTTCTGGATCTCCTGCACCATACTGGCCGGATTAATGAAACGGTGATGATTAGGGTGAATCAGGGCGCGGCAGGCCGGTTCCCGCGCGGCGTCGGCAATCAGCGCAGTGAGATCGCTGATGTGCAGTTCGCTGCACACCCGCTGCAACAGCCACAGGCCCATGATGTTTTTCAGCACCCGATAGCCTTCCGCACCGCCCTCATTGGTCAGATTAGCCTGCAGCGCCGCCTCGCTGACGCAGGGCTGCAGGCTTTCGATGCCGATCAGCGACCAGGTGCCGGAGCTGAGATAGGCAGCATCGTCCTGCTCCAGCGGCGTGGCCAGCACCGCGCTGGCGGTATCATGGGTGGCGACGGCGATCACCGGAATGCGCTGGCCGCTGGCGTTGCGCCAGTAACCGACGGTATTGCCCGGCGCACGCGGCGTGCCGAACCAGCTGGCGTCTGCGCCCGCCCAGGCCAGCAGCTCGCGATCCCATTCGCCGCTGTGAATGTTGAGCAGTTGGGTGGTGGTGGCGTTGGTGTATTCCCAGTTGAGTTCACCGGTCAGGCGATAGTGCAGATAATCCGGAATCATCAGCGCGTGCTTTACCTGCACCTGCCAGTCCGGCTGCTGCAGATGCAGTGCGCGCAGCTGATACAGCGTGTTGAACGGCAGAAACTGAATGCCGGTGCGCTGATAGAGCGCCGGTTTCCCGAGTTCACGCATCGCCTGGGCCATCAGGCCGTCGGTGCGTTTATCACGGTAGCTGACCGCTTCGCCTACCCGCTCGCCGTGCGCGTCCAGCAGCACCAGATCCACGCCCCAGGTATCAATACCAAGGCTGTCCGGCACAATGCCCTCCTCATCCAGCTGCTGCAGTCCGGCGCGGATCTCCTGCTCTAAGCGGTCCAGGTCCCAGCAGTCATAATCGCCGCGCTGCACGCGCGGGTTGGCGAAACGCCGCACTTCGCGCAGGCTGAGCTGCTGACGGTCAGCCTGCCAGCTGGCCAGCATGACGCGGCCACTGGATGCGCCTAAATCGATGGCAACAATATTACGCAGACTCATGGCGAGTACTCCCTGTGAAGACATGGCGACAGAGTAGAAATCCTGCGCCGCAGACACCTTCCCGCGAGTGCCAGCGGGTCATCACCGCTGGCAGGTTTGCAAAGGTGTTCGTGAGTGAGCTCACAGAACCGCATAACGGCAGAGTTGTGAGCCTTGCCGCAATTCCATCAATCACTTAGGCGATCTTGAATAATTGGCGATTTTCCTGCGCTGCCCGGTGCAAAATTCAAGGTAAGGTGGCAGGCGGCTGCGTAGACTCGGTTACGGTTTTGTTAACTGAGGGCGCATGATGACGGTATTACACAGTGCTGATTTCTTTCCGGCCGGCGATTACACGATAGCCATTGAACCGCGTGTGCCGCAGTCGGCGTTTCCGGAGCATCACCATGATTTTCATGAAATTGTGCTGGTGGAACAGGGCTCGGGTATCCACGTATTCAATGGTCAGCCGCAGGCGCTCAGCGCCGGCTGCGTCTGTTTTGTGCGCGATCACGATCGCCATCTGTACGAGCAAACCGACAATCTGTGCCTGACGAATGTGCTGTATCGCAGTCCGGCAGCGTTCCGCTTTCTGTCCGGCCTGCAGGCGCTGCTGCCGCGCGAACAGGACGGCCAGTATGTTTCACACTGGCGGATCAACCATAAAGTGATGGCGCAGGCGCTGCAGCTGGTGACGCAGATGAAGCAGCCGGCCAGCTGGTCGCTGGAACGTCAGGCGCAGCAGGAACAACACTTTTTGCAGCTGCTGGTGCTGCTGCGCGAGGCGGCGCACAACGATCAGGCGCAGGACCAGGATGCCCGCCTGCACCGCTTGCTGGACTGGCTGAATGCGCACTACAGTGAGGAGATTGCGTGGGAAGCGCTGGCCGATCGCTTCTGTTTGTCGCTGCGTACCCTGCATCGCCAGATGAAGCAGCAGACCGGCAGCACGCCGCAGCGCTATCTTAATCGGCTGCGTTTATTGCAGGCGCGGCACCTGTTGCGCCACAGCGAGATGCGCATCACGGACATCGCCTATCAGTGTGGGTTTGGTGACAGTAATCACTTCTCCACCCTGTTCCGGCGGGAATTTGGCTGCGCGCCGCGCATGGCGCGCCAGCAGATGGGGTAACCGGAGGGCTGACATGCCGCTGTTACTGACGCGCGAGGATTACTTCCCGGCCAGCAATTTGCCCATAGCCGTGGCAGAACGCATGCCGCAGCCCTCTTTCCCACCGCACCGGCATGAGTTCAGCGAGATTGTGATTGTCTGGCGCGGTAATGGCCTGCATATCCTCAACGATCGGCCGTGGCTGATCACCTGCGGCGATGTGTTTTACATCCGCGACTGTGATTGCCACAGTTTTGATAGCGTCAACGATCTGGCGCTCGACAATATTCTCTACTGCCGCGATCGCTTCAGCCTGGCGCTCGACTGGCAGCAGCTGCTGCCGCCACAGGATGAAGAGACACCCGCCAGCTGGCGTCTGACCACGCGCGGCATGGCGCTGGCGCGCGGCGTCATCAGCCAGCTGGAGCGCGAAAGTCGCAAAAGCGATTCGCTCTCGATTCAGCTGTCGGAAGCGCTGTTTTTGCAGCTGACACTGATATTGCGCCGTCACGGCTACGCCGCCGATCGCCCGTGGGTGCTGCCGGAGGGCGAACAGCTCGATCTGCTGATGTCGGCGCTGCTCGGCGATATCAGCCGCCCCTTCGATCTGCCCCATTTCTGCCAGCAAAATCAGCTCAGCGAACGGTCGCTGAAACAGCTGTTCCGTCAGCAAACCGGCATGACCATCGGTCACTACCTGCGTCAGCTGCAGCTGTGTCAGGCAAAATATCTGTTGCGCACGCAGGCATGTCTGATTAGCGAAGTGGCGGCACGCTGCGGGTTTGATGACAGCAACTACTTTTCCGTGGTGTTTACGCGCGAAACCGGGTTAACACCCAGCGCATGGCGTCAGCGTTTTTTGTCGCCGCGCGAACCGATGGCAGACAAAGAAAAAGCCTGACGCGCGCAGAGACGCGTCAGGCGGTGCGGAGTTAAGCGTTATCAGGCGGCCATACCGAGACCGACAATGTTTGCCGCGATAATGATTACCACGCAGCCAATCGACAACACGCTCACCGGTCGACGCCCCACCGATTTCCACTCCTTCAGCACCAGTCCCACCAGGCCGCCGCACAGCACGTACAGGCTCATGTGCAGCATCCAGCTTACGAAGTCGTACTGCGGGGGAATTTTTGCGTGGCCCCAGGCATAGAAGAAGAACTGCAGATACCACATGGTTCCCCCCAGCACGGCGAAGGCGATGTTGGCGATCAGCAGCGGTTTTGCCACGGAAAAATCGCGGCGCAGCGAAAGCTCCGGCTTCACCGCCAGGCGGATAAAGCAGTACGCCAGGTTGATCAGCGCGCCACCGCCCATAATCACCACGTAACTCGGCAATGCCACATACAGCGGATTGATGCCCAGACTGGCAGCGGCTTCATGCATCGGCTTTGCCGCATCCATGGCAAATGACATGCCGGCAGAGAAGATGCCGCACAGCACCGCCAGCACCAGGCCTTTCTTCAGGTTGAAATCTTCAGCGTTGATCCCCAGCGCCCGCTCCTTTAGCAGTCCGGCACGTGACACAATCGCCACACCCAGCAGCGCAACCAGCACGCCCAGCAGCGTCATCCGGCCGCCGGCGGAGCTGAACAGTTCAACGAATCGGCCCTGCAACAGCGGCGTCATCAGCGTCCCCACTACCAGCGTAATGCCAATGGCGATGCCAATCCCCATCGACATCCCCAGATAGCGCATAGTCAGACCATAGTTGATGTTGCCGATGCCCCACATGGCACCAAACAGAAACACCGGCAGCAGCTGCGATAAACTGAAACTGCTGTAGTACGCCCAGAAGTTCGGTAACAGCGCGGCACTGACTGCCCAGGGCAGAATCAGCCACGACATCACGCCGCCGACCGACCACATGGTTTCCCATGACCACCTTTTAACCTGTTTAAACGGAGCATAAAAACAGGCGGCGCTGGCGGCACCCACCAGATGCCAGAAGAGACCTGCAAGAATGGCACTGTTCATTGTTATTCCTTCGTAAGGTTGAGGCCAGACGGAAACACCTGCGGTTTCCGATTAGTGGCAGTCTATGGCGCACTGCGTGGACTCAGCCTTTGGATGGTTGCCGTAAAGCCAGGCTGACTGGCAAAATCGGGGGGGTATGCAACATAAGGATCACAAATTCGCATTTGCCGCTGTTTGCCGGATAAGTTCTTTAAGTTGCTTATTATTCGGCATATTTTTGATTTATGTTGTGTTGATCGGCACAGTTTTTCCTCTGTTGCCAGCGCGGCGCTTAACATGGCACTCACACAAAGCTGCGCGAAGCACTTCCCCCGACGGGGTTAAATCCGTATAACGTGGGAAAAATCATCGGAACCAGGGATTGAGATGAAGAGCAAACGGTTAACGCTGGTGCTGTCGCAGGCGGTGAGCCGCGTGATGCTGGATGACATCCGCGCCATCGTGCCGCCCGAGGCGCTGAATGTGTTCATTAATGGCTTAGATACTACTCACTACGCCACGCTGGACTGCGTGCAGAGCGAAGAGAACTGCGCGCTGCTGGCGTCAGCCATTGTGGTGTGGCGTCAGCTCGGCCATGTGCATCAGATTCAGTATCAGAAAGGCGAACATCTGCGTCAGGTCGATGACGCGACACAATTTCAGCTATTCAGTATGATGAAAACCCACCGCGCGCTAATCCAGCTCGCTTAACGCTCAGGATGCATATGAAAATCGGTCTGCTGTTCCCCATCGCCATTATTGTTGCCGGTGTCAGTTTTCTGGTCTGGTTTATTGCCAGCGGCGCCATGATGCCCGGTTCCTGAAACGGTCCACTGACGCAGAATGCTGCGTCGGTCGCGTGATTCTTGCCGCTATTGCCAGCGCCCTGCCGGTGCTGGCAGTGATAAAAAGGTCGCCAGCGTTCATCTGCTTCACTCTTCCTTCACATCAGTTTAACAAAACCGAGCGTGGAGACCCTGCACATGACCCTTCATCATCAACACTACATTAATGGCGCGTTTGTCGAGGCGCATAACGATAGCTGGATTGAAGTGATTAACCCGGCGACGGAGGCCCTGCTGTCACGCGTGCCCCAGGGCAGCAAACAGCAGGCGGCGGCAGCCATTGCCGCCGCAGAAGCCGCTCAGCCCGGCTGGGAAGCGTTACCGGCGGTGACGCGCGGCGGCTGGCTGCACCGCATCGCCACGGCAATTCGCCAGCGCGAGCCTGAGCTGAGCGCCACCCTCGTGGCGGAGGGCGGCAAAACCCAGGCGCTGGCGCAAACCGAAGTGCTGTTTACCGCTGACTATCTCGACTACATGGCGGAATGGGCGCGACGCTACGAAGGGGAAATCGTCAACAGCGATCGCCCAAACGAAAACATCTTTGTGTTTAAGAAAGCGATTGGCGTGACCACCGGCATTCTGCCGTGGAATTTTCCCTTCTTCCTGATTGCGCGCAAAGCGGCACCGGCGCTGATCACCGGCAACACTATCGTGCTGAAGCCGAGTGAGATCACCCCGAACAACGCCGCCCTGTTCGCCGCCATTATCGACGACCTCGGCCTGCCACCCGGAGTGATTAACATCGTTTATGGCTATGGCCCGGAGGTGGGACAGGAACTGGCCGCCAACCCTAAAGTCGGGTTAGTGAGCCTGACCGGCAGCGTCAACGCCGGCATCGCCACCATGGCCGCCGCGGCGCCGAATGTGACAAAAGTGTCGCTGGAGTTGGGCGGTAAAGCGCCGGCAATTGTCATGGACGACGCCGACCTCGATCTGGCCGTCAGGGCTATCGTCAGTTCGCGCATTATTAACAGCGGTCAGGTATGTAACTGCGCCGAGCGCGTGTATGTGCAAGACGGCATTTACGATCGCTTTATCAGCGCCCTGACCGTGGCGATGCAGCAGGTGAAATTTGGCGATCCGGCGCAGCAGGCCGATGTGGATATGGGGCCGCTGATTAGCGCAGCCGCGTGCGACCGCGTCGGGCAAAAGGTCGCCAGCGCCGTCGCGCAGGGCGGCACAGTGGTGCTGGGCGGCAAACGCGCCGGTGAACGCGGCTTTTATTTTGAACCGACCATCATCACCGGGGTACGTCAGGAGATGGCGATCATGCGTGAGGAGATATTTGGTCCGGTGCTGCCGGTGATGCGCTTTAACACGCTGGATGAAGCCATCGCGCTGGCTAACGACTGCGACTATGGCCTGACTTCATCGCTGTATACCCGCGATCTGAACACCGCGATGATCGCGCTGCGCCGGCTGAAATTCGGCGAAACCTACATTAACCGCGAAAATTTTGAAGCGATGCAGGGGTTCCATGCCGGCTGGCGCAAATCCGGCATCGGCGGTGCCGATGGCCGCCACGGGCTGGAGGAGTATCTGCAAACGCACGTCGCCTATCTGCAGTTTGCCTGATGCGTAAACACCGGTGCGCAGTGCGCGCACCGGTTGCCACTTAGCGTATCCGTTTCTGACTGCGCAGCAGCGCTATCCCGCTAAAGAGCGACATCGCCATCAGGTAGTAGCCCGGCGCCAGACTGGTGCCAGTGGCACTGATCAGCAGCGTGCAAATCAGCGGTGCAAAACCGCCAAACACCGTAACCGCAATGTTATAGCTGATGGCCATGCCGCTGGCGCGCGTACCAATCGGGAACAGATCCGCCATCACCGAGGGCACGGTGGAAAAATAGATCGATTTCAGCAGCGCCATCCAGCACACCAGCACAATCAGCGTGGCTGGCGTGGTGTGATTGACTACCAGCCGAAAGGCTGGGTAGATGGTGACCATCAGCAGTATGAGCGATCCCCACATCAGCGGCAGGCGGCCAATGCGCTCCGCCCACCATCCCATCAGCGGCGTCACTACCGTCAGAATCACCCCGGCCAGCAGCGTGGCGGTAAAGGCCACCGAGCCCGGCAGATGCAGGTTTTTGGTTGCGTAGGTCGGCACGTAGTTGAGCATGTAGTTGACCGCCGTGGAGATCACCATCAGGCCAATTGCCAGCAGCATCAGCGCTTTTTGCCGGCCAAACAGCCGTTTCAGCGGGGCCGCTTCCGGCGTCTGTGCGGCAAAGCTGGCGGGCTCGTGCACGTGACGGCGGATATACAGCCCGAGCGGGCCAATCAGCAGGCCGAAGGCAAACGGAATACGCCAGCCCCACGCCTGAATCTGGCCTTCGCTCAGGATCTGCGTCAGACCGAGACCAAACGCCGAGGCCATCAGCGTGCTGGCGCCCTGGGTGGCGAACTGCCAGCTGGCGATAAAGGCTTTGCGCTCGGGAAAATGCTCGACCAGAAACGCCGTAGAGCTGCCAAATTCGCCACCGGCAGAGAAGCCCTGCACCAGGCGCGCCAGCAGGATCAGCAGCGGTGCGAGCAGGCCGATGCTGTCGTAGCCCGGCATAAAAGTAATGATGGCTCCGCCAAGCATCATCAGGTTGATCGACAGCAGCAGCGCTTTTTTACGCCCGTGGCGATCGGCATAATTGCCCAGCACCACCGCGCCCAGCGGGCGAATCAGAAAGGAGACGCCGAAACTGCCAAAGGTCAGCAGCAGCGAGACCGACGCATCGCTGGTGGGAAAGAAGGCGTGGGCGATATAGCTGGCGAAGAAGCCATATACCGCAATGTCGAACCACTCCAGCGCATTACCGATGCAGGTCGCAAACAGCGTTTTGTGCAGGTTTGGCTTCACCCCGCTCAGCGGCGCGCTATGGCTGAGGCTGCTCATGCGCCACCTCCCGCACAGGCGCGGTGTTGCGCCAGCCATTGCGTGCCCTGCTCGCCCAGCTCCCACAGCAGCTGCGTCATGATCTGCAGCCCTTCGCGGGCAATCGATTTCAGCATGTGCTCATTCACGCCATGCTGACCGCAGGCGGGATACGAATGCGGCACCCACAGCGTTGGCAGGCCCAGAATTTCCGCGAACACCTCATTCGGCAGCGATCCCCCAAGGTTGGGCAGCAGCGCCGGTTTTTTGCCGCTGGTTGCCGCCATGCTGTTCAGCACCCAGTGCACCAGCGGATCGTCAGGATCGAGACGCGTGGCGGGTGAACCGCGCAAAAATTCAACCTCAACATCATGGAAGCCGTGCTGCGCCAGATGCGCGCTGATGTGCTGCGCCAGCAACTGCCAGTCAGTACCGACCACAAAACGCAGCTGACACACCGCTGTCGCGCTGCCGGGAATGGCATTCATCGGGCGCGCCGGGTTACCAGTGAGAAACGACAGCACTTCCAGCGTGTTCCAGCCGTAGAGGCGTTCGGCAGGCGTCAGGCCTGGCTCGCCCCAGTTAGTGTCAATCGCGGGATCGCCTGGCATGCCCCCCACCTCGATATCGCTGAGAATGGCGCGCACCTGCGGCGTCAGCGAGTCGGGCCGCAGCGCCTCCACCTGCAGCACGCCCTGCGCGTCCACCAGCGTGGCGATGGCGCTGGCCAGCCGGGTGCCGGGATTGCTCAGCAGTCCTCCCCAGTTGCCGGAGTGATAAGCATTGTCACGCGCGTTGATGGTCAGGCGGAAATTTACCGCACCGCGCGAACCGAGGAACAGCGTCGGCCGCACGGCGTTGAGCCGCGGACCGTCTGAGGCAATGAACAGGTCAGCCTGCAACAGTTCCGCCTGCTGCTGACACAGCTGCGCCAGCCCCGGCGAGCTGATCTCTTCGCCCATCTCAAACAGCCATTTGCAGTTAAAGCCGAGACGGCCGCCGCGCGCCTGGTACACCTGCTCCAGCGCCGCAAGATTGACGCAGTGCTGACCTTTGTTGTCGGCGCTGCCGCGTCCGTACCAGCGATCGCCCTCTTCGGTCAGCTGCCACGGCGACAGCCCGCTGCGCCAGTTTTCGTCATCGCCGAATACCACATCACCGTGCCCGTAGCTCAGCAAGGTCGGTAAGGCGGGATCTTCCATGCGCACCGCCACGAGGAATGGCCGGCCGGCGGCGTGCGGGTTATCGATGAGCTGTAGCGTGAAGCCCAGCGCCTGAAGTTGCGGCGCAATCTCCTGCTGCAAATAGTCCTGCAGCGCCGCATCGCGATCGTCGCGCTGGCTCTCGGTGCGCCATGCCACGCGGCGCGCCAGGATACGTTGAAATTCCCCGCTGTCGAAATATGCGGTGGCCTGCTGAACCGCCTGTTGTGCTGTCATGTTTGCCCTGCCTGTTATAGGTCTGCTGTTTTTTCATCTTTGCGGAAAGGCAGCTTTGCCACAATTATCAATTTATCGAGTAAGATTTGCCTTTAAAGCAAAGCTGCGTTGCCCGATTTCGAGGCAGGCACAGACGGAGGCCATGGCATGTTAAGCACGGAAATGCGTTATTTTCTCGCGGTAGCCGATTGCGGTTCGCTCAGCGCGGCCAGCGCCCAGCTGTTTGTGGCGGTCTCTGCCATCAGCCGTCAAATTCAGCGGCTGGAGCAGCAGCTGGGCGTGATGCTGTTTGCGCGTCATGCGCGCGGCATGGTGCTGACCGAGGCCGGCGAGATTTTTGCCCATCACGTGCGCAAAAATCTGCTGGATATGGAGTATGCGCTGGCGGAGATCAAAGGCCTGAAGGCGGTGCGGCGCACGCTGATTCGTGTCGCCTGCACCGACGGGCTGGCGTTTACCCTGCTGCCCCGGCTGATTGCCGCCTTTCGCCGCGATCATCCCGGCGTGCTGTTTGACGTCCGGGTGGCGAGCGCACAGGGCGTGGCTGAACTGTTGCGCAGCGGCGAGTGCGATGTGGCATTGCAATTCAGCCTGCACGCGGAACGTGCGGTTGAGGTGGTGGGCTCATGGCCGGCGCCGGTGCTGCTGGTGATGCATGACAGCCATCCGCTGGCGGGCGTGCCGCAGGTGGCGCTGGCCGATCTCAGCCACTATCCGCTGGCACTACCGCAGCAAAACACCACGGTACGCCAGCTGTTTGAGCTGGCCAGCCACATGAGTGGCCACCTGATTGAACCGGTGCTGACCTGCGACAATTTCTCCACCCTGTTCCATTTTTTACTGCGCACGCCGCTGGCGGTGACCATTTGCAGCAGTTTTACCCTGGAGGAAGCGCAGCAGCAGGGTCTGGTGATGCGCGCGGTCAATATCGATCAGCTGAGCCAGCGTACGCTGCAGCTGCAGACGCAGTCAGGGCGACCCCGCAGCGCCGCCCTGACTCTGTTTCTGACCTTTCTGCAACAGCAGCTCAGCGCGCTGTCCGCTGCGATTAAGGCGTGATATCCACCGGATAGAAGATGTGCTTGCCGAACGGATCCACCTGGTAGCCGCTGACCGATTTACGCACCGGCTCGAAAATCGTTGAGTGCGCAATCATTACCGCCGGCATCTGGTCATGCATCATCTGCTGCGCCTCGCGGTACAACGCCACGCGCTTGTCGTGATTTTGCTCGGCGCGCGCCTCGGTGATGATTTTCTCAAACGGCGCATAGCACCATTTGGACGAGTTGGAGCCGCCGTTCGCCGAGGTGCAGCTGTACAATGGCCCGAAGAAGTTATCCGGATCGCCGGTGGCGGTGGTCCAGCCCATCAGCGCCGCCTGATGCTCGCCGCCCTTGACGCGCTTCAGGTATTCGCCCCACTCATAGCTGACGATGTTGGCTTTGATGCCCACTTTTGCCCAGTCGGCCTGAATCATCTCAGCCATGCGGCGGGCGTTGGGGTTATACGGCCGCTGGACCGGCATCGCCCACAGCGAAATTTCGGTGCCCGGCTGAATGCCGGCCTGCTGCAGCAGCGCTTTGGCCTGTTGCGGATCGTAGGCGTAATCCTGCAGATCTTTATCAGCACTCCACACATCCGGCGGCAGAATATTTTTCGCCACCGTGCCGGTACCTTTGAAGATGGCATCAATGATCGCCTGCTTATTGATGGCCATCGCCAGCGCCTGGCGCACTTTCACGTTGTCCAGCGGGGCTTTGGTGGTGTTGAACGACAGGAAACCGGTGTTGAGGCCAGATTTCTGTTCCAGCGTGATGTTCGGGTTGTGGCGCATGTTGTCGAGATCGGCCGGATTAGGGAACGGCATTACCTGGCACTCGTTTTTCTCCAGTTTGGCATAGCGCACCGAGGCGTCCGGGGTGATGGAAAACACCAGACGATCGATTTTGGCCTTGCCCTGCCAGTACTGCGGGAAGGCTTTGTAGAGAATGCGGGAATCTTTTTGATACTGCACCAGCTCAAACGGTCCGGTGCCAATCGGCTGCATGTCCACTTTTTCTGGCGTACCGGCTTTCAGCATCTGGTCGGCATATTCCGCCGAGTGAATCGAGGCGAAATACCACGCCAGATCGGCGAGAAACGGCGCTTCGGCATGGGCCAGCGTAATCCGCACTGTCAGATCATCCACCTTATCGATACGGGTGATCAGTTTTGCCAGCTCGAGGCTTTCAAAGTTGGCATAGTTACCGCCCGAAACGGTGTGATACGGGTTTTTCGTATCCAGCTGGCGCATAAACGAGAAGATCACGTCGTCGGCGTTGAGATCGCGCGACGGCGTAAAAAGTTTATTGCTCTGGAACTTAACCCCTTTGCGCAGATGGAAGGTATAGACCTTGCCGTCCGGGCTGATCTCCCAGCGCTCCGCCAGGCTGGGCACCAGCTCGGTGGTGCCCGGTTTGAAATCCACCAGGCGGTTAAAAATCGGCACGGCGCTGGCGTCCACGCTGGTACCGGAGGTATAGAGCTGCGGGTTGAAGTTCTCCGGCGAGCCTTCAGAACAGTAAACCAGCGTCTTCGCCGAGACGCCGCCTGCAACCGCTAACCCCAGTGCGCTAAGCGCCAGTTTTCCTATCATCTTTTTCATCGTCTTCTCGCTTTTTATTGACTTCCATGAGCCAGCATCGGTATTTATTTCATAAATAACATGATTTAGCCGTCTGGCGTATCTCCAGTGGCGCAAAGCTAATAAGGAATTGTGATGACAGACCAACTTGCCCGTCAGCTGACCCAGCGTTTTTACCGTTATCTGGCGGTCTCCAGCCAGAGCGATGCCAAATCCAGCACGCTGCCCAGTACGCCGTCGCAACACGCCATGGCGGAACTGCTGGCGCAGGAGTTGCGCGATCTCGGTCTGCAGGATGTGGTGATTGATCAGCATGCCACGGTGACCGCCGTGAAACCAGGCAACCGGCCTGGCGCGCCGCGCGTGGGCTTTATCACCCATATTGATACCGTCGATGTCGGGCTATCGCCGGATATCCATCCGCAAACCCTGCGCTTTGAGGGCGCGGATCTGTGTCTGAATGCGCAGCAGGACATCTGGTTGCGGGTGGCGGAGCATCCGGAAATCCTGCCGTATGTCGGTCAGGAGATTGTGTTCAGCGACGGCACCAGCGTGCTGGGGGCCGACAACAAAGCGGCAGTCAGCGTGGTGATGACGCTGGTGGAGAACCTGCGTGGCGAGCACGGTGATGTGGTGGTGGCGTTTGTGCCGGATGAAGAGATCGGCCTGCGCGGCGCCAAGGCACTGGACCTGGAGACGCGCTTTAACGTCGATTTCGCCTGGACCATCGACTGCTGCGAGCTGGGCGAAGTGGTGTATGAGTGCTTCAACGGCGCCTCCGCTGAAATTACCTTCACCGGCGTACCGGCGCATCCCATGTCGGGCAAAGGCGTGCTGGTGAATCCGCTGCTGATGGCGCACGACTTCATCGCCCGCTTCGACCGGCTTGCCACGCCCGAGCATACCGCCGGGCGCGAAGGCTATATCTGGTTCAATGATATGCAGGCCAATGCCAGCCAGGCGGTATTGAAAGCGTCGATTCGCGATTTCGATTTGAAGGGTTTTGATGCGAAGAAGCAGCAGCTGGTGGAGGTCGCCGATCAGATCGCCGCGCACTATCCGACTGGTCACGTCGCGCTGAAGATCAATGATATCTATAGCAACATCAGTAACGCGATAGGTGAGGACCGGCGGGCAATCGATCTGATTTTTGCTGCGCTGCAGCAGGTGGGCGTGGAACCTAAAGTGATTCCGATGCGCGGCGGCACCGATGGGTCTGCGCTGTCGGCCAAAGGGTTACTGACGCCGAATTTCTTCACCGGCGCGCACAATTTCCATTCGCGCTTTGAATTCCTGCCGATCCCGTCATTTGTGAAGTCGTATCAGGTGGCGGAAGCGCTGTGTTATCTGGCAGCCCGATAAGCGCGGTTGCAGAGAAACGTTGAGACTGCCTGACCGGCAACTGCCGGTCAGGCTGATACCCGCTTATTTGCTGACGCTGACGTCAATGCCCGGGAAGAATTTCGCCGCCAGTTTAGTGACGGTGCCGTCGGCCTGGACTTTGGCGATGGCCGCATCCAGTTCACCTTTCAGCTTGCTATCGCCTTTGCGCAGACCGAAACCAATGCCGGAACCGAGAATGGTGTCGTCTTCCACCGGCTTACCGGCGAAGGCGAAACCTTTGCCCTGCGGCTTATCGAGGAAACCAGACTGACCGGCGGCGGACATCACCAGCGTACCGTCAAGACGGCCAGCGACCATGTCGTTGTAAACCTGGTTCTGATCCTGATACGACGTCACCGTCACGCCCTGGGATTCCCAGTGCTTTTTAGCGTAGGTTTCCTGGATCGAGCCCTGCAGCACGCCAATATTTTTACCTTTCAGCGACGCCGCCGTCGGCTCGAGTTTCTCGCCCTGCTTCACGATCAGCATGGTGGGAATGCGGTAGATCGGGTTGGTGAAGTCGATACTTTTCGCCCGCGCCTCGGTGATGTTCATCGCCGAGTTAATCGCATCAAATTTTTTCGCCTGCAGCGCCGGGATCAGCGCATCAAAGCTGCTCTCAACCCATTTGCAGTCAAAATGGCCGACCTGGCAGATGGCTTTGCCCAGTTCGATGTCAAAACCCTCCAGCTCGCCCTGCGCGTTGCGGCTTTCAAACGGTGGATATTGTGATTCCAGACCGTAGCGCAGGCTCTCCTGCGCCAGCGCCTGCACGGAGGTGATCATGCCCAGTGCGATAAACAGTGCGTTCAGTTTTTTCATTATTTTCCCCTAATTACCCTTTAACCCGGCACAGCGCCTGCGCGCCGGCTTCGAGCGTTGCGTCGTCTTTAGCAAAAGAAAGGCGGATTAATTTATTGTCAGTGCCATCCATATAAAACGCCGACAGCGGAATGGTAGCCACACCGTGATCGACGATGAGACGTTTTACCATTTCACTGTCGCTTTCGTCACTGAAATGTCCGTAGCTGGCCAACATAAAGAACGAACCGGCGCTCGGTAACAGCCTGAACGGTGAATCCTGCAGCAGCGTCTGCAGCCGGTCGCGCTTCGCCTGATAAAACGACGACAGCTGCAGATAGTTTTGCGGGTTCTGCAGATACTGCGCGAAGCCAACCTGCATCGGCGTATCGGCGGCGTACATCATGAACTGATGCACCTTGACGATCTCCGCCATCAGCGCAGCAGGCGCCAGCGCATAGCCGACGCGCCAGCCGGTGACGTGGAAGGTTTTGCCGAAGGAGGACACCACCACGCTACGCTGTGCCAGTTCCGCGTGCGTGGCCATGCCGCAGTGCGTCTGGCCGTCAAACACGATGTGTTCGTAGACTTCATCAGACAATACCACGATGTCGGTATTACGCGTCAGGGCCGCCAGCTGGTCGAGATCGGCGGCATTCAGTACCTGTCCGCTCGGGTTATGTGGCGTATTGATGATAATCATGCGCGTACGCGGCGTGATCGCGGCACGCAGTTCGTCCCAGTCAATCGCAAAATCCGGCACCTGCAGCTTGAGGCCGATCGGCGTCGCGCCCTGCAACCGCACCACCGGCGCGTAGCTGTCAAAGGCCGGCTCAAAGAAGATCACTTCATCACCCGGATGCACCAGCGCCGAAATCGCCATGTAGATGCCCTGACTGGCACTGCCGGTGATCAGGACTTCGCTGGCGGCATCGTACGGCTGGCCATACAGGCGATGCACCTTCTCCGCCAGCGCTTCGCGCAGCGCCGGTAAACCGGTCATCGCGGCATACTGATTATGGCCGTCGCGCATCGCCTGGCTGACCAGCTCAACCAGCTGCGGGTCACACGGGAAATTGGGCGCGCCCTGGGAGAGATTGACGGCCTGATGCTGTGCGGACAGCTGGCCAATCACGCTAAAAATGGTGGTGCCGACGTCCGGCTGTTTGGAGGAGAGCTTCACGCTGCTGTTCAGGGTCATCATTGCTCCACATGTTGCATAACCACGTATCGGAAGTAGATTTCTATTCAACGGCGCGACGCTTGAGTCGACAAGCGAATTGTTGTCATAATAGCCATGATAAAAAATCATAGCTTGAGGCCGTTATGTCCCGCTCTGCTCTGCCGCTCAACGCCATTCATGCCTTTCTGGTCACTGCCCGTCATCTCAACCTGACGCGCGCCGCCAGCGAACTGTGCATCACTCAGGGCGCGGTGAGCCGCAAAATTGCGGCGCTGGAGAGCTGGCTGGGATTTGCCCTGTTTGAACGCCACGCGCGCGGTCTGCATCTCACCGATCAGGGCGCGGCGCTGCTGCCGGAGCTGCATCAGGGATTCAATCTGCTGATAAATGCCACAGAGAAAGCCAGCCGCAGCAATGCCTCGATTCGGCTTAAAGCCCCGACCTGCGCCATGCGCTGGCTGGTGCCGCGTCTGGTGGCGCTGGAGCAGCAGCGGCCAGACATTCACGTGGCGCTGACCACCACGCTCGATCACGCGTCGCAGCTGGAAAACTTTGATGCGGCAATTGTATTCGGCACGCCGCCTGCCGGTGCCATTCCGCTGTTTGCCGAGCGCCTGACGCCGGTGCTGGCCAGCAGCGTGCCGGCACCGCGCCATGTCAGCGAACTGGCCAAATTCACCTTCCTGCATCCGACCGGCGATACGCGCGACTGGCAGCTGTGGCTGTCCGGCCAGGCGGAGCAGCTGCCGATGGCGCGCAATCAGCATTTCGCCACCATGGATTTGGCGATCAGCGCGGCGATTCAGGGATTTGGCGTGACGGTGGCGGATATTACGCTGGTGGAGAATGATTTGGCGAATGGGCGGTTAATCGCCCCGTTTGCCGCGAATGTGGCAACCGGGGCGAGCTACAGCCTGTTACAGCGGGCGGAAAAAGATGCGCCACCGTTTTTGCCGCAGCTGGTGGCGTGGTTGTGTCAGCCTCAGAATGAAACCCACTCTTCACTGCTGGCGGGTTTACCCTGAGCGCCTGCGGCGGCAGATAATACCGGCCGGCGCAGCGCAGGCGCGGCAGTGGATGCCACAGCCTGCGCGCGCGGCGCGCTGTCGGACAGACGGAACTTCGCCACCGACGCCTGCAGCTCTTCGGTCTGACGCTCCAGCGCGCTGGCCGCCGCCGACACCTGCTCCACCAGCGACGCGTTCTGCTGGGTGACGCTGTCCATTTCAGTGACGGCGGTGCCGACCTGCGAAATCCCTTTGCTCTGCTCTTCCGACGCGGCAGCGATGTGCTTCATGATCTCGTTCACATCCTGCACCGACTTCAGAATGTCATGCATGGTGCTGCCGGCGCTGCTGACCAGCTCCGAGCCCTTTTCAACGCGTGATACTGAATCTTCAATCAGCGTGGCGATCTCTTTTGCGGCGCCGGCGCTGCGTTGCGCCAGGTTGCGCACTTCGCTGGCCACCACGGCAAAGCCGCGCCCCTGCTCACCGGCACGCGCCGCTTCGACTGCCGCGTTGAGCGCCAGGATGTTGGTCTGGAAGGCGATGCCGTTGATCACGCTGGTGATTTCGGCAATCTTTTTCGAACTGCCGGAAATGCCCTGCATGGTGGTCACCACTTCGCCAACCAGACGGCCGCCCTGCTGCGCGGTGCCGGTGGCGGTCTCCGCCAGCGCGCTGGCCTGACGTGCGTTGTCGGCGTTGAATTTCACCGTGGCGGTCAGTTGCTCCATGCTGGCCGCGGTCTGTTCCAGCGCGGCCGCCTGCTCTTCGGTACGCGATGAAAGATCGTTATTGCCGGCTGAAATTTCTGCCGCGCCGCGATAGATGTTCTCCGTGCCGCTGCGGATGGCGCTGACGGCTTCACGCAGGCTGTCCTGCATCGCCCGCAGCAGTGGCACCAGTTTGCCGACGCAGTTGCGGCCAAATTCTTCCACCGGCTGGCTGAGATCGCCCTGCGCAATCACCGTGAAATGGTTACGGATGCGATCCAGCGGTTTCACCAGCATCGTCACCAGGTAACGGTCAGTGAACAGCAGAATCAATAAGCCGAACACCACCGCCGACACAATAATCACTTTGGTCATGCTGGTAAGCGTATCCACGGTCACGCGGGTCTCATCCAGCTTGCTGCTGGCGGCCTGATTAAACGCTTCTGCGCTGGCACCAAACGCCCGGCTCAGCGGCGGCGTGACATTGTTGGCCTGCGCGCGCCATGCATCCAGTGAAGCCTGCTGCGCCAGCGCCACCTGTGGTGCGATCCCCTCATCCAGCAGTTTCTGCCAGCTGCTGATCACATTGTTCACCGTCTCGCTGTCCATCGGCCCCGGCGCCATGGCTTTGAACTGGCTTAACTGCTGTTTCATGTTATCCAGCGCCTGCTGCACCGGCGCGAACGCTTCTGCGGTCGGCGCGTTACCGGCGGTGCGGCCTTCCATCACCCGCGACAGACGCGTGACCACGCGGAAATATTGATCGTTGCCTTTGCTGAGCGCCGTCATCTGGTTTACCAGCTGACGATCAATCTCGTTACCCTCGCCGAGCGCATTCAGCGAGTGGACGCTGAACAGCCCTACGCCACACCATAACAGGCAGAAAAGCCCGAGAATGGTCAGCATAACGGCGCGAATCGTGAAGTTTTTTAACATACCCATACATAATCCCCTGGTGTGAACGCTGGCAGCCCGGATAAAACAGGGCTTAGGGTATTTATCGGCAGCGAACCGGGAAAAGATAAATGTTTTGTAAGCTAATTAATTGCAGGATGGGGTGCCGCGCGGGGCGGCTGAGCGGTCGTAAAATCAGGCAGATAGCGGCCAATTTGCCTTAAAAAAACATTGATGTTTTTACATGATTAGCAGGCTTATTAAAGTTTAACGTGGCTGCGCATCATCAGGCGAAACAGACGCAGACGGCCGCGCATAAATCGCGCCTTCAGCACCGATTCCGCTTTACCGTCGTGGCCAAAAGCGAGAGTCAAATCTTCACCCGGCCGCCACACCGGCCAGTCAGGCTCCCCGTCGAGCCGCAGCCGATGGCTGAACTCACTGGCATCCCGCGCAAAGGCCACCCACCAGGCGCTGACGCGGCCGGCAAAGGCGATATCGCTGGCGCTGTAATGCCAGTCACCCGGCGGCGGCAGCGTCGCGAGCGTATTAAAGACATAAGGAATTTCGTTGCCGTGCCAGGTGCCGTGCGGGTAGAGATGACGCGCGTTTTCTGACACATAATCAAACCAGTAACGCCACGCAGGCATGCCGATGCTGTGCTGCGACTGCGCCACCAGCAGCGGCATGACGGTAAACGCCATGTCGCGCGCCACCGCGCGCCCCAGCAGGCTGTCATCATGGATATCGTACAGCCACTTCAGCAGGCGATAACTCAGGCGACTTTTGCTGCGCAGTTGTTGTAACACGCTGCGGGCATCCACGCCGAAGTAGTCCAGCACGCTGGCTTCATCGCTGTTGCTGCCAATCATCAATGGCACGCGATGCTGTTTACCCGCCATAAAGGTGTCGAGCATCGGTCTGGGTAGCACCGCATCGCCGCTGATGGCCACCGGCCCCAGCGCCAGCGGTCGCTCCAGCGGCCAGAAACTGTCGGCCGGCAGTGCGCGCAGCTGCTCCGCACTGGCATCCGCGGCCAGATTGAAATGCGCTGCCACCTGCAGGCCGGTTTGCTGCGCCTGCTTATGCGGCACGTCCGGCAGGCTGTAGGCACTTTGCACGATGCCCTTATGAAACAGTCCTTCGGCCAGCGGCGAGCAGCACAGCGACAGTACGCTGCGCGCGCCGGACGATTCGCCAAACAGCGTGACGTTATGGCGATCGCCGCCAAACGCCGGAATGTTGCGCTGAATCCACTGCAGCGCGGCAATCTGATCCAGCAGCGCAAAATTATTGACCACCTTGCCCGGCGGATACTGGGCGTCGAGCGCCGGATGCGCGAAAAAGCCGAAATGGCCAAGGCGGTAATTGAGTGTCACCACCACCACGCCCTGCGCTGCCAGCGCTTTGCCGCGATAGGGATCAAGGCTGCCGGCACCGATGCTGAAGCCACCGCCGTGCAGCCATACCATCACCGGTAACGGCGTGGCGGGTTCGACATCGGGCGTCCAGACATTCAGATAGAGGCAATCTTCGCTGAAGCGGCCCGGATCGCCGCCGCCGGCCGCCACGCAGTAGTCACGATTTTGCCAGCTGGCATCGCCCCACGCGGTGGCATCGCGCAGCGTTTGCCACGGTACCACCGGCTGCGGCGGACGCCAGCGCAGTGCGCCAACCGGCGGCGCTGCATAAGGTATTCCTTTAAAGGTAAACAGTTCATCATCCATCAGGCCTCTGAGTTCACCTTCTGCCGTCATGATCCTCAGACGTCGTTCATTTTTCATTGCGGGTTCCTGGTAAAGCCTGATTCCATTATTTGCAGGCCTCAGTGGAATGTCTATGTTCTGCAAGCATTTGCAGATTAAGCCGAATAAGCGACCGATTCATTGAACAACTTCATCAAATTTTTTGGTTAACTGCAGCGGCGCATTCTGTTTTATGGTTGCAAGTTAACCTGGCGTGACGGAGAGACGCGATGTTTGCTGGCATCAATCAGCTGTTCACCCGGATGAGCGATCACCCGGATTTCGGTAAATTGCTGTTACGCTTAACCTTCGGCGGGCTGTTGCTGTTTCATGGCGAGTTTAAGGCGATTCATGGCGTCGGCTGGATCGCCCATCTGCTCAGCGTCAAAGGCATGCCAGGTTTCATCGCTTACGGTGCTTACATCGGGGAAATTGTGGCACCCATCATGGTCATCGTTGGCCTGCTTACGCGCCCGGCGGCCTTTATCATTGCCGTTAACATGGTAGTCGCAACGCTGCTGGTGAAAATGGGCGCACTCTGGCATCGCACCGATGTCGGCGCCTGGTCGCTGGAAACGGAAGCGCTTTACCTGCTGGGCGCGCTGGCCATCCTGTTCCTGGGTGCCGGAAAATATACGCTGGTGCGCGACGCACGCCTGCAATAATCATTAGAAAGAAAAACAGCCGGCCTGTAAAAGTGATCCTGTCACTTTTCAGGCCGCTTTTTTACGCCCTATTCCTGCACGCCGCAGCGCGCCAGACTGCGCTGTTGCGTCTGCTGATACAGCACCATCTCATCCTGCACGGCGGCACCGAGCGCGGCTTCAAAATCGGCACGACTGGCATTCCCGGCGCTGCGGGCCTGAGTCTGGTTGCCCAGATTCGACTGGAAGATGCCGGCCGCGCTCACCGGCAGAAAATCTTCGTAGACAATCGGTTCCGCCTGTAAACGTCCGGCGGCCAGCAGCTGCGCCACGGTTTCCCCGGCGCGCGGCGGCTGATGCTCACCCTGCGGCGTCAGACGGTAGCGGAACCACGCCAGCTCCTGCTCGCGCAGCGTCTGTTCATCATCAGGAAAATCACGAAACACCGCGCTGAGGTGCTGCTGATGCTGCTGGTTATCGCTGCCGGTACCGGCCTGCGCCAGCAGCCGGTCGTACAGCGCGCGGCCTTTAGCCGTGAGCGCCGCGCCGCGCTGCTCAATTTCACCGAAGCGCGCGGTATGCGTGCCAGGCGTGCCATCATTAAAATGCACCGCCTCTTCCAGCGCTTTGAAGCTGGTCTGGCGCAGCAGAATCGGCACCGCGCGCGGCGGCGGCCCCTCAATCAGGATTTTCGGTTCGATGCCGCGCGAAGGCATCAGCGCCTGCACGCGATCGATGTCCAGCGTGCGTGGCGTCAGGTGATTGATGTGGCAGCCGCGGAAGCACACGACGTCGGCAATCAGGCGATGCTGCTGGCTCAGCGCGCGGTAGGTGGCGCTGTCCACCGTGGTGTGCGCATGCCAGCGAAAGGTTTCCAGCGCCTCCTGAACGAAGCGGGCGGCATCGGCAGCATTGAGACCGCCCTGCTGCTGATGCTGCGCGATCAGTGCCCGGCAGCCTGGCGTGAAGATGTCGCGCGCCGCCAGGATAGCCGCGGCTTTGTCGCGCAGTGCGGCATCATCGATCAGCTCCAGCCGCAGCAGCGAGGTGAAAACGCGGAAGGGATTGCGCCGCAGCGCGCTGTCGCTGACCGGGCGAAAGGCAGTAGAGTGCACCGGCACGCCCGCCTGTGACAGATCGTAATAGCCCACCGGCTCCATCCCCATCACGGCAAACATCTGCCGCAGCGTGCTGAGCTCTGCGGCAGTGCCAACGCGAATGGCACCGTGACGCTCCACGCCGAGCCGGCTCAGCTCATCGGCGGCGGCCAGACGGTTTTTCAGCGCCGGCTGCGCTTCTAAGGTGCGTTCGTTAACGGCGGTAACCAGCTGCGTCAGGGTGCCATATTGCGGCACCTCCTGCTGGTACATGGCCGACATGGCCTGAGAAAACAGCGTGCGGATGGCATCGCGGGTGAGAAAGTTATCCATGGTCATCACCTTGGGCTAAAGGGTTGCTGCTACTGTAGATCAACCCTTTAGCGGCGGGTAACATTTTCGCGGAACTGTGATCGCCCTGTCACTCGGTGGCGCGCGGCCGGTCACCAAAGCGGCATTTCAGTACCAGCATCAGCGTGGTCAGCGTCGCCGGCAGCGCCAGCAGCAGAAAGATCTGGCTAAACGCCCAGCCGAGGGACAGCAGCTCAGCGCCGACGAAGGCGCTGATGATTGCGCCGATGCGGCCAACGCCGTGCATCCAGCTGGAGCCGGTCGCGCGGGCATGGGTGGGATAGTAACTGGCCGAGAGTGCATTCATGCCGGTGTTGGCACCGTTAAAACAGAAGCCGCTGCAGAAGGCGATGGCGCTCATCAACCCGACCTGCGCCGGGGAAAACCCGAGCGCCACGATGGCGATGCCGCCGCAAAAGTAAATGATGGCCAGCGCCAGATTGGCGTTGATGCGGTCCATCAGCCAGCCGGCAAACAGTGAGCCAACGGTGCCGCCCGCCTGATACATGGCAGTGACAATAGCCGCTTCGGTGACAGACATGCCCAGCGTGTTAATCAGCGATGGCAGCCAGCTGCCAATCAGGTAGACCAGAAACAGCCCCATGAAGTAACCGCCCCACAGCATCAGGCTGCCAAACAGATAGCGGGGTGAGACGACGGTGGCCACTGCACCGTGGCGCGCGGCCAGCGGTTCACTGCTTTGAAAATGGCTGTCAGGCCGGACGCTGCCCGGCAGCATGCGCGCCAGAATGGCGTGAATGCGCGCAGCAGGCGCGCGCTGGCTGATGAGAAAGCGCACTGACTCCGGCAGGCCGCGCAGCAGAAACGGCAGCACCAGCAGCGGCAGCACGCCGCCCATCAGCATCACCGAATGCCAGTCATAGCGCGGCAGCAGCCACGAGGCGGCAAAACCGCCGGAGGCCGCGCCAAAGGTGAAGCCGCAGAACACCACGGTGATAATAAACGAGCGACGCCGCTCGGGCGCGTATTCAGCCACCAGCGTGCCGACGTTGGGCATCGCCGCTCCCAGTCCCAGACCGGTAAGGAAGCGGAACAGCATCATCTGTTCGATGTTTTGCGCCATGGCGGTCGCCAGCGTCCAGAGGCCAAAAAACAGCACGCTGAGCAGAATCATCACGCGGCGGCCGTAGCGATCGGCCAGCGGTCCAGCCACCATAGCACCCAGCGCCAGGCCAATCAGCGCCGCGCTGATCACCATCCCCAACTGATGATTGGTCACGCCCCAGCTGGCTTTCAGCGTCGGCGCGATAAAGCCCATCAGCGCGATATCCATGCCATCCAGCGCCACCACGACAAAGCACAGCGCAATCAAACGCTTCTGCCAGCTGCTTAACGCGCTCTGGTTAATGAGCTGGCGGACGTCAATGGCTTCAGCGCTGGTCACGGTACCACTCCTGCAGGATTATCACGAATAGGTCATCAGTTTTGGTAAAAAAAACGGCGCTTATGATAGCGCATCGTTAACAATAACGGGCAGGATTTTTAAGTGAAATTGAGAATTATTCAACATTTTACCCACTAAGCGACTGATAATGTTGAGTACTGAAACGCGCCTGGATACCCGGTTATTTATAAAGCCAACCAATACAGCCACTTACTAAAACTTCTCACGCCGACCGTTTTTGTTAATATAATTTTGCAGGTAAGTTAACAGAATCTTAGTCAGCCACTTGCCGCTGACCGCTCTGACTCATTACGCTGGCGTTTATGGACAAAAATCATCTCTTTAATCAGCGCATTCGTCTGCGCCATTTACACACCTTTGTGGCAGTCGCGCAACAGGGCACGCTGGGCCGCGCGGCGGAAACCCTCAATCTGAGTCAGCCGGCGCTGTCTAAAACGCTGAATGAGCTGGAGGAACTGGCGGGCGCACGTCTGTTTGAGCGCGGTCGCCTTGGTGCCCAGCTGACGACGCTGGGTGAACAGTTCCTGACCCACGCGGTGAAAGTACTGGATGCGCTTAACCACGCCGGACAAAGTTTCAACTCGCCGGTTTCCGGACGCCCGATCGTCATCCGTCTCGGCGCCCTCACCACTGCCGCCATGGGGATGCTGCCGCAAATTCTGGATCGCTTCCATGAACAGCAGCCGAACACCACGGTACAGGTGGCCACGCTGCACAATAATGTGCTGCTGGCTGGCCTGCGCGCCGGGGAGTTTGATATTGGCATTGGCCGTATGGCGGACAGCGAAATGATGACCGGCCTGACCTACGAATTGCTTTTTCTCGAATCGCTCAAGCTGGTGGTGCGACCGGAGCACCCGCTCTTAAGTGACAACGTCACGCTCTCCCGCGCCATGCAGTGGCCGGTGGTGATTTCGCCTGAAGGCACCGCGCCGCGGCGTATTGCCCAGCACATGCTGGATGAACAAGGCTGCTCGTTGCCGGGCAACTGTGTCGAAACCTCGTCCACCTCGCTGGCCCGCCAGCTGGCGCTGCGTTATGACTATGTGTGGTTTGTACCATCCGGCGCGGTGAAGGAAGATTTAAGCCACAATGCGCTCAGCGCACTGCCAATCGCATCGCCCGGCCCCGGCGAGCCGGTGGGCATTATTACCCGCAGTGGCCACTCGCTCTCGCTAAGCGCGGAAGTGCTGATGGCCACCATCCGCAAATTTCACAGTTAACGGCTGCGTTTGGCGTGGCGTTCGCGATTGTCGAGGCGCGCGCGATCGGTTTTGCGCAGCCCGACATAGACTGCACCGCTGCCGCCGTGTTGCGGTTGCGCGCTACAGAAGGTCTGAACGTCGTCAAATTGCCGCAGCCAGCGTGCCACGTAGCTGCGGACAATATTGGCGTGCGCTTCATCATCCCGCCCTTTGCCATGAATAATCAGCAGATTGCGCAGGCCCTGTTTGCGCGCTTCCAGCATAAAGCTAAACAGCGATTGCCGGCAGGTCTCCACCGGCTGGCGTAACAGATTAAGACTGGCGTCCAGCGTGTATTTGCCCAGCCGTAGCTTGTCGAGCACGCCCTGCTGAATGCCATCGGCTTTATATTCCAGCGGCGTGTCGCGCGGGATAATCTCAAGGAAGCCGCGCGTCAGGAAGTTTTCCGGTGCGTCGTCATGCGGCTGCTGGCGCGGCGCTCTAGTAGACGGCGCGCGCAGCCACTGGGTGTTGGCGCAATCTTTTAACGGGGTTACATCACCCATGGCATCGCGGAAAAGGTCTTCATCATCAAGGTTCATGGTGTTTTCCTCACGCCTGGTGGTGAATCGGGCGCAACATGCCACCCGAAAGCAAAATAGTAGCAAAGGTTATCCGCTATCACATCCGTCACTTTCTGCGCAGGATCAGGTTGTGTCCGGATGTAAATATGGAAAGAAAACGTTCCAGATCAAAAACCGGCTGGTAATTTGCAGACATCAAAGCCGCGAATACCCAGCATTTGTGCGGTTTTGATCATTATTACTGCTCGGATGAGTTCACATGACAAAGAAAAATGTTAAAATTGACGACAGTCAATAATCATCGAGCGTACCTATATGATCCCGGAAAAACGCAGCATTCGACGTATTCAGTCTGGCGGTTGTGCCATCCACTGTCAGGATTGCAGTATCAGCCAGTTGTGTATTCCCTTCACGCTGAACGAACATGAACTGGATCAGCTTGACAATATTATTGAACGCAAAAAGCCGATTCAGAAAGGCCAGACGCTGTTCAAAGCCGGTGATGAACTGAAATCCCTTTATGCCATCCGCTCCGGCACCATTAAAAGTTACACCATTACCGAACAGGGTGATGAACAGATCACCGGTTTCCATCTGGCGGGCGATCTGGTGGGCTTTGACGCCATCGTCAGCGCGCATCATCCGAGCTTCGCTCAGGCGCTGGAAACGGCCATGGTATGTGAAATTCCGTTTGAAACCCTCGACGATCTGTCCGGTAAAATGCCGGCGCTGCGTCAGCAGATGATGCGTCTGATGAGCGGCGAGATCAAAGGCGATCAGGATATGATCCTGCTGTTATCGAAGAAGAACGCGGAAGAGCGTCTGGCGGCGTTTATCTGGAACCTGTCGCGTCGCTTCGGCCAGCGCGGTTTCTCACAGCGTGAATTCCGCCTGACCATGACGCGCGGTGACATCGGTAACTATCTGGGACTCACCGTTGAAACCATCAGCCGTCTGCTGGGACGTTTCCAGAAAAGCGGCATGCTGGCGGTGAAAGGCAAATATATCACCATCGAAAACCATGCGCTGCTGGCTGAACTGGCCGGCCAGACCGATCAGGCAGCGTAACCGCCTGCCGGGTCGATAAATGTTATTTTATTGATCCGGCAACAACTTTTCCGCTTCTGCCCTGCGCCATCTTAGGCTATCTTTAATCCAACTTCGCTTTGGTTTGAGGAGAGTGCCTTATGTCCCGGTATCAGCATATTCTGGTGGCGATTGATGCTCAGCAGGACGACCAGCCGGCGCTGCGGCGTGCGGTGTATCTCAATCAACGTATCGGCGGAAAAATCAAAGCCTTCCTGCCTATCTACGACTTCTCCTACGAAATGACCACCCTGCTGTCGCCCGACGAGCGCGTCAACATGCGCAAAGGGGTGATTAGCCAGCGTACCGAATGGATCCGCGAACAGGCGCAGGCCTATCTGGAAGCCGGCGTGGATATCGAGATCAAAGTGGTGTGGCATAACCGGCCGTACGAAGCCATCATTCAGGAAGTGCTGGCGCATCAGCATGATTTGGTCCTGAAGATGGCGCACCAGCACGATCGTCTGGAAGCAGTGATTTTCACCCCCACCGACTGGCACCTGCTGCGTAAGTGCCCGTGCCCGGTATGGATGGTCAAAGACCAGCCGTGGCCGGAAGGCGGCAAAGCGGTGGTGGCGGTAAATCTTGCCAGCGAGGAACCGCATCATGATGAGCTTAATCAAAAACTGATCCGCGAGACCACACGACTGGCCGAAATGGTGAATCACACCGAGGTGCATCTGGTGGGCGCTTATCCTGTCACGCCGATTAACATTGCTATCGAACTGCCGGATTTTGATCCCAGCGTCTATAACGATGCGATTCGCGGCCAGCACCTGGTGGCGATGAAAGCGCTGCGCCAGAAATTCTCCATCGGCGAGGAGTTCACTCACGTGGCGAAGGGCCTGCCGGAAGAAGTCATCCCGGATATCGCGTCGCATCTCGACGCCGGGATTGTGGTGCTGGGCACCATCGGTCGTACCGGTCTGTCAGCTGCGTTTCTCGGCAATACCGCTGAACAGGTGATCGATCACCTGCGCTGTGATTTGCTGGCGATCAAGCCGGATGATTTTAAATCGCCGATTGACCTCGACGATGAGGAAGATGAAGAGGATTAAATAACGCAGGGCGGCCATCCTGCGCCGCCCCGGTTTGAGCTTGTCAGGGCGGTGACATCACCGCCCTTTTCGTTTCCTACAGCGCGCGCAGAATGCCTTCGACGCTGGCTTTGGCATCGCCAAACAGCATCTGGGTGTTCTCTTTAAAGAACAGCGGGTTCTGCACCCCGGCATAGCCGGTGTTCATCGAGCGTTTGAACACGATGACGTTTTGCGCTTTCCACACTTCCAGCACCGGCATACCGGCAATCGGGCTGCGCGGATCGTCCTGGGCCGCCGGGTTCACGGTGTCGTTGGCACCGATAACCAGCACGGTGTCGGTATCGCTGAAATCATCGTTGATTTCATCCATCTCCAGCACCACATCGTACGGCACTTTGGCTTCCGCCAGCAGCACGTTCATGTGCCCCGGCAAACGACCGGCGACCGGGTGGATACCGAAACGCACCTTTATACCGCGCGCGCGCAGCTTCTCGGTGATCTCTGCCACCGGATACTGCGCCTGGGCGACCGCCATACCGTAGCCCGGCGTGATGATCACTGAGGTCGAGTTTTTCAGCAGTTCTGCCGTCTCTTCCGCGTTGATTTCACGGTGTTCGCCCGCTTCTTCGCCCGCATCCGCACCGCTCACGTCAGTGCCGAACCCGCCAGCAATCACGCTGATAAAGGAACGGTTCATCGCTTTACACATAATGTACGACAGGATGGCACCGGAAGAGCCCACCAGCGCACCGGTGACGATCAGCAGGTCGTTGCTCAGCATAAAGCCCGCCGCCGCCGCCGCCCAGCCCGAATAGGAGTTGAGCATCGAGACCACTACCGGCATATCCGCACCGCCAATCGACGCCACCAGATGCCAGCCGAACACCAGCGCAATCACCGTCATCAGCAGCAGCGCAACGACCTGTGCAGCGGTGCTGTCGGTACGCACAAACCATAGCATCAGCAGGAATGAGACCACCAGCGCCGCCAGATTCATTTTATGGCGATGCGGCAGCATCAGCGCTTTTGAGGAGATCTTGCCGCGCAGTTTGCCAAACGCCACCACCGAACCGGTGAAGGTCACCGCGCCGATAAAGATGCCGAGGAACACTTCGGTCAGATGGATATTTTCCATCACCGCCGACAGTCCCGGCGCGTGGTCAAGGTAGCTGTTGAACCCAACCAGCACCGCTGCCAGACCGACAAAGCTGTGCAAAATCGCCACCAGCTCCGGCATTTCGGTCATTTCGACTTTCTTCGCCAGACGCACGCCAATCGCACCGCCGATCACCATCGCCAGCAGAATCCACGCCACGTGGCCGCTGTGCGGACCAAAAATGGTGGCCAGCAGCGCCAGCGCCATGCCGCTGATACCAAAAATATTGCCCTGCTTTGAGGTCTCATGCTTCGAGAGCCCGGCCAGGCTGAAAATAAACAGAATTGCGGCAACAATGTATGCTGCAGTCACTAATCCGCCAGACATGTTGTTACCCCTTAATTCTTACGAAACATTTTCAGCATGCGCTGGGTGACGGTGAAACCACCGAAGATATTGATGCTGGCAATCAGGACGGCGATAAACGCCAGGACGGTGACCCAGCCGCCATGGCCCATCTGCAGCACCGCGCCCACCACAATAATGCCGGAGATGGCGTTGGTGACGGACATTAACGGCGTATGCAGCGCGTGACTGACGTTCCACACCACGTAATACCCGACGACGCAGGCAAGCGCGAACACGGTAAAGTGCGACAGGAATTCAGCTGGCGCGACGTTGGCCAGGCAGCCGAACAGCACTACCGCCAGCGCCAGCAGCAGATATTTGCGCCACGGCGCAGCGGGCTTCTCTGCCGCTTTCACCTGCGGCTGTGCGGCAGGTTTTGCGGCCTGTGGCGCAGCAGAGACCTGAATCGGTGGCGCAGGCCAGGTCACTTCTCCGTCACGAATTACCGTGACGCCGCGCACCACGACATCGTCAAAATCAACCACGATCTCGCCGTTTTTCTCTTTACACAGCAGCTTCAGCAGGTTCACCAGGTTAGTGCCGTACAGCTGCGAGGACTGCGTTGGCAGCCGGCTCGGCAGATCGGTGTAGCCGATGATTTTGACGCCGTTGTCGCTCAGCGTGACGCGGTCGGCGACGGTCAGATCGCAGTTACCGCCGGTGGCTGCCGCGAGATCAACAATCACGCTGCCCGGCTTCATGCTGGCCACCATCTCTGCGGTGATCAGCTTCGGTGCCGGCTTGCCCGGGATCAGCGCGGTGGTGACGATAATGTCCACTTCCTGCGCCTGCGCCGCGAACAGCGCCATCTCCGCCTTGATAAAGGCTTCGGACATCACTTTGGCGTAACCGTCGCCGCTGCCCGCTTCCTCTTCGAAGTCGAGCTCAAGGAACTCGGCGCCCATACTCTGCACCTGCTCCTTCACTTCCGGACGGGTATCGAAGGCGCGCACGATGGCACCGAGGCTGCCCGCCGCGCCAATCGCCGCCAGACCGGCCACGCCAGCCCCGATGACCATCACTTTTGCCGGCGGCACTTTACCGGCGGCGGTGATTTGCCCGGTGAAGAAGCGGCCAAACTCATGGGCTGCTTCGACAATGGCACGATAACCGGCGATGTTCGCCATCGAGCTGAGCGCATCCAGCGACTGCGCGCGTGAAATACGCGGTACGGAATCCATCGCCATTACGGTGATGTTGCGTGCGGCTAATTTCTCCAGCAGCGCCGGGTTCTGTGCTGGCCAGATAAAGCTCACCAGCGTACTGCCCGCGCGCGTCAGGGCGATCTCGCTGTCGTCTGGCGCGTTCACCTTCAGCACGATGTCGGACTGCCAGACATCCTGCGGATGACTGATGCTGGCACCGGCGGCGATAAAACTGTCATCATCAAAGCTGGCGCGCAACCCGGCGCCCTGCTCAACGGTGACGCTGAATCCCAGCTTGATGAGCTGCTCAACGGTCTTTGGCGTCGCTGCGACGCGGGACTCATTGGCTAACCGCTCTTTGGGTATCCCAATTAACATACTGTTTCCTTTCCATGATTAAAGGATGAGGTTCTGTAAGGGGCACATGCTTAAAAGCCGAAACGCTGTTTCAGCTTTTTATGAGCGAAATGCACTATGTAACAAAGTCTTTATAACCTACTGAAAATGCCCAGGACGGTCTAGCACCATAACGCACACTTATGACATTCACACAGATATTCAGATGCCAGCGATGAATACCACGGTATGCGACCAGGTTTGCGGCATTATGGAAAATAATCTGCTGTGCCTAATCGTGTCATGACGAATTAACTGTTTTTAAAAACCTATATTTAACAACGCGTTAACTATTCTGGTACTAAGCGATACCGGTTAAAGCGGTAAGCTGGCCAAAAAAAAGCCATAACAGCGAAAGATGACAGGCCGATGAATAAAATGCTGGGATTGTCAATGTTATGCGCATAAATTGGCTGAGACAGGCCGATTATTACATGCAATAATCAGCGGCTAATCTGTTATACATCAAGAGTCCAGCACGTTTTCGTACTCAATTTGCGTAAGGCGAAGGATCATTTTTATGAAGCTGAAGAACACCATTCTGGCGTCGACCCTGTTATCACTGCTGGCAGCCAATGCGTTTGCTGCCAAAGAGTTAACGCCAGAACAAGCGGCCGCGTTAAAACCATTCGAACGTATCAATATTAGCGGCCGTTTTAATGCAATTGGCGATGCAACAGACGCCGTGTCTAAAGCCGCCGACGCCAAAGGCGCGGACTCTTTCTACGTGCAGGGCATCAACGACAGCAACGGTAACGGTGGCAACTGGCGCGTTACCGCCGATCTGTACAAAGCCAATGCAGCGAAAGTGGAACAAAGCACGCAATACCGGATGTTCAACGGCGTGAAAGAGCTGCCTAAGGCCGAAGCGTATCGCCTTGAGCCGTTTGACACCGTCTCCGTCAGCGGCTTCTTCTCCAGCCAGCCGGACGTGAACGAAGCCATCGCCAAAGCGGCGAAAAACAAAGGCGCGGCCTCCTTCTTTATTGTGCGTCAGGTGGATGCTAACAACGGTGGCAACCAGTACGTGACCGCCTACGTGTATAAAGCCGATGCTAAAGCGCGCGTGGTGCAGGATACATCTGACTCCATTCCGGCTGATTCAGAAGCCGGTAAAGCAGCCCTGGCTGCGGGCGGCGCAGCGGCGAAGAAAGTGGCAATCCCTGGCGTTGCTTCCTCAGATACGCCAAGCACCAGCGTGGGTCGTTTCTTTGAAACCCAAAGCTCTACCGGTCAGCGTTATACGGTGACGCAGCCGGATGGCCGCAGCGTGCAGGAAGTCAATGCGATCACGGCCGCACAGATGCAGCCGTTTGACACCATCTCCTTCTCCGATCACTTCGGCACGCCAACCGAGATCTCAGAAGCCGTGGGCAAACGCGCCATCGCCAAAGGCGCGAAGTATTATCACATTACGCGCCAGTGGCAGAACCAGAGCGGTGGCAACCTGACCGTCACCGCTGACCTGTTTAAATAATCCCCGCGCAGGGCGGCGCCCGTCGCCCTGCCGTTTGCATAATTCGTAGTCAGATCTGCATAGTCTTGCATTGCCTTCACCGTTCGCTCTCCGTAAAATCTGCCGCCTGTTTTCAGGGTATTCCGTTTTAAACGGGACTGATTGCCACGTTACACTCTGGCTGAATAACTACTACCCAGCACACTCTGCTGCTCAGGAATGGCGTTTTGGATAAAAAATTAGGTCTTAGCGCGCTCACTGCGCTGGTGCTCAGCTCGATGCTCGGCGCGGGCGTCTTCAGCCTGCCACAAAATATGGCGGCGGTTGCCGGTCCGGCGGCGCTGCTGATCGGCTGGCTGATCACCGGTGTCGGTATCCTCTTTCTGTCGCTGGCCATGTTGCTGCTGACGCGCCTGCGGCCGGAACTGGATGGCGGCATCTTCACCTACGCGCGCGCCGGCTTCGGCGAGCTGACCGGCTTCTGCTCGGCATGGGGCTACTGGCTGTGCGCGGTGATTGCCAACGTCTCGTATCTGGTAATTGTGTTTTCAGCGCTGAGCTTCTTTACCGATACGCCGGATCGCATCGTGTTTGGCGATGGCAACACCTGGCAGGCGATGCTTGGCGCTTCCGTGCTGCTGTGGCTGGTGCACTGGCTGGTGCTGCGCGGTGTACAGACCGCGGCCAGCATCAACCTGCTGGCGACGCTGGGCAAACTGGTGCCGCTGCTGCTGTTCGTGGTGCTGGCGCTGCTGGCGTTTAATTACGATCGCTTCCGTTTTGACTTTGACGGCGCAGCGCTCGGCCAGCCGCTGTGGCAGCAGGTTAAACAGACCATGCTGATCACCCTGTGGGTATTTATTGGCGTGGAAGGCGCAGTGGTGGTCTCTGCCCGCGCGCGCCACAAGAAAGATGTCGGGCGCGCCACGCTGCTGGCGGTGCTGGCCGCGCTGCTGGTCTACCTGCTGGTGACGTTGCTGTCGCTTGGCGTGGTGCCGCGTGCGGAACTGGCGCAAATGCGCAATCCGTCGATGGCCGGTCTGATGGAACGGCTGCTCGGTCACTGGGGCGATGCGGTGATTGCGGTTGGCCTGATTATCTCGGTGTGCGGGGCCTATCTCAGCTGGACCATTATGGCGGCGGAAGTCCCGTTCCTCGCCGCGCAGCAGGGTGCGTTTCCGCGCAGCATTGCCCGGCAGAACCGCCATAACGCGCCGGCGGCGTCACTGTGGCTGACTAACGGCAGCGTGCAGGTGTGCCTGATTCTGATTGCGGTTACCGGCGCGGATTACAACACGCTGCTGACTATCGCCTCAGAAATGATCCTCGTGCCCTATTTGCTGGTCGGTCTGTATCTGGTCAAAGTGGTACGTGGTCAGCACAAACCGCTGGCCCTGTTGACCGGTCTCGGTGCCAGCGCCTATGGGCTGTGGCTGCTGTACGCCTCGGGGCCGCTGCATCTGCTGTTGTCGGTGGTGCTTTACGCGCCGGGCCTGCTGCTGTTCCTGTATGCACGACGCGGTGGCCGCGGCGATCAACCACTGTTTGCGCTGGAGCGCATCGCCATCGTGCTGTTGATTGCCGCCTCACTGCCCGCGCTGTGGCAGCTGACGCGCTAATCAGTGCGGTTGTAAGGGAATAGAAACGCACAGCAGATCATTCTGCTGTGTCAGATTGAGTGGCTTGCGGTATTCCAGATGGATGGCGTCAAGCTGCTCAGCGGACAGCGGATAAGGCAGCTGAATATCGAAGCGGCTGATGTGCTGCTGTTCGGCCAGGGTAATCAGTCGGGCAATGTTAATTTCGTCGCTGACCTGGGTTGAAATGATTTGTAATGCTAATTCTTTCAGATGGTCGTCGCTGGCCTGTAAACTGTGCCCGGACTTGCGCGTCACCATGCCAAAAATTGGCATCACGCCGTAAATGGCATCGACAAAGCTCCAGCGTTTTTTGCAGGAAGCGGAAAGGAAGTCACTGTAGTTGAAGCAGATGCGATCACTGTATCCGGCTGAAGCCAGCTCTTTATCAGACACCCTCGCACTCCTCCTGTTTTCAGTACGATTCCGAACCTTGCGCCAGAACGCGCCGGTAATAATGGCACATTTCACGGTGTACATACCAGTAAGACAAGGATAATTCGTGCGGTAGCGTAGAGCTCAGGACCAGGAAAAGCTATGCTGCTGACATTCTCAGCCATGACAGAGCATTATGAACAAAATTGTCTATGTGGAAGATGAGCCGGAAGTCGGCGAACTGATTGCGGCTTATCTTGGCCGCCACGATATTGAGGTGCTGGTTGAGACGCGCGGCGATCGCGCGGAAGCGACCATTCTTGCCGCCGATCCGGATCTGGTATTACTGGATATCATGCTGCCGGGCAAAGATGGCATGACGCTGTGCCGCGATTTGCGTGCGCACTGGCAGGGACCGATTGTGCTGCTGACCTCGCTCGACAGCGACATGAACCACATTCTGGCGCTGGAGATGGGCGCCAATGACTATATTCTGAAAACCACGCCACCGGCGGTGCTGCTGGCGCGTCTGCGGCTGCATCTGCGCCAGGCGCACGTGGCCAAACCGGAAGCCGCACCCGCCGTGCAGAGCTCGCAAAAGGTGCTGCGGTTCGGTTCGCTCACCATTGATGCGCTCAACCGCCAGGTGATCCTGTTCGACGAACCGATCACCCTTTCGACCGCCGATTTTGATCTGCTGTGGGAGCTGGCGAGCCACGCCGGAGAAATTCTCGACCGTGACGCGTTGCTGAAAACCCTGCGCGGCGTGAGCTATGACGGCATGGATCGCAGCATCGACGTCGCCATTTCACGCCTGCGCAAGAAACTGTACGACAGCGCCACCGAGCCGTTCCGCATCAAAACCATCCGTAACAAAGGCTATCTGTTCGCGCCGCAGGCCTGGGATACCCGCTCCTGATGAGAAAGCTCTTCATTCAGTTCTATCTGCTGCTGTTCGTCTGCTTCCTGGTGATGACGCTGCTGGTGGGTCTGGTGTACAAATTCACCGCCGAGCGCGCCGGACGCCAGTCGATGAACGACCTGATGGCCAGCTCGCTGTTTCTGATGCGCAGCGAACTGCGTGAGATCCCGCCGCGCGACTGGAACAAAACCATCCGCAATCTCGATCTCGATTTATCCTTTGAGCTGCACATCGAACCGATGAGCAAGTATCAGCTGGACGAGGCCGACATGAAGCGGCTGCGCGCCGGTGAAATCGTCGCCCTCGACGATCAGTACACCTTCCTGCAGCACATCCCGCGCAGCCACTATGTGCTGTCGGTCGGACCGATTCCTTACCTGTTTTATCTGCACCAGATGCGCATCCTTGATATCGCCCTGCTGGCGTTTATTGGTATGTCGCTGGCGCTGCCGGTGTTCATCTGGCTGCGCCCGCACTGGCAGGAGATGCAGCGGCTGGAGAAAGCGGCTCAGCGCTTTGGTCGCGGCGAGCTTGACGTGCGCACCCATTTTGAAAATACTTCCAGCCTGCACAGCCTTGGCGTGGCGTTCAACCAGATGGCGGACAACATCAATACGCTGGTGGCGAGTAAAAAACAGCTGATTGATGGTATCGCGCACGAGCTGCGCACGCCGCTGGTCCGGCTGCGCTACCGGCTGGAGATGAGTGAAAACCTCAGTGCGGCAGAGTCGGCGGCGCTGAACCGTGACGTCGGCCAACTGGAGAGCCTGATTGAGGAGCTGCTGACCTATGCGCGCCTCGACCGGCCGCGCGTTGACCTCAATCTGCAATCTTTCGATCTGGCCCAATGGCTGCGCGTGCACATCGCTGACGTGCAGACCATGAATCCGCAAACGCACATTACGCTGGATATTCCGCAGCTGGAAAACATTGGCGCGGCAGATACGCGCCTGATGGAGCGCGTGCTGGATAACCTCGTTAATAACGCCCTGCGCTATGCGCAGCAGCGGCTGCGCGTCAGCCTGTGGTTTGACGGCGCCATCGGCAATCTGCAGGTTGAAGATGATGGTCCGGGCATTCCGCCGGATGAACGCCAGCGGGTATTCGAGCCTTTCGTACGGCTCGATCCCAGCCGCGATCGCGCCACCGGCGGCTGCGGCCTCGGTCTGGCGATTGTGCACTCTATTGCGCAGGCGCTGCAGGGCCAGGTCTCGATTGAGAGCAGTCCGCTGGGCGGCGCCTGCGTGCGCTTCTGCTGGCCGGTTGATCTCCCCCTGCGCGACGTGACGCCGCGCTTACCTTCATAAGGAGCTTGTTACATGACTGCAGCTTATCAGGAACTTAGCCGCACTTTTCAGCGCCTGGCGCGTTTTGGCCATCTGGGCGCGATTGCCGGCGTGGATATGCAAACCACCATGCCGCCGGGCGGTAGCCAGGCGCGTGGAGAAGCGATGGCAGAGCTGAGCGTATTTATGCACGAGCTGCTGACCGACAAGCGCCTCGGCGGGCTGTTTGACGCCGCCGCGCAGGAGTCGCTGAACGATGTGGAGCAGGCCAACCTGGGCGAAATGCAGCGCGCGTGGCGCCAGGCAACGCTGCTGCCGGCCTCGCTGGTGGAAGCCAAATCGCTGGCTGGCTCGCGCTGTGAACACGCGTGGCGCAGTCAGCGTCCGGCCAACGACTGGCAGGGCTTCAGCGCTAACCTGAAAGAAGTGGTGAAGCTGAGCCGCGAAGAGGCACAACTGCGCGCCGATGCGCTCGGCGTATCACGCTACGATGCGCTGCTGGATGTGTTTGAGCCAGGCATGACCAGCGCGCAGCTCGACAGCACCTTTGGCGATCTGAAAAGCTGGCTGCCGGACCTGCTGCAAAAAGCGGTAGCCCGCCAGCAGGCAACACCGATTGCCCAGCCGGTCGGCCCCTTCGCCATTGAATCGCAGAAGCAGCTCGGACTGAGCGTGATGGCGACGTTAGGGTTTGATTTTAATCACGGCCGGCTGGACGTGAGCGCGCACCCGTTCTGCGGCGGCGTACCGGAAGATGTGCGTATCACCACACGCTACAACGAAAACGATTTTCTCAGCGCGCTGATGGGCGTGATCCACGAAACCGGCCATGCGCGCTATGAGCAGAATCTGCCACAGCAGTGGCGCGGACAGCCGGTGGCGCTGGCGCGCTCAACCGCGATGCATGAATCGCAGAGCCTGTTTATGGAGATGCAGCTGGGTCGCAGTCACGCCTTCCTGCAGCATATTCATCCCCAGGTGGTGGCGCTGATGGGCGACCAGCCGGCGCTGGAGCGCAACAACTTTATTCGGCTGACCCAGCGCGTGAAACCGGGCTTTATTCGCGTCGATGCCGATGAGCTGAGCTATCCGGCCCATGTGATTTTACGTTACGAAATCGAGCGGGCGCTGATTGAAGGCGAGATTGAAGTCGAGGATATTCCGGCGTTGTGGGATGAAAAAATGCAGCAGTCGCTGGGGATCGATACGCGCGGCAACTACCGCGACGGCTGTATGCAGGATATTCACTGGACCGACGGCGCCTTCGGCTACTTCCCGACCTACACGCTGGGCGCGATGTACGCCGCTCAGCTGTTCCAGGCGGTAAAACGCGCCATTCCGCAGGTGGACGAATTGATTCAGCAGGGCGAACTGCAACCGGTGTTTGACTGGCTGCAGCAGAACATCTGGCAGCACGGCAGCCGCTTCCCGACGCAGCAGCTGCTGATCAATGCCACTGGCGAAGCGCTCAATCCACACTATTTCCGTCAGCATCTGGAACAGCGTTATCTCTCTGCCTGATCCGTGCGGCGGCCTGCCCGGCCGCCGTTTTTTGCGCGGAGAGTGGTCCGCAACGATTCCCGCCCTGCCCGGTTTTCCTGCTTTGTACAATCCGTTACACGCCGATACCATTCCCTCACTGAAGGCGCGAATTGTTTTACATATAGTGCATTCACCGGCCCCGCAGTGGGCTACACATGAAAAAATAGTTCGAGGGTTTTGCAATGAAAAAATTATTTGCGCTGGTGATCGCCGCTGCTATGGGTCTGTCTTCTGTAGCCTTCGCTGCTGAGACAACAACTGCTGCTCCTGCTGCTGCTGCAACTACCGCTGCACCGGCTAAGCATAAAGCTGTTCACCACAAAAAAGCCGCTGCTCAGAAAGCGCAGGCTGCCAAAAAGCACAAAAAAGTAGAGAAGAAAGCACCAGCCGCTCAGAAAGCGCAGGCGGCTAAAAAGCACCACAAGAAAGCCACCAAACCAGCTGCTCAGAAAGCCCAGGCCGCTAAAAAGCACCACAAGAAAGCCACCAAGCCAGCGGCTCAGAAAGCCCAGGCTGCTAAAAAACACCACAAAGCCACCAAGCCAGCTGCACAGAAAGCTCAGGCGGCTAAAAAGCACCACAAAAAAGTAACCAAACCAGCTGCTCAGAAAGCTCAGGCTGCTAAAAAGCACCACAAAGCGAAAAAAGCTGCTAAATAAGGTTGCCTTGCGCGCCAACACCGCATTAATGATTGAAAACACCCGGTTCTGCCGGGTGTTTATTTACTGGAGTAGCGAAAAATGGTGCGTCGCTATCGCTTCGAAATTATCCTGATTGTCATGATTCTGTGCGGCATTATTGCGGCCAGCTTTTTTATCTAGTCGTTGTAGCGTGCTGATTACTCCAATATTTCTCCCTTTTTTACCGCTCACCGACTATAGTTATCGCTCAAGCGTGATGACCATAACCTCTATTTATTCTCGCCATTGAGAGAACTATGCGCCTGGCTATCCTGTTATTTGTAGGTCTTTTTAGCTTTAACCTCACAGCACATGCCGATGATGAAGACGGCCCCAGCCCGGAAGAGATTAAGACCCTGTTCTTCGGCAAAGATCATCGTAAAGCCATTACCGACGTCAGTGCGGCGCCGTGGGATGCCATTGGTCAGTTAGAGACGGAAAGCGGCAATCTGTGCAGTGCCACGTTGATTTCGGCCCATCTGGCGCTGACGGCCGGACACTGCTTACTGACGCCCCCGGGCAAATTCGACAAGCCGGTCGCGCTGCGCTTTATGGCGGGAGCCAAAGGCTGGCGTTACGAAATTCATGATATTGACGCGCGCGTGGAGCCTTCGCTGGCGCGGCGTCTGCAGGCGGATGGTGAAGGCTGGATCGTGCCGCCAGACGCGGCACCTTACGATTACGGCCTGGTGATTCTGCACAATCCGCCGTCCGGTATCGTGCCGATTCCGTTGTTTGACGGTTCGCGCAGCGATTTAACCGCTGCGCTGAAAACCACCGACCGCAAAGTGACACAGGCCGGTTATCCCGCTGACCATCTGGATACACTCTACTCGCACAGCGATTGCCTGATCACCGGCTGGGCGCAGCGTGCCGTGCTGTCGCACCAGTGCGACACCCTGCCCGGCGACAGCGGTTCACCGCTGCTGCTGAAGCGCGACGGCGAGTGGCAGCTGATTGCGGTACAGAGCTCGGCACCGGCACCGGCCGATCGCTATCGCGCCGATAACCGCGCCATTGCCGTTACATCCTTTAAAGACAAGCTGGAAGCGCTGGCGCAATAGGTCAGCCCAGCTGCTCCATCGCCTGCAGAATACGTTTGTCGGAGATGGGATACGGCGTGCCCAGCTGCTGCGCAAAATAACTGATGCGCAGCTCTTCCAGCATCCAGCGGATCGCCTGTACCTCTTCATCGTCCTGACGCTGCGGCGGCAGCTTGTTGCGCCAGCTTTGCCACGCCTGCTCCACCGCCTGCACTTTCAGCATCCTCGCCCGATCGCTGTGCGGATCGACCGGCAGCTTCTCCAGCCGGCGCTCAATACCGTGCAGATAGCGCAGGGTGTCGCCCAGCCGCTGATAGCCGTTGCCGGTGACAAAACCGCGATAAACCAGGCCACTCAGCTGCGTTTTGATATCCGCCAGCGCCAGTGCCAGCGTCATGTCCACCCGTCCCTTAAGGAACTTGTTGATGTTGAACACGCTGGTGAGAATCTGCTCGACCTGGCTGGCGATGGTCACCACCGTGTCGTTGAGTTCAGCGCGTACTTTATCGCGCAGCTGCTCGAAGTTTTGCTGCTGCCACGCCGGCCCACCGGCGTCCGCCATCAGCTTATCCACGCCGCAGGCGATACAGTCATCAATCAGCTCCAGCACTTTGCCGTACGGATTAAAATAGAGTCCGAGCTTGGCTTTGTTTGGCAGCTTCTCGTGCAGATACTTGATCGGCGAAGGAATGTTCAGCAGCAATAACCGCCGCTGGCCGCGCCACATCATCTTCTGCTGCTCGCGTTCACTGTCAAACAGGCGAATCGCGACGCTGTCTTTTTCATCCACCAGCGCCGGCCAGGCTTTGACCTGATAGTTGCCGCGCTTCTGCTCATAGCTTTGCGGCAGATCGCCGAAGCTCCACAGATGCAGCCCGCGCTGTTCCAGCCCGTCATCCGCCACGTTGGACAGCGTCTCCTGCACCTTGCCTTTCAGCACCTGCTTCAGCTGATGCAGGTCTTTGCCTTCCTGCAGCTTACGGTTGTGCTCATCCACCACGCGGAAGGTCATTTTCAGGTGATCGGGCACCTGATCCCACTGCCAGGCGTCGCGCTCAATGGTGACGCCAGACATGCGGCGGAACTCACGCTCCAGCGCATCCAGCAGCGGCTGCTCCAGCGCCGTCACGCGGCCAAGGAAGGCTTCGGCGTAGTTGGGTGCCGGCACAAAGTTGCGCCGCACCGGCTTGGGCAGCGACTTAATCAGCGCGATGATCAGCTCGCGGCGCACGCCGGGGATCTGCCACTCGAAGCCGGCTTCGTCGACCTGGTTGAGCAGCGGCAGCGGGATGTGCACCGTCACACCATCCGCATCGGCCCCCGGTTCAAACTGGTAGCTGAGCTTCAGTTTCAGGTTGCCCTGATGCCAGAAATTCGGGTAATCCAGCTGGCTGACCTTCTCCGCGCCGTCTTTGATCAGCATCTGCTTATCAAAGCTCAGCAGATCCGGATTGTCCTTACTGGCCTGTTTCCACCAGCTGTCAAAGTGCCGCGCTGAGACCACCTCGCTGCCAATGCGGCGATCGTAAAACGCAAACAGCGTCTCGTCATCGACTAAAATGTCGCGCCGCCGCGATTTGTGCTCCAGATCCTCGATTTCACTGCGCAGTTTCAGGTTGTTGCGGAAGAAGGCGTGACGCGTCTGCCAGTCGCCCTCCACCAGCGCATGACGAATAAACAGCTCCCGGCTGAGCTGCGGATCGATGCGGCTGTAATTGACCTTACGCGCCTGCACAATCGGCAGCCCGTACAGCGTAACTTTCTCGGTGGCCATGACTGCGCCCTGCGCTTTCTCCCAGTGCGGTTCACTGTAGCTGCGCTTCAGCAGATGCTGGGCCAGCGGTTCGATCCACTCCGGATCAATGCGCGCCGCACCGCGGCCCCACAGGCGGCTGGTCTCCACCAGTTCCGCCACCACGGTCCATTTTGGCGGCTTCTTAAACAGCCCGGAACCGGGGAAAATAGCGAAACGCGCGTTGCGTGCGCCGGTAAACTCCTGCTTTTCCGCATCTTTCTGACCGATGTGTGACAGTAAACCGGTGAGCAGCGCGCAGTGTACTTCACGGTACGGTGCCGGCTCGCTGTTGAGCGGCATGCCCAGTTCCCGCACCACCTGACGCAGCTGGGTGTAGATGTCCTGCCATTCGCGCACGCGCAGGTAATTGAGATAATCGCTTTTACACTGGCGGCGGAACTGATTGCCGGACAGCGCTTTCTGCTGTTCCTGCAGGTAGTTCCACAGATTAACGAAAGCGAGAAAGTCTGACTCTTTGTCGGCAAAACGCCGGTGTTTCTCGTCAGATGCCTGCTGTTTCTCCACCGGACGCTCGCGCGGATCCTGAATCGACAGCGCAGCGGCAATAATCATCACTTCGCGCACGCAGCTAAATTTCTGCGCTTCCAGCACCATGCGCGCCAGCCGCGGATCGACTGGCAGCTGCGCCAGGCTGCGGCCGGACGGCGTCAGTTTGTACGCACCTTCCTCACTCAGGGTAATCGCGCCGAGCTCCTCCAGCAGGCGCACGCCGTCCTGAATGTTGCGCTTATCCGGCGCTTCGACGAACGGGAATGCGGCGATGTCGCCCAGTCCAAGCGCCGTCATCTGCAAAATCACCGACGCCAGGTTGGTACGCAGAATTTCCGGGTCGGTAAACGCCGGGCGGCTGAGGAAATCATCCTCCGAATAGAGGCGGATACAGATCCCTTCCGACACGCGGCCGCAGCGCCCTTTGCGCTGGTTAGCCGACGCCTGCGAGATCGGCTCGATCGGCAGACGCTGCACTTTGGTACGGTAGCTGTAACGGCTGATGCGCGCGGTGCCGGGATCGATGACATATTTAATGCCCGGCACGGTGAGCGAGGTCTCGGCGACGTTGGTCGCCAGCACAATGCGGCGGCCGCTGTGCGCCTGGAACACCCGGTTCTGTTCGGCGTTGGACAGGCGCGCATAGAGCGGCAGAATCTCGGTGTGCGGTAAATCGCGCTTCATCAGCGCATCGGCGGTATCGCGAATTTCGCGCTCACCGCTCATGAAGATTAGGATATCGCCACGCCCTTCGCTGCTCAGTTCGTCAACCGCATCGAAAATTGCCTGCAGCTGATCGCGCTCGGTGTCTTCGGCATCTTCTACCACCGGACGATAGCGTACATCGACCGGATACGTGCGGCCCGAAACCTCGATTACCGGGGCATTATTGAAGTGGCGCGAGAAGCGCTGCGGATCGATGGTTGCGGAGGTGATGATCACTTTCAGATCGGGACGACGCGGCAGCAGCTCGCGCAGGTAACCCAGCAGGAAATCGATGTTCAGACTGCGTTCGTGCGCTTCATCAATGATGATGGTGTCATACTGCAGCAGCAGACGATCCTGCTGAATTTCCGCCAGCAGAATACCGTCGGTCATCAGTTTGACTTGGGTGGTTTCGCTGACCTGATCGTTAAACCGCACCTTGTAACCGACGGTGCCGCCGGGCGTGGTTTCCAGCTCTTCGGCAATGCGGTTCGCCACGGTGCGTGCCGCCAGGCGACGCGGCTGCGTATGCCCAATCAGCCCTTTCACACCGCGCCCGAGCGCCAGACAGATCTTTGGCAGCTGGGTGGTTTTACCTGAGCCGGTCTCACCGGCGACAATCACTACCTGATGATCGCGAATCGCGTCGGCGATGTCCTGCTGCTTCTGGCTGACCGGCAGATTGTCCGGAAACGTAATGCGCGGCGTCGCGGCGGCGCGCTGCGCCACGCGCTGTTCTGCCGCGGCGAACACCGGCTCCAGCTCAGCCATAATTTCCTGCTGCGCCGCGGGATTTTTCACCTTTGCCGCCCCGTGCAGACGACGCTGCAGCGCTTTGCGGTCGCGCAGCATCAGGTTATCGAGCCGCGACCAGAGTGGGGCCAGAGGTGACGTAACGGATGATGACATAGTGATGAATTACCTGTTGTTGCAGTGAGCCGGCACTCGCGGCTCGGCGCCGGGCAGAATTTTCCGGCGGATTCAATCGATTAATGCCCGCCATCTTAGCACAGATTGGAACATCTCACCTGACCGGACGTGCCACCTTATTCAATAATTTCGAACATAGGCCTCGAAATATTGCGCTTTTACCTGCGGGATGAACTCCGTAGAGTGTAACGCATTGAGCGGTAAGCCAACCGCGTAACGTACAGGAAAATACCATGAGCAAAGTTTTAGTTCTGAAATCAAGCATCCTTGCCGGTTACTCACAGTCTAACCAGCTGGCAGACTTCTACGCTGATGAAGCCCGCGCCAAAGGCGACGAAGTCACGGTACGCGATCTGGCTGCCCAGCCGATTCCGGTACTGGACGGTGAACTGGTTGGCGCCCTGCGTCCTTCAGACGCGCCGCTGTCGCCACGTCAGCAGGACGCGCTGGCCCTGTCCGATGAACTGATTGCTGAACTGCAGGCGCACGATACCGTGGTTATCGCCGCTCCGATGTACAACTTCAACATTCCTACTCAGCTGAAAAACTACTTTGACCTGATTGCCCGTGCCGGCGTCACCTTCCGCTACACCGAAGCAGGCCCGGAAGGTCTGGTGAAAGGCAAACGTGCGGTGATCCTCTCCAGCCGTGGCGGCATTCACAAAGACACCCCGACTGATCTGCTGACCCCGTACGTGAAACTGTTCCTCGGCTTCATCGGCATCACCGACGTTGACTTCGTGTTCGCCGAAGGTATTGCCTACGGTCCGGAAGTGGCAACCAAAGCCGCCAGCGATGCCAAAAACGCCATCAAACAGATTGTTGCTGCGTAATCATCATTAAAACAATGCTATCTGTCTTGCCGGGCCTGAGTGCCCGGCTTTTTTATGCCTGCGCTGTCGTGGAAGCAGCTATTTCTGCACCCACTGGCCATTAATCCCGCGCACATATTCGCCGCTGCCGGCACGGTTAACCAGCTTCTCGCCGGCGATGCGCGCCACCTCGGCGGTGGTGAGATTGTTCTGCTGCGCCACGCGCTGATACTGCTGGCTGCGGCCGTCATTGATGCGCTTAACCAGCGCCAGCGTCTCGTCATCCCGCTGACGGGCGGCGATGTAACCGCTCAGCGTTTCGCCCACGCGCCCCTGCTGGCGCGCCTGATCCAGCGTCAGCGCCCAGGCCGACGGCACCAGCAAAAACGCCAGCAACAGCGCTATCCCCTTGCGTTTCATCGAGCCTCTCCTCAAAACAGTCCGCTCTGATTCTTCAGCAGCGCTTCGACGTCTTTATCCACCTTGATGTGGATTTCATGTTCGATTTTTACGTTCATGTTGATGGTGATTGGCTCTTTGGGTGCGGCGACTTCGATGCGCGGCACACAGCCCAGCAGCGGCAGTCCCGCTGTCAGCACCAGTAATGCCCTCAGGCTCATGGTTTCGGGTCCTTGTTGGATGGCAGGGTGGCGTTTTGCTCCACCCAGGATTGCAAATTATCGCCAAAGCGCAGGCTGCGCCACAGCTGGAACAGGTTTTCCTGATGTCGGTAATTAAGATTGACGGACTGGCGGCGGTTACTGAACTGGCTGGTGCCTTTCACCTCGCTTTGCAGAATCAGGTTACCGAAGTTATCCAGATCCAGCGTCGCCCACGAACGGGCAATCTCCATGTAGCGCAGCCAGTCCATCGCCGCCCCGGCGGCCACGTTATTGCTGACAATCGCATCCGCCATGTCTTTGTCCATGCGGAACGTCAGCGGGCCGCTGTTAGCGATCCAGCCCTTTTCAATCAGCCAGTGCGGATTGTTCACCCACAGCGGCAATTCGCCATTCACTTTACCGGACATGGCAAACTGCTTCGGCTTGAGCGCCGTCACCAGCCGGCTGAGATCAATGTCACGCAGCGAAATCCGCGCCGGCTGATGCTGCGGTAAACGCAATGCTGGCATGCTGACGTGCCCGCCGAGCAGATCGAGATTGACGTTACTGAGCGTCAGCGGCTGGCGCTCCTGCCACGGATAGTGGCCCTGCAGATCCGCAGTTATGTTTTGCAGCGCAAACTGGTTCTTCACTTCGGCGATGCGCAGCGACACCGGCCCGCGGCGGCCCAGCTGCCACTGATGATCTTTCAGGCGGAACGGCAGGGTAAAATCGATGCCGTTGATTTCACTGTCCGGCATCCACACGCTGCCCTGGTTCACCGCCCAGAAACCGCCCGCCTCAAACCCCTGGCCGCTGGCGGCGGAAAAGGCCATCTGCGCGCGCAGCTCGCCAGACTGGATACGCATCTTCAGATCGCTGCTCAGCAGCGGCTGAAATACGCTGAGCGACTGCGCCGGCCACCAGGCTTCGCCGCGCAGCCGCTCGCCGTCCCAGCGGCCATGAACGCGCAGCGGTCCGATGTCTTCCGCGGTGAGCTGACCGCGCCACAGAAAATGCCCAGGGTCGCGCCCTTTGGCATCGAAACGCAGTTCGGACGGCGGCAGCCAGCCACCGTAGCTGAAGCGCGTCTGGCCGGAGCGCAGCGCAAACCCGCCGTTAAACGCCGGCTGTGCCACATCGCGCTGCCAGCGCACCGGCGCGGTCAGCGTCAGGCGCGGCTTATCCACCTGCACCATGCCGTACGCCAGCTGATCAAACCCGGTGTTCAGCGTATCGAGGCTGATCAGGGTGTCGTGCCAGCTGCCGGTGCCCTTCACATCCCATTTGGCGCTAAGCGGCGCCATCACGCCTTCGCCCCAGTAACGCCAGTTCCAGCGTCCGCTGTCTGGCCAGAAGTCGCTGGCGCGGCCGTCGAGATGCAGCCTGAAGCGGCCGAAACTGGGGTCGTGCGCATTGAGAATCGCCTGTAACCGGCCGTTGATGCCGCGCGAGGCCACGCTGACGCCGGCCAGCGGCCAGCGCGCTTCATCCACTTCCAGCGTCGAGAGTAAGCGTCCGCGCAGGCGCAGCAGTGCGCCAGGCTGCAGGCTGAGCTGCGGATCGCTGAGCATGCCATGTAATTGTCCGGGAATGGTGCCGTACAGCTGCAGGTCGGCAAACTTGCTTTCGCCGGTTAACTGGAACGGCAGTGCGCTGTCAGTCAGGCTCAGCTTGCCCGGCCCAACGCTCAGTACCAGGTTGCCTTTCCCGCCGCGTCCGGCGGTCAGTAAATTGAAGCGGCCGCGGATCTGCGTCTGTTCCAGCCCCTGCTGCCAGTCATCCAGTGTCAGCGCCACGCTGCCCGACAGCGGCTGCGACCCGAACGGCCAGCGCCAGTGACCGGCAGTGATGCGGATTTGCTGTGCATCGACCTGCCACGGCAGCTGTAACAACGGCTGTGGTTCCTGTTGCTGGCGCACCACCAGTTCGCCCTGCTGCTGCTGCCAGTTGAGCGTCAGCGCCAGCGGCTGCGGCCACTGCGTCAGGTTAAGCGCACCGCTGAGCTCACCCGCCACCGGCAGGCCATCGGCAAACGTTGGCAGCGTCAGATTGCCATGCAGTTCGACCGGTTGCGGCAGTATGGGATGGCTGAGCTGCAGCTGATCAATGTGCAGCTGCTGCCCCTGCAGGCGCGCGGCGATGCGCAGGTTGTCGCCCTGATAACGCAGTTGCTGAAGGTCTTTGTCTAAGGTCAGATCGAAGCGGCCGGCATATTGCTGCCATGGCAAAATACTGAGCTGTTGCAGATGGATATCCGCGCCGGGCAGCATCTGCTGCCACTCTGCGAGGCTGCGCGGCGCATCGCGCGTGGCACTGTGCGGCAGCGCCTGCAGACAATCGCTGTTGAGCGCCACCTCGCGCGCATCAAGCTGCCAGCGCTGTTGCGTCCGGCCAAGCCCCACGTCGGCGACCTGCGCTAGCAGGCAGTCACCGACCAGATAGCGCACATCAGGAAACACCAGCCGGCCCTGCCGCCAGTGCGGCGCGCCATGTAGCTCGACGCGGGTATTTTCCGGCAGCCAGATACCTGCCAGCCGCGGCAGCCAGTGCGTCAGCGTCAGCAGCAATCCCAGCAGCAGCAGTATCAGCGCCAGTAGCGCAGCAAGTAGTCGACGGAGGCCCCGCGTCATGGCTGTTAACGTTCCTGTTCTTTACCCAATCCTGACAGAGATGATGGCATGTTACGCCCGGCAAATGAAGGCGTTACCGCTTTAGTCTGGCTGAAGAACAGCAAAATGACGCGGAAAACGTTATCCTGATGTGATACCGACGTAACATTTTTCAGGAGCGAAACAATGAAAGTTGCGGTTTACAGCACCAAGCATTACGACCAGAAATACCTCGAGCACGTTAACGAAAGCTACGGATTTGAGCTGCAGTTTTTTGACTTCCTGCTGAGCGAAACCACGGCGAAAAACGCCGCTGGCTGTGATGCGGTCTGTATCTTCGTTAACGATGACGGGAGCAAAGCGGTGCTGGCGGAGCTGGCGGCGCTGGGCGTGAAATATATCGCGCTGCGCTGTGCCGGTTTCAATAACGTCGACCTCGACGCCGCAGCCGCGCTGGGACTGCAGGTGGTGCGCGTGCCCGCTTACTCGCCGGAAGCGGTAGCGGAACACGCGGTAGGTCTGATGATGACGCTCAACCGCCGCATTCACCGCGCTTACCAGCGCACGCGCGATGCCAACTTCTCGCTGGACGGCCTGACCGGTTTCAACATGCATAACAAAACCGCTGGCGTGGTCGGCACCGGCAAGATTGGTGTGGCGACGATGCGCATCCTGAAAGGTTTTGGCATGCGTCTGCTGGCGTACGATCCGTACCCCAGTGACGCCGCGCTGGCGCTCGGGGCGGAATATGTTGATTTGAAAACGCTGCTGGCGGAGTCCGATGTCATCACCCTGCACTGTCCGCTGACGCCGGAAAACCATCATCTGCTCAACGCACAGGCGTTCAGTCAGATGAAAGATGGGGTGATGATTATCAATACCAGCCGCGGTGGGCTGATTGATTCACAGGCGGCGATTGAGGCGCTGAAACAGCAGAAAATCGGCTCGCTCGGCATGGATGTGTATGAGAACGAACGCGACCTGTTTTTTGAAGACAAGTCAAATGACGTGATTCAGGACGACGTGTTCCGCCGCCTGTCGGCCTGTCACAACGTGTTGTTTACCGGCCATCAGGCCTTTCTCACCGCCGAAGCGCTGACGGCGATTTCAGAAACCACGCTCAGCAATTTACAGCAGCTGGCGCGCGGGGAAACCTGTTCAAATCAGGTTAAGGCGTAACGCTCTGCGCCTGCGTTAGCGGGCGCAGGCACCGCCAATCAGCGCCTGTTCGTCGCAGCGACGACCATTTGCCAGCTGACACATCCCGATGCGTGAACCGTCTAACTGACGCGAGAACGCCAGCGTGCCACCTGCGCTGTTGCAGTTGGCTTCTGCCATGGACGACATCACGACGTGCGGCTGCACGTGCGCGGCGGTGGCCTGTTGCGGCGGTTCATTGTCGCTGTTGCTGCTGCAGGCAGAGAGTAACAGCGCTGCGCCGGCCAGCAGTAAAGTTGCGGCTTTCATCGGTCGGGCTCCGGGAGTGTGAGCGGAAAAGTCGCACCAGCATATGTCAGCAGCGGTGCGCGATCGATAGGCGACACAGCTTTTTACAAAATTTAATATCGTCGTTGGCAAGCAGAATTATCCTGATTGCAGCGTTTTCCCTCTTTCTCAGCCTGTTCATACGCAACATCAATCAATAAGGAGGAAGGATGTTAGCCGACATGCTCATCCGCATCGCGTTAGCCGGAATACTGGGCGGACTGATTGGCCTGGAGCGCCAGATGCGCGCTAAAGAAGCCGGCCTGCGCACCCACATTCTGGTCGGTATTGGCAGCGCCATGTTCATGCTGGTGTCAAAATATGGCTTTGCCGATGTGCTGACTAACGACCATGTGGCGCTGGATCCCAGCCGTATTGCGGCGCAGGTGGTCAGCGGCATGGGCTTCCTTGGCGCTGGCACCATCATCATTCAAAAGCAGATTGTGAAAGGCCTGACAACCGCCGCCGGCCTGTGGGTGACCGCCGCGATTGGCCTGGTGATCGGTAGCGGTATGTACGAAATCGGTATTTACGGTACGGTGCTGGCGCTGATGGTGCTGGAAACGTTCCGCCGTATCAGCCACTGGCTGATTGGCCGCCATCACACTCTTATCGTCCATCTCAAAGCCAAAAGCGTACCGCTGGTGTTGCTGGTACTGCAGCGCGAAAATTTGCGCTATGGCCACATCGCTGTGGTCAATCGTAACGAAGAGAGCGGCCTGTGCGAGCTGAGCGTTGAGGTGACGTTGTCACGCAGATTTCCTATGCACAGCATTTATGACAAAGTGATGGAAATCAAAGGCGTGCAGTCGCTGGAAATGGTTTGACTGCGCTGCCGCTGGCGGGTTAATCGCTGCGGTGGAGGCGAGATAAAAAGCCCGGCGCTGAAGGCCGGGCGGCTGGGTTAGCAGGGTTTGAGTTGTCCAATCGCCATTTCAACGGCGCGATTGGGCGCGCCGGTTAATTCCCGATAGCGCAGTTGCAGGTTCCGCAACTCGCTGGCCAGCACCTCTTTTTCGGTAGCGGCACCGCGCTGCGCCAGTTCCAGATAGCATTGCCCCACCAGCCGGCACGCCTCCTCAAACACCATATCGTACGTTTGCATTATTCCTCTCCTCACCTTTAAAAACTAAAAAAAGCGCTGAATCCATCCTGTCAGCGCAGTGAGAAGAAATCTTTACCCAGATCAATAAATATGCAGTTACCGCTGGCAAAATGTGCGCAATGGTAGCCGACTGCGGCGCTGCGTGATTAAGACGGATCCTTTTTGTCGTCATCGCTGGCGCTGCTCACACCGGTAATACCTTCCAGCGCCTGCTGGTTGATGACATCATCGGCGCTGTCAACCGCACGCGAAATCGTCAACAGATCCTGGAACTCGCTCAGCAGAATAGCGGCGTCCGACTTAAGCATATCGTCAGCCTCGGCTGACTCAATCACCATGTTGATGGCTTTGTTGGCGCTTTCAATAACTTCAGTGACACCGCCTTTCTTACTGACGGCCAGTACCAGCGCACCGATCAGCAGCGACTGAGCCTCAACGCGCGCGGTCAACTGCTTGGTGGTGGCATCGATTTGTGAAATCTTCGCCAGCATGCTTAACACAACATTTTTCATCGCTTATTCCTCCCTGGGGAAGCAGGCAGTGTACCGCTTGCCAAATCCGCGACAAACTAAAAATTGTGAATAGCGCAACAGGTCTCTGACCGCGATCGCGCGGCGCACAGAGCGCATCACTGGCAAACCCATAAATCGTGCTGGAATTTGGCGCTGTAATCCGTACCATACGCCACAGACTTTTCCTGCTGACTGCGGTCAGCCGGCACCCATAAAGGCCAGCGCAGCGACCCACAGCGTGCGCGGACACGGTTAATGCAGGCCTGACCAGGGCCGCATCAACGCGACATCCGCAGCTGACCAGCGATCACCGAGACCGAAATTCATGTCTGAACATCAAGAAGTTAATAAAAAAGAGCAGTACAACCTGAACAAACTGCAGAAGCGCCTGCGCCGTAACGTCGGTGAAGCGATTGCGGATTTCAACATGATTGAGGAAGGCGATCGCATCATGGTGTGCCTGTCCGGCGGTAAAGACAGCTACACCATGCTGGAAATTCTGCGTAACCTGCAGCAGAGCGCCCCGGTCAACTTTTCGCTGGTGGCAGTGAATCTTGACCAGAAACAGCCGGGATTCCCGGCACACGTGCTGCCGGCTTACCTCGACACGCTGGGCGTGGAGTATCAGATCGTCAACGAAGACACTTACTCCATCGTTAAAGAAAAAATTCCGGAAGGCAAAACCACCTGCTCGCTCTGTTCACGCCTGCGTCGCGGTATTCTTTACCGTACCGCCACTGAACTGGGCTGCACCAAGATTGCCTTAGGTCACCACCGCGATGACATCCTGCAGACGCTGTTCCTCAACATGTTTTACGGCGGCAAGATGAAAGGCATGCCGCCAAAACTGATGAGCGACGACGGTAAACATATCGTGATTCGCCCGCTGGCCTACTGCCGCGAAAAAGATATCGTGCGGTTTGCCGAAGCGCGCCAGTACCCTATCATTCCGTGCAACCTGTGTGGTTCACAGCCGAACCTGCAGCGCCAGGTGGTTGCCGATATGCTGCGTGACTGGGATAAGCGCTATCCGGGCCGCATTGAAACCATGTTCAGCGCCATGCAGAACATCGTGCCATCACATATGGCTGATATTAATCTGTTTGATTTTAAAGGCATTAAGCATGGTGATGCGGTGGTTGACGGCGGGGACATTGGTTTTGATCGCGAATCGCTGCCAGCGCAGCCGGTCGGCTGGCAGGCTGACGAGGACGATCAGCCGGATCTGAGCGCTCGCCTCGACGTGCTGGAAATTAAATAACGCGGTGACTTTGCAGCATAAAGGCGCGTCGCTCCGGCAACGCGCCTTTTTTATTAGCGGTGCGGTGGAGGATCGCTAATCGGCGGAAATTCAGGATCGTGCGGCGGCTCGGGCTCGGGAATCGGCTGCGGTTGCGGCACGGGTTCGGGAATCGGTGGCGGATCGGTCGGGATAGGTTCGCTGGCGTGAATCATGCGCATGCCGTTCTCCTGTTCGCTGAATGTCTGTTAAGCATAGGAAAGGATGCGGCAGCAAGCCAAACGGCAAAAAAAAGCCGGCGGATAAGCCGGCGTCGTACGAATCAAATGTGCTATGCAGTAATTCAAAAAAAGGAAGTAAGACAATATGGAGCGCAACGCCCATCGCTTGACGTTGCATTCACCTGCGGGAGAGAGTTTGCCCCGGTTGGGCTATGCGCTTATTGATGTCGATCAGGTTTTTTCCGCTTTTCTCCCCTGCACCGCCACAATTACCCGTTCATGACCTGCTGATAACCCCGTAGTAACATCACAGCCAGTTGCGGCGTTTCAGCCACAGCGCGACCCCCAGCACCATCACCAGTAACAACCCGCAGAACATGGTAAAGCCGTGCGGCCAGCTGCCACCGGGAATGCCACCGAGATTGACGCCAAACAGCCCGGTGAGAAACGTGGCGGGCAGGAAAATCATCGCCATCAGCGACATGGTGTAAGTGCGCCGGTTCATGGATTCCGCCAGCAGCGAGGCCACTTCATCCGCCAGAATACCGGTACGCGCCACACCCGCATTGAGGTCATCCAGCCCGCGCCCCAGCCGGTCCGCGACATCCTGCATGCGGCGGCGATCGTCATCGCTCATCCACGGCAGTTTCTCGCTTGCCAGCCGCGCATAGACATCACGCTGCGGCGCCATATAGCGGCGCATCACGATCAGCTGTTTACGCAGCAGCGCCAGCTCACCGCGCGCCGGGACCTGCTGGTCCATCAGCGCATCTTCCAGCGCGATAATTTTATCGTGCATCTCTTCAATGAATTCGCTGGCGTGATCGGTGAGCGCATCGCAGACGTCCACCAGCCAGCTGCCGCCGTCCACCGGGCCGTTGCCATTTTGCAGATCGGTCAGCACTTCATCGATGGCATACACTTTGCGACGGCGGGTAGAAACAATCAGCTTGTCATTGATAAATACCCGCATCGCCACCAGCTGGTCCGGGCGCGAATCGGCGTTATGATTCACGCTGCGCAGCACGATCATAAAACCGTCACCGAGACGCGTCACGCGCGGTCGCATGCTGTCACCGGCCAGCGCATCCCGCACCGCATCAGGGATCAGCGGCGTGTGCTGCAACCAGTCGGCGCTTTGCCGCTGGGTATAGTTCAGGTGTAGCCAGCAGTGACGCTCGCAGTTGATGACATCTTTATCTTCAATGGCGATAACGCCACCCTTGCCGTCGAACTGGCAGGCGACAATCGCATCCGACACCTGCAGCGCTTTTCCTTCAATGACGTTCACGTACTCGCCTCACTAGCAAAAACAATACGATACAGTCTAGCGCGGCGCGGGACAGTTGCAATTACCAGGGTGTGAGTAAAAATGACAGCGCAACCGGGCCGTTTACCGCCCTCCCTGGCGGTTCAGCGTCAGTGCTTCTCAATCCACAATTCCCGGCTGTAGGCAACGTCTTCCGGATTAGTGATGGGATAGCCCTTAACCCACGGCTTGATCAGCCGCCCGTTGGTGTACTGGTAGATCGGCGCAATCGGCGCCTGGTCAGCGATGATCTGCTCGGCTTTGTTGTAATCGGCATTACGCGCCGCCACGCTGGTTTCATTGCTGGCCTTACTCAACACCGCATCATATTCCGCGTTACTGAAGCGGGAAATATTGCCGCTGTGGCTGGCGGTCAGCAGGCTGAGGAAGGTCGACGGCTCATTGTAATCGCCCACCCAGGAAGCGCGAATCACATCGAAATTACCGCTGTTGCGGCTGTCGATATAGGTTTTCCACTCCTGGTTCTGCAATGTCACGTCAACGCCGAGATTCTTTTTCCACATCGAGGCCACCGCAATCGCAATCTTCTGGTGACTTTCAGAGGTGTTATACAGCAGCGTCAGGTGCAGCGGTTTAGCCGGGCCGTAACCGGCGGCGGTCAGCAGGGCTTTGGCCTGCGCATTCAGTTCCTGCTGGCTGTGCTGCTGCAGATAGCTCTGCTGCGGCGTGAAGCCGGCGGTGACGTCCGGTGTGAAGTGCCATGCCGGTTTCTCGCCGGTGCCCAGTACTTTTTCCGCGATAATGCGGCGGTCAATGCTCCATGACAGCGCCTTACGCACCCGCACATCCGCCGTCGGCCCTTTCTGGGTATTAAACGCGTAATAGTAGGTGCCAAGCTGATCCGGCGTATACACCTGCCCCGGCAGCTCTTTTTTCAGCAGGCCGTACATATTTTTCGGGAAGGATTCCGTGATATCGATGTCCCCGGCGCGGTAACGCTTGGTGGCGCTGGATTCTTCATTGATGGGAATAAAGGTCACTTTCGTCAGCACCGAATGGACGTTATCCCAGTAGTGCGGGTTGCGCACCAGCACAATCTTTTCGTTAACTACGCGCTCCTGCAATTGATAAGCGCCGTTGCCCACCAGTTTACCCGGCGCAGTCCAGCCATCGCCGTTTTGCGCGATGACCTTTTGCGGCACCGGGAACATCGCCACGTTAGCCACCATGCTGGGGAACCACGGTAGCGGACGTGACAACGTCACTTTGAGGTGCGTCTCATCGGTCGCTACTACGCCCAGCTTGTCCGGGCTCATCTGCCCTTTGGTGATGGCTTCAGCATTCTCAATGCCGCTCAGCGCGGCAAACCAGGCGAAAGGCGAGCTATTTTTCGGATCCACCAGACGTTGCCAGCTATAGACAAAATCCTGTGCGGTCACCGGTTCACCGCTGGACCAGCGCGCATCTTTGCGCAGCGTAAACAGCCAGGTTTTGTTGTCATTGCTGCTCCAGCTCTGCGCAACGCCCGGCACGATTTTGCCCTGTGCATCCTGGTTGGTCAGTCCTTCAAACAGATCGCGCAGCACCTGAATCTCCGGCAGACCGACTGCTTTGAGCGGATCAAGCGAGGCCGGTTCATCTTTGATATGGCGGACGATTTCCTGGCTGCTGGCCAGTTGCGCGCCGGCTGGCACACTGGCGGCATAGGCGGATGAGAGAGCGCTGCTGATGATGAGCGCGGCCAGCGTGGTGCAGAAAGTTAGTTTCATCACGACTCCTTGACCCGAAAAAAGGGCGACGGCCAAACCAATGCGTCGCCAGCAACTTTTCGCACTTTATCGCAAATCGCTGATTGATAAATAGCTATTTCCCCGTCTGCTGTTTACCGTTATGTTGAGGCTGGATTGCAGCTCACAATTTTTGCGGCTGAACGCGATGCATGACAGAGAGGAAGGTTATGTCGACACACCACCCGCGCCCGCTGCGCGGTAAGCTGGACGCCGTCTGGCAACAGTATGGACATTCGGTGCTGGGTGCGCCGCTGCTGTGGTTTCCGGCACCGGCGGCTGACGAGGACAGCGGACTGATTATTGCCGGCACCCACGGCGATGAAAACGCGGCGGTGGCCACGCTCTCTGCCGCCATGCGCACGCTGCCGGACACGCTGCGGCGTCATCATGTGATTCTGGCGGTCAATCCGGATGGCTGCCAGCTCGGGCTGCGCGCCAATGTCAACGGTGTTGATCTCAACCGCAACTTCCCTGCCGCCAACTGGCAAGCGGGCGATACTGTCTATCGCTGGAACAGCATGGCCGACGCGCGCGATGTGCTGCTCTCAACCGGAAACGCACCGGCGTCAGAGCCGGAAACCGCCGCACTGTGCCAGCTGATTCATCGTATCCGGCCGCGCTGGGTCGTCTCCTGGCACGAACCGCTGGCCTGTATTGACGATCCACACCATAGCCCGCTGGCCAGCTGGCTGGCGGAACAAACCGGTCTGCCGGTGGTGAGCAGCGTCGGCTACGCCACGCCGGGCTCGTTTGGCAGCTGGTGCGCCGATCTCAGTCTGCCCTGCATCACCGCCGAAATGCCCGCCATCTCGGTGGACGAAGCCACCGAGGTGTATCTTGATGCGATGATCAACCTGCTGCGCTGGCAGCCGTCGTCTTAAGCACGCCGTGCGAGAAGTGCAGCGACGGTTCCACATCGGCCGCCAGCCACGTCGGACCGTCGAGGTCAGCAAACGTGGCCTGCGGCGTTAACGGTAGCGCGGCGCGAATGGCGCGTGAGGTACACAACATACAGCCCAGCATGATGGCAAATCCCTGCGCGCGCGCGGCCGTGGCCAGCGCCAGCGCTTCGGTCAGCCCACCGGTTTTATCCAGTTTGATATTCACCATGTCGTAGCGCCCGTGCAGGGCTGCCAGACTGTCGCGCGTGTGGCAACTCTCATCCGCACAGATCGGTAGCGGATGGATAAAATGGGCCAGCGCCGCATCCTGCGCGGCAGGCAGCGGCTGCTCCAGCATCGCCACCTGCAAATCCGCCAGCAGCTGGCAACGCGCCGCCAGCCCTTCTGCCTGCCAGGATTCATTGGCATCGACGATCAGCGTGGCGTCCGGCACCGCACTGCGGATCGCCACCAGCCGTTCGCTGATCAGATGGTTATCCAGCTTAATTTTCAGCAGGCGCGCGCCGTGCTGCCATAGCGCCAGCGCGCTGCTGGCCATCGCTTCTGGCGTATCGATGCTGACGGTATGCGCCGTGACGATCTCCTGTGCCGGCAGCGCCTCACACAGCGCCGCCAGGCTGGTGCGCTGCTGCTGACGCTCCAGATCCCACAGCGCGCAATCAATCGCGTTGCGCGCGGCACCGGCCGGCAACGCCTGTTGCAGCGCTGCCCGCGTCATGCCGTTTTGTAACGCACCGAGCTGTGAAGCAATCTGCTGCAGCACCGAAGCCTCACTTTCGCCATAGCGCGCATAGGGCGTGGCCTCGCCAATCCCTTTGAGGCCATCCTGCTCAATCTCCACCACCACCACGTGCGCCTCGGTGCGGCTGCCGCGCGAAATCACAAACGGCGAGTGCAGCGGCCAGGCTTCCGGATAACTTTTCACTGTTCTCATACTGACTCCTCAAATCCATGACGTCATAACGTGCTGGTGCAGTTCCACGTTGAATTAGGCTCGTAAACCCTTAAAATTTATGTCATAAACAAACGCTATACCTGTTCTGGTGGGGTTAACGCCAGATTTTTCATCGTTAAAAGGAAATTGTATGTCGCAGAATGTTCACTTTCAGGGCAATCCGGTGCCGGTTGCCGGCCACTTCCCGCAGGCTGGCGAGCAGGCAAAACCGTTCAACCTGGTAGCGAAAGATCTCAGTGATGTGTCCCTTTCTCAGTATGCAGGCAAACGCAAAGTTCTGAACATTTTCCCAAGCATTGATACCGGCGTGTGTGCCGCGTCGGTGCGCAAATTCAACGAGCGTTCTGGCGAAGCTGACAACACCGTGGTGCTGTGCATCTCTGCCGATCTGCCGTTTGCGCAGTCGCGCTTCTGCGGCGCCGAAAACGTCAACAACGTAGTGACGCTGTCTACGCTGCGCGGTGCAGAATTTATTGAAAGTTACGGCGTCGCGATCGCCGATGGCCCGCTGAAAGGCCTGACCGCCCGCGCCGTGGTGGTGCTGGATGAGAACGACAAGGTGCTGTACAGCGAGCTGGTGAATGAAATCACCGAAGAGCCGAACTATGAAGCGGCACTGGCAGCGCTGAAGTAAGGCTATTGCTGATAAAAAAGCCGTCTGTCACAGACGGCTTGTTGATGCAGAACGCGGATTATTCGCCTTCGCTGCGTTTCTGACCGAGGCCATATTCGCGCAGCTTGTTGGCGATCGCGGTGTGTGACACCCCAAGGCGTTTCGCCAGTTTACGCGTGCTGGGATACGACAGATAGAGACGAGTCAGCACTGAACGCTCGAAACGGCTGGTGATTTCATCCAGCGACCCTTCCATTGCCTCTTCGCCCAGCGACACATCCAGCGCCTGCTCCGGCAGCACGATATCCTGCGGACGCAGTTCATAACCTTCCAGCTGCGTGAGCGCGCGATACAGCGCATTTTTCAACTGGCGCACGTTGCCCGGCCAGTTATAGCGCGTCAGGAACGGCGTCAGCTGCGGTGACAAACGCGGGCGCGGCAGTCCCTGCTCATCCGCAAAGCGCGCCACAAACATTTCGGTAAGCGGCAGAATATCCAGCGGACGTTCGCGCAGCGGCGGCAGATTCAGCGTCAGCACGTTCAGACGATAGAACAGGTCTTCGCGGAACTCACCGCGCTGCACCAGCTCAATCAGGTTCTTTTGCGTGGCGCAGATCACGCGCACATCCACATGCACTTCATGATCTTCGCCGACGCGGCGGAAGGTGCCATCGTTCAGGAAGCGCAGCAGTTTGGTCTGCATGCGCGGCGACATCTCGCCGATTTCATCCAGCAGCACCGAGCCGCCGTTCGCCTGCTCAAAGAAGCCCTTCTTCCCTTCCAGCGCGTTGGGATACGCGCCCGCCGCGTGACCAAACAGCTCGCTCTCAGCGACGTCATCCGGAATCGAGCCGCAGTTGAGCGCAAGGAACGGTTTTTTACCGCGTGCGCTGCGCAGATGGCAGGCGCGCGCCAGCATATCTTTACCGGTGCCGGTGTCGCCGACAATCAGCAGCGGCGCATCGTGCATCGCCAGCTTGCGCGCCTGGTCGATCACCTGACGCATTTTCGGCGTCACCGCCACGATGTGATCGAATTCGGAGTCATCGGTAACGCTGAGATTCTGCAACTGCCGCCCCATGCGTGCGGTGGATTTCAGAGTGATCATCGCGCCTACCGGCTGGTCGTTCTGCTCATCTTCCTGCGCCAGATAGATCGGGCGCGCTTCCATGAGAAAATCACGCCCCTGGATCACCACATGCTGCGCCTGCGCGTCAACACGTTCACTCTCCAGCCAGCGCTGGAAATTAAAACCGGCAATCAGCGTGCCGGCGTTCTGATTACGGATCTTCTGTTCGTCGAGGTTAAACAGGTTCTGCGCCGCCGGATTCGCCAGTTCGACTTTACCTTTCAGGTCGAGGGAGAACACCGGCTCGGGCATCGCCACCAGCAGCGCGCTCAGCGCGCGATGTTCACGCTCAGACGGCATGAATGACACGGTGCGGACATCTGTCACGCCCGGTGTACGGCGAATCTCCGCCATCAAGTTACTGAATGCGTCAAATTCCAGCGCAGAAAAGTTGAGATAGATGCGGCCCAGCGAGGCAATTTCAATGCCGCGCAGGTCAATATTACGGGCAACCAGCAGGTCGAGTAGCTCGCGCGCCAGACCGATACGGTCCTGGCAGAAAACTTCCAAACGCATTGCGATGAGCCTTAGTCAGGTTTTGATTTTAGAGATAATACGCTAACTTGCAGCGCCTCAGAAGGGTTCTGTCATGAAAAGTTGACACTCTGAGGCAGGTGACGAAGAGAAGTGTAGCGGAACAACCAACAATAATCCCGCCAGAAATCACCCTGAGCACAGATAATTTCACCTTTCACGCCATCAGCAGCGTGAAAGGCAGGCAAGGTGAGATTATTTAGCAGCCTGACCTGCTTTCTCACCACTTTTGGCCAGCGATTCTTTAAGCTGACCCACCAGTTCACGACGGAAATCGCCGAGCCGCGGTTTGTCCTCCGCCAGCCACGGCAGCGGACGGCATAATTCCATCGCTTTGATCCCCAGCCGGGCGGTGAGCAGCCCGGCACCGATGCCCTGCGCCGCACGCGCCGAGAGACGGGCAGCGATGTCCTGCGACATCCAGTCCATGCCGACCTCACGCACCAGCTCTGACGCACCGGCAAACGCCATATTCAGCAATACCAGCCGGAACAGCCGGATGCGGCTGAAGTAGCCGAGTTCAATGCCGTAGATGGCCGCGATGCGGTTCACCAGCCGCAGGTTACGCCAGGCGATAAACGCCATGTCCACCAGCGCCAGCGGACTGACGGCAATCATCAGCGTCGATTCTGCCGCGTGGCGGCTGATTTCGCGCCGCGCCTGACGGTCCAGCACCGGCTGCACCAGCTGGGCATACAGCGTGACAATTTCGCGGTCGTTATGGGTTTCGTGCAGTGCCGCGTGCCAGCGCTGCAGTGCCGGATGCGCCTGATCCAGCTGCGCCTGGCGCGCAAGCTTTTCACAGAACGCCCGGCCTTTGCCGATGCCGTGGCTGGCCAACAGCTCACGGCCAACGTCCCGCTCTTCCGCCCGCTGACGCAGACGATACAGCCGACGCCATTCGCCAATCAGCGCGCCCGCGCCAGCGGCGACAATCAGCCCACCGGCCACGCCGCTGCCCAGTGCAAACCAGTCGCGCGTCAGCCAGGCATCGTGCAGCCACTGGGCGCCCTGCGCCACCACGCTGATGCCAAAGATACCCAGCCCGACGCCCACCATTTTGCGCCACAGGCTGCGCTTTGGCCGCAGCGCGGCTTCCACCACTTTCTCGCCGGCGCCCTCTTCCAGCGGCTCCGCGTCAGGCGTCACCAGAAACCCCTGTTGCGCGTCGCTGCTAAAGGTGTGCGCCGCGCGCAGGGCCGGCTCTACAGGCTCCTGCAACGGGCGGGCAAAATCTATCCGTGGTTTGAGTGGCGTTTCATTGCTCATCGCAATTTATCTCCCAGTAAAAATTCCAGCGCAGCATCCATGCGGATATGCGGCAATGGCCGATCGACATCCAGCTGCTGCGGCCGGAACTGTTCAAACTGAAACCCCTGCTGCTGCCAGAAGCTGTTGCCCGGCAGGCGCGGCGGTACTTCGCCCGGGTAAAAAGTCAGCGGTTCACCGTCGGCAAGGCGATGACCGCGCAGCGCCGGTAATTTTTCTCCGCGATGATCCACCAGCCCGCTCTCGGTCGCCTGCACCGACGCCAGCCCCAGGCAATCCATGCTGATGCCTTCAAACGCGGCGTTCTGCCACGCGTCCTGCACCAGCTGCTGCAGCAGCGACACCATATTGGCGTGCTGATCGGCGGTGATGTGATCGGCCTTGGTGGCGGCAAACAGCAACTTATCGATGACCGGCGAGAATAGACGGCGGAACAGCGTGCGCTGGCCATAGTGAAAACTTTGCATCAGCTGGGTCAGCGCCAGCCGCATATCATTGAACGCCTGCGGTCCACTGTTGAGCGGCTGCAGGCAATCGACCAGCACGATCTGACGATCGAAGCGCAGGAAGTGATTTTTATAAAACCCTTTCACCACATGCTGACAGTAGTAGTGAAAACGCTGCTGCAGCATGGCGAAATTGCTGCCGGCCGGTGCCTGTAACAGCTTGCCGGCCTGCTGTTCATCAACGTTGGGCCACGGGAAAAACTGCAGTGCCGGCGCGCCAGCCATGTCACCCGGCAACACAAAACGTCCCGGCTGGATGAAGTGCAATCCTTCGGTTTTGCACTGATGCAGGTAGTCGGTCCAGGCCGCGGCGATCTCCGCCAGGCGGTTTTCATCGGCGGGCGCGAACGGGTCGAGATCGGCGCTCAGGCTGTGCCAGCGCGCGGCCCACTGCTGACGATCGCCCTGCAGCAGGCCGACCATCTGGCGTGACCAGCTGAGATAATCCTGCGCCAGCATCGGCAGATCGAGCAGCCATTCACCGGGATAATCAACAATTTCGAGGTAAAGGGTGGCGGTATCTTTGAAATGACGCAGCAGAGACTGATCCGGCCGGTAGCGCAGCGCCAGGCGCATTTCGCTGACGCCGCGCGTCGGAGTCGGCCACATCGGCGGCGTGCCGTACAGCTGGGCCAGCCCTTCATCATAGGTAAAGCGCGGCGTACCCAGCTCACGCTGGGGCACGCGCTTCACGCCCAGCAGTCGCTCTTCGCGTACCACGGAAAACAGCGGCAGACGCGCGCCGCTGTGGACATTAAGCAGCTGGTTAACCAGCGAGGTGATAAAGGCGGTTTTGCCGCTGCGGCTCAGGCCGGTGACGGCGAGGCGCAGATGACGATCCACGCCGCGGTTCATCAGCCCCATCAACTCATTTTGCAGTCTTTTCATCGCTCTCCCTGATGAAACGTGCTGACAGGCGGTTAAACGCCTTACTCAGCAACGGTTCCAGGGCGGCCGCCAGCAACAGGCGCAGCGGACGGCGCGCCACCGATTTCACTGCCCAGCCGGCCAGGCCGCCGGGCGCATAGGTTACTGCACTGATGATGATGAATTTTCCCGCCGACTTCAACGCAGGCGTTGCGCGGCGGCGCAGAGCAGTAAAACGTTGCGTATGCATAGCGCCTCTCTTAGAGCAGCGGACCCGCTGACGGGCCCGCGACAGGGATTAAATCTGGCGGAAACGGCTGCGTACGCTGAAGGTTTCTGAGGTCACGTAACGCTCAATATCGCGTACGTTACGCTCATCCGCGGTGAGCGTGTTCTCCAGCTCATCCAGCAGTTCGCGCGCCGTTGGTGTGCGCTCAGAGGGTGCGTCCAGCGGTTTTTCATCCAGCACGTAGCCGAGGATAAAGTAGGCGGTCACGGTGATCATAAACAGACCGAAAAACAGTGACAGCACCACAATCACACGCAGCAGCCGCACCGGAATATCCAGGTTCTCGGCCAGCCCGGCACACACGCCGCGCACTTTGCCCTGCTGCGGAATACGCCACAGTTTGCGTCCGTTCATCATGGCTGCCTCCAGTTCGGGTGTTCGGCATCGAGGATCGCTTCCAGCGCCTCGACCCGGTCACGCATGCGGCGCGCTTCCTGCGTCAGCTGCTGCAGGCGCTGCAGGTCACCGGACGAAAGCGTCCCGCCGTTGCGTTTGTTGCTGTAGTGCAGCCATAACCAGATCGGTGCCACAAACAGCACGAAGATCGTTAACGGTATGGCCAGAAATAGTGCGCTCATTGACTCTCCTTTTTCAGTACACCCGGCAATCCGGGCCCGTTAGCAGGCCCGGGGCGATCACTCGCTGCGGTTCATTTTGGCTTTCAGCGCAGCCAGCTGCTGGCTGATCTCGTCATCGGCTTTCAGATCGGCAAACTGCTGGTCCAGCGTTTTGCTTTTACCGAAGCGCTGGCTTTCCGCTTCTGCTTCCATGTGATCGATGCGGCGCTCAAAAGATTCGAAGCGTGCCATCGCCTCATCCAGCTTGCCGCTGTCGAGCTGACGACGCACATCGCGTGACGATGAAGCCGCCTGGTGACGCAGCGTCAGGGCCTGCTGACGGGCGCGGGTTTCGCTGAGTTTTTTCTCCAGCTCGCCAATCTCGCCTTTCATGCGATCCAGTGTCTCTTCAACGTGGCTGGCTTCCTGCTGCAGCGCAGCGATCAGGTCGGTCAGCTTCTGTTTCTCAATCAGCGCCGAACGGGCTAAGTCTTCTTTCTCTTTACTCAGCGCCAGCTCAGCTTTTTCCTGCCATTCCGCCTGCTGAATTTCGGCCTGCTCAATACGGCGCAGCAGCTGTTTCTTTTCTGCCAGCGCGCGGGCCGAGGTGGAACGCACTTCCACCAGCGTGTCTTCCATTTCCTGAATCATCAGGCGTACCAGTTTCTGCGGATCTTCGGCACGCTCCAGCAGCGAGTTGATGTTAGCGTTCACGATATCGGCGAAACGAGAAAAAATACCCATAATGATGTTCCTCTGGTTGTCATGTCTTTACGCCCATAACTAATACAAGATGCGTGCCAGTTTTTAACGTATTGATTTTAATGAATTTGAGTATTTTACACGCGCCGCGCAATCCGTTAAGGTAGCGAAATTAATTAATCAGTGGTGAATTTCATCATGGCAAACGGTAAAGACAATCTGCTGGGCGAGTCGAATAACTTTTTAGAGGTGCTGGAACAGGTATCGAAACTGGCACCGCTGGAGAAACCGGTGCTGGTGACTGGCGAACGCGGTACCGGTAAAGAGCTGATTGCCAGCCGCCTGCACTACCTCTCCGACCGCTGGCAGGGGCCGTTTATTTCGCTCAACTGCGCCGCGCTGAATGAAAACCTGCTGGATTCCGAGCTGTTCGGCCATGAAGCCGGAGCCTTTACCGGTGCCCAGAAGCGCCACCTTGGCCGCTTTGAGCGCGCCGATGGCGGCACGCTGTTTCTGGATGAGCTTGCCACTGCGCCAATGCTGGTGCAGGAGAAACTGCTGCGCGTGATTGAGTATGGCCAGCTGGAACGCGTTGGCGGCAATCAGTCGCTGCAGGTTAACGTGCGGCTGGTGTGCGCCACCAATGAGGATCTGCCCGCGCTGGCCGCCGCCGGCCGTTTTCGCGCCGACCTGCTCGATCGGCTGGCGTTCGATGTCGTCCAGCTGCCGCCGCTGCGCGAGCGCCGCAGCGATATTCTGGTGATGGCCGAGCATTTTGCCATTCAGATGTGCCGCGAGTTGGGCCTGGCGCTGTTTCCCGGCTTTAGCGAGCGCGCTCAGCTCACCCTGGTGCAGCACAGCTGGCCGGGCAATGTGCGTGAACTGAAAAACGTGGTGGAGCGCTCGGTGTACCGTCATCACAGCACCGAACAGGCGCTCGACACCATCATCATCAATCCGTTTGCGCCACGCAGCGCGCCTGCGGTAACTGAAGCGGAAGCAGAACAGCGTGAAAGTGCCCTGCCGGCGCTGCCGCTGGATTTACGCCAGTGGCAAAACCAGCAGGAGCGCGCACTGGTCGAAGCCAGTCTGCAACAGGCGCGATACAACCAGCGCCGCGCCGCTGAACTGTTGCGCGTCACTTATCATCAGCTGCGCGCGATGATGAAAAAACACGGGATCGAAGCACAGTAGGGTTTAACTGACGGGTATCGCTGCGGCAGCTGTCAGTTTTGCACGCCGGGTTGTCAGCTATGCGTGAGCCGCGTCCGGCAGGTTACTGCAGACTACAGGCAGACCTCAAGGAGACCCCCATGCTGACTCAACCTGCTGAAAAATATCGCCCGTGGCCTGTCATCAATCTGGCGGATCGCCAGTGGCCGTCACGCCAGATCACCCGCACGCCACGCTGGCTCTCAACCGATTTGCGCGATGGCAATCAGGCGCTGGCTACGCCGATGGACAGCGCGCGCAAATTAGCATTCTGGCAACTGCTGCTGCGCTGCGGCTTTAAAGAGATTGAAGTGGCGTTTCCCGCCGCATCGCAAACCGATTTTGACTTTGTGCGCCTGCTGATTGAACAGCAGCACATCCCTCACGACGTCACTATTCAGGTATTAACCCAGGCGCGCGGCGATTTAATCGATCGCACCTTTGCAGCACTGCGTGACGCGCCGCAGGCGATTGTCCATCTGTATAACGCCACCGCCCCGCTGTTCCGTGAGCGCGTATTTCGCCAGAGCAAAGCTGAGATCGTCGAGCTGGCCTGCGACGCCGCGCGGCAAATCCGCGCACGCTGTGCGGCGCAGCCCGCCACACGCTGGACCTTTCAGTACTCGCCGGAAACCTTCTGCTTTACCGAGCCGGAATTCGCGCTGGAAATCTGTGAAGCGGTCGCCGCCATCTGGCAGCCGGGACCGCAGCGGCCGATGATCATCAACCTGCCCGCCACGGTGGAAGTCAACACGCCCAACGTCTATGCCGACCAGATCGAGTATTTCTGTCGCCACTTCAGCCAGCGCTCGCAGGTGGCCATCAGCGTCCATCCGCATAACGATCGCGGCACCGGCATCGCCTGCGCCGAGCTGGCGCTGCTGGCCGGGGCCGATCGCGTTGAAGGCTGTCTGTTTGGTAACGGGGAGCGCACCGGTAACGTCGATCTGGTGACGCTGGCGCTGAATCTCTATACCCAGGGCGTGACGCCTGAGCTGGACTTTAGCGATATGCGCGAGGTGCTGGAAGTGGTGACGCGCTGTAACCAGCTGCCAGTCCATCCGCGCCATCCTTACGCCGGCGAACTGGTGTTTACCGCCTTCTCCGGCTCGCATCAGGATGCCATTCGCAAAGGCTTTGCCGAACGCAGCGCGCGTAATGAAGTGGTATGGCAAATGCCCTACCTGCCACTCGACCCGCTGGACATCGGCTGCAGCTATGAAGCGGTGATCCGCGTGAATAGCCAGTCCGGTAAAGGCGGTGCCGCCTGGCTGCTGGAACAAAATCACGGCCTGCAACTGCCGCGCGGCCTGCAGCAGGATTTCAGCCGCTGCGTGCAGCAGCAGACCGATGCTCACGGCCAGGAGATGACGCACCACGCGCTGTGGCAGCTGTTCTGTCAGCAGTACGGCCTGCAACAGCCGCGGTGTCGCCTGCTGCAGGCGGAGAGCCATAGCGATGATCAGGGCGAGACGCGGATTAAAGCGCGCCTGCAGCAGGGTCCGCAGCAGCTGACCCTGGAAGGGCGCGGCAACGGTCTGCTGTCAGCGGCGGTGGCCGCGCTGCGTCAGCGCTTCGATCTGGCCGTAACCATTGAGGATTACCATGAACACACGCTGGGCAAACGCAGCGACAGCCGTTCGGTGTGCTATATCAGCTGCATCACGCCCCATGGCGAGCGTGCGTGGGGCGTGGGTATTGATAATGACGTAACGCGCGCCTCGCTGCAGGCATTGCTTAACGCGGCGGGCGCTTTTCTGCCGCCGGAAAGTAGTTCGCTGGCGTAACGCCCAGCACGCGACGAAACATGGCGCTGAAGGCGCTCGGGCTGTCATAACCGAGATCGAGCGCCACGGCCAGCACCGTATCGCCCTGTGCCAGCCGGGTCAGCGCCACGCTCAGCCGGGCACGCCGCAGCCAGTCGCTAAACTGCAAACCGGTTTCGCGACTGAAATGGCGCGCCAGCGTCCGCTCCGCCACACACAGCTGCGCCGCCGCGCGCGCCAGCGTCCAGCTCTCGCCCGGTGACTGCTGAATCTGCTGGCACAGCGCCAGCAACCGGTCGCTGTGCGGCAGTGGCAGGCCAAACGGCAGCACGTCCATCACGCGAATCTCATCGAGAATCAGCTCGTAAATGCGCTCGGCGCGACTGCCAGACGCGTAATGCTCCGACAGCGTGAGCGCGCTGACAATCAGCTCCCGCAGCAGCGGCGATATCTGCACCACCTGACAGCTGGCAGGCAGATCGGCGCGCGCCAGCGGATCGACAAACAGCGTGCGCGCCGCCACGCTGCCAACGATGTGCAGCGCATGACGCGTGCCGGCCGGCAGCCACACGCCGCGGCTGGGCGGCACAATCCAGCTGCCGTGTTGCGTTTCCACTTTGACCACGCCGCTCAAAGTATGTATCAGCTGCGCGCAGTGGTGATAGTGCCACGGCTCCGCATCGCCGTGCGCGTAATCATGCGCATACGGCACCAGCGGACGCTGAGAGAAGTCAAAGTCGAGCCGCTGACTCATTTAGCGTTTCAGGTACTGATAAACCGCCGCCAGATCCTGCTCGCCGTAACCGGCATCGACCGCCTGCTGCCAGACATCGACGATGTTTTCCAGCGCCGGCAGAGAAGCGTCGCCGGCGGCGTCCAGCGCCAGCCGCGCATCCTTCAGCGCCCAGATCAGATGCATCTGCGGCGTAAAGTCGCCGCTGGCAATCATGCCGAGTTTCATTTTGGCGTACGGCGCTGCCAGCGGACCGCCCTCCAGTACCTGCCAGAGATCGTCGGTAGTGAAACCGAACTGCTCTGCCAGCCGGGTGCTTTCGGCAAGACTCTGCATCAGGCCAATCAGCCAGCTATTCACCACCAGCTTCATGCGCGAGCTGGCACCAGCGGCACCCAGCCACTGCGTCCCTTTACCAATTGCGGCAAACACCTGCTCCGCCGCCTGGGCGCGCTGCCGGTCGCCGCTGGCCATCACCAGAATCTGCGCGTTTTCAGCCGGCGCTTTGGTACCGGAGACCGGCGCATCAATAAACACCACGTCCGGCCGTGCGGCCGCCAGCCCGGCGATCAGCGCGTCGGTCGCTTCAACACCGATGGTGCCCATCTGCGCCACGGTAGCCCCCTGCTGCAGTGCGTTCTGCACCTGGTTTAGCGTGGTGCGCGTGGTAGCGCCGTCCGCCAGCATGGCAATCACCACGTCTGCGCCTTCCACAGCCTGCGCGGCGCTGTCGCTCAGCGTCAGGCCTGCGGCCACCAGATCTTCGCCTTTGGCACGCGTGCGGTTCCAGCCGCGCACGGTAAAGCCCTTCTTCAACAAATTGGCGGCAAATGCGTGCCCCATCGCGCCTAATCCCAGTACCGCCACTACAGGTTGCTGACTCATGTTTTCTCCTTCTTCTGACCGCAGGCAAAACGATCACACTGACAGAAATTGGGGCTGACAGCCAGGCCAGAGGTGCGGTGAAAGGACATTTTTCATGCCACCCTTAACAGGGTTCTGCCCTACTGTTAACGCTTTTCAAACCCGCGCTAAAACGATTAACATACGCGCGATAAATGTCCCGATTGGTTCATTTCACGTCTTTTACGGTTATTAAAATGAAAATTGCTCTTTTGCGACAGGCGCCGTTGCTGATGCTGCCTGCACTCCTGCCGCTGCCGCTATTAGCGGCGGACAATGCCAGCAATACCCTGGTGGTGAGCGCCGCGCCTGCGGCCAGTGGACTCTCTGAGCTGGATACCCCGGCGGCGGTCAGCGTCGTCAGCGGCGACGATATGCGCCACGCCGCACCGCGCGTTAACCTGTCTGAAAACCTCACCAGCGTGCCCGGTCTGCAAATCCAGAACCGCCAGAATTATTCGCAGGACCTGCAGATTTCGGTGCGCGGCTTTGGCTCGCGTTCCACCTTCGGCGTGCGTGGCATCAGAATGTACGTCGATGGCATTCCGGCCAGCATGCCGGATGGCCAGGGGCAAACCTCGAATATCGATATCGGTTCCATCGATCGCGTGGAAGTGCTGCGCGGCCCGTTCTCTGCGCTGTACGGTAACGCATCGGGCGGCGTGATCAATGTGGAAACCCAGCGCGGCCAGCAGCCGACCACGCTGGAAGCCAGCAGCTGGTACGGCAGCTACGGCAGCTGGCGCAACAGCGTGAAAGCGAGCAGTGCCACCGGTGATGGCAGCCATGCCGGCGATGTTGACTATACGGTGTCGGCTTCGCGCTTCACCACGCACGGCTATCGTGACCACAGCGCCGCGCAGAAAAACCTCGGCAATGCCAGGCTTGGCGTGCGCATTGACGATGTCAGCACCCTGACGCTGCTGTTCAACAGCGTTCACGTTGAGGCGCAGGATCCGGGCGGCCTGACGCCGGATCAGTGGCGTGATAATCCGCGCCAGGTGGCCAGCAACGTCACGCTGTACAACGCGCGTAAAACCGTCGACCAGACCCAGGCGGGCCTGCACTACCAGCGCCAGATGAGCGACAACGACGATCTCAGCGTGATGCTCTATGCCGGTGAGCGCGAAACCACCCAGTATCAGTCCATCCCGCTGGCGACCCAGCTGAAAGCCGGCTATCCCGGTGGTGTCATTTCACTGGCGCGCCACTACCAGGGCATTGATACGCGCTGGACGCACCGCGCTACGCTGTTGACGCTGCCGGTGACCCTGACCGGCGGCCTCGACTATGAGACCATGAGCGAGAAGCGCAAAGGCTATCAGAACTTTACCCGTAGTGATGGTGCCACCGACTACGGCGTGCGGGGTGATCTGCGCCGCAACGAGCGCAACCTGATGTGGAACCTCGATCCCTATATGCAGACCGCGTGGCAGCTGAGCGATCGCTGGTCGCTGGACGCCGGCGTGCGCTTCAGCACGGTCAATTTCGATGCTAACGACTATTACGTGACCGCCAGCGATCCGGATGACAGCGGTAATCGCCGCTACCACCGCTGGCTGCCTGCGGCCTCGCTCAAATACGCAATTGATGATGGCTGGAACGCCTATGTTTCCGCCGGTCGCGGCTTTGAAACGCCGACGCTCAATGAACTCTCCTATCGCGCGGCGGATCAGGCCGGGCTCAATCTCAACCTGCAGCCCGCCACCAGCAATACCGTGGAGCTCGGCAGCAAAAAACGCCTCGGCAACGGCCTGCTGACCGCCGCGCTGTTTCAGACCGATACCAAAAACGAAATCGTGTCAGACAGCAGTTACGAGGGCCGCACCAGCTACAAAAACGCCGGTGAGACGCGCCGCCGTGGACTGGAACTCGGGCTTGATCAGCAGTTTGGCTATGACTGGCATCTGAAAGCCGCGTGGACACTGCTCGACGCGCGCTACCGCAGTAACGCCTGCGGCAGCGACAGCTGTGACGGCAAGCGCATCCCCGGTATTGCACGCAATATGGCCTACGCCGGACTGGCCTACGCGCCGGAGCAAGGCTGGTATGCCGGCGGCGACCTGCGCTACCTGAGCGACATTGCGGCCAACGACCAGAATGATGTCAAAGCGCCGGCGTATACGGTGGTGGGACTGAACAGCGGCTATAAATGGCTGGTGCAGAACTGGACGCTGGATCTGTTTGGTCGCGCGGATAATCTGCTCGATCGCCACTATATTGGCTCGGTCATCGTTAATGAGAGCAATGGCCGGTATTACGAACCCGCACCGGGGCGTAATTACAGCGTCGGCCTGACGCTGAGTTACGCTTTCCAGTAATCTAAATCAGGCACCGGCGCACGTCGGTGCCTTATTCAGGTGCGATAACGCGCTGATCCGACAAATTTCGAAAATTGCTCACTCCAGATTTGCACGGCGCAATATTCCTGCGGATCGATGCCTTCCGGCAGTGATTTAATAAAATCACCAAAGTTATTTAAATCGCCAATTAACGCCGACTGATGCTTTATTTGCAGAAATGAGTGCTGATCAAACGCCTGAGTTTTGGTGAGGTAAATTTTATAGTGTGGCCCGGGGGCAATTTCCCCCTCAAAGGCGATAACGTTTTCATTGAGATAGACTTTACCGCTGGCCCAGTACAGCGCATCACTGCCCGGCTGATGGCGATCAAACTCACCGCTATATAGCGCCTGCTGTTTCACCAGATTAACCTGCTTTTGCGTGGCATTCACTTCCGCGGTAATTAACGGTGACAGCACCAGTCCTAAGGTAATACCGGTGCCCAGAAAAAACAGGCTGGCGATGAGATAAAGCACGTTTAATTTTTTTAGCATCCCTACCTCCCTGCAGCAGAATATAGCTGTACTGCTCTGCCCGATCCTGCTGCTCACTGGTGTTAATAAAATCGTAAAGTCAGGCTAAATATTGGTTATCGTGTTGCTGTGCATACTGTGACAGTAACCAGCACTGTTACAACCAATTCTCAACGGCGGCAGCGAAAGCGAGGCGAAGCAGAATAACCCGCGGCAGGGAGCGGCAAAGATAAGGGCCGGCAGCACCAGCCCTGGAGGGAAAAGATCAGTTCAGCAGCGCGAGGATTTCGTCAGTGGTGCCGGTTTCGCCGAGGCGCGGGAAGATGCGCTCAATGCTGTTGTGGTGGGTTTCAGCGTTCAGGCAGCTCATCGCATCAGTCGCCAGCGTGACGTTGTAGCCCAGCTCGTACGCCTGACGCGCCGTGGATTCCACGCCGATACTGGTGGCAATCCCGCACACCACCACCTGCGTCACGCCACGCTGCTGCAGTTGCTGGTGCAGATCGGTATTGTGGAACGCGCCCCAGGTTTTTTTCGTTACGCTGATATCGCCCGGCTGCGGTGTCATTTCCGGCACCAGCACCGCCCAGTCTGCCGGCAGAGCAGCATCGTGGCGCGGCTGCTGATTGCGGCCCGGCGCGCCGCCCGCCACGTTCACCAGCACCACCGGCAACTGTTTCGCGCGAAACGCCTGCGTCAGCTGCGTGGCGCGTGCAATCACTTCATCCGGATGGCGCGGCGTAACCGGCAGGCGGACGATGCCGTGCTGCAGGTCGATGACAATCAGGGCGGTTTGGGCATCTAACGTGGTGACAGCCATGGTGAGTCCTCTCAAATTAGTGGTCAGCGAGTCGTTGCAGTAAGGGAATGGCGGCCAGCAGCGTTTGCTGCTCCTGCGGGCTGAGCAGGCTGCTGATGCTGTGCAGCAGCCAGTCGTCACGCTGAGCGCGATTGCTGGCGATGAGCTGCAGGCAGGCAGCGGTAGGCTGATAACGGGTTTTGCGGCCATCCTGCGCATCGGCCACGCCCTGTACCAGGCCCAGCGTCTGCAGGCTGGCGACCGTGGCACTCATCGACTGGCTGCGCACCCCTTCGCGCGCAGCCAGCTCGGTCACCGTCATTGCGCCGTCGCGCACCAGATACCCCAGCACGGAAACCTGCGGCCAGGTGAGATCGCCCGGCGGGGCCGATTCACGCAGGCGGCGCATCAGTTTGCCATTGATGCTGCGTAACGCGGCAGCGGCGCTAATCAGCTCGCTCATCGCCCTTCTCCTTTACTGATGAGACCGCAGTATATAAATACGCAGGTAAACTGTGTAGTTTGCCTTCGTATCAATTTGTAATTGCGCATCCCGCCGCTCAGCTGCGCTGCAAATAGTGAATCAGGCTATGAAAGCGCAACGGGCTGGCCAGCGGATTGCGGTAGCTGTGCGGCTGATCGGCGGCGAACTGGCTGGCTTCTCCGGCCTGCAGGCGACGCCAGCTGCCCGCCATGCCCAGCAACAGCTCACCTTCCAGCACCACCACCTGCTCAATCACCCCGCTTTCGTGCGCTGACGAATCGCTTTGCGCGCCCGCCGCCAGCGTCACTTCCAGCAGATCGAAGCGCAAACGCGCGTCATACGGCAGCAGCGGCTTCACCTGCATTTGTGCATTGGGCTGGCTGAAGGTCGCCACATCGCCCGACGGCTGCGCCCCGCTCTGCACAAAAAAGGAGAACGGCACATTAAAGCCGGTGGCGATTTTCCATAGCGTGGCGATCGTTGGACTCGACTCGCCGCGCTCAATCTGACCGAGCATAGCTTTACTCACGCCGGTGCGCGCCGCCGCCAGCGTCAGGCTCCAGCCATTGGCCTGACGCAGCTGCTTCAGCGCCTGGCTGAGATGTTGATGCAGATTTTCCATGAATTCTCCTGAAAAGCGGGCGCGCAGTGTACCACTTGTGCGCGCCATACCGTGCGTGCCACAATGTGCGTTATAACGCACAACAGGATGTGATTCCATGACCACTGCAACTGTTCGTCCGGCTTTTTCCTTTCCGATGCTGATTTCCGGCCTGATCGCCGTGCTGGTCGGCTACAGCAGCACCGCGGCGCTGATCTTCCAGGCGGCGCAGGCTGCAGGCGCCTCACCGGCGCAGATTGGCGGCTGGCTGTCGATGCTGGGCGTGGGCATGGGGCTGGCGTCACTCGGTCTGTCGCTGTGGACGCGGATGCCGGTGCTCGCCGCCTGGTCGACGCCGGGTGCCGCGCTGCTGGCCACCAGCGTGCACGGCCTGACGCTGAATGAAGTGGTCGGGGTGTTTGTCGCTACCAATCTGCTAATTGTGCTGAGCGGCGTGACCGGCCTGTTTGCCCGGCTGATGAACCACATTCCCCAGTCGCTGGCGGCCGCGATGCTGGCGGGGATTCTGCTGCGTTTTGGCATCGGCACCTTCAGCGGCTTACAGGATCATTTTGCCCTGTGCGGCAGCATGTGTCTGGTGTGGCTGCTGGGCCGCCGCTGGCTGCCGCGTTATGCCATTCTGCTGGCGCTGGTGACGGGCGTGCTGGTGGCGCTGGGTCAGCGCGCCATCCACTTTCCGCCTCATGCGCTAACGCTGAGCGTGCCGGAATTTATCATGCCGCACTTTAATCCTGCCGCGCTGATTGGCGTCGGCTTGCCCTACTTCCTGGTGACCATGGCGTCGCAGAATGCGCCCGGTATTGCCACGCTGCAGGCGCATGGTTACCGGCCGCCGGTCTCCGCGCTCACCGGCTGGACCGGCCTGATCGCGCTACTGCTGTCGCCGTTCGGCGGCTTTTCGGTGTGTATTGCCGCCATCACCGCCGCGATCTGCATGGGCGATGATGTCGATCCGGACCCGGCGCGCCGCTGGGTGGCTTCCGCGCTGGCGGGCGTGTTCTATTTGCTGACCGGCTTTACCGGCGCGCTGATCGCCGTGATGCTCAGCGCATTGCCGCCGGTGCTGATCGCTACGCTGGCCGGTCTGGCACTGCTGGCCACGCTGGCGGGCAGCCTGCAGCGCGCGCTGGCGGAACCCGCGCAGCGCGACAGCGCCATCGTGGCATTTCTAATCACCGCCAGCGGCATCTCCCTGCTCGGCGTCGGCTCGGCGTTCTGGGGCCTGATCGGGGGCGTCCTCACCCATTTGCTGCTCAGCCCGCGCCGGAACGGTTAACATTTCATCACCCCGCGTACCGTGGGGGGAATAACGCCCTGTTTTCCCCCCTTTTTCCCCCGTTTGATTGCGGCGCATTTGGCTTAAGATCACTACCATCGCCCATCACACCCGATGTTTGGCTTCAGATAACCACCGATAAGGGCCCAACGAGTGGCAAAAACTTTTCTGCGCAGCGGCAATCTCGACGCGTTACTGGCACTGGGGGAGAACGGCCAGCCGGTCTGGGCTTCTGCCCTGCAAATTCGCGAAACGTTACGTTTGCGCCGCCAGACGACACTGGCCAACTGCCTCGCGATCCCGCAGGCCAACGAGCGCGGTGACCGCCTTGACTGGTACGCGCCATTCAGCGGCAAAGTGAAATCCTGGCTGGCGGCCAGCGATCGCGAAAAGCGTCAGGCTCTGGATCAGCTCACCCTTAATCAGCAGGATTTGCAGGCGCTCAGCCTGCGCGCCCGGGATGCCGACAATCCGGCGATGCGCCTGTTTGGGGCGCTGCTGGCGAAGACGCTGCAGTTTCCCGATCAGCAATACGTCTATCTGGTGGATGGCAAGCCGGTGATCACCTTCTGGGGCTTTGTCGACCCGCAGGCGCGCACGCGTGATGATGCGCTGGCCTGCCTGCGCGACAGCCTTGATGAAGAACTGCCGCCGCTGGTGGTGCCCGCGCCGGAGCCAGAAAGGGCTGCCGCGCCTGAACCGGTTGCGGCCCCCGTTGTGGCGGAGCCCGAGCCGGAACGGCTGGCGGAACCCGAACCACAGCCCGAACCCGCACCGCTGAGCGTTGTCGCCGACACGCCCGCGCGGAAGAAATCCGCACTGCGCCCGCTGCTGCTGGTGCTGCCTCTGGCCGCTGTCGCCGCAGCGGGCGTGGCCTTCTGGTTACACGACGCGCCGGTCCAGCCGGCAGAAACCGAAACCGCGCATGTGGTCAGCGCCGCGCCCACGCTGGCCCCGGCGATGCTGGCGAAAGCACAGACGCTGGCCACCACGCTGCCGCACAGCAGTGCGACGGTGACGCCTGCGCCGGCACCGGCTGCCCCACCGGCACCGCCGGAGGTCGTAGCGGAACATACCGAACCGGCCAAAGCGGACGATCTGGTGATGACCGCCGATGACGCGCGCCTCGGCTCGGTGAAATTTATCAATGGTACCTGGCGCGTGACGCTGCGTCAGACCAATCTGCCGACCGGCAAGCCGCCGAGCCTGCGCTATCAGATCCGCAACGGTAAAGGCAGCGCAGTGATTACCCAGGGCGACAATATTCGCTGTAAAGCCGATGTCACCGCCGCCATGACCAGCGCCGGCACCATGGTAGTGCGCAGCCGCTATACTGCCAGCTGCAGCGATAAATCACGCTATCGCATGCCGGAGCTGGTGTGCAAAGCCGGTGATGGCATTGCCAGCTGTACGGCGCAGTATGGCGCCGATCAGGTGTTCCCGTTGACGATTAAGCGTGAGAGTAAGTAACCATGTTGGCTCCCCTGATTGATGACAAACAGAAAATCACGCTGATCGAAGACAGCGGTGTGCAGTTTCTTGATTTTGGTCTGCGCCTGCCCGCGCTACAGGCGCGGCGGCAGTTTGTGCGCCAGACCGCCAACGGCCCGCTGCTGCGTCTCAACGTTGATGGCAACAGCGGCAAGTTTCTGCTCTATCCGCAGGATGGCGGTGCCGCTGAGGTGGTGCGTCCGGAAACCGATATCGCGCTGGCCGATTCCCTGACGCTGCTGGCCGGGCAGTGGCTGCCGCTGCCGGTGCTGCGCTGTTCCAGTGGCCGTCGTTTCATCGGTGGCCCGGATAACTGGGCGCGTCTGCGCCTTGCGCCGCTCAGCCAGCCCGACGCGGCGGGCAATACCCATCGCATCACCCTCGCCTTCGATACGCGCCTGGTGGCCGACACGGACGGCGGTGAGCAGCTGGGGTTGAGCAAAGCCGATGCGCAGAACGGCGTCAGCTTTGCGCTGGCGTGGCACAACTATGAACTGGGCGAGTTCCTCGACCTCACCTGGGTTGACGGCTGGCTGCGCGAGACGTTCAGCCAGCAGGTGTATGCGCTGGAATCACGCCGCGAGCAGGAAGTAAACCAGGCGCTGCGCGAATTTGAATATCAGGCGCACTATCTCAACGTGCTGGAACTGCTGGGCGAACAGCTCGATCTGGCAGAAATCACTATCCAGGCGGCCTCACCGCAAACGCCGGCGGTCAACGTGGATATCATTCTCGACGTCGGCAACTCGCATACCTGCGGCATTCTGGTGGAAGATCACCCCGAAGAGAGCAACGGCCTGCGCCAGACCTATGAGCTGCAGTTGCGCGATCTGTCGCAGCCGCACCAGGTCTACAACGAGCTGTTCGACAGCCGACTGGAGTTTGCCGAGACGCACTTTGGCAAAGCCAACTTCTCGCTGGAGAGCGGTCGTGAAAACGCGTTTATGTGGCCCTCACTGACCCGCGTCGGTCGCGAAGCCAGCCGCCTGGCGCTGCAGCGCGCCGGCACTGAGGGCAGCACCGGCCTCTCCAGCCCGCGCCGCTACTTATGGGACGAAGCGCGTTATCAGCCAGGCTGGCGCTTCAACGCCAGCGGCGGCAGCGACGAGCCGCAGGCCACCGCGCTGCCGTTTACCCTGTTGCTCAACGATGAGGGGCAGCCGCTGCATGCCCTGCCGGAAGATGACCGCCTGCCGGTGTTTTCTGCCAGCTACAGCCGCAGCTCGCTGATGACCTTTATGCTGTGTGAACTGCTGGCGCAGGCCATGATGCAGATGAACAGCGTGGCCCAGCGCCAGCGTATGCCGCAAAGCCAGGCGCCGCGCCAGCTGCGTCATGTGATCCTGACGCTGCCGTCGGCCATGCCGAAGCCGGAGCGGGAAATTTTCCGTCGCCGCATGCAGGAAGCCATCGCGCTGGTGTGGAAAGCCGAAGGCTGGCATCCGGCCGACGCCGCGTTTGACGCCGCAAGCCAGGCACACAGCCTGCGGCCGGTGCCGGATGTGCAGATGGAGTGGGATGAAGCCACCTGCGGTCAGATGGTGTGGCTGTTTAACGAAACCCAGGTGAATTTTGCCGGTCGCGCGGAAGATTTCTTCAGCAGCATGGCGCGCCCGGATCGCCCGCGCGAAGCGGATGAGCTGCCGGGCAAAAGCCTGCGCATCGCCTCGATTGATATCGGCGGCGGCACCACCGACCTCGCCATCACCCAGTATCGTCTGGATGATGGTCAGGGCAACAACGTGAAAATCACCCCGCGTCTGCTGTTCCGGGAAGGGTTTAAAGTGGCCGGCGATGACATTCTGCTGGACGTGATTCAGCTGTGGATCCTGCCGGCGCTACAGCAGAGCCTGCAAAAAGCCGGCCTGGCGCTGGCGGAACCACTGATGAACAAGCTGTTTGGGCACGACAGCCGTATGGACGGTCAGGCCACGTTGCGCCAGCAGGTCACCCTGCAGCTGTTTATTCCGCTGGCGCAGGCGGTGCTGGAACGCTATGAAAACTGGAATCCACTCGACAGCCACAGCGAAATTAACGCGCTGTTTGGCGAGCTGGTGCCGCAGAAGCCAGCCAGTAGCGTGCTGGCGTTTGTCAACGGAGAGATTCAGCGCACGCTCGGCGGCGACAGCCGTTTCGATCTGCTTGACGTGCCGCTGGTGGTGAGCATGGCGCAGCTGCATGCTGAGTTCCTGCAGCACCGGATGGCGATCATCCCGGCGCTGCGCGCCATGTGCGAAGTGGTTTCCCTCTATCAGTGCGATGTGCTGCTGCTGACCGGTCGCCCGTCGCGCTTCCCGGGCATTCAGGCGCTGGTGCGTCATTTGCAGCCGCTGCCAGGCAGCCGCATTTTGTCGCTGGAGGGGTATCACACCAGCGACTGGTATCCGTTCAACAAACAGGGACGCATTGATAACCCGAAATCCACCGCGGCGGTCGGTGCCATGCTGTGTCTGCTGGCACTCGATCTGCGTCTCAGCAGCTTCTGGTTCCGCGCCGGCGATTTTGAACCCTACTCGACCATTCGCTATCTTGGCGTACTGGATGAAAACGCCACGCTGAGCGATGACAATCTGTGCTACAGCGAGATTGATCTCGACAGCCACAGCTTCGCGCTGGACCGTAAAAGCAGCTTCCGCATTCGCGGTAACGTCTGCCTCGGTTTCCGCCAGCTGGAGAACGACCGCTGGCCGGCGACACCGCTCTACAGCCTGAGCATTACCGATCCGCAACTGGCGCGCCAGGTAGCGGGCGAAAGCGTGCTGCGCATCAGGCTGGCGGTACAACCGGGACCGGATAACCTCGGCCCGGAGCGGCTGGTACTGAGCGAGGCGCGCATGGACGATGGCACGCGCGTGCCGCTGGAGCAACTGAGTCTGAAACTGAATACGCTGTCGGCCACCGGCAACGCCAATGCGCAATACTGGATCGACAGCGGGAGCGTGTGTAAACGATGAGAACTGCCAAAAAAGCCACGCCGGCGACGCCTGCTAAACGCCTGGGCCTGCTGCAGGAGACGGTTGACGGCGCGCTGAACTGGGTGGAGAGCCACCAGGCGCACTCGCCGCGTCTCGCGCTGGAAGCCGATACGCTGCGGCTCCAGCTGCGGCGCGCCCGCGTTGAAAGCCACGCGCTGGCGCGACAGCTGGCGCGGCCGGTCACCCTGGCGCTGTTTGGTCAGTCGCAGGCGGGTAAAGCCTGGCTGCTGAGTGAAATGGTCGGCGACGCGCAGGGCCAGCTGATCGCCCGTCTCGGCGACAAAACCCTGAACTATTTTCAGCACATCAATCCCGGCAATCTCGATTTTGCCATCGCCACCCGTTTCAGCCATCAGCGTGAAGCGCAGTCAGGCGCGTGGCCGCTGGAGATGACGCTGCTGAGCGAAGCCGAGCTGATTCGTCTGATGCTGGCCGGTGCCAGCGCGGACACCCAGCCGGACAGCGCGGCGATTGATGCCGCGCTGCAGCGCCTGCAGCGCCATCGCCAGAGCGAGATGCAGCCCGGCCTCGACAGCGACGCGCTGGTGACGCTGTGGGCGTGGCATCGCCGCCAGCCCGACCACGCCGAGGTGCTGGACCGTCATTTCTGGCCGCAGGCGATTGAGCTGGCACCGTGGCTCAACGTAGACGACCGCGTGCAGCTGTTTGCGCTGCTGTGGCCGCAGCGTCCGGCGCTGAATGAAACCCTGCGCAGCCTGCTGCATCTGCGCCATCAGCTGCGGCACGCGCCGCGCGTGCTGGCACCGCTCAGCCTGCTGGTGGATGACGCCTCGCTGCCCGCTGAAAAGCTCATCGGCCATGACGCCGACCTGAACGAATTGATTGAAGTGTGTCCGGTTGTCGCCAACCGCGTGGGCAAACCGCAGTCAGTACCGCTCGGCTGGCTGGCGCTGCTGACGCTGGAAATCACCCTCCCGCTCAGTTCGACGCCGCGTCAGGCGCTGTATGACGAAGCCGATATGCTGGAACTGCCCGCACCGGGCACGCCCGCCGACCGCGATCAGCAGGATGAGCGCGCAAGGCTGCAGGCGCGTGATGCGCTGCGCGCCAGTCTGCTGGAACAGAAACGTGCCCTGCTGCCGGGCTTCTATGCCGCGCGTCAGGGCATCGATTTAATGCTGATTTGTACCGCCGCCAGCCAGCGTCAGGATGCGGATCTCGCCGCCAGCGCGCTGCGCGAGTGGCAACTGCAGCAGAGTGCGACGGCCAGCGCAGACAAGCCGCGCCTGATTTGGGCGATTACGCCGCACGATGCGCGCTATCAGCAGTCGCAAATTAACGTCGATGAAGCGGTACAGCGGCAGATTGGTCAGCCGGGCCAGAGCTGGGGCTCAATGCTGGCGCGCGATCGCGCCGGCGTCGACCGCATGAGCAGCTGGCTGCAGGATGAGATGCAGCCAGAGGCACGGCGCGACCGGCTGGCGCTGCAGCTCAGCACGCTGCAGCAGAAACTGGTGGAGCGTCTGCAGCCGTGGACCGAAGCCAGCGCCACGCCGGAACAGGCCGCGCGGAAACAGGCCATCGCCGATACGCTGCTGAAGTGTTTACAGCATCGCACCGGCCTGCACGGCGAGCTGCTTGAGCGTCTGCAGCCGTCGCGCGAGGCGGTGCGCCAGCTGTGGCTGAGTCAGAGCCACGGCAGCACGCCGTCCACCGGCGGCCAGCCAGCCGCGGTGGAGCAGAGCTATTTTGGTATTGGTTTTGAGTTTGACCTGTTTAACGATGAGCCGGTAACCACCGCCGAACCGCGCAGCAGCAGCGGCCAGCGCGATCAGCAGTTTCCCCAGCAGGTGTTCGCGCTGTGGCTGGCGCACCTGCGTCAGCTGCCGGAGAGCCAGAGCCTGCTGGCGCTGCTCAACGTTGATAAGCCAACGCTGGAACTGCTGGTGGAGGAGCTCATCACTGCCAGCTTCCGTCTGCAGGTGCTGAGCAAACTGCAAAGCGCGCTCAACGAAACAGAGACGCAGGCCAGTGCCCATGAAGCGCGCACCGATCGCCAGGTGTCGCGTGCCATGACGGTGCTGGGTGACTTTGTCGCCTGGCTTGGCTTCCTGCAGCGGGATGAACGTGAACGGCCGCAGAGTCGCGTCAATCGCGGCAGCCCGATTTTCGCCCGCCCGCCGGCGCCCAGCGTCAGCTTTTCGTCAGGCCAGCGTCTGACGCGGCTGTCTGCCGCACCGGCTAACCACACCGCCTATTACATTTATGACTGGCTGGTGGGGTTAAATTCGCTGATCGTCGAGAATAACGGCTACACCGGCGGCGGCGATTTGCCGGCCAGCGCACGCCAGACGCTGGCGATTATGCTGCTGCCGCTGCACGCGTAGTCAGTGTGTAATCAGGCGCAGCTCGCCCGCCAGCTGCTGCGCCGCCTCTTCCAGCAGCGCCAGCACCGGGGCAAACTCCGCGCTGGTGCTGACCTCGGCGACATGCTGCAGATGCAGCGTTGCCGGCAGCGCCATACCGCCGGTCAGCCAGTCCCACAGCGCATCCAGATTGTAGCCAAAGCGTTCATCGCAGCCGCTCTGTTCGACCAGCGCCTGATAAAAGGCCTGGCGCGTACCCAGCGTGCGAAAATCAAAATGGAGTGTCAGCATAGTCAGGGTACCGGCGTGAAGCTGCGATAGTGATCGGTGGTGAGAAAGATCAGTCCATCAGAAGAGTAAAGCAGACGATCGGCATCGCGGTGGCCGCAGTCGTAATTGACGTCCGCTTCATACCACTGCCGTCCCGCCTGCATCGGCAGCCGCCGTTCGCGGTTACTGAAGCGGTCGCCGCCAATCGCGCGCCCCGGCAACACCTCACACAGGTTCCCCTGTGCCGGGTTCCAGCCCTGACGACGTGCCGCGCTTTTGGTGAGATAAAAATCAGGCAAACGGTGATGCTGCTGCAGCCAGCGCGCCACGCGATGTGCATCGGTCAGTTGCACAATATCCGTCTGTTTTTCTGGCGCAGTACCGCTCAGATGGGGCTTCAGCCCGATCCAGCAAACCACCAGCGCAAACAGTAATCCAATCCAGAGTTTTTTCGACATAGTGACATCCTGAAAAGCAGGACGCCGATAATAGCAGGTTTCAGGCGGGGAAAAACGCGGGCCAGCATGGCTGGCCCTGGCGGAGGTTTACTGCTGCATCGCGCTCGGGGTGTGCGCGGCGTGACGACGCCATGCGCCCGGTGCCACGCCATACTGGCGCTTGAAGCTGCGGTTAAACGACTGCTGTGAATCGAAGCCCAGCGAAATGGCCACGTTGAGGATCGGTTCGTTGGTGGTGGTCAGGCGGTCGGCCGATTTTTTCAGCTTCTTAGCCCGGATGTACTCACCCAGCGGATAGCCGGTGTGCTCTTTGAACATGCGCTGCAGGTGCCACTTCGAATAGCCGGCGCGCCCCGCTACGGTGTCCAGATCCAGACGTGCTTCAATGTTGTTATCAATCCAGTCGATCAGATCGTGAATAAAAGCGTCGCTCATCATCCCATTCTCTCCCGTCGCCATGGCGAACAGTATCAGTATCAGTTGCAATTACACTTTAAGGGTGACTGACTATCGCACTTAATGCAAGTTTTATTATTGCATTAAATGCCGCACTCGCCGTAGGGGCTTTCGCTACCTGTTACGAATTGATCAAAACCGCACATAAAGTGTATCAGATATTCTTGCAGATGCAGTTCGCCCAAGCCTACACTCCTGTGGTTTTAATGCAATCTTAAAAGTTGCAGATTTTTCGTACGTCTCCTTTCTTTTTCACCAACGCGGAATAACAACAATGCATCTGCAAACATATGGGGTTCGTCGGGCCGTAAGCCTGTCAGGAGTGATGTTGCTGGGAAGCCTGCTGGCCGGTTGTGATCGCGGTGTGGCGCAAAATGCGCCGCCGCCTCCGCCCGAAGTGAGTGTCGCGCAGGTGGTGCAACAAAAAGTCAGCCAGTGGGATAGCTTCAATGGCCGCATTGAAGCGGTGCAGAGCGTGCAGCTGCGTCCGCGCGTCTCGGGCTACATCGATCAGGTTAACTATCGCGAAGGCGATGAGGTGAAGAAAGGTCAGGTGTTGTTTACCATTGATGACCGCACCTACCGCGCCACGCTGGAGCAGGCGCAGGCCGAACTGGCCAGCGCGCGTAGCCAGGCGGCGCTGGCCCGCAGCGAGTCGGCCCGTACCGACAAGCTGATCGGCACCCAGGTGGTGTCGCGCGAAGAGTGGGAACAGCGGCGTTCGACCGCCAGTCAGGCGCAGGCCAGCGTGCTGGCCGCCCAGGCGGCAGTCGATATGGCGCAGCTGAACCTCGACTTTACCCGCGTCACCGCGCCGATTGATGGTCGCGCCAGCCGGGCGATGATCACCACCGGTAACCTGGTGACCGCCGGCGACAGCGCCAGCGTTCTCACCACGCTGGTTTCGCAGGACCGCATGTACGTCTATTTTGACGTCGACGAAGCGATCTATCTGCAGTACCAGGCGATGGCGCGTCAGGGCCAGAACCGCGGTTCGCTGCCGGTAGAGATTGCGCTGACCGGCGAACAGGGCTATCCGCACCGCGGCACTGTCGATTTTCTCGATAACCAGCTGACCGCCAGCACCGGCACCATTCGCATGCGCGCCACGCTCGACAATCAGCAGCGTCAGTTTACCCCAGGCCTGTTTGCCCGCGTGCGGCTGCCGGGCAGCGCTGAATTCAACGCGCTGCTGGTCGACGACCGCGCGGTGCTGACCGACCAGGATCGTAAATATGTTTACGTGGTTGATGCGCAAGGCAAAGCCGAACGCCGCGATGTTCAGCTGGGCGATCTGGCTAACGGCCTGCGTATTGTGCAGCAGGGTCTGAAGCCAGGCGACAAGGTGATTGTCAACGGTCTGCAGAAAGTGTTCATGCCCGGTATGCCGGTAAAAGCGCAGCCGGTGGCCATGCGCTCCGCTCAATAATAATCGAGACTGCCCGTTATGGATTTCTCCCGCTTTTTTATCGACCGACCGATTTTCGCCGCGGTCCTGTCGATTTTGATATTTACCACCGGACTGATCGCCATTCCGCTGTTGCCGATCAGTGAATACCCCAACGTGGTACCACCCAGCGTGCAGGTGCGCGCAGAATATCCCGGTGCCAACCCCAAAGTGATTGCTGATTCGGTGGCAACGCCGCTGGAAGAAGCGATCAACGGGGTGGAAAACATGATGTACATGAAGTCGGTAGCTGGCTCAGATGGCGTGCTGGTTACCACCGTGACCTTCCGCCCGGGAACCGATCCCGATCAGGCGCAGGTCCAGGTGCAAAACCGCGTGGCACAGGCTGAAGCGCGTCTGCCAGAAGAGGTGCGTCAGCTCGGCCTGACCACCCAGAAGCAGTCACCTACCCTGACGCTGGTAGTGCATCTGTTCTCGCCCCACGGCAAGTACGATTCGCTCTATCTGCGTAACTACGCCACGCTGAAGGTGAAAGATGAGCTGGCGCGCCTGCCAGGCGTCGGCCAGATTCAGATCTTCGGTGCCGGTGACTACGCGATGCGCGTCTGGCTCGACCCGAACAAAGTGGCGGCGCGCGGCATGACCGCCGGCGACGTGGTCAGCGCCATGCAGGAGCAGAACGTGCAGGTTTCTGCCGGCCAGCTGGGCGCAGAGCCGACGAAGAAAGAGAGCGATTTCCTGCTGTCGATCAACACCCAGGGGCGGCTGGAAGATGAGGCGCAGTTTGGCAACATCATCCTGAAAACCGCCGATGACGGCACGCTGGTGCGCCTGCGTGACGTGGCGCGCATCGAGATGGGCTCCGGCAGCTATGCCCTGCGTTCGCAGCTGAACAACAAGGATGCGGTTGGTATCGGTATCTTCCAGTCGCCGGGTGCAAACGCCATCGACCTGTCGAATGCGGTACGCGCCAAGATGGCCGAGCTGGCAACGCGCTTCCCGGATGACGTGCAGTGGGCCGCGCCGTACGACCCAACGGTGTTTGTGCGTGACTCAATCCGCGCCGTGGTTCAGACGCTGTTCGAAGCCATCGTGCTGGTGGTGTTAGTAGTGATTCTGTTCCTGCAGACGTGGCGCGCCTCGATCATCCCGCTGCTGGCCGTGCCGGTGTCGGTGGTCGGTACCTTCAGCGTGCTCTACCTGCTGGGCTTTTCGCTCAATACCCTGAGCCTGTTCGGGCTGGTGCTGGCGATTGGGATCGTGGTCGATGACGCCATCGTGGTGGTGGAGAACGTCGAGCGTAACATTGAACAGGGCTTAACACCGGTGGCGGCGGCTCACCAGGCGATGCGCGAGGTTTCCGGGCCGATTATCGCCATCGCGCTGGTGCTGTGTGCAGTGTTTGTGCCGATGGCCTTCCTCTCGGGCGTAACCGGTCAGTTCTATAAGCAGTTTGCCGTGACCATTGCCATTTCGACGGTGATTTCGGCGATTAACTCGCTGACGCTCTCTCCGGCGCTGGCGGCGAAACTGCTGAAGGCGCACGGTGCGCCGAAGGACCTGCCGACGCGCCTGATCGATCGCCTGCTGGGCTGGGTGTTCCGGCCGTTTAACCGCTTCTTCCAGCGCAGCTCGGACGGCTATGAATCGATGGTCGGCAAAACCCTGCGCCGGCGCGGCGCGGTGTTTGGCGTGTACGTGCTGCTGCTGGCCGGTGCCGGCTTCATGTTCCATACCGTGCCAGGCGGCTTTATTCCGACGCAGGATAAGCTGTACCTGATTGGTGGCGTAAAGATGCCGGAAGGCTCATCGCTGGCGCGTACCGATGAAGTGATTCGTAAGATGAGCGAAATCGGCATGAACACCGAAGGCGTGGCCTACTCCGTCGCCTTCCCCGGCCTGAATGCGCTGCAGTTCACCAATACGCCGAATACCGGTACGGTGTTCTTCGGTCTGAAGCCGTTCAGCGAGCGCAGCCGCACTGCGGCGGAAATCAACGCTGAGATCAACGCGAAAATTTCCAAAATCCAGCAGGGCTTCGGTTTCTCCATCATGCCACCGCCGATCCTCGGTCTGGGCCAGGGATCGGGCTATTCGCTGTATGTGCAGGACCGTGCGGGCCTGGGCTATGGCGCACTGCAAACCGCGATTAATACGCTGTCCGGTGCGGTGATGCAGACGCCTGGCATGATGTTCCCGATCTCCTCCTATCAGGCCAACGTGCCGCAGCTGGATGTGCAGGTTGATCGCGACAAAGCCAAAGCGCAGGGCGTATCGCTGACCGATCTGTTCACGACGCTGCAGGTGTATCTGGGTTCCTCTTACGTCAACGACTTCAACAAGTTTGGTCGTACCTGGCGTGTGATGGCGCAGGCTGACGGGGATTTCCGCGACAGCGTGCAGGATATCGCGAACCTGCGCACCCGTAACGATCGCGGTGAGATGGTGCCGATTGGCAGCATGGTGAACATCACCACCACCTACGGTCCGGACCCGGTGATTCGCTATAACGGCTATCCGGCGGCCGACCTGATTGGCGATGCCGATCCGCGCGTGCTCTCTTCCGCGCAGGCGATGGAGAAACTCGAGGCGATGTCCAGCCAGGTGCTGCCGAACGGCATGAATATCGAATGGACCGACCTGAGCTATCAACAGGCAACCCAGGGCAACACCGCGTTTATCGTGTTCCCGGTGGCGGTGCTGCTGGCGTTCCTGGTACTGGCGGCGTTGTATGAGAGCTGGACGCTGCCGCTGGCAGTGATCCTGATCGTACCGGTGACGATGCTATCCGCACTGGTCGGCGTGTGGCTGACCGGCGGCGATAACAACGTGTTTGTCCAGGTCGGTCTGGTGGTGCTGATGGGGCTGGCATGTAAGAACGCCATCCTGATCGTCGAGTTCGCCCGCGAACTGGAGATGCAGGGCAAAGGGATTGTGGAGTCGGCGCTGGAAGCCTGTCGCCTGCGTCTGCGCCCCATCGTCATGACCTCCATCGCCTTCATCGCCGGCACCGTGCCGCTGATTCTGGGCGAAGGTGCGGGTGCCGAAGTGCGTGGCGTCACCGGCATCACCGTGTTCTCGGGCATGCTGGGGGTTACGCTGTTTGGCCTGTTCCTGACCCCGGTGTTCTACGTGACGTTGCGTAAGCTGGTGACGCGCAAACAGCAGCCGGCGGTGGAAACGCAGACGGTGTAAACGCTAAGGCGTAAAACCCATCCGGGCCATCGTGCCCGGATTTTTTTTGCCTGGCGCGGCATGACGATGTTACACAGCAACAGTGCGCCTCTGCGCCAGAGCACAGCAGCGGGATTTCACAGGATTTACAGGGGTAGATTGCGCGTGCAGAAGCGGAATGGAAAGGTGCGCATCAGCGATGCGCACGCGAGGTTAGCGGTCTTTTTTGCAGAGTTCGGCGATTTCGAGGTCAGGCAGCGGTTCGCAGTTGCTGGTATCGTGCTTTTTCAGCTCGTTAAGGGCATCGGCGACGGTGCGGGTTTCCAGCACTTTAAGCGACGCCTCTTCCGCTTGCTCCGCGATCGACTTGAAGTACCAGCACAGGTTGGCGCTGACCAGGCAGCGCGGTGCGACATCGGGGCGCGACGCCCACAGTTTTTTGTCTTCAATCACTGAAGTGTAGATATCGCGCAGCGTGATCTCAGCGGCCGGACGACCCAGATGGATCGAGCCGGTACGGCCAAGCGTCGAGACAATGATGCCATCGCGCGTTAACGGAACCATGAGTTTCCGAATGAAACTGGGGTTCGCTTCAAGACCATACGCCAGAATGGCACTGGTCGAGCGTTTACCCAATTGCTCCGCCATCGCTACGCTCAAAACCATCTGCAAAGCTGTCGGGAAGCGGTAATCTAGCATTTCTGTTTCCTGAGTTGCGGCCTATCTTCTTGTTTTCATACCGCGGCAGTGAATAATCAATGAGCAATAAATATAACAAACACTGTTGCTTTTTAGAATACCGAAAATGCTTTCCACCCGTGACTAACCTGCGCTAATACTCGCTTTGATATCGATTTAACTTATTGAATTTATATGAAAATATTCCAGTATGACATGCCACTGACCGCTTTAGCACTCTGAGCCTTGCGCAACAATATGCGCGACGTGTCACTTTTTTGCCCCCACCGCTGTAGCTGCGGGCTGGTGAAGGACGTTGTGACAAAGGGACGATTATTTCTGCACGGGTGTCGCGCCGTGTGCGCAACCGACCTTCAGACAAGCCATTGTTTCTGTTTAAGAAACAAAAACACACCGGCGAAGGGGCTGCGTCAGGGTCGATTAACCGGCTTCTGAAAGGAATAATATTGATCCGTGTCAGGATTCCCTTGCTATTTTTTGCACAAAATGCGCGCCGTTACTATTTTCGAGGCGCGAAATAATGTCTGTATTATCCCCGGTCGTTGGCGCGTTATTGCTGACCGTTCTCCCGCTGACGGTGGGCATCATCACGGCGGCAACCAGCTGCCTGAACGCGCCAACCTTATGGCAATGCGTGCGGATGGCACCGCTGCCTTTCGTTGTCTCGGCTGGCTGCACTCTGCTGTTAAGCGCGTTGTGTTGCCTGCTGCAATATCTGACGGATCGCCACTAAAGCGCAGCAGCGCCCATCTCTGCCCGTTAGCCGTCAGTGGCGATTTCAACCTGCGGATTCCGGAGCGCCTGCCGGCAATTTCCGCTTCAGCACCACCACCAAAAGCACGTTGATGAGCGCCAGCCCGCATAACAGCCACAGCGTAGCCTGCGCGCCGGAATGCTGGAAAATATAGCCGCCAATCAGCGGCGTGAGCGCCTGACCAATCAGCGCCGGTCGCGCCATGCGGCCAACCACAATGGCGTACTCTTCCGGTTTTACCATCGCCAGCGGCAACGTACCGCGCACGATAGCCCGCAAGCCATTTCCTGAACCGTACAGCACCATACTCACCAGCGCCCACGCGGGATAACAGGCCAGCAGCAGTAATCCCAGCGCCACCAGCCCGACTGAGAAGAAAGTGGTCCAGATGGGATGGCCGCGTTTGAACGCCATATCGACAATGCGCGACGCCACCTGACACGGCCCCAGCAGCGTGCTGATCGCCAGCGCGGCGCTCAGCGAATGCCCGCTCGCCTGCAGCAGGGTAATCAGCTGCACCGATATCGCCGTCATGATCACCGACGCGAGGGTAAAGATGCTGCACAGCAGCCAGAACAGCGTGGGGGCCAGCGAATTCTGTGCGGTATGCTGTTGCGTGGCTTTTGGTCTGGATGGCGTGCGCGGCGCTGGCAGCGCATACAGGTAAGCCGGCAGCACCGCCAGGCACAGCAGCGCGGCAATGGCCAGACAGGCGCCGCGCCACTCCAGCCAGTGGATCAGCAGCGCGATGCCGGGCCACACCAGCGAGGTGCAGAATCCTGAAATCAGCGTAATACCGGTAATCGCGCCACGCGCCTGGCCGCCATATAAGGTGCCCAGTGTGGCGAACAGCGCGTCATACAGGCCCATCGCCATGCCCGCGCCGATAATCAGCCAGGCGAACAGAAACAGCGGCAAACTGTGACTCAGCGCCATGATCACCAGCCCGAGCGCCATCACCGCCCCGCTCGCCGCCAGCAGCCGGCGACCGTGTGCGCGGGCAATCAGCCGGCCGCACAGCGGTGCCAGCAGGCCGGAGACCAGAATGCCGAGCGAAAGTGCGCCATACACCCACTGCTGCGACCAGCCGGTTTCCGCGATGATCGGGTTAGCCATCACGGCCATCAGATAAAACGATCCGCCCCATGACAGGATCTGCACGGCGCCGAGCGTGACGATAGCGGGCGCGCCCGGTTTTGGCTGATACTCCACAGCTAATATCCGTTAACAGGTAAATCACGGTTATAACATGTTCATCCGACAGGAAAAATGCCCGCGCGCCCTGTTGAGCCGAATTCCACGCCGGGGTTTCAGCGATTGGATGGATAAACCTTATAATAGTATGTTGTAACTAGTATGCCTGCTTGCCCGCCGCATCATTAAGTGCCACCCTTAGGTATGTTGTAACTATGGAGAACCGCGATGGCTCGCTATGATTTGGTGGCTGATTTACACGAATGCGTGAATACGCTGGAGCGAGAACTCACTGCACTGCGCGCGTCGGTTGAACAGCAGCCGCTGTTGCTGGCGCGCGTATTCAGCCTGCCGGAGATCGAGAAAGGCAAAGAGCATGATGAAATCAACCGCATCGCGGTGACCCAGCATCTCGGTAAACGCGCGCGCGAAATGGCCCTCGCCCACTATTGTCGCCTGTTTATGCAGCATCAGTCAGAAAAACTCAGCACCAAAGCGGCGGTGCGTCTGCCTGGCGCCCTCTGTATTGAAGCGGATGAGGCGGCCAGCCAGCGACTGGAGCAGCAGGTCACGACCATCAACACCCTTAAACAGCGGCTGGAGCAATTGATTACCGTCGACTCCGGCCTGCCGAGCGAGGCGCGTTTTGAGTTTGTGCACCAGCATCTGCGTGGCCTGCTCACGCTCAACGCCTACCGCAGCGTCACGCTACTGCAGGCGCCGGATACGCTGCGTTTTGGCTGGGCGAATAAAAACATCATCAAGAAAGTGACGCGCGAGGCCATCGTCGAGCAACTGGAGCGCAGCCTGAAGGCGAACCGCGCGCAGGCGCCGTGGACGCGCGAACAGTGGGCAGAGAAAGTGCAGCAGGAGCTGGAGCGGGTGCGGTCATTGCCGGACGGCGCGCAGCTGAAGATCAAGCGGCCGGTCAAAGTGCAACCTATCGCGCGGCTGTGGCGCGCCAGCGAGAAAAAACAGCTGCAGCTGGCCTGCCCTTCGCCGCTGCTGGTGTTGTGCCGCGATCGTACGCAGGTGCCGACGCTGGGTGAACTGCTGGATTACGATGCTGAAAACATCACGCACCGTTACAAGCCGCTGGCGCAGCCGCTGCATCTGATCATCCCGCGGCTGCATTTATGGAGTGACCGTCTGTAAGGCAAAAAAAACAGCGCGACAGGTCGCGCTGTAGTGTCCGGCAGTAAAGCTATTGCTTCATGCTGCCAACCATCTCTTCCGGCCGCACCCATTCGTCAAACTGCGCTTCGGTCAGGTAGCCGAGCTGCAGCGCCGAGGCTTTCAGCGTCAGCCCCTGTTTGTGCGCCTGCTTGGCAATTTCCGCCGCTTTGTCATAGCCGATATGAGTATTCAGCGCGGTAACCAGCATCAGCGACTCGTTGAGCAGCTGATCGATGCGCTCGCGGTTGGGCTCAATGCCCACCGCGCAATGGTGATTGAAGCTGTCCATGCCGTCGGCCAGCAGCCGTACCGACTGCAGGAAGTTGTGGATCACCATTGGCCGGTAGACGTTGAGTTCGAAGTTACCGGATGCACCGCCCATGTTCACCGCCACGTCATTGCCCATCACCTGACAGCACAGCATGGTCAGCGCTTCACACTGGGTAGGATTGACTTTGCCTGGCATGATCGAGCTGCCGGGCTCATTTTCCGGAATGCTGATTTCACCGATGCCGCAGCGCGGACCGGACGACAGCCAGCGCACGTCGTTAGCGATTTTCATCAGCGAGGCGGCCAGGCCTTTCAGCGCGCCGTGCGCATGCACCAGCGCATCGCAGGTCGCCAGCGCTTCAAACTTGTTGGGCGCAGTGACAAAGGGTTGCTGCGTCAGGTCGGCCAGCGCTTTCGCCACGCGCACCGCATATTCCGGATGGGTATTCAGACCGGTACCGACCGCGGTGCCGCCCAGCGCCAGCTCGGCGACGTGCGGAATACTGTGTTCGATGTGCTTCAGATTGTGCTCCAGCATGGCAACCCAGCCGGAAATTTCCTGGCCGAGCGTCAGCGGTGTGGCGTCCTGCAGGTGGGTACGACCAATTTTAACGATGTCTTTAAACGCAGCCGACTTCTCGCTCAGGGTATTTTTCAGCACTTCAATTTGCGGGATCAGCTGTTCGCGCAGCGCAATCACCGCGGCAACGTGCATCGCCGTCGGGAACACATCGTTGGAGCTCTGGCTCTTGTTAACATCATCATTCGGATGCACTTTGCGCGACATGCCGCGCTCGCCGCCCAGCAGTTCGCTGGCGCGGTTCGCCAGCACTTCATTCATGTTCATGTTGGTCTGGGTGCCAGAGCCGGTCTGCCAGATGGCCAGCGGGAACTCGTCGCTGTGCTGGTCGGCCAGCACCTCGTCAGCGGCGTCGATAATCGCCCCGGCCCGTTCAGCCGGCAGCAGCCCCAGATCGCGGTTAACCTGGGCGGCGGCGCGCTTGGTCAGCGCCAGCGCATGCACCAGCGCCACGGGCATCTTCTCGGTGGAGATACGGAAGTGCTCCAGCGAACGCTGCGTTTGTGCGCCCCACAACTTATCTGCCGGAACTTCGATCGGACCCATTGAATCTTTTTCAATGCGGTTGGCTGCCATGACTACGTCTCCTTAGCTCAGATTTTGAGGTTTCCGCCTAAGTCGTCTTCCCGCGACGCCTTAGAGCGAGCAAGATTGTCACATACAAGAAATTAACATTATGCGAGCCCATCGCGTTTATTGCACTTGTTCGTGTATTTTCTATGGCACTTTCTGCTTTAATACGCTTATTTACTTACCGTTATTAAGGGTAAACGATGCAAAAATTGAACAATTCGCTGCAAAATTATGCATGGGGCAGCAAAACCGCGCTGACCGAACTCTACGGCATCGAAAACCCGCAGGGATTGCCGATGGCGGAATTATGGATGGGCGCGCACCCCAAAAGCCCCTCTACCGTTGAAGTGAATGGCATCACCCGTTCGCTGCGTGACGTGATCAATGACGATCAGGTCGCGACGCTGGGTGCCGCGGTAGCGCAGCGTTTCGGTGAGCTGCCGTTTCTGTTTAAAGTGCTGTGCGCCGATCAGCCGTTATCGATTCAGGTGCATCCCAGTAAAACTGCCGCAGAAGCCGGTTTCGCGCGTGAAAACGCGGCGGGCATTCCGCTCAGCGCCGCCGAGCGCAACTATAAAGATGCTAACCACAAGCCCGAACTGGTGTATGCCCTGACGCCGTTCCAGGCGATGAACGGCTTTCGCGAACTGCCTGAGATTGTCTCGCTGCTAAAGCCGGTCGCGGGCGCGCATCCGCAGATCGCCCATTTCCTCGAAAACGCCAGCGAAGCCGCGCTGGCTAAACTGTTCGCTACCCTGCTGTCGCTGAAAGACGAAAGCAAAACCCGCGCGCTCGGCGTACTGAAATCCGCGCTGAACGCGCGCGAAGGCGAACCGTGGCAGACCATCAAAACCATCGCCAGCGACTACCCGGACGATAATGGCCTGTTCTCACCGCTGCTGCTGAATGTCATCACCCTGCAACCGGGTGAGGCGATGTTCCTGTTCGCCGAAACGCCGCATGCCTATCTGAAAGGCGTGGCGCTGGAAGTGATGGCCAATTCGGATAACGTGCTGCGCGCCGGCCTGACGCCAAAATTCATTGATATTCCGGAACTGCTGGCCAACCTGAAGTTCGAGGCCAAACCGGCGGCAACGCTGCTCACGCAGCCGCAGACACAGGGTGACAGCCTGAACTTCCCGATTCCGGTAGAGGATTTTGCCTTCGCCATCCATACGCTTTCGGCCACGCCGCAAACGCTGGCACAGCACAGTGCCGCCCTGCTGTTCTGCATCGAAGGCCAGGCGGTGATTGAAAAGGCCGGGCAGCAGCTGGTACTGCAACCGGGCGAATCCTGCTTTGTCGCAGCCAGCGAGTCGCCGGTGAGCGCGGCGGGGACTGGTCGTCTGGCGCGGGTGTACAACGCGCTGACGTGAGGCGGCTGACGCCTGCAGCATTAACTGCTATTATTTCAAACTATTAATTAAAAAACGCCTGCGGGCGTTTTTCTTCACCCGTCGCGCGGCCCAACGGTATGCGCACGCAAGGATAAGGACGACTCAGCGATGAAAAAGACCAAGGTTGCCGTAGGTGTGATTGTGGCGCTCGGCGTAATCTGGACTGGCGCAGCGTGGTTTACCGGTAAACAGCTGGAAAGCCACATGGATGAGATGCTGCAAAATGCCAACAGCCAGATCAACGCGTACGCGCCGAATAGCCGTCTGACGCTCAGCTATCAGGATTACCAGCGTGGCGTATTCAGCAGCAAAACCAAACTGGTGATTCAGGCCAGTTCGCAGACCGAAGACAATCCGCTGCTGAAGCCGGGTCAAAGCATCGTGCTCAACGAAACCATCGACCACGGTCCTTTCCCGTTTGCTCAGCTGAAGCGCGGCAACCTGATCCCCAGCATGGCCTCGGTGCACACCGAACTGGAAAACACCGATGCGGTGAAGAAACTGTTTGAACTGACTCAGGGCAAATCGCTGGTTAATGCCGATACCCGCGTCGGGTACAGCGGCGCGACCGATACCGCGCTGCACCTGCTGCCGGTGGATTACAGCAATGCGCAGACCGGTGATCGCCTCGCCACTAACGGCGGCACGCTCAACGTCAGCGCGGACAGCAAAGGCGACAAAGTGAGTCTGCAGGGCGACTTCTCCAGCATCGCCGTCACCAGCAAAAACCAGCTGCAGCAACCGGTGCTGTTTACCCTTAACGGTCTGAAGCTGGGCGGTGACACCCACCTGAGTCCGGAAGGCGTGCGCGTCGGCGACCAGACCATCACGCTGGATAAGCTCGACGCCAGCATCAACGGTCAGGAAGGCCTGACGCTGGAGAAGCTGGACGGGAAGTCCTCGTTCGACAACAAAGACGGTAAGATTGGCGGCCAGATTGATTATCAGGTTGATAGCATCAGCCTGCAAAAACAGCCGTTCGGCGAAGCCAAACTGGCGATGAAATTTGCGCAGCTTGATGCTCAGGCGGTGAAAACCTTCTCTGACCAGTACAACGCGCAGATGCAGGATCTGCTGAACCAGCCTGGCGTGGTGGACGATCCTATCCGCTACCAGGCCAGCGTGCAGACCATTTTGAGAAATAACCTGCCGACCCTGCTGAAAGGCTCGCCGACCGTAAGCGTGGCGCCGCTGAGCTGGAAAAATGACAAAGGCGAGAGCACGTTCAACCTTAACGTCGGTTTTAACGATCCGGCGACCGTCACCGGTGAACCGCAGAGTCTGGGTGCCGCCGTGGATCGCGTGCTGAAAACGCTCGACGGCAAGCTGAGCATCAATATGCCGATGGCGACGGAAGTGATGCGTCACGTCGGGCTGGCGGAAGGTTATCAGGGTGATGATGCGCAGAAGCTGGCCGATCAGCAGGTGAAAGGTCTGGCGGCGATGGGCCAGATGTTCCGTCTGACCCAGCAGCAGGACGATAACATCACCACCAGCCTGCAATACGCTAACGGTCAGGTCACCATGAATGGCGACAAAATGACGCTGGAGCAGTTCCTGTCGCGCTACATGTTAGGCGCACCAACCAGCGAAGGCATGCCAGAGTAATCCCCGCGGCAGCCCGCTCCGGGCTGCCGTTTTTCCCCGGCAAATAAATTTCACCCTTTTCTGCATCCGTTCAGCCGCACCGTACGTATATCCCTTTGTGAGCACCCTTCTGCTCCTTCAATGAGGATATATGATGAAAAAGTTAATCAGTTATGCCGTCCTGTCTGCCGCCCTGCTTGGCGCGAACGCTGCGATGGCGGCCATGCACGCCAATTCGGTGATGGTAGGCGGCGCGGCAATGTATCCACAAAAAAACATTATTGAAAATGCCCTGAACTCGAAGGATCACACTACGCTGGTCGCCGCCGTTAAAGCCGCGGGTCTGGTCGATACCTTACAGGGCAAAGGCCCGTTTACGGTGTTTGCGCCGACTAACGCCGCCTTTGCCAAACTGCCTGCCGGCACCGTTGATGCACTACTCAAACCAGAAAACAAAGCCAAACTCACCAGCGTGCTGACCTACCATGTGGTCGCCGGTAAATATGATATGAAAGCGCTGGAGCAAAAAATTAAACAGGGTGGCGGTAAAGCCCAATTGAAAACGGTTAACGGTCAGCCGCTGTGGATTATGAGCAATGGGCCACATAATATTCAGCTGAAAGATGGTCAGGGTAATGTGGCAAATATCAGCACTTATGATGTAAACCAGAAAAATGGCGTCATTGACGTTATTGATACCGTCTTAATGCCTGAATAACTGTCTATACTCGGTAAGGTTAAACAAACCGGCCAGGAGTATTATGGACGCCTCTCAGGCTGAGCAACAAATAGCCTTAATACAGGCGGTCGCGAAGCGCGATCGCCTGGCTTTTGAACAGCTGTACCGGCTGACTTCCCCGCATCTGTTTGCGGTAGCGCTGCGCATGTTACGCCAGCGGGCGTGGGCGGAAGAGATTCTGCATGAATGCTACATCACGGTCTGGCACAACGCCGCGTCATTTAATAGCGCGCTCAGTTCTCCCCTGACCTGGATGACGCACATTGTACGCAACCGCTGTATTGACTGGCTGCGCAGCGGCTATGCCAGACAATTCCATGCCGATGAGGCCTGGCTCGACGATTTGAGCAGCACGCCGGGTGACGTCAGTCTGGATGAGCAGCACGATCGCCAGGTTGCCCGCCTGCACCACTGTCTGCAGCATTTGAGCAGTGAACAGCGCCAGTCGATCGCGCTGGCCTATTATCAGGGCTTATCACATAGCGACATTGCCGGGTGGCTGCAGCAGCCGGTCGGCTCGGTTAAAAGCTGGATTCGACGTGGCCTGGACCATCTGCGGGAGTGTGTTGGACGATGAGTGACAAGGTGCAGCGGGATGACGCCCTGGCGGCGGAGTACGCCCTCGGCACGCTGCGCGGCAGCGCGCGATTGCGCTTTCAGCGCAGACTGCAGGCCGAGCCGGTGCTGGCGGCGCAGGTCGCCCGCTGGCAGACGCTGCTGGCGGGTCTCGATCAGGCTCAGCCGCCCGTCACGCCGCCGGAAACGCTGTGGAAAAAAATTGCCCTTTCTCTGCCGCCCGACAAGCGCGTCGCCCCCGCACGCCGGACGCTGCCGTGGCTGGCTGCCGCCTGCGTCGCGCTGGGCTTAGCGCTGTCGGCTTACTGGCTGCGCGAGCCGGTTATGACACCGCTGGCGGTGCTGACCGATGCGCAACACAGTCAGCAATGGGTGGTGAGCGCCAGCCGCCGGCAGGACGTGATCAGTCTGGCGCCGCTGCAGGTTAGCGCGGTCAGGGCGGATCAGAGTCTGGAACTGTGGCTGATTCCGCCTGGCCGGGCGCCCGTTTCACTCGGTCTGGTCACCGGAAGTGCGCCGCAGCAGTATCCGATTGAGAAACAGCAGTCGCTGGTTAAGGCGACGCTGGCGATCAGTCTCGAGCCGCACGGCGGTTCGCCAACCGGACGTCCAACGGGCCCGGTGCTTTACAGTGTGAATTTATAATCGGTGATGGTCACGGGTGAAATTAGCGTTAACACGGCAGCGTTTATTATTTGTTGACGCCCAACGTGTTGCAGGCGGAGTGCTGTTAATCATTGCGGCGTGACTTAAGCTAAATTAACGGGCACTGAACGCTCAATTTCAGCAAACGGCAAAAACAATGAAAGTTTATTTATCCGCCGCCGAGCTTTACTGCCGCGGCCAGGCGAAATAACCCTCTTGTAAATTAATCTGGCATATCTTTGGGAAAGAAATATTTTATCGACGATTCATTTTCTTTTTCAGAATTCCCTGCCATGCTTAAAACGCTAAACCATAGTACGCGATATTATCGCGAACAATAAATAATAACGCTCGACACCATTGTGTCTTAAACGACACCGGGGAAACTCACCATGCAATTTCTTAAAAACTTCACCATTCGCCGGGTTGTGCAGTGCATCCTGGTCGCGGCGCTACTGATTGTGGCGCTGGCCGGGATCTATGGCAGCACGGTGCTGCGCGACATGCATCAGCGCGAACTGCATAACGCCACCCTGACCAGCCAACTGCTGTTTCTCAATCGCGCAAGTTTAGTGATGGCATCGGGAACCACGGCGGCGAAAGCGGCTGTAGCGGCCGATGCCCCGGCCGATAGCGACTGGGCGCCGCTGCGTACCGCCCTCACCGCATCGCCGGCTGACTTTGCGGTGCCTGCGGCTGAGCGCCTGCATTTCCTGCAGCGCGACATCGCAGCGAATAACCATGCCGACCAGTCCGATCGCCAGCGTCTGCAAATGGCCTTTGGCATTGCTGCACTGCTGATGCTCGCGCTGCTGCTGTTCTGTGACCGTTTTCTGGTCACGCATCTGGTACGGCCGCTGGGGGCGCTGCGGGAACATTTCCGCGGCATCGCCGCTGGCGATCTTACGCGGGAACCGCAGGATTTTGGCCGCAACTGTGTGGGTCAGCTGATTCCGCTGGTCAGGCTGATGCAGCAGAGCCTGCTGACCACGGTGCGTGCCGTGCATGACAACACCGACGTGCTACGCAAGGAGTCTGCGGATATCGCCAGCGGCAATGCCGATCTGTCCGACCGCACCACCCGCCAGGCGGCTGCGCTCGAGCAGACCTCGGCCAGCATGGAGCAGCTTAGCGCCACCGTAGAGAAAAATGCCCACAGCGCGGGCGAAGCGCGCGAGCTGGCTGAGGATGCGGCGCGCACCACGCGCGACGGCGAAGCGCTGGTGAAAAGCGTGTCAGCGATGATGGCCGATATCGCCGCCGAGGCCGATAAAATCCGTCAGTTCACCGCCACGGTTAACAGCATCGCATTTCAGACCAATATTCTGGCACTGAACGCGGCTGTTGAAGCCGCCCGCGCCGGCGAGCAGGGACGCGGCTTCGCCGTGGTGGCCGCTGAAGTGCGCACGCTGGCACAACGCAGCGCCAGCGCCGCGAAGGAGATCGAAGGGCTGATTAATGGCACCGTGACGCGCGTTGGCGAGGGCGCGCAGACCGCGCAGCGCGCCGGCGCCATCATGGACAGCGCCACGCAAAGCGTTTCCGCCGTTACGTCGCTGATTGGCCAGATTGCGCTGGCGTCAGACGAACAGAGCAAAGGCATTGCCCAGGTTACGCTGGCCGTGACCGATCTGGATCGCGTCACCCAGCAGAATGCCGCCCTGGTGAAAGAGATTGCCGCCTCGGCCGGCAGCCTGAATGGCCGTACCGGAACGCTGGCTGCGGTGATCAGTCATTTTAACTTTTCTGACAGCCCGCTGGACAGCGCTCAGCCCGCCGGCCAGCGCCCCGTTTCAGCCACCGGCAGCTTCGCGACAGAAAAGCTTGCCGTCTCTGACCCGGCATAGCTCGCAGCCGATAACCATACCGCCAGGGACAGGCCACAGAAAGAGAAGAACTTATGAGCCATCAATCATTGCAGCACATTGTTCCGGTTCAGACTGATGTGCGTGACTTACGCATCGCCACGGGCATGACCCAACTGCACGCGGCTGAACGCTTCGACCTCAGCCTGCGGGTCTGGCAGATGAAGGAGTCCGCAGCTAAACCGTCGCCGCTCAGTCAGGGAGAATATGAGTTTTTGCTGCTGCTGGCAGGAAAACATCCCTATTTTAGTCTGACGGCCAGAGCCCGCTAATGCCGTGCGCGCTGGCCGTTGCGTCAGCGCCACCGGCGATAACCGGGGATCCGCGTCCTCCACCCGGCGTGATTCATGCGTCAAATCTCTTTAGCGCTGACGCCCGGGGCACGATTCACCTGTGCTGTCTGCTGATAAAAGGCGTCGAGACGGGCGCGAAAGCGCGCCGGATCGTGCTGGTCTTTAATTCTTTGCAGCGCCCGCACCGAGCGGGTGCTGATCGCCTCGCGCTGCGCCATTATCTGTGTGATGATCTGTTTGAGCTGCGCAATAATCCTGTCCCTGATCGCCAGTTTCTCCTGCGCTGAAGCGATGTTGATTTCAAACATATCATTCAGCGGACAATCAATAATCCAGCCGGCCGAAGCCGGGTTTATTTCCGGCAGTGCGCGCACATTAGTGGTAATGACCGGACAGCCGCACGCCTGCATTTCCAGCACTGAAAAGCCGTAGGTATCCTGCCAGGTCGGTAATAATCCCACATCGGTCTGTTCGAGCATTTTCATCAGCCGATCATTTTGCAAAAATGTTTCATGCCTGAAGATTGCCTGCTGATTAATCAGGTCTTCAATCCGCTGATGAAATTGCGCGTCATCCTGCTGTGCGCCGTGCGCGATATTATAGCGATGCTTCAGGTTGCCCGTTAAATTCACCTGCACGCTGTCGGGGTGAATGATGCCTTCTGCCAGCAGCTCGCTAAACGCCAGCACCACTTCCGCCCCACCTTTACGATAAAACTCATTGCCGACAAAGCTGAACGTCAGCTTCGCCTGATTCACCAGTCTGGTCCGATCACAGATAATTGCCTGCGGCGGATGCAGTGTATGCAGTTTGGGCAAAATGGCTGCAGCCTGCTGCGGAAACGCCTGTAACAGCTTGATTTGAATCTTTTTCGTCGCGTCGGAAATGGCCAGCAGCGCCGTACACTGCGGTGCCGCGATCAGTTTGAGTTGTTTCTGCAATTGTGGATTATGCAGTTTGGCCATGCCCGGCACCGGCAGCACGCGCGGAATTTCGGTTTCAAATGTCGCTATCCAGCGTTTTTTTGTGCAGGCCACTTCATTAAAAAGATGGATGATTTGTGCATCGTCCGGCACCGAGAACGGTAGCGGCGCGAAAATAAACAACTTATTGGCTTTGCGGATTTTCTGCCTGACGGCGTTACGATAAAACCAGATATTTTTATATTTCAGATTGAGATAATGGTGTGAATCGTTGACGATGATATTTCTCTTTTCCGGATAACCTTTCCCATTTACGATTATTTTCATACGTGCCCCGGCACAGGAAAAATAAGCATAGCTGGCAGTATATTCCTCGCCAGTCACAAATCCAGCGAGCAAGTAAACCCGCGCTAAACAATAAGAAAATACACATTTTGTGACAGGTAATAACATCAGCCAGCCTGAATAAAATACAGGCGCGGCCGGTAAAGAATATTAATCAATACAAAATTCGCGGAATTCAGAAAAATGGCTAACGCGTTGATTTTCATTTAACGCTGGCCATATTATGACAATTTCGTGTCAGGATTTGATGCCGAAGTTTAATCTTTATTTTCTGCTGGCCCGCAATGCATAAGCAGAACGATGATCACAGGCCGGCTGACAAACGGTAAGCAGCGGTAACAGAAACGTGGCGAATAATGACCTGACGCCGGGCGGGCGACAGGCTTAGCAGCCCTGCACCAGCTGCGGCGGCACGATTAACGTCTGCACATCGGCCTGTGGCTGCGCCAGGCGCTGTAATATGCGTTCTGCCGCGCGCCGCCCGACGATGCGCGCTTCACTGCTGACAAACGTCAATGCCGGATCGTTCAGCTCAGGCTGCGGATCGTCGTTGAAGCCGACCAGCGCCAGCTGCTGGGTGTAGTAACTGTCCACGGCATCTTCCCCGAGGGTGCGGCCGCTGCGCAGCGCGCCGAAATAGCAGCCGAGCGTGGTGCTGGCATTGTGGGCCAGGATAGCGGTAATACGCGGATGCTGATGCAGCAGCGCCTGCGTCAGCGCAGAGACGCTCTGCTGGCGATCGTCACATTCAATAATCCAGTCCGGGCGAAACGGCAAACCGTACTGCAGCAGCGTGGCGCAATAGCCGCCGATACGTTCGGCGCGCGTCAGTGAGGACCCCAGACCGCCCACCCAGGCAATGCGCTGATGTCCCTGTTTGATCAGATACTCGGTGGCCATCCGCGCCGCCTGGCTGTTATCCGGACGCAGCGAATCGACTTTCTCCAGACTGCTGGCGCGCGCGGCGCAGATCAGCGCAATATTTTGCTCCTGCGCCTGCAGCCGCAGCGATTCCGCCTGCGCCACCGCGCCGCCCAGCACAATGCCATCGGCACCCTGCGCCGCCAGTGAATCAAAACAGCGCTGCAGATGCTGGCCGTGCTGACCACTCTGCGTCAGCACCAGCACTTTGCCCTGCTGCTCCAGCACCTCACTCAGTCCCGCCGTCATTGCTGCATAAAAGGGCTGGCTGAGATCGCGCACGATCAGGCCAATCACCCCGCTCTCACCACCGCGCAGCATGGAGGCCGAGCGATTACGCACATAGCCGAGTTGCTCAATCGCCTGATTCACCCGCGCGGCGGTGGCGGGTGAAATGCGCCCTTTGCCGGACAGCACCAGCGATACCGTGCTGACCGATACGCCAGCGGCCTGCGCGACATCATGGATGGTGATTTTCTGCTGGGACATAGTGTGACGCTTTTCGTTGCCGGAAAATTCAAAGAGGTAAAACGTTACACTGATTCGCATAAAAATAAAGCCTGATGCTCGTCACGCTTTGTGATTATCACCACAAAAAGCTCTGATAAAACGTTTTATCATCCTCCACCACTTTACCCGCTTGTTACTTTTTAGCCAGGAGAGACTATGCCTCACAGCCAACCCAAAATGTCGCTCTGGGAATTTTTCCAGAGCCTGGGGAAAACCTTCATGCTACCCGTGGCGCTGCTGTCGTTTTGCGGCATCATGCTGGGGATCGGCAGTTCGCTCAGCAGCCATGATGTACTGACGTTGATTCCGCTGCTCGACCAGCCGTTCCTGCAATACCTGTTTATCTGGATGGCGAAAATCGGCTCCTTTGCCTTTAGCTATTTGCCGGTGATGTTTGCCATCGCCATCCCGCTGGGCATGGCGCGGGAAAACAAAGGCGTAGCGGCGTTTGCCGGCTTCGTCGGCTTTGCGGTGCTCAATCTCAGCGTTAACTTCTGGCTGAACATCAACGGGATTCTGCCGACTACCGATGCGGCGGTGCTGAAAGCCAATAACGTGCAGAACATTCTCGGCATTCAGTCCATCGACACCGGTATTCTCGGCGCGGTGATTGTCGGCATTGTGGTGTTCTGGCTGCACGAGCGTTTTCACAATATTCGCCTGCCGGATGCGCTGGCATTCTTCGGCGGCACGCGCTTTGTGCCGATTATCACCACCGTGGTGATGGGCCTGCTGGGGCTGGTGGTACCGCTGATCTGGCCTTTCTTTGCGCGCGCGATCACCGGTCTTGGCTGGATGATCAACAGCGCGGGCGAATTCGGCCCGATGATCTTCGGCACCGGAGAACGTCTGCTGCTGCCGTTTGGCCTGCAGCATATTCTGGTGGCGATTATTCGCTTCACCGATGCCGGTGGCACCATGGAGGTGTGTGGTCACAGCGTCAGCGGCGCGCTGACCATCTTCCAGGCGCAGCTGGCGTGTCCGGAAACTCACGGCTTCGCGGAAAGCGCTACCCGCTTCCTGTCGCAGGGTAAAATGCCGGCATTCCTTGGCGGCCTGCCGGGGGCAGCGCTGGCGATTTATCACTGCGCGCGCCCGGAAAACCGACACAAAATTAAAGGCCTGCTGATTTCGGGCGTGGTTGCCTGCGTGGTCGGCGGCACCACCGAACCGATCGAGTTCCTGTTCCTGTTTGTCGCACCGGTACTGTATCTGATCCACGCGCTGCTGACCGGTCTCGGCTTCACCGTGATGGCGATGCTTGGCGTGACCATCGGTAATACCGACGGTAACGTGATCGACTTCTTCGTGTTTGGCGTGCTGCACGGCCTTTCTACCAAATGGTACTGGGTGCCGGTGATTGCCGCCGTGTGGTTTGTGGGTTACTACGCCATCTTCCGTTTCGCCATCACCCGCTTCAACATCAAAACACCTGGCCGCGAAGCAGAAACCAGCCGCGTTGAGCAGCAGGTCAGCCGCGCCGGCGTGGGCAAATCCGGCTACAACACGCCAGCGATTCTCGCGGCGCTGGGTGGCGTTGACAACATCACCTCGCTGGATAACTGCCTGACGCGCCTGCGCCTGTCGGTGGCCGACATGAGCAAGGTCGACGATGCCGCGCTAAAAGCCAACGGCGCCATCGGCGTGGTGCACCTCAATCAGACCAATCTGCAGGTAGTCATTGGCCCGCAGGTGCAGTCGGTCAAAGATGAAATGGCCCATCTGATGAGCGCGACGGTGTAAACATGCAGGCGTTTAATTTTGATCGGGTAGTGGATCGCCATGGCAGCTGGTGCACGCAGTGGGACTTTGTCGCCGACCGCTTTGGCGTGCCAGATCTGCTGCCCTTCACCATCTCGGACATGGATTTCGCCACCGCTCCCTGCATCATTGACGCGTTGCAGCAGCGGCTGAATCACGGCGTGCTGGGCTACAGCCGCTGGCAGCACGAGGATTTCCTCTCCGCCCTGCAGCACTGGATGCGCAGCCGCTTTGCCAGCGAGATCGCGGCAGAGTCACTGGTGTACGGCCCGTCGGTGATTTATATGGTGGCGCAGCTGCTGCGCCACTGGACGCAGGCGGAGGATGAAGTACTGATTCACACGCCCGCCTATGATGCGTTTTACCAGACAATCATCGGGAATCAGCGCAGGGTGCTGGAACTGCCGTTGCAGCGCACTGGCGACACATGGCGCTGTGATATGGCTGAGCTGGAAACCCTGCTGGCGCGGCCGCGCTGTAAGGCGATGTTACTGTGCAGCCCGCACAATCCCACCGGCAAAGTGTGGCAGCGCGCAGAGCTGCAGCAGATGGCGGCACTGTGCGAACGGCATGGCGTGAGCGTGATCAGCGACGAAATCCATATGGATATGGTGCTGAGCGCGGCGCGCCACACGCCGTGGTGCGAGGTGGCACAAGGCCGCTGGGCGCTGTTTACCTCGGCCTCGAAGAGCTTCAATATTCCGGCGCTGACCGGCGCCTGGGGTATTATCCCGGACGCGGACGACCGCCAGGCGTGGTTTCACGCGCTGAAGCAGCAGGACGGGCTGTCGTCACCGGCAGTGATGGCGCTGGCTGCCACCATTGCCGCCTACCGTCACGGCGCACCCTGGCTCGACGCGCTGCGCGATTATCTGCGTGCCAATATGCAGCACATTGCGCAACGGCTCAACGCGGCGTTTGCCGGGCTTAACTGGCAACCGCCGCAGGCCACTTATCTGGCATGGATTGACACCGCGCCGCTGGCGATTGATGACGTCGCGCTGCAGCAGCGGCTGATCCAGCAGCATAAGGTGGCGATTATGCCAGGCAGCACTTACGGCAGCGCCAGCCGCAGCTATCTGCGTCTCAACGCTGGCTGCCCGCGCAGCAAGCTGGATGACGGGCTGGACCGGCTGATTGCCGCACTGCAATCGTTCTGAACCACAGCGAATGCTGATTAATTCAGCATCCGCTGCCCGCTTTGCGCAAATCACTGGCGCGGTTGCGCAAGATGTTTTTATAATGGTCTGCACTTTACGTTAATTCAGCGAGTGCGACATGATTGATGCGAAACTTCCCCTCACCGACCTTCACCGCCACCTCGATGGCAATATCCGCGCCCAGACCATCCTTGATTTAGGTCGTCAGTTCAATCTTGCGCTGCCCGCCGATACGCTGGATACGCTGCGTCCGCACGTGCAGGTGACCGCCAACCAGCCGGACCTGGTGAGCTTCCTGCAGAAGCTTGACTGGGGCGTCAAAGTGCTGGGCGATCTCGACGCCTGCCGCCGCATTGCGCTGGAAAACGTCGCTGACGCCGCGCAGGCCGGTATCCATTACGCTGAGCTGCGCTTCTCCCCGGGCTATATGGCAATGAACCATCAGCTGCCGATTGCCGGCGTGGTGGAAGCGGTGATTGATGGTGTGCGCGCGGGCGTACAGCAGTATGGCGTTGATGTGAAGCTGATTGGCATCATGAGCCGCACCTTCGGCGAAGAAGCCTGCCTGCGCGAGCTGGAAGGTCTGCTGGCGCACCGCGACGGCATCACTGCCGTCGATCTGGCCGGTGACGAACTGGGCTTCCCGGGCAGCGAATTCCTCAGCCACTTTAACCGCGCCCGCGATGCCGGATTCCGCATCACCGTACATGCCGGTGAAGCCGCCGGACCGGAGAGCATCTGGCAGGCGATCCGCGAGCTGGGCGCTGAGCGCATCGGTCACGGTGTCAAAGCGATTGAAGACCGCGCGCTGATGGATTTCCTCGCCGAACAGCGCATTGGCGTTGAATCCTGCCTGACGTCGAACATTCAGACCAGCACCGTGGCCTCGCTGGCCAGCCATCCGCTGAAGGCGTTCCTGCAGCATGGCATTCTGGCAACCATCAACACTGACGATCCGGCGGTACAGGGCATTGAGCTGGCGCATGAATATGAGGTCGCTGCACCGCAGGCGGGCCTGAGCGCCACCGAGATCCGTCAGGCGCAGGAGAACGGCATTGCCATCGCCTTTTTAACCGAGGCGGAGAAAGCCGCGCTGCGCCAGCGCGTGGCGGCATAAGCCATAAAAAAGGAGCGCAGATTGCGCTCCTTGTTGACCGGCTGGCGATAACGCCGTCCGGTTTACTTCAGTGACAGGGTCTGGCGTTTCTCCGCCGACTGCAGGCCAAGCTCAATCAGCTCCATCACCTGAATCGCCTCTTCCGCCGTAACCGGGTTGGCACCGTTACCGGCAATGGCGTCGCGGATCGCCGCATAATAGGCCGGATAGTTGCCCGGCAGCGTCAGCAGCTCTTTCTCCACCATCACTTCGCCCTCGGCCAGCGTCAGCGTGCCGTTGCGCATGTCGTAGCCCCACTCTTCACGCGGCGGACGTTCACCGGCTTTCAGACGGTCCTCCTGCGGATCGAGCCCGTACTTAACGTAGCTGCCGCGCGTGCCGTGCACCACGAAACGCGCCGATTCCGCGGCCACCAGCATGCTGGCGTGCAGCACCACGCGCCGGGTGGGATAAGTCAGCACCGCGTGGAAGTAATCGGTGGTTTGCGCGCCCGGACGCAGTTCAGCCATGTCGACGTTGATCGCCACCGGCGGTCCAAACAGCTGCAACGCCTGGTCCAGCACGTGCGGTCCAAGATCGAACCAGATCCCGCTGCCCGGGCCTTTCATTTCGCGCCAGCGCTGACGCACTTCCGGACGGAAACGGTCAAAGTGCGACTCCAGATAGCGCACCTCGCCCAGCGTGCCGTCGTTCAGCAGCGTTTTCAGCGTCAGGAAATCGCTGTCCCAGCGGCGGTTGTGGAACACCGACAGCAGCAGCCCTTTGGCTTTGGCCAGCTGATCGAGCTCGCGCGCCTGTGACAGTGTCACGGTAAACGGTTTATCGACCACCACATGCTTGCCGGCATTGAGTGCCGCTTTGGCGAGCGGGAAATGGGTGTCGTTAGGGGTAGGAATTACAATCAGGTGCAGCGTCGGGTCATCCAGCAGCGCCTGAGGATCGGCCACCACCTGCACCGACGGCCAGTCAGCGTGCACTTTACTGGCATCGCTGCTGGAGATCGCCGCCAGCTCAACGTCTGGCGTACCGGCGATCAGCGGCGCATGGAAGGTTTTGCTGGCAAATCCGTAGCCGATCAGGCCGACACGTAGTTTATCGCTCATTCTCATTCCTCTTGTTCGTGACCTGACTGATTTAAGACGAATCAGTCAGTAAGAACAAGGCGGAATCACCTGAAAGCTCAGGAGATCGCACTCCGTGCCGGTTGCCAGCTCTCCTGGGCCACCAGCGCGTCGTGCGCATCCTGACTGCGGCGGCGGAAATCGCTCGGACTGACGCCCACCCGCTTGCGGAACACGCGCGAGAAGTAGAGCTGGTCGTCGTAGCCGACCTCGCGCCCCACCGAGGCGATCGGTTCCTGAGTGGTTTGCAGCAGCAGCTTGGCGCGGATCACCCGCTGATCTTCGCGCCAGCGCAACAGGTTGATCCCCATCTGCTCGCGGAACAGGTGGGCCAGACGCGACGGCGACAGGCAGACGTGGCGCGCCACTTCCTCGATTTTCACCTCGCTGGCCAGATGATTGGTGACGTACTGGCAGGCTTCAATCACGCGCGGATCGCGAATTTGCTGATGGCTGCGCGGATCCTCTTCCACTGCACGCAGCAGCAGGCGCTCCAGCAGATTCATCGCCAGCTCTTCGGCAAAGCGACGTCCGGAGTTGTGCGTCTGTTCGATGCTGGCAAACAGGCGGTCAAATTCGGCGCGCAGCGCATCCGGCAGCCGCAGCCGGCCAACGCCCTGGTTCTGATCCTGCCACTGCAGCCAGTCGGTCCAGTAGGCGCGCGGACGGAAATAGACCCAGCGATGATGCCAGCACGGACTGTCCGGCGCGCGGCCATAATAGTGCGGCGTTTTTGGCTGAAACAGCAGCAGGTCGCCAGGCTCGCAGTCAAACGCTGACGCCCCGTCAAACACCCGACCCTGGCCTTTAATGGTCAGATTGAGGATGTAACCTTTCATGCCGTGCGGGCGATCAATAAAAAAATCGAGCTGATCGCCGGCGTTGATCGGCGTCAGTCCGGCCACCAGCCAGGCGTTAAACGGATAGCCCGGCAGTAACGGATTTTGCTGTTCACTCGGCGCTTCGCGGTGGTACATAAGGATCTCCCGGTTCGCGTGACGTTGGGGCGCAGCGTTGCGGCTGCGCCCGCGGGATCAGGCGGTTCTGCTTTTCTGTTTGTAACGGTCAAAGATCACCGCCGCTAACAGTATCAAACCGCGCACCACATACTGTGAGAATGGCGAGATATTCAATAAATTCATCGCATTCTCGACGGTACCCAGAATCAATACCCCGGCGACCACGTAGGAAATCTTGCCGATACCGCCCTTCAGCGACACGCCACCCAGCACGCAGGCGGAGATGACGATCAGCTCATAGCCGAGCGAGGTCATCGGCTGACCGCTGGTCATGCGTGAAGCCAGGATAATGCCGGCCGCCGCTGATACCAGCCCGGAAAGGATAAAGATGATGATGCGCGTGCGCACCACCGGGACCCCGGCCAACCGCGCCGCTTCCTCGTTGCCACCAATCGCCAGCGTGTTGCGGCCAAAGGTGGTTTTGTTCAGCAGGAAACCGAACACGATCATGGTGGCGATGGTCAGCCAGATCGGTGCCGGCACGCCCAGCCAGTTGGCGTAGCCGAGGGTGAAAAAGCGCTCATCCTCAATCCCCACCGCTTTACCGTCGGAGAAGATATAGGCCAGGCCGCGCACAATCTGCATGGTCGCCAGCGTGGTGATCAGCGCGTTAATTTTGAGACGCGCAATCACGAAGCCGTTAACGAAGCCGGTGGCCATACCGAGCAGCAGGCCGGCGGCGACGCCGATCCACAGGCTTTCGGTCATGTTGATCACCACGGCGGTGACGACGCCAGCGCAGGCAATCACCGACGCCACCGACAGGTCGAAATCGCCGGAGGCGAGGCAGAACAGCATGCCGCACGCCACCATGCCGGACATCGACATCGCCAGACCCAGCCCTTTCATGTTGATAAAGGTGCCAAAATTAGGCACGAAGATGGCGCAGACGATAAACAGCAGCGCAAACACCACCAGCATGCCGAAGTTGTCCCAGATGCGCCCGAGCTGCAGGCCACTGCGCTGCACCGGTGGCGTATTGGACGTGGTAGATGAAGCCATTTTTACTCTCCTTTACCTCAGGCCACGGCGGCCGCTTGAGTGGTTTTCGGCATGGCCAGGCTCAGCGTCAGCTGCTCCGTGGCGGCGTCGTGGGGCAGTTCACCGGCAATCTCACCTTCGCGCATCACCACGATGCGGTCGGCCAGTCCCATCACTTCGGGCAGATCGCTGGAGGCAAACAGCACCGCGATCCCTTTGTTCGCCAGCTGATAAATCAGGTTATAGATTTCATGTTTGGCGCCGACATCAATGCCGCGCGTCGGTTCGTCGAGCAGGATCACGTTCATCTCCTCCGACAGCCAGCGGCCCAGAATCGCCTTCTGCTGGTTGCCACCGGACAGATTCATGATCAGCTGATGCGCGCCCGGCGTTTTGATGTTCAGCGAGCGAATGTGGTGGTCCGCGTTTTTCGCTTCCCAGCCCGGTTTGATCAGACAGCCGGCACTCAGGTTGTGGCGGCGCGCGCTGATATTGATGTTCTCGCGCACCGAGTGCACCGGGATGATGCCTTCGGCTTTGCGATCTTCCGGGCACAGCATGATGCCGGCGCGGATGGCATCAATCGGTTCGCGGATGTTGAGCTGCTTACCGTCCAGCGTGACCGTGCCTGCGCGCAGCCGGGTGGCACCAAACAGCCCTTTCATCAGTTCGCTGCGGCCGGCACCGACCAGTCCAAACAGACCGACAATTTCTCCGGCGCGCACCGTCAGCGATATCGGCATCCGCACGCCTTTCGCTTCCACCTGGTCCAGCTGCAGACGCACGGGGCCCAGCTCACGTGGCGCGTAGCCATAGATATCTCCGAGGTTGCGTCCGACCATCGCCTCCACCAGATCGTCATGGTGGGTATTGGCCATATCCGTGAAGGTGCGCACGTAGCGCCCATCCTTAAACACCGTAATGGCATCGCTCAGCGCGAAAATTTCTTCCATGCGATGCGACACGTACAGCACCACCCGGCCCTGCTCACGCAGCTGGCGAATCACGCGGAACAGATGCTCAATTTCGCGCGCCGACAGCGAACTGGTCGGCTCATCAAAGGCGATGATGCGCGCGTTGCGCGCCAGCGCTTTGGCGATTTCGACCATCTGCCACTGACCGAGCGACAGGTATTTCAGCGGCATGTCGGGGTCGATATCCATGCCAAGATTTTTCAGCTGCAGACCGGCTTCGTAGCGCAGCAGCTTGCGGTTAACCAGCCCGCGCTTGTGCGGCAGCTGGCCAAGATAGATGTTCTCCGCCACGCTCATTTCCGGTACCAGATGCAGCTCCTGGTAAATGATCGCCACGCCGGCATCCAGCGCATCAACGGTATTGCTGAAGCTTTTCGCTGTGCCTTTGATGCGGATTTCGCCGCCGCTGGGCTGATAGCTGCCGCTGAGGATTTTCAGCAGCGTGGATTTGCCCGCGCCGTTTTCTCCCATCAGCGCGTGCACTTCCCCGGCGCGGCACTGAAAAGAGATATCCTGCAGCGCTTTCACGCCAGGGAAGGTTTTGCTGATGCCATGAAATGACAGAAATGCTGGATCCGTGTTCATGGGAACTCCTGAGCCTCTATATTTCGCACCGTAGCGGCGTTGGCTGCGCACATTTACCCCGGTCACTGACCTCAGTAAGCTCCCGGGGATAAACGTGCCTGCCGCCTTGCTACAGCACGAACTATGCCGGCTGACTGTTAATTAACATCACATTGAGGACGGCTTAAAACCGACTTACATCAGCCCTTTCTTCGCCAGCTCGGTTTTGAAATTGTCGCGGGTGATCAGCACCACGTCGGTCACTTCGGTGAATTTCGCTGGCTCCTGTCCTTTGGTCACCCAGTTGTAGAGCATTTCGCTGCTCTTGTAGCCGTGCACGTCCGGGCTTGGCAGCAGGGAACCGTAGAAGCCGGTTGGCGCGCCCTTCGACAGCTCGCTTACCGCATCCACGCCGTTGATGCCGATACCGATCACGTCCGGTGCCTTGAAGCCCTGGCCTTCGGTGGCGCGCACGCCGCCCAGCACGGTGTTGTCGTTCATGCCGACAATCAGCCAGTGCTTCACTTCCGGATGCTGCACCAGCAGCGAGTTACCGGCGTCAAACGCGCCCGGGATATCGTTGGATTTGGTCGGCACCTGATAAATCTGCTTCTCCGGGAAGCCGGCGGCTTTCAGCGCGGCCATCGAACCACCGGTGCGGCGGCGCGCGGTATCCAGTTCGTTAGCGGTAATCGCCATGACGGCGGTTTGCTTCACATCCCAGCCGCGTTTCTGCATCTCTTTGTACAGCTCCTGGCCCTGACGCTCGCCGATTTTGGTCGCTGCCATCATCACCAGCGGTACGGTATCCATCGGCTTGCCTTTGGCGGTGACAAACTGGTCATCCACGGCAATCACTTTCAGGTCATAGCTGCGTGCTTTGGCGACGATGGCTGAGCCCAGCTTAGGATCCGGGGTACAGATGACAAAGCCTTTGGCGCCGCTCGCCGCCAGGCTATCGATAGCGTTCAGGGTTTTTTCACCGTCCGGCACGGCAATTTTGATCACTTCAAAGCCGAGATCTTTGCCGGCCTTATCGGCGAATTTCCACTCGGTCTGGAACCAGGGTTCCTCCGGCTGTTTGACGAGAAAACCGAGCTTCATGGTCTCGGCGATAGCGGATTGTGACATAAGCGCGGCGAGGCCTGCGGCCGCCAGTGCTTTAGTGAATTTATGCATGATGCTCTCCGGCACAATGGTGTTTTATCGCTGTTATCAACGAATCGGTGTAAACGCTACCAATCAGATTTCACGTTCGGGTACAGCGCAAAATCAGCGCGTTAGCTCAAAGGTTGTACAAAGGCTGTGCAAACGCTGGGCTAGTTGTAGCGGGAAAAGCGCGGAAAAATGTAGAGCGGTATCACATCCCAAAACGATGACTAAATTCTCCATATATTCAGCAAAATTAACCGGACATTAACTTTTGCTGTCGATCACACAACCCCGCCGATGACAGAAAAGTGCATATTCTCAGCCGCTGATGACTAACCGCCGCCCGCGCCCCATTCCAGGATAGAGCGAGACAACTCACACAGGAGAATCCCGATGAGCGCGGGTGCCATAACAATTGGGCTGGATTTCGGCAGTGACTCGGTACGGGCGCTGGCCGTGGAGTGCCACAGCGGTAAAGAGCTGGAAAAGGCGGTGGTCAACTATCCGCGCTGGGCTAAGGGTGAATTCTGCGATGCCCACGCCAACCGCTTTCGTCATCATCCTCAGGATTATATTGATGCGCTGGAACAGGCCATCGTCAGCGTGGTGCAGGCGTTAAGTCCGGCGCAGCGCGCCGCGGTGGTGGGTATTGGCGTCGATTCTACCGGCTCGACGCCGGCCCCCATCGATCGCGACGGCAACGTCCTCGCGCTGCGTCCGGAATTCGCCAGCAATCCCAACGCCATGTTTGTGCTGTGGAAAGATCACACCGCCATAGAAGAAGCCGAAGAGATCAACAGCCTGTGCCGCAGCGGCCAGTTCACCGACTTTACCCGCTACATCGGCGGCGTTTACTCCTCCGAATGGTTCTGGGCCAAAATTTTGCACGTGTCGCGTGCCGATGCCGCGGTGCGAGAGGCGGCGGTGTCGTGGGTAGAACTGTGCGACTGGGTGCCCGCGCTGCTGAGCGGTACCACCGCACCGGCCGATCTGCGGCGCGGACGCTGCGCCGCCGGGCACAAATCACTGTGGCATCCGGAATGGCAGGGTTTACCGCCGGCGGCGTTCTTTCGCGCGCTCGACCCCATGCTGGTGGAACAGCTCGATTCGCCGCTGTTCAGCGATACCTTTACCGCCGATGTGCCGGTCGGCACGCTGTCGGGCGAATGGGCGCAGCGTCTTGGCCTGTCAGAACAGGTGGTGCTGTCCGGTGGCGCCTTTGACTGCCACATGGGCGCGGTTGGCGCGGGCGCACAGCCGTACACGCTGGTGAAAGTCATCGGCACCTCGACCTGCGACATCCTGATCGCCGACAGCGAACAGGTGGGCGATCGCGCGATCAAAGGCATCTGCGGTCAGGTCGACGGCAGCGTGATGCCGGGCGCCATCGGCTGTGAAGCCGGACAATCGGCGTTCGGCGACATCTATGCCTGGTTCAGTCGCCTGCTCGGCTGGCCACTACAGCAGGCGGCGCAGCGCCATCCTGAATTACAGCCGCAGCTGGCCGCGCTGCAGCAGGATCTGATCCGCCAGCTGACCGACGCCTGGGCGGCAAATCCGCAACTCGATCACCTGCCGGTGGTGCTGGACTGGTTTAACGGTCGCCGCACGCCGGACGCCAACCAGCGCCTGAAAGGCGTGATTACCGACCTCAACCTCGGCACCGATGCGCCGGCGCTGTTCGGCGGCCTGATTGCCGCCACCGCCTTTGGCGCACGCGCCATCATGGAGTGCTTCGAGCAGCAGCAGATTCCGGTGCAGAACATCCTGACGCTCGGCGGCATTGCGCGCAAATCCCCTGCCATCATGCAGGCCTGCTGCGATGTGATGAACCGGCCGCTGGACATTGTCGCTTCCGATGAGTGCTGTGCGCTGGGCGCGGCGATTTTTGCCGCCGTTGCCGCCGGCGTTTACCCCGATGTGCCGGCGGCGCAGCAGGTGATGGCCAGTCCGATTGCCGTCACCCTGCAGCCGGACAGCGCGCGCGTGGCGACTTATCAGCAGCTTTATCAACGTTATCAACACTGGTGCCAGGCGGCTGAACCGCAGTACGCCGCGCGCGCCGCATCCGCTAAGTAAAGGAGCGATGAATGGAACAGAAAGTCTGGTTTGTGATTGGTACACAGCATCTCTACGGAGCGGAAACCCTGCGCCAGGTTGAGCAGCATGCGCGCCAGGTGATGAACGGCCTCAACCAGGCCGGTACGCTGCCGGTGCCGCTTGAGCTGAAGCCGCTGGTGAAATCACCGGATGAAGCGCTTGCGCTGTGCCGCGAGGCCAATCACGACAGTCAGTGCGTCGGTATCATTACCTGGCTGCACACCTTTTCGCCGGCAAAAATGTGGATTGGCGGACTGAGTATTTTGCATAAACCGCTGCTGCAGTTTCATACCCAGTTCAATGCGGAAATTCCGTGGGACAGCATGGACATGGACTTCATGAACCTGAACCAGACCGCGCACGGCGGCCGTGAGTTCGGCTTCATTGGCGCGCGCATGGGTCTGCAGCACAGCGTAGTGACCGGTCACTGGCAGGATAAAACCAGCCAGCAGCGTATTGCGCGCTGGATCAATGCCGCCCTGGCGAAGCAGGCCAGCCAGCAGCTGAAAGTGGCGCGCTTCGGTGACAATATGCGCGAAGTGGCGGTCACCGAAGGCGATAAAGTGGCAGCGCAGATTCAGTTTGGCTATGCGGTTAACGGCTGGGGCGTCGGCGATCTGGTTGAGGTGGTGAACAGCGTCAGCGACGGTGATGTCAACGCGCTGGTCGACGAATACGAGAGCCAGTATCTGTTCAGCGCAGCGGCGTATGTAAACGGCGACAAGCGGCAGAATGTGCTGGATGCCGCACGCATTGAGCTGGGCCTGAAGCGCTTCCTCGATAGCGAAGGCTGTAAAGCCTTTACCACCAATTTCCAGACGCTGCACGGTATGACCCAGCTGCCCGGTCTGGCGGTTCAGCGCCTGATGGCTCAGGGCTACGGTTTCGCCGGTGAAGGCGACTGGAAAACCGCCGCGCTGCTGCACATCCTGAAAGTACAGGCCGGCACGCGCGCCGGCGGCACCTCGTTTATGGAGGATTACACCTACCACTTCGCGCCGGGCAACGAGCTGGTACTGGGCTCGCACATGCTGGAAGTGTGCCCGTCGATCGCCAAAGAGGAGAAGCCGCTGATTGATGTGCAGTTCCTCGGCATTGGCGGTAAAGCCGATCCGGCGCGTCTGATTTTCTCGACGCCGGCGGGTCGCGCGGTGAACGCCAGCGTCATCGACATGGGCGACCGCTTCCGTCTGCTGGTCAACGTGGTCGATACCATTGAACAGCCGCAGGCGCTGCCGAAGCTGCCGGTGGCACGCGCGCTGTGGCGCGCACAGCCGTCGCTGGCCACCGCTTCTGAAGCGTGGATCCTGGCGGGCGGCGCACACCATACGGTGTTCAGCCAGGCGCTGGACGTTGAGGATATGTACCTGTACGGCGAACTGCACGGCATTGAAGTGCTAGTGATTGATGACGAGACGCGCCTGCCGGCCTTCAAAGATGCGCTGCGCTGGAACGACGCGTACTACCGCCTGAAACGTTAATTGCCTGAAATGTTGAAGTAAGCCGCGAGTGTATCGCGGCTTTTTTTATGGCTTAAAACGTGCGGTCCAGTCAACAACGGCAGGCGTTACGTAAAGCCGGCGTGAATACCTCCCTGTCGCCCCGGTCGCCCTGGTTTCCTTAATGCAGGTTCGTTGCGCTTTTACCGGAGACGAATTTGCATCGACCATCAAGCGTCATACTGACGACAGCAATGGCAGTCTCACTTGCCCCATCAAGGCCAGCCCGAATAGCAAAGCGTCCGCGCCAGGGATGGCGCGGCCGATCGGCATGGATGCGGGGTTTCTTTGCGATCGGGCTGGCCTTGATGGGGCCGGGCACTCAATTAACAGCAACCCCACTAAACATCCACGAAACAGGGCATAAAAAAGGTGCGCCAGTTTGCGCACCTCTTAACACACATGCGATCACGACTAAGACGTTAAACGCTTAACCGGCGCGTTCTGCTGGCGGTCCCACATCACCGTCAGCAGACGCTGCAGCGCAATGAAGGCAAACAGCAGAATACCGATGGCGATTTTGGTCCACCACGAACTCAGCGTGCCGTCGAAGTTAATCCATGTCTGAATCAACCCCTGAATCAGCACCCCAAAGAGCGTGCCCAGCACCGTACCGACGCCACCCGACAGCAGCGTGCCGCCAATCACCACCGAAGCAATGGCATCCAGCTCGACGCCCAGCCCGGCCAGCGCGTAGCCGGCCGAGGTGTAAATGGAAAATACGATGCCTGCCAGCGTCGCCAGCGTGGTCGACAGCATATAAATCTTAATCGTGGTGGCACGCGTTGACACGCCCATCAGCTGAGCCGACGTCAGATTGCCGCCAATGGCGTACACCTGATTACCGAAGCGCGTACGGTGCGCCAGCAGAATGCCCCCCGCCACCACCACCAGCATAATCACCGCCAGCAGGCTGAGACGTCCGCCGCCCGGAATTTTCCACGCCAGGCTCGACAGCGTGGTATACAGCGGATGATCGATAGGAATCGAGTTCTCCGACACCAGATAGCTGCAGCCGCGCAGGAAAAACATCCCGGCGAGCGTGATGATAAAGGCCGGGATTTTTAATGCATCAATCAGCCAGCCCATCATGGCACCAAACAGCGCGCCTGCCGCCAGAATCAGCGCAAAGGCCAGCAGCGGATCGACATGGTAGTCGCCGATGATGCGCGCCAGGAACACGCCGGTGAAGGCGATCACCGCGCCAACGGACAGATCGATGCCGCCGGACAAAATCACAAACGTCATACCGACGGCGATGATGCCGAGAAACGCATTATCCGTGAGGATGTTGCAAATAACCCGCGTTGAGGCAAAGCCGGGGAACTGGCTGAGGCAGAACAGGTAGCCTGCGACAAACACCAGCAGGGTAATCATTAACGGTAAATGACGCTTGATCATGGTTTACGTCTCCCCTTCAGCATGGCGATAAAGCGCGGCGACTGCAGCAGCAGTACGCACATCACCACTACCGCTTTCACCACCTGGTTCAGCTCCGGCGGAAAACCTGACAGCAGGATGCCGGTATTCATTGACTGGATAATCAGCGCACCAACCAGCGACAGCACCAGGTTAAAACGCCCGCCCATCAGCGAGGCGCCACCAATCACCACCGCCAGAATGGCGTCCAGCTCCAGCCACAACCCGGCATTGTTGGCATCGGCACCGCGAATATCAGCGGCGACAATCAGCCCGGCTACCGCCGCACACACGCCGCTGATGGCGTAGGTGGACATCACCACCAGCCAGCCGGTCACCCCGGCATTGCGCGCCGCGCGCAGGTTGATGCCTACCGCTTCGATGAACAGGCCAAGCGCGGTTTTGCGCGTCAGCAGCCATACCGCTACCGCCACCAGCAGGGTAATCCACACCGGTACCGGCATCAGCCACAGCGAACCGCTGCCAAACCACGCGAGGCTGTCACTGTTGAAGGTGACGATCTGTCCCTGGGTGATCAGCTGCGCGATGCCGCGCCCGGCCACCATCAGAATCAGCGTGGCGACAAACGGCTGAATCTTCAGCAGCGCTACCAGCACGCCGTTCCACAGGCCGCACAGCAGCCCGGTACCGAGCGTGGCCAGAATAATAAAACTCAGGCTGTGCCCCGCCACCGTCAGCGTCGCCGCCGTCGCGCCGGCAATCGCCATTACCGCGCCCACCGACAGATCGATCCCGCCGGTGGCGATCACCAGCGTCATACCAATCGCCAGCAACGCCACCGGTGCGGCGCGGTTGAGAATATCAATCGGGCTGCCGAACAGCCGGCCATCCTGAATGTGAATAGCAAAAAAGTTATTCGCCACCAGGCTGTCGATCAGCAGCACCAGAATCAGCGCGACGATCTGCGGCATGCCCGGCGGCAGCTTCGGCTTCCGCCGTTCCGGTTTTTCGTGTGTCATAGGCGATTCAAGCATGTTGTGCTCCTCCGTCCGCGATGGCGTTGACGATCGACGCCACCGACAGCTGCTCCAGCGGAATTTCGGCGACCTGCTTCAGATCGCGCATGATCAGCACGCGATCGGCATAGCCCACCAGCTCTTCCAGTTCAGAGGAGATGACCAGCAGCGCCAGTCCGTCGGCGCACAGGGATTCAATCAGCCGAATGATCTCGGCGTGGGCGCCCACGTCGATACCGCGCGTCGGCTCATCCAGAATCAGAAACTGTGGTTTAGTCACCAGCCAGCGTGACAGCAGCACCTTCTGCTGGTTGCCACCCGACAGCAACTCCACCGGCTGGTCGGCGTGCGGCGTGCGAATACCCAGGCTCTTGATAAAACGCTCGGCTATCGCCTGCTGCTCACGGCGTTTGATCGGCCGCAGCCAGCCACGCTGCGCCTGCAGCGCCAGAATGATGTTTTCCCGCACCGAGGCCGCGCCGATGATGCCGTCAGTTTTACGATCTTCCGGGCAGAAGCCCATGCCGAGACGCGAGGCTTTGGCCGGCGTGCGGATGTGCTGCACTTTGCCTTTGATGGTGGCGGTACCGCGATCGGCGCGGCGGATGCCAAACAGCACCTCGGCGGTCTCGGTGCGCCCGGAGCCGAGCAGCCCGGCCAGCCCCACCACTTCGCCCGGCCGTACCTGCAGGCTAAACGGTTCAATGGTGCCTTTCTTGCCGTAATCCTCAAACGACACCACCGGCTGATTGCTGCGTAACGTGCTGCCCTGGCGCTGCAGTGCGGTTTCCAGCAGCTCTCGCCCCAGCATCAGCTTAATCAGCTCAATCTGCGGCAGCGAGGCGGTGTCCCGCGTGGCGATAAACTGGCCGTTGCGCAGTACGGTAATCCGGTCGGTAATGCGGTACACCTGGTCGAGAAAGTGGGTGACAAAAATCAGGCTCATGCCTTTGGCTTTCAGCTGCGCCATCAGGGTAAACAGCATCTCCACTTCGCTGGCATCGAGGCTGGCAGTCGGTTCATCCAGAATCAGTACCTGCGCGGAGAGATCGACTGCGCGGCAGATCGCAATGATCTGCTGCATCGCCACCGAGTAGTGGCCGAGCGGACGCGTCACATCCAGCGCGAAGCCGTAGTTGCGCATCAGCGCATCGGCGTCGCGCACCATGCGCTTGCGATCGATCATGCCGAAGCGGCGCGGCTCGCGGCCAATGTAGAGGTTATCCGCCACCGACATATTCGGCAGCAGATTCACTTCCTGATAAACGGTGCCAATGCCCATCTGCTGCGCATCGGCGGTACTGTGCGGCGCAATCACCGCGCCGTTGAGGGTAATGGTGCCGGCATCCCGCGTGTAGACGCCGGTCAGCACTTTAATCAGGGTCGATTTCCCCGCGCCGTTCTCACCCAGCAGCGCCATAATTTCGCCCTTGCGGATACTGAACGACACGTTATCCAGCGCTTTGACGCCGGGAAAGCCTTTGCTGATGCCGTTGAGGCTCAGCAGGGGTGTTTCATCGTAGCTGCTCATCAGATTCTGCCTCGCTTACGTCATAAAAACCGCCCCGAAGGGCGGTTGCGGGGATCAGTAACCCATGCCTTTTTTCTTATCCAGCTCCGCCTGAGCGTCAGCCGGTAAGAACAGTTTTGATTCGGTTTTGATAATCTTCGGCGGCAGCGTGCCGTCTTTTTTGAATTTCTCCAGCGCGTCAAACGCCGGGCCGGCCATGTCTGGCGTCAGCTCAACGTTGGCGTTGGCCTCGCCGGCCAGCATCGCTTTATAGATATCCGGCACGCCATCAATCGAACCGGTGAGAATATCTTTGCCCGGTTTCAGGCCGGCTTCTTTAATTGCCTGGATGGCGCCGATCGCCATGTCATCGTTATGCGCATACACCATGCAGATGTTTTTGCCGTTGTTCTCGGCTTTGATGAAGCTCTCCATCACCTCTTTACCCTTACTGCGGGTAAAGTCACCGGACTGCGAGCGAATCACTTTGATGTTGTTGTGGCCGGCGATGGCTTCGGCAAAGCCTTTCTTACGGTCGATCGCTACGCTGGCACCAACGGTACCCTGCAGTTCCACCACGTTACACTGCTTGTCACCGACGGTTTTCACCAGCCAGTCACCAATCAGTTTGCCTTCCAGCACGTTGTCGGCCGTCACCACCGCCATGTACAGCGATTTATCTTTCACCACGATGGCGCGGTCCAGCAGGAACACCGGAATTTTGGCGTCTTTGGCCTCTTCCAGCACCGGTTCCCAGCCAGTCTGTACCACTGGCGCGATAAAGATGGCATCAACGCCCTGAGCGATGAACGAGCGCACCGCTTTGATCTGGTTCTCCTGCTTCTGCTGACCATCGGCAATTTTCAGGGTGATACCGCGCTTTTGCGCTTCACTTTTTGCCACGTTGGTTTCGGCCGAACGCCAGCCGGATTCAGAACCGACCTGTGAGAAGCCCACCGTCATGTCGGCAGCCAGAACCGATGTGCTGAGTGCGGCGCTGACCATGGTGGTCAAGAGTAAACGTTTCCACATAATTTTCATTCCTCTGAAGGGAGTGTGCTGTAGGGGTACAAACGCGCTTCAAGCCTGGCGCAATTGCGCTAAAACAAGCGCGACACACCTCACAAAACAGAATGAATTAAAGGGGTTACGCGTATCAGCGTGTCAGACAGCTGACTCAGCTTATGGACAAAACGCCTGTACTTTATGTCAGCGGAGGTTAAATAACTGTAATAAACAGAAGCGGTTATGACCGCAGGCACTGGAAACGATTACAACGGACGCGTAAAGAATGGTTATTCATGCGGGCGGCAGGCAATGTTCTGTTTTGTGATAATTCGCACACTTGCGATTTGACGTTTCATCACAGCTGCACCCTTGTGCGTCACCCGTTACCGATAAATCGCTTTTTCGCGCCTGCTGCGTTTCAAAATAAGCGCAACAAAAGTGCGAAAAATAGCGTCTGGAATACCGTTTAAGGCAGCTGTTAAATTTTCTCACCAGCCCCCGGTTAACGGGGCCAAAAACGCGCCTGACGCGCAGAAAAATGCGCGTTAAAAATGATAAAAGCGTAAAAAAGTCCCTTTTGATGAGCGAATTAGCGCACGTTGTCTGAATTTTGAATTTTTTTAACCGCGGTGTCTGGACTCTGGCCGCGTGCTCCCTATACTTGAGCACTTCCCCGTTCTCTATCTTTTATGGCAATCATGACTGCGCTCGATTACCTGCTGAAATTTCGTAAAGTGAATAATCTTGAGAGTCTGGAAAAACTCTACGATCACCTCAATTATTCGCTCACTGATGATAACGAGATCATCAATATGTACCGCGCCGCCGATCACCGCCGTGCTGAACTCGCCTCAGGTGGCCGTCTGTATGACCTCGGCTGTGTGCCGAAATCCGTCTGGCGCTACGTGGTGTAAAGCGCGCTTATCTCTGTTTCTGCCCCTGGTGCGCTGTCCGAATCGGGCGTGACCCGTTTGGACATGGTACGCTCTGCCTCGTCTTTTTTCTTACATCAGGATGAACAACATGTCCGAATCGGTAAACCCGCCGCGTATTGCCGGCTGGCTGCTGCTGCCGCTGGCCTGGCTGATTATGACGATGCTGACCAGCGCGCTGGTGGTGGCGCTCTATCTGCGGCCGCTGTTTGACACGGAACTGCGCACCACGCTGTTTTCTCACGCCAGTATTTTAATGACGCAGTGGCTGGTGTCCTTACTCACCGCCGCCGCGGTGTGGCTGTACAGCATCTGGGTGTGCTGGATCTTTTGTCAGCGCTCGCGTCGTCTGCCTCGCCACTACATTCTCTGGCTGCTGATGACCGTATTGCTGGCGCTGAAAACCTTCGCTTTTACGCCGGTAGCCGATGGGAAAGCGATCCAGACATTGCTGCTGGCCCTGCTCTCGGCGGCGGTCTTTGTGCCCTACTTCAAACGCTCACAGCGGGTCAAACAGACCTTTATTCAGCCCTGATGACGCTCTTTTCGTCAGGAATTTAATTCTGAGTGCTCTCAGCCAGCGCACGAATCGCGCAAAGGTTGAGATGCACCTCTCAATTCCGGATAATAAACGCCTTTCGGCTTCCCAGGTTAAAAAATGACCGATTACTTACTGCTCTTTATTGGCACAGTGCTGGTGAACAACTTCGTGTTGGTCAAATTCCTCGGCCTTTGCCCTTTTATGGGCGTGTCAAAAAAACTGGAAACGGCCATTGGCATGGGACTTGCCACCACGTTCGTCATTACGCTGGCGTCGATTTGCGCCTGGCTGGTGAATCACCTGATTCTGCTGCCGCTCGATCTGGTGTACCTGCGTACCATGGCCTATATCCTGGTGATTGCGGTAGTAGTGCAGTTCACCGAAATGGTGGTGCGTAAAACCAGCCCGTCGCTGTATCGCCTGCTCGGTATCTTTTTGCCGCTGATCACCACCAACTGCGCAGTGCTGGGCGTGCCGCTGCTGAGCGTCAACCTCAACCACACGTTCCTGCAGGCGGCGCTGTACGGCTTCAGTGCGTCACTCGGCTTTTCGCTGGTGATGGTGCTGTTCGCTGGCATGCGTGAACGTCTGGTGCTGGCCAACGTGCCGGCACCGTTCAAAGGAAACTCCATTGCCCTGATCACCGCCGGCCTGATGGCGCTGGCGTTCATGGGCTTTACCGGTCTGGTGAAATTCTGATATGACCGCGATTTGGATTGCTATTGCTGTTCTGGCGGCGCTGGCACTGGTGTTTGGTGCCCTGCTGGGCTACGCCTCGCGCCGCTTTGAAGTTGAAGAAGACCCGATTGTTGAGCAGATCGATGCGATTCTGCCGCAGAGCCAGTGCGGCCAGTGTGGCTATCCCGGCTGCCGTCCGTACGCCGATGCGGTGGGCAATAACGGTGAAGCCATTAATAAATGTGCGCCGGGCGGCGAACAGACCATGCTGAAGCTGGCCGAACTGCTCAACGTTGAACCGCAGCCGCTGGACGGCGGCGCGGAGGTGCTGACGCCGGTTCGCACCGTGGCGTGGATTGACGAAGCCAACTGCATTGGCTGCACCAAATGTATTCAGGCCTGCCCGGTTGACGCCATCGTCGGTGCGACGCGCGCCATGCACACCGTGCTGAGCGATGTCTGCACCGGCTGCGACCTGTGCGTCGCGCCCTGTCCCACCGACTGTATTGAGATGCGCCCGGTTGCCACCACCACGGCCAACTGGAAGTGGGATCTCGACACCATACCTGTACGGGTGATCCCGGTAGAACATCATGCTTAATCTGTTATCGCTGCTGCGCAAAGAGAAGCTGTGGGATTTCGAAGGCGGGATTCACCCGCCGGAAATGAAAACCCAGTCCAGCGGCACGCCGCTCAGCCAGCTCCCGCTGCCTGAACAGTTCATTATTCCGTTGAAACAGCATATCGGCCACGAAGGCGAAATCTGTGTGGCGCCGGGCGATAAGGTACTGCGCGGCCAGCCGCTGACCTTTGGCAGCGGCCGGATGCTGCCGGTGCACGCGCCCACTTCCGGCACCATTGAAGCCATCGCGCCACACATGACGGCGCACCCTTCCGGCCTGTCCGAGCTGTGCGTTTTCCTGCGCGCCGATGGCGAAGACCGCTGGATGCCGCTCGATCCGCAGCCGGACTATCGCGCGCTGGGTCGGGACGCGGTAGTGAAACGCATCCACGAAGCCGGTATTGCAGGCCTCGGCGGCGCGGGCTTCCCGACCGCCACCAAACTGCGTGGCGGACTGCGCGGCGTCAACACGCTGATCATCAACGCCGCCGAGTGCGAACCTTACATCACGGCGGACGATCGCCTGATGCAGGATTGTGCGGCGGAAGTGCTGGAGGGCTGCCGCATCCTCGCCTGGGTGCTGCAGGCGGAGCGCGTGCTGATTGGCATTGAAGACAATAAGCCGGAGGCGATTGCCGCGCTGAAACAGGCGCTGGCCGGTGACCGCGAGCTGCAGCTGCGGGTGATCCCAACCAAATACCCTTCCGGCGGTGCCAAACAGCTGACCAAAATTCTCACCGGGCGGGAAGTGCCGCACGGCGGACGCTCCACAGACATTGGCGTGCTGATGCAGAACGTCGGCACCGCCTGGGCGGTGAAGCGCGCCATTATCGATGGCGAACCGATTACGGAGCGCGTGGTGACGCTGACCGGCGAGGCCATTGCCCGGCCGCGTAATGTCTGGGGTCGTCTCGGTACCCCGGTAAGCCATCTGTTGCAACAGGTCGGTTTCACGCCGGGTGCGCGCCAGATGGTGATCATGGGCGGGCCGCTGATGGGCTTTACCCTGCCGTCCCTCAACGTGCCGGTGGTGAAGATCACCAACTGTATTCTGGCACCGTCGGCCAGCGAGATGGGGCAACCGCAGGAAGAACAGTCCTGCATCCGCTGCAGCGCCTGCGCTGACGCCTGCCCGGCAAAACTGCTGCCGCAGCAGCTGTACTGGTACAGCCAGGGTGGCGATCATGACAAAGCGCGCGCCCATCACATTGATGACTGCATTGAGTGCGGTGCCTGTGCGTATGTCTGTCCCAGCAATATTCCGCTGGTGCAGTATTATCGTCAGGAAAAAGCCGAACTGCGCGCCATCGATCTGGAGGCCAAACGCACCGCCGAAGCCAAAGCACGCTTTGAAGCGCGTCAGGCACGCCTTGAGCGGGAAAAACTGGCGCGGGAAGCGCGCCACGAGCAGGCCAAACAGCGGGTTGCGCGCAGCGATAAAGCCGAGCTGGAAGCGGCAATCGGGCGCGTGAAAGCGCGTCAGGCCAAAACGCCGGAACAGGAAGCCGCCGAACGTGAAGCGCGCCATGCCCAGGCGCTGGCGCAGCAGGCCGAGAAGCAGGCTGAAACCGAACCGCTAAGCCGCCAGGCCATTGACCCGCGCAAGGCCGCCGTGGAAGCCGCCATTGCGCGTGCCAAAGCGAAAAAAGTGGCCGCGCCGGCACAGCCAGCCGCTGACACCACGACCGCAGATAGCGATCCGCGCAAAGCGGCGGTTGAAGCGGCTATTGCGCGTGCCAAAGCGAAGAAAGCTGCGGCGGCGCAGACGCCGGCCGACGCTGAGCCGGCAGCGGAAACGCCAGCGGCTGAGGTCGATCCGCGCAAAGCCGCAGTCGAAGCCGCTATTGCGCGCGCCAAAGCGAAGAAAGCCGCGGCCGCACAGACTCCGGCCGACGCTGAGCCGGCAGCGGAAACGCCAGCGGCTGAAGTCGATCCGCGCAAAGCCGCAGTCGAAGCCGCTATTGCGCGTGCTAAAGCGAAGAAAGCTGCGGCAGCGCAGACTCCGGCCGATGCTGAGCCGGCAGCCGAAGCGCCAGCAGCTGAGGTCGATCCGCGCAAAGCGGCAGTCGAAGCCGCTATTGCGCGCGCCAAAGCGAAGAAAGCCGCGGCCGCAGCGCAGCAGACAGCCGACGCGCCCGCCGCATCCCCTGAAGTGGAGGCTGCTGCCTCTCCTGACTCCGCCGACCCACGCAAAGCGGCGATTGCCGCAGCGGTCGCCCGTGCCAAAGCGCGTAAAGCGCAGCAGCAGCCTTCGACGACTGAGGACTAAATGGCTTTTCGTATTGCAAGTTCGCCTTATACCCATAACCGCCGCAGCACCGGCAACATCATGCTGCTGGTGGTACTGGCCGCGCTGCCCGGCATGGCGGCACAGTGGTATTTCTTCGGCATCGGTTTCCTGATTCAGGTGCTGCTGGCGGTCGCTACCGCATGGATCACTGAAGGCGCGATTCTGCGCCTGCGCCGCGCACCGGTGGTGCCGACGCTGGCGGATAACTCAGCCCTGCTCACGGCGCTGCTGCTGGGAATCAGCCTGCCGCCGCTGGCGCCGTGGTGGCTGGTGGTGCTCGGTACCGTATTTGCCGTGGTTATCGCCAAGCAACTGTACGGCGGCCTTGGCCAGAACCCGTTCAATCCGGCGATGGTCGGTTATGTGGTACTGCTGATCTCCTTCCCGGTGCAGATGACCAGCTGGCTGCCGCCGGATGTGCTGCAGGCCATTAAACCTGGCCTGATGGACTCACTCAGTATGATTTTTACCGGCCACACGCTGGCCGGTGACACAATGCAGCAGCTACAGCTGGGTGTGGATGGCGTGAGCCAGGCCACGCCGCTGGATACCTTTAAAACCGGCCTGCGCGCCGGACACAGCGCCGAACAGCTGCTGGCCCAGCCGATTTACGGCGGCGTACTGGCCGGCCTCGGCTGGCAGTGGGTCAATCTCGGCTATCTGCTCGGCGGCATGCTGCTGCTGGCGAATAACGCCATTCGCTGGCATATCCCGTTCAGCTTCCTGCTGTCGCTGGCGCTGTGCGCCACGCTCGGCTGGCTGTTCGCGCCGCAGTCGCTGAACTCGCCGCTGGTGCATCTGTTCTCCGGGGCGACCATGCTCGGTGCCTTCTTTATTGCCACCGATCCGGTCACCGCTTCTACCACCAACCGTGGCCGGCTGATTTACGGTGCGCTGATTGGCCTGCTGGTGTGGCTGATTCGCAGCTTCGGTGGCTATCCGGATGGCGTCGCCTTTGCGGTGCTGCTCGCCAACATCTGCGTGCCGCTGATTGACTACTACACGCAGCCGCGCGTGTATGGACATCGCAGGGATTGATGATGATCGAAACCATTCGTAAAAACGCGTTCACGCTGGGCATGTTTGCCGTGATCACCACCGGCGTGACGGCGGTGGTCAACTACGTCACCAAACCGACGGTCGATCACCAGACTGCGCTGCAGCAGAAAAACCTGCTCGACCAGGTGGTGCCCACCGATTTGTACGACAACAATATTCAGCAGGAGTGTCTGCTGGTGACCGATGCCCGCGCGCTCGGCAACGACAAACCGCATCATCTGTATGTGGCGCGCAAAGGGGATCAACCGGTGGCCGCCGCACTTGAGACCACCGCCCCTGACGGCTATTCTGGCGCGATACAGATGCTGGTCGGCGCCGATTTTCACGGCAAAGTGCTGGGCGTACGCGTAATTGAACATCATGAGACGCCGGGTCTGGGTGATAAAATCGAGCTGCGAATTTCCGACTGGATCAACAGTTTTAACGGCAAAGTGGTGCACGGTGCCGACGATAAAGCCTTTGCCGTGAAAAAAGACGGTGGCGAATTTGACCAGTTTACCGGCGCGACCATTACGCCGCGCGCGGTGGTCAACGCCACCAAACGCACGGCGCTGCTGATTGAAACGCTGCCAGCGAAGCTCGCTTCGCTGCCTGAATGTGGAGATGCACCATGAGTGAAGCGAAAAATTTACTGATTGGCGGATTGTGGAAGAACAACTCGGCGCTGGTGCAGCTGCTGGGGCTCTGTCCGCTGCTGGCGGTGACCTCAACCGCCACTAACGCACTGGGCCTTGGACTGGCGACCACGCTGGTACTGACCATCACCAACAGTGCGATTTCCGCTTCGCGCCGCTGGGTGCCGGGTGAAATTCGTATTCCGATCTACGTGATGATCATCGCCTCGGTGGTGAGCTGCGTGCAGATGCTGATCAACGCCTATGCCTATGGCCTGTATCAGTCGCTGGGCATCTTTATCCCGCTGATCGTCACCAACTGCATTGTGGTGGGACGTGCGGAAGCGGTGGCATCGAAAAGCAGTATTCCCCTCTCCGCGCTGGATGGCTTTGCCATCGGTATGGGCGCTACCTGCGCAATGGTGACGCTGGGTTCGATTCGTGAACTGATTGGTAACGGCACGCTGTTCAATGGCGCTGACCAGCTGCTGGGGCCGTGGGCTAAAGCGCTGCGCATTGAAGTGGTGCATTTTGATTCACCGATGCTGCTGGCGATGCTGCCGCCGGGTGCATTTATCGGCCTCGGTATGCTGCTGGCCGGCAAATACCTGATCGATCAGAAAATGAAGCAGCGCGCCGCACGTCAGCTGGACGCTGCTGCCGCCGCGCCGCAGGGCGAAACCGGGAAGGCTGTGTGAATAAGGATAAACGCCTGCAGATCCTCACGCGACTGCGTGACGCCAATCCCCATCCGACCACCGAACTGAATTTCAGCTCACCGTTTGAGCTGCTGATCGCTGTGCTGTTGTCGGCACAGGCAACCGATGTCAGCGTCAATAAAGCCACCGCCCGACTCTATCCGGTGGCCAATACGCCAGCGGCAATGCTGGCGCTCGGCGTGGAAGGCGTTAAAGAGTACATCAAGACCATTGGCCTGTTTAACAGCAAAGCGGAAAACGTCATCAAAACCTGCCGCATCCTGCTGGAGCAGCACGGCGGTGTGGTGCCGGAAGACCGCGCGGCACTGGAAGCCCTGCCCGGCGTCGGGCGCAAAACCGCCAACGTGGTGCTCAATACCGCCTTTGGCTGGCCCACCATTGCCGTGGATACCCACATTTTCCGCGTCAGCAATCGCACCCGCTTTGCGCCGGGTAAAAACGTTGAGGAAGTAGAACAGAAGCTGCTCAAGGTGGTGCCGGCCGACTTTAAGGTTGACTGCCATCACTGGCTGATTCTGCACGGTCGCTACACCTGCGTGGCGCGTAAACCGCGCTGCGGCTCCTGCCTGATTGAAGATTTGTGTGAGTTCACGGAAAAGACCGACTGATCGGTAACGGCGCGACCCTGCGCGCCGTAGACCGCTTATTAACCGTTAATGCGCCGCCTGCAGCCACGCCACGACCAGCGGTGACAGCCGGTTTTGTAACGCGGCGCGTTCAGACTGGAACAGCGTGGCGACAAAGAACGGATGATCGGTCAGCTCTACCCCGCGCACATCCCCCTCCAGATCCCATGAGGTAATACGCAGATTGCGCGTGGCCAGCGCCTCGCTGAACTCAGCGTTAACGCCAAAGTTGCAGTGATAGCCTTCGTTACTCTGCAGCGCGCCGTAGGCCTGAGCAATACGCGAACCCGGCTCAAACGTGACCTCACCGCGCTGCTCGACCAGCGAGCAGGCCAGTGGCGCAATCACCCAGCGCGCGTCAGGGTCGGTCTCGGCATGACCAGCATCCTCCCAGCCCAGCACGTTGCGCGCGTACTCCACCACCGCATACTGAAAGCCGGCGCACGAGCCTAAAAAGGGTTTACCGCTTTCGCGCGCCCAGCGAATGACGTCAAACACGCCGGCATCATTCAGGAAGGGACTGCCAGGCACCACCCAGACGGCATCATAGTCGTGCAGACGCGACAGATCGATTTCCGGCGTCGCGATCCAGTCGGCGGTTACGTTAAGTGAGAGAGAGGTTGCGGCAAGCTGAACAGCGGGAGGAATAGCCTGGTGCGCGACAGCACTGGCACGGTAATCGCCCACGAGAGCGACACGAACGGACAGCTTCATGATGAGTTCCTTGCAGGGAAAAAACGAGGTTACAGCAATTTCTTCAGGCTGTCTAAGGGCTGGTGATCGGCTATCCCTCCTCCCCCTGCCTGGCGCAACAGGTCACTGCCGCCGGGGGCATTGCAGAGCTTATACAATGAAAGCCGCGATTAAGTGGTGAAATTGTCGGCAAACGGGAGAGCAGCAATCGTTTTCTTTTTTTACATTTCTAATTAATTGATAATTTTGTGCGCAGGATCAACAAATTAGCCTGCGGCGAACTGTCAGCCGCGTATTGTGCTCAACAATCAGACAATTGCGCTTACTTCTTCGGCAAAAATCAGGGGATTCATCCATCTGAATGGGCTGGATAATATTATGTCCTGCCCGGAGCAGGAAAAGCAGTTTATCTCAGGAAAATCCATCAACCGATCTGCAACAAGAACAATTATCCTGCTATAATGTCACACAGTGATATTTAACACTGATTTACAAGTTATTATCCTGGTTATAACCCTGCCTGTAACAAGTATTTCAGCGTGCAGAAAATGCTTGCCCTGTTGGCCTGATTCAGCCAAATTAGGCGCCGTTTTTCCTTTCTAATAACAATGTTGCGCGGGATTACCCAGCCCGACGCAGACTTAATTCCTGTTGTAAAACAGGCGATGTATAAACTGAGGTATACGTGTCAACTGCAAACAAACACACTGATGAGGCGGTAAGCCTTAACGCCTTCCGTCAGCCGAAAGCGTTCTATTTGATCTTCTCCATCGAACTGTGGGAGCGTTTTGGCTACTACGGTCTGCAAGCCATCATGGCGGTCTATCTGGTGAAACAGCTGGGGATGTCCGAAGCGGACTCCATCACCCTGTTCACTTCGTTCAGCGCACTGGTTTACGGCCTGGTTGCCATTGGCGGCTGGCTGGGCGACAAAGTGCTCGGCACCAAACGCGTGATTATTCTCGGCGTCATTGTGCTGGCGCTGGGCTATGCGATGATTGCCTTCTCCGGTCATGACACCACCATGGTGTATGTCGGCATGGCGACCATCGCCGTGGGTAGCGGGCTGTTCAAGGCTAACCCTTCTTCACTGCTGTCGACCTGCTACGAGAAAGACGATCCGCGCATCGACGGTGCCTTCACCATGTTCTACATGTCGATCAACATCGGTTCGCTGTTCTCGATGATGCTGACTCCGTGGCTGGCGGCCAAATATGGCTGGGGCGCGGCGTTTTCGCTGTCGGTGGTGGGCCTGGTGATCACCCTGCTGAACTTCCTGTTCTGCCAGCGCCTGGTGAAGAATTACGGCTCCAAACCAGACTTTGCGCCGCTGCAGGTCGGTAAGCTGCTGATGACCCTTGTCGGCGTGGTTGCGCTGATCGCGCTGGCCACCTGGCTGCTGCATCATCAGAGCATTGCCCGCATGACGCTGGGCGTGATCGCGATCGGTATCGTGCTGGTGTTTGCCAAAGAAGCCTTTGCGCTGCACGGTGCGGCACGCCGCAAAATGATCGTTGCATTCCTGCTGATGGTCGAAGCTATTGTGTTCTTCGTGCTGTATATGCAGATGCCAACCTCGCTGAACTTCTTCGCCATCCGTAACGTCGAGCACGCGATTCTCGGTATCACCTTTGAGCCGGAACAGTTCCAGGCGCTCAATCCATTCTGGATCATGGTGGCCAGCCCGATTCTGGCGGCAGTCTATAACAAGCTTGGCGATAAGCTACCGATGCCGCACAAGTTTGCCATTGGCATGGTGCTGTGCTCTGCAGCGTTCCTGGTGCTGCCGTTTGGCGCGAAATTCGCAAACCAGGCGGGTATCGTTTCGGTAAACTGGCTGATTCTGAGCTACGCGCTGCAGAGTATCGGTGAGCTGATGATCTCCGGTCTCGGCCTGGCGATGGTGGCGCAGCTGGTGCCGCAACGTCTGATGGGCTTCATTATGGGCTCCTGGTTCCTCACCACCGCTGGCGCCGCGATGATTGCCGGTAAGGTAGCGAACCTGATGGCGGTGCCGGAAAACGTCACCGATCCTCACGCCTCACTGGCCGTGTATAGCCAGGTGTTCCAGCAGATTGGTATCGCCACTGGCGTAATCGCCCTGCTGATGCTGATTACCGCCCCGCTGCTCAACCGCATGACGCAGGATGATGCGCAGGCAGAACTGAAGCGCGCCAGCGCTAACCAGTAATCGTTTCTGAGCCGGGCTAAGCCCGGCTTTTTTTATCCCCCTTCACAACCCCTGCTTTCCGCTGTAGTTTAAGCAACACGCTTTTTATGCTCGCCTTGCACGGCTGAGATCGGGAATGGCTCATGGACAGATTTGACGAGCTGCAGGTGTTTGTTGCGGTGATTCAGCAGGGCAGCCTGGCTGGCGCGGCGCGCGTATTGCAGCGTTCGCCGCCGGTCATTACCCGCACGCTGAATGCGCTGGAAGCACGTTTCGGCACCACCCTGATTGAACGCACCACGCGCCAGCTGGCGCCCACCGAGAGCGGCTGGCAGCTGTTTGAGCAGGCGCAGCGCTTGCTTAACGATTACCAGAGCGCGCTCGACAGCGCCCACCACAGCGGACTGCACGGCCTGCTGCGCATCACCGCCCCGGTGATGTGTGGCCGTCGCCACGTGATGCCGCTGGTCAATGCCTTTCTGCAACAGCATCCGGAAATGCAAATCGAACTGATCCTTAGCGACAGCTATCAGGACCTGATTGAAAACGGGCTGGATATTGCGGTGCGCATTGGCGAGTTGCAGGATTCGTCGATGGTGGCGCGCAACGTCGGTAGCGTACGCTCGATGCTGGTCGCCAGCCCGGACTACCTTCGCCACGCCGGAATCCCGGCCCATCCGGCTGAGCTCAGCATGCATGCGCTGGTGGCAGGCGTACGCCATACCCGTGAGTGGCGCTTCGCGCACGACCTGCGTGTGCGCATCACCCCACGCCTGCGCGTCAATGATATCGCCAGCCAGCTGGATGCATTGCGCAGTGGCCAGGGCATTGGCCGTCTGTTGTCTTATCAGGTGATAGATGAACTGCAGGCTGGCACGCTGATCCGCCTGCTGAGCGAGTGGGAGCCGGCACCGCTGCCGGTGCATCTGGTGGCGCAGCGGGTGAAAAACATGGCGCCCAAGGTACGCTGTTTCTGGGATTTCGCGCTCACGGCACTGCCGCCGCGACTGCAGGCGGCCGCTGAATTTCCCGCGCCCGCCCGCAATTCCTGATCGCTGTCACTGGTAAAAATTTCTGGCAGTTTTATGCTGCTGTCATCACAACAACTCATCAGGAGAGGCCATGATGAAACTCTATTGTAAGCCCGGTGCCTGTTCGCTCTCGCCGCATATCGTTGCGCGCGAATGCGGGCTGGATTTTACGCAGGTCAATGTCGATCTGCAGAAGAAAGTCACCGAGCGCGGAGAAGATTACTGGCAGATAAACCCCAAAGGACAGGTTCCCGCGCTGCAGTTTGATGACGGCAGCATACTGACGGAAGGCGTGGCGATTGTGCAGTATCTGGCGGATCTCAAGCCGGATCGCAACCTGCTGGCACCGACCGGCAGCCTGACGCGCTACCACACGCTGGAGTGGCTGAGCTACATCAGCAGCGAATTGCACAAAACCTTTTCCCCGCTGTTCCGTCCGGATACGCCGGAAGAGTACAAAGCCATAGTGCGTGCACAGCTGGAGCAGAAATTTCAGCGCGTTAACGACGCGCTGCAGGATAAACAGTGGCTGATGGGGTTACGCTTTACCGTCGCCGATGTCTATCTGTTTGTGGTTACGCGCTGGGCAAAAGCCATCAAACTGAATCTGGAAGGTTTGAGCGCGCTGGAAGCATGGTTTGCGCGGGTGGCTGCGCGGCCGGCGGTTCAGGCCGCACTGAAGGCTGAAGGTCTGGTCTGACGCCACAGGCCGGCATGCTGGCCGGCCTGTTAATTAACAGCGATTACAGCTGTTCTGCCGCAAAGTGCTGCGTGGGTTGCGCAATTGCATCCTGCGCCGCCACCAGTTGCAGTTCATACTCGCCCATCTCGTGGGTTTTCAGCATCACTTCATATACTGCCGCCGTCACATGTTCCAGCGCATCCTGCAGCGATTTGCCGTGCAGCAGGTCAACCAGCAGCAGGCCACTGGTCAGATCGCCAACCCCCACCGGCTGACGCACACCAAAATCCACCAGCGGACGGCTGATGTGCCAGCACTGATCGGCGGTGGCCAGCAGCATTTCAAAGCGATCGCTACGGCGTCCGGCGCGCGCCAGATGTTTCACCAGCACCGCGCGCGGCCCCTGCGCAATCAATGCGCGAGCGGCAACCACCGCCTGCTCCACGTTAGCGACCGTCTGGCCACTGAGCATCTCCAGCTCCAGCAGGTTCGGCGCGATAAGATCGCTGGCCGGCATCGCCTGCTTGCAGTGAAACTCCGCTACGCCGGGCGCGACGATGCAGCCTTTTTCCGGATGGCCCATCACCGGGTCACAGAAATACCAGGCGTCAGGATTAGCCGCCTTCACCATACGCACGATTTCCAGGATCTGTTCGCCCTGCTCCGCCGAGCCGAGATAGCCGCTCAGCACCGCATCGCAGGTTTTCAGACGATCGATGGCGGCGATCCCGCTGACGATATCGGTCAGATGGGTGGCGGGCATCACGGTGCCGGTCCAGTGACCATACTGGGTGTGATTGGAAAACTGCACGGTGTTTAACGGCCAGACGTTGGCGCCCATGCGTCGCATCGGGAATTCGGCCGCGCTGTTACCGGCGTGGCCATAAACCACGTGAGACTGAATTGCGAGGATATTTTTCATTATTGCCCTGTACTGCTTGCCATAAAAAAGGGCCGGAGACCGGCCCTTGCACCTTACTGCCAGCTAATCAGGCAGTAGTGTTTTTTGCCGCGACGCAGCAGCGTGTAACGACCAAACAGTTTGTCGCTGTCGCTGAAACGATACTCGGCATCAGATTGTTTCTCACCGTTGACAGACACCGCGTTGGAGCCAATCATGGTGCGCGCCTGGCCGCGTGACGGCACCAGTTCCGCCGCCACGAGCGCCTGTTGCAGATCGTCGTCCGCCTTCAGGCTAATGGTCGGCATGCCATCCTGAGCAAGCTGCTCAAAGTCCGCTTCGGTCATGTCGCTCAGACTGCCGGAGAACAGGCTGTCGGTGATGCGCTTCGCCGCGCTCAGACCGCTTTCGCCGTGCACCAGACGCGTCACCTGCTCTGCCAGCACATACTGCGCGCGCGGCGCTTTGCCACTGGTTTTGTCTTCTTCTTCCAGCGCATTGATCTCTTCAATGCTCATAAAGGTGAAGAACTTCAGGAAACGATAGACGTCGGCGTCGGCGGTGTTGATCCAGAACTGGTAGAACTTGTACGGACTGGTTTTCTTCGCATCCAGCCATACCGCGCCACCTTCGGTTTTACCAAATTTGGTGCCGTCCGACTTGGTGATCAGCGGCACCGTCAGTCCCCACGCCTGCTGCTGATGCAGACGACGCGTCAGATCGATGCCGGAGGTGATGTTACCCCACTGGTCGGAGCCGCCAATCTGCAGCACCACGTCGTAGCGCTTGTTCAGTTCGGCAAAGTCGTAACCCTGCAGCAGGTTGTAGGAAAACTCGGTGTAGGAGATGCCCTGATCTTCACGGTTCAGGCGCATCTTCACCGCTTCACGGTTGATCATCTGGTTGACCGAGAAGTGCTTACCGATATCGCGCAGGAAGGTCAGCACGTTCATGCCGCCAAACCAGTCATAGTTGTTGGCCGCGATGGCGCTGTTGTCGCCGCAGTCAAAATCGAGGAAAGGCGCAACCTGTTTGCGGATCTTCTCTACCCACTCGTTGACAGTTTCCGTGGTATTGAGTTTACGTTCGGCCGCTTTAAAGCTGGGATCGCCGATCAGGCCGGTGGCACCGCCGACCAGGGCCACCGGCTTGTGGCCGGCATCCTGGAAACGTTTCAGGCACAGCAGCGGCACCAGATGGCCCAAGTGCAAGCTATCAGCGGTGGGATCAAAGCCGCAATAGAGTGCAATTGGCCCTTGCGCCAGCCGCTCTGCTAACGCTTCCTCGTCCGTTACCTGGGCTACTAAGCCTCTCTCTTGCAATTGTTGTATCAGGTTACTGCTGGTCATCACTGACTCCAAATTGATCAGACTGCACCTATGCTGGTACACAGCTGTCCGCTGACGTGCGGATACGAAAAAAATGAGGGCTATAGCATAAAGCGCTGACGAGCCGTGCGCCAGCGCTGAAAGGGGATAAAACGCAGTTTTACGGTGCTAAACGGTCGATTGTCCAGCCGCTGCCATCACGCTGATAAAGGAAGCGGTCATGCAGGCGATGTTCGCCGCCCTGCCAGAACTCCATGGTGTGGAATCTGACACGGAATCCGCCCCAGAAACTCGGCAGCGGCACTTCCCCCTGCTGAAACTTCTGCTTGAGCTCAAGGAATTTGCCCTCGAGCACGCCGCGCGCGGAAATCCGGCTCGACTGTTTCGATACCCAGGCGCCAATCTGGCTGTCTCGCGGACGGCTGTGGAAGTACTTCAGCACTTCCAGCGGCGACAGTTTCTCCACTTCGCCCAGCACCATTACCTGACGCTCAAGGAAGTGCCAGGGAAAATGCAGGGAAATACGCGGATTGTCCGCCAGCTGCAGCGCTTTACGGCTGCCGAGGTTGGTGTAAAACACCATGCCCTGCTCATCGTAGTGTTTAAGCAGGACGATGCGCTGATAGGGCTGGCCGCTGCTATCCACCGTCGCCACCGTCATGGCGGTGGGATCGGGCAGCTGCGCGGCGCACGCCTGCTGCAGCCACTGCTCAAACAGCGCCAGAGGCGTATCTGGCAAATCTTTGCGCCGCAGCCCGCCGCGCGTGTACTCCCGACGCAGGTGGGCAATGTGTTGCAAGCTGTCACTGTCGCTCATGCTGGTATCCCGGTTCTCTCTTACTGTGCGGAGGCATCCGCGTTCTGCAGTTCACAATCATTAATCACGATTTTATCGTTGCGTTCAACAAAGGCGCCATTGCCTTTTGACCAGAAAACGTAGGTCCCATCGCTGTAACGCGCGCCGGAGGCAGACACCGTCTGGGTCAGCGTGAGCGGTTTGCCGTCCAGAATAAAGCTTACCTGCTGCTTCGCGTTGTCCAGAGTGACCGTCAGCGGCAGCGTGCCACACTGGTAATGTAACGTCTCTGGCGCGGGTGCGGGTTTATGCCAGATACCACAGCCGCTGAGTAAGGTCAGGGTGCCGGCCAGCACGATCATCTTTTTCATGTTTGCTCCTTAACGTATTGCGTGGGGATTGGCGGGATAGATGGCACCCAGCACGCTCATTTCGCGCGCGCCGGTTACCGCCGGCAGATTGCCCGGCAGCCCGGACAGGGTGCGGAACGCCAGCCAGGCAAAGGCCAGCGCCTCCATATCATCACCGCTGATACCGGCCTGATCGGTGGTGCCCACTTCAGTGCCAGACAAATGCGCGGCCAGCCGCGCCATCAGCAGCGGATTGCGACTGCCGCCGCCGCACACCAGCAGACGATCGCAGCCATCGTTGAGCTGTACCTGATGGGCGATGGTCAGCGCGGTCAGCTCGCACAGCGTTGCCTGCACATCCTGCGGGGCCAGCGCCGGGAAGCGCTGCAGCTGCTGTTCCACCCAGCCCAGGTTGAAGTATTCCCGACCGGTGCTTTTGGGTGGCGGCAGCGCAAACCACGGATCGCCGAGCATCTGCTCCAGCAGCGCGGGCACGACCTGGCCACTGCGCGCCCAGCCGGCATCTTTATCAAACGGCAGGCCTTTGTGGCGCCAGATCCACGCATCCATCAGCATATTACCTGGTCCGGTATCAAAGCCACGCACCGGCTGACCGGGTATCAGCAGCGACAGATTGGCGATGCCGCCAATATTCAGCACCATGCGCCGTTCAACGCTGTCCATCAGCAACGCCTGGTGAAAAGCCGGTACCAGCGGCGCGCCCTGGCCGCCCAGCGCCATGTCGCGGCGGCGAAAATCGCCCACCACCGTGACGCCGGTCGCGGCAGCGATCTGGTTATTGTCGCCAATTTGCAGCGTATTCGGTGCCGCCGACTGCGGCTCGTGCCACACCGTCTGGCCGTGGCAGCCAATCGCCATGATATCGCTGGCCTCCAGCGCCTGCTGCTGCATCAGCGTCAGTACGGCTTCCGCAAATAGCTGGCCGAGCCGGGTATCAAGCTGACCGAGCTGCGACAGCGTCAGCGTCTGTCCCTGACAAATTTCCAGCACCTGCTGACGCAGCGCCAGCGGGATGGGATGGCAGTAGCTGGCCTGTTGCGCCACCATATGCTGGTCGATCGCGGCCAGCACGACGTCTACGCCGTCCAGGCTGGTGCCGGACATCACGCCGATATAGCGTCCTGATTTCATAGCGCTTCCTTACCCGTTTGCGGGCCTGCAATGCATCTGTGTTTAGCCTGGCAAATTACCGGGGCTAATTCTATGATAAATTTCCGCTTTTCAACTGCGCTGCGACACGCATTCCGGCAGCAAACTATTTTCATCCGGCAATTGAATTTTTGTTGATGGGCGGTGGTCTATGCTTCGGCCCAGCCGCATATTGTTCGGACATCGCGTCAATTGACCATTTTCTGACTTATACTGTTGCAGTACAGGACGAGAATATGGCGTTTTTTTGCATTAAGGAGCTTTCTCATGATTAAGCGTTTCGTAGCCGTAGCCCTGGCGGGTATTACGCTGGCTGGCTGTGTTAATAACGATACCCTTTCCGGCGATGTTTACAGCGCCAGCGAAGCCAAGCAGGTTCAAAGCGTTTCATACGGTACGCTGGTCTCCGTGCGTCCGGTAAAAATTCAGGGCGGCGATGACAGTAATGTGATCGGTGCTATTGGTGGTGCGGTGCTGGGTGGTTTCCTCGGTAACACCATCGGCGGCGGCGCGGGGCGCAGTCTGGCAACAGCCGGCGGTGCGGTACTGGGCGGCGTAGCCGGTCAGGGCGTGCAGGGTGCGCTCAACAAATCTGACGGCGTAGAGCTGGAGATCCGTAAGGATGACGGCAATACCATTATGGTGGTGCAGAAGCAGTCCGCCAGCCGTTACTCGGTCGGCCAGCGCGTGGTGATGGCCTCCAACGGCAGCCAGGTCACCGTCTCTCCGCGCTAAGCGCACAGATAAAAAAAACCGACGCCAGTGCGTCGGTTTTTTTATTTCTCGCGGTTCTGCAACTCGAGAATGTTTTTTTCCAGCCGGGCAATCAGCGTCACCATCTGATTGATCTCTTCGAGACTGATGCCGGAGAGGATGTCGTCACGCGTCGCGTCGATCACGTTTTCGACCTGCTCAATGATCGGCTCAGCCTGACGGGTCAGCTTGATGCGCTTGGCGCGGCGATCGTTAGCGCAGGTGGCGCGGGTGATGAGCCCCTTCTCTTCCAGCTGATCCAGCGTACGCACCAGCGACGGCTGCTCAATACCGATGGCTTTCGCCAGCTGAATCTGCGACTGCTCTGGCGGGAGTTGATGAATATTGTGCAACGTCACCCAGTGGGTTTGTGTCAACTCAAGCGGCTTCAGACGCTGGTCGATCAACGCGCGCCAGATGCGCACCAGGCGAGACAGATCTGTTCCAAGCGGCGTATCCATTTCATCTCCTTATAATTAGCTTGCTAGCTATCAAGCCAGATTTTACACTATTCTGCGAGTTTACAGGACAAATTACAAATCCCGGGCCAGACGGCACGCCCGCTGTCTACACTTGATTTAACCGTGCCCGGGTAAAAAGGATGATGCCACGTGTCAATCTTCGCGCTCACCGCGACGGCGCCGCTGACCGATCTGGTGTTCGGTGCCTCACTGTTCTTCCCGCCGCTGTTCAAAGCGGTGCTGCTGGGCTTCTTTTTCTGGCTGCTGATTCATCCGCTGCTGCGCGGCTGGATCTACTCCGGCGATGTCTGGCACCCCACCTTAATGGATCTCTCACTGTTTGTTCTGTGCGTGAGCGGCGCACTGTGGATACTGAGCCTCGGATAAATCACCATGAAATTCAACCCCTTTAAGTACTTTTCTACCCTTGTGGTGTTTACCCTGGCGCTGCTCGCAGGCTGGTGGATGTGGAACTACTACATGCAGGCCCCGTGGACGCGCGATGGCAAAGTGCGCGCTGAACTGGTGGACGTGACGCCCGAGGTCTCCGGCCGTATCAGCACGCTGGCCGTGCGCGACAATCAGTTCGTGCATAAAGGCGAGGTGCTGCTGACGCTCGATCCGGTGCCGTGGCAGATTGCGCTGGCCAATGCGCAGGCCCAGCTGGCGAAGGCGCAGGCCGACCTCGCCAAAGCGCAGCATGAGGCGGATCGCCGTGCCAGCCTGCCGCGTAACGTGATCTCCGCTGAAGATATGGACGCGGCGCGCCTCAACGCGAATGCGGCGGCCGCCACAGCGAAAGCCGCACAGGCGATGCTCGATCAGGCGCGCTGGAACCTGCAGCAAACCACGGTGACGGCACCGACCGACGGCTGGGTCAGTAACCTGACGCTGCGTGCCGGCAATTACGCGACCGCTGGTACGCCACTGTTCGCGCTGGTCGACAGCCACTCTTACTATGTGATGGGCTATTTCGAAGAGACCAAACTGCGCCATATCCAGCCCGGCGCGGCGGCGCAAATCGTGCTGTATAGCAACGGCGCACGACTGCAGGGCCAGGTGGAGAGCATCGGGCGCGCCATTTACGATCAAAGCATCGCCAGCGACGGCGGTCTGGTGCCTGATATCAAACCCAACGTGCCCTGGGTCAGGCTGGCGCAGCGCGTCCCGGTGCGTATCCGGCTAAACGCGGTACCGGAAAATGTGCCGCTGGTGGCCGGTACCACCTGCACCATCTCTGTCGCGCACTGAGGCCGGCATGAATCTGCAGTGGCTGGCCTGGCACAATCTGCCGTGGATAAAGGCAACCGGCGGCGAGTGGCGCTATGCGTTGCGTAATGCAATCGCGATGTGTCTGGCGCTCACCCTGGCGTATGCGCTGCAGCTGGATCAGCCTTACTGGGCCATGACGTCCGCCGCGGTGGTGAGTTTTCCCACCGTCGGCGGCGCCATCAGCAAAAGCCTGGGCCGCATCGTCGGCAGCCTGCTCGGTGCCAGCGCCGCGCTGCTGATTGCCGGCCATACGCTCAACGAACCGTGGCTGTTTGCCTTTTTCATGGCCGGCTGGCTGGCGCTCTGCACCTGGGTCGCCAGCCATTTTCAAAACAATGTGGCCTACGCCTTTTCACTGGCCGGTTACACCGCCGCGATTATCGCCTTCAGCAGCGTCAACGTTAGCGACGTCAGCCAGCTGTGGGACATCACCCAGGCGCGCGTGTGCGAAGTGATCGTCGGGATTCTCTGTGCCGGACTGATGATGATGATCCTGCCCAGCACCTCGGACGGCAGCGCGCTGATGCTATCGCTGCGCCAGATGCACACCCGCCTGCTTGACCACGCGGTGCTGCTGTTGCAGCAGAGCAGCACGGAAAATGTGCGCACCGCCCACGAAACGGTGATCAGCCAAATCCTTACCATGAATCTGCTGCGCATTCAGGCCTTCTGGAGCCACTATCGCTTCCGCCGGCAAAATAACGTGCTTAACTACGTGCTGCATCAGCAGCTGCGCCTGACCAGCGTGCTCTCCAGCCTGCGTCGCATGCTGCTTAACTGGCCCGACGCGCCGCCGGCGCTGTACAGCGCAATGCAACAGCTGCTGCACGAACTGGCGCAGCCGCAGTGTGATAAATACCGGCTGGCGCAGATTCTGCGCAGCATCACGCCGGACGTGCACGGTGATTTCCGCCAGCGTGCTTTTGTCCAGCGGCTGCGCTACTTCTGCTGGGTGTGGCTGAATGTGGAGCGCTGGATTCGCCTGATCGAGCGCGCCGACGCTGACACCCGTTTCCAGCCGCCGTACGCCCCGGCACTGGCACGTGCCAGCGATAGTGCCGAAGCTGGCTGGAGTGCGCTGCGCACGTTTAGCGTGATCATGCTGGGCTGCGCGTTCTGGATTGGGACCCAGTGGGACGCTGGCGCTGCCGCGCTGACGCTTACCGCTATTGCCTGCGTGCTCTACTCGTCATCGCCTTCGCCCGGCGGCAGCGTGTCGCTGCTGCTGAAAACGCTGCTGTGGCTGTCGCTGTTCAGCTTTGTGCTGCAGTTTGGTCTGATGGTACAAATCAGCGCGCTGTGGCAGTTTTTGCTGCTGCTGTTCCCGCTGCTGCTGACGCTGCAACTGTTTAAGCTGCAACAGAAGCAACGCGCCGCGCTGTGGGGCCAGTTTATTGTGTTTATGGGATCATTTATCGCGGTAAGTAATCCGCCAGACTGGGATTTCCAGAGCTTCCTTAACGATAACCTGGCAAAAGTGTGTGGTGTCCTGCTGGCGTGGCTGGCGTTTCAGGTGTTACAGCCGGGTTCTGATGCGCGCCGCAGCCGGCGCCATATCCGGGCGCTGCGCCACGCTTTTCTCGATCAGCTACGTCGCCAGCCGCGCCTGAGTGAAAGCCGGTTTGAATCGCAGATTTATCATCACATCAGCCAGCTGAGCCACAGCCGTGATGAGCAGGCGCGCCTGTGGCTGCTGCGCTGGGGCGTGGTGCTGCTGAACTGTTCGCACATTGTCTGGCAGCTGCGCGCCTGGCAACCCCGCTCACCGGCGCTGGCGCAGCTGCGCGACAGTAGTCTGCAGGACTTGCAGCGCATTATGAGTTTGCGCGGTGTGCGTCACGACTCGCTGCAGACCGCGCTGGATACGCTGCAGCAGGCCATTGATCAGCTTCAGGGGCAGCCGGAGAGCGACGCGAATACCCTGGCGGGTATTTTGTGGCGCCTGCGCTGTTCGCTGGCGCAGCTGCGTCAGGCGGTGCCGGATTGATCATTCACAGTACTGGGTAAACTGCCGATTAAAGTCATCGTGCAGCTGTTGCAGGGTCTTCTGCCCTTCAAAGCGGGTTTTATCCTGCTCGGACATCGGTTCGATCACCAGCGCTTTCTCGTCCGACGAGTAGATAAAGCGCCGTGCCAGCGTGCTGCCGGTAAAACTGGTGCCCTGAATGCCGCCGCACACCACGGTGATGCTGTGACGGCGGATTTCGGTATGGGTGAAATTGGTTTCGGTGGCGCTGCGCAGGACGTTCTGACAGCCTTTGGCTTGCAGCCGCTGCAGGGTATGCTGCGTCAGCCATTCGCGGCCGCGGGCAATATTTTCACAACTGGCGCGCAGCGGATTGGTATCTATATCGCGCTGCAGCTGACGGCTGGCCTCCAGTCGCAGCTGGGTATCATTCGGGCGATCGCAGCCCACCAGCGCTAAACACAACAGCAAAATCCCATGCGTTTTCATGCCTGCCCCTGAGCGGTTCTGTTCCTGAATCAACATCATAGGATGGAATGTTGCCGCTGAGTAGCAGGAAAATGGGTCAGAATTTTTCTGCGCGGCGGCGGCGGGTCAGGCCCGTCGCCGCCCGGTACTCAGATCACGCCGCAGGCCAGACGTGCCCCGCCACCGCCAAGCGGTTGCGGATGGTCAGCATGATTATCGCCGCCGACGTGCACCATCAACGCTTTGCCTTTGATCTCGCTTAGCGATTTCAGACGAGGCGCCACCACGGGATAGCTGGCTTTGCCGTCGTCGGTGACATACAGCGCGGGCAAATCGCCGAGGTGACCGTCAGCGTACGGACCGAGGTGCTTGCCGCTGTTGTGCGGATCGAGGTGACCGCCCGCCGCGCCGGCCGCCACGGTTTTGCCGGCGGATTCGCCGGGCTCACAGCTGCCTTTGGCGTGGACGTGGAAGCCGTGAATGCCGGGTTTCAGCCCGCTCAGCGCCGGCGCGAACTGCAGGCCATACGGGGTTTCGCTGATGGTCACCTTACCGATCGACTCACCGATACCCTGCGCCGTCACCTGATGCAGCGTCACGTCTTCTGACGCCGCGTGTGCACCGGCAGCACACACCAGCGTCAGCACGGCCATAATGGTTTTTTTCATAACGTCTCCTTACGGTTCAGATTCCCTCTAAGCCTGGACCGCTTTTGCCCAGGCTGCCGTAGTTTGACGCAGATTTACGCTTCAGGGCACATCGTAGCCGAGTGCCGCCTTGCGAATGCGGAACCACTGCTGGCGATCCAGCGTCAGTTCACAGGCTTTCACCGCGTCGCTCACGCGCGCAGTTTTACCGGAACCGATAATCGGCAGCGGACGACTGGGCAGCTTCATTACCCAGGCATAGACCACCTGCTCGATATTGCTGGCACCGATCTCCTGACGCACCTGTTCCAGCTCATCGCGCAGCGGCTGGTAGTGCGGATCGTTAAACAGGCGGCCGCCACCGAGGCACGACCACGCCATCGGGCGCATACGCGTCTGCTGGCACTGGTCGAGCGTGCCGTCGAGCAGCGCCGACTGCTCCAGCGGTGAGATTTCCAGCTGATTGGTGACCAGGCTAAACGGCAGACGGGATTGCAACAGCGTGAACTGCGCAGCGGTAAAGTTGGACACGCCAAAATAACGCACCTTGCCACTCTGATGCAGCTGCAGGAAGGCGTCGGCGATTTCATCCGCATCCATTAACGGATCCGGACGGTGAATCAACAGCAGATCGAGATAATCGGTGGCAAAGTGGCGCAGCGAATTTTCCGCACTGTGCAGGATGTGGCTGGCTTCGGTGATGTAGTGACCGATTTTATGCTCGGGTTTCGCGCGGGTGGCAATGCCGCACTTGGTGACGATTTGCAACTGCTGGCGCAGCTGCGGTGCCAGGCGCAGCGCTTCGCCGAACGCGGCTTCACAGCGATAGTCGCCATAGATGTCGGCGTGGTCAACGGTGGTGATGCCCAATGCCAGATGATGCTCAATAAACTGCACCAGCTGCTGCGGCGTCATGCCCCACTCCATCAGCCGCCAGTAACCGGCAATCAGCGGCGAAAAAGCGGGTCCCTGCGGGGCAATAGCGTGCGGTTGTAACATGGTTAAACTCCCTTCTGCGCAATAGTGAAAGCGCGAGTATAACCAAATGCGCACGGCGCGTTTTCTTAAAACAGCTCCGGTTGCTGTGGATCAGGATTTTCATCCACTTTTTGCTGACGCTGCAGGCGCAACAGGCGCTGACGACACAGGCGCAGCACCTCGCGTTTTTGCGCATCGCTGAATTTCATCCAGTTGAAACGCTCCTCCCGGCTGCGCAGACAGCCACGGCAATAGCCGCGCGCATCGCTCTGGCAGATACCGCGACAGGGGCTCGGAACCGGAAAAAACTCTAATTGCTCAGCCACATCACCTCCGCAATGAACCTATCCACTCTTATTGATAACAGCTTAGTGACATAGTGCAAGGCATAAACCGTTATTACTGGTACTGTACACGGCGACAACCACGCCAGCTTCCGTCACCGTGGCAATAGTCAGGGAATCAATCAGGTAAGGAGACGCGGTTAAGGTTTTCCTCATCTTCAATTCATACGATTGTCATATTCCGTTATTCCGATGAGTCTCCATGAAACTGATCTCTAAGTTACAGTGTCACGACAACAGTTTTAATTTACTGGCCGCGTTGTTCTTTGCCTTTGTCCTCAATGCCCTGTTTTTACTGCGCGCGTGGGAAATTATCCCCTACATCCGCGTGCATGATTATCTGTTCGCCGCCAGCATGCCGGTGGTGCTGGTCGCGGCGTTTTATCTGCTCTTCTCGCTACTGGCCTGGCCGTGGATACGCAAACCACTGCTGATTGTGCTGATTCTCGCCAGCGCCGCCGCCAACTACTTTATGCACAGCTTTGGTACGGTCATCGACACCAACATGATCGAAAACGTGTTTGAGTCGAATGCGCAGGAAACCGGCGCGCTGATGAGCCGCAACTATGTCATCTGGATGTTGCTGATGGGCATTCTTCCGGTCGCGCTGGTGTGCAGCGTCCGTATCAGCAATCGCCAGCGCTGGTGGTGGAACCTGCTGCAGCGCCTCGCCAGTGCGCTCGGTGCCGTACTGGTGATTCTGCTGATGGCCGTGCTGTTCTACAAAGACTACGCTTCGCTGATCCGCAATAACAAAGGCCTGGTGAAGATGATCACCCCTGCCAATATTGTCAGTAGCACCGGCCATTATGTCGATCAGCGTTATCTGCAGGGCAGCCAGGCGCTGGTAAAGATTGGCGAAGATGCGAAGAAAGGACCGCTAATCACCGCCGAGCCGAAGAAGACGCTGGTGGTGCTGGTGGTGGGCGAAACTGCGCGCGCGGAGAACTTCTCCCTCGGCGGCTATGCGCGCGACACCAACCCACAGCTGAAAAAGCAGCAGGTGATTTATTATCCCAACGCCAGCTCCTGCGGCACGGAAACCGCCATTTCGGTGCCGTGCATGTTCTCGAATATGCCGCGCGAGCATTATGACGCGAACCTCGCCCATCATCAGGAAGGCGTGCTGGATGTGCTGGCCCATGCCGGAGTCAGCGTGCTGTGGCGCGAAAACGACGGCGGCTGCAAGGGTGCCTGCGACCGCGTGCCGCATACCGATATGACGCAGTGGCAGCTGCCACAGTACTGCCACGATGGCTTCTGCCTCGATGACGTCCTGCTGCATCGCTTTGATAACTATGTCGACAGCCTGCACAATGACGGCATCATCGTACTGCACCAGATGGGCAGCCACGGTCCGGCTTACTTTAAGCGCTATCCGGCCGCGTTCCAGCGCTTTACGCCCACCTGCGACAGCAATCAGATACAGGATTGCGATCACCAGGCGCTGGTCAACACCTACGATAACTCGCTGCTGTATACCGACGATATGCTGAGTCGCACCATCGATAAGCTGAAGGGCCTGAGCGATCGCTTTAACGTGGCGCTGGTATACCTGTCCGACCATGGCGAATCGCTGGGCGAACACGGCATGTATCTGCACGGTGCGCCGTACCTGTTTGCGCCGTCGCAGCAGACGCACATCCCGCTGCTGCTGTGGATGTCGCCGGGCTACGCCGCGGCGTATCACATTGATCAGGCCTGTCTGCGCCAGCAGGCGGCAGAGACAGCGGTGTCGCAGGATAATCTGTTCCACACGGTGCTCGGCCTGTTCAACATCCAGACGCAGCAGTATCAGCCGCAGCTGGATATGATCAAATCGTGCCAGAATCGTGTCTGAGGATTGCATTAGACCGACTGGTCTAATACTCTGCCTGCCATGAACAAGACAGTGCAACGCAACGAAACCCGTGAACATCTGCTCGCCACCGGCGAGCAGGTCTGCCTGCAGCGCGGTTTCACCGGCATGGGGTTGAGCGAAATGCTGGCGCTGGCGGAAGTGCCGAAAGGCTCGTTTTACCACTACTTCCGCTCAAAAGAAGCGTTTGGTGTGGCGCTGCTTGAGCGCTACTTCGTCAATTATCAGCAGCAGGTTGAACAGCAGCTGACCCAGCCCGGCGTTACTGCGCGCGAACGCTTACTGCAGCATTTTCGCTACGCGGAACGGCTGTTTATCGAGCAGGGTCACATCGTCGGCTGTCTGGGCGTTAAGCTTTCCGGCGAAGTGTGCGATCTGTCAGAACCGATGCGCGATGCGCTGCAGCGCGGTGCCACGGCCATTACGGCGGCTTACGCACGCTGTCTGACGGAGGTCGCAGCCGAACAGCCGCTGCCCTATGGACAAAGCCCGCAGCAGCTGGCGCAACGCTGTTATCTGCTGTGGCTGGGTGCCAGCCTGCAGAGCAAGATTTCACGTGAGCCCGGGCCGATTAGCCTGGCGCTCGACACCATCGAACAGTGGCTTAATCACCGCTGATTTTTAAAAACGGCAATTTCTAGACGACCGGTCTATTACAGGAGTCATCATGGCGAGTAAACAGCTGTTCACCCCGCTGAAAGTGGGCGCGATTACCGTACCTAACCGTGTCTTTATGGCGCCGCTGACGCGTCTGCGCAGCATTGAACCGGGCGATATTCCTACCCCGCTGATGGCGGAGTATTATCAGCAGCGCGCCAGCGCCGGTCTGATCATTACCGAAGCCACCCAGGTTTCGTTCCAGGCGAAAGGCTACGCTGGTGCGCCGGGTTTGCACACCGCGGAGCAGATTGCTGCGTGGAAAATGATTAACGAAGGCATTCACGCCGCGCACGGTCATAGCGCCGTTCAGCTGTGGCACACCGGCCGCATCTCGCATAATAGCGTGCAGCCGGATGGCAAAGCGCCGGTCGCACCGTCCGCGATCGCCGCTGGCACCCGCACCTCGCTGCGCGCCGCCGACGGCAGCGTGTATCGCGAAGATACCTCCATGCCGCGTGAACTGAGCGTGGCAGAAATTCAGCAGATCGTTAAAGACTTCGGTCAGGCGGCAGCCAATGCGCGTGAAGCAGATTTTGATCTGCTGGAACTGCACTCTGCGCACGGCTATCTGATGCATCAGTTCCTCGCACCGGGTTCTAACCAGCGTACCGATGAATACGGCGGTTCGATTGAGAAGCGCGGCCGTTTCGCGCTGGAAGTGGTCGATGCGGCAATTGCTAACTGGTCAGCCGATCGCATCGGTATCCGCATCTCGCCAATCGGCGCCTTCCAGAATCTGGAAAACGGTCCGGATGAAGAAGAAGCGGCACTGTGGTATATCAGCGAACTGGGCAAGCGCGGCCTCGCCTACCTGCACCTGTCTGAGCCAGACTGGGCGGGCGGTAAGCCTTACACCGATGAGTTCCGCCAGAAAGTGCGTGCCGCCTTCCCGGGCGTGATTATCGGTGCCGGTGCCTACACCGTGGAAAAAGCGGACGATCTGATTGCGCGTGGCCTGATTGACGCGGTGGCCTTTGGCCGTGACTTCATCGCCAACCCGGACCTGGTAGCGCGCCTGCAGCAGGATGCACCGCTTAACTCGCAGCGTCCGGAGAGCTTCTACGGCGGCGGCGCGGAAGGTTACACCGACTACCCGACACTGTAAGTCAAACGCGGCCGCAGCGGATGTGCGGTCGCGTGCTTTCTTCAGGGCATTCCCTCGCTATACTAAGCGGGTTCCCTGATGACTTTTAAAAAGAGGATGTTATGCGTTTACTTCACACTATGTTACGCGTTGGCGATCTGCAGCGCTCCATCGATTTTTACACCCGCGTGCTGGGCATGCGCGTGCTGCGTCAGAGCGAAAACACCGAATACAAATACACCCTGGCTTTCGTGGGTTACACCGAAGAGAGCGAAGGTGCGGTCATTGAGCTGACCTACAACTGGGGCGTGGATAAATACGACCTCGGCAATGCCTACGGCCACATCGCGCTGGGCGTGGATGATGTCGCGGCGACCTGCGACCGCATCCGTCAGGCGGGCGGTAACGTCACGCGTGAAGCCGGCCCGGTCAAAGGCGGCAGCACCATCATCGCTTTCGTGGAAGATCCGGACGGCTACAAAATCGAGCTGATCGAAAACAAACACGCCGGTCACGGCCTCGGCAACTAATGCCGTTAGTCAGCCTGCTAATTTGCGGGCTGACTTCCCTCTCCTGCTGCACCCTGCGCCGATTTTTGCCATAATGCGCGCTGCCCCATTTCCTGCAATGAGATCCTGATGTCTGAATCGAACGCCTTAAACGCTCTCCATCAACGCTTCCGTGGTTTTTATCCTGTGGTGATTGACGTTGAAACCGCCGGTTTTAATGCGCAAACCGATGCGCTGCTGGAAATCGCCGCCACCACGTTAAAAATGGATGAGGATGGCTGGCTGCACCGCGATGAAACCCTGCATTTCCACGTGGAGCCGTTCGAAGGGGCGATTCTCAATCCCGAAGCGCTGGCGTTTACCGGCATCGACCCCAGCAATCCGCTGCGCGGCGCGGTGAGTGAATATGAGGCGCTGCACGCCATTTTCAAAATGGTGCGCAAAGGTACCAAAGACAGTGGCTGTAACCGGGCGATTATCGTGGCGCACAATGCCACCTTTGATCATAATTTTCTGATGGCGGCAGCAGAGCGCACCGGCATGAAGCGTAACCCGTTCCACCCGTTCGCCACCTTTGACACCGCCGCGCTGAGCGGGCTGGTGCTGGGACAAACGGTGCTGGCGAAGGCCTGTAAAGCGGCGGGAATAGATTTTGACAGCACTCAGGCGCACTCGGCACTGTACGATACCGAACAGACCGCCACGCTGTTTTGCGAACTGGTGAATCGCTGGAAACGCCTCGGCGGCTGGCCGCTGGCGGTGAGTGAAGAGCCGGCCGAAGACGATGCCTCAGCCTGAGGCCCGTCAGACCGCAGCCAAAAAAAAGGCCGACACTGCTGTCGGCCTTTTTCTTATTCTGCTTCTTTGTGCTTCTCAGCGGTCTCTTTGATCAGCGGTTGCAGTTCGCCGCGCTGGAACATCTCAACGATGATGTCACAGCCGCCGACCAGCTCGCCATCCACCCACAGCTGCGGGAAAGTTGGCCAGTTGGCGTATTTAGGTAACTCAGCGCGGATATCCGGATTTTGCAGAATGTCTACGTACGCAAAGCGCTCCCCACAGGCAGACAGCGCCTGTACCGCCTGCGCAGAGAAACCGCAGCTTGGCAGTTTCGGCGAACCTTTCATGTACAGCAGGATCGGGTTTTCTGCGATCTGGCGCTGAATTTTTTCAACAGTACTCATTTTTGCCTTCCTTAATCCTTCACTTCGTGTTTGTTTATTGTAGCGACTTCGCCCCGCGACTGAAAACGGGATTTTGCCTTAGCCGGCGCATATCGCCATGTTTGTTAAGTTCGCGCGCCACGAATAACATTTTCATATCATCAATAAGCATTAATCAATTAATAATTAGCAATAATTCCGCTGGGTTAAACAGCTGAAATCGCTCATTTTTGCCCCACTTTCAGTACCGTGACAGATTAATGGAAAAAGACCTTACCTTTTGCAAAAAAAGTGGATTAGAATTGCCCCGGTGCTGATCGTCGATCAGATTTTTCTAACTTTACCGCGGTCTGGCTTCCTGCCGACGGCTTAACCTGTAACCGGACTATGCGTTTACTGATTACGCTTTTCATACTGGCTTTTGCCCAACTGTTCTTTAATGTGGCGGCGGCTTCTCCGCATGCGCCGGTTAATGCCAGTTTGCAGAAAGCGGAGAAAAAGAACGCGCGTGAAGATGAGCGTCGCAAACGACGCCCGGTGAAAACCACCAGCAAAAAGTCACGCCTGACGTCGGTACAGAAGTTCAGGCTGAAAAAACAGCAGAAAAGCGAAACGGTACTTCAGCACACCACCCAGCGCAAATCCTCACTTAAGCTCAGTGCGAAAAAATATGGTCATCAGCGGCTGGCGAAAAAATCGCGTGACGTTGCCGTTGATGATGAAGTGCAGCAGCTGAGCGGCATTAAAATGAGCAAAGCCCACCGCCTGCGCTATCAAAAAGCACGTGAAACCGCGATGACGAAACTGATGGGCCAGCTGGGTAAACCGTATCAGTGGGGAGGCACCTCACCGCACACCGGTTTCGACTGCAGTGGTTTAGTGTGGTACGCCTACAAAGATCTGGTGAAGTTTAAATTTCCCCGTACCGCTAATGAGATGTATCACCTGCGCGACGCCGCGCCGATCAAGCGCGAGATGCTGGAGAAAGGCGATCTGGTGTTCTTCCGCATCAACAACCGCGGCACCGCCGACCATGTCGGGGTTTATCTGGGCAATGGTAAATTCATTCAGTCTCCGCGCACCGGGAAGGATATCCAGATTAGCGCGCTGGGCGAGGATTACTGGCAGAAGCATTACGTTGGCGCACGCCGTATGATGACGCCGAAAACCGTGCGCTAATCTCAGTGTTGCGCAACAAAAAAGCCGGTGGCTGTTCAGCAGCACCGGCTTTTTTATTAATGCAGAATGGCGGTAAAGCTAAAGGCAATAATCATCAGCAGAGCAGCGGCGGTGGTGGTCAATGCCAGTTTTAAATCGGTACTCATCACAACTCCTTAGTCACACAGTTTGCATGGTTAAATAATTTTCGCACAGTGATGGGCAAAAATCTCGTGTTATCCGCCCCGGCTTGCTAGAATCGCCGCCTTTCGTTGCGCAACAGATTTAGCGCATGCTGCATTGACAGCCTGCTGAAGGATGTTTCCCTGCCCGATTAAGCAGATTAGCCCTGATATTCAGGGCGCAAAACCATTAGCAGACGCAAACGTTTAACAATATACTTATCAGTAAGTTGCGATAAGCCCAGGAGTACCATTTTCATGGCAACCATTAAAGATGTGGCGAAACGCGCCGGGGTCTCAACCACCACGGTTTCGCATGTCATCAACAAAACGCGTTTCGTCGCGGAAGAGACGCGTAACGCCGTATGGGAAGCGATTAAAGCGCTGCACTATTCACCGAGCGCGGTGGCCCGCAGCCTAAAGGTGAATCACACCAAGACGCTGGGCCTGCTGGCGACCTCCAGCGAAGCGCCCTACTTCGCCGAAATTATTGAAGCCGTGGAGAATCACTGCTTTGAGCGTGGTTACACGCTGATTCTCGGCAACGCGCATAACGATCTGCAAAAACAGCGTGCCTATTTGTCAATGATGGCGCAAAAGCGCGTCGATGGCCTGCTGGTCATGTGCTCCGAATATCCCGACGATCTGCTGCAGATGCTGGAAGAGAACCGCAATATCCCGATGGTGGTCATGGACTGGGGCGAATCGCGCGGAGACTTTACCGATACCGTGCAGGACAATGCGTTCCACGGCGGTTACCTCGCCGGGCGATACCTGATTGAGCGCGGCCATCGCGATATCGGTGCTATCCCTGGCCAGATGGAGCGCAACACCGGTGGCGGTCGTCATGCGGGTTTTCTGCAGGCGATGCAGGAAGCGGGCATCAGCGTCCGTCCCGAGTGGATTGTGCAGGGTGACTTCGAACCGGAGTCAGGTTATCAGGCAATGCAGCAGATCCTGAACCAGAAACAGCGCCCGACGGCGGTATTCTGCGGCGGCGATATCATGGCGATGGGCGCGATTTGCGCGGCCGACGAGATGGGACTGCGCGTGCCGCAGGATATTTCGGTAATTGGCTATGACAATGTGCGCAACGCGCGCTACTTCACCCCGGCGCTGACAACCGTGCACCAGCCGAAAGCCCAGCTGGGGGAAAAGGCACTGGAGATGCTGCTGGACCGCATCACCAGCAAACGCGAAGAACCGCAGACCATTGAAGTGCAGCCCACGCTGATTGAGCGCCGCTCCGTGGCCGATGGCCCGTTCCGCGATTACCGCCGTTAAGCCGCCTTCTCGCTGAGCCACTCGTGGTTCAGCGTCTCCGCATCGCCCAGATATTCCAGCAACCACGCCAGCGCCGGTGACGCGCGCTGCTCAGACCAGCTGACGCAACACGGGCTGTCCGGAAACGGCTGCGGCAACGCCAGCTCCACCAGCGCGCCGCTGTCCAGCAGCGGGCGCGCCAGGTGGCCCGGCACCATGCCCACGCACAATCCGGCCTGCAGGCAATCCAGCCCGGTTTCCCACTCCGGCACCACCAGCCGCCGCTGGTTATCCAGCGTCCACGTCATGCGGCGCGGCAGCGCGCGCGACGTATCTTCCAGCACCAGCGACGGCCAGGCGCGCAGGGTTTCGTCGTCCAGCTGCGGACTGTGAGCCAGCGCATGCTGCGGACTCACCACGCAGCGCCAGTTGAGCGCGCCCATATCCTGAAAGGCGAAGCGGCCGCCGACCGGAATAGCCTGGGTGGCACCAATCGCCACATCGACACGACCATCAGCCAGTGCGTCCCACACGCCGTTAAATACTTCGTAGCTGATGATCAGCTCCATATCGGGGAAATGACGGTAAAAATCCTTTACCAGCTGGCGGGTGCGCTGCGGTTTGACGATGCAATCTACCGCGATACTGAGCTGACCGCGCCAGCCGTTGGCCAGCTGCTGACACTGACGGCGCGTGGCCAGCATTTTTTTGATAACAGAACGCCCTTCACGCACAAAATGCTCGCCTGCTGCCGTCAGCACCACTTCGCGATGCTGCCGCTCAAACAGCGGTACCGCCAGCCAGCCTTCCAGCTGGCGCACGGTATAGCTGATGGCAGAGGGCACGCGGTGCAACTCCTGCGCCGCCGCGCTAAAACTGCCGGTGCGCGCTACCGCGTCCACCACCTCAAGTGCATATTCCGACCACATAGTTTTCCCATCAAAAATTTTAACAGCACCCTGCAAATATTAGCGTTTCACAAAGCCCGCTGCACCCTTTTACACTCCCCGCCGTTCAACCTGCCGAATGAGAAAAACCATGCTGTCATCCAAAGGATTTCTGCCTTACCTTGCCGTGCTGAGCATGCTCGGCTTTCTGGCCACCGATATGTATTTACCCGCCTTCGGCGCCATGCAGCGCGACTTTGCTTCCGCACCGGGCACCATCAGCGCCAGCCTGAGCCTGTTTCTGGGCGGCTTTGCCTGTGCGCAGGTGCTGTGGGGCGTGCTGTCGGACCGCTTCGGCCGCAAGCCGATTTTACTGGCTGGCCTGAGCGTGTTTGCGCTGAGCTGTCTCGCCATGCTGTGGGTGACTAACGTCTGGCTGATGCTGGCGCTGCGCTTTGTGCAGGCGGTAGGCGTGTGCGCCGCAGCGGTGAGCTGGCAGGCGCTGGTGGTTGATCGCTATCCGCAGGCCAAAGCCAACAAAGTGTTTGCCACGATTATGCCGCTGGTGGCGCTGTCGCCGGCGCTGGCACCGCTGCTCGGTGCCTGGCTGATGGCCCATTTTCACTGGCGCGCCATCTTCCTCGCGCTCACGCTGGTGACGCTGGTGCTGCTGTTCGGCACGCTGAAGCTGACCAGCGCGCCGCGTGCGCGCCACGACAGCGCGCCACAGCCGGGCTGGCTGACGCTGCTGGCGACGCGTGTTTACAGCGGTAACGTACTGATTTATGCCGCCTGCTCCGCCAGTTTCTTCGCCTGGCTGACCGGCTCGCCGTTTATCCTCGCCGCCGCGGGTCTGAGCCCGGCGGACATTGGCCTGAGCTATATTCCGCAGACCATCGCCTTCCTGCTGGGCGGATTTGGCTGTCGCGCACTGCTGAATCGCTTTCAGGGTGCGCAGCTGCTGCCGTGGTTGCTGATGATTTACAGCCTGAGCATTCTGGGCCTGTTTGCGGTGGCGCTGATGACTACGCCGCCGCTGGTGGCTCTGCTGCTGCCGTTCTGCGGCATGGCGCTGGCCAATGGCGCGATTTACCCGATTGTGGTGTCCACCGCCCTCGCCCCGTTCCCGCAGGCCACCGGCAAAGCGGCCGGCCTGCAGAATCTGCTGCAGCTGGGCTTATGCTTCCTCGCCAGCCTTATTGTATCCGCCGGTCTGCAGCAGGCGCTGTTACATACCACGCTGGTCATGGTGGCGACAGTGATCCTCGCGTGGGCCGGTTTCCTGTGGCAGCGCAGCGCCAGCGCACAAAGTGATATTGCTCACGCTTCCCGTCCCTGCGAAGATAATTGCTAAGGCAACGATTATCGTTAGCAAACTAACGATAAGCCATTGAATACTGACCTGCGTGAGCATATACTCAGTAGGTCAGCATTTCTGCAACAAATCAATAACATAATGAGCGTATTTTTTAGCGACACTGTCGCTGGGATGGCGTCTGCACGATATTCACCTCCGGAGTTGTGGCAGACATTTCTATTCAGATTCATACCTCTGTAATACGTCGGCTATCTGGCGCACGGATTTTCCGTGAGTTCTCTCACAGGCCTGAGGAATTTGACTATTCTTTTTCTCAGGTTCAAATCGGAAAGGTGATGGAGAAGCTATGAGTTCATCGTGTATAGAAGAAGTGAGCCTTGAAGAAAACCAATGGTTTCGTATCGCCCATGAATTACTGGAGCGGGCGGACATTCACATCAACGGCACACGCCCCTGGGATATTCAGGTCAGACATGCGGATTTTTTCAAACGGGTCCTGCAGGAGGGATCGCTGGGCCTCGGTGAAAGCTACATGGACGGCTGGTGGGAGTGTGAACGTCTGGATATGTTCTTCCACCGCGTGCTGAAACATCATCTGGATAAGCAGTTACCGCACCATTTTAAAGATACGCTGCGCATTGCCGCGGCGCGCCTCACCAATCTGCAGTCAAAGAAACGCGCCTGGATTGTTGGTAAAGAGCACTACGATCTTGGCAACGACCTGTTTTCACTGATGCTCGATCCGTTTATGCAGTACTCCTGCGGCTACTGGAAAAGCGCGGAAACGCTGGAGCAGGCACAGCAGGACAAGCTGGATATGATCTGCCGCAAGCTGCAGCTTGAGCCGGGCATGACGCTGCTGGATATCGGCTGCGGCTGGGGCGGACTGGCGGAATTCGCCGCGCGTCATTACGGGGTGAAAGTGCATGGCGTGACTATCTCTGCCGAGCAGCAGAAAATGGCGCAGCAGCGCTGTGCCGGTCTGGATGTGACCATTCTGCTGCAGGATTACCGTGATTTGAACCAGCAGTTTGACCGCATCGTGTCGGTGGGCATGTTCGAACACGTCGGGCCGAAAAACTATGCCACCTACTTCGATGTGGTTGATCGTAACCTGAAACCGGAAGGCCTGTTTTTGCTGCACACCATTGGGGCGATCAGAACCGACATGAACGTCGACCCGTGGATCGATAAATACATTTTCCCGAACGGCTGTTTACCGTCGGTACGGCAGATCGCCGATGCCAGCGAATCTCACTTCATCATGGAAGACTGGCACAACTTTGGCGCGGATTATGACACCACGCTAATGGCCTGGTACGAGCGATTTCAGGCGGCATGGCCGCAGCTGGCGGAGAAGTATGGCGAGCGTTTCAAACGGATGTTCAGCTATTACCTCAACGCCTGCGCCGGTGCGTTTCGCGCGCGCGATATTCAGCTGTGGCAGGTAGTTTTCAGCCGCGGCGCTGAAGGCGGTTTGCGCGTGGCGCGTTGATTTCCGTGCAATGCTAAAAGGCGCTTACCGCGCCTTTTTTATTCGCGATTACTCCGCGTCCGGCAGCGTTTGTGCCACCAGCGCGGCCGCGGCATCACGCTGCGCCAGCACACGTTCGACGGTGTCGACAATCGCCTGGGTATGCGGATCGATTTCGATATTGACCCGGTGCCCCAGCTTCTTCGCGCCCAGCGTGGTGCGCTCCAGCGTTTCCGGGATCAGGTGCACGCAGAACTTACTTTTGGTGACATCACCAACCGTCAGGCTGATACCATCGATGCCGACGAATCCTTTATGCAGAATATATTTGATCTGCTCAGCGTCCTGTAATTTAAACCACACTTCGCGGTTATTCTCTGACTGGATAATTTTACAGATTTCGGCGGTGGTCATAATATGGCCGGACATCAGGTGTCCGCCAATTTCATCGCTGAATTTCGCGGCGCGCTCAATATTCACGATGTCACCAACCTGTAATTCACCAAGGTTGGTGATGCGCAGCGTCTCTTTGATAAGATCGAAGCTGACGCGATCGCCGTCAATGGCGGTCACCGTCAGGCAGCACCCGTTGTGCGCTACCGAGGCGCCCAGCGCCAGGCCGGGCAGCAGCTCAGCAGGCAAGCGCACGTTGTGGGTGCGGAACAACTCTTTTTCTTCAATGGCGACAATTTCTGCCGTGCCCTGCACAATTCCGGTAAACATAATTTCAGCCTCTGCGAAGTTTGTGGCAGTTTATCACAGCTTGCGCCGCAAGGTTTAATTTGCCGGCGCGCAAACTTTACACAAATGGCGCAACCAATTGCGATCAATGTTTGGCGGAAGTGCGGGCTACCGCTACACTAGGTCGCGCATTCTTTGGGGATTCCGCCCCGCTCTCTTCTTAAATAACGCAGGTGATACGTGCAGAAGTATTTAACAGAAGCGCGTCAATTGCTGGCCCTCGCGATCCCGGTCATCCTTGCTCAGGTGGCACAGACCGCGATGGGATTTGTGGATACCATAATGGCCGGTGCGGTGAGCGCCACGGATATGGCCGCCGTTGCTGTCGGCACCTCTATCTGGCTTCCCGCCATTTTGTTTGGTCATGGTCTGCTGCTGGCATTGACGCCAACCGTTGCGCAACTCAACGGATCCGGGCGACGCGAACGCATCGCAGAACAGGTGCGCCAGGGTTACTGGCTGGCGGCGGGCGTGGCGCTGCTGATTATGGTGGTGCTGTGGAACGCCGGCTACCTGATTCACACCATGCATGACATTGATCCTCAGCTGGCGGCCAAAGCAGAAGGTTATCTGCACGCGCTGCTGTGGGGCGCACCGGGCTACCTGTTTTTCCAGGTGGCACGTAATCAGTGTGAAGGGCTGTCGAAGACTAAGCCGGCGATGCTGCTGGGTTTCCTCGGCCTGCTGACCAACATTCCGCTGAACTATGTGTTTATTTACGGCCATTTCGGTATGCCTGCGCTGGGCGGCGTGGGCTGTGGCGTCGCCACCGCGTCGGTTTACTGGGTGATGTATCTGGTGATGCGCTTCTGGCTGAAGCGCATGCCGGCCATGCGCGATATTCGCATGCATAACCGCTGGTCGCCACCGTCGCGCGCCATCCTGACGCGCCTGTTCACGCTGGGATTACCGGTCGCGCTGGCGCTGTTTTTCGAGGTCACGCTGTTTGCCGTGGTGGCGCTGCTGGTGTCGCCGCTCGGCATTGTGAAAGTTGCTGGTCATCAGATCGCGCTCAACTTCAGCTCGCTGATGTTTGTGCTGCCGCTGTCGCTCGGCGTCGCCACCACCATTCGTGTCGGCTACCGTCTGGGCCAGGGCTCGGCCGAACAGGCCCGCATCGCCGCGTGGACCGGTCAGTGCGTGGGTATCACCATGGCGGCGATCACCGCGCTGTTTACCGTGACCTTCCGCCACGATATTGCCGCGCTCTATACCGCGAATCCGGAAGTGATTACCCTGGCGGCGCAGCTGATGCTGCTGGCGGCCATCTACCAGTTCTCGGATTCGATTCAGGTGATCGGCAGCGGTATCCTGCGCGGCTATAAGGATACGCGCTCGATCTTCTTTATTACCCTGATCGCCTACTGGGTGCTGGGGCTGCCGGTGGGTTACGTGCTGGCGCTGACCGACTGGGTGGTGGCACCGCTGGGGCCGGCCGGTTTCTGGTGCGGATTTATCGTCGGTCTGACATCGGCGGCGGTGATGATGATCTGGCGCATCCGCCGTCTGCAGCGTTTACCGGCGCAGGTGATTCTGGCGCGCGCCGCGCGCTAAGTGGCTGAGCGGGCGTTTATTTGGCCCGTAATGGCGAAAAAAACGACGCATAGCACAGTTGCTGGTCAGTCGTCAGGAAAAATCACTTTTCCGCTTGCCAGCATCACGGCCTGCCGTTAATATTCGTCCCCGCTGTCGCCCTGACAGCGTGTTGCGCTCTTAGCTCAGTTGGTTAGAGCACCACCTTGACATGGTGGGGGTCGATGGTTCGAGTCCATTAGAGCGCACCAAGTGCGTCCGTAGCTCAGTTGGTTAGAGCACCACCTTGACATGGTGGGGGTCGGTGGTTCGAGTCCACTCGGACGCACCAGATTTCTGAAATGCGCTCTTAGCTCAGTTGGTTAGAGCACCACCTTGACATGGTGGGGGTCGATGGTTCGAGTCCATTAGAGCGCACCACTTTTGCTGTTATCTCCCTTGCGCAACTCGCCTTTCCTTGATCTGAGTCGGTTTTCTCCCTCTGCTTTTATATTGGTTTTCGCATACTTAGCGACTATACTATGCCGCGTTGTTCCACCTGAAAGGTTTCAGCGCTAACGTGCCTATGCCAGCCACTTACATCATTTGCGCAACGCCGTCGCTACGGTCTCTCCGCCCGGCGCATAACTTCTCTGCACGCTTAGCCGTCGTCACCTATTCTTACTTCTGTGTCAAACGTACCAACACCAAACAGATTTTTACTTCGGTGCCAGGCGCATCGAACCCCGACCTTTATCATCCATCACAACTTACAGAAATCTGACATGAAAAAGACCAAGATCGTTTGTACTATCGGTCCGAAAACCGAATCCGAAGAGATGCTGACTCAACTGCTGGAAGCGGGCATGAACGTCATGCGCCTGAACTTCTCTCACGGGGATTATGCCGAACATGGTCAGCGCATCACCAATATGCGTGCCGTCATGGAAAAAACCGGTCGCCAGGCCGCGATTCTGCTGGACACCAAAGGCCCGGAAATCCGTACCATGAAACTGGACGGTGGCAACGATGTGTCCCTGAAAGCTGGCCAGACCTTCATCTTCACCACCGATCAGTCAGTGATTGGTAACAGCGAGCGCGTTGCCGTTACTTACGCCGGTTTCACCGAAGACCTGAAAATTGGTAACACCGTGCTGGTCGACGATGGTCTGATCGGCATGGAAGTCACCGAAGTCACGGAAAACACCGTGGTGTGTAAAGTGCTGAACAATGGCGACCTTGGCGAAAACAAAGGCGTCAACCTGCCGGGCGTGTCCATTCAGCTGCCGGCGCTGGCGGAAAAAGACAAACGCGATCTGATCTTCGGCTGCGAGCAAGGCGTGGATTTCGTTGCGGCTTCCTTCATCCGTAAACGTTCTGACGTGCTGGAAATCCGTGAGCACCTGAAAGCCCACGGCGGTGAGCACATTCAGATCATCTCCAAGATCGAAAACCAGGAAGGCCTGAACAACTTCGACGAGATCCTGGAAGCCTCTGACGGCATCATGGTCGCGCGTGGTGACCTCGGTGTGGAAATCCCGGTTGAAGAAGTGATCTTCGCGCAGAAGATGATGATCAAGAAGTGTAATAAAGCGCGCAAAGTGGTAATCACCGCGACGCAGATGCTGGATTCCATGATCAAGAACCCGCGCCCTACCCGTGCTGAAGCCGGCGACGTGGCCAACGCCATCCTCGACGGTACCGACGCGGTGATGCTGTCCGGTGAGAGCGCCAAGGGTAAATACCCGCTGGAGTCGGTCACCATCATGGCGACCATCTGCGAGCGTACCGATCGCGTGATGAAATCGCGCATCGATTCCCTGCAGGATTCGCGCAAGCTGCGTATCACTGAAGCAGTGTGCCGTGGCGCCGTTGAGACCGCTGAGAAACTGGAAGCGCCGGTGATTGTGGTGGCGACCGAAGGCGGTAAGTCGGCTAAATCCGTGCGTAAATACTTCCCGGATGCCACCATTCTGGCCCTGACCACTAACCAGACCACTGCGCGTCAGCTGATCCTCAGCAAAGGGATTGAAACGCGTCTGGTGAGCGAAATCGCCTCGACCGATGATTTCTACCGCATCGGCAAAGAGATGGCGCTGCAGAGCGGCTACGCGCAGAAAGGCGATGTCGTGGTGATGGTTTCGGGTGCGCTGGTACCGAGCGGAACCACCAACACCGCGTCGGTGCACGTACTCTGATCGAGCCGATGATGTTTATTTAAAAGAGCGCCTTTCGGGGCGCTTTTTTTATTCCGCGCCTAAGACAGAAAGCGGAAAATTCCAATCGATAATAACTATTCAATATCCCGCAGAATTAAGGTTAATCCGATTAAATCTCTCTGTTTTCGCTAAATATTTTCATCATGTTCTGCGAAACGCTGCTTCTTTGAGCGAACGATCAAATTTAAGCATGTTCTCATCAAAAATTTATTCTCAACTTAAAAAGCTTTGTGTAATACTTGTAACGCTACATGGAGATTAACTCAATCTAGAGGGTATAAATAATGAATCGTACTAAACTGGTACTGGGCGCGGTAATCCTGGGTTCAACTCTGCTGGCTGGTTGCTCAAGCAACGCTAAAATCGACCAGCTGTCTTCAGACGTTCAGACTCTGAACGCTAAAGTTGACCAGCTGAGCAACGACGTGAACGCAATCCGTTCTGACGTTCAGGCTGCTAAAGACGACGCAGCTCGCGCTAACCAGCGTCTGGACAACCAGGCTCACTCTTACCGTAAGTAAGAGTTCTGGTTTGAAAAATGGTGCCCTTGTGGCACCATTTTTTTTGTCCGGATTCTGCCGTCCGCTGGCCCTGGATCACGGTGTCGCAGCGGCTTCGCCCTGCGCCTGACTGATGGTGGCTTGCGCACCGCCTGTTGCCCCCTGCTGCGTCTGCAGCACTGCCGGCAGCGGCGTCGCCTCATTCACCGGTTCCCCACTGCTCACCAGCACCGGCATGCCTGAACGACGTTCAATCGCCGCCTTTATCAGCGCACTGTCGCTCTTCGCACTCTTTATAAAGGCTTTCAGAGGCGCGCTCAGCGCAATTGGCATGGTCTGCGGATCGTCCTGTTCATTACGCGACAGCGGCTGGTGTACCTCGATGTAGCGTTTGCCGTCCGGTTCGATGGCATATTTGATCGGCTGGTTAATCACCTGTACGCGTGTACCCTGCGGCACGCTATTGAACAGCGCTTCGATATCGTCCGGGCGCAAACGAATACAGCCGGAGCTGACGCGCATCCCGATGCCGAAGTCGGCGTTGGTGCCGTGAATCAGATACTGGCCGCTGCCGCGCGCCAGACGCAGCGCAAACAGCCCCATCGGGTTATCCGGCCCGGCAGGCACCATCGCGGGCAGCGTGATGCCCTCTTTGGCGTAGCGTTTGCGGATATTGACGGTGGGCGTCCAGGTGGGGTTAGGGATTTTCTGGCTGATACTTGTCACCATGCTCGGCGTGGCAGCACCCAACTGGCCGATGCCGATTGGATAAACCACGACGCGATTTTCCCCTTTGGGATAATAGTAGAGACGCAGTTCGGCCAGGTTGATCACGATGCCTTCACGCGGCGCATCCGGCAGCAGCATCTGCAGCGGCACGGTAAGCTGCGTTCCGGCTTTCGGCAGCCAGGGGTCGACGCCCGGGTTGGCTTCCAGCATGCCAAGCATGCCTATCTTATAACGCGCGGCAATGCTCTCCAGCGGCCGTTTGTCATCCGGGACGGTGGTCAGGGTGTTTTCGCCAATCAAACGGCTATCAGCGGCTGGCAGGGGGTATTCCGTAGCAAACGCAGGTGCAGACAGTCCGAAACAGGACAACAGCAATGCACCGGCTAAACGAAGCGCAGGTTTCATGCAATTTTCTCTTTGTCGGATGGAACAGACCCCGGTCATGGCCGGGGTCTGGAGAGTGTAACTTAGCTGAGAGACTGTGCGTTATGCCGGATCGCGCGAATCATCGCTTCCAGCCCCTGCGAACGCGAAGGGGTGAGGTGTTGCGTCAGGGCCAGTTCGCCAAACCAGTGGGCGACATCCAGTGCCAGAATCTCTGGCGCTTTCAGACCCTGATACAGGCTAAATACCACGGCAATCAAGCCCTTAACGATGGCGGCATCGCTGTCACCTTCAAAAGCAATGGTGCCGTCAGCCTGTGGGGTCATGCGAATCCATACCTGACTCTGACAGCCGGAAATGACGTACTGCGGCTGATGCAAGCTTTCAGAGGATTCTGGTAATTTTGCCCCGAGTTCAATGATGTAGAGGTACTTCTCTTCCCAGTTGGCGCAACGATTGAAGTTGCGCACCAGTTTCTCTTTTTCTGGCAGGTTTGCCATGCATAACTCCTGAAATCTGCTCAACCGCCCAGCAGACGATGAATACGCGTCAGGCCAGCCGCCAGGCGATCGGCTTCCTCTTCGCTGTTATAGAGCGCGAAAGAGGCGCGACACATCGCGGGCACCGCATAATGACGCATTAGCGGCATGGCACAGTGGTGGCCGGTGCGGATGGCAATGCCGTACTGGTCGAGGAAGCTGCCAACGTCAAACGCGTGGTGCTTACCGAGATTAAACGCTACCACGCCGCTGCGCTCGGCCGGGCCGTAAATAACCAGGTCCGGTACCGACGCCAGCTTGTCCAGCGCGTAACGCATCAGCTGGCTCTCGCGCTGATGGATGGTCTCCAGACCGAGTTCGCTGATCCACGTCAGCGCCGCGCCGAGACCAATGATGCCGCCGGTGTTCGGCGTGCCGGCCTCAAAGCGCCACGGTGCGCCATTCCAGGTGGTGCCGGTAGGCAGCATGACCTGATCGATCATCGAACCGCCGCCTTCCCACGGTGGCATGATCTCCTGCAGCGCCTTACGCGCGTACAGCACGCCAATCCCGGTCGGCCCATAGATTTTATGGCCGGAGAACACGTAGAAATCGCAGCCGATATCCTGCACGTCAACAGGGTGGTGCATCACAGCCTGAGCGCCGTCTACCAGCGTCACCACGCCCGCGGCTTTCGCCTGCGCCACGATGGCTTTCACCGGGTTAACCGTGCCGAGCACGTTGGAAACGTGCGTCACGGCCAGCAGGCGCGTACGGCTGTCGATCAGCCCCGCCAGCTGTTCCAGCGCCAGCTCGCCGTTGTCGTTAAGCGGCAGCACACGGATTTCCGCACCGGTACGCTGGGCCACCATCTGCCACGGCACGATGTTGGCATGGTGCTCCATCTCAGTGACGATCAGGTTATCGCCCGGCTGCAGCTGACTGCCGCCCCAGCTGTTGGCCACCAGATTGATGCCTTCGGTGGTGCCTTTAACAAAGATGATCTCTTCGGCTGCCGCGGCATGCAGAAAACGCGCCGCCTGGGCGCGCACGTTTTCCATATCGCTGGTCGCCTGCGCGCTCAGCGAGTGAATGCCACGGTGCACGGCCGCATAGCCGTGCTGATAGAAGTGACTCTCCGCGTTGATCACCGCGAGCGGGCGCTGTGCGCTGGCCGCGCTGTCAAGGTAGGCCAGCGGATGTCCGTTGACCTCACGACTCAGAATCGGAAACTCCGCTCTGACTCGTTCGAGATCGAAACTCATGACTCAACTCCCGGGAAACGGTCGGTAATACGTTGCAGTACCACCTGGCGCAGCGCGTCATCTTCCAGCGCTTCCGTCAGTTCAGCGGCGAAAGCATGGATGATCATCTGCTGCGCCGCGTCTTCGGCGATGCCGCGCGAGCGCAGGTAGAACATCTGCTCATCGTCGATGCGACCGATAGTCGCGCCGTGGCTGCACTTGACGTCATCGGCGTAGATTTCCAGCTGCGGCTTGGTGTCCACTTCCGCCAGGCGACCGAGCAACAGGTTGTTGTTGGTCATCTGGCCATCAGTTTTCAGCGCGTGCTGTGCCACTTTGATGTGGCCGTTAAACACCGAGCGCCCTTTGTCACGCGAAATGGTTTTGTGCAGCTGGCGACTCAGGCAGTGGCCTTTGTTGTGCTCCAGATAGCTGCGCGTATCCGCCACTTCGCTGCCTACCGGCAGCACCAGGCTGTTCAGCGACAGCTGGGTGTTCTCACCGTTCAGCTGCACGCTGGTGTTGTGACGCGACAAACCGGCACCCAGCAGGAAGCTGGTGCTGCTCACCTGCGCGTCACGGCCAATCACGATGTCGTTGTGCGCAAAGTGATAGCTGCTGCTCTCTTCAAACGCCAGCTTGGTATGCTTCAGCTGCGCATTGTCGCCCACCGCAAAGGTAAAGCGCGCGCCGGTGAAGTGGGCGCTGCCATTCAGCGTCACGTAATGCTCGATCACCTGCGCTTCCGCGCCGGACTCCAGCTCCAGATGGTGACGATGATGCACCGTGTTAAGCGCATCCGCCTGGCCGCTGGTAATGTGCAGCAGATAGAGCGGCTGCGCCGCAGCTTTGCCGCGCGGCAGACGAATCGAGGTCACCTCTTCCGCCAGACTTTCCGTCAGGTGCAGGAACACCTCCGGCTGTACCGCAGCCGGTAACGGACGTCGCTCAGCGGCACGGCTGTGCTGCACGTCAAACAGACCGGTGTCACGCGCGCTCAGCTCAGGCTGGAAGCGGCCGTCGACGAACACCAGGCAAATCGCGTCCAGCGGCAGCGCCAGCGCAGCCACCTGCTCAGCGCTCACGCCTGGCGCTTCCGCCTGCACGAACTGCTGTGCCAGCAGGCTGTCCAGCGCGGTGTATTTCCAGTTTTCATGCTTGCGCGTCGGCAGGCCAACACGCATCAGTTGCTGCCAGTGCTGCTGTGCCTGCAGCGAACGCTGTTCGCCGCGTGACTCAAACAGGTGATGCCACTGCTGCAGCGCGTTATCACTCCTGGTCGGTAAGCCAGCCATAGCCTTGCTCCTCCAGCTGTTTCACCAGCGTAAAGTCGCCAGACTTCACGATTTTGCCCTGATACAGCACGTGCACGTGATCTGGCTTGATGTAATCCAGGATGCGCTGGTAGTGCGTTACGATGATGAATGAGCGCTTGCCGTCGCGCAGGCTGTTAACGCCTTCAGCAACGATTTTCAGCGCATCGATATCCAGACCGGAGTCGGTTTCATCGAGGATGCACAGCTCAGGCTCCAGCGCCGCCATCTGCAGGATGTCGTTACGCTTCTTCTCACCGCCGGAGAAGCCGACGTTGACGGAACGGGTCAGCAGATCTTCCGGCATCTTCAGCAGCTTGATCTTGTCTTCGATGAAGTCCTGGAAGTCGAAACGGTCCAGCTCTTCCTGCTCACGGTATTTACGTACCGCATTGACCGAAGTCTGCAGGAAAAACTGGTTACTGACGCCCGGGATCTCGACCGGGTACTGAAACGCCATGAAGATGCCCTCACCGGCACGCTCTTCCGGCTCCAGCTCCAGCAGGTCTTTGCCTTTAAAGGTCACGGAACCGCCGGTGATTTCATAATCTTCACGACCGGCCAGCGTGGCAGACAGGGTGCTCTTGCCGGAACCGTTCGGGCCCATGATGGCATGCACTTCGCCCGGCTTAACCTCGAGGTTCAGACCGCGCAAAATCTCTTTGTCTTCAACGCTAACCTGTAAATCTTTAATGCTTAACATACTCTTTCCTTCACATTGCTTCCGGCAACGCGTGTGGCATCAGCCGACACTGTGCTCAAGGCTGATCGCTAACAGTTTTTGCGCTTCCACGGCGAATTCCAGTGGCAGCTCGGAGAAAACGTCTTTACAGAAGCCGTTGACGATCATCGAGATCGCATCTTCTTCGCTAATGCCGCGCTGCAGGCAGTAGAACATCTGATCTTCACCGATGCGCGACGTCGTGGCTTCGTGCTCAAGCTGCGCGCTGTTGTTGCGCGTTTCCACGTACGGGAAGGTGTGCGCACCGCAGTCCGGCCCAATCAGCATCGAGTCACACTGGGTGAAGTTACGCGCGTTAGTCGCAGTCGGCATGATTTTCACCAGGCCGCGGTAGGTGTTCTGGCTCTTACCGGCGGAGATACCTTTCGAGATGATGGTCGATTTGGTGTTTTTACCAATGTGAATCATCTTGGTACCGGTATCGGCCTGCTGGCGACCGCTGGTCAGCGCGACGGAGTAGAATTCGCCCACTGAGTAATCACCGCGCAGGATGCAGCTCGGGTATTTCCAGGTAATGGCTGAGCCGGTCTCGGACTGCGTCCACGACATTTTGCTATGCTCGCCTTCACACAGCGCACGCTTGGTCACGAAGTTGAGGATACCGCCCTCGCCTTCTCCGCCCGGGAACCAGTTCTGCACCGTGGAGTATTTCACTTCGGCGTTTTTGTGGATGATCACTTCGACGACCGCTGCGTGCAGCTGGTAGGTGTCGCGCACCGGCGCTGAACAGCCTTCGATGTAACTGACGTAGCTGTCTTCATCAGCAATCAGAATGGTACGTTCGAACTGGCCGGTTTTCGCCGCGTTGATGCGGAAATAAGTCGACAGCTCCATCGGGCAACGCACGCCTTTCGGGATGTAGACGAAGGTACCGTCGGACGCCACCGCCGAGTTAAGCGCAGCAAAGAAGTTATCGTTGTACGGCACCACGGTGCCAAGATACTTCTGTACCAGCTCCGGATGATCGTGGATCGCTTCACCGAAGGAGCAGAAAATAATGCCCTGCTCAGCCAGCTTGTCACGATAAGTGGTCGACACGGACACCGAGTCGAAAATGGCGTCCACCGCCACTTCTCTGCCTTCACGCACCGGCACGCCCAGCTGGTTAAACGCGTCTTCCACTTCTTTGGTCAGGTAATCGCTGGAGGCGACGCTGCCGGACGTCTGGGTGGCACCCGGTTCAGAGGCACAGCTGTCATCGCAATTGCCGCAGGACGGCGCGGAATAGTAGCTGTAATCCTGATAATCGAGTTTGTCGTAGTGCGCTTTCAGCCAGTGTGGCTCTTCCATCTCCAGCCAGGCGCGAAACGCCTTGAGACGGAACTCCAGCATCCACTCGGGTTCGTTACGTTTGGCCGAAATGGCACGCACCACATCTTCATTGATGCCGTGTGCCAGTTCGTCGGTTTGCAGCTGGGTGAAGAAGCCTTCTTTATAGTTCAGGCTGCCTTCCCAGGTTTGTACATCGTCAGATGCTTCGCTGTGTCGTGACATATTTCACTTACTCGACGCCAAAGCTTTCACCGCACCCGCAGGCGTGCTGAGCTTTAGGGTTGTTGAATTTAAAAATCTGGTTCAGGCCTTCGCGGACATAATCCAGCTCGGTACCGTCAACAAACGGCATCGCCTGAAGCGGCACAAACAGTTTTGCGCCATATTGCTCGAACTGCAGGTCGTCATCGGCAGGCGCTTTCACCAGGTCCATAACGTACCCAAAACCGGCACAGCCGGACTGTTTCACACCCAGTTTCAGGCCCTTAACTTCCGGGTCCTGTTCCACCAGGCTGAGAATCTGTTTCGCTGCCGACTCGGTCAGCGTGAGCCCTTTCCAGACGAATTCGTCAGGTGAAAAAGACGCTGCATTTACTGATGACATAGTGCTACCTCGTAAGTCTGGGCCTTTTCAGGCTATCCCCCTATGGTAGTGATATCAGATATCACTTCAACCTCTTGTTTTGCAGGGATAATCATCTCGTGCTGTTTTTTACTGCTGCTTTATTAAGCATAGTCCCTTCCCACCAGCTTGTGCGCGCCATTCCCGCGCGCGCCGTCAGAACGTAACCTGTTCATAAGCCGTAAATTTTCCAGTTCGCTTTTTACGTTTATGCTCTGATTGATAGGTTACGCCTTTGCTGAATGTAAAGAGATTGTTATTGCCGATTTTTGTAACAGGCAAAGGAAATCAATAAAATTTCACGGCGGGAATTGCATTCCTGGCGCGGTTTAATATGATAATGATTATCATTAACCTACTTTGGGTGGCGACATGACGCTTTCCGTCTCAGCCTGGTTACAACACAAAATCGACGAATATAAGTTTTCGGTCCGTGATATCACCGTCGACTTCTATCTGGCTCAGGCAAAGCTCAACCGCACCGATTGTTCCATTGAACAACTGCGTCGTTTTAACGATACCTGTCTCGACATGGCCGAAATCTGCCAGCTGAACGGCGACGATCACAGCTACCTGCACGCGATGGGCAAGCTGCACCACCGCTTAGTACAGGAGATGGGCAATGCCGATCGCGATCGCCTGTTCCGTATTCAGGCTTACCAACTGGCGCGCCTGTCGCTGACCCGTTTGTGTCATCAACTGGCGCTCAGCGGCGACTGGGACCAGGCGACCCGCCTGCAAAGTGATTTCGTCCGCCACGCAGGCTGGATATTCTAATCCAGCTTTGTGACGGCTCCTACAATTTGTTTACATCAATTCCAGCAAAGCCTGTAGCGGATGGCGCATACCGTTGCCCTCGGCGCGTTTCACCTGGCTGCGGCAGGAGAAGCCGGTCGCCAGACAGCGCTGACGCGGCAGCTTCTGCAGTTGGGGATGCCACGACAGTTCATAAATGCCCAGCGAGTTGGCCAGGTTTTTACTCTCGTGACCATAAGTGCCGGCCATGCCACAGCAGCCCACGTTGATATTCTCCAGCTTCGCGCCAAAACGGGCAAAAATAGCCTGCCACTGATTAGGCGTTGACGGCAGCGCCGTGACCTCAGTGCAGTGGGCAAACAGATACCAGGCTTCGCCGCTGGCGATCTGCGCGTCGCGCCCGGCCAGCGCGCCGTGCAGCCATTCATGCACCAGCTGCACACTGAACGTGCCGCGCTGCTCGCCCAGCACCTGCTGATATTCGTCGCGATAGCACAATACCGTGGCCGGATCGACACCGACCATCGGCACACCGAGCTGCGCCACCCGGTTGAGGAACTCAGCGGTTTTGCCGGCGGTGCGGGCAAAGCGCTGCAGAAAACCTTTCACGTGCTGCGCTTTCCCGTTAGGTGAGAACGGCAGCAGCACCGGCCGGTAGCCGAGTTTTTCAATCAGCCGGATGAAATCGGTCACCAGCTGCGCTTCGTAATAGCTGGTAAAGGGATCCTGCACCACCAGCACGTGCTGTTCGCGCTGGGCCGCATCCATGGCTTCCAGCTGCTCAAGCGTGACCCGCATCGCCGGGTGGCCGCTCAGCTGCTGCTTCAGGCTGGGCGAGGAGAGCAGCGGCAGATCCACCATGCCGATGTGGCGCTGGCTGAGGTCGCGCATCCACGGCTGTTTCAGGAAGAAGTTGAACACCCGCGGTGCTTTCGCCATCAGCGGCGCATAGCTTTCAACCGACGCCACCAGATGGTCGCTGACCGGGCGCAGATAGCGGGTGTGATAAAGCTGCAGGAAGCGCGATCGGAAGTTCGGCACATCAATTTTAATCGGGCACTGCGTCGAACAGGCTTTACACGCCAGGCAGCCGGACATCGCCTCTTTCACTTCATGCGAGAAGTCATATTCGCCCTGCTTCGCATGCCACGAATTGCGCGTGCGCTGAATCAGACTGCGCAGGCTGGCGCCCTGTGCTGGCAAGGCCTGCTCCAGCTTAAGCGGGTCAACGCCCTGCTCCGCCAGCAGGCGCAGCCACTCACGCGTTAGCGTGGCGCGTCCTTTTGGCGAATGGATACGATTGCGAGTGATTTTCATCGACGGGCACATCGGGCTGCGCACGTCAAAGTTAAAGCACAGTCCGTTGCCGTTACACTCCATCGCGCCGCGCCAGTCATTGCGTACCGTCAGCGGAATCTGGCGATCCCAGCTGCCGCGCGTGGCCGCATCGACCTGCATCATGGGTTCGTCGTTACCCAGCGGCGTACAGATTTTGCCGGGGTTGAGACGGTTATCCGGATCGAACGCCGCTTTGATGCGACGCAGCTCATTAAACAGCGTTTCGCCAAAGAACGCCGGACTGTACTGGGCGCGGAAGCCTTTGCCGTGCTCGCCCCACAGCAGACCGCCGTAGCGCGCGGTAAGCGCCACCACTTCGTCCGAGATCTGCTTCATCAGCATCTCCTGCTGCGGATCGCACATGTCCAGCGCCGGACGCACGTGCAGCACGCCGGCATCCACGTGACCAAACATGCCATAGCTCAGGCCGTGGCTGTCGAGCAGCGCACGAAAATCCACAATGTAATCCGCCAGATGCTCCGGCGGCACGGCGGTATCTTCCACGAACGGAATCGGTTTGGCGCGCCCTTTGGCGTTGCCGAGCAGCCCCACCGCTTTTTTACGCATGTTATAGATGCGCTCAATGCCCGCCAGATCATCACACAGCTGATAGCCCATCACGCCACCCTGCTGCTGCGCCATCAGCTCATCCAGCCGCGCGCACAGCGTGGTCACCTGCTGCGCAATCAGCGCCGCATCGTCGCCGGCAAACTCGACAATATTCAGGCCGAGCATCTCTTTGCCTGGTACATCGGTGATCAGCTCGCTGACCGAATGCCAGACAATATCCTCGCGCGCCAGGTTCAGCACTTTCGAATCCACCGTCTCCACCGACAGGGCCTGCGCCTCGACCATAAAAGGTGCATTGCGCAGTGCGGAATCGAACGAATCGTACTTAATGTTCACCAGCCGGCGCACCTTGGGAATGGGTGTGATATCCAGCCGGGCTTCGGTGATAAAGGCCAGCGTGCCTTCGGCGCCGCACAACAGGCGCGTCAGGTCGAAAGTTTGCAAATCATCACTGAACACATGGCGCAGGTCATAACCGGTGAGGAAGCGATTCAGTTTGGGGAATTTTGCCAGAATCAGTTCACGCTGCTCGCGGCAGCGGTTAAGCACTGCTTTATAGATGCGCCCTTCAGCGGTCGGCGTCGTGGCCAGCTGTTCCGCCAGCGCGGTGGGCATGGCGCGCGTATCAAGAATTTCGCCGCCCAGCAGAACGGCACGCAGGCCTTCGACGTGATCGGAGGTTTTGCCATACACCAGCGATCCCTGACCGGAGGCATCGGTATTGATCATGCCGCCCAGCGTGGCGCGGTTACTGGTCGACAGCTCCGGAGAGAAGAAAAAGCCGTACGGCCTGAGCCAGGCGTTGAGCTGGTCCTTCACCACGCCGGCTTCAACCCGCACCCAGCCCTGCTCGGTGTTGATCTCGAGGATGCGGTTCATGTAGCGCGACATGTCGACCACAATGCCCTGATTGAGCGACTGCCCGTTAGTGCCGGTACCGCCGCCGCGCGGGGTAAACACCAGGCTGTTGAAACGCGGCTCTCCGGCCAGTCGGGCGATCAGCGCCACGTCCGCCGTTGAACGCGGAAACAGCGCCGCATCGGGCAGGAGCTGATAGATGCTGTTATCGGTGGAGAGCGTGAGGCGGTCGGCATAGCTGGTCGCGGTGTCGCCGGTAAAACCTTGTTCTTTCAGCGACTGCAGGAATGTCAGCACCAGTTGAACGAGGCCTGGCGCCTGAGAAATCTGTGGGATCATTATTTCGTGACCGGGATGTTGTAAACGTTTGCGTGGTTAATTTTTTTCAGCTCTTGGTTGTATCACATTTTTTTGCCGCCCGCTGTTTTTTCAGGAAAACGGCCGCGTCGCGCTGCTTTTTCTGTTTAATTTTCAGGAAATAGATCATCATTGTGAAGGCGCCGCGGAGCGCCCTCCTGAAGGATTACTGAGGTCTGTGTTGTGATGAAAAGCCTGCAACGCGGTGTGGATCTACCGCAAATGTTGTTCTCGCTGATGTTTATTTTGCTGATGATCATTGCCTGTCTGTGGGTGGTGCAGCCGTTCATTCTCGGCTTCGCCTGGGCCAGCATGGTGGTGATTGCCACCTGGCCGCTGATGATTCGTCTGCAGCAACTGCTGTGGGGTCGCCGTTCGCTGGCGGTGATCGCCATGACGATTCTGCTGTTGCTGCTGTTTATTATTCCTATCGCGCTGCTGGTCAGCAGCCTGATTGATAACAGCGCGCCGGTGATCGCCTGGGCGACCCAGCGCCATCTGGTGCTGCCGGATCTCGCCTGGCTGCGCGATATTCCCTATGCCGGACGCAAACTCTATTCCAGCTACCATAAACTGATCGACGGCGGCGGCGCGGCGATCATGAGCCAGGTGCAGCCTTATATTGGTCGCACCACCGGCTTTTTTGTCGCCCAGGCCGGACACTTTGGCCGTTTCATGCTGCACCTTGCCCTGATGCTGCTGTTCAGCGTGCTGCTGTACTGGCGCGGTGAGCAGGTTGGTCTCGGCATCCGTCACTTTGCCTACCGCATGGGCGGACGGCGCGGTGACGCCGCCGTGCTGCTGGCCGGTCAGGCGATCCGCGCCGTGGCGCTCGGCGTGGTGGTGACCGCGCTGGTGCAGGGCGTGCTGGGCGGCATCGGTCTGGCGATTTCCGGCATTCCGTATGCCACGCTGCTGACCGTATTAATGATTCTTACCTGCCTGGTGCAGCTTGGACCGTTGATTGTGCTGGTGCCGGCAATTATCTGGCTCTACTGGAGCGGCGACACCACCTGGGGCACGGTGCTGCTGGTGTGGAGCTGCGTGGTCGGCACGCTGGATAACGTGCTGCGTCCGATGCTGATTCGCATGGGCGCCGATTTACCGATGATTCTGATACTTTCCGGCGTCATCGGCGGGCTGATCGCCTTCGGTATGATTGGACTGTTTATCGGTCCGGTCGTACTGGCGGTCTCTTACCGGCTGGTTTCGGTGTGGATGCATGAAGCGCCGGCGCCGGATGACGATCCGGAAACGGCCATCGAAGCACTGGCCGAACACGAAGAGCCGCAGCCGTAACGCGCTTCCGGCGCATAACCGGGCCCCAGGCCCGGTTTGCTTATCCGCTTTTCCCTCTCCGCACCCATCGCGATTTGCATTAGTCAGCCGTGGTTAACACTCATTAATCCGTACCACTTAATTTCGCGACACAATAATTTTTTCCATTAGTGATTTTTAAGAAAAAACGCACTTTTCAGCGTTTAAGCCCGATCGCACCGATAAAATGATTATTTTTCGCACTGATTCCTGTGCCGGATGGGTCATAAAACGTAATGAAAGATTATCAGCTTTAAACTAATAAGAGGATTCTTAAAGACGCCAGCGGCGGCGGTGAATAACATGTTCACTATGTTTTAAATCAAGCCACTGATTTTTAAACAACCTTTTTCCCCTGAGTAAAGTGAAGAATTGCTGTGTGTAGTCTTTGCCCATCCCCTGTGATGGGCTTTTTTTTGCCTGCAATTCAGCGATAAACAGAGCGGACCGGCGGCGAACGCCGTCAGCGCTGGGTTTATGGCAATCTCAGGTGATGAAAAGTAGGATGAGATAACAGACAGGTGCCCGACGGTTGCCGGGCACCAGGCAGGTATAACAGATTACGCTTTGGCCGCGTCCAGCTCAGCCAGGCTCAGCCAGGTTTCCACCACGGTATCCGGATTGAGCGACAGGCTGTCGATGCCCTGCTCCATCAGCCAGGCAGCAAAGTCCTGATGATCGGAAGGCCCCTGGCCGCAGATGCCGACGTATTTGCCCTGCTTCTTCGCTGCCTGAATCGACATCGACAGCAATGCCTTCACCGCATCGTTACGCTCATCAAACAGCGCCGACACCACGCCGGAGTCGCGATCCAGCCCCAGCGCCAGCTGCGTCATGTCGTTGGAGCCGATAGAGAAGCCGTCAAAGTGCTGCAGGAACTGTTCTGCCAGCAGCGCGTTGGACGGGATCTCGCACATCATGATCACCTTCAGTCCGTTCTCGCCGCGTTTCAGGCCCTGCTTCGCCAGCTCGGCTACCACGGCTTCGGCCTGATCGACGGTGCGTACAAACGGCACCATGATCTCAACGTTGGTCAGCCCCATGTCGTTGCGCACACGCTTCACGGCTTCACACTCCAGCGCAAAGCAGTCGCGGAAGCTGTCCGCCACGTAGCGTCCGGCGCCGCGGAAGCCCAGCATCGGGTTTTCCTCTTCCGGCTCGTAACGCTCGCCGCCGACCAGGTTGGCATACTCGTTGGTTTTGAAATCCGACAACCGCACAATCACCCGCTTCGGCGCAAATGCCGCACCCAGCGTGGCGATCCCTTCGGTCAGCCGCGCGATGTAGAACTCCACCGGATCGTCAAAACCTTTCATCATCTGACCAATCTGCGCCTGCAGTTCCGGCGTCTGCTGATCAAACTCCAGCAGGGCTTTCGGGTGCACGCCAATCATGCGGTTGATGATGAACTCCAGCCGCGCCAGACCGACGCCCTCGTTGGGCAGACAGGCAAAGTCAAACGCGCGATCCGGGTTACCGACGTTCATCATAATTTTCAGCGGCAGATCCGGCATGGTATCAACCTGCGAACTGGTGACTTCAAAGTCCAGCAGATCGTTATACACATAGCCGGTATCGCCTTCAGCGCATGACACCGTGACCTTATGACCGTCCTTCAGGTGCTCGGTGGCGTCACCACAGCCCACCACTGCCGGAATGCCCAGCTCGCGCGCAATGATTGCCGCGTGACAGGTCCGGCCGCCGCGGTTGGTGACGATCGCCGACGCCTTCTTCATGATCGGTTCCCAGTCCGGGTCGGTCATGTCGGTGACCAGCACATCGCCTTTTTCGATGCGGTGCATCTCGCTGATGTCGTGAATCACCTTCACTTCACCCGCACCGATGCGATGGCCGATGGCCCGGCCTTCCACCAGCACGCTGCCTTTGCCCTGCAGGCTGTAGCGTTCCATCACCTGTCCGTTGGAACGCACCGTTTCCGGCCGCGCCTGCACGATGAACAGTTTGCCGGTGTGGCCATCTTTGGCCCACTCAATATCCATCGGACGCTTATAGTGCTGCTCAATCAGCACCGCCTGGCGCGCCAGTGCCTGCACTTCGTCATCGGTCAGGCTAAAGCGGTCTCGCTGTTCCTGTTCCACGTCCTCAATGCGCACCTGTTCGCCGTGCTCCTGCGAATCGGCATACACCATGCGGATCTTCTTCGAGCCCAGGGTACGGCGCACAATCGCCGGGCGATTAGCAGCCAGCGTCGGTTTGTGCACGTAAAACTCATCCGGGTTGACCGCGCCCTGCACCACCATTTCGCCAAGACCGAACGCCGAGGTGATAAACACCACCTGGTCGAAGCCGGATTCGGTATCAATGGTGAACATCACGCCGGAGGAGGCGAGATCGGAACGTACCATGCGCTGCACACCGGCCGAGAGCGCCACGCCACGGTGGTCGTAGCCCTGATGCACGCGGTATGAAATGGCGCGATCGTTAAACAACGAGGCGAATACGTGCTTCACGGCCACCAGCACCGCGTCGAAGCCCTGCACGTTAAGGAACGTTTCCTGCTGGCCGGCAAACGAGGCATCGGGCATATCCTCGGCGGTGGCCGAAGAGCGCACCGCAAAGGAGGCTTCGGCGTCGTCAGCAGAAAGTTGTTCATAGGCGCTGCGGATCGCCGCTTCCAGCTCTGGCTGGAAAGGCGTATCCACCACCCATTGACGAATCTGTTTGCCGGCCTGCGCCAGCGCTGCAACATCATCAATATCCGTGTTGTCCAGCAATGCATAAATACGCTGGTTCAGTCCGCTTTGGTCGAGAAACTGATTAAAAGCGTAAGATGTCGTCGCGTAGCCGTTTGGCACGGATACCCCGAGCGACGACAAATTGGTAATCATTTCTCCCAGGGAAGCATTCTTGCCCCCTACCCGATCAACATCATGCATGCCAAGCTGGTTGTACCAGAGCACTAGCGACTGTTGGTCTTGATTGGACATTGAGATTATCCTTTTAAATGATTGGAGCACATGGAACATTTTGCTATTCGCCAAATCAGCCTGGCACAATCAATTAATAAAGACTAAGTGTTGAATCGTTAAAGCAGAAAATCAGCGTTAAAATCGGATTACTCCCCGAAAAGCGCCTTGTTGCGCAACGTAGCTATTTTTGCCAACCTATTGGCAATGCGATATTTTTCACTTTTTCATGAGGTTAGCCGCGTTTTTTGTTGCGCAACGCTTGCCGTTTTTATTTTGCGCCCGCGCGGGCAAAAGCGAGAAATTAGCGCTGAACAACCCGGTTTTTCATCTATGATGGGTAATCAGCGCAGCGTAAAAATAGATTATTCGCCGGCCAGATATGGATATTTCATTTTACCCTTAGTGAAAATGAAATATTTTAGGTGATAATGTTACGCAAAAGTAAACAAAAGCATGAGGTCAACCATGAGCACTGAACGCAGCGTATTCTATATCTCTGACGGCACCGCCATCACCGCGGAAGTGCTGGGCCACGCGGTGCTGTCGCAGTTTCCGGTGAATACCAACAGCGTGACGCTGCCGTTCGTGGAGAATGTGCAGCGCGCCCAGGCGGTGAAAGCCCAGATCAATGCGCTCTACCAGCAGAGCGGCGTGCGTCCGCTGGTGTTTTTCTCGATTGTCACACCAGAGGTGCGCGACATCATTCTGGAGAGCGAAGGCTTCTGCCAGGACATCGTGCAGGCGCTGGTGGCACCGCTGCAGAGCGAACTGGGCGTGGCCTCGATGCCGGTGGCGCACCGTACCCACGGCCTGACCGCCAGTAACTTAGGCAAATACGATGCCCGCATCGCCGCGATTGATTACACCCTGGCGCACGATGACGGTATTTCGCTGCGCGGGCTGGAAGATGCGCAGGTGATTCTGCTGGGGGTATCGCGCTGCGGCAAAACCCCGACCAGCCTGTACCTGGCGATGCAGTTTGGTGTACGCGCGGCTAACTATCCGTTCATCGCTGATGACATGGATAACCTAAAGCTGCCGCCTGCGCTGCGCGCCCATCAGCACAAGCTGTTTGGCCTGACCATCGATCCGGAACGGCTGGCGGCGATTCGTCAGGAGCGCGCTGAAAATACCCGTTATGCGTCGATGCGTCAGTGCCGGCTGGAGGTCGGTGAAGTGGAGGCGCTGTTCCGCACCCATCAGATTCGCTATCTCAACAGCACCAATTACTCTGTCGAAGAGATCGCCACCAAAATCCTCGACATCATGGGCCTGCGCCGCAGCATGTACTGACCTCACCTGCCAGGTTGTAAAGCCTGGCTGCCGTCAGTAATGAATAGCCTTTTGATTTAGCTGGTTGAATTCACGGGCTAATGGTTTATTGTGATCATCATCACTTCCCGGTATTTCACCGCTGCGAAGAACAGATTTTGAGAATCCCAATGAACAAAACTGATGAACTGCGCACCGCGCGCATCGGCACGCTGCTGACGCCGGCCGCGCTGGCGCAACAACACCCCATTTCGGCGGCGATTGCCGCTAACGTTACCGCCGCGCGTCAGCGCATCGCGCGCATCCTGACCGGTGAAGATCCACGCCTGCTGGTGATTATCGGCCCCTGCTCGCTGCACGATCCCAAGGCTGCGCTGGAGTACGCAGAGCGTCTCAATCTGCTGCGTGAACAGCACAAGGACCGGCTGGAAATTGTGATGCGCGCCTACTTTGAGAAGCCGCGCACCGTGGTGGGCTGGAAAGGCCTGATTTCCGATCCGGATCTCGATGGCAGCTTCGACGTCAACCGCGGCATCGCTATCGCGCGCCAGCTGCTGCTGGATATCAACGCCATCGGCATGCCAACCGCCACGGAATTTCTCGATATGGTGATCGGCCAGTTTATTGCCGACCTGATCAGCTGGGGCGCGATTGGCGCGCGCACCACCGAGAGCCAGATTCACCGTGAAATGGCCTCGGCGCTCTCCTGCCCGGTGGGCTTCAAGAATGGCACCGACGGCAACGTGCAGATCGCGGTTGATGCGATTCGCGCCGCGCGTGTCAGCCATATGTTCCTGTCACCCGACAAAACCGGGCAGATGACGATTTATCAGACCAGCGGCAATCCGCACGGTCACGTGATCCTGCGCGGCGGGCGTCAGCCGAACTACCACGCTGAAGATGTCGCCGCTGCGGCCGCCAACCTGCGCGACTTCAACCTGCCGGAACAGCTGGTGATCGACTTTAGCCACGGCAACTGCCTGAAGCAGCATCGCCGCCAGCGCGATGTGGCGCAGGACGTGGCGGCGCAGATCCGTGCCGGTTCGCGGGCAGTGGCGGGGGTGATGATTGAGAGTTTCCTGCAGGAGGGTAATCAGAAAGTGGTGAGCGGCCAGCCGCTGACCTACGGCCAGTCGATTACCGATCCGTGCCTCAGCTGGGATGACAGCGCGGAGGTGCTGGCGCTGCTGGCGGCTGCCGTGGACAACCGCTTCTGATGCCTGCTAGCTGGAGCAGCTTACCTCCAGCGTTTTTCCCCACTCCGGCGGCCGCTGGCGCAGTTCCGGGCTGATGGCCGCCTCGTTAAACGGCTGCTGCAGCGCCAGATGTAATCTGGCCAGCGCCGCCGTTTCCCCCTGCTCAACCTCATCGATCACCTGCTGGGCCAGATAGTTGCGCAACACCAGCGCCGGGTTAGCCGCTTTCATGACTGCCTGACGCTGCGCATCACTGACGCCGTCCTGCAGCAGGCGCTGACGATAGCCGTGATACCAGCGGTCAAAGGCGTCACGGTCGATAAACTCGTCGCGCAGCGGTGAACGCGTCTCTGCCTGCTGCGTCTCGCTCAGCAGGCGGAACGTCAGGGTGTAATCGCTGTGCTCTGCGGTCATCAGCGCCAGCAGGTCAGTGAGAATGGCGTTATCCCCCGCATCGGCGGTCAGCAGCCCGAGCTTCGCGCGCATTTTCTCGCCCCACACCCGCATCAGCTCGCTCTCGTAATGGCTGAGAGCTTGTTTCAACTGCTCAGTGCTCAGCAAACCGGACAGCGCGTGCGCCAGGCGGTTGAGATTCCACAAGCCGATCATCGGCTGGTTGCTGAAGGCGTAGCGCCCCTGATAATCGCTGTGATTACAGATGAAATCCGCATCGTAGTCATCAAGGAAACCGTAAGGCCCGTAATCGAGCGTCAGGCCGAGGATCGACATATTATCGGTGTTCATCACGCCATGCGCGAAGCCGACGCTCTGCCACTGGGCAATCAGGCTGGCGGTGCGTTTGACGATATCGGTAAACCACAACAGGTAGCGATCGGCCTCCTGCTCCAGCTGCGGCCAGTGATGATGAATCGCGTAGTCCGCCAGCTGGCGCACTTTCTCCGGCTCGCCGCCGTAATAGAAATGCTCGAAGTGACCAAAGCGCAGATGGCTGTCGGCGATGCGCATCAGCATCGCGCCGCGCTCGCGGGTTTCACGCTGGACCGGTTCGTCGCCAATGGCCAGCGCCAGCGCGCGCGTGGTCGGGATGCCAAGATGGTGCAGCGCTTCCGAGGCGAGAAACTCGCGCACGCTGGAACGGATCACCGCGCGGCCATCGCCCATGCGTGAATAGGGGGTCAGGCCCGCGCCTTTCAGATGCCAGTCAAGTTTGCGGCCGTCGGCCAGTTGCTGTTCGCCCAGCAGCAGACCACGTCCGTCGCCCAGCTGGCCAGCCCACACGCCAAACTGGTGCCCGCTGTAGACCTGCGCCAGCGGCGACATGCCGGGAAGTAACGCTGCGCCATACCACACGCCGTGGCCTTTGCCAGCAAACAGCGCGGCATCCAGACCCATCTCCTGCGCCAGCGCGGCATTGTGATAACACAGCCGCCCGCCGGCAAGCGGCGTTGGGTCCAGCGCGGTGTAGAATCCCGGCAACGTCTGCTGCCAGCTATTAATAAATTGCATCGACACTCCGGAAGGTGCGCAACGATGCGCCACCCGCATTGCGTTTAAAGATAAAGCGTAGTCTACCGTCGGGGTGACGGAGAAGACAGATGAAAGGTTACTGCTGTGAAGGCGTGATGAGCGTGACGTGCGGATAGATGAGATCGCTTAACCGTTCCGCTTTAACCACCGGGAACAGGCTGCCCTGCAGCTGTGCGCCGCTCAGGGAACTGACTTTCTCCAGCAGGGCATTATCGTCAACGCCACAAATAATTATTTGCGGGGCGTAAGCGGAAAAATTATCGATAACAGTCTGAATAAATGGCGTAAATGAGGCACGTTTCGCCAGCGCATGAATAAACGCTTTGTCCATTTTTAACACGCTAAACAGATTTTCGTATACTGCCGTAGCCGGTGCTTTTCCTGCCCCAAATTGAGAAAGCGATAAGCGAAATTCCTGTTGCAGGCGTGCTAACAGCGGCTGCTTTTTGCCAGCAGATAATTGCGGAAACGTTTCACTGATATCCAAAACAATAAAGGGAAGTTGTTTAAATTTCCTTAAGAGAAACTCACTGGCCAATAGCGTCGTGGCCATAGATTCATCAATACGAACCAGCGCGATAATTTGATGTAACTCAAAAAAGTCACGGTACTTTTCCAGCAGCACTAACTGGCTCTGCAGCAAACGTAATTGCTGGGCATCGTCAAGCTGCGGCAACAGCAAGTCCTGCGGCAGCGTAATCGGCGCACTGTCATGAACAAACTGGGTGACCAGCTCAACCGCAGTCAGCTGGCCCGCCAGAGAATAGGCAGGATAAAACCAGGTTTCCGACTGATAGTCGGCAGATAAATGGACTTTCATTTTTTACAGCCAGATGCAGTGGCAATTGGCGCATCGTATATCAATGAAAACGGTCAGGCAATAGGACCAAACGTTAGAAGAGACGCCGTTTTCTGTCTAATTACCGACTTTTCTGCATCAAATAATACTTAAGCCAAATGATCCAGGTTAATGTCCATACTGATTAAATTCACTGACGTCTATTTTTAGTCGCAAACCCGATTGCGGTAAAGTGCCATTTTAAATGAGAGTTATATCTGGCGGAAAAAAACAAATAAATCGGATCAAAACCCATCTGTTTATTACGCCTTTTTTTAACACTAATGGGTTAAGCGGATTAGATGCGACGCGCCTGCCAGAATACTTTGCGCCAGTAAACATTATCCAGCGAGGAGCGGATCACGCCCTGGCTGGTGGAGGCGTGAATGAAGGTATTGTCGGTGTCATAGATGCCCACGTGCAGGCCATTTTCACCGCTGCCGGTTTTGAAAAATACCAGATCACCGGGCAGCAGATCGCTTTTATCGATGCGCGTGCCGATATCAGTCTGATCAATCGTTGAGCGCGGCAGCTGCAGGTCAAAGCGGTCACGAAAGGTCAGGTAGACAAAACCCGAGCAATCCACGCCACCGCGGCTTAACCCGCCATAGCGATAAGGTGTACCGCGCCAGCGGCTGAGCTGATCGTTAAGTTGCGCAATCACGGTGATGGAGTCAGACAGACGGCCATTGGGCGGCGGCGCATGATGGCTACAGCCCGCCAGCAGCAACACGAGGAGAAACAGGGTCAGCCGCATCAGAATAGTCCTTAAAAACGTCGTCCGGCTGACACTGTAGCGACAAAGCGGCGCGGCGCGCAAGTCAGGGAAGATAAAGCAGCGGCCCCTGTGGCGTCTCCAGCTGCACGAATTCGGCCTGATAAAGCGGTGCCAGCCGCTCGGCGGTCAGCACCTCGCGCGGCCTGCCCTGACTGACTACGCGGCTCTGATGCATCAGCCAGACGCGATCGGCATGGCGCAGACTGTGGTTGAGATCGTGTCCGCTGGCGATAATGGCGATGCCGGCCTCGCTGAGCTGCAACAGCAGCTTATCCACCGCGCGCTGCTGTGCGATGTCGAGCGCGGTGAGCGGCTCATCCAGAATCAGTAACGCACCGCGCGGATTAATTGCCGGATGGATCTGCAGCACCACCGCTGCCAGGCGCACCCGCTGCCACTCACCGCCGGAGAGCTGCGCCAGCGGTCGCGTCAGCTTATCCTGCAAGCCAAGCTGCAGCAGCAGGTCAGTGAGCGTCGCCTGCGCGTTATCGCCGCCCGGCGGGCTGTGCAGCCGCAGATAGTGCCACACCGGCAGCGCCGCAGGTGCCGGCTGCTGCTGCGGGAGCCAGGCGCGCTGCTGCGCCAGTGCGGCACCCGACCAGCTTCGCAGCGGCTGGCCGGCCAGCGTCAGCTGCCCTTCGGCGTCGAGCAGGCCAGCGAGCGCGGTCAGCAGCGTGCTCTTGCCGGCGCCGTTAGGGCCGACCACGTGCACGCGCTCACCGCGGCGGAGCTTCAGCTCCCCCGCGCTCAGCCGTCCGGGCACGCGCAGGTCGTGGCACTGCAGCAGCATTACGCCGCCAGCGCCTGCTCAATGCGCTTCAGAATGATCGGATCGTCCGGCGTCATGTCCGGCGAGAAGCGCGCGATCACCTCACCCTGTTTGTTGATGAGGAACTTTTCGAAATTCCACAGGATATCGCCCGGCGCTTTCGGCGCGCGGCCTTTGCTCTCCATGCGCTCAAGGAAACCGCTGCCTGCCGGGCGTTCGGCTTCCGGCTGCGCGGCGACCAGCTGACGGTACAGCGGATGCCGCTGCTCGCCGTTGACGTCCGTTTTGTCGAACAGCGGGAAGGTTACGCCGTACGTGGTGCTGCAGAAGGTTTTGATCTCTTCATTGCTGCCCGGTTCCTGCTCGAGAAACTGATTGCAGGGGAAGCCCAGCACGCTGAAATCTTTGTCCTGCCAGGCCTTCTGCAGCGACTCCAGCTGTTCATACTGCGGCGTCAGGCCGCATTTTGATGCTACGTTAACCACCAGCAGCACCTTGCCCTGATACTGTGCCAGCGTGGTTTTTTCACCGTCCAGCGTAACCAGTTCTGTCTGATAAAGGCTCATCGTCGATTCCCGTTGTTGATTGCACTGTGCCAGCCGCAGCTAGCGCGAAGACTTCACTATTAACATGATAAACAGCGGCGCGCCGAGCGTGGCAGTGACCACCCCAATCGGCAGCTCGGCCGAGGTGAGCACCAGCCGTGCCAGAATGTCCGCCGCCAGCAGTACCGCCGCGCCCGCCAGCGCCGCGGCCGGCAGCAGGTAGCGATGATCGCTCAGGCCGCTGAGGCGCAGCAGATGGGGGATAACCAGTCCGACAAATCCAATCGCACCGGCCATCGCCACGCTGACGCCCACCAGCCAGCCCATCGCCAGCACCAGCAGATTACGCCACAGCAGCAGTGGCAGGCCGAGCTGCCGCGCCGACACCTCCCCCAGCGCCAGCAGATTAAGCGTCCGGGCGCTGGCCAGCAGCGCCAGCGTCACCGGCAGCAGGGCCAGCATCATCCAGCTGTAGCGCCAGTCGATACCGCTAAATCCACCCATCATCCAGTACATCAGCTGGCGCAGATCGAGGCTGGTGCTAAAGTACACCGCCCACGTCATGATGGCGCTACAGATAATGCCGAGCGCCACGCCGGTCAGCAGCAGACGGCTGGCCGACAGCTGGCGATGGGCAAAATGCAGCAGGATCAGCGTGATCAGCAGCGCGCCCGCCATCGCTGCCAGCGCCAGGCTCCACAGTGCGCCGTTACCCAGCAGCACCGCCAGCACCAGGCCAATGCCGGCACCGTTCGATACGCCCAGCAACCCGGGCTCCGCCAGCGGATTGTTGAACAGCGCCTGCATCACCACGCCGCAGACTGCCAGCGCCGCGCCCACCAGCAGCACCGCCAGGGTGCGCGGCAGGCGAAGCTGCCAGACGAACAGATCGCCGCTGGCAGAAAACCATTGCAGCGGAGATATCCAGCTGTCGCCCGTGCACAGACTGAGCACCAGCAGCAGCAGCACTGCGGCAGTAAGCGCGCCGAGCCAGCGCCGGCTGCGACGGTCGGCCTGTTGGGCCAGCTGATCCAGCAGAGTCATAAGTAAGATTGGCAGAGAAAACAGAGATTTGATTGTAGAGAGATTACGCTAAAAAGAAAGCCGCGCCTGCAGCGTGCTGCCGGGATTGCGCGCATAAAAAAGGCCGCTGAGCGGCCTTTTTGTCATACTGAAATCAGTCAGCATCCTTGGGTGACGCGTTCTCCACGCGACTTTTCAACTTCTGCCCCGGACGGAATGTCACCACGCGGCGGGCGGTGATTGGAATATCTTCCCCCGTCTTCGGGTTACGGCCCGGACGCTGGTTTTTGTCACGCAGATCAAAATTACCAAATCCGGACAGTTTTACCTGTTCTCCGTTTTCCAACGCGCGGCGAACTTCTTCGAAAAAAAGCTCTACCAACTCTTTGGCATCGCGTTTGCTCAACCCGAGTTTTTCAAACAGGTACTCTGACATTTCAGCTTTTGTAAGCGCCATAGGTTCAATCCCTCAAGGTTGCCTGGAATCGCTCTTTTAATGCTGCAACGCATTTGGCAACGGTCGCAGCAATCTCCTCTTCTTCGAGTGTCCGGCTGGTATCCTGCAAAATCAGGCTAATCGCGAGGCTCTTTTCACCCTCGTTTACGCCCTTACCACGGTACACGTCAAACAAGTTTACGCCAACTACCTGATTTACGCCAACTTTCTTACACTCCGCGATGATATCTGCTGCGGGCACATTTTCAGCCACTACCACAGCGATGTCACGGCGGTTTGCCGGGAAGCGTGAGATCTCGCGCGCGTCAGGCAGGACGCGGTCTGCGACCTTATTCCAAAGCAGTTCAAACACTAAGGTGCGGCTGTTAAGATCCAGCTTACGTTCCAGCTCCGGATGAACCACCCCGATAAATCCGATTCGTTCGCCGGCTAAATAAATGCCTGCACTCTGTCCCGGATGCAGCGCCGGATTGGCTTCTGCACGGAACGAAATCGCGTCGAGTTTACCGGTCAAATCCAGCAGCGACTCTAAATCGCCTTTCAAATCATAGAAGTCAACCGTCTGGCGCGCCAGATCCCAGTGCTCTTCGTAGCGGTTACCGCTCAGCACGCCCGCCAGCATAAGATCCTGACGGATGCCGAGATCGGCCTGCGTATCAGGCACAAAGCGTAAACCGCTCTCAAACAGGCGCACGCGGCTCTGCTGACGGTTCTGGTTATACACCACGGCGCCGAGCAGACCGGTCCACAGCGACAGGCGCATCGCCGACATATCGCTGGAAATCGGGCTGGGCAGAATCAGCGCTTCTTCGCCCGGATGCAGCAGCTGCTGCACTTTCGGATCGACAAAGCTGTAGGTAATCGCTTCCTGATAGCCTTTATCCACCAGCAGGTTTTTGGCACGCTTCAGCGACAGATCGGCTTCACGGTGCTGGGTCATCAGCAGGCTGGCTTTCACCGGCACATCCGGAATGTTGTTGTAGCCGTAAACGCGCGCCACTTCTTCGACCAGGTCTTCTTCGATGGCCATATCGAAGCGCCAGCTCGGGGCGACGGCCTGCCATTCGCCGTTGCCGACGGTGACGTCACAGCCGAGACGGGTCAGGATATCGGTCACCTGCTCATCCGCAATGACGTGGCCAATCAGGCGGTCCAGCTTCTCACGGCGCAGCGTAATGGTGGCGCGCGCCGGCAGTTTGCTGGCATCGGTCTGATCGATAACCGGGCCGGCTTCGCCGCCGCAAATCGCCAGCAGCAGCTGAGTGGCGCGCTCCAGCGCCTTATGCTGCAGCGCCGGATCGACACCGCGCTCGTAGCGGTGGGAAGCATCGGTATGCAGACCATGACGACGCGCACGACCGGTGATCGCCAGCGGATCGAAGAACGCGCACTCAAACAGTACGTTCTGCGTCGCTTCGTTGACGCCGGAGTGCTCACCGCCGAAGATGCCACCCATCGCCAGCGCTTTGTGGTGATCAGCAATCACCAGCGTATCGCTGTGGAGGGTCGCTTCGCTGCCGTCGAGCAGCGTCAGGGTTTCCCCCTCTTTCGCCATGCGCACCACGATACCGCCGTCAATGCGGTCGAGATCAAAGGCGTGCATCGGCTGGCCGAGCTCCAGCAGCACGTAGTTAGTGATATCCACCACCGGATCGATCGAGCGAATACCGCAGCGGCGCAGTTTTTCGCGCATCCACAGCGGCGTTTCAGCTTTCACGTTTACGCCTTTTACCACGCGGCCCAGGTAGCGCGGACAGGCATCGGTGGCGTCAACGCGAATCGGGAAGGTGTCGCTAATGGTGGCTTTAACCGGCTCGATGACCGGCGCCTGCAGCGGCAGGCCATTGATCACCGCCACGTCACGCGCGATACCGATGATGCCCAGACAGTCGGCACGGTTTGGCGTCACGCTGATTTCGATGGTGTTGTCATCCAGCTGCAGGTACTGGCGAATATCGGTGCCCACCGGCGCATCGGCTGGCAGCTCGATAATACCGTTGTGATCGTCAGAAATCCCCAGCTCGGAGAACGAGCACAGCATACCTTCTGACGGCTCACCGCGCAGTTTTGCCGCTTTGATTTTGAAATCGCCTGGCAGCACGGCACCAACAGTCGCCACCGCCACTTTCAGGCCCTGACGGCAGTTTGGCGCGCCGCAGACGATATCCAGCAGGCGATCGCCACCGACGTTGATTTTGGTGACGCGCAGTTTGTCGGCGTTCGGGTGCTGGCCGCACTCCACCACTTCACCCACCACAACGCCATGAAACGCGCCTGCCACCGGGTCGACGCCGTCGACTTCCAGACCGGCCATGGTGATTTGCTCAGACAGCGCGGCGCTGTCCAGGGCTGGATTTACCCATTCGCGTAACCAGAGTTCACTGAATTTCATTGGATAACCTGCCCTTATTTAAATTGTTTGAGGAAACGTAAATCGTTTTCGAAGAAGGCGCGCAGATCGGTCACACCATAGCGCAGCATGGTCAGACGCTCCATGCCCATCCCGAAGGCGAAGCCGGAGTAGATTTCCGGATCGATGCCCACGTTGCGCAGTACGTTTGGATGCACCATGCCGCAGCCCAGCACTTCCAGCCATTTGCCGTTTTTACCCATCACGTCCACTTCCGCTGACGGTTCGGTGAACGGGAAATAGGACGGACGGAAGCGAATCTGCAGGTTCTCTTCGAAGAAGTTGTTCAGGAAGTCATGCAGCGTGCCTTTCAGATTGGTGAAGCTGATGTCTTTATCGACAATCAGACCTTCCATCTGATGGAACATCGGGGTGTGCGTCTGATCGTAATCGTTACGGTAAACGCGGCCCGGCGCGATGATACGAATCGGCGGCTGCTGATTTTTCATGGTGCGGATCTGCACGCCGGAGGTCTGGGTGCGCAGCAGGCGCGTGGCATCGAACCAGAAGGTGTCGTGATCGGCACGCGCCGGGTGATGGCCCGGAATATTCAGCGCATCAAAGTTGTGATAATCGTCTTCAATTTCCGGACCGGTCGCCACCGCGAAACCCAACTCGCCGAAAAAGGTTTCGATACGATCGATGGTGCGGGTCACCGGATGCAGACCGCCGTTCTCGATACGGCGTCCCGGCAGCGACACGTCGATAGTCTCTGCCGCCAGGCGGGCATTCAGCGCCGCGCTTTCCAGCGTATCTTTACGCGCGTTGAGACGGTCCTGTACCTGCTGTTTGGCGTCGTTGATGACCGCACCGGCCGCCGGGCGCTCTTCCGCCGGCAGTTCACGCAGGGTGGTCATTTGCAGCGTCAGGTGCCCTTTTTTACCCAGAAATTCGACGCGCACGGCGTCCAGGGCGGCGATATCCGACGCCTCGTCGATGGCGGCCGTGGCACGGGCCACCAGGTCTGCGAGTTGGGACATGATTTCCTCTTCTTCCAGCCGGGCTGGTCAGTTCTCGTTGGGATCGTGCGATCCGATTAAGTGTCGCCGGAAACAAAAAAGCCTCCACGAGGGAGGCTTTCAGCGCGATTTTTCGTTTCTTTTCTTATGCGCAAAAGCCCCTGACGATCAGGCGCTAAAGTAAAAAAAGAAACGGAAAATAGCAGCGTGCATGCTTGCGTTACCTTGTCTTGATAGAAACCGCACTATTGAAATGCCCTGCGGCTAAAATGTCAATCATTTGCGTGGGTTGCAGGCAATAAAAAAGGGAGCAAGCTCCCTTTTTTACCTGACTTACGCCAGAGCTGATTTTGCTTTTTCAACCAGTGCAGTGAATGCCACTTTGTCGAATACAGCGATGTCAGCGAGGATTTTACGGTCGATTTCAATGGACGCTTTTTTCAGGCCATTGATGAAACGGCTGTAAGAGATACCGTTCTGACGCGCCGCAGCGTTGATACGTGCGATCCACAGCTGACGGAACTGACGCTTACGCTGACGACGGTCGCGGTAAGCATACTGACCAGCTTTGATAACAGCCTGGAAGGCAACGCGGTAAACACGTGAACGTGCACCATAGTAGCCTTTAGCTTGTTTTAAGATTTTCTTGTGACGTGCGCGAGCAATTACACCACGTTTTACGCGAGCCATGTGAGCTCTCCTATATCATATTCTGTGATTTCCCCATCATCTCTCGTGCCGCAGTGGCGTTGGCTGCCTTCATTCATCCCAGTCACTTACTGATGTAAGCTCCAGGATTCATTCCGTTGCCGCCTGACTGCAACCCGAAATCTATCGGGGAATTAAAAAAGGGTTAACTTATGCGTACGGCAGGCAGGCAACAACCAGACCCAGATCGCCTTTAGACACCATGCCTTTTGGACGCAGGTGACGTTTACGCTTAGTAGACTTTTTAGTCAGAATATGACGCAGGTTTGCGTGCTTACGCTTGAAGCCGCCAGAAGCGGTCTTCTTGAAGCGCTTTGCGGCGCCACGTACAGTTTTAATCTTTGGCATTTTTACAAATATCCACTTCGCATTGTTAATAAAATGAACCAGACAGGCGAATAAAAATCCGCGCAGCGCGAACGCTACGCGGCATTATTACTTGAAAGCCTACTGTTTCTTCTTAGGTGCGAGCACCATAATCATCTGGCGGCCTTCGATCTTCGTCGGGAAGGATTCGACCACTGCCAGTTCATTCAGATCTTCTTTCACGCGGTTAAGCACTTCCATACCGATCTGTTGGTGCGCCATCTCACGACCACGGAAACGCAGCGTGATTTTGGCTTTATCGCCCTCTTCCAGAAAACGAATCAGGCTGCGGAGTTTTACCTGATAGTCGCCTTCATCGGTACCAGGACGGAATTTGATTTCCTTAACCTGGATAACTTTTTGCTTCTTCTTCTGTTCCTTAGAAGATTTGCTCTTTTCATAAAGGAACTTGCCGTAATCCATAATGCGGCAAACCGGCGGTTCGGCGTTCGGGCTAATTTCAACTAAATCTACGCCAGCTTCTTCTGCTTTCTCAATCGCTTCGCGCAGTGAGACAATGCCAAGTTGCTCGCCGTCTACGCCAGTTAAGCGCACTTCGGTGGCACGGATTTCGCCGTTGATACGGTTCGGACGCGTCGGTTGTACTCGTTTTCCGCCTTTAATAACCTTATTCCTCTAATTGGTGAAGATGTCGGCTGCGAATCTCTTGTTGCAGCTTCTCAACAAACACATCTACGTCCATGCTCCCGAGGTCTTTACCACGGCGGGTGCGCACGGCAACTTTGCCTGCTTCCACCTCTTTCTCACCGCAGACCAGCATGTAAGGGACGCGACGTAATGTGTGCTCGCGGATTTTAAAGCCTATCTTCTCGTTTCTCAAGTCTGCTTTGACACGAATGCCAGCATTCTGCAATTTCTTCGTCAATTCACTGACATATTCTGCCTGGCCGTCGGTGATATTCATCACCACTGCCTGTACCGGCGCCAGCCAGCTCGGGAAGAAACCGGCGAACTCTTCGGTCAGAATCCCGATGAAGCGCTCCATCGAACCCAGAATCGCACGGTGAATCATCACTGGCGTCTGACGATCGTTGGTTTCGCCCACGTAGGTGGCGTCCAGACGTTTCGGCAGGGAGAAGTCTAGCTGAACGGTGCCGCACTGCCAGGCGCGGTCGAGACAATCGTGCAGCGTAAACTCAATTTTCGGGCCGTAGAAGGCGCCTTCACCCGGCTGATATTCGAACGGAATGTTGTTCTCTTTCAGCGCTTCGGCGAGGTCCACTTCGGCACGATCCCACATCTCATCGCTGCCAATGCGCTTCTCAGGGCGCGTCGACAGTTTCACCACGATTTTTTCAAAACCGAAGGTGCTGTACATGTCATAGACCATGCGGATGCAGCTGTTCACTTCATCACGCACCTGATCTTCAGTACAGAAGATGTGGGCGTCATCCTGGGTAAAGCCGCGCACGCGCATCAGACCGTGCAGCGCACCTGACGGTTCGTTACGGTGACAGCTACCGAACTCCGCCATACGCAGCGGCAGGTCGCGGTACGATTTCAGACCCTGGTTAAAGATCTGCACGTGACCCGGACAGTTCATCGGTTTGATGCAGTACTCACGGTTCTCGGAAGAGGTGGTGAACATCGCTTCTTTGTAGTTGTCCCAGTGCCCGGTTTTTTCCCACAGCACGCGGTCCATCATGAACGGACCTTTCACTTCCTGGTAGTCGTACTCTTTCAGCTTGGTGCGCACAAACACTTCCAGCTCGCGGAAGATAGTCCAGCCGTCATTGTGCCAGAATACCATACCCGGTGCTTCTTCCTGCATATGGTAGAGATCGAGCTGCTTACCGATTTTACGGTGATCGCGCTTCGCGGCCTCTTCCAGGCGCTGCAGATACGCCGCCAGCTGTTTCTTGTCTGCCCAGGCCGTACCGTAAATACGCTGCAGCATTTTGTTGTCGCTGTTGCCGCGCCAGTAGGCTCCGGAGATTTTCTGCAGTTTAAAATGATGGCAGAAACGCATATTCGGCACGTGCGGACCGCGGCACATGTCGATGTATTCTTCATGGTGATACAGGCCAGGACGATCGTCATGGCTGATGTTTTCGTCGAGAATAGTGGTTTTGTAGCTTTCGCCCCGCGCGGCAAACACGTCACGCGCTTCCTGCCAGCTCACCTTCTTCTTCACGACGTCGTAATTGGTCTCAGCCAGCTGGTGCATGCGCTTTTCCAGCAGCTCAAGATCTTCCTGGGTCAGCGTATGGTCGAGATCGACATCATAATAGAAGCCGTTATCGATAACCGGACCGATGGCCATTTTGGTATTCGGCCACAGCTGTTTGATCGCATGCCCTAACAGGTGCGCACAGGAGTGACGAATAATTTCCAGACCGGCTTCATCTTTCGCGGTGATGATGGCGACCTGCGCATCGCTGGTGATCGGATCAACCGCATCCACCAGTTCGCCATTGACGCGACCGGCAATGCAGGCTTTCGCCAGACCCGGACCGATATCCAGCGCAATGTCCATCACGCTGACCGGACGGTCAAATACGCGCTGGCTGCCATCAGGAAGAGTAATTACTGGCATTTCATATCCTTAATTGCAGTGGTAAGCCACACGAAAGCCTACATGCAACACTGAGTTTTGTTTGGTTAACCTGGCGCGATGTCAGACCCACACTGTCGGAATGACGCCAGGCGCGTAAAGCGGCAACGATGATAACAGCTTTCCGCAGTGAGCAAAACCCGCGAAGAAATGCGCTAAGCCAAAGAGAGATCAAAAAAAACCGCCGCGCGGCACAGGCCGGGCGACGGTGTAACAATGCGCTCTGGTTTACATCGCGTAAGAGAGCTGGACCGTGGTTTTGGTGTCGGTACGGTCTGGCGCAGATTCTGGTGGATTGTTATTCCAGGTGACGTTGTAGCCCAGTTTCAGCGCGAAGTGGTCGTTGATCGCCACCTGCAGTGCGGTTTCGGAGTTCAGCGTGGTGTCTTCACCAAAGCTGCTCAGCACCGACACACCCTGGATGAATTTGGTGGTGTCAGTCAGCTGCCACTGATAGCTCAGCGCGCCGTAGCCCAGTGCTTTGGTTTCGTGGCCGCCATCGTGGAAGTCATCGTAACGTACACCCGGACCGAATTCAGCACGCAGCGAGTGCACCGGACCGTTGAGGATCTGACGACCGTAACCGGCGGTCAGGACATCGCGTGAATCATAACCGTTCAGGCGGTCGCTCAGCCAGCTCGCCTGACCGAACAGGTAGTCAGCGCTGTTGAGGTTGTAACGGCTACGGCCACCGATGTTATAGGTTTCCGACGAGCGCTCATCGTTGGATGAGGTATTCGCGGCGTTACCCCACAGGCTGTACGCCGTTGAGGTCTGATACCAGGTCATGCTGGTTGACGCGGTCAGCGATGAGCTGGTGGTGTTACCGGTCTGTGCCAGGTAACCGGCTGACGCGGTGCCTTCAAACGGTTTTTTTGCCGTAGAAGGGTCATCCATTGAGGTGAAGACAGCGTTATCTGCAAAGGCCTGGTGACAAAATGCTCCGGCGGAGAGCAACAAAACAGCGGACAGCTTATTGAAGGCTTTCATTAAAAGGTAACCCGTACGACAGTTGAAAAAGAGATGAGTCTGGAGAATTTTCCCGGGCAATCAATGCAATTTACGGTAAGTTTTGTAAAAAAGTATGAAAGCACCAGAATCGCCAGGTTTTGCGCTGGCACCGCGTGTGGATTGGGAATCTTCCCATTTCCGGCGCGCATTATAGGCGGCAAATAACCAAATAACAGCTTAAATGCTACAAGAATTTTCTGCCGACCCTGACAGGACTTTACGCTGTGCGCCGCCGGGAGATTGTGCAGAATTCGCTCTATCGCAGGCGCTGGTCTACGCTGAAATCTGTTCGATAACAATGAGGTGAAAAGATGAGCGATCATGATCTCAAGCGTTACGTTGTCACCTTCCGTTATCAGGAAAGGGGTCTTGGCGATCTGCAGGCGCTGAATAGCGCGATGGTTAACGGTGGTTACAGCACCACGTTACACGATGCGGACGGCCATCCGCACGAGCTGGGCACCAACAGCTTTGGCATTGTCAGTGCGCTGGAGGAGCAGGCGCTGGCGGAACACGCCGCCGGGCTGGCGGCAGTGGCGCTTGATCAGCAGCCGGACGCTGACGTCACCACGCTGGAGGCGTTTCTCAAAGCGCAAGCCTGACGCAATCCGCAAATTGCGCATTGCCGCTGGAGTTGTGCAAGTTTTGCGCGTTACAATCGACCTTACGCAGCGAATAAAGAGGATTACCCGATGTGGTCAGCCATTAGTCGTCTGTTAAGCGAGTACGCCGGCGATGCCGAAATCACCGAACGTCATGAGTTGCCCGGTGGCGATATTCATCCGGCGTGGCGCCTGCGCTACGGTGAGCTGGAGGTGTTCGTCAAATGCAACACGCGCGACATGCTGACGCTGTTCAGCTGGGAAGCCGACCAGCTTGATCTGCTGGCGCGTACCCACACGGTGCGCGTGCCGAAGGTCTACGGCGTCGGTAACGATCGTGACACCAGCTTCCTGCTACTGGAATACATTCCCCCGCAGCCACTCAACGCCCAAAGCGCATTCCAGCTCGGCCAGCAGCTGGCCCATCTGCACCAGTGGAGCGAGCAACCGCAGTTTGGTCTCGACTTCGACAACAACATTACCACCACGCCGCAACCCAACAGTTGGTTACGCAAATGGTCGGTGTTTTTCGCCGAACAGCGCATTGGCTGGCAGCTGCAGCTGGCGGCGGAGAAAGGCGTGCACTACGGTGACATGGAGTTGATCGTGGATTGCGTGCAGCGCAGCCTCGCTAATCACCATCCGCAACCGTCGTTACTGCATGGTGATTTGTGGCCGGCCAACTGCGCCGGCAGCGCCAGTGGCCCGTGGCTGTTCGATCCCGCCTGCTACTGGGGCGATCGCGAATGCGACCTGGCGATGCTCAGCTATTACGCCGATCTGCCGCGCCAGATTTATGAAGGGTATCATGCGGTGTGGCCGCTGCCGGAAGGCTTCTCGCAGCGTCAGCCGGTATATCAACTCTACTATCTGCTCAACCGCGCCAACGTCTTTGGCGGCAACTGGGCCGGCGAAGCGCAGTTCGCTATCGGCCAGTTGCTGGAGGAGGATGCGCTGGGCCAGCGCCAGGTCAGACCGGCCTGACGCTTTACAGCATACCGAGCAGTTTCAACACGAAGTAACCGGCCACGGCGATGATCACCGGCAGAATATACAGCGGAAAAATCTGCAGCAAAATGGTGTGGCGCGGCACATGGATTTTCTCTTCCAGCTGCGCCCGCGTGCGCCCTTCGCTGCCCTTTGCCTGTTCCAGAATCATCTGGTCTTCAATGCCTTCTTTAATATGGCGCGCCTGACGCCACATGCGTGCGCCCGAGGCCTGCAAAGCGATGCCCACGAATATCAGGATATAGATCAGCCAGAAGCCAATATTGGCCCCGCCGTTGAATTCCGGCACCGGCGAATTGTTCCAGAACACATTGAGAAACGGCGTGTTGAACTTAATCATATCCACCATCACATGCACGAAGTCAAGCATCACGGCGTCAATGCCGGGCTGCTTTTCGCTGTGTTTAAACATGAAGCCTAAGATGGAGATAAGGGTGGATAACAGCGCCGGAATAAAAATCACCCAGCCAGCCACTCGCTTGAGGATGGCGATGCGGCCAGCCTGTTGATACGTCATGGTGTCTTCCCTTCACAAACAGTAGTTTTGCCCTAAGTCTACCTGCACTACAGCAAATTTTCCTGAAAAATGCGTAACCTGCCGTAAGTCGGTTTTCGTCGCCGCCCATGTTAAGGTAGGGCAAACTGTCAATGGAGCTGTTGTATGACCTATCGTCGCCCTGTGCTGGCCGCTATTTTTGATATGGATGGCTTACTGATTGATTCTGAACCGCTATGGGATCGCGCCGAGCTGGAGGTGTTTGCCAGCCTGAATGTGGATATTAGCCGCCGCCACGAGCTGCCGGATACACTCGGCCTGCGCATCGATCAAACCGTACGCATGTGGTACGAGGCGCTGCCGTGGAACGGACCGGATCAGGCCGAAGTCACTCAGCGTATTATTGCCCGTGCGCTGGCGCTGGTCGAAGAGACCCGGCCGCTGTTGCCCGGCGTAGAGCAGGCGCTGCAGCTGTGTCAGCAACAGGGCCTGGGGATTGCGCTGGCCTCGGCGTCCCCGCTGGCGATGCTGGAACGCGTGCTGGAGATGTTCAACCTGCGTCACTACTTTAGCGCCCTCGCCTCGGCTGAAGCGCTGCCTTATAGCAAACCGCATCCGCAGGTGTATCTGGATGCTGCGGCAAAGCTGGGGGTTGATCCGCTCAACTGCGTGGCGCTGGAAGACTCGTTCAACGGCATGATCGCCAGCAAAGCCGCGCGTATGCGGTCCATCGTGGTGCCTGCCGCCGAACATCGCCACGATGCGCGCTGGGCACTGGCCAATGTGCAACTGGAAAACCTGACGCAGCTGCAGGCGGAACATCTGTTTAACTGATCGGTGTGCATCGCGCGTTACGCCTGGCGGATGTTTCGCCCGGTTGCAGGTGCAAAAGTAAGCCAGACCGTTAATTTCCCGCGCTTTTTTCAGGCGCGGGTCAGCAAAAAATTCACTCTTCGTTACAGCGTCACCGTTCTCATTTACTGGATAAATCCCTATACTGGATGCATCGACAGTTTTTGCAGCCAGGTTCCATCATGACGGCCGAAGGCCATATCATTTTTGCCATCGCCAGTGCGATATTTGCCAAACGCGCCGAACTGACGCCGGTGATGGCCAGTGCCGACTGGTGGCATCTGGTGCCGGCTGCGCTGCTGACTTGCCTGCTGCCGGATATCGATCACCCTAAATCGGTGCTGGGCCAGCGGCTAAAATGGCTGTCGCAGCCGATAGCCCGCGCTTTTGGCCATCGCGGCTTTACCCATAGCCTGCTGGCGGTGGCGGTCAGCCTGTGGCTGTTTCAGATTAACGTGCCGGCTGACTGGTTCCTGCCAGCGGATGTCCTGCAGGGCATGACGCTCGGCTATCTGAGCCACATTGTCGCCGATATGCTGACGCCCGCCGGCGTGCCGCTGCTGTGGCCGTGCCGCTGGCGCTTTCGCCTGCCTATCCTCAACAGCCAGCAAGGCAACCAGCTGGAGCGCGCGCTGTGCCTCGCCCTGGTGGGGTATGCGCTGTGGTTTCCGCCCGGTATGCCGTCGTTTGGCGCTAACGGCTGGCCGGAGCAGCTGTTCAACAACCTGCAGAACGGCATTGGCCGGCTGGTGAACGGCAGTACGCGCTGAAGTGTTTTTCCTTCTGCCAGCGATTGCTGAAATAATCGCCTTAAATTCCATTTAGTTATAACCCAGACGATTTAGATATATTGTTCCCGCAGAGCCAACTGGTACCATGCCGCGACAGTTACAGAGGATCCCTCTGCTATTTACGGTTACGCGGCGCGATCGCGTGGCGACCTTCAGGAGTTAACAATGAATATTCCTCTGATCATCAATATCGTGGCATTTGTCGCGCTGCTGATTGCGTTAAACCGCGTCGGCAACCAGAGCTGGAGCCTGTCGAAGCGTGTGCTGACCGGCCTGGTGCTGGGGGTGATCTTTGGCCTGGCACTGCAGGCCATTTATGGCGAAAACAGCCCGGTGGTGAAAGAGTCGATTGGCTGGTTTAACATCGTCGGCAACGGTTATGTTCAGCTGCTGCAGATGATTGTCATGCCACTGGTGTTTGCCTCAATCCTCAGTGCGGTGGCGCGGCTGCATAACGCCTCGTCGCTGGGCAAAATCAGCGTGCTGACCATCGGCGTGCTGCTGTTTACCACCGCCATTTCCGCGCTGGTGGGCGTGCTGGTGACCGGCCTGTTCCACCTCAGCGCCGAGGGACTGGTACAGGGCGCGCAGGAAACCGCGCGTCTGAGCGCCATTCAGAGCAACTACGTTGGTAAAGTCGCGGATCTCAGTACGCCGCAGCTGCTGCTCTCCTTTATCCCGAAAAACCCGTTTGCCGATCTGGCCGGTGCCAATCCAACGTCGATCATCAGCGTAGTGATTTTCGCCGCGTTCCTCGGCGTGGCGGCGCTGCAGCTGCTGAAAGATGACAAAGCCAAAGGCGAGCGCGTGCTGGTAGCGATTGACACCCTGCAATCCTGGGTGATGAAGCTGGTCCGTCTGATCATGAAGCTGACGCCGTACGGCGTGCTGGCGCTGATGACCAAAGTGGTTGCCGGTTCCAACCTGCAGGACATCATCAAGCTGGGCGGCTTTGTGGTGGCCTCGTATCTCGGCCTTGCAATCATGTTTGGCGTTCACGCGCTGCTGCTGTCAATCAACGGTATCAACCCGCTGCGCTTCTTCCGTAAAGTCTGGCCGGTGATTACCTTTGCCTTCACCAGCCGTTCCAGTGCCGCCAGTATTCCGCTGAACGTGGAGACACAGACGCGTCGTCTGGGCGTACCGGAATCCATCGCCAGCTTCTCGGCCTCATTTGGCGCGACCATCGGCCAGAACGGCTGTGCCGGCCTCTATCCCACCATGCTGGCGGTGATGGTAGCGCCGACCGTGGGTATCAACCCGTTTGACCCGGTATGGATCGCCACGCTGGTCGGTATTGTCACGCTGAGCTCAGCCGGTGTGGCGGGCGTCGGTGGCGGCGCGACCTTTGCCGCGCTGATCGTCCTGCCGGCGATGGGACTGCCGGTCACGCTGGTGGCATTGCTGATCTCCATCGAACCGCTGATTGATATGGGCCGTACCGCGCTCAACGTTAACGGCTCGATGACCGCCGGTTCACTGACCAGCCGCTGGCTGGGTATGACCGACAAAAAAGTGCTGGAGAGCGACGAACACGCGGAACTGGCGCACCGCTAATTAACCCGTTTTCCCGTAACGGCAGGCCGCAAAGCCTGCCGTTTTTTTTGCCGTTTTCTGCACTTTTTTCCGCAATCATGGCGCTAACGTCAGGAAAACGTTAAGCATGGTAAACGGAGGCAAAATCGACGGTTTTTTGCTTGAGTTTGCGCGCTGAAAGGCGAATGCTGCGGGGAGTTACCGCAGGAGAACCCTCATGAGAAACGTTATCGCCTCAATGCTGGCGTTAACCCTGATAGCGCCAACTGTAAGTTTTGCTCATCCGTATGGCTGGGGTCCGGGACCCGGCCCGCACTGGGGTGGTCCGGGACCCCGCTGGGGACATCCCGGACCGCTGCGTTTTCTGCCGGAGGCCGCGACCGCCGTGCTGATTGGCGGACTGACCTACTACCTGCTGAACGGTAGCTACTACCAGCGGCAGGGCGACACCTACGTGGTGGTCCAGCCACCGGATGGCCCACCGGCCAGCGCCATGCGCGTTCTGGATTACAACGGCAAACGCTATTACGTGCAGGATGGTCACTACTATCAGCGCGAGATCAGCGGCAGCTACATTGAGGTGCCGCGGCCGTATGGGCTGTAAGCGCACAAAGAAAAACGGCCCGTCTGAGACGGGCCGTTTGTTATTCTGCTACCGTTACTGCGCGGCTTGCGGATCGGTATCGTAATCCTTACAGCTCTGGAAGCCGTAGTTCATGACGCGACCGGTGTCGTTATAGCTCACAAAGTAAGTCTGCTGTTTACCATCACGCTCACCAATCACGTAGGTCTGGCAGGTACCCCGTGCGTGAACCATGGTGATCTCGGTTGACGCCGGTCCGGCAATCTGGCGCACCTGTTCACGCGTCATGCCTTTTTTCACATCCTTCACCACAGGCTTAGTCACGTAGCTTTCCGCACGATCGTAAGTTGTACAACCAGACAGGGCTGCCAGCGTCATAGCGGCAGCGATACATCCCAGCACTTTATTCATCTTGTTGTTCCTCATACTTTGTCCATGTCCCACTAAGCCTGGAACATAATTCCAGATTTATCAACTCAATGGCGGTGCTTTCGGTCAGTTCTGAAGCGTCAGGATTACGTAAAGATGCTGTGTTGCCGTCACCGGCTCCGTATAATCGCGGCGCAAGATACATCTTAAAGCCAAAAATAACACAGAGGATCAATGACACCTGCACACCCTAACCGGCTGGTTTATGCCATCACGCTCGGCCTGCTCGCCGCGCTCGGGCCGCTTTGTATCGATCTCTATCTGCCTGCCCTGCCTGAACTGGCGCGCGACCTCGGTAGCGAAACCGCCACCGCCCAGTTAAGTCTGACCGCCGGTCTGCTGGGGCTGGGCGCCGGACAGCTGCTGTTTGGTCCGATGAGTGATAAGTTTGGTCGTATTCGTCCGCTGCTGCTGTCGCTGGCGCTGCTGTTCATCGCCTCGATTGGCTGTGCGCTGGCGAAGGATATTCACGCTCTGCTGGTGGCGCGCCTGTTTGAAGGGCTGGCCGGTGCCGGCGGCGCGGTGCTGTCGCGTGCCATTGCCCGCGATATGTATAGCGGCCATGAGCTGACGCGCTTTTTTGCCCTGCTGATGCTGGTGAATGGCCTGGCGCCGATTGGTGCGCCAGTGCTGGGCGGTGCGCTGATGACGGTGCTGAATTGGCGCGGCATCTTTGTAGTGCTGGGCGCGATTGCCGTGCTGCTGATTCTGCTGGCGCGCTGGAAGCTGCGCGAAACCCTGCCGGCCGAACGCCGTAGCCAGGGATCGCTCCTCTCCGCCTGGGCGGCGCTCGGCCAGGTCATCACCCACCGGCCGTTTATGGGCTTCTGCCTGACGCAGGGCTTCATGATGTCCGGCATGTTTGCTTATATCGGCGCCTCGCCGTTTGTGCTGCAGCAGATTTACGGCCTGTCACCGCAGGCATTCAGCTTGTGCTTTGCGGCGAACGGTATTGGCCTGGTGATTGCTTCCCAGACCAGCGCCCGGCTCTGTCCGCTGTGGGGCGAATATCGCGTGCTGAAGGGCGGCCTGACGCTGGCGTTTGTCGCCTCCAGCTGCCTACTGCTGGCCGGCGTGAGCGGCGCGCCGCTGCCGCTGGTGCTGGTGGCGCTATTCTTCACCATCGCCAGTAACGGCGTGATCGCCACCACCGCATCATCGCTGGCGATGCAGAGCCAGGGCCACCGCGCCGGCAGTGCCTCGGCGGTGATCGGCGTTGCGATGTTCTCGCTCGGCGCGCTCAGCGTACCGATCACCGGCCTCGGCGGCACCTCGGTAATCAGCATGACGGCCACCATCTTTGGCTGCTTTATGCTGGCCATCGTGATGTTCATGCTGCTGGCGCAGAAACCAAAAAGCGCCTGAATTGCCAACAGAAACACCGGACAACAAGCCGTTCGGCTTGTTGTTTTTCTGCGGAGGCGTTAGCTTTAGCACATGATTCGCATTGTGCCGTCAGGCTACCGACTTGAGGAGAGGTTCATGTCACTGCAGCAGGAAATCATTCAGGCCCTGGGTGTTAAACCGGTTATCGACCCGCAGCAGGAGATCCGCGTCAGCGTCGATTTTCTGAAGTCCTATCTGAAAGCCCATCCGTTTATCAAAACCCTGGTGCTCGGCATCAGCGGCGGTCAGGACTCAACGCTGACCGGCAAGCTGGCGCAGACTGCCATTACTGAACTGCGTGAAGAGACCGGCGATCACGACTACAGCTTTATCGCCGTGCGCCTGCCATATGGCGTGCAGGCTGACGAGCAGGATTGCCAGGATGCGCTGGCATTTATCCAGCCGGATCGCACGCTGGTGGTCAACATCAAAGAAGCGGTACTGGCCAGCGAGCGCGCACTGCAGGAGGCGGGCATTGCCCTGTCGGATTTTGTGCGCGGTAACGAGAAAGCGCGCGAACGCATGAAAGCCCAGTACAGCATTGCCGGCATGACCAAAGGCGTCGTGGTCGGCACCGATCACGCCGCAGAAGCCGTGACCGGCTTCTTTACCAAGTACGGCGACGGCGGCAGCGACATCAACCCGATTTTCCGCCTCAATAAAGGCCAGGGCAAACAGCTGCTGAAAGCGCTCGGCTGCCCGGAACACCTCTATCTCAAACACCCCACCGCCGATCTGGAGGACGATCGTCCCGGTCTGCAGGATGAAGTGGCGCTGGGCGTGACCTATCAGCAGATTGATGATTTCCTCGAAGGCAAAACCATCGACGCCGACGCGGCGAAAATCATTGAAGGCTGGTATACCAAAACCGAGCATAAACGTCGTCCGCCGATCACCGTGTTCGACGATTTCTGGAAGAAGTAATCCCTGCGGCTTCCCGCTCCCCTTGCGGGAAGCCTGCCTCTTCACGTCCCCGCTGGCGAGAAAACGCGCACGCTGATATACTGTATGCACAACCAGTAAGCGGAGCGTTCTTTGGTCAGACGAGCAAACCGCCATCGCCTCGAATTTGATGCGGCGGCTATCTATCAATATCCCGAACATCTGCGTCAGTGGCTGGAAGGCTTGCCTAATCAGCCGGGCGTTTACACTTTCCACGGTGATAACGACAACCTGCCGCTGTACATCGGCAAGAGTATCAACCTGCGCAGCCGGGTGATGGCCCATTTTCGCACGGCGGATGAAGCCAGCATGCTGCGCCAGGCGCGACGCGTCAGCTGGATCCCCACCGCCGGGGACGTGGGCGCACAGCTGCTCGAAGCGCAGATGATCAAAACACAGCAGCCGCTGTTCAATAAGCGCCTGCGCAAAAACCGCCAGCTGTGCTCGCTGCAGCTGGGCGATGGCGCACCGCAGGTGGTTTACGCGCGCGATCTCGATTTCTCCTCCTCGCCTGACCTGTACGGGTTATTCCGCAGCCGCTTTGCCGCGTTAGAGAAGCTGAAAAGCCTCGCCGATGAGCTGCGCCTGTGTCACGGCCTGCTGGGATTAGAGCGCCTGCAGCCGGGGCGCGGCTGTTTCCGCGCGGCGCTTAAACGCTGTGCCGGTGCCTGCTGCGGGGCGGAACCGCTGGCGGCGCATCAGCAGCGCCTGCTGGCAGGGCTGGAGCAGCTGCGCGTGGTGTGCTGGCCGTGGCAGGGCCCGGTGGGTATGGTGGAGCGCGGGACGGAGATGACGCAGATTCACGTCATCGATCACTGGTTCTGGCTGGGATCGGTCAGCAGTGAGCAGGAAGCGCGTCAGCTGCAGCGTGCGCGTCACGGCTTCGACCATGACGGCTACAAAATTCTCTGCCGACCGCTGCTGTCCGGCGTTTATCCGCTGATTGAGCTGTAACGCAAAACCGCCGACGCTGCCCAAAGCAGCGTGTGCAATGGACAACGTCGGCGGTCTCAAACCGGTGAGCTAAACGGCTTATTCACCATCAGCCGGCGGTGGCGGCATTTTACCGTCATGCGGGCCTTTTTCTGTCAGACGTTTCTCAAAGTTGGCGTTGTACTGCTTCTTCTGGTCTGGCGTCAGCACGTTATAGATCTTGTTCTGGGTTTCCAGCATCTTCAACGCATGCTCTTTCGCATTGGCGCTCATTTTGTCTGCCTGCGCTTCTGCTTTGGCACGGTCAAAGGTGTCGGATGCGATGATGCTGTGGTTAGCACGACGCTCTTCCAGCGATGGACGCTTCATGTCTTTGTGGCTGTCACGCAGGATGTCGCGAATCTGGGTTTTCTGCGCGTCGGTCAGGTTGAGGTCTTTGAACATCATGTCCATGCCGTGGTGGCGCATCGGCTTGTGCATCGGTTTTTCACTGCCCGCTGGCGGCGGCGTCAGGTTGTCAGCCGCAGCATGGACGATATTGGCGGCACCGAAAGCCATTGCGGTAGCCAGAAACAGGGAGGTCAGTTTACGCATAATATTGTCCTTACTTTTCAGTTTAATGACGACAGCCTGTGTCGCGTCTTCGGAAACAAGCATACGACGCTGAACGTCAACTACTCAGAGGCTGAGTAAAGCCCTGCAAGCATAAAAGACAGATATCGGGCAATCATGGAGAGATTGCGAAGAAATGCGTGAGGAATTGCAAAAGAGTATGACGATCAAGGGGAAAGCACAGGAATTAAGGAGGAGTGTAATGGCTTTGTCGGTTTTGCGGAAGGGAAAATGTCGTTAATTTGCACACATTCTCTGCTCACCCGTGACCTCTCCCGTCACAGGGAGAGGAGGGATTGCCGGGTAGAGCTTTCGGATTACAACTCCAGCGCCTGGGTCTGCTCACTCTCCTCCACCAGCATCAGCCCGGCGCGCAGGCCCGGTGCCACGTTGGGATTGGGGAACAGCACATATTCACGCGCCTGCTGCACGTAATAGCGCCGCTCACCCTCTTCCGCCAGCAGCGTGCCCTGCGGGAAAGCCGTGAAGTTGAGAGTTTCCGGGCCCATGTGCAGAACAAACTGCTCGCCGTGCCGGGTGATTTGCTGTGCCACGCGATAATGGCGCGGCGTCTCGCGCACCGGCGGCAGCGCCTCACCGTACAGCAGCGCCGCCAGCGCACGCTGCACACCGCTGAACTGCGTGAGATCGTTCTCGCCAAACGGCAGCGCCTTTCCCAGCTCCAGCGTACAACTGGCTGCCGCGTAGTGTTCACAGCTGAAGTGGGTGAAGGTGCCGCCCGGCGCACGGTGAAACACCAGCGCTTCCAGTTCGGCCGCTGCCAGCCAGTGTAAAAAATCTGCTGGCCACGGCTGGCTGTTGAGCGGCATCACGCCAAAGCGCGTATGCCACGAACCGCGAATCGCGGTGTGCAAATCGAGATGCCAGCGAATTTCGTGATCGAGGCACTCGCACCAGAAGTTCTCCAGCGCCTGCTCCAGCTGGAGCGCGCGCTGCGCCTCCGGCACGTCGGCCACCTGTTGCCAGCGGCCACCGAACAGCCGGTTGATATCATAATGCTGGTAGCGTTTGCCGCTGCGCAGCGCCGCCGGGTTGCCGAGGATCACCAGCAGGCGCACGGCCAGCGGTTTTTCCCCCTGCAGCAGCGGCGTCAGCAACAGATTGAGGATCTCCACCGGGGCGGTCTCGTTGCCGTGAATCCCGGCGGAGAGAACCAGCGCCTGCTGCGTGGGCGTATGCGGTGTCAGGGATAGTATGCCCTCATCATGCCACTGCCAGTGCAGGTGGGCGTTACTGCCCTGCCGCTGCGCGGGCGGGCGGCCTGACAGGGTTTGCTGTAAAAAGTCCTGCATGTTCACTCCTTTCTGACACAGGGGGCAACACATTTGCCCCCGGCGTTAACGCTGAAACGCGTAGACACTGCCTAAGTCTAGCAGCTGTGTCAGCTCGTCCAGCGCGCTTCGCCCTTCGCTCAGCAGCTGCGGATCGGCCAGGTCGGCCTGCGTCAGGCGGTCGCGATAGTGACGATCCACCCAGTCATTCAGACGCGTAAACAGGCGATCGTTCATCAGCACGGCCGGATTGACGGCCTGACGCTCCGCCTCGGTTAACACCACGCGCAGACGCAGGCAGGCCGGTCCGCCGCCGTTGCACATGCTCTCACGCAGATCGAACACCTGCAGCGCGCGAATCGGGCCGCCGCTCTCCACCAGTTCGCTCAAATAGCGCCACACGCCGGGATGCTGGCGCGACTCTTCCGGCAGCACCAGCCGCATGCCGCCGTGCGGATGCTGCAGCAGCTGGCTGTTAAACAGATAGGTGTTCACCGCATCGGCCACTGACACCCGATCGCGCGGTACCACAACCGGCTGGAAGCCCGGCACCTTAGCCGCCAGCTGTTGCAGCAGCTGGGGCTGGTCGACAAACGCCTCTTCGTGGCAGAAAAACACCTGCTGATTGCTGACGGCGATTACATCATTGTGGAACACCCCCTGATCGATCACCGCCGGATTTTGCTGAGCAAACAGCGTGCGCGCGTCATCCAGCTGATGCAATCTTGCCACCGCCGCGCTGGCTTCACGCGTCTGGCGCGCCGGATAGCGCGCCGGTGCGCTGCCTTGCTGCTGGCCGTCGCGGCCGTAGACAAACAGCTGCACGCCGGGCGCGCCATAGTCAGCGCCGAAGCGGTTATGGTTGGCTGCGCCTTCGTCACCAAACAGTGCCACCTGCGGCAGCGCGTCGTGCACGCTGAAGTGGCGGCCATCGCGGAAGATGGCGCGCAGCAGGTCGGCGGTTTCCGGCGCTTCGATCGCCCGGTGGAACTTATTGTTGAGGTTGGCTACGGTAAAATGCACTTTGCCGTCGGCGCTGTCGGCCGATGGCGAAACCGTGGCCGCATTGGCCACCCACATCGCCGACGCCGAACTGGCCGCTGACAGCAGCTGCGGTGCCTGCTGCGCCGCTTTGGCCAGTACCTGCGCATCGCTGCCGCTGAATCCCAGCTGGCGCAGCAGCGGCAGATTAGGCCGCTCGTGCGGAGGGATAACCCCCTGCACATAGCCCATGTCGGCCAGCGCCTTCATTTTCAGCAGCCCCTGTTTGGCCGCCAGCCGCGGATTGGAGGGCTGCAGCTGATTGCGCGTGGAGGCTTCGTTGCCAAACGACAGGCCAGCGTAGTGGTGCGTCAGGCCGACCAGACCATCAAAGTTTGCTTCAAACGCCTTCATGATGTCGCTCCTGAAGCAGCAAAATCGAGCCCCGGCGACAGGCTGCCCGGCAGCGCTAAGCTGCTGCTCTCCAGCGAGGCCATCGGCCAGGCGCAGTAATCCGCCGCGTACCAGGCGCTGGCACGGTGATTACCGGAGGCGCCCACGCCGCCAAACGGTGCCGAACTGGCGGCGCCGGTCAGCGGTTTATTCCAGTTCACGATGCCGGCGCGCGCTTCCAGCAGCAGCTGATCAAACTGGTCACGCTGCGGTGACACCAGCCCGCACGACAATCCGTAGCGCGTGTCGTTGGCGAGGCCAATCGCCTGCGCGTAATGGTCGTAGCGGATGACCTGCAGCAGTGGTCCGAACACCTCTTCGTCAGGCAGTCCGGCGACGCCGGTCATGTCGATGATGCCGGGCGTGATAATGGCGCTGTCGCGATCCGGCCAGCGCATCGCCAGCAACTCCTTGCCACCCAGCGCAATCCGCTGCTGCCAGGCAGCGAAGATCTGCCCGGCGGCGGCGGGCGAAATCACGCTGCCCATAAATGGCTGCGGTTCGGCATCCCACGCTGCCGGTTTGAGGCGCGCACTCACTTCGACCAGGCGCTGCAGGAAGGCATCGCCCGCCGCACCGCGTTTCACCAGCAAACGACGCGCGCAGGTGCAGCGCTGGCCGGCGGTAATGAACGCCGACTGAATAGCGATATGCACCGCGCCATCAATGTCGGCCGGATCTTCCACAATCAGCGCATTGTTGCCGCCCATCTCCAGCGCCAGCATTTTCTCTGGCTGTCCGGCGAACTGGCGATGCAGGTGATAGCCGGTGGCCGCGCTACCGGTAAACAGCAGGCCGTCAATCTGCTCCGCCTGCGCCAGCGCCTGGCCGGTATCACGTCCGCCCTGTAACAGCGCCAGCGTACCCGCCGGCAGGCCCGCTTCCTGCCACAGCTGCACGGTTTTCTCTGCGGTGGCGGGGGTCAGTTCGCTCGGTTTAAACAACACGCAGTTGCCCGCCAGCAGCGCCGGCACGATATGTCCGTTCGGCAGATGGCCGGGAAAGTTATACGGGCCGAACACCGCCAGCACGCCGTGCGGCCGGTGGCGCAGTGAACTCTCACCTTCGGCCTGCTCGCCGGTGCGGGTGTGATAAGCCTTAATCGAAATGGCCACTTTATTGATCATCGCCTGCACTTCGGTCAGCGTTTCCCAGTGCGGCTTGCCGGTCTCACGTGCGATGATCGCCGCCAGCTCGGTTTTATCCCGCTCCAGCAGACGGGCAAAATCCTCTACCCGCGCCTGGCGGGCAGCAAACGGCAGACGTGCCCATGCCGGGAACGCCGCGCGAGCCGCCTCACAGGCCGCCGCCACCTGCGCCGCAGAAGCAGCGTTGCCCTGCCATAAGATCTCGCCGCTCACCGGATTGTGTTTACTCAGCGTCTCTGCGCTGCCCGGCTGCCATTCACCGTTGATAAAATGCGTCATGCGTTATTCTCCTCGCGACCCAGGGTAACCACCCGCAGCGAATCGCCATAGTCGCAGCGCAGCGCGGTGCGCTGCTGCTGATTAATCAGAACCTGTCCGGATGCGACATCGACCGGCAGCAGCGCCACGCGGAACTGCTGATAGTCGCAGTTCGCCACCAGACACAGCGGCCAGTGCGCCTCGGCTTCGCCTTCGCTGGCGGTCAGCACTTTGCTCTTGCGGATGGCGCGGATGCGGTCGATCTCACACTCCAGCGTCGGGCCGCCGTCAAAGATGTCGATATAGTTGAGATAGCGGAAACCCTCGGCTTCCAGCACCGCGCGCGCCGGCGCGGTTTTCGGGTGGACTTCACCAATCACCTGCTGTGCCGCTTCCGACAGATAGTGGATATACAGCGGATGCTTGGGCATCAGTTCTGCGATAAAAGCTTTTTGCCCGGTGCCGCTGAGAAAATCGGCCTGGCGAAACTCCATGGAGAAGAAACGGCTGCCCACGCTGTCCCAGAACGGCGAATGTCCCTGCTCGTCGCTGACGCCGCGCATCTCCGCAACCACGTGCTTCATGAAGCGCTCGCGGAAATTCGCCATAAACAGAAAGCGCGACTTGGACAGCAGATGGCCGTTTTTACCGTCGCGGTAGTCAGGATCGAGGAACAGCGTGCACAGTTCGCTGCTGCCGGTGTGATCGTTACTCAGCGACAGCGTCGGCAAACTGGCGTAGACGTTCAGCTCTTTCGAGGCGTGTACCTGAGTACCGACGCGGAAGTTGTACCAGGGATCCTGCAAACCTACCGCCACTTCAATGGCGCAGATGCCGACGGCGCGATTATCACTGCTATCCGCCAGCACAAACACATAGCCCTGTTCAGCGCGCGGCAGCGCGTCCTGCCAGGTTTGCAGCGAGCGCTCAATGCGCGCCTTCAGCGTCTCGCTGTCAGCGGGCAGCGAGGTCAGACCGCCGCCGGTTTTCCCCGCCAGCGCCAGCAGCTGCGGCAGATCGTCACGTTCGACGGGGCGGATCACCATCATGATGTGGCTCCTTTGAGCACGCGTGCGCAGGCGCGTTCGAAGCGCGCCAGCCCTTCTTTTACTTCACGCTCGCTGATGTTCAGCGCCGGGGCAAAGCGCACCACGCTGGCACCGGCGATCAGTACCATCACGCCCTCTTCCGCCGCCGTCAGGTTGAACTGTTTGGCTTTACCGGCAAAATCGTCATTCAGCACCGCGCCAATCAGCAGGCCCAGGCCGCGAATCTCTTTAAACACCGGCAGCCGCTGGTTGATCTCCTGCAGCGCCGTGACAAACCACTGGTGCCGCTCGGCAACGCCAGCCATAAACTCAGGCTGATTGATCAGCTCCATCACTTTACCGGCCACCGCACCGGCCAGCGGGTTGCCGCCGTAGGTGGTGCCGTGCGTGCCGACGCCCATCACCTGCGCCAGATCTTCACGCGTCAGCATCGCACCGATGGGGAAGCCGCCGCCCAGCGCCTTGGCGGTGCTCAGCACATCAGGCGTGACGCCGTAATGCATATAGGCATACAGCGAGCCGGTACGGCCGACGCCGCTCTGCACTTCATCAAAAATCAGCAGCGCCTGATGGCGGTCGCACAGTTCGCGCAGTCCGCGCAGGAACGCCGGATCGGCCGGTAATACACCGCCCTCGCCCTGAATCGGCTCGACGATGACCGCGCAGGTTTGGTCATTAATTAAGGCCGCCGCCGAGGCCAGATCGTTAAAGGTGGCATGCTGAATGGCTGGCGGTAACGGGGCGAAATCGCGCGAATAGGCGGGCTGTCCGCCGGCTGAAACGGTGAACAGGGTGCGGCCGTGGAAGGCATTGGTGAAGGCGACGATACCGTTTTTTTCGGCACCGAAACGGTCGTGCGCCACTTTACGCGCCAGCTTCAGCGCGGCCTCATTGGCTTCCGCCCCGGAGTTACAGAAGAACACGCGGTCAGCAAAGGTGGCATCAATCAGCTGCTTCGCCAGGCGCAGAATCGGTTCGTTGGTGTAGCCGTTGCCGGTGTGCCACAGTTTACCGGCCTGCTCGGTCAGCGCCTGCTGCAGCGCGGGATGGGCATGGCCAAGCGCGTTCACCGCGATGCCACCGGCAAAATCGATGTACTCTTTGCCCTGCTGATCCCACAGCGTAGAACCTTCGGCACGCACCGGCACAAAAGCCGCAGGGGCATAAACCGGCATCATCCATTGATCGAAATCGTGACGTGAAACCTGCAGTGACATAGCCATTTCTCCTGCCTCACTTCGGGTGAAGCTTTTGTTTTAAAATTGTTAAAAGTTGCTGAGTTGCAGCTCGACTATAGAGTGCAGTTAACGTGCCAGCCAGAGGAAAAAATGCATAAATCAGGTTCAGCAACGAAATATCAATGATTTACACCCTTTCGCTATGCACATTTAATGCATAAAAAGTGAATAACCATCCGATAACAGCGGCACCGCAGTAATTTGTTTAGCGGATTTATGCATTCGCAAAATGAAATATTGCTTTTGTGATCGCACAGCAGATATTTCGCCAAAATGAGGCGTCTGCTGCGCCATTTTGGGGCGCACTGCGCTTAACGGGTGCAAGTGACAGTCCGGTTCAGGCATCGGCGTGGTGCAGGTCGGCCGCTTATTAGTAACAACTGATTAACTTATTTTGGCTAGCCTTTGCCAGGCTGGCCGGTAATTAAACGTATTAAAGATCGGGATATTATTTAGCCTGAAATATACCGACACAGTGCGTCAATGCAGACAATTTACGGGGTGACTATCAGCCTGCTTTGATTCATAAGCATTGAACTTTAAGGCATAGGCTTGTGCTATTTAAGGCAATAAAACGCTATTTTTATTAAGTCATACCCATCTTAATTTAATCATTATTTATCAATAAGATAAATATTAATCGTCGATTAAACGCTCACTCAAGCATGATAAGTAAAAGCGATTCCCATTTCCGAATAATGGAATTGGCGTATGAAAATCGCACAAATAGCCAATAAGAAATTATTTGTTACAACTATTGCACTACTGATCTTTATCCTTTTGTGTCATTTTCTTGTCACCCCACCAGGGGCTTAAAAATTAAAAAATAACACAGGGTAAAAATATAAATGATGAAGCGCACTTTACTGGCAGCAGTCATGCCATTGCTGCTGGGACTTTCTGTGGCTCAGGCCGCTGAAATCTATAATAAGGATGGTAACAAGCTGGATCTGGTCGGCAAAATTAACGTGTCGCACCTGTTCTCCGATGACACCACCAATGATGGTGATACCTCATCGTATGTCCGTATCGGTTTTAAGGGCGAAACCAAAATTACCGATCAGCTGACCGGCTACGGTTTCTGGCAATCGCAGTTCAGTCTGCGTAACACGGAAGGCGCCGATGCGCAGGCCGGTAACAAAACCCGCCTCGGCTATGCGGGTCTGAAGTTTGCGCAGTTTGGTTCGATCGACTATGGCCGTAACTATGGTCTGATTTATGACGTGCTGGGCTATACCGATATGCTGCCTTTCTTCGGCGGTGATTCCGGTTATGTCGATGCTTTCCTGTCCGGTCGCTCCACCGGCGTGCTGACCTGGCGTAACAAAGATTTCTTCGGTTTGGTTAAAGGCTGGAACGTCGCAGCGCAGTACGAAGGGAAAAACGAGCGCAGCGACAGCGCGGCAACGCCAAACCTGGCGGTACGTCGCTCTAACGGTGATGGTTTCGCCCTTTCCACCTCGTATGACACTGACTTTGGCCTGAGCGCGGTTGCCGCCTATGCCAGCCTCAATCGCGTCAGTGCGCAAAACCTTGCCACCTACGGCAGAGGTGAGAAAGCCGAACACTGGGAAACCGGGGTGAAATATGATGCTAACCAGCTCTATCTGGCGACCATCTACGGCGAATCCCACAACGCTACGCCAATCGGTAACAGCGGGTTCGCCAACAAAGCGGTGAACTTTGAAGCCGTGGCGCAGTATCAGTTCCTGAACGGTTTCCGTCCGTCGCTGGGCTACGTGAGCTCAAAGGGCAAAAATATTGAAAACGTCGGCGACGCCTGGCTGTTCAAATACGCGTCCGTGGGTGCCACCTACTACTTCAACAAGAACATGTCGGTCTACAGCGAATACCGCATCAACCTGCTGAAAGATGACAACGCGCTGCGCCTGAAAACCGACGATATTACCGCGGTAGGTCTGGTGTACCAGTTCTGATGATGATTTACCCTCATGGCATCCCGGCAAGTGTCGGCTGAGGATGTAGCAAAGGGCAGCTCCGGCTGCCCTTTTTCTCTGGTGCCGCGCTGATTATGGTGCCAGCAGGTCGAAGCGGTTTTCGCCCCCCTGATCCAGCATCACCGGCGGCTGTACCTGCAGCGTAATCCAGTTGGAAGTCACGCGATTTTGCTTGCTGTCCTCCAGCGTTACCGACAGGCGATAACTGTTGTTCGCCTCAGGCGACGCATCCCACGCCGGCATAATGATACTCCAGCCCTGTGGATCGTTGGGATCGGCTCCCGGCGTCAGGCTCAGCGCCTGCGTATCGCCCTGCCAGCTGACTTTACTGATTGGATGAGCACTGCGGATCTGCAGTTTCAGCGGCAAACTCTCGCCCGCATTGAGCTGCCACGGCGGCGTGGCGAGGAATACCGACAGGGTTTTACGCTGGCGGAACTCCAGCACCGGCGTATTGCTGCGCGTGACCAAATCATAGCGGCTACCGCGCAGCGAACGCGCGGCGGCGACGTTATCCGGATTGAGCTGCTGACTGAGCGCCACGCCAAAGCGGTAATTAAGACGTAAGCCGAGCTGATCCTGGCTCTCGCCTTCATTACTGGTTTTGTGGCTGGCCGATACGGTAACCAGCGGCACCGGCGTATAGGAGACGCCCAGCGTCAGCGCTGAAGGATTGTGGTAGCTGTTGCCGGAATTAAACAGATCGACATTGTTGCCGAGATACTGCTGCCAGCTGACCGACACGCCCAGCTGGCGGTAAAACGGCAGATAGCCCTGGGTAGTGACATCATACCCGCGCGCCAGCCGCTGCTGCTGGAACGGGTTGCGATTGCGCCAGCCGGACAGCGGCGTGTAGTAGTTGGCGGATAAGCGCAGGTAGTCGCTCCAGGCCTCGGTGCCCAGCGAAGCGCGCTGCAAGCCGCTGTCAAAAAGCCGATCAACGAAGCCGTTATAGCCCAGCAGCCAGCTGCCGGCCACCCAGCGCTGTCCCAGCCCGGCATTGCCCACCAGCCCGTCATCAGTCTGATGCACGCCCAGCTGGCTGAACGTGAGGTAATTGTAGCGATCGGCCCATGGCGTCAGCAGCGAAGCCCCGCTGCCGCTGAAGTTACCTTCCATATCGACGTTGAGATCGATCTGTGCCTGGCCATAAGGCGACAGCAGCGACTGCCCTTCATCCGCCACCCGGGTAGCAACCTCATCACGAAAATGGTTAAACGCCCAGATTCCGGCCTGCTGACCCAGCGTGGTATCGCTGTCGCTGTTCTGGCTGGCCTCACCGATGCTTTTGGCAATGCCCGCCAGCTTTTTACTGAACGCCGATGTATCGTCCTGATAGCCCAGCGCCGGTAATTCATCAGCGATTTTCTGGAAACGTGCCGGATCGGCAAACGGTGTGGCGGAGACGTCGCTGTTGTCGGTGAAGGCCTGCGCAGGCGCAACGGCCGCCAGTACAGGGGCCCCTAAAGTTACAGCAGCGAAAATTTTGCGGGTCAGAACCAATGGCAGCATAGCAAAAGAGTAGTCGTTTCAGTTTAGAATTTGAAGTAGCTCACAAAACTGTACGAGGTTACCTTAACATATCCTCGCGCCAACGTAGGACTTGTCTTGCTATGTTTCAGATTTTACGCCGCCAGCGGGCGTAGCAGGAAATCAGGCGGGAAATGTGCCATGCAATACCCTCTCCCGCGCGGGAGAGGGTCGGAATCAGGAGGCACGAGCCCTCCGCGTTTAAAAACCTAAACTGTCCAGCAGGTCGTCAACCTGGTCCTGGCTGGAGACGACGCCCGGCGCATTCGCGTGAATCTGCGGACCGTTCAGCAGGCTGTTGCCCTCTTTACGTGCCGCCGCATTGGCTTCCGGCATGTTCTCCAGCAGTACCATCAGCAGCTGACGTTCAATCTCCTGGATCACATCCATCATGCGCTTGATTACCTGACCGGTCAGGTCCTGGAAATCCTGCGCCATCATGATTTCCAGCAGCTGCTTGTTGGTGTACGCCGTGTGAGACGGAACGTCGTCAAGGAACTGGCGCGTATCCGAAACCAACTCGCGTGCATCCGCCAGCTCGATCGGGTTTTCAAACCAGGCATCCCAGCGGCCTTTCAGCTGGGTGGCGCCGGCTTCCATCTGGTCCTGGTGTGGCTGCGCCGCTTCCACACAGTTCAGCGCACGTTCCGCTGCCTGTGCGGTCATCTGCACCACATAATCCAGACGGTCACGCGCGTCCGGAATCGCTTCTGCCGCTTCGGCAATGGCCTGATCCAGCCCCAGTTCGCGCAGGCTGTCACGCAGCATACGTGTCAGAGAGCCAATCCGGGCAATAATCTCGTGTGCCGAAGCTTCTTCAGTTGGTTTCGGAAGGTCGCTCATCACATCTCCTTACATACCCAGTTTTTCGAAGATTTTGCCCAACTTCTCTTCCAGCGTGGCGGCGGTGAAAGGCTTCACCACGTAACCGCTGGCACCGGCCTGCGCGGCGGCGATGATGTTCTCTTTCTTGGCTTCGGCAGTGACCATCAGCACCGGCAGTTTGCCCAGCGTGGCGTCGGCGCGAATGGTCTGCAGCAGTTCCAGACCGTCCATGTTCGGCATGTTCCAGTCAGAGATAACGAAATCGAAGCCGCCTGCACGCAGTTTGGTCAGGGCGTCGACGCCATCCTCGGCCTCTTCCACGTTATTGAATCCCAGCTCTTTAAGCAGGTTACGGACGATACGACGCATCGTGTTGAAGTCGTCCACTACCAAAAAGCGCATGTTTTTATCAGCCATATCTACTCCTGTGTTGTCTTGTCCGGCAGGACCGGCTCGTTAAATTCGCAATGCCTGTCCGGCGCTAATTTTGGCCAGCATATGCTGGCTGATGTGGCCCAGATCGACCACTTCACTGGTGCCGCCCATCGCTATCGCTTCGCGCGGCATACCAAATACCACACAGCTGGCTTCATCCTGGGCGATGGTCCACGCGCCGGCGCGGTGCATTTCCAGCATCCCGGCCGCACCGTCGTTGCCCATGCCGGTCAGAATGACCCCCACTGCATTTCGCCCGGCGTTGACCGCAACCGAGCGGAACAGGACGTCCACCGACGGTTTATGGCGGTTCACCGGCGGTCCGTCGTTCAGTTTCACCACGTAGTTGGCACCGCTGCGCGCCAGCTCCATGTGCATCGCGCCCGGCGCGATATAGGCGTGACCGGGCAAAATACGCTCGCCGTCTTCCGCCTCTTTCACGGTGATCTGGCACAGCTTGTTCAGCCGCTCGGCAAACGAGCGGGTAAAACCGGGCGGCATGTGCTGCGTAATCAGCAGCGCCGGACTGGTGGCCGGCAGCGGCTGCAGCACATGGCGAATCGCCTCGGTACCGCCGGTTGAAGAGCCGATAGCAATCAGCTTTTCACTGCTCAGTAGCGGCCCCGCTTTCAGCATCACCGGCTGCGGCGTGGCGGCACGCGCATGCAGTTTGGCGCGCGCGGCGGCGCGAATCTTGTCGGCGATCATCTGGCTGTAGGCCAGCATGCCTTCACGGATGCCGAGCTGCGGCTTGGTGACGAAATCCACTGCGCCTAACTCCAGCGCACGCAGCGTCACTTCCGATCCTTTACCGGTCAGCGACGAAACCATCACCACCGGCATCGGCCGCAGGCGCATCAGTTTTTCGAGGAAGTCGAGGCCATCCATACGCGGCATTTCGACATCCAGCGTCAGCACCTGCGGGTTGTACTGTTTGATCAAATCCCGCGCTACCAGCGGGTCCGGCGCCGTCGCGACCATCTCCATATCGGGATGGCTGTTGATGATCTCCGTCATCAACTGGCGCATCAGCGCGGAATCATCCACGCACATCACGGTGATTTTGCTCATCGTCTTTCCTTGGTCAGTCCATAGACAGTCTGTCCACGCAGCCAGAACTCTTTACTGATCTGACTGAAGTTTTCCGAATGCCCGGCAAACAGCAGACCGCCCGGCTTCAGCAGGGGAACAAAACGGCGCAGGATTTGTTCCTGCGTCTCTTTATCGAAATAGATCATCACGTTACGACAGAAAATCGCGTCGAACGGCCCCGGCAACGCCCAGTCGTGCGCCAGTAAATTGAGCTGCGCATAGTTCACCATGTTGGCCAGCTCGCTGCGCACGCGCACCATGCCGGCGTGCGGACCGGTGCCGCGCAGGAAGAAGCGCTGCAGCTGCGACTGCGATAAGGTGCGCAGCTCCTCCTGGCGATAAACGCCCGCTACCGCTTTCTCCAGCACCTGCGTATCAATATCACTGGCGTGGACGGAAAATTTCCCTGGTCCGGTGCCCAGCGTTTCTGCCAGCGTCATGGCAATCGAGTACGGCTCTTCACCGGTTGAAGCGGCGGTGCTCCACACGCTGTAGTTGCCGCTGCGTTTGCGCGCATGCTCTGCCAGAATCGGGAAGTGGTGCGCCTCACGGAAAAATGAGGTCAGGTTGGTGGTCAGTGCGTTAATAAACGCCTGCCACTCGGCACTGTTCGGGTCCTGCTCCAGCAGCGCCAGATAGCGACCAAAATCATCAATATTCAGCATGCGCAGCCGACGTACCAGACGGTTGTAAACCATCTCGCGTTTGTGGTCGGCCAGCACGATGCCCGCACGCTGATAGATCAGCTGGCTGATACGACGAAAATGTGTATCGGAAAGCGGCAGGCGCTGCACCATTTGTGAGAGCAGCGTCGTGGCTTCATTTTGATCCAATAACGTCGATTTCTTCATTTCGGGTCACCCGGCAACAAACTGATTAAATTGTGATACTGCGGTTGCTACTGTGCTGCCAGTGCACACCATTCACACGGGCCGCCCTGCGGCGGCCACAAGGGTTAAAAGGTTTCCCAGTTATCGTCAGCGCCACGAGCTCCTGCCGCTGGCGCCAGCGCCTGCGGTGCAGACGGACGCGCAATTTTTGGCGCTGTAGTTACGTTAACGGCCTGGGCGACAAATTCTTTACCAATATTGAACACCGCCACCGACTGTTTCAGTCGGCTGGCCTGATCTTCCAGCGCCGCCGCCGCCGTCGCGGACTCTTCCACCAGCGCGGCGTTCTGCTGGGTGACGCGGTCCATCTCGTTAACCGCCAGGCCAACCTGGTCGATACCGCGGCTCTGCTCATCGGAAGCCGAGGCGATTTCGCCCATGATGTCGGTCACGCGGGTCACCGCGTTGACGATCTCGCTCATGGTTTCGCCCGCGCTCTCTACCAGCACCGAGCCGGTATTGACGCGGCTGACCGAATCTTCAATCAGGCCTTTGATCTCCTTCGCCGCCTGCGCGCTGCGCTGGGCCAGACTGCGCACCTCGCCCGCGACCACGGCGAAACCACGCCCCTGCTCACCGGCGCGTGCCGCTTCCACCGCAGCGTTCAGCGCGAGGATATTGGTCTGGAAGGCGATACCGTCAATCACGCTGGTGATATCGGCAATCTTCTTCGAACTGCCGGCGATGTCCTTCATGGTGCTGACCACGCCATCGACCACTTTGCCGCCCTGCTGCGCCGTTTCGGACGCGTTCAGCGCCAGCTGCGACGCCTGACGGGCGTTTTCCGCGTTCTGCTTCACGGTAGCGGTCAACTGCTCCATGCTGGCCGCGGTCTGCTCCAGCGATGCGGCCTGCTGTTCGGTACGCGAAGAGAGATCGTTGTTGCCCATGGCGATTTCGCTGGCGCCGGTGTAGATGGCGTCGGAACCGTCGCGCACGATGCGTACAGTGCGCGTCAGCTCCTGCTGCATGTGCTGCAGCGAACTGAGCAGGTCGCCCATTTCGTTGCGCACGCTGAGATCGACCGGCTGCGTCAGATCGCCGCGCGCAATATGGCGGATGTGCTCAATGCTCTGCTGCAGCGGACGGATCAGCGCCGTACGCATGCCGCTCCACACCAGCGCAATCACCAGCAACGTCACCAGCAGCGTACCGACCACCAGCATAATCGCGTGTTGGTAAGCGCTCTCGTTGGCGTCAATACCCTGTTTTGCCAGCACAATGTTGTAGGCGAGCCAGGCGTTGTAATCCTTTTCAAATTTGTCCTGAAAACCCTGCGTTGGCTGATCGACAAAGCCTTTAAAGTTACCGGCACTGAGAAAATCAATCAGCTCGGCCAGCGCCCCGCGAAACGCGTTGTAGTTGGCCTGCAGCGTCAGCACGTTCTCCGCGCTTTTGCCCTTTTCCGACAGGTTAGCGTTGAACTCGGCAAAGCTCTGATCGGCGGTTTTCAGCTCCGTATTGGCCAGCGCCACCAGATCTTTTACCGTGGCACCGGAGCCGGCCTGCTGACTGTCCAGCAGATAGCGGATACCGGCACGGTTCAGCGTGTTACGCGCCTGTACCAGCGAAACCCATGAGGTGCCCATCGCCCGCTGCAGGGTGCTAAGACGTTGGTTGTACGCAAAATTATCTTTATCGGCTTTCACCGTTGAAAAAAACATTCCTCCGGAAAACAGCTGCAGTAAGGCAAATAACGCCAGCACGCACAGCAGGCCGGATACCACTCGAACACGACTAAACATAAACACCTCATTAATTGGCGGATCGCTGGTGTTATCGGCGCGCAGGCGCGGATCTTTATGTGAGGTGAAAGGGGTAAGACCAGCAGCAAACCGGAGAAGGGCCAGCCACGCGACCCTCTCCCGCGGCGGGAGAGGGTCGATTCAGGCAATGATTAAAACGTTTCCCAGTTTCCGTCGCTCACCGGGGCCGCAGCGGCTTTGCGCGCCGCCGGCGGTGTCGTGGTCAGCGGGGGACGCACAGGAGCCGCTGCCGACGCGCGCGGAATGCGGAACACCGACACCGACTGGCTCAGGCGGCTGGCCTGCTCCTCCAGCGAGGCCGCGGCGGCGGCCGACTCTTCTACCAGCGAGGCGTTCTGCTGCGTGACGCGGTCCATCTCGGTCACCGCCTGGCCCACCTGGTCGATGCCACGGCTCTGCTCATCCGAGGCCGAAGCGATTTCGCCCATGATGTCAGTCACGCGCGTCACCGCACCGACGATATCCTGCATGGTGTCACCTGCGGTGCCGACCAGCTGCGAACCGGCGTTAACCCGGCTGACCGAATCGTCAATCAGTCCTTTGATCTCCTTCGCCGCCTGCGCGCTGCGCTGCGCCAGGTTACGCACCTCGCCCGCTACCACGGCAAAACCACGGCCCTGCTCACCGGCGCGCGCGGCTTCGACCGCCGCATTAAGCGCGAGGATATTGGTCTGGAAGGCAATGCCGTCGATCACGCTGGTGATATCCGCGATCTTCTTCGAACTGCCGGCGATGTCATGCATGGTGCGCACCACGCCCTCAACCACGTCACCACCTTTGCGTGCGGTCTCCGACGCGCTGAGCGCCAGCTGCGAAGCCTGCCGGGCGTTCTCAGCGTTCTGCTTCACCGTGGCGGTGAGCTGTTCCATGCTGGCCGCGGTCTGCTCCAGCGACGCCGCCTGCTGCTCGGTACGCGCCGAGAGATCGTTGTTACCGGCGGAAATTTCGCTGGCGCCGGTAAAGATGGCGTCCGAACCGTCGCGTACGTTGCCGACGGTGTGCACCAGCGACTGCTGCATCTCATGCAGACTGCTGGCCAGCTGGCTCATTTCGTTACGCCCTTCAACGGTGATGGTCTGCGTCAGGTCGCCTGCGGCGATATGGCGAATGTGACCGAGCAACTGATGCAGCGGCTGAATCAGCACCGTGCGCAGGCCAAACCAGCAGGCGACGATTACCGCGATCACCATCACGGCGACAATCGCCAGTAGCCACATCATGGTGTGGAAGGCACGCTGGTTCTGCGCCACGCCCTCAGCGGCTAAAGCACTCTGTGCGCTGCGCCACTCTTCATAGGTGGCTTTCATTTTGACCTGTTTGGCTTCAATGTTCTGATCAAACATGCCCTGCAGATCGTTGGCTTTCAGCCGGGCCAGCATCGCCTTCAGGCCGTTATTGAACGCGGCATAATCCGCTTCCAGCCGATCGCGCAGCGCATCCGGCAGTCCTGGCGTCGCGGGCAAATCGTAATAACGCTGATAGTGACCGGCCGCGGTGTCGAGCTGTTTCTCCGTCTGCGCGATCAGTGCGTTAAGCTGGCCGCCGTTGGTCTGTGACGCCATGCTGCCCTGCATGCGCAGCATGGCGCGGTTGAGCACGGTACGGGTTTGATTGAGTTCAATCCAGGCATCGGACATGGCAGCGACGTTATTACTTGACGTTTGTGCCACAGCAAACGCCTCTTTATCTTTTTGTAATGCCGACCAGAACAGCCCGCCGGACAGTAATTGCATAGCACCGAACACCAGCAGGACTGCGATCAGGCTGGTGACGACGTTGATTCGTTTTAACATGGTGTCTCCAAAAAGGGGGTTACGCCCTCTTTATCGACCGCTGCGCTGAATATTTGAGAGGGTTTACCGGACTTTACGAGGGATAATGCTGAATTAAAGCTTTTTTACAGCGTTTTATAAGTAAAGAAAGCAGCTGATGCGGGAGCGGCGCGTTGTCCGCTCCCGTTTCAGCTTAGAACGTTTCCCAGTTGGCGTCGCTGACCGGCGCGGTCAGCGCTTTGCGTGGCACGCTGGCCTGCGGCGGGGCGATTTGCGGATGGCGCACACCCGTGCTGCTGACAGGCTGAGCGCCACGTGGAATGCGGAACACCGCCACCGACTGGCTGAGACGGCTGGCCTGCTCCTCCAGCGAGGCCGCCGCCGCCGCCGACTCTTCCACCAGCGAGGCGTTTTGCTGCGTGACGCGGTCCATCTCGGTCACCGCCTGGCCGACCTGATCGATACCGCGACTCTGCTCGTCCGACGCCGAGGCGATCTCGCCCATGATGTCGGTAACGCGCGTCACCGCGTTGACGATTTCGCCCATGGTATTGCCCGCCGTGCCGACCAGCTGTGAGCCGCTGTCAACGCGACGCACCGAGTCTTCAATCAGCCCTTTAATCTCCTTCGCCGCCTGCGCGCTGCGCTGGGCAAGGTTGCGCACTTCACCGGCCACCACCGCGAAGCCGCGGCCCTGTTCCCCGGCGCGCGCCGCTTCGACAGCGGCGTTGAGCGCGAGGATGTTGGTCTGGAAAGCGATACCGTCAATCACGCTGGTAATGTCGGCAATCTTCTTCGAACTGCCGGCGATATCGTGCATGGTACGCACCACGCCTTCGACCACTTCTCCGCCTTTCTGCGCGGTTTCCGATGCGCTGAGCGCCAGCTGCGAGGCCTGCCGCGCGTTCTCGGCGTTCTGCTTCACCGTGGCGGTGAGCTGCTCCATGCTGGCCGCAGTCTGCTCCAGCGACGCCGCCTGCTGTTCGGTACGCGCCGAGAGATCGTTATTGCCGGCTGAGATTTCGCTGGCGCCGGTAAAAATGGCGTCCGAGCCGTCGCGCACGTTGCTGACGGTGCGCACCAGCGCCTGCTGCATCTCCTGCAGCTTGCTCGCCAGCTGGCTCATTTCATTACGTCCTTCGACGGTGATGGTCTGGGTTAAATCGCCCTGCGCAATGTGTTCAATGTGCTGGATGCTGTCGTTGAGCGGCTTAATCAGCACCTTACGCAGGCCGAACCAGCACAGCACGATCACGCCCACCACCAGCGCCAGTACCAGCCCCAGCAGCCACATCATGTGCTCGTAAGCGGCGCTGTTCGCCGCCACGCCGGCCGCCGTCAGACGATCCTGATCGGCGCGCCATTGGGTGTAGTTTTCCAGAAAGGCACTTTGCGTCGGGGCCACCGGTACTTTGCCGGCTGCGGCGGTATCGTTGTGCTGCAGTACCTGCTGCATCTCAGCCAGCGCGCTGGCGTAAGCTTTATAGGTCTGCTCCAGCTGCTGATTGAGCTGCAGGTTCTGGCCCGGCGTGTCCGGCGTGTTTTTAAACAGGGTGAATTTGTCCTGCGCCGTCTGCTGGAACGTCCTGCTCTGCCCGAACAGCGTACTGATGTCAGCTTCGGCGCCGGTCAGTTTACTGGTGGCAATACGCAGCTGGATACGCGTCAGGATCACGCGGCTTTGGTTAAGGCTCATGTAAGCATCATTGATGGCGGCAATGTTTTTGCTCGCCAGCTGAGAGGTATTGAAACTTTTTTTGTCGTCACTCAGCGCTTTAAAAAACAGCGAGCCGGAAGCCAGCTGCAGTACGCCAAACACCAACAATACCAGCAACAGGCTGGTCACAACGCGGATTTTCGTAAACATAGTTTGCCCTGGGGAAATGAAGAAAAATCGTGCAATACAGTTATCGACCTGGCGGCGGGAATATTGAGCGAGGGCAGGAAATATTTGTGGGCTTTGCTATTGATTTATAACGGTTTAATAAAGGATGTAATAGTCACGGGCCGCATCAGCGACCCGTGACTCTCTGCGAACGATTATGCGCTACGCAGCGTATCTACCAGCGCCATCTCTTCACTGCTCAGCAGTTTTTCGATGTCGACCAGAATCAGCATACGCTCGCCCAGCGCACCGAGACCGGTGAGGTACTCGGTCGACATGGTGACGGCAAATTCCGGTGCCGGACGGATCTGATCCTGCGTCAGCGACAGCACGTCAGACACGCCATCCACCACGATGCCGACCACGCGATGCTCAAGATTCAGCACGATCACCACGGTGTTTTCGTTGTACTCCACGTCCGGCTGCGAGAACTTCACGCGCAGGTCGATAATCGGCACAATCACGCCACGCAGGTTAGTCACGCCCTTGATGAACTCCGGCGTGTTAGCGATACGCGTTACCTGATCGTAACCACGAATCTCCTGCACTTTAAGGATATCGATGCCGTACTCTTCGTCACCGAGGGTGAAAACCAGGAACTCCTGGCCGACGGTTTCGCCGGCGATTTTCGTCACGGTTGCCATGTCAGTCATTTTTTTACCCTTTCGTTATCTGTTACGCTGCGGCACCGGCCACACGCTTCTCACGGTTCAATGATTGCAGTGCCGATACGTCGACAATCAGCGCAACGCTGCCATCGCCGAGGATGGTGGCGGCGGAAATGCCCGGCACTTTGCGGTAGTTGCTTTCCAGGTTCTTCACCACCACCTGATGCTGACCAATCAGCTGATCGACCAGCAGCGCATAGCGACGTCCTGCGCTCTGCAGGATCACCACGATGCCCTGCGTGGCGTCGGTTTTGGCGTTCTGCACGTCAAACACGTTCCACAGCTCAACCAGCGGCAGGTACTCGCCGCGCACTTCCAGTACGCGCTCGCCACCGGCCAGCGGTTTCAGCTCTTCAGCCGTGGGCTGCAGTGACTCCATCACCGCGTTCAGCGGCAGGATGAACACTTCGTCTGCCACGCGCACCGACATCCCGTCGAGGATCGCCAGCGTCAGCGGCAGCAGAATGCGAATGGTGGTGCCTTTGCCCTGCTTCGAGGAGATTTCGACGTGACCGCCCATCTCCTGGATATTACGTTTCACCACGTCCATGCCGACGCCGCGGCCTGATACGTCGGTCACCTGCTCGGCGGTCGAGAAGCCTGGCGCGAAGATCAGCATGCCGACTTCTTCATCGCTCATGCTGTCGCTGACCGGCAGGCCGGACGAGAGCGCTTTCGCCAGGATACGTTCACGGTTGAGGCCGGCACCGTCATCGATCACTTCGATGCAGATGTTGCCGCCCTGGTGTTCCGCGGACAGCGTCAGATTGCCGACCGCCGTTTTGCTGGCGGCCAGCCGTTTTTCCGGGGTTTCGATGCCGTGGTCGAGGCTGTTACGCACCAGGTGCGTTAACGGATCGATGATGCGTTCAATCAGGCTCTTATCCAGTTCGGTTGAGCTGCCGAGCAGCGTCAGTTCAACCTCTTTGCCCAGCTTGCTGGCCAGATCGCGCACCAGACGCGGGAAGCGGCTGAACACGTACTCCATCGGCATCATACGAATCGACATCACCGATTCCTGCAGGTCGCGGGCGTTACGCTCCAGCTGACCCATGCTGTTGAGCAGGTCACCATGTGCCACCGGATCCAGCGCACCAGAGCGCTGCGCCAGCATTGACTGGGTAATCACCAGCTCGCCGACCAGGTTGATCAGCTGGTCAACTTTTTCCACCGCCACGCGAATACTGCTGGATTCGCTGCTTTTGGCGGGCGCGGCAGCACGCTTGCTCTCACGCTTCACCGCCGGAGTAATGTCGGTGACGGTCGCCGTTTGCTGCACCGGCGCTTCGGCTTCGGCCTCTGCGACGGGCGCGGCGGCAATGGCGGCGGGTGCGGCGTCCTGTGGGAACTGAATCTGCGCTTCATCAATCACGAAACACAGCACCGCCACGATATCGTCTTTGCCGACACCGTCGATGGTGGCTTCCAGCGAGCTGGCGCCTTTCACCACATCGGTCAGGGTGCCGAGGTTGCCCAGCTCTTCCAGCAGCAGATCCGGCTCTTTCTCTTTCAGATTGATCAGCTGCAGGCGCAGGCCGCTGCTGGCAGGTGCGGCAGGTGCTGCCACGTCGGCGAGCGCCACCACCGGTGCGGCGGCTTGCGGGGCTATTCCTTTGGCTTCCAGCGCCAGCTGGCGCAGGGCTTCACAGATGTAGTTAAAGCTTTCTGCGTTTGGCTCCTGCGCGGTTTTATAGGCATCGAGCTGTTCCTGCATAATATCTTTGGTTTCCAAAAACAGGTTGATGATGTCGGTGCTGAGCTGCATTTCGCCACGGCGCGCACCATCCAGAATGTTTTCCAGGATGTGGGTGGTTTCCTGTAAAACCGTAAAGCCAAACGTACCGGCTCCGCCCTTAATGGAGTGGGCGGCGCGGAAGATGGCATTCAACTGCTCGGAATCGGGCTCCTGGGGATCCAGTCCCAACAGGTGTTGCTCCATATCCGCTAACAGCTCATCGGCTTCATCAAAAAACGTCTGGTAAAAATCGCTGATGTCCATGCTCACGGGATCACCTCGGCTGTGAGGGTTGGTCTGGTGTCACCGCGCTGGCGGCGGGCGGTGCCGCTGCCGGCGGATTCGCCGCGGCTGCCGGTGTGGCCGGTGCTGCGGTAGAACCCGTGGGGGCAGTTGGCGCCGCCGGACCAGCCGGTGCGGTAATGCTAGGTAAAATCTGCGCCGGGTCACTCACCTGAACGGCATCGCTCTCGGCATTCTCTTTTTCAATCGCCGCTTCGGTGTCATGGTTCAACACCAGCAGGCTGATACGACGGTTCACCGCGTCGTTGGCGCCGCGGTTTTTCAGTTTCATGGTGTCGGCCATGCCGACCACGCGCAGCATTTTGCCGCCGTCCAGCCCGCCCGCCACCAGCTCACGGCGGGAGGCATTGGCACGATCCGCCGACAGTTCCCAGTTGCTGTAGCCGCGATCGCCGCTGGCGTACTGGAAGTCATCGGTATGGCCGGACAAACTGATTTTGTTAGGAATATCATTCAGCAGCGGCGCAATGGCGCGCAGGATATCGCGCATGTACGGCTCCACTTCCGCGCTGCCGGTTTTAAACATCGGGCGGTTCTGGCTATCGATAATCTGAATGCGCAGCCCCTCTTCCACCATGTTGATGATCAGATGCGGACGCAGCGCTTTCAGGCGCGGATCGGCCTCAATCAGCTGGTCGAGTTTTTCACGCAGCCGGTTCAGGCGAATGTCATCCAGCTGGCGCTTTTGCGCATCCATATCGACCTGTTTTTGCACTTCGCCTTTCTTCTGCGTCGGATCATCGCCGCCGCCGGGAATCGGACTTTCGCTGTCGCTGCTACGCTGACCGCCGGTCAGGGCGACCTTGAGCGGCGTTTTAAAATATTCGGCAATCTGCACCAGCTCCTGCGGATTGGCGATCGAGATCAGCCACATCACCATGAAGAACGCCATCATCGCCGTCATAAAGTCGGCATAGGCAATCTTCCATGAGCCATGGCTGCCTTCATGCTTTTTATGTTTGCGCCGTTTGACCAGCACAATCGGGCGATTACCGTGCTTCATGAAGGCGTATCCGAAGTCTGCTTAGCCGGGTTTTTCGCGTTACGCACGTGCTCTTCCAGCTCGGTAAAGGACGGACGCTCGGTGGAATACAGGGTTTTACGACCAAACTCGACGGCGATCTGCGGCGCATAACCGTTCAGGCTGGAGAGCAGCGTGACTTTGACGCACTGCATCATCTTGGTGGTTTCCGCGCACTTCTGGCGCAGCACGGATGCCAGCGGCGAAATGAAGCCGTAAGCCAGCAGAATACCGAGGAACGTTCCCACCATGGCGTGCGCAATCAGCGCGCCCAGTTCTGCCGCCGGGCGGTCCGCGGAGGCCAGCGCGTGCACCACGCCCATTACCGCGGCGACGATACCAAACGCCGGCAGGCCATCACCGACCGCCGCTAAGCTTTGTGCTGGTACTTCGCACTCGTGTTCATAGGTTTCGATCTCTTCATCCATCAGGGCTTCGATCTCGAAAGCATTCATATTTCCGCTCACCATCAGCCGTAAATAGTCGGTAATAAAATCCACTAAAGGTTTATCGGACAAAATACGCGGATAGTTAGCGAAAATTTCGCTCTGGCTGGGATCTTCAATATCGCGTTCCAGCGACAGCATGCCCTGCTGACGTGATTTCGCCATCAGGCGATACAGCAGCGCCATTAAATCCATGTATACGGCTTTGTTATATTTTGAGCCGCGCATTAACAAAGGCAGCGCTTTTAGCGTCTTTTTAATCGATTTGCCGTTGTTGCCCACCAGAAACGCACCAATGCCGGCGCCGCCAATAATCAGCAACTCCGACGGCTGGTAAAGCGCGCCCAGATGGCCGCCTACCATCATGTAACCGCCCAGCACGGAACCGAGGACTACGATATAACCCACAATAATCAGCACAAAAACATCCTTACGTCCGTAACGTGTTGGTGGAAGTTAAGCCAGAGAGCCGCAGGTGTTATTCACAGGGTGTGGGCAAAAAAAAAGCAGCGGTATTAACCGCTGCTGGATGCTTTCCACGATGCGAACAAACTTAAACGGCGCGTTTAACCTGTTCATCCAGCAGTTGTGGAAAGGTATCGGCAGAATCTGCAGAAAGTTTACGTCTTTTTACGGCACGTGATGGCGGCTGGCACAGGCTGCAAACAAAGCTGCCCGGCGGCTGATGCGCGTGGTTGATGAAGCTTCCGCCACAGCATTTACAGTCAGACAATTCCAGCATGCCACTTTCAACAAATCGCACCAGGGTCCAGGCGCGGGTCAGCGCCAACAGCGGGCCCTCGTCCGATTGCGGACACTGCTCAAGATACAGGCGATACGCTTTGATAACCGCCTCTACGCCACTGCTCAGCCGGGTTTTCAGCAGAAACTGCCAGGCGTTACAGAACATCGACGCATGAATATTTTGTTCCCAGGTCATGAACCAGTCGGTAGAGAATGGCAGCATGCCTTTCGGTGGTGGGGCACCACGCAGCTCTTTGTACAGTTTAATCAGGCGACCGCGGCTCAGCTGGGTTTCACTTTCCAGCATCTGCAGTCGTGCGCCCAGGGTAATCAGCTCCATTGCCAGCTGAATATCACGCGCTTCCTGAACAATACTTTTTTCGGTCATTACACCGCCCTCTTTTTAGCAGAGACATCATCTTTCGATGCGCTGCGCAATAAACGGCTGGATAATAAAATACCGGTGTGGATTTGCTGCAAATCATCCACACGTGATTCCTGCGTTAAACGGTTAATAAGATTGTGATCGGTAAAGCGGAACTGGCAAACCAGTTGATTGGTTTCCGCTAATTTTACCATCTCAGGTAAAGTCAATTGCTGCAATGCATCCGCCATTGGCTCATCGATACCTAAACGAAACATTGCTGAAGCTTTTTCCTGGTTTATCAAACGCTGTGCAAGCAATAAATATGACAGATTGATGTCATATATGTGTTTTAGTAATTCTGATGTACCCATTTTTTCCATCCTGATAGACGCGACATATATACGGCCACAGAATTAAGTGTTCTATGGTTCGGGTTGCTGGTTGGTAAATCTAAAGATGGCAAAAAATAATCAGGCATAAGCCAACGCGTACTGAACTGTTTCACTTCCCACCGGGATATTGATCAGTAGTAGTCAAAACTCCAGGCCAATCTTTTCTTGAGTTGTAACCATCTTCCGTGACGTCTGCTTACAGTTTTTTAAGACTAATCCGAAAACAAGGCAAATCTATATCGTCTGATTTCGACATACAACGTGATTGGTATGAAATTTTAGATAAAGTGTGATTTGCATCACACTTTTAAGGCAAATTTTTCAAGTGAAGCTTCAGTAATGCTTTTCTGTTGTTCTTTTTTTGAGCGATTTTGAAACGTTTCGCTAATATTTCACAGGAAAAGTCTGAATTTTGAAGTGTGTCGCAGATCGCCGCCATGGGACGATCTTTTATCTGCTACGTTGGCTTTAGGCAAAGACAAGACCCCGAAATAAACCAAAAATGCAGCATAAAACACCAAAAATCGCCGTAATTATTCGCTTTTAAATTAATCACTTACAGGGAATATTGCCGCGCAGGACTAATGGCGCTGTGCTAGCGAAGCGTGAAGAGTGGATGCAGCGCGCTTGTGGTGTGTAAAGAGTTTGTAGGGAGGGTTTAGCGAGTCACAAGGGATGTAACAGCACGTTACATTAGCGATATGAATGAATTGACTAACTAACACACTGATGTATTAGAACTATCGGCCTGGCCAGCCAAATCTTTAGGGTCGGAAGGAAAAATTCAGCGTTTCAGTGATTAACCGGCTTAATTTTAACCAATTCGTGCGTTTTTTGGTGCCGGGTCAGCGGGTTAGCGCTTAACAAAATGAAATCGATTTCATTCGGTGAGGATATCGCGTGAAAACGCTACGCAGCACGGTCCTGCCTGCGTCGTCTGACGGATACCTCTCCCGCGTACGGGAGAGGCACTGCCTGAGGGGAAAATCGCGCCTTGCGGGGCTAATTACGCCAGCTTTTGAAACGTCGCGACCTTGTTATCGCTACCGTGGCTGGCGCTGCGTGCCGGCAGCGTGTTCAGATCCTTCAGGAAGCTTTCGCGCCAGTGCGAAATATCCTGCTTACGCAGCACAGCCATCATGTCGTTATAGCGCGAGATACGCTCGGTGCGCGGCATGGTCAGCGCGCGGTCCAGCGCCGCCGCCACATCATCACGATCGTACGGGTTAACGATTAGCGCAGAAGTTAGCTCGTTAGCCGCTCCGGCAAAGCGCGACAGCACCAGCACGCCCGGGTCGTCCGGATCCTGCGCCGCGACATACTCTTTCGCCACCAGGTTCATGCCGTCACGCAGCGGCGTAACCAGCCCCACGTCGGTCAGGCGGAAAATCTTCATCAGCAGGCGGCGATCAAAATGCTGGTTGAGATAGAAGAGCGGCGTCCAGCCCAGCGTGCCGTATTTACCGTTAATGCGCCCCGCTTCCGTCTCCAGCTGGTGACGAATATCCTGATAGGCCTGCACGTCGCCGCGCGAGGTCGGCGCAATCTGTGAGTAACGGATTTTGCCGCGATGCTGCGGGAAGTTTTCCAGCAGCGCTTCATAGGCAAGGAAACGCTCCGGCAAGCCTTTAGAATAGTCGAGACGCTCACAGGCGATAATATTCTGCAAATCGCCCAGCTCACGCTTCATCGCGGCCATCTTCGGTGGCAGCGGCCCTTCCGCCATCTCTTTAATACTGTCCGGCTCGATACCGATTGGGTAAACCTCGGTCATAAAGGTGTTGCCAAAGGCGCGATGCTTCTTCTCGCCTTTATTCTGCAGCTGCGTCAGCTGGCTCAGGCTGTCGAGAAACGCCACGCGATCGGATTCTGTCTGGAAACCCAGCAGATCGTATTCACACAGCATTTCCAGCAGTTCCTGATGCGGCGGCAGCGCATTGAAAATTTCCGGAGTCGGGAACGGGATATGCAGAAAGAATCCGATTCGGTTATTGATGCCCTGTTTACGCAGTTCAGCGGCAAACGGCAGCAGGTGGTAATCGTGGATCCACAGGATATCGTCCGGCTTGATCAGCGGTTTCAGCCGCTGCGCCAGCAGGGTATTCACGCGGCAGTAGCCTTCCCAGGCTTCACGCTGATACTGCACCAGATCGAGGCGATAGTGGAACGCGGGCCAGATCACCGTATTCGAAAACTGGCAGTAGTACTGATCGTAATCGTTTTGATTGAGGGGGAATGAGGCATAGGTAATGCCGTCTTGTTCGATCTGGGTAAGTTCCTCATCTTCTTCACCGGAAAACTCACTGATCTCTCCGTTCCAGCCAAACCACAATCCTCCGGTGGTCTGCAGCGCATCCAGAATGCCGACGGCGAGACCGCCTGCGTTGGTTTTGCTTCCATCAGGAATAGCGATACGGTTAGATACGACGACTAAACGACTCATAACCTAAACTCCTTACCGACGTTGTCATGTTCTAGTTGTAATAATAGTTGTTCCAGCCAGTGCCAGACCGCTGCCACATCGGGCAGACGATAGCGCGCCTGGCTTGGACCTTCACCGACCTTGACCGAGATGCCGTGCATGGCATTGACTGCAAGAAAGCCTTTCTCATCGGTCAGATCGTCGCCCACAAATACCGGAATGCGACCGGTAAATGGCGCTTCCTGCATAAATTCGCGTACCGCAGCACCTTTATCGATGCCCTGCGGTTTCAGTTCCACCACACATTTACCTGGCTGCAGCGCCAGCGCCGGAAAGCGGGTTACCGCCTCTTCGGCCAGCTGCATGATGGCGTTTTTATACTCTGGCGCGTTGCGGTAGTGCAGCGCAAAGGCCATGCCTTTCACTTCCAGCAGCGTACCGGGCCACTGGTCAAGGGTCTGCTGCAGTTCAACCTGCAGCGTTTGCGCCACCTCATCGGGCAGCGACTGACGATGCAGATGTCCGCTGGCATCGCGGCGCTCAGCGCCGTGCACGCCCGCTGCCGGGGCTTCCAGCGGCGCGACCAGCTCATCCAGCTGGCTGATCGGACGGCCGGAAACCAGCGCCAGCGCGCCGTGACTTAAAGTAGAAATTTGTTGCAGATGCTGGCGCACCGATGCGGGGATGGAAACCGACTCGGGCTGCGACTGAAGCGCGGCCAGCGTGCCGTCAACATCAAAAAAGAAGGCGTAAAGTCCGCCACTTAGCGACGGCAGGGTGCTGTTCTCATTAACCGCAGGGGTCACGTCTCCTCCTGTATCTGAACGTAAACGGGCAGTCTGTTCGCAGGCAGGCAGGAAGTGAGGAGGTTTTTCCGTAAACACGGGAATCGAAAGGGTAACGCTCCAGAACTAAACGAAATTTTCATCAACACTGCAACCGCACTACGAACATCGGCAACATTAAGTGTAGACAACAATTGAAGTTTCGCCAGACGGGCGCACAGAGTGCTTAGCGAAGAGTGCACTTTTCAGCGGTTTGCGCGGCAAAAAACTGAATTCTGCTGTTTTTCATACGCTTCGCTTTTTTTACCGCGGGCAGACTTGATCATAGCAAAAATCGCCTGATACTGTATATAAAAACAGTATCTATGGAATGTTCGCTATGACGCGTTTCTTTTTGCCACAGCTTTCACCGCCTTCGCGCTCCCGCCCGCTATTCCTTGACGCGGTGCACGGCGGTTTCCCCTCGCCCGCTCAGGACTACATCGAGCGCCAGATTGATCTCAATGAGCTGCTGGTGACCCGCCCGAGCGCCACCTATTTTGTGCGCGTCGAAGGCGACTCGATGCGCGATGCCAATATCCGCGAAGGCGACCTGCTGGTGGTCGACAGCTCACTCAATGCCCGGCACGACGACATCGTGATCGCCGCCATTAACGGCGAGTTCACCGTCAAGCGGCTGCAGACGCATCCCTGCGTACAGCTGATGCCGATGAATCCGCGCTATCAGCCCATCCGGCTGCGTGAAGAGGAGGAGCTGGAAATTTTTGGCGTGGTGACGTTTATTATTTACGCCGCACGCATCCAGCGTTAGCGCATCGTTTCGGCGCGGATCATCTCAATCAGCCGGCGTAAACCCGGGTGCAGCTGGCGACGGTCGGGGTAATACATCACCAGCGGTTCGTCTTCGCTGCACCAGTCCGTCAGCACGCGCACCAGCTGCCCGCTCGCCAGCTGCGCCTGTACGTAGCGCTCCGGGCAGTAGCCGAGACCGTAACCACCGGCGACCGCATCAATAATCATGTCGCTCTCATTGAGCGTCAGCGTGCCCGGCACATCGACCTCATACGCCACCTTGCCCTGTGCCAGCGGCCACTTATACAGCGTGCCATTGCCAAGGCGCATGCGAATACAGCGATGGTTGCGCAGATCGTCCGGATGCTGCAGCGGCGGCGCGTCGCGCAGGTAATCGGGGGACGCCACCACAATCCAGCGCAGTTTGGGCGTCAGCGGCATGGCGATCATATCTTTCGGTACGCTGGCGCCGTAGCGGATCCCGGCGTCATAGCCGCTGCCGATGATATCCACCAGATTGTTATCCACCGTAATTTCCAGACTGAGCTCCGGATAGGTCGCCATAAAGCGCGCCAGGATCGGCCGAAACAGCAGCTGCCCGGCATCACGCGGGATGTTCAGCCGCAGACGGCCGCTGGGTGATTCGCGGTACAGGTGCAGATCGTTCAGCGCCAGCTCAATCTGCGCAAAGCCGGTTTCCAGATGGCGCAAAAAAGCGGCACCGGCGTCCGTCGGCACCACCGCCCGGCTGGTGCGATTGAGCAGGCGCACGCCAAGACGCGCTTCAAGACTGCGCAACGTGTGGCTGATGGCCGACGTGGTGACCCCCAGTTCCAGCGCGGCGAGGCGGAAGCTCTTGCGCCGGCAAATCAGCAGAAAAACATTCAGATCGGCCAGTTCATTACGTTGCAGGGCGGGCATTTTCGTGTCTCCTGACTCATTGCCTCGTTGAATCTGATTCAACTTCAGATGAGCTATCATAGCGAAGCTGCCGTACCGGACGCTATGCGCGCGTGGCATGGCAGGCAAAACGTCACTTTTAACCCTGAGCTCATCATGCTGCCCGAAGACCGAAAAGACGCTATTTATCGCTACCTGTTTGCGAAACGATCGGCCACCATTCACGAACTGGCCACGCTGATGGCGGTGTCGGCGATGACCATCCGCCGCGATATTAAATTCCTGCAGGATGCCGGCCTGGTGGTCGGCATACACGGCGGCGCCAGGTTGCCTGCCGTGGTCCATCAGGCATTGCCGTATGTGGATAAGGCACAGCTGAACGTGCACGCCAAACAAAGCCTTGGCCGTTATGCCGCATCGCTGGTACAGGATGGCCAGGTGGTCTACCTCGATGCCGGTACCACCAGCTATGAAATTGCGCGTGCGTTAGGCGATCAGGCAAGTCTCACCGTGCTGACTAACGACTTTACGATTGCCGCCTGGCTGATGCGTCACAGCCACATCACGCTATTTCATACGGGTGGCAAAGTCGATAAACGGCATATTGCCAGCGTGGGTGCCATGGCGGCGACCGCCCTTGCCGCGTTCAATATTGATCTGGCTTTCCTCAACGCCAGCGCGTGGGATGTCACGCACGGCCTCTCGACACCCGACGAAGACACCTTGCTGGTGAATCAGGCGGTGCTGGCCGCCTCAGCGCAGCGTTATCTGGTGGCTGACAGCAGCAAATATGGTCGTTACAGCGTGTATTCCGTGTGTAAGCTGCAGCAGCTGGACGGCGTGATCACCGATGACGATTGCCCCTGTGCTGCCGTTGAGGAGATGAAACAGCGTGGTATTCGTCTGCACCGGGTAAATCGCCGCGGCTGAGCGGCTCTCTGCGCATCCCGGTAAAGGCCATTAATTAAAAAGGAGGCGCGAACGCCTCCGGTGGCTACAGGGAAATCACATCGACTATCTCTCGCAGGGCACGGTTTACGGCGTAGGGGCGACTTTAGGATTGGAGCTGAACCAGCCACGGCGATCCTGCCAGTTGCCATATTCATCCACAATCGCCCCTTTACTGTTGGCCATCAGGAAATGATAGCTTTCCAGTTTTTTCAGCGACAGCGTTTCGCCCTGATGCTGAATGACGACATTGTGGCTTTGCACCGGACCAAAACTTTTCGGCGTCGGCGGAATATCCGCTGATGCGGCGCCAATTTCTGAGAAGTTATATACCCAGCCATCGAGGACGCGCCATGATTCATGTTTTGCCGGACGTGCCGGCGGCGCGCTAATCGGCATGTGTCGATGCTCCGGAATCATCTGGTTCGGCAGCAGATACATGGTCATAGCGTAATAACCGTAATCCAGATTATTGACCCAGGTGATGCTGGCCAGGCCAACATGCTGATAATCGCCCAGCCCGAAATCATTGACCCACAGCTGCTGGCGCATGGCCGGCGTCAGCGTATGACCATAAGAGGCGAGCAGTTGCGCTATTGCATCTTTCGCTACCTCTTTCTGGAAGACGCCATTTTTATAGAAATCTTTATTGGTATAAACGTGATGCGGCTGAGCCGCAACGGATGCGGTGGCATTGAGCGCCAGTAAGGCCGCAGCGAACGCCAGAGCAGGTTTTGTCATAATTCACCTCCTGTTTATGACAGCCATGTTGATGCAAATAAAAATTTCACCGGCCGGTAAAACGCAAGGGTGGCCAGCGCGGAGAACAGAGTTGCAGATGGCGATGCAGAGGGGAAATTCATTTAGAGAATCGGATCTATCTAATTATCAGATACGGCTGTGCTTTTTTGTGATTATTAACAAATAATCACAGGCTATTCTGCCCGGTAAAGCATCCAGCTGCTGACGGGCACAATTTATCTGCTGCTAAAGAAATTCTTAAAATGTTGGTTGCGCTCGCAATTGTGACAGGCGCGCGGCCAATTGTGTTTGACCTGCTTTTCACATCAATGCACACTGGCGGGCGTGAAAAACGGCAGATGAAGAGCCAAGAGATGTTGCAGAATTATAGTCAGCGCGTCCATTTCTATTACTGCATTCTGGTTGCGTTAAAACTCTATGTGAACAGCAAGAAATCCGGCGGCGTACGCGGGAAAAATAACTTTTTGCTGAAGTGGTTACGCAACGCGCAAAACAACACCATCTTTCATCCTGATATCACCAGTGAAATTGAATGGCTGCGCGGCAAAATTATCAGCGCCGGACCGGATGCCGATTTAGAACCGATGCTGCAATACGTTTACGAGACAGCAAAACGCGCCGAAACGCTGCGTCTCGGGCCGTAATCGCACGGGCTGCGCATTGCATTACCCCTGTCTGCAGGCAAAAAAAGGGGGCAACGCGCCCCCAACCACTACAAAAATTTCATCCCTGACGCCCTGGTGCGGACTCCCTTCCGGCTGGCGCTAATTCTCTTCGCACTGGCTACGCGTTACAGGGTTAGCACCAGCACGCTGATCAATAACCAGCAGCCCGCGCAAAATGCGCCCGCCGCCACCCAGGTTAACGCCCGGGTATTTAAATGACAGACATCGCGTTGCCAACGTTTAACCGGCTGCATAACCACTCCTGAAAATACATTCTCATTATGCCTGGCAGAGGATTGCCGTGAACTGAGGATAAGCTTGTCACGTATTAATATCCCTGACCATCGGATGTGCTTACCGATTGTGTAGGCGCAGGACTACAATCCATTAATTACCGCTTATATCGCCGTCGAGGCGAAAAATGCCGCAGGTGTGCAGATCGCAATAGCGTCTTTTTCGCGCCGTTTGTCATCCGGAAATACGGTTTCGCATCGTTTAGTTTTCCTAAAAAACAGGCGCAGATTAAATCGTTTTTATTTACCCCCGCTCAGGGTTATTAATAAGCACACCGGACGCGATAATTTGCAGATGATAAAGGGATGTGGCGTGACCAGTCTCTTTATGCACGGCCTGACCGCGCTCAGTGCCCTTTCTCAGGGTGTAAATTACGTTAGCATTTAACTTTGGATTCAATCATCAATGAAAACCCGCCTGGCCGTTATGGCCTCTTTTGCTGCGATATTATTTTCACAGCAGGCATTCGCCAAAAACCTGTGCACCCTGATTGTTGACGCTGAATCAGGCAAAGTCCTGCTGGAGAGTGGCAACGACTGCAGTAGAGAAGTCACACCCGCATCCACCTTTAAAATAGCCATCAGCCTGATGGGATTTGATGCCGGCGTGCTGAAAAACGAAAAGGAACCCGCCTGGGATTACCAACAAGGATACCCGGACTGGGGCGGTAAAAACTGGATGAATAAAATCGATCCCACGGCATGGCTAAAATATTCGGTCTTCTGGTATTCGCAGCAGGTTGTTAAAAAAATCGGGCAACATCGCTTTGAAGACTATGTAAAGGCGTTTGCTTACGGAAACGAAGATGTTTCCGCCGTTGACGTCAGCGCCCCCGGTCAGAATGGGGTGTGGGTTATGTCATCCCTGCAGATCTCACCGGTTCAGCAGATTGGCTTTTTAAGGAAAGTCGTTAACCGTGAGCTGCACGTAAACCAGCATGCCTATGACATGACAGATAATATTACCCGCTACGACGTCAGCGTTAAGGGCTGGACGGTGCACGGCAAAACAGGAACCGGCTCACCGGGGAAAAATAATCAATACGATCCGCACCATGCCTATGGCTGGTATGTCGGCTGGGCGACCAAAGGCAGGAAAAAAATTGTTTTTGCCAAACTGATTCAGGATGAACAGGTGTTAACGCCGAACGCCGGCCTGAGAGCACGTGACGAAGTGTTGAAGCAGATGTCGGCGGTCATTGCGCCATGATGGCATAACATACGGATGCCACGGATTTTTATTAACCTCCCGGTTTTCATGCGGCTGACAGATTGCGGCGAGGCCCTTCATTATGAAACTGACGGTTAGCCAGCCGATGAAGTGACCTCCGGACCGCCGCTTATCTTTCTTTACGCAGCGTCGTCAGCAGTGACTGCGCAGCAACAGAAGATTGACCGGATAGCGAACACACCAGTCCAAACTGACGGTGAATCGCTGGCCTGCGCTACTGGCGTACATGGCAAGGATCAATGCGCGCCCTGCTGTGCAGGCGGCTTTGCTGGCAGAGGCGTCTTAGTGAGACTGGCAGACAGAGTTTTGTGCCGGCGATCAGGCTCTGTCTGCAAAGTTAGATGTCAGTGTTATTGTGACAACGGCGCGCAGAAAGTTATGCTGTGCGCGCCAGGCTATGAAGCCCGCTATTGGGCCCGCGTGGCAACATCAACATCGAACCTGTGCTGTTTTGAGGACACTGACATGCCCCCTTTTTATCAGTTTTCGGCCACCAGCCTGACCGGTCAACCTATCTCTATGGCCGATTACGAAGGCAAGGTGGTTCTGGTGGTGAATACCGCCAGTCATTGCGGCTTCACGCCCCAGTACGCCGGCCTTGAAGCGCTCTATCAGAAATATGCCGCGCAGGGTCTGGTGGTGCTTGGCTATCCCTGCAATCAATTCGGTAAGCAGGAACCGGGAAACGCTGACGACATCTCACAAACCTGTCATGTTAATTACGGGGTGAGCTTCCCGATGTTCGGCAAAGTCGAGGTTAACGGCAGCGCAGCGCACCCGCTATTTCGCTATCTGAAAGCGGAACTACCCGGCGTGCTGGGCGGACGGATTAAGTGGAATTTCACCAAGTTTCTCATCGGACGCGACGGCCAGCCGCTGAAACGCTTTGCACCGATCACGCCCCCGGAAAAAATGGAAGCCGCGATAATCGCTGCACTTTAAGGTGGAGCGTTGCCGGATTCGCAGCATTAATTTTAGAGCACGGCGGAAATTGATGGCATCCGGCGGGAGACAGTGTGCCCCGCATATTTATTTGTTATTCCACTTGTCCTGAGTCAAGGTGAAAAGCAAGCTTGGGGGCGCACTTTTCACATCATGAATTTCTCGTAAGTACTGCAATCCTGCCCTGGTTAGAACTTTTTGCGAGGCCAGATGATTTGCCCGTACTACAGCAGATATTTCAGCCAACTTTATTTCACCAAAACCATAGTCGACCGTATACTTAGCAAACTCTGTCGCCAGCCCTTTTCCCCATGCCTCTGTAGAGAAGCGATATCCAAGGTTATTGATTGATAAATCGGCATAGCTCCTGATGCTGAGTCCGCCAAAACCAATGACTCTCCCCGGATTGTCCGTCAGCGCGATAGCCCAATTACCGAAACCGTACGTTTCCCAGTGCTGAAGCCAGCGAGCCAACACCTGACGTGCATAATCAATATCGGGATACGGACCTGCGGGGTTGAAGGTATTTGTAGCAGGGTCGCCATAAATTCTGAAAAGATCATCAGCGTCAGATTCAATTACCGTTCGTAGATGAAGTCGTGTCGTATCTGCCTGCAAAGAAACCTCCTGAACTTACCGTTTATAAACCACGTTTTCTTACTATTTTATCGCGGGGCAATCACGGGTTCATAACAGGGACGTTAAATTTAATTTTATGAAATTCTCAGTCACTACGAATAAAAGCACGCTTTATACCCTAAACACCAGCCTGAACAGGTTAAATTTGATCAGGCTCAGCGTCCTGGCCGGTTAAGTCGGGCGTTTTTCCGCCCATTTCAGCATGGCATCAAGAGCAGGACAAAGTGCCTGTCCCCATTCAGTGAGTCGATATTCCACTTTCGGTGGCACCTGAGGATACACCATCCGCGACACTATACCGTCGGCTTCCAGCTGTCTCAGTTGTTGCGCCAGCATCTTCTGCGAAATACCGGGAATTAATTTTTCAAAATCTGAATAGCGCTGTACTTTGCCGTCGAACAGATGAAAAAGGATGATTAATTTCCAGCGCCCTTCCAGCAGTTGAATAACCTGCTCCACTCCGCTTGCGGCTGATTCCGGACTGTATAACTTACTCATCATTCAGTAACTCACTTTTTTGTGCGTACTTGTCAATTTAACAGTCTATGTGGAATATGACCGTACTGTAAACAAAGGGAGTACAGGTCTATGCCATTCACATTACGGCTTGCTATTTATGACGACTTCGTAATCAGCAAGGGTGGCGATATTGCCAGCATTACTGATTATGGTACTGCCACTTCAACAGACCGGAGATTCTTCAATGCCATGTGATCTCGATTTCCACGGTAAACGCATATTGGTCACTGCGGGTACCAAAGGTGTGGGTAAAGCGGTAGTTGGGCTATTCAAACAGCTGGGTGCAACAGTATTAACAACCGCACGCCACGCATCCGCAGAATGTAGGGCAGACGCTTTCGTAACGGCAGACCTGACCACGGTTAAAGGGTGTAACTCAGTCGCGGAAGCCGTTCAGACACATCTGGGAGGCGTCGACATCATTGTTCATGTGGCCGGCGGTTCTACCGCACCCGGTGGTGGCTTTGCAGCATTGGGTGAAGAGGAGTGGCAACAGGAGCTCAATCTGAATCTGTTGCCCGCGGTACGTTTAGATCGTGCGCTGTTGCCTGCCATGCTGCAGCAGGGGGGCGGAGTGATCATCCATGTCACTTCTATCCAGCGAGAACTGCCCTTACCAGAATCAACCACGGGTTATGCAGCAGCGAAAGCGGCGCTGTCAGCCTACAGTAAAAGCCTGTCGAAAGAGGTTGCGTCGCAGGGGGTTCGGGTGGTTCGCGTGGCACCCGGCTGGATCGAGACCGAAGCTTCAGTGGCCATGGCGGAACGGCTGGCGCAGCAGGCAGGAACAGATTACGAAGGCGGTAAGCAGATCATCATGAAGGCACTTGGCGGTATTCCGCTGGGACGCCCTTCTCAACCCATTGAGGTGGCTAATCTCATTGTCTTCCTCGCATCATCTTATGCTGCCGCGATCACCGGTACTGAATTTGTCATCGATGGCGGTACTATTCCAACGGTGTAGTCAGATATCCTCATCGACCCATTCGGGTAGCGATCCGGATATTTTATATACCTTAATAAGGCGCCAGCGGCTATTAGATCAAGCCATGTGCGATATCGACCTGGCCGCTGTGTGATATTCCCCGACTCTTTGTCGCAAATATCCGCTCCTCGCTCATGGCGAATACACAGTCCGCCTGGTGGCAGAAACGGACATGAATAGCGAAAACCAAGGATGATTATTTGCGCACAAATCAGGGCTTCTTTGGCCGTTTATTGAAAAAACGCTTATGACGCTTTTTCATTCACCGTCATGATAAAGTTCAGCGTGTTTTCTCCCTGGTTTGCGTAGAAATGTGGAACATCGGTTTTGGCTGTAACGGAAAATCCCGCCGTTACCTGAAATACGCTCTCTTTCACGCCAAGCGTGAGGGTTCCGGATTTTACGTGCAGTAGCTCCAGCGTGCCTGAGGTATGCCCGGGTGATTCAAACTTTTCGCCTGGCCGCATTTCCCACAGCCACAGCTCAAGCATATCGGGTCCACCCGAGCCGGCCAGCAGCCTGGCGCTTCCCCCTTTGTCTCCTGTCCAGAGTTCGGGGATGTCCGTATCAGAGATGATGTGCACATCAGGCCTGGCGCTGACATCAACAAAATCCGCCACGGACACGCCCATGGCAGCAGCAAGCCGGCATAGCAGCGCAATGCTGGGGTTAGCCTTACACCCTTCAATTTCTACCAGCATCCCCTTACTGACACTGGCTTTGCGGGATAACTCATCGAGAGAAATTTTTCTTTGTTTACGAAACTGCTTAATCCGCAGAGATACGGCTTCGTTAACCGTGTTGACATCTGCGCCGGCAAAGGTCACTAAATTGACTTTTTTGGTCATTGGTCGCTATTATGAAATAAAATGGTCATTACAGGATTATCGCGTGTTAATCGTATCTGCGTCAATTTCCCCTGAAGTCTATCAAATCGCCCCCGGTTTTCAGGCGCTCAGCATCAGTGTACAGGCAGCGCCTGTCGTGAATCCGCACGTCGGGGTAACGGCACTGAAGGCGGCCTGTGAGGCGGTGCTGTCAGATTCCCCCAACTGGGCTGAATCCCATCTGGCCGCATGGGCCGATGTGTTTCAGAAATTTGGTGCCAAACCCAAACGCACGCCCTGTTCTGCTGAGGCGCTACGCAAACGCGTGCTTCGCGATGGCACCCTGCCCGCGCTCGATCCGGTCGTTGATCTTTATAACGCTGTCAGTCTGCGTTATGCCGTGCCCGTAGGGGGAGAAAATATTGCCGCGTACCGGGGTGCACCTCGCCTGACGGTGGCAACAGGCACGGAACCCTTTGATACCATGAAAGAAGGGGTTATGGCGGTGGAATATCCTGCGCCTGGCGAAGTCGTCTGGTGTGATGATGCCGGCGTAACCTGCCGTCGCTGGAACTGGCGGCAGGGAATCAGGACTCGCTTAAGCGTTGAAGCGCAACACATGTGGTTTATTCTGGAAAGTCTGCCGCAGATGCCGCTCGATCAGCTGCATGAAGCTGGAAAGATGCTGACCGACGGCCTTGAAGAAATGATGCCCGGACGGCAGTGTAACGTCACCCTCATCGGCGAGTAACACCTTTAACTCAGTTCTGGAGACTCTGCATGTTCACCGGCTTGTCTGCTTTCCCGTTAACGCCTGTCACCGCGCGTGGTGTCGATGAACAGGGATTCACGAAGATCCTGGCTCGCCTGACGGCAGCCCGTGTCGATTCGTTGGGTGTTCTGGGTTCAACCGGCAGCTATGCTTACCTGAGCAGGGAACAGCGCAAACGCAGCGCAACGCTGGCCCGTCAGGTTGCCGGGGAGATTCCCGTGATGGTTTGCGTGGGTGCTATCAGTACCGATGCCGTACTGCATCTGGCTGAAGATGCGCAGTCCGCAGGCGCTGCTGCGCTGCTGCTGCCGGCGATGAGTTACCAGCCGCTGCGTAATGAAGAGGTGTATGCCCTCTTTGAGACGGTTACCCGACATGCTTCAGTACCGGTTTGTGTTTATGACAACCCCGGCACCACGCATTTCCGCTTTACCGACGAACTGCTCGGGCAGCTGTCGTCACTGAAAGGGATTCGCTCAGTTAAAATTCCGGGAGTACCGGATACCCCCATCGCTGCGGTTGAACGCGTCGCAGCATTACGAAAACATCTTCGTCCTGGCGTGACCCTGGGTATTAGTGGTGACGCCAGTGCCGGGCTGGGGCTGAATGCCGGTTGTGAAGTCTGGTATTCCGTTTGTGGCGGTATCTTCCCGGAAACCGCTAAACAAATTACGCAGGCCGCAGCCATTAACGACGCTGAACGCGTTACTGCCCTAACTCACCGCCTGCAACCTTTATGGGATCTGTTCCGTAAGCATGGCGGAAGTCTCCGCGTGATCGCAGCGGCAGCAGGCATACTGGGGCTGACCGATGCCGACTGTCTGCCTCGTCCCCTGTTATCCTTATCGGCCGCAGAGGTGGCAGAAGTAGCAGCAGTGATGGCCGCTTTGGACCTGAAGTAACGCGCCGGCGGAATCGGTTCTGCGCCGGGCAGTTGAATATCTGGCAGGGCCAAAACCTTGATGATGGGCTTTGATCATTAACGCCACTGACCGGGTGGGTTTACTCACCCGCGCAACGCGTGAGGTTGTTATGACTGCTTCCCGCTTAAAGCGGAACCTTATCCTGCCAGCATATCTGCTTTGTGCCAGGCGCAGACGTTATTCATATTCCATCATTTCAGACAGAGAATTTTTTAGATAACGCTCCAGCAGACCAACACAAATTCGCGTTTCATATGACATCATGCCAGCCGGTGGATGGAGCAACCAGGCATTAAAAGGCGGGATCGAATAATGACTTAAAATGGGGATGAGCGAACCCTGTGCAATTTCATTTCTGCAAACCGGAAATTGCAAAACACCAATGGCATGCCCTGCTAATAAATAGGAGAGCACACTTCTCCAGTGCGTGGACTGAAATTTAACGTTGACGGGAACATTAACGAGTTGGGCTTCAGAGGCGAGCATTGGAATGCGATTACTGGCAAATACGCCAGAAACAGCAGCAAATGGATAATCAGTCAGCGCATCCGGAGAGCGTGGATAACCGATTTTAGCCAGCAAAGAGGGAGAGGCCAGCAACACTCTGCGCACGCTACCAAGTGGACGTGCGACAAAAAATCCTTCTGATATCTCTCCCAGCCTCAGGGATATATCCACCCCCTCAGTGACGGGATCGATGATACGGTCGTTAAAAATGACATCGATCTGCAGCTCCGGATGTTCGTTCTGAAGCTGTAACAACGCAGGCATCAGCAAGCTTTCTCCGGCAGAATAAGGCGCCGCGATACGGATTTTGCCTTGCAAAGCCTGATTTTCTTCATTCACAGAAAGAGCGTGCTCTGCCGCCTGAATCGCCGTTTTACTTCGCTCATAAAACACATTACCGCTATGTGTCAGAGACATATTCCGCGTGTTGCGCCTCAGTAAACGCGTACCAAGATGTGCTTCCAGTTTTTCAATTCTTTCACTGACGGCAGGCTGGCCAATGCCGAGATCGCGGGCTGCAGCCGACATGCTGCCCCGCTCAACCACCCTGATGAATATGCGCATTGCAGAGAAGAGATCCATGTAGCGATTATATTGGTTTTGCCGATAAATGTAATTCGATACAGGTATCTACTGCTCTTCTACGAGATGATGAAAACTCATCGTTCAGGTAAGGATTCAGCAAATGTTGATCTATAAAATTGATTTTCAAATGGAATACAACCATGTCATATATCAAACTTTTCATGTTCCAGTCAGGAACGCAGCAATGTAAATATCAGCATATTCGGATGAATCAGGGCGCAGGCGAACGTTATGAAATTCCGGTTCCCTGGTTTCTGCTGACCCATCCGGAGGGTTTTACCCTGATTGACGGTGGTCTGGCTGTAGCAGGATTGAAAAACCCTGCTGCCTATTGGGGAAAGGGTATAGAGCAGTTTAAACCGGTGATGTCAGAAGAACAGGGCTGTCTGGAACAGCTTAAAAGGCTTGGCATCGCTCCAGAGGAGATCCGCTATGTGGTGTTGTCCCATTTGCACGCTGATCACACTGGCGCAATTGGTCACTTCCCCCATGCCACTCATGTGGTTCAGAAGCGAGAGTTTGAATATGCCTTAGCTCCTGACTGGTTTACATCGGACGCCTATTGCCGACACGATTACGATCGTCCTGAACTCAACTGGCTTTTTCTCAACGGATTGCCTGAAGATAACTATGACCTTTACGGTGATGGCACGATAAAGTGTGTTTTCACGCCAGGGCATTCACCGGGGCATCAATCTTTTCTTATCAGCTTACCCAGCGGTAAACATTTTATGCTGGCGATTGATGCGGCTTACACCTTAGATCATTACCATGAGAGGGCGCTCCCTGGACTGATGACGTCAGCCACGGATGTCGCTCAGTCCGTCCGAAAACTGCGTCAGCTAACCGAACGATATAACGCGACATTAATACCCGGTCATGACCCTGAAGAGTGGGGAAAAATCAGGCTTGCTCCAGCCTGGTACAGTTGAATTATTGCTCACTCATTCTTTTACATATTAAACCCGGGTCCGCGATGCCCCCCCGATGAAGCAAGGGAGTCATTCAGCCTTTAGCATTTTCGTGCTGGCACCGGTGTTCTGCGCCAGCACGGCAGCCTCTACGGTTGCAGCGGTTCCGCCAGCGTTATGATAAACAACTCACTGTCCGAGCTGGCTTTATCCAGCGGCTTCACGCTGATGGTGGTGGCAACCGGCTTGTCATCTACCGTCAGCCTGCCCTGGTCGTTGACCCGATAATCCTTGCGCTTCTTACCTTCCACCGGATTTTGCAGCACCATTTTCACGCCGAAGTCATTGTCATTGATGACCGCCAGCGTGTTACTGTCGATCAGCGCCAGCCCTTCGGCCTTCTCCTGCTGCCAGCCGAGTTGACGCAGATCCACCACCCGCGTTTTCGTTGCCAGCACGATGCCGCGCTGCGCCAGCGTTTTTGCGTCGTCAAACTCCGGGTAGTCACCAGCCTTATCGAATGTGGCCAGATCGGTGGCCTGACTGAGATCCACCTTATAGATAAGGTTACGCATCGCGTCGTCTTTGTCGCTGCCCTGCTCAATCAGCAGGATGTGCTGATTATCGATCGCCACGATATCGCCAATTTTCGCGTCGCTGTTTTTACTGTACGCCTCGCTGTCGATAGGGTAACCATACATCGCGGTTTTCCCGGTGGCCGGATCGAAGCTCACCAGGCGGGTAAAGCGTGCCTGCTTTTTACTTTTCCCGTTGATATCCAGCGTACTCTGCACCGCGGCGATGATGCGTCCATCCGGCATGCGCGTGATCCCTTCAAAGCCACGATTTGGCTGACGCCATTTAAGAACGTTCGGCAGACCACCCGCGATCGATTTTTCCCCTTCCATGGCCTGCGGCCCGTGAATCGCCAGGATCCTGCCCTGCTTATCAACGTTAATCAGGAACGGACCATACTCATCGCACAGCCAGTATCCGCCCTTCCCGTCCAGCGTAATGCCTTCCGTATCCAGACCCCGGTTATCGCCCTGCAGTACTTTCAACTTATCGCTTAGCGCGATCTCATTGGTTGACCCGATGACGCCATTCTGCAGCGGCAAGCCGTTAATGTTGCCCTTTGCGTCGTGCAGCGGTCGGGCGTCCGTCGCCTGCGCTTTGCCGTTCTTCACCTGGATATTCATCAGCAGCGGCGCGAAGTCCGGCGTGACGAAAATTTTCGATTCCTGTTTACCCATGTCAGGCGAGTCGGCGTTCGGTCCGCGATCGGTGACGGTCACAAAGTTGAGCGTATCCCCCTGCCTGCCGGTAAACAGCAAACCGGAACCGATGCCTACCGGCAAACCCTCCGGAAACGCGCTGGCGAACGCACCGCTGTAGCTGACGCGCGTCCCCTGAGGAAAAGTGACGCTATAGTGTTCGGTTTGCGGCTGCGCCGCCAGCGTGGATAACGAGAGGGTACAACCGAGAATCAGGGAAAGGGTTTTTCTTTTCATATTATTCATGTCCATACAGAGGAGCTGACACCCTAAAGACTAAAAATGACAGGAAAATGAAATGGCAGAGCAACAGTGGCGGCTGACATCATCCCGGGCGATCTCCCCGGTTCGCAACCGCACCGGTTTTGCTTCATTCATCAGAAACCGGCTTGCCTGTTGTCCCCCTGCAGCTCAGCCATCCCAGACATTTCTCAGCCTTTTCCTACAACCTGACGCAGGCCGTCTGATATCGGCTCAGCGCGGTTTCCGTTCAAATGGGTTAACCGCGAGCACAGGAGGAAACAATGCTGAACATCTTCACTATGGATAGCGACCGCTGGATTACGGAAGGTCTGCGCCTCTACTTTTCCGGGCAGATGATAAGCTGCCTGACGCTCACCTCGCCGGATGACCCGATCCCTACCGGACGCGGGCGTAACGTGGTGATCAGCGAACTGCATTTTGCCAGTAAAAACCTGGAAGAGACGCTGCGTAGCCTGCTGCTGATGCAGCTCAAAACACCGGGCGTCGAGCTGGTGATTCTCACCGACATCAGCGATGAAGCCGTGCTGAATTACGTGGCCCGCCACCTGAAAGAAGCGCGGATACTGAGTAAAAAATGCCCGCTGGCGACACTGGTCAGTGCGGTGCTGACGCCGGAAAACGTTGCCGCCGTCGCCGCACCGCACGGCAACGCCGATGTGCTGACCGAGCGCGAGTTCACGCTGCTGCGCTGGCTGGCGGGTCCGCGCCGCATGACGGAGATCGGGCATGCGCTGCACCTCAGCAATAAGACCATCAGCCACTATAAGAACACCATCTCACGCAAGCTGGGCTGTAAAAACCACATGGATTTTTACCATCGCCTCACCAGCTACGGCTTTTAATTCGCACCCCCCGCCTCAATTCAGGATGTTCAGCCCGCTGGACATCCTGCGCCTGCCTCCTTTCCTGTTAAAAAATCAAAACATTCAGCCAACATCCTTACCGCAAAAGGGATGACACCCGGTTTGATTCGCGCATAATGACGGGTCACCTGTACGGGCAGGATGCCCGCTGACACCCCCACTCTGCCGTAACGCAGGATAAAACATAAAAACTGAAGGAAGACTGGCATGGAATTCACCATACGCAACGCGCAGCCTGATGATGCCGAACTGCTGCATCAGCTAGGGCGCATGACTTACAGCGCCCACTTCAAACATATGTGGGTCTCCGAAGCCGAGCTGGATGAATTCATCGACAAAGAGTACGGCCTGGCCGAACTGCGCAGCAGCCTGGTGGCCCCCAACGAAAGCTGGCTGATTGCCGAAACCAACAAACCCATCGGCTTTGCCAAAGTGACCTGGAACACGCCGGTACCGGACTCCGGCATGAGCGGTGCCCAGCTGAATAAGCTCTACCTCAATCCGCAGGAAACCGGTAAAAACTATGGCCGGCGCATGTTCGAAAGCATTATCCACGCCGCGCGCGATAAGCAGGAAGGCTATCTGTGGCTGGAAGTGATGGGCGAGAACGTGCGCGCACGCAAATTTTATGAAGCCTTTGGCATGCAGCACATCAAAGACATTCCTTTTATTACTGCTTCGCAGCAGAGCATCCTGCAGATTTTAGGCATGGTTATTTAGCGTGGCTCACGGCGCCGGGTCAGCTGTCTGGCCCGGCCGGTTGGCTGCACTGGAGTGTTTCATTTTATTACTTCACCGCCGCAAAATTTTTAAATAAGCGCAGCGACAGCGCAGAATTATTGTTATTTCAACAAACTAAGATAAAAAATAAAAATGCCCTTTTTATGCGCCGTCACGCTTGCAGAAATAGCACCAGCGATTAGTATTAAATACGCAACACGCACATGACAGCGCAACAACGTCATGTTATTTATTACTCATGAAGAGGATATATTATGACTCAGCATCGAGGCGGTTCAGGTAATTTCGCAGAAGATAAACAGAAAGCATCAGAAGCCGGTAAAAAAGGCGGACAGCACAGCGGCGGCAACTTTAAAAACGACCGCGAAAAAGCGTCCGAAGCCGGTAAAAAAGGCGGTCAGAACAGCAATCGCGGCTCGTGATTCGCCGGCCAGCACAGGATGAGGCGGCCATGGCGCAGGGAGCGCGCCGTTACCCCCCGGATTATTGTCTTACCCTGCGCTGACTTTCCTCACGTTTAACAGATAACTCTGAAACCGCCTGAATCTGGCAGAAAACGTTATATGATCAATTAACTATTTATTGCCTTACAGGAACAGCCTGCCGTGATATTGCGCTATTTTATCTCTTTTTTTTCCAGTCCGGAATCATTACTGCAGGTGATGAGCCGCCAGGATATTCGTGAATCCATTCAGGAAGGTGACCGGATTATTATTGACGAAGACGGTAACGCTTCGGTTAATCCTCTTAGTCCACAGGTACAGCAGGACTTCGCCGATCATATTAAGCGCTTAAAGGATATCTGATGGGAACCGCGATATTTATGGTGCTGATGGTCTGCGGCTACTGGTACACCAGTCGTGATATGTCCAGCCGCCTGAAAATAAAACGATCCTTTGGCTGGGACGTCTATTTTCTCATTGCGCTGTACGGCTGCATTTTTGTCGTTCAGGGCGTGGTCGCCACCGGCCTGGTCTGGCTGCTGCTGCTGGCGGCCTCGGCCATCAATAACAGCCTGGCGCTGTCTGCCGATCTCCATGCGCGCTGGCACGTCGATTTCATGACCTGGAGTTTTCTTGGCATTCAGGCACCGGTGGTGATCATGCTGGCGTTTGCCGTGCTGTTTTGTGTGTATCGTTCCAATGCCGGCAGCGCGCGGCTGACCGCCGGCAGTCGCAAAGAGCTGTATCAGCGCCTGTCGCGCTCTAACGGTATTGAACAACTGCTGCTGCACTGCATGGAAGAAGGTGAACTGGCCTGGGTCACGCTGAAATCGCGCCGTATCTACATCGGCATGATTCACGCCGCCACCTTTGAATATCCCAGCACCGCCAATATCGTGCTGATTCCGATGCTCAGCGGCTACCGCGATTCGCGCACGCTGAATCTGGCGATTGAGCATAACTACAGCCGCTGGTATTACCAGCACGAGATTAGCTTTGTCTCCAAACCCAAAAGCGCGCTGGAGTTCCGTAAGGTGCTGATGGTCGACCAGATTGAAAGCCTGTCGCTGTTCGATCCGGCCAGCGCCAGCGCACTGGCTATGGGGAAACATCAGCAAACTGAGAAGCGGCAGAATGTTCCGGGCTGAGCCGCGCAGCCGCCCTTTACATCCGCGCAATTGGCAACGGTGGCGCGGGTTCACATGGTAACCGTTAAGGAGTATACAATGACCGATCGTCCCGTTCACGGCGACCAGCCGGATTACGATCCGCGTAAAAACAGCCCCGAGCCGAAGCCGAAAGATGACGAAACCAGCGCGCCTGAATCCGGGGATAAACAGGCCGAATAAACCATAAACCGCCTTCTCAGGCGGTTTTTTTTCGCCCGGCCCGGATTAGCCCGGCCACAGCCAGTCACGCACTTCCGGCACGTCTTCACCGTGTTCGCGCACGTAGCGATGGTGCTCCGCGATGCGCTGCTGCAGGTCGTCGAGCAATTCAGGATGGCGATCGGCCAGGCCCGGCACATGCAAAATCGCCGCCTGCGCCAGATGATAGCGGTCCAGTTCGTTGAGCACCGTCATATCAAACGGCGTGGTGGTGGTGCCCTCTTCGTTAAATCCGTGCACGTGGAAATTGGCGTGATTGCTGCGCTGATAAGTCAGACGATGAATCAGGCTGGGATAGCCATGAAAGGCGAAAATCACCGGTTTGTCGCGGGTAAACAGCGCATCGAAATCCTCTTCCGACTTACCGTGCGGGTGCTGCTGCTGCGTCTGCAGTGCCAGCAGATCCACCACGTTGACCACGCGAATGCGCAGCGCGGGCAGATAGTTTCGCAGCAGATCCACCGCCGCCAGCGTCTCCATGGTGGGCACATCGCCGGCGCAGGCCATCACCACATCCGGCTCGCCGTCATCGCTCGCCCAGCGCCATTCGCCCATACCCGCCTCACAGTGGGCAATGGCGCTGTCGATGTCCAGCCACTGCGGTGACGGCTGCTTGCCAGCGACAATCACGTTGATGCGATCCCAGGTGCGCAGACAGTGATCGCCCACCCACAGCAGGGTGTTCGCGTCCGGTGGCAGATAGATGCGCACGATATCCGCCTTTTTGTTCGCCACGTGATCGATAAAACCGGGATCCTGATGGCTGTAACCGTTGTGATCCTGGCGCCAGACATGTGAAGACAACAGATAGTTGAGCGAGGAGATCGGCTGGCGCCAGCCCAGCTTGCGCGTCACCTTCAGCCATTTGGCGTGCTGATTGAACATCGAATCGATGATATGAATAAAGGCTTCATAGCAGTTGAACAGCCCGTGTCGTCCGGTGAGGAGATAGCCCTCCAGCCAGCCCTGACACTGATGCTCGCTGAGAATTTCCATCACCCGACCGTCACGCGCCAGCTGCTCATCATACGGTTCGATGTCTGCCATCCAGCTGCGGCTGGTGACGTCAAAGACCGGCGTCAGGCGATTCGAGGCGGTCTCATCTGGCCCGAACAGACGGAAGTTATCGGCGTTGCGCTGAAAAATCGCGCTGAGGTAGTGGCCGAACTGCTTAGTGGCTTCGCCGCGCTGGCTGCCCGGCGCGCCGGTGTCGAGCGCAAACTCGCGGATGTCCGGCGTGTTGAGCGTGCGGCGCAGCCGTCCGCCGTTGGCATAGGGTGAGGCACTCATGCGTTTATCCCCCTGCGGCGCCAGCGCACGCAGTTCCGGCCTGAGTTTACCCGCCTCGTCAAACAGATCTTCCGGCTGATAGCTGCGCAGCCACTGCTCTAACACCTGCCGATGCGACGCGTCTTCGCGACATGCCGCCACCGGCACCTGATGCGCACGCCAGAAACCTTCCACCTTTTTACCGTCCACCTCTTTCGGGCCGGTCCAGCCCTTCGGACTGCGCAGCACAATCATCGGCCAGCGCGGGATCGCCTGCTCTGTCTGGCCGCTGCGCGCCTGCTGCTGATAAGCGGCAATTTTATCAAACGCGTTATCCAGCGCTGCCGCCATCTGCTGATGCATGTCGGCCGGTTCGTGCCCGCAGACAAACAGCGGCTCATAACCGTAACCGCTGAACAGCTGCTGCAGATCGTCATCACTGCTGCGCCCCAGCAGCGTCGGGTTGGCAATTTTGTAGCCGTTCAGATGCAGAATGGGTAGCACTGCACCATCACGCTGCGGATTGAGGAATTTGATGCCGTGCCAGCTGGCGGCAAGCGGCCCGGTTTCGGCTTCGCCGTCACCAATCACGCAGGGTACGATCAGCTGCGGATGATCGAAAACCGCGCCAAACGCGTGCGACAGCGAATAGCCCAGCTCGCCGCCTTCATTAATCGAGCCCGGCGTTTCCGGTGCCGCATGGCTGGGAATGCCGCCAGGAAATGAAAACTGCTTAAACAGGCGCTGCATGCCTGCAGCATCTTCACTGACGTGCGGATAGATTTCGCTGTAACTGCCTTCGAGCCAGCTATTCGCCACCATGCCCGGTCCGCCGTGCCCCGGACCGCAGACGTACAGCAGATCCACCTCGCGCTGGCGGATGATGCGGTTGAGGTGCGCATAGATAAAGTTCAGGCCGGGCGTCGTGCCCCAGTGGCCAAGCAGTCGCGGCTTGATATGCCCGGGCTGCAATGGTTCGCGTAACAGCGGGTTGGCCATCAGGTAGATTTGCCCGACGGACAGATAATTGGCGGCGCGCCAGTAGCGATCGATCAGCGCCAGTTCATCGGCGGCACTCGGATTGGTCATGCCCTCTTCTCCTTTGGTTAGCCATCAGTTAACCCTAATAGAGGATAGGCGATGCTGCGAGCCAGACGGTATTTCTGCACTGTCGCTATTAGCCGCTGCGCTTATTCAATCTTTCACGCAAATAGAAGCGCAGCGGTAAAAGCTGTACACGTAAATATTTTTTTCATTTTGTGCACTATTTAATGGGTCGTGACCCGCAAAACTGGCGCTTTTTCACTTTTGGTCTATTGTGCCTTTTACAGGTAATACCAGTAGAAAATAGAAAAATAAAAGGATCCTAAAATGGACTATAAAATGTTCGCTAACCGACTGCAGCAGTGGCCGCAGTTACATTTTACGGCGATTGAACTGCAGCAACGCGAGATGACCTGCGAGATCTACGCCACGGCGGCTGAGCACCAGACCATGAGCCAGCTGTTTATTTGTCGCGCCAGTGACGAAAAAAATGCGCAGGAATTAATCAGGCAGTACCGCAGCTGGCTGCATAAATTCAATCTCGGTCGCAGCAGGCGCGATAATTCCCGCCCGCCGCGCAGCGTGTCGGTGAATGTTCCGGGCGCAATAAGCGCAGCGCTAAAATAGAGTTATCGGCACGCTCAACCATTTTTTAGTTGCATGAATCTGCTACAGCAGCGTATTACTATTCGCGCAGCGTGATAACACCTGGCAATGTGTCTGACGAATAACCAGTGCCATTTTCACTGACAGCAGAAAAAGGTGTTGGGTTGTTATCACCTGTGTAACACTGTACGGATATACAAGTCCCGGAGGTGACGTGAAACAAGTTAACCGTCCTGCATCGGATCTGTATGCGCTGATAGGCAGCGCGGTGACGGAGTTTATCAGGGAAGGTAGCGTGTTCAGGATACATGACGTGACGCAGGTGCTGCATACGATGAAAGCAGACGCGCGTGATGAGGATTTCCGGCATCGCTGCGATGCTGCAATAAGGCTACTGGCAGATCTTATGCACTGAACCAATCCCCGCCTGCGCGGGGACCTCTGAGTCAGGCGTCGTCTGGCGTATAACCCACCACAATTTCCAGCGTTCTGCGCAGCACACTTGCCTGCGCTTCATCCTGTGTCGCTTCCAGCGCCATAATCAGACAAAGAATGATAGATTTGTTACTGACGCGGCCTTCGCTGGCCAGCACGCTACGAATGATATCATTCAGTACCGCGGCTTCTTCACTCAATGCCACTCCGGCATCGCGAAAATGCGCCGCCAGTTCCGTGTCCGGCAGCGCAGAATAGAGAGAGTGATTCTCCGACATCGTTCTTTTCCCGTACTGTGAGCAATACAGTCAGATTATAATTTAACGGTCAGTTAATGCTTGCGGCTGCCGCCAGCCTGACCGTTGTGGCCAAACAGTGGATGCACGTTATCGCGATCCGGTTGTTCGCCACGCCGCTTTTGTCCAGCCGTCATGCTCGACCGGACTTCATCGATTGCCGTGCGAATCGCAGCCGCCTGCGCATCATCGCTGGCCTGCTGCTGCATAATGTGGAGCTCATCCAGCAACGCCTGGGTGGTGACTGGCCCGGAACGCTGCAGCAGCGTTAACGCCGCTTCGCCGATGATCTCATCAATAAGAGTCTGGTATTCGCTTCTGTTCATATCACAATAAATCTCTGCATGCTGCCTGCCCCGACCGGGAACGCGACAGAAAAACAGCGCCACTATGCCGCAGCGCGATACAGCCCGTCACAAGTCATACATGCAGTGATACGTTATCAGAATGGCGTTTTCGTGTGTACAACCTGGACGCTTTCGCTTCGCTCTCAGCTTTCACGCTCAAACAGCAGGCCAATCAGCTGGTGATAGTGGTGCTCTTCTTCCGTAGTAGAAGCGAGCTCCAGACGACGCAGCAGCTTAGTACACAGCGATTTACGGTTCAGATTACGGCCTTCACGCAGGATTTCGACCACGACCTGGCCCAGCGTCTCCTGCTGCGAAGGCAGCGTGGCTTTGCTAAAATAGTTGGCAATCGCCTCGACTGAGTTCGGAGTGTATCCGTTCTGGCGCATAAGTGACTCCCGTTAACATTAAGTTGTCAGAAAAATGTTCTGGCTAAGTTGTACAAGTTTTTCAAAATCTGTACAAGAGGATAAACAACTGAATGGGGGATTTTTGTTGCAAAAAGTGCTACCGAAAAGTTATTAAACCAAGCATAAAGTGAAATTTTTTAACATCGCCGCTGCCCGATCAGGTCCACACAAATAATGAGTCGCTGGCGTATTTCGTCATTATCAGTGCTACCAAATCTGCCTTTCGCTTATTTCCTCTCGCGCTGATAATCGTTACTGGTGGTTGCAGCCGTTGCGCTTAATATGCACTGCCGCATGTCATTCTTTAGTACCCTGCGGCGCGGCCGCTGATAATACAAAATGCGTGCGGCGCAATGGTTCACTCCCTGAATTGCGCCGCTGCGTTAGCGATTAAGACTGCCTGCATGGCATCTTAAGGATTACGCTGACTGCATTTACCTTAAAGAAGGCGGTTTAAGCTTCCGCCGTTGCGGTTTTGCCGCGGCGACTCACTTTTCCACCGCGCCTGCCCGCTTCTACTGCCCTTTCCGGACAGTTTTTAAAATTCCCGCTGCTGACGCTGCCGCCTTTTTTACCCGCTTCGCGAGCACGCTCGGTATTTTCTGCAAAATTACCTGCACCACCACGTCGTTGTGTCATATGTCACCCCATTGATTAAAATAATTAAGCAGTTAAACGACAGAATATCTCCACACAGAAACAATATGGATGGGATTGGCGATAAAACAACATTTAATATGCATATTTGCGCCGACAAAAAGCCATGCGCAAATGGTTATTTTCACCGCTGCGCTTATAGCGGATTGCTTGTAAAGATTTTTTCTCAAACTTGTACAAAATAATTTTAGTGGTATAAAATCAATTAATTAACAAAAATGTGATCCACATCACAAACAAGTATTGAGAGATTGTTGCTATTTTTCAGTTTTATCTGAATTTTCCGGGATGATGGAAATATGACCGCTTACTTCCAGCACCGCGTATTTAATTTGATCGATGCGTTCCAGCCCCTGCCCTGAACGGGCGGCTTCGAGGATATCTTCCCGACTGATGCCCGACATTTTTAGCCGCTGCGTTAATATCCGGCCATGCTCCACCAGAATCAGCGGCCCACCCTCCGCCATTTGTTCAAATAGCGGGAAGCGCGCTTTGAGTTTGCCCAGCACGATATCAATGGTGATTAAGGTAATGATGGTGAGGCTGGCACCGGTAACGGAAAAGTCATCACCCAGCAACGCCTGCTGTGTGGCTTCGCTAATAATCAGCAGCAGAATCAAATCGAATGAGGTCATTTGCAGCAGCGTGCGTCGACCGGCAATTTTAAATACCACCATTAACAACAGATAAATGGCGGCTGCGCGTAGTACCGTTTCCATAACGTTCTCCTTTTACGGGTAAATCCACTGCGATACCTTTACCGGTACCTGATGATTGACGTGCACGCTCAGCGCCACCCGCCCCGCCGCCTGCGGCTGAAGCCCCAGCCAGATCACATGACCTTCTGCCGCCTCGCTGGCGTAAGTCAGCTGCAGCGTGTTATCCCGCGTGATGGCCTGCTGTGGCTGTGGCTGTAGCGTCTGGATCTGCAAATCGTCTAACGCGCCGCTGCCCAGCGTGACGGTGAAACGTTCGCCGCTCTGCGGTGCCACGCGAATCCGCAGGTTCATATTGCTGTCGATGCGACCAAAACGTTCATAGCGCAGGCTGACGGAACCATCAGCCGACTGCGCCTGCCCGTCACTTAATATGCCTTTGGAAAACAGCCCGCAGGCACCCAGGATCACAATCACCATTAGCACGTATTCACCGATACGCTGTATAACGCTCTCCCTGCGTTGCCAGCGCATATCCTCCTGTACCGGATAATCACGGCTGGCTAACTCATCTTTCTTCATGGCGTTATTCCTCTTACAGTTAATTAGCTGACATCTTATCGCTACGGTTATTCCCTCTTCGTTCTAAATTTTAAGCTTAGCGGTAAACGCCGGGAGCTTCGGTAACAGTTTAATTCGGCTGAGCAGCGGTGCAGAAATTACGCCTATAATTCGGATGCACGCCACTGGCAATGCCTGTGAGCAGCGCCAGAGACGGCGTTTTATTAATTTCACTCTGACAAGGAATACAGAATATGGATGAAGAACTGGTTAATTTAGCGACCGAAGTGGGTAATAAATTACTGGCCGCCGGCCTGAGCGTCACCACCGCCGAATCCTGCACCTCTGGCTGGGTCGGTTCCGCGCTGGCAGCCGCCAGCGACAGTAGCCGCTTTTACAGCAGCGGCTTTATTACTTACACCAATCAGGCGAAGCAGCGCGTGCTGGGCGTCAGCGCGGAGACACTGGCGCGTGATACCGCCGTCAGTGAAGCCGCGGTACGGGAGATGGCCTGCGGCGCGAAAAAGCTCTCCGGGGATACGCTGGCTATTGCCGTCAGTGGCTATGCCGGCCCGGACGGCGGTGAGGACGGCACGCCAGCCGGCACCGTGTGGTTTGCATGGTGCCTGGCAGATGGCAGCGTGCACACCAGCCGGCAGTGGTTTTCAGGTGAAGGTGAAGAAGTGGTGCGCAAAGCGACCCTTTTTAGTCTGGCGGAATTGAACCGTCTGCTCGACGCTATTTAACGCCGCTTCGCCGTTCAATGATTAAACGTAAATAAATAAGCCGGGCGGATAGAATTCCCACCGGAGGATAATGTGTTGAGCATAAATAATCATCAGGCAGGTTAAAAGCGAGGCCGTAATATTTATCGGCTCGCTAAAAATAGCGTGGTTATTTTAAGCCACAATCTCCAGCCTTCTCATCCATATAGCGTTAGCGAGGCGTGAAAAATATAGCCGTCGCGCTTGTCAGTGAGGCAGCCTGCATTAGTATTAAGTGTGCAAAACATGCATGGCGGCAGATGCGTCATGTTATTTATTACTCATCACGAGGTAATAGTATGACAGAGCATAGAGGCGGTTCAGGTAATTTCGCAGAAGACAAAGAGAAAGCATCTGAAGCGGGTAAAAAAGGCGGACAAAACAGCGGCGGTAATTTCAAAAACGACCGTGAGAAAGCGTCCGAAGCCGGCAAAAAAGGCGGACAGAATAGCCATCGCGATTCCTGATGCGCTGTAACGCAGAGTAAGGAATGTCTCGGAGCAGGGAATGCTCCGTCATCAACAGGATGACAGGGATTTATTGCTTCGTTTCATTCCCTCTCTTAATCGCGTTATCACTTAATGGCTTCAGCCTCCCGTTAATCACCGATTCGGAGAATATTCCATGAAAGTTAAATCGCTACTCGATCTTTTTATTCACGATCTTTCGGACGTTTACAGCGCGGAGAAACAGATCACCCGTGCGTTACCCAAACTGGTCCGGGCAGCCTCCGATGAAAGTTTAAAAAACGCTTTTCAGCAACATCTGGAAGAGACCCAGGGACAAATTGAGCGCCTCGATCAGGTCGTAGAGAGCCACGATGAGCTGCGCATCATGCGTATGAAGTGCCATGCACTGGAAGGCCTGGTAGAAGAAGCGCAGGAGCTAATTGAATCCACCGAAGCCGGCCCGGTGCGCGATGCTGGCCTGATCGGCGCGGCGCAGAAGGTTGAGCACTATGAAATCGCCACTTACGGCACGCTGGTGGCCATGGCGAAAAAGCTGGAGCTTAACCAGGCTGCAGAGTTGCTGGCCGCCACATTAGCCGAAGAAAAATCCACCGATGAAAAACTCACGGATATCGCGGAAAAGCAGTAACGCGACTGCCGTACAACGGAGGTAGATATGACGACCACATCCGCACTTTCGCATTATCACGACTGGCTGCGCGACGCTCATGCCATGGAAAAACAGGCCGAAACCATGCTCGAGCAGATGGCAAAACGCCTGGAAAACTACCCGCAGCTGCGTGCACGCATTGAGCAGCACATCGAAGAAACCCGTCAGCAGCAGTCTTTGCTGGAATCCATTCTCGACCGTCACGGCATCTCCCACTCCAGCGTGAAAGACGTTATGGGGAAAATGGCTGCCATGGGCCAGGCCTTCGGCGGTACCTTCGCGGAAGACGAAGTGGTGAAAGGCGCTATCAGCGGCTACGTGTTCGAGAATGCCGAGATTGGCAGCTACACCAGCCTGATCAGCGCCGCCACGCGTGCCGGGGATCAGGAGAGCGTGGCCATTCTCAAACAGATCTGTGAGCAGGAGATCGCGATGGCGGACTGGATGTTAACGCACATGCCTGAACTGACCGATCAGTTCCTGCTGCGCAGCGAAGACCCGGACGCGAAAGCGAAACGCTGATTTTCTCTTTTCGTAAGAGACTTTTTGAGGTGAGCTATGTTTCGACACGTTAAGAAACTGCAGTACACGGTGCGCGTCAGTGCGCCGAACCCGGGCCTGGCCAATCTGCTGTTAGAGCAGTTTGGCGGTCCGCAGGGCGAACTGGCTGCGGCCATGCGCTATTTTACCCAGGGCCTCGGCGATGAGGATTTAGGACGCCGCGACCTGCTGATGGATATCGCTACCGAAGAGCTCAGCCATCTTGAGATTATCGGCTCGCTGGTTGGCATGCTTAATAAAGGTGCCAAAGGCAAGCTGGCCGAAGGCACTGAAGAGGAAGGCGAACTGTATCGCTCAATCACGGGTGCCGGTAACGATAGCCATCTGACTTCGATTCTTTATGGCGGTGGTCCGCCGCTGACCAACTCCGGCGGCGTGCCGTGGACCGCGGCTTACGTGGATACCATCGGGGAAGTGACGGCGGATTTGCGTTCTAATATCGCCGCCGAAGCACGCGCCAAAATCATCTATGAACGTCTGATCAACGTCACTGACGATGTCGGCGTGAAGGATGCGTTAGGCTTCCTGATGACGCGTGAAGCCGCGCACCAGCTTTCATTTGAGAAAGCGCTGTACTCCATTCGCGACAACTTCCCACCGGGCAAGCTGCCGCCAATTGAGCAGTATGCGCACAACTACTACAACATGTCAGAAGGTGATGACGTGCGTGGTAGCTGGAACTCCGATGATAACTTCGATTATGTGGCCGATCCGCAACCGGCGGTGGATGGCGGCGATGGTCTGCCCTCCGTGACACTGTCGCCGGATGAGCAGCGCGACATTGACGCGCTGGCCGCACGCACCGCGTCCGATCCGCTGATCGATCCGATCACCGGGGCAGAAGCGGGCAGCAAGAAGGCGCCCTGACTTTCAGTCAGACCAGGCAGTGACACGTTTTTTCTCGCGCAGTAACTGGCCCCTGGCCCACGGCGTTTCCCTGACGGGAACGCCGTTTTTTTCGTCCTGCTATCTGTAACCACCCTGTTCTTTTCCCCACCAGCAACCTGGCCGGACAGATCGATTTCTGCTTCTCATTTTTACTGCATCTGACCTATACTGTTTTTATATACAGTATTTTCGGGGTGCCGATGATGTATGCATTGGTCGACGTAAACTCTTTCTACGCCAGCTGCGAAACCGTGTTTCGCCCGGATCTGCGCGGCAGGCCGATCGTGGTGCTGTCAAACAATGATGGCTGCATTATCTCGCTGAGCCGCGAAGCGAAGGCGCTCGGCATCAAAATGGGTGCGCCCTGGTTTAAACATCGCGACGAGCTGATGCGTCATCAGGTGGTGGTGTTTTCATCTAACTATGCGCTGTACGGCAACATGTCGGCGCGCGTGATGGAGACGCTCGACCGGCTGGCACCGCGCGTGGACGTCTATTCGATTGACGAGGCCTTTCTTGATGTCAGCGGAATTGAAGGCTACACCTCGCTGACGCGCTTTGGAGAGCAGGTACGTGACTGCCTGTGGAAAGAGACGCACCTGAAAGTGGGCGTCGGCATCGCGCCAACGAAAACCCTCGCCAAGCTGGCTAACTGGGCGGCCAAACGCTGGACCAAAGCCGAAAACGTCATGGACCTCTCGGATCCGGCGCGCCAGCGCGGACTGATGCAGCGGGTGGGCGTAGAGGAAGTGTGGGGCGTCGGCCGCCGTTTATCTAACAAGCTGAACCTGATGGGCATTCAAACCGCTCTGCAGCTGGCGGAGACCCCCACTGCGCTGATCCGCAAGCATTTCGGCGTGGTGCTGGAGCGCACCGTGCGCGAGTTGCGCGGCGAACCGTGCCTGGCGTTTGAAGAGGTGATTCCGCACCGGCAGAATATCCTCTGCTCGCGCTCGTTTGGCGATCGCATTACCGATTATCAGGATATGCGCGAAGCCATCGCCAGCTATGCGGCACGCGCAGCGGAGAAACTGCGCAGCGAGCGTCAGTACTGCCGCTACATCGGCACCTTTATCCGCACCAGCCCGCACGATCCGCATCAGCCCTACTATGCCAATGCCGCCAGCCAGACGCTGATTACCCCTACCGCCGACAGCCGCGACATCATTCAGGCCACGCTCAACTGCCTGGATCGCATCTGGATCCCCGGCAAGCGCTACCTGAAAGGCGGCGTGATGCTGGGAGACTTCTTCAGCGACGGGGTGGCGCAGCTTGATCTGTTTGCTGACTATCAGCCGCGCCGTAACAGCGATCAGTTGATGGCGCTGATGGATAAGATCAACGCTCACCAGCGCGGTGCCTTGTGGTTTGCCGGTCAGGGCATCCAGAAACCCTGGGCGATGAAACGCGACATGCTGTCTCCGGCTTACACCACGCGTATTAGTGACGTGCCGCGCGTGAAGGCAAAGTGACTTAACCTCTCTCCCGAGGCAACCCTGAACCTGTCACGCTGCGCGGAATAATCGCAAGGCGGCGGGAGAGAAAATTGATAATTCACACCAATCGATACGCGATTAATGATGAAATTAATTTACAGATAATTAATCAATATCGGGCGCTAACGAATACAGCACTTAATGCTTAAACTTCACTGCCCTGAATAGCCGGCGCTATTTTTAAATCACTGAAAATTTATTGCCGGCGCATAACCACAAAAACAAACCCATATCAAAAGGTTAGCCGCAATTGAAATTGCCACATCAGCAAAATGAGATAAAGCGCACCATTATAATATTGCGTAGCCCTTAATGCCGTGATATTTAAATCTGGACTTTACAATAAACTTACAAAGAGGGAAAAATGAAAATTAACCTTATGGGTTTAATGGTGATGCTCGTTATCCTGTTAAGCGGATGTTCGTCGACGGGGGGTGAGGATAAATACAGCGCGACCTACGTTCAGTCACACATTAAAGAAGGGAAAACCACCAAGGCGGAAGTGCAGCAGCTTTATGGTGTCCCGGATGATAATCAAAAATCCTCTCAGGGCACCACCTGGATTTACGAGAAAAATGCGGATTACAGCAGCGCCTCTTCGCTGCTGGGCTACATCCCGGGAGCGGGAGCGGTATCCGGCGCGTTAGGTATGGCAAACTCAGCAAGTGAAGTATCCTCTACGGCAGGCAAAATGGCAGATAAACGTAGTGGAAATACCGAAATACACGGTAATAGGCTCTATATCACATTCAATAATAGCGATATTGTAGACTACTGGAATATCCGTTAATCCGCACCGACAGAAAGTCATTTCCCTGACGCGGCTCAGCTGAGCCGCGTTATTCTATTTAAACAAGAATATTATCTGCTTCGGATCAGCCGGGCTATTACGCGCAAAATAAACCACGACATCTCACCGCTGAATAACGTTTTATCGCGCAGGTAAAAGCGCCGCTGGCAGATCGGCTGGCGTTTGCATCAATGCTGCACCCGTGCGGCGCACATCGTCTGCGCGCAATGGCAAGGCGCTACAGACTTAGCCGCGCAAGGTTGCGCCAGAAATGTTAACAGAAAGCGGCTTGAATTCAGCGTGCTGAACCCCCACTCTAACGCTTTCGCCCTGACAGGAGTAAAACAATGGCAACCGAATATGCGATTATCGCGGGTGGCTGTTTCTGGTGCACCGAAGCAGTATTCAAAGATGTGATTGGCGTCGAGTCAGTCGAAAGTGGTTACACCGGCGGTGAACGTCCTAATCCTACCTACGAGCAGGTGTGCAGCGGTGCGACCGGCCACGCCGAAGCGATTCGCGTAGGCTTCGATCCGGAGAAAGTGAGCTACGGCGATCTGCTGGACATCAGCTTTGCCACCCACGATCCCACCCAGCTGAACCGTCAGGGTAATGATGTCGGCACCCAGTACCGTTCGGCGATTTTCCCGGCTAACGCGGAGCAGGAAGCCGAAGCGATTGCGGCGATTGCCCGCGCGCAGGAAGATCACAGCGAGCCGGTGGTGACCACTATCGAGCCGCTGAAAGCCTGGTACCCGGCAGAAGATTATCATCAGGATTACTGGGATGGCGCGGGTCAGCGCAACGGTTACTGCCTGGCGGTGATCCCGCCGAAGCTGCAGAAACTGCGTAAAAGCTTCGCGAACCGGGTGAAACAGGCCTAACCCGCCCGCTCTCCCCCACGGAAGGTCGTCATCGCTGACGGCCTTCCTGCATTTAGCGCGACCCGCTGCGGATTATCCGTCATAATAGCCCCCCGTTTTCCGCAGAGCACGACCATGATCTCACCACAGCAAGCCACGCCGGTGCGCAGGCGACCGATGAAGCTCAACACCCTGGTAACGCTGATGCTCAGCGCGGTGATTGTGCTGGTGCTGCTGAGCGTACACATGTTTTATTTCTTCCAGATTGGCGCCGCGACGCGCAGCCAGCTCGAGGATAAAGCCATGGCGGTGGCGCGTACGCTGGCGAAATCACCCGAAATTCAGCAGGCGCTGCGCCTGCCGCCCGACCGGGCCGCTATCCAGCCCATCGCCAAAGCGGTGGAAGAGAGCAATAATCTGCTGTTTATCAGCATCACCAACATGGATGGCATCCGCTACTCACACCGTAATCCGGAGCTGGTGGGCAAACACTTTATCGGCCCGGACATCGAACCGGCGCTGCGCGGCAACGAGAATGTCTCCGTGAATCAGGGCTCGCTGGCCAAATCGCTGCGCGTGTTTACCCAGGTGTATGACGCCCAGCAGCGGCAGATTGGCGTGGTGGCCATTGGCATCTCGCTGGAGGCGGTCACCGACCAGATCAACCAGAGTCGCTGGAGTATTCTGTGGACCATTCTGATCGGTACATTTGCCGGCGCAGTTGGCACCTTTATTCTGGTGCGCGTGCTGAAGCGCATCCTGTTCGGCCTTGAGCCTTACGAAATTTCCACCCTGTTTGAGCAGCGCCAGGCGATCCTTAACTCCGTCAAGGAAGGCGTGGTGGCGATGGACGATCAGGGCGAGGTGACGCTGGTCAATCAGGCGGCGCGCCAGCTGCTGAGCGATAAAATGGGCAGCAGCGTGGTGAGTACCGCGCGCATTTATGATGCCTCGGTGATCGACCAGCATCTGCAGGAAGTGCTCAACGGCGGTCGCGCACGGCGCGATGAGGAGCTCAACGTCAATGGCCGACTGCTGCTGAGCAACACCGTGCCGGTGCGCAGTCAGGGACGCATTATCGGCGCGGTCTGCACCTTCAGGGACAAGACCGAAATCAGCCAGCTGATGCAGCGTCTGACCGGCATGGTAAACTATGTTGATGCCCTGCGTGAGCGCTCGCACGAGTTCATGAATAAGTTGCATGTGATCCTCGGCCTGCTGCACATGAAAAATTATGCGCAGGTAGAAGCCTATATTCTGAAGACCGCTAATAACTATCAGACGGAAATCGGCTTCCTGCTGGAGAAGATCAAATCACCGGTGATTGCCGGTTTTCTGCTCAGCAAAATTAACCGCGCCTCTGATTGCGGCCATCGCCTGACCATCAGCGATGCCAGTTACCTGCCGGACAGCGGCAACGAGCAGCAAATGGCGGCGCTGATCACCGTGGTCGGCAACCTGGTGGAGAATGCGCTGGATGCGATGAGCGAGCAGACCGAGGGCGAAATCCACGTCATGCTGCACTACCAGAACGGCTGGCTGACCTGTGAAGTGAGCGATGACGGACCGGGCATTGCGCCGCAGCATCTGGCAACCGTGTTCGACAAGGGCTTCTCCACCAAAGGCGAGGATCGCGGGGTCGGCCTGTTCCTGCTGAAACAGCAGACGGAGCACCTCGGCGGCAGCGTCAGCGTGGAGTCCGAGCCCGGCGTGTTCACCCAATTTTTAGTCCAACTTCCGTGGGATGGAGGAACCAAACCGCATGATTAACGTGTTAGTGGTCGACGATGACGCCATGGTGGCCGAGCTGAACCGCAGCTTTATCGGCCAGGTGCCGGGCTTTCACTGCGTGGGTACCGCCGCGACGCTGCAGCAGGCGCGCGAGTTCCTGTTTAATAGCGAAACGCCGATCGACCTGGTGCTGCTGGATATCTATATGCAGCAGGAGAACGGGCTCGATCTGCTGCCAGAGCTGCGCCAGGCGCAGAGTTCAGTGGAAGTGATCATCATTTCGTCAGCGGCCGACGCGGAGAATATCAAAACCTCGCTGCACTACGGCGTAGTCGACTACCTGATCAAACCGTTCCAGTTCCCGCGTTTTGAAGAGGCGCTGACCGGCTGGCGGCAGAAAAAATCGCTGATGGATAACCAGCACTACTATCAGCAATCGGATCTCGATCTGCTGATGCACGGCAGCCCGGCCACCCAGCACGACAACAAACGGCTGCCGAAAGGCTTAACGCCGCAGACGCTGCGCACGCTGTGTCAGTGGATTGACGCCCATCCCGGCCATGAATTTTCCACCGACGAGCTGGCGGCCGAAGTGAACATTTCACGCGTTTCGTGTCGCAAATACCTGATCTGGCTGGCGCAGATTAATATTCTGTTCACCAGCATTCACTACGGTGCCACCGGCCGCCCGGTGTATCGCTATCGCCTGCAGCCGGAGTACCATTCGCTGCTGCAGCAGTACTGTCAGTGACGCAGCTGCCAGCTGAAATCCAGCTGGCTGAAGCGGAAATGGCGCGCCGGCGAGCAGATAATCTGCCGATCGCGGGTGACAAACACCGCGTCGATATCAGGCTGGCCGGCGAGATACGCCAGCCCCTGCTCTACGCCCATGCCGTACAGCAGCGTGGTATAGATATCGCCATCCAGCGAGCGATCGGCAATCACCGTCACGCTCAATAACTGATTGTCCAGCGGATAGCCGGTGCGCGGATCAAAGATGTGATGCCAGCAGCGGCCGTCGCGTTCAAAGTAGCGCTCATAAATCCCGGACGTCACCACCGATTTGCCCTGCACCTGCAGCGTCCCCAGCAGCTCATCGTCCCGGCCAAACGGTTTTTTGAGCCCGATGCCCCAGCCCTGCGGCTGATGCGGCGGGCTGCCGAGCGTCTGCACATTGCCACCGAGATTAATCAGCGCCTGCGCAACACCCTGCTGACGCAGAAATGCCTGCACCACATCGGCGATGTAGCCTTTCGCGATGGCGCCCAGATCGATCTCCATGCCCGGCAGCGGCAGAAACACCGAGCGCTGTTCGGCATCCAGCACTACCTGATGCGGATCGGTCAGGCGCAGCAGCGTCTCAATCTCCGCTGCGGGCGGCACTTCACGCCCCTGAAAACCAATCTTCCAGCGTTTCACCACCGGACCGATGGTGAAGTTAAACGCGCTGTCCGGCAGGATGCTCACCGCGTGCGCCACGCTAATCAGCGCAAAAACCGGCGCGCTCACCACCACCGGATGGCGTCCGGCGGCGTGATTAATGGCCATCACTTCGGATTCGGCGCGGTTGACGGTAAACAGGTTTTCCTGCTGTTTGATCAGGCGAAAGACCTGGCTGGCGAGCGTGGGATTGTCTTCGAACAGTTTGAGCAGAATGGGCGAACCCATGAGGACGGCAGAATAGGAATGGACGCCAGCGTCGCTTGTCATTGTGGCCCCGCAAGAGAACGATGCCCGCAGGGCGCGGGCATCGTGATAGCTTAGTTACCTAACGCCAGTTTAGCGGCATTACGGCCCGCTTTGATACCAAAGATAATGATATCGGCGACGGCGTTACCGCCGATGCGGTTCGCACCGTGGATGCCGCCGACCACTTCACCCGCCGCCCAGGCACCAGGAATCACCTGTTTCTGCGCGTCAAGCACCGCAGTCTCGGTGTTGATGGTCACGCCGCCCATGGTGTGGTGCACGCCCGGTGCGATACGAATCGCGAAGAACGGACCCTGATTGAGCGGATGACGCAGCGCGGTGGCACGGCCAAAGTCTTCGTCTTTCTGGTTAATCACAAACTCATTGTAACGGCCCAGCGTGCTTTGCAGCGTTTCCTGATCCATGTTGAGTTTCACCGCCAGCTCGTGTGGCGTTGGCGCGCTAATCACAAAGCCTTTGGCGATGTATTCGTCCGCCGCTTTGTTGTTGGCACGTACCTGCTCATCGAACACGATCCACGCGCTTTTTTCCGGCAGCGCGATAATCTCGGCAGAAACTTTGTCACGGGTTTCCATTTCATTGTAGAAACGCTTACCGGCCTGGCTGACCAGAATCGCCCCGCCGCCGCGCATCGCTTCGGAAATCAGGTACGAGGTGGTCTGCTCAACCGTTGGGTGAATCTGGATTTCGCCCATGTCGACAGTCTCGGCGCCAATTTTCTGCAGCATGGCGATACCGCTTCCGGTGGCGCCTTTGTGGTTGGTGGTGACGAAACCATCCAGCTCCGGACGGTATTTCACCACCATCTCGCGGTTGGCGCTGAAGCCACCGGTGGCCACAATCACGCTTTTCGCATTCAGGATGCGGCTGTCGTTGTACTCATCGACCACTTTCACGCCGGTCACCGCACCGTTTTCAAACAGGATCTCGGCCACTGAGGTTTCCAGCAGCACTTCGATGTTGCGCTGGTTAACATTTTTCACCAGGCCGCTAATCAGGAAGCCGCCCACCGCCGAGCGATCTTCCGGACGGTGCGTACGGTCAATGCTCATGCCGCCGGTGATGGTGATATCGCTCAGCTCAATGTCTTTCGCCGCCAGCCACTCAATGGCTTCTGGCGCACGCTCAACGAACTCACGCAGCAGCACCGGGTTGTTTTTGAATTTGCCGCCTTTCAGCGTTTCCTCGTAGAACAGCTCTTTGCTGTCTTCGATGCCTTTCAGTTTCTGATAACGGGTTTCCGCCGCGTTCATCCCCACCGACGCTTTGATGGTGTTACCACCAATGGTGGGCATCTTCTCAATGATCACCACGCGCGCGCCGTCATCGTGCGCCTGAATCGCCGCCGCCAGACCGGCCCCGCCGGTACCAACCACCACCACATCGTAATTGACCGGCGCATTCGGGTTACCGCCCTCTTCAATCACATACTCTTTGCTGGAGGTAGTGAGCGCGCGCGATACTGCTTTCTTCAGCGCCTCACTCTGCGTGGTAGCACCGGTGATGGCATCGACGTGCGGACTGTTCGCCACCAGAATACGTTCACGCAGGCTTTCAAAGGTGCTGGTGAAATCGACGTCGAGGTTAGGATCCGGCACCAGCGAAATGTCGGTGATACGGTCGGTGTCGAGCGTTACGTTGATTTTCAGCTTCAGCGCTTCGGCTTCCACTTTCGCCTGGTAAACGCCGGCTTTGTACTTGCGATGGCCATCGCTGACGTCACGGATCATCGCATCCACCAGCGAGAAGCGCCACAGCGGTTCCGGAATGGTCAGCGCTTCGCGTTTGGTGCTGTCGATGTACAGATCCATGTGCTCGTTTTTGATGATGCGATCGGCCCAGTCCGGATAGGCAATACAGGCTTTACCAATCGCCACCAGATCGAAGCCCGAGGCCAGCGCCAGTTCGGCATCCTCTTTATTCACCACGCCGCCAACGCCAATCACCGGCACTTTCGCCAGCGTTGCCGAGCGCTGTTCAATGTATTTGCTGATTAACGGCGTCGGATCCTGGGTGTCGACAATCGACGGACGCAGCAGCTGGCCGACAGAGAAGTGCACGTAATCCAGCCCGCGCGCCGCCAGTTTTTCCAGCAGGTACAGCGTGTCGTCCCAGCGGATACCGGGCACTTCCAGCTCTTCCGGCGAGAAGCGATAGCCGATGATGAAATCCGCTGCGGCGAAGCGCTCCGCCATTTTGTGGGTAATTTCCAGCACTTCCAGCGGGAAGCGCGCGCGGTTGTCGCGGCTGCCGCCCCATTTGTCGTCGCGCTGGTTAGAGTTAGGCGAGTAGAACTGCTGAATCAGGTAGGTGTTAGCGCCGTGGATCTCCACGCCGTCAAAGCCGGCTTTGATGGCGCGGTTCACCGCATCACCAAACTTGGTGATCATCACCTCCACTTCTTCCGCCGTCAGCGCCTGCGGGGTGCTGGCACCTTCACGCGGTGCGGCGATAGCGCTGGGTGCGACCGGGGTTTTCCCGCCGATCAGCGCCGGCTCAACCATGCGGCCACCGTGGTAAATCTGCAGAATGGCTTTAGATCCCTGGGACTTGATGGCGTGCGCGATTCTGGCCAGGCCAGGGATTTTGTTGTCGCTGTCGATGCCGATAGCGCCCGGGAACGCCGGACCGCGGTTATCGATAAAGGCGCACTCGACGATCACGGTGCCGATGCTGCCGGCACGCACGCGATAATACTCAACGAGATCGCTGGTCACGCCGCCGTCGTAATAGCCGGTACAGGTGGTCATCGGGGCCATCACCAGGCGGTTTTTCAGCACCGCCCCTTTCGGTAATGTCAGCGGATTAAGAATCGGGGTGAGCGTATTCATGATGAGCAACTCCAGAATTAAGAAATCGTGTATTCAATTCTTTGGCAGTTCGGAGGTCTTTATAATTAATTTAAGTGGTCCGACTTCATGGTATAAATATACAATTTTATTTAGTTACATAACCCAGAATGTTAGTTATATAAGTTTTACGCGTTAAAATACTTTTTATTGCTCATTGCTGAAATCCGCGCTCCGCTAAGTTTTAACCAATACTTGACAAAAATCAACTTTTTCCTTACATTTAAAACAAATAAAGTAATATCAAAGAGATAAAAAGCACCTTTCGCCCGATTCTGGCGGTATTTTTGCCGTTCCGTTCACTTTTAACACATATTTTACACCTGTTGGTTCATTTATTACGGCGCAAAACGTTAAAACAAAAAACCCGCTAATAATTTTATTGATCCAGATCAAAATAGATATTTTAATTAATCGCATCATAGCGTCATTCAATTGATAATTCGCGAAGCAAAATTGCAATAACGAAGATTCATGTAAAAGACACTTTAAAACGTCCCGGTTGATCTGCTACAAGCGTTTCGTAACTAAAAAAATCAACCCGACCGGGCCGTCAATCGCATTCCCATAACTTGCAGACCAAAACTATGAATACACAAACAACCCAGAGTGAACCCCTAAAGGCGCCACCTGCCGCACCGGGGAAAAAGAACCGGCTCGTCATGTTGTGCCTGCCGATCGTGGTTGCCGTGCTGTTGCTGCTGGTACCTACCCCTGCCGGGCTGGAGCCGTATGCATGGCACTTCTTCGCCATCTTCGTCGGGGTGATTGTCGGCCTGATCTTCGAACCGCTGCCGGGCGCGGTCATCGGCCTGACCGGTGTGGTGATCATCGCGCTGTTCAGCCAGTACGTGCTGTTCAGCCCGGCAGAACTGGCCGATCCGAAGTTCAAAACGGCCGGACAGGCGTTTAAATGGGCGGTGAGCGGCTTCGGCAACTCCACCGTGTGGCTGATTTTCGGCGCCTTCATGTTTGCCGCCGGCTACGACAAAACCCAGTTCGGTCGCCGCCTGGCGCTGATTCTGGTGAAATATCTCGGCCGTCGCAGCCTGACGCTCGGCTATGCCATCACCTTTGCCGACCTGCTGCTGGCACCGTTTACGCCATCCAACACCGCGCGCAGCGGCGGGACGATCTATCCCATCATTGCCAACCTGCCGCCGCTGTACGGTTCTAAACCTAACGACCCAAGCGCACGCAAAATTGGTTCTTACCTGATGTGGGTTGCTATCACCGCCGCCTGTATCACCAGTTCAATGTTCCTCTCCGCGCTGGCTCCTAACCTGCTGGCGCTGGCGCTGGTAAAAAGCGTGGTTGGCTTTGATATCTCGTGGGGCATGTGGTTCCTCGCCTTCCTGCCGCTGGGTATCCTGCTGATTCTCACCATGCCGCTGCTGGCTTACTGGCTCTATCCACCAGAAGTGAAAGTGAATGACGAAGTGCCACGCTGGGCTAAAGCCGAGCTGGAGAAACTGGGTCCGCTGTCGCGCAATGAAATTCTGCTGCTGGTGTTCGTGGTCGCTGCGCTGATGATGTGGATCTTCGCCACTGCGTGGATTGAACCGGCGATGGCCGCCCTGCTGGTTATCGTGCTGATGCTGTGGACCGGCGTGCTGAACTGGAACGACATCACCAGCAACAAAGCCGCCTGGAACACCTTCGCCTGGTTTGCCACGCTGGTCGCACTGGCTGATGGTCTGGCGCGCGTGGGCTTCATCGCCTGGCTGGGTAAAGAGGGTGCGCTGCTGCTGCACGGCTACGACCCGCAGGTGTCCGCGGTGGTACTGCTGGTCGCCTTCTACCTGCTGCACTATCTGTTCGCCAGCACCACGGCGCACACCACTGCCCTGCTGCCTGCCATGCTGACCATTGCCGCCTCGATTCCGGGCATCAACATGCCGGTGTTCTGCCTGATGATGTGTACCTCACTGGGTGTGATGGGCATTATCACCCCGTACGGCACGGGCCCAAGCCCGATTTACTACGGTAGCGGCTACCTGCCAACTAAAGACTACTGGCGTCTCGGTACCATCTTTGGTGCCCTGTTCCTGGTGGCGCTGATGGTCATTGCCTACCCGTGGATGGTGATGATGTTCTGATGATGTTGCTTTGATGTTAAAAACGCAGCCGCGTAATAACGTTAAAGTGGTATGATACTCGCCAGTCAGCTCTTGCCGCGGACTGGCGAGAGAAAATCGAATAACAGATCGCCTAATTTGTCGCCCGTCATGCTGGCGGGCAACACGAAGCTAAGTGAGCCAACATGTCGAACAAACCCTTCTACTACCAGAATCCCTTTCCTCTCGCCAAAGATGATACCGAGTACTATCTGCTGAGCCGCGACCATGTTTCGGTGGCCAACTTTGACGGCGAAGAAGTCCTGAAAGTCGACCCGAAAGCGCTGACGCTGCTGGCGCAGCAGGCGTTCCACGATGCCTCTTTTATGCTGCGCGCCTCACATCAGCAGCAGGTGGCGTCGATTCTGGCGGACGATGAAGCCAGCCAGAACGACAAATACGTGGCGCTGCAGTTCCTGCGCAACTCCGAAATCGCCGCCAAAGGCGTGCTGCCAACCTGCCAGGACACCGGTACCGCCATCATCATGGGTAAAAAAGGCCAGCGCGTCTGGACCGGCGGCGGCGATGAAGCCGCGCTGTCTCAGGGCGTTTACAACACCTTTATCGAAGATAACCTGCGCTACTCGCAGAATGCGCCGCTCGATATGTACAAAGAGGTCAATACCGGCACCAACCTGCCGGCGCAGATCGATCTCTACAGCGTTGACGGCGACGAATACAAATTCCTGTGCATCGCCAAAGGTGGCGGTTCTGCTAACAAAACCTATCTGTACCAGGAAACCAAAGCGCTGATCACACCAGCGAAGCTGAAAAACTACCTGATCGATAAAATGATGTCGCTCGGCACGGCGGCCTGTCCGCCGTACCACATCGCGTTTGTCATCGGCGGCACTTCCGCTGAGAGCACGCTGAAAACCGTGAAACTGGCGTCAACCCACTATTATGATTCGCTGCCGACCGAAGGCAACGAACACGGTCAGGCGTTCCGTGACGTGCAGCTGGAACAGGAACTGCTGGAAGCCTCGCAGAAACTCGGCCTCGGCGCGCAGTTTGGTGGTAAATATTTTGCTCACGATATCCGCGTGGTGCGTCTGCCGCGTCACGGCGCATCCTGCCCGGTAGGCATGGGCGTTTCCTGCTCGGCTGACCGCAACATCAAAGCCAAAATTAACCGCGAAGGCATCTGGATCGAGAAGCTGGAAGACAACCCAGGCCGCTATATCCCGGAAGCGCTGCGTCAGCAGGGTGAAGGCGAAGTGGTCAGCGTCGATCTCAATCGCCCGATGAGCGAGATCCTCGCCCAGCTCTCCGCTTACCCGGTGGCAACGCGTCTGTCGCTGAACGGCACCATCATCGTGGCACGTGATATTGCGCACGCCAAACTGAAAGAGCGCATCGACAACGGCGAAGGTCTACCGCAGTACATCAAAGATCATCCGGTGTACTATGCGGGCCCGGCGAAAACGCCGGAAGGTTACGCGTCCGGTTCACTCGGTCCGACCACCGCCGGCCGCATGGACTCCTACGTCGATCTGCTGCAGGCTAACGGCGGCAGCATGGTGATGCTGGCCAAAGGTAACCGCAGCCAGCAGGTCACCGATGCCTGCCATAAACACGGCGGCTTCTATCTGGGCAGTATTGGCGGCCCGGCGGCGGTGCTGGCGCAGCAAAGCATTAAGAGTCTGGAGTGCGTGGAGTATGCCGAACTGGGCATGGAAGCGATCTGGAAAATTGAAGTGGAGAACTTCCCGGCGTTCATCCTGGTGGATGACAAAGGCAATGACTTCTTCCAGCAGATCCACAACCAGTGTGCTGCCTGCGTGAAATAAGCCGGCCAGCAATAAAAAAATCCGCGGCGTAAAAGCTGCGGATTTTTTTGTCTGCCAGCCCCTGCTGCGCTCACACACCGCGCAGCTGCACGTCCAGCAACAGATCGGCATCGTCGTCGTTCTGGCCAATCACGTAGATCGCCTGGCGGCCCGGCAGATTTACGGTAATGATATTCTCTTCGACCGCATCCAGCACTTCGTCGTGCTGCTCCTGAAAGTGGTACAGGGTGTTCATCTTCTCTCCTTAAAAACGGTGCGTTACTGTATAAACTCACGTCTCTTAATATCGACAAGACGCGTCTTAATAACAGGGGGAATAATCTGTTTTTTCTGTCAGCACTGTGACAGGGCTGTGTGACGTTGCCATGAAGGCGGCAGCGGCGCGCACCGCTGCCGGTTAAATCAGAAAAAGCCGAGAGGTTGCGTACTGTAGCTGACCAGCAGATTTTTGGTCTGCTGATAGTGATCGAGCATCATTTTGTGGGTTTCACGGCCAATACCGGATTTTTTATAGCCGCCAAACGCGGCGTGCGCCGGATAGAGGTGATAGCAGTTGGTCCAGACGCGACCGGCTTTAATCGCGCGACCTACGCGGTAAGCACGGTTAATATCGCGCGTCCACACGCCCGCACCGAGGCCGTAAATCGAATCGTTGGCGATGGCAATCGCTTCCGCTTCGTCTTTAAAGGTCAGCACGCCGACCACCGGTCCGAAAATCTCCTCCTGGAAGACGCGCATGCTGTTATCGCCTTTCAGCAGCGTCGGCTGAATGTAGTAACCGCTGGCAAACGCCTCACCGATTTTCTCCACCCCGCCGCCGTGCAGCACCTGCGCGCCCTCCTGCTGAGCAATCTCCAGGTAAGAGAGAATTTTGTCGAACTGCTGCTGCGACGCCTGCGCGCCGATCATGGTCTCGGTATCGAGCGGATCGCCACGTTTAATGGTCTGGATGCGCTTCATCACCGCCGCCATAAACGGCTCAAAAATCGACTCCTGCACCAGCGCGCGTGACGGACAGGTACAGACTTCGCCCTGATTGAGGAAGCCCAGCACCACGCCTTCGGCCGCTTTTTCGATGAAGCTCTCCTCCGCCTGCATGATGTCTTCGAAGAAAATGTTGGGCGACTTGCCGCCCAGCTCGACGGTGGACGGGATCAGGCTTTTTGCCGCCAGCTCAAGAATGTGGCCGCCGGTGGCGGTCGATCCGGTAAAAGCGATTTTGGCGATACCCGGATGCGAAGCCAGCGCCTCGCCGGCCTCTTTGCCGTAGCCGTGCACCACGTTAATCACGCCCGGCGGCACCAGGTCTTTAATCAGCTCCATCAACAGGGTGATGGAGAGCGGCGTCTGTTCGGCGGGCTTCAGCACCACGCAGTTACCGGCACCCAGCGCCGGCGCCAGTTTCCACGCCGCCATCAGCAGCGGGAAGTTCCACGGAATAATTTGTCCGACGACCCCAAGCGGCTCATGAAAGTGGTAGGCGGCGGTGAATTCGTCGATCTCTGCCGCGGTGCCTTCCTGGGCGCGCACGCAGCCGGCAAAGTAGCGGAAGTGGTCAACCGCCAGCGGCAAATCAGCCGCCAGGGTTTCACGCACCGGCTTACCGTTATCCCAGGTTTCATTGACCGCGATGGCTTCCAGATTGGCTTCCAGCCGGTCGGCAATTTTCAGCAGCAGCAGCGAACGCGCCTGCGGCGAGGTTTTGCCCCATGCGTCCGCAGCGGCCTGTGCGGCGGCGACAGCGTTGTCGATATCCTGTTTATCCGAGCGCGGGAATTCGCCGATGGTCGAGCCGTTGATCGGCGTGGTGTTAACAAAATAGTTACCGTTCACCGGCGGAACAAATTCGCCGTTGATGAAATTGCCATAACGCGATTGCAGATGGATGAGAGAACCGGTTTCTCCCGGAGCAGCGTAACGCATGGTGTTTCTCCTTGCGGGACAGAGTGGCGATTAACAACATTTAAACTTGTAATTAACATTGAGCGAACAATGCCAGCCTGTCAGATCGCTCAGCGGGAAACTGTGACCGCATCGAAGGAAAAGAGGGCATTAAGAAACGGCCCTGCCGTCACGCCATAACCTGCGCCTGTCGCAGACAGATAATTCCGAGTTTGGCCATAAGCGTGATGAAAAGCGGAACATGTGCGATTTGTGCGGTCAATATGAAGCAGACCCGTGAACAGGAGAACAAGATGCTGGCTTCAGCCCTGATGGTAATGCGCGCCAAAGCGAACTTCGTTCAGCAATTTATCCGCAATCCGCGCAAAATGGGCAGCATCACGCCCTCTTCAGCCGCCCTGTGTCGCGCCATGTGTGAAACGGTCAACTGGGAGCACAGCCTGCGCATTGCCGAGCTGGGCGCCGGCGACGGCGTGCTGACCCGTCATCTGCTGGCACATATGGCACCGCAGGCGCAGCTGGATGTGTTTGAAATCAGTCCCGAACTGGTAAAAGGGTTACGCCGCTGGAACGATGCGCGCATGCAGGTGCGCGCCTGCTCGGCAGAATATCTGTCCGGGGAGTACGACGTGATTTTTTCCGGCCTGCCGCTGCTGTCGCTGTCGCCCGCAACGCGCGACGCCATTCTCAGCGCGGTGCATGAAGGACTGGGGCCGCGCGGCGTGTTTGTCCAGTTTCAATACACCTCGCTGACGCAGCCCAGCCTGTCACGCTACTTTACCTGGCAGCGCCAGCGGGTGCTGAAAAATATGCCACCCGCCTGGGTTTATCGCTGTACGCGGCATTACGCGCCCTGAGCCTGCGCCTGCGGGCGCGTTTGCTGCCAGAAACGCTGCAGCAGCTCGCGCGCCCAGTCTTCGCCTGACAGCTGCACGCCATCATCGCTGACGCCGGAAGGCAGACAGGCGGTCATGATGTTATGGTCGAACTCCGGATGGAACTGCACTGACAGCGCCTGCGGCGAATAGCGCAGGATCTGGCAACCATCCAGCGCTGAACGCGCCAGCACCTGTGCCTGCGGCGGCGGTACCAGCACCGACTGGCGGTGCGACAACCACGCCGGGAAGGCCTCCGGCAACTGTGCCAGCCACGGATCGCGGTGCGGGGTGCGCGTCAGGGTTTTCAGCCCGCGCTCCCAGCCGTTCGGGTTATCACCCACTTTACCGCCCAGCGCATAGGCCATCAGCTGATGACCATAGCAAACGCCGAGCAGCGGCAGTTGCGCGTCGATGGCCGCACGAATCCAGGCGGCGGTGCGCTCGCTCCAGTCGGCGTGATCGGTTACCATCGCCCACGAACCGCTGAAAATCGCGCCGCTGATGCCAGAGAAAGCCGGCAGCTCTTCCCCGAGATGCGGCCGCACAATGACATAATCATCCGGCTGTAGCGCCAGGGCTGTAATAAACCACTGCGGTTGTTCACCAATTTTTGCCACAACCTGCGGCGGCGGCGTTTCGAGTTGAATCAAAGCAAGGGGTAAGGTGCGGGTCTGTGTCATGCCGAATACGGTCCTCAAATGATCGTGTTTCGGACATCCACTCTGACAGTAAATTTGCCCTCTGTCCTGGATTTTTCGGCATAAGCTAATGCCATTACGAAAAAAAGCGTCGCCCGCGTGCGCCAACCGATCGCCTTCGTGCCATCATTAGACGGTGACAACATCGATAAAACAAAGGACAGCAGCGTGGCGGTGCGGCATTTTTTTCTGGTTCTGATGGTGGTGTGCATCTGGGCGTTCAATAACGTAGCGATAAAGTGGGGATTGCTGGAACTTCCGCCGCTGTTTCTGACCTGGATGCGCTTTGTGGTGGTGGCTATCGTGCTGGTGCCGTTTTGCCGCATCACGCGCGCCCAGCTGCCGTGGCTGCTGACGCTGGCGTTTACCTTTGGCTTCATGCACTTTTCGCTGCTGTTTGTCGGCATGCGCTATACCGATGCCGGCACCGGCGCCATTGTGGTCCAGCTGGGTACGCCGATTGCCATGCTGCTGGCGATGGTGGTGCTGAAGGAGAAACTGCGGCTGGTGCAGCTGTGCGGTATCGCCATCTCGCTGGCCGGGGTGGTGGTGCTCTCCGGCAGCCCGACAATTCCGGCGTGGTGGGTGCTGTGTATTCTGCTGTGCAGCGCCACTGGCTGGGCGGTGAGCAACATGATTGTGAAAAAGTCACCGCCGATTAAACCGCTGACGCTTACCGGCTGGATCTCCTTCCTTGCGGTGCCGATTGTCGGTACGGCCTCGTGGCTGACTGAATCGCAGCAGTTTACCGCGCTGAGCCACGCTGGCTGGCGCGGCTGGTTTGGCATCCTGTACAGCGCCCTCGCCTCATCGATTGTCGCCTACACGCTGTGGTACGCGCTGCTGAAAAAATATAACGTCAACCTGATCATGCCCTACTCGCTGCTGACGCCGGTGCTGGCGGTACTGATGGGCGTGCTGGTGCTGGGCGACAGCATGAACAGCTTCAAAATTCTGGGTGCGTCGCTGGTGGTGCTGGGGACGGCGATTGCGGTGATTAACCTGCGTAACCTGCGTATGCATGCCCGCTTTCCGCGTCTGCGCCGCCGCTGATCCACTCTGCTATGCTTGAAGCTCGCGTGTTTTCCGGAGGTTTAGCATGGATTCTCAACGCGCTGCCGCATTGTGGCAGCAACTGTGGCAGGGATTGCGGGGTGCGGAACACGCGCCGACGATCCACTTTCTTCAGACCGACAGCTTCCCCTCGGCTTTTGCCGTTAGTGAACTCGCCGCCACCAGCATCGGCCTCGCCAGCCAGGCGCTGAGCGATCTGCTGGAGCGTCCGGCCCCGGTCAGCGTCAACGTCCGCCTGGCCTCGCGCTGGTTTCAACACAGCCTGACGCCGCTGAACCGTCCGCCAGCCGCCCAGTGGGATGCGCTGGCCGGTGACTATCCGTGCGAGGATGGCTGGATCCGCCTGCACACCAACGCACCGCATCATCGCGCCGCCATGGCACGCGTGCTGGGCGAGCACGCCGATCGGTCATCGCTGGCGGCGGTGGTGGCACGCTGGCAGGGACACGCGCTGGAGCAGGCCGTGGTCGACGCCGGCGGCTGTGCCGCCTGGATGCGCAGCGCACAGCAGTGGCAGCAGCACGCGCAGGGGCTGGCGGTAAGCGATGAAGCGCTGATTGCCCAACGGGCAACCGGCGAAGCGCCCACGCCGGGCTGGGCGCTGCTGCCGGCGCGACCGCTGCTGGGCGTGCGGGTGCTGGATCTGACGCGCATCATTGCCGGACCGGTAGCGACCCGCTTTCTGGCCAGCCTCGGCGCGCAGGTGCTGCGCATCGATCCGCCCGGCTGGCGTGAACCGACGCTGGAAGAGGAGATCAACTGCGGCAAACGCTGCGCGCAGCTGGATATCAAAACCCGCGCCGGGCGCGATCGGCTGATTACGCTGCTACAGCATGCGGATGTGCTGGTGCACGGCTACCGCGCGGACGCACTGGAAAAGCTGGGGCTGGATGCGGAGAGCCGTCAGCGGCTGGCGCCGGGGCTGGTGGATGTCAGCCTCAACGCCTGGGGCTGGCACGGGCCGTGGCGCAACCGGCGCGGTTTTGACAGCCTGGTGCAGATGGCCTGCGGCATCGCCGAACAGGGTATGCGCTGGCAGGCAGGCGTTAAACCGACGCCGCTGCCGGTGCAGGCGCTGGATCACGCCACCGGCTATATGATGGCGGCCGCGGTGCTGGAAGGATTACGCCAGCGCCGAATTAACGGCACCGGCTGGCAGGCGCGTTTGTCGCTGGCGCGTACCGCGCTGCTGCTTCAGCAGCACGGCGCAGCGCCACAAGGCGAACAGCGTGGCATTACGCCGCAGCCGCACGATGCGCTGAGCGCGCTGGAGATCAATCGCTGGGGGATTGGCGAGCGCCTGCGCGCCGCGGCTTATCTGCCCGGTACGCCGATGCTGTGCGCGGCACCGGCGCAGCTGCCCGGCAGCAGCCATCCCTGCTGGTGACGACTCAGGCGTCGTCGCCCTCTTCACGCAGTTCGTCATACATCGCCTGAATCGCCTCACGGCTCAGCGCCGCCAGCGTGCGATAAAACGCGGTGGTGGCGTGGGCTTCCACTTTACCGAGGAAGGCACCGCACCACGGCAGCAGGTAGTCATCGAACAGCGCCAGCTGTGCTGCCGCCTCATCTTCCGCAGACTGATCTTCCAGCCAGGAGGCCGCCAGCAGCAGCACGCCAAAGTGATCGGCCGGCGACTCGCTCAGTGGCATACCGCGTGAGGTTAAAAACGCCCGCACCTCGGCTTCCTGCGGTCCGTTCGCCCACTGTGAGGCGTACGGCGGTACGCTGCAGTCGCTGCCGACGAACAGCGCATTGTAATCCGCCGCCAGCGCCTGTGGATCGCTATTCTGCTGCAGCCGGGTCAGCAGTTCATCCTGCTCCAGCGGCCACTGATCTTTCAGTTTGCCTTCGCGCAGCAGGGTGAACAGCGGCACCAGCAGCGGGTCCTGCGGCTGGCGATTAAACAGCGAGCCGATGACGCGGCAGAGAATGGAAAACTCATTCATGCAACAGAATTCCTTGAGGCAAAAAAGTTAAAAGTCGGCAAATTCCGCAATGTGTTTGCCGGTGCGCTGTTCGAGAAAGTCGAGCAGGCGACGCGGCGTGACATTTAACACGCGATCCTGCGGAAAATCCACTTCGCGCGTAATACGCAGGCAGTGTTCGAAATCACCGAGCGTAAAGGCGGTGTGCGAATCGGAGCCAAACGCCAGCTGGCCACCGGCGTCACGCACCGCTTCCGCAATCGCGCGGCAGTTAGGTTCACTGCCCGGACGCGAATGGGTGAACGACGAGTTGTTGATCTCCAGCGCCACATCGTAGTGCGCGGCGGCTTCCGCGATGGCGCGAATATCCACCGGGAATTTTGGGTTGCCCGGATGGCTGATGATGTGCACCAGTCCGCTGGCCATGGTGGCGATCATCGCTTCGGTGTGGTGAGCCTTGTCGCGCGGCGCATAGACCGGCTCGTGGAAGCCAGCGACGATCAGATCCAGCGCATCCAGCATCGGCCCGCTGCAATCAATCTCACCCTGCTGATTTTTGATGTTGGCTTCAATGCCGCGCAGCACGCCGACGCCGTCAATCACGCGCGGCCAGATGCGCATATTCACAAAATGCCAGTAGTGCGGCGCATCGGCCATGTCCGGCCCGTGATCGGTAATGGCGAACAGCTTCAGGCCGTTCTGTTTCGCCTGAGCGACGTAATCGTGCAGCGTGCTGTAAGCATGAGTGCTGGCCACGGTGTGCATATGTAAATCGACGGGATACATCCTCTTCTCCTCTGCTGAATTAATAGCCGCGCTGGCGATCGACCAGACCGCGCGGCTGTTGGCCCTGCTCCAGTGCCGTGATGGCACCGGCGATATAGTCCATCGCCTCATGCGGCAAGGTGGTGGCGGCATTATGCGGAGTAATCATGACATGTGGATGAGACCACAGCGGACTCGCGGCCGGCAGCGGTTCCACCTGGAATACGTCCAGCGCTGCGGCGGCCAGCTGACCGCTCTCCAGCGCCGCCAGCAGATCGGCCTCCACCACGTGCGCACCGCGCGCGAGATTGAGGAAACAGGCACCGTGCGGTAGCGCGCTAAGAAACGCGCTATCGATCAGATTGCTGGTTTCCGGCGTAGCGGGCAGCAAATCAATTAATACCTGACTGTCAGCGAGAAAATCCGCCAGCTGGTCGCGGCCGTGAAAAGTGGTGACACCGGCAATCTGCTTCGGCGAGCGGCTCCAGCAGCGCAGCGGGAAGCCCCACTGGCGCAGGCTCTCCAGCACGCTGCGGCCAAGCACGCCTGCCCCCAGCACGCCAATGGTAAAATCAGCACGTTCGCGGTCCGGCAGCGGCTGCCACAGCGCCTGTCGCTGCTGCTGGTGATAGTCGGCGAAGCGGCGGAACCAGCCCAGCACGCACCAGTTCGCATACTCCTGCATCTGGCGTGCCATGCCAGTGTCTTCCAGCCGGTAGAGCGGCACCGCGTCAGCCAGCATCTCAGGGTGCGTGCGCAGCTGCCGCAAAATTTCGTCCACGCCGGCCCCCATGGCGAATACGCCACGCAGCGCCCGTCCCGCCAGCATCTCCACCGGCGGCGATCGCACAATGGCGTAGTCGGCGGGCGCACTGTCGCCCGGCTGCCACTGGCGGATGCGCACCGCCGGCAGACGCTGGCGCATGCCGTCCAGCCACGGCTGCGGATTCAGCGACGGGTGATACCAGATGATCTCCATACTGCTCTCCTTTTTTTCTTTCAGCCTCAGTCAAATAGCGGCGCAGGGCAAGTAAAAACCCGCGCCGCACCGCAATTTTCCGGCGATTAATCGCGAAGGCTTCACATTTCCGCCGCTGCAAAAGGCTAAGCGGCGCGTTAACGTCTAAAGTTGTTCGGGTGGTCAATGCGTTAGCGCACCACCTTTTCGGACAAGGAGAAAAACCGATGATAAAAAATGTAGTGTTTACGCCTGCGCGTCTTACTCTGTTGCTCAGCGCGGCGCTGCTGAGCGCGTCTGCTGTGCACGCTGAGGATAACAGCCGCATGCTCAGCGCCCAGCCGCAGCCGCCGGATGTGCGACTCGGCCCACTATTCAGTGCCGTGCAGCAGGCCAGATTTTATCCGGACCAGAAAACCTTTGCCGATGCGGTCCCCAAATATGACCCGGCGTCGATTCTCGCCGACTGGCAGATGCAGAAAAATCAGCGTAATTTCGATCTCAGGCGCTTCGTGGACACCAACTTCATCCTGCCCAAAGCGCAGGATAAATACGTGCCGCCCGCCGGCCAGAGCCTGCGCGCGCACATTAATGGCCTGTGGCCGGTGCTGACGCGCAGCACGCCAACGGCCAGCCAGTACGATTCGCTGCTGCCACTGCCGAAACCGTACGTGGTGCCGGGCGGGCGTTTCCGCGAAGTCTATTACTGGGACAGCTACTTCACCATGCTCGGGCTGGCAGAGAGCGGCCACTGGGATCGGGTGCAGGATATGGTGGACAACTTCGCCAGCGAGCTGGACAAGTACGGCCACATCCCTAACGGTAACCGCAGCTATTATCTCAGCCGCTCGCAGCCGCCGTTCTTCAGCCTGATGGTGGATTTGCTGGCCAGCCACAAGGGAGACGACGTCTACCGCCAGTATCTGCCACAGCTGCAAAAAGAGTATGACTACTGGATGGCGGACAGCGACAAGGTGGCTGCCGGCCAGGCGAGCAAGCGCGTGGTGAAACTGAGCGACGGCACCCTGCTCAATCGCTACTGGGATGACCGTGACGTGCCGCGCACCGAATCCTGGCTGGACGATGTCAACACCGCGAAAAAAGCGCCTGAGCGCAGTAAACAGCAGGTGTATCGCGATCTGCGCGCGGGCGCCGCCTCGGGCTGGGACTTCAGCTCTCGCTGGTTCACCGATGCGCACAATCTGGCCTCGATTCGCACCACCCAGCTGGCCCCGGTTGACCTCAACAGCCTGCTGTTCCACCTGGAGCAGACGCTGGCGAAAGCCGCGAAGCTGGCAAAGCAGAATGACAAAGCGCAGCAGTTTGCGGCGGATGCAGAGAAGCGCCAGGCGGCGATCAATCGTTACCTGTGGGATGACAAACAGGGCTGGTATGCCGACTACGATGTCCAGAAAAAGCAGGTGCACAATCAGCTCACCGCCGCCACGCTGTTCCCGCTGTATATGCAGCTGGCGGGCGACAAACAGGCGGAACGCACCGCTGCCGCAGTGGAAAAACAGCTGCTGAAACCAGGCGGGCTGGTCACCACGACGGTAAACAACGGCCAGCAGTGGGATGCGCCTAACGGCTGGGCCCCGCTGCAGTGGGTAGCGGTCGAAGGTCTGGAGCACTACAAGCAGAACCAGCTGGCACAGCAGATCGGTCAGCGCTTCCTGCAAAATGTGCAGCAAACTTACGATCGCGAGCACAAGCTGGTCGAGAAGTATGTGGTCGACGGTGCCCAACTGGGCGGTGGTGGCGGCGGTGAGTATCCGCTGCAGGACGGCTTTGGCTGGACCAACGGCGTAACGCTGAAGCTGCTGGATAAGTATTGTCCGAAAGATAAAACCTGTAATAGCACGCGCGACATCCCCTCAATGCCGACGCTAAACGCGGCGAAATAACCCTGACGTCAGGTGCGCCGCCGTGCGCACCTGCTTCTCAGGCCCGATGCCACAGCCAGGCGATGACCATGCCCGGCGCTGCGGCATCCCCTGCGCATCACACTTTTCCATTACTTATCTTTTACATCTTGAAACACCCCTTACTAAAAGATAATAATTCTTAATCTTAAAATGACTCTTTTTCTCATCATTAACCGCCGCGCTGGTGTGGTGCGGCTTTTGTTCTCAGCCAAAGGAATCATTATGACCGCGCTGTTCCCCCTCAACCGTGGCCGGCTGCTGTGCGCGCTGGCGCTGGCGTTTCCGGCACTCGGCGTAGCCGAACCCTCTCTGGTGGTCACCGCACAGCCGCAGGAGAGCGCCACCTCGCCCACGGCGGGCTATCTCGCCACCCGCAGCGGCGCCACGAAAAGCGATCGTCCACTCGTCACCACGCCGCAGTCCATTTCCGTGGTGACGCGTCAGCAGATTGACGATCAGGGCGCGCAGGATCTGAACCAGGCGCTGGGCTATACCCCGGGGGTTTTCACCAACTTTGGTGGCGCGGCCACGCGTTACGACACCATTTCGCTGCGTGGTTTCCACGGCGGTGACGTCGACAACACTTTCCTTGACGGTCTGCGCGTGATGAGCGACGGCGGCAGCTTCAACATCCTGCAGGTGGATAACTGGTTCCTTGACCGCATCGACGTAATTAAAGGCCCCTCTTCTGCCCTTTATGGTCAGACGGTGCCAGGCGGGCTGGTGAACATGGTCACGAAGCGGCCGCAGTTTGCTTCACAGGGCCATTTACGCTTCGCCACCGGCAGCAATGCCAGTAACAGCGCCGCCTTTGATTACACCGACGCGATTAACGATCAATGGGCGTACCGCCTGACCGGCATCACGCGCAACAGCGATACCCAGTACGACCACACGCGCGAAGAGAAATACGCGCTGTCACCCCAGCTGCTGTGGCAGCCGGATGAAGACACCAGCCTGCTGCTGCGTGCTTATCTGCAAAAAGATCCCTCAGGCGGCTATCACGGCTCGGTGCCGGCGGAAGGCACGCTGTACAGCCACAATGGCCGCTGGCTGAGCGACGGCTTTTATGAGGGCGACAGCGCGCTGGATCAGTTCAAACGTCATGAGCAGATTTACGGCTACGACTTCTCGCACCGTTTCGATGAAGTATGGTCGGTGCACAGCACCGGCAGCTACAGCCATTCCAGCGTGGCGCTCGACCAGGTGTACCAGATTGGCTGGAACAGCGACAATCCGGACCTGCTCAATCGCTACTACTCCGGTGAGCGCTCTTCGCTCAGCGCGTGGGCGACCGATAACCAGCTGCAGGCGGAGTTTGCCAGCGGTGCGCTGCAGCATCGCGTCACGCTTGGCGCGGAGTATCACCGCTACAAAAATGATCTGAGCGACGCCAGCGGCGCCGCCTCACCGCTGAATGCCTGGAGCGGCGAGGCCATCGGCAGCCAGCCGGATTACCTCTGGACAGCGCAGACGCGCCGCTACTATCAGAGCGGCCTCTATCTGCAGGATGAGTTGGCGTGGCAGCGCTGGCATCTGGATCTGTCTGGTCGCTATGACCGCATCGTGTCAGAGAATGGCAATAGTCGTCGTCAGGACGATCACGTCAGCGGCCGCGCCGCGCTGCTGTACGCCTTTGATAATGGCGTGTCGCCGTACGTCAGCTGGAGCCAGGCGATTACCCCGGCTTCGCTGACCGATCCCGATGGGAATCAGCTGAAACCGACCACCTCAGAGCAGTATGAAGCCGGGGTGAAATACCAGCCGAACGGCACGCGCGATCTCTACAGCGTGGCCCTGTACGATCTGACACAGAACGATGTGGCCAACCGTAACGTGCAGGACGGCACCTATACCCCGTCCGGCAAAGTGCATGCGCAGGGCATTGAACTGGAGGCGCGCAGCCAGCTGACCGAACGGTTCAGCACCATTGCCGGTTATACGCTCAACCATCTGCGCTTTAAGGATTCCGTGGACGGCAACGATGGCCATACGCCGTACGTCACGCCAAATAGCATGGCGTCGCTGTGGGGGCATTATCAGTTTGATTACGGCCTGAGCGCGGGTGCCGGGGTGCGCTATATTGGCCGCCAGTGGGCCGATAACGAAAACACCACCCGTTTGCCGTCGGTGACCCTGTTTGACGCTTCGCTGCGCGCCGATCTGGGCGCGTGGCAGCCGAACCTGAAAGGTGCCTGGCTGCAGCTGAATGCCCGCAATCTGACGGATAAAAAGTATCTGGCAGCCTGCTACGGCACCGGTTACTGCTATCGCGGCGCGGAGCGGACGCTGACCGCCACAATCGGCTACGATTTCTGACGACATAAAAAAATCCGCAGCCCCGGACGGGACTGCGGATCTTGTTGAATCGTGATTTGGCGTCAGCTGCGGACTTTACGGTAGATCCACAGCACCACAATGGCACCGATCACCGCGACCACAAAGCTGCCAAAATTGAAGCCGTCGACCCGGCCAAAGCCGAACAGGGTACTGATCCAGCCGCCCACCACCGCACCGACAATCCCGAGTACCACGGTCAAAATAAATCCGCCGCCATCTTTACCTGGCATGATCCATTTAGCGATAATCCCGGCAATCAGACCAAAAATAATCCATGAAAGAATACCCATTTGCTGCTCCTTACGTTATGAATCAAGGTGTTCATCGCGCTAAGTATAGCCGGGAATTTTTTCTCTGCTACATCAACATCATGATGAATTCGTTCACGCCGGCTAAAGCTTTTACCGCCCCGGTCGATAACCGACGAAGAGCAGTGGCACTCGTAAAATAGCAATCGGACAGGTGGAGCAGGACGTGAAAGACGCCGATAAAGAACAATATCTCAAGCGCGGTACGCTAGCGGTGTTGAACGTGATGAAGGATTTGTTGCGTTATCAAACCCTGCTGATGGTCAATTTCTCCCGTGGTCAGTTCATCAGCCGGCTGCTGGCCGCGGATGAAGATCGGGTGATTTTTGATCTCGGCAGCAACGCGCTGGACAATGATTTGGCACTGCAGGGTGGCGAAGTGAATATTGCGGCCGAAACCCACGGTGCCAAAGTGGAGTTTGGGCTGCAGGGATTAACCCGCATCGATTATGACGGCCTGCCCGCCTTTGCCGCCGCGCTGCCCGACCTGGTGTGGCAGATTCAGCGCCGGGAGTTCTTTCGCGTCAACGCGCCGCTCGAACCAGTATTCTACTGCCACAGCCAGTGGCCGGACGGCAGCACCGCGCGCTTTCGCCTGCAGGATCTGTCGCTTGGCGGCGTCGGCGTGTTGCTGGATGAGGCGCTGCCGGAAGGTCTTAACCGTGGCGATACCTTCAAAAAGCTGCGCGTTGAGCTGGGCGAATATGGCCAGTTCGAAGTGACCGCACAGCTGCTGCACATCGGCGAGCGCAGCACCGTGACCAGCAAGAACGAAACCCGCATCACGCCGCGGCTTAGCTTCCGTTTTACCGCCATCGAACCGGTGCAGGAGCGTCAGCTGCAGCAGGTGATTTTTGCGCTGGAACGGCTGGCGCGCGACAAGGCCAATCGCTTCCAGTAAACCGCCGGCGTCCCGCGCGACGCCAGCGTAGTCTATGCTTTCTCCTTGCACATTCTTTTCACCGGCTCCCAGCAAGGAGATTCTCCCCAATGGAAAACTGGCTTTCTGCCCATCGTTTACAACTTATCTTTCTCAATCAAAACTTCTGGATTAATAGCGCCATCATCGTGTTCGGCACGCTGATTGTTTACTGGCTGCTGCGCACCGTCATCCGCTTTGTCTCTAACCGTATCGCCCACTACAGCGAACAGCGCCACGTGCGTTTCACCGGCATTCTGGTGGAGATTCTGCGCAGCACCAGTCAGCTGCTGCTGCTGATCTTCTCGCTGCTGATCACGCTGAAATTTGTCGATCTGCCGGACAGCTGGAGCGTCGCCATCGCCCACGGCTGGTTCCTGGCGCTGATTCTGCAGCTCACGCTGTGGATCGACGGCGGCATTCGCCTGTGGCTGCACTCGTTGCTGCGCGATCCGCTGCACGTGCGCAATCCGGTCACCACGGTGATCCTCGGCATTCTGCTGCGTGTCGTGGTGTGGGTGATGATGCTGCTGGCGATCCTCTCCAATATGGGGATCAATATCACCGCGCTGGTGGCCAGCCTCGGCGTCGGCGGTATCGCCATCGCGCTGGCGATTCAGACGGTGCTGAGCGATGTGTTCGCTTCGCTGGCGATTGGCTTCGATAAGCCCTTTGAGCACGGCGACTTTATTGTGTTCGGCGACATCGCTGGCTCCATTGAGCACATTGGCCTGAAAACCACCCGGCTGCGCAGTCTCGGCGGCGAACAGATTGTCTGCTCCAACACTATTCTGCTGCAGCAAACCATCCACAACTACAAACGCATGCAGCAGCGACGCATCGTGTTTAAGTTCGGGATTAATTACGGCACGCCGGCGGAGAAAGTGCGGCAGATTGGCGGCATGGTGCAACGCATCATTGAAGGCGTGCCGGACACGCGTTTTGATCGCGCCCATTTCCTGTCGTTTGACGAATCGCAGCTGACGTTTGAGGTGGTCTATTTCGTGCTGAGCGCCGATTACAACAAATACATGGACATTCAGCAGGAGATTAACCTGCAACTGATGGCGCAGCTGGAGCAGAAACAGATTCGTTTCGCCTTCCCGATGCGCCGCGTGGAGTTCACTGGCGGCGTGCTGCCGCGCATTAGCCTCAGCGATGCCTCAAATGAGGCTGCGGCTGAGCGCGCACAGCACTGAGCCCCGCCAGCGGCATTAGCCGATGGTGCGATAGGCGGTGGTGACTTTCCACAGGTAGCGCGGCGCCTGGGCGGCCGGATGCTTGTTCTGCACGTGCTGGTAGAACTCATCCGGCGTCATGGCGTTGATCATAGCAATGGCGCGATCGCGGTCGCGCGAGAAGGTGCGCAGCAGCGCGCCGGCGCCGTTGGCATAGGAAACAATGGTGGCATAGCGCAGCGTCAGCGGATCGCGAATGCCCGCCAGTGCGGAATCCTGCAGAATCCGGATATAGGCCGCGCCGATATCAATATTTTTCGCCGGGTCGCGCAGTTCGGAGTTACTCGGCTGGCCGTGGCGTCCCTGTGCGCGATACACCTCGCGTCCGGCGGTGGCGGCTTTGATCTGCATCAGCCCGACCGCGTTAGAACGGCTTACCACGGTTGGGTTGCCCCCGGATTCGACACTAATAATGGCGCTGATCAGCTTCTCATCAACGCCATAATGACTGGCGGCATCTTCGGTAAACAGTGACCATGCATCATTCACTTTCGACGGCGGCGCCTGGGTTAATGGCGTATTCTTCTCCGGCGTCACCGGTTTTTCCGGCTCGCTGGCACAGCCAGCCAGCAGCAAAGCAGACAGCATAAGTAGTCGAATTTTCACTGATTTTTGGTTCCGCTATAGGATTGGCGCAAGCTATCATAACCATGACGGTAAAAGGTAAAATTACCGTTTATCCTAAATACGTAAAAAACCTTGTGCTACCGTGACTTCGGTAACGCATTTCGTCATCATCGGCAGGCCAATAGACAGCAGGATGGAAGTTATGCTCGCCCCTCGTTCAATACGCCTCATCGCCCCTTCCGGTTATTGCCACAATCAGGACGCCGCCCGCCGCGCGGTGGAGCGCCTGCAGGCGGAAGGCCATCAACTGCAAAACCCGGAAGCCATTACGCGCCGCTGGCAGCGTTTTGCCGGTGATGACGCGCAGCGCCTGCAGGATGTGAATGCGCTGGCGTCGCTGGCGTCGCTACCGGATATCGTACTGGCGGTGCGCGGCGGCTATGGTGCCTCACGCCTGCTCGATCACCTCGACTATGTGGCGCTGCAGCGTCGCCTGCTTAATCAGCCTATTGCGCTGTGCGGCCACAGTGATTTCACCGCTATTCAGCTGGCGCTGCTGGCGCAAACCGGGCTAATCACCTTCAGCGGACCGATGCTGGCCGGCAATTTTGGCGCGGAGGCTTTATCTGAATTTACCGTCAGCCACTTTTGGCAGGCGCTAACATCTCCTACAGTCAATCTGGCGTGGCACAGCGCCAGTCCGGATCGCGGCCGCTGGCAGGGCACGCTGTGGGGCGGCAATCTGGCGATGATCTGCTCCCTGATTGGCACGCCGTGGCTGCCGCAGATTGAAGACGGCATTCTGGTGATCGAGGATGTGAATGAGCATCCGTTCCGCATTGAGCGTATGCTGATTCAGCTGCAGCAGAGCGGTATTCTGGCGCGCCAGCGCGCCATTGTCACCGGCAGCTTCACCAGCACCGCCCTGTCCGATTACGACAACGGCTTTGATTTCGCCACGGTGTGGCAGCGGTTGCGTGACGAGTACCAGATTGCGGTGATCAGCGATCTGCCGTTTGGCCATGATGCCGATACCGTGACGCTGCCGCTCGGCGCCAGCGCCACGCTTGAGATTGACCAGGGCGCCGCGCGGTTAGCCTTTACCGGCCATCCGACGTTGCGCTGACGTGTTGCCGCAGGAGACCGCTATTGAAGCCGCTGTACGAAGACTTGTGGATCTCCACGCCGGAATTTCCCGCCGAAGAGACGGCAAATGATTTAATGATGCACGGGTTTATGCTGCGCCATCCGCGCGGCAACCTGTTGATTGGTCGCGTTGAGCAGCTGCTGGATCATGAAGTGCTCGCGGACGCGGGCGGCGTGATTCGCCACTATTTTACCCACTGGCACGAAGCCGCGCCGGGCGCGCGGGCCATTCAGCAGCGCTTCAATAGTGCGCTGTATTGCCACAGCCGCTCGCTCGGCCCGGTGAGCCTGGTGATTGAGCCGGACGAAACCTTCACGCATCAGGACGTACATTTTGGCGACTTTCACCTGCTGCCCACGCCGGGCCACACGCCGGGCAGCTGCAGCTACCTGTATCACTCACCGCTCGGCCAGACCTACCTGTTTGTCGGCGACACCCTGACGCGGGATTACCATCGCTGGATTAGCGTGCTGGTGCCGGACAGTAATCCTGCGGAGCTGCAGCAGTCGCTGGAGCTGTACCGCTCGCTGCGTCCGGATGTGGTGCTGATGAGCACCACGCGCGGGCATCTCTCCTGGGCAAAGGTCGATTTACAGAGCTGGCTGGCCGCGATTGATGAAGCGGAACAGTCGCCGCTGGACCTGCGCCAGCAGCCACCGCTGTGATTACAGCGTCTTGCTCAGATAGTGACGCTGATGTTCGCGCGGATAATGGTCAAGGCTAAAACGAAGCGTATAGCCAAGCTTTTCATAAAACGGCCGCGCCTGAAAGCTGGCGGTATCCACCTGCGCGTAACGGCAGCCGCGTGCGCGGGCTTCCTGTTCGGCAGCCTGAATCAACTGGCTGCCGGCGCCCTGCCCGCGTAACCCATCGCTGACCCACAGCATATCAATGCGTAACCAGTTGCCATAGGTTGAGCCCGTCAGCCCCGCCAGCTTTTTTCCGGCGCCGTCTTTAATGAACACACCGATAGCTTTCATCTCATTGATGTCAATAAAGCGGCTGTTGAAGGCGTTCAGGCCGAGGCGCATTTCATCCAGATCCTGATGCGTGACGCTATCCGTAACGCTTAATTGCATGGTCGGCTCCTTGTGGCGGCATTATGAAGAGGGGTGCTGGCGGTCGTCGTAGCGCTCCAGCGACAGAATATCAGCATCGCGTTTTTCCGTGCGGTTGCAGGGCAACAGCTTATCGCTGTCGGCGTAGACGAAAAAGGTTTCGCCGCTGTTTTTATTCACGATCAGCTGATCGCCATTACGGAAACGGGTAATGGCGACCTTATCGCCGTCCTGCAGACGCGTGCGCTGCTGCCCGGCGGCAATCTGGAAATGCCGGGTTGGCCACATCAGCGTGCTAAGCCCGTAAGCGGCACGCGATACCGTCATGGTGGGGCGGCCCGGGCAGGTGATCTGGAATTCGCTTTCGCTCCACGCGGGGGCAATCTGGCAGGCCATCAGGAGCGCGGCAAGGGTTATCGCCTTCATGGGGTTCTCCACTGAGGTTAGATCATGATTTTGCACGAATTTAATTGGCCAGAGGGTAACATACAACCGCCGCCGGTGCGGTAATCTGCGACCGCAGGTCAGCCACTGCGGGCAGGAAGAACGCCTCCACAACACTGATTTTGTGAGGTTTTATGCGATCGGGATATCTTTGTAACGAGTTAAGTAAAATGCGCTAAGATCGCGTCAGGAGGATGTTATGCGAGATGAACAGGCATTATTCGCGCGGCTGGCGCAATCGCCGTTTCGCCGCCGCTTCCATTTAGGCGCGAAAGAGCGACAGTACTGTATTGAGAAAGGCCCGGCGGTAATCGATCAACACGCGGCCGATTTTATCCAGCAAAGACTGGCCGCAGCCGAACCAAAGAATGATGGCAAACAGACGCCAATGCGCGGCCATCCGGTGTTTATCGCCCAGCACGCCACGGCAACCTGCTGCCGCGGCTGTCTGGCAAAATGGCATGGCATTGCTGCGCATCAGCCGTTAACGGCAGAGCAGCAGCAATATATGGTGCGGGTGATTCACCGCTGGCTGGTGGGTGAAATAAATGGTTAAGACCGGGATGGGATGGAACTACTCTGCCGCGACCTGTGCGGCCACCAGCATCAGCGCCAGTCCGGCATCGTCTGGATCGAAACGCTGCATAACTTCATGGATCGCCGTCACGCAGTTCATCACCTGCTGTTTTTTGTCGGCGTCTAACTTATCAATCGCGTGCTGAAGAATCATTAAACTGGCTTCTTCTTCTCTCATGGATTTACCCTTGTTTTGCTTACCTGGTGCGCAACGCTGGCAAGAATAACGTTTATCTGCTAGCAAAGTCACCCCTTTACATGCTTACCGCTTAACGATTAAACAAATGGCAAATGGGCAGTGGCGTCAGACATGCTATGATCGGATCAGTGGCGCGCATCGTCAGGCCAGCATAAATCAGGGAATGCACCAGGAACAGGACCATGTTAAGACTCAGTTTTCTACTCACACTTATCCTGCTGGCTGGCTGCAGCTCCACGCCGAAAGGCGTCGATTGCCCCGGCGAGGTCGCAACGCTCTATGGTCAGTCGCTGGGCCACACCGAAGGGCGCATCTTCGATTTGGTGAATTCGTTTTCGGTGGCGCGCGATGGCGTAACGCTGAGCAGCGGCGCACTGCACTCCACCGACCGTTTCCGCTATGTCCCTTCTGCCGTGACGCCGGAAGGCTTTTATGCACAGCGGCTCAGCGACAAGCAGTTCCGCCTGATCAACCCGTCGCGTAACACCATGATTACCTGGACGTGTCCATAAGCCGTGCGTGGCACGCGCAGATGGTTTATTGTCAGCGTTTGTCATGCTGCGGACCTGCATTATGGAAAAGAGTCTGGACAATAACGGTTATATCGATTTCCCCTTTCCGGCCACCCGAGACGCGGATGGCTCGGTCAACCCGTGCGGTTTTGACCTGACGCTGGAAACCGATCGCATTGATGAGATCGCCGCCGGTAAACATTCTGAAAATTTGCGTCGTCTGCTGGAAGAGGTCAATCTGCAGGATGGCCTGTTTATGACGCTGGCCTGTGACTGGCAGCAGCGCGCAGACGGCGTGTGCGGCTTTCTCGATGTGGCGTTCCGCCCCACGCTGGACTGTAGCAGCGAAGAGACACAGAGCCTCGATCAGTTCTTTGAGATGTATCTGCGCCGCCAGGAGCAGCAGCACAGCATGCCACGCGACGCGCTGGTCAACTATGCGCGCGCGGTGCTGGACTGGAGCTGGTCGCCGCTGCAGCAGCGCCATCGCCGCTATGAGAAGGTCACCATTCGCTATTACTGCCAGCAGGCGGACGATGCCGAATGGTGTTTTGATCACCTGCGCCATTTCCTGGTGAGCTGGTACCCGGCGTATCGCGGCCAGCAGTGAGGGCGTCCGCGTGACGCCCTGCGCTTACGGCCGTACCAGACGAATCGCGTGCTCGAGCATACGCTGTTCATCGCGTTCGTCGTGGGCGCGATCGTGGCGCGTACGCTGCAGCAAACGGGCAATCTCCTCCCGTCTGGTTTCATGACCGCACTCGGAAAGGACAATCACCGCATCGCCAATCACCCGGCAAACTTCATCGTAATCGTCTTCATTCAGGATATCGCGTTTCATTTCTCCTCCGTTCAGTGAGCGCTGCGTGAGGTTGGCGCAGCTTAGCGTGGTCCTTACCAGGTATGGACAGCAATGCCGATTCCTGCAAACCACTGTTACATCCTGAAAAGCCACCAGGTTGCCGGTCTGCACTTCTCTGTCTACGCTGAAAGAGACATTCACCACTCTCAGGGAGTTAATATGACCGATAAAGCGGAAGCAAAATTGAATGAAGCGGCGGGTGCCGTACAGGAAAAATTTGGCGAGTTCACCGGTTCACGCCGCCATCAGGCACGCGGTGCCGCGCGACGCTATCCGGCGCAGGCCAGTTATGCAGTGCAGGATGCAGCAGACTGCGTGGTGAGATCGGTACGCGACAACCCGGCGACCGGACTGGCCGTTGCCGCCAGCATCGGCGTGATTGTCGGTTTCCTGCTGGGCCGTAAATAATCCCCGGCGATCGGGGCCCGTGCGGCCCCGATACTCAATGCCGCTGCGGCACGCCGTCCCGTCGTTCCTGAATATGTTCATCCGGCGTCTCGGCGACATCTGCCGTACTGCTTTGCCCGGCAAGGTGGCGCCCATGCTGCCCCGCCATCACCACAGGACCCACCGGTAATTGTGCACTGGCCGCCAGTGATAGCAGCAATAAAAACCATCCCGTCAGTAACGTTCTTCCCATCCTGCCCGCCTTACACGCTGATTAGTGAGCGCTCAGCTTGCCGGATGTCATGCAAATTAGCGTCAGCGCGACGCAAAGCTATGTCGGCAGTTGTGAATAATCAGGCCTGTGCGCGCCGCGCTTTGTAACGCGCCACCATGGTCATTAATGCCTGATAAATCAAACCGGCATACAGGCTCATGACAATCATCATGCCCGGCGTTTTGCCCTGTGCCTGCCAGGATACAAACCACATAAAAATGCCCCATAGCAGGGAAAAAATCAGCCAGCCTTTTACAAACTTGATCACACCTTGCATAGCACCTCCGGATTGATGAAGGCTGAAGATAGCGGTTCAGCCAGCAAATGGCACGCGCGCCGGTGCCGGGATGTTAACTGTTTCAAAGTTTTACGCAAACCGCTATCGCAGCGGGAAAAAGCCGTGGAAAACAGTACGCAGAACGCAGCATCAACGGGTGCCTGTCGCGGCCGTCCCGGTTAGTTTGGCCATGACCCGCCGATGTGATGGCAGAGACCGCCTTGCACCAGTGTGTATTGTGTGTATAATTTCACCTACAGGAAGTCCGATGAAGAGCGCGACGCTGATTAAACTGCTGCAAAAGAATGGCTGGAAGCTGGAGCGCATACGCGGCAGTCATCATCAGTTCTCACATCCGGATTTAGCTCATCTGATCACCGTGCCGCATCCGCAGAAGGATATGAAGACAGGCACGCTGATGCAGATTCTGAAAGACGCCAGGCTGGATTGATCCATGCTGGTTTTATTCCGCTTGCTCAGAGGTGACATGATGCTGTTTCCCGCTTTGGTAGAGATTGACGCTGACGGCTCGGCCAGTGGTTATTTCCCGGATGTCACCGGCTGTTATTTTGCCGGTGATACGCCCGAGCAAACGCTGCAGGATGCGCAATCTGCGCTGCATGCCCACTTTGAACTGATGGCGGAGAAAGGCTTATTGATTCCGGAGCCGGCGCAGCACTGGCAGCAGGAATTTAGCCAGCCTGGCGTGTGGATCTACGTTGATATTGATGTCACCCGCTATCTGGGCAAATCCGAGCGCATCAATATCACTATGCCGCATCTGCTGATTGAGAAGATCGATAAGATGGTCAGTAATAACGCGCGCTACAGCAGCCGCAGCCATTTTCTTGCCGAGGCGGCGCGCAAAGCGCTGGTCTCGTAGCAACACTATTGCGCACGCGTCGCTTATCGTCCGTGGCCGCTTTATGTTTGAATTCCCGCCTCAACCGGCCGGCATGTGGTTAAAATGAATTACTTACGCGACATACAAACGTTTATTGAAGGCAACACGGTGCTCTCCGCCACCTTCAGCCTGCTGCTGTTACTGGTTGCCGGCATGGTCACCCATCTGATCTGCAAGTTCTTCGTGGTAAAAGTGGTGCGCCGCGTGTTCTTTAGCACGCATAAAAACCAGGTGCCGCTGGATAAAGACGTCCGGCTCTCAGAAAAGCTGTCGAATTTTATTCCGGTGATCACCGTCTATTACCTGCTGCAGTTTATGCCGAACCTGCCCGAGCATCTGCTGATCGCGGTGAAAACCATCTGCGGCATTCTGTTTTTTGTTTATCTGTCGCTGTTCTTTAACGAAGTGCTGGAGATCGTTAACAACTCCTATTCGCGTAAGTCGAAGCGCAAGAACCACTCGATAAAAGGCTATATCCAGATCGGTAAGATCCTGGTGCACATCATTTCCGCCATCATGATTCTGGCTATCATGTCGAACAAATCGCCGGTAATTATCATCTCCAGTCTGGGTGCGGTCGCGGCGGTATTGATGTTAGTGTTTCAGCACACCCTGCTGTCGCTGGTGGCCAATATTCAGGTGTCATCAAACGATGTGCTGCAGCTTGGCGACTGGATTGAAATGCCGGATAACGGCATCAGCGGTGAAGTGATTGATATCGCTCTGCATACCATTACCATCCGCAACTGGGACAATACGCTGTCGCGGATCCCGACCAAAAATTTCCTGACCGAAACCTACACCAACTGGCAGGCGATGTTCTCCTCCGGCGCGCGGCGTATCATGCGCAGCTTTCATCTCGACCAGACCTCGATTCGCTTTCTCGATCAGCAAATGGTGCAGCAGATGAGCCAGATTCGCGGCGTCAGTGAGCAGCTTTCAATCCTGATGGATGGCCGCGATAGCAGCGTGGTTGGTGACCGCTGGTTTGCCGAAAACGGCATTACCAACCTCACGGTGTTCCGTCACTATCTCACCGCCTGGCTGGCGCAGCGCGACGATATTAAAAAAGATATGTATATCGTGGTGCGTGCGATGAAACCCTCACCGGAGGGATTGCCGGTAGAGGTTTATTGCTTTACCTCCTCGGTACTGTGGGTTGATTACGAGAATTCCCAGTCGGCGATATTTGAATTCATCTACGCCATCGTCGGTCAGTTTTCGCTGCGGATTTACCAGCATCCTGCCGGCAATGATTTCTGGCGTTTGTCGCAGGCGCGCGATAGCCAGATCGCTCAGTTACAGCCTCCGGCGGAATAAAGCCACGCAGCGCACGGTCGTCATGCATGGCAAACCGGCGATGACATGACGTCCTTCCCGCTGCCAGCATAAAAAAAGGGAGCCCTGCGGCTCCCTTTCATGTTGCATTTGCTCAGGACAAATTACATGTTCGCGATGATCGCGTCACCAAACTCAGAACATTTCAGCAGCTTAGCGCCGTCCATCAGACGCTCAAAGTCGTAGGTCACTGTTTTGGCAGCGATTGCGCCTTCCATACCTTTAACGATCAGGTCAGCCGCCTCGAACCACTCCAGGTGACGCAGCATCATTTCTGCAGACAGGATCACGGAACCTGGGTTCACTTTATCCTGGCCGGCATATTTCGGTGCCGTACCGTGGGTAGCTTCGAACAGTGCGCACTCGTCACCGATGTTGGCACCCGGTGCGATACCAATACCGCCTACCTGTGCCGCCAGGGCATCAGAAATGTAGTCACCGTTCAGGTTCATACAGGCGATAACGTCATACTCGGCTGGACGCAGCAGGATCTGCTGCAGGAAGGCGTCGGCGATCACATCTTTAACGATGATCTCTTTACCGGTGTTCGGGTTTTTGAACTTCATCCACGGACCGCCATCGATCAGCTCGCCGCCGAACTCTTCTTTCACCAGCTGGTAGCCCCAGTCTTTGAAAGAGCCTTCGGTGAACTTCATGATGTTGCCTTTGTGCACCAGCGTCAGGGAATCACGGTCATTGGTGATGGTGTATTCAACCGCGGCACGCACCAGACGTTTCGTGCCCTCTTCTGAACACGGCTTCACGCCAATACCACACTGCTGCGGGAAGCGAATTTTCTTCACGCCCATCTCTTCACGCAGGAATTTGATCACTTTGTCCGCTTCCGGCGTACCGGCTTTCCACTCGATACCGGCATAGATATCTTCGGAGTTTTCGCGGAAGATCACCATGTCGGTATCTTCAGGACGTTTAACCGGGCTTGGCGTGCCTTTGTAGTAACGTACCGGACGCAGACACACGTACAGATCCAGTTCCTGGCGCAGTGCCACGTTCAGGGAACGAATACCGCCACCTACCGGGGTAGTCAGTGGGCCTTTAATGGCTACGCGGTACTCTTTGATTAAATCGAGGGTTTCCTGCGGCAGCCAGACATCCTGGCCATAGAGTTCGACGGATTTTTCGCCGGTGTAAATTTCCATCCAGGAAATTTTTCGCTCGCCGTTGTAGGCTTTCTTCACAGCGGCATCAACCACTTTCAGCATCACCGGGGAAACGTCAACCCCAATACCGTCACCTTCAATGTAGGGGATGATCGGGTTATTCGGGACATTCAGTTTGCCCTGATCCAGGGTGATTTTTTGACCTTCCGCCGGAACAACTACTTTGCTTTCCATTAACCTCTCCTTCGAGCGATTTTTTGTTAATGATTTGTAAGATGCGCGTCAATACTACTTGAATATTTCCGCCACGCCAATCACCGCAGTTTCGCGCTATAATGCGCCGATTGTTACCAACTGCAAAGCCCATGCGAAAAACTTCTCAACGAATTCACCAGCATAAGCGCCCTGCTGCCCCGGCGCGCCAGCCCGCGCGGCGTGACACGCGGCCAAAAGGTCCGCGTCGCGTCATACTCTTTAACAAACCTTTCGATGTTCTGCCGCAGTTCAGCGATGAGGCTGGCCGCCGCACGCTGAAAGATTTTGTGCCGGTGAGCGAGGTGTATGCCGCAGGCCGTCTCGACCGCGACAGCGAAGGGTTGATGATTCTGACCAACGATGGCGCATTGCAGGCGCAGCTGACGCAGCCGGGCAAGCGCACCGGCAAAATCTATTACGTTCAGGTGGAAGGCGTGCCGCAGGAATCAGATTTATCCCGCCTGCGCAGTGGCATCACCCTCAACGATGGTCCAGCGTTGCCGGCGGGCGCAGAAGTGGTGCCTGAACCCGCGTGGCTGTGGCCGCGCACCCCGCCGATTCGCGAGCGCAAAGCTATCCCCACCTGCTGGCTGAAAATCACGCTGTATGAAGGGCGCAATCGCCAGGTCCGAAGGATGACGGCGCACATTGGCTTTCCAACGTTACGCCTGATCCGTTTTGCCATGGGTGATTACCAGCTGCAGGATTTGGCACCGGGCGAATGGCGCGACATCAGCGACCGGACGTAGGTTATACATTTCGATAACGTCAGGTTAACTATTTGGGAGGAACGATGTTTAAACCTCATGTAACCGTCGCCTGTATGGTGCACGCGCAGGGCAAATTACTGGTGGTGGAAGAGCGCGTCGACGGCCGCATTACCTGGAATCAGCCGGCCGGTCATCTTGAGGCCGATGAAACGCTGCTGGAAGCCGCGCAACGTGAGCTGTACGAAGAGACCGGCATCAGCGCGCAGCCCGACTATTTTCTCGGCGTGCAGCAGTGGATCGCCCCGGACCATACACCTTTTGTGCGTTTTCTGTTTGGCCTCGATCTGCCTGCCCCCGTGACCACCACGCCACACGACAGCGATATTGACTGCTGCTGGTGGCTGTCGCCCGCGCAGATTCTCAGCGCAGAGACGCTGCGTTCGCCGCTGGTGGCCGAAAGCGTGCGGCTGTGGCAGCAGGGGGCCCGCTATCCGCTGCAGCTGATAGCCCCGTATCAGTGGCCGTTTCATGAGGGTGCGCACAACGCTTCCGCGTGATAGAATGCGCCGCCTGTTTTTATCGTAATCAAGAGTGCGTCATGTCTGACAACAGCCAGAAAAAAGTGATCGTCGGGATGTCCGGCGGCGTCGATTCTTCCGTTTCCGCCTGGTTACTGCAGCAGCAGGGCTATCAGGTTGAAGGCCTGTTCATGAAGAACTGGGAGGAAGACGATGGCGAGGAGTATTGCACCGCCGCTGACGATCTGGCTGACGCACAGGCCGTGTGTGACAAGCTCGGCATCAAACTGCACAAAATCAATTTCGCCGCTGAGTACTGGGACAACGTATTCGAGCACTTTCTGGAAGAGTACAAGGCCGGACGCACGCCGAACCCGGATATTCTGTGTAACAAAGAGATTAAGTTCAAAGCGTTTCTCGAATTCGCTGCAGACGATCTCGGCGCAGACTACATTGCCACCGGCCACTATGTGCGCCGTGCCGATGTCGATGGCACCAGCCAGCTGCTGCGCGGTCTCGACGGCAATAAAGATCAGAGCTATTTCCTCTACACGCTCAGCCACCAGCAGATTGCACAGAGCCTGTTCCCGGTCGGCGAACTGGAGAAGCCTGAGGTGCGCCGCATTGCCGAACAGCTCGATCTGATTACAGCGAAGAAAAAAGACTCCACCGGTATTTGCTTTATCGGCGAGCGTAAATTCCGCGACTTCCTGGGTCGTTACCTGCCGGCCCAGCCGGGCGTCATCGAAACCGTTGACGGCGAAGTGGTCGGTGAACACCAGGGGCTGATGTATCACACCCTGGGTCAGCGTAAAGGGCTGGGCATCGGCGGACGCAAAGAGAGCAACGACGAACCGTGGTATGTGGTCGACAAAGATGTCGCGCGCAATACGCTGATTGTCGCACAGGGCGGCGATCATCCGCGCCTGATGTCGGTGGGCCTGATAGCACAGCAGCTGCACTGGGTCGATCGCCAGCCGGTGACCGCAGCGCTGCGCTGCACGGTGAAAACCCGCTATCGTCAGAGCGACATTCCCTGCGAGATCATTCCGCACGGCGACGATCGCATTGAAGTGCGTTTCGATGAGCCGGTCGCGGCCGTCACCCCGGGCCAGTCCGCGGTATTTTACCTCGGTGACGTGTGCCTTGGTGGCGGTATTATTGAACAGCGCCTGCCGCTGACAGAGGCCTGAGTCGGCACTGCCGACGCGTCTACAGGAGTGAAGCGTGGCTAAAAACTATTATGAGATAACGCTGGCGCTGGCCGGCGTTTGCCAGGCAGCCCATCTGGTGCAGCAGCTGGCACACCAGGGGAACTGCAACAACGCGGCGCTGCAGGTGTCGCTGCGCAGCCTGCTGGATTTGAACCCAGGTTCAACGCTGGCGGTGTTTGGCAATGATGAAGCCAATCTGCGCCCCGGGCTGGAAGCGCTGATGGCGGTGCTGAACAGCGGCAGCCGGCAGGGTGCCAGCGCCGATTTGACGCGTTATACCCTGAGCCTGATGGTGCTGGAGCGTAAACTGCACGGTAACAAAACCGCGCTAAACACCCTGGCGCAGCGCATCGGCCAGCTTGATCGTCAGCTGGCGCATTACGAACTGGAATCAGACACCATTACCAGCGCCATGGCCGGCATTTACGTTGATGTGATTAGCCCGCTCGGCCCGCGCATTCAGGTGACCGGCTCACCGCAGGTGCTGCAGAATTCGCAGGTGCAGAGCAAAGTTCGCGCTGCGCTGCTGGCCGGTATCCGCGCGGCGGTGCTGTGGCAGCAGGTCGGCGGCGGTCGTCTGCAGCTGATGTTTGCGCGCCAGCGTCTGCTGCGCGAAGCGAAAACCCTTTTATCCCGGCTGGGTCCGGCGTATTAAGCGCCGCCCTGCCCTATATTGTTAACGATTCAGGAGTTGCACTGATGGAATTATCCTCTCTGACCGCCGTCTCACCTGTCGATGGTCGTTACGGCGATAAAGTCAGCCCGCTGCGTGCGATTTTCAGCGAGTTCGGTTTGCTGAAATTCCGCGTTGAGGTTGAAGTTCGCTGGTTACAGAAACTGGCCGCGACCGCAGAGATCAAGGAAGTTCCTGCATTTGATGCCGACGCAAACGCTTTCCTTGATGCAATTGTCGCCGGTTTCAGCGAAGAAGATGCGGCGCGCATCAAAACCATTGAGCGCACCACCAACCATGACGTGAAAGCCGTCGAGTACTTTCTGAAAGAGAAAGTAGCGAACGTGCCGGCGCTGCACGCGGTGTCTGAGTTTATCCATTTCGCCTGCACCTCCGAAGATATCAATAACCTGTCACACGCGCTGATGCTGGAAACCGCACGCCGCGACGTGATCGTGCCGTTCTGGAACCAGATCATCACCGCCGTGAAGGGCCTGGCGCAGGAGTATCGCGACATTCCGCTGCTGTCGCGCACCCACGGTCAGCCGGCAACGCCCTCCACCATGGGCAAAGAGATGGCCAACGTGGCCTACCGCATGGAACGTCAGCTGCGTCAGCTGAGCAAGGTGGAAGTGCTGGGCAAAATCAACGGCGCGGTGGGCAACTACAATGCGCACATCGCCGCGTATCCGGAAGTGGACTGGCATCAGCTGAGCGAGCAGTTTGTGACCTCGCTGGGTATCAGCTGGAACCCGTACACCACGCAGATCGAGCCGCATGATTACATCGCCGAGCTGTTCGACTGCATCGCGCGCTTCAATACCATCCTGATTGATTTTGACCGCGACATCTGGGGTTACATCGCCCTGAACCATTTCAAACAGAAAACCATTGCTGGCGAAATTGGCTCTTCAACCATGCCGCACAAGGTTAACCCTATCGACTTCGAAAACTCCGAAGGGAATCTGGGGCTGGCCAACGCGGTGATGCAGCACCTGGCCAGCAAACTGCCGGTATCACGCTGGCAGCGCGATCTGACCGATTCTACCGTGCTGCGTAACCTCGGCGTCGGCGTCGGCTATGCCTTGATCGCCTATCAGGCCACGCTGAAAGGTATCTCCAAGCTGGAAGTGAACCGCGATCGCCTGCTGGATGAGCTGGATCACAACTGGGAAGTCCTGGCTGAGCCGATCCAGACCGTGATGCGCCGCTACGGCATTGAAAAGCCGTATGAGAAGCTGAAAGAGCTGACGCGCGGCAAGCGCGTGGACGCAGCCGGTATGCAGGCATTTATCGACAGCCTTGAGCTGCCGGAAGCAGAGAAAGTGCGCCTGAAGCAGATGACGCCAGCCAACTATCTCGGCCGCGCGATTCAGATGGTTGACGACCTGAAGTAATTCCTTGCTCTGAAAACTCAGGCTATGGCAAGTTGGTGTTACCTCAGTCACGCACGTCACGTGGTGGCTGAGGTTCCCCTGCCAGTGCATCACAGCGGAGTGTTAATCTGCGGTTTAGCTGGCGTAGCGTATACTTTTCGCCATCATCACTGAGTTGAAGGTAAGGAAATTCTATGCGTGTTCTGGTTGTGGAAGATAATGCCCTGCTGCGCCATCACCTCGCAGTCCAGTTACGTGACATGGGTCATCAGGTGGATGCCGCCGAAGACGCCAAAGAAGCCGACTATTTCCTGCAGGAACACATTCCCGATATCGCGCTGGTCGATCTCGGCCTGCCCGACGAAGACGGCATGTCGCTGATTCGCCGCTGGCGTGGCGATGCCATTCGTCAGCCGATTCTGGTGCTGACCGCGCGCGAAGGCTGGCAGGCGAAAGTTGAAGCGCTGGAAGCCGGTGCCGATGACTACGTGACCAAGCCGTTCCACATTGAAGAGGTCGCCGCCCGCTTACAGGCGCTGATGCGCCGCAACAGCGGGCACGCCTCGCAAATTATCTCCATGCCGCCGTTCCAGGTTGACCTGTCGCGCCGCGAGCTTACGGTGAATGACGCGCCGGTCAAGCTGACCGCGTTTGAGTACACCATTGTTGAAACGCTGATCCGCAATGCCGGTAAAGTGGTCAGCAAAGACTCGCTGATGCTGCAGCTGTATCCCGATGCGGAACTGCGCGAAAGCCACACCATTGATGTACTGATGGGGCGGCTGCGTAAAAAAATTCTCGCGCTGCACCCGACCGAAGTGATCAACACCGTGCGTGGCCAGGGATACCGCTTTGATCTCTGATTTATGAAGCTGCTCCGTCGTCAGCGCCCTTTCTCCTTACGCGCGCGTTTCCTGCTGGCGACGGCGGCGATCGTGCTGTTTTTGTCGCTGTCGTATGGCATGGTGGCGGTCATTGGCTACGTCGTCAGCTTTGATAAAAATACCTATCGCGTGATGCGCGGCGAGAGCAATCTGTTCTTTACCCTCGCGCAGTGGAAAGACAACAAGCTCACCATCGCCCAGCCGGAACGCATGACGCTCAATTTCCCGACGCTGGTGTTCATCTATGACGAGCGCGGTAAGCTGCTGTGGCAGCAGCGTGACGTGCCGGAAATCCGCAAAAACATTCGCCGCGACTGGCTGATGAAGCCAGACTTTTACGAGATCGATACCAGCAATCGCACCAGTATGGCGGCGATGGGTAACAATCCGCAGGCACAGCAGCGGCTGCACGCGCTGGACAGTGACAGCAACGACACCTTCACCCACTCGGTGGCGGTTAACCGCTACGACGCCACCACCAATCTGCCGGCGCTGACCATTGTGGTGGTGGACTCAATCCCGCAGGAGCTGCAGCACTCAGACGTGGTGTGGTCGTGGTTCAGCTATGTGCTGGCAGCCAATCTGCTGCTGGTGATTCCGCTGCTGTGGCTGGCGGCACACTGGAGTCTGCGTCCGATTGGTCACCTGACTTCGCAGGTGCGCGAGCTGGAAACCGGTCACCGGGAAAATCTCGATGACAACCCCCCGCAGGAGCTGCGCAGCCTGGTGCGCAACCTCAATCTGTTGCTCACCAACGAACGGCAGCGTTACACGCGCTATCGCACCACGCTGTCGGATTTGACGCACAGCCTGAAAACGCCGCTGGCGGTGCTACAAAGCACGCTGCGCTCGCTGCGCGGTGGCAAAGAGCTGACCATCGAACAGGCTGAGCCGGTCATGCTCGAGCAGATCAGCCGCATCTCGCAGCAGATTGGCTACTACCTGCATCGCGCCAGCATGCAGGCGGATCACAACCCGCTACAGCGCGATCTGCACTCGGTCTCGGCCCTGCTGGATAGCCTGTGTTCCGCGCTCAATAAGGTGTATCAGCGCAAGGGCGTTGAGATCACGCTGGATATTTCGCCGGAGCTGACCTTTATCGGCGATCAAAATGACTTTATGGAAGTGCTGGGCAACGTGCTGGATAACGCCTGCAAATACTGCCTCGAATTTATTGAGGTCAGCGCGCGCCAGACGGAAAACGCGCTGCATCTGTTCATTGACGACGACGGCCCCGGTATTCCCGAAAGCAAGCGCGATCTGATCTTTGTGCGCGGCCAGCGTGCCGACACGCTGCGTCCCGGTCAGGGACTGGGACTGGCAGTAGTGCGCGATATTCTCGAGCAGTATGCCGGTCAGGTAATCGCCACGACCAGCCCGCTCGGCGGCGCACGCATGGAGGTGATTTTTCAGCGGCAGGAAGTTGAACATCACCGCGAGTAGAACCGGGCGCGGGCTGTTATACTTGGCAGCAATTATGGCCCTAACCGGAATCCTCGCATGGACTATCAGCTCGACATCAACTGGCCCGACTTTATTCAGCGCTACTGGCAAAAACGCCCGGTGGTGCTGAAACGGGGTTTCAAAAACTTCATTGATCCGATTTCTCCGGATGAGCTGGCCGGTCTGGCAATGGAAAACGAGGTGGACAGCCGCCTCGTCAGCCACAACAACGGCAAGTGGCAGGTCAGCCATGGTCCGTTTGAAAGCTACGATCACCTGGGTGAAAGCAACTGGTCGCTGCTGGTCCAGGCGGTGAACCACTGGCATGAACCTTCTGCTGCGCTGATGCGCCCGTTCCGCTTTCTGCCCGACTGGCGTATCGACGACCTGATGATCTCGTTCGCCACACCGGGCGGCGGCGTTGGCCCGCACTTTGATCAATACGACGTGTTTATTATTCAGGGCACTGGCCGCCGTCGCTGGCGCGTGGGCGAAAAAGTGCCGATGAAACAGCACTGCCCGCATCCGGACCTGCTGCAGGTTGAACCGTTCGACGCCATCATCGATGAAGAGCTGGAACCGGGCGACATTCTTTATATTCCACCGGGTTTCCCGCATGAAGGCTACTCGCTGGAGAACTCGCTCAACTATTCAGTCGGCTTCCGCGCGCCCAACGGACGCGAGTTGATCAGCGGCTTTGCGGATTACATGCTGGCGCATGAACTGGGCAGCTACCGCTTCAGCGATCCGGATGTGCCGGCGCGCGATTGTCCTTCGCAGATTCTGCCGTCGGAAGTGGAAGGGATCCGCAAGGTGATGCTGGATGTGATTAATCAGCCGGAGCAGTTCAACCAGTGGTTTGGCGAATTTATTTCCCAGTCGCGTCACGAGCTGGATGTGGCACCGCCGGAACCGCCGTATCAGCCGGATGAGATTTATGACGCGCTGCAGCAGGGTGATGCGCTGACGCGCCTCGGCGGCCTGCGCGTGCTGACGCTGGGCGACGCGGTGTACGTCAACGGTGAGCGCGTCGAGTGCGCACATCCGTCGGTACTGGCTGCACTGGCACACAAACACGTATTGACGCTGGAAGATTTCGGCGATGCGCTGGACGATCCTTCGCTGCTGGCTCAGCTGGCGGCACTGGTGAACAGCGGGTACTGGTTTTTTGCTGATTGAGTTGATCAGGTCCTCTGCGCCCGTTTCCCTCACCCCGGCCCTCTCCCGCCCGCGGGAGAGGGAGAAAACCGCGCGACGATTGCAGTAAAGCGCCGGCGACGGCATGGGCAAATAAAGAGCCTGATTCTCGCTCGATCGGTCCCCTCTCCCGCCCGCGGGAGAGGGAGAAAACCGTGCTCGCCTTGCGACAAGATGGGTAAAGCAGTGATTAAGGCAATAAACAAAGCCTGATACCCGCTTGATCGGTTCCCTCTCCCGCGAGCGGGAGAGGGTTAGGGTGAGGGCAAGCCCCGCTCAGCCCCTATCCGCCCTTACTTCTTCTCCGCCGCGAGCGCGGCCAGGCGCACGATCACCTCAACCGACTTCGCCATCACATTCAGCGACGCAAACTCATGCTTGCCGTGATAGTTGTAGCCGCCGGTAAACAGATTCGGACACGGCAGTCCTTTCCATGACAGCGCCGATCCGTCCGTGCCGCCGCGAATGGGCTTCACGTTCGGTTCGATACCGCAGTCGCGCATCGCCTGCAGCGCCAGCTCAATGATGTGCGGATGCGGTTCCACCTTCTCCCGCATATTGCGATAGCTGTCGCTGATCTCCACCTTGATGGAGCACTCAGCCTGCAGGCCTTTACTGACGCGGCGGCCAATCTCCTGCAGCAGCTGCTTACGCTGTTCGTAGCTGTCGGCATCAAAATCGCGAATCAGGTACATCAGCTCGGCGTGCTCTACCGATCCCTTAATAGTGTGCAGGTGGAAAAAGCCTTCATAGCCGTCGGTAAACTGCGGCTTCTCTTTGGCAGGCAGCTCGGCGTGGAAGCGCATTGCCAGGTCCAGCGCATTCACCATCACGTTTTTCGCACTGCCGGGATGCACGTTGTTGCCGGTGATTTTGACCAGCGCCGTCGCGGCATTAAAGTTTTCGAACTCAAACTCGCCGAGATCGCTGCCGTCAACGGTATAAGCCCAGTCAGCCGCGAATCCTTCAACGTCGAAGTGCGACGTGCCGCGACCTATCTCTTCATCCGGAGTAAAGGCCACGCGAATGGCGCCGTGCGGCACATCCCCTTTGGCCAGCTCGGCCATTGCCGTCATGATCTCAGCGATACCGGCTTTATCATCAGCGCCCAGCAGCGTTTTACCGTCGGTGGTGATCAGCGTATGCCCGGTCAGCTTGTGCAGCACCGGGAACATCACCGGCGAGAGCACTTCATCCCCATTGCCCAGCGCGATGTCACCGCCACGATAGTTTTCAATGATCTGCGGATTGACATTTTTCGCGGTGAAATCCGGCGAGGTATCCATGTGGGAAATAAAACCGATCACCGGCGTCGGCCAGTCGACGTTTGCCGGCAGGGTACCCATCACACAGCAATGATCGCTTAAGGTGACGTCCACAAAACCCAGCGCAATAAGCTCTTCCTGTAACTGACGCGCCAGCGTCCACTGCCCTTCGCTGCTCGGCACCTGCCGCGCCTGAGGTTTTGCCTGGGTTTCTACTGCCACATAACTGAGAAAACGCTCAAGTAATTGATCCATCTGTCATCCCTCTAAAGAACCTGCATTATTATCATGGGGCCTGATTATCGCCATGTTGCGTCAAATCATTATCCTTCAGGTTAGCCCTCTCAGCCCAATCGTGCGCTGAAATTCGCCCTGCCAGCCACCCGTCCGGCTGGCCCGGTGAGCATACTCCAGCAATTTGCAGACTTTTCAAGGTTATTCCGTGTCTGAACATGGCAATGGCGCATTTTTCAGGTATTATCGCGCCCTTCATCACGGCAAGCTGTCGCCGGCGGCTATGCTGTAACCTGATTCTCATCAGACTGAGTGACTATAATGACGCAAACACGCGCGCAACAGGCGCTGGTTACGCTTTCTGGCATCAGTAAAGCTTTCGATGGCAAAACCATCATCCCGGATTTCGACCTGACCATCGGTCATGGCGAATTTATCACCCTGCTTGGCCCCTCCGGCTGCGGTAAGACCACGATTCTGCGCCTGATCGCCGGGCTGGAAAACGCCGACAGCGGACGTATCCATCTGGATGAGAGCGACATCACTGAAACGCCCGCCGAGCATCGCCATATCAATACCGTGTTTCAGAGCTACGCGCTGTTTCCGCACATGTCGGTGTTTGAAAACGTCGCGTTTGGCCTGCGCATGCAGAAAACCCCGGCGGCAGAGCTGACGCAGCGCGTCAACGAGGCGCTGGCGATGGTGCAGCTGGAAAGCTTTGCCGCGCGCCGGCCGCACCAGCTCTCCGGCGGCCAGCAGCAGCGCGTGGCGATTGCGCGGGCGGTGGTCAACCGGCCCAAAGTGCTGCTGCTTGATGAGTCGCTCTCCGCGCTGGATTACAAACTGCGCCGCCAGATGCAAAACGAGCTGAAAGCGCTGCAGCGCAAGCTGGGCATCACGTTTGTGTTTGTCACGCACGATCAGGAAGAAGCGCTGACCATGTCCGATCGCATCGTGGTGATGCGCGACGGGCGTATTGAGCAGGACGGCACGCCGCGCGAGATCTACGAAGAGCCCGCTAACCTGTTTGTGGCGCGCTTCATTGGCGAAATCAATGTGTTTGATGCGGAAGTGATCGGCAGCGCGCACGCGCCGCAGGTACGCGCTCGCGTCGAAGGCCGCGAGTGTGATATTCACTGCCCGTTCCCGGTCAAACCCGGCGATCGGCTGCATGTACTGCTGCGACCGGAAGATTTGCGCGTCGAGGAGATTGATCACGACAGCCGCAGCGAAAACCTGATCGGCTATGTGCGCGAACGCAACTATAAAGGCATGACGCTGGAATCCACCGTCGAACTGGAGAACGGCAAGCTGCTCACCGTCAGCGAGTTCTTTAATGAGGACGATCCGGATTTTGACCACTCGCTGAACCAGAAAATGGCGGTCAGCTGGGTGCCAAACTGGGAGGTGGTGCTGCCGTATGAAACGGATGCGTAATCGTCTGCAGAAAGCCATTGTGGCACTGATCGTCGGCTGGCTGACGCTGTTTGTGTTGCTGCCGAATCTGATGATCTTCGTCACCAGCTTTCTGACGCGCGACGACGCGCACTTTGTCAGCATGGTGTTCACCCTGAACAACTATGGCCGGCTCCTCGATCCGCTGTATGCCGACGTGCTGCTGCACTCGCTCAACATGGCCTGCATCGCCACGCTGTGCTGCCTGCTGCTCGGCTACCCTTTTGCCTGGTGCCTGACCAGACTGCCGGCGCGTCTGCGTCCGCTGATGCTGTTTCTGCTGATTGTGCCCTTCTGGACCAACTCGCTGATCCGCATTTATGGTCTGAAAATTTTTCTCAGCACGCGCGGCTGGCTCAATGAATTTCTGCTGTGGCTCGGCGTCATCGACAAGCCGTTTCGCATCATGTTTACCCCGGAAGCGGTGATCCTCGGACTGATCTATATTCTGCTGCCATTTATGGTACTGCCGCTCTACTCCAGCCTTGAGAAGCTGGACAAATCCTGCCTGGAAGCGGCGCGCGATCTTGGTGCCAGCAGGCTACAGACCTTCATCCGTATCATTTTGCCGCTGACCCTGCCCGGTATCGTTGCCGGCGCGCTACTGGTATTTATCCCGGCGATGGGGTTGTTCTACGTAGCGGATTTAATGGGCGGAGCAAAGAACCTGTTGATCGGTAACGTAATCAAAAGCCAGTTCCTCAATATTCGTGACTGGCCGTTTGGTGCCGCCACCAGCATTGTCATGACGCTGCTGATGGGGCTGATGCTGCTGGTTTACTGGCGCGCAGCGCGTCTGCTGAATCACAAGGCGGCGTTGCAATGATGGCGCGCGGATTACGCTACGGCTTCATGGCCGTGATTTATGCCTGGTTCTACATTCCGATCATCATCCTGATCGTCAACTCCTTCAATGCCTCGCGCTTCGGCATCAACTGGCAGGGCTTCAGCACCCAGTGGTATCGCCTGCTGGTCAATAACGACAGCCTGATTCAGGCGGCGCAGCATTCGCTGATCATGGGCGTGCTGTCGGCCAGTTGCGCGACGCTGATCGGCTCGCTCACCGCCGTGGCGCTGTACCGCTACCGTTTTCGCGGCAAGCCGTTTGTCAGCGGTATGCTATTTGTGGTGATGATGTCGCCGGATATCGTAATGGCGATTTCGCTGCTGGTGCTGTTTATGCTGCTGGGGATTTCGCTCGGCTTCTGGTCGCTGCTGTTTTCCCACATCACTTTCTGCCTGCCATTTGTGGTGATTACCGTCTATTCGCGCCTGAAAGGCTTTGACGTGCGCATGCTGGAGGCGGCAAAAGATCTCGGCGCCAGCGAAATGACTATTCTGCGCAAGATTTTGCTGCCGCTGGCGCTGCCGGCAGTAGCCGCGGGCTGGCTGCTGAGTTTCACCCTGTCGATGGATGATGTGGTGGTGTCGTCATTTGTCACCGGTCCCGGTTTCGAAATTTTGCCGCTGAAAATTTATTCCATGGTGAAAGTGGGCGTGTCGCCGGAGGTGAACGCGCTGGCTACCATTTTGATGCTGCTGTCGCTGCTGCTGGTGGCAGTCAGTCAGCTGTTGCTGCGTGATAAAACCAAATAGAGGATAACCGATGAAAAAGTGGTCTCACTGGCTGGCGGCTGGGGCGCTGGCACTGGGTATGCAAAGCGCTCAGGCGGATGACAACAACACGCTTTACTTCTATAACTGGACCGAATATGTGCCACCCGGACTGCTGGAGCAGTTCACCAAAGAGACCGGCATCAAAGTGATTTATTCCACCTATGAATCCAATGAAAGCATGTACGCCAAGCTGAAAACCTGGAAAGCAGGCGCTTACGATCTGGTGGTGCCGTCGACCTACTTCATCGCCAAAATGCGCAACGAGGGCATGCTGCAGAAGATCGACAAGTCACAGCTGAGCAACTTCCGCAACCTCGATCCTGACCTGCTGAACAAGCCGTTTGATCCGAACAACGACTATTCCATTCCCTATATCTGGGGCGCAACCGCCATTGGCGTGAATACCGACGAGGTGGATCCAAAAACCCTGACCCAATGGGCCGATCTGTGGAAACCTCAGTATAAGCAGAGCCTGCTGCTGACCGATGACGCGCGTGAAGTGTTCCAGATGGCGCTGCGCAAGCTCGGCTACTCCGGTAATACGCAGGATCCAAAACAGATTGAAGCCGCCTATGAAGAGCTGAAAAAGCTGATGCCAAACGTACTGGCGTTCAACTCGGATAATCCCGGTAATCCGTTTATGGAAGGCGAAGTCAACGTCGGCATGATCTGGAATGGCTCCGCCTGGGTGGCGCGCCAGGCTGGCACGCCGCTGCAGATTATCTGGCCGAAAGAGGGCGGGATTTTCTGGATGGATAACCTGGCGATCCCGGCGAATGCGAAAAATAAAGCGGGCGCGCTGAAGCTGATTAACTTCCTGCTGCGCCCGGATGTGGCGGCTAAAGTGTCGGAAACCATCGGTTATCCGACGCCCAACCTGGCGGCAAGAAAGCTGCTGCCGCCCGACGTGGCCAGCGATCCGTCACTCTATCCGCCGGCTGAAGTGATCCAAAACGGTGAGTGGCAGAACGATGTCGGTGCCGCCAGCGTGCAGTACGAAACGCTGTTCCAGAAGCTGAAAGCGGGACGGTGAGGTTCTGAGGTGGAGGTTGTGCGGCCTGGCCCTCACCCTGCCCTCTCCCAGAGGGAGAGGGTTCATGCGTGCCGGGTTCAGCCTGTGGGAGAGGGTTCATTCGTGCTGGATTCGGCCTGTGGGAAAGACCGTACTGGATTCAGCCTGAGTTTCAGTCGGGCGCGTTTTTCCCCTTCTCCCGCCGGGAGAAGGCCGGGATGAGGGGAAACGCGCAGTACGCTGACTATTTATACAAGCCGCGCAAAAAAGTATGCACGAATTCGGGCACCACTTCGCTGGCTAAGCCGTAATGCGCTTCAGCGAATTCGTTACCGACCTGACTGGGGGCCAGATTCAGCTCCACGGTATGCGCACCCTGCAGTTTCGCTTCATGTACAAAGCCTGCCGCCGGGTAGACGTGGCCTGAGGTGCCAATGGCGATAAACAGATCGGCCTGTTCCAGCGCCTGATAAATCTCCTCCATGCCGAGCGGCATTTCACCAAACCACACCACGTGCGGACGCAGCCGCGACGGGAACTGGCAGCAGGTACAGCGATCGTCCGGACCGACGTCCTCTGTCCACGCCAGCACCTGACCGCTGTGCTCACAGCGCACCTTCAGTAACTCACCGTGCATATGCAGCACGCGCTGGCTGCCGGCGCGCTCGTGCAGGTTATCGATATTCTGCGTAACCAGCAGGAAATTATCGCCCAGCACCTGCTCCAGTTCGGCAAGCGCTTTGTGCGCCGCGTTAGGCTGGATTTCTGGCTGCTGCAGCTGACGCCGGCGCGCATTGTAGAAGCCCTGCACCAGCGCCGGATCGCGGCGAAAGCCTTCGGGCGTCGCCACATCTTCCACGCGATGCTCTTCCCACAGGCCATCTTCCGCGCGGAACGTGCGAATGCCGGATTCTGCCGAAATTCCGGCACCGGTCAGCACCACCACGTGCGGCTGTGGATGGGCGGCAAGTTCAACCTGACGATCGCGCTCAAAGATGCGCTGGCGAAAGCGCTGATGCACTTTGCGGCGGTTCTTTTTGTAGCGGGCGAGTCGAAGGCGGCGGCGCGGTTGGCGCATAAAGGCTCCTTAATCTGCGGCGCTGAACGCCGCGCTGCGGGTGTTTTCCGGGTTACTCAGACCCGATAATAGCGGCTGGGTATGACGGCTGCATGCCGCAGACGCTGAAAATGTGCGCAGCCGCGAAGGCGGCTGCGTGTTTTGTTTTTACTGACCGCTCAGCACGCGGGCAGGATCGATGCGGCTGGCGCGCCGCGCCGGATACCAGCTGGCAATCAGGCTCAGGCCAATCGCCGTTGCCAGCACGATGGCCACATCCAGCCAGTGCAGCTCGGACGGCAGAAAGTCGATAAAGTAGATATCGCCCGCCAGCAGCTGATGTCCGGTAAGTTGCTCCACTACGCGCATTACCGGCGTCAGATTGAGCGCCACCAGCACGCCAACCACCACACCGCTGACGCTGCCCAGCAGCCCGGCCAGCAGGCCATACCAGATAAAGATGGCACGAATCAGGCCGTCTTTCGCGCCCAGCGTGCGCAGCACGGCGATATCGCTGCTCTTGTCCTTCACCGCCATCACCAGCGTCGACACGATATTAAAGCAGGCCACGCCGATCACCAGCACCATCGCCAGATACATAATGGCGCGAATCATCTGGATATCACGATACATGTAGCCGTAAGTGCCAATCCAGCTGCGGATGGTGACATAGGAGTGCGTGGCTTCGCCGGCATCGCGCACCAGCTTCTGTGCCTGGAACGGATCGCTCATCTTCAGCGCAATGCCGCTGACGCTGTCACCCAAATCCAGATATTTTTGCGCATCGGCCAGCGGCACCAGCGCCAGACTGTGATCCAGCATGCCGCTCAGCTGCAGAATACCGCTCACCTGCAGACGAATGCGTTTTGGCTGCAGCAGTTTGTTCTCGCCATCATTATTCGGGATCATGATGGTGATCCAGTCGCCCTGCTTCACGTTGAGCGATCTGGCGATGCCTCCGCCCAGAATGATCTGCTGCTTGCCGGCGCTGAACTGCGACCAGGCATCACCGCTGACAAAATGCGGCAGCGCGCTAAGGCGCGGCTCCTGCTGCGGATCAACGCCCTTCACCTGCAGCGCCTGCAGCTTCGCACCGCTCTCAATCAATCCGGTAAAGTTAACGTAAGGCGCCGCTGCGGCGATGCCCGGCACCTGTTCGATGGGCGCAATCATCGGCTGCCAGTTGCGAAAGGGCTGGTTAACCGCCTCAATTTCGCCGTGCGGCACCACGGCCAGAATACGGTTGTTGAGCTCCCGCTCGAAACCGTTCATCGCGCTCAGCCCGATGATCAGCACCGCCACGCCAAGCGCAATGCCGATGGTCGAGATGATGGAGATCAGCGACACCATGCCGCCGCGCCGCCGGCCGCGGCTGAAGCGCAGCCCGAGCAGCAGGGATAAAGAGGACGCCATCAGATCGCTCCCAGCGTCAGGTGATCGCTCAGCTGGCCGTCGCGCATTTCCATCTGCCGGCTCAGGCGCTTCGCCAGGTTGAGGTCGTGCGTCACCACCAGAAACGCGGTGCCCTGCTGCACGTTGAGTTCGCCGAGCAGTTCAAAAATGGCGTCCGCGTTGCGCGCATCGAGGTTACCGGTAGGCTCATCGGCCATCACCAGCCGCGGCCGGTTCACCAGCGCCCTGGCAATCGCCACGCGCTGACGTTCACCGCCCGACAGCTCAGAAGGCCGGTGCGCCGCGCGCTTTTCCAGGCCAACCGCCGCCAGCATCTCGCGTGCGCGCGCTTCCGCTTCGGCTTTGCCGGTTTTGCCAATCAACAGCGGCATCGCTACGTTCTCCAGCGCGCTGAAGTCCGGCAGCAAATGGTGAAACTGATAAATGAAGCCGAGTTCCCGGTTGCGCAGCTCTGCTTTGGCCGCCGACGACATGGCGTTGAGCGATTTCCCGTCAAACACCACGTCACCGGAGGTCGGTGCATCCAGCCCGCCCAGCAGGTGCAGTAAGGTACTTTTGCCGGAGCCGGAGCTACCGACGATGGCCGTCAGTTCGCCCGGCTGCAGGCTAAAAGCCACATTGCGCAGCACATCGGTCTGCACGCTGCCTTCCTGATAGCGTTTGCACAGGTCACGACACTGCAACAAAGGGGTATTACTCATAACGTAAAGCCTCAGCGGGTTGAACGGCGGCAGCGCGCCATGACGGATAGAGGGTAGACAGCAGCGCCACGGCCATCGAGACCAGCGCAATGGTGATTACCTGCCAGACATTGATATCCACCGGCAGCGCGGCGCCATCAAGGAACAGGCCGATCACCGGCATTAAATTGTTGAGCTGGCTGGCCAGCAGCACGCCCAGCAGCGTACCGAGCAGCGCGCCGATAATACCGGCGCTGGCGCCCTGCACCATAAATACCGCGACGATTTGCCGCCGCGTTAAGCCCTGGGTTTGCAGGATCGCCACTTCCGCCTGCTTCTCCATGATAAGCAGGCCCAGCGAGGTAATGATATTGAAGGCGGCGACGGCAATAATCAGGCTGAGCAGCAGCCCCATCATGTTTTTCTCCATGCGCACCGCCTGGAACAGGTCGCCCTTGCGTTCGCGCCAGTCTTTCCACGTCAGCCCCTGCGGCAGCGACTGCTGGCTGAGCGCATCGACATTCAGCGGCTTATCCAGCCACAGGCGCCAGCCGGTAATGTTGCCGAGCGGATAGCGCATCACGCGCGAGGCGTCCTGCTGGTTCACCAGAATCTGATAGCCATCGACTTCGCTATTGGCCGCGTAGGTACCGGCAACGGTAAAGATGCGCTGGCTCGGCACGCGCCCCACTGGGGTAAACTGACTGACCGATGGCACCATCAGGCGCAGCTGATCGCCGCGCTTCACGCCCAGCTGCGAGGCCAGCAGTTCACCGAGAATGACTTTATACTGGCCCGGCTGCAGCACGCTCTGCTGGGTGTTGACCAGATAAGGCGTCAGCGGATCCGGCTCGTCAGGATTGATGCCCAGCATCACGCCCACCGACACGTTGCGCGCACTCTGCAACACCACATCGGCGGTGGTCAGCGGCGCGATCCGCGTCACACCCTGCAGTTTGAGATCCTGCGCGCGCATCTGCTGCGGATTGATGCTGCCGGTGTCGCTGGTCACCAGCGCCTGCGGCATCAGGCCGAGAATGTTGCCTTCCAGCTCGCGCTCAAAGCCGTTCATCACCGACAGCACCGTCACCAGTGCCAGCACGCCGAGCGTGATACCAATTGTCGAGAGCCAGGAGACGAAACGACCGAAACGGTCTGAAGCACGTCCACGCATGTAGCGTAAACCGATGAATAACGCGACTGGTTGATACATGAGATCCGTCTTGGCCGTTGCCCAAAATTAAGTAGAGCGATGATAAAGGAGCCGTCTGCTTTATGAAACCTCTAACCCGCTGAGTCAGTTGCAAAGTTGCGTCAAAATGCGTCCTCCTGCGCGACAATGCACAAAATTACGACAAAATAGTGACGCTATTAGTACGATTATTCGTCAGCAGGTGGGTTAGACTTAGCTTGCAGTACCGGTCTTCGCATCACAGTAAGCGCAGTACGGAGGTTCTTACCATGAGCAGGTTTCCTAAAGGCAGTATCGTTAAACATAAATCTGGCGAGATCAAAGGCGAAGTGGTCAATGTCTTTGAGCAGGGAAACGCGCTAACCGGTTATTATGTGAAGTGGGACGATGGCAACAACAGCTACCATGTCGAGCGCGAGCTGTCATGGGCCAATGTGGATCGTCCTCGCATGCACTACACACAGCAATCCAGTAAATAACGTGACGCGGCCAGGTCGCCATCAATGACGACCTGGCAACCGGCCATACTGGCGGCCCTTCAGGGTGCCGCTGAGGTAAGGTGCGCATTCATGCACCCTGACATAAACTCAGAAAGGAGAGATGATCCTCACGGCGGAATGTGGAATGATGACGCCCTGGAAACTGAGGAGAGAATGTCGGACCTTATGTCGGAACAGCGTCGTTATACCCTGCCTGCTAAAGCAGGCGACCATCGTCAGCTCGGTCAGCTGGTCGGCGCCGCGCAGGCGGTTGAGTGTGCCAGCATCACCGAACGCCACAGCGGTCCGGTGTTAATGATCACCCCGGATATGCAATCGGCCCTGCGGCTGCAGGAGGAGATCAGGCAGTTTACCGATCTGCCGGTCACCAATCTTGCTGACTGGGAAACACTGCCCTACGACAGCTTCTCGCCCCATCAGGACATTATTTCCGCCCGTCTTTCTACGCTGTACCAGCTGCCCACCCTGACGCGCGGCATGCTGATTCTGCCGGTCAATACGCTGATGCAGCGCGTTTGCCCGCACAGCTTCCTGCACGGCCATGCGCTGGTGATGCAGCAGGGCCAGAAACTGTCGCGCGATGCCCTGCGCGACCAGCTGGAGCAGGCCGGTTATCGCCATGTCGATCAGGTGATGGAGCATGGCGAGTACGCGACGCGCGGCGCGCTGCTAGACCTGTTCCCGATGGGCAGCGATCAGCCTTACCGCATCGATTTCTTTGATGATGAGATAGACAGCCTGCGCCTGTTTGACGTCGACTCACAGCGCACGCTGGAGGCGGTGAGCGCCATCAACCTGCTGCCGGCGCATGAATTTCCCACCGATAAAGCGGCCATTGAGCTGTTCCGCAGCCGCTGGCGTGAAACCTTCGACGTGCGGCGCGAACCCGAGCACGTCTATCAGCAGGTGAGCAAAGGCACGCTGCCGGCCGGGATTGAGTACTGGCAGCCGCTGTTTTTCGAGCAGGAACTGCCTACCCTGTTTAGCTATCTGCCCGCCAGCACGCTGGTGCTGAATAGCGGCGATCTGCACGCCAGCGCTGAGCGTTTCTGGCAGGATGCTAACGCACGCTATGAAAATCGCCGCATCGATCCTATGCGCCCGCTGCTGGAACCGGCCACGCTATGGCTGCGCCCGGATGCGCTGCTCAGCGAGCTGAAAAACTGGCCGCGCATGCAGCTCAGCGCTGAGACGCTGCCGGAGAAAGCTGCGAACAGTAATCTGGGTTATCAGCCATTGCCGGAGCTGACGGTGCAGGCGCAGGCCAAAGCGCCGCTCGATCTGCTGCGCCAGTTCCTCGAACAGTTTACCGGTCAGGTGATTTTCTCAGTAGAAAGCGAAGGTCGCCGCGAGAGCCTGCAGGAGCTGCTGTCCCGCATCAAACTGCGCCCGCAGCCGATTGATCGCTTCGAGCAGGCCGATGAGCAGCCGTACAGTCTGATGATTGGCGCCAGCGAGCGCGGTTTTATCGACACCCAGCGCCAGCGCGCGCTGATTTGCGAAAGCGATCTGCTCGGCGAGCGCGTCAGCCGGCGGCGTCAGGACAATCGCCGCACCATCAATCCGGATGTACTGATTCGTAACCTCGCCGAGCTGCACCCGGGCCAGCCGGTGGTGCATCTTGAACACGGTGTGGGCCGCTACATCGGCCTGACCACGCTGGAAGCCGGCGGTATCGTGGCTGAGTATCTGATGCTCTCCTATGCCGGCGATGCCAAACTTTACGTCCCGGTGTCATCGCTGCATCTGATCAGCCGTTACGCCGGCGGCGCCGATGAAAATGCGCCGCTGCACAAACTGGGCAGCGATGCCTGGTCACGCGCGCGCCAGAAAGCGGCGGAGAAAGTCCGTGACGTGGCCGCTGAGCTGCTGGATATCTATGCCCAGCGCGCGGCCAAGGCCGGCTTTGCCTTTAAGCACGACCGCGAGCAGTATCAGCTGTTCTGCGAAGGTTTCCCGTTTGAAACCACGCCGGATCAGGCGCAGGCAATTAACGCCGTGCTCAGCGATATGTGCCAGCCGCTGGCCATGGACCGCCTGGTGTGCGGCGATGTTGGCTTTGGTAAAACCGAAGTGGCGATGCGCGCTGCCTTCCTTGCGGTGGAGAACGGCAAACAGGTGGCGGTGCTGGTGCCAACTACCCTGCTGGCGCAGCAGCATTACGACAACTTCCGCGACCGCTTCGCCAACTGGCCGGTGCGCATTGAGATGCTGTCGCGCTTCCGCAGCGCCAAAGAGCAGGCGCAGGTGCTGGAGCAGGCCAGCGAGGGCAAAATTGATATTCTGATCGGCACCCACAAGCTGCTGATGAGCGATCTTAAGTGGCGCGATCTCGGTTTGCTGATCGTCGATGAAGAGCACCGTTTCGGCGTGCGTCACAAGGAACGCATCAAAGCGATGCGCGCTGACGTCGATATTCTGACGCTCACCGCAACGCCGATTCCGCGTACTCTGAACATGGCGATGAGCGGCATGCGCGATCTGTCGATTATCGCCACGCCACCGGCGCGCCGTCTGGCGGTGAAAACCTTCGTGCGCGAGTATGACAGCCTGGTGGTGCGCGAAGCGATCCTGCGTGAAGTGCTGCGCGGCGGCCAGGTTTACTATCTCTACAACGACGTCGAGAACATCGAGAAAGCAGCGCAGCGGCTGGCCGAGCTGGTGCCGGAAGCGCGCATCGCCATCGGCCACGGTCAGATGCGTGAGCGCGATCTGGAACGGGTGATGAACGATTTCCACCACCAGCGTTTCAACGTGCTGGTGTGCACCACCATCATCGAAACCGGGATCGATGTGCCGAGCGCCAATACCATCATCATTGAGCGCGCCGACCATTTCGGTCTGGCGCAGCTGCATCAGCTGCGTGGCCGCGTTGGCCGTTCACATCATCAGGCCTATGCCTGGCTGCTGACGCCGCACCCGAAAGCGATGACCACCGATGCCCAGAAGCGACTGGAAGCGATTGCCTCGCTGGAGGATCTGGGCGCTGGCTTTGCGCTGGCGACGCACGATCTGGAGATTCGCGGTGCCGGTGAGCTGCTGGGTGAAGATCAGAGCGGTCAGATGGAGACCATTGGCTTCACGCTCTACATGGAGCTGCTGGAAAACGCGGTGGATGCGCTGAAGGCCGGACGTGAACCGTCGCTGGAAGATCTCACCAGCAATCAGACCGAGATTGAGCTGCGCATGCCTGCCCTGTTGCCGGATGATTTTATTCCGGACGTCAATACGCGCCTGTCGCTGTATAAACGCATCGCCAGTGCGGCCGATGAACAGGAGTTGGCTGAGCTGAAAATTGAGATGATTGACCGCTTCGGCAAGCTGCCCGATGCCGCGCGTAACCTGCTGGACATCGCCGCGCTGCGTCTGGTGGCGCGCCAGCTGGGGCTGCGTAAAATCGAAGCCAGCGAAAAAGGCGGCTTCTTTGAGTTCGCGCCGCAAAATCAGGTCGATCCCGGCTGGCTGATCGGCCTGCTGCAGAAAGATGCGAAGCAGTGGAAGCTGGATGGCCCGACGCGACTGAAATTCACCCGCGATCTCAGCGAACGCAAAACGCGCATGGAATGGGTGCAGAATTTCGTCGCCGAACTGGCGAAGAACAGGGTTTAAGGAGCGAGCTCGCAAACTTAGCGGAAAAAATTAAATCACCGCTTGATCCTGTGATATCACAAGGATGGCATCACAGGATTTATTCATGGAAGGAGCTCAATGATGAGCAGGCGAGAGGATATTCTTGACGGCAGTAAAGCAGAAAGAAGTGCTTACGGCCTGGTTTACACAGAAGTATTGGGCTGGATAGATCTCGGTCACGCCCAGGGCAATGACATCAGACAGTTATGGGCGCAAATGCTGTGCGGCGAAGCACAGAGCGGCCTGACGTATGACGTTACCTATAAACAATCAATGGCTGGCCTCAAAAGGCGCCTGACTGTGGGAAAATCAATCACCCGGCGTCTCAAAAAGGTCTGTCATATCACCAAAAGCAAAGCATAGCTCTTGCCATGATGATGACGCTGGCGCGCAGGTTTGAAGGGCTGCAGAATTCTTTCCCTTTTAGCTGGGCTACTGACAGCGGATTCAGTGGCGAAGACCTTGTATTGGATCTCCTGGGTTTTTACCGGGTTGTGGCATGCATGAGCGGCATTTTCAGCCACCTGAAACCAGTGAGTCAGGCGGATGCATTAAGACGCTGGGACCATTATGGAAAAATTGGCTCCTGGAAAAACGAAACCTTTAAGCCACTGCTTTTCCCTGACCCTCTTCAATTCCCTAACGCCAAACCTCACTTTGGTCAGTTACCGATCTTCATGCGAAGCGTAACGCCCTATAATCGGTGGACATCAGAAGATGTTGGCATCATAGACCCGGACCGTGGCTTTATCCATTTTGGTAAGGGCATTTCAAAACTATGAAAAAATCGCTCAGGATTCTACTTTGCGTTCTCATTGCGTGTGTGGTCGGTATGGCCTATGGCTTGAATTATCTCCGTATGGAGTTTGCAGATAGCGCTAATTATACAGAGCACGACACGCTGGATTACGACTTTTATACGCCTGATTTACTCAAAAAGATGCCGCGCATTACTGATAACTATAGCTTTTATTACAGTAACGTATCAGGTCCTAACCCCGCACTGATTTTTCAGCTGAGGTTTATTGGCGCGACCAACGCAGATAAAATTAATGCGTTTATGAAAGAAAAGGGTTTCAAACAAAGCGAAGCGTGCAGTTTCGCAGGTGACTGCTGGACTGGCGACGATCCGCTTGTCACCGTATCGATTGAAATTGAGGAACAACCGCGCACAATTCTCGTTTCGATGGTAGATAAGCGAACCTGATTACCTCATAAACATGCCTGCCAACAGATAATAAGCCAGACCGGTAATAGCTGATGAAATTCGTTATGAGGTGTAAGCCCCGGATCTCTTTTCTTTACCCTGAATTAAAAAACCAACATAAAAAAAGCGCCTTGCGGCGCTTTTTTTTGTTACTGCTGCTGTGAAGTAGCTTTGCCCAATCAGGCCTGATTCGAATTCAGGATCAGCTGACCATTACGGTCGAGCGGGATGCGGGTGCCAGGGTCATTCTCCATACGGATTTTGCCCTGCTGGTCGCCTATTTTATAGGTCACGTCATAACCCAGCATTTTTTCCTGTTTATCGTACACGGTTTTGCAGCGCTGCTCGCTGGTGGTGTAAGTGTCACGATCCTGCAGCGCACCCTGTACCTGGTTACCGCCGTAGCCGCCTGCCAGCGCACCGGCTACGGTCGCGATATCCCGGCCGCGGCCACCACCGAACTGGTGACCAATCACCCCACCGGCCACGGCACCCAGTACGGAACCGGCGATGCGGTTCTCATCCTGCACCGGACGACGGTGCGTGAGGGTAACGTTGCGGCACTCCTGACGCGGTTGCTTGATGCTCTCTTTGATTGGGGTTGCCGAAAGCACCTGAGCATACTGCGGGCCACGATCAAACACATCCATGCTGGCGACGGCGGCCACGCCCAACGCTGCTGCTACGCCGATTCCAATACCCGCTAACATTGATTTATTCACAGGAATGTCCTCCTGAAGTTGTTACCGCGCATTCCTGCCGCAACCCGATCCCGGGTTACCGAGGCATAACCGGCGTGCGCGCCGCGCCGTGTTCGTTGGCATAAGTTTTACAGATGGTCCGAAAATGCAACATCAGATTAATGGAGGAAACGCAGCGGAAAGCCAGCAGGACCAGCTTTTAGGAGAGTTCTGAGCGGCAGTGTCATTGCGCCGTAACCTGGCGCTGATTGAACGGCAATCAGCCGGTTACGGCAGCCGGGCACGCAGCGGGCGGGGGTGACCGCCCGCCAGCGATCAATGCAGTTTGAGACGCGGACGCAGCACGCGGTTGAGGCTGCCGACCAGCATCATCAGACCGGTCTTGAAGTATCCATGGAGCGCAATCTGGTGCATACGGTACAAGGAGATGTAGACAAAACGCGCAATACGCCCTTCCACCATCATCGAACCGCGCATCAGGTTCCCCATCAGGCTGCCAACGGTACTGAAGCGGGACAGCGACACCAGCGAGCCGTGATCTTTATACACGTAGGCTTTGAGCGGCTTGCCTTTGCGCTGGGCGAGGATGTTTTCCAGCGCACGCGACGCCATCTGGTGCGCAGACTGCGCGCGCGGCGGTACGAATCCGCCGCCCGGCAGCGCGCAGGAGGCGCAGTCGCCGATGGCGTAAATATCGTCGTCCAGCGTGGTCTGCAGCGTCTCTTTGACCACCAGCTGATTAATGCGGTTGGTCTCCAGCCCGCCAATCTCTTTCATGAAGTCTGGCGCTTTAATACCGGCCGCCCATACCATCAGATCGGCTTCGATGAATTCGCCCCCTTTGGTATTCAGACCATTGGCTGCTGCGCTGGTGACCATGGTTTGCGTCAGTACGCGCACGCCAAGCTTGCTCAGCTCCTGGTGCGCCGCTGCGGAGATGCGCGGCGGCAGCGCAGGCAGAATACGCTCGCCGGCTTCCACCAGCGTGACGTTGAGCGCGCTGCTGTCGAGACCTTTATAGCCGTAGCTGTGCAATTGTTTCACTGCGTTATACAGTTCTGCCGACAGCTCGACGCCGGTCGCGCCGCCGCCGACAATGGCGATATTGACTTTCTGCAGCTGCCCTTCGCTGGCAGAGAAGCGCAGGAACAGGTTGAGCATCTCATTATGGAACCGACGCGCCTGATGCGGGTTGTCGAGGAAGATGCAGTGATCTTTCACGCCTGGCGTGCCGAAATCGTTCGAGGTGCTGCCCAGCGCCATCACCAGACGGTCATACGCCAGTTCGCGCTGCGGTACCAGTAGCCCACCCTCCGCGTCGCGGATCTCCGCCAGTTCAATGGTTTTTGTGTCGCGATTAATTTGCGTCAGCGAACCCAGCTGGAACTGGAAACCGTGGTTGCGCGCATGCGCCAGATAGCTGAGCGCATCAATACCTTCATCCATCGAACCGGTCGCCACTTCATGCAGCAGCGGTTTCCACAGATGGCTGTGGTTACGATCGACCAGGATGATCTCCGCCTTTTTTTTGCGGCCGAGTTTATGGCCGAGCTGTGTTGCCAGCTCCAGCCCTCCGGCACCGCCACCGACGATGACGATTTTTTCCATGCTTGTAGTCAATGAAGACCCCCTCAAAGTTGTAAACCAAAAGTTAATTAATGGTTATATAAAACCTTAATAAACATAGGGTTGGCGACATTTAATCGCGAGCTGAGGGCAGAATAGCACGGCATAATCATCCGGACATAAGAAAATTGATGTACATCAATCTTTGCACTGCATTATCAGAATGTTACACGTTTTGTGCGCCGCATCACACGGCGCAGCAGCACTCAGGCAAGGGTTTTGAACGCTTTGATGCGTTGCAGATGCGGGGCAATATTTTTGAATTTGTGGCTGGCCTCCTCGTCCCACACGATTTCGTAGTACGGGTGCAATGCGGCCGCGCTGCGCTGATTATCCAGCGCTTCATCGTGACGTGACAAAATGGTCAGGCAGCGGTCGCGGTTCTTTTCACGGAAGTTGCTGACGCATTTGGTGGCGATATCAAGATACTCTTCCGGCCGGTCGATCTTGCCTTCCATGTTTTCATCAGGAAACAGGTTGGGGTTGAATATCGCCTGGCGCATGCCGCAAAGGAAGCCGATGCGTTCTGCCCAGTAGCCGCCCAGGCCGACGCCACAAATCAACGGATGCGCATCGCTGCCCTGCTGGAGCAGTTTGTCGCACTCTTTCAGCAGAAACTGCATGTCGTGTTTCGGATGGCGGGTGCTGTAGCTAATAAGTCTGACGTCCGGGTCAATAAACTGCAGCTGCAGCACCTTTTCATGGTTGCCCGGACTGTTGGAATCAAAACCGTGCAGATAGATGATCATGATTATCCTCAGCGTGGAGTGAGATCCGGGCAGCGGCGATTATCTGCCCGACGCTTTGTGCGCCAGCCAGCGATCCTGCAGGTCACTGAGCTGACGGTGATTTTGCCGCCAGCGCTCGCTGGCCTGCAAACTCTGACGGTCAAAACGTCCCTGATGGTATAACTGCGTGACGCGCGTCGCCTGGATCGGCGTCAAATTATCCAGCACGCTCACCGCGCCAGCACGCTGATTGCACACCAGGATCATATCGCAGCCGGCATTCAGCGACTGCTGAGCCCGTTCCGCGTAGCTGCCCATCACCGCCGCGCCCTCCATCGACAGATCGTCTGAGAAGATCACCCCGTTGAAGCCCAGCTCCTGCCGCAGCACCGTTTGCAGCCAGTAAGGCGAACCACTGGCCGGCAGCGGGTCCACTTCAGTATAGATAACATGCGCGGGCATCACCGCATCCAGCAGCTGCTCATCAATCAGCTGCTGGAAGATTGCCATGTCGTGCTGGCGCAGCGTGGCCGCATCGCGCGTGTCGCGCGGTGTCTCTTTGTGCGAATCCGCGCTGACCGCGCCGTGGCCCGGGAAGTGCTTACCGGTGGTTTTCATGCCGGCTTCGTGCATGCCGTGGATAAACTGGCGCGCCATCTGCAGCGCAATCGCCGGATCGGCGTGGAAAGCGCGATCGCCGATGGCCGCGCTGATGTGGCCGATATCCAGCACCGGCGCAAAGCTGATATCGATGTCCATGGCGATCATCTCCGCCGCCATTTGCCAGCCGGCCTGCTGCGCCAGCTCGCTAGCACGCGCCATGTCGTGCATCGCGGCGAACGATTGCATCGCCGGCAGCTGAGTAAAACCGTCGCGGAAGCGCTGCACGCGCCCGCCTTCCTGATCGACCGCCACCAGCAGCCGGTTGCGCGACGCCGCGCGAATCTGGCGTACCAGCTCCGCCAGCTGCGCAACATCATGGAAGTTGCGGGCGAACAGGATCAGTCCGCCTGTCAGCGGATGTTGCAGAATTTCGCGCTCTTCGGCGTCCAGCTCGTAGCCTTCGACGTCCAGCATCAGCGGTCCGGGCGTTGTCATCGTCATGTTTCGGTTCCTGAATTAAAGATCCTGCCAGCTGGCCTGCGCCAGCCGTTGCAATGTTTGGTCGTGGCTCTGCTCGGCGCGCAGCTGATACCAGCTGGCCATCAGCAGCTGCAGCCACGGCTGCCAGCGCCGGCTTTGACGCCGCAGCGCCGTTGCCGACAGCCGCGCCTCGGCGGCATAGTCGGTTATCCAGTGATCGTGTTGGGTGCTATCCACTGCGCCGACAGCAGCCAGCTCCAGCGCCACATCGCCATCCGCAGCATATTCCCAGTCAATTAAACGCAGGCCATCCGGCGTGGCAATCAGATTGCCAGGGTGGACGTCCATGTGCAGCGGTGCCAGCCGCAGCGGCGACGGTTCGCCGCGCTGCAGCAACTGGTTTAAGCGCCGCTGCCAGCGCCAGTGTCGCTGCTGACACATCTGCCAGTAGCGCTGCAGCAACGGTGCCAGCCGTAAGCGATAACCGGTCAGCGGCTGGTGATGCAGTCGCAGCAGCAGCGTCAGCACCGCTGCGCGCTGCGCGCTGAACTGATCCGGCGACAGCACCTCGCCCGGCAGCCAGCGCTGCAGCAGCCACGGTGCCTGCCACGCCAGCGGCTGCGGCGCCAGCGCCGTAGTACGCAGCTGACGCAGGATGCGGTATTCGCGCTGACGATCGACAAACGGGATGGGCTGCGACGGTGTACGGCGCGCCAGCAGATCGCCCTGCTCGCTGCGTACCTGCACGCTGTTACCGCTCAGTCCTGGCAGCGCGAAAAAATGACCGGCAGCTTGCGCCGTCGGCCATTGTTGCTGAACCAGATGCTGCAGCCGGGGATCAGGGTTGTGCAACGCCGTTGCCCGACCAGATGATTTCGCCGGTCTGCACCAGCATCAGCTGCATTTGCAGCGTAGGAGCTTTCACATCGCCCTGCGCGTTGCTGTACAGCACATACTGCGCGTTGACGATGCGCGCCAGGCCAATCGCTTTGCTGCGCGAGTTGAGGCTATCCTCTGGCGACAGGCCAAGCGTTTGCTTCGCCTGATTAAGCTGATCGTTTGAGACCAGGCTGAACTTGCCGTTATTCGCCAGCGCGTTCTCAATCGCTGCCGTGGCTTTTTCCGTTTGCAGCGAGCCGTTGGTGCTGTTTTTGATGCGATCCACCAGCAGCACGCTGCCCGGATTGACGCCCGCCGACTGCACCATATTGGCGACTAACGGCTGGACGCTGGCGTTCCAGTTGATGGTTTTCAGCTTCGGCGGCTGCGGCACAGTTTGCGGCGGCGGCACTGGCTGCGCGGGCGGTTGTTCTGGCTGGGTTGGCGTGGTCGGCTGCGTCGGTTCAACCGGCGCCGGGGTTTGTTGTTTCACCACACAACCGGTGAGCATCAGCGCAAACAGTAGCGCGCCGGAACGTTGTACACTGCGAATCACAGGTTACTCCTCAAAGATAAAGATAGAGACGCACCTTGCTGGCGGTCGGGTTACCCATTTGCGAGGCCACTTCTACGCTGCCGTGCGCCGGTACGGTTTGAGTCTGCGCCGGTTCCTGCGGCTCAATCTCCAGCCCTTTGTCATCGTACCAGTAGAAACGATAGTGCACGGTGACCGGCGTTTCACGCAGATTTTGCAGCACGCTGGCGGCGCGCTGCTGGCCGTCGCGGCTGGTCAGCGCAGGCTCATCGGTGATGATGCCCGCCGACAGTACGGCAGACTCCATCACCAGCGACTGGGAGGTGTTGATCATCGGCTTATCGCTGCTGCAGCCCACCAGGGTCAGCAACAGCAAGCCGCTCAGCCATTGACGCATCACAAGGTCCGCCTGAGGTTAGATGGCCAGCATCGGGCCCAGCGGCTGTCCGCCGACCAGGTGCATATGAATGTGGTAAACCTCCTGCCCACCGTGACGGTTGCAGTTGATGATCAGGCGATAGCCATCCCCGGCGATGCCTTCATCACGGGCAATTTTTGCGGCGGCGGTAACCATGCGGCCCAGCGCCTGCTCATGCGCCGCCTGCACATCGTTGGCGGTCGGAATCAGTACATTGGGGACAATCAGTATATGGGTAGGCGCTTTGGGCGCGATATCGCGGAAGGCGGTGACCAGTTCGTCCTGATAAACCACGTCGGCGGGAATTTCGCGACGAATGATTTTACTGAAAATGGTTTCTTCAGCCATGGTGCAGTTCCTTAAGCCTGAGTTCAGTCAGGCAGTATGCGTGAGGAATTCCGTTTCTTTCAACCTCAGGACCACTTTTCTTCATTAAATGGCTGCCTTTGCATCACTTTTTCACGCTGGCGCGGCGGGCGTTGTCTGGCGGCGGTAAAATAAAAAACCCCTCGGATGAGGGGTTTTGTCGCACCGAAGTTGCAGTGCGGTGAAGCGGCGGCAGAGGAGTAAAGCGTCCCGCGACAGGGATGTCGCGGGCCGAGCCCCAGGGATGGTGTTGGCGTCTTTACGATCTGACGCCGCTTCACCGCACCGGCCCGGCCTGCCGTCATGTCACTTACATACTGCGGATATAATCATCCATCTCGGTTTTCAGGTTATCGGACTTGGTGCCGAAAATCGCCTGCACACCAGAACCCGCCACCACCACACCACGCGCGCCGAGGTTTTTCAGTTCAGCCTGATCCACCTTCGCTACGTCCGCCACGCTGACGCGCAGACGGGTAATACAGGCATCAAGGTTAGTGATGTTCTCTTTACCACCGAACGCCGTGACCAGCTTGCCCGCCATTTCACTGCCGGTCGCGCTGCTCTGCTCCATCGCCGTATCTTCACGACCCGGGGTTTTCAGATTCAGTTTTGCGATCAGCACGCGGAACACGGTGTAGTACACCAGACCGTAGATGATACCGACAATCGGGAACAGCCAGATTTTGCTGCTGTTGCCGCTCAGCACGATGAAGTCGATCAGACCGTGTGAGAAGCTGGTGCCATCACGCATGCCCAGCAGAATACAGATTGGGAACGCCAGGCCCGCCAGGATGGCGTGGATCACGTACAGGATCGGTGCCACGAACATGAACGAGAACTCGATCGGCTCGGTGATACCGGTCAGGAACGAGGTCAGCGCAGCGGAGATCATGATACCGCCCACTTTGGCGCGGTTTTCAGGTTTAGCAGAATGCCAGATGGCGATAGCCGCAGCCGGCAGACCGTACATCTTGAACAGGAAGCCGCCAGACAGTTTACCGGCAGTCGGGTCACCCGCCATGTAGCGCGGAATGTCACCGTGGAAGACCTGACCAGCCGCGTTGGTGAATTCACCAATCTGCATCTGGAAAGGAACGTTCCAGATGTGATGCAGACCAAACGGCACCAGCGCACGCTCAACCACACCGTAAATACCGAACGCCACCACCGGGTTCTGATAGGCCGCCCACTGGGAGAAGTCCTGAATTGCGGTACCAATAGGTGGCCAGATGAAGGACAGCACCACACCGGTGAAAATCGCGGTCAGACCGGAAATGATCGGCACAAAGCGCTTACCGGCGAAGAAGCCGAGGTATTCCGGCAGCTTGATACGGTAGAAGCGGTTGAACATGTAGGCTGCAATCGAACCGGCAATAATGCCGCCCAGCACCCCGGTATCGGCGAGGTGTTTGGCTTCGATCTCGGCTGCCGGCAGATGCAGCACCAGCGGCGCGACCACAGCCAGGGTTTTCACCATAATGCCGTAGGCGACCACGGCGGCCAGCGCCGACACGCCGTCGTTATTGGTAAAGCCCAGTGCCACACCAATCGCAAAGATCAGCGGCATGTTAGCAAACACTGATCCACCCGCTTCGGCCATCACGTGGGAAACCACTTCCGGCAGCCAGCTGAAGTTAGCAGAACCAACACCTAACAAAATACCGGCAATCGGCAGAACCGATACCGGCAACATCAGCGATTTACCTACCTTTTGCAGGTTCGCAAATGCGTTCTTGAACATAGAAGCTCCTGAGTATGAGTGCATTTTTAGCGCAGTGCGCATGGCAAAGGGGGAGGATCCTTAGCCGGGGTGACGCTGAGCGTCTTTTGATTTATTACGAAGGGTAAAATAAATGACGACACGTTACTTTGACGGCTATCACGTTTCACCAAACACAGCGCTGAAATTTCAGTCATTTCTTACTGACTTGCTGCTATAAACAGCAATAAATCACTGCCTGCGCCGCGAAACACGCAGCGCAGATGAGTGATTTCAGATTAATTACAGAGTTTGAAATAAAGCGCGTTAGCCGCCGAGTCGGCTCATCGGCACCTTAAACAGGCGGGAGAAGTTTTCCGTGGTGGCGGCCGCCAGGCTAGCAAGATCGACGCCCTTCACCACGGCCATATACTCAGCTACGTCGCGGGTGAAGGCCGGCTGGTTTTCTTTGCCGCGATGCGGTACCGGCGCCAGATAGGGTGAATCGGTTTCAACCAGAATGCGATCCAGCGGTACATAGCGCGCTGCTTCGCGGATTTGTTCGGCGTTGCGGAAGGTCACAATGCCGGAGAAGGAGATGTAGAACCCGAGATCCAGCAGCTGCGCCGCCGTCTCTTTGTCTTCCGTGAAACAGTGCAGCACGCCGCCGCACCGCTCTACCTGTTCTTCACGCAGAATGGCCAGCGTGTCTTCGCGCGCATCGCGGGTGTGCACAATAATCGGCTTGTCCAGCGCAATGCCGGTGCGGATATGCTCACGGAACGAGGCCTGCTGCTGGGCTTTGGTCTCCTGCTGGTAAAAATAATCCAGCCCGGTTTCGCCCAGCGCAATCACCTGCTCTTCCGCCGCCAGACGGCGAAACTCTTCCACGTCATACGGCGTTTCCTGATTGAGCGGATGCACGCCGCAGGCCAGCGCGATGTTGTCACGATCGCCGACCAGCTGTTTGATTTTGTAGTAATCCGGCAGCGTGGTGGCAATCGCCAGCATGAATTTCACATCCCGCGCCGCCGCTTTGGCAATCACGTCATCCAGATCGCGGTGCTGGGTTTCATAATCAAGGCCATCAAGATGGCAGTGCGAATCAACAATAAACATAGATCTCTCTTTTACCCTTATCCGACCGTCGCGGGAGACAGCAAACGTCCCCAGGCAAGCAGACGGTCGGTCAGAATCAGTTCACGATTAAGCGCCGCCACGTGCAGCAACTGCTCGCGACACTGCAGCCACTGCTGCACGCTGGCATTCAGCGCGCTGCTGCTGAACTGCTGCGCCAGCTGCGTCACCACGTCCGGGCGATCGCCATTACTCAGCCAGTTGCTGGCGCCCTGCTGCACTTTCATCGCATCCACCAGCAGCGAAAGCAGCCAGCCGAGGCGAACCGCCACATCGTCGCTGTTGAGCGCCGGCAACAGCTGCAGAATATCGCCGCTCAGTGCGCTGTTCAGGCTGTCGCACAGCGTTTGCCGTGCCTGCCAGCGGTCCGGCTGTAACAAGGCCAGCGCCGCAGCAGGTGCACCGTTGCTCAGACGCAGCGCCGCGCGCAGAATCGCTTCCGGATGCGGCTGCTGTTTCTGCAGCCATTGCAGGCTGTGCGTCTCTTCCGGCGGCGACAGATGCCACGTCATACAGCGGCTGCGCAGCGTGGCCAGCAGTCGCGACGGCTCGCGCACGCTGAGGAAAAACCAGCAGTTAGCGGGCGGCTCTTCCAGCGTTTTCAGGAGCGCGTTGGCGGCGGCTTCGGTCAGTTGCGTCGCATCCGGCAGCCAGACAATTTTCGCGCCACCCTGCTGGGCAAAATGGTACAGCTTCTCACTGACGTCGCGAACCGCATCAATGCCGAGCGAGGCTTTTCCCTTTTCCGCTTCCAGCCGATACCAGTCCGGATGGGTGTGCGCCTGCATCAGCTGGCAGCCGTGACACTGGCCGCAGCTTTTCAGTCCCTGTGGCTGCTGACACATCAGCCAGCGGCTGACGCCCCACACCAGCGCATCGTCGCCCATGCCGTCGATGGCCTGAATCAGCAGCGCATGATGTGCCTGTCCACTCTGATGGCGGGCAATGATCTGTCGGTACGGCTGGTTCAGCCACGGATACCAGTTCATGCCGCCTGACCTGCCAGCCACTGACGCAGCACGTCTTTAAGTGACGCTGTCACATTCTCAATAGGCTGCATCGCATCGATGGTTTTAATGGTTGGATCGGCAGCGGCCAGCGCCTGATAGCGTTCGCGCGTGCGGGTAAAAAAGTTCAGCGACTCTTGCTCAATGCGATCCAGTTCGCCGCGCGCCCGGGCACGTTGCAGGCCAATCTCCGGCGTGACGTCGAGATAGAGCGTCAGGTCGGGACGAAAATCGCCCAGCACCGCATCGCGCAGCGTGGTCATCAGCTGGGCGTCGAGCCCGCGACCACCGCCCTGATACGCCTGCGACGAAAGATCGTGACGGTCGCCCACCACCCAGGCACCGCGTGCCAGCGCCGGTTTGATGACGTTTTCTACCAGCTGCACCCGCGCCGCATACAGCATCAGCAGCTCGGCTTTATCACTCACCTGTTCGCCATCAATGCCCTGTTTTACCAGCACGCGCAGCTGTTCGGCCAAAGGCGTGCCGCCTGGCTCACGGGTAAAGACCACGTCTTCAATGCCCTGCTCATGCAGGACCGCAACCACCGCCTCACGCGCGGTGGTTTTGCCCGCGCCTTCCAGCCCTTCGATGACGATAAACTTACTTTTCATTTTTTTCCTTCATCGCAAGCCGGTAAACCTGCACGGCTTTATTATGACTGGCCAGATTGGTGGTAAAGGTGTGACCGCCTTTGCCATCCGCGACGAAATAGAGGTAATTGGTCTTCTCCGGATGGGCCGCCGCCTCCAGCGAGGCGCGCCCCGGCATGGCAATCGGTCCCGGCGGCAGGCCGCTGATGGTATAGGTATTGTACGCGGTCGGGGTCTCAAGATCCTTGCGCGTCAGCGTACCGGTATAGCTGTCGCCCATGCCGTAGATCACCGTGGGATCGGTCTGCAGTTTCATACCGGTGCGCAGGCGATTGATGAATACCGAGGCAACGCGCGCGCGCTCTTCGCTGACGCCGGTCTCTTTTTCGATAATCGACGCCATGGTGACCATCTGCTGCGGCGTTTTATACGGCAGACTGGCCATCCGCCCCTGCCAGATCTCATCCACCAGCTTGTTCATGCGCGCGTGCGCCCGCTCCAGCAGTGCCACATCGCTGGTGTTGGCAGTATACAGATAGGTATCCGGATAGAAACCGCCTTCCAGCTGGCTGACATCAAGCTTAAGCGCGGCCGCAACACTGGCAAATTCATCATCCGGCAGCGTGTGTTTAAGGTATGGCGCTTTACGCAGCTCAGCCAGCCACTCTTTCAGCCGCGAACCCTCGACAAAGCGCAGCGGAAATTGCGCCTCTTTGCCGCTGGCCAGCAGTTGCAGTAGCTGGCGCACCGTCATGCCGGTCTCAAGGCGATACGTCCCGGCTTTGAAGTTAGCCAGATCGGGCTCCAGCTTCAGCAACGGGCCAAACCAGATGCTTTGCGGAATGATGTGCTGGCTCTCCAGCTGCGCTTCCAGCACCACGCGACCGCTGCCGGCCGGCAGGGTATACAGGGTTTCCTGGTGAATGGTTAATGGCATCGCGGCAAAGCGTTTAATCTGCCAGTAGCTAAATGCGGCAGCCAGGCCAGCGATGACTACGGCGCCGGCAACTATTTTTTTCATTCGGGTCATGATGCTTCCATCGTCTGGCAACTGGCGAGCAGTTGCTGGTACAGCGTGCGTGCGGAAAAGGTGACGTCGTCAATTTGCCGCACGGGTAATACTGGCATCAGCGCGTTACAGATCACCACTTCATCGGCGCTCAATACCACTGATCGGCTGGCCTCCACCTGCTGGCAGTCGTGACCGGCCTGGGCCAACTGCGCCAGCAGATAACGACGCATGATGCCATCAACGCCGGCCTGCGCGAGGCGCGGCGTGAAAATGGCCTCACCGCTGCGCCAGAATAAATTGGCCGCACAGCATTCCACTACCGTCCCGGCGGTGTCAAGCACCAGCGCTTCGTCAGCGTCGCACGCGTCCAGCTGCTGGCGAATCAGCACCTGCTCCAGCCGGTTGAGGTGTTTGATGCCGGCCAGCAGCGGGTTCTGCGCCAGCCGCACCGGGCTGGTCACCAGCCGCGCGCCCTGCTGCTGCAGCGTGGCGTAGTGCTGTGGCCAGGGGGCGAGCGCGATGATACGCGTGGGTTGTGTGCAGCCGGCGCGACTGTAGCCGCGTCCGCCCGCCCCCGGCGTCAGGATCACTTTGAGCACTGCTTCGCGCTGGCCCGCCGCCGCGCGGCGCATCTCTTCCGCCAGTAAGGCGCGGTCCGGCGCGGCCATCAGCAAACGCTGGCAGCCGTCCTGCAGACGCTGCAGATGCGCCTCCAGCAGCTGGATACGGCCCTCTCTGACTGCCGCGGTGGTGAAACAGCCGTCGCCGAACTGCACCGCGCGGTCGCGGGCAGAAAGGGTGTCCTGTGCCACTCCGTTAATCCACATGCGCTTCTCCTCTGCCGCTGGCGTCAGCGTTGAATAGCACTGTGGCGCGTAACATTCCACGCCACTGCGTGACAAAATATAAAAAAGGCCCGCATTGCGGGCCTCTGTTCGGCTGGATAGCGCTTATACCTTGCGGAAGATCAGCGAGCCGTTGGTGCCGCCGAATCCAAAGGAGTTACACAGCGTGTACTCCAGTCCGCTGACCTGGCGCGCCATATGCGGCACAAAATCCAAATCGCAACCTTCGTCAGGATTGTCGAGGTTGATGGTGGGCGGAACCGCCTGGTCGCGCAGCGCCAGAATCGAATAAATCGCTTCTACCGCGCCCGCCGCACCCAGCAGGTGACCGGTCATCGACTTGGTCGAGCTTACCATCACACTATGCGCTGACGCACCAAACACTGACTTCACCGCCTGCGCTTCTGCTTTGTCACCGGCCGGCGTTGAGGTGCCGTGCGCGTTAACATAGCCAATCTGCGCCGGATCCAGTTGCGCGTCACGCAGCGCGTTAACCATCGCTGCGGCTGCACCTGAACCGTCTTCCGGTGGTGATGTCATGTGGTAAGCGTCGCTGCTCATGCCGAAACCAACGATTTCCGCATAAATCTTCGCACCGCGTTTTTTCGCGTGTTCGTACTCTTCCAGCACCACGATACCGGCACCGTCGCCCAGCACGAAACCGTCACGATCTTTATCCCACGGACGGCTCGCCGCCTGCGGATTATCGTTACGGGTAGAGAGCGCACGCGCCGCGCCGAAACCGCCTACGCCCAGTGGCGTACTGGCTTTCTCAGCACCGCCGGCCAGCATCACATCCGCGTCGTTATACGCGATGATGCGCGCCGCATGACCAATATTGTGCACGCCGGAAGTACAGGCGGTCGCAATCGAGATGCTCGGACCTTTCAGGCCGTACATGATGGTCAGGTGGCCAGCGACCATGTTAACGATGGTTGAAGGCACGAAGAATGGACTGATTTTGCGCGGACCGCCATTGACCAGCGAGGTATGGTTATCTTCGATCAAACCCAGACCGCCGATCCCGGAACCGATAGCCGCACCGATACGTCCGGCATTCTCATCAGTTACGACCAGACCGGAGTCCGCCATAGCCTGAATACCGGCCACAACGCCGTACTGGATGAAGTCATCCATCTTGCGTTGATCTTTGCGCGAGATGTATTCATCGCAATTAAAATCTTTGACCAGACCCGCAAAACGCGTTGCGTAGGCACTGGTATCAAAATGGTCGATCAGGTTAATGCCGCTCTGACCGGCAAGGAGAGCACGCCAGGTAGACTCTACGGTATTGCCGACAGGAGACAACATGCCAAGACCGGTCACAACTACACGACGCTTAGACACGTTCGTCCTCCAGGGAGGGAAATAATGACGCTATGTGGGGCAAACATAAAACTCAGGCGGTCGAATGACCGCCTGAAGATATTCATTAACCTTTATGGTTATTGATATAGTCGATCGCTGCCTGAACGGTAGTGATTTTCTCAGCTTCTTCGTCTGGAATTTCAGTATCAAACTCTTCTTCCAGAGCCATTACCAGCTCAACGGTGTCAAGAGAATCTGCACCCAGGTCTTCAACGAAAGAAGCGCCGTTAACCACTTCGTCTTCTTTAACGCCCAGCTGCTCAGCTACGATTTTCTTAACGCGTTGTTCGATATCGCTCATACTATTTAATTTCCTATCAAAACTCGCTTTCGCGATGGTTTTCGTAGTGTATAAAATGTTGAAAAAGATGCAACAAAATCCCGGCTGGTCGAACCACGATTTTGCGTTATTCTGCGGTGTTTACCGCAGATAATGCAAATGATTTCGTGATTATCAGACCATGTACATGCCGCCATTGACGTGCAGCGTCTCACCCGTGATGTAGGCGGCTTCGTCAGAGGCTAAGAATGCAACAGCATTGGCAATCTCCTGCGGGTCGCCTAAACGACCTGCCGGCACTTCTGCCAGAATGCCCGAGCGCTGATCTTCGTTCAGTGCACGCGTCATGTCCGTCTCAATAAAGCCCGGAGCCACGACGTTTACGGTAATGCCACGTGACGCAACTTCTCGCGCCAGTGATTTGCTAAAGCCAATCAAACCTGCTTTTGCTGCCGCATAGTTTGCCTGACCCGCGTTACCCATGGTTCCAACTACCGAACCGATGGTAATGATACGGCCCACGCGCTTTTTCATCATGGCACGCATGACCGCCTTCGACAGGCGGAACACCGATGTCAGGTTGGTATCGAGGATATCCGCCCACTCATCGTCTTTCATGCGCATCAGCAGATTGTCACGCGTAATGCCTGCATTATTGACCAAAATGTCAACTTCGCCAAATTCGGCGCGAACTTTCTCGAGCACGCTCTCAATAGAGGCCGCATCGGTCACGTTCAGCAGCAGACCTTTGCCCTTGTCGCCGAGGTAAGCACTGATGGCTTCCGCGCCGCTTTCGCTGGTGGCAGTACCCACCACTTTTGCACCGCGTGCCGCCAGCGTTTCCGCGATGGCACGTCCGATACCGCGGCTGGCGCCGGTCACCAGCGCTACTTTACCTTCAAAGCTCATGATTTTCCTCTTATTCCTGGCCAAGCGCCGCAGCCAGTGACGACGGATCGTTCACCGCTGCAGCCGTCAGGCTGTCCACAATTCGTTTGGTCAGGCCGGTCAGCACTTTACCCGGACCGATTTCCAGCAGTTCAGTCACGCCCTGTGCAGCAATAAACTCAACCGCCTCAGTCCAGCGCACCGGGCTGTACAGCTGACGCACCAGTGCGCTGCGAATCGCCGCGGCGTCGCTTTCGCACTTAACGTCAACGTTATTGACCACCGGTACCGACGGCGCATTAAAGGTCACGCTTTCCAGCGCCACCGCCAGCTTATCCGCCGCAGGTTTCATCAGCGCGCAGTGTGACGGCACGCTGACCGGCAGCGGCAGCGCGCGTTTGGCACCGGCCGCCTTACAGGCGGCACCGGCACGTTCAACCGCTTCTTTATTGCCGGCGATAACCACCTGACCCGGCGAGTTGAAGTTGACCGGCGAAACCACCTGGCCCTGCGCGCTCTCTTCACAAGCTTTGCGAATTGCCGCGTCGTCGAGACCGATAATCGCCTGCATGGCGCCCGTACCTTCCGGCACCGCTTCCTGCATCAGTTTGCCGCGCAGTTCAACCAGCTTAATGGCGTCAGCAAAATTCAGCACGCCCGCACACACCAGCGCAGAGTATTCACCGAGGCTGTGTCCGGCCATCAGCGCGGGCTGTGCGCCATTTTTGCTCTGCCAGACGCGATAAATCGCGACCGAGGCTGCCAGCAGCGCCGGCTGGGTCTGCCAGGTTTTATTCAGCTCTTCAGCCGGACCCTGCTGGACCAGCTGCCATAAGTCGTAACCCAGCGCGTCAGAAGCTTCACGGAAAGTGGCTTCAACCTGTGGATTTTCCGCTGCCAGATCGGCCAGCATGCCGACGGTCTGCGATCCCTGTCCCGGGAAAACAAAAGCAATTTGCGTCATCTTGCGTTCCTGTCAATCAAAAGCGAACCAGCGCCGAGCCCCAGGTGAAACCGCCACCAAAGGCCTCGAGCAAAATCAGGTGTCCGGGCTTGATGCGGCCATCACGTACCGCTTCGTCCAGCGCGCTTGGCACCGACGCTGCCGAGGTGTTGCCGTGTCGATCCAGCGTCACCACCACTTTATCCATGCCCATGCCGAGCTTTTTGGCGGTGGCGCTGATGATGCGCAGGTTAGCCTGATGCGGCACCAGCCAGTCAAGCTGTTCACGATCGAGATTATTCGCCTGCAGCGTTTCATCGACGATATGCGCCAGCTCAGTGACCGCGACCTTAAACACTTCGTTGCCGGCCATGGTGAGGTAAGCCGGCTCATCCTGATGCGCGCGATCCTGGTACGGCAGCGTCAGCAGCTTACCGTAGCGGCCATCGGCATGCAGATGCGTGGAGAGGATGCCCGCTTCTTCGCTTGCGCCGAGCACTACGGCACCCGCGCCATCACCAAACAGAATGATGGTGCCGCGATCGTCAGGATCGAGGGTGCGAGCCAGCACATCCGCGCCGATCACCAGCGCGTGCTTCACCGCACCGTTTTTGATGTATTGATCGGCCACGCTCAGTGCATAGGTAAAACCGGCACAGGCGGCGGCGAGATCGAAGGCGGCGCAGTCGTTGATTTCCAGCATCTGCTGAATCATGCACGCTGAGCTCGGGAAGGCGTGGCTGGACGAGGTGGTTGCCACGATGATCAGGCCAACGTCGCTGGCTGCCACGCCCGCCATCTCCAGCGCACGCTGGGCAGCGGTGAAGCCCATGCTGGCTACCGTTTCATCCGGTGCCGCAATGCGACGTTCACGAATACCGGTCCGGGTGACAATCCACTCGTCCGAAGTCTCCACCATTTTTTCCAGGTCCGCGTTGCTGCGAACCTGCTCAGGCAAATAGCTGCCCGTACCGATAATTTTGGTAAACATCTACGCTTTGTCACTCCTGGCTAATACAGCGTCAAGGCGCGCGGCAATTCTCTCGGGAACTTGCTTGCGCACCGCCTGCTCTGCCTGTTCTATCGCCACGGCAAACGCGCGTTGATTCGCCGCGCCGTGGCTCTTGATCACTGTCCCGCGCAATCCTAACAGACAAGCGCCATTGTACTGGTCGGGGTTGAGATGACCGAAACGTTTAGCCAGACGCTTTTGGATCCAGCGTCCCAGCCATTTCAGCCACCAGGCCCGTTTTTTTCCTTCACCTGACGATTTGAGCAGAGAAAGAAACATTCTTACCACGCCTTCCATGGTCTTCAACGTGACATTACCCACGAAGCCATCACAGACCAGCACATCCGTCTTGCCGGTGAGGAGATCGTTCCCCTCAAGGTAACCAATATAGTTGATCTGCGGCGAGGCCCGCAGCACCGCCGATGCGGCGCGAATCGTCTCCAGCCCCTTCGTCTCTTCCTGACCGATGTTGAGCAGCGCGACGCGCGGCTGGCTGATTTCCAGCACTTCTTCCGCCATCACCGCACCCATCACGGCAAACTGCACCAGCATTTCACTGTCGGAATCGACGTTAGCGCCCAGATCCAGCACCACCGTCTTGCCGTGCTGCTGATGCGGCAGCACGGTCATCAACGCCGGACGCTCAATGCCATCCAGCGGCTTCAGTAATAATTTTGCCAGGCCCATCAGCGCACCGGTATTGCCGGCACTGACGCACGCCTGCGCTTTGCCCTCTTTCACCAGCTCTAACGCCACGCGCATGGAGCTGCCGCGGCTGTTACGAATCGCCTGCGAGGGTTTGGCATCACTTGCAATAACCGATTCGGCAGGGATTACCTGCACACGCCCCAGTAACGAGGAATCCGCTTTGGCAAGAAATGACGAGATGATGTCGGGATCGCCGACCAGAAGAAGAACCAGCTGCGAATGAGAGGCCAGTGCCTGCAAGGCTGCAGGCACTGTCACGCAGGGACCGAAGTCCCCGCCCATGGCATCAACTGCCAGGGTCAAACGTGTCAAGGTATCGCCTTGCGTAACCGCAAAGAATTACTTGGTGATAACCTTGCGACCGCGGTAGTAACCATCCGCAGTGATATGGTGACGCAGATGAGTTTCACCAGAAACTTTATCTACTGACAGAGTGGTAGTGGTCAGCGCATCGTGCGAACGACGCATACCACGCTTAGAACGGGTTGGTTTATTCTGTTGTACGGCCATGGACCTTACTCCTATTACTTACGCTTTAAACTGGCTAATACGGCAAATGGGTTTGGTTTTTCCGCCTCTTCAGGCAGCTGGCCAAAGACCATGTCCGCGTCGGACACTTCACAGTGTTCAGAATCATGCACCGGAACGACCGGCAGCGCGAGGATGAGTTCATCTTCGATCACCGCCAGCAGGTCGATTTCACCGAAATCGTTGACATCGACCGGCTCGTAGGCTTCCGGCAGTGCCTCGGCCTGCTCATCAGAAGAGACAGGACTGAAGCAATAGCTTACGTGCACAGCATGCGGGAACGGTTGGTTGCAGCGTTGACATAACAACGTTACCTGCACATCGGCTGTTCCTTGCAGAACAGCGAGGCGCTGGTTGTCAACCGCAAACGACATGGCACATTCCACATCACTGTCCACACTCACGACCGTTTCGGCCAGGCGCGCCACCAATTCAGGTGCGTAAACACCGTGATAATCCAGGCGTTTTTGCGCGGCGCGGACCGGATCGAGCGTCAGGGGTAATTTTACCTTTTGCATAGGGCGCGCATATTAACTTTGTAACGTCATAGAGTCAAAGAAAAAGGCCGGTTTACAGCATCTTTCACCCGTTAGTCGCATCCAGTGCGGCGCATAGTTTAAAATGCCTGTCATCTTTACGCTATCACTTCTGCAAAAAAATGATGACACCGCTGGTTTTAGCCTCAACCTCTCCGTTCCGTCAGGCGCTGCTGCGCAAGCTCGGCCTGCCGTTTATCACTGCCGCCCCTGAAAGCGATGAAACGCCGCTGCCGGGAGAAGCCGCGCCGCAGCTGGTGCAACGTCTGGCCATTGCCAAAGCGCAGGCGCTGGCCGCGCGCTATCCTGCGCACTGGATCATTGGGTCCGATCAGGTCTGTGTACTGGACGGCCGCATCGCCGGCAAGCCGCATACCGCAGAGAACGCCTGCCAGCAGCTGGCGCTGGCGAGCGGCAAAGCCATTACCTTTTATACCGGCCTAGCGCTGATTCACCCCGCCAGCGCGCAGCAGCATGTGCTGTGTGAACCCTTTACCGTGCATTTTCGGCAACTGAGCGCGGCAGAGATTGCGCGCTACGTCGAGCTGGAGCAGCCGCTGCAGTGCGCCGGCAGTTTCAAAAGTGAGGGACTGGGGATTTGTCTGTTCGAACGGCTGGAGGGGCGCGATCCCAATAGCCTGATTGGCTTACCGCTGATCGCGCTGAATGGCCTGCTAAGGCAGGCGGGCATCAATCCGCTGGACTGATGCCACGCTGTCAGGCTTTTTTCTGCAGGCGCAGCTGGGACAGGCAGTGCTTCAGTGCCTTATCCAGCGGCGCTTCCATACGCAGGCTTTCGCCGGTGTTAGGATGGGTAAACGTCAGTGCGGCAGCATGCAGGAACAGCCGCGCCAGACCGGTTGGTGCCAGCTGGCGATCGAATTCGCGATCGCCATAGCGATCGTCAAAAGCAATCGGGTGCCCGCCATGCAGGGTATGCACGCGAATCTGATGCGTACGTCCGGTCACCGGACTGGCTTTAACTAATGTCGCCAGGCCAAAACGTTCTTCAACTTTAAAGCGCGTTTCTGACGGCTTGCCCTCGGCGCTGACCCGCACCACGCGCTCGCCGCTTTGCAGAATGTTTTTCAGCAGCGGTGCCTGCACCACTTTCAGGTGCGATGGCCAGTCGCCGCGCACCAGCGCCAGATAATCCTTCTGCATGCCTTTCTCACGCAGCTGCTCGTGCAGCGAACGCAGCGCCGAGCGCTTCTTCGCCACCAGCAAAATGCCGGACGTGTCACGATCGAGACGGTGCACCAGTTCCAGGAAACGCGCCTCCGGGCGCAGCGCGCGCAACCCTTCAATCACGCCAAAGCTCAGCCCGCTGCCGCCGTGCACCGCGGTGCCGGACGGTTTGTTCAGCACCAGCAGATAATCGTCTTCATACAGAATGCACGACTCCAGCGCTGCTACTTTATCCAGTTTGGGCGACACTGCCTGCTCTTCACGCTCGGCCACGCGCACCGGCGGCACACGCACTTCGTCGCCGTCTTCCAGCTTATATTCAGGTTTTACGCGTTTCTTATTCACCCGCACCTCGCCTTTACGCAGAATGCGGTAAATCATGCTTTTCGGCACCCCTTTCAGCTGGGTGCGCAAAAAGTTATCAATACGTTGACCGGCATTTTCAGCCGTGATGGCGACAAACTGTACGCCGGGATTCTCTGTTTTCATGGCGGCGATTCTAAATAGTGTCCCCGGATAGCGCCACCCCTTTTTCTGTGCTTAACTCTGACTTTATCGCCGCGTTACGCTGCCAGAATGCTGGCTTTTTCAACGATGCGATGATTACCCCTGCAAATGAACAGGTTAAGGATGAACAAACTTCACAGCTCGGTAAAAGTCGCCTTGCTATAAGTTGCTAAGCAATGGAATAATGCAGAGGTTTCTGTCCTGGAAAGAGTCAGGCAGGAAAAAGAGCGAAATTAAGGTATTTTGCCGGATGAAACGGACACGCAGCAATGGCGTAAGACGTGATGTTTAATCAGGCACTTAGCGGGCTGCGGGTTGCGGCCTGGACGACAGACTGGGATGTGTGGATTTTTGAATACTCTGTAGCACTTCCACCTTCAGGCGCTGGTTTTCCTTATGAAAAACAGGCCACCGACAAGATTTGCGCCCCTTTAGCCGCCGACAACCGTGAGGTTGACGTCAGTGCATGCAGACACGGGGCCATCGGTTGATTCTCGTCCAGGGTAACGATGCCCGCAGCTTTATCACTCATGTGAGAATAACGAGTAAGTCACGATGAAAAGAATGTTAATCAACGCAACTCAGCAGGAGGAGTTGCGCGTTGCCCTTGTTGACGGACAACGTCTGTACGATCTGGATATCGAAAGCCCCGGACACGAGCAGAAAAAAGCCAACATCTACAAAGGTAAAATCACCCGTATTGAACCCAGCCTCGAAGCTGCGTTTGTTGATTACGGTGCCGAGCGTCACGGTTTCCTCCCTCTGAAAGAAATTTCCCGCGAATACTTCCCTGCTAATTACAACGCGCATGGCCGTCCGAACATCAAAGATGTGCTGCGTGAAGGCCAGGAAGTGATCGTACAAATCGATAAAGAGGAGCGCGGTAATAAAGGGGCAGCACTGACCACCTTTATTTCGCTGGCCGGTAGCTATCTGGTGCTGATGCCCAACAACCCGCGCGCTGGCGGCATTTCCCGCCGTATCGAAGGTGATGACCGTACCGAGCTGAAAGAGGCGCTCTCAGCGCTGGAGCTGCCGGACGGCATGGGCCTGATCGTGCGTACCGCTGGCGTCGGCAAATCTGCCGAATCGCTGCAGTGGGACCTCAGCTTCCGTCTGAAGCACTGGGAAGCCATCAAAAAAGCCGCAGACAGCCGCCCGGCACCGTTCCTGATTCATCAGGAAAGTAACGTGATTGTGCGCGCCTTCCGCGACTACCTGCGCCAGGATATCGGTGAAATCCTTATCGATAACCCGAAAGTGCTGGAGCTGGCGCGTCAGCACATCGCCGCGCTCGGTCGTCCGGACTTCAGCAGCAAAATCAAACTGTACACCGGTGAAATTCCGCTGTTCAGCCATTACCAGATCGAATCGCAGATTGAATCGGCGTTCCAGCGCGAAGTGCGTCTGCCGTCCGGCGGTTCTATCGTTATCGACAGCACCGAAGCGCTGACCGCCATTGATATCAACTCCGCCCGCGCGACACGCGGTGGTGATATCGAAGAGACCGCCTTCAACACCAACCTGGAAGCCGCCGACGAGATTGCCCGTCAGCTGCGTCTGCGCGACCTCGGTGGTCTGATTGTTATCGACTTCATCGATATGACGCCTGTGCGCCATCAGCGCGCCGTGGAAAACCGTCTGCGTGAAGCGGTACGTCAGGATCGGGCGCGTATCCAGATCAGCCACATTTCGCGCTTTGGTCTGCTGGAGATGTCGCGTCAGCGCCTCAGCCCGTCACTGGGTGAGTCCAGCCATCACGTCTGCCCGCGCTGTAGCGGTACCGGCACCATTCGTGATAACGAATCGCTGTCGCTGTCGATCCTGCGTCTGATTGAAGAAGAAGCGCTGAAAGACAACACCAAAGAAGTGCACGCCATTGTGCCGGTTCAGGTGGCCTCTTACCTGCTGAACGAAAAACGTGAAGCGGTCAGTGCGATTGAGAAACGTCAGGGCGGCGTGCGTGCCATCATCGTGCCAAACGATCAGATGGAAACGCCGCACTACTCGGTGCTGCGCGTGCGCAAAGGTGAAGAGACGCAAACCCTCTCCTATCACCTGCCGAAACTGCATGAAGCTGAGATGGCGCTGCCTTCGGAAGAAGAGCACGCTGAGCGTCGTCGTCCGGAGCAGCCAGCACTGGCCGCCTTCGTGATGCCGGATGCACCACCGGCTCCGGTTGAAGTGAGCGAAGAGAGCCAGCCGGCAGCGGTTGACGTCAAAGCCAAACCGGCGGTCGCAGCACCCGCGACGGTCAGCACCGGTTTTGTTGCGCGCCTGCTGGGTGGCCTGAAAAAACTGTTTGCCGGTGATGCGCCCGCCGCAGCCCCTGCTGAAGAGAAGACCGAAGCGAAAACGGCTGACGGTGAGAATACGCAGCAGCGTGGTGAGCGTCGTAACAATCGCCGCAACAACAACAATCGCCGCGAGCGCACGCCGCGTAACGGTGAGCATGCGCAGAGCCGTGAAGGCCGTGAGCCACGTGAAGCGCGCGAGCCGCGTGAACCCCGTGAGCCTCGTGAAGCCCGCGAGCCACGCGATCAGGATAACCGCCGTAACAAGCGTCAGAATGACGCGCGCGGTGAGCGTCCGGCGCTGACTGAAGAGCAACTGCAGCAGCGTGATGAGCAGCAGCAACAGCGTCGCGAACAGCGTGCTGAGCGCCAGCGTCGTCGTCAGGAAGAGAAGCGTGCGCAGCAGGAGCCGCAAGTTGCTGAGCAGGTGCCTGTTGTTGATAGCGTTGATGACAGCGTTGCGCAGGAAGACGAACGCGTTCAGGTTATGCCACGTCGCAAACAGCGCCAGCTCAGTCAGCGCGTGCGCGTAGGTGACAACGCTGACGCGATCCCTGCTGAGCTGCCTGCCGCTGCCGTTACTGAAGCGGTGCAGGAAAACAGCCAGCGCGCCCAGCTGAAAGAGCAAGCCGAAACCGCTCAGGATGAGCAGGATGACAGCGAGAACCGTGACGGGGCCAACATGCCGCGCCGTTCACGTCGCTCACCGCGTCATCTGCGCGTCAGCGGTCAGCGTCGTCGTCGCTATCGTGACGAGCGTTACCCTACGCAGTCTGCGATGCCGCTGGAAACAGCAGCTGCCTCACCAGAGATGGCGTCAGGCAAAGTGTGGATCACTTATCCGGTCACGCAGACTCACGAGCACTTCACTTCTAACCAGGCGCTGAACGAAATGCCAGACTATGGCTATCAGGATGCCGCGCCGGCGGAAGAACTGCCTGTGGCTGTCGAAGCCACAGCCGTGGCACAGCCCGAAACGCCAGCGCCAGAAGTGGTGCATCAGGCTGAACCACAGGCGCACACTGAGGTGCCGGTGGTGAATACTGATGACCTGACGCCAGTGGCGGCACCGGTTGATCACCAGCCAGCAGTGATTTCCGCAGCCGATGAAGCGGTTGCACAGGAAACCGCAGCAGAAGCGCAACCGGCTGTTACGCCTGCCGAAGAGACGCAGCCAGTGGTTACCGAAGCGGTTAGCGCAGCGGAACAGGCTCCGATCGAGGTGTCACCCGCAGTCGAAGCGCAGGTAGAAGAGGTGCTGTCCGCGCCGGTAGCGGCCGAAGCACCTGTCGCGCCGGTCACCGAACCGCACGCACCGGTTGCCGCCCGTGATACCGGGGTCAGCCATGCTGAGACCCGCTTTAAGCATCACGCTACGGCGCCGATGACCAAAGCACCGGCACCGGCATGGGAACCTGAGCCCGTGCGCCACAGTGACTGGGTCCGTCCGGCCTTCAACTTCGAAGGACGCGGTTCAGCCGGTGGTCACAGCGCCACGCATCAGGCTACCGCACCGGCTACCCGTCCGGAAAGCGCGTAAGTCTCTGCTGTAGAGCACTACCGTCTCCAAACCCCGGCTGGTCCGGGGTTTTTTATTGCCCGCATTCTCCCCTCCCACCTGACTGAACACTCTGAATAAAAGCCAAAAAAATCCCACGGCCCTCGCAGGCAGTGGGAAAAACTAAGCGTACCCGGTTTAAGTACGCTCAAACAGTCAGGTTTATTTATTCATCTGGAACAGCGACATCTTCGACATATCGCTAAAGGTGGTGTACGACGCCTGCAGCAGCTGCTGCTGCATGGTGTAGGTAGAAATGGCTTCGGTGTAATCGACGTTCACCAGCGTGCTCATCTGATCTTTCAGCGTCACCTTGCGGTCGTCACCTTTTGCATCCAGCGTATCCAGTTCGTCCAGCTGGGTACCAATCTCAGAACGCACCGCCAGCACGTTGTTCAGCGAGTTGCTGAAGCCACGGTTGGCTTTGTCCATCGCCGCGCTGAAGGTCTGTTTAGTGGCATCGTCAGCGTCATTCTGCGGCACTTTCAGCGCCGCAATGGCGTCATCCAGCATATTGAACAGGTTAGTCTGGCTGGCGCTGCCATCCGGCTCCGGCTTGGCGTTGCTGGTCAGCTGGTCAAAAATTGAATTACCGGTATGACCCACCGTCATGGTGCGTTCGCTGTCGACTTTCTGGGTGATCGCGTCGCTGCCACCGCTATAGATGATTTTACCGCTGGCATCTTCGGTGAACGGCGGCTTGTCGGACGCATAGCCGGCAAACAGGTAGCGGCCGTTCCCGTCTTTGCTGTTGGCCAGGTTGAGCAGCTGCGAGCGAATGCCCTCCAGCTGGGTAGCATAAGACGCGCGGTCATCGTCACTCAGCGAGCCGTTACCGGCGCTGATCAGCGTGGATTGCGCCGACTGAATCGCCGTCGTGACATCACTCAGCGTGCTCTCTTCCAGCGACAGGCCCTGATTCGCGAACGAACGCGCCAGCGCGAACTGGCTGTCGCGCGCCTGCGTCTGCGACAGCACCACGGCGCGCGAAGCGGCGATCGGATCGTCAGACGGATTGGTCACGCGGCGACCGGTTGACAGTTGTTCACCCGCTTTCAGCCAGGAGGATTGCGCGTCAGTGACGCCGCGCACCTGCTGGTCGAAAATCATATTGGTACTGAGTCTCATCGGTCAGGCCTCCCGTATTAACCGCGAATGCTCATCAGAGCATCGAAAATGGTATTGGCGGTTTGCAGTACCTGCGCGTTCGCCATGTAAAATTGCTGATATTTGCTCAGGTTGGCGTACTCTTCGTCGAGGTTTACGCCAGAAACCGACTGCTGACGTTCGGTCAGCTGCGTCACCACGCCCTTCTGGGTGGTAGCGGCGGTTTCGAGGTTTTTGGTTTTGTTGCCAACGGTGCTCACCAGGCTGGCATAACCCTGTGCCAGCGTGGCGTTACCGTTAATCAGTTTGGCATCCTGCAGGTCCAGCAGCTTTTGCGCGTTACGGTTATCGCTGGCGCCACCCGCAGCCGAAGCTGCCGCGATCTGCGATTCACTGGTGATAGCCACTGACATGCCGCTAATCACATCCTGCACCGGTTTGACCAGGAAGCTGTCTTTGGCGTTAGCCGTTCCATTTACCGTTAATGACAGTCCGTCAAAGCTCATGGTGGTATTGCCGGCACCGTCGCTGCCCATGGTCGGCGTCACTTTCACGTTGTCCGAAAGACGCGTCACCGACCAGTTGCTGCCGTCATAGCTGACGCTGTAGTTAGAGGCTTTCATCGCCCCGGTATCGGTCCAGCTGGCACTGACGGTAGCGGCAGAGGTGTTTTTGCTGTTGGTCACCACTGTCGGGCTACCAATATTGAAGAAGTTGATGCCGGTGTTGCCTTTGCTGTCATAGCCCTGGCTGTGCACCTGGTTGAAGCTGGTGGTGAATGCCGCTGCCAGCTGCCCGAGCTGGTTCTGCGCGTTGTCCAGATCCTGGGTACGGAACGCCAGCAGGCCCCCGAGCGAACCGGTGGTCAGCGTTTTTTCCGGGATCTCAACGTTACCGGCCTGCTTATCGACATAGCCCACGGTAATGCGCGACGCATCGCTGCTGGAAGGCATGGCGATCAGCGAGGTGGTTTTGCTGCCGTTGACCAGCGTGGTGTTGCCCATCGAGACGATGTAATTACCGTCCTGCTGCGAAACGTTTACGCCGACCAGGCCATTCAGGTTATTGACCAGCTGATCGCGCTGATCGAGCAGGTCGTTAGGCGCAGAGCCGCCGCCGGTGGTCAGCTTGGCGATCTGCGTGTTGAGATCGGCAATCTGGCTGGAGTAGGTGTTGATCTGCTCGACGCTGGCTTTGATGTCCGTATTGACGCTGTTTTGCATGCTGGTCAGATACTGTGCGGTAGTCTGGAACTGGTTTACCAGTCCCTGCGCATAGCTCAGCATAGACTGACGCGCAGAAGGATCGTCCGCGTTACTCACCACGTTCTGCACGTTAGTGAAAAAGCTCTGAATCGAGTCAGACAGGCTGGTGGTCGACGTCGACAGCAGATCATCAATATTCGAAATCTGGTTGTACTGTGAATTGACCGCGCTGTAGTTGGCGCTGTTACCGCGCAACTGGGCGGTAATAAACTCATCGTATTCACGCTGCACGCCGGTCACGTTGACGCCGTTGCCATAATAGTTGCTGCCCTGCAGCGTACTGTTGGCCTGCGACAGCAAAATCGTCTGGCGCGAATAACCGGCCACGGTGTAATTACTGATGTTGTTACTGGTGGTGCTTAATGCGGCCTGTGCGGCGCTCAGCCCGCTCATCGCGGAGTTAATTATGCTGGACATCTCGGTTCCTTTTTCCCGTTAACCGGGCTGGCAGTCATCAGTGCGATTGCGCGGGCCACAACGCCCGCGGCATGTGAAGGTTATCGGCGTGCTTAAGCGAAACTTGAGCGGAAAAATCAGAACAGGTCGGTGAAATCCTGGCTGTAAGCCTTAACCACTTTTTCGCCCATGTTTTTGAATTGCTGGATCATTCCTACCAGTTTCTGCGCATATTTCGGGTCAGTCGCGTAGCCGGCCGCCTGCAGCGCGCGCGCGCCCTGCTCGGCGCTCGGTGCATTCGCCACCGCCGCATAGCGCGGGTTACTGGAAATCAACCGCACGTAGTCGCTGAGCGCTTCGAAATAGGAGCCATAAACGCGGAAGGTGGCGCGCACTTTCTTCGCTTCACCGCCCTCGTATTCCGTGGTCATGATGTCGGTGGTTTCGCCCTTCCAGTCGCCGCTGGCTTTGATCCCGAACACGTTGTAGCTCGGCTTGCCGTCGCGCGTCAGGATCTGCCGCTGGCCCCAGCCGGACTCCAGTGCCGCCTGCGCCAGAATCAGATGGTGAGGAATGCCGCTCTGCTGGCTGGCCACTTTCGCCGGCTGCGCCAGCTGGGCGATAAACTCATTGCTGTCACCCGGCAGGCTGGCCGGCGAGACCGGCAGACGCGGCACCGCTTTGCGCACCATCTGCTCCAGCTGCGTGGGCGCCATGCTGCTATAGATGAAGCTGTTATCCAGTTTCATCGGCACGGTACCGGCGCTTTCGTCCGGTGCCTGCGCCGGCTGCATCTGTTTGACAATGGTGTCGGCCAGACCCAGTCCGCGCTTGCCGATTTCCTGTGCAATCTGCTGATCGTAAAGCGAGGTGTAAAGCCGCGTCTGATCGTTGCTCAGCATGCCATCCTGCGGCAGCGCTTCACGCATGCTCTTCAGCATCATCTGCACGAACATCCCTTCGACCTGCTTCGCCACCTGCAGCGCTTTGCCTTTCGGGTCCACGGCAGCCTGGCGTTTCAATTCGTTCAGCGAGCGGCTGTCATACGCCGCGTTCATCAGCGATTGCGTATCGGTCATCAGATAATTTCCAGCTTCGCGCGCAGGCAGCCCGCGCTCTCCATCGATTGCAGAATCGACATCAGCTCAATCGGTGTCGCACCCAGCGCATTCAGCGCCCGCACTACGTTGTTCAGGTTGGCACTGGCGTTAACCCGCTGCAGCGCGCCACCGCTCTGACGCAGATCGATCTGCGTTTGCGTGGTGGCAACCGTCTGACCACCGGCAAACGGCGTATCCGGCTGGCTGACGTTCTGCTGCTGATTAACCGTGACCGACAGGTTGCCCTGCGCCACCGCACAGGTGTTGAGCGTCACTTCGCGATTCATCACCACCGAACCGGTGCGCGAGTTAATGATCACTTTGGCGTCTTCCAGCGGCACCGACACGTCGATGTTCTGGATCTCCGCCAGCAGACGTACCTGCGAGCTGTTATTTGGCGACACGCGGATTTGCACGGTACGGGCGTCCAGCGGCAGCGCTGACCCCACGCCACGGCTGTTGATGGCATCAGCAATGCGCTGCGCCATGGTGAAATCTTCGTTGTTAAGCTGCAGGTTGATGGTGTTCTGGCTGCCGAAGTTGCTCTGCAGCTCACGTTCCACGGTGGCGCCACCGGTAATGCGGCCGCCGTTGAGCTGGTTAACCTGCACGCTGCTGCCACCGGCCGAGGCGCCCGCCCCGCCGACCAGAATGTTACCCTGCGCCAGCGCGTAAACCTGGTTATCGACGCCCTTCAGCGGCGTCATCAGCAGCGTACCGCCGCGCAAGCTTTTGGCGTTACCCAGAGAGGACACCACCACGTCAACTGTCTGTCCCTGACGGGCAAACGACGGCAGTTTGGCGGTGACCATCACCGCCGCCACGTTTTTCAGCTGCATGTTGGTGCCGGCAGGCACGGTGATGCCCAGCTGCGACAGCATGTTACTCACCGTTTGCGTGGTGAACGGCGTCTGGGTGGTCTGGTCACCGGTGCCGTCAAGGCCAACCACCAGACCGTAACCAATCAGCTGGTTATCGCGTACGCCCTGCACGCTGGTGAGATCGCGGATGCGATCGGCCTGCGCCATCAGGCTGCTGATGCCGAGCAACAGGCCCAGGCCCAAACGCAGCAGTGTAGTGTTTTTCATCATGACCTCTTACATCGGCGAGACGTTCAGGAAGAAGCGCTGGAACCAGCCCATGGTCTGCGCCTCATTGATATAACCGTTACCGACGTACTCAATACGTGCATCGGCGACCTGCGTTGACAACACCGCGTTGCTGGCGCTGATGGTGCGCGGGTTCACTACGCCAGAGAAGCGAATAAATTCGGTGCCCTGGTTGATTTCAATCTGTTTCTCGCCGACCACGCGCAGGTTGCCGTTCGACAGCACCTGATTAACGGTGACGGTGATGGTGCCGGTAAAGGTGTTGTTGGCGGTCGCGCCACCTTTGCCAGCGAAATCGTTTTTGCCGTTGGCATCGAGCGCGGCTTTTTCGCCGCCGGCGCCCACCAGTCCGGCCAGGCCGGTTGGGATGGCGCTCAGGCCAAAGCTGTTGCTGCCATCGCGGCTGGCATTGGCTGAAGAGCTTTTGCTGGCGCTGACGTTTTCCTGCAGCGTAATGGTCAGGGTGTCACCAATGTTACGTGGACGACGATCCTCAAACAGCGGCTGATAGCCGTAGTTGAGCGGCGCCACGCCCTGAAAAATGGAACCGTTCACCACCGGCGGTGCGGATGGCGTCGGCTCAGCCGTCGTCGCACCCTGTACCAGTGGCGTGCGCGGCACCAGCGCACAACCGTTAAGGGTCAGTAGCAGCGTGGCTACTAACCAATGCCCAGGCTTGAGAATCACTTGCTTCGCCACGGAGTTCTGACCTTTTTCATGTTCTTAATCGGGCCAGACGCGCTGGCCCAACGATCCCGGCATTACAGCTGGGTTAACTTCTGCAGCATCTGATCGGAGGTGCTGATCGCTTTGCTGTTGATCTCATAAGCGCGCTGCGTCTGGATCATGGTCACCAGCTCTTCCGCCACGTTGACGTTGGAGGTTTCTACATAACCCTGATACAGCAGACCGGCCCCGTTCTGGCCCGGCGTGCTTTCGGTTGGTGCGCCAGAAGCCTGGGTTTCCTGATAGAGGTTTTCCCCGACGCTATCCAGTCCGGCATCGTTCATGAAGGTGCTGAGCGTCAGCTGGCCAACCTGCGCCGGCTGCGTCTGCCCCTGCTGTGTCACCGTCACCACGCCGTCACGCGCAATGGTGATGCTGGTGGCATTCGCTGGAATAGTGATGCCTGGCTGCACCGGGAAACCGGCGTTGGTCACCAGCTGGCCGTTCTGGTCCACCTGGAACGAGCCGTCGCGGGTATACGCAGAGGTGCCGTCCGGCATCTGCACCTGGAAATAGCCCTGACCGTTGATCGCCACATCTTTTGAGTTGCTGGTCTGCGACAGGTTGCCCTGGTTGTGCAGACGTTCGGTGGTCACCGGACGCACACCGGTACCGATCTGCAGGCCCGACGGCAGCGTGGTCTGTTCTGACGACTGCGCACCCGGCTGACGCAGGGTCTGGTACATCAGGTCTTCGAACACCGCGCGTGAACGCTTAAAGCCGTTGGTGCTGACGTTCGCCAGGTTGTTGGCGATGACGTCCATGTTGGTCTGCTGTGCGTCAAGACCGGTTTTCGCGATCCATAAAGAACGAATCATTGTGTTTTCCTTAAGCCTTAGCTGCTCATATTGAGCAGCTGATTAGCCCGCTGTTCGTTTTCATCGACGTTGGAGATCACTTTCATCTGCATCTCGAAACGTCGGGCGTTGGCGATCATGTCGACCATGGTTTCCACGGGCTTCACGTTGCTGCCCTCCAGCACGCCCGGCATCACCTGCACGGTCGCGTCATTCGGCAGCGCCGCGCCGCGCTGTGCCTGAGTGGCGGCGCTGGGACGGAACATGCCGTCATCACCGCGCGTCAGTTCCTGGCCTGTGGCACGTACCAGCTTCAGCCGTCCGAGCTGCACCGTGGCGTTCGGCGCGTCACCGGCGTTAAGCGCGGTGATGGAGCCGTCGGCGGCAATGGTCAGTTGCGCGCCCTGCGGCACGGCAATCGGACCGCCATCGCCCATCACGGGATTGCCCTGAATGGTCAGCTGGCCGGTCGGGCTGATCTGCATGTTACCGTTGCGGGTATAAGCTTCGCTGCCGTCAGCGGTACGCACCGCCAGCCAGCCATCCTGCTGCACCGCCACATCGAGCGGACGCTCGGTATAATCGAGCGAGCCCTGCGACATATCGGCACCCGGCGTCGAAGCGGCGACCAGCGTACGTGTTGGCAGCGACCAGCCATTGACCGGCACCGCGCGCAGCGCATTGAGCTGAGCGCGAAAGCCCGGCGTCGAGGCGTTGGCGAGGTTGCTGGCGGTGACAGACTGTTGCTCCATCGTCTGACTGGCCGCGCCCATCGCGGTATATATTGCGTGATCCATAAAGCAATCCCGTTAGCGTATTAACGAAGGTTGACCAGGGTGTTAAGAATCTGGTCCTGCGTTTTGATGGTCTGGCTGTTGGCCTGATAGTTACGCTGGGCAACGATCATATTCACCAGCTCTTTACTCAGGTCGACGTTGGACGCTTCCAGCGCGCCGGAGGTCAGGTTGCCGTAGGTACCGGTGCCTGCCAGACCGACTGCCGCCTGGCCCGAAGAGTTGGTTGCCGACCAGACGTTATCGCCTTCGGACTTCAGCCCTTCCGGGTTAGAGAAACTCGCCAGCACAATCTGACCCAGCAGCTGGGTTTTCTGGTTGGAGTAAGTCCCGGTGATGGTGCCGTCGTCGTTGATGGTGTAGCTGGTCAGATCGCCCGGTGCATAGCCATCCTGGGTTGGGTTACCGAAGTTGGTTTTGCCGGTGTTCTGCTGCAGGCTGCCGAGCACGCTGAGGCTGACGGCCTGGTTGGCCGCAGCACCGTTGGCACCCTGAATGGTCAGCGCCACTGTGCTGGCCGAGGTCAGGTTACCGCTGGTATCGAATACCATGTTGAAGTTACCGGCAGCCTGACCGGTGGTGGAATCAATCGCGTGCACCGTCCAGTTGTTGTCGGCCGTTTTGACGTAGTACAGATCCAGCGCGTGGTCGTTACCCTGCGAGTCGTACACGGTCACGGTGCTTTTGGCGTTGTAAGTATCCACGTTGGTTGCCGTGAACGCACCGCCGGTTGGCACCGCATCGGTTGAGTTCAGGTTGGATACCATGGTGGCGGTAGTGGTGGCGCGCGCCGACATCTGGGTGGTAGGAATGCTCAGCGCGACCGGGTTGGCACCGGCCTGAATGGTTGGCGGAGTGCCGTTAGCCGGATAGCCGGTTACGGTCAGGCCCTGGGTGTTCACCAGGTTACGGTTTTCGTCCAGCGTGAACTGGCCGTTGCGCGAATAGAACACGCCGCCGCTGGCGTCGGTCAGACGGAAAAAACCGTTGCCGCTCAGCGCCACGTCCAGCCCACGGCTGGTAGAGGTGGTGGTGCCGTCGTTAAAGTTCTGAATCACCGCTGCGACTTTGGTACCCATACCCACGTTCGAACCGGCGAACATATCGGCAAACGCGATGGTGCTGGATTTAAAGCCGGCCGTCGCAGAGTTGGCGATGTTGTTACCAATAACGTCGAGGTTGCTGGAGGCAGCGCCCAGGCCGCTCACCGCTTGTGAAAATGACATGCTATTTCTCCTGCTAAGAGGTTAGTCAGAGAATCTGACGAATTTCATCGAGGGTCGCGGAGCCCATGGTGCCGAGATCCAGTTTTGCGGTGTTATTCACGGTGCTGACGCCATTGACATAGGCGTAGTTCAGCGGCTGTGCCACCAGTTGGGTGCTGCCATTGCTGGCGGCGAGTGAAACCGTATATTTGCCGTCCGGTGCGGCGCTGCCATCGTCCATCTTGCCGTCCCACGAGAAGGTGTGAACGCCGGCGCTGAGACCGCCGAGATCGATGGAGCGCACTACGCTGCCGTTGCCATCTTTGATGGTGACGCTGGTGGCGGTCGACGCGGTGCCCAGCTCCACGCCAAACGGCGTGCTGGTGCCGCTGCCGACCAGCACCTGGCTGCCCTTCACCATCACGCCATGGCCGATCAGCGTTGAGCTCTGCAGCGACTGGCTGGTGCTGATCTGACCGGAGATCGATCCCAGCGTGGTATTGAGTTTTTCAATGCCGCTCAGGGTGTTGATCTGCGTCAGCTGGGTTGTCAGCTGACTGTTGTCCATCGGGTTAGTCGGGTCCTGATTTTTTAGCTGCGTCACCAGCATGTTCAGGAACTGGTTTTGCAGATCCTGCGCGCTGTTGCCGCTGCCGGTGCTGCTGCTGGAGCTGAGGACCGTGGGGTCGAGGTTGTCTTTAATCCCTACTGCAAGGCTCATAATGCGTCTCCGTTACTGACCCATGGTGAGGGTTTTCATCATCATTGACTTCACCGTGTTCAGCACTTCGACGTTGGCCTGATAGCTGCGCGACGCGGACATGGTGTTAACGGTTTCGGCGACCACGTCGACGTTAGGCATTTTGACGTAGCCTTTCTGGTCAGCCAGCGGATTACCCGGGTCATACACCAGTTTGGCGGGCGTCGGGTCGTTCACGACACCGGCTACTTTGACGCCGCCGGTGGCCGCGCCCTGAGCGGCATCGGTCTGGAAAATCACCTGCTTCGCCACATACGGCTGACCGTCCGGCCCGGTGACGCTGTCGGCGTTGGCCAGGTTACTGGCGCTGACGTTGAGCCGCTGTGACTGTGCGGTCATCGCAGAACCGGCGATATCAAAGATATTCAGCAATGCCATGATTATTGCCCCTGCAGAACGCTCATCATGCCTTTGATCTGGCTACTGATGAGGGTGAGATCGGTTTGGTATTTCAGGCTGTTATCCGCAAACTGCGTACGCTCGCGATCCATATCCACGGTGTTACCATCCGCGGCAGGCTGATCGGGAATACGGTACAGCAGATCCAGTGCGGGCTGTGAGTTGGTCTGCGCTTCAATGTGACGTGATGACGTGACATTGAGCGCCAGGCTGCTGCCTTCGGCACGGCCGTTCTGCATCACCTTGCTCAGCTGGCTGGCAAAGTCGATATCCCGCGCCTGGTAGCCCGGGGTATCGGCGTTGGCAATGTTAGACGCCAGGATCTCCTGGCGCTGCGCCCGCAGGTTTAATGCTTCTGTACCAAATCGCAGCGCGGCATCGAGTTTGTCGAGCATGCTTCCTCCGCGAATGAGAATTTCGAGCTGACAGCTTAATGGGACAAAAGCAAGGGCTATCGTCTGAATAGCAGCAAAAATCGTGGCTATTTTTCACCTTGAATTTTTGGTGCGCGGAGTAGACTCAGTGCCATCTTTTCGACAGGAGGCGTTGATGCGTACAACTTCTTCCCTGCTGGCCCTGCTGTGGCTGGCCTTCGCGACGCCCGGCTATGCCGCCGATCTCAGCGCGCAGCTGACTCAGTTCTTTCAGGCACGCGATCCGCAGCACGCCGCCGGTATGACCGTGGTGGTCCGCACGCCGCAGACGCAGTGGCCCGCCTGCGACACACCGCAGCTGCTGCTGCCGGGTAACAGTCGCCAGTGGGGCAATCTGAGCATTGCCGCCAGTTGCGGCCAGAATCGTCGCTATCTGCAGGTGCAGGTGCAGGTCACCGGCGAGTATCTGGTGGCCAATCGTCAGCTGGCGCGTGGCAGCAACGTCAGCGCCAGTGATTTCCGCCTGGAGAGTGGCCGGCTGGATACGCTGCCGGCGCGCGCGCTGCTCAGCAGCAGCAATCTGGCGGACGCCATTGCCCTGCGTGACATTGCGCCAGGCCAGCCGGTGACGGCCACCATGCTGCGCCAGCCGTGGCGGGTGAAAGCCGGTCAGAATGTGATGGTGATTGCCAGCGGCAACGGCTTTAATGCCAGCAGTGAAGGTCGTGCGTTAAACAACGCCAGCGCGGCGCAGACGGTGCGCGTGCGCATGAGCAATGGCCAGGTGGTAAGCGGTCGTGTCAGCGAGGATGGGAATATTCTGATATCGCTATAAAGCGTTAAAGAACGCTGTTGTTCTGCCGATAGAGATATCAACAATGATATTACCCTATGCTGACTCAGTTGGCTGATCCCCAACTGACCCTAACAGGAGCCACACCATGAGTATCGACAGAACGCAGCCTTTAAAACCGGTGAGCACTGTACAAACCCGTGACAGCAGCGACAACCAGGCAAAAGTGCGTCAGAACAGCGCACCGGCCGCCAGCACCAGCCAGAATGGTGCAGAAGTGACGCTGAGTCCCGCTCAGGCGCAGCTGATGCAGCCGGGCAGCAAAGATATTAACACAGCGCGCGTAGAGCAGCTGAAGACCGCCATTCGTAATGGTGAACTGAAAATGGATACCGGTAAGATCGCCGATGCGCTGATCGCCGATACCAGGGCGTTTTTAGAGGGTAAATAGTCCCGATGGATAATCTGCTGACCACCTTAGATAAAATGCAGGATGTGCTGAGTTCGCTTAACGTCGTGATGGATGAAGAGCAGCAGCAACTTTCTGCCGGACGGATTAATGGCAACCTGCTGCAGCGCATTACAGAAGATAAAAGCGCGCTGCTGACGACGTTGAATTATCTGGACGAAATGCGCCGCAAAACCGAGCTGTCGCTGGGTACCAAAGCGCCTTATCGTGGTCACAGTGATATCGCACGCCGCTGGCACAGCATTCAGCAACATACCCAGCGTCTGCGCGACGCCAATCAGCACAATGGCATGCTGTTGCAGCATCAGATGACCTTTACCGAACAGGCGCTGTCGGTGCTGAAACCGCATCAGACCCAGTCCTTTTACGGCCCGGACGGCCGCGGTTTAGGCCAGAGCACGCTGAGCCGCAAAGGCTAAACGCAGCCGTGCTGCGGGTCCGCTGAATCAGGGTCGCCACACCGGGCGACCCTTTTTATTGTTCGCTCACACCGCCGTGCGGCGGGCAAAATCGCTCGGGCGGAAGCCCAGTAAACCGAGCATCACGAAGTAAGCGCCGCCGCCAATGGCGCACACCGCCGCCAGCCGCAGTAACCGCCACCACATCTGCCCCTCTTCCCACGCCGGCATCACCTGCAGAATGCCCAGCAGCGCAGCAGCCATCACCGCGACGGCGACCAGCAGACGCAGCAGGAAACCGTGCCAGCCCGGCTGCGGCTGAAAGATTTGCTGTTTGCGCAGCTGCCAGTAGAGCAGCGCCGCATTCAGGCAGGCCGCCAGACCAATCGACAGCGACAGACCAGCGTGCTTCAGCGGGCCAATAAACGCCAGGTTCATCAGCTGGGTCATGATCAAGGTGGCGATAGCAATCTTTACCGGCGTTTTGATGTCCTGCCGCGAATAAAAGCCCGGCGCCAGCACTTTCACCACGATCAGCCCCATCAGCCCAACCGAATAGGCAATCAGCGCGCGCTGGGTCATCGCCGCATCAAAAGCGGTAAATTTGCCGTACTGGAACAGCGCCACGGTCAGCGGACCGGAAAGAATACCCAGCGCAACCGCGCTCGGCAGCGCCAGCAGGAAGCACAGACGCAGGCCCCAGTCCATCAGACGGGAATATTCATCGTGATTGCCGCTGGCAAAACTCTTCGCCAGCGACGGCAGCAGGATGGTGCCGAGCGCCACGCCCAGCACGCCAGAGGGAAACTCCATCAGACGATCGGCGTAGTACATCCACGACACCGAGCCGGAGACCAGAAACGAGGCGAAAATGGTATTGATGATCAGCGAGATCTGGCTCACCGACACGCCGAGAATCGCCGGGCCCATCTGGCGCATCACCCGCCACACGCCGGCATCGCGCAGGTTGACGCGCGGCAGTACCAGCATGCCAATCTTTTTCAGGTGCGGCAGTTGATAAAACAGCTGCAGCAGCCCGCCCACCACCACTGCCCACGCCAGCGCCATCACCGGCGGATGGAAGTGCGGCGCGGCAAACAGCGCAAAGCCGATCATGCTGATATTCAGCAGCGTGGGCGCGAACGCCGGGACGGAGAAGCGGTTCCAGGTATTAAGAATCGCCCCGGCCAGCGATGCCAGCGAGATCAGCAGAATATAAGGAAAGGTGACGCGCAGCAGCGAACTGGTTAAGGCGAACTTGTCGGCGGTATCGGCAAAACCCGGCGCCGTTACCACGATTACCCAGGGGGCTGCGACCATGCCCAGCACCGTCACCACCGCCAGCACCAGCGTCAGCAGGCCTGATACATAGGCAACAAACACCCGCGTGGCGTCTTCGCCCTGCTTGCTTTTATATTCGGCAAGAATTGGCACGAAGGCCTGTGAAAAGGCGCCTTCGGCGAAAATACGGCGCAGCAGATTGGGCAGTTTGAACGCCACAAAAAAGGCATCGGTGGCCATGCCAGCCCCGAAAACGCGCGCCACAATGGCGTCGCGGGCAAAGCCCAGCACGCGGGAAAACAGGGTCATCGAACTGACCGCAGCCAGCGATTTCAGCAAATTCATAATGAGTGGCGCATCCTGAAAAGTGTCGGATAAATGAGCAACTTAGCGCGGACATCCTGCGATGTCCGGCGATAGTCTACTGCTGCGGTGGGAAATGACCAGCATTGAGTGTTACAAGGGATTATTCCTGACGGCGTCGCGCCACAGTTTTTCCACCAGACGCTGCGCCGCCAGCGCCTGTTCACCGCTGGTTTCAGGCATCGTCTGATTTTCTACGCACTGGATAAAATGGTGTGCCGCACCGCTGAAGCCACGCTGGGTCAGATGGCTTTGCCACGCCGGCGGGACATCACTGCGCAGGCCACTAAGCGTCTCTTCACGCCAGTCGCGCATCTCATTAATCTCGATGTAACGCCCGTCGCAGATGGCGCTGACCACTTCACGCTGCGTGCCCGCGCGGCGATGCATACTGGTGGTAATTTGCAGCGATCCGGCCGAGAAATGGTGCTCACCGTAGAGCATTGCGCCGTCATCATAGGTGTCGATATGGCCGAGCTCCAGCCTGAGCTTGCCGCCGGCCAGCCACAGCGCGGTATCGACCACGTGCAGATAATCATCCAGCAGGGTAAAGCGCAGGTCGTGCGGGCCGACGCTGTCTGCCCGGTGTTTCTCAATGCGCAGCGAGGACGCGCCCGGCAGCTGCGCTTTCAGCTGCTGGTAGCGCGGTGCAAAGCGCCGGTTGAAGGCCACCATCAGTTTGCGTTTGCGCTTTTCCGCCAGCGCCACCAGCGTCTCGGCCTGCTGCAGCGTTTCGGCCAGCGGCTTATCGACACAAACATCTTTACCGGCCAGCAGCAGCGCCTGCACCACCTCAAAATGGCTGGCGGTGCTGCTGTGCACAAACACCGCATCGCTGGCCGCCGCCAGCGCATCCAGCTGACTAAAATAAGGAATACGGTAACTGTCGCAGATCGGCTGCGCCCGCGCCTGGCTGGGCGAGAACGCGCCCACCAGCTGCCAGCCGCTGGCCTGCGCCAGCACCGGCAGCCAGGCTTTCTGCGCGATACCGCCAAGCCCCACCACACCAATACGCAGCGTCATTTCACGCCTCCCGCTGCAGCAGTTGCTGCAGCTGAGCATCAAGGCGCGCCACCTGCGCTTCCAGCTGAGCAACGCGCGCGCCCAGATCTTCAGGTTCAGGCGACGCTGTGAGGCTGGCAGGTAGCTCATCCGCCACCTCGCCGCCAAACAGGTGCATATAGCGGCTTTCACGCTTGCCCGGCTCGCGTGCCAGACGCACGACCATGGGGCCGTCGTCGCGCGTTGCCAGCCCCTCCAGCGTGCGTTCCACTTCGGCCATGTCCTGAAACTCATGCAGACGACCACTGCGGGTACGCAGTTCGCCCGGCGTCTGCGCGCCGCGCAGGAACAGTAGCGTCAGCACCGCCACTTCGGCGGCATTCAGCTGCAGATTGCCAAACGCCGAGTTGCAGAAACGCTGTTCATATTTGCTGACGCGCTGACCGAAACCGCTGTTAGCGGTGACCAGATGCTTTTTCACCAGTTCATCAAGCTGCGCCTGCACCTCACTTTCGCTCAGGTTCATCACCGGCTCGCGGTTAGATTTCTGATTACAGGCGGTGACCACGCCATTGAGGGATAACGGATACTGATCCGGCGTGGTGACCTGCTTCTCCAGCAGGCAGCCGATCACGCGCAATGCCTGCGCGGAGAGAGCCATCTTCATTACGTGTTCCTTTTATTATTGTCCGCGACGATCCGGGTTCCATTCGCGCCAGGTAAGCGCCGTCAGCACATGATCCTGCCAGCGGCCATCAATCAGTAAATAGTCTTTGGCGTAGCCCTCTTTTTCAAAACCGAGGCGCGCCAGCAAATCACCGCTGCGCTGATTGTGCGGCATATAGTTGGCCATGATGCGATGAATGCGCTGCTGGCGTTGCATGTAGCGAATCGCCGCCTGCAGCGCCTCAAACATCATGCCCTGCCCCTGCCACTTCTCTCCCAGCGAGTAGCCGAGATAGCAGGCATGAAACGATCCGCGCAGCACATTGCTGAAGTTAGCGACGCCGCGCACTTCATGCTCTTCCGGGTCCATCAGCACAAAATAGAACGCGGAGCCCTGTTTATGCATGTCGGCAATTAAACCCAGGCGCGCCTGCCAGCCAGAGGGATAACAGTGGCTCTCATCGCGCACCGGTTCCCAGGGTTTAAGAAAGGCGCGGTTTTCGGCGTAGTAATCCGCCAGACGCCAGGCATCGCGTTCATGTACTAAACGCACCACCAGACGATCGGTGGTAAGCCGCACGCGCGGGCCAGCAGAGCGATAGCCAAACATCATGACTCCTGAAATCCATAACGAAAGAAAGATGTACGCCAGCGGCGTTACTTCTCACTATAACCGTCACCCCGGCTGCGGTAAAACCCCGCGCATCGCTCACGGCAATTGATTCCGATTAAGGATTAATTTCTCTTCAGGCTGGATAAAAAAATATCATCCTGAAAACACTATTTTTCCCGCCGGAGCAGGCAGAAAATAGACCAGCTGGTCACTTTTCCTTCTCACTTGCTCAGGATTCAGCATGTCACGGGTTGCGCGGGCACGACGCCTTGGAAAAACGTTTCTGTTAGTCGATAACATGCTGGTGGTAATGGGATTCTTTGTGGTGTTTCCCCTGATCTCCATTCACTTTGTGGAACAGCTTGGCTGGGCCGCGCTGCTGGTGGGCATTGCGCTCGGCCTGCGTCAGCTGGTGCAGCAGGGGCTTGGCATCTTCGGTGGGGCCATTGCTGACCGTTTTGGCGCGCGGCCGCTGATTGTCACCGGCATGCTGATGCGCGCCGCCGGTTTCGCCTGTATGGCGCTGGCGCATCAGCCGTGGCTGCTGTGGCTGGCCTGCCTGCTGTCCGGACTGGGCGGCACGCTGTTCGATCCGCCACGCAGCGCGCTGGTGGTGAAACTGGTGCGGGCACGCGAGCGCGGGCGCTTCTTTTCGCTGCTGATGATGCAGGACAGCGCCGGTGCGGTGCTGGGCGCGCTGATTGGCAGCTGGCTGCTGGCGTGGGATTTCCGTCTGGTGTGCTGGGTCGGTGCGGCGGTGTTTGTCGTCGCCGCCATCTTTAACGCCGTGTGGCTGCCAGCATGGCGCATCTCTACGGAGCGTATCGCCATGCGCGAGGGAATGCAGCGCGTGTGGCGCGACCGCCGTTTCCGCCTGTATGTCTTTACCCTGACCGGCTATTACATTCTCGCCGTGCAGGTGATGCTGATGCTGCCGGTCATGGTCAATCAGGTGGCGGGCGCACCGGCGGCGGTGAAGTGGATGTACGCGATTGAAGCGCTGCTGTCACTCAGCCTGCTCTATCCGCTGGCGCGCTGGAGTGAAAAGCGCTTCCGCCTGGAAACACGCCTGATGGCCGGACTGTTTCTGATGACCTTCAGCCTGCTGCCGGTTGGCATGACCGATTCGCTGCCGTCGCTGTTTTTGCTGATCGCCGTCTTCTATCTCGGATCGATCATCGCTGAACCGGCACGTGAAACCCTGAGTGCCTCCCTGGCCAGCGCCCGGGCACGCGGCAGCTACATGGGGTTCAGCCGGCTCGGCCTGGCGATTGGCGGGCTGATTGGCTACTCCGGTGGCGGCTGGATGTTCGATATGGGCCAGCAGCTGGCCCTGCCGGAGCTGCCGTGGATGCTGCTCAGCACCGTCGGCATGATCACGCTGCTGGCGCTGTGGTGGCAGTTCCAGCCGCGCCAGGTGGCACCGGCGATCTTCAGCAGCTAGTTTGCCGGTTCAGGCGTTCTCTTCCATACTTCCCGCACGTCCGGAAAAAGGGTGACCTCCGTCACCCTGAGAATCACAGGAGAAACGGGATGAAACTTTACATCTACGATCACTGCCCTTTCTGCGTCAAAGCACGCATGATATTTGGCCTGAAAAACCTGCCGGTTGAGCTGATTGTGATGCTCAATGATGAGGAAGCAACGCCGAAAAAGCTGATTGGCCAGAAAATGGCGCCGATTCTGCAAAAAGCCGATGGCAGTGCGATGCCAGAGAGCATGGATATCGTGCGCTTTGTCGATAATCAGGATCGCCAGCCGCTGCTGACCGGCAAGCAAAATCCCGCCATCGCCGACTGGCTGCGACGGGTCAATGGCTACATCAACAAACTACTGCTGCCGCGCATCGCTGAGGCCGCCTTTGCTGAATTTGCCACCCCCGAAGCGCGTGATTACTTCCGCGAAAAGAAACAGGCCAGCCTCGGTGACTTTGCCGAACTGCGTAAGCATGCCCCGGGCTTCATCAAAAATATCAGTGATGATCTGCGCCAGCTGGATAAATTGATCGTCAAACCCAATGCGGTGAACGGCGAGTTGTCTGAGGATGACATTCATCTGTTTCCGCTGCTGCGCTCGCTGACGCTGGTTTCCGGTATCGAATGGCCGAGCCGCGTTGCCGACTACCGCGATAATATGGCGAAACAGACGCAGGTGAATCTGCTGTCGTCGATTGCGGCCTGATGGCGCTGTGATGAGAAGCGCGCGGCTGCGTTTCTCATCTCTCTCCTGGTGACACCTGGCCCTGAATCAGGCAGGCTTAAGGCTGTTTGGCCGTATCAACCAGGAAGAAGAAATGATGAAGAAGGCGTTTCCCGGGCTGTTTGCCCTGTTTTTTGCCGTGCTGCTCAGCGGCTGTAACCAATTGACGCAATACACCATCAGCGAGCAGGAAGTGAATCAGGCGCTGCAAAAGCGCAACAACTACGAGAAAGACATCGGCGTGTCCGGGCTGGTGAATGCCCATATTGTACTGACCGACCTGAGCAGCCAGATTGGCCGTGAAGAACCCGGCAAAGTAACGCTGTCTGGTAAAGCCAACATCAACGTCAGCTCGCTGTTTGGTCCGCAGCAGGCCGAAATGCAGCTGAAGATGAAAGCGCAACCGGTGTATAACGCGCAGCAGGGCGCCATCTATCTGCAGGACCTCGAAATCGTCGACGCGCAGGTGCAACCTGAGAAGATGGCGTCGATCATGAAAACCCTTACGCCGTATCTGAACGAATCCCTCAAGCGCTATTTCAATGAAAAACCCGCCTACGTGCTGAGCGCCGACCGCAGCAAAGGTGAGGCGCTGGCGAAGAAACTGGCTAAAGGGCTGGAAGTGAAGCCTGGCCAGCTGGTGATTCCGTTTACCGATTAACGTTGCAAGCGGCCGTTCTCAGTGGCGGCCCTGTATAGCGTGGCAGGATGCCGGCATTATTCTGCCCGCGCCTGCCGCGCAACCTGCCGCGCCTGCGGTTATTTCTCTGCCGCACTGCAAAATCCCGTGCAAACGGTTGCCCGCCCCCTTATGATTAGTCCCCGGCCTAAACGAGCCATTTCGTTTTCACCTCAGCCGGAGCCTTTTTGAATGACAGCCCAACCCCAGCAAATCACGATTCGCCGCCCTGACGACTGGCACATCCACCTGCGCGATGGCGCGATGCTCAATGCAGTGCTGCCCTATACCAGCGCGGTGAATGGTCGTGCGATTGTCATGCCAAATCTGGTTCCGCCGGTCACCAGCGTTGCGGCTGCCGAAGCGTATCGCGCACGCATCATGGCGGCGCTGCCTGCTGGGCATCACTTCACGCCGCTGATGACCTGTTACCTCACCGATTCGCTCGATGCGGACGAAATCGAACGCGGCTTCCGCAGCGGTATTTTTACGGCGGCAAAACTCTATCCGGCACACGCCACCACCAACTCCAGCCATGGCGTCACCAACATTGCTTCAATTGCCTGCGTGCTGGAGCGCATGCAGGAAATCGGTATGCCGATGCTGGTGCACGGCGAAGTCACCGATGCGCACATTGATATCTTTGATCGTGAAGCGCGCTTCATCGAAACCGTGCTGCAGCCGCTGCGCCAGCAGTTCCCGGGCCTGAAAGTGGTGATGGAACACATCACCACGAAGGAAGCTGCGGAATATGTAGCCGCCGGTAACGAACTGCTTGGCGCGACCATTACGCCACAGCATCTGATGTTCAACCGCAACCACATGCTGGTGGGCGGCGTGCGCCCGCATCTTTACTGTCTGCCCATTCTGAAGCGCAACATTCATCAGGAAGCGCTGCGTAACCTGGTGGCAAGCGGCAACCGGCGTGTCTTCCTGGGCACCGACACGGCACCGCACCTGCGCCACCTGAAAGAAGCCAGCTGCGGCTGTGCCGGTGTATTTAATGCGCCGACGTCGCTGCCCGCTTATCTGACCGTATTTGAAGAGCTTGGCGCACTGGAGCATTTTGAAGCCTTCTGCTCTGAGAACGGCCCCAGTTTCTACGGCCTGCCGCTCAACGACGGTACCCTGACGCTGGTGCGTGAGCCGTGGACGGTGCAGGAGAGCATCACGGTCGCTGACGATACGCTGGTTCCGTTCCTCGCCGGTGAAACCCTTAACTGGCGCATCAAAGAATAATCATCTGCCGCTTGCCTTCGGGAATTTTATACTGTACAAATAACCAGTATATTATCCCGGAGGCGTTTATGCGTGTTGAAATTACAGTAGCAAAGACTCAGCCCCTTCCCGCCGGTGCACTGGATGCACTGAGCGCTGAACTCACTCGCCGTATCTCCCGCGATTTTCCCGACGACAATCATCACGTCAAAGTGCGCTATGCCGGTGGTAACCAGCTCAGCGTGTTTGGCGGCTGTAAAGAATCACGCGACCGCATCAGCGATATTTTGCAGGAAACCTGGGAAAGCGCTGACGACTGGTTTATTACCGATTAACCGCCACTGTGCCGTTTTTGCCGGGCCCGCCGCCCGGCTTTTTTGTTTTTATTTCCCGCTCGCCAGAAAAACCCGCGCCAGCTAGACTCTGATTAAACGATGTCCTATTCTTGCCTCGTCGTGCTTACAGGAGGTGTGTTGCACATGACTACTGAAAAACCAGAAGAGGCGATGACGTTTGGGGAATTACTGGCCTTCATTGCTGAACAGCAACGCCGTTTGACCGTGCTGGAAAATGCCTTTGCTACGCTGACCTTCTGTCTGGACGATCGCGCCAGTCAGCTGCTGGCTCACAATCTGACGCTCGAAGCGCAAAACCAAAATCATGACGCTCAGTTACAGCAGCATTTTGCCCGGCTGGCGGACGAGATCCACCGGCGCAAAGGGCAGCTGCCTGCCGAGTCGCAGGGATAATTTCAGATTTTTACCCTGGCGTTCAGCACGTTAAAGTTTTAATGCTGAGATGCCGATAATCGGTATGACGACATGTTGCGCTGCGACAATAAATACCCAGCTGCGTAAGGCGTTTATTTATTCGTTGAAAACCGGCTTTTGGCTGCTTTTATTTTGCTGTGTTTTTAACCACCACACTTTTTAACTACTGTACTGTTAATTCCATGTTATAATTATCTCGCTAGTGCAAGATACAGACGCATTGAACCTCGAAAGCACTTCGTTTAACGAGTAATAAGGAGGTTATAATGGACAGAAGTAAAGACGTCATCCAGACCCATCCGCTGGTGGGATGGGATATCAGCACCGTTGACAGCTATGACGCCATGATGATCCGCCTGCACTCGCTATCATCGCAGGACCAGAAAGAAGAAGAAGCTGACGTGGGCCCAACATACTGGCTGACAACTGACGTAGCCAGACAGTTTATCTCTATCCTCGAAGCTGGCATTGCAAAGATCGAGTCCACTGAGCAATACCTACGCGATAATCGCAAGCACTAATCATCACCATCGCGTGAAAAGGCACCCTACAGGGTGCCTTTTTCATGGGCGCACTCTTTTGATATGCTATTGAAAAAAATCGCCGTTTTGCAGGAGTGATGTCGTCATGGTTTATGATCTGATTGTGGTGGGAAGTGGTTCCGTCGGAGCTGCCGCGGGTTTCTACGCAACCCAGGCGGGCCTGTCGGTGCTGATGATCGACAGCGCGCACCCGCCCCACAGCCAGGGGACGCATCACGGCGAAACCCGCCTGATTCGTCACGCTTACGGCGAAGGTGAACGCTACGTGCCGCTGGTGCTGCGCGCCCAGACGCTGTGGGATGAGCTGGAGCGCCAGAGCGGCGAACGCATCATGCACCGTAGCGGCATTCTTAATCTGGCGCCGGCCAGCTCGGATTTCATTCACAACGTGATCGACAGCGCTAACCGCTGGCAGTTGGCGGTGCAGGTGTTACAGGCCGATGAGGTGCGTAAACGCTGGCCGCAGCTTAGCGTACCGGACGGCTACGTAGGCGTGTTTGAGCCCAACTCTGGCTTCCTGAAATGCGAACAGGCGGTGCGCAGCTGGGTGCAGCTGGCGGAACAGGCTGGCTGCGCGCAGCTGTTTAACTGCCCGGTCAGCGCGATTGGCCGCGAGGGCGATCTGCAGCAGGTCACCACCAGCGATGGCGTATTCCGCGCGCGCAAGCTACTGATCAGCGCCGGCACCTGGGTCAGTCAGCTGGTGGACAATCTGCCCGTTACGCCGGTGCGTAAGGTGTTTGCCTGGTATCAGGCCGATGGGCGCTACAGCGAAAATAACCAGTTCCCCGGCTTTACGGTAGAGATGCCGGATGGCAGCCATTTCTACGGCTTCCCGGCAGACAATAATGCCCTGAAAGTGGGACGCCACGATGGCGGTCAGCCGATGCAGACGCCAGCGGACCGCAAACCGTTCGGCAGCATCGCCGCTGACGGTAACGAAGCCTTTAGCTTCCTGCGCCAGTTTCTGCCAGGCGTAGGCGTGTGCCTGCATGGTGAAGCCTGCAGCTATGACAACACGCCGGATGAAGATTTTATTATCGATACCCTGCCCGGTGAGCCTGACCGACTGATCATCACCGGCCTGAGCGGCCACGGGTTTAAATTCGCCAGCGTGCTGGGTGAACTGGCCAGCGAATTTGCGCAGAATAAACCGCTCTCCTTTGACCTCACGCCCTTCTCACTTTCGCGTTTTGCCTGATTTTGTTGCTGCCGGTGCGGAGCGCACTGGCAGTTATTGACCTTTCCTGACACAGATTTACTTTCCGCCCACGTTTATGGCGCATTTGGTGTAGCAATAGCCATTGCCGCCAGGGCTAAAACGGCTATTTGCTTATCTATTCAGAATTATTGAATTACACCGCCCGCCTTTCGCCATATATATCGAACCCGTAAATTCAAAGTTATAGAAAAGTAAGGACGATTGATTTTCTATTTCAGGTTGTAGATTCTCATTACCACTTATTTCCTGATAACGGCTTAACTATGTGGCGTAATTCTCCACGGCACTACGGTGCGTTAACCATTGCGTTGCACTGGCTGATGGCGCTGACGATTTACGGTATGTTCGCGCTGGGTTTATGGATGGTCGGACTTGGCTATTACGACGGCTGGTATCACAGCGCCCCTGAGATTCACAAAGGCATCGGCATCTTACTGTTTGCTGCTCTGCTGCTGCGCCTGGGCTGGCGCGTGATATCGCCACCGCCGGCACCACTCACCAGTTACTCGCCGCACGTACGCCGTGCCGCCCATGCGGCGCACTGGCTGCTGTATGGCCTGCTGCTGGTGTTGCTGATCAGCGGCTATCTGATCTCTACCGCAGACGGCAAGCCGGTCTCAGTGTTTGGCTGGTTTGAGGTACCGGCACTGTTTACCGGCGCGGGTGAGCAGGCCGATGTCGCCGGTGAGGTCCATTTATGGCTGGCGTGGGCTTTGGTGCTGTTGTCTGCGCTGCACGCCCTGGCCGCGCTGAAACACCATTTTGTCGATCGCGACATGACGCTGAAACGGATGCTCGGTTACCGCATCCCCTTAACCTCTGAAAAGGAAAAGTAATATGATCAGGAAAACCCTGCTGGCGCTCAGCGCCGCTGCCCTCTTTTCGACCAGCCTGAGTGCCAGCGCGGCTGAGTATAAGTTTGATAAAGAGGGTCAGCACGCGTTTGTTCAGTTCCGCATTCAGCATCTTGGCTACAGCTGGCTGTACGGCAGCTTTAAAGATTTTGATGGCAGTTTTACTTTCGATGAAGCCAATCCCGCCGCGGACAAGGTCAACGTGACCATCAATACCAACAGCCTCGATACCAACCATGCCGAACGCGACAAGCATCTGCGCAGCGCGGATTTCCTCAATACCGGCAAATTCCCGCAGGCCAGCTTCAGCTCGACTGAGGTTAAAAAACAGGGCAAGGATTATAAGATCACCGGCAACCTGACGCTCAACGGCGTAACGAAGCCGATCACGCTGGATGCGCAGCTGATTGGGGAAGGCAAGGATCCGTGGGGCGGTTATCGCGCCGGCTTTGCCGCCAGCGGCGAAATCGTGCTGAAAGAGTTCAACATCAGCAAAGATCTCGGTCCGGCCTCGCAAAAAGCCGAGCTGATCATTTCAGTAGAAGGTGTGCGTCAGTAATCAGCAGTACAGCCTGGCGGGCAATGCGCCAGGCTGTTAAGCCGTTACTTTTTGTCCGGCGCGGGGATCGCCATGGTCATGTTGAGTAAACCGCGCGATTTATTGAACACTTTGTTGCCATTTTCACGGCCAGCGCGGCGCGCGCGCTGCTCTTCCGGCGCCAGTTTCGACTCTTCCATGCACAGCGGGCTGCAGCAGTTCTGATACTTTTCTGCACAGCTCGGGCACTGGATAAACAGCAGATGGCAGCCGTCATTAACGCAGTTGGTGTGGCTGTCGCACGGTGCACCACACTGATGGCAGCTGGAGAGAATATCGTCAGAGATACGCTCGCCCATACGCTCGTCAAACACGAAGTTTTTGCCTTTGAAGCGCACCGGTAAACCCTGCTCGCGCGCGCGGCGGGTATATTCGATGATGCCCCCTTCAATGTGGTAAACATCATCAAAACCGTTGTGCTTCATCCACGCACTGGCTTTTTCACAGCGGATGCCGCCGGTACAGTACATGACGATTTTTTTGTCTTTCTGCGCCTGCAGCATATCCACCGCCATCGGCAGCTGATCGCGGAACGTATCGGCTGGCACTTCCAGCGCGTTGTCGAAGTGGCCCACTTCGTATTCGTAGTGGTTACGCATATCCACAAACACCGCATCCGGATCGTCGAGCATGGCGTTGACTTCGGCCGCTTTAAGATAGTTACCGACGTTACTGGCGTCGAAGCTACCGTCTTCAATACCGTCAGCCACGATGCGATCGCGCACTTTCAGGCGCAGCACCCAGAACGATTTGCCGTCGTCATCCAGCGCGATGTTCATGCGCAGATTGTCGAGCGCCGGGTCAAAGGCATAGAGCATCGCCTTCATCGCCTCATAGCGACTGGCCGGCACGCTGATTTGCGCATTAATCCCTTCCTGCGCCACGTAGACGCGGCCGAACACCTTCAGCTGGGTTAAGGCAACATAGAGACGGTCGCGGAATGCCCGTGGATCGGCAATCTGGAAGTATTTGTAAAAAGAGACTGTGGTACGCGGCTCGGTTTCGGCCAGCATACGTTCTTTCAGCTCTTTATTGGAAACGAGGTTGTGTAACACTGGCATGGTGAACACCTGTTAGCAATCAGAGAAATTTAGCGCGCATATGATACCTGAATTGAGCGTGATGCAAAGCCTCTGGTGCAATTCTCCTGCCATCAGCCACAATCGACGGGGTTCTGCGTTGTGCTCGCTAATATCTGCGCAGAAATGCTGTTCGTCGTGCGCTGACGCACGGATGGTTGATTTCAGTCAGAGAGAAAAAATGGCATAATCCCGGCCAATTACAGAAACCGGACTCTCTGGTACACGACGCAGGACATTGATATTTCCATGACGCAACTTCCGCAATTTACCCGCGAACTCCTTCATCCACGCTACTGGCTGACCTGGCTGGGCATCGGCTTCCTCTATGTGCTGGTGCTGTTGCCCTACCCGCTGCTGTACGTGACTGGCTGCGGGCTGGGACGCCTTGCCATGCGTTTTATGAAGCGTCGTGTTCAGGTCGCGCAACGCAATCTGGCGCTGTGCTTCCCGGATATGCCGACCAGCGAACGTGAAGCCATGGTGAAGCACAATTTCGAATCGGTGGGAATGGGGCTGATTGAAACCGGCATGGCGTGGTTCTGGCCGGACTGGCGTATTCGTAAATGGGTCAGCACCAGCGGCCTGGAGCACGTTACCGAGGCGCTGGCCCAAAAGCGCGGCATCCTGCTGATTGGCATGCACTTCCTGACGCTGGAGCTGGGCGCGCGCGTGTTTGGCATGTATAACCCGGGTATTGGCGTGTATCGCCCTAACGACAACAAGTTACTGGACTGGCTGCAAACCTGGGGACGCATGCGTTCCAATAAAAGCATGCTGGACCGCAAAGATCTGAAAGGCATGATTCGCGCCATGAAGAACAACGACATCATCTGGTATGCGCCCGATCACGACTACGGCCCGCGCAGCAGTGTATTCGCCCCGTTCTTCGCCGTTCAGGAAGCCGCGACCACCACCGGCACGCATATGCTGATTCGTCTGGCTAATCCGAGCGTGGTGCCGTTTCTGGCACGCCGCCTGCCGCATGGCCGCGGCTACGAACTGAAAATGATGCCGGATATCCGCCACAAATTCTCACTGGAGAGTGAACTGGATACCGCTATCGTGATGAATAAAGTGGTGGAAGAGACGGTACTGCTGGCGCCTGAGCAGTATATGTGGCTGCATCGCCGCTTTAAAACCCGACCCGAAGGGCAGCCTTCACGCTATTGATCGGTTGCGGGGTATTATCAATGCCCCGCGTTATTTACCGCACATTTGCCTTAATTCATGTGATTCTCTGCGCAGTGGCGCGCAAAAAAAGGCCCAGCCTGAACTGCTATGTCTTCCACTCGCTGACACTTAAGTTAACGGCAGCCTTTACGCCTCCTGCTGCTATCTTGCGCATTAATCACGGTTTTTCGCTGCTACGCTAACGCTTTCTCCCTCGCCCGCCGCTGCTTTTCAGTGCCTGAGTTTATACAGCAATACGCGTAAAATTTGACGGGTGCGGATCTGATTTTGACGACTTCCAGGCCTTTTCCTATTTAATTTTACTCAGGCTTGCCTTCTTACTTACTTATCTAATAAATTTTACTGATTAAACAAGTATTTGTCTGAAAGTTAACCGCCATATTCTCTTTTGATTAAAAATTCATCTTTAATATATCTTTATGGAATTGGTTAGCCCGATTGAATCCAGTTAGTTTCGACCCTGACAGTTAGTTCGTTAACTGCGCGTTTAAAAATATAAAAAGATTACACACAGCAAATATATTCAGGACACATAATATGAATAAAGGTATCTACTACTACGTGACGATCAGTACCGATCAGGAGGGTTACCATCTGCTGCATCGGAAGGAGTGTAAACGTCTGCCGGTTAAGGAGGATATGGTGTTCATCGGTACGCTCTATAATTTAAATCAGGCTTTGGCCACCGCACGAATTAATTTTAAAAAGGTGAAACCCTGTATTAAATGCTGCATCCGTTATTCTGCACCCGTGTTACGCGAGTCGGTACGACCGGTTCTGCACTTTCCGCAAAAAATGATGTAACCGGCGCGGGTGGATGACTTTTTACGCATCCACCCCGTCATTGTTCTCTCCCGCCCTGACAGCCGCCAATTTTCGTCTATTCTTCTGTGAAATCCCTTTTTGCACTGACAAGGAGTTGCAGATGAGCCTGTATAGTACGTTAGAAGAAGCCATTGAAGCCGCACGCGAAGAGTTTCTCGCCAGCCAGCCTGAGCTGGAGCAGGATGACGCCAGCGTCAGCCAGTTTGCGCTGCAGAAGTACGTGATGCAGGATGGCGACATTATGTGGCAGGCGGAGTTTTTCGCTGATGAGGACGGCCAGGGCGAATGCCTGCCAATCTGCAGCGGTGAAGCGGCGCAGGCGGTGTTCGACGGTAATTTCGATGAAATTGAGCTGCGCCAGGAGTGGCAGTCGGAAAATACCCTGCACGAATGGGACGAAGGCGAATTTCAGCTGGAGCCGCCGCGCGACCTGGAAGAAGGCGAGGCAGCGGCCGAAGAGTGGGAAGACGACGACAGTCCGTCAGACAACTGGGCGTAAGTTACTCGTACGGGCCGTGCTGTGCGTCAACCGGCAGTAGCAGCGTGTCCATCACCAGCGACAGCGGCAGATCGAGAATGGTCAGCACACGCCACGGCCCGTCACGCACATCCCACTGCACGCCCGGATAATACTGGTTGCCGTGCCCCTGTCCGGGTACGGTCCGGCTGATAATGCTGCCACAGCCCGTCAGCAGCAAAATGGCGGCGCACAGCGCGATTAACTTCAGGCAATATTTCACTGCATTTACTCACCCTGAACTGACACCCCTGATTCTGATATGCGTCAGTGACTGTTAAATGTGCTCAGGAACGCTGGCACGTGTCATCGCGCCATTTTAGCTGCGGGTGCAGCTAAACCGCTATGCCTTTATGCGTAAAGATTGTGTGAGGCGCGTTAAGCACTTCGCTGAAGCGCAGGCATAAAAAAAGCGGCATCGCTGCCGCTTTTTCATCACCGTTAGCCTGTCAGGCGCGCTGAGGCAGCGCCTGCGGGTTAAGCGTGAGTTTCTGATAACTCTCTACCCACTGATGATATTTATCCGCACTTTCCCACAAGCGCGTGTGCACGCGCGCCAGCACCACCGGATCGCTGATCAGCTGCAGACGCTGTTCGCGATTCAGTTTTTCCGGCGCATCGCTCAATGCCTGATCGACGCGGCGATCGCGTGCGTGATCCAGCAGTGCGCTCTGCTTATGGCGCGATGTCGCCATCGCCGTCGCCAGCGCGTTGAACGCCGGATTGAACAGCGCATGCATAAAGCCATGCTTCAGCGCACGTTCACGGTTCAGCTGCAGATAGTGATCGGTGTCGACCAGCTCTTTCGGCGGCTCATACTCTTCCGGGATCAGGAACAGCTTTGCACGCTTACTCTTCAGCCCGACCGTGGCACGACTCGACATCACCGAGACAAACGGCGACAGAATCAGCGAGAAGACGATTGGCGCCAGCCACCACAGGAAGTTGAGATCGAGCACGCCCATCCCGACGGCCCAGACAATGCCCAGCAGCATCTGTGAACCGTGGCGACGGAACGCTTCGCTCCACGGCGTGGCATCATCGTCACGCTGCGGCGAGTTCCACACCACTTCCCAGCCAAGGAACGCGCTGACCACAAACACGGTGTGGAACAGCATGCGCACCGGTGCCAGCAGCACCGAGAACAGCATCTCCAGCAGCAGCGAGAGGAACAGGCGGAATGCGCCACCGTACGGTTTCGCCCCTTTAAACCAGATCAGCACCACGCTGAGCAGTTTTGGCAGGAACAGCAGCACCAGCGTGGTGGAGAACAGCGCAATCGCCAAATCCGGACGCCACTGCGGCCACACCGGGAACAGCTGACGCGGCTGCAGGAAGTAGGTCGGTTCCATCAGCGTATGCACCACCTGCAGGGCGGTCGACAACGCAAGGAACATAAACCACAGCGGTGCCGACAGGTAGGACATCACGCCGGTCAGGAACACCGCGCGGTGCACCGGGTGCATGCCTTTTACCAGGAACAGGCGGAAGTTCATCAGGTTGCCGTGGCACCAGCGACGGTCACGCTTCAGCTCATCCAGCAGGTTCGGCGGCAGCTCTTCATAAGAACCCGGCAGATCGTAGGCGATCCACACGCCCCAGCCGGCACGACGCATCAGCGCCGCTTCCACGAAGTCATGTGACAGAATCGAACCGGCGAAGGAGCCTTCACCCGGCAGCGGCGCCAGCGCACAGTGTTCAATAAACGGCTGCACGCGAATAATGGCGTTGTGCCCCCAGTAGTGCGATTCGCCCAGCTGCCAGAAGTGCAGACCAGCGGTAAACAGCGGCCCGTAAACGCGGGTGGCGAACTGCTGACAGCGCGCATACAGCGTATCCATGCCTGACGCTTTCGGCGACGACTGAATAATACCGGCGTTCGGGTTCGCTTCCATCATGCGCACCAGACCGGTGAGACACTCACCGCTCATCACGCTGTCGGCGTCCAGCACTACCATGTAGCTGTAGTTGCTGCCCCAGCGACGGCAGAAGTCATCGATGTTGCCGCTTTTACGCTTCACGCGGCGGCGACGACGGCGATAGAAGATCTTGCCCGCCCCACCGACATCCCGCACCAGCTCCATCCACGCTTTTTGCTCGGCGATGGCGATGTCGGCATCGTAGCTATCGCTCAGGATGTAAACGTCGAAATGCTCCGCGTTACCGGTGCGTTTCACCGACTCCCAGGTGGCGCGCAGACCGGCGAACACGCGTTCCACGTCTTCGTTACAGATTGGCATGATCAGCGCGGTGCGATGTTCCGGATTGAGCGGCTCATCCCCGGTGGTCGAGTACGAGATGCTGTACTTATCGCGACCGATCAGCAGCTGCAGGAAGCCCATCAGCGCGGTCCAGAAACCGGCCGATACCCAGCAGAACAGGATGGCAAACAGGAATAGGATGCCGGTCTGCAGAATATACGGCAGGATCAGCTCCACCGACTGCAGCCAGTTCTGGTTAAACAGCTCGACCGGATCGAGCAGCGTCCAGCCCTGATACGGCAGAATGGTTTTCATGTACCAGGTGGCGACCACGGTCTGCAGAATGGTCAGAATCAGCAGCACGTAGCGACGCATGGAACCTACGTGGCGCCATTTGTCTTCCGCTTTCTGCTCTTCCACCGTGGCATAGCGTGGGTTGCCTTTCTGCCCGCGCAGGGAATCCCAGGCGCGCGCGATCGGGTTAGTACGCCAGGCTTCCGGGAACATCAGCGAACGCTTCACTGGCGGCATCGCCTTCAGCGTGGTGCGGTCGAGATAATCTTTACTGAGCTGCTGGCCACCGGCGAGCGAATCCGGCCACGCCATGGATACGCGCGATGAGACCGATTTCAGCGGCGCATCGTCCGGCCGTTCGCTGGCGGCGATATCCTGCCCCAGCGCGCTGTGAATGGCATGAAACGCCTGCGCATTCTGCAGCGAGGCGCTGAGCGTGGCGCGTGCTGCCGCATCAAGCGGCAGCGCCTCCACGTAAGATTGAGGTAAATAAGTCGATTTATTCATTGGCAGGTAACTGATAGCTCCAGGTTTCCGTCAATGTCTTGTCGCCGCTCACCAGCGCCGCACGCATTTCGGTCGGCTGCTTGTTGTCTTTCACGCGCAGACGCAGCACCAGACGCCAGCCTTTGGTGACCGGGTTGTAGCGTACGCTCTGCTCGACCACGTCGGCGTTGTTACCGACGCTGACCTGCGGCGCCACCTGGGTGTTTTCCGGCAGCTTGCTCATCGCTTTACCGACAAAGTCCACGGTAAAGGCGATGGAACCATCCGGCTGACGCACCAGGTTAGACTGCTTCACATCGCCCGCAGAACGCAGCGTGTCTTTCACCCAGGCCACATCGTCCTGGTGCAGCTGGTTTTCATCGCGCGTAAAGTGCAGACGATATTTGAAGTTCATCTCTTTGCCTGGCTCTGGCAGGCTCTCCGGCGTCCAGAAGGCCACGATATTATCGTTGGTTTCATCTGCCGTCGGGATCTCCACCAGCTCTACGCGGCCTTTGCCCCAGTCGCCCTGCGGCTCAACCCAGCCGCTTGGACGCAGATCATAGCGGTCGTCCAGGTCCTGATAATGGCTGAAGTCACGGCCACGCTGCAGCAGACCGAAGCCTTTCGGGTTTTCGATGGTAAAGGTGCTGACCGCCAGGTGTTTCGGGTTATTGAGCGGACGCCAGATCCACTCGCCATTTCCGGCGTGAATCGACAGGCCGTTCGAATCATGCAGCTCCTGGCGGAAGTTGCTGACCGGCGACGGCTGGTTAGCGCCAAACAGGAACATACTGGTGAGTGGGGCTACGCCGAGTTTGCCGACGTTGTCACGCAGATACACTTTAGACTGCACGTCCACGGTGGACTCTTTGCCCGGCTGGATCACAAAGCGATAGGCACCGGCGGCGCGCGGAGAATCCAGCAGCGCATAAATCACCAGCTGTTTATCCTGCGGCTTCGGCCGCTCGATCCAGAACTCTTTAAAGCGCGGGAACTCCTCACCGGAAGGCAGCGCGGTATCAATCGCCAGACCACGCGCCGACAGGCCATACACCTGGCCTTCGCCAATCACGCGGAAATAGCTGGCACCCAGGAAGCTGGTGATCTCATCGTCTTTACCCTTTTTATTTAAAGGATACAGCACTTTGAAACCGGCAAAACCGAGGTTTTTCACCGCATCGGCATCGTGTTTCACGTTGCCGAAATTGAAGTAGTCAGGGTTATATTTGATTTCACGTACCGAAGACGCGGTGACTTCATTGATTTTCACCGGCGTGTCGAAATACATGCCCTGATGATAGAACTCGAGCTTAAACGGCGTGCGCAGTTTGCCCCAGTATGCTTTGTCGTGGTTAAACTGGATCTGCTGATAGTCAGCAAACTTCATTTCACGAAACTGAGAGGGTAAATTGCTTTTTGGCGCTTCAAAACCTTTCCCTGCCAGCGCCTTAGCTTGCTTTGCCACATCATCAATGTTGAACGCCCAGCTATTGTTGGCGTACAACGCCAGCAGAACTGCTGCGCCTACCCAGCGCATCTTCACCAGCCCGCCATTATTCTTCACTTTAGTCAGCACATCCCCCCCTTTCGTGTGCTTAGATCAAACCCATTTATCTTAAAGGATTATTCGGTTTTCCGACAGCTTATGTAAAAGATTGTTCCCCTGATTCGTAAGCCGAAAGTGTACTTTTCGGATAATTAAACCCGGAAGATTAAGAAACAGATTCACCTGATAGTATACGCTGTTTACAGCCGGTAGAATTTCGTCCGGCATAATCCGGTTTCAGGGTGAAACCGGCAAGTAAACTGACAAACCGGAAGCTTATGAGTTCAGCCAAACCCGAACGTGAATATTTCCTCGACTCGATTCGAGCGTATTTAATGCTGCTGGGCGTGCCTTTTCACGTCTCACTGATTTACTCGACCCAACGCTGGTCGGTTAACAGCCAGGACGCCTCACTGTGGCTGACGGTGCTGAATGATTTTATTCACGCCTTCCGCATGCAGGTGTTCTTTGTTATTTCAGGTTATTTCTCATATATGCTCTATCTGCGCTATCAGCCCAACCGCTGGCTGAAGGTGCGGCTGGAGCGCGTCGGCATTCCGCTGTTAACCGCGGTGCCGCTCATTACCCTGCCACAGTTTTTTATGCTGAAAAATCTCACCAGCAAAGTCGGCGATTGGGCAAACTTCTCGCTGTATGACAAGTACAACGCGCTGATGTGGGATCTGATTTCGCACCTGTGGTTTTTACTGGTACTGGTGATTCTGACCGCGTTTGGCATGCTGAGCTTCCGCTGGCTACGCGATCAGCAGCGCCGTATCGATTATCAGCAGGTTGGCTGGGGCAAGCTGACGCTGGCCCTGCTGGCCTATGCGCTGGTGTGGTGCGCCTTCCGCCGGCTGATTTTCCACTTTGCCCCCGCGCTGTTAATGGATGGTCTGTTCAGCATTGCGGTGATGCAGTCGCTGTTCTTCCTGCCGTTCTTTATGCTGGGTGCGCTGAGCTGGAAACATCAGGCGCTGAAAGCGCTGTTTGTGCGTTTTAATCCGGTGATGTGCTTTGGTGCCATTGCGGTGTTTATCGCGTACAGTCTGAATCAGCGCTACAGCAGCGGTGAAGGCTGGCTGTACGAGCTTGATGCCATCATTTCTACGCTGATGGGCTTGTGTATGCTGAACGTCTGCTTCAGCTTCGGCCACAAGCTGCTGAACAGCCACTCGCCGCGCATCATGTATCTGGTGAACGCGTCGCTGTTTATTTATCTGGTGCACCATCCGCTGACCATTCTGTACGGCATCTACGTTACGCCACACATCAGCAGTAATACGCTGGGCTTCTTTGTCGGCCTGCTGATGGTGTTTGGCGTCGCCTTTGCCCTGTACGAGATTCATCTGCGTATCCCGCTGCTGCGCTTTTTGTTCTCCGGCAAGCCGCAGCGCAAACCAGAGACCTCCGCGCAGACGTAACGGCGTGCTTACCCGCCGGGCGGCGCGCGGTGCAGCCCGGCTATAGCAACCACTCCACCGGCAGACGCCATACCAGCCGCACCAGCAAACGCTGCAATAGCGTGCACTGCGGCTCGTGCTTATGTACCACTTCCCGCGCTTCGCCGCTGTACTCCACCCAGTTAACGCGGCCCCACTTATCCAGCCGCAGTGCCCAGGCGCGGTCGCGCATGCCGCTGCTGAAGCGCTGATGGGTCTGCTGCGCCAGCGCTTCGCTCTCAATCACCAGCCCCATTTCCGTATTCAGCACCGCCGAACGCGGATCGAAATTAAACGAGCCAATAAACACTTTGCGGTTATCGACGGTGAAAGTCTTGGCGTGCAGGCTGGAGCCGGAATTCCCGGTCAGACCGCGATCGTGCGGGGCATCCGCGGCATTGGCCTGCGGCTTCAGTTCATAGAGCGCAATGCCGTGACGCAGCAGCTTCTTGCGCCAGCGCGCATAGCCGGCGTGAACCACGGTGACATCATTGGCGGCCAGCGAGTTGGTTAAGATGGCGATCTTAACGCCCCGCCGCTTCAGCGCCAGCAGCTGTGCCACCCCGGCACGGGTCGGGACAAAATAGGCCGAGATGATATCGAACTGCTGCTGCGGCGTGCCGATCACCTCCAGCATGCGCTGCGGCAGCAAAGAGGAGCGCTTCGCTTTGCCCAGCCCTTTGCGCGGATCGTCACTCAGCAGCCGCGTGTGTGCCCAGGTCATGCTCAGCGAGCCCTGCTCCAGCTGGCTGACAAACGAGGATTTCTCCAGCCGCGCCAGATAGCGCTGCACCGCCTCGCTCTGCTGCCACTCCGGCGGTAAACGCACCGCTTCATGCGGCGGTGCGCCGGTGTCCACGACGCTGCGCAATGGCGATACCGCTTTGCTGTGCCAGTAGCGGGCGAAATCTTCCGCCACTTCATCTACCGCCGGTCCCAGCGCCAGCACGTCGAGATCGGTAAACAGCGGCTCATTGCCGGTGCCAAAATATTCGTCGCCGATGTTACGGCCGCCCACCAGCGTTACCGCGCCGTCCACGGTCAGGCTTTTGTTGTGCATCCGGCGATTCAGGCGGGCGAAGTCGGTCAGATAGCCCAGCGCGCGCAGGGTTCGAAACGAGAAGGGATTAAACAGCCGCACGGCGATATTCGGATGCCGATCGAGTTCAGCAAGCGTTTCATCCAGCCCGGGCGTATTGTTGTCATCCAGCAGCAGGCGCACCTGCACGCCGCGCTCCGCCGCATCCAGCAGTGCGCTGAACAGCAGGCGTCCGGACATGTCGTTGTGCCAGATGTAATACTGGACGTCGATGGTGTGCTGCGCCATGCCCATCAGCAGATAGCGTGCCGCAAACGCATCCAGCCCATCGTTCAGCGGATGAATGCCGCTCAGTCCCGGATGACGGGCACATTGCTGTTGCGCATGTTCTCTCAGCCCGTCGCCCGGCCGTTCGCGTGAGGAACGCAGTGCCGCTTCGCTCATACTCAATCCCTGCTTACCCTGAAGCTGTTATTGTTGGTATCACCGCACGTAAAGGCAATCAGAGCCGTCTACTTCCGCGTCGGGTGCGGCGTTAATTTAGTCTAGACTTAGCCAGGCGTTCTGTATCCGGCGTTCTTCGTGAGGAGAAGATCATGACTCAGCTATCCCCGCGCCATCAGCCCCGGCTATTTCGCAGCTTTTTTCAGGGCAGCTTCCCCTGCTCTACCGCCTGCCGCAGCGGCGGGCGACGACTGGATATGGTCATCAGCAGCGGCCACGACATGCTGCTGGAGAAAGATTACGCCGCGCTGGCGCAGGAGGGATTGCGCACCGCGCGCGACGGCGCCCGCTGGCACCTGATTGAGGCCACGCCAGGTGAATACGACTGGCGCACCTTTCTGCCGATGATTCACGCGGCGGCGCGCCATGATTTACAAATCATCTGGGAGCTGGCGCACTTTGGCTACCCCGATCATCTCGATATCTGGAAGCCGGCGTTTGTGGAGCACTTTGGCCGCTTCGCGCGCGCCATGGCTCAGCTGATGCGGGATGAGGGCGTGGAGCAGCCGTTCTTTACGCCTATCAATCAGATATCCTTCTGGTCATGGGCCGGCGCCGATGTCTCGTGGCTCGATCCCTATGCCAGCGCACGCGGTCGCGAACTGAAACGTCAGCTGGTGCGCGCCTCGCTGACGGCCATGCACGCCATTCGCGACGTCTATCCGGACGCCCGCTTCGTGCTGACCGACCCGCTGGTGCAGATCGCCGCCGATCCGCATAACCCCGACAGCAAACCTTATGCCGACAGCCAGCATCAGGCGCAGTTTGAAGCCTGGGACTGGCTGGCAGGACGCGATGCGCCGGAGCTGGGTGGTCAGCCCGATTTTCTCGACATCCTGGGGCTGAACTATTATCCCGACAACCACTGGTTCTTCTCCGGCGACACCATTCCGCCCGACCACCCGCAGCGTCAGCCGCTGCACCGGCTGCTGATGCAGTGCTGGCAGCGTTATCAGCGCCCGCTGCTGCTGGCAGAAACCGGCGCGGAAGGCGACGCGCGCGCGCCCTGGCTGCGGCATGTCAGTGATGAAGCGCGGCTGGCCTTAGCGCAGGGCGTGGCGCTGGAGGGCATTTCGCTCTATCCGGTGGTGGAGTATCCGGCGTGGGCCGACGATCGGCGCTCGCCTGGCGCGCTGTTTGGTCTGGGCGATCCTAATGGCAATCGCACCCTGCACGAAGCGCTGGCGCTGGAGTTACGCAGTCAGCAGATTAAATGGCGCACCCAGGATTAAGAGTGCTGCACCGGGCTGGCGGTTTTGGGCGGGCAGGTTTGTACATCCAGTGACGGATCGGCTGGATGGCGCACGTCCGTCAGCCAGGTCATGGTGAAAAGGAACACTACGCCGATCAGGCAGGCGGAAAGCAGTCCAATGATGGCGATCAGTTTGTCATCCCGGGATTCCATCGACATCTCCTTGCGGGCGTCCGTAGTCGGTTGCTGGCCTCAGCTCATCCATAATGTAAGCATCAGGACGAAGATTATAAGGGTAACCGAGGTCACTGCAAGTACCACAATGGCGAAGTGCGCATCATCCAGCGGTTGCCGTAAAGGTTCGTCGTGATCGTCAGGTGGCGCGGGTGAACTCATGATGACTCAACAGGAAAGAGGCGTTTTTCAGCGGGATTGCCGCACAGAGTGTAATGGAATAGCGGCCAACGTACAGCACTATTTCTGGCGGAAAAGACCACGGAGCGTCACTACGCCCCGTGGTGGCCGCTTAGAAATCGTAGCTCATGCTGATTTTCAGCGTGCGCGGGTCGCCCTGCGCGAGATAGGTGCCGGTGTCATCAACGTTTGACCAGTACTTCTCATTGGTGACGTTTTCGACCGCCACGCGCCACACCAGATCGTTCTGATTCACCTTCATGCGGTAACGCATACCAAGATCCAGCGTGGTATAGCTGTCCAGCTTGAGGGTGTTGGCCGAGTTGGCATACTGAGAGCCGCTGTGGTTGAGCAGCGCCGTGGCCGTCAGCCCCTCCACCGGCTTGATGTCATACTCCGCGCCCAGCACGTAGGTGTAGCGCGGCACACCAATCGCCTGTTTGCCATCGTAAGTGCCGCCGGCGGTTTTCTTCATCACCGGATCGATCCAGGTGGCGCTGGCGTTGAGGCGCAGGCCCAGCACCGGCTCACCAAACACGTTGGCTTCCACGCCGCGATGGCGCTGCTCGCCATCCATGACGTAGACATTGTCACTGTTGATCAGGCCGGACGGTTTCTGGATTTCAAACAGCCCCAGCGAGCCGCCGATGCGGCCGAAATCCGTTTTCACACCGATCTCATTCTGCTTCGAGTGCGCCACGCCGGTCACGGTGCCATAGTTGACGGCGTCTTTGGGGGCCACTTCACCAGGCTGCAGCGCTTCCGTATGGTTCGCGTACAGCGCCACTTCTTTCCACGGCTTGTAAACCACGCCGTACGTTGGCATCCAGCGGTCGTTGGTGAAGCGTGAATCAACGCTTTCCGCGCCGGTGTTGTAGTTATAGCTGCGCACCACCACTTTCTGATGGCGAGCACCGACGGTCACCAGCAGCGTATCGTCCAGTAATCCGAGCGTATCGCTCAGCAGATAGCCCTGGGTGCGGGTGCGCGAAGTGGTAAGCGGATCGGAGAACTTGCCGCCGGCGAAGGTGGCCGCCGGTTCAGCCACGTCGCCGCTGTGGTAGATATTAAATGGCGTGCCCACCAGCGACATGTCGTAGGCATTTTTCGCATTGGTGGTCAGCGCCGAGTAACCTACGTTGACTTTATGACTGACGAAACCGGTGTGGAACTCACCGCGCAGCCCCACCATGCCGCTCATGTTGTCCTGAATACGGTTGGAGTAGAAGCTGCTGATGGTGCCGTCACCGTTGCTGTTGGTAATGGTCGGCGCGCCGTAGTTGCCGGTTTCATGAGCGTGCTGTGCGCCGAGACCGGCATAGGCCGTCCAGCTGTCGGTAATATCGTATTCTGCTTTGGCGATACCGAATTCAGATTCCATATCGCTGTACACCCATTTCTGGCTGTAGTTGTGCGAATTTGACGGCACCGCCGGGATCACCCCGGCGCTGGCGAATTTCACGCCCTGTAAGCCGTCATGGAAGGTTTTCTTCTGATAGCCGACGTCCAGCGAGGTGCGCAGCCGGTCGCCGCGATAATCAAGACCGACCGAGGCCGCCGTGGTGCGTTTTTTCTCGCCGTCAACGCCGGTTTCACCCTCGCGATGCACGGCATTAACCCGCACGCCAAACTGATTGTTATCGCCAAAGCGACGCCCCACGTCCAGCGTTCCGCCGACCTGAGACGAGGAGGTGTAATCGAGGCCCACGCGATTGATCGGCGTATCTTCGGCATGTTTCGGCTCGAGGTTAATCATACCGCCGACGCCGGAACTGGCTGCGCCGTTAACCAGACTGTTCGCGCCTTTGAAGATCTCCACACGATCGATCAGCGAAGCGTCCATCACCTGGCGCGGCACCACGCCCGGCAGACCGCCGAAGGTCATATCATCGCCGTCGAGAGTGAAACCCCGAATGCGGTAAGTTTCAGCAAAATTGCCGTAACCTTTGACGTTCTGCACGCCCGCATCGTTGCGCACCACATCGGCGATGGTTTGCGCTTGCTGGTCCTGAATCATTTTTGCCGTATAGCCGATGACGTTGAACGGCACGTCCATGGCGTTTTGCTCGCCCAGCATGCCGAGGCGACCGCCGTGGGCAATCTGGCCGTCGAGAAAGGCCGGTACTAAGTCGTTGCCGCCGGGTTTGAATTCACTCTGCGGCGTGGCGGTGACGGTCAGCGTCTGCTGTTCGTTAGCGCCCTGAGGTGCGTTACTGGTGTTAGTGGTAGCAGCCATCACTGGCAAACAACCGGCGCTGACCAGCATGGCCAGCAGCGTCGGTTTCATTCCGGGATTGAAAGGCGTTCTGCGCATGGTTATCCCCTGATGTAAATTATACTGAGAATCATTATTATTGCGGTTTGCGATTATGCGCAGCGTACAGCCAAATGCAAGCGAAATCCGGCGGTGTATCACCGCCAGAGGCATCATCGGGGAGAAAGATTCCCGCCGGGCGACGGGAATGAGGGGTAAACGGAGAGACTCAGGCGTCGCGCCAGCGTTTAAACACCAGCGAGGTGTTGATACCGCCAAAAGCAAAGTTGTTTGACTGGACGTAATCGGTCTGTAGCTGCCGGGGCGCGCCAGTGATGTAATCCAGCTCACCGCATTCGGCGGCGGGCTGCGTCAGATTCAGCGTGGGCGCAAACCAGCCCTCACGCATCATCTCAATACTCATCCACGCTTCCAGCGCGCCGCAGGCACCCAGCGTGTGACCGAAGTAGCTTTTCAGCGAAGAGATGGGCGTACGATTGCCAAAAATCGCTGCCGTCGCCTGGCTTTCGGCAATATCGCCGCGATCGGTGGCGGTACCGTGTGCGTTAATGTAACCAATCTGCGCTGCCGTCACCCCTGCACTGTCCAGCGCGCGCTGAATACAAATCTGCATGGTTTCACGCTGCGGCTGAGTGATATGGGCCGCGTCACAGTTAGTGTGAAAACCGACCAGCTCCGCATAGATGGTTGCGCCGCGCGCCTGCGCATGTGCCAGCGATTCCAGAATCAGCGTGCCCGCCCCTTCGCCAATCACCAGACCGTCGCGCTGTTGATCGAACGGTGCCGGCGAGGTGTGCGGCGCGTCGTTACGCTGGCTGGTGGCAAACAGCGTATCGAACACGGCGGCTTCCGAGGGGCACAGCTCCTCTGCCCCGCCCGCGACCATCACGGTCTGATAGCCATGGCGAATGGCTTCCCACGCGTAGCCAATCGCCTGGCTGCCGGAAGTGCAGGCGCTGGACGTGGGGATCACGCGACCGCGCAGACCAAAAAACAGTCCGGCGTTAACCGCCGTGGTGTGCGGCATCATCTGCACATAGGTGGTGCCGGTGATGTTGTTGGTGTGCTTTTCCGTCAGCATGGTGGCGAATTCGCTCACCGGACCGGTGCTGCCGGTCGAAGACCCATAGGCGATGCCAGTTTCACCATTGGTCAGCACCGGATGGTCAATCAGGCCGGCCTGCTCCAGCGCCAGCTCGGTGGCACGCGTCGCCAGCAGTGAGACGCGGCCCATGGCGCGGATGCGTTTGCGCGTGTAGTGCGGCGGCAGCGTGAAGTCATCGATCGGCGCGCCCAGCAGCGTGTGCAGGCCATCATAGACTTGCCACTCCGGCATTTTACGTACTGCATTCTGACCCTGTTTAATGCGCTGCGCTACCGCGCTCCAGCTCTCACCGAAAGCGGTGACGCCGCCCATACCGGTAACCACTACCCGCTGCATCACAACATCCCTCCGTTGATGGAAATCACCTGACGCGTAACGTAGCCAGCGATATCCGACATCAGATAGCTGGCCAGGCCAGCGACTTCGTCTGCCGCGCCCATACGTTTCATCGGAATGATTTTCAGCGCTTCGTCGATTACCTGTGGCTCAAGATCGGTCATGCCGGTATCGATCAAACCTGGCGCGATACAGTTAACGGTGATTTTGCGTTTCGCCAGTTCAATCGCCAGCGCTTTCGTGGCGCCGATGATACCGGCCTTGGCCGCGCTGTAGTTGACCTGTCCGCGGTTGCCCATCATGCCGGATACCGAAGAGAGGGTAATGATGCGTCCGCCCTGGCGCAGGCCGATCATCGGCATGACGCAGGGATGAATCACGTTGTAAAAGCTGTCGAGGTTGGTGTGGATCACGCTGTCCCATTCATCTTCGGTGAGCGCCGGAAAAGCGCCGTCGCGGGTAATGCCCGCATTGCTGATCACACCATAATAAGCCCCGTGCGCGGCGATATCCTGCTCCAGCGCGTTACGCGTGGCTTCCCGCTGTGCCACGTCAAACTGCAGCGTGCGGCCGCGGCCGCCTGCGGCAACGATCTGCGTCAGCGTCTGCTGTGCACCGACGGCGTCGCGGTGGTAATGCACCACAATATCAAATCCGTCGGCGGCCAGACGTAAAGCCATGGCACGGCCAATACCTTTACTGGCCCCGGTTACTAATACGCTGCGGGTCATCACTCGGTTCCTTGTTGCGCTAATCGGGTTAATTCGTCGTCGTCGGGCTGGTAGGTGTTCAGTCGTCCGCTGGCCAGCAGGCTGGTGCCGCAGCGGATCTCGCCCTCAAAACTGCCCAGCTTGTCATCGCGCATCAGCAGGTGCATCTCAATCTGCAACGCACTGTGTGCCGCGAAGGTGGGCGCACTGGCACGATAGCCGCGCCCGCCCAGCAGCATGCCGGGGCGGATGTCACTGGCACCGCGCTGGCGGGCATGAAAGCCGGACCAGACGCCCACGGTCTGCGCCATGATCTCGACGCCAAACCACGCCGGCAGCTCGCCCTGCGGCGTGAGAAACGGTGCCAGCACGCCGTGCGGGCTCACCGTGACCGCACAGACAACGCTGTCTGGCGTGACGTCAAGCACGCGCTCAAGCAGCAGCAGCGGCGCGCGGTGCGGCAGGTAATCGCCCACCGGCAAAAAATCATTCATGCGAAGATCCTACAATCAGGCAGGTATTGTTCCCGCCAAAGGCAAATGAGTTGGAGGCAATCACCGGGCGCGCCAGCGGCTGTGCCACCGTCAGCAGTCCACAGGCTGGCAGCGTACTATCCTGCGTCGCGTGCGAAAAATCCTGCGGCGGTAGCGACAACTGTTGCTGGATAATCAGGGCCGCCAGCGCGGCTTCGGTGGCGCCTGCTGCGCCCAGCGTGTGGCCGGTGAGATGCTTAGTGGAACTGCACGGCACGGCATCGCCAAACAGGCGGTGAATCACCGCCGCTTCAACCTGATCGTTCAGCGGCGTGGCGGTACCGTGCAGATTGATATAGCCCACCTCGTGCGGCTGCAAACCGGCCTGCTGCAGCGCCATGCGCATGGCGGCTTCCGCGCCCACGCCCTGCGGATGCGGCGCTGACATGTGCCAGGCATCTGACGATTCACCGCAGCCCAGCAGCGCCAGCGGCTGTGGCTCGCGCGTCAGCAGCAGCAGCGCCGCTGCTTCGCCAATCGAAATACCGTCGCGCCCGGCGCTGAACGGTGCGCAGTGATGTTCCGACAGCGAATCGAGGCTGGCAAAGCCGTTAATCGGCATGCGGCTGAGCGAGTCCGCACCGCCCACCAGTGCTACGTCGGCCAGACCGGCAGCAATCAGCCGCGCCCCGCTGATGATGGCGCGCGCGCTGGAGGAGCAGGCCGTAGAAATCGTGTACGCCGGGCCATCCAGCTGCAGATAGTGCGCCAGAAAGCGCGACGGATCGCCCAGTTCCTGCATCCGGTAGTCATAACCGGCATGACCGCCGTCCGTCTGCCGATCGCCCTCATCCACGCCGGAAGTACTGGTGCCCAGCACGATGGCCACGCGGGCGCGACCATAGCGCGTAATCGCCTCATCCAGCGCTGGCTGACACTGCTGCAGCGCCGCCAGCAGCAAACGATTGTTGCGCGTATCATGCGCCGCCAGTTCAGCCGGTACCGGCGGCAGCGCGCCCGGCACTTCACCCAGCCAGCAGCGTTTGCCCTGCGCTAACCAGCCGTCACGCGGCTGCATGCCGGGCGCTGTGCCCTGCTGTAGCTGGGCGGCAATCTGCGCCAGGCTGCTGCCCAGCGCATTGACCATGCCAAAAGCCGACAGGTAAATCATGAGGAGGCGTCCAGATGCTGGATGTGAATCTGATAGCCAAAGGCGCGCTGATCAACGCTAATCGGCTCACGCTGTTCCCCGCGCTGCAGATAATGAATCTGGCTGATCAGTTGGCCGGAGGCATCGCGCAATTCGCGCCGGTCGCCCACATCGCGTAGCGTCCAGCCGGACGGCAATTGCGGCTGCCACGCGCTGACCGGCCAGTAGCTCAGCATAATATCGGCCAGCACCTGGCTGGCTGGCGGCAGGTCGGGCAGCGCCATCATCTGCTGGGTATGAATCCCCTGTTGATCGTAAGTGACGCGGAATAGCCGGATGCCAAGCGATGACAGCCCGGCCAGCGAGATCTGCTGCGCATCCGCGCTGAGCAGCACCAGCAATGACTGGGTTTTGCCCTTCACGCGGCCGGTCAGCAACTGCTGCTGCTGAAAGCCGGGCGAGATGCCCGGTGCCGGCAGCGTGACGCGCACGCCGGGTTTGAGCCAGGCCGTGGGCCGGCTGGACTCGTCATGGTGAGACGCACATCCGCTCAGCAGCAGGCTGAGCGCCAGCAGTAACGCACCCATTCTCATCGTGATTTCCTTTTTCCGCCCGCCAGCGCCAGCGGCGCCAGTAAAAATGCACAAAAAATTCCGCTGCACAGCACGGTACCAAAGCTGCTGATGGCGCTGGTGCTGCTGAATACCAGCATGCCTAGCGTCAGCAGCGTGGTCATCATCGCCAGCGTCACCGCCAGCATCGACGTCAGCGGCGTGCCGCGCGGATTACTGAAAAACAGCGTGTAATTGATGCCAATGCCCAGCACCAGAATCAGCGCCAGCAGCGCAAACAGATTCAGACTGGCACCCAGCCAGCCGAGCGTGGCCAGCGCGGCCGCCAGCGACAGCCATGACGGCAGCGCGCTGCGTAGCCCGGCTTTGAGGCCAAGGCGCAGGGTGTAGCTGACGGTGATCAGCAGCAGCGCCAGCGCCAGCAGGCCGCTTAGCAGCGTGCGCCAGAAGCCAAACAGCTCATCGTAACGGGCCTTGCGATCGACCCAGCTCACGCCTGCCTGCGCTGTCGCCAGCTTTTGCAGCGCGGCACTGTTCTGCACGCCGCTCACCGGGACCAGCACGCTGCTGCGTCCGTCAGGCAGCGACAGCCACAGCAGCCGCCAGCCTTCACTCAGCGGACTCGCCAGCCACGCCTGCACGCTGACCGGCATCGGCTGCAGACTGGCCTGCGCCAGATGGATGCCGGCCTGTTGCAGATGCGCCATGATGGTCGGGGCCGCCTGCTGTAACAGCGCGACATCCTGCTGCTGCTGTTCCAGCGAGCTAAGCGGCAGCAGGCGATAGCTCGCCAGCCAGCCCTGCTGCTGCGCGCGCTGCAGTTCGGGCGCCAGCGCATTAAGCCGCTGCAACACCTGCTGCTCGTTATCACCCCAGACGACAAACCAGGTTTGATCGGCCTGCTGCCCGGTGAGCTGCGCCAGCTGGCGATCCTGCGCCAGCAGCTGCGCCGGCGCGCTCTGCAGATGAGCAATATTATCGTCGACGCGCAGCTGTAAGATGCCGCTCAGCGCGTAAAGGGCTACCAGCAGCGGTAACCCGACGCGCAGCCCACGCTGGCGGCGCCACGCGGCCAGCCAGCGCGCCAGCCACACCATCGCCGGCACCGGTCGCACCGGCAGGCCGCGCACCAGCCACGGATAGAAACAGATCACCGTCAGGCACGAGGCGCTCAGACCGCTGGCGGCAAAGACCGCCAGCTGGCGCAGCCCGGGAAACGGTGCCAGCAGCATCAGCAGCCAGGCGATCGCCGTGGTGCCCAGCGCCAGCAGCAGCGTACCGCGCACTTTATGCAGACTCTGCCACGGTGTGGCGTGCTCGCCGTGCACCATGCGTTCCGTCAGGTAGTACAGCGTATAATCGGCCGAGATGCCGACAATACTGAGACTCATCACCAACGTGGTGAGATGCAGCTCACCAAAAAACAGCAGCGTGAACACGGTGCCGGCCATCGCCCCGATGGCTACCGACAGCGCGCTCAGCGCCAGCGGCCACAGTGAGCGAAAAACCAGCCACACCAGTAGCAGCAAACCGCCCAGCGTCACGCTGCCCAGCGTGGCAACATCATGCTGCGCGCGCTGGCTGGCATCGTCGCTGAACAGCACCGTGCCGCGCGTCAGCAGCTGCGCCTGCGGCCAGCGCTGTTTCAACTGCTGCTCAAGCTGATGCAGCGCGCTGACCAGCTGATGGCTCTGCGCCATGCTGAAGGCGTTATGTACCAATTCGCCGTGCAGAAAATACCAGCGGCGCTGCTGCGCATCGCTGACCGTCAGCCAGCCGTTGTGCAGCACCATTTTGCTGGCGTTCTGCTGCAGCGCCAGCTGCGCGCCACGCACCAGCAGCAGCGGGTCACCGGCAAGCTCTTTGCTGCTCACCCCGGCAAACGCCGAAAACAGCTGCGCCAGAATCCAGTCGGCCTGCGCGCCGCCGCCGTGCTGCAGTCGCGCACGCGTCAGCGGATCGATCAGCCCATTGCGATGCTGATAAGCAAAGCTTCCCCAGCGCTGCAGCTGATCATCATCCAGCGCGCCGCTGACCTCACTGAGCATCGGCAGTGCCCGGAGCTGTGCCTGCCACCACGCAGCGGCGGCGTCACCGTCCGCACCGGGCGCACTCACCAGCCACACCATCTGGCGGTCGAGCCGCTGCATAAAGCCCTGCTGAATCTCCGCCGGTGCCTGGCCAAGATTCTGCTGCGGCAGCAGAGCCAGCACGCTGCTGTTAATGTGGCTGCGCGGCAGTAACCAGGCCAGCGCCAGCATCAGCAGCAGACAGACGGCCAGCCACGCGCGCGCGGCAAAAATCTCACTGCGCTGCGGCAAAACGGGCTCGCTCTTCATCAGTCAGTTGGCCGGGCTGCGTACGGGTATCGCTCAGAGTGATTTCCGTTTTATCGCCCTGGCGGTCATCCAGCGTAATGCGGTTGAGATACGCCGCGCCCTGCAGATCGATGCGGTTGAAGATCTTATTCAGCGGTGCCGCTTTCGGCGTCAGGCTCAGCTGCCAGCCGTCGCCACCGTCATCGTGGAAATCGAGCACAAAATTCTCGCGCAGTACCTGCTCATCCGCCTGGAACAGCGCGCGCAGCAGATGGTTAAACTGGAACATTTGCGGATTGCTGTCAGCGGTGATCACCTGCGGTGGCTGGCCGCTCATGCTTTGCACCATGCGGTGATCATCCAGAATCAGCGTCATCGGGAACGGTGTCGCCTGGTGCCACCACAGCCCCTGCTGCTGAGCAATCAACAGCTGGCCGCGCGACACCAGCGGCTGCGCCATGCCGGCGATGCTGCGCACCTGAACAAAGCTGGCGCGAATCACCGGCTGGCTGGCAAAGCGCTGCTGTAGCTGTTCCAGCGTCACCGCGCTGGCGCTGGCGCTGAGCAGCGTCAACAGCAGGCAGACCAGACGAATCATGATGACACCCCCAAACGCTGCAGCAGAATATCCGGCGAGACAAAGCACATCTCCTGCGTACTGGCGCTGACCGCCACCTGCAGCGTGTGCGCTTTGGTGGTCACCTGCCCGGCAGCGTTACGGATGACATAATCGATGCGCAGCCGGTTTTCATATTCGCTGATGCTGGCTTCAACACGAATGGCCTCTTCACAGCGCAGCGGCAGGCGGTATTTAACCCGGGTATCGACCACCGGCCAAACGTAGCCGCTGGCGCTCATCTCTGCATAGCTGTAGTTGATACTGCGCAGCAGCGCTTCACGCGCCACTTCAAAGTAGCGGAAATAGTTGCCGTGCCACACCACGCCCATCGGATCGCAGTCATGAAACGAGACCACCCGTTCAATCTCCGCGCGCCAGCTTGCGTCACGCATCGCGTTGCTCCTCTTCGGGCAGAGCCCAGAAATCGTAAAAGTTAAACCAGTCCAGCGGTGCCAGCAGGGCATGATGCTGCAGGCGCGCAGCGTAGCGATCGACCGCCGCCTGCAGCGCCTGCTGTCGCCCGTTGCGCGGCAGCGGTAAAGGATCGGCAAAGGCCTCGCAGTGCACGCGCAGTTTGCCCTGCTGGCGCAGCGCGAACATCAGCAGCACCGGACAGCGCAGCGCCGCCGCCAGCACAAAAGGTCCCTGCGGGAACGGTGCCGGTTGGCCCATAAATTCACTCCACACCACGCGCCGTTCGCCGCCGCGCTGACGCTGCACGGCGGTGCGGTCGCCAACGATGGCCACCCACTCACCGGCATCCAGCTTTTGCTGCAGTAAAATTGCGGTGTCCGGGCCGATATCACTGACCGGCAGCAGATTGACGCCCGCATGCGGCGCAATGCTCTCCAGCACCGCGCGGAAGCGCTGGGCGTTGTCGGTGAACACCAGCGCGTTGATCACCAGACCGCTGACCTGCTTCGCCATCGCCCGGCAGGCTTCGATATCGCCCAGATGCGAGGCGAGAATCAGCTGGCCTTTGCCTTCAGCGCCGCGAATCACCGCTTCCGCACCGGGCGCGAAGTCGATATCGCGTCCCCATTGCAGGTCACCGCGCCAGCTGGCGACTTTATCCAGCATGCTGTTGCCAAAACGCAGGAAGTGGCAATAGCTGCTGAGCGGCCGCGGCAGCGCAATCTGCTGTTGATGCGCCACGGCCTGTACGCGCGTCAGCCACTGCTGCGACGCCGCCCGCGCCGCGCGACCGCTGAGCCAGTACACCGCCACCACCGGCCACAGCAGCAGAATAAACGGCAGGCGGCCGGCACGCTGGTACAGCCACAGCATAAAGCGCAGCCCCCACTGGCCGCGGCGCTCTGGCGTCGCTGCCCAGTGCGCCTGCTGACGCCGGCGGGATAGCAGCTGCGGGATGCGTGGCAGCATGCCAAAGAACAGACGGGTGTGCATCCACGAGATACGCAGGTTGTCATGCAGCGCGTCAAAGTGTGAGACGCCGCTCGGCGGATAGGTCACGCGCGTGCGGATAAACCGGCTCGGCGTGCCCTGCCAGTAGAGGCGCACCATGATCTCGGTGTCAAAATCCATGCGCTGGCCGATAGCGCGGCGATCGCACAGCTCAAGCGACGCTGCCAGCGGATAGACGCGGAAACCGCACATGCTGTCTTTCAGCGAAAACGACAGCGTTTCCACCCATACCCAGAAATGGGTGATGTAGCGTCCATAGAGCCGGGATTTCGGGATTGAGGCATCGTACTGCGGCTGGCCGGAGATCAGGCAGTGCGGATAGCGTTCGGCCTCTGCCAGCATGCGCGGTGTGTCCTCCACCTGATGCTGTCCGTCGGCGTCCAGCTGCAGCGCATGACTAAAGCCCGCGGCCGCGGCGGCGCGCAGTCCGGCAATCACCGCCGCTCCCTTACCCTGGTTGTGCGGCAGCGTCAGCACCCGGAGCTGCGGCGCATCCAGCGCAGCGATATGCTGTTTAGTCCGGGCATCGCTGCCGTCGTCGACCACGATCACCGGCAGGTTGAACGGGGCCAGCCGCGCCAGCACCGACGCCAGCATGGCACCGTGGTTGTAGCAGGGAATCAGCACGCAGGGCGCAAAAGAGGCACTCAGCACAGGCGAATCTTCCCGCTGCTGGCGACCTCAGCCTGCGCACCGCGCAGCAGCGCGTAGCGAAAACTTAGCAGCGACTTTTCCGGCAGCCACTGCAACTGCAGCTCCAGCTGCGCATCCGGCGGCACCGGCTGCTGGAATTTGATGTTTTCAATCGAGGCAAAGCTCTTACCAGGCGCCAGGCGCGTCAGGCCGTAGTGCAGTACCCAGTCAAGCTGCGCCACTCCCGGCAGAATCGGCAGCGTCGGGAAGTGGCCGCGAAACCACAGCAGGTCGGCAGCCGCCAGCAGGCGCAGGGTGAGCGTGCCATCCTGCTGTTGCGCGTCTAATTCAACCGGTAACATCAAACAATTCCTCTATCTGCGGCCATGCGCGCTTGCTCTGCGCGGTGACCGGAATCGCCGTCACCACCCGCCAGTAGCGCGGCATGGCGACCGGCTCCAGCCAGGGTTGCAGCGCGCGTTTCCATTGTTGTTTACGCTGGTGCAGCGTGGCGGCGTCTGGCAGTTGCGGCAGCGCCAGCACCACCGCGATGGCATGGCGGCCGTGACGCTGAATCGCCAGCGCGGCGGCATCTTCCACACCAGGCAGCGCCAGCAGGCGACGCTCTACTTCGCTCAGCGACACGCGCTTGTCTTCAATTTTCACCACCCGATCCTGGCGCCCTGCCAGCTGAAACCGGCCCGACGGCTGCTGCACGATACGGTCGTCCAGCGCACAGCCCGCGCGGCTCTCCAGCAGATCGGAGAAGACCTGCCAGCGCTGCGGCGCGATCTCGCGCAGCGAGACGTGGGGGAAGCACTGCCACAGCGCAGCGTCATCGCTGGCCCGGCGCCACGCGATCACCCCGGTTTCGGTACTGCCGTAAATTTCATCCACCGCGCAGTCCAGCGTTTGCTGCGCGCGTTGCGCATCCGCGCCCGGCAACGCGCCGCCCGCGGAGACAATCAGTGCACAGGGCGGCGCCACCAGCGCCGTGTCCAGCCGGCGCAAAAACGCCGGGCTGCTGATAAAGGCGTAGCGGCGATCGGCACGCTGATCCGCCAGTTGCTCACCATAAAAAATTTGCTGCGCGGCGAACGGCAGGCCGAGCGCCATCGGCAGAATAATGCGAAAACTCAGGCCATACAGATGCTGATGGCTTACCGAGGCAATGACGTGACACGCCTGCAGACGCGTGCCCCACAGATCGGCCAGCCACTGAGCTTCCAGATCCATGGCGCGCAGTGATTTGACCACGCGACGCGGCGTTCCGGTTGAGCCGGAGGTGAACAGCACCAGACTCGCCTGCGCCGCTATCTCTGGCAGCGCGCCCTGCGCCAGCGCGCCGTCCCAGCGTAGCTGTGGCAGGGTGACCGCCAGCGGCATATCGCTGATCACGCCATCAAGACTGTCGTGCATCTCTTCCAGCTGCGCTGCGCGGCAGTGGCCCGGGATGACCGGCGTTTTGCCGGCGTACCAGCTCGCCAGCAGCGCCACGGTAAAGTGGTAACTGTTGTCAAAGCACAGCGCCCAGCGTGCGCCAGGCTGCGCCTGTAGCTGATGGGTTAAGCCCAGCACCTGCTGCCGCATCTGCGCCAGCGTATGCAGCTGTTGCCCCTGCCAGGCGACGAGACGATCGGCGCCGTGCAGCCAGTCGCGAATCGCCACGGCCTTCATGCGTGTTTCCTCATGCGCTGACGCAGCAGCCATTCGCCGCCCATCAGCGCGCCCATCAGCACATAGCTGATGCACCCGTTCCAGAGTGTCCATAGCCGGATATGACTCAGCAGGCAGGTAGTCAGGGCCACGCTGCCGTTGAAAATAAAAAACCCGCACCACACCTGCGTCACGCGTCGGGTATAACGGACGGCACGCGGCGGCAGCTGAGGTTCACGCAGGCGCGCCAGGCGCTCTACCAGCGGCATCGGGCTGAACAGCGACGCGGCGAACAGCAGAAGCAACAGGCCATTCACCACCACCGGATACCACAGCAGCAGATGCTGCGCCCGCAACACGATACTGGCGAGAGACAGCAGGCAGCCGATCAGCGCCAGCAGCAGCAGCGTGCGGTTCAGCGCGCCCTGCGCCTGACGCAGGCTCCAGATGCGCGCCGCAAACACCAGCGCCAGCAGCACCAGCACGCCGCGCCACTGCGGGTGAGTCAGCGCCAGCCATACCAGCAATGGCCAGGCGATCAGCGCCAGCGCGTTCAGCAGCTGCAACAGCCTGTGCATGGCGTTTATCAGGCCTGGTCGCGCATCAGCTGGTCGACGGCGTCAACCACGTCCTGTACGGTGCGCACCGCGCGGAAGGCTTCTGGCTTGATCTTACGCCCGGTGCGTTTTTGCAGATGCACCACCATGTCAACCGCATCAATACTGTCGAGTTCGAGATCTTCATACAGGCGAGCGTCCGGGCGGATCTCGTCCGGATCAATTTCGAACAGCGTAGTCAGCAGCGTCGCCACTTCCTGGTAAATATCTTGTTTATTCATGTCGACGGTTCTCAGGCTTGCTGTTGTTCAATAAAAGCGGCCAGCGTGGCCACGGAAAAAAAGTGCGCCCGCAGCGTTTCGCTCTCGGCGGAGAGCTGCACGCCGAAGCGGTTTTTCACCGCCAGTCCCAGCTCCAGCGCATCGATCGAGTCGAGCCCCAGCCCTTCGCCAAACAGCGGTGCATCGCTATCGATATCATCCGGGCTGATATCTTCCAGATTCAGCGTGTCGATAATCATGGTTTTAATGTCGTCAATCAGTGCTTGCATAACTTACTTTGTCTCTTCAGGCACCAGCGCCTGTTGCAGATAACGCGTCAAACGGCGCGCGGCCAGCGGCTGCGCATCCTCATCCGCTTCGTGAAAGGCGTGGCTGGCAATACGCGATTGTACGCGTACCGTAAAAACCGGTTTAACCAGCGGAATCTGATACCAGCGGCTTTGCTTGTCGAGCATACGCTGGGTACAGGTGATATGAATCACGCGCAGATCGCATCCGGCGCGCACCGCAATATTTGCCGCACCGCGCTGCAGTTGCAGCGGCTGGCCGTAGCGGGTGCGCGTCCCTTCGGGGAAAATCAGAATGGTATCGCCGCGTGCCAGCCGCTGCTGGCTATCCGGCAGTAGCGTCTCCGCCTCGCTGTTAATCAGGTAATCGGCTGATTTAATAACGCCGCGGAAGAAAATGTTGTGCTGCAGGTCGGCCTTCACCAGGCAATCCATCTCGGGTAACAGCGAGGCGATCATCACGTAATCGATCAGCGACGGATGGTTAGCGACAATCAGGCAGCCGCGATCCTGACGCAGCGCTTCTGCGCCCAGCATCTGATAGTCATACACGCCGACAAAACGGCAGAAGCGCAGAAAGCAGCGAAAGCTCCATGCAATGCTGCGGCGCGCGATCTGCCGCCGGCGCAGACCGTCACGCTGAATCAGCAGCAGCAGGTTGAACCAGATCAGCGACAGCAACAGACCGCCAATGCTGAACAGGCTAAAGCAAAGCGCGGTCATCACCAGCCGCCAGTAATAGTTGCCACCGCGCCGCTGGCGCATCGGCATAGCGTTATCCGCCATGAGCACGCTCCCAGCGCCACTGATGACGCTCGCCGGCAAGGGTGAAATCCGCCGTCTCGCTCAGCATCGCATGCAGAAACTGCAGGCTCTGCGGCAGCGCATCGGGCTGAGCGCGGGCGGCGGTCGCCGTACAGCGCCACGCTTCGCCGGCGCGCAGCAGCAGCGCAACCGCGTAGGGTGCATTAAAGGTATCGATCTCCGGCAGCCACGGACGGTAGTAGTCGGGCACCAGCCCGTCAAAATCCACCAGCAGCACCTGCCGGTAACCGGCCTGATGCAGCGTGGTGACCTCAAGCAGGCCCTGCTGGAAGCTGTCGATGCCGGCAGAAATTGACGATGACACTAATGGCTGACGTGCGGCGATGGTCAGGCTGCCGACCGCCGAGTTGTGCACCGACATCGCGAAGTCGGTGGGGGATAGCGGCTGGCCGTCCGCAAGCGTACGCAGAATACGCAGATTGCGTTCCAGTTCGCCATGGCGGCTGGTAAACACCACGGCGTCAACCGACTGTCGGGCCAGCAGCGCAAGGCCGCACTCAACGGCGGCACGGCTGCCGGGGCTGAGGCGACGGGCAGTCATCATCGGTAAAAACTGAGGTTTGGCGATAGCCAGGCAGGCATCCAGTACCGGCGCGTGTTGCGCCCAGCGCTGCCAGTCGTCGGCGCTGCTGTGGCCCGGCGCGATGGCATGCCAGTCAACAAGGGAGTAAGCGAGTTTCATACCTGCATTCTTTCTTCAGCCTCAGGGATGGTCAGATTTTCGCTGCGCGGCATCCCTTCCCTGCTCTCTATTCCAGTCATCCGCCTCACGCGGATGTCGCCGAGTTCTCAGGCGGACATCGGGTCCGCCTGATTCTATTTCGGCAGCGTGCCGGCTAACTTTACGATTAACTGTTAGCGGCGCGCGTGATGACTTATTTTACCGCCTGCACCGCCAGACGGGTCTGGATGCCCTGGTTCAGGTTCTGAATCCAGCGGTTGTAGTTGCGGTGAATCTGGCCACTGCCTGCTTTCAGGTTGGTGCTGCTGACGTAATCAATGCGGTAGCTGTTAGCAGTGTAGGTGATACGGATGTTCGCCGTGTGGCCGCGTTCTGCCAGCAGACCATTCATCACGCCCGGACCCGCCGGTGAGATCACCCAGTGATTGGCCGCGCCAGCTTCCACGATTGCCCGCTGCATCTGCTGATCGCTGTAGCTCTGCGCGACCGTCTGGCTGACGTTCTGGATCGGTGCCGTGCGCGATGCACAGCCGGTGATTAATACCGCTGCAACCAACAGTGCCAGCGTGGCTTTTTTATTCATCATTTCCTTTTCTTCCCCTGTCATGGCAAGCCGCGCAAACACGCGGCCGTGCAGGCAATAACCCCTGCATAGTTCCGTTCAGACTGTGTAAAGCGCCGCGGATAATACCACTAATTGTAAAGACAAGTAAAAAAAAGCATGAACCACTTAAGTTCGGGCTGGTGCTGTTGTGAAAGCGGGGTGAACGGGCTTTAGACGTCATTTATGACCGCAGCCAGGCGGCTGCGGCATGATGATCAACCCTGCCAGCCGCCGCCGAGGGCGCGGTAGAGATCGATTTGCGCCAGCAGCAGCGTGTTTTTCACCGCCACAATATTCAGCTGGGTGCTGAACAGCGTGCGCTGTGCATCAAGCTCATCGAGATAGGACGCATAGCCATTCTGATAACGGTTGCGCGCAATCCGCCACGCCTCGGCAACGTAGCGCTCCTGCGCCTGCAGTTCCGTCAGCTGCTGCTGGCTGCGCGTAATGGCATCCAGCGCGTTATCCACCTCGGCAAAGGCGTTGCGCACCACCCTTTCGTAGCCGTACAGCGCCTGGTTGCGCGATGCCATCGCCACATCCACCTGTGCGGTCAGCGCTTCGCGGTTGAGCAGCGGTGCCAGCACGCTGCCGCCGATGCTCCACAGGCGGAACGGATTATCCAGCAGATCGTGTAGCTGGCTGCTCTGCAGCGTGCCGGACGCCGTCAGGTTGAGCGATGGCAGCAGCTGTGCCTGTGCCGCCGCCAGCGACGCGTCGCTCGCCAGCAGCAGGCGCTGCGCCTGGACTATGTCAGGCCGGCGATTCAGCAGCTGCGACGGCAGCAGCGCCGGCAGTGCGTGTGGTCGCAGCTGGTCGAACTGGCTGCTGCGCGCAATCTGGCGCGGATTCATGCCAACCAGAATGCTGAGCGCGTTCTCCTGCTGGGCGATCTGATGCTGCAGCTGCGGAATTTGCGCTTTCGCCGTCTGATATTCCGATGCCGCCTGCATCCATTCAAGCCGCGAGGTATAGCCGGTTTCGAACTGACGCTGCGCCAGGTTTAGCGAGTTCTGCCGCGTTTCCAGCGTGGCCTCGGTGACGCGCAGCTGCTCGTCGAGCGCGCACAGGCTGAGGTAACCGGACGCGACCGAACTGGCCACCGTCAGCTCGGCTGCCGAGGCCGCCGCACGCTGCGCTGCCAGCGTGGCTTCCGCCGCGCGGATGCTGTTGCTGCGGCTGCCCCATAAGTCGACCTCATAATTCGCCTGCAGCAGCCCCTGAAAAACCGCACTTTCGTACGGCTGACCGGTCGCCGCTGACAGCGCACGCTGATGGGTTGCCGCCACGCCCGCCGACAGCGTGGGGAAGTTGTCGCCCTGCGCAGCGCGCAGCTCGGCGCGATACTGATCAACGCGCGACCGGGCAATGAGAATATCGCTGTTGTGCTGCAGCGCCTGGTTCACCAGCCAGTTGAGGCGATCATCACCAAAGCTGCGCCACCACTGCGCTTCCGGCGCGGCGGCGGGCCCGACCTGCTGACGCCAGTCGGGTGGAATCGGCAGCGACGACGGCGCCTGCTCCACTTCGCGGGCGCAGCCGGTCAGCAGTAGCGCGATGAGCGCCGCGAGTAACGGCCGCTTCATAACGCATCCCGGCTTGGTTCGGCGGCGGTATCAATGTCGACTTCCACTGACATCCCGGGCCGCAGCTGCTGCAGATCGTCACCAAGAATTTTGATGCGCACCGGAATGCGCTGGGCGATTTTCACGAAGTTACCGGTGGCGTTATCTGGCGAGATGGCGCTGAACTCAGATCCGGCGGCGGGCGAGATAAACTCAACGCGGCCGTCAAAGCGCTTGCCGTCCAGCGCATCAACGCGGATCGACACCGGCAGGCCGGGACGCACGCGCGCCAGCTGGGTTTCCTTCAGGTTGGCGATCACCCATTTATTATCCGGCACCACCGAGGTTAGCCGCGTACCGGCAGTAACGTACGTGCCTTTGCGCACCGACAGCTGACCGAGCTGGCCGCTGTCCGGCGCGATAATGCGCGTGTTGTCCAGATCGATATTGGCCAGCTCCAGTGCCGCCTGCGCGCTGGCTACGTCGCCGGCCAGCGCCGCGCGGTTAACGATAGTGGTTTGCAGATTCTGCTGCGAGACCGCCACCTGCGCCGCCGCCTGGCGCAGCTGGGCCTGAGCCTGCGCATTGGCTGCGCGCGCGGCGTCACGCTCGCGTACCGACAGCGAGCCATCCGCCGCCAGATTTTCCACCCGCTTCAAATCCAGACTGCTTTTCAGCGCCTGCGCTTTGGCATTCTCCAGCGCGGCTTTATTGCTGGCGATTGTGGCCTCCGCACTCTTCCGCTGCTGCTGGTTGTTATTCTGCGCGGCAATCTTCATCGCCAGCTGTGCCTGCGCCTGATGCACGCGCTGGCGATAGATACGATCGTCAATGGTCATCAGCAGCTGTCCTTTGCGCACCGGCTGCAGATCCACCACCTCAACGTTCGTCAGGTAGCCGCTGACCTGCGGGCTGATAAAGGTCACCTGGCCGCGCACGTAGGCGTTTTCCGTTGACTGGATGGTGCTGGTAAAGGGCCACAGCTGCCAGGCGTATAAAATCACCAGCACGCCCACGATGGCGATACCGCTCCCGGCGGCGATAGAGAGAATGCGTCGGCGGTTGGTGCGCTCGCGCTCCGCAGCCTGTAGATCGTCCTGTTGACTCATGGGGTCTCCGTTCGGTTTGCTGGCGCAGCCTGCTGCTGTTGCTCAGTCAGATTATGTCGCGCCTGGCGCCAGTTGAGATAACGCAGCCGCGTCAGGCGCCACAGCACCCACATCAGCGTTATCATTGCCAGCGCGGCGGTCAGTAAATAGGTATCGTTATAAGCCAGCACGTTGGCCTGCAGCGTGGCCACGGTTTGCAGCTGACTGCTGCTCTGCGCGCTGAGCAGGCCGCTGTCCGCCAGCTGGCTGCGAAACAGCGCGCTGTACTGGCTGAGGCGATCCACCACATTGGGATCGAGCAGCGACAGCTGATCGCCCAGCAGGCTGGAGTGATATTTTTCGCGCCACGTCTGGAAGGTGCCGAGAATGGCGGAGCCAATCAGCCCGCCAAGATTCTGGCTCATGCCAAACAGCACGACAAAACTCACCAGATTTTTCGGCTGAGTCACCACGCCGCCGATGCCAAGCAGCATCGCTGGTCCAAGGAAGAAAGCACTGCTGAAACCGAGCAGAAACTGGCTGAAGTAGAGATTGCTGGCACGCGTCAGCGGGCTGGATTGCGCATCCATCAGCGAGGCGACAATCATTACGGCCAGCGAGACCACGATTGGCCAGCTCAGATGGTTGGGTTTGATGGTCAGCGCGCTGGCAATCATGCCGCAGATTACGCCCGCAATGATCGCCAGCGCCAGCCCGCGCATCTGATCGTTGAGCAGGCCCAGCTGCTGCAGAAAGCCCACCGCACCGGTATTCTGCTCGGCCAGCACGATGCGCATCATGATCATCACGATGCCGAGCCGCACGATCATGCCATTGCTCAGCCAGCGGGTGTTAATCAGCGGGTTAGCGCGGTTATGCTCCAGCACCACCGCCGCGACAATCAGCACCAGTGCCAGCGCCAGACAGACGCCGAGCCAGGGTGTGCTGAACCACCACTCAATGCGCCCGAGCGACAGCACGCCGCACAATAACGCCATGCCCGGTGCCAGCAGCATAAAGGTGACGAAATCGAGCTTTTCGAACGCTTTGATACGGTCGCCCGGCGGCAGCTTGACCACCAGCACGCAGCCCAGCGCAATCATCGCCAGGCCCAGTTCAAACAGATAGAGGCCGCGCCACTCCTCCAGCTGCAGCAGCTCGCTGGAGAACAGCCGCGCCAGCGGAATCGCCAGCTGTGAAGCGGTGATGCCAATCACCAGCGCTTTAAGACGGTGCTTCGCCGGCCAGGCCTGGATCTGATAATAGATGCCCAGCGAGCTGAGCGCCGCGCCCACCATGCCGTGCGCGGTACGCACGATAATCGCCGAGCTGAGATCGTTCGCGAGGATGTGAAAAAACGCCACGATGACGTACAGCACCAGAAAGGCTTCGGTAAACAGCCGCAGACCAAACTGCTGGCGGAACTTCACCAGCAACAGATTAATGGAGATATTGCCCATCACGTAGACCGCCGGCAGCCAGGCGATTTCGTTGCTGTATGCGGCGAAGGTGCCCTGCAGATTGGTGAGGTTGGCGGTCACCAGCGCATTACTCAGCGCGCCGGTAATGGAGATCAGCAGGCCGATCAGGCCAAACGCGATGCGTTTCGATGGCGCATGCAGCGGTGTCGAGGGCGATCCCGGCAGCATCGGCTTTTCGTGCGGCAGCCATTCGCGAGGGGCATACGGGTTACGTTTCGCCACGGCTATACGTTTCCTAAGCGTTCAAGCAGCTGCTGCAACACGTTTTCAGTCACTGCCAGCGCGGCGGGATCGATATCGGCCAGCAGCTGGGCGCGCAGCGCATCCGCCTGCGTTTTCACCGTAGCGAACGCCTCGTTGCCCTGCTCGGTTAACACCAGCAGGCGCTTGCGACGATCTTCCTTTGGCTGCACCCGTGCCAGCAGTTGCTGTTTCACCAGCCGATCGACCAGCGGCACCACACTGGCTTCCTCCAGTCCCAATAGCTGTGCCAGCGCCTTTTGCGTCGGCGGTTCACTGGCGGTCGCCACGCTGGCAATTGCCAGCCAGCTACTCATACTCAAACCGCTCTCTTTCAGGCGGCGATCAACCGCCAGCCGCCACGCATGGGCAGTAAGATGCAACAGACGGGAGAACGGTTGTGGATGGTCAGTCAAAGCGTAGCGGCCTAATGGTTAGAGTTCTAACTAAATGGGAGGGTTATTATAAGCTAAGCGACGTGCGAATGAAAAGTTTGCTTACATCAGCAAATTTAGTCGTGCTGCGCGCAGATTACCAGTTTCACTTAAGTCGCAAAAAGGCCCGAGCAGGCCGCGTGTACAGCTTGCCTGTATAACTTTTTTTACAAAATACCCTATATTATTGAGTAATTTAGCCTGATCAGCACGAAATGCACAAGCCGCCGCTTGTACAGATTAGGGGTTACTGTATAACTTTAGCCGCCATGAATCGGTTAACGATTCGGTAACGAATGATGCAGTTGCGTCGCCTCTGAAGGTGTTGTGGATTTCCACCTTCAGAGGTGTCTTTTTGTGTTGGGTGGTGAGTCAGGTTTTTCGCGCCTGTCCGCGCGGAAATATTTCATCCTGGTTGTGCTGGCCGCTGGGCCATCAGCCAATCTTAAGGGCTTACACATGCAAAATGCTGTCAACAGCAGCGATGTCCTCGCTGACAATTTCAAACAGGCCGTTAACAGTGAAACCAATGAGATGGAAGTCCTGGGCCATCTCATTGCTGAAATCCTGCACAGCGGTATGCCGGTGACCAATAAGGCCATTATTGCCGCCTTGATTGGCCGGCTGGAGCAGGAAGCCGATGTCGTCCAGCTGGATGTCTACCGTCACCTGCTGGAACTGGTGGTTCACCAGACTCCGGATGATTTTTCGCTGTAGCCGCAGCGGATTCCAGGGATGGAATCAACCTTATCGCCCCGTTTTACTGGCGCCTCGCGTCATCCCCCGGTAACATCGCCCACGTTAACTTTTCCACTAAATAGTGCTATGCCGTGACGGCATGCGCATCCAATAAAAGAGCCTGCAACAGATGAGTCAAACTGCCGATCGCCCCGCTGCCACAGCGAGCGACATCACGGTCGCACGTGTGCTGCGTTCACCCTCTCTTTTCACCCGCGAGTGCCTGGCCGGGGTGATTACCGCCCTGGCGCTGATACCGGAAGTGATTTCGTTCTCCGTGATTGCCGGCGTCGACCCTAAAGTCAGCCTTGTCGCTTCGGTGGTGCTGTGCCTGACGCTGTCGATTCTGGGAGGACGGCCAGCGATGGTCACCGCGGCGGCCGGTTCCGTCGCGCTGGTGATCGGACCGATGGTGCACGCGCATGGCGTGGAGTACATTCTGCCAGCGGTGATCCTCGGCGGTCTTATTCAGATCATTTTCGGCCTTGCCGGGCTGTCGCGCATGATGCGCTATATTCCGCGCTCGGTGATGATCGGCTTCGTTAACGCGCTGGGTATACTGATTTTCTTTGCACAGGTGCCGCACGTCTGGGGCGAGTCGGGTCTGGTGTGGCTGCTGTTCGCCGCCACGCTGGCCATCGTGCTGCTGCTGCCCAAAGTGCTTAAAAGCGTGCCTTCGCCGCTGGTGGCTATCGTGGCTGTCACCGCTGTCGCGCTGCTGCTGGGCTATCGCGTGCCCAACGTCGGCGATGAAGGGCCAATGCGCGCCGGCCTGCCGGATTTCACTACCCTGCTGGTGCCGCTTAATCTGCACACGCTGCAGATTGTCTGGCCCACCGCGCTGTCGGTCGCCTTCGTCGGCCTGATGGAATCCCTGCTGACCGCCAAACTGGTGGATGACATGACCGATACGCCTTCCGGTAAGCGGCGTGAATCCTGGGCGCTTGGCGTCGGCAATATTCTGGCAGGCTTTTACGGCGGTATCGCCGGTTGCGCGATGATCGGCCAGACCATTGTTAACGTTGAGCTGGGCAAGGCGCGTACCCGGGTGTCCACCGTGGCCGCGGCGCTGGTGCTGCTGTTGCTGGTCACCGGTCTGAGCCAGATCATGGCGCAGATTCCGATGGTGGTGCTGGCGGGCATTATGATGGTGGTCGCGGTGAAAACCGTGAACTGGCACAGCCTGCAGCCGGCCACGCTGAAACGCATGCCGTGGTCGGAAACGCTGGTGATGGTGCTGACCGTCGCCGTCACGGTGTGGACCGGTAACCTTGCGCTTGGCGTGCTGGTGGGCGTGATGCTGGCCATGATGCTGTTTGCCCGCCGCATCGCTCACGTGATCCACGCCGAACGTCAGCTGAGTGACGATGGCCAGCAGGTGCACTACACGGTGCGTGGCCCGCTGTTTTTCGCCAGCAGCAACGATCTGTTTGAGCATTTTGACTACGGCCACGATCCGCAGCGCGTCACCATCGATTTGACCCACGCGCAGATTTGGGATGCTTCCAGCGTGGCGGCGCTCGACGCTATTGAGTACCGCTACCAGCGGCACGGCGCCAGCGTCACCTTCACCGGCCTGGATAACCGCAGCAGCGATTTCCTCGATCGCCTCAGCGGCAATCTCGGCTAGATGTGCGATCGGGACGCCCGCCGCGGGCGTCCTGTTCGGCATTATTTTACCAGGGCAAACAGATCATTGAGCGATTCGCTCATGGTTGGGTGGGTAAAAATCTGGTCACGCAGCACGCTATACGGCAGCCCGGCATCCATTACCGTTTTCACGACGTTAATGACTTCATGCGAGTCCGCTGCCAGCAGCGCCACGCCGAGAATCTGCTGGCTGCCATTATCAACCACGGCTTTCAGCATGCCACGGGTGTCGTCAACAACGCGCGCACGCGGAATCGCGGCAACCGGCAGTGTCACCACCTGAATATCCCTCCCCTGCGCGCGCGCCTGCGCTTCAGTCAAACCAATCCGTGATAACACAGGCGTCATAAACACGGAATACGGGATGTTAACGCGATCTTCGGTGGTGCGCGTGCCCTTACCCAGCAACTGATCGTAAACGATGCGGAAATCATCAAGCGAAATATAGGTAAACTGTGGTCCGCCGGTAACATCGCCCAGCGCCCAGATATGATCCACGGAAGTTTTAAGCTGTTTATCGACGCGCACCGCGCCGCGCGCATCGGTCACCACTCCCGCATTTTCCAGTTTCAGTGCCTTCGTCGCCGGGCGACGGCCCGTGGCGACCAGCAGCAGATCGACTTCACGATCGCCCTGTGCGGTATGCAGCGTCACGCTGTCGCGACCGCTGGTTACACGCTGTAATGCAGTGTTGAGCTCGAGCTTAACGCCCTGCTCCTGCAGGATCCTGGCTATCGCCGCACTGATATCATCATCTTCCCGCGCCAGAAATTGCGGTGCACTTTCAAACAACGTCACTTCGCTACCAAAACCGGCAAACATGGAAGCAAACTCAACGCCAATATAACCGCCGCCAAGGATCCCCAGCCGCTGCGGCAGTTGCGTCAAATTCAGGATACCGCTGCTGTCAACCACGCGCGGTCCGGCAACTAAGCCTTCCAGTGCGGGAAACACCGCTTCGGCACCGCTATTGATAAAAATTCGCTCAGCATGAATCTGGCTGACCTGCTGCGAGGAGGTGATTTTCAGCGTGTGGGCATCCACAAATTCCGCCTCACCATCAATGATATCGATCTGCGCAATGGCGGCCAGATTGAGGTAATTCTTCTCACGCAACAATTCTACTACTGCCGCCTTGCGCTGCATGGCATCGCTGAAACTGGCATGATGTTGCACATCGTGTACCAGTGCTTTCGTTGGGATACAGCCAACGTTAATGCAGGTGCCACCATACATTACGCGGGATTTTTCGATGATCGCGACACGCCATCCGGCGCGCCCCAGTGCCGCCGCCAGCGTTTTACCTGCTTTACCAAATCCGATGATTGCTGCCTGATAATGGTTCATGATGTTCTCCATGAGCGTCAAAAATAGTCATCACCCAAAGCTTACGGTTTGCTGCCGCGCCGTATTTCGCCGCAACGCTGGTATTTTTGTCTTTGCGTCTGAATCAAGCGGGCAATTCAGGGAAAAGGGAAAAAACAGATGGATCCATTGAGTCAACTGCTGCTGCTGCATAACCCGCAGGGCAGCATAGATAAGAACTGCGTGCTGAGCGGTGAGTGGCAACTGCCGCACAGCGCCGGGCACCTGTGCGCAGTGCGCTGGCATACGGTCACTGGTGGCCGGGTCATGCTGGATATGCCCGTCACTGCGGGTGTCGAACTCACTTCTGGCAGCGTCATATTTCTGCCGCAAAACGCCGCGCATCGTATTTATCAGCGCCATACCCAGCCAACCCAACTGGTATGCGGCCTGCTGGAACTGCCCGCGTCGGCGCATGCTTTCCTCACCGCCCTGCCCGAAGTGCTAATGCTGGCCCCCGAACCCACAAGCAGCGATGGGCGCTGGCTGGCTGCGGTGCTGCCGTTCATCACCCAGAGTGCTGACGCACTGCCAGCTGCTGGTGATGCCGCACTTCGCAGCCAGCAGATTGGCAGCCTGTTCACACTGGCGGTGCGTCATGGGCTCTCAACTCACGCAGCGCACCCTGGCTTACTATCCGTGGCTCTGCATCCACGTCTTGGCCCTTTAATCACCCAACTGTGCGCCGCGCCGGAAAGGCCGTGGACGGTAGAAGCCATGGCTCAGCAAGTGTTTATGTCCCGCGCTTCCTTCGCGCTGCTGTTCCGCCAGCTCAGCGCTACCACGCCGCTGGCCGTGCTCACCGCCCTTCGTCTGCAATTGGCCGCTCAGCGACTGGCGCGCGAAACAGCCCCGTTAATCAACATCGCTCTGGCCGTCGGCTACGCCAGCGAATCATCCTTTCACAAAGCGTTTGTCCGTGAATTTGGCTGCACACCGGGAGAATACCGGCGTCGTGTTGAAACGCTGGCGCAGGAGCGCTAAGAGTAAAGAAGAAAACTGTACGCGCTTCGCTTGCGTAAAGGCGTATTCGTGGCTTTGCTTATTTCTCAGTGCGTTAACGATTACGCGATTCGTAACAGGAGGTGAGCAAGATGAGTGGTTTGATCAAGGCAGCCTTAGCGGCAATGACATTGGTTACCCTGGCCGGCTGTATGCAACACAGCGATGCGGTGGGCAGTGACGGACGTCCACATGCGCCCAGCAAGCAATCAGTACCTGGCGCCAGTGAAGGCGAAGGCCCGGTAGGGCAGCCACAGGATTGAGATTAGCGGGACAGACGTTATGTCCCGTTTTTATTTGACTGCATGACGTTGGCTCCATGAATTCCGGCATAAGTGAAGTCATGGTTAACGAGCTGGATCGTCTGGTAAGCGATGCAAAAGCCCTTAACTTCCCCAGTAATCTCGCTGCTAATCGGCAAATCCCGATTGCGATTGCCCACTTCAAGAGATGGCGAATAAATCAGAATTTTATTCCGGCCAGCTGATCATCTCCTCCAGCTGCCTGAGAATGTCCGGGAAGTAACTCTCATTGATAGCCAGTTCGCCCTTTATCTGAATGCTATCAGCATGGTGTTCCGGACGAAGAACATATTCAATAATCACGATATCATCACCCGTGATCTTACTCAGAACCATATTGAGCTGGTTGAGTTGGCTGCGAAAACTAAAAGATTCAATTTCATGGCGGGCCATTACCGCCTTGTAGTATCGAGAAAATGTTGCGCGCAGTTCCTTCAGTTCGCCGACGGTAAACTCAGTCTGAAACTGCACCTTTACTCCGCTGACGGAAAACTCCACATAAGACTTAACCCAGTCCCAGAGGTGATTAACCGGATCGGTTTCGTTATCAACAACACGCTCAAAGGGTGAGATGGTGAAGACGAATCCTTCATTTCTGAAATCAAACATGCGTGCTTTCCTGCCGGTTAATCAAAATATTTAAAATGGGTGATCGTCCAGTCTGACTCTCGCACCACAATCTCAAGAGTGTATTTTTTATACTCGGTTATGTTTAGCTTGCGATTGAGTTTATACATCTCAGTTTCGTAACGAAACATCCCTTCCCCTTTACGGGGATCCGCCATACGCCTGCCGTAACGGATAGCTTTTTCCTGGATATGTAATGGAACATAGCGCCCCGGTTCATACATATGCCGGGCTGCTGTTTCTGTCATTTTAAGGTTACCAGCAGATAAACCGGTTTTTAACCGCGCACGAAGAAACATGATAGTCGCCTGACTAAGTTTCACCCTGACAGCCGCGCGCGTAGCGGTTTCAAAAAGTACGCGGCCCGCGCGAAAAATACGGAAAACGCCAAAAGCGATAAGCGCAATATCGGTGGGATCAATCAGGGGGGCTTCAAGAGGAGCCTCTTCCAGGCGCAGAAAATGGCCCTGTGTATCATATATCTGCCACAGTCCCGGGGCCTGTGCGACTGAATAACCAATACACATGCCACTGGTTTCATCCAGTATGGGTTGTGCGTTATGCGGCAGTGTCCGGGGCCGGAGTTCAAAAAATACATCAGCCGGTAATGGCGACTGGAAGGTGTAATATCTACCCGGTTCTTTCGTTGCGTTTTCTGCAATCATCATCGTTCCCTCGTTTTTAACAGACTTGCGGTAGTACCACTGAATATCAGAGCGACAACTCAAGATTACTCCCCGTTGCGTCATCAGCAAACCCAAATCATGTGCCCCCACCTCATCTGCGCCCCGGAGCATAACTTTGAGCGGGTAAGCGATAGGCGGCAGATAATTTCTGGACGTCATTGTCGTAAAGGCGAGCGGGGACAGGTGCCCACCTCCCCGCTATCAATTGCGATCTCAATCATCATTTTCAGCATCAAAATGTTGAACACCTGGCTGCGCATGATCGAAAGAACGTGATGGTTCCAATGGTTGTGGTTGGCGGGCAGAGGAAAACCGTTTGATATTATGAAGTGATATTAGGCAAAATTTTCAGGCACAAAAAAACCGCCCTTGGGCGGTCACGACATTGCTACTTATTGCTTTGATTTTATTCGGTATTAAATATGGTGCCCGGGGCGGGACTTGAACCCGCACGACCATAAGCCGAGGGATTTTAAATCCCTTGTGTCTACCGATTTCACCACCCGGGCAGGGTGTAAACTGGAGGCGCGTCCCGGAGTCGAACCGAGGTGGACGGATTTGCAATCCGCTGCATGGCCACTCTGCCAACGCGCCTTTTAATCTGAGGTGCAAGCCGTCTGCGACGTATTGCAATATCTGGAGCGGGAAACGAGACTCGAACTCGCGACCCCGACCTTGGCAAGGTCGTGCTCTACCAACTGAGCTATTCCCGCATTTGCTTATGCTTCACCGAACTTGCTGATTTTATTCAGCTTCTTGCAGCCTTGCTGCCGTTCGATGCGATGCATTCTACTTATCTGACGCAACGAGTCAATAGAATTATCCACACACTGCGTCCGTTTGCTGCTTTTTAAATCGCATCGATCAGCTATCGAGCAAATCGCCGCGTGCCGCGCTTAAATACTGGAACATTGACCAGAAAGTCAGCACCGCTGCGATGTACAACGCCACCACGCCAACGCCGACTACGGTCGCGTCCGGACGCCACAGCAGCGCCACCAGCGACAGCATCTGCGCCGTGGTCTTCACTTTGCCAATCCACGACACCGCCACGCTGCTGCGCTTGCCAATCTCCGCCATCCACTCACGTAAGGCCGAGATAATGATTTCACGCGCGATCATGGTGGCGGCCGGCAGCGTGATCCACCAGGCGTGGAAATACTCGGCGACCAGCACCAGCGCCATCGCCACCATCACTTTGTCAGCGACCGGATCGAGAAAGGCACCAAAACGCGTTGTCTGCTTCCAGCGACGCGCGAGGAAGCCATCAAACCAGTCAGTGACCGCAGCAATGACAAACAGCAGCGCCGTCGCGAAGGGAGCCCAGTGAAATGGCAGATAGAACGCCAGCACGAAGAACGGGATCAGAACAACTCGAAACAGGGTAAGACACGTCGGAATGTTAAATTGCATATGCCAGTAACTGTCTGGTGTGAGTAGGATTTAACGTATGTTCCTACATTGCCCACCCTGTTTCAATGTTAGTGTTTCAGCGAGTAGTAGATTTTTTCCGCCAGGGCGAAGGAGATACCCGGTACTTTAGCGATCTCATCGACGCTGGCATTCATCAGCGGTTGCAGGCCGCCCATGTACTTCAGCAGCTGCTGACGCCGTTTGGGTCCGACGCCTTCGATGCTCTCCAGCGCGCTGGTGTTCTTCACTTTGGCGCGTTTTTTCCGGTGGCCCGAAATTGCATGATTGTGAGCGTCGTCACGAATGTGCTGGATAACATGCAGCGCCGGCGAGTCCGGCGGCAGCGAAACGCCCTCGCCTTCCGCCGCAAAGAACAGGGTTTCCAGGCCAGCTTTACGGTCGCTGCCTTTTGCCACGCCGAGCAGAATCGGCCGGTTTTTATCCCACGGCACATCCAGTTCCGCAAACACCTGCTGCGCCTGCGCCAGCTGCCCTTTACCGCCATCGATCAGGATCACATCCGGGATCTTTTCCGGTTCCAGCGCCTTACCGTAACGACGGCGCAGCACCTGATTCATCGCCGCGTAGTCATCACCGGGAGTAATTCCTTCAATGTTGTAGCGGCGATAGTCAGCGCGCAGCGGGCCGTCACGGTTGAACACCACGCAGGACGCGATGGTCTGTTCGCCCATGGTGTGGCTGATGTCGAAACACTCCATGCGGTTAATCTGCTCCAGTTTGAGGAACGCCGCCAGCGCCGCCAGACGCTGCTGGATAGTCGAGTGCTGCGCCAGCCGCGTCGTCAGCGCCGTAGCGGCATTGGTGCGCGCCAGCTTCAGGTAGCGCGCGCGGTCGCCGCGCGGTTTGCTCTGAATGCTGACCTTGCGCCCGGCCAGTTCGCTAAGCGATGCGGCCAGCAGTTCCCGCTCAGGCAAATTGAAGTCCAGCAGGATATCCGCCGGTAAGGTACGCGCTTCGCTGCCCTGCAGATAGAACTGTCCGACAAACGTCTGCACCACTTCGGTGAGTTCCGTGTCTACGGGCACCTTCGGAAAATAGCTGCGGCTGCCCAGCACTTTGCCCTGCCGGATAAACAGCACGTGCAGACAGGCCATGCCGGCGTCATAGGCCACGCCCATCACGTCGAGATCATCGCCCTGATTGGAGACGAACTGTTTCTCCGTAATCCGCCGCACCGCCTGAATCTGGTCCCGCAGGCGCGCCGCCTCTTCGAAGCGCAGGCCCACGCTGGCCTGCTCCATACGCTGCACCAGCTGATTAATTACCTGATCGTCTTTACCGGCCAGAAACAGCCGCACATAGTCGGTTTGCTGCGCATATTCCTCTTCGCTCACCAGGCCGGCGACGCAGGGGCCGAGGCAACGGCCAATCTGATACTGCAGGCACGGGCGCGAGCGGTTGCGGTAGACGCTGTTCTCGCACTGGCGAATTGGAAACACCTTTTGCAGCAGCGCCAAGGTTTCACGCACCGCATAGCCGTTGGGAAACGGACCAAAGTATTCGCCTTTGGCGTGTTTGGCACCGCGGTGCATCGCCAGGCGCGGATGCGGATCGCCGCTAAGGAAAATATAGGGGTACGACTTATCATCGCGCAGCAGCACGTTGTAGCGCGGCTGATACAACTTGATGTAGTTGTGCTCCAGCAGCAGCGCTTCGGTCTCGGTATGGGTGACCGTGACATCAATATTATGGATGTTGCTGACCAGCACTTCGGTCTTACGGCTTCCCACCTGCGTGCGGAAATAGCTGCTCAGGCGTTTTTTAAGGTCTTTGGCTTTACCAACATAGATCACCGTACCTGTCGCGTCATACATGCGGTAGACGCCGGGCTGACTGGTCACGGTGCTGAGAAAGGCTTTAGGATTGAAAACGTCACTCACTACTGATTAACGGCTCCGCATTGAACAGGCCATGGCGTATGGCCAGATGCGTTAACTCTACGTCACCACTGATGTTCAACTTGCTGAACATGCGATAGCGATAGCTATTAACGGTTTTCGGGCTCAGGTTAAGCTGCTCGGAAATCTCCGTCACCTTTTGCCCTCGGGTAATCATCAGCATAATCTGCAATTCCCTTTCCGACAAACAGCTGAACGGTGATTCGGCGCGCTGCGGCTCAATCTGGCTCAGCGCCATCTGCTGAGCGATATCAGAGGCGATGTAACGCTGACCAGCGTGCACCGAGCGAATGGCGCTGACCACTTCCTGCGGCGCCGCCCCTTTGCTGAGATAACCTGCCGCACCGGCCTGCATGACTTTCGCTGGCAGGGGATTTTCGGTGTGGATAGTCAGCATGATGATGCGGATATCCGGATTGAAGCGCACGATTTTGCGCGTCGCCTCCAGTCCGCCAATACCGGGCATGTTCATGTCCATCAGCACCACATCCACAGGATGAGTGCGGCACCATTTTACCGCATCTTCACCACAGGCCACTTCCCCGGCAATCACCAGTCCCTTCATATCTTCCAGTATGCGACGAATACCGGCGCGTACCAGTTCATGGTCATCAACAAGAAGCAGGCTGATCAACGGGACGTACTCCGCAGGTTAGTGGGGGAAAATATATTTCAGGGGCGTTATCTTACCGGGTTTCGCGTGGAAAGAACATCAGGGGCGCCAGATAAATCTCAAAACCAATGACCCATGTCAAATAGCAGGCAGCAGTGATTGTTTTTTTTAGCTGATGCAATACCATACTGGAATAAAATTGTTAAAATGTGACTAATATCATTAAGTTATAATTTATAACCCGCCTTCGCTTCTTCCCGCCCGCAGCACAAAAAAAATAATCTTTCCGTGGAAGTTTTTTGCGCACAAAAAATAGCGAACGGTGCAATTAATTAACCCTCTGCGCGCGGGCCGATGATGTGGCCTAAATTCTTCCATCAAGCGTATGATATACTCTGTTTTTTATGCACGGGAAGAATGTGTGCGCACAAGGTCATTCCACAAAGGAGATAATGATGAGTGATGAAGATTTCGTAACATCGCGCGATACCCAGGCGCTGGCGGATGAAGTCGCCTGCCTGAAAATGATGGTGACGCTGATCCTTAAAGGCATGGGCCAGGCTGATGCCGGTAAGGTGATCATCAATATGGAGCGCTACGTCCAGTCCGCGCTGGCGGATAAACCGCAGGCCGAGGTGTTCAGCAACACTATCCGCCAGATTAAAACCGCCTACCGTCAGTAAGCGGCGTGCCCTGCGCATCCTGCGCGGGGCGTTAGCTGTGTGACTGCCAGTTGACCGACACGCCCAGCGAGGGCAGCACTTCTTCCGGACTGAAGCGACGCGTGCCGCGATACTTCTCCGCCAGCGCCGGCTGCTGCACCGGAATACGAATGGCAAACAGATTGTCTTCTGACTGGATCAGTCCCGGCGAGAGCGGCTCGTACACCACCTGATGCTGCTCAAACATCTTCTCCAGCATCGGCGTGGCTGAACTGATCAAATACTCCATCCCGCTCAGCTCTGCCAGCTGTACCGAATGCCATAAGATGTTCAGCGGCAGCTCGGCATCGACTTCAAGGCGGGCCGAATAGCGCGACATTTCCCACACTTTTTGCTGATCAAAAGGCAGCACCATGCCTTCCGGCACTTCCGGCTCGTGCCACGGTAGCAGACGTGCGCAGCCACAAATGCCCTGACGCGCAGTCCAGGCAATCAGCCAGGTGACATCGGAACGATCGAAGCGATCGTATTCCTGTCCCGGCGTGCTGAGTCGCGGCGGAATTGACCAGCCCTCGCCACGCGCAAAGACGCTGTAACGATAGGTGCCCAACTCGGCCAGCAAAGAGGACGGCATATCCTTTAGCTGTGTTTGAATTATTTTCATCATGCGCCCCTGACATCCCCATGTTTGCAATGATTTATTAAGCGCCAGCCTGGCGGAGTTTCCGGCGCAGGGTAGACAACTGACTGCGGCTTAGGAACTACTAAAATTAGTAGTTGCATTTTCGCTATATCAGGCCGATGGCTGCGGCATAACAGGCAATCTGCGTTTTATTGGAAACATTAAAACGCTTTTGCATATTCTTTTGGTGAAAATTTACCGTGTGTTCAGAAATAGCCAGAATGAGGGAAATTTCGGCTGAGGTTTTTCCCTCCGCTGTCCATTTCAATATTTCCAGCTCGCGCTGACTAAAATCATTCGATAACACCACCATTGAGCCGTCATTCAGACGGTCCAGCACACGCAAACTCAGTTCCGCCAGGAAGTGCAGTTGCACCTCCAGCTCAACGCGTCTGTGCTGGGTCTGGCTGGGTTGTTGCGATGCTATAGATAATATACCAATGGCACGATTTAGCGCCATTGCCGAGCATGAAAAGCCACTTACCAGCCCTGCTGCATTGGCTTCTGCCCATAAATTACCTGCGCCGGTAAATAAATCACGCGTCCACTCCACGCCGCGACCGGGCTGCTGGCAGAGCATTAACACCGGATCTACCGCATAGTAATTTTCACTCTCGTAGCGTTTCACCCAGCTCTGCGGATAGGTGCTAAAGAGAAAAATACGCGGTCGGGTAAAAGGCACCGGATGCTGTACCAAAAAGGCAAAAGCATCAAATCCAAGGGCCTCAACATGTTTTTGCAGCAGCGATTTCAATTGCAGCACTTCGGAAAGCGCCTGAAATTCTTTTTCAGTTTCGCCTCGCCAGACGAAATAATTATCGATGGTCATTATTGCCCTGGCGCTGTTTCACGCCTTATTCATAACAGGATATCTGTGCCGATTAATGTAAAAAATAAATTAACCAGAGAAAAAATATTGATTGAAACCAGAGCGGCATTGCGGGCAAAAAGTGATAACTACCTTGTTGTCAATATGTTACCCAAATGAGAAATTAAACTATGGTGCGTTTGCCAGCGGCACCATCAGGATGATAAGTCGTGCGAATCAGAATAAGATTTTTCTGAAGAATTTTCAATCGTCCTGTTGATTAAAGGCCAGACTTCGCAGATAAAACATTCGCCTCATCATTAATCGCTATTATCTTTGCCATTCCCCTTTTTTATACTGCCCGTCATAATCTTCCTGCTGATTAAGTCCGCAGCGCGGCTTAATTCCAGTTATTTCTGCAGTGTTTCCCTGCCGTGCCCCTGTGGCAGACATTTCCGGCACCGTCTTTTCCAGCTACGCTTTAGCAGAGGCGCAAGGTGGCAGGCACCAGCATAGCTCCGCAGGCTGGCGCGATTTCAGCAAACTGAGTGGGACTGACTATGTTAAACCAGCTGGCATTACCTTTTCTGGTCGTGGGCGTGTGTACTGCCCTGATGATCGCTAAAGATCTGTTGCGTCACCCGCATCCGCTGGCGGTCATGAATATCATCTGGCCGCTCACCGGGCTGTACATGCCGTTTTTCGGCTGGCTGGCATGGTGGTATCTCGGGCGTAAACCGTCACGTCAACGAAAACTGGCGCTGCTGCTGCCCTCCGGATTAACCGGTTATGCCAGCTGGCAAACCATTTTTATTTCCACCTCGCTCTCTGCCGCCGCCTGTATATTCGGCGACATCATCACCCTGCCAATAGTCACCCTGCTCAAGCATTTTGCAATTAGCCCCGCGCTGTGGTTACAGGCGGTTATTTGCGTGATGATTTCGTTACTGGCGGGATTATTTTTTCAGTTTCTGGCCATTCGCCAGCGGGAACAACTTTCTATTGTCCGTACGTTATTATTAGCGCTAAAAACAGAAACTTTTCCGCTGCTGATTTATCAAACGGGGATCTTTATCTTCATGACGCTGGCCCTAAAATATGTGCTTAATCAACAGCTCAATCCCCTGCTCAGCGCCTTCTGGTTTATGTTACAGCTGGCGATGATCACCGGATTTATTTTCTCCTGGCCGGCAAATCATTTCCTCATCAAACGCGGATTAAACCCGGCGGTGTAGTTTAGCGACAAAAGCCTGCGCCGCGCATGCCAAGGTGGAAATGGCTGGCATGTGCCGCATTGTAATCCGGCCCCAGCGCATTACCGAAGCTGGCACAGCCGTTGCGCCATAACGCGTGCAAACCGGCAGCGGCCTGCGGCGGTTGCTGCCAGTTTTTGCCTACCTGCAGCCAGCGCCCGTCCGCCAGCTGAAAGCCCGTGATGTCCCACGCCTCCGCCGTCGCGTGTTCACTGCGGCGTCCTTCCTGGCGGTGATAAATATTGCGGCAGGCGTAACTGCCAACGTGCGCGATGCGGCGCAGCGGCGAGGTAATGCCGGCCTGCTGCAGCGCCGCATTGCTGCGCGTAACATACAGCGTGCTGGCCACCGCCATTGGACAGCTGGCAAGAAAACTGCTGCTCAGCGTGACCTCACCGAAGCGGCTGATGCGCAGCGGTTGATCAATCGGACAATCGCCCTGCAGCGGCGGCACCTCACGGAAACTGACTCTGCCCTGCGCGCTGGCCGCACGCATCACCGCCAGACACGCGGCCGGATCGCTGCTCAGCCGCTGCAGCTTATAGCGCGTCATCCAGCCTGGCGGATCGGTAACCTGGAGCGGTATAAACGGATTCCACTGTGGCGGCAGATGCGTTTTCAGCCAGGGTAAACTCCACCAGCCGCACAGGGCCAGCAGCACTATCGCGAGCAATGCGCGCACGCGGCCTCACTTTTTCCGGGTTCATCGAAATGACAAGTGTAGAACCCTGCGCAGCGCTGCGTGGTGCAAGCGGCTCATTTGCAGAACATTTACGCAAAATGACGGCACGGCGCGCCATGTAAATATTTACTGACACGGTAAAGCACGCAAAAGGGCACAAAGGTTTAAAAACCATTACCGAGAGTGGCCGCCTTTCCTCTATCTTATGCCCTCTTGCCCTGTGCAACAGCACGTTATTCAACAGCCAGCAGAGCTGACACAACATCAAGACAGGAAAGATATTTTTATGGTTGATCAATCTAAAGCGGCGCCCATTGAGGCCGAACAGCCGGAAAAACTCCGGCGCAACCTGCATAACCGTCACATCCAGCTTATCGCTATCGGCGGTGCCATTGGCACCGGTCTGTTCATGGGCTCCGGTAAAACCATCAGCCTGGCGGGTCCGTCGATCATCTTCGTCTATATGATCATCGGTTTTATGCTGTTCTTTGTGATGCGCGCCATGGGTGAGCTGCTGCTCTCCAACCTTGAGTACAAATCCTTCAGCGACTTTGCCGCCGATCTGCTCGGGCCGTGGGCCGGTTATTTCACCGGCTGGACTTACTGGTTCTGCTGGGTGGTGACCGGCATCGCCGACGTGGTGGCGATCAGCGCTTATTTCCAGCTGTGGTTCCCGGACTTCTCGATCTGGATGAGCGCGCTGCTGTGCGTGTTTGTTTTCCTTGCCCTGAACATCGCCACGGTAAAACTGTTTGGCGAGATGGAGTTCTGGTTCGCCATTATCAAAATTGTCGCCATCGTGGCGTTAATCATCACCGGGATTGTGCTGGTCAGCCTGCACTACCCTTCGCCGAACGGGAGCCACGCGGCGCTGAGCAATATCTGGGATCACGGCGGCATGTTCCCGAAAGGGCTGAGCGGTTTCTTTGCCGGCTTCCAGATTGCGGTGTTTGCCTTTGTCGGCATTGAACTGGTGGGCACGGCGGCGGCGGAGACCAAAGATCCGCATAAAGTTCTGCCGCGCGCCATCAACGCGATCCCGCTGCGCATCATCATGTTCTACGTGCTGGCGCTGCTGGTGATCATGGCGGTGACGCCGTGGAACCAGGTCATGCCGGATCGCAGTCCGTTCGTTGAAATGTTTGTGCTGATTGGCCTGCCGGCCGCTGCCAGCATCGTTAACTTTGTGGTGCTGACCTCCGCAGCCTCCTCAGCCAACAGCGGCATCTTCTCCACCAGCCGCATGCTGTATGGCCTGGCGGAACAGGGCGTGGCGCATAAAGCGTTTGGCCGCCTTTCAGCGCGCGCGGTGCCGACCACCGGCCTGTTCTTCTCCTGCCTGTGTCTGCTGGCTGGCGTGGCGTTGATCTATCTGATTCCGGATGTGATGACGGTCTTCACCATGGTGACCACGGTCTCGGCGATTCTGTTTATGTTTGTCTGGACCATTATCCTGTGCAGCTACCTGGCCTACCGCAAACAGCATCCGCAGCGTCATGCGGCGTCACGCTTCAAAATGCCACTCGGCAAGCTGATGTGCTGGGTGTGCATGGCTTTCTTTGCCTTTGTGCTGGTGCTGCTGACACTGCAGGAAGATACGCGCCAGGCGCTGATGGTGACGCCACTGTGGTTTGTGGTGCTGACCATGGGCTGGCTGCTACGCCGGCGTAAAGCCTGATCCACCTAAACGAAAAGGCCCGGTTATCCGGGCCTTTTTCGTTATAAGCGTTCTGTGAATTTGTGCCACGCCTGCGCCAGCGACGGCCGCAGCGAATCTTCCCGCTGTGGTGCTGCTGCCGGCGCTGCGGCGGAACCGAGATTAAAGGTAAAGGTGTAATCCGGCTCTTCCCCCATGCGCAAATCCACAATCAGCGTATCGTTGCCCTGCTGGCGCATGGCATAAAATCCATGGCTGAACCACGCAACGCGTTCCGCGTGCCACTGGCCTTTAAACGGCGCAAAAAGCGCGGGATGGCGATCGTACCAGCGGATCTGTAAGGGACGATCGGGCGACAGTAGCGACCACCAGGCTTCCCCGTAGCGCTGCGGCGTGATAATCACCGTGCGCCACACCAGCGTATTAAACGCGGTGGGCGTCACCAGCAGTTGCTGCGGCTGCACGTCCTGCTGCGTCAGCTGGTGCTCAATATGCCGGGTAGCAATACTTTGCGCCACCATACTCCAGCCCAGGTACAGTGTGCTGATGAGCAATCCGGCCTGATTCCAGCGTAGCCCGCACGCATCCCGCCGCCACAGTGCGACGATCAGGGCGAACAGCAGCGGCAGCGTATAGAGCGGATCGATGATGAACATGCTGCCGATGGCGAACGGGTAATCGGTCAGCGGCAGCCCGAGCTGCGTGCCGTACACCGTGGTCAGGTCCAGCAGCGGATGCGTGATCAATGCCAGCCAGATGGCGAGGCACCAGGCTCGCCAGTGCTGCCGGCTGCGCGTCGCGCCAGCCACCAGCCAGCCAAATAACGGTGCCACCAGCGTCAGCCACAGCAGCGCGTGGCTCTCGGTGCGGTGCAGCGTCATGTTGCGGATGGCATCGCCGTGGTCGATAAACACGTCGAGGTCCGGCAGCGTGCCCGCGACCGCCCCCGCCAGCGCCGCCTGCCACAGCGGCACGCGTTTGCCCATTACGGCCACGGTCACCGCCGCGCCCAGCGTTAGTTGTGATAGCGAATCCATGCACTCTCCTGGTCAGCCTTCGGGATCAGCGCACGCGGATCCCTTCAATGATCATGCGCTGAACGTTATCCAGCGTCTGGGCAAAAAATTCCGCATCGTTTAGCGTCTGGCCGGTGATGGCTTCCACCTGGGACGCGAAATCAGCGTAGTGCTGCGTGGTCGCCCATAGCAGAAAGAACAAATGCTGCGGCTGCACGCCGGCAATACGCCCTTCGGCGATCCACTGTTCGATAATCGCCGCTTTATCATCCACCAGCGCTTTTAAATCCCCCGCCAGCTCGCCCTTCAGCAGCGGCGCGCCCTGCAGCATCTCCAGACAGAACAGGCGCGATGCCTGCGGATGGTCACGCGACACTTCCAGCTTGAGACGAATATAGTTGCGGATGGCCACCAGCGGATCCTGGTCATGACGCAGCGCACGCAGCGGCGCCAGCCACACATCAAGAATCTCTTTCAGTACTGCCACATACAGCACTTCTTTTGACGGATAGTAGTAAAGCAGGTTGGTTTTTGAGACGTCCGCGCGCTCAGCCACTTTATCCAGACTGGTGCCGTGAATGCCAAACTGCGAGAAGAAGGCCAATGCCGCTTCCAGAATAGCTGCCCGTTTCGCCGCAACGGCCCGCGATCGGCGTCCTGGCTTTTTTTCATCGCTTTTCACACTGTTACCTCTTCCATCCTGCGAAATCGCATCATAACAAACGCCCTGTTTCCTGCCTAATGCTGTGCCCTGCACCTTTTTCGCTCAGGTGACGCATGAAAAACGTGCAATTTGTTTTGACCAGATGGTCTGTTTTGGACCAGTCACTCAGGATTTACTACGTCGCTAATTTTAACCGATTGTTATGTATCACTTTTAAAATTGTGGCACAGGCTTTGCAATTTTGTGATCGAGCGCCGCCCGCAGGATGCGTGCAGGAAGCAACGCAGCGCGTGAAGCAATCCATGTTCAATGCAGAGAGGTTTCACATGAAAATTGGCGTTTTCGTTCCGATTGGCAACAATGGCTGGCTGATCTCCACGCATGCCCCGCAATACAAGCCGACCTTTGAGCTCAACAAAGCGATTGTGCTCAAGGCTGAGCACTATCACTTCGACTTTGCCCTGTCGATGATTAAGCTGCGCGGCTTCGGCGGCAAAACCGAATTCTGGGACCACAACCTGGAGTCCTTCACCCTGATGGCCGGGCTGGCCGCGGTGACCTCACGCATTGAAATCTACGCCACCGCCGCCACCCTGACGCTGCCGCCTGCCATCGTGGCGCGCATGGCCGCCACCATCGACTCCATCTCCGGCGGCCGCTTCGGCGTCAATCTGGTGACCGGCTGGCAGAAGCCGGAGTATGAGCAGATGGGGCTGTGGCCGGGCGATGAATATTTTGCCAGCCGCTACAACTACCTGACGGAGTATGTCACGGTGCTGCGCGACCTGTGGGGCACTGGTCAGAGCGACTTCAAAGGTGAGTTCTTCACCATGAACGACTGTCGCGTCAGTCCGCAGCCGCAGAAGCCGATGAAGGTGATTTGCGCCGGTCAAAGTGATGCCGGCATGGCCTTTTCGGCGCAATACGCTGATTACAACTTCTGCTTCGGCAAGGGCGTCAATACCCCGACCGCCTTTGCGCCCACCGCCGCACGCATGAAACAGGCCGCGGACAAAACCGGGCGCGACGTCGGTTCCTACGTGCTGTTTATGATTATCGCCGCCGAAAGCGACGAAGCCGCGCGCGCCAAATGGGAACACTATAAAGCCGGCGCAGACGAGGAAGCCCTCGCCTGGCTCACCACGCAGAGCCAGCAGGACACCAAATCCGGCAGTGACACCAATGTGCGCCAGATGGCGGATCCGACCTCTGCCGTCAACATCAATATGGGCACACTGGTCGGTTCTTATGCCAGCGTGGCACGCATGCTGGATGAAGTGGCGCTGGTGGAAGGCACCGAAGGCGTGCTGCTGACCTTTGATGATTTCCTGCAGGGCATTGAAGATTTTGGTGAACGTATCCAGCCGCTGATGGCGTGCCGCCGCGCGCTGATTGACGCCCACAAGGAGGTTGCATAATGAATACCGTCGTTTGTGCCCACAGCACCAGTCAGCCTGCTGTCACTCTGCCGGCGCGCCCGGAAGCCATCGCCCTGCCGCCGGCGCAAAGCGCGCTGATTGTGGTGGATATGCAGAACGCCTACGCCAGCCAGGGCGGCTATCTCGATCTGGCCGGGTTTGATGTCTCCGCCACGCAGCCGGTTATCGCCCGGATTCATCAGGCGGTCACCGCCGCCCGCGCGGCAGGGATGCAGATCATCTGGTTCCAGAACGGCTGGGATAATCAGTATGTCGAAGCCGGTGACGCCGGTTCGCCCAATTTCCATAAATCCAACGCGCTGAAAACCATGCGCCAGCGGCCGGAGCTGCACGGCACGCTGCTGGCAAAAGGCGGCTGGGATTATGCGCTGGTGGATGAGCTGGTGCCGCAAGCCGGCGATATCGTGCTGCCCAAACCGCGCTACAGCGGCTTTTTCAACACGCCGCTCGACAGCATGCTGCGCAGCCGCGGTATTCGTCATCTGGTGTTTACCGGCATTGCCACCAACGTCTGCGTCGAATCGACGCTGCGCGACGGCTTTTTCCTCGAGTATTTCGGCGTGGTGCTGGCCGATGCCACCCATCAGGCCGGACCGTCGTTTGCTCAGCAGGCGGCGCTGTTCAACATTGAAACCTTTTTTGGCTGGGTCAGCGATACCGACACCTTCTGCGAGGCGCTGAAGTCGTAACCGCCGTTTCACCTGCACGCTTAATAATAAGGACTCTGAGTCATGCCTAAAACAGTGATTATTCCTCCCGGCACCACGACGCCGATCGCTCCGTTTGTACCCGGCACCTTAGCCGATGGCGTGGTGTACGTTTCCGGTACGCTGCCGTTCGATGCCGACAACAACGTGGTGCACGTCGGGGATGCGGCGGCGCAAACCCGCCACGTGCTGGAAACCATCAAAAAAGTGATCGAGACCGCCGGTGGCAGCCTGCAGGACGTCACTTTCAACTCGATTTTCATCACCGACTGGAGCAACTACGCGGCGGTAAACCAGGTGTATGCCGACTATTTTCCCGGCGACAAACCGGCGCGCTTCTGTATTCAGTGCGGTCTGGTGAAACCCGATGCGCTGATTGAAATCGCCAGCGTGGCACACATTGGCCGGCAGGAGGCGTAATGCATCTGGACATTCAGGGATTAAGCGCGCCCGACGCGCCAACGCTGGTGCTGTCGTCCGGGCTGGGCGGCGTGGCCGCTTTCTGGCAACCGCAGCTGGCGGCACTGACGCCGCACTATCGCGTGGTGACCTACGATCAGCGCGGCACCGGTCGCAGCCCCGATACGCTGCCGGAAGGTTACAGCATGGCGATGATGGCAGCGGAACTGGCCGACGCGCTGGCGGAGCACGGCATCGAACAGTATGACATCGTGGGCCATGCGCTTGGCGGGCTGATTGGCCTGCAGCTGGCGCTCGATTATCCGCATCGCGTGGGACGCGTGGTGGTGATTAACGGCTGGCTGGCGCTGGATGCCCATACCGAGCGCTGTTTCCAGGTGCGCCAGGATCTGCTGCTCAACGTTGGTGTTGAAGCGTTTGTGCGCGCGCAGCCGCTGTTTCTTTATCCGGCCGAATGGCTGGCACGCCATCAGTCGCGCATCAGCGCGGAGGATGTGCATCACGTGGCGCATTTCCAGGGCATGGAGAACCTGCTGCGGCGTCTGCACGCGCTGAAATCGGCCGATTTCCGTCCGCACGCCTCGCGAATCACCCAGCCGGTGCTGGCGATATGCAGTCAGGATGACCTGCTGGTGCCGTGGAGCTGCTCGCCACAGCTGGCGCAGGCGCTGCCCAACGGCAGCCTGATTGAGATGCCGTGGGGCGGCCATGCCATGAGCGTGACCGATGCCGACAACTTTAATGCGCTGCTGCTGCGCTGGCTGGCGGACACCGCCACGCCGGCTCGCCGCGCCAGCTAATCACGGATCCGATGATGAGCGTACATGAACTGCCCCTGCTGCCCGAAGTGAGCCAGCAGGCTTTCCGCGATGCCATGTCCGGCCTGGGCGCAGCGGTCAATATCATCACCACCGACGGTCCCGCCGGACGCGCCGGTTTTACCGCCACCGCGGTGTGCAGCGTCAGTGATACGCCGCCGACGCTGCTGGTTTGCCTCAATCGCAACGCGTCGGTGTGGCCCCTCTTCCGCGAAAACGGCGTGCTGTGCGTGAACACGCTGGCCGCCGGGCAGGAGTCATTGTCGACGCTGTTTGGCGGCAAAACCCCGATGACCGAACGTTTCGCCGCCGCCCGCTGGTACACGCAGCGCAGCGGCGCACCGCTGCTGCAGGGGGCGCTGATGGCGCTCGACTGCACCATCACGCAGGTCGTCAGCGTGGCGACACACGACATTCTGTTTTGCAACGTGATGGCGCTGGAGCGCCATGGTGCCCAGCCCGGTCTGATGTGGTTTGACCGTCGCTACCATGCCCTTTCACGGCAGGACGCCCGCTAACGCCGCACCGAGCGGCCCGGTTCGACCACTACCCTGGAGAAGACGATGGCGAGTTCCTGGTTCCCCCGCTGGCAGAAAAAGTCAGCCATGAGCGATAACGGGCTGATTGCCCCCGACGAGACCCTGCCGCTTGGGCAGACGTTCGTGCTGGGCCTGCAGCATGCGGTAGCAATGTTTGGCGCAACGGTGCTGATGCCGCTGCTGATGGGGCTGGACCCCAATCTGGCGATTCTGGTTTCCGGTATCGGCACCCTGCTGTTCTTTGTCATTACCGGTGGTCGCGTGCCGAGTTATCTCGGATCGAGCGCCGCGTTTGTCGGCGTGGTGATCGCCATTACCGGCTTCAACGGTCAGGGGCTCAATCCCAACCTGGCGCTGGCGCTGGGCGGCGTTATTGCCTGCGGCGCGCTCTACACTCTGATTGGGCTGGTGGTGATGAAAGTGGGTACCGGCTGGATTGAACGGCTGATGCCACCGGTGGTAACCGGCGCGGTAGTGATGGCCATCGGCCTTAACCTGGCACCGATTGCGGTGCACAGCGTCTCCGCCTCGATGTTTGATAGCTGGATGGCGGTGATGACGGTGCTGTGCATCGGGCTGGTGGCGGTATTTACCCGCGGCATGGTGCAGCGGCTGCTGATTCTGGTCGGACTGATTGTCGCCTGGGCGCTGTACGCTCTGCTGACCAACGTGATGGGCTTCGGCAAGCCGGTGGATTTCAGCCGCGTGGCCAGCGCCGCGTGGTTTGGTCTGCCGCACACCACCGCGCCGGTATTTGATATGCAGGCAATCGTGATGATCGCACCGGTGGCGATTATTCTGGTGGCAGAGAACCTCGGCCATATTAAAGCGGTGGCGGGCATGACCGGGCGCAATCTCGATCCGTGGATGGGACGCGCGTTCGTCGGTGACGGCCTGGCAACCATGCTGTCCGGCTCCATCGGCGGCAGCGGCGTCACCACCTATGCCGAAAACATTGGCGTGATGGCGGTGACCAAAGTCTACTCCACGCTGGCGTTTGTCGCTGCGGCGCTGATTGCGCTGGTGCTGGGCTTTTCGCCTAAGTTCGGCGCGCTCATCCACACCATTCCCGGCCCGGTGATTGGCGGCGCTTCAATTGTTGTGTTTGGCTTAATCGCTGTGGCCGGCGCACGTATCTGGGTGCAAAACCATGTCGATTTTAGCCAGAACAGCAATCTGATTATGGTGGCCACCACGCTGGTGCTCGGCGCCGGGGATTTTGCGCTGAAGATTGGCAGCTTTACCCTCGGCGGCATCGGCACGGCCACCTTCGGTGCCATCATCCTCAACGCAATTCTGCAGCGACGCGGTGCCGCGCTGACCCAGCCGGCGGCGCGCCCGCAGCCTTAAGGCTTATGCGGTGCCTGCTCCGGCACCGCTTTTTTGCGCCGCAGGCGCAGTTCACTGACAATCACCCCGCAGACAATCAGTGCGCCGCCCAGCAGCGCCGCCGCCGGTAACCGTTCGCCGGCAATGCGTCCGACCACACCGGCCCACACCGGCTCGCCGGCATAAATCACCGTGGCGCGCGTCGGCGAGACGCTGCGCTGCGCCCAGTTCATGGTGACCTGAATCATCGCGCTGGCCGCGCCGAGGCCCAGCGCGCTGAACAGCAGCGGCGCCGATAGCGTGGGTAAAGATTCGCCGTTGGGCAGCATCAGCACGAAGGCGCAGGCCGAGGCCACCAGCAGCTGTACCAGCGTCACGCGGCGCACATCGACCTGCCCGGCGTAGCGGCTGATAAGAATGATCTCGGCGGCAATGGCGAGGGTGCTGAGCAGCGTGGCGATCTCACCGGCATTCAACGTCAGGCTGCCATCCTGCGGACCCGCCACCAGCACCAGACCGGTGAACGCCAGCAAAATGCCCAGCCACGCCATCAGGCCCGGCGGCCGGCGCAGAAACAGCCACTGCAACAGCGGCACTACCGGCACGTAAAGTGCCGTCAGAAACGCCGACTGGCTGCTGGAAATGGTTTGCATACCCCAGGTTTGCAATCCGTAACCACCGGCAATCGCCACGCCAATCAGCGTACCCGCTTTGATTTCCAGCCAGGTAATGTGACGCAAATAGCGACGAAAGAAAAAGGCCAGCAGCAGCGAGGCGGTAGCAAAACGCAGCCCGACAAAAAAGAACGGCCCCGAGTGCGCCATGGCGCGATGCACCACCAGAAAGGTGCCACCCCAGACCATAGTGATAAAAATAAGTACCAGCTCCTGACGCGTAATACGCAGGCTGAGGCGGGAAGTGGAAGCAGACATAACGCACCAGAATAGAGGACTGGCGCACATTTTTGCTGATTAGCCGGGCAAATTGCAATCATTGTAACCGCCGGGCGTACCCGGCGGCCGGGGATACTGTCACAGACGCACTATTTTTTCGCGCGGCTGCGTCCCCCCTTTTCACCTGCTTCGGCAGCACGCTGCGGATCATTTCTGAAATTCCCGCCGCTGTTTTTACCGCCTTTTCGACCCGCTTCCGCGGCCCTTTCGCGATCTTCCGCGAAGTTGCCTGATCCTCCACGATGTTGAGCCATCATTTCCTCCAGGTATTGAGCATAGGTGGTGAAGACATTTCACTGCGCTAACAGTGTCAGGTCAGGTGCGTAATATCTCGCCACACCCGCTTAAAGCATAGCCAATGGATGCGCACAATCAGGCACATATTCATACTTTGCAACAGATAAACCGCTTAGCATCGTTTTTATGGCGAGATATTCGGCTCAAAAACAAGCGGTTAGCGGCAGAAGTCGCAGCGCGATCTCCGTAACTGTTCAATGGCTGACCAGCATAGCGCGCAGCCTCTTCTATACTTCTTTCTGTTCCTTACACCACAGGGTGAAAACACGATGGCAAAAATTCTGGTGCTTTATTACTCCATGTATGGACATATCGAAACCATGGCTAACGCGGTGGCGGACGGTGCGAAGAGCGTGAGCGGTGCCGAAGTCACCATTCTGCGCGTGCCGGAAAGTATGGATGCCGAACGGTTTGCTCAGGTCGGCGGGAAGGTTAATCAGCCGGCGGCGGAAGCCAAACCGGACGACCTGCCGCAGTACGATGCCATCATCGTCGGCACTCCGACGCGCTTCGGCAACATGTCCGGTCAGATGCGTAATTTCTGGGACCGCACCGGCGGCCTGTGGGCCTCTGGCGCGCTGTACGGCAAGATTGCCAGCGTGTTTGCGTCTACCGGCACCGGCGGCGGTCAGGAGCAGACTATCACCTCGGTGTGGACCACCCTGGCACATCACGGCATGGTGATTGTGCCCATCGGCTACGGCACTAAAGAGTTGTTTGATATTTCGCAGGTGCGTGGCGGTACGCCGTATGGCGCAACCACGCTGGCGGGCGGTGACGGATCGCGCCAGCCCTCGGCGGAAGAACTGGAAATTGCCCGTTATCAGGGCCAATACGTCGCCGGTCTGGCGGTAAAACTGAAAGGATAAATTCCCAACAGGAGAGAGTTATGGCAACAGAACAGTTTAAAGCTCACCACGTGGGCGAATGGGCGACCTTACGTCACACCTCACCGGAAATCGCTGAAGCAATTTTCGAAGTGGCGAATTATGACGAACGGCTTGCCGAAGAGATCTGGCGCCAGCAAGGCAGCGATGAGGTGTTATTCCGCGCGTTTGAGAAAACCGACCAGGACGTCCTGACGTGGGACGATAAGCCGGTCGAACGCAAAAACATCTGAAGCACAGGCGGGCATGTCCCGCCTTCTCATTTTTAGCCGTCAGGGAGCCTTTATGTCAGCCTATCAAAGCATTAATCCGGCCAATAATCAGCTGCTGAAAACCTGGCCATCACACGATGACAGCTACGCGCAGCAGGCGCTGCACACCGCCGATGCGCTCTACCATTCGCCGTGGAGCAAAGGCGATATTCAGCCGCGTCTGCAGGTGCTGCAGCGTCTGGCAGAGTTGATCGACCAGCGCAGCGAAGAGCTGGCCACCATCGCCAGCAAAGAGATGGGTAAGCTGATTGGCCAGAGCCGCGGCGAAGTGAAAATCTGCGCCAGCATCGCGCGCTATTACGCCGAACACGCGGCAACGCTGTTACAGGCCCAGCCCTATCCCAGCGATGTCGGTGACGCCTGGCTCGAATACCATCCGATTGGCGTGGTAGTGGCCGTCGAGCCGTGGAATTTCCCGTATTATCAGCTGATGCGCGTGCTGGCACCGAACCTGGCACTGGGCAACCCGGTGCTGGCGAAACATGCCAACATTGTGCCGCACTGCGCCGACGTGTTTGAAAAGCTGGTGCTGGAAGCCGGTGCGCCGCAGGGCGCGTGGACCAATCTGTTTATCTCTAACCAGCAGGTGGCCGATCTGATTGCCGATCCGCGCGTGCAGGGTGTGGCGCTCACCGGTTCAGAGCGCGCCGGCAGCGCGGTGGCTGAGCAGGCCGGTAAGCACCTGAAAAAATCCACGCTCGAATTGGGTGGTAACGATGTGTTTGTGGTGCTGGACGATGCCGACATTGATGAAGCGGTGCGCCAGGGGGCGCAGGCGCGGCTCAGCAACTGTGGTCAGGTGTGTACCGCGGCCAAGCGCTTTATTTTGCATGAAAAGATTGCCGATCGCTTTATGGCTAAGTTTAGCGCGGCGCTGCAATCCGCTACGCCCGGCGATCCGTTAGATGAAAAAACCACGCTGGGGCCGCTGTCGTCACAGGATGCACGTGACCGGCTGGTGAAACAGGTGGACGAGGCGGTGGCGCATGGCGCACGCGTGGAGTGCGGCGGACGCGTAATCGACGGCGTCGGCTGCTACTACCAGCCAACCATCCTGACCGGCCTGACGCCGGATAACCCGGCTTACTATCAGGAGTTTTTCGGCCCGGTGGCGCAGGTGTATGTGGTGGCGGACGACCGTGCTGCCGTGGCGCTGGCTAACGATTCGCACTACGGTTTAGGCGGTTCCGTGTGGACGCGGGACATTGCGCGCGGACGCAACATGGCTTCGCAGATTGAGACCGGCATGGTGTTTATCAATTCGCAGAGCGATACCGCGGCTGAGCTGCCGTTCGGCGGCGTGAAGCGCTCCGGCTATGGCCGTGAACTGTCCGATCTCGGACTGAAGGAGTTTGCTAACCAGAAACTGGTCGTAGTAGCCGGTTAAGCGGCATGAAACCACCGTTGAACTGAACGGTGGTTTTTTCGATTGACTGCGGTGTGCGTCAATGCGCAGCCGGCAACAATACAGCAGGGTCGCCGCGCATGGCGACCCTGCTGGCGTTTTAGTTGCTGGCTGCTGCCGGCTGTTGCGCGGGTTTAGCGTCCGCCTCCGTCTTCGCCGGCGCTACCTCAGCCTGCGCTTTCTGCGCTGCTGCAGCATCGGCTTTCGCCTTCTCCTCAGCGGCCTTCTGAGCGCTGGCCTTCTCAGCTTTGGCTTTGTCGTCCGCCGCTTTTTGCGCCGCGGCCTTGTCCGCCTTCACTTTTTCCTCAGCGGCTTTGGCGTCAGCGGCTTTCTGCGCTGCAGCTTTATCAGCTGCGGCTTTGTCAGCTGCCGCTTTATCTGCGCTGGCCTGATCCGCTTTGACCTGTGCGTCATCGCTGGCTGCCGGTGCGGCAGCAGGCTGTGCGGCTGGTGCCGGTGCGGCTGGCTGCAGCGGTGTACCCTGCAGCGCGTTGTTCAGCGCACTGGTGAACTGATCCCAGCTGCAGTAGCCGTTGGCGTCAGTGTCACAACCCGCCAGCTGCAGCGTAACGCGCTTCGGTGGGTTCTTCAGGCTCAGCACATCGGCATTACGCAGCTGATCCGCCGTCTGATAGACATACTCCACTTTCAGCAGGTCTTTGTTGTTCTTCGCATCGTGCCAGCGTTCAAACACCACCTGGCCGCCAATCGGGGTTTTCTCGTCGTTACCCGGCAGCTCGTATGGCTTAACCTGCAGCGCGCTCAGCAATGACGCGATATTCGAATCGTGTCCGACCATCAGCGTGACTTTTGGCGCGGTGGCTTTGTCCTGATCGACCAGCTGGCTGCGGATGTAATCCACCAGCGGGGCGGCAACGTCACGCGCCACTTCCGGCGCGGTAAACAGCGCATCCTGATAGCCATTTTTGATCGCCGCCAGCTCTTTCCACTGTTCCGGCGTTTTGATTTGTCCCCAGGCAACCTGATCCGCCGGGAAACCTTCGTAATATTGCAGCGTGAAGGCGTCGACCAGCGAGTTACCCACTTTCAGCGGGCCATTGACGCCGGGCTCTTTGCCGTTTTCCGCGCTAAAGGTGTTGTCGCCGCTGCTCAGATCGCACTGTTTCTTGCCGTTACAGGCCGGAGCTGATTTGTAATCCACGATTTTTTCCAGCCGCTGGAAGGCCGGCTTCAGCGCCAGCTTCTCATTAGCTGCGGTCATCGCCGCCAGCGCTTTCTTGTTAAACGCTTCGCTGCCATCGGTGATTACCGGATTGAAGATCGGGTCCATGGTGCCCATCGCATCCTGATGGGTGACAGCGATATCGCAGCCTGGGAAAGCCCCGGTGACGAAATACTGCGCCGTCGCGACGGTGCGCTGCAGGCTGTTGGCATAGACAAAGATGTTGCTGCTGTCCGGACAGGTGCCGTTCTGAACCAGACCCTGCTGGGCCAGCCACTGACGGGTGTAGTTACCCATGTAGACTTCCAGCACGCCGCCTTTGGTGGTCAGCTCACCGCCGGGCACATCCCACTGCGGCCAGCTTTTTTTCGTCGCCTGCTCCAGCACGCTGCCGTTGTTGGCCAGCGGGGCACGCAGGTTGTGACGACTCAGCATCAGGACCTGCTGCAGTTGCATGTCGCCATCCGCGGCATAAGCGCTCATACCCATCGGCAGCGCCGCGATCACTGACAGCGCGCAAAGACTCAGTTTCTTGATCATTGTGCCTATTCCATAATTCATCAGGGAAACACTCTGGCATTCAAGCGATTAGCTCGCCAAAGAGCGAATTACCGCACAGTGTAACCCAGCTTGCCTGAGAAAATCGCCAGATGTTTGCAAAAACCGTGCATCGACTATAGCAGTAAACGCGCTGGCCGTCGGGTTACGGCAGCAGATTGAAAAGCTTCAGGATGTTTTTCAGAAGGATGGAAAGCAGAAAAGCGAAAAGCCCGCATCGCTGCGGGCTTCTCTTATATGGCGGAGGAACAGAGATTCGAACTCTGGGATGGTTTCCCATCGGCGGTTTTCAAGACCGCTGCCTTAAGCCACTCGGCCATCCCTCCTGAAATCTTTTTGTCACCTCACACTGCGAGAGTGTGAAGTGGCGGAGGAGGAGAGATTCGAACTCTCGGATGGTTTCCCATCGGCGGTTTTCAAGACCGCTGCCTTAAGCCGCTCGGCCACCCCTCCGCAATGAGGCGCACTATAAACATCCCCCCGAACGATGTAAAGCATCCAATGATTCGTTCGCCTGAAAAACAGTCAAAAATGATTTTTTTGCCGTCTTAATCATCATTCTGCTCAGTGAAACAGCAATTTATCGCGTAAAGATGGGTAAAACGCCTTTTCTGTCCTCTGACCGTTGCGTATTCTCAGGCCATATTTGGTGTTCTCTCTCTAACAGGAGCGCATGATGGACAGAATAATTAGCTCGTCACAGCAGCAGTCGCTACTCAGCACCCATAAAGTGCTGCGCAATACTTATTTCTTACTTGGCCTGACGCTGGCGTTTTCCGCCGTCACCGCCACGCTCAGCACCGTCTACGCCCTGCCCTCGCCGGGACTGATTCTGATGCTGGTGGGCTTTTATGGGCTGATGTTCCTGACCTATCGCCTGGCGAACAGCCCGGCGGGTATTCTGGCCGCGTTTGCCTTTACCGGCTTCCTTGGTTACTGCCTCGGCCCGATTCTCAGCTCGTTCCTCACCGCCGGTATGGGTGATGTTATCGCCATGGCGCTGGGCGGCACCGCGCTGGTGTTCTTCTGCTGTTCCGCCTATGTCCTGACCACGCGTCGCGACATGTCTTTCCTTGGCGGCATGATGATGGCCGGCTTTGTGGTGCTGCTGGTGGCCGTGGTTGCCAATATCTTCCTGCAGCTGCCTGCGCTGCACCTGGCGATCAGCGCCCTGTTTATTCTGTTCTCTGCCGGTGCCATTTTGTGGGAAACCAGCAACATCATTCAGGGCGGTGAAACCAACTACATTCGCGCCACCGTCAGCCTGTATGTCTCGCTGTACAACATCTTTGTCAGCCTGCTGAGCCTGCTGGGCTTCGCCAACCGCGACTAAGACGTAAAGCACGCACCGTTAAACCCCGCTCCGGCGGGGTTTTTGCTTTTTATCTGCCGCCGCCTTTACAATAGGCGCGCTGACGATATGAGGAAACAACGTGATTTTTGCCGGTAAAGAAATTGCCACTGACGCAGAAGGCTATCTGAAAAATAGCGCCGACTGGAGTGAAGCGCTGGCGCAGGCCATCGCCCAGCAGGAAGCGATTGAGATGAGTGAAGCGCACTGGGAAGTGGTGCACTTTGTGCGTGATTTTTATCAGCAGTTTAATACGTCGCCGGCAGTGCGCATGCTGGTCAAAGCCATGGCGCAAAAATATGGCGAAGAGAAAGGCAACAGCCGCTATCTGTTTCGCCTGTTTCCGGAAGGTCCGGCCAAACAGGCCACTAAAATCGCTGGCCTGCCAAAACCGGCGAAGTGTCTGTGATCATCCGGTAGTAAACCGCGTCGGCCGCTCCGCCAGCTGATGCGGCTCCACCAGCACCTTATCGACCCGGGCACTGGGCGGTCCGCCCGCCTTCAGCCACGCAATCAGTGACTCCACCTGCTGCGGTTCTCCCGCCGCCAGTACCTCCACGCTGCCATCGGCCAGATTATGCGCATAACCGGTGACGCCCAGCGCGTTCGCCTGCGCCTGGGTGTAATAACGGAAGCCCACGCCCTGCACCCTGCCGTGAACCCAGATTTTGTAACCTGTCGTCGCCATGGCGATCTCCCCTTTGTGCGTTGCATTTTGCCGCCATCCACCGGAAAATGGCGCCTCATTTTTTCAGGTAAGCATAGCAAACATGACCGTTCGATTGATTCTCGCTAAGGGACGTGAAAAATCCCTGCTCCGCCGCCATCCGTGGGTGTTCTCCGGGGCCGTTGCCCGTATGGAAGGTAAAGCCCAGTCGGGTGAAACCATTGATATCTGTGACAGCAACGGCAAATGGCTGGCCCGCGCCGCCTACTCTCCTCAGTCACAAATTCGCGCGCGCGTCTGGAGCTGGCAGCAGGATGAGTCAATCGACATCGCCTTCTTTGTGCGCACGCTGCAGAAAGCGCAGCAGTGGCGCGACTGGCTGGCGCAGCGCGACGGGCTGGACAGCTATCGCCTGATTGCCGGCGAGTCCGATGGACTGCCGGGCGTCACGATTGATCGCTTCGGTAACTTCCTCGTGCTGCAACTGCTGTCGGCCGGGGCGGAGTATCAGCGCCCGGCTCTCGTCTCGGCGCTGCAGCAGTGCTATCCCGACTGCGCCATCTATGACCGCTCTGACGTGGCGGTGCGCAAGAAAGAGGGCCTGGAGCTGGCGCAGGGTCCCGTAAGCGGTGAACTGCCGCCTGCGCTGCTGCCGATAACCGAGCACGGCATGCAGCTGCTGGTGGATATTCAGGGCGGTCACAAGACCGGTTATTACCTTGATCAGCGCGACAGCCGTTTTGCCACCCGTCGTTACGCGGAAAATGCCCGCGTGCTTAACTGCTTCTCCTACACCGGCGGCTTTGCGGTCTCTGCTCTGCTCGGCGGCTGCCGGGAAGTGATCAGTGTGGATACCTCGCAGGACGCCCTTGACGTAGCAAAACAGAACGTGGCGCTTAACGGGCTGGATGTCTCACGCGCGCAGTTCCTGCGTGACGATGTGTTCAAACTGCTGCGTCGCTACCGCGACAGCGGCGAGAAGTTCGACATGATCGTCATGGATCCGCCGAAATTCGTTGAGAATAAAAACCAGCTGATGGGCGCCTGCCGCGGCTATAAAGACATCAACATGCTGGCAATGCAGCTGCTGAATCCGGGCGGCATTCTGCTGACTTTCTCCTGTTCCGGGCTGATGGCCACCGAGCTGTTCCAGAAAATTATCGCCGATGCCGCTGTTGATGCCGGTCGTGATGTACAATTTATAGAGCAGTTCCGTCAGGCAGCCGACCATCCGGTGATAGCCAGCTATCCTGAAGGGCTTTATCTGAAAGGCTTTGCCTGTCGCGTGCTGTGACTTGAAAACGCTGTCCCTGCCCCCATATCGGTGGCAGGGCAAAGTTTTGGGAGGTCACAATGATTGCCAGTAAATTTGGAATTGGACAGCAGGTCCGGCACCGTCTCTCCGGGGTGCTCGGCGTGATTGTGGATGTCGACCCGGAGTATTCGCTGGACGATCCACAGCTGGATGAGGTTGGCGCGACGGAATCGCTGCGTGCCGCTCCCTGGTATCACGTGGTGATGGAAGATGAGGAAGGCGAACAGGTGCATACCTATATCGCTGAGATTCAGCTGGCCGGCGAAACCTCGTTCGAACATCCGGAACAGCCCTCCATGGATGAGCTGGCCGCCTCGATCCGCCAGCAGCTGCAGGCACCCAGCCTGCGGCATTAAGGGTACGGCGACGCCGCGTCGCCGTTTGTCTTTACCGCGTTACGCCCAGCCGCGGAATTTCTATCTTCGGGCAGCGATCCATAATCACCGTCAGCCCGGCATCACGCGCCAGCACCGCGGCCTGCTCATTGATCACGCCCAGCTGCAGCCACAGGGTTTTGGCGCCGATAGCAATCGCTTCCTGCGCCACGCCCCATGCCGCTTCGGAATTGCGAAACACATCCACCATGTCGATCTTGCCCGGGATCTCCGCCAGCGTGCCATACACGGTCTGGCCCAGCAGCTGCTGTCCCGCCAGCTTCGGGCTCACCGGCACCACGTCATAACCCTGATCGAGCAGGTATTTCATTACGCCATAGCTGGCACGCTCAGTGCGATCGCTGGCACCGACCAGCGCGATGCGTTGGGTTTGCGTCAGGACATCGCGAATCGTTTGATCGTTCATGTTTTTCTCCTTGTTCACTCGCCTGAGTGTAGATGCCATTGCGCGCTAAAGTGCAAGCGCAGCGCACGAAAAGTTTGCGCGGCGACACGAATAAATATGTTAAAATGTAAATTAACTGCCATAATGTAATAATTTGCTACACATCGCCCTTTTTCCCCTGTTCCGGGAGTTGAAATGAAGCTGTCTCTGGCTGTTACGGGTTTGCTGTTGCTGCTCGTATCGGCAACCTGCCATGCCATCACCCTGAAGCTCGATCCGCAGATCGACCTGCTGGTGCTGGATGGGCGCAAAATCTCAGGTTCGCTGCTGAAAGGCGCGGACAGCCTTGAGCTGGAGCGCGGTCAGCATCAGTTTCTGTTTCGCGTGGATAAACCCTGCGCCGATGCCACCCACTTCCGCTCAGAACTGATGATCGTCACCTTCACTGCCGACGCCCATTCCGTAGCGATTCGCCTGCCGGCGCTGAATAACCGCCGCGAACGCAGCCTGTTTGATAAATCGTTGAATTTTCATCTGATTGATGAGCGTGGTAATGAAATAGCCAGCATTCGCGATCGGTTGCCGGGTGAGAGCAGCGGCAATGTTGAACAGGCGATGATCAATTACAACCGTACGGCGCAGGCGGCCAGCGTGCCGCGCTTTGCGCTGCAGGCGGCCAGCGTACCGGACGCCAGTCTCAGTCTGGATATGGTATGGCAGGACGCCAGTAATTTGCCCGCGCTGCAACGCTGGCTGCAGCGTGTTGATGCCGCCACGCGGCAGCGTTTTATCAGTTGGGTGAAAACCCTACGCGCAAGTTGATAGCAGCTGAACGCCAGGGGTAAACTCGTGCATTCACTACGTTTGCACGCGCCGAAACAGGAAGCCCCATGGAGCAGACCGTTCGTACCCTGAAAGTTCAGAAACACATCGCCCTCGTTGCCCACGACCACTGCAAAGCCTCGCTGCTGGACTGGGTGAAAATCAATCAAAATGCGCTGCAACCTCACGTGCTGTATGCCACCGGCACCACCGGCAACCTGATCAATCGTCACACCGGACTGGATGTGAATGCCATGCTCAGCGGGCCAATGGGCGGCGATCAGCAGGTCGGCGCGCTGATTGCAGAAGGCAAAATTGATGTGCTGTTCTTCTTCTGGGATCCGCTCAATGCAGTACCGCACGATCCGGACGTCAAAGCGCTGTTGCGCCTGGCCACCGTATGGAATATTCCGGTAGCGACCAACCGCGCCACCGCGGATTTCATTATCCATTCGCCGATGTTTGCCAGCGAAGTGACCATCCAGATCCCCGATTATCAGCGCTACCTGACAGAACGTCTGAAAGCCTGATGGCTCAGGCCTTCCGGCTCTGCGCAACGCCCAGTTCGCGCAGGTGTTCGACAAACACGGAAGGCCGCTCTTTATCAAACATCAGCCATACCTGCTGACGCGCACGCGTAATGGCCACGTAGGCCAGGCGCCGCTCTTCGGCATGTGGAAAATCCTCCGGCTGTGGTAGCAATCCCTCTTCCATGATCGACTCGCGCGCCTGCGCCGGGAAACCGTCACGCCCTTCGTGCAGCCCCAGCACGATGACAAAATCCGCCTGCTGGCCTTTACTGGCGTGGATGGTCATGAAGTCGATACGCAGTTTCGGCCAGCGGGTTTTGGCTTTATCCAGCATCGCCGGACGCAGATGATGGTAACGCGCCAGCAGCAGTACGCGCTCGTCCGGCTTCGCGTAACCGCTCAGCTTGTCGAGCAGCGCTTCCAGTTGCTCCTGCGGCAGCAGCGTAATGGATTTCTTGTTCCCTTTGCTCAGGCTGTTGAGCGGCTTGCGCAGCTGATGCGGATTCTGCTGCACAAAGCGGTTGGCAATGTCACCGATGCGATCGTTGAAGCGGTAGGTGGTATCCAGCACGCAGCGGTCGCCTTCGCCAAAATAGTGATGAAACGCGGTGGTCAGGCTCATCTCCGCGCCGCTAAAGCGATAGATCGCCTGCCAGTCATCGCCGACCGCAAACAAACTGGTGCGCTTATTTTGCTGACGCAGCGCGCTGAGCAGCGCCGCCCGCTGCGGGGAAATATCCTGAAATTCATCCACCAGAATGTGCTTCCACGGGCTGATAAAGCGCCCCTTCTCCAGCACAGCGATCGCCTGGTGGATCAGCCCGGAGAAATCCACCGCGCCCTCGGCTTTCAGTGCGCTTTTCCATGCTTTCAGCAGCGGCGCCATCAGCCTGACGCGCTTCGTAAAATTGTCGCGCAGCGGCTCTGGCACATCGGCAATCATCGCCGCCTGCGCGCCGCCGTGCAGGCGCATCAGGCCGAGCCAGCGCTCCAGCCGCACCGCAAGACGCTGCGCCAGTTTGTCATCCTGCCAGAACGGACCTTCCGGCACGTCCCACGCCAGCTCTTCCTGCAACCACTGTCGCCAGCCGCTGGCCTGCGCCTTTTTGCTGTTGCACTGCTCGCGCCAGTTTTCGATCAGCAACTGACGTCGCGCGCTGCTGTCACTTTCCAGCCGGCTGATGACCGGCTGCTTATTGCTGCCTTCACGAATGATGTGCAGCGCCAGCGCGTGGAACGTACGCGCCTGAATCGCGCTCTCACCCAGCCGCGTCTGGATCCGATCGTTCATCTCTTCCGCCGCCTGGCGACCAAAAGCCAGCAGCAGGATTTGCTCCGGCTGTGCCAGCTTGCGCTGTATCAGCCAGCCGGCGCGCGCCACCAGCACCGAGGTTTTACCGCTGCCCGCGCCGGCCAGCACCAGCAGCGCATCCTCGCCGTTGACCACCGCCTCACACTGCGATGGATTGAGCGGCGTGGTTTCGACGGTGGAGAAGAAGGCGTGATTATCGCTGATCACCCGCGCGCTCCACTCGCGGTTGCGCTGCCGAATCGCGTTCTCGCCCTGCTCGAGCCACTGCTGGCAAAAGCGCCACAGCGTGCGGCAGTTATCAAACTCTTCCAGCCTTGCCAGCGGCAGCGGTAAGGCGGAAAACTGGCGCGTGATGGTCTCTTTTACCGCAGCCAGCTCGCTGCGCTTCAGCCAGCGATCCTGGCCGGTAAACGCGACGATCTCCTGCTGCAGCGCACTCAGCACCTGCGCGCTGATTTCGCTCATCTCGAGGCTCCACTGCTGCCACGCCTGCTGCAGGTAATGGTAAAAACGCTGGGTTTCCTGCCACTCGGTGCCGTGCAACCGCACCACTTTCTCTTCCGGTAACAAGAACTCCAGCTCGCCCCACACCAGGCCGCGTTTACAGGTGATACCGATCAGCTGATTAAACGGGATCAGGTACTCATGGCGATCGCCGCTGACTTCCACACCGGCAGCCAGCAGTCGCACCCGGTTATAGGGATGCTGTGCCAGCCGTTTGCCCATGGATGTTGCTTTTAGTTCCATCTCCGCACCGTCATGTGGAATTCAATTATCGCGCAGTTTACCTGTCAGACCCTTAGCGCTCCAGCCTTAAAACACGCTAAACTGGGCGACACATATTGCGGATTGCAAAAGGAAAATCGCGTTATGCGCACCGTGCTTAATATTCTGAATTTTGTTCTTGGCGGCTTTATCACCACCCTCGGCTGGCTGCTGGCCACGCTGATCAGCATCGTGCTGATCTTTACCCTGCCGCTGACCCGCTCCTGCTGGGAGATCACCAAACTGTCCCTGCTGCCGTTTGGCAACGAAGCGGTTCACGTTGACGTGCTGCGCCCGGAGAGTAAAAGCCACGTGCTGAACGCTGGCGGCACCTTCCTCAACCTGTTCTGGCTGATCTTCTTTGGCTGGTGGCTGTGCCTGATGCACATTTCGACCGGCATCCTGCAGTGTCTGAGCATCATCGGTATTCCGACCGGCATTGCCCACTTCAAAATCGCCGCTATCGCGCTGTGGCCGGTAGGTCGTCGCGTGGTGTCAGTGGAAGAAGCGCAGGCGGCGCGTGACGCCAACGCGCGGCGCCGCTACTGAGGCTGAAGATGATGCCTGACGCTATGCCCGGCTGGCGCCGTTATCTGTTCAACAGCAGCCTGCGCTACCTGCTGCGCATCTTCTTCGCGCTGGCCGGCTGTGCCGCCGTTCCCTGGTGGCTGCAGCAGATTGAGTGGACCATCCCGCTGACGCTCGGCGTCGTGGCGGCGGCGCTGGCCGATCTTGACGATCGCTGGACCGGCCGCGTGCGCAACCTGCTCATCACGCTAGTATGCTTCTGCATTGCCTCGGTCTCGGTCGAGCTGCTGTTTCCGCACCCGTGGCTGTTTGCTATCGGTCTGGCGCTCTCCAGCTGGGGATTTATTCTGCTGGGCGCGCTGGGGCAGCGCTACGCCACCATTGCGTTTGGTGCCCTGCTGATCGCGGTGTACACCATGCTGGGCATTGGCCTGTTTCCGCAGTGGTGGATGCAGCCGGCGCTGCTGCTGATTGGCGCGCTGTGGTACAACCTGCTGACCTTTATCGGCCACCTGATGTTTCCGGTGCGCCCGGTGCAGGAGCAGCTGGCCGCCAGCTTTTCCCAGCTGGCGCGCTATCTGGAAGCCAAGGCCAATCTGTTTGATCCCGACGGCGGTGAGCAGGATGACGCGGCGCTGATCGCCACCGCGATGGTCAATAGCCAGCTGGTGGCGCAGCTCAACCTGACGAAAACCACCATTCAGAGCCGTTTACGCGGCGACCGCGGCTCGCGCAGTACGCGGCGCAGCCTGCATTACTATTTTGTGGCGCAGGATATTCACGAGCGCGCCAGCTCGTCGCATCTGCAATATCACCTGCTGCGCGATGACTGGCGCTACAACGAGGTGCTGTTTCGCTTTCAGCGACTGCTGAACATGCAGGCGCAGGCCTGTCGCCAGCTGGCAGAGAATATCGTGCTGCGCCAGCCGTGGCACCACGATAGCCATTTTGCGCGCAGCTTTGAACGGCTGGAGACCGCCCTGCAGCGCCTGCAACATAACGATCCGCAGGCGACGCACATTCGTCCGCTGTTCTGGTTGCTGCGCAACTTACGCGCCATTGATGCGCAGCTGGCGTCGATCGAATCAGAGCAGCGGCTGGCAGAACCGCTGACGCAGAGCGATCACCATCTGTCGCGCGAAGGCTTGAGTGGCTGGGCGGATATCCGGCTGCGCCTCAGTCGCCATCTGAGTCCGACCTCGGCGTTGTTCCGCCACGCGGTGCGCATGTCGCTGGTGCTGTGCGTGGGGTACGCCTTCATTCAGCTTACCGGCCTGCATCGCGGCTACTGGATACTGCTGACCAGCCTGTTTGTCTGCCAGCCTAACTACAACGCCACACGCCGGCGGCTGGCGCTACGTATTGGCGGAACCCTGGCCGGTATTGCGATTGGCCTGCCGGTGCTGTGGCTGGTGCCCTCTATCGAGGGCCAGTTGGTTTTGATTGTGCTGAGCGGCGTGCTGTTTTTTGCCTTCCGCCAGATTCAGTACGCGCAGGCGACGCTGTTCATCACCCTGCTGGTGCTGCTGTGCTTCAATCTGCTGGGTGAAGGCTTTGATGTCGCCCTGCCGCGCGTGGTGGATACCTTGCTCGGCTGTGGCCTGGCCTGGCTGGCGGTGGCGTTTGTCTGGCCTGACTGGCGTTTCCGCCAGCTGACGACGGTTGCCGATCGCACGCTGAATGCCAACTGTCGTTATCTTGATGCCATCCTGGAACAGTATCATCAGGGTAAAGATAACCGTCTCGCCTACCGTGTGGCGCGCCGTGACGCGCACAACGCCGATGCAGAACTGGCGTCCGTGGTGTCCAATATCAGCGGCGAACTGAAGCAACAGCCGCCGCTGCGCGAGAATGCGTTCCGTCTGATGTGCCTCAACCACTCGTTTCTCAGCTACATCTCAGCGCTGGGCGCGCACCGGGAGCGGCTGACGCAGGGCGAACTGCTGACGCTTTTAGATGACGCGGTATGCTTCGTCGAGGATGTGCTGCAGATCGATCGCGTCAGCGAAGCGCAGGCGGAAACGATGCAGCAGGCACTGATGCAGCGCCTGAGCGCGCTGAAAACCAGTGAGGAGGCGCAGGCACCGCTGGTGTTGCAGCAGCTGGGGCTGCTGATTGCGCTGCTGCCGGAAATTGCCCGTCTGCGCCGCACCCTCGCTGCCGCTTAAGGCAACAGGCGCTCCGCCGCGGCGTGCTGGCGGAGCGTTTCCTGATACCAGGCGCTCAACTCTTCACGTACCGCCGCCGGCAAAGCGGCCTGGTGATGCCCGGAAATGGCGCCTTCCAGTGCCAGCAGCGTTTTCAGGCCGATATCTTTATTCACCGCCCGCAGCTTCAGCCAGCTCTGACGCGAGCCCATTTCATACAGCAAGCGAACAGAATTGATCCCGACTTTGTGCAGCATCAGCTCCATGCGCAGGCTGAGATTGGGCAGATCTTTCAGCCTGAGCAAGACAAGTCTGTTCGCCGCCTCGGCGCGCGCCGCAGACAGCGAACTGGCCGATAAGCGCAGCAGCTGATCGGCGTCCTGCCAGAGCTGTTTATCCACTTTGTAGTAGCTGAGCGTCACCGGCATGCCGCGCTTGCGGTATATCAACGGTTCCAGCGGGCGCTGTGCGGCATAGTGCTGTAGCGCCTCGCTGGCGCGCAGATAGAGCGCATCCTCATTGATGTAAGCAAACACCACCTTTTCGACCGCCAGCGCGTAACCACCAAACTGGGTGCGCGATTCAATTTTTCCCAATGCCGCTAACTGGGCTTTGGACTGCTCAACCACCGGATTATTTTTCTTCATAACGTCCCCTTTTCCTCATTCCTTGCGCGGGAAATTTCCTATAAAAAGCTCAGAGATTCATCTGGTTAGAAGATAGAAAAAACGATTTAGCTGTTCAATGAATAAAAGCGGCAACGCGCCGATCTTGTGCGGAATTTGCGAGGCATTTTCAGAAATTGAGGTTGATCTTTATCCAGGAACTCATTACTGTATATTCATACAGTTCATTACTGAGTGATTAAAATATGCGTACTCAATACTCTGGCCCTGCTGATCGTGCTCACCGTTTCGCTGCGACGGGCTTAACGCAACCTTCTCTGGGTGGTATTACTGAACTGCGTTATAGCGAGCAGCCCGGCATCATGCCGCTGCTGTTACTGCCAGTCCTCAAGCAGCTGAGCACCCAGTCACGCTGGCAGCTGTGGCTGACGCCAGCGCACAAACTGAACCGCAGCTGGATGCAGCAGTCAGGATTACCGCTGGAAAAGAGTATGCATATTACGGAATCCGAGCGTTTAAGCACGGTTGAGAGCATGGTGAAAGCGTTGCGCACCGGCAACTACAGCGTGGTACTTGCCTGGATTCCTTATGAATTGAGCAATGAAGAGCGCCTGGAACTTGAGCAGGCAGCCGCCGAAGGCGAAGCGCTGGGGTTGATTATGCGTCCTCAGGGGCGGGATCTTGCTCTGTCCAGACAGCCAAACAGCGCAAAAATTCCCTCTGATTTGTTTCATTAAGTAAAACTAAGATTTTTCTCACGCTATTTTTTCACAAAGTTGCAGCTAAGCCACTGATTCTTTTCCCGCCAGCTATGACAATGGCTTAGCCGCATTTTTCTTTTCTGGTAGCGAAAATTTTGCCATGTCATTTGTTAAAATGTGTGTATAAATCCCTGTTTTTTTATCCGCTGACGTCACATCATACTTGTAAGTTTCCAATCTCGTTGTAGACTTTACCTCGCCAGGGTGCTCAATAACCTCCGTTTTTTCGGTAGAGTCATAAGCGAGCGTTTAGACCCGGCGAAGGATTACAACCAAGAGCAACCTTTTTGCTCATTGCCTATTTGGATGATAACGAGGCGCAAAATGAAAAAGACAGCTATCGCAATTGCAGTGGCACTGGCTGGCTTCGCTACCGTAGCGCAGGCCGCTCCTAAAGATGACACCTGGTACACCGGTGCTAAACTGGGCTGGTCTCAGTATCACGATACTGGTTACTACGGTAACGGTTACGAAAACAACGACGGTCCAACTCACGAATCTCAGCTGGGCGCAGGTGCTTTCCTGGGCTACCAGGCTAACCCATACCTGGGCTTCGAGCTGGGCTACGACTGGCTGGGCCGTATGCCGAACAAAGGCAACGTGACCAATGGCGCATTCAAAGCACAGGGCGTTCAGCTGGCAGCTAAACTGAGCTACCCAATTGCTGACGATCTGGACGTGTACACCCGTCTGGGCGGCATGGTATGGCGTGCTGATTCAACTCAGACCAACCCAGACAACGGCCGCATCAGCAACCACGACACCGGCGTTTCTCCGCTGGCTGCTGTTGGTGTTGAATACGCACTGACCAAAAACTGGGCGACTCGCCTGGACTACCAGTGGGTTAACAACATCGGTGACGCAGGTACCGTTGGTGCGCGTCCAGACAACAGCATGCTGAGCGTCGGCGTTTCTTACCGTTTCGGTCAGGACGAAGCTGCAGCTCCAGTTGTTGCTCCAGCGCCAGCTCCGGCTCCGGTTGTTGAAACCAAGCGTTTCACTCTGAAGTCTGACGTGCTGTTCACCTTCAACAAATCTACCCTGAAGCCAGAAGGCCAGCAGGCTCTGGATCAGCTGTACAGCCAGCTGAGCTCAATGGATCCGAAAGACGGTTCTGTTGTGGTTCTGGGCTTCACCGACCGCATCGGTTCAGACCAGTACAACCAGAAACTGTCTGAGAAACGTGCTCAGTCTGTTGTCGACTACCTGGTATCTAAAGGTATCCCGGCTAACAAGATCTCTGCACGTGGCATGGGTGAATCTAACCCAGTTACTGGCAACACCTGTGACAGCGTGAAAGGCCGCAATGCCCTGATCGACTGCCTGGCGCCAGACCGTCGCGTAGAAATCGACGTGAAAGGTATCAAAGACGTTGTAACTCAGCCACAGGCTTAAGTTATCGCGCAATAAAAAACCCCGCTTCGGCGGGGTTTTTTTTGGCTTTTTATCACACGCAATTTTTTGCTATTCGTTATCCGCGCCGCCTTTACCCAGAATCGCCTGCAGATCCTGCTTCAGCGTCGACATCTGACTGGCATACTTCTCTTTGCGTTCTGCATCTTCGATTAGCTGAACAATGGTCTCTGACAGGGTGCTGTTACGACGCTGCGCCAGACCGGCCAGACGCTGCCACACCAGATACTCCAGATCGATCGATTTTTTCCGCGTGTGCTGATGCTCTGCGTTGAAATGGCGTTTGCGCCGCGCGCGTATGGTCTGCTTCAGACGGTTTTCCAGCTCCGGATGGATATGCTTTGCGATCCAGTCACCGACCTCAACCGGGTTATTCTCCATCGCCAGCAACGTCTCTACCGCCGCCTGCGCAGCGCTCAGCTCAATATGCCGGGTGATCAGCTCACCTTCCCGATGCTTTTTCACCAGGTATTTCCACTTCCATCCACTTTCAAGATTTTCGAGTTGCTGGTATTTCATCGGAATCTCATCGTGATCACGTAACAAACTAAGAATAACAGCTTTTTTCCCGGATGCAGCAAGGAAAAACATGTCGTGCTGCTCACAGTTCGGGCCGGAAGTGCGCCGTGCTTAACCGGGTTGAATCCTGTATAATCGCGCTTTTCCTGAATCAGACTAATGCGAATATTTTGACCAGCACTCAACTTACGTGGCAAGCCCTGCAGCCGGATAGCTCGCGCTACCAATCACTTTTCTCAACCGTCTCTCTGGAAGATAGCGATACGCTTGCCGCGGTTCAGCCGCGTCTGCTGAATGCGCTGGCGCATTTACACCATCAAACGCTGGGCTTTCCGCTGCTGCTGTTGCGCAGCCAGGAAAACAGCGATTATCTGGCGTGGATTGCCGAAGCGGCACAGCGCTTCCAGCCGGATGAGACTGCGCTGTACGGCGGTGATTACCATGTGATGGGCGATAATGTCAGCCTGCAACCGCCTGTTGACGCCAGCCGTCCGTTCACCAGCGCTGGCGGCGTACATTACGCCGACTGGATTGAGTCCGAGCAGCTGTTCGGCTGCGTGCGTCAGTATAAAGATCGCGTGCAGCTGGAGCCCGGTCTGCTGCACCAGGCGAATGGCGGCACGCTGATCCTGTCGATCAATACCCTGCTGGCGCAGCCGCTGCTGTGGCTACGTCTGCGCAAAGTGATCGAATTGGGCCGCTTTGACTGGTATTCACCGGACGAGCGCCGTCCCCTGCCGGTGACCATTCCTCCGCTGCCGCTGCAGCTGCGTCTGATTTTATGTGGCGATCGCGAGGCGCTGGCCAGCTTCCAGGAACTGGACGTTGAAGTGCACGAAATGGCGCTCTACAGCGAGTTTGAAGAGAATCTGCAACTGGTCGATGATGATGACATGGCCAACTGGTGTCGCTGGACGCTATGCCAGGCGGAACTGGCCGGTCTGACGCCACCCGAAGCTGATTTCTGGCCGCTGCTGATCCAGGAAGCGGTGCGTCTGACCGGCGATCAGGACACGCTGCCGCTGTGCCCGCGCTGGCTGCGCCGTCAGCTGCAGGAAGCCGCGCTGCACGGTGAGACACTGAATGGTGAGGCGCTGAAAGAGGCGCTGGAAGCACGCCAGTGGCGCGAGAGTTTCCTTGCCGACCGGATGCGCGATGAGATCCTGTTAAATCAGATCATGATCGAAACGGAAGGCGAAGTAGTTGGTCAGATCAACGGCCTGTCGGTGATTGAATTCCCTGGTCATCCACGTCCGTGGGGCGAGCCATCACGCATTACCTGTGTTGTGCACCCGGGCGATGGCGAGTTTACCGACGTGGAGCGCAAAGCGGAGCTTGGCGGCAACATCCACGCCAAAGGCATGATGATCATGCAGGCATATCTGATTTCCGAGCTGGAGCTGGAACAGCAGCTGCCCTTCTCGGCATCGCTGGTGTTTGAGCAGTCTTACTCCGAAGTCGACGGTGACAGCGCCTCGCTGGCCGAGCTGTGCGTGCTGATCAGCGCGCTGGCAAACCAGCCGCTGAACCAGCAGATTGCCGTTACCGGTTCGGTGGACCAGTTTGGTAATGTGCAGCCGGTGGGTGGTCTGAATGAGAAAATCGAAGGCTTCTTCCACATCTGCCAGTCGCGTGAGCTGACCGGCAAACAGGGCGTGATTCTGCCTGCCAGCAACGTGCGCCATCTCAGCCTCAGCGACGACGTGGTAGAAGCGGTGCAGCAGGGCCAGTTCCATATCTGGGCGATTGAGCGCGTTGACGAAGCGCTGCCGCTGTTAACCGGTATTGCCTGGCAGAGCGAAAGCGGCGACTCGCTGCTGAGCACCATTCAGGAGCGCATTACTCAGCTCAATCAGCAGGAAAACCGACCGCGGCCCTGGCCATTACGCTGGCTCAACTGGTTCAACCACAGCTGATTACATTGCCCAGCGTACAACTGTTCGCTAATATTCGGGCTTCACTAAAAGAAGGCATATTGAGAACATGGTAGATAAACGCGAATCCTATAGCAAAGAAGACCTGATTGCCTCTGGTCGCGGCGAACTGTTTGGCGAGAATGGCCCACCGCTTCCGTCTGACAACATGTTGATGATGGACCGCGTGGTCAAAATGACCGAAGACGGCGGCAAATTTGATAAAGGTTATGTGGAAGCCGAACTGGATATCCGCCCTGACCTGTGGTTCTTTGATTGTCACTTTAAAGGCGATCCGGTTATGCCAGGCTGTCTGGGTCTGGATGCTATGTGGCAGCTGGTTGGCTTCTATCTCGGCTGGCTGGGTGCGGAAGGTAAAGGCCGTGCGCTGGGTGTGGGTGAAGTGAAATTCACCGGCCAGGTTCTGCCGACGGCGAAGCTGGTTACTTACAAAATTCACTTCAAACGCGTCATCAACCGCAAGCTGGTGATGGGCGTGGCCGATGGCGAAGTGTTCGTCGACGGTAACCTGATTTACACCGCGACTGACCTGAAAGTGGGCCTGTTTAAAGACACTTCAGCGTTCTGACCCGCCAACAAAAACCTCCGCACGCAGCGGAGGTTTTTTTCCTGTTTACAGACATCCGACGGTGCCTAAGCCACCGCCGACCTGTCCTCCATGGCTTGTCGCCAACCTCCCAACCAGTGAGACCGGGCATCGATCATTTGATAAGGGCATATCTCTTTTGAGCGGCCAGTAATGCCTGCCTGATAGCCTCGTGAATGTGCTCGTTCCAGGCGGTCTCTCTTCTGTCTCTTCATACCTCGTTTCCCTCATTTCAGGTCTGGTGGAATCTGGTGGAAAGAAAGAGTGGTGAATTAATGTTCAACCACAGTAATGTTCTAACCTGTGGTGGGTGAAAGGTCAATGCGCAAAATTCACGCCAATGTCATCAATTTGCCGTGAAATCGACACAAATCCCTCAGTGCCGCCGCCATATCTGGCTGATTCCGCAATAAAAAAGTCCCTGATTTGCGCGCCGTCACATAACGGCAAATCAGGGACTTAGCATAAGCATCGAACAAATCCTAATTTAGCGTCACCACGCTGTTAGCGATCTGCTGTGCCGTTTGCTGCCAGCCGAGCGCCAGCGTGCGCACCAGCGCATCGTAGCCATCTTCGGTCTGCGGCAGCGTCAGATTAAAGCCATGTTTGATAAGCCGGCCTTGATGTTGTAACAGCCATTCACCGCTTACTACCACCTTGCCGTCATAGCGACCATGGAAGCCGGTGACGTGCACGCTGAGCGTATCGTGCGTGTCACCCAGCGGCTGACTGGCCACCAGCCGGCCGGGCAACGCCTGGCCGAGGTTACTCACCAGTGTCTGCTGCAGCTGCTGGTCGAGCGGACTGGCCCACAGATTATTGGCGGCAATCACGTACTTCACGTCGCTGGTTTGATAAACCAGTCCGTTGCCGGCGAGATAATCCGGCACGCTCACCTGTTCAACCCAAATCATCGGCTGGCTGGCGGAGGCGTCACTGCTGACGCGCGCCATATTGCTGCCCGCAGGCAGCTGGTAATAAGTGGTGTCGATGGTGCTGCTGCAGCCCGCCAGCAGCAGCACAGCACCGATAATCAGCCCTTTTTTCACTGTTTCGCCCTCTTTGGCTGCGGATCCTGACCCGGTTTGGCTTCAAATACCAGCGCGTTGCTCTTGCTGTTGAGCGTTTTCAGCACCGGCTGCAATTCGCGCAGCACCTGGTCAAGGCGCTGCATGTCGCCCACCAGTTTGTTATAGGCTGGCGATCCCGGCTGCAGCCCCTTCATGCTGCGATTAAGCTCGCGCAGGGTTTGCTGCATATCGGCCGGCAGCGTTTTCATCGCCGGGTTGGCGGTGATCTGATTGAGGTTATCCAGCGTTTTCTGCAGCTGCTGCAGGGTGCGCTGGCTCTCTTTCAGCGTGCCGGTAGCCTGGTTGATCATCGGGTTGAGCGGCAGCGCGTTGATCTTATCCAGCGCCGCCATCAGTTTCTGCTGAATCTGGCTCAGACCGCCGCTTACGGTCGGAATCACTTCCAGTCCCGCCACTTCGTTCGGTCCTTTGTAAGCCGGTGCATTGTCATAGAAGTCGAGATCGACAAACAGCGCACCGGACAGCAGGTTGCCGGTTTTCAGCGTGGCGCGCAGGCCGCGTTTCTTACCATCCTGCAGATGCTGTTCAAGATTGAAGTCGCCACCCAGACGGCTGATAAAGCGGTCCGGCTCGATGCGGATCAGCACCGGCACGCGGTAATCGGTGTTCAGCGCCTGATTCACGCCCGGGATCATGTAAGGCACCTGAGCCACGGTACCAAGACGAATGCCGCGGAACTCTACCGGAGCGCCGACCTGCAGACCACGAATCGAGTCGCTGAAGAACATCAGGAAATCAGTGTGTTTGGTGTACAGCGAATCCTGAATGCTGCGCTGGTCATCATACAGATGGTAGTCGTCCTGGTTTTTGGCCAGCTCGCCGAGTTCCCAGCCGTCCGGCACGTCAAAGCTCACGCCACCGCTGAACAGTGTCGTCAGCGAGCCCATTTCGACGCGCATACCGGAAGCGGACATATCCACGGCAATGCCGCTGTCTTTCCAGAAGCGCACATTAGTGGTAATCAGCCGATCGTAAGGCGCGGCGATGAACAGCTGATAGGTCATCATGCGCTTGTCGGTATCAAAGGTGCTGGTTTCCACCGTGCCGACGCGATAGCCGCGGAACAGCACCGGATCGCCCGGATTAAGCTGGCCGGCTTTTTTGCTGTCGAGGATGACGCGAATACCTTTGGCATCCGGCGGTGCCAGCGGCGGCGCATCGAGCAGCTGATAGTGCTCTGGCTTATCCCCTTTGGCGCCGGGCTGCAGTTCAATGTAGGCGCCGGAGAGCAGCGTACCGAGGCCCGTCACCCCTTCCCGGCCAATCTGCGGCTTCACCACCCAAAACACGCTGTCTTTATGCAGCAGTTTTTCCATGCCGGCATTCAGGCGCGCGGTGATCTCCACATGGTGCAGATCGTCCGTCAGCACCGCGCTTTCGACGGTGCCCACGTCGACGCTGCGGCTTTTAATGGTGGTTTTACCGGCCACAATGCCTTCGGCGTTTTCGGTGATCAGCGTGACCTGCGGTCCCTGATGGCTGAAGTGATAAAACAGAATCCATCCGCCGATTAACAGCGTGACGATAGGTACGATCCACACCGGCGACCAGCGTTTAATCTGGTCGACGTTAGCAATGCCGTGTTGGTTGTCCGTCAAGACGCGGCTCCTTACGTTCAGTTTCCTGTAGGCGATCCCAAATCAGGCGCGGATCAAACGTCATGGCGGCGAACATAGTCAGGATCACCACCAGCGCAAACAATAGCGCGCCTGGCGCAGGGTAAACACTCATCAGCTGGCCCATGCGCACCAGCGCAGAAAGCACAGCGATCACAAACACATCAATCATTGACCAGCGGCCAACAAACTCCACCACCTCATAAATCAGGTGCATCTTCTCGCTGTCGCGCCGGCCGCGGCCGCTGGCGTGCCAGCACAGCCAGCCAATCGCCACCATCTTCAGCGAAGGCACCATAATACTGGCGATAAAAATCACCAGCGCGACCGGCCAGGAGCCATCGCTCCACAGCAAAATCACGCCGGCCATAATGTTGGACGGATACTGCGAGCCGAGCGTTTCGGTCACCATGATCGGCATAATATTCGACGGGATATACAGCATCACCGAGGTGATCAGCAGCGCCAGCGTCCACTGCAGGCTGTGCTGCCTGCGTGGCGCGGCGCTCACGCCGCAGCGCGGACAGGTTTTCTGCGCGGCCGGCAGAATCGCGGTGCAGCACGGACAGCTGCGCAACCCCTGCTTCAGTCCGCTGATGCCCGCCTGCGGCGTTTGCGCCAGCGGCGGCAGCGGATCGATGCGCTGCCAGACCCAGCGGCGATCGACGCACTGAAACGCACGCAGCTGCAGCAGACAAAACAGGCACCACGGCCAGAAGCTGCTGCCAAGGCCAATTTCACCGTACGCCATCAGTTTGACGAAGCTGACCAGCACGCCGGCCATGAAAATTTCCGCCATACCCCAGCTGCGCAATTGAAACAGAATGCGTGCCAGCCCGAGTCGCAGGCTGTGCGGCAGGCGCACCGGATTCACCAGCAGCAGAATGGCGATCATGCAGAAAGCCGGAATGCCCTGCACAAACAGCAGGAACAGCGTGGCGAGGCTGCGATAATCCTCGCGATCCATCACCTGCGGGATAGCCATCAGCGAGATCTGGCTGCTGAGACCGGCCACATGCATGCTGATAAACGGAAACAGATTGGCCAACAACAGCATAAACAGCGCCGCCAGCGCATAGCCGGTGGGACGTTTACGCGGTTCGTGCCAGTTAGCCATCAGCGTGGTGTGACAGCGCGGACAGCGCGCACGGCTGCCCACCGGTACGGCGGGCAGTTTTACGGTTAAATCACACTGCGGACAGAGCATCCAGTGCTGCGTCTGATGCGTGGCACACATGCTGACTCCCTCTGCGTTATGCGCCGTTTTTCAGCGCTTCCAGCTCTTCCCACCGTTCAAAGGTGGTTTCCAGCTCCTGCTCCGCCTGCGCCAGCGCATCCAGCACCGGCTGCGTTTTGTCGTGCGGCTGGCTGAAGAAGTCCGGATGACTCATCTGCGCCTGCAGCTCACCGATACGCGTCTCCAGCTGCTCCAGCTTTTGCGGCAGCTGTTCCAGTTCACGCGTCAGGTTATAGCTTAGCTTGCCTGCGCTGCGTTTGGGGGCGTCGGCTTTTTCTGCCGGTTTAGTCGCTGCGCTTTTGACCGGTGCAGCTTTGGTCTGCTTGTAAGCGGCGCGCTGCTGCTGCGCATCATGGTAGCCACCGACGAAGGTACCGATCTCGCCGTTGCCTTCAAAGATCCAGCATTCGGTCACGGTGTTATCCACAAACTGACGATCGTGGCTCACCAGCAGCACGGTGCCCTGGTAGCCATCCACCAGCTCTTCCAGCAGCTCGAGCGTTTCGACGTCAAGGTCGTTGGTCGGTTCGTCAAGAATCAGCAGGTTACTGGGCTTGAGGAACAGACGCGCCAGCAGCAGGCGGTTACGCTCGCCGCCGGACAGCGCACGCACCGGCGTCATGGCGCGTTTCGGGTGGAACAGGAAGTCCTGCAGATAGCCGAGCACGTGACGCGGCTTGCCGTTGACCATCACTTCCTGTTTGCCTTCCGCCAGGTTATCCATCACGGTTTTATCCGGATCGAGCTCCGCGCGATGCTGATCGAAGTAGGCAATTTCCAGTTTGGTGCCGCAGTGCACGCGACCGGCATCTGCCTTCAGCTGGCCGAGCATCAGGCGCAGCAGCGTGGTTTTACCGCAGCCGTTCGGGCCAATCAGGGCGATTTTGTCGCCGCGCTGCACCTGGGTGGAGAAATCCTTCACCAGCGTTTTGCCGTCAACGCCGTAATCCACGTTTTCCAGCTCAAAGACGATTTTGCCGGAACGCGCCGCTTCACCGACCTGCATATTGGCTTTGCCCATCACGTCACGCCGTTCGGAGCGTTCACGACGCAGCGCTTTCAGCGCGCGCACGCGGCCTTCGTTACGGGTGCGACGCGCTTTGATGCCCTGGCGAATCCACACTTCTTCCTGCGCCAGCTTGCGGTCGAATTCGGCGTTTTGCATCTCTTCAACGCGCAGCGCTTCCTCTTTGCCCAGCAGGAACTGATCGTAATCGCCCGGCCACGACACCAGCTTGCCGCGATCGAGGTCGACAATGCGCGTCGCCATATTGCGGATAAACGAGCGGTCGTGCGAAATAAACACGATGCTGCCGTTGAAGGTTTTCAGGAAGCTTTCCAGCCAGTCGATGGTTTCAATATCGAGGTGGTTAGTCGGTTCGTCGAGCATCAGCACGCGCGGGTTACTGGCCAGCGCTCGGCCCAGCGCGGCTTTACGCAGCCAGCCACCGGAGAGTGACGACAGCTCGGTGTCCGGCTGCAGCCCGATTTGCTGCAGCACATCGTTGATGCGGCTGTCGAGCTGCCACAGGTTGTGATGGTCGAGAATCGTCTGCAGTCGCCCCATTTCGTTGAGGTTTTTCTCGCTTGGATCTTCCATCACCAGGTGCGATATGGCGTGGTAAGCCTTGAGGTGTTCAGCCTGTTCGGCCACGCCTTCGGCGACGAAGTCGTACACCGAACCGGTGATATTGCGTGGCGGATCCTGTTGCAGCCGCGCAACCACCAAATCCTGCTCATAAATAATGCGGCCGTCATCCAGCGGCTGTTCGCCGTTGATGATTTTCATCAGCGTCGATTTACCGGCGCCGTTGCGCCCAACCAGACAGACGCGCTCGCCCTCTTCGATATGCAGTTCGGTGTTATCCAACAGCGGCGCATCGCTGAACGACAGGTAAGCGCCATGGATACTGATCAGTGACATAAAACTTATTCCTTACCGGCGTGGCTTACCAGCCAGCAGTTGTGAATTTGACGGTTGCGCGCAAAGTCCTGCGACAGCGTTTTTTGCGTAATTTCCTGCGCCTGCAGACCCAGACGCTGCAAGCCGTCCAGATCCATTTTGAAGCCGCGCTTGTTGTTGGAGAACATAATGGTGCCGCCGCGACGCAGCATGCGCTTCAGGTTCTGCAGCAGCATAAGGTGGTCGCGCTGCACATCGAAGTCATCTTCCATGCGTTTGGAGTTGGAGAAAGTCGGCGGATCGATAAAGATCAGATCGAACTGCTCATCGCTTTCGCGCAGCCAGCTCAGGCAGTCCGCCTGCATCAGGCGATGCTGGCGCCCGGTTAATCCATTCAGGCGCAGGTTACGTTCGGCCCACTCCAGATAGGTGCGCGACATATCGACCGTGGTGGTGGATTTGGCGCCGCCCAGCCCGGCATGCACGCTGGCGCTACCGGTATAGGAGAACAGGTTAAGGAAATCTTTCCCCTGGCTCATCTGGCCCAGCATCTGGCGCGCGATACGGTGGTCGAGGAACAGGCCGGTATCGAGATAATCCGTCAGGTTCACCAGCAGCCGCGCGTTAAACTCCTGCACTTCAAAGAATTCGCCCTTCTCGCTCAGCTTCTGGTACTGGTTTTTGCCCTTCTGCCGTTCGCGGGTTTTCAGCACCAGGCGATTGGCCGGTATCTCCAGCACGCTCAGCGTGGCACCGATCACGTCAAACAGGCGCTGACGCGCTTTGGTCGCATCCACGGTTTTCGGCGGCGCGTACTCCTGAATCACTACCCAGTCGGCGTAGCGATCGACCGCCACGTTATACTCCGGCAGGTCGGCGTCATACAGGCGGTAGCAGTCAATATTCGACTGGCGCGCCCACTTGTCCAGTTTTTTGCGGTTCTTACGCAGGCGGTTAGCAAAGTCTTCGGCAATCAGTGCGCCGCCTTCGGCGCTGTTCTCCGCCAGCTGGTAGTTTTTCTGTACGCACTCCAGCGGACCGTTTTTCGCTTTAAACTGGCGATCGGCGCGCAGCTGCAGGCAGCTGAGCAGCTCTGGTGAGGCGCTGAACAGCGACAAATTCCAGCCGCCAAACTGCTGTTTCATGATGCGGCCCAGCTGGCTGTGCAGCGCAATCAGCGCCGGCTCGCTCTCCAGACGCTCACCGTACGGCGGGTTACTCAGCACCGTACCGCGCATCGCTTCGCCCGCCAGCGGATTTTTCAGCTGCAGCACATCCTGCTGCGCAAAGGTGAACAGATCGAACACGCCGGCGCGGCGCGCGTTGGCACGTGCCCACTCCAGCACGCGACCATCATTATCATAGCCAAAGAAGCGTGACGTGGTGGCGGCCGTGCCGGCGCGCGCACGCTGCAGTGCTTCGCTGCGCACCTCCTGCCACAGTGCATTGTTGTGGCGTTTCCAGCGGCTGAAGCCCCAGTGCGAACGCAGCAGGCCCGGCGCGCGATCGCAGGCGATCAGCGCCGCTTCAATCAGCAGCGTACCGGAGCCGCACATCGGATCGACCAGCGGCGTGCCGCTCTGCCAGCCGGAGCGCATCACAATCGCCGCCGCCAGGTTCTCTTTCAGCGGTGCCTGGCCGGTTTGCTGGCGATAGCCGCGCTGATGCAGTGCGGTGCCGCTCAGATCCAGCGCGATGCTAACGCGATCTTTATTCAGCCACGCGTTGATGCGAATGCCCGGCTGCTCGCGATCGACACTCGGCCGCTCCAGATTCTGCCGGGTAAAGCTATCGACAATCGCATCTTTGATGCGCAGCGCACCAAACTGGCTGTTGCGAATCACCTCATTGGTGCCGCTGAAGTGGATGGCGAACGTGGTGTTGCTGTCAAACAGCTCGCTCCACGGGATGCTTTGCGCGCCGACGTAGAGGTCGAGATCGCTCCAGACGCCGAATTCTCCCAGCGGCAGCAAAATACGTGAAGCCAGACGGCTCCACAGCAGGCTTTGGTACATTATGCGGTCGTCGGCTCGGAAGTGGACGCCGCCCTGCACCACCTGCAAATCCTGCGCACCCAGCGCGTCCAGCTCAGTTTTCAACAGCTCTTCGAGCCCACGCGCCGTACTGGCAAACAGAGAATTCATATCGTCACTTTTACTCTTGCTAAAATTGTTGCGCATTATAGCGAATCAGCGTCCTATGTCATAAAGTTAGCTTCTTTTTGTCTGTACGGAGTTGTGATGATTACCCTGTCTCGCCTGTATATTCACCCGGTTAAATCGATGCGTGGTTTGCAGCTGTCACACGCGCAGGTGCTGGAAAGCGGTCTGGCCTTCGATCGCATCTTTATGGTGACCGAAGCGGACGGGACCTTTATTACCGCCCGCCAGTTTCCGGAGATGGTGCGTTTCACGCCCGCCCTGCTGCCCGACGGGCTATTCATCACCGCGCCGGACGGCAGCCAGGCGCTGATCCGCTTCAGCGATTTCAGCACCCAGCCGGCACCGACCGAAGTGTGGGGCAACCAGTTCACCGCCCGTATTGCGCCTGACACCATTAACCAGTGGCTGAGCGGCTTTTTCCCGCGCCCGGTGCAGCTACGCTGGGTTGGCGCTGAGCCGTCTCGCCGGGTAAAACGCTTCGACCAGGTCCCGCTGGGGTTCGCTGACGGCTTCCCTTACCTGCTGGTCAACATGGCGTCGCTGCAGGATCTGCAGCAGCGCTGTCCGGCCAGCGTGCGGCTGGAACAGTTCCGCCCCAATCTGATCGTCAGCGGCGCCAGCGCCTGGGACGAGGACAGCTGGAAACGTATTAAGATCGGCGAGATCACCTTCGAGATGCCGAAGCCGTGCAGCCGCTGCGTGTTTACCACCATCGGCACCGAAAGCGGTCGCAAGCACCCGCAGGGCGAACCGCTCGCCACGCTGCAGCGTTTTCGCAGCGCGCAGGACGGCAGCGGTGATATCGATTTCGGCCTGAATCTTATTGCGCTTAACAGCGGTATCGTGCGCGTCGGCGATAAGGTTGAAGTGCTGGAACGGCAAACGCCGCGCGCTTACGGTGCCGGTGAGGTGGTGGAAACGCTGCAGGCCGCCAGCAGCGCGCCGGCCGCCGTGACCATTGGCTATCAGGGTCAGCAGTTTGCCGGCGATAATCAGCAGGTATTACTGGAACAGCTGGAGATGCAGGGCTTTCGCATTCCCTACTCGTGTCGGGCCGGAATCTGCGGCAGCTGCAAAATGACGCTGGTGTCGGGTGACGTGAAGGCGCTGAAGCAGAGCGCGGTGCGCGGCGACGGCACCATTCTCAGCTGCAGCTGTATTCCGAACGGAGATATCGAACTGGCGTAAGTGCTACACCGCGCGGGCGAAGGGCGCGCTGCTCTCCTGCAACTGTGGCTGCAGGCGATCGTTCATGATCTTGATGGCATCACCGAGCTGCATCCCTTTGCCCGCCACCGTCAGCGCACTCTGCGCCAGCAGACAGAGCGCGGCATTCTCGCCGCTCTCGACCACCAGCAGCTGTGCCTGTTCGCCGCTGTCGGCCAGCGTTACCGCCACCATATCGCCCGCGACGGGCTGCCAGCTGTGCGCATGGCTGGTGAAGTGCCAGCTTTTCGGCATCAGCGGCTTAAGGAAACGGCTGGCCACCAGCGCATTCAGCACCAGCTCGGCGCGCTGATCGCTTTTTAAACCGCTCTGGCGACAGCGCTCTTCAAAAGTAAAATAAAGCGCAGCGTCATCAACGCAAAAACCGCTGTCATTAAAGGCATCGGGCGTCAGCATTTTGCGCGAGAAGCGCGAGCGAAATAACATTCCATCGGCCAGATCCAGCATCATCCGGTCATGCTCTGCGTCAAAATACCAACGCCAGTTGTCATCGGGTTTGATTTTCATGGGGTGCCCTGTGGATTTACGCTGCGCTAAACGGCGCTGAAATTTAAAATATTGCTTTAAGGAAAAAGCTGAAAATTGTACGAACAGGACAAAATATAAACGAGCCGGAGGGAGAAATAAACCCCCCGGCCTGGGAAAGTGAGAAATGTCTTAGAGATGGGTCACGATATCTTTAATTAAACCCGGACCTTTATAAATAAAGCCTGAGTATATCTGCACCAGCGTTGCGCCAGCCGCCATTTTTTCCCGTGCCGCGACCAGCGAATCAATGCCGCCGACGCCAATAATGGGCAGACGTCCCTGCAGCTCCTGCGCCAGACGGCGAATCACTTCGGTGCTGCGCGACTGTACCGGACGACCACTTAATCCCCCCGCTTCGTCGGCATATTTCAGCCCGCTCACCAGCGAACGATCGAGCGTGGTATTGGTGGCGATCACGCCATCTATTTCGTGACGCACTAAACTGTCAGCAACCTGGATCAATTCTTCTTCAGAAAGATCCGGCGCGATCTTCACCGCCACCGGCACATATTTCAGATGGCTTTCCTGCAGCGCCCGCTGTTTTAATTTAATCGCCGACAGCAGATCGTCCAGCGCTTCGCCATATTGCAGCGAACGTAATCCGGGGGTATTCGGTGAGGAAATATTGATGGCAATATAACCGGCGTGCGCATACACCTTTTCCATGCAGGTCAGATAATCGTCTTTGCCCTGTTCTACCGGCGTGTCTTTATTTTTACCAATATTGATGCCGAGCACGCCTTTAAAGCGCGCCTTTTTCACATTCTCTACCAGGTGATCAACGCCGAGATTATTAAACCCCATGCGGTTGATGATACCTTCCGCCGGCACCAGCCGGAACATGCGGGGTTTGTCATTGCCCGGCTGTGCGCGTGGCGTCACCGTGCCCACCTCGACAAAGCCAAAGCCCATGGCGCCAAAGGCATCAATGCACTCCGCGTTCTTATCCAGCCCCGCAGCCAGACCCAGCGCGTTCGGAAAGGTCAGCCCCATACAGGTCACCGGGCGTGACGGCAGCGACTGACGAATCAGCCCTTCCAGCGGCGTGCCGCTGATGAAGCGTAACTGTTGAAAGGTGAGTTCGTGCGCGCGCTCTGGATCGAGCTTAAACAGCGCCGGCCGGACGATAGGATATAGCATGCACTCTCCTGAATGGCGGAAGCTTCGTGAAAGTCGGGTGCACGGGAATTTGTGCGCCAGAATGGTAAGGTGCTCTGGCGCAAAAGTAAATTACTCTGGGATGCAACAATTTGATCGGTATCAGCGTCGGGCGGAATAGCGTTCCAGACGATCGCGGCAGGCCTGTAAGCCGCTGTAAATCGCCGGGCAATACCACAGCAGTTTCAGTCGCGCGTTGTGCTGTAACACTTTACGCACCAGCTGATTCACCTGCGGCTGCCACTCGGCGGGCACCGTCATGTGATTTTTGCGGATTTGCGTCAGGCAGCCGTGCATCACCGTCTGGTAATAATCGTCCAGCAGCGCCTCATCGTGCGGCAGTTGCTGCTGCTGCAGGAACTGCTCACTGCCAGCGCGGGCGATAAAGTAATTTTTCACCCATGAGAAGTCGCGCGTGCTCTGCGAGAGTGAACTCAGCATAAAGCGTTTGTAGTAGTAGCTCTGGCTGGTGCAGTACAGCGCGCGCGCCTGCAGATAAAGGGCAAACATAAAGGGCGCGTCTTCATGGTTCTGGATCGGCAGAAACTGCAGATCGAGCTGGTCAATCAGGTGACGCGAGATGATGCTGCTCCAGATCACCCGATGCGCCGAGTGATGCTGAATCAGCGTGCGCAGCGTGGCGCTACCGCCCGGCAGCAGGCCGCTGACGTGGCGCTGATGGATGGTCTGATAATGGCGCTGCGGTGCTGGCAGGTCGAAAAACATCTTCGCGCCAAAGCAGAACAGATCAATCTCCGGGTGACGGGCCTGCACGCGGCGGAAATCGGCGAACAGTTCAGTCGAGACGAAGTCGTCGGCATCCATAAAATAGACGAAATCGCCGCTGGCTGCGGCCAGCCCCTTCATGCGCGCGGCACTGACGCCGCCGCGTCCGCCACTCAGCAGCGTCACCTGCGGATGCTGCGCAGCAAACGCCGTCAGCCAGGCCACGCTGTCATCGCTTGAGCCATCATCAATAATGATGATCTCTTCCGGCGGCGATGACTGGCGAAGCAGCGACCCCAGGGTTTCCGGCAGCCAGGGCGCGCAGTTCCAGTTAGGGATAATTACCGAAACCGTCGGCGTGCGGCGTGATGTCATGCTCATCCTCTTTCCTCTGCGTTAACAAGCGGCGCGCGCAGGCGTTTTAGCACCAGGCTGTGTAACAGACAGCACACGCCAAGGTTAAAGGCCCCGATCAACCCCAGCCACAGCAGGTTGATCCAGCGATTCTGGTTCCACTCGATGGGCAGCAGCGTGCTGAGCCAGGCAATCAGCGCCGACAACGCCCAAATCAGCGCTACGTCGCGCGTCAGCCAGCTGAAATGGATGCCCGGCGCAAAGCGGCGATGCACCAGCCACGCCCAGCCAACTAAATAGAAGATGTTCTGCCCCAGCCACAGCCAGCCGGTGCCCAGCGCCCCGTAATGGACGGCACACCAGATGTTGAGCGGCACCAGCACGACGGCAAAACAGGTGAATCCCTGCATGTGCAGTTTCAAATTGCCGTTGACGTATTGCAGGTGATACAGCAGGCCGCAGATCGCCTGGATGCCGCTGCCGAGCGCATACAGGCTAAGCACGAACGCCATCTCTTCGACAATTTGCGGTTTCTGCGTCCACGCCCACAGCAGCGGTCCGGCATAGCAGGCAATGGTGATGCTGAGCGGGGCCATAAAAATTGCCACCGCCTGGGTGGTATAGCGATAGAGCTTCAGCGATTCGGCATCGCCCTGCTGACGGGTTTTCATGCCGGTCATGCGCGGCACAATTGCCTGCATAATCGGACTGCTCAGCAGCAGGATCCCGGTCGCAGCCGTGGCGACCACGGTGAACGAGCCGTACTCGCTCAGCGGCAGGGTTTTTGACAGCACCAGCCGGTCAATCTGCGAAATAAAGGTCCACACGGCGCTGGAGAAAGCAGCGCTCAGCGCAAAGCGGATAAAGGGTTTGAGCACGCCTTTCAGATCGTCGCGCTTCTCTTTGCGCGCTGCGCGGGGCACCAGCTGACAGGATTTCCAGATACAGCAGGCGGCTTCGGCAATCGACACCAGCAATTGCCAGATAAAGAAGGTCAGCAGCGGATTCGGGAACAGCTGGATCACCAGTACCGCGCCAAAAGTACGCAGCGTGGTAATGATCAGGTTCACGCCGTTGAGCCAGACCTGATGCTCAAAACCGACAATCACGCTGCGATACGGGCTGGTACGCCAGCGAATCGCGGCGGTGATCACCATGATCGCCACGGCCACCACCACATCGCTGGCGGGTAAGTGCTGCGCATCCAGCCAGTGCGTGGCAATCCATGGCGTCGCCAGCCAGCCGAGCACCACCAGCACCAGGGTGGAGAACAGGAAGAAGCGGGTCAGGGTGGCAAACAGCGCCGGAAACCAGACAAATTCTGCCTGATTCGCCCGGTAGCGTGCCGCCTCGCGCATCAGCGTGGTTGAAACGCCCGCGTCGAGCAGCTGCAGCCAGGTCAGCAATATAGAAAAGAAGCCCACGAGACCGTAAGCTTCCATACCTAAATGCTGAATATACAGGGGAACTACTAAAATACCTGACAGCGTCAGATAGATCTGGCCAACATAGTTGGCAATCGCGTTACGTTTGATAGACATAAAAACTCTGGCGTCTGGGTATTTTTCTCAGTGTTAACAGCGTGACACAAAAATACCTCAGCGCCCACGGGAGTAATTCTTAAAATTAACGCTGGCGCTATCTCAGCGGCTTTTTCTCATTTTCATCAGTGAGAAATAGAGGTCGGGATGTTTCAGTAACAGTTTTTCCATTGTGCTCTGCGGTGAAAACTGATCGGCAAAGTAGCGCACCGCGTGCCGCACATTATTAGAGAACTGCGTTTCAGCGTTTAATTCCTGCTGTACCAGCTGTAATAACCCGCTGCGTAAATAACTCTGGCGATAACGGTTTCGCTCCGGAATAAAGTGTGACAAACGGGTGACCTTTTCATACTCCGTCATAAATTGCTGATAGCTGGGTGGCGGATTAACCGTGGTGACCTCATGCTCAGCGCGAGCATCCAGCAGCCATACCGTTTGCGTATTTAACAGGCCGGCCAGCATCACATCCTGAATGCGTACCAGCGGAGCGGCATTTTTCACCAGCGCGGCGCGCAGGATGACCGCATAGTTATTCTGCTGCCACAGGCGCTGCGCCTGCAGCTGCTGGAACAGCTGCAGCGACGACTGCAGGCCGCTGCTCAGTGCGCGTGGTGCCAGTGAAACCAGCATGCAGTTGAGCTCCGGGCGCTGATGGCTGAGCGTTGCCACTTCCTGCAACAGTGCAGCAGAGGGCGCAAAGCCGTCGGCGGCAAACAGTAAGAACGCGTCGTCGCTGACGCTCTCCGCCGCTGGCTGCGGCACAGCGGTAAACTGGCTGTGCGCGGCATCCGGCTGCAGCAGATAGCACAACAGCGGATTAACGTTATCAGCCGCGACGCGCGCGGGCTGAGCGGCAACCGGCTCAGCCGGGTGCACTAACAGAGCAGACCTTCCCATATTCCTCTCCCTAAAAATAATACTGAATAATGGCCAGACAAAAATCCGCCCAATTAAGGCGCAAATAAGGCAGTGACTTTTTTTTAGCGTAAGAAAACTCAATCAATTATAAACAGCCCGCCGACGGCATGACTATTGGCCCTTGCCAGACTGGCTGTTTATTTGCCTTTTATTGTTAAGCGTCACTAAAGAAAGCCCCACTTAAGCGCAGAGGAAATTAGCAATACTCGTAACAGGAAACGTTGAGACATGGCTCAATTTTAATAAAACGCTACGTTTTGACACACTTCTTCTTCAATTTAAGGCCAGCTTAAAATGGAGCAGTGAAAACAGCAGGTGAGAAAAATCCTGGTGATAATTTTTAACTTAAGCCGCCATTTCTTCGCTACAGCTTAAATTACCTCATCTATTTCTTCTTAAGCCTGATGACAATGGCGCGCCCGGCGATATGTGTCGACGGTTACACCTCTGATTTAACCAGGCAACAGCGCTTTTAATCATTCTCACCTTGCCCGTGACGGAAGTCGCTAATGAAAACCCGGCAATCTGCGGGTGCAATTCAGATTAACCTTAGAGGCGCTTTTCCCTTCCTTTATAAGCGCGGGCTATTCCCGCCTGACGGCTATCCATTGCCGGATAAATCATTTACGCCTCGCCGCCTGCTCTGTCAGGATTGAACGCATCAGTTCTCAATAATTGCTAATCAATAACTTTCAGTTATAAGGAGTGACCATGCGGGTTATTACGCTGGCGGGGAGTCCGCGTTTTCCTTCACGTTCTACGGCGCTGCTGAGTGTGTGTCATCGGGCGCTGGAAGCGCGTGGCGTTGAGGTGATTCCGTGGAACATTCACAACTTTCAGCCGGAAGATTTGCTATATGCGCGCTTTGACTCACCGGCACTGACCGCGCTGAAAGCGGATTTAGCGCTCGCGGAGGGGCTGATCGTCGCCACGCCGATTTATAAAGCCTCTTTCTCTGGTGCGCTGAAAACCCTGCTCGACCTGCTGCCAGAGCGCGCGCTGGAACATAAAGTGGTGCTGCCGCTGGCCAGCGGCGGCAGCGTGGCGCACATGCTGGCCGTTGACTACGCGCTGAAACCGGTGCTGAACGCGCTGAAAGCGCAGGAAGTTCTGCACGGCGTGTTCGCCAACGATACGCAAATCACCCATTACGACCGCCAGCCTGAGCTGGATGCGCTGCTGAGCGAGCGCATTGATGAGGCGCTGGAAACCTTCTGGCAGGCGCTGCACCGTCGTCATCAACCCTATGCTCAGGCTGTATAAAGGAACCGCGATGAAAAGGATGTTAACCCGCTGGCTGCTGCCAACCGTTACCGCGCTGTTTGCCCTGACCCTCGCGGCTCAGGCTGCCGAAGCGCCGGCACAATTCCGTATCGGCTATCAGAAAGGATCGGTCAGCATGGTGCTGGCCAAATCGCATCGGCTGCTGGAGCAGCGCTTCCCGGCCACCAACATTCAGTGGATCGAGTTTCCGGCCGGTCCGCAAATGCTTGAGGCGCTGAACGTGGGCAGCATTGACCTGGGCAGCACCGGTGATATCCCGCCGCTGTTTGCTCAGGCCGCCGGGGCGGATTTGCTGTATGTCGGCTCGGAGCCACCGAAGCCGCAGGCCGAGGTGATTCTGGTGCCGAAGGACAGTCCCATCCACAGCGTGGCGCAACTGAAAGGCCATAAAGTGGCGTTCCAGAAAGGCTCCAGTTCGCACAATCTGCTGCTGCGCGCGCTGGAACAGGCCGGGCTGAGCTTTAACGATATTCAGCCGACTTATCTGACGCCAGCCGATGCGCGCGCCGCGTTTCAGCAGGGTGATGTTGACGCCTGGGCGATCTGGGATCCCTACTATTCCGCTGCGCTGCTGCAGGGCAACGTCCGTGTGCTGGTGGACGGCAGTAAGCTGAACCAGACCGGTTCGTTCTACCTCGCCACGCGCAGCTTTGCTACCGAGCACGGTGACTTCGTGCAGCAGGTGCTGCACACCTTTAGCGAAGCCGACGCGCTGACGCGCAGCCAGCGCCAGCAAAGTATCGATCTGCTGGCACAGGCGATGGGCCTGCCGAAGCCGGTGATCGCCAGCTACCTTGACCATCGTCCCCCGACCACCATTACGCCGGTCAGCGCCCACACGGCGCAGGCCCAACAGCAAACTGCCGATCTGTTTTATGCCAACCATTTAATGCCGGTCAAAGTCACCATTGCCGATCGCATCTGGCAGCCACAGCCGGCCCGGCCATAAGGAAATTTATCATGAGCGTATCCGTATTCTGGTTTCTTCCCACCCACGGCGACGGCCACTATCTCGGTACCGCCGAAGGCGCGCGCCCGGTGGACCACGGTTATCTGCAACAGGTGGCGCAGGCCGCCGATCGCCTCGGTTTTGGTGGCGTGCTGATCCCCACCGGCCGATCGTGTGAAGATGCGTGGCTGGTGGCCGCATCCCTGATTCCGGTGACGCAGCGCCTGCGTTTTCTGGTGGCGCTGCGCCCGGGGGTGATTTCCCCGACGCAGGCCGCACGGCAGGCCGCCACACTCGATCGTCTCTCCAACGGGCGCGCGCTGTTTAACCTCGTCACCGGCGGCGATCCGGAAGAGCTGGCGGGCGACGGCGTTTTCCTCGAGCACCGCGAGCGTTATGCCGAATCCGCGGAGTTCACCCGCGTCTGGCGCCGGGTCAGCGAGGGTGAAACGGTTGATTACGAAGGCAAGTATGTCAAAGTGCGCGGTGCACGGCTGATGTTTAAGGCGGTGCAGCAGCCGCGTCCGCCGCTGTGGTTTGGCGGCTCATCGGATGCCGCGCAGGATCTGGCCGCGGAGCAGGTGGATGTCTATCTGACCTGGGGCGAACCCCCCGCGCTGGTCAAAGAGAAGATTGAACAGGTGCGCGCCAAAGCGGCGGCGCAGGGGCGCACGGTGCGCTTCGGCATTCGTCTGCACGTGATTGTGCGTGAAACCAATGAAGAAGCATGGCAGGCGGCAGACCGGCTCATCGCCCATCTTGACGATACCACCATTGCTAAAGCGCAGGCGGCGTTTGCCCGCACCGATTCAGTCGGTCAGCAGCGCATGGCCGCGCTGCACGGCGGACGCCGCGATCGGCTGGAGATCAGCCCGAACCTGTGGGCCGGCGTCGGCCTGGTACGTGGCGGTGCCGGGACTGCACTGGTGGGCGACGGTCCGACGGTCGCGGCGCGTATGCAGGAGTATCAGGATCTCGGCATCGAGACCTTTATTCTGTCTGGCTATCCGCATCTGGAAGAGGCCTATCGCGTGGGCGAGCTGCTGTTCCCGCATCTCGACCTGGCCGTGCCGGAAATCCCGCAACCCCGCGTGGTGCAGGCGCACGGTGAAGCGGTCGCCAATGATTTCACCCCGCAAAAAGTCGCGCAGAGTTAAGGAGTTTCGTATGGCAAAGGTCAAGAAACAGCTGAGCAATGCCCTGCTGCCGTGGGCGCTGCCGGTGCTGCTGGTGGTGGTGTGGCAGATTGCCTCACAGGCTGGCTGGCTGTCGACGCGCATCCTGCCCTCGCCAGAGAATATTGTCATCACCTTCTGGCATCTCGCGGCCAGCGGTGAGTTGTGGCAACACCTCGCCATCAGCGGCTGGCGAGCGGCAATCGGCTTTGCCATTGGTGGTTCGATTGGTCTGATTCTCGGGCTGATTACCGGCACGTCGCGCACCGGCGAACGGTTGCTGGATACCTCGGTGCAGATGCTGCGTAACGTGCCGCACCTGGCGCTAATCCCGCTGGTGATTCTGTGGTTTGGCATCGACGAGTCAGCCAAAATTTTTCTTGTGGCGCTCGGCACGCTGTTCCCTATCTACCTCAATACCTATCACGGCATACGGAATATTGACCGCGGCCTGGTGGAGATGGCGCGCAGCTATGGTCTCTCCGGCTGGAGCCTGTTTATTCAGGTGATTTTGCCGGGCGCGCTGCCGTCAATCATGGTTGGCGTGCGCTTTGCCCTCGGTCTGATGTGGCTGACGCTGATCGTGGCCGAAACCATCTCGGCCAACTCCGGTATTGGCTATCTGGCAATGAACGCCCGTGAGTTTCTGCAAACCGATGTGGTGGTGGTCGCCATCATTCTCTATGCCCTGCTGGGCAAACTGGCCGACGTAACGGCACAGCTGCTGGAGCGTGTCTGGCTGCGCTGGCATCCGGCTTACCAATTGAAGGAGGAGAACGCATGAGCAACGCAACGCTAAGCCCGGCGCGCCTGAACCGCGGTACCCCGGTGGGCGTCAATGGCGTCACCAAGCAGTATGGCAATCGCACCATCCTGAATCATATCGATTTACATATTCCGGCCGGCCAGTTTGTCGCGGTGGTCGGCCGCAGCGGCTGCGGTAAAAGTACCCTGCTGCGCCTGCTGGCCGGGCTGGAATCCACCACGCACGGTGAACTGCTGGCGGGCAACGCGCCGCTGGCCGAGGCGCGCGAAGATACCCGCCTGATGTTTCAGGATGCGCGTCTGCTGCCGTGGAAGAAAGTGATTGATAACGTTGGCCTCGGTCTGAAAGGCCGCGAGTGGCGCAGCGCCGCGCTGGAAGCGCTGGCGGCGGTAGGTCTGGCCGATCGTGCACATGAGTGGCCGGCAGCGCTTTCCGGCGGACAGAAACAGCGGGTGGCACTGGCGCGGGCGCTGATTCATCGTCCCGGCCTGCTGCTGCTCGATGAACCACTCGGCGCACTTGATGCGCTGACGCGCATTGAAATGCAGGGCCTGATTGAGTCGCTCTGGCAGCAGCATAATTTTACCGTGTTGCTGGTGACGCACGATGTCAGCGAAGCGGTGGCGATGGCCGATCGCGTATTGCTGATTGAAGAGGGTCAGATCGGGCTGGATTTGGCGGTAGATTTACCGCGTCCGCGCCGCAAAGGATCGGCGCGCCTTGCCGAGCTGGAGGCCGAGGTGCTGGATCGGGTGATGAAGCGGGGAACCTCAGAGCAGCCCCTGCAGTTCGCGCAGCAGCGTTAATTCAGGACGCGCGATAAATCGCGCCGCTACAGAGGATTGCAACTCTTTGTAGCGGCGCAATTTATTGCGCATTGTTTTCTTACGCGTTCAGCGCTTTGGTGATCTTCTCGTACAGATCGCCGGACAGATTCTCCAGCCCTTTCAGCGTCTCCAGCGCCTGACGCATCAGCGCCTGACGGTCGGCATCATAACGCTTCAGACGAATCAGCGGCTCAATCATGCGCGCTGCCACCTGCGGGTTGCGGCGGTTGAGATCGGTCAGCATCTCCACCAGGAACTGGTAGCCGCTGCCATCTTTGGCGTGGAAGGCTGCCGGGTTGGCCGAGGCAAACGCGCCAATCAGCGAACGGATGCGGTTCGGGTTACCCATGGTGAACGAGCGATGCGTCAGCAAGCTACGTACCTTGCTCAGCACGTCAGCCGCCGGGCTGGTGGCCTGCAACATAAACCACTTATCCATCACCAGACCATCCTGATGCCAGCGCTCGTCGTACGCCGCCAGCAGCGCATCACGGCACGGCAACTGCGCCGCCACCGCCGCTGACAGCGCGGCCAGCGCATCGGTCATGTTGCTGGCTTTGTCGTACTGCGCCTGCACCAGTTTGCTGGCCTGCTCCGCGTCCGCAAACGCCAGATAGCTCAGGCAGACATTCTTCAGCGCGCGCTTGCCGATCTCGGCATGCTCGACTTTGTAGTCGCTGCTCTGGTTGGCGAGATACACCGCATAGAATTCATCGCTCAGCTCATTCGCCAGCGTGCGCACCAGCGCCGCGCGCACTGCGGCAATCGCCAGCGGGTCGATCACCTCGAACAACTCGGCGATCTCATTCTCTGACGGCAGCGACAGGATCAGCGCCATCAGCGCCGGATCGCCCTGCTCATCCAGCAGCACCGCGCGGAAAGCATCGGCGACGTGCAGCGGCAGCGACAGCGGCTGGCCCTGCTGGTGGCGCGCCACGTTGAGGCGGATATACGTCGCCAGCAGGCTTTGCGCGGCATCCCAGCGCGAGAAGTCGTTGCGCGCGTGGCGCATCAGGAAAGTCAGCTGCGCATCGCTCCATTTATAGTCGAGCTTCACCGGTGCGGAGAATTCCCGCAGCAGCGACGGCACCGGCTGGAAATAGACGTTGTCGAAAATGAAGGTCTGGAACTCGTCGGTAACGTTCAGCACGTGATGAACCGGATGACCGTTGTGCTGCAACGGAATGACCTTGCCTTCACCGTCATACAGTTCGATATCCAGCGGAATGTGCAGCGGCAGCTTCTCTTTTTGATCGGCGGTCGGGGGCGTGTGCTGCGTGACGTGCAGCGTGTACTGCTCCAGCTCCGGGTTGTAGTCATCACGCACCGTCAGCACCGGCGTGCCCGACTGACTGTACCAGCGGCGGAATTGTGACAAATCGACGTTGGAGGCATCTTCCATCGCCTGCACGAAATCATCACAGGTGGCGGCGCTGCCATCGTGACGCTCGAAATAGAGCTGCATCCCCTGCTGGAACTGCTCTTCACCCAGCAGCGTGTGCAGCATGCGAATCACTTCAGAACCCTTTTCATACACCGTCAGGGTGTAGAAGTTGTTCATTTCAATCACCTGATCCGGACGGATCGGATGGGCCATCGGGCTGGCATCCTCGGCGAACTGCGCGCCGCGCATCACGCGCACATTATCAATACGGTTGACCGCGCGCGAGCCGAGATCGGAGCTGAACTCCTGATCGCGGAAGACCGTCAGACCCTCTTTCAGGCTGAGCTGGAACCAGTCGCGGCAGGTCACGCGGTTGCCGGTCCAGTTGTGGAAATATTCGTGACCAATCACGGCTTCAATGCCGAGATAATCTTTGTCGGTGGCGGTTTCCGCTTTGGCCAGCACGTATTTGGAGTTGAAGACGTTGAGGCCTTTATTCTCCATCGCGCCCATGTTGAAGAAATCCACCGCGACGATCATAAAGATATCGAGGTCATATTCGAGGCCGAAACGCTCTTCGTCCCACTTCATGCTGGCTTTGAGCGAGGTCATCGCCCAGTCCGCGCGGTCCAGGTTGCCGCGATCGACAAAAATTTCCAGCGCCACGTTACGGCCGGAACGGGTGGTAAAGCTGTCACGCAGCACATCGAAATCGCCGGCGACCAGCGCAAACAGGTAGCAGGGTTTCGGGAACGGATCCTGCCATTTCACCCAGTGACGCCCATCCTCGTGCTGACCGCTCTCCAGTTTGTTGCCGTTGGACAGCAGGTACGGATAGCTAGCCGCGTCGGCGATCAGGGTGGTGGTGAAGCGCGCCAGCACGTCCGGGCGATCGAGATACCAGGTGATATGCCGGAAGCCTTCGGCTTCACACTGAGTGCAGAGCGCCTCGCCGGATTTATACAGCCCTTCCAGCGCGGTGTTTTTATCCGGATGGATTTCATTAATGATGGTCAGGGTAAAGTTGTCCGGCAGCTGGCTGATGATCAGTGCGCCCTGCTCTTCGCGGTAGTGCGGCCACGGATTGCCATCTACCGCCAGCGACAGCAGCGTCAGCGCCTCACCGTCCAGACGCAGTTCAGCCTGCTGCGCGCCAAGGCGTTTTACCTGACTGACGGCGGTGACGCGCGTGGTCGCCGCATCAAGATCAAACGTCAGGTCGATATCGGTGATGGTGTAGTCCGGCGCCCGGTAGTCGTGGCGATATTTAATTTGCGGCTGTTGCGTCATAAATCCTTCTCGCATCGTTAATATAGTCAACCCTCAGAGTCTAAGCGGGTTGCGCCCGGGTTGCCACGCACAATGCGTGCGTTGCGCCAAAAGTCTACAATTCATTAACAATGGCACAAATGACCCTCGACCTGTCACCTGCAATTATGGTGTGATCGCGGTGATTACTGTTTTATACTCCTGCGTCTTTATGACTTTGTTGAATACCGGGCTCTGCTCCGCGGAAGAGGATGCTGAAACGCACCATGACTGGACACGCTTCCCCGATTTTGACCACGCTGCTTGATACCGATGCCTATAAGCTTCACATGCAGCAGGCCGTTTATCATCGTTATTACGATGTCCCGGTAACGGCAGAATTTCGCTGCCGCAGCGATGAGCAGCTCGGCCAGTATGCCGACGCCATCCGCACGCACATTACTGCCATGCAATCTCTGGCGCTGAGCGATGACGAATATCGTTACCTCAGCAGCTTACCGTTTTTCCAGCAGGATTATCTCGACTGGCTGCGCCAGTTCCGCTTCGATGCCTCGCAGGTTGAGGTGCGCGACGATCACGGGCATCTGCGCATTCAGATTCGCGGCCCGTGGCGTGAAGTGATTCTGTGGGAAGTGCCGCTGCTGGCGCTGATCAGCGAAGTGGTACACCGCCACCGGACGCCGGAAAGCGGCGCGGAACAGGCGGTGGCGCATCTGCAGCAGAAGCTGGTGCACTTCCGTGAGCAGGTAGGCGATCTCGATATGTCGCGCTTCCAGCTGATGGACTTTGGCACACGCCGTCGTTATTCGCGCGCGGTGCAGGAAGCGATTGTCAGCACGCTGAAAAACGAATTCCCGTGGCTGCTGGGCACCAGTAACTACGATCTGGCGCGCCGGTTGCAGCTTAACCCGGTCGGAACCCAGGCACATGAATGGTTCCAGGCGCATCAGCAGATCAGCCCGGTACTGGCCAACAGCCAGCGCGCGGCATTGCAGTCGTGGCTGGATGAGTACGATAACCAGCTCGGCATTGCCCTGACCGACTGCATCACGATGGACGCCTTCCTGCGTGATTTCGGCCCCGGTTTTGCCCATCGCTATCAGGGCCTGCGCCATGATTCGGGCGATCCGGTGGAATGGGGAGAAAAAGCCATTGCGCATTATCAGCGGCTGAATATCGATCCGCTCAGCAAAACGCTGGTGTTCTCCGACAATCTCAACCTCGATAAAGCGCTGGCGCTGTATCGGCATTTCGGTCAGCGCGCGAACGTGGTATTTGGCATCGGCACCCGCCTCACCTGCGATATTCCCGGCGTCACGCCTTTGAATATCGTGATCAAACTGGTGAGCTGCAACGGTAAACCGGTGGCCAAACTCTCCGACAGTCCCGGTAAAACCATCTGCCAGGATAAAGCCTTCGTGCGCGCCCTGCGCAAAGCCTTCGACCTGCCGCTGGTCAAACGCGCCAGCTAATTGGCCTGAGCAGGGTGCCTGCGCCCTGCTCTGCGCCAGAAAATCTCTTTATTCCCCGGCAATTTTGCTTGTTTCCTGGTGGCTCGCAAGTAACATAGCTAAACCCCGGAATGGGGCTTATTTCACTCCATCTTCATTTATATAGAGAGATTTTTATGAGCGTAGTGCCTGTAGCGGATGTACTGCACGGCCGTGTCGCGGTTGACAGTGAAGTCACCGTACGTGGTTGGGTACGTACCCGAAGAGATTCCAAAGCCGGTCTTTCCTTCATCGCCGTTTATGACGGTTCCTGCTTTAATCCCGTTCAGGCCGTCGTCAATAATTCTCTGAATAATTATCAGGATGAAGTGCTGCGTCTGACCACCGGCTGTTCGGTGATCGTCACCGGTAAAGTGGTGGAGTCGCCGGGTGAAGGTCAGGCATTCGAACTGCAGGCGACCCAGGTTGAAGTCACCGGCTGGGTGGACGATCCGGATACCTATCCGATGGCGGCTAAACGTCACAGCATCGAATACCTGCGCGAAGTGGCGCACCTGCGTCCGCGCACCAACATTGTCGGTGCCGTGGCGCGCGTACGTCATACGCTGGCGCAGGCGCTGCATCGCTTCTTCCATGAAAACGGCTATTTCTGGGTCTCCACGCCGCTGATCACCGCCTCTGACACCGAAGGTGCCGGCGAGATGTTCCGCGTCTCAACGCTGGATCTGGAGAACCTGCCGCGCGACCCGCAGGGCAAAGTCGATTTCGATAAAGACTTCTTTGGTAAAGAGGCTTTCCTGACCGTTTCCGGCCAGCTGAACGCCGAGACCTACGCCTGTGCGCTGTCCAAAGTGTATACCTTTGGCCCGACGTTCCGTGCCGAGAACTCGAATACCAGCCGTCATTTAGCGGAATTCTGGATGCTGGAGCCGGAAGTGGCGTTCGCCACGCTGGACGATGCGGCTGCCCTGGCGGAAGCGATGCTGAAGTATGTGTTTAAAGCGGTACTGGAAGAGCGTGCTGATGATATGGCGTTCTTCGCCGAGCGCGTGGATAAAGAAGCCATCGCCCGTCTGGAGCGCTTCATCACCACGGATTTCGCCCAGGTAGACTATACCGACGCCGTCGACATCCTGCTGAAAAGCGGCCAGAGCTTCGAGAACCCGGTGTCATGGGGCGTCGATCTCTCTTCCGAACACGAGCGTTATCTGGCGGAGAAACACTTTAAAGCGCCGGTGGTGGTGAAAAACTACCCGAAAGATATCAAAGCGTTCTACATGCGTATGAACGACGACGGCAAAACCGTGGCGGCGATGGACGTGCTGGCACCGGGCATCGGTGAAATCATCGGCGGTTCCCAGCGTGAAGAGCGTCTTGATGTGCTGGATGCGCGCCTCGCTGAAATGGGACTGAATAAGGAAGATTACTGGTGGTATCGTGACCTGCGTCGCTATGGCACCGTACCGCATGCCGGCTTCGGTTTAGGTTTCGAACGTTTGATCGCCTATGTCACCGGCGTACAAAATGTAAGAGACGTTATCCCCTTCCCACGCACGCCACGTAACGCGAATTTCTAAGATTTAAGATTAAATATAAGAAATTCATATATATATTGAGGTCGGCCCTGCCGGCCTTTTTTTATTTTTGTAAATTTTGAGTTCTCTCACAAAGTTCCCGATATTTTACAAATTGTAATACAATTTTGCTTTTTGATACGCAATTACGAGAATTGAATCATTTTCGGGCTAGAATTAGCAACCCCGTGATGGAAAGATGCGTGCAGACACAGGAGACATCAAACTTCTTTCAAGGTTCCCGTAAAGGTTTCTTGACGGCAGTGGCAGATGTCCAAATAACTCCAATGAGGGTAATAAATAATGATGAAGCGCAACATTCTTGCAGTGGTTATCCCTGCTCTGTTAGCTGCCGGCGCAGCAAACGCAGCAGAAATTTATAATAAAGACGGCAACAAACTGGACCTCTACGGTAAAGTTGATGCGCGTCATCAGTTCTCTGACAACGCTGGTGATGACGGCGACAAATCTTATGTTCGTTTTGGCTTTAAGGGTGAAACTCAGATTACCGACCAGCTGACCGGTTACGGCCAGTGGGAATACAACATTCAGGCTAACGTGACTGAGAACCAGGGCACCGAAGGCTCTAAAACTCGTCTGGGCTTTGCCGGTCTGAAATTTGGTGATGCAGGCTCCTTCGACTACGGCCGTAACTACGGTGTTCTGTACGACGCAATGTCTTACACTGACCAGCTGCCAGTATTCGGTGACGATACCCTGTATCAGGACAACGACAACTTCATGGTTGGTCGTTCAAACGGTCTGGCTACCTACCGTAACAGCAACTTCTTCGGTCTGGTTGATGGTCTGAGCTTTGCCGTGCAGTATCAGGGCAAAAACGAAGGCCGTGACGTCCTGAACCAGAATGGCGACGGCTGGGGTTCTTCTGTAGCGTATGACACCGGTATGGGCATCAGCGCTGTAGGTGCATACTTCTCTTCTGACCGTACCGATGCACAGGTTCTTGATGGCAACGGCGACAAAGCTGACGCTTACGGTTTCGGTCTGAAATATGACGCGAACAACGTATACCTGGCTGCATTCTACGGTGAATCACGTAACACCACTCCTTACGGTGGCACCAACACCCAGACTGCTAACAAAGTTCAGGCTTTCGAAGTGGTTGCTCAGTACCAGTTCGACTTCGGTCTGCGTCCATCCATCGCTTACCTGCAGTCTAAAGGTAAGGACCTGAGCGGCGCGACTGGCAACGGTTCAACCTTCGCTGGCGGCGATGCTGACCTGGTTAAATACATCGAAGTGGGTACCTATTACTACTTCAACAAAAACATGTCCACCTATGTTGACTACAAAATCAACCTGCTGGACGACAACGACTTTACCCGTGCGAAGGGCATCAGCACCGACGACGTGGTTGGCGTTGGCCTGGTTTACCAGTTCTAATCTGCCGATTCGAACTGCGTAACACCTCAGAAACGGAGCCTTCGGGCTCCGTTTTGCATTTCAGTGATCGGGCTCCCGATTAGCGCCATTACTTTATACGCCACAGTTATTTCTTTTTTATGTCAGCGGTTGGCAAGCGTTGCGTCTGACGTTAACCTGATAGCTCATTTTGCTAAAGTTCACCCTAACGGAACTGACTCATGTTTGAATCAATCTCTGCCGCACCAGCCGATCCTATTCTGGGACTGGCTGACCTGTTTCGCGCCGACGACCGCCCGAATAAAATCAATCTTGGCATTGGTGTTTATAAAGATGAAACCGGCAAAACGCCGGTGCTGACCAGTGTGAAAAAAGCTGAGCAGTATCTGCTGGAGAACGAGACCACCAAAAACTACCTCAGCATTGATGGTCTGGCTGCTTTCGCGCGCTGCACGCAGGAACTGCTGTTTGGCAAAGAGAATGCGCTGATTAGCGCTGGCCGCGCCTGCACTGCGCAAACGCCGGGCGGTACCGGAGCGCTGCGCGTCGCCGCGGATTTCCTCGCTACGCAAACCAACGTCAAACGCGTTTGGGTGAGCAATCCCAGCTGGCCGAACCACAAAAACGTGTTCAACGCTGCCGGTCTGGAAGTGTGTGATTACCAGTATTACGATGCGGCGACCCACAGCCTCGACTTCGACGGCATGCTGGCCTCGCTGCAGGAAGCGCAGGCGGGCGACGTGGTGCTGTTCCACGGCTGCTGCCATAACCCGACCGGTATCGATCCTACCGCTGACCAGTGGCAACAGCTGGCGCAGCTGTCGCTGGAGAAAGGCTGGCTGCCGCTGTTCGACTTCGCCTACCAGGGCTTCGCGCGCGGTCTGGATGAAGATGCTGAAGGCCTGCGCATTTTCGCCGCATCCCATCAGGAACTGATCGTCGCCAGCTCCTACTCGAAGAACTTTGGTCTGTACAACGAGCGTGTCGGTGCGCTGACGCTGGTAGCGGCAACAGCCGACGTGGCGAAGACAGCATTCAGCCAGGTGAAATACAGCATCCGCGCCAACTACTCTAACCCGCCGTCGCACGGTGCTGCCGTGGTCGCCACCATTCTCGGTAACGACGCGCTGCGTACCATCTGGGTGCAGGAACTGACCGACATGCGCCAGCGCATTCAGCGTATGCGTCAGCTGTTTGTGAATACCCTGGCGGAGAAAGGCGCACAGCGCGATTTCAGCTTCATCATCAAACAGAACGGCATGTTCTCGTTCAGCGGTCTGACCAAAGATCAGGTGGTGCGTCTGCGTGAAGAGTTTGGCGTGTATGCGGTGAATTCCGGTCGCGTTAACGTGGCAGGCATGACGCCGGATAATATGTCGGCACTGTGCGAAGCGATAGTCGCCGTGCTGTGACCAACGAAAAATGGGCCATCAGGCCCATTTTTTTATTGCAGGAAAGGATTACTGACGCGCTCGTGGCCGAGGGTGGAAATCGGGCCATGGCCGGGGACAAACGTCACATCATCACCCAGCGGCAGAAGTTTATCCCGGATGGCCGCGATTAGATCGCTGTGGCTACCCTGCGGGAAATCGGTGCGCCCGACGCCACCGTTAAAAATCACATCACCGGAGATCAGCAGACGGCCAGCACGGTCAAAGAACACGATATGGCCTGGCGTATGCCCGGGACAATGCAGCACTTCCAGCGTCACGTTGCCCAGCTGTACAGTTTCGCCCTCTTCCAGCCAGCGATCTGGCGTCAGCGGCGCGCACTCCGGCAAACCAAACATCCGGCTTTGAGTGGGCAGGTTATCCAGCCAGAAGGCATCGGCTGGCTGCGGCCCGACGATCGGCACCTGATAGTGCTGCGCCAGTTCCGCAGCGGCACCGACGTGATCGAGATGGCCGTGGGTCAGCAGGATTTGCGACGGCGTTAAGCCTCGCTCCGCCAGCACGGCAATAATGGTTTCGGCATCGCCGCCGGGATCAACCAGCGCAGCCTGTTGCGTCTCGTCATCCCAGATAACGGAACAGTTCTGTGAAAAGGCGGTGACCGGAATAATCAGGTAATTCATAGCGCTCCATGACCGACACACGCAGCGCTGCCGGTATCAGGACCAGTGCCTTGCAGGCCCGGTATCAATGTGTACGAAGTTGCTGCGCGGGTAATATCCTACACCACCGGCGCGCATAGATAACGCCGCTTTGCGAACATTGCTCAGAGAAATGCCCTCAATGTGGAAATCCATCGCCTGCCCTTTGGTGTGATAGCTGTGTTTAGCCACGCCAGGGCCCGATTCACGCAGCATATTATTGGTCGCCAGCGTACGGTAGCCGGAGATCAGCTGCACCGGTTTGCGCGTGTTGAGCAGCGTCTGCAAACGATAGAGCTGGTCAAACAGATGCGGATCGATGTGTTTAACCTGATTGGCGCGGTAATCACGGAAGAAGTGGTTTAAGCGAGCTAACTCATCCTTGTCATAACTCTTACCGTTAAAAAACTCAGTTTTGAGGGTTTCACCGGTATGCATGTTACTGAGCGTTAATACCCGGGGGCGGGAGGTGGAAACTGACGCCAGCGCTGCACCTGGCAGCAGTGACAATCCAGCCGCTGCGCCACCCAGCAGCAATAAACGACGACGTTGAGAATCAAAATTAGCCATGAAGCGGGGTTACCTAATCTAAAACGATAAAAATATGTGCAAAAAGTACACAAGGCCGAACAGTAACCGCAGCCTGGTAAGCAGTCAACCCACAATCTGTCACAGAATGCGCAAAACCGGTCTGAAATCAATTTTCCAGACCGGTCTTGCCATTTTCTTTGAGGGAAGGATAACAGGGAAATCAACGCTTAGAGCAGCAGCTGCCCCGCTTTGGTCAGCACCTGGCTGCCGGAGCGCGCCGGATTATCATAATTGTAAATATCTGTACGATACTGCGGCTGGCCATCATCTGCCACCCAGGCCGTAAGGTAGTAGAGATTGACCGGAATGCGATGGCGAATCGGCACGTAACGCGTATCGCCCTGCTTCAGCGTGTCAGAGATACGGCTGTCGTTCCAGCCCGCATCCTGCAATAGCAGATCGGCCAGTTCAGAAGCTTTGTTAACGCGCACGCAGCCGGAGCTGAGCGCGCGGATATCACGCTGGAACAGGCCATGGTTCGGCGTGTCATGCAGATAAATCGCGTCTGAACTCGGCATGTTGAATTTATAGCGGCCCAGCGAGTTGCTGGCACCCGGCGCCTGACGAATGCGATACGGGAAACTGGCGGCGGACACCATGTGCCAGTCAATCATCGACGGATCGATCACTTCCGCATCAGCGCTCCAGCCCGACAGCAGCGTGTAGCCGTGCTTATACAGATAGCTCGGATCCTGCTTCACCTTCGGCACGATATCCTGGCGCACCAGCGTGGTGGGCACGTTCCACGGTGGATTGAGCACCACATTATTGAGCGCGCTGCGCATCAGCGGCGTTTTGCGGTCCGGACGACCGACAATCACCCGCGAGGACAGAATGGTATTGCCGTTGTTGTAGTAGGTCAGGGAATAGTTGGGAATATTCACCATGATGCCGTTGTGCATGTCATCCGGCAGCAGACGCAGACGCTGAATATTCAGCGCCAGCAGCGCCGCACGCATCTGCGGCGAAACATTCAGCCACTCGCGGGTACGCGGGCCGATGGCACCGTCGTCTGCCAGTCCCTGCCAGTGCTGGAAGCGTTTTACCCCCTCCACCAGCGTGTTGTCGTAAACATTATTGCTGGCAGCCGGGGTGACCGTGCTGATGTTGCCGCTGGCCTGCGGTACCTGCGCCGGCAGATCGCTGACGCTGGTGGCCGACGGGCTGACGGCCACGGGCTGATCGCTCTGGCTCACCGGCTGCGGCGCCGTCGGGACGGCATCGTCGGCTGGCGTGGGCGTCGCGCTGTGCGTGCCGGTCAGCATCCCGGTGCGCTGCAGAATCTCACGCAGCGCCGGCACATCATCGCTGATCTGACCCGGGCGCAGCGTGCCCTTATCGCGCAGCTGCGGCCACGGCCGGTTATCGGTCAGCAACGCTTTTAACGCACTGTGCATCGGTGCGTACTGCGGATGCTGCGGCTGCAGCGACACCACAAAGGCGCGGCTGCCGCCGCCGTTCACCGCGTTCTGCCACTGATTAATGGCGGAGAGTGACGGCATGGTCAGCTTGTACGGCACATTGCTGTACAGCCAGGTTTCGCCCTGGGTCGGTACGTTAGCGACAAACTGCAGATAGCCAAGCATGGCGTCGCTCAGCACCACGTCCCGCGCGAAGCCTTTGATATCCGGATTGGTGAGCAACTCTACCCAGCGGGTAAACTGCGGCTGTACGCCGGAGAGCGCCACTTCTGCCAGCTGCTGCTGGAAAGCCTGCACGGCGTCGCGATCCTGCCACAGCGGCGCCATGTTGCGTGCCGCATAGATGCCGGCGAGGCCGGGCAGATAAAAGGGTCGTTCGCTGGGGCTAAATGCCTGCTGAATTTGCTGCTGGCTGGCAGCCACTGACAGCGTGCTGTGCGGCAGCGCGCCGACGTCTGCCGCCTGGCTGAAAGCCAGCGGTGCCGCCATCAGTGACAAACTGAGTGCTATTGCAGCACGATTAACTCTGCTCTTCTTGTTCAGCAACATCCCTGCCCCCTTCTTACCAAAGACACAGCATCCTGAAAACGCCGTGTACCGCCTGTACTCTTATGGTTGAGTATAAAATAAAAAACGGCATCCGCCTCGCAGGGCCGATGCCGTTTACAGATTAACCGCAGCCTGAATTTTTAACCAGATTTGCTGCTAGCTATTTTCAGTGGCCACGCCTGCGCCGGGATTTTCCTGTTTCACCGGCGTCGGGTCGGCGGAGAAACCGCGCAGTCCGACCACGTGCACATGCTCCGTATTGTTAAAGACTTTACGTACCAGCTTATAAGTGGTGCCTTTTTCCGGACTGATATTCTCCGGCGCGGCGATCACCAACTGCATTTCCAGACGCTCGCACAGTTCGAACAGCGTGGCGATGGAGCGCGCATCAAGACGCGCGGCTTCATCGAGGAACAGCAGGCGGCACGGTGAAATATCCTTACCGCGCAGACGCCGTGACTCCTCTTCCCAGCTCTGCACCACCATCACCAGAATCGACATGCCGGTACCGATCGCTTCACCGGTCGACAGCGCCCCGCTTTCGGCGCGCAGCCAGCCGTCTGAGCCGCGGTTCACTTCCACTTCCATCTCAAGGTAGTTGCGGTAGTCGAGCAGCTCTTCACCGATGGTCTGCGCCGTGCGCTGGCCCATATCAATCTGCGGATTGAGACGCTGATACAGCTTCGCCAGCGCTTCCGAGAACGTGAGGCGATTGCTGGTAAACAGATCCTGATGCTGTTCATGCTCTTCCGACAGCGTATCCAGCAGCATGGCGTGCGTTTCGCGTACGTTGACGTTCAGCCGCACGCTGCGCACCTGGCCAAAGCTCACCGCCTGCAAGCCCTGGTTCAGCTGACGGATGCGGTTCTGCTCGCGCTGAATGGTTTTGCGGATGATATTGGCCGCGCTGCGCGAACTGATCGCCAGCGTCTGCTCACGCGCCGTCAGCTCTTCGGTCAGACGATTCAGCTCAATCTCCATCTGCTCGATGGCTTCAACCGGATCGTCGGTACGAATAATGTCCTGACGGATACGTTCACGCAGATGCTGATAGACGGCGATAAAGAACTGAATCTTGCGCTCCGGTCGTTTTGGATCTTCCGACATGCGCAGCACATCGCGCAGGTGTTCATTATCCGCGACCGCCAGGCGCAGCGCACCGAGGGCTTTATCCGACATCGAGCGCAGCTCGTCGCCGCTCAGGTAAGCCAGTTCGCGACGATGCAGACGGCGCTCGACGCCGTTCTCTTTCACCAGACGCAGTACGGTGCACCAGCCCGCTTTGGCGCTGACCACCTGCTCACGCATCAGGTGATAATCGCGCTCCAGCTTGCGCAGTTTCTTCTGCAGGCTATCCATCTCGGCTTCGCAGAAGGTGAGCTGTTTCTCCAGCTGATTGCGACGCGCACGGTTGTGGCTGAGCGCCGTGTAGAGTTCGTCACGCCGGCTGCGCGCACGCTCCTCGGCGCTGGCATCAGCGTGCACGCCAATATCCTGCATCTCCTGCTGCAACTCTTTCAACATGTCGCGCTTGGCGTCATACGAACTCTTCAGCGATGCCAGCACCTGGGAATACTGCGTCAGCTGCGCCTGATGTTCGCGCAGGCGTTCGCGCGCGCGGCTGCGTTCGCCTTCCGCCTGCTCCAGACGCTGGCGCAGTTTTTCGTTGAGATCGCTGTTACCGGTCAGCATGCCAGCCGAATCTTCATAGCTGAAGTGCGCGCGGCGCTGCACCACTTCGGTCAGGGCAAATGCCTGCTGACGCGCTTCGCGCTGCTGCTGCTGCGCCTGCTGATAATCACGCGTCAGCTGTTCGTGCTGCTGCGGATCGCTCTGCAGCACCGCCACCAGCGGCTCCAGCTTGCTGAGTTTCGCGCCGTGCTGATGCAGGAAGCGCGCGGCTTCCTGGGCTTCTTCCACCCGCTCACGAATCTCTTCGCAGCGGTCGGCCAGCGAGTCGTCAAGCAACAGGTTAACGCGCGGCAGCAGGCGGTTGAGCTGCGCCACACCCTCTTTTGCCTGCTCGAACTGAGCACGCTGCTGCTGGTTGTCATTCTCGTGCTGCGCCAGCGCACGTTCAAGCTCGCCACGACGGCTGTTAAGCTGACGCATCTGAGCTTCCGGATCTTCGTCGAAGGCCACCGCCAGGTGGCTGCCGATAAAGCGGCTAAACGACTGATGCAGACGCTGGGTTTTCTGCACGTCAAATGACAGCGTGGCAAAACGTTCGGCCAGCTGGTCGCGCTCATTGTTCAACAGCTCCAGCTGATTTTCCCGCGCCGCGCGACCAAACAGCGGCACTTTCGGGAAGCGCGAATAACGCCACTGGCGCTCCGCCACTTTAACGACGACCGCATTTTCCAGCTCGTCAACGCTAAAGACGCTGTCATCAAACGACTGCGGATCGCCTTCGATCAGATAGAGATCTTCCGGACACTCTTCCAGGCCGTCGAGCATCTCGCGCACCAGCGACAGGTCCGGTACCACAATAGCGTGACGCGATGGGCCATACAGCGCGGAGAAGTACGGCGCATCATCCAGCGTCACGTCATCGTAAATTTCTGACAGCAGCACGCCGCCAAACCGTTCCGCCAGCTGAGTCAGGCGCGCATCTTCCGCGCCGCCCGGCTGGCTGAGTCGCGCAATCTGCTGCTCGACTTCACGCTTGCGCGCCGCCACTTCATCACGCTCAACGGTGGTTTCACGCTCGCGCTCCAGCAGCTGCTGCATATATTCGGTGATCTGCTGGCTGCAGCTCAGCGTCTGGCCGGTCTGCTCGCTCAGCTGGGTAAGAATCTCCTGCGCCGCCAGCCAGTGCGGTGCCCGCGCGGTCAGCGCAGTGATACGCTCGCGCAGCTGCTCCAGCTCCTGGCGCATCAGCATGCGGCGTTCACCGGCGTCGGCCACGCTTTCGTTCAGCTGCTCTATCTGCGCTTCCAGCTCACGCTGCAGGCCTTCCAGCGCGTCAGCGTCATACTGCTGGCCCTGACGTTTACAGAAGTCGGCCAGCAGACGTTCGGCGTCATGCTGCTCGCGCAGGCGGGTTTCCAGTTCGTTGAGACGCAGACGCAGCGAAGAGAGCTGTTCGGCATGATGGCGCTGGTTAGCGGCATCGCGCAGCAATTCGCGCCCGACCTGCCACGCATCCTGCCGGCTTACCTCGCCGGCAATGCTGGTGACCAGCGCCAGCGCCTGTTCAAACTGGCTGTGCGCCGCTTCCGCCACGCTCAGCTTCTGCTCCAGGCGCAGCAGCCGTTCGGTGGCCTCTTCTTCGCGCGCCTGGAAGGTTTCCTGCCACTCTGCGGCGTTGTCGATGGTGAGGTCCGGCAGCTGGCACTGCGCCCGCGCTTTTTCCAGCGCCTGCAGCGCCTGCTGATACTGAATGGCACGGGTTTGCTGCACATCAAGCGCCTGCTGAAAATCGGCCAGCTGGCTTTTCAGCTCGTCGACTTCAATTTCCGCCGCTTCAGCGCGCGCTTCGTTCTCTTCCTGCACCTCACGCGCTTCGGCCACCACTTCATTCTGCTCTTCGAGACGGTAGGTCAGCTCTTCCAGATCGGCGTCGTAACGCGCGATCTTCTCCTGCTGACGCATCGCCGTCTGGACCAGATTAAGGTGATCGCTCGCCGCCTGATAATCGGTTTCCAGATCGCTCTCTGCGCCGTTGTGCTCAGAGAGTTCGCGCGCCATTTCGATGTGACGATACTGTTCCGATGCCAGCTGATTGCGGCTGGTGAACAGCTCGTTACGCAGCTGCAGCGCACCGTCGAGATGGATGCGACGCTCGTTGGCGTGGCGCATGTAGTCGGCAGAAACGTAGCTGGTGGCTTCAGAGATCAGATGCTTAAACAGATCGCGATCCGACTGCGTAACGCGAATCGCTTCCAGCGTCATGCGGTTTTCGCGCAGCGCCGCTTCCATATCCTGGAACGCTTTACGCACGCCGCCGTTTTCCGGCAGCAGGTAATCGCGCAGCGAGCGGGTAATGGCGCTGGAGATACCGCCATACAGCGAGGCTTCGATCAGACGGTAGAATTTGCTGCGATCGCCGGCGGTGCGCAGACGACGCGGCACCACGCCGAGCTCAAACATCATGGCGTGGTAGTCCGTGACCGAGCTGAACTGGCGGAACTGCACGCCCTCCTGCGCTTCCATCCGCTCCTTCACTTCTGCCAGCGGCAGCACGCGCGCCTGACGGCTGCCGAGAATTTCGGTCAGCATATCGGTTGGCAGCGTATCGGTCGGCAGGCCGTGGATACTAAACGGCTTGATGTCGACTTTCTTATCGCGTCCGGCCACCTGCTGCAGGCGCACGCCGGCCACCACGCGCTGATGGCGCGAGTTGACCACGTCCAGCACCGCATAGCAGACGCCCGCGCGCAGTTTGCCGTGCAGGCCCTTGTCGCGCGAGCCGGACGTGGCACCGGCTTCAGTGGTGTTACGGAAATGCAGCAGGGTTAAGTCCGGAATCAGTGCCGTAACAAACGCCGCCATGGTGGTCGATTTACCGGCACCGTTACCGCCGGACAGCGTGGTGACCAGCTCATCCAGATCAAAGGTGCGGGCAAAGAAACCGTTCCAGTTGATCAGCGTGAGCGATCGAAATTTACCGCGTTCAATCATGCCTGTTCATCCTCCGCGCGCTCGCTCGCGTCGTGTTCGCTGTCATTTTCTGCCTCGTCGCTCTCACTGGCGACCGGTGCGTTCTCCAGCGTCATCGCTTCACCGTCACGAATCAGGCGCAGCTGCGCTTCACGTGCGTCGTCACCGCTGCGCACATCCGCACCAAAGCGGAAAACGGACTCCATGATGCGGAACTTGCTGCTGTCGTTGCCCATAAACCACACCATGCCGAGACGGCGCAGACGGCTGAGCGACGCACGCATCTTCTCCTGCAGTTTGGCGCGATCCAGGTCCGACCCGGTGGAGCGCTGGTTAACCAGCTTCAGCAACCTGCTTTCATCCGCCAGCGACAGCAGCTCGTCGTACAGCTCCTGCTGGGTGAAAATACCCTCGTTGGCCAGCCGCTCCGGGCTCAGGTAGAGATAGCAGAGAATTTTACCCACCATCATGTCGAGCTCGGACAGCACCGAGCGCGGGATCAGCGTGGTTGAGCGCGGACGCAGATAGAAAAACCCTTCCGGTGCGCGGATCAACTCAACGTTGTAGCGCGCATAAAACTCTTCCAGAAACGGCTGGTAATCCATCAGAAAAGCGTGATTATCCAGCTCTTCAATACCAATGTGGCGGCCGGCGCGTAACTGGCTGTCAAGCGCGGGAAAAATCGGGTTTGCCAGTGCCAGCGCCAGTTTGACCGGCATCACTTGTTCAATATTTGTCGATGACATGTGCCTGCACCTTGGCTCCGTAATCATTGATGGTCTGCCATTCCGCAGGCAGACCGGCTAAATCGGCTTCGGCCACGCCGAGTCGCACCGCCTGATCGATGACGATGCGTGCGAGGTCGAAGTGGCGCGCTCGGGGATACTGCGCCAGATAATCACGCATCACCGTGGCGAGATGCAGCGGCTTCTGCTGCTGCTTGTAAATCTGCAGCGCTTCTTCAATCATCGCCGCCAGCTGCTCGCGGATTTCGTTAAACTCTTCGTACTCCATCTCCGGCGGCAGCTCGCCCATCACCTCGTCGTTACGCAGCGTCATCTCTTCATCGCGCATATCATACAGACGGTCGGCATTGGCGTAGGTCAGCGCCCACGGCTGATCGAAATAGTTCTGCACCGACTGGCGTAAACGCTGCGCGAACACGCGGTTTTTATCCATGTCGATGGCGGTACGAATAAATTTGTGCACGTGGCGGTCGTAACCGATCCACAGATCGATGGCCTGCTGGCCCCAGCTGATAATGCGATCGAGCTTGTTTTGCAGGTCAAACACCAGCTTGTCGACGAAGCCCAGATCCGGGCTGCTTAGCGTGGCGTCCTGAATCCGCAGCAGGTTAGCCTGCAGCTTGTCGCCTGCCGCTTCCAGCGTATCCTGCAGTTCGCGCAGCGTGCCGGAGGTCTCCGACAGCAGCAGCTCACAGCTGGAGATGGCCGCGCGCCAGTCTTTATTCAGCAGATCGGCGATATCGCTTTTTACCGCCTGCTGCTGTTCGTCCATCAGGCGCTGCGTCATGTCGATGCTGTCAAAGATTTCCGCGACCGAATATTTCAGCGGCGCAAAGACGTTGCGATGCCAGTGAAATTCGTCGCCATCTTCCTCGGCGGCGTCGGCGGCGCGCTTCAGCTCCTGCGCAACAATCGACAGCTGCATCGACAGGCGCAGCGTGGAAAATTCGCGCTGGCGGATGTAATAGTCGGTGATGCCGATCGCCAGTGGCGTCAGACGATAGATGGCGTGACCTTCGGTCAACTCGCTGGTAAAACGGTTAAGCAGGCGCTGACGCACCATGTCGTTGATGGCGTTGTTAGCACGGACCTGAACGGTTTCGTGGGTTTGTTCAAACGCTTTGCTGACGTGACGAAAGGCGTCAATCAGCTCACCTTCACTCATCTCGCCGTCCATGCGCTCCCCGTTGAGGGTGGCGATGGCCAGCAAAAACGCCAGACGTTCTACCGGCAGCGCAAGGGAAAAGTCATTCTTGCGCGCCCATGCCACCAGTTCGGGGACCGTCTGGGAAAATTCGCTCATAGTTGATCCTTCTACCTGGGTTTGCGCGCAGTCACGTGGATATAGCGCCCTAAACTCAAAAAGGGCTCCTGACGACAGTAGCGCCGTTCCATCTCAATAATTTCCTCAACGCTCTTCCCGGCGCCGGGCTGCGGCTTCATGTAGTCACTGAACACGCGGATACCGGCACGCTGCTCGGTGATAAATCCGCACTGCGTCAGCCAGCGCTGTACATCGTCAGGATCGCGGGGGAAATCCGGCGACAGCGTGCGTTTTTTGCGCTTGTTCATGTTGGCGCGCAGATAGCCGAAATTGCCGAGCGTCAGGGTGCGGAACGTCAGGCCGTGCGCGTTATAAAACATCAGCGACAGCACACCACCGGGTTTCAGCGTATGCCACAGCGCCTGCAGCACCGCCAGCGGATCCGCCACCCACTCAAGCACAGCGTGAAACAATACCAGATCCACCGGCTTATCCAAATGTTCGCCAACCTGCTGCGCGCTAATTTGTTTGAATTGCATGTTGTGGCTCACACCTGCGCTGTGCGCATGGGCGGCGGCCAGCTTAAGCATCTCGCCCGACAGGTCGCACAGCAATACCTGATGCCCCTGCGCAGCAAGACCGCTGGAGATCTGACCGACGCCACCACCGGCATCCAGCACCGTCAGCGGGCCGGCGGGCAGCGTCGGCAGAATGGCGTTCAGCTCATCCCAGATGATCGCCTGACGCACCTGGCCTTTACGGGTGCCATAAATATTTTGCGAGAATTTATCCGCCAGATCGTCAAAGTTACGATCCTGCATGGTGATGGCTCCGCTTTGCTGCATTCAACTTGTGCTATTTTGTCACAGGCTCGACAAGAATGAACCTTTCATGCCGCAGTAACTGTCTGGCTGCTGTTTTTTCGGACAAAAGGAGACGTTTTCGATGTTTTTTGCCTTAAAAAAATGGATTGGCGCGATGCTACTGCCTTTGCCATTGCTGTTAACGCTTATGGCGGCAGGACTTTTACTGCTCTGGTTCAGCCGCTGGCAAAAAAGCGGCAAAATCCTTATCTCATTGAGCTGGCTGATGCTGTTACTGCTGAGTCTGCAACCGGTGGCCGACCGGCTGCTGGCCCCGCTGGAAAACCAGTATGCCACGTGGAATGGCAGCGAGCCGGTGGACTATATCGTGGTGCTGGGCGGGGGTTACACCTATAACCGGCAGTGGGCACCGAGCTCCAACTTGCTGAACAACAGCCTGCCGCGTGTGACCGAAGGCGTTCGCCAGTGGCGACGCTATCCTCAGGCCAAAATGATCTTCACCGGTGCCGCTGCGGGCTACAATCCGCGCAGCAACGCCAGCGTTGCTGCTGACGTGGCGCGCAGCCTTGGCGTGCCCGACGATGCCATTATCGTGCTGGATCAGCCACATGACACCGGCGAAGAAGCGCTGGCGGTGAAGCAGACCATCGGGCAGCATCCGTTTTTACTGGTGACGTCTGCCAACCATCTGCCACGCGCCATGCACTTTTTCCAGAGCGCCGGCCTGAATCCGCTACCGGCACCGGCTAACCAGCTGGCGATCACCTCACCGATCAGCGTCTGGGATCGCACGCTGCCCTCGCCGCTGTGGCTCAGCCATAGCCAGCGCGCGGTGTACGAAACGCTGGGGCTGATCTGGCAGCGGCTGCGCGGCAGTGGCAAACCTTCAGCCGAGCCAGGGGAGTAGCTGCGCGCGGGCATGGTCAAAGCGCGGGCGGTCAAACTGGCCGCTGCTGACCAGCGTGTCAACGCAATCCCACAGCTGATAGAGCCAGCGGCGCCAGACGAAACCGTCATCCACCGGCGCACGCTGTAAATAGTGCTGCAGCAGCGATGCTTCAGCACCGTTTTCCGCCAGGCGCATCAGCTCATACTCACGCGGGGCCCACAAAATGGTGCCCGGCTGGGTCATCGCCACCAGCTGATCGCTGTGCGGGTCTTTCAGCATACTGGCGAGACGCAGATTGCCGTGCATTAGCACGCACGGGTCGTCAAAGCCGACAAACAGCTGCGCCAGCTGTTCGCGGCTGCGGAACAGAATCTGACGATCGGCGTGGGTAAATCCGGGGGGCGACAGATAGCCCAGCGTGGACCACAGCACCTCCACCCGCTGGCGATACCATGCCGGCCAGCGATTTTCCTGCACGCTGTCAACGCTGCCGACCAGGCCATGGCTGTCAATGCGGTGCCACGCCAGCAGCCCTTCGACAATCTGTTCACACAGCTGCTCCCAGCGCGCTGCCGTGCGCGCCGGCGCTTCGGCCGATACGCCATTTAAGCGCGCCAGCAGCAGCATTTCATGCGCCGGCGGTTGCTGACTCAAAACCAGGCCGTACACCGTGGGCAGCGTAATCAGCCCTTCATGCGCCAGCATGGTGAGTTTTTTCGCTTCGAGCGCGGCGCGTCCCTGATGACGAAAATATTTGGCCACCAGCGGCATCGGCTTGCCGTGGTCATCATAGAGGGCGTAAAGACGCGATTGTGCCTGTTCGCTGATGGTTTCCAGCCGGCTGACGCTTTCGCCCAGCACCAGCGCCAGTTCTGCACGGAGTTGTTCCATGGAAGAGTCCTCCGGAGTTAACTCATTGCACCATCCTGGAGGTCATGACGGCGCAAAACTTAGCGCCAGATCAAACTTTGCGGCCAGCCGGGGCGCTGGCCGCTGACGATTATGCCTGCATCGCTTCTCGCACGCGCAGCAGATCGTCCGGCGTATCCACACCGACGCTCGGCACGGTGGCCGCTACCGCCACGTGGATCTTTTCGCCGTACCACAGCACGCGCAGCTGCTCCAGCAACTCGATCTGCTCCAGCGCACAGGGTTGCCATGCCACATAGCGACGGATGAAACCGGCGCGATAGGCATAGATACCGATGTGGCGCAGCAGTGTATCGCCAATCTGCTCACGCGACTGCGCGTAACGTTCGCGGTCCCACGGAATGGTCGCACGTGAAAAATAGAGCGCATAGCCGCTGGCATCGGTGACCACTTTTACCGCGTTGGGATTGAACGCCTCTTCTGCCTCGTGAATCGGTACCGCCAGCGTGGCCATGCCGGCATCCGCCTGGGCCAGATTGTCCGCGACCTGACGCACAATCTCCGCCGGAATCATCGGCTCGTCGCCCTGTACATTCACGATGATGGTATCGTCAGCAAACTGATACTTTTCAATCACCTCGGCCAGGCGCTCGGTACCAGATTGATGGTCGGCGCGCGTCATGCAGACTTCCCCGCCGGCAGCGGTCACCGCCGCCGCCACGTCAGGATGATCGGTGGCCACAATCACCCGCTCGGCGCCGGACTCGCGTGCACGTTCCATCACGTGCACCACCATCGGTTTACCGTGAATATCCAGCAGCGGTTTGCCCGGCAGGCGCGTGGAGGCGTAGCGTGCCGGAATAATCGCTACGAAACTCATGGATGAATCTCTTCAACGGACAGGGTGCGCGCTTCCACTTCCAGCAATACCGGAATACCGTCACGCACCGGGAACGCCAGTCCGTCGGGTTTGCAAATCAACTCCTGCTGCTCTTTGTTGTAATACAGTTTTCCGTTGCAGACCGGACAGGCCACAATCTCAAGTAAACGGTGATCCATACTTTTCTCCTTTCAGGACCGATACGTCAGAGGATTAGCATACCATAGCGCAATCAGGGGCGGCGCGCCGCCATCGGCTTATATGCTGACGTGCCAGCACGTGGACCAGGCGGCCCGCAGCGCATCAGGCGCGTTTTCCAGCACCACTTCGCTGGCGCCCTGCCAGGCGGCGAAGCGGTTAATGGCTTTATGCACATCGGCGAGAAACTGCTGGCTCAGCCGCACGCCGGGCTCCAGCCAGAAGGCCCGCAGAATCAGGCGCTGCGCCTGGCGATCCATTTTGGCATCGACGCGCCCTTTCAGTACGCCGCGGTGCAGCAGCGGCAGGACAAAATAGCCGTATTTACGTTTGTGCTCCGGCGTATAGCACTCGATGCGGTAGTCAAAATTGAACAACTCAAGCGCGCGGCGGCGATCCCATACCACCGGATCAAACGGTGACAGCAGCGCGCTGTGCGTGGCGGCCTGCGGCTGCGCCAGTTGCGGCAGTTGCGTGTGGTGCAGCCACATCTCGCCCAGTTGCTCAACCTCAACGCGCTGAATCACTTCCTGCTCAGCGGCCTGCGCCAGCCAGAGTGCGATGGGCGCACGTTTCAGCCGGTAGTAATCGGCCAGCCAGCTGGCGCGGAAAATGCCGAGGCTGCGCGCGCTGTGATCCAGCATCTGCATCACCGCCTCGTTCTCGCTCAGCGCATGCTGCTCGTCGCGCCAGTGCGGCATCACCCGGCTACGCAGATCGTAGACGCGCTGGAAGTTACGGCGCTCGACAACCATCAGCTCACCGGCGCTGAACAGGTTCTCCAGATGTCGCTTGTGCGGCTTCCACGCCCACCAGCCGGGTTTGGTGTGCTTGTCGCTGGCAAAATCAGCGGCGCGTACCGGACCGGTGGCGGCGATATGTTGCAGCAGATCGGCGATCTCCTGCTGATGCTGATCCACCCATTGCTGATTGTATTTCCAGCCCAGGCGCTGCGGAGCCAGCATGCGGTGACGCAGCAGCGGATAATCTTCAAAAGGGATAAAACAGGCTTCATGCGCCCAGTATTCAAACAGCGCGCCCGCCGCCAGCGTTTGCTCCAGCCACTCAGCAGGAAAAGCGCCCAGCCGGCTGAACAGCACCAGATACGGACTGCGCGCAACCACATTAATGGTATCGATTTGCAGCAACGACATCTGCCGCACGCAGGCGTGAATATCGGCAAAACGCGCCTGACGGCGCGGCGGACGTAGCAGGCCCTGGGCAGAGAGGTGCAGGTTGCGGGCGGTTTGCAGAGAGAGGGAATGCGTGCTGGTCATTACGTCGTCCCTTTAGATGGTTAGCGCGACCGGGCGTCGCGCGCAGCTGTACAGAGTTGCGTCAGATCGGCCAGTAATGCGGCCAGTGGCGCGCCCGCCAGATGCGCATCCACCGGCAGATACCACCAGTTAGCGCGGGCAAAATGGCGGCATTTGACCGCGTCTTTTTCCGTCATCAGCAGGCACTGTGCATCCTGAGTCAGGCTGCGTAACTCTTCTTCGCTATAAGCGTGGTGATCGGCAAAGGCAATCTCTGCCACCGGCTGCACGCCCTGCTGCTGCAGCGTATTGAAGAAACGCGGTGGATGACCGATGCCGGCCATCGCGACAATTGGCGGCAGCTGCGTCAGCGCAGCCTGTTCGCCGGTCAGCAGATTGACCGCCAGACCCGGCTGCAGCGTCATGACGATCTCGCCAGCCTGTGCGCTGCCCCCGTTGACTACCACGGCATCAACCTGCGCCAGTCGCGATGCGCGTTCACGCATCGGTCCGGCCGGTAGCCACCAGCCGTTACCAAAGCGACGCACGCCATCCACCACCACGATTTCGCGATCGCGCTCTAACGCATAGTGCTGCAGGCCATCATCCGTCACAATCACATCCAGCGGATGCGCCGCCAGCAGGGCCTCGATTGCCAGCCGGCGCTGCGGTGCCACTGCCACCGGCACCTGGGTGCGCTGGGCGATCAGCACCGGTTCATCACCAGCCTGTTCCGTCGCGCTATCCTGATTGACCAGCAGCGGATAGCGTTCCGCCTTACCGCCGTAACCGCGCGACACTACACCCGGACGCAGCCCCTGCTGTTGCAGCGCCTGCACCAGCCAAATCACCAGCGGTGTTTTACCGTTGCCGCCCGCGGTCAGGTTGCCAACGACAATGACCGGACAGGGCGCGCGCCAGCGGGTACGCCAGCCGCGCCGATAGCTCAGGCGAATCAGCCAGGTGATAGCGCCATACAGCAGACTCAGCGGCCACAACAGCAGCCACAGCGGCGAGCGTCCGCTCCAGATACGTTCAATCATTGACCGAACTGCAGTTTGTGCAGCTGCGCGTAAGCGCCTTTCTGCGCCAGCAGCACCTCATGGGTGCCGCGCTCTACGATACGCCCATCCTCGACCACCACGATTTCGTCGGCTTTTTCAATGGTGGAGAGACGGTGCGCAATCACCAGCGACGTGCGGTTCTTCTGCAGCTCATCCAGCGCCGACTGGATGGCGCGTTCGGATTCGGTATCCAGCGCCGAAGTGGCTTCATCGAGAATCAAAATCGGGCAGTCACGCAGCAGCGCACGGGCAATGGCGATACGCTGACGCTGGCCGCCAGACAGCAGCACGCCGTTTTCACCAATGACCGTATCGAGACCGTTATCCATCTTGTTGATGAAGTCCATGGCGTGCGCCATGGTCGCCGCCTGCTCGATTTGCTCGCGGGTGTATTCACCGTTGCGTGCATAAGCAATGTTATTGGCGATGGTGTCGTTGAACAGATGGACATTCTGCGAGACCAGCGCCACCTGATTACGCAGCGATCGCAGGGTATATTCCCGCAGGTCGTGGCCATCCAGCAGAATCTCGCCCTCGTTGATATCGTAAAAACGCGTCAGCAGGCTGGCCATGGTGGATTTACCCGAGCCGGAACGGCCCACCAGCGCCACGGTTTTACCCGCGGGCAGCGTGAGATTAATATCACGCAGCGCCGGAATGTCGCGGCCCGGATAGGTAAAGGTCACGTTGCGGAATTCAACATCCCCTTTTGCACGCGTGATTTCGCGCTTGCCGTTGTCGATCTCCTGCTCGCTATCCAGAATAGTGAACAGCGTCTGACAGGCTGCCATGCCGCGCTGGAACTGGGCATTGACGTTGGTCAGCGATTTCAGCGGGCGCATCAGGGCGATCATCGACGAGAACACCACGGTAATGGTACCGGCAGTCAGGGTATCCATCACGCTCGGGAAGCTGGCCGCATACAGTACAAAAGCCAGCGCCAGCGATGCGATCAGCTGGATCACCGGATCGGAAATCGAAGAGGCCGAGACCAGTTTCATGCCCTGCTGGCGCATTTTATTGCTCACCTGCGAGAAACGCTCAGCTTCAACTTCCTGTCCGCCAAAAATCAGTACTTCTTTATGCCCTTTCAGCATCTGCTCAGCACTGGTGGTCACCTGCCCCATGGTGTTCTGCATATTTTTACTGATGCTGCGGAAACGCTTGGATACGGTGCGGATGGCAAAAGAGACCAGCGGCGCCAGCAGGATCAAAATCAGTGACAGCTGCCAGCTGTAGTAAAACATCATGATGAATAGGCCAATGATCGATGCGCCTTCGCGTACCACCGTCACCAGCGCGCTGGAGGAGGAAGAGGCCACCTGTTCAGAATCGTAGGTAATCCGCGACAGCAGCGTACCGGTAGACTGCTGGTCAAAGAATGCAACCGGCATGCCCATCATGTGGCCGAACAGGCGACGGCGCATGTTCATCACCACATTGCCGGAGACCCATGAGATGCAGTAACTGGAGATATAACTGGTTACGCCGCGGATCAGCATCAGGCCGATGACCGCCAGCGGCATCCACAGCAGAACGGATTTGTCGGCTTTGCCGAAACCATCATCCAGTAAAGGTTTCAACAGGGAGAGCATTAGGGTGTCGCCTGCCGCATTGAGTATCAGCGCCACGGCGGACACAATCAGGCCAGCCTTGTGCGGTGCAATCATCGGCCAGAGTCGGCGAAATGTCTGCCACGTTGAGAGGTCTTTGTCTTGATGCATTATTTATTCACGCTGTTTGAAATAGCCGCTCATTCTACCTGGAATCGCGTTTGACGCCAAACCACTGATGATACCAGCGGGGGATTATTTGCTCTCTTAACCCCTTAATCTGCCAGCGACCCTGCCGTATCGCGATGTGAATCTGGCCTGATTGCGCAGTGTCATACCAGCGATAGCCCTGCTCGCGGTAACGCTGGACCACGGCGACGGCGGGCATACGCCAGGCGTTATAGCGCGCCAGCGAGGCCAGCGCCGCCTGCCCGGCAACACTCCGTAACAGTAAAGGGCCGGAGGAGCTCCGGCTGCCATGATGGGGCACCTGGATAACAGTGGATTTTAAACCGTGTTTTTCGAGGGCGACCAGCTTGCGCTCCGCCTCCAGCTCGATGTCCCCGGTCAGTAACAGGCTGAACTGGCCATCATCCACGCGCACCACGCAGGAGTCGTTATTTTGCCCGGCGGTCTGCGCGCGCGGCGGCCATAGCGCGTGAAAGTGCAAACGCCCCCACTGCCACTGCTGGCCGCGATAGCACGGCAGATGCCCGGGCTCGCCGAGCGCGCTGCGTACCCGCAGACCAGGCTGCGCCTGTTGCAGCGCGGCTAATCCACCACGGTGATCGAGATGCTTGTGGCTCAGGATCACCCCTTGCAGTTGGCGCCCGGTGTAGTGCAGCCAGGGTAACAAAACCCGCCCGCCAGCATTGTCCTCTGCCCAGCCGGGTCCGCTGTCATACAGCATCACCTCATTTCCCTGGCTGATCGCCACCGCCAGACCATGTCCGACATCGACCATGTCAATCTGCCAGTCGTCCTGCTGGGCATTGCTGCGCCAGAGCCACAGCAAGAGCAACAGCGCGCAGCAGGGCATCAGCGCCTTCGCGAGCAAGCCGCTGCGCCACAGCGCCAGCCCGGCCCAAAGCAGCAGCACCGCCGGCAGCGTATCGCTCCAGCGCCACCAGCCGGCGGGCAGCCACGCCAGCCCCTGCATCACCAGGCTGACCGACAGGTCGGCCAGCTGCCATAGCGGAATGGCGATTGCAGGCAGCGGCAACAGCATCGCCAGCAGAATCAACGGCACGGTAATCAGCGACACCACCGGCACTGCCAGCAGGTTGGCCACTAGCGCGCTCAGGCTGAGCCCGTGGAACAGAAAGATCTGCAGCGGCGCCATCAGAATCATCATGCCCAATTGCAGGTGCAGCAGTCGAAGCATGAGCCAGCGGCGCGGCTGGCGGAAACGTGGCGACAGAGGAAACCACTGAAACCACAGTATCAGCATCGCCACGGCCAGCGCCGACAGCCAGAAGCTCTCAGACAGCACCGTCAACGGATCAAGCCATAACAAACTCCCTACGCAGAGCGTCCACACCTGCCAGTTGCTCAGCTGCCAGCCAGCTATACGCGTCGCCAGCCACAGCGTTAACGCCAGCATCGCGCGCTGTGCCGGCGGATGACTGCCGGAGATCCAGCAATAAGCTGCCGCTGTTAACCCGCTGATCAGCAGCGGCATCAGATAGCCGATTTGCCTGGCAGGTAACACTAACTGGATGACGCGCGCCAGTAGCCAGCCTACGCTGGCCGCCAGCGCGATATGCATGCCGGAGATGGCCATCAGGTGCGCGGTACCGGTTTCGCGCAGCAAGGCTCGCTGGGCCGGGGTCATCGCGTCACGCACGCCAAAGGCCAGTGCCTGTATTATTGCGGGCTGCGTTAACCCGGTGAAACGCGCCAGATGATGATCGATAAAACGCGTCCGCCAGCTGCAGCGCAGAGACTCAGCCTGCTGGCTGACAATACGCCCCTGCAGCGCGCTGTGGTTAGCAATGGCAAAACGCTGCAGATCAAATTCGCCCTCGTTGAGCCGGGCGTGCACCGCGCGTAGCCGCAGCTGCATCTGCCAGCGCTGTCCCGCACACCAGGCGACCTCATCGCTGACATTACGCAGCGTGACAAACAACGGTGGAAAGACGTAGCGGTCACCTGTCCGGATTATCTGCGCCGTGAGCTGGTTCTTCGCGGGATTCACTGCAGTTATCTGAAGCGTGGCCGCCACCGGTGCCACGGTCAGTTGCTCGAGGGTATCGACCGTCTGACGCGCCTCGATCAGTGCCCAGCTCAACAGCAGCAAGCCCAGTCCGGCGTAGCGCAAAAGCATTACTGATGTACACGCCAGCAACAGTGCGCTTATTAACAGCAGCACAATGGTGCTGTAAGCAGGGATGTGCGGCAGCATACCCAGCGGCAGCGCCGCGAGGAGCATCATTCTGGCTACCACTGTTATTGTCACGCGCACGCCCTCTTCTGTCATTGCCGCAGATTGTGCGCGCTGGCAGAGGCAAAATCATGCGGCTAAATGTCGATTTCAGAGAGGGATTACGCGCAGTTTATGGTGGTTGCAGGAAATGAACAGCAACATGGAAGCATGATCGCAAACCTGAATGCGAGGCAAAAAAAAACGACACCTGCAGGTGTCGTTTTTATCGTTCGGTAACGGCTTAGCCGTAGATATTTGCACGGTCACGCAATTCTTTGCCTGGCTTGAAGTGGGGAACGTATTTACCTTCCAGTTCCACTTTGTCACCCGTTTTCGGGTTACGACCAGTGCGCGGTGCGCGGTAGTGCAAAGAAAAGCTGCCGAATCCCCGGATTTCAATGCGCTCGCCCTGGGCCAGCGTAGTGGCCATGTGCTCGAGCATCTCTTTGACCGCATCCTCAACGACTTTCGCCGGGATATGAGTATGCTGGCCAGCAAGTCTTTCAATCAGTTCTGACTTGGTCATGTAACCTCCGGTTAATCCCTGTTTGGAAAGGTATGACAGCTTTTACCGAAACCGGACGATTTTCACCGTCCGGTGCTTCGGGTCGATTACTCGCCTTTAGCCGCTTTGAACGCTTCAGCCATTGCGTTAGAGAAGTTGCCATCTTCCTGTTTGGTGTTAACAGTGTTGATAGCTTCTTTCTCGTCAGCCTGGTCTTTAGCACGAACAGACAGGCTCACAACGCGGTTCTTACGGTCAACGCCGGTGAATTTCGCTTCAACGTCGTCACCTACGCTCAGAACCTGAGTGGCGTCTTCGATGCGGTCCAGAGAAGCTTCAGAAGCGCGCAGGTAACCTTCTACGCCGTCAGCTAATTCTACTGTAGCACCTTTAGCGTCAACTGCAGTGACTTTACCCGTCACGATTGCGCCTTTCTTGTTCAGGGTGATGTAGTTGTTGAATGGATCTTCAGCCAGCTGCTTCACGCCCAGAGAAATACGCTCACGCTCTGCGTCAACCTGCAGTACAACGGCAGCGATTTCGTCGCCTTTCTTGTACTCACGAACGGCTTCTTCGCCAGTCGCGTTCCAGGAGATGTCAGACAGGTGAACCAGACCGTCGATGCCACCGTCCAGGCCGATGAAGATACCGAAGTCAGTGATTGACTTGATTTTACCTTCAACGCGATCGCCTTTGTTGTGGGTCTCTGCGAACTGCTGCCATGGGTTAGATTTGCACTGCTTCAGACCCAGGGAGATACGACGACGCTCTTCGTCGATGTCCAGAACCATAACTTCAACCACATCACCTACGTTGACAACTTTAGATGGGTGGATGTTTTTGTTGGTCCAGTCCATTTCAGACACGTGTACCAGGCCTTCAACGCCTTCTTCGATTTCAACGAAGCAGCCGTAGTCAGTCAGGTTGGTCACGCGACCGGTCAGTTTGGTACCTTCCGGATAACGCTTAGCGATAGCAACCCATGGATCTTCGCCCAGCTGTTTCAGGCCCAGAGATACACGAGTACGCTCGCGGTCGAACTTCAGCACTTTAACAGTGATTTCGTCGCCCACGTTGACGATTTCGCTTGGATGCTTAACGCGCTTCCACGCCATATCGGTGATGTGCAGCAGACCGTCAACGCCACCCAGGTCAACGAATGCGCCGTAGTCAGTGAGGTTCTTAACGATACCTTTGACTTCCATGCCTTCCTGCAGGTTTTCCAGCAGCTGATCGCGCTCAGCGCTGTTTTCAGATTCGATAACCGCGCGGCGAGAAACCACGACGTTGTTACGCTTCTGATCAAGCTTGATTACTTTGAATTCAAGCTCTTTGCCTTCCAGGTGCAGAGTGTCGCGGACCGGACGAACGTCAACCAGTGAACCTGGCAGGAACGCACGAATACCGTTCAGCTCAACTGTGAAGCCACCTTTAACTTTGCCGTTGATAACACCGGTAACAGTTTCAGCGTCTTCGTAAGCTTTTTCCAGCGTGATCCAAGCTTCGTGACGTTTAGCTTTCTCACGGGACAGCAGGGTTTCACCGAAGCCGTCTTCTACTGCATCCAGAGCAACGTCAACTTCGTCGCCCACCTGGATTTCCAGTTCGCCGGCTGCGTTCTTGAACTGTTCTGCAGGGATAGCAGATTCAGATTTCAGACCCGCATCAACCAGCACGACGTCTTTGTCGATAGCAACAACGACGCCACGAACGATGGAACCCGGACGGGTTTCGATTTCTTTCAGGGACTCTTCAAAGAGTTGAGCAAAAGATTCAGTCATATTGATAATCTTAGGATTCTTCAATTTAACGTCCACCTGACGTCATTGTCGGATGGGGTTGTTTCACATGCCCTGCACCGCTTCCCTGGCACAGGGTTACTACAATTCGGTCGCCGAAAAGATTAAATGCCCAGCTTCTGGCGGGCATAATCTAGTGCCTTTTCAATCACTTGCTCAATGGTCATGCTGGTTGAATCCAGCACCAGAGCATCAGCGGCTGGCACTAAAGGCGCGATGGCGCGGTTACGATCGCGGTCGTCGCGTTCCTTTATCTCGGATAAAAGGCGATCAAAGTTAACACTAAAGCCCTTTTCCTGCAACTGTAGCATACGGCGATGCGCACGCTCTTCGGAGCTGGCATCGAGGAAAATTTTAACGGGCGCGTCCGGGAAAACCACGGTGCCCATATCACGTCCATCGGCGATTAAACCCGGCTCCTCGCGGAAAGCACGCTGTCGGCGCAGCAAGGCTTCACGCACGCGTGGAAATGCCGCCACGCGCGACGCCGTATTGCTCACTTCCTGGGTGCGGATTTCGCCGGTGACATCCTCACCTTCCAGCACTACCTGCATTTCACCGTCTACCGACAGAAAACGCACGTCAAGGTGCGCCGCCATGGGCACCAGCGCTTCTTCCGACTCGATATCCACCTGATGATGCAGCGCGGCCAGAGCCAGTACGCGATAAATAGCCCCTGAATCCAGCAGGTGCCACTGCAACGACTCCGCCATCGCTTTACATAAAGTCCCTTTACCCGCGCCGCTTGGGCCATCAATGGTAATTACCGGGGCGATTGCCGTCATTGTTCTCTCCTGTTGCTGCGTGCTGATGATCAGCCTTCTTGGCTGTCTGGATTGCGCGGCATTATACGCTGCCCGCGTCCGCTTGGTTACCCTTTAGCGTAGACAGCGCCAGAAATTTCGACAGTTTCAGAACAATTTCCCGCCAGTGAGGCCAGCAGAGGGTTCAGAAGCCCGGCACGGCGGTACCGGGCGGGCGGATTAGGATGCGTGGCTGATTTTTGCCAACTGCTGGAAGTAATCCGGGAAGGTTTTTGCCGTACAGCCGGGATCGAGAATGGTTACCGGCGTGTCGGACAGCGCAACCAGCGAGAAACACATCGCCATACGGTGATCGTTGTACGTGCCGATATCGGCGTGCTGTAACTGCGCAGGCGGTGTGACGCGAATAAAATCGTGCCCCTCTTCCACTTCCGCACCAACTTTACGCAACTCGGTCGCCATGGCCGCCAGGCGATCGGTCTCCTTTACGCGCCAGTTATAGATGTTGCGCATCAGCGTGGTGCCTTCGGCAAATAGCGCGGTGGTAGCGATTGTCATTGCCGCATCCGGAATATGGTTCATGTCCATATCAATGGCGTTCAGCGCACCGCGCGTGCAGGCAATATAATCGTCGCCCCACTCAATCACTGCTCCCATCTTCTCCAGCACATCGGCAAAACGGATGTCGCCCTGCACACTGTTGCGGCCAATGCCGGTAACCCGCACCGTACCGCCGCGAATTGCCGCAGCGGCAAGGAAATAGGACGCTGACGACGCATCGCCTTCCACCAGATAATCACCCGGCGACTGATACTGCTGCTGACCTTTCACCACAAAGCGCTGGTAGTGCTGATTCTCAACGTCCACGCCAAAGCAACGCATCAGGTGCAGAGTGATATCAATGTAGGGTTTGGAAACCAGCTCGCCTTTAATAGTGATCGTGGTGTCGTTGTGTGCCAGCGGCGCGGTCATCAGCAGCGCCGTCAGAAACTGGCTGGAAACGCTGCCATCGACACTGACTTCGCCGCCGGTAAATCCGCCGTTCAAACGCAGCGGCGGATAGTCGGTTTGTTCGAGGTAATCAATGCGCGCGCCGCCCTGCCGTAACGCATCGACCAGATGGCCGATAGGACGCTCTTTCATGCGCGGTTCGCCGGTCAGTACTACCGACTGCTCACCGAGGCACAGTGCGGCCGCCAGCGGACGCATCGCGGTTCCGGCATTGCCCAGGAACAATTCCAGCGGCTGTTCGGCACGCAGCGGTCCACCATTGCCGACCACTTCACACACGGTGCGATCGGCTGACAGGGTATAGCTGACACCCAGCGCCTGCAGCGCATTAAGCATGTGTTTAACATCATCGCTGTCGAGCAGGTTGGTCAGGCGCGTGGTGCCGTTCGCCAGTGCAGCCAGTAACAGGGCGCGGTTTGATACGCTTTTTGAGCCCGGTAAGTTTACCGTGCCATCAACGCGGGCAATCGGCTGTAAAGTCAGGGAGTCCTGCATGTGAAACCAAATCTCCAGAAATACGAGACCCTGTCCAGTGACAGGGTCTGATGCCAGCCGGGCAGGCTGGCACTAAAGTAGATAATTAACCGTGACGACGTTCGAAGTCGACCATGAATTCGGTCAGCGCCTTAACGCCTTCCAGCGGCATCGCATTGTAGATCGAGGCACGCATACCGCCAACCACACGGTGCCCCTTCAGCGCATGCAGGCCCGCCTTCAGTGATTCTTCAAGAAACACCTTATCCAGCGCAGCATCGGCCAGCTGGAAAGGCACGTTCATCCGGGAACGGTTTTCACTGGCGACGTCGTTACGGTAGAAGCTGCTGCTATCAATCACGCCGTACAGCAGATCGGCTTTCGCCTGATTAACCTTGTCCATCTCCGCTACACCGCCCTTCTCTTTCAGCCATTTGAACACCAGGCCGGAGAGATACCAGGCAAACGTCGGCGGCGTGTTAAACATCGAATCGTTTTCGGCCAGCACTTTGTAGTCGAGAATGGAGGGCACCCAGCGCTGCGCTTTGCCCAGCAGGTCATCACGCACTACCACCAGCGTCAGGCCAGCGGGACCGATATTCTTCTGCGCGCCGGCATAAATCACGCCGTAGCGGCTGATGTCGAGCGGGCGGGACAGGATGGTCGAAGAGAGATCGGCCACCACCACTTTATCGCCGAAGTCTGGCTCTTCATCGATGGCAATCCCGTCGATGGTTTCATTCGGGCAGAAATGCACATAAGCCGCATCATCGCTGAGCTGCCATTCACGCATCGGTAACAGTGCGCGTTTACCCTCACGGGTGGTTTTGATGTCAATGGCGTTCGGCGAGCAGAATTTTTCTGCTTCTTTAATAGCACTGTGCGCCCAGTAGCCGCCGTCGATGTAATCCGCGCGGCTGGCATCGCCCAGCAGATTGCCCGGGATTGCCGCGAACTGCGCACGCGCGCCGCCATGGCAGAATAATACTTTGTAGTTGGCCGGGATTTTCAGCAGATCGCGAAAATCCTGCTCCGCCGCTTCCGCGACTTCAATAAACTCTTTGCTGCGGTGACTGATTTCCATCACCGAGGTGCCTAAGCCATGCCAGTTTGTCAGTTCTTGTTCTGCACGACGAAGCACTTCCACCGGCAGCATTGCCGGTCCGGAGCTAAAATTATAAACCTGCGCCATTTCCCCTCACCATTGTCATATCGAACGGTTATGAATACCCCATCGGTTTTATCATTGCCTCCGGATGGCTGCAATCATTTATCCGGCAGCGATCACATTTCCAGAGCCCGCTCCACCGCAGCTTATGTCACAAATGTAATAAGCCACGGAATTTTGTGAGGCAGTGCGGTGAAGTAAAATCAGACAGCTGCCAGAGCGCGAAAAAGCCGTAACAATGCGTTGAGAAATTTGGCGGAGCAATAGCGAAGCAGGCGCAAAACCCGTATTATTGCGCGCTTTACGCCCAACCATCGACTTGAGAGAGCGCCACCATGACGCAAACGTTTATTCCAGGTAAAGACGCCGCACTGGAAGACTCCATCGCACGCTTCCAGCAGAAACTGCAGGATCTGGGTTTCAACATTGAAGAAGCTTCCTGGCTGAACCCGGTGCCGCACGTCTGGTCAGTGCACATTCGCGACCGCGACTGCCCGCTCTGTTTTACTAACGGTAAAGGCGCCAGTAAAAAAGCGGCGCTGGCCTCAGCGCTGGGCGAATATTTTGAGCGCCTCTCAACCAACTACTTCTTTGCCGATTTCTGGCTGGGCGAAACCATCGCTAACGGCGACTTCGTGCACTACCCGAACGAGAAATGGTTCCCGCTGACCGACGATGACCGCCTGCCGGAAGGCATTCTGGATGCACGCCTGCGTAAGTTTTACGATCCGGAACAGAGCCTGAGCGCCTCCGATCTGGTGGATCTGCAGTCTGGTAATGCCGATCGCGGTATTTGCGGCCTGCCATTTACCCGCCAGTCCGATCAGCAAACCGTGTACATTCCGATGAACATCATCGGCAACCTGTATGTGTCTAACGGCATGTCCGCTGGCAACACCGCCAATGAAGCGCGCGTACAGGGCTTATCCGAAGTGTTTGAGCGCCATATTAAAAACCGCATTATCGCGGAATCCATCAGCCTGCCGGAAATTCCTGAAGCGGTGATGCAGCGCTATCCTGGCGTGGTGGAGGCTATCAATCGTCTTGAAGCGGAAGGTTTCCCGATTTTCTCCTATGACGCTTCGCTGGGCGGCAACTATCCGGTGATCTGTGTGGTGCTGTTCAATCCGGCTAACGGCACCTGCTTTGCCTCTTTTGGTGCCCATCCGGACTTTGGTGTCGCGCTGGAACGTACCGTCACCGAACTGCTGCAGGGCCGCGGCCTGAAAGATCTCGACGTGTTTACCCCGCCCACCTTCGATGATGAAGAAGTGGCCGAACACGCTAACCTTGAAACCCACTTCATTGATTCCAGCGGTCTGATCTCCTGGGATATGTTCAAAGACGATGCCGACTATCCCTTTGTCGACTGGAGCTTTGCCGGCGCCACCCATGAAGAGTTCGATACGCTGATGGCGATCTTCCGTGCGGAAGATAAAGAAGTGTATATCGCCGACTACGAACATCTGGACGTTTACGCCTGCCGCATTATCGTACCGGGCATGTCTGATATTTACCCTGCCGAAGACCTGCTGCTGGCGAATAACAACATGGGAGCATCACTGCGTGAAACGCTGTTGTCCCTGCCGGCAACCCAGTGGCAACCCGAGGAGTATCTGGCTCTGATCGAACAGCTGGATGAAGAAGGTCATGATGACTTCACCCGCGTGCGTGAACTGCTGGGGCTGGCGACCGGCAAAGACAACGGCTGGTTCACGCTGCGTATTGGCGAGCTGAAAGCGATGCTGGCGCTGGCCGGTGGCGATCTGGATCAGGCGTTGATCTGGACGGAATGGACCATGGAATTCAACCAGTCGATCTTCAGCCCTGAGCGTGCCAACTACTATCGCTGCTTGCAGACTCTGCTGCTGCTGGCGATGGAAGAAGATCGCGATCCGCTGCAGTATCATCGCGCGTTTGTGCGCATGTATGGCGAAGCCGCCGTCGACGCCGCTTCGGCTGCCATCAGCGGTGAGGCACCATTCTACGGTCTGCAGGTGGTTGACCGCGATCTGCACGCGTTCCCGGCGCATCAGGCACTGCTGGCCGCGTATGAAAAATTACAGGCGGCAAAACGTCGTTACTGGTCTGCGAAATAAATCGGCGCATTTTGTCTGTGACGAAATAGCCTGAAAATTAACGGGCACTGGCAGTATCCAGTGCCCTTTTTTTATGCCGCTGAAAATTCATCGGGCGCAGAAAATAATAAATAACAATTCACTATCATTGATAAACAGTATTTAACAAAACAGCCCTTAAGCCTGCCGCACCTTCAACTTATTTTGCATAAATTAAAAATTATTTATTGAATAAATTTCAATAACTTAATTGATTTTCTGGTCGTTTTGCGGCTTTGCTTAACCCTGCCATTTCGGCAAATATGATCCACATCAACTCCTGACCTATACTCCTTTGTTAGTATCTTTACAGACAATTTCTGGAGAGCGTTAGTGTGAAAGCTGACAACCCTTTTAATTCATTATTACCGGCGGCGATGGCAAAAGTCGCAGAAGATGCCGGTGTCTATAAAGCGACGAAACATCCCTTAACCACCTTCTTTCTGGCTATCACTGCTGGCGTCTTTATTTCCATTGCCTTTGTGTTTTATATCACCGCCACCACCGGCAGCGGCACTATGCCGTACGGCATGGCTAAATTAATCGGTGGCATCTGCTTCTCACTGGGTTTGATGCTGGTAGTGGTCTGCGGCGCTGATTTGTTTACTTCAACGGTGCTGATCGTGGTGGCAAAAGCCAGCGGACGCATTACCTGGCTGCAACTGGGTCGTCACTGGCTCAATGTCTACGTTGGCAATCTGTGCGGCGCGCTGTTTTTTGTGGCGCTGATTTGGCTGGCCGGTGAGCATATGGTCGCAAATGGTGCCTGGGGATTGAATGTCTTACAGACCGCCGACCACAAAATGCATCATACGTTTATCGAAGCGGTAAGCCTCGGTACACTGGCTAACCTGATGGTGTGTCTGGCGGTGTGGATGAGCTACTCCGGCCGCAGCCTGCTCGACAAAATGGTGGCGATGATTTTACCGGTTGCGATGTTCGTAGCCAGCGGCTTTGAGCATAGCATCGCCAATATGTTCCTGATCCCGATGGCCATCATGATTCGCGATTTTGCCAGCCCGGAATTCTGGCAGATGACCGGTGCCAGCGCGGCGCAATTTCCTGCACTGGGCATTGGCGATTTTATTGTTAATAACCTGATTCCCGTAACCATCGGCAACATCATTGGCGGCGGTCTGTTAGTCGGGTTGACCTATTGGGTTATCTATCTGCGCGACGGTGAGTCCGCGCACTGAGTCATTAAGTACGGGCGTGCTGAGCAGCGCGCCATACGTTACAGTCTCCCTAAATAAGGCAGGTATATCATGTCCGAACTGAATGAAAAAATGGCGTCAGCCTGGGAAGGATTTAGCGCCGGTGAATGGCAGAACAGCGTCAACGTCCGTGACTTCATCCAAAAAAACTACACGCCGTATGAAGGTGACGAAGCATTCCTCGCCGGCGCGACGCCAGCCACCACCAAACTGTGGGACAGCGTGCTGGAAGGCATCAAAATTGAAAACCGTACCCATGCACCGGTTGATTTCGACACTGATTTAGCGTCTACCATCACCTCACACGATGCGGGCTATATTAACAAATCGCTGGAAACCATCGTTGGTCTGCAGACTGAAGCCCCGCTGAAACGCGCCATTATCCCGTTTGGCGGCATCAAAATGGTGGAAGGCTCCTGTAAAGTTTACGGCCGCGAGCTGGACCCGGCGCTGAAGAAAGTTTTCACCGATTACCGCAAAACCCACAACCAGGGCGTGTTTGACGTTTACACCCCGGATATCCTGCGCTGCCGTAAATCCGGCGTGCTGACCGGTCTGCCAGATGCGTATGGCCGCGGTCGTATTATCGGTGACTACCGTCGCGTCGCGCTGTACGGCATCGACTTCCTGATGAAAGACAAAGTGGCTCAGTTCAACTCACTGCAGAGTGACATGGAAAATGGCGTTGATCTCGAAGCCACCATTCGCCTGCGTGAAGAGATTTCTGAACAGCACCGCGCACTGGGCCAGATCAAAGAGATGGCAGCCAAATATGGCTTTGATATCTCTCTGCCAGCCACCACCGCGCAGGAAGCAGTACAGTGGACCTACTTCGGTTACCTCGCAGCAGTGAAATCACAGAACGGTGCCGCGATGTCGTTTGGTCGCGTGTCCACCTTCCTTGACGTTTACATCGAGCGCGATATCAAAGCCGGTAAACTGAGCGAGGAGCAGGCACAGGAGCTGATTGACCATCTGGTGATGAAACTGCGTATGGTGCGCTTCCTGCGTACGCCGGAATACGATGAACTGTTCTCTGGCGACCCAATCTGGGCCACTGAATCACTGGCTGGTATGGGCGTTGACGGTCGTACGCTGGTGACGAAAAGCACCTTCCGCTTCCTGAACACGCTGTACACCATGGGTCCATCACCGGAACCAAACATGACCATCCTGTGGTCTGAGAAGCTGCCGGTTAACTTCAAAAAATATGCGGCAAAAGTCTCCATCGACACCTCATCGCTGCAGTATGAGAACGATGACCTGATGCGTCCGGACTTTGACAATGATGACTACGCCATCGCCTGCTGCGTGAGCCCGATGATTGTCGGTAAACAAATGCAGTTCTTCGGCGCACGTGCCAACCTGGCAAAAACACTGCTGTACGCAATCAACGGCGGTGTGGACGAGAAGCTGAAAATGCAGGTCGGCCCGAAAGAAGCGCCAATCACTGACGATGTGCTGGATTATGACACCGTGATGGCGCGTCTGGACCACTTCATGGACTGGCTGGCAAAACAGTACGTCACGTCACTCAACATCATCCACTACATGCATGATAAGTACAGTTATGAAGCCGCGCTGATGGCGCTGCACGATCGTGACGTTTACCGTACCATGGCGTGTGGTATCGCCGGCCTGTCTGTCGCCGCGGACTCACTTTCAGCGATTAAATATGCCAAAGTGAAACCCGTACGTGACGCCGATGGTCTGGCAGTGGACTTCGAAATTGAAGGTGAATATCCGCAGTTCGGTAACAACGACCCGCGCGTGGATGATCTGGCCTGTGACCTGGTTGAACGTTTCATGAAGAAAATTCAGAAACTGCAGACCTACCGTAATGCGGTGCCAACGCAGTCGGTACTGACCATCACCTCCAACGTGGTATACGGTAAGAAAACCGGTAACACGCCGGATGGTCGTCGCTCCGGTGCGCCATTTGGACCAGGTGCCAACCCAATGCATGGCCGTGACCAGAAAGGTGCTGTCGCTTCACTGACTTCCGTGGCCAAACTGCCATTTGCCTACGCCAAAGACGGTATTTCTTATACCTTCTCTATCGTACCGAATGCGCTGGGCAAAGATGATAACGTGCGTAAAACCAACCTTGCTGGCCTGATGGATGGTTACTTCCACCACGAAGCCAGTATCGAGGGCGGCCAGCACCTGAACGTCAACGTCATGAACCGTGAAATGCTGCTGGATGCCATGGAGCACCCTGAGAAATATCCACAGCTGACCATCCGCGTTTCCGGTTATGCCGTACGTTTCAACTCGCTGACGAAAGAGCAGCAGCAGGATGTGATTACCCGTACCTTTACTCAGTCGCTGTAATCCTCCTCACTGTAATCGAAAGGCTCCTGCGGGAGCCTTTTCTCCACAAGCCTGTTTTGCCAGTCTGCTTTTGCAGGCAGTCTGGCAAAACCGACTTACATCCCCAGAGCACAACACAGATTGTGCCGCCTGCGCGCCAGGCTGAACCGGAGAATACATCGCAATGTCAACCATCGGTCGTATCCACTCGTTTGAATCCTGCGGCACCGTTGACGGTCCAGGCATCCGTTTTATCACCTTCTTCCAGGGCTGCCTGATGCGCTGCCTGTACTGCCACAACCGCGATACCTGGGACACTCACGGCGGTAAGGAAATTACCGTCGATGAGCTAATGAGGGATGTGCTGTCGTATCGCCACTTTATGAATGCGTCTGGTGGCGGCGTGACGGCCTCCGGCGGTGAAGCCATTCTGCAGGCTGAATTTGTGCGCGACTGGTTCCGCGCCTGCCAGGCCGAGGGCATCCATACCTGCCTCGACACCAACGGCTTTGTGCGTCGTTACGATCCGGTGATCGATGAACTGCTTGATGCGACCGATCTGGTAATGCTCGACCTCAAGCAAATCAATGACGATATCCATGAGATTCTGGTCGGCGTGTCAAACCACCGCACGCTGGATTTCGCCCGCTATCTGCAAAAGCGCGGTAAAAGGACCTGGATTCGCTATGTGGTGGTGCCGGGTTATTCGGACGATGACGATTCGGTGCATCGCCTTGGTAAATTTACTAAAGACATGAGTAACATTGAAAAGATCGAGCTGCTGCCTTATCACGAACTCGGCAAGCACAAATGGATTGCGATGGGTGAAGAGTACAAGCTGGAAGGCGTAAAGCCGCCAACGAAAGAGACCATGGAGCGGGTGAAAAATATTCTTGCCGGTTACGGCCATAACGTCATGTATTAAGACCGTTGGAGTGTAGCTAAAGCCTCGCCGGCAAGACACAGAGGCGTTACCGTCGGGACATTTGCGACAGGTTGCGAATGTCCCGTTTAAGCACCGCCATCAGGCATGCGCCACCGGTGTTGCGTGCTGATCGGCTTTACGCAGCAGCATCACCAGATAGACCAGCGCCACCACCGCAATCATCACAAACAGCAGGCGATCGGAATAGTTCTGCATCAGCATCGCGGTCATCCCCGGCCCGACCAGACTGCCAACGGTATAACTGAACAGCAGCGCCTGATTCATCGCCACCAGTTCATGATGCGCCACCGTTTCACACGCCCAGGACATCGCTACCGGATAAAGCGTAAAGCCAGCCAGCCCCAGCACAAACAGTGCCGGTGCCATTGCCGTTCCGCTCAGCATAGCAATCGCACCCAGTATCACCACGAACACCTGCACGCGCAGCACCATCAGGCGACCAAAGCGGTCGGCAAGACGTCCTACCGGCCACTGACCAACAATCCCGGCACTGACCAGCAGCGCCATCCAGTAACCCACGGTGGCATCGCTCATGCCCTGATGCGAAAGATAAAGCGGCATCAGGCCGTAAAGCGAACCGAGCACGATACCGGAGATAATGCAGCCGTTGATACCTAACCGCGAACTGCGGCGGCGCAGCATGCTCCAGATACGCCCGGTTGAAGCTTCTTCAGTAGCCGCACCGGCGTTGACCTGCACAAACACCACGGGCAGCACGGCACAGACGATCAGCGCGCTCACCCAGGGAATGACATGCAGCAACTCTGTCGAGACACGGCTCACCAGCAGCTGACCGGCAACGGTGCCGAGGTAGTAGATGATCATGTAAGCGGCCAGCAGCTGACCGCGATTGCGCACGGTACCGCTGCACAATAGTGCACTCTCAACCACCACCCAAATCAGTGCACAGCCTACGCCCGCGGTGAAGCGCAGCAGCGTCCAGCTGTAAAAGCCGTCCAGCAGCACCATGCCCATGGTTGCCAGCGCAAACAGTAAGCTGGCAAGGTAAAAGCAGCGGTTAAAGCCATAGCGATTAATCAACCAGCCCGCCAGCAAGGTGCCCAGTAAGTTACCAGTGTAATAAGCAGAGCTCGCCATGCCCACCTGCCAGGTCGGCAGTTGATCATGGGTGAGCCACAGCGGCACCAGCGTATTAAGCACAGCAATAGACACCGTCATCAGCATTAAGCCGCAAAGCAGCAGCAGGACGGGGCGTGACCAGGTTGACATAAGGAATAAAACCAAAAGAAATGAACAGATTTGCGCGCAGTTTGCCATTGGCGATGGCAAAGTCAATGTGCAAAAAAACAGCGCCGCACATTTTGCTGCTGAACAATTTATTATTTTTATCTTCAGCGGGTTACAGGACTTGAGAAAGGTCTTATGCCTGAATCTATCTACATGAATTTATACATTTTTGATAGTTTGACGCGAAGCCATGACGATAACGTTTATTTCTGATTAATTCCGGTTAAAAAATAATGACTGACGCGCTTAAGAAATAAAAAACCCGGCCTGAGCCGGGTTAGTGCATGAATGCCTGTTAGCCGATATATTCCAGCCCGCCCATATACGGGCGCAGCACGTCCGGCACCGCAATGCGACCATCTGCCTGCTGATAGTTTTCCAGCACGGCCACCAGCGTACGCCCCACCGCCAGGCCTGAACCATTCAGCGTGTGCACCAGACGCGGTTTTTTGTCCGTTTTGCTGCGGCAGCGAGCCTGCATGCGGCGCGCCTGGAAATCCCACATATTCGAGCAGGAGGAGATTTCACGGTAGGTGTCCTGTGCCGGCAGCCAGACTTCCAGGTCATAGGTTTTGGCTGAGCCAAAGCCCATGTCACCGGTGCACAGCAGCACTTTACGGTACGGCAGGTTCAGCAGCTGCAGCACTTTCTCCGCATGACCGACCAGCTCTTCCAGCGCGTCCATGGAGGTTTCCGGTGCGACGATCTGCACCATCTCCACTTTGTCGAACTGGTGCATACGGATCAAACCGCGCGTATCGCGTCCGTAAGAACCGGCTTCGGAACGGAAGCAAGGCGTGTGGGCAGTGAGTTTGATCGGCAGAGATTCCTCTTCAACGATCTCATCGCGCACCAGGTTAGTCAGCGGCACTTCGGCGGTCGGGATCAGCGCATAGTTACTGCTGCCTGCTTCTTCGCCCAGCGGTTTGGTGTGGAACAGATCCTCACCAAATTTTGGTAACTGACCGGTACCGTACAGCGTCTCGTGGTTCACCAGATACGGCACGTAGGTTTCCAGATAACCGTGCTGCTGGCTGTGCAGATCGATCATGAACTGGCTCAGCGCGCGATGCAGACGGGCAATCTGGCCCTGCATCACGATAAAGCGCGAACCGGTCAGTTTCACCGCCGAGGCGAAATCCAGCCCTTTGACCGCTTCACCCAGCTCAACATGGTCTTTCACCGGGAAATCAAACTGGCGCGGCTGGCCCCAGCGGCTCACTTCCTGGTTTTCGCTGTCATCTTTACCCAGCGGCACTTCGTCGGCCGGCAGGTTCGGCAGCGCAAGCGCAAAGTCACGAATTTCGTTCTGCAGGGTATCCAGCTCTGCTTTCGCCGCATCCAGGCGTTCGCCCAGCGCGTTCACTTCCTGACGCAGCGGCTCGATATCTTCCCCACGTGCTTTGGCCTGACCGATGGATTTGGAGCGGGAGTTACGCTCAGCCTGCAGGTTTTCAGTTTCTACCTGCAACACCTTACGACGCTCTTCGAGGGAGCGCAGCGTATCCACATCCAGTTTAAATCCCCGGCGTGCCAGTTTTTCTGCGACTGCGTCTGGCTCATTACGCAGCAGATTGGGATCGAGCATGCTTATCCTGTGTAATAAAGGTTGATTGAACGAATGGAGGGATGCATTCCACTGGAATGCATTGAAATCCTTGCTCACCTTACCGTAACGCGTTTATCAGCGGTAGCGTTTTATCGGGCTATTTTGATCCTGTTCAGCAAGCCAGGCGAGTTTTTCACCGATCTTGCTTTCAAGGCCACGATTGGTGGGTTGATAGTAGCGCGTCTGCGCCATTTCCGGCGGGAAAAACACCTCGCCGGCCGCATAGGCATTGGGTTCGTCATGCGCGTAACGGTACTCTTTGCCAAGGCCCATCTCTTTCATCAGCTTCGTCGGTGCATTGCGCAGATGTTCCGGCACATCGTAATCCGGGAACTCACGCGCATCACGCATCGCCGCTTTGAAGGCGGTATAAACAGCATTGCTTTTTGGCGCGCAGGCCAGATAAACAATTGCCTGGGCAATTGCACGTTCCCCTTCCGCAGGCCCGACGCGGGTAAAACAATCCCATGCGGCAATTGCTACCTGCATCGCACGCGGATCGGCATTACCGACATCTTCCGAAGCAATCGCCAGCAGTCGCCGCGCCACGTACAGCGGATCGCCACCGGCAGTGATGATGCGCGCGTACCAGTAAAGCGCCGCATCCGGGGCTGAACCGCGAACCGATTTGTGCAGTGCCGAGATGAGATCGTAAAAGCGGTCGCCTTTGTTATCGAAACGCGCCGCGCGTTCACCCGACACTTCATTCAGCAGCTGTGGCGTTAGCTCCCGCTGTCCCTGCGCATTTAGCTCAGCCATATCGGCCATCATTTCCAGCGTATTCAGTGCGCGTCGTGCATCACCATTGACCAGTTCAGCGATCATGCGCCGGGTATTGTCCGGTAACAGAATATCGCTGTCGCCGTAACCGCGTGTTTTATCCTGCATCGCCTGATCCAGCACCTGTTCAATATCTGCGCTGGTCAGCGATTTAAGCAGATAAACGCGCGCGCGCGACAGCAGTGCCGAGTTCAGTTCAAAGGAGGGATTTTCCGTGGTTGCGCCAATGAAGGTGATGGTGCCGTCTTCAATGTGTGGCAGAAACGCATCCTGCTGGCTCTTGTTGAAGCGATGCACCTCATCAACAAACAGAATAGTGCGACGCCCCACCTGGCGGTTCTGCCGCGCGCGCTCAATGGCCTCGCGGATCTCTTTAACGCCGGAAGTCACCGCTGAAATGCGTTCGACATCAGCTTTGCCGTAATGCGCAATGATCTCCGCCAGCGTGGTTTTACCGGTACCCGGCGGTCCCCATAAGATCATGGAGTGCAGCTGACCTGCCTCAATAGCGCGCGGCAACGGTTTACCGGGCGCGAGCAGATGCTGCTGACCAATATATTGCTGCAGCGTCGCTGGCCGCATACGCGCAGCCAGCGGTCTGAACTCATTTGACGGTGCAAAATCCAGCGACAGGTTACTCACCCTCACCTCACTGACGTTGATCGTCCACCGTTACCCCTTTTGGCGGCGTAAAGGTGAATTTATCCGGGCTGATAGCGCCATTTTTCTGGCTCTTCAGCTGATAGCTGCTGCGCTGTCCATCCTGCTCAATCGCGCTGAACTGATTGATGGTACCTGCGGAAGTGACATTGATGGTGAACTGTTTCAGGTTGCCATCGCTGCTTTTAGGCGTCAGCTCAAAATTATCCCCCTGCTGCTTAATGTTGTACTGCTGCCAGTCAGAGGGCTGGTTACGCGCAATCAGCATAAACGGCGTGTTGCTGGTGGCATTCTGCAGCAGGCTAACGCTCGCCTGTTCCACAAAAGGATTATAGAACCACAGATTTTTACCGTCGGAGATAATCACGCTTTCGTCCGGCGCGGTCATGTGCCAGTTAAACAGGCTCGGACGTTTCACCCACAGTTCGCCTTCGCCGTCCTGCACATTTGCACCGTTACCATCAGTTACCTTCTGACTGAAGCTGGCATGGAAGCTGTTCACTTTATTAAGGCGCTGCTGCAGATCGCTGGAAGCATCCGCCAGGGCAGAAGAAGCAACAAAACCGGCCAGCAGGCCACAGGCAATAACGCGAAATTTCATCTGATACGATTCCTTATTCATGGTTTCCTGACACTTACTGCATTAACCGTAGTCGCCGCTCCGTCAGTTCGACAGGAGAAAAAGCCGAAAGCTCCCAATGATATGGGGATCGGACCACAGATAAACAACGGGCCAGTTTACACTGGCCCGGTATAACACTGCGGAGAAAAGTCTTACATTTCGTGAGGTGGCGGTGACAGCACTTCACGGTTACCGTTGTGGCCCGGCTCCGAAACAATGCCCTGCGCCTCCATCTGTTCGATAATCCGCGCCGCGCGGTTGTAGCCGATACGGAACTGGCGCTGCACGCCGGAGATCGACGCGCGGCGTTTCTCCACCACAAACGCCACCGCCTGGTCAAACAGCGGATCCAGCTCTTCATCGCCGTCCAGGCCGCCACCACCGCTTTCACTCTCTTCACCGGCGGTAATGCTGTCGATGTACTGCGGTCGCCCACGCGCTTTCCAGTCCTGCACGACCGCATGCACTTCCTGGTCTCGCACAAAGGCGCCGTGAACACGTACCGGCATGGAGGAGTTAGGTGGCATATAGAGCATGTCACCCATACCCAGCAGGGATTCTGCACCGCCCTGATCGAGAATGGTACGCGAGTCAATTTTACTGGACACAGTAAAGGCGATGCGCGTCGGAATGTTGGCCTTAATCAGGCCAGTAATCACATCCACCGACGGACGCTGGGTAGCCAGCACCAGGTGAATACCTGCCGCACGGGCTTTCTGTGCCAGGCGCGCGATCAGCTCTTCGACCTTCTTGCCCACCGCCATCATCAGGTCAGCGAACTCATCAACCAGCACCACAATGTACGGCAGTTTTTCCAGCACCGGCGGCGTGGTGTCCATGCTGTCGCCCGGTTTCCAGAACGGGTCCGGAATTGGCCGGCCCATTGCGGCCGCCTGCTCGATCTTCTCGTTATAGCCGGCCAGATTACGTACGCCCAGCGCAGACATCAGCTTATAGCGGCGCTCCATTTCGACCACACTCCAGCGCAGCGCGTTGGCCGCGTCTTTCATGTCGGTGACCACTTCCGTCAGCAGATGGGGAATGCCCTCATACACTGACAGCTCGAGCATTTTCGGGTCGATCATGATAAAGCGCACTTCTTCCGGCGTGGCTTTATACAGCATGCTGATGATCATGGTGTTGACGCCAACCGACTTACCGGAACCGGTGGTACCGGCCACCAGCAGGTGAGGCATCTTCGCCAGATCGGCCACCACGGGCTGACCAGAGATATCTTTACCCAGCACCACCGATAGTGGCGAAGGGTTGTCGCGGAACTTATCGCAGTCCAGCACCTCACGCAGATAGACGGTCTGACGATGTTTATTGGGGAGTTCAAGGCCGACATAAGGCTTGCCCGGAATCACCTCAACCACACGCACCGCAACGGCAGAGAGCGAACGTGCCAGGTCACGCGACAGGTTAGAAATACGTGCGGCCTTGACACCCGGTGCCAGATCCAGTTCAAAGCGGGTGATTACCGGCCCTGGAGAGATGCCCACCACTTCGGCTTTCACGCGGTAATCCGCCAGACGCGCTTCAACCAGACGCGCGGTCTGTTCCAGTGCGAACATATCCACCGGCTCCTCTTCCGCTGGCGGCGACGTCAGCAGATCCAGCGTCGGCAGCGGCGTGGAAGGTTTCTCCAGTGGCTGTTCGTGACGTACCAGGAAGGGGTGGAACAGACTGTCCTGCGCAGGGGCGACAGGCTTCGGCGTTTCAGCCGGCGCGGCGTAAACCTCGTCGTCTGGCGTTGACCACGGGCTGGTTTCCTCGCTCAGCGATGCGGGTACCGCCGACTCAGGTGCCGCTGGCTGCTGCCACTGGGCCGGGGCGTCCGGCTCTGGCGTGGCGGCAATGGTAAACAACGGTTCGCTCGGCGTGTCATCAACCAGATCTTTCATCGGAGAGAAATCAAACGCGGCTGAGGTATCCAGATTAAATACCGGCGCGCTCTCCTGCTCAGGCTGGCTGTAACGCTGTTGCTGCTGCTGAGCAAACTGCTGCGCCAGCTGGGCCTGCTGCAGCGCCTCTTCATCTTCTTCCTCTGCCGGCTGCTGCCAGCTGTCACCGTACCGCTGTTGCTGCTGCGAATGGAACGCTGCGCGCAGCTGGGCTTCCTGCAGCGCAGCATTATCATCATCGTGCGGCTGGGGCACTTGCCAGCTGGCGCTGATTTCCGGCTGCTGCTGGTCGGCCTCTTCACGTGCCTTCTCTTCTGCCATGCGTTGCGATGGCAGTTTGATACCGTATGAGGCCAGCTCACGCCGGGTTGGCAGCTTAACCTTGTTAGGACGCGGCAGTTCCGGGCCGATGCCCTGTTTCACCTGCGGGTTGTAATCGCGCTCCGGCACCACATCAAAGGCTGGCGTGTAAGCCGCAGAGCGGGCAGCAGCGGCGGCCGTCGCTGAACCGAGTGCGGCAGCGGCTGCCGTATTCAGCGGTGTGGCGGCCTGATCGGCACTCTGCCAGTTACCCATGCGCGGGCCATCGTCTTCTTCAGCGAGCGAGAAGGCGTCGGCGGCCGGTGACGCAGGCACTTCGAAGCGATATAACGGAGGAGCCGCTGGCGCGGACTCTGCTGGCGAAATAGCTGGCGTCGCAGGCGCACTGGCAACGGATGCCGATGCCGGCGCAGCTGCAGCCAGCTGTGACGGCGCAGGTTGTGGAGCTACGTTTACCGCCGGTGCGGAGGGCTCAGGTGCCGCGACGGACGGCACCTGACGTGCGGCGTCGCTGGTGGCGGCCAGCGTAGCCGCGGTAGCCGCACTGGCTTTCGCCAGCAGGGGATCGTCGCTGGCGACTTCAGCCACAGGTTCCGCTACCTGTCGGGGCTTAGCCAGCAGTACGTCATCTTCGTCGTCCTGAGCCGGCGCAGCGCGCAGTGGCGGAACCGCGTCGTCGGGGTGCGCCTCGTCGTAGTCGTCTTCTTCCTGCCAGGGTTCATCATGGCGCGAGCGGTTGCTGGCAAAGGTCAGCACGCCCATCACCACGCTGCCGATCTTCTCGGCAATCGCCAGCCAGGACCAGCCGGTATAAAGCGTGATACCCGCCGCCCAGACGCACAGCAGCGTCAGCGTGCCACCGGCACCGCTGAACCACGGCGCCATCGCATTGCTCACCAGGCTGCCAATTACGCCGCCGGAGGCAAAATACCAGATATCGTCCACGTTCAGCGCAGCCAGTCCGCAGGTAGTCACCACCAGCGCCAGCACGCCAATCAGCCGCAGGCCCACCGCAAAATAGTCGATGTAATCCTGGCGATCGCGCTGACGGAAGGTGATCCAGCACAGACCAATAATTACTGGCGGAATGGCGTAGGCCATCACACCAAAAATAAACAGCAGGGTATCGGCCAGCCATGCGCCCACGCTGCCGCCCAGATTGTGGATCGGCTCGTGCCAGGCGGTTTGTGACCAGCTGGGATCGGAGGGATTAAAGCTAACCAGCGACACCATCAGATAGATGGCAAACAAGGCCACCAGGATGAGCAACGCTTCCAGCAGCCGACGTCCGCTGCTCAGTGGTTGTAATGAAACGTCTTTATCTTCTGTATATTCCTGGCTCAAGAGAACTCTCCAGGTGCCTGTAAATTAAGAAGGCAACAGCGCCAGGCTTGCCTGACGCTGGTCCTGTATGAATTCACAGGAGTGTACCGAAATCCTGCAAGCTTTGCACCTGCCCTGCGTTACCGGGTCTTAATCACCAGACGATTGCTCTGTTTGACCTCTTCCATCACCACGTAGGTACGGGTGTCGTTGACGCCCGGCAGGCGCAGCAAGGTCTCACCCAGCAGTTTACGGTAGGCGGACATATCCGGCACGCGGGTTTTCAACAGGTAGTCAAAGTCACCGGAAACGAGGTGACATTCTTGAGTTTCCTCAAGTTTTTGTACGGCAGCGTTAAATTGTTCAAACACATCCGGTGCGCCGCGATTCAGAGTAATCTCAACGAATACCAGCAGTGAAGCATCGAGATAGTGCGGGTTCAGCTGCGCGGTGTAGCCCAGAATGAAACCCTGACGTTCCAGGCGACGTACGCGTTCAAGACAAGGTGTTGGCGAGAGGCCGACACGTTTTGAAAGCTCAACGTTGGAAATACGACCGTCTTTCTGCAGTTCATTCAGAATATTTCTGTCGATCCGATCCAGATCTTTTCCGGGGCGTTTCTTGTTGTCTACCATTATTATTGTCTCTCTTAATTCCTTCCCTTTACCTGCCAAACCCTGAAAACGTTCAATGTTCAGGGCCTTACTGAAGTGAAGTCTTTAAGCCTGTGCAGTAACGCGACCATCCGTATGACGCATGCTGTCTGTCCACATCATGCGTCATTACCAATGTCAGGCTGAGTTTATTTGGCGAAATTGCGCAAAACAGAGCTGAAATTCTGTTTCGAACCGCTAAATTTTCTCTGCTTCTGACAATGTTTTCGCAAAAGCGCAGGCGATTGTCAAAGTAAAACATCCAAATTCAGTACAAGATGCCAGACAGCATACTGGGTTGCTGTTTTTAAATGAGAATTTTTATACAGCTGCACCACAAATTGCCGAGCAATGCCCCCTTTTGGCGCAGCGCGCGTGCAGAATTGCCATTCATCGTCTACGCCGCTTGCAGTGATTGTTAACAAAATTGCTGAAACCTTTTTTTGCGACAGTAATTTCCCTACAATCGAAAACTATGTTGTCAGACACACACTGAGGAACGCATGAGTACGGCCAAACACAGTAAGCTGCTCATTCTGGGCTCCGGCCCTGCCGGTTACACCGCAGCGGTTTATGCCGCCCGCGCTAACCTGAACCCGGTTTTGATTACCGGACTGGAAAAAGGCGGCCAGCTCACCACCACGACTGAAGTCGAAAACTGGCCGGGCGACCCGCACGATCTGACCGGCCCTGCGCTGATGGAACGCATGCAGGAGCATGCTGAGAAGTTCAACACCGAAATCATCTTTGACCATATTCACACGGTTGATTTACAGAACCGTCCGTTCCGCCTGACCGGCGACAGCGGCGAATACACGGCGGATGCGCTGATCATCGCGACCGGTGCTTCAGCGCGCTACCTTGGCCTGCCGTCAGAAGAGGCATTCAAAGGCAAAGGGGTTTCGGCCTGCGCCACCTGTGATGGTTTCTTCTATCGCAACCAAAAAGTCGCGGTTATCGGCGGCGGTAACACGGCCGTTGAAGAGGCGCTCTATCTGGCGAACATCGCTTCCGAAGTGCACCTGATTCACCGTCGTGACAGCTTTCGCGCTGAGAAAATCCTGATTGACCGCCTGATGGAGAAAGTGCGTAACGGCAACATCGTGCTGCACACTGACCGCGCGCTGGATGAGGTGGTAGGCGATCAGATGGGCGTCACCGGGTTGAAACTCTCGTCAACCAAAGGTGAAGCCCCGGTCTCGCTGGAAGTGGCGGGCCTGTTTGTCGCCATCGGTCATAGTCCGAACACGGCGATTTTCGATGGCCAGTTGGATCTGGAAAACGGCTATATCAAAGTGCAGTCCGGCCTGCAGGGCAACGCCACGCAGACCAGCGTGCCGGGCGTGTTCGCTGCCGGTGACGTGATGGACCACATCTATCGTCAGGCCATTACCTCTGCCGGTACCGGCTGTATGGCCGCGCTGGATGCGGAACGTTATCTGGATGGTCTGGTTAAAAACGATAAGTAAGTTGTTAATTATCTGATCATAATTGCACTGAGGCGGCCACTTTTGGTCGCCTTTTTTATCGCCTGCGTGCTACAGTTCTGCCACCCGTCTGTCCGGCATTTAGCGTCGGATTTTGCCTCTCGTCACGGTGATCAAACGGCTTCGCATGAACAAATCACGGCAACACGAACTGCTGCGCTGGTTACGCCAGCAACGTCATCATGGCGCACACAGCCTGCGACTGGCTTCGCTGGCAGGTTTTGCTGCGGCGTTAATTCTCATCGCCCAGGCCTGGCTACTGGCTTCCCTGCTGCAAAAACTGCTGGTGGAACAGCAACCCCGCGCTGAACTGGTGAGTGATTTCCTGTTACTACTGCTGTGCTTCGCACTGCGCGCCGCGCTGCACTATGGTCGTGAGATGGCCGGCTTCAGGGCCGGCGTGGCGATTCGCCGTGCACTGCGGCAACAGGTGCTGGACCGGCTGAACGCGCTCGGTCCGGCCTGGATTCAGGGCAAACCGGCCGGGAGCTGGGCAACGCTGCTGCTGGAACAGATTGAAGAGATGCAGGAGTATTACGCGCGCTATCTGCCGCAGATGTCGCTGGCGGTGTTTGTGCCCTGCGCCATCCTGATCGCCATTTTCCCGATTAACTGGGCCGCCGGACTGATTCTGCTGGCGACCGCACCGCTGATTCCGCTGTTTATGGCGCTGGTCGGCATGGGTGCGGCCGATGCCAATCGGCGTAATTTTCTTGCGCTGGCGCGTCTGAGCGGCGATTTCTATGACCGGCTGCGCGGACGCGAAACGCTGCGCCTGTTTCACCGCGCGGACGCTGAGCAGCAGGCGATTGCCGCCACTACGCAGGATTTTCGTCAGCGCACCATGGAAGTGCTGCGCCTCGCCTTTCTCTCCTCTGCGGTGCTGGAGTTTTTCGCCTCGCTGGCGATTGCCGTGGTCGCGGTCTATTTCGGCTTCTCGTACCTGGGTGAACTCAATTTTGGCCACTACGGCAGCGGCGTGACGCTGTTCGCCGGTTTCCTCGCGCTGATCCTTGCCCCCGAATTTTTCCAGCCGCTGCGCGATCTTGGCACCTTTTACCATGCCAAAGCGCAGGCGGTGGGCGGCGCAGACGCGCTGGATACCTTCCTGCGCGAAACGCCCGAGCGCGCGCCGCAGGCGGCCACACAAACGCTGGATGCGGACGCGCCACTTTCTCTTCGGGCAGAGGATCTGGTGATCATGACCGCCACCGGCGAAGCGCTGTCACAACCGCTGAATTTCAGCCTTACTCCCGGTCAGCGCGTGGCGCTGGTCGGACAAAGCGGGGCCGGAAAAAGTGCGCTGATGAATGTCCTGCTCGGTTTTCTGCCCTATCAGGGTTCACTGTGCATTAACGGCCAGGAACTGCGCGACATCAGCCGCAGCAGCTGGCAGCAGCAGCTGGCCTGGGTAGGACAAAATCCGCAGCTGCCGGCGGCGACGCTGCGTGACAATCTCCAGCTTACTGACACGCCGGTGGACGAGGCCACGCTGACCGCCGTGCTGCAGCGTGCTGGCGTCAGTGAATTTTTGTCGCGTCTGCCACAAGGGCTGGATACGCCAGTTGGCGATGGCGGCATCGGCCTGTCCGTTGGGCAGGCACAGCGCATCGCCGTCGCGCGGGCGCTGCTGAAACCGGCCCGCCTGCTGCTGCTGGACGAACCGGGATCCGGGCTCGACAGCCAGAGTGAGCAGCACGTGATGGGCGCGCTACAGCAGGCCGCACAGCAGCAAACTACGTTAATGATTACCCATCAGCTGCACGCCCTCGACCAGTGGGATGAGGTGTGGGTGATGCAGGCCGGACAACTGGTGCAGCAGGGCCACTGGCAACAGCTGATCGCTGAAGCCGGCCCGCTGCGCGAGCTGGCGCAGCATCGTCAGAAGGAGATTGCCTGATGCGCACGTTACTGCCTTTCCTGCGCCTTTATCGCCGCCATCCGTGGCGTTTAGGTCTTGGCGTGGTGCTGGCGATTGTCACGCTGCTCGCCAGCATCGGCTTGCTGACGCTGTCCGGCTGGTTTCTTGCTGCCTCTTCGCTGGCTGGCGTCGCCGGCCTGTACAGCTTCAATTACATGCTGCCCGCAGCTGGTGTGCGTGGCGCGGCAATCACCCGCACCGCCGCGCGCTATTTTGAACGGCTGGTGAGCCACGACGCCACTTTCCGCGTGCTGCAACATCTGCGCGTCTTTACCTTTAGCCGGCTGATGGCGCTGGCACCGGCGCAGCTGGCGCGCTTTCGCAACGGTGAACTGCTGAACCGCTTTGTCAGCGATGTCGATACCCTCGACCATCTCTATTTACGTGTTATTTCTCCGCTGCTGGGTGCGGCGGTGGTGATTGTGGTGGTGACCTGTGGCCTGGCGCTACTCGATATGCGACTGGCGCTGCTGCTCGGGGCGATCATGTTGCTGACGCTGCTGCTGATGCCGCCGCTATTCTGGCGGCTCGGCGCGCGCACAGGCGCGCAGATTGCCCGTTACCAGGCTCGCTGGCGCCTGCAACTGACGCACTGGCTCAGCGGACTGGCCGAGCTGCAGATTTACGGCGCGGCGGCGCTGTGGCGACAGCGGCTGGATCAGGAAGAACGTGCGTGGCAACAGGCGCAGCAGCAGCAGCACCGGCTGCAGGCGCTGGCGCAGAGCCTGCTTACGTTGATCGCCGGCAGTACCGTTACGCTGCTGCTGTGGCTGGCCGCCAGCGGCGTCGGCACCAATAGCACACCGGGTGCACTGATTGCCCTGTTTGTGTTTTGTGCGCTGGCCGCGTTCGAAGCGCTGGCACCGGTGGCCGGCGCATTTCTGCCACTGGCCCAGGTGACGCACGCGGCGCAGCGCGTGCAGGAGATCATCGATCAACCGCCAGCCATTCACTTCCCGACACAACCGGTTGCGACGCAGCGCGGCCTCAGCCTGATGCTGGAACAGATCGATTTCAGCTATCCGCAGCGGCCAGAAGCGGTGCTGCACAACTTCTCCCTGACGTTAGCAGCCGGTGAACATCTGGCGCTGCTGGGCCCGACCGGCTGCGGGAAATCCAGCCTGCTGGCGCTGATCACGCGCGGCTGGGAAGCGCAGCGCGGCACGATTCGCCTGAACGGGATTGATCTGGCGGCGTGGGACGAAGCCAGCCTGCGTCAGCGTATCAGCGTTGTCACGCAGCGCGTCCATCTGTTCAGCCAGACGCTGCGCGCTAACCTGCTGCTGGCAGCACCACAGGCCAGCGATGCACAGCTGATTGACGTATTACAGCGGGTTGGGCTGGCGCATCTGACGCAGCACAGCGAAGGACTGAATGCGTGGATGGGTGAAGGTGGCCGACCGCTGTCCGGCGGTGAACTGCGCCGGCTGGCGATCGCCCGTGCGCTGCTGCACGATGGCGATCTGTGGCTGCTGGATGAGCCGACCGAAGGTCTGGATGCCGCGACCGAGCAGCAGATTCTCACGTTGCTACAGCAGGTTAGCCAGGGAAAAACGCTGATCATGGTGACGCATCGCCTGAGCGGACTGGAAAAAATGGATCGCATCTGTGTGCTTGACGGTGGCCAGATTATCGAATCCGGCAGCCATGACGAATTAATCTCAAAAGCGGGACGCTACTGGCGTTTCCAGCAGCGCTTTGCGCTATAGTCTATGCGTTTAGCCTGAGGGTGACTGACGCCATGAGACTGGTACAACTTTCCCGGGATTCGCTCAATTTCCCGCCGCCGGAGATGGCGCTGCGAGAGCCAAACGGCCTGCTGGCCATGGGCGGCGATCTCTCCCCTGCCCGCCTGATGAATGCCTATCAGCGCGGGATTTTTCCGTGGTTTTCGCCCGGCGATCCGATTTTATGGTGGTCGCCAGATCCACGTGCGGTCCTGCTGCCGGAGTCGTTTCATCTCAGCCGCAGCATGGCGCGCTTCCATCGCCGTTCGCCCTATCGCGTCACCATGAATCACGCCTTTGCTCAGGTGGTGGAAGGTTGTGCCAGCGGGCGTCAGGAAGGCACCTGGATCACCTTTGAAGTGAAACGCGCCTGGCTGCGCCTGTATGAGCTGGGCCATGCGCACTCAATCGAAGTCTGGCAGGATCAACGCCTGGTTGGCGGCATGTATGGCCTGGCGCTCGGACAGATTTTTTGCGGCGAGTCGATGTTCAGCCGGGCGGAAAATGCCTCTAAAACCGCGCTATGGGTTTTCTCACAGCACTTTATTGCCCATCAGGGACGGCTGATCGATTGTCAGGTGCTGAATCCGCATACCGCCTCGCTGGGCGCAGTTGAAATTCCGCGCGTCGATTATCTGCAATACGTGCAAACGCTGGCGTGGCAACCGGTGCAGGCCGGCTGCTGGCAAACACAAACCCTTTTTTGACCGACCCCGCAGATGTTTTGCACACAATTCCCGACAAAAGTGATACAATAAGCGAGTTTGGTATGTCGTCCGCGCTTCGCTGTGGCGAGCCGGAATTGCCAGGCTGGGAATCTCACCCTGTTCCCGAAGCTGTTTCAGTTGCGCACCCGATGCCGATTGCTGCAGATTCTTAGCCCGCTAATCCCCCGCAGACGTCAAAAACACCCGAATTTATCCGTAATGCACGCGCAGCGGCGCGACGCACGGCGAAGCGTTGGCAAAAACAGCCAACGTTTCTTTACATAAATCATGGAATTCGGCATTATCTTGCCGGTTCAACAGTTTGGTAGTTCACCCAGAGGATTCGATGGCCAAAGAAGACAATATTGAAATGCAAGGTACCGTACTGGATACGTTACCTAACACCATGTTCCGCGTAGAGCTTGAAAACGGGCACGTGGTTACCGCTCATATCTCCGGTAAAATGCGTAAAAACTACATCCGCATCCTGACGGGCGACAAAGTGACTGTCGAGTTGACCCCGTACGACCTGAGCAAAGGCCGCATTGTCTTCCGTAGTCGCTAAGTTGTTGCACTCGCCTCGCGTTTGCTGATGTAAACTAAGCGCGAAAAAAAAGGCCGGATTTTAATCCGGCCTTTTTCTTATCTGCGCACCCGCTTAATGCACGGTGCCCTCGGTTTTACGTTTTTCCGCACTCATGAAGTGGTAGGTGAGCTGGTTTTTCTCTTTATCCAGTCCAACCGACACCGATCCGCCATCCACCAGCGAGCCAAACAGCAGCTCGTTAGCCAGCGGTTTCTTCAGGTTTTCCTGCACGGTACGCGCCATCGGACGCGCGCCCATCGCTTTGTCGTAACCTTTTTCGGCCAGCCAGTCGCGCGCATCATCGCTGACTTCCAGCGACACACCTTTCGCATCCAGCTGTGCCTGCAGCTCAACAATAAATTTATCCACCACCTGATGGATCACCTGAGTGTCGAGGTGACGGAACCAGATAATGTTGTCGAGACGGTTACGGAACTCCGGCGTAAAGATCTTTTTGATCTCTTCCATCGCGTCGGTGCTGTTGTCCTGCTGAATCAGGCCGATGGATTTACGCTCGGTCTCGCGCACCCCGGCGTTGGTGGTCATCACCAGCACCACGTTGCGGAAGTCCGCTTTGCGACCGTTGTTATCGGTCAGCATTCCGTTATCCATCACCTGCAGCAGCAGGTTGAAGACATCCGGATGGGCTTTCTCGATCTCATCCAGCAGCACCACCGCGTGCGGATGCTTGATGACGGCATCGGTCAGCAGACCGCCCTGATCAAAGCCGACGTAGCCCGGAGGCGCACCAATCAAACGACTGACGGTGTGACGCTCCATATACTCGGACATATCTAAGCGCAGCAGTTCAATGCCCAGCGCCTTCGCCAGCTGCACGGTGACCTCGGTTTTACCGACCCCGGTCGGACCCGCAAACAGGAACGACCCGACTGGCTTACGCTCCTGCCCCAGACCCGCGCGGCTCATCTTGATGGCTTCAGTCAGCGCTTCAATCGCGTTGTCCTGACCAAACACCAGCATTTTCAGACGGTCACCGAGATTTTTCAGCGTATCGCGATCGGTGGCCGAAACGCTCTGCTCCGGAATACGCGCGATGCGCGCCACCACGGATTCGATGTCCGACACGTTGACGGTTTTCTTGCGCTTGCTGACCGGCACCAGACGCGCACGCGCGCCGGCTTCATCGATCACGTCAATCGCCTTGTCCGGCAGATGACGATCATTGATGTACTTCACCGCCAGCTCAACCGCCGCACGTACCGCTTTGGCGGTGTAGCGCACATCGTGATGCGCTTCGTACTTCGGCTTCAGCCCGTTAAGAATTTGTACCGTCTCTTCAACCGATGGCTCAGTAATATCAATTTTCTGGAAACGGCGCGCCAGCGCACGATCCTTCTCAAAGATATTGCTGAACTCCTGATAGGTCGTGGAACCCATCACGCGGATTTTACCGCTGGAAAGCAGCGGCTTGATCAGATTCGCCGCATCCACCTGGCCGCCCGATGCCGCACCGGCACCGATAATGGTGTGGATCTCGTCGATGAACAGAATGCTGTTGTTATCCTGTTCCAGCTGTTTCAGCAGCGCTTTAAAACGTTTTTCAAAATCACCGCGGTATTTGGTACCGGCCAGCAGCGAACCAATATCCAGCGAGTAGATGGTGCACTCTTTCATCACTTCCGGCACGTCGCCCTGCACAATGCGCCAGGCGAGCCCTTCCGCAATCGCAGTTTTACCGACGCCCGATTCGCCCACCAGCAGCGGGTTATTCTTGCGACGACGGCACAGCACCTGAATGGCCCGTTCCAGCTCTTTATCGCGGCCGATCAGCGGGTCAATTCCGCCGACGCGAGCAAGCTGATTAAGATTGGTGGTGAAGTTTTCCATACGTTCCTCCCCGCCTGCTTGCTCTTCGTTAACCGGATTTTCCGCGCTGTTTTGCGGCTGGCCCGGTTCGTCTTTACGCGTACCATGGGAGATGAAGTTCACCACATCAAGGCGGCTCACTTCGTGTTTGCGCAGCAGGTAAGCCGCTTGCGACTCCTGCTCGCTGAAAATGGCGACCAGCACGTTCGCACCGGAAACTTCACTGCGACCGGATGACTGGACATGGAAGACCGCACGCTGCAGCACACGCTGGAAGCTGAGCGTCGGCTGAGTGTCGCGCTCCTCTTCGCTGGCAGGCAGCACCGGCGTGGTTTGTTCGATGAAGGCTTCGAGTTCCTGACGCAGAGCCGCAATATCCACCGTACAGGCTTCCAGTGCCTCTCTGGCCGACGGGTTGCTGAGCAGCGCCAGCAACAGATGTTCGACGGTCATAAACTCGTGACGGTGCTCGCGCGCTCTGGCGAAAGCCATGTTTAAACTGAGTTCCAGTTCTTGATTGAGCATTTGGCACCTCCCCCAATTATCGCTCTGACGGACTGAATCCTATATGGAGACAGCTTCAGGCTTTTTCCAGCGTACACAGCAACGGATGTTGATTTTCCCGCGCATAATTGTTCACCTGGGCGACTTTGGTCTCCGCCACTTCTGCAGTGAATACACCACAGATTGCCTTTCCATGGTAGTGAACTTTCAGCATCAGTTGCGTTGCACGTTCAACATCATAAGAAAAGAACTTTTGCAGAACGTCAATAACAAATTCCATAGGTGTATAATCGTCATTATTCAGAATGACTTTATACATTGAAGGCGGCTTTAACCCTTCGCGTACTTTGTCTTCGGCCAGATGTTCAAAGTTAAGCCAGTCGTTTGTGTTTGCCATAATGTTCCGTTGAAATTCTGCGTTACGGTAGCGCACATTTCTGTGCTCTCACCTCAAGTTTAACACGCCTGTCAAGCCGCTTTTCCTGTGGCAAAAATCGGTCCTGAAAGCGCATGCGCGACCTGTATCACAAAATTTGCAATAGCGTTAACTGCCTCAAATTTTGATGAATTTCTCCCCGTGCGCCAGGGCCGTTTGCTTGACGATAAGGTCCGTTTCTCTACATTCTACTTACACAAGCTGATTGAGTTTTAAACAAACTCGACTCACAGCTTCAATGACCTCACCTACTTATCAAAATGTCTTGCGAGGGAAGTAAAAGCATGGAGACGGGTACTGTTAAATGGTTCAACAACGCCAAAGGCTTCGGCTTTATCTGTCCGATTGGCGGCGGCGACGATATCTTCGCACACTACTCCACGATTCAGATGGAGGGATACAGAACGCTGAAAGCGGGCCAGCACGTTCAGTTCGATGTCCATGAAGGGCCGAAAGGCAACCATGCCAGTCTGATTGTGCCCTGTGAAGCATCGTCACTCTCCTGACGGGCGCGCGTCTGCTCTCATTCTGACCACTCCCGAAAAAAAATGCCAGCCGCAGACGCTGGCATTTTTCTTTGGCGTCCCGCGTCAGTTTTACTCTGCCCGACCGCGCGCCAGCCACATGACGCGGCCAAACAGCTGATCGAGCAACGGCGGAATCGCCTGCGGCCCGCGTTCGGCCGCTGCCATCGCCACCGCAATCGCCAGTTCCGGCTTCGAGCTGTGATGAATGGCTTTGGTAATAATACGCCGTGCGTTCATTGGCACGTTTAACGGCAGGTGCGCCATCTGGTGATAGACATCACTAAAGCCATGCTTATAAAGGAAGTGTTCGATGTCGGGCGCCGGGAACTGCGTGAGATGGTCGCTCTCCTGCTCATGCGGCTGTAGCTGGCTGCGCGCAGTGGCGGCATATTTTTTCCCGGCCTCGTCGCCGTCAGTCAGCACGTGCCAGGCAATGCCCATGCGGCGCGCATATTTCAGCAGCGGCTTAAGCCCGGACTGCGCAAACTCAATCACCTTCACGCCTTCCGCGGCAAAATGGTAGCCGCGCTGCCGCGCCAGCTCATTGATGATCCATACTTCGGTTTCACCCTCAACCAGCAACCAGCAGCGGGCAAACAGCGCCGACGGACGGTTGACGCGGATGTGAAAGCCGATACGGCGCGCCTCTTCGGCACTTAATCCTTCCGGCCCGATACGCCACGCCGCCACGCGATCGGGTTCACGCACCAGTCGGCAGATTTGCTCCAGCGCTACCTGTGACAGCAGCTCACCGGAGTTCGTGGTGGCGATTTTTTGCAGCGGCATCAGCGCCAGCAGATTCCACGCCACCGACAGCATGATGGGATGCAGCCGCGTTTCCGGATCCTCCACCAGCAGCAAGGGGCGCGCGCCTGCGGGCAGCGCATCGTTGCCGTGCGCCTGCAGCAGGAGCGAGAACATGCGCAGCAGAATCACCTGGCGACTGCGCGATTCGGTACCGGCGATCAGCTGATTGAGCTGATCGAGCGAACGCCAGCCCTGACTGCCGTCACGCAGCTCCGGCGCAACCCGCGCGGCGCCCGTGTCCGGTTGCTGGACCAGAAAATAGTGCGCCATCAGCTGCTGCATGGTATGCAATCCCTGGCGCAACAGCTCGTCGCTCAGGGTTTGCGGCCGCGCCACCAGATCGCGCGTCAGGCTATGCATCTCCTGCGCCAGCGCGCTCAGCGTATCAGCGCGCCGCTGGGTGTCGTTGTCGTTATGGCGCGACCGCCGGCCAAAGCGCGCATCACGCAGGCGCAGCACCGGATAGTACGCGCGCAACTGCGCCAGCGCGGCGTCGGTACCCGCCAGCGGCAGCACCTCGCCACGCGCATCAATAAAGCGCCAGCGGGTTTTGACTTCGCTGCCCTGGCGCGTCGCCAGCGTACTGAAGCGCAGGTAGCGCCCCGCATCATCCTGCTGCCAGAACGGCGCAAACAGCGCTTCATGCTCATCGCCCTGCGCGCGAAAGCGAAACACCAGCTGCAACTTATGCCGCCGGGCTTCCACCTCACCGGGCGGAAAATGGAAGTCCTGTTCGGTGAACATATAGGGCTCAGCGGCCGGTGCCAGCAGCAGCGTTAGCGCATCCAGCAAACTGGATTTACCCCACGCGTTTTCCCCAATCAGCAGGTTGGTGTCGGTCAGCGGCAGCGACAACCGGTTAATGCCGCGAAAGCCGTGTATATCGATATGTTCCAGAATCATCGCGCAGTCCCTCCGTGCTTTGCCAGAGCATGGTCCGCCGCGCTGCGTTGGTCAAGTCGGCAGCGGGAGAAAAGGTTTACACTTCAGGCGTTTTCCATTAGCGTGGCGTCTCGCAAAAAAGGACGTCATTTTTCATGTATACCGGACTGCTTATCATTCTGGTGCCGCTGATGGTGGGCTATTTGCTGCCGTGGCATCAGCCTGCGCTGTTGCAGCGCGTTAACCGCCTGCTGAGTTTGCTGATTTACGCCATTCTGTTTTTTATGGGTACCAGCCTCGCCTTTCTCGACAATCTCGGCACCAATTTGCTGATCGTGTTTAAAACCGCGCTGATTGCCGCGGGCGCCATCCTGAGCTGCTCGCTGCTGGCGCTGTGGCTGCTGGATCGCCGCTGGCCGTGGCGGCAGCAGCATCGCCAGCAGAATCTGCCGTCGCGCTGGCACATGGTGCTGGAGTCACTCAAGCTGTGTGTGGCGGTGCTGGCCGGTTTCCTGCTGGGATTAACCCAATGGGCGCCGCTGCGTCATGCCTCCACCCTCAGCGAGATCGCGCTGGTGGTGCTGCTGTTCCTGGTGGGCGTGCAGCTGCGCGGCAGCGGCATGACGCTGCGCCAGATCACTCTGAACCGGCGCGGCATGACGGTAGCGCTGGTATCCCTGTGCGGCTCGCTGGGCGGCGGCGTGCTGGCGGCGTGGCTGCTCGGCGTTTCGCTGTCAACCGGACTGGCGCTGGCCAGCGGCTTCGGCTGGTATTCACTGTCCGGCATTCTGATGACCGAAGCGTACGGCCCGGTGATCGGCAGCGCCGCCTTCTTTAACGATCTGCTGCGCGAGCTGGCTGCGGTGCTGCTGATTCCGGTGCTGGTCAACCGCTACCGCAGTATGGCACTCGGGCTGAGCGGTGCCACGTCGATGGATTTTACCCTGCCGATTCTGCAGCGTGCCGGCGGAATGGAGATTGTGCCTGCGGCCATCGTGCACGGTTTTATCATGAACCTGCTGGCACCTATCCTCATCGCCCTGTTTTCCGCCTGACGCGCAGCGCATTTTTTCACGCCCGCTGCGCTGCGGCTTCGTCTACGCTTTCTCTCTGACACGTTTTTTGCCATCCGCCTGGATGGCCAACACCAGAAAGGAGCGAACGATGAAGCAAACTGTGGCGGCCCTGCTGGCCAAAACGCTGGAGAGCGCCGGCGTAAAACGCATTTGGGGCGTAACCGGTGACTCCCTCAACGGACTGAACGACAGCCTCAACCGCATGGGCACCATTGAATGGATGCCAACGCGCCATGAAGAAGTGGCCGCTTTTGCCGCCGGGGCGGAAGCACAAATCAGCGGTGAGCTGGCGGTGTGCGCCGGCTCCTGCGGCCCTGGCAACCTGCATCTGATCAACGGCCTGTTTGACTGCCATCGCAACCATGTTCCGGTGCTGGCAATTGCCGCGCACATTCCTTCCAGCGAAATCGGCAGCGGCTATTTTCAGGAAACCCATCCGCATGAGTTATTCCGCGAGTGCAGCCATTACTGCGAGCTGGTCTCCAATCCGGAACAGCTGCCGCAGGTGCTCGGCATTGCGATGCGTAAAGCCATCCTCAATCGCGGCGTATCGGTGATTGTGCTGCCGGGTGACGTGGCGCTGCAGGCGGCGCCGGAGAACGCGCGCAGCGAATGGTATCCGCCGCAGCTGCCGCAGGTGGTGCCGTCGGTCAGTGAACTGACGCGCCTCGCAGAAACGCTCAATGAAGCGAAAAATATCACCCTGATGTGCGGCAGCGGCTGCGCCGGTGCCCATGCGGAAGTAGTAAAGCTGGCCGAAACGCTGAAAGCACCGGTGGTGCACGCCATGCGCGGCAAAGAGCACCTCGAGTACGACAACCCGTATGATGTCGGCATGACCGGGCTGATCGGCTTCTCATCCGGCTATCACGCCATGATGAACGCCGACACGCTGGTGCTGCTCGGCACTCAGTTCCCTTATCGCCCGTTCTACCCGGCGGACGCGCGCATTATTCAGATTGATATCAATCCGGCCAGCCTCGGCGCGCACAGTCACGTCGACATGGCGCTGGTGGGTGACATCAAAGCCACGCTACAGGCGCTGCAGCCACAGCTCACCAGCCACAGCGACCGTCATCACCTCGATCGCGCACTGGAGCACTACGCGGATGCGCGCAAAGGGCTGGACGATCTGGCGACCGCCAACGATAAGCAGGCGATTCACCCGCAGTATCTGGCCCAGCAGATCAGCCACTACGCGGCCGATGATGCCATCTTTACCTGTGATGTCGGCACGCCAACGGTGTGGGCGGCGCGCTATCTGAAAATGAACGGCAAGCGCCGTCTGCTCGGCTCGTTTAACCACGGTTCGATGGCCAACGCCATGCCGCAGGCGCTGGGCGCACAGGCCATCGATAAACAGCGTCAGGTGGTCGCGCTGTGCGGCGATGGCGGCTTCAGCATGCTGATGGGCGATTTCATCTCGCTGGCGCAGCTTAAGCTGCCGGTGAAGCTGGTGATCTTCAATAACAGCGTGCTGGGCTTTGTGGCGATGGAGATGAAAGCCGGCGGCTATCTCACCGACGGCACCGATCTGGAGAACCCGGACTTCGCCGCCATCGCCACCGCCTGCGGCATCAAAGGCATCCGCGTGGAAAAAGCCTCGGAGCTGGATGGCGCGCTGCAACAGGCGTTCGCCCACGACGGTCCGGTGCTGGTGGACGTGATCACCGCCAAGGAAGAACTGTCGATGCCACCGCAAATCAAAGCCGAGCAGGCTAAAGGTTTCAGCCTGTACATGCTGCGCGCGATCCTGAATGGCCGCGGTGATGAAATCGTCGAGCTGGCGAAAACCAACTGGCTGCGGTAAAACGAAGAGACTTGCCGGATTAATCATCATGCGGGCGTTTAGCCCGCTTTTTTATGTCAGGAGAACAACGTGATCGATTTACGCAGTGATACCGTGACCCGCCCGAGTGCCGCGATGCTGGATGCGATGATGGCGGCCGAAACCGGCGATGATGTCTATCGCGATGATCCCACCGTCAATGCGCTGGAGGCTGAAGCGGCGCGCCTGAGCGATAAAGCGGCTGCGCTGTTCTTCCCTACCGGCACCCAGGCCAATCTGGTGGCACTGCTGTGCCACTGCCAGCGCGGCGATGAGTACATCGTCGGCCAGCAGGCGCACAACTACAAATATGAGGCTGGCGGTGCCGCGGTGCTCGGCAGCATCCAGCCGCAGCCGATCCTCGCGGCTGCCGACGGCACGCTGCCGCTGCACGACGTGGCGGCCGCCATTAAGCCGGACGACATGCATTTTGCCCGCACCCGCCTGCTGAGCCTGGAAAATACCCATCACGGCAAAGTGCTGCCGCTGAGCTACCTTGAACAGGCGTGGCAGTTTACCCGCGAGCGCCAGCTGGCGCTGCACATTGACGGCGCGCGCATCTTTAATGCCGTGGTGGCGCAGGGCGTGCAGCTGATCGATATCGCCCGCTACTGCGATAGCCTGACCATCTGCCTGTCGAAAGGACTGGGCACGCCGGTCGGCTCCCTGCTGTGTGGTGATGAAGCTTATATCGAGCAGGCGCGGCGCTGGCGCAAAATGACCGGCGGCGGCATGCGGCAGGCCGGCATTCTGGCGGCAGCCGGTCTCTACGCGCTGCAGCACAACGTGGCGCGTCTGCAGGAGGATCATGACAACGCCGCGTGGCTCGGTGCGCAGCTCAGCGCTATTGGTGTGGAAGTGGTGAGCCAGCACACTAACATGCTGTTCGTGAAAGTGCCGGCGGAGCAGGTCGCACCGCTACAGCGCTGGATGCTGGCGGGCGACGTGCTGCTTAGCGTAGGTCCGCAGACCCGCATCGTCACCCATCTGGATGTCAGCCGCCAGCAATTACAGCAGCTGGTGGCGCGCTGGCAGGCCTTTCTGCAGCCGTAACGCCGCAACGCGCGGCTACGGTGCCGCGCCGTATTTCGCCAGCAGCGCACGGGCGATGGCCAGCGTCTCGGCATCGGCTTCGCCACGGTAATCACGCGGGCGGAAATGCATCTGAAACGCCGCAATCAGTTTGCGCTGCATCTGCGGCGTTTGCGCAGCGGCAACGTCATAACCATAGCGCTGCAGCGCAGCCAGTAGCGTTGCAGCCTCGACCGGGGCATCCGGCGGCTGGTTAGCCAGATAGCGCTGCACCGTGGCGGCATCCGGCCACGCTCCCAGCCCCTGCCGGGCCAGCTGTTGCCACGGAAACAGCGGACCGGGATCCTGCTTGCGCTGCGGCGCGATATCACTGTGCCCGACAATATTTTCCGGACTGATGCCGTAACGCTGGCTGATATCGCGCACCAGTGCGATCAGGGCCGTGATTTGCGCGGCGGTGAACGGCTGCCACTGCCGGCCGGTCAGCGTGCGGCGATAGCCGTCATTGACGATTTCGATGCCAATTGAGGTGTCATTAATGCGCGTTGCACCGCGCCAGAAGCTCGGTCCGGCATGCCACGCCAGCTGGTTTTCAGGCACCAGCTGCCAGATCACCCCGGCGCCGTTTTTCTGCGGCGGCTGCTGCGGAATCAGATAGTGCGCGCTGACGTTGCGGTCCGTCAGGGTCGCCAGCGACGAGGGAAAGTCCTCCGCCGTGTAGTGGATTACCACCACTTTGATGCGCGGTCTGGCTCCCTGCGCCGGGTGCGCGCTATCGACCCAATAGCCGTTGCGCGCTTCCAGCGTCGACTGGCAGGCGCTGAGCAGCAGCGCCATCGCCAGCAGTAACACCGCGCGCATTAGTGCACGATCACCGCAGTACCGGTAACGCTCACCATCAGCATGCTGCTGTCTTTGCCCACGGTTTCGTAGTCAATATCAATGCCAACCACCGCATTGGCGCCCAGCGCTTTTGCCTGTTCTTCCAGCTCTTCGAAGGCGATCTGCCGCGCTTTACGCAGCTCTTTCTCATAGGCACCGGAGCGGCCGCCGACGATATCGCGGATGCCGGCAAAGAAGTCGCGGAAAATGTTGGCACCGAGAATCGCTTCGCCGGTCACAACGCCGCAATATTCAGTGATGCTCTGCCCTTCCAGGGTTGGCGTAGTCGAAAATTTCATCGTTCTCTCCTGTGGTGATTCATGAGGCGATAGCTCGTACGGCGTAAAAGCACGGCTATACTCTATGCTAAAAATGGCGCTTTGCCAGTGAACAATAAGGAAATCGAGATGAGAAACAAAGCCTTTGCGCTGCTTGTTCCCGCTGCATTGCTGCTGAGTGCCTGTACCACCGTTGAGCCGGTGATCAAGGACAACGGGCCGCGTACCGCACCCTGCGTTGACGGCGGTCCGGACAGCGTGGCGCAGCAGTTCTACGATTTACGTGTCAGCCAGCCAACCCAGGGATTGCCGGACAGTACCACGCTGGCAAAATATCGCCCGTACCTGAGCGACAACCTGTATCAGAAACTGCTGCGTGCCAGCAGCCAGAGCAACCCACCGGCAGCGTGGCGCCAGGGCGATCTGTTCTCCAGCCTGGCACAGGGGCCCACTGCCGCTGACGTGGCCAGCGCCTCCAGCATTCCTAACCGCGACGCGCGTAACATTCCGCTGCGCGTGACGCTGAGCCGCGGCGATAAAAGCTGGCGCGATGAAGTGCTGATGATCCACGAAGGCACCTGCTGGGTAGTGGATGATGTGCGCTACGTCGGCGACTGGCCACACGCCGGTGGCGGCTCGCTCAGCCAGCTGCTGGAAGAGAAAAAATAGTCGCGCATTTTTTCCGCACTCAGCCGCAACCATTAGCGCGCCGCACCATTGCGGCGCCGCTAAGCTTCCGCGCAACAGCCAACGCTTACCCGTCAGCCCCTTTCCCCGCTGCCCTGCCCGATTTTGTGCTACGCTTTTGCTGTTTAATTGCTCTTTAATAAATTTTAACCCACCTCAATTGCATAACTATTCTGGTGACGTTAAGATTTGCGACACTAATTGCTATTCATTTTTTGCGCATGAGTATTCAACTAAACGCCATCAACTGTTTTTACGGTGCCCATCAGGCGCTGTTCGATATCAACCTGGCCTGCCCACAGGGCGAAACGCTGGTGTTGCTCGGCCCGAGTGGCGCGGGTAAAAGTTCACTCCTGCGCGTGCTCAACCTGCTGGAGCTGCCGCGTTCCGGTAGCCTGCAGATTGCCGGCAACCACTTCGATTTCAGCCAGACGCCGTCCGACAACGCGATTCGCGAACTGCGCCAGAATGTCGGCATGGTGTTCCAGCAGTACAACCTGTGGCCGCACCTCAGCGTGATGCAGAACCTGATTGAAGCACCCTGTCGTGTGCTCGGGCTCAGCAAAGATGCGGCACGCGCGCGCGCCGATAAACTGCTGGAACGCCTGCGCCTGACGCCGTACGCCGATCGCTTCCCCCTGCACCTTTCCGGTGGCCAACAGCAGCGCGTGGCAATTGCGCGCGCGCTGATGATGGAGCCGCAGGTGTTGCTGTTTGATGAACCGACCGCGGCGCTTGATCCGGAGATCACGGCGCAGATCGTCAGCATCATTCGTGAGCTGGCGCAGACGCAGATCACGCAGGTGATTGTGACCCACGAAGTTGAGGTGGCGCGCAAAACCGCCAGCCAGGTGGTGTACATGGAGAATGGTCGCATCATTGAACAGGGCGATGCCAGCCACTTTACACAGCCGCAAACCGACGCGTTTGCTCATTATCTTTCGCACTAAGTCAGGATGCTTCTAATGAAAAAAGTTGTACTTGCTGCACTGCTTGCCAGCCTGAGCCTGAGCGCTTCTGCCGCGCAGACCCTGCGTTTCGCGACCGAGGCGTCTTATCCGCCGTTTGAATTTGTCGACTCCGACAACAAAATCCAGGGCTTTGATGTCGATCTGGCCAATGCGCTGTGCAAAGAGATCGATGCGACCTGCACCTTTACCAACCAGGCCTTCGACAGCCTGATCCCCAGCCTGAAATTCCGCCGTTTTGACGCGGTGATGGCCGGCATGGATATTACGCCAGAGCGTGAAAAGCAGGTGCTGTTCACCAAACCTTATTACGACAACTCTGCGACCTTCATCGCGCAGAAAGGCAAGCTGGCGGACGTTGCGGCGCTGAAAGGCAAGCGTGTGGGCGTGCAGAACGGCACTACGCACCAGAAATACCTCTCTGACAAGCACAGCGACATCACCATCGTGCCTTACGACAGCTACCAGAATGCGGTGCTCGACCTGAAGAATGGCCGTATTGATGCGGTGTTCGGGGATACCGCCGTGGTTAACGAGTGGCTGAAGCAGAACGCCAACCTCGCCGCGCTGGGTGAGAAAGTGACCGACAAAGCCTACTTCGGCACCGGTCTCGGCATCGCCGTGCGTCAGGGCAACAGCGAACTGCAGCAGAAGTTCAACGGCGCGCTGGATAAGATCAAAGCCGACGGCACCTACAAAACCATCTACAACAAATGGTTTCAGCAGTAATTTCTGATGAATGAAATGATTCCACTCGCAAGCGCCGCCGGCATGACCGTCGGCCTTGCCGTTTGTGCCCTGATCGCCGGCCTCGCGCTGGCGATGATTTTTGCTGGCTGGGAATCGCTGCGCTGGAAACCGCTGGCGTGGATCGGTACCGGGCTGGTGACGCTGATTCGCGGCCTGCCGGAAATTCTGGTGGTGCTGTTTATCTATTTCGGTGCCTCGCAGCTGCTGCTGACGCTGTCGGACGGCTTCCAGCTCAATCTGGGCCTGTTCATCCTGCCGGTGCAGATGCAGATTGAGAACTTTGATGTCAGCCCGTTCCTGTGTGGCGTGATTGCGCTGGCGATGCTCTATTCGGCTTACGCCTCTCAGACGCTGCGCGGTGCGCTGAAAGCGGTGCCGTCCGGCCAGTGGGAATCAGGCCAGGCGCTGGGCATGAAAAAGTCAGCGATATTCTTCCGCCTGATTATGCCGCAGATGTGGCGCCATGCGCTGCCCGGACTCGGCAATCAGTGGCTGGTGCTGCTCAAGGATACGGCGCTGGTGTCGCTGATTAGCGTCAACGATCTCATGCTGCAGACCAAAAGCATTGCGACGCGCACCCAGGAGCCGTTTACCTGGTATCTGGTGGCTGCCGCGATCTATTTAGTGATTACGCTATTCAGTCAGGCGGTACTGCGCCGTATTGAATCACGTACCACGCGTTTCGAGCGGGGGGCCTGACGCATGCTGGCGTATTTACCTGAGCTACTGAAAGGCCTGCATACCAGCCTGACGCTAACGGCCGCCTCGCTGGTCGCCGCGCTGCTGCTGGCGCTGCTGTGCACCATTGTGCTGGCGCTGAAGCTGCCGCTGCTCAACTGGCTGGTCAAAGGCTATATCACCCTGTTTACCGGCACGCCGCTGCTGGTGCAGATTTTCCTGATCTATTACGGTCCCGGCCAGTTCCCCAGCATTCAGAACGTGCCGTGGCTCTGGCATTTACTGTCGCAGCCGTGGCTGTGTGCCATGCTGGCGCTGTCGCTTAATAGCGCAGCCTACACCACACAGCTGTTCTACGGCGCGGTGCGCGCCATTCCGGCCGGGCAGTGGCAGTCCTGCGCCGCGCTGGGCATGCGCCGCCGCGATACGCTGCGTATTCTGCTGCCGTACGCGTTTAAGCGCGCCCTCTCCTCTTACTCCAACGAAGTGGTGCTGGTGTTCAAGAGTACTTCGCTGGCCTATACCATCACGCTGATGGAGGTGATGGGCCACGGCCAGCTGCTGTATGGCCGCACCTATGACGTCACCGTATATGCTGCCGCCGGTCTGATTTATCTGGTGGTTAACGGCCTGCTGACGCTGCTGATGCGCCTGGTCGAGAAGCGCGCGCTGGCGTTTGAGCGCCGCAACTGATCGTCTGACGCGGTGCGAAGGAAAGCGCCGCGCCCTTCCTCACTGTATTAGATCGCAACGAAATAAATTTTTAATCATATTTATTGCATACAAATGCATTAACTGGCATCGTGTAAATCGTTTCGCCTCTGGCATAGTTTACAGGAGCCTTATAATGAAAAAATGGATTGTTGCGGCAGTGATGGCAACGCTGGCAATGAATGCTTATGCGGCAGAGAAAATTCGCTTTGCTGCCTCAGCCACTTATCCCCCGTTCGAATCACTCGATCAGAATAACCAGATTGTCGGTTTTGATATCGACCTCGCTAAAGCGCTGTGTCAGCAGATGCAGGCCGAGTGCACTTTCACCAACAATGCCTTTGATAGCCTGATTCCTTCGCTAAAATTCCGTCGCTATGACGCGGTCATTTCCGGCATGGATATCACCGCCGAGCGCAGTAAGCAGGTCGATTTTACCCAGCCCTACTACGCCAATTCGGCAATCGTCATCGCCCATAAAGGTGAATATAGCGATTTTAGCCAGCTGAAAGGCAAACGCATCGGCGTGGAAAACGGCACCACCCATCAGAAATACCTGCTGGAGAAGCATCCGGAAGTAATTGCGGTGGCCTACGACAGCTACCAGAACGCAATCCTCGACCTGAAAAATGGCCGGCTCAACGGCGTATTTGGTGACAGCGCAGTCGTCAATCAGTGGCTGAAGGCCAATGCGGATTTGAGCACGGTCGGCGAGCACATTACCGACAGCGACTACTTCGGCACCGGGCTCGGCATTGCGGTGCGCAAGGGCAACAGCGCGCTGCTGCAACAGCTGAACAGCGCGCTGGCGGCGCTGAAAGCCAATGGTCGCTGGCAGCAGATCAATCAGAAGTGGTTCCCGGAATAAGCATTATGGAGTTGCGTGGCGCCGGGCCTGCCAGGTTCTGCACGTCCTCAGCGCAGCCGGGCGCTACGCGATTCCACCCTTACGACGCAGTAACGTCAGCACCTCGAAATGTGCGGTGTGCGGGAACATATCGAACAGCTGCACGCGGCTGATGTCATAGTCGGCCAGGCGCGCAATGTCCTGCGCCATGCTGGCGGGATTGCAGCTGGAATACAGGATGTAGTCCGGCGCCATGCGGCTCAGCCAGGCGCACAGTTCAGCACCAATACCGCGACGTGGCGGATTGACCAGCACCAGCTGCGGCACGCTCGTATGCCCGGTGGCAAACTGCGTGGAATCCAGCGCGGCAAAACTCACCTGCTCTAACCCCAGCTGCTGCGCCGACTGCTGCGCGCAGGCGATGGCTTCCGCACTGATTTCAATGCCGGTCAGCTGCATCTGCGGCGTGGCGCAGTGCAGGCCAAAGCCGCCAACGCCACAGAACAGATCCCACATGCTGTGCACCGGCAGCTCCGCCACCCAGTCGCGTGCCGTTGCGTATAGCGCAGCCGCCACCTGCGGGTTAGTCTGGAAGAAACTTTGCGGACGGATATACAGCGGCACGTCGTTAAAGCGTTCCGGCAGCGCCTGCTCAGGCGTCAGCGCCATCTCCTCCTCGCCCTCCAGTATCGCCATGTGCACCGGCTGAATATTGGCGGAGATCACCTGCAACTGCGGCAGCTGCTGTTGCAGCCACGGCAGCGCGGCGCGCAGCTGCGCCAGTTTGCGGTGCGAGCGCAGGACAAAACGCAGCATCATGCCGCCCTGGGTACTCTCCGTCAGCAGCAAAAACTTCAGCTCGCCGCGTTTGCGCGCCACGTTGTACGGCGTCAGACCGGCACGGGCGATAAAGGGTTTCAGCACGTCGAATACCGCCGCGAAGCTGGCGGGATAGAGCGGACAGGCGCAGAGATCCACCGGCTCGCCGTCACGCGCCACCACGCCGAACAGCGGTTTTTCCACGCTGCCGCTCACCACCATCTTGGCTTTATTGCGAAACCCCTGCTGCGCCGAGGTAACCGGCGGCCGCCAGTCGGCGACCGGCATGCCGTCCAGCAGCTGCGTCAGCTGTGTCTGCTTGTCGCTCAGCTGTTGCGGATAGGGTTTTTCCAGCCACTGACATGAGCGACAGCGACCGGCCTGATAAAGCGCGCAATGCATGGAAAGGCCTGTATTGAGAATCGGGAGCAAAAACGGGGGCCGATTGTATCACCGGCTGCGGAAAAAAGCGCGGCTGCTGGCCGGCACAAACAGCAGCAGCAGCACCAGCACATCCGGCAGTTTCTGCAGCAGCGTGTGGTGGATAATCTGCGCGTTATTCTCGCCGGGAATGCTGAAAATCTCCGGATAGATCCAGCCGACCGACGCCATCAGCATGTACAGCAGCACCACGATCTGTGTGGCCACATAGCCCCAGCGCCCGGCATCACTGCCGCGCATCAGGGTAAAGGCACAGCGCAGTTCAAACAGGAAAATCAGCTGGCTGGCGATAAAGATCAGCGTGGAGTCCCACGCCTGCGCGCTGCGGTGCACGAAATTGGCGATTTCGTCATAGCCCAGCTCATTGGCCAGCATCAGCACGCTGATACAGCGCGTGGCGATAATGGCGCTGCCGGCAATGGTCACCGGCACGGGCGTGGAGGTTAACACCAGGTTTTTCAACGTTTCCGACATTGCGCGCGCTCCATAAGAAAAGGCTGACAGAGTCAGCCTTGCTTATATTGGCAAATGTTGCGTCACTCAGCCACGTTTTGCTTTCTGAATATCGCGCAATCGCTGTTTTTCTTCGTGCGCCATAAAGCGCCAGGCGATAAAGCCGACCAGCCCGACCACAAACAGAATCAGCGAGGCCAGCGCGTTGATCTCCGGATTGACGCCGCGCCGCACCGTGGCAAAGATCGCCATCGGCAGCGTGGTAGCGCCCGGCCCGGTGACGAAGCTGGCGATCACCAGGTCGTCCAGCGACAGAGTAAACGCCAGCAGCCAGCCGGTAATGATCGCCGGGGCAATCATCGGCACGGTAATCACGAAGAACACCTTCAGCGGCGTAGCGCCGAGGTCCATCGCCGCTTCTTCAATTGAGCGATCCAGCTCGCGCAGCCGCGAGTTGATCACCACCGCCACGTAGGCGGTACAGAACGTGACGTGCGCCAGCCAGATGGTCAGCATGCCGCGATCGCCCGGCCAGCCAAAGGTGTTACCCATCGCCACGAACAGCAGCAGCAGTGACAAACCGGTGATCACGTCGGGCATCACCAGCGGCGCGGTGAGCATGAAAGCAAAGCCGCTGTGGCCGCGAAAACGCCCGAAGCGCACGATAATCACCGCCGCCATGGTGCCGAGCACCACTGCCATGGTGGCCGACAGCGCCGCGATGGTCAGGCTCAGGCCAACCGCATCCAGCATCGCATCATCCTGGAACAGCACGCGATACCAGTGAAACGAGAAGCTCTCCCATACCGTCACCAGCTGCGAGCTGTTGAAGGAGTAAACCACCAGCAGCAGCATCGGCGCGTACAGGAACAGGAAGCACAGCGCCAGAATCGCGGTGCGCCACGGAGAGCGGATTACCGGTAGCTGATTCATCCCTTCTCCCCCATTTCACGGTTTTGATGTTTGTGGAACCAGACGATCGGCAGAATCAGGATCAGCAGGATGATCACCGCCAGCGCCGAGGCCACCGGCCAGTCGCGGTTGTTGAAGAACTCCTGCCACAAAATGCGCCCAATCATGATGCTGTCCGGTCCGCCGAGCAGTTCCGGGATCACGTACTCGCCCACCGCCGGGATAAATACCAGCATTGAGCCAGCAATAATGCCGCCTTTGGTCAGCGGCACGATGACGCTGAAGAAGGTTTTCAGCGGTCGCGCGCCGAGGTCGAGCGACGCCTCCACCAGCGAATAATCAATGCGCGTCAGCGCGGTGTAGATCGGCAGCACCATAAACGGCAGGTAGCAGTAAACGATACCGATATACACCGCCGTGTTGGTGTACAGGATGATCAGCGGATGATCGATCACGCCAAGCCACATCAGAAAGCGGTTGAGGATCCCGTTGTTGTTCAGCAGTCCCATCCACGCATAGACGCGTACCAGGAACGAGGTCCACGACGGCAGGATCACCAGCAGCAGCAGGATGGTGCGCATGGAGGGCTTGCTGTGCGCCACCGCCCACGCCAGCGGATAACCGATCAGCAGACAGATTACCGTTGAGATCGCCGCCACCTTCAGCGAGGTGAGATACGCTTCGGCGTACAGCGGGTCGTCGGTCAGCGTCAGGTAGTTGCCCAGATTGAGCACCAGGTTGAGCTGGTCGTCCGCCCAGGTCACCAAATCGGTGTACGGCGGAATGGCGCGCGCAATATCGGCGAAACTGATTTTCAGCACGATGAGGAACGGCAGCATAAACAGCAGGATTAGCCACAGATAAGGCAGCGCGATCACCAGCTTGCGACCGTGCTGCATTTTCATGCGTGTGCCCCAGCGCTGCAGCGGTGTGCCCGCTACCTCCGGCTCGCTGCGTTGAGAAATCTGGCTCATAGCGCCTCCTTAAACCGTCAGGACCACACAGCTGTCGGCATCCCAGCACAGGCGCACTTCATCGCCCCAGGTGGGCGCGCCTTTACGGTAGCGATGCGCATTCTGCAGCTGGGCGCTGATCATCTGGCCGCTGCGCAGCCGTACGTGGTAAATCGACAGATCGCCGAGATAGGCGATGTGCACCACTTCGCCGACGGCAAAGTTGCAGCCGTCGGCCGGCACCTCGTCGCACAGCATGACTTTTTCCGGCCGCAGCGCCACGTGCACCGGCACGTTGTCCACAATCGACACATCGGTCTGCACCTTGAGCGGATGCATCAGCCCCGGACTGTCGATCACCACGCCTTCGTCGCGGCGTTCGCGCAGCAGGCCATCAAACACATTCACCGAGCCGATAAACTCGGCGCTGTAGCGGCTGGTCGGGTGCTCGTAAATCTCTTCCGGCTCGCCGATCTGCACAAATTTACCGCGGTTCATGATGGCGATGCGGCCCGCCATGGTCATGGCTTCTTCCTGATCGTGGGTCACCATCACGCAGGTAGCGCCTACGCGCTCCAGAATATCCACCACTTCGTGCTGCATGCGGTCACGCAGTTTTTTATCCAGCGCGCCCATCGGTTCGTCGAGCAGCAGCAGCTTGGGACGTTTCGCCAGGCTCCGCGCCAGCGCCACGCGCTGACGCTGGCCGCCAGAAAGCTGGTGCGGCTTACGTTTGGCATACTCTTCCATATGCACCAGCGCCAGCATCTCTGCCACGCGACTGCTGATTTCGCCTTTCGGCAGTTTGTCCTGCTTCAGGCCAAAAGCGATGTTCTGTTCCACCGTCATGTGCGGAAACAGCGCGTACGACTGGAACATCATGTTGATGGGCCGCTGATACGGCGGCACGTGGGACAGATCCTGACCATCCAGCACAATCTGGCCGCTGCTGGGAATTTCAAAGCCGGCCAGCATCCGCAGCAGCGTGGACTTGCCACAGCCGGAAGCGCCCAGCAGTGCGAAAATTTCGCCTTTGTAAATGGTCAGGCTGACATCATCCACGGCGTGCTGGCCGTCAAACGATTTCGTCAGGTTGCGGATTTCCAGCAGCGGCGTTAACGCCTTAGCCGTTTTATTTTGGGGGCGGGGAATCGCGTCGTTCACTCACATGTCTCCGGCGCTAAGCGGGATAGCGCGGCACAGCCAGCCGCTAAATGACACAACAGAGGCCAGCACCGCGCCTCTGTTGTCGTTTACCGATAAGGGAATTCGTTCAGAACGAATTACTTACCACTTTTTACTTTAGTCCATGCACGGGTACGCGCACGATCCAGTTTCGGATCCTGGACCTTGAGCACAAACAGTTTGGCCATCGCTTCCGGCGTCGGGAAGATACCCGGATTGTTGCGCACATCCGCATTGATCAGCGGCAGCGACGCTTTGTTGCCGTTGGCGTAGTTCATCTTGTTGGAGACGTCGGCAATCACTTTCGGATCCATGATGTAGTTCAGCCACTGATAAGCCGCATCCAGATTTTTCGCGTCTTTTGGAATGGCCATCATGTCGAAGAATGCCAGCGCGCCCTCTTTCGGTACGCTGTAACCGAGATGGACACCGTTGTTGGCTTTCACCGCGCGATCTTTCGCCTGCAGAATATCGCCAGACCAGCCGATGGCAACGCAAATGTTGCCGTTGGCGAGGTCATTGATGTACTGCGAAGAGTGGAAGTAGCGGATATTCGGCCGCAGCTTCAGCAGCAGGTCGGTCGCCGCACCGGTGTAATCTTTCGCGTCAGAGCTGTTCGGATCTTTGCCGAGGTAGTTCAGCACGGTGGCAAAAATCTCTTCTGGCGCATCGAGGAACGAAACGCCGCAGCTCTTCAGTTTTTCCAGGTTTTCCGGCTTCAGTACCAGATCCCAGCTGTTAACCGGCGCATCGGCGCCCAGTGCCGCTTTGACTTTATCGATGTTATAGCCAATGCCGGTGGTGCCCCACAGGTAAGGAATGGCGTATTTGTTACCCGGATCGTGCTGGGCCACTTTCGCCATCAGATCGGGATCGAGGTTTTTATAGTTAGGCAGCTTGCTCTTATCCAGCTCCTGGAACACACCAGACTGCAGCTGACGCGCGAGGAAGCTCGACGACGGTACCACCACGTCATAACCGGTGCTGCCGGCCATCAGTTTGCCTTCCAGCACTTCGTTGGAGTCAAACACGTCGTAGACCACTTTGATGCCGGTCTGCTTTTCAAAATTGGGCACGGTGTCGGCCGAAATATAATCGGACCAGTTATAAACGTGCAGCGTTTTATCCTCTGCCTGAGCGCCCACGGCCGCAGCCATCAGCACACCTGCAACCACACCTGGCAACCATTTTTTTGACTGGTTGATCATGTTTTTCTTCCTCCTGAGCGGGTCATCACAACGCTGCATACACGCGATCCGGTCGTTGCGTTGTCTGTTAAATTACAGCCACACAATGAATCAATATTCAGCGGGAGTTTAATAGCAAAAACCTATAGCTGCGCCGTAGTTGCACGTATCAGACAGCCCCGCAAGAATAGCCCCCCTGATTCCTGCGTGCCAGATCCCAGCTTAAAAAACGCCTTTTTGCGATAAGTTATGCATGTTTCTGCTATGCACTCTGGCACTAGCGGCATAAAGCACGACTAATATCTGGCAATAAAGGGCAAAATGCAGAATAAAAAGTGGTGGGCCTGAAATGAAAACTGCCGCAAAAAGCGGCAGTTAGCAGGAGGGAGAAAATCAGTGCAGCATGCTGTGGCTGCTGACACTCGGCGGACGCTCCTCGTCTTCACCCATCATCAGCAGATGATTGGCGAACGCTTCCATGATCACCATCGAAATCCCCTCTTCGCTCTGCTTCATGAAGTGGGTGAACTGACCCAAGGTGATGCCGGCGCTTACGCTGATTGACTGGCAGACAATCAGCTTCGGCAGGTTGTCATCCTGTATATCGATAAAGGCTTTCACCGTCAGCGAACTGGCATTGATTTGCGACAGTTCACCAACCAGCGGGATCAGCGCGGTGGGCTTTACTTCTGCCAGCGCCGAGAAGAGGATAACGTTATCCACCAGGTCGATTTTCGCGTCAAACACCCCGTCAAAATTCTGCATATGCGGCAGATGCAAAGCCTGACAGGCGTCGCATTCGAACCAGGTGATATTTTGTTGATCCAGCCAGCGACGCAGCATGTCGATGTCAGGAACGACCAGTGAATCCATCGTTGTATCCTGTGGGGTGAATAAATAAGCGCCTTAGCTTACGGAAAAATGGCTGCAGATGCCACGAAAACCGCGCAAAAGCGCGGTTCAGCCCCCGGTTTTCGGACGATAACCGGGACAGGCGTGCTGCTCAATCCAGCGGATCATCATGGCGGCAATGTCTAAACCGGTGCTGCCTTCGATGCCCTCCAGCCCCGGAGAAGCATTGACCTCCATCACCAGCGGACCGCGGTTGGCGCGCAGAATATCCACACCCGCCACGGCTAATCCCAGTGTCGTGGCCGCTTTGACCGCGATCTCGCGCTCCTGATCGGTAATGGTGACGGCGCGGGCGCTGCCGCCGCGGTGCAGATTAGAGCGGAAATCGCCCTCTTTCGCTTCCCGCTCAATCGCTGCCACCACTTCGTCGCCAATCACCAGGCAGCGGATGTCGCGCCCGCGCGCCTCTTTGATGAACTCCTGCACCAGAATATGCGCATTGAGACCGCGAAACGCATCGATCACGCTCTCTGCCGCCTGGCGGGTTTCCGCCAGCACCACGCCGATCCCCTGCGTCCCCTCCACCAGTTTCACCACCAGCGGCGCGCCGCCGACCATGGCGATCACATCCTGCGTATCATCCGGCGACGAGGCAAAGCCGGTAACCGGCATGTCGATGCCCTCGCGCGCCAGCAACTGCAGCGAGCGCAGCTTGTCGCGTGCACGGGTAATGGCCACCGACTCGTTGAGCGGATAGCTGCCGAGCATCTCAAACTGGCGCAGCACCGCCGTACCGTAAAAGGTGGTGGCGGTGCCAATGCGCGGGATCACCGCGTCAAAATGGCCGAGCGCCTCACCGCGATAGTGCACCGCCGGCGAGTCGGAGTTGATATTCATATAGCAGGAGAGCGGATCGATCATCTGCACCTGATGGCCACGCTCTTCCGCGGCTTCACGCAGGCGTTTACAGGAGTAGAGCGCGCCGTCACGGGTGAGAATGGCCATCTTCATTGCAGCGGTCCCTGTGCTTAGCGCGTTGCCCAGCCCTGCTGATGCAGGTAGTCCAGCATGAACGGTCGCGTTTCTTTAATAATCAAACGCTGAATCAGTTCACTCCAGGTTTCCGAGCGCTGATTGCTGTCGCGCTGCTGATAGTAAGCGGTGATTTGCTGGTCATATTGCGCCAGCACCGCTTTATCCAGCGGCTGGTAGCGGTTTTCATGCACCAGCATCGCCTGCGGCATGCGCGGCTTGACGTCCGGTGACGCGTCGGGATGGCCGATGCAGAAACCAAACAGCGGCAGCACAAACTTCGGCAGCCCCAGCAGCTCCGTCACCTGCGCGATGCTGTTGCGAATGCCGCCAATAAACACGCCGCCTAAACCGAGCGATTCCGCAGCGACCATGGCGTTCTGCGCCATCAGCGCGGTATCGACACAACCCAGCAGCAGCTGTTCGGCTCGGCCCAGCTGAGCCTCAGGGCAGATTTGCTGGTGGCGGTTGAAGTCGGCGCAGAACACCCAAAACTCCGCTGCGGCGCTGACCCACGGCTGGCCGCCGGTGAGCTGCACCAGCTGCTCGCGCAGAGCGCGGTCGGTGATACGCACAATGGAGGAACATTGTAAAAAACTGGAGGTCGAGGCCGCCTGCGCCGCAGCGATAATCGCGCTGCGCTGGGCGTCATCAATCCCCTGCTCAGTAAAGGCGCGAATGGAACGGTGGCTGCAAAGCAAATCAATAGTCGGCGTCATAATCCTCTCCGGTTACTTCTTTTTGTGGGTGTGATTGAACAACTGCGGTGCCATCGCCTTTGCGGTGCGCCACATCATCAGCCACGCTGCCGGCAGCATCAGCGCAATGCCGAGGAAAAACAGCAGCGTTGCCAGCGGTTTTTTCGCCATGAATGCCGGTGCCGCCAGCCAGTCGTTGACCAGCAGCAGCGCGCCAATCACTGCCAGCACGCCCAGCGCTTCCAGCAGTAGCACGGGTTTGGGCAACGTCGCCAGATTACGCATGGTTCAGGGCTCCTCAGTGTTCATCTGTTTCTGCTGCAGGTGATACCCGATTACTGTAGTACGGCATTGTGACCGGGTATAGACAGCGCGCATTAGAGTAACAGGCAATTTCTGCTTTTCTTAAGCAGGATGGGCGGGCATGATGTGACGCATTATTCACGCTGTGATGTGAGACAAGTCACAAAACAGCAGCGGAAGGAGAGAAGCAATGATTGCAGTGATTTTTGGCCGTTCCAGCTGCCCATACTGCGTACGAGCAAAAGAGTTAGCCACGAAGTTAACCAGCGAGCGCGACGATTTTAATTATCAGTACGTCGATATCCAGGCGACCGGCATCACTAAAGCCGACCTGGAAGCGCGTGCCGGCAAACCGGTTTCTACCGTGCCGCAGATCTTCCTCGACGACCAGCACATCGGTGGTTACACCGAATTTGCGGCGTGGACCAAAGAAAACCTCGGCATCGAAGCCTGACCTGACGGGCCTGCGGGCCCGCCTTCGCTTCACTCAACTGGTGCGCATCGCCAGCATAATGCGCAACAGGCGCACCAGCAGCGCACCGCACCCCGCCCAGAATAGAGCACTCAGGCTCCACGCCGTCACCAGCAGCAAGCTGTGCGTCATCGGCATCACCAGCCACACCCACATCATGCCCAGCAGCGTCCCGCCCAGCGCGATCCACAGTGTGCCGATCAGCGGACTGTCCGGCTGCAGCAGCGCCATCACGATGCCCGGCAGCAGAAACAGCAGCAGTTCCGGCTGTCCACGCACCGCCTGCGTCGCGGCGGCGGACCAAAAATGATGTGCAAAAATAAACACCAGCGTATAAAGCATCACGCCCAGAACCGATGCTGGCCAGCGATTATTGCGCTGCAACATACCTCTCCTCAACTTTGACGTTAACAATATTGAAACTTTTAACTGCCCTGATGCGCTTACGTGGAAATAAAAAGAAACAGCTGAAGGCAGAAGGAATGAAAACTGCTGATAGCTGAGGGTGTTAATTATGATTAGAATGGCGCCGCTTTATGTGGGTCACAGATTAAGAACATTCGGTGACCGGGCCGTGCGCTGCCGTCACAAGATAGCGAAAAAATCCCCTCCCATCAACCCGTTACAGGTAAATAAGAAGTTAAACCGTGAACATTAACGTCGCAGAATTGTTAAGCGGAAATGACGTTCTGTTATTATTTGTCGTATTAGCCCTCGGCCTGTGCCTGGGTAAATTACGCCTTGGCTCCGTACAACTCGGTAATTCTATTGGTGTGCTGGTGGTTTCGCTGATTCTGGGTCAGCAACACTTCGCGATAAATACTGACGCCTTAAGTCTGGGCTTTATGCTGTTTATTTTTTGTGTCGGGGTGGAAGCCGGTCCCAACTTTTTCTCCATCTTTTTCCGCGACGGTAAGAACTATTTCTTTCTGGCGATCGTCATGGTGGTCAGCGCCCTGCTGATTGCGCTGACGCTCGGCAAACTTTTTGGCTGGGATATCGGCCTCACCGCCGGCATGCTGGCCGGCTCGATGACCTCAACGCCGGTGCTGGTGGGCGCAGGCGATACGCTGCGGCAAAGCATCAGCGACACGCAGCTGCTGGGTCGCATGCAGGATAACCTCAGCCTGGGTTACGCCCTCACCTATCTGATTGGGCTGGTCAGCCTGATTTTTGGCGCACGCTACCTGCCGCGCCTGCAGCATCAGGATTTGCCGACCTGCGCCCAGCAAATCGCGCGCGAGCGCGGTCTGGATGCGGACAGCCAGCGTAAAGTGTTCCTGCCGGTAATTCGCGCCTACCGCGTTGGTCCGGAGCTGGTTGAGTGGAGCGGCGGCAAAAACCTGCGTGAGCTGGGGATTCACCGTCAGACCGGCTGCTACATTGAGCGCCTGCGGCGTAACGGCATTCTGGCCAGTCCGGACGGTGATGCAGTTTTGCAGCTCGGCGACGAAATTTCTCTGGTCGGCTATCCGGATGCCCATGCGCGTCTCGACGCCAGTTTCCGTAATGGTAAAGAGGTGTTCGATCGCGATCTGCTCGACATGCGCATCGTCACCGAAGAGATCGTGGTGAAAAACCACAACGCGGTGAATAAACGCCTGAGCCATTTAAAACTGACCGATCATGGCTGCTTCCTCAACCGGGTGATCCGCAGCCAGATTGAGATGCCGATCGACGACAGCATTATGCTCAACAAAGGCGATGTGCTGCAGGTGAGCGGCGAAGCGCGCCGGGTGAAAAGCCTGGCCGATCGCATCGGCTTCATTGCTATTCACAGCCAGATGACCGATCTGCTGGCGTTCTGCGCCTTCTTTATCATCGGCCTGATGATCGGCATGATCACTTTCCAGTTCAGCAACTTCAGTTTTGGCCTGGGCAACGCCGCCGGCCTGCTGTTTGCCGGCATCATGCTCGGCTTTCTGCGCGCCAACCACCCGACGTTCGGCTACATCCCGCAGGGCGCACTGACCATGGTGAAAGAGTTTGGCCTGATGGTGTTTATGGCCGGGGTTGGCCTGAGCGCCGGCAGCGGGCTGCAGCACGGTCTCGGCAGTGCGGGCGCGCTGATGCTGCTGAGCGGCCTGCTGGTGAGTCTGTTACCGGTGGTGATTTGCTATCTGTTCGGCGCTTACGTGCTACGCATGAACCGCGCGCTGCTGTTTGGTGCCATCATGGGCGCGCGCACCTGCGCACCGGCCATGGAGATCATCAGCGATACCGCGCGCAGCAGCATTCCGGCGCTCGGCTATGCCGGCACCTACGCCATTGCCAACGTCTTGCTGACGCTGGCGGGGACGCTGATCGTCATCATCTGGCCGCTTTTGCCTGTTTAAAAATATTTTTACACGCGTCAGAACTAATCGGACGCGATGCAGTCTGAATAAGTGCCACTGCTTTTCTTTGAAATCCCCAAATTGAGGAGCCCGTTAGCCTTCTGCTAGCGGGTTTTTTTATGCCTGCTACGCGCCCCCCTTAAGGTTTCCCTAAGCGTGATTTGCCACCCTGTCACTCTGGTTTCGCTATTTGCAAATATTCATGCAACTTTCATCAAAGTTAAACACTCCAACAACCCGCAGTGAGATTCGGAGCGCGGCTATTTATTCTCTGTCCGCACGCTTCTACGCTATCAACCTTATTTTGCTGGCAATTATGGCGCTGGCGTTTCTGTGGTGGTCGCGCCACGAAAGCCTCGACATCGCCATCAGCCAGCGCTGGTTTGATCCGCTCACCCGGCGTTTTCCGTGGCAGCACAACCGCTGGCTGGATCTGATTAACCATCGGCTGATGAAGGATGTGATTATCGCTGGCGCGGTGCTGCTATTACTGCGCGGTCTGCTACAGCGCGACGCCCGGCGTGTGCTGGTGGCCCTGCTGTTTGGCATGGGGCCGCTGGTGGTAGGCATGCTGAAGGCGCACAGCGCGCACTCCTGTCCGTGGGATCTGGCGCTGTTCGGCGGCAACGCCGCGAGCTTTCCGCTGCTGGCGGCGGTACCGGCCAACAGTGGCCCCGGCCAGTGCTTTCCGGGCGGCCATGCTTCCAGCGGCTTTGCGCTGATGGCGCTGTTTTTTTTGTGGTGGCCGGAGCGTCCACGCCGCGCGCTGCTGGCGCTGGCAATGGGTATCGCCTGTGGCCTGCTGATGGGCTATGGCCAGGTGATGCGTGGTGCGCACTTTTTCTCCCACAATTTGTGGGCGGGCTGGTGGGTGTGGCTCAGCCAGCTGCTGATTTTTGCCGCAATTTCTTTTTGGGTAAACAAGACGAGGACGAGGAAACGTGATGGAAGCTCTTAACCACACCCTCTTTTTATGGATTAACGCCACGCCGGATTCACCCGCGTGGCTGCTCAGCCTGGCGACCTTTATCGCCAAAGATGTGATTGCTATTGTACCGTTGCTGATTGTCGCCCTGTGGCTGTGGGGACCGCGCGATCAGCTACAGTCGCAGCGCGCGCTGGTGCTGAAAACCGGCATGGCGCTGATTTATGCGCTGAGCATCTCCTGGTGCGTGGGCCAGCTGCTGCCACACCCGCGCCCGTTCGCCATTGGCTTCGGTCATCAGTTCCTGTCACATGCCGCTGATGACTCCTATCCCAGCGATCACGGCACCACGATTTTTACCTTCGCGCTGGCGTTTATTTTCTGGCACCGTCTGTGGTCCGGCGTGGTTTTGCTGGCGATTGGCAGCGCTATTGCCTGGTCACGCGTGTATCTCGGCGTGCACTGGCCGCTGGATATGCTGGGCGGTTTTCTGGTGGGGTTGCTTGGCTGTCTGGCTTCGCATCTGGCGTGGCAGCTGTACGGTCAGCGCATGCTGGCGCTGACGCATCAACTCTACCGCGCCCTGTTCGCGATGCCGATTAAAAAAGGCTGGGTTCGCGGGTAAACTCAGCCGGCAGGCGGGTTAGCCACGGGCTGACCCGCCGCCCTGAGATTAACTGAACCATTTACCGAACCAGCCGTTGAATTTCATCATAATGAAATCCCAGATGCGGCCAATAAAGCCGGCTTCCGGAACATCCTCAATCGCCACCAGCGGACGCTGCTCAATAGTTTTGCCATCCAGCTGGAAATCGATAGTGCCCACCACCTGATTCTTTTTCAGCGGCGCTTCCAGCTGCGGTGCGTTGAGGGTAAAGCTGGCTTTGAGATTTTTCATCTGCCCTTTCGGGATAGTGATCGCCGCATCCTTCGCCACGCCGAGGTTGACCTGGCTGTGTTCGCCAAACCACACGCGCTGCTGAGCAAACGGTTTATCCGCTTTAATAGGCGTAACGGTTTCATAGAAACGGAAGCCCCACGTCAGCAGCTTCTCACTCTCGCGGAAGCGAATTGCATCGGTCTGCGCGCCCAGTACCACCGAAATCAGGCGCATATCGCCGTCCACCGCTGAAGCAACCAGATTGTTGCCCGCCCCCGAGGTATGTCCGGTTTTGATGCCGTCAACCTTGAGGTTGCTGCTCCACAGCAGGCGGTTGCGGTTCATCTGTTTGATATTATTAAAGGTAAATTCTTTTTCGCTGTTCAGCGCATACTCTTCCGGCACATCAGCAATCAGGCGCTGGCCGATAATCGCCATGTCGCGTGCAGTGCTGTACTGGCCTTCGGCGTCCAGACCGTGCACCGTCATGAAGTGGGTGTTTTGTAGGCCAAAGGCTTTAACGTAATTGTTCATCAGGCCAATAAAGGCATCCTGACTGCCGGCGACATAGTCCGCCAGCGCGATACAGGCATCATTCCCCGACTGGATCACCACGCCCTTATTCAGTTCCGAGACCGGGATGCGATCGCCCGGCTTGAGGAACATCAGCGACGACCCGCGCAGTTTAGGATTGCCGGTGGCCCAGGCATCCTGGCCGATGGTCACCATGTCGTTACTGGTGATTTTGCCGGATTTCAGCGCCTGGCCGACCACGTAGCTGGTCATCATTTTGGTCAGACTGGCGGGATCAAGACGCTGGTCGGCATTGGACTCTGCCAGCACTTTGCCGCTGCTGTAGTCCATCAGAATCCAGGCCTTTGCCTCAATCTGCGGTGCCGCCGGTGCCTGCTCGGCCTGAGTGGTGACAGGGACGAAAAGCAACAATAATGAACTGGCCGCCAGTGGCCGCCAGACTGAAGTCAGGGATGTTTTTCTCATGAGCGTGACCCAATTGTCCTTGTAAAATCACGGATTTGTGCAGGTAAGACATGTCTTACCAAACGCTAACGGTTCACGCCGGTGAAAAAAACCGCCAAACCGTAAAGTTTTTTAGAGTTTGTTAGAGTAACCCTGGCATTAAGGCCGCTGCGCTGCCAGTGCGCGGGCGTCAGGGCAGAGGAAAAATTGCGAGAAATTCCGAATTTTCGCAGAACAGTTAAGCCAGTCACAAAATTCCGCTAACCTGATGCCAGTCAGCCCGAGGAGAATCATGATGGACTTAGCCGTTTTCGATCTGGATGAAACCCTGATTTGTGAAGACAGCACCAGCCTCTGGCTGCGCTGGCTGGTTTCGCAGGGGTTTGCACCGGAAGAGATCATTCGTCAGGAGCAGGCGCTGATGGCGCAATACCACGCCGGCAGCCTGTCGATTGAAGAGTACATGCGCACCACGCTCTCACCGCTCACCGGCATGGCGACGCTCACCGTCGCAGGCTGGGTGCGGCGCTTTATTCATCGCGATATCCTGCCGCGCGTCTTTCCCGCCGCGCGCGAACGCATTCAGTGGCATCAGCAGCGTGGCGACACGGTAATGATTATTACCGCCAGCGGCGATCACCTCGCCGTGCCGATTGCGGAACGGCTGGGCGTACACGGCGCGCTGGCGATTGGCGTGGAAGTGGTCGATGAACGCTACAGCGGTGAGATTTACGGCACCGCCACTTACCGTGAAGGCAAAGTTTCACGACTCAGCGACTGGCGAGCGCTGCAGCAGGATCGACGCTTTGAGCGCACCTGGGCGTACAGCGATTCGATGAACGATCTGCCGCTGCTGTCGCATGCCGATCATGCATGGGTGATTAACCCGGATGCGCTGCTGCAGCAGGAAGCGCAGCAGCGCGGCTGGCAGGTGTGTAACTGGGTGCGCTGATTCAACCGCGCGCGGCGCTGGCGGCCTCCGCCAGCCCGACTTTCAGCAGCTTGCCATTGGCCTCATCGGTCAGCACATACAGATAACCATCCGGTCCCTGACGAACATCGCGGATGCGTTCGCCACGGTCGCCCAGCAGCCGCTGCGCCTCTTCGACTTTCTCGCCGTTAACGCGCAGACGGATCAGACTTTTATCTTTCAGCGCACCGATAAACAGCGAGTTTTTCCACTGGGGAAAGCGCGCGCTATTGTAAAACGCCATGCCGCTGATGGCCGGCGATTGCTGCCAGTAAAACAGCGGTTGCTCAGTGCCGGCAACGGCGCTGCCCTGCGCTTCCGGCACTTTCTGCCCGCTGTAATCAATGCCGTATGTCGCCAGCGGCCAGCCATAATTTTTGCCCTTCGCCGCCAGGTTCACCTCATCGCCGCCGCGCGGGCCGTGTTCACTCTCCCACATCTGCTGCGTCCATGGATTGAGCGCCAGCCCCTGCGGGTTGCGTACGCCGTAAGACCAGATCTCCGCGCGTGCGCCCTGACGATGGTTAAACGGATTATCCGCCGGCACCTTGCCGTCCTGCGTCAGACGGACAATCTTGCCCGACAGTTTGTCCAGTTGCTGCGCGCTGCGGCTGGCAAAGTTATCGCCGAACGCGATGTACAGATAGCCCTGGCGATCAAACGCCAGCCGCGTGCCGATGTTGGCACCGCCGGAGAGTTTCGGCGTTTGCTCCAGCACCACCTTAAAATCCTGCAGCTGACGGAGATCTGCGCTGAGCGTGCCGTAACCCACCACGCCGCCCGCGCGGCCGGTGTCATCGGCGGTGGTATAACTGAGCCACACCCGACGGCTTTGCGCGAAGTCCGGCGCCAGCACCACATCCAGCAGACCGCCCTGGCGGTTGGCCCACACGTTGGGTACGCCGCTAATCGGCTGCGATAGCCCCCGGCCCGGCTGCCAGCTGCGCAGCTGTCCGGAACGTTCGGTAATCAGCAGGGTTTGCTGGTCGGGCAGAAACGCCACTGACCACGGATGATCGAGCTTGTCCTGTAACACCTGCACCTGGACATCAGCCGCCAGCGCGGTAAAGGAACCGCTGAGCGCGCCAGCCAGCAGCGCAACACGCCATAAACGCATGGGATTCTCCTTTTCACAGTCTGCCGTTAAGGGTAGTCAGCCAGTAAGAAAGGATATGCAGGATTTACAAAACATTAAGCCCGGCGCAGTGGCCGGGCTTGTAGCAGGCAGGATTATTCGAAGCAGGTTTCCGGGTTTTCCGACAGTGAAATGAAGGATTCACCGCCTTTGGTCAGGGCAATAATGCCGCCGCTTTCAATATCATAAACCCAGCCGTGCAGGCGCAGCTTGCCTTTGCGCAGCGCGACCGAAACGGAAGGATGCGTTTTGATATTGTTGAGCTGGGCAATCACGTTCTCTTTCACCATTTCGTTGAGGCGTTTCTCAACCGATTCGTAGTTGCGCTCTTCCACCACCGCTTTTGCCGCATTGGCGTAGTGCAGCCAGTGATCAACCGCCGGCATGCTCTCGAGATCGGCGTTGGACGCAATCGCATTCATCGCACCACAGTTGGAGTGACCACAAATAATAATCTCGGTTACGCCCAGCGCGACCACCGCATACTCGATGGTTGCTGACACGCCACCCGGCTCCGGACCAAACGGCGGGACGATATTACCGGCGTTACGGATCACAAACAGCTGGCCCGGCTCCGACTGTGTCACCAGCTCTGGCACCAGACGGCTATCCGAACAGGAGATGAATAAAGCTTTAGGATTCTGGTTGGACGCCAGACTCTTGAAAAGATCCTTCCTTTCAGGAAACACATTCTGTTGAAAATTCAGAAAACCTTTGACGATCTCTTGCATTTGTCTGCTCTCACATTATCCACTTCAGCCCCGGCAGAGAGAAACTCACCGCTGGCGCGCTTTAAAATTCTGTAATGTCGATAATAACTTACAATTACCAACCCGATATTTAAGCAAAATCGACCCGCTTGCACAACCCGGATGTCCGCCACCCAGTGACTATTGAGCGTGGGTTACCCTCAGCAAGCATAGCGTTAACATCAATTTTTGCCGCCAATCAGATTCTCACGCAGCCTATACATTTTCCCCGTCAACCTCTGTACAATCGCGCTCCTGTCCACCTTAATTATGATGAATTTTTATCCTTATGAGCCATGTCAAAAATCCGCCGCGTGTAGGCTTCGTCTCTCTCGGCTGCCCAAAAAACCTCGTTGACTCTGAACGCATCCTGACGGAGCTGCGGACAGAAGGCTACGACGTGGTGCCACGCTACGATGATGCGGAGATCGTCATCGTTAACACTTGTGGATTTATTGACAGTGCCGTACAGGAATCACTGGAAGCGATTGGTGAAGCGCTGAACGAGAACGGCAAAGTGATCGTCACCGGCTGCCTCGGCGCCAAAGTGGATCAGATCCGCGAAGTGCATCCGAAAGTGCTGGAGATCACCGGCCCGCACAGCTACGAGCAGGTGCTGTCGCACGTGCACACTTACGTGCCAAAACCCGAGCACAACCCGTTCCTCAGCCTGGTGCCGGAACAGGGCGTGAAGCTGACGCCGCGCCACTACGCTTACCTGAAAATTTCCGAAGGCTGTAACCATCGCTGCACTTTCTGCATCATCCCGTCAATGCGTGGCGATCTGGACAGCCGTCCGATTGGCGCAGTACTCGATGAAGCTAAACGTCTGGTGGAAGCCGGCGTAAAAGAGCTGCTGGTGATCTCGCAGGACACCTCCGCGTACGGCGTCGATGTTAAACACCGCACCGGTTTCTGGAACGGTTCGCCGGTGAAAACCAGCATGGTCAGCCTGTGTGAGCAGCTGGCGAAACTCGGCGTCTGGGTGCGTCTGCACTACGTTTATCCGTATCCGCACGTGGATGATGTGATCCCGCTGATGGCCGAAGGCAAAATCCTGCCTTACCTCGATATTCCACTGCAGCACGCCAGTCCGCGTATCCTGAAGCTGATGAAGCGTCCGGGCGCGGTTGAGCGCACGCTGGAGCGCATCAAACGCTGGCGTGAAATCTGTCCGGAGCTGACGCTGCGTTCCACCTTCATCGTGGGTTTCCCGGGCGAAACCGAAGAAGATTTCCAGATGCTGCTCGACTTCCTGCGTGAAGCGCGCCTCGATCGCGTTGGCTGCTTCCAGTACAGCCCGGTTGAAGGCGCCACGGCTAACCAGCTGCCGGATCAGGTTCCGGACGACGTCAAGCAGGCGCGTTTTGACCGCTTCATGCAGTTGCAGCAGCAGATCTCCGCAGAGCGTCTGCAGGAGAAAATCGGTCGCGAGATTCTGGTGATCATTGATGAAGTGGATGAAGAAGGCGCGGTCGGCCGCAGCATGGCCGACGCCCCGGAAATCGACGGTGCGGTCTATCTGAATGGCGATCGCCAGGTGAAGGTCGGCGAGGTGGTGCGGGTCAAAGTCGAACACGCCGACGAATACGACCTGTGGGGCACGCGCGTTTAACCGTACTTTTGCTGGTGCGCTTTTTTGCGCGCCAGATAATCGTTATCGGCGCGCAGCCGGTCCCAGCACGCTTTGAACACGGCCGCCGCAGCGGCCTTTTCTTTTTCTACCGTCCGCGGCAGCTCTTTGCCGTCAGCACCGTATTTCCGTCCGCCCTGATGATTGCTATAGCGGCGCGCGCGGGTGTAGCCCATCTGAATAAATTTGCGCGCCATATCCATACCGACAAAATCATCCTGTGCGCGATACGCCTCGAACAGCTGCATGATTTTTTCTGATGACTGCTGCGCCAGCTCGACGGTGCGAAAGCGCCAGTGCGGCAGAATTTCGCTCTTATAAGGTTCCACCATCAGCACCCCCTGCTCGCCGCGCCCGACCTGATACAGCTCCGGATGCTGACGGAAGTCGAGCTGTTTAAAATCCTGCTGGTAATTGAAGGGTTTCATCCCCTGGCCTCCTGTCCGTAACCATTACTGCGGTGAATTATTTCGCTGCCGCACTTTAGTGATGCTTTTTTCCACCGATAACATAACTACCGGCTCATTTGCTAAGAGATGCTCACATGTTCAACAAGATGAAAATTGTGACCGCCATTGTGGTTATTCTGGTGGTATTCACAGCCATGCAGGCCATATCCGGCTCGCTCTTTTTCTCCTCGCTGCGCGCGGGGCAACATAATTTCACCGCCAGCAATCAGTTGTCTCATCAGCAGCGCGAGCTGGGCGACGGCTGGCAAACGCTGGTGAAAACTCGCGTCACCATCAACCGCGTGGCGATCCGTATTCTGAAAAATCAGACCGACGAGCAGTCGCTGGCGGCGATCAACAAGCTGCTGCTGGCAGCCGGTGCCTCGCTGGAAGCGGCGCAGCAGCACTTCAATCAGTATAGAAGCTATCCGCGCATCGACGGCCAGAGTGCGTCGACCGCCGATCTGATCGACAATAAATTCAAAGCGTTTGCCGCGCTGCTGCAGCAGTCCGCCGTGTTTCTGAAAGCCAATAACTACGCGGCCTACGGCAACCTCGATGCGCAGCAGGCGCAGGATGAACTGGAACAGGCTTATCAGCAGTGGCGCGATGAAAACATGCAGCTGATCAATCAGCGCAGCCTGCAAAATGACAGCAACTATCAGCAGGTGCTAATAATGATTGCCGTCATCGCGCTGGTGGTGGTGCTGATGGTGGCGGCGGTATGGACGCTGGTACGCCGCGTGCTGCTGGCACCGATGCAGCAGGTGCAGCAGCAGATCGAGCGATTTGCCGAAGGCGATTTGTCAGCCAGCCTGCAGGTGGCAGGCCGCAGTGAAATGGCGGCCATTGCCGCCAGCCTGAATCATATGCAGCAGGCGCTGCTTGGTACCATTAATAACGTGCGCGACAGCGCGGATGCCATTTTTGGCAGCGCCAGCGCCATCGCCAACGGTAATAACGATCTCTCGGCGCGGACCGAACAGCAGGCTGCCTCACTGGAAGAGACCGCCGCCAGCATGGAACAGCTGACCGCGACCGTGAAGCAGAATGCTGACAACGCGCGTCAGGCCACGCAGCTGGCGAAAACCGCGTCGGACACCGCCGACAAAGGCGGTAACGTGGTGGAAGGCGTGGTGAAAACCATGCGCGACATTGCGGACAGCTCGAAGAAAATCGCCGACATTACCAGCGTCATCGACGGTATCGCTTTCCAGACCAACATTCTGGCGCTCAACGCCGCGGTAGAAGCGGCGCGTGCCGGTGAGCAGGGGCGCGGCTTTGCAGTGGTGGCGGGCGAAGTGCGCAACCTGGCCCAGCGCAGCGCGCAGGCGGCGAAAGAGATCAAACTGCTGATTGAAAACTCCGTGCAGCGCGTGGACCTCGGTTCGCAGCAGGTCAGCAGCGCTGGCGATACCATGCAGGAGATTGTCAGCGCGGTGACGCGCGTCACCGATATCATGGGTGAGATTGCCTCGGCTTCCGATGAGCAGAGCCGCGGTATCGACCAGATTGGCCAGGCGGTGAATGAGATGGATCGCGTGACGCAGCAGAACGCCACGCTGGTGCAGGAATCGGCCAGCGCCTCGGCATCGCTGGAGCAGCAGGCCAGCCGGCTGTCATCGGCGGTGGCACGGTTCAACACCGGCGCCCGCCCGCCTGCTGCGGTAACCGAGCGGGTGGTGAAACCGGTGCTGCCCGCCCCGACCCGCGCTCTGCCCGCGGCGGTGAGCCACGGTAACGATAACTGGGAAACGTTTTGATGCGCTGAAGTGTTAATAAAATCAATGGATTGAACAAAAGTCATACGCCAGGCATTGCAGTTATCGTAGCGGCGCAATTTATTGCGCGATGAATCGCGCCGCTACAACTGCAATGCGGTGTTCACCCTCAGCTCTTCAGTTTCGGGTCCAGCGCGTCGCGCAGGCCGTCGCCCAGCAGATTGAACGCCAGCACGGTGAGAAAAATCGCCAGGCTGGGGAAGATCGCCACGTGCGGCGCAATCACCATATCGGCGCGCGCTTCGTTGAGCATCGCGCCCCACTCCGGCGTCGGCGGCTGCGCGCCCAGGCCGAGAAAGGACAGGCTGGCGGCGGTGATGATCGAGGTACCGATACGCATGGTGAAATAGACCACAATCGACGATACCGTACCGGGCAAAATGTGACGCATGATAATGGTCCAGTCGGAGGCACCAATACTGCGCGCCGACTCGATATAGGTCTGATGTTTCAGCACCAGCGTATTGCCACGCACCAGACGGGCAAATGCCGGAATACTGAAAATCGCCACCGCCACAATCACATTGCTCATGCCGCTGCCCATGATCGCCACCACCGCGATCGCCAGCAGGATGCCGGGAAACGCAAACAACACATCGCAGATGCGCATGGTGATGCGATCCCACCAGCCTTCGTAATAGCCCGCCAGCAGCCCCAGCACGGTGCCGATCACCGTGCCAATCGCCACCGAGAAGAAGCCAGCGATCAGCGAAATGCGCGTGCCGACCAGCACCCGACTGAAGATATCGCGTCCAAGTGAATCGACGCCAAACAGATGCATCCACGACGGACCTTCGTTGAGCCGGTCGTAGTCAAAATAGTTTTCCGCATCAAACGGGGCGATCCACGGGGCGATAAACGCCACCACAATCAGCAGCAGTACAAATGCGCCCGCCAGCAGCGCCACATGCTGACGGCGAAAGCGCCGCCAGAATTCACGCCACGGCGTGCGAACCCGGTTTTCCGTCATCAGCGGCAGGGATTTCAATGCCGCCTCGCGTCGCCAGTTCTTCAATTGCGACTCCTTACCTGTAGCGAATAGCCGGGTTGATCGCCGCGTAAAGCATATCGACGATCAGGTTAATCAGAATGAACTCCAGCGAGAATAGCAGCACCTCGGCCTGAATCACCGGGTAATCGCGCATCTCCACCGAATCCACCAGCAGACGGCCCAGTCCGGGCCAGTTAAACACCACTTCCACCACAATCGAGCCGCCGAGCAGAAAGCCGAACTGCAGCCCCATCATGGTGACCACCGGAATCATGGCATTGCGCAGCCCGTGTTTGACCACCACCAGCGATTCGCGCACCCCTTTGGCCCGTGCGGTGCGCATATAATCTTCCTGCATCACCTCAACGAACGAAGCGCGGGTAAAGCGCGCCATCACCGCGGCCACGGCGGCACCGAGCGTAATCGACGGCAGAATGTAGTGCTGCCAGCTGTCGGCGCCCACCGTCGGCAACCAGCCGAGCTCCACCGAAAAGACCTGCATCAGCAGCATACCCAGCGCAAACGCCGGAAAGGAGATGCCGGAAACCGCCAGCGTCATGCCGATGCGGTCCGGCCAGCGATTGCGCCATACCGCCGAAACGATGCCGATCGCCATGCCAAACAGCACCGCCCACACCATGCTGCTCAGCGTCAGCCACAGAGTAGGAAAAAAGCGCGCGGCAATTTCGGCAGAGACCGGCCGCTTTGACACCATCGACTGACCAAAATCACCCTGCAAAGCATTGAGGATAAAGTGCCAGAATTGCTGAATCAGCGGCTGATCGAGCCCCAGCTCCTGACGCACCAGCGCCACCACTGAGGCATCCGCTTCCGGTCCGGCAATCAGGCGCGCCGGGTCGCCCGGCAGCAGATGCACGAACAGGAACACCAGCACTGCGACAATCAGCAGCGTGGGAATCAGCCCGAGCAGGCGTTTAAGAAAATAGTTGAGCATGCGAAATCCCGCGCAGCATCGGCCAGCCCCGTAAGGCTGGCCGCGTCTGTTACTTCAGATCCGCCTCATCAAAATTGAATGAGGTATCGGGCATGACGTAAAAACCGGTCAGGTTTTTATTGTTCGCAGACAGCAGCTGCTCCACCACCAGCGGAATCCACGGGTGATCGTTCCAGATGCGGTCCTGCGCGTCTTTATACAGTCTGGCTTTCTGGTCGCGATCGGTGGTCTTCAGCGCATCCGCCAGGTCTTTATCCACCTGCGGGTTGCTGTAGAACGCGGTGTTGAAGATAGCCGGTGGCCACGAGCTGGTGGCGAACAGCGGCGTCAGCGCCCAGTCGGCTTCGCCGGTGGAGGCTGACCAGCCGGTGTAGAACATGCGCACCCCGCTCTCTTTCTGCCCTTTACTCTCCACTTCCGCCGCGCGCTGGCCGGCATCCATCGCCGTGACTTTCACCTTCACACCCACCTGCGCCAGCTGCTGCTGGGTGAACTGCAGCACTTTCTGCGCGGTGCTGTGGTTATGCGATGACCACAGCGTGGTTTCGAAACCATTCGGGTAGCCCGCTTCCTTCAGCAACTCGCGCGCTTTGGCCGGATCGTATTTGATGGCCGGATAGCTCTGGGCAAAATCAATGCGCGGCGGCACGATGCCGGTGGCTGGCGTGGCGTAACCGGCAAAGGCCACTTTAGCCAGCGCCTGGCGATTGATGGCGTACTCCAGCGCTTCGCGCACTTTCGGGTTATCGAACGGCTTTTGCGTCACGTTGAGGCTGATGTAACGCTGCATGATCGATGGTGTGGTCACCACATCCAGCTTGCTATTGCCCTGCAACAGTTTGGCCTGCTCTAACGGCACCGGGAAGGCAAAGCTGGCCTCACCGGTTTGCAGCATGGCCGCGCGGGTGTTGTTATCCACCACCGGACGCCAGGTAATGCTGTCGAGTTTTGGATAGCCCGGCTTCCAGTAGCCCGACCACTTTTTCACTTTGACAAAGTCGGTCTGGTTCCAGGTGTCAAAGGTATAAGGTCCGGTGCCTACCGGATGGAAACCGATGTCCTTGCCATATTTTTTCAGCGCGGTTGGCGAGATCATCACCGCAGCCGGGTGCGCCAGATTGTTGATAAACGCTGAGAACGGCTGCTTCAGGGTAATTTTCACCGTGGACGGATCGACCACTTCGGTGGTGGCGATATATTTAAACAGGTTATAGCGCTTAAGATGGTTGTCCGGATTGCTGGCGCGGTCGAGGTTGACCTTCACCGCTTCGGCATTGAAATCCGTGCCATCCTGGAATTTCACGCCCGGACGCAGTTTGATGGTGTAAGTCAGCCCATCGCTACTGGCCTGATAGCTTTCGGCCAGTACGTTGACCAGCTTCATGTCTTTATCGAAGCCGAACAGGCCCTGATAGAAAGACTTGGCCACCGCCTGCGACAGCGTGTCGTTGGCGTCGTACGGATCCAGCGTGGTGAAGGTCGACGCCACGGCAATCACCGCATCTTTGGCCGCCCAGGCGGGCAGCGCCAGCGCCGAACTCAACAACCCGGCAGTGATAACCCCTTTTCGCATGATATGGTGCATCGTTATCGTTCTCCTGTAGTCCCTGTCTTGCGCGCCCTGCACAGAGGGCGCGGTTGGTTGCTGCTCAGGCGCCGCTAATGGCATGGCGGGCGACAAAATGGCCCGGCGCCACTTCCAGTAACGGTGCCACTTCCGGCTCATCACCCAGCGGGCGAATCGGGCTGGGGATCTCATCGACCATCAGCGCCCGCTCGCGGTGCCGATGCGCCGGATCGGCCACCGGCACCGCGGCCATCAGTTTTTTGGTATAAGGATGGCGCGGCTGTTCGAACACCGCCTGACGCGGTCCCATCTCCACAATCTGTCCGAGATACATCACCGCCACGCGATGGCTGATGCGCTCCACCACCGCCATGTCGTGCGAAATAAACAGGAAGGCGATGCCAAATTCACGCTGTAAATCCAGCATCAGATTGATGATCTGCGCCTGGATCGACACATCCAGCGCGGAGACGGATTCGTCGGCGATCACCACTTTAGGATTGAGTGCCAGCGCGCGTGCGATGCAGATACGCTGGCGCTGACCGCCAGAAAATTCGTGCGGGTAGCGCTGCGCGTGTTCAGGCAGCAGACCAACACGTTCCAGCAGCCAGGCGACGCGTTTCTCTGCCTGCGCGCGCCCCATGCTGCGGTGCACCAGCAGCGGCTCCATAATCGAAAAGCCGACGGTAAGGCGCGGATCGAGCGACGCATACGGATCCTGAAAGATAAACTGAATATCGCGGCGCAGCGTGGCCAGTGCCCTGCCCTGCAGCGCATCAATGCGCTGGCCGTCAAAGGTGATGCTGCCGCCCTGGCTGGCGACCAGCCGCAGCAGCGAGCGTCCGGTGGTGGATTTACCGCAGCCGGACTCGCCCACCAGCGCGAGGGTTTCGCCTGCATAAAGATCGAAACTGACTTTTTCCACCGCGTGGACGCGACGCTTAACCCGATTGAGCAGCCCGCCGCGAATATCAAAACGCGTAACCAGATCGCGCACCTGTAAAATCGGCGGACGATCGTGACGCACGGTATCCTGCGGCGTGCTGGCCTCTTCGCGGCCGTTGGTATGCAGCAGCGGAAACTTCGCCGGCAGCGGCTGGCCGCTCATCGCCCCGAGTTTTGGCACGGCCGCCAGCAGCGCACGGGTATACGGCTGCTGCGGCGCATCGAACAGCTGCTGCACCGGCGCGCGCTCAACCACATCGCCGCGATACATCACCTGCACGCGGTCGGCCATCTCCGCCACCACGCCCATATCGTGCGTGATAAAGATGACGCCCATCTGCATCTCTTTTTGCAGCACGCGAATCAGCTGCAGAATCTGCGCCTGGATGGTGACGTCCAGCGCGGTGGTCGGCTCATCGGCAATCAGCAGCGCTGGCTTGCACGACAGCGCCATGGCGATCATCACGCGCTGGCGCATACCGCCGGAGAGCTGATGCGGATAGCGCGACAGCACATTGTGCGCTTCCGGAATGCGCACCAGATCCAGCATGCGTCGCGCTTCGGCCTGCGCCTGCTGGTGACTTTTCCCCTGATGCAAACGAATAGATTCGGCGATCTGTTCACCGACGGTAAACACCGGATTCAGCGAGGTCATCGGCTCCTGAAAGATCATCGCCATGTCCGCACCGCGCACCCGGCGCATCTGGCTGGTGGACGCACGCATCACATCCAGCACCTCGCCGTTGCGCCGTCGCAGCAGGATTTCACCGCTGACCGCGCCGCCGGCCTGTGCAATCAGACGCATCAGCGCCAGCGACGTCACCGATTTGCCCGAGCCCGATTCGCCCACCAGCGCCAGCGTTTCTCCGCGATGCAGATCGAGCGAAAGCTGCCGCACGGCGTCCGTCACGCGCCCTTCATGCTCAAAGCGCACACAGAGATCGCGTACCGCCAACACCTGCTGCGGCGCAAACTGCTGCTGTAGATCCGTCATGCCTGCTCCTTAGCTGTCGCGGTAAATCGCCACCTCAACCTCGCCGCCCACATAAGCGAATCCGCGGTACATGCCTTCGCTGTTAAACGGCAGCGCCACGTTGCCGTGGGCATCAACGGCAATCAGCCCCCCGCTGCCCTCCAGCTCCTGCACTTTGTCATGAATTACACTGGCGGTGGCCTGTTGCAGCGAACGACCGCCATATTCCATCTGCGCTGAGACATCGTAAGCCGCCAGCGTACGAATAAACACTTCGCCGGTACCGGTACAGGAGACCGCCACGGTGGCGTTGTTGGCATAGCAGCCGGCGCCCGCCAGCGGTGAATCGCCGACGCGGCCCGCCTGCTTGTTGGTCATGCCGCCGGTGGAGGTGGCGGCCGCCAGATTACCCTGCAAATCGAGCGCCACCGCACCCACCGTGCCAAATTTGCGATCCGGGTCCAGCGGATCGCTCCCCTGCGCCGCGCCATCATGATCCAGCAGCATTTGTTCGCTGCCCAGCGCGCGCTGTAGCTGCTCCCAGCGTTCTGGCGTCGAGAAGAAATCAGGCTCGACCGGCGTCAGCCCCTGTTGCGCGGCAAAGGCTTCCGCCCCGCTGCCAATAAAGAGCACGTGCGGACTGGCTTCCAGCACTTTACGCGCGGCAAGAATCGGATTGCGGATACGGCTGACGCCAGCGACGGCGCCGATATCCAGCGTACGGCCATCCATCAGGCTGGCATCCAGTTCATGGGTGCCCTGATGGGTGAACACGGCCCCTCTGCCGGCATTGAACAGCGGGCACTCTTCCAGCAGCCGTACCGCTTCGGTCACGGCATCCAGCGCGCTACCGCCGCTGGCCAGAATCTGCTGGCCGGCGCTGACAATCGCGGCCAGCTGCTGACGATAGTACTGCTCTTTTTCGGCGCTCATTGCCGCACGCGTAATCGCGCCGGCGCCGCCGTGAATTGCGATAACTGCTTTAGCCATAACCGTTACCCTGTCAAGGAATCAGAGCCAAAAACACTGATTTAGAATGGTTTTCATCTTTTTTTGGCAATTTTCGACTATAGAAAGCCCCTCCCTGCTTGTAAAGCAGAAAGTGTATCAGCGGTCATAACCTTTTAATGTGGATTATGCTTTTTTGTCGCATGTGACTCAGCGGACAAATGCCACCATAATAGGCAGCATTCGCCTTTAACCCGACAGAGATGGACATGGAACCTTTTACCGCCGGACTGATTTCCCTTGAAGACGCGCAGCAGAAAATGCTGCAGCAGCTGCAACCGATTAGCGATTGCCTGAGCGTCGCGCTGGCCGATGCCGCCGGGCTCATTACCGCGAAGCCGGTGATTTCGCCGCTGGACGTGCCGCCGTTCGATAACTCCGCGATGGACGGCTACGCGCTGCGCCTGAGCGACCTGTCCGCTGACCGCGTGTTGCCGGTAGCGGGCAAAGCGTTTGCCGGCGCCCCGTTTCATGGCGAGTGGCCAGCCGGCAGCGTGATTCGCATCATGACCGGCGCACCCGTCCCCGCCGGCTGCGACGCCGTGGTGATGCAGGAGCAAACCGAATCGCGTGACGGCGGCATTGTCATCACCGCGCCAGTGCGTGCCGGACAAAATATTCGCCGCATCGGGGAAGATATTCAGGCCGGTAAGCAGGTACTGGATGCCGGCGTGCGGCTTGGTGCGGCGGAGCTGCCGCTGCTGGCGTCGCTGGGTATTGCGGAGGTCAGCGTGCTGCGTAAGCTGCGCGTGGCTATTTTCTCCACTGGTGACGAACTGCAGGCGGTGGGCCAGCCGCTGGCTGAAGGCCAGATTTATGACACCAACCGATTCACCGTGGCGCTGATGCTGCGCAAACTTGGCTGCGAGGTGATCGACCTTGGCGTGATCGCTGACGATCCCGCGAAGCTGCGCCAGGCCTTCAGCGAAGCCGACCGCCAGGCCGATGTGGTGATCAGCACCGGCGGCGTGTCAGTGGGCGAGGCGGATTTCACCAAAGCGATGCTCGAAGAGCTGGGCGCGATTACCTTCTGGAAACTGGCGATCAAGCCCGGCAAGCCGTTTGCCTTTGGCCGTCTGGCCAACAGCTGGTTCTGCGGGTTGCCGGGCAATCCGGTGTCGGCGGCCGTGACCTTCTATCAGCTGGTGCAGCCGCTGCTGGCCACGCTGACCGGCCAGACCACGCGCATCATGCCGCTGCGCCAGCGCGCGCGCGCAACGCAGCGTCTGAAGAAAGCACCGGGCCGGCTCGATTTTCAGCGCGGCATCCTCAGTCGCGGCGATGATGGTGTACTGGAAGTGCGCAGCACCGGTGCGCAGGGCTCGCACGTGTTCAGTTCCTTTGCGCTGGCCGACTGCTTTATTGTGCTGGAGCGCGATCGTGGTGACGTTGAGCCGGGCGAATGGGTTGATGTCGAGGCCTTCAACAGCCTGCTGGAGGGCTAATGCACACAGAGCTGAGCGATGAAGAGATGCTGCGCTACAACCGGCAGATTGTGCTGCGCGGCTTCGATTTCGACGGCCAGGAACGGCTGAAAGCCTCACGGGTACTTATCGTTGGCCTGGGCGGACTGGGCTGTGCTGCCGCGCCCTATCTTGCCGCCGCCGGCGTCGGTCATCTGACGCTGCTGGATTTCGATCGTGTCAGCCTGAGTAATCTGCAGCGCCAGATTCTGCACAGCGATGCGCGCATCGGCATGGCAAAAGTCGCCTCGGCCCGTCAGCAGCTGGCGGCGCTCAATCCACACTGCACGCTGGAGGCGATCGATGCGCAGCTGGATGAAGCCGCGCTCGGCGAACTGATTGCGCGTCACGATGCGGTGCTGGACTGCAGCGACAATGTCACCACGCGCGAACAGGTGAACCGCGGATGTTTTCAGCATCGGGTGCCGCTGATCTCCGGCGCCGCCATCCGCATGGAAGGCCAGCTCAGCGTATTCACCTGGCAGCCCGGCGAGCCCTGCTACCGCTGCATCAGCCGTCTGTTCGGCGAGCAGACGCTGAGCTGTGTCGAAGCCGGCGTGATGGCTCCGCTGGTCGGCGTGGTAGGTGCGATGCAGGCGATGGAAACGCTGAAGGTGCTGAGCGCCTTTGGCCAGTCGGCCAGCGCGCGACTGCTGATGTACGATGCGATGAGCGCCGAGTTTCGCAGCCTGAAAGTGGCGCAGGATGCGCAGTGTGAAGTGTGTGGCAAGCGTGAGGAATAACACCGGGGCGTGACATAAGCGTCAGGTATTGCTGAGCGGCGCAATTTATCAGGCGATAAATTGCGCTGCTGATGATGGCGGCTGCTAAACGGCTACGCCGTTAGACGATGCCCTGGCTGCGCAGGTAATCTTCGTAGTTGCCGGTGAAGTCAACGATGCGATCGCCTTTCATCTCGATGACGCGCGTCGCCAGCGAGCTGACGAACTCACGGTCGTGCGAGACGAAAATCAGCGTGCCTTCGTACATCTCCAGCGCCATGTTCAGTGACTCGATCGACTCCATATCCAGGTGGTTAGTCGGTTCGTCCATCACCAGGATGTTTGGCTTCTGCATCATCAGCTTGCCAAACAGCATGCGGCCCTTCTCACCACCGGACAGCACTTTCGCTGGCTTCTTAATGTCGTCGTGGCTGAACAGCAGACGACCAAGAATACTGCGCACCGCCTGCTCGTCGTCACCTTCCTGCTTCCACTGGCTCATCCAGTCGAACACGCTCAGGTCGTCAGCAAAATCTTCGGCGTGATCCTGCGCGTAGTAACCAATGCGCGCATTCTCCGACCATTTCACCGTGCCGCTATCCGGCTGCAGTTCGCCGACGAGCGTTTTCAGCAGCGTGGATTTACCAATACCGTTGGCGCCGAGGATGGCCAGTTTCTCACCCACTTCCAGCAGCAGGTTAAGATTTTTAAACAGCGGACCGTTATCAAATCCTTTGCTCAGCGCTTCCACTTCCAGCGCATTACGGAACAGCTTTTTATCCTGCTCGAAACGAATATACGGGTTCTGACGGCTGGAGGCTTTTACCTCATCCAGTTTGATTTTATCAATCTGCTTCGCGCGCGAAGTGGCCTGACGCGATTTTGAGGCGTTGGCGCTAAAGCGGCTAACGAAGGATTGCAGATCGGCAATTTGCGCTTTTTTCTTGGCGTTATCCGCTAATAAACGCTCGCGCGCCTGGGTCGCCGCCGTCATATATTCGTCATAATTGCCGGGATAAACGCGCAGCTCACCGTAATCCAGATCCGCCATATGCGTACACACCATATTCAGGAAGTGACGGTCATGCGAAATGATGATCATGGTACTGTCACGTTCGTTCAGCACCTGCTCCAGCCAGCGAATGGTGTCAATATCCAGGTTGTTGGTCGGTTCGTCGAGTAACAAAATATCCGGGTTAGCAAATAATGCCTGCGCCAGCAGCACACGCAATTTCCAGCCAGGGGCAATTTCACTCATCGGACCGTAATGCTGCTCCACCGGAATGCCCACGCCGAGTAATAATTCTCCAGCGCGTGATTCGGCACTGTAACCGTCCATTTCACCGTAGGCGACCTCAAGGTCGGCGACTTTATAGCCTTCCTCTTCGCTCATTTCCGGCAATGCATATATGCGATCGCGCTCCTGCTTCACCGCCCACAATTCCTGGTGACCCATAATCACGGTATCCAGCACGCTATATTGCTCGAAAGCAAACTGATCCTGGCGAAGCTTACCGATGCGCTCATTGGGGTCGAGGGAAACATTTCCGTTAGTCGGAACCAGGTCGCCGCCCAGTATTTTCATGAAGGTCGATTTACCGCTGCCGTTCGCACCGATTAAACCGTAACGATTACCGCCGCCAAATTTAACGGAGATATTCTCAAACAGTGGCTTACTGCCGAACTGCATAGTGATATTGCTGGAAACTAACACGGCATTGACCTTTGTTACGCAGTGGAGGAAAAAACAGCGGGCATTATGCCAGAAGCGGCCTGGATGAGCCACCTCTGCACCCGGATACGCAGAGGCAAGGCGGAGAACACCTTGTTGCCAGAGGTAAAATAATTGCGACCGTGCCGGACAGGTTATCCACGGTGCGGGAAATGAACCGCCGCCCGTGCCCGGAGCGAGGCCAATAAAAAAGCCGGAGACGCTGACGCCTCCGGCTCCCGCTTACAAGGATTGTGCAGATTATTTGATCAGGAAGCTGTCGAGGCTTTTACCTGCATCCAGCGCTTTTTTAATCGCAGCTGGGGTACGGCCCTGACCGGTCCATGATTTCTCTTCACCGTTTTCGTCGGTGTAAGAATATTTCGCCGGACGCGGCGCACGCTTGGCGCGTTTTTTACCGGTTTCCAGTGCACCCAGTAATTCGTTCGGGTCGATACCGTCTGCCAGCAGCATTTCACGGTATTTAGACAGCTTCTCTTCTTTTTCGCGGTTCTGCGCTTCTTCCGCTTCAACTTCGTCGCGGCGCTCAGTCACCACGACGGTTAATTTTTCCAGAATTTCTTCCAGATCGCTCAGTGGCAGTTCACGAGCCTGTGCACGTAATGTGCGAATGTTGTTCAGAACTTTAAATGCGTCACTCATCACAATGTCCTTGCTTAAGGGGGTTAAATAAACTGTAGTGGCAAGATTACCCAATTCAAATAAAAAAATAAATTAATTTTGCAGACCGGATTAATCCGAATGGATTAGCATATTCCTGGCAGGCGCGTTTAAACCCAATGTGCGGCGTGAATTAACGGTGAATTAACATCAGCGGTTCAGTACCACCGGCTGGAACTGGAATCGATTTCATTGCTTATTCACGCGTAGGAAACAAGCGTTTAGCGCTTATTGTGCGCTGAGGCAGTAGTCAGGATAAAGGTAAAAAAACATTAATAGTGTAAGTAAAATCCGTTTTTAACGCGGATGGCATTAGCGTCACAGATGCGAGCAATATCTCATTTTGCCATTAAATAAATAAAAAAAGGCCGGTTGTTAACCGGCCATCATGCAAAAATCGTATGTCTTTGGTTATCCGCTTTTCTTCACTGCCGGTCGCAATAGCTGGGGCACCGGCGCATCAGACAGCCGGTCGTGCAAATAATGTTCAATCTGCTCCAGCGAACGATGGCGTGTTTCCGGTACCCAGCGAATAACAAAAATCGCGCCGCCTATGCCAATCAGCGCGAAAATAAAGAACGCGCCGGATAAGCCAACCGACGCCAGCAGAACCGGGAACAGCAGAGAAATAAGAAAATTGGCGATCCACAACGCAAATACCGCGCCGCCCATAAAAATACCGCGTAACCGTGTGGGGAAAATTTCTGACAGCAGCAGCCAGGTCACCGGCGATAACGCGCCCTGCTGGAAACTCAGAAACATCAGCATACCCAGCAGCACCATATAACTGCGCAAGATATCCGGCTGACCGTTAACTGTTTCCGGCATCAGATAACTGACGGTGCCAATAAACACCAGACAGGCGGTACAACCAAACTGACCTATCATCGTCATGGTGCGGCGACCGATGCGCCCCAGCAGCCAGATCCCCACAAAGGTCATTAATACCGAGACCGCGCCATTGGCAATGGTGGCAAACAGCGCAGCGTCATTGCTCATCCCCACCGCTTTCAGCATGGTCGGCGCGTAGTACATGATGGTATTCACGCCGGTCAGTTGCTGGATGGCGGCAATACCGATACCGATCAGGAACAGTTTGATCAGCCATGGCTGGCGCAGTTCCCGCAGACGCGGACGCTGCTGTTGCTCGTCCGACAGCGTCTCTTCGATCTCCATCATCTCCCACTCAACGTCTTCGCGCGCGCGGGTGCGTTCCAGCACCTTGCGCGCCTCAGCGAGACGGCCTTTCATGGCATACCAGCGCGGCGTGTCCGGCATAAACATCATCCCGAACCACAGCAGCACCGCCGGCAGCGTGGCGACCGCCAGCATCCAGCGCCAGGTCGTGTCGCCCCCCCAGGCTGCGTTGAAGCCGGCGTTCGACATATAGGCCAGCATCTGGCCGGAAACGATCATCAGCTCCTGCATGGTCACCAGCTGACCCCGTTTGTTGGCCGGTGCCATTTCGGCGATATACACCGGTACGGTGGCGGACGCACCGCCCACGGCCACGCCAAGGACCAGGCGGAAGAAAATCATCCAGCTGACATCAGGTGCCAGTGCGGTACCCAGCGCGCCGAGTGCAAAAATAATCGCCAGTACCAGAATAATTTTTCTCCGCCCGACCGCGGCGGCAAAGTGACCGGAAGCCAGTGCGCCAAACGCCGCGCCTAACAGCAGACTGCTGGTCACCAGCCCGGTGGTAAATGGGGTGAGATGCAGATCGTCGCCCATGAATAACAGTGCGCCGGAGATCACGCCGGTATCGTAGCCAAACAGCAAACCACCGAGGGTGGCAATCAGCGCAATGACTTTCACAAAAGGCTCGGTGCGCGTGCTACTGTTTGGCCCTGATGCCGGATTGGGCGTCATCCAGGTTTCGCGGGACATAACCAACTCCTTTCCTGAGATAAGAAGCCTTAAAATAGATTATTTCCACCACAATGAATAAATATGAAATTTAAATTTTGCGCCACGGGTCATTATCTTTGCCTTTAATTGAGATAATGATCACACAACCTGATTCAGGGCGCAGAGAAGTCAGTGCAAATTTTGCACAATAAACAGAAGGGAGAATATTTATTTCAAGGAAGGCGCTGACCGCACGCCGTGAATGCGGTCAGCGATGGCAGATTAATTGACTGCGGTGGCCGGACCAAAGACGTCATAGTCCGGCAGCGTCACCTGCTGATACGGCTCCCAGCCGCCGCCCAGCGCTTTATACAGCGCTACCAGGTCCAGCGCGCTTTGCATGCGCGCCTGCGTCGATTGCGCCTGCGACTGCGCCAGCTGGCGCTGGGCATCCAGCACCTCAAGGAAGGTGGAGATGCCCTGTTTGTAACTGTCACTGGCGAGGTCAAAGGCGCGCTGCAGTGCGCCGGTAGTCTCATCCAGCGCGGTAACCTGTTGCTGATCGGCGCGGTAGCTGACCAGCGCATTTTCCACATCCTGCAGCGCCGTCAGTACCGTCTGGCGATAATCGAGCGCCGCGCTCGCCTGCTGCGCGCGCGCCAGTTTCACGCTGGAAACCAGACGTCCGCCCTGAAAAATCGGGATCGACAGCGCCGGGCCGACGCTGAAGAAGTGGCTGCTCCAGTCGTCAAGGTAGCTGGCATCGGTGTTGCGCACGCCCAGCTGCCCGGTGAGCGACAGGCTGGGGAACAGGTTCGCGACCGATACGCCGATATTGGCGGTCTGCGCATGCAGATTCGCTTCAGCCTGGCGGATGTCCGGACGACGGCGCGCCAGCGTCGATGGAATGCCCACCGCCACCAGCTTCGGCAACGCCGGCAGCGCTTTGCTGCTCATCAGTTCGTTATCCAGCGCGCCCGGCATTTTGCCCAGCAGCACTGCCAGCCCGTTCATCGCCTGACGTTCCTGGGCCTGATATTGTGGCAGCTGCGCGTTGAGGGAGGCCAGCTGCGCACGGGCATTCTCAACGTCGGTGAGCGGCGCCAGACCGTTACGCTGCTGGCTTTGCGTCAGCTCCCAGGTTTGCTGCGCCACGTTAATCTGCTGTTGCAGCGTCGCCAGCACCGCCTGCGCGCCGCGCAGCTGCAGATACGCGCGCGCGACCTCGGCTTCCAGCGACACCAGCGCATCGTTACGCTGCTCGATCGCCGCCTGCTGCTGCGCGTCCGCCATCTCCATCTGGCGTCGTACTTTGCCCCATAAATCCAGTTCCCAGCTGGCGTCAAAGCTGCCCTGATACAGCGTGACCGAATGGGTCAGACCGTTGAGCTGATCCGCCACGTCATCATCCACCTGATCGTACACCCCGTTGGATTTCAGCATGCCTTTCAGGCCGAGCTGCTGACGCGTCACTTTGGCCGAGCCGTTAAGCGACGGGAACAGCCCGCCACGCGCCTGCGCCAGCTGTTCGCGCGCACCGGCGATGCGCAGCACCGACTGTTGCAGCGTCAGGTTGCCGGCGATGGCGCGCTCAATCAGGCTATCGAGCTGCGGGTCGTTAAAGCTTTTCCACCACGAAGGATTGGTCGCGGACGCCAGCGGTTTTGAGGCTTCCTGAGAGGGCAAATCACGGTAGCTACCGGGCGTGTGCGCCTGCGGCGGCTGATAATCGGGCCCGACGGCACAACCCGCCAGCAGCATGGACAGCGCCAGCAGCGTCAGCGACGGCGTAACGCGCGAAGAGGTGATCATGTTAATGTGCTCCTGCACTGCCTTCGCTCTTGATCGGCGAAAGCAACCAACAAAAAGGAATCAATAGCACGGCGACGATGCTCAGGCCCATGAACACGTCGATGTAAGCCAGAATACGCGCCTGGGCAATCATCTCCTGATAGAGCTGACCGCTGGCCAGCATCAGCGGATCGCCCACTGCACTGGTAAAGTCACGAATCGCCTGCGCCCAGTGCTGCAGCGTGAGGTTGAACTGCTCATTGAGCGGCGACATGTTGTGCACCATGTGGGCCGATCGCACCTGTTCACGTTCGGTGATGCCGGCAGTGGCCAGCGAGATGCCGATCGAACCGGCCACGTTACGGAACATGGTGAACAGCGCGGAGGCATCCGCATTCAGGCGCTGCGGCACGGTGATAAAGGCAATGGTGGTGAGCGGCACAAACAGGAAGCCGAGACCAATCGACTGCGCGCTGCGCATCAGCACCAGCGTGGTGAAATCCACGTTGGGCGTCAGGGTGCTGGAATAGAAGAAGGCCAGCGCCAGACAGGTAAAGCCAAAGGCGATGATGTAGCGCGTCTGCACAATCGGCATCAGCTTTAACACCAGCGGGATGGTGAGCACGATCAGGACCGCGCCGGGCGACAGCACCAGCCCGGACCAGGTGGCGGTATAACCGAGATCCTGCTGTGCCAGCTGCGGTAACACCACCGAGCTGCCATAAAGAATCATCGCCATGCCCGCCATCAGCAGACCGGCCACCCAGAAGTTGCGGTCCTTCATCACCGTGATATCCACCACCGGCTTGCGCGCATACAGCAGCCAGTAAACCGCACCGACGATGCCGACGGCCGCCAGCATGGCAAACAGGCGAATGAAGTGTGAAGCGAACCAGTCTTCGTCCTCACCGCGATCGAGAAACACCTGCAAACAGCCGAGACCCAGGGTAATCAGGCTGATGCCGATATAGTCGATTTTCAGCCGGCCCTTTTCCCACTTGCGCTCCCACGGCGGATCTTCCAGCAGCTGATAGATCGCCAGCACCGTGAGGATCCCCACCGGAATATTAATAAAGAACACCCAGCGCCAGCTGTAGTTATCAGTGATCCAGCCACCGAGCGTCGGGCCAATGACCGGCGCGACAATAATGGCAATCGATGACAGGCCAAAAGCCTTGCCGCGATCTTCCGGCTTGAAGTAATCCAGCAGCACCGACTGCTGCACCGGTTGCAGCCCGCCGCCGAAGAAGCCCTGCAGTACGCGGAACAGAATGATTTGCCACAGCTCGGTGGCAATGCCGCACAGGAAGGAGCAGATGGTAAACATCACGATGCAGATCAGGAAGAACTGCTTGCGCCCAAACAGGCGGCTGAAAAAGGCCGAGATCGGCAGCACAATGCCGTTGGCGACCAGATAGGAGGTTAGTACCCAGGTGGATTCATCGTAGCTGGATGACAGCGACCCGGCGATGTGCGGCAGCGCGACGTTAACGATGGTGGTGTCCAGAATCTCCATGAACACCGCCAGCGTTACCGTGATGGCAACCAGCCAGGGATTGCTGGCCGGACGCCAGCTTTCGCTCGCACTCATTCCACCGTCACCTTCGGTTCAACCGACAGGCCAAGCGGCAACGGATGATTCGGGTCGAGCCCTTTATCAATCACAATTTTCACCGGCACGCGTTGCACAATCTTCACGTAGTTACCGGTGGCGTTCTCGGCCGGGAAGGTAGAGAAGCGCGAGCCGGAGCCCATCTGCACGCTGTCGACGTGCCCTTCCAGCTTCATGTCCGGCCAGGCATCAACGCCAATCTCCACTTTATCGCCCGGATTCATGCGTGCCAGCTGCGACTCTTTGAAGTTGGCGGTGATCCAGATATCCGGCGATACCAGCGAAAACAGCGCGCTGCCGGCCTGCACCAGCGTACCGGGCTGCACGTTGCGTTTGGTAACGAAACCGTCATACGGCGCCCGCACTTCGGTGTAAGAGAGGTTAAGCTCGGCAGTGTTGAGCTGAGCCCGGGCTTGCTCGACCTGCTGCTGCCGCGCTTCGACATTGGTTTCCTGCTGGCGAATCTGCAACTGCACCTGCGAGGCCACTTCGACCTGCGCTTTGGCGCTCTGCAGCTGCGCTTCAGCCGAGCGTAACTGCGCAGCGGCGGTATCAATATTGCGCTGCGAGGTTGCGCGCGGGTCAACACCGCGCTGACGACGGTAATCCGCCTGCGCATTGAGTAAATTGGCCTGCGCCCGCGCCTGGTCGGCCAGCGCCTGATCGCGCTGCGCCGGATATTGCACCCGCGCCAGCGCCAGCTGCGCCTGCGCCTGATGCAGCTGCGCCTGCGCCAGACCGAGCTGTGCTTTGGCCTGATCGCGCTGTGCGGCGTTGTCACGCGGATCGATCAGCACCAGCAGATCGCCCTTCTTCACCCGCTGGTTATCTTTTACCAGCAGCTGCACCACGTAGCCCGACGCTTTGGGCGCGATGGTCACGGCATCGCCTTCGGTGAACGCATCGTCGGTGGTTTCAATGTTGCGCGTGCTAAACCAGAACCAGAATCCCACCAGCAGCATAATCACCACCACAATCGCCAGAATGATCAGCGGCTTTTTGCCGGGGCGTTTACGGGGTGATTGCTCGTTATCCTGACTGGAATCTGACGTGTTGTTGTCTTTTTGCTCATCGGCGGATGGCGGATTGTGGTTTTCACTCATAATTTGTCATCACTGGCTGGTAATCCCGATCCCCGGGCGAAACGGTCAACTTAACCTTAGATGGGAAATTGACAAATGCCAGTGTAACTTTACATAAGCTAACATCCGACGCATTTTCTGCCACATCACTTAACGCGCTGATAAATCAGCGCGTCTTGCAAAGGCGGACAGGTGGGTCAGGGTTAGCGCAGCAGCTGTAACAACAGCCAGCCGCACAGCATCGACCAGGCAAGCATCGGCAGGGAAAACAGATGGAAACGCCACCACACTTTGGCGTCCTGTGCCATGCGCAGCGCAATCAGGTTGGCCAGCGATCCCGGCAGCAGGCCAAAGCCGCCGATATTCACCGCCCAGGCCAGCACTTCGGAAGGAGGGACTTTTTGTAACAGCAGAATAGTGGCCGGCACGTTACTGATCACCTGTGACAGGCCAATCGCCAGCAGATAGATACCGCCCTCGCCCAGCTGACCGATGGCGGCAAAATGCGGCTGCAGAACTGGCAGGTGCATCAGTAAAAAGACATCAATGAACATCGCCACGAACACCAGCAGCAGGCTCCAGTCGATGGTCGCCAGCACCTGACGCGCCATCAGCAGAAAACAGCCTGCCACCAGCAGCAGCGCCCAGCCGGTGAGTTTCAGCTCCAGCGCGACGATAAACACCACGTACAGCAGGACGCTGACGATAAACAGCGGTTTCTGCCACTGCTGATTGCCCGGTGCATCATGCTTCTCAATGCTGCGCGCCGGGAAGCTAAACCACGTCAGCACCACCAGCGTCAGCATCAGCATCGCCGCCAGCGGTGCCATCTGACCGATAAAACCGGCCACGCTGAGCGTGCCGTGGCTCCACAGCAGGATGTTTTGCGGGTTGCCGACCGGCGTCAGCAACGAGCCGGCGTTGACCGCCAGCGCTTCAAAAATGATCAGCCGGGAGATGGGCAGGCGCGAGAACTTGCGCAGCGTCAGCGTGAGCGGCACCAGGATAAACAGCGCCACATCATTGGTCAGGAAGGTCGAGAGCAGCGCCGCCGCGCACACCATAAATAGCGCCAGCGTGCGTTCGTGCTGGAAGCCCTGCGCCAGCCGCGCGCCGAGCACATCAAAATAGCCGCTATTTTCCAGCCCTTTCGTCAGCATCAGCAAACCGGTGAGCGTCATGATGGTGTGCCAGTCAACGGCGGCGGGCAGCTGCGGCCAGCGGTAATCCGCCAGCGGCAACAGAATCACGCCCAACAGCAACAGTAAATGCAAAACGCGGTCACGCATTAAGGAACGAAGCACGATGGGCATGATGGCAGAAGGCCTTGTAGGTTAGCGATTCTCGTAAAATTTCTGGAACACGGCGAGGGTTTCATCACTGACGTGATGCTCGAGCCCTTCGGAATCCCGGCGGGCGGTTTCCGGGCTGACGCCCAGCGCCAGCAGAAAGGTTTCAACGATGTGATGGCGCACGCGACTGGCTTCAGCCAGCTTCTCGCCTTCCGGGGTGAGGAACACGCCGCGATACGGCACCTGCTCAACCAGACCGGTGGTACTGAGACGCTTCAGCATTTTGGCCACGGTCGGCTGCGAAACGCCCAGGCGTGCCGCCATGTCGACCTGGCGCGCCTCGCCAAATTCACGAATTAAATCAGAGATTAACTCAACGTAATCATCAATCAGCTCACGGCGATGCGCTTCGCGTACCTGGCGAAATCCTTCGACATGCTCCTCAATATCTTTCAGCGGCCCCTGGGGCATGTGGGTGGCGCTTTTCGCACGACGACTCATTCAGCTTCCTCTTTATTATCTGCCGCACTTTACCTGCGGTGCGGGCTGGCTGCGCTCATTGTAAACCAGGCACAAATAAGCACAAATTTTTCCTGAATAGTGTTGGCTAAAGAGTATAGCCAGTGCTATCTTTGTACATGTTGTAAGCGAATAGCCTACAAAGGAGGCAACGATGAACGAACCCTGGCTGTTGCTGCTCCTTTTCCTGCTGTTTATTGCAGGGCTGTGCTTACTGTTGAGTTACCCGTTTTCCAGGAGGTAAAGATGAGCACGATGAAAAGCTGCCTCGACTGCGGCAAATGCTTCCAGACCGTACAAAGCAAACCGGCTTTTGAGCTGAAGTCGCTGTTGTGTCTGTTTAGCCGCTCGCCTTTTGCCCTGCGCCTGATGCTGCTTGAGAAACTGACCGGCAAAAAAATCGCCGCGCAGCCCTGCCCGAATCTGATCTGGCGCGGCTGAGTTTCCTCAGGGCTTCACAGTCTGACCCGCTGCCTGCAGCGGGTTTTATTTTGCCTGCGAAAAACGCCCTTCACGGCAGCGTTTTCAGGCATAAAAAAACGGCCCGTAAAGGGCCGTTTCTGTGCAACTCTGGTCTAAGCAAAAACTTAGAAGCTGTAACCTACGCCAGCAATCCAGGTGCCCACGTCGACGTTACGGATGCGGCTCTGCTCGTAGCCCACGTCCAGAGCAACGTTCTGGATTGGGTTGAACTGCATACCTGCGCCGTAAGAGAAGCCTACGTCGCTGCTGTCGGTTTTAGACTGACCGGCAGTCTGGTTCTGCTGGTATTTGCCGTAGCCGATACCCACTACGCCGTAGATGCTGGCCCAGTCGTTCAGACGGTAAGCCGGACCACCGGTGATGCCGTAGTACTGACCTTTGTTGTACACGCCATCTTCAGTGCGATCTTTTTCGGTGTAGGTGAAAGAACCGATCCAACCCAGTGGGTTAGAACCGTCTTCGTAGCGGTATTTCAGGTTGAAGCCGTTAGCTTTGTTAGCAACGCCCTGATAGTCGCTCTGCGCGTAGCCGGCAGAAACGGTGCTCTGTGCCATGGCGGAACCAGCGGAAACTGCCAGTACACAAGCCAGTGCTGAAAGACATGCAATTTTTTTCATAACCACCTCAAATGTGAATATACTTCTCTCCTGACAACGCTAAAAATATAACAAAACTTAGCAAGAAACTCTGCCCGCATTTTGTTGTCTAACAGATTGTTTGGTGTAACAGAAAGTTAATGAACTTTCCTATGTCATTCATTTTTCTTATAAAAAGCATCATCTTTCTGCAATAATCCTGCGCACAGAAAATTATCGCTTTAAGTAAATTCCTAAACTAACCTGACATTTCTTTACGGAAATGGCCCTGAAAACGGTGATTTTTCAGCCAGTCGCTGGCGCATTTTTTCGGCCGTCGCGCTTTATTCGCTGGAAATTTCGCCCGAAAAGCGGTGTGAATGAGCCGTCACTGACGCCAGGATAATGCGAGGCGGTCGCGCCCGATGATAAAGCGGTGACAGAAACCCTGCATCATTGCCTCAGCCGCCTCCTTATTTCCCGCATATTGCTTTACACTGGCTGCCCGTTGCCTGGTTATTCATCATCACAGGAATTGATCACAGGATGTCTGCACCTCTCTCCCACCCCAAACTGGCGCCGGTAGTGCTGCCGGTTGCTGTATTACTGATCGCGATGCTGTCGCTGCAGGGCGGCGCGTCGCTGGCGAAATCGCTTTTTCCCACCGTCGGTGCGCCTGGCATTACTGCGCTGCGTCTGGGACTGGGCACGCTCATCCTGTGCGCGATTTTCAAACCCTGGCGCCTGCGCTTCAGTGCAAAGCAGCGCAAACCGCTGCTGATGTATGGACTGGCGCTGGGCTGCATGAATTACCTGTTCTATCTCTCGATTCGCACCGTGCCGCTGGGCGTGGCGGTGGGGCTGGAGTTTCTCGGCCCGCTGACGCTGGCGCTGGCCGGCGCACGCCGTCCGCTGGATTTTCTCTGGGTGCTGCTGGCGGTCACCGGCCTGTGGTTCCTGCTGCCGATCGGTCATGGCCTCAGCCATATCGATCCCACCGGCGCGCTGCTGGCCGTGGGTGCCGGTGCCTGCTGGGCGGTCTATATTCTGGCGGGCCAGCGGGCAGGCGCCGAACACGGCCCGGCCACGGTGGCAATGGGCTCGCTGATCGCCTCAGTGATTTTTGTGCCGCTCGGTCTGACCTTTGCCGCCCCAGGTATCTGGCAGTGGGAAATTCTGCCGCTGGCGTTGCTCATCGCCCTGCTCTCCAGCGCCATTCCTTACTCGCTGGAAATGATGGCGCTGACACGTCTGCCGGCGCGCATTTTCGGCACGCTGATGAGTCTGGAACCGGCGATGGCGGCGCTCTCCGGCATGCTGTTCCTCGGCGAGTTGCTGACACTGCAGCAATGGCTGGCGCTGCTGGCGATTATCGCCGCGTCTGCCGGCTCGACGCTCACCATGAAACAGAAAGCGGCACATATAAATGAAGTGGATATCAACACGCCGCAATAAGCCGTACAGGTCAGCCGGTTATTTAACCGGCTGTATATAGACACATTCTCATTATCATTTCTTAAATAGCCACACGGTAAGCTGTTATTATTTTGCAACATGATAGAAAAATAATTAACATACACCATAACCAACTGATTTTAATAAATTTTAATAAAACCGCTATTGTCGCGGCTTAACATTAAGCTTTAGCTATTCCTGTCATTGATTTAATCAATCCTGCAGAGTGAAAAACTGCTGCTATACTTATTCCCGTGCTTGATTAGGACAACCATCAATAAGAGGACATTAATGATGAGTACCGCAAAACTGGTTAAAACAAAATCTTCCGATCTGATTTATACCCGCAATGACGTGGCTGATAGCGAGAAGAAAGCTACCATCGAGGTGCTCAACCGTCTGGTCGTGGAATTTATTGACCTGTCGCTGATCACCAAGCAGGCGCACTGGAACATGCGTGGCGCGAACTTCATTGGCGTACATGAAATGCTGGATGGCTTCCGTACCGCGATTACCGATCACCAGGACACCATTGCAGAACGTGTGGTACAGCTGGGTGGCGTTGCGCTGGGCACCACGCAGGTGGTTAACGACAAGTCACCGCTGAAAAGCTATCCGCTGAATATTCACAGCGTACAGGATCACCTGAAAGCGCTGGCTGACCGTTATGCCGTCGTGGCTAACGATACGCGTAAAGCCATCAGTGAAGTGAAAGACGAAGATACGGCTGATATCTTTACTGCCGCATCGCGTGACCTTGATAAGTTCCTGTGGTTTATCGAATCAAATATCGAGTAATGCTCAAACAGGCGGGTTATCCCGCCTTTTTTATGCCTGCTACCCGCCCGGCTTTTTTGACGCCGTTAACAATTCCTTAATCCTTTCTTTCCCTTAATATCACTCTGATGCACACTGTGCCTGCACCACCACAGCACAATGCACCATTTTGGTGATTCATTCTGGTGCAAACTTTTCCCGGCGTGCAGAATCGTGTCAGCCTGCCCCGGCAATCTGTTGATTTCCGCGTTTGAGAAAAGTTGGCATAATTTTTTCATATGATGAGCCGTACATCAGGCCACCAGGCCTGACGGGTAATAAGGAAAAAAATGATGAAGTCGTTGATTAAAGTCTCCGTGGCCGCGCTGGCGCTGGCCTTCTCGCTTTCCTCCACTGCAGCAGACAAAAAACTGGTGGTCGCTACCGACACCGCCTTCGTTCCGTTTGAATTCAAACAGGGCGACAAGTACGTCGGCTTCGATATCGACCTGTGGGACGCTATCGCTAAACAGCTGAAGCTGGATTACACCCTGAAGCCGATGGATTTCAGCGGCATCATTCCGGCGCTGCAAACCAAAAACGTTGACCTGGCACTGGCCGGCATCACCATTACCGAAGAACGTAAAAAAGCCATCGAATTCTCTGACGGCTACTATAAAAGCGGCCTGCTGGTAATGGTGCGTAACAACGAAAATGACATCAAAGGCATCGACGATCTGAACGGTAAAGTGGTCGCAGTGAAAAGCGGCACTGGGTCGGTGGATTACGCCAAAGCGCATATCAAAACCAAAGATCTGCGCCAGTTCCCGAACATCGATAACGCGTACATGGAGTTAGGCACTAACCGTGCTGACGCCGTGCTGCACGACACGCCAAACATCCTGTACTTCATCCACACCGCTGGTAAAGGCCGTTTCAAAGCCGTCGGCGACTCCATCGAAGCACAGCAGTATGGCATCGCTTTCCCGAAAGGCAGCGACGACCTGCGTGAGAAAGTGAATGGCGCGCTGAAAACCCTGCACGACAACGGTACCTACAACACTATCTATAAAAAATGGTTCGGCAGCGAACCTAAATAATTCAGGCCTGACGCCTTTTTATCAGCAGGGAGCGTTGTTCTCCCTGCTTTTTACATTTCCACTGCAACAGATTCTGGAGTCACACCATGGAGTTTGACTGGAGCGTCATCTGGCCCGCCTTACCGATCCTGATCGAAGGCGCCAAAATGACCCTGCTTATCTCGATCCTCGGCCTGATTGGCGGCCTGGTTATCGGCCTCGTGGCCGGTTTCGCCCGCGCCTACGGCGGCTGGATCACCAACAACATCGCGTTAGTGTTCATTGAACTGATTCGCGGCACGCCGATCGTGGTGCAGGTGATGTTCATCTACTTCGCCCTGCCGATGGCCTTCCCGGACCTGCGCATCGACCCGTTCACCGCCGCCGTCGTGACCATCATGATCAACTCCGGTGCCTACATTGCGGAAATTACCCGCGGTGCGGTGCTGTCGATCAACAAAGGTTTCCGTGAAGCCGGCCTGGCGCTTGGCCTGTCGCGCCGCGAAACGCTGCGCTACGTGATCATGCCGCTGGCGCTGCGCCGCATGCTGCCGCCGCTGGGTAACCAGTGGATCGTCAGCATCAAAGATACCTCGCTGTTCATCGTGATTGGCGTGGCGGAACTGACCCGTCAGGGCCAGGAGATCATCGCCGGTAACTTCCGCGCGCTGGAGATCTGGAGCGCCGTTGCCATCATTTACCTGGTTATTACGCTGGTGTTGAGCTTTGTGCTGCGCCGTATTGAGAAAAGGGTGAAAATCCTGTGATTGAATTTAAAAACGTCTCGAAAAACTTCGGCCAGACTCAGGTACTGCACGACATCAACCTGAAAATTAATCAGGGTGAAGTGGTGGTAATCATCGGGCCGTCCGGCTCCGGTAAATCTACCCTGCTGCGCTGCATCAACAAGCTGGAAGAGATCAGCAGTGGCGAACTGATTGTCGATGGCATGAAGGTTAACGATCCGAAAGTGGATGAACGCCTGATCCGTCAGGAAGCCGGTATGGTGTTCCAGCAGTTCCATCTGTTCCCGCAGATGAGCGCGCTGGACAACGTGGCCTTTGGTCCGATCCGCGTGCGCGGGGCGAAGAAAGACGCCGCACACAAACTGGCACGTGAGCTGCTGGGCAAGGTCGGCCTCGCCGAGCGCGCCCACCACTTCCCTTCTGAGCTGTCCGGCGGCCAGCAGCAGCGCGTGGCGATTGCCCGTGCGCTGGCGGTGAAGCCGAAGATGATGCTGTTCGATGAGCCTACCTCGGCACTCGATCCCGAGCTGCGTCACGAAGTGCTGAAAGTGATGCAGGATCTGGCGGAAGAAGGCATGACCATGGTGATCGTGACCCATGAAGTGGGCTTCGCACAGAAAGTGGCGTCGCGCCTGATCTTCATTGACAAAGGCACCATCGCGGAAGATGGCAATCCGGACGATCTGATCACTAACCCGCCGAGCGACCGTCTGCGTGAGTTCCTGCAGCACGTCTCTTAATACGGCGTAAAAACAACAAAGCCGCTGCGGATCCCCGTAGCGGCTTTTTTTTACCTGAGCAGCGCTTAGCGTGCCAGCCGCTGCGCGCGCGTGGCGGGCGGTAAAAATGTCCAGGCGATAAAGCGGCTCTGCTTCTGGCCCTGCGCCATGTCGACGATGCGTACCTGATAAGCGTCCTGCGCCTTCAGCCGGTCGCGCAGTTCAGGCAGATGCTCTTTGCGCGACACCAGTGAGGTAAACCAGACGATGCGATCGCCTAATGCGACGCTTTCATCGATCATCCGGCCGATAAACGCACGCTCACCGCCGTCGCACCACAGCTCGTTATGCTGACCGCCGAAGTTAAGCGGCGCCTGCCTGCTCAGGCCGAGATTGCGCACTTTACGCTGGCTGCCGGCCGCCGCATCGGCCGCCGAGGCGTGGAACGGCGGATTACACAGTACCGCGTGATAGCGTTCGTTCTTGTGCACCACGCCAGTAAAAATCGCGCTCTCCTGCTTCTGACGGCGCAGGCGAATGGCGCGCTGCAGGCCGGGATTGCTGGCGACAATCTGACTGGCGGCGTTAACGGCGTCCGCGCTGATGTCGGTGCCGGTAAAGCGCCAGCCATACTCCGCGTGACCGATCAGCGGATAGATGCAGTTGGCACCGCAGCCAATATCCATCACGTCGAGATCGCGCGGCAGCACGCCACCGTTATCGCTGGCCAGCAGATCCGCCAGCGCATGGATATAGTCAGCGCGGCCTGGTACCGGCGGCGTCAGATAGCCTTCCGGCAGCTGCCAGTTCAGGTTATAAAACAGTTTCAGCAGCGCCTGGTTCAGCAGCAGCACCGCGTGCGGATCGGCGAAATCAACCGACAGCTCACCGTAACCGTTGGGGCGCACTTTGTCCGCCAGCGGCGGATGCGCGGCAGTCAGGGCAGCAAAATCATAACGGCCCTGATGGCGGTTACGCGGATGAAAGAGCGCGGTAGCGGCAGGCTTGTTCATAGATTCTCCGGACATTAATGCGCGCGTAAGATACGCTGGATGACGGCAGCGCACAATCCGCCAGGAAAATTTAGTGCAACGAATTTAAATCTATTCTCCCTAAAACTGCATCCGCAATACTGCGTCCAGCCGCCAGCGCCGCCGGAACACGCAGTATCCAGGACGAATCAGGAGCGCAAATGCGTCAACGTTACACTTATCAGCCACGCAGTGGACACGGTCTGCCTCACGATCCGCTCAACGCCATCGTCGGCCCGCGCCCGATTGGCTGGGTCAGCTCGCAAAGCGCCAGCGGCCAGCGCAATCTGGCGCCCTATAGTTTCTTTAACTGTTTTAACTACCATCCGCCAATCATTGGTTTTGCCAGCAGCGGCTGGAAAGACAGCGTGCAGAATATCAGTGAAACCGGCGAGTTCGTCTGGAACCTGGCGACGCGTCCGCTGGCAGAAGCCATGAATGAGAGTTCCGCCTCAGTACCGCCCGATCACGACGAGTTTGCCCTCGCCGGCCTGACGCCGCTGGCCGCTTCCCACGTTAACGTCAGCATGGTAGCAGAAAGTCCGGTCAACTTTGAGTGTCGCCTGACGCAGCTGATTCGCCTGCAGGATGCACAGGGAGGCGAGCTGGAGAGCTGGCTGGTACTGGGCGAAGCGGTGGCGATTCATATCGATGAAGCGCTGCTGGAGAACGGCATCTACCAGACCGCCAAAGCGCAGCCGATTCTGCGCGCCGGCGGTCCTTCCGCCTATTACGCCATCAGCGAAGATCAGCGTTTTGATCTGGTGCGCCCGGACGCGCGCCGCGGTTAAATCAGGACACTGGCGGCGCGTCACCTCGCGCCGCTAGCACGCCAGCGTCTGTAACACCTTCACCGCCCGGGCTATCTCCGGTGCCAGCCAGCGATCCTCCTGCCAGGTGGCAACCTCAGCACGCAGCGCGCGTAGCGCCCGGCCCGTGCCGCTGGCCAGCTGCGCCTCACCGTGAAAATCCAGCGCCTGCGCCGCCAGCAGGTACTCAATCGCCAGCACCTGCCAGAGGTTATTCAGCAGTCTGAGCAGCTTGAGCGCCGCGCCGGTACCGAGGCTGAGGTGATCCTCCTGCAGTCCCGAGGTGACGTAATTGTCCAGCACCGCCGGCTGCGCCAGCTGACGATTCTCCGCGCACAGGGAAGCCGCCACGTATTGCGCGATCATCATGCCGGAGTTGACGCCCGGCTGCGCCACCAGAAACGGCGGCAGCCCGCTGACCAGCGGATTGACCAGCCGATCCAGCCGGCGCTCGGCAATGCTGCCAATCTCCGCCATGGCAATCGCCAGCAGATCGGCCGCCATGGCGACCGATTCACCGTGCGGATTGGCCTGCGACACCACGCGCCAGTTGTCCGGTGTGCCCAGCACCAGTGGATTATCGGTGCAGGCGTTCAGCTCGATCTCAACCTGACGCGCCGCGTGGGCGAACTGATCGCGGCTGGCACCGTGCACCTGCGGCATTGAACGCAGGCTGAGCGCATCCTGGGTGCGTATGCCGCAGCTCGCCGCCAGCAGCGGGCTGTCGCTCAGCAGCGCACGCAGACGCTGGCCGCTGTGATGCATGCCGGGGCTGGCTTTCAGCGCAATCACCTCGGCGTCAAAGGCCGCCAGCTGACCGCGCAGCGCTTCGAAGCTCATCGCGCCGGTGACATCCGCACAATCCAGCAGCCGCGCCGCATCGTCCAGCGCCAGACAGCTCAGCCCGGTCATGCACGGCGTACCGTTGACCAGGCTCAGGCCCTCTTTGGCGCCGGGGCGATACGGCTGTAAACCGGCCAGCCGCAGCGCCTGCTCCGCCGGCATCACCTGTTGCTGGTACTCAACGTCGCCCACGCCAATCAGCGCCAGTCCGATATGCGCCATGTGGGTGAGATAACCGACTGAACCCTGCGACGGCACCTGCGGCGTGATCTGCTGATTGAGCAGCGCCAGCAGATGCTGCACCAGCGCCACCGAAACGCCGGATTTGCCGTGGCTGTAGTTGGCGATGGCCGCACACAGAATGGCGCGCGTCTGCTCGCGCGTCAGCAGCGGACCGACGCCGCAGGCGTGGCTCAGCAACGTATTGCGTGACAGCTGGCTGAGCTGGTCTTCCGGCAGCGTGATGTTACACAGCGCCCCCAGCCCGGTGTTGATGCCATAGGCAATCTGGCCGCTGGCAACGATCTGTTCGACGATCTCGCGACCGCGCGCAATGCGCTGCCAGGCGGCGGCGCTCAGCGTCAGTTCGGCGTTATGTCGCGCTACCTGTACCAGCGCCTGCCAGGTCAGCGGCGCATCGCCCCAGACGACGGTCATACTGGCTGCTCCGCGTGATGGCTCTGATGGCTGGAGATAAACTGCTTAAAGCGCGATGAACCGCTGGCGCCAAACATCGCTTCCGGCGTGCCCTCGCAATCAATGTTGCCCTGATGCATAAACACCACGCGATTAGAGACGTTGCGCGCAAAGCCCATCTCGTGCGTCACCACCAGCATGGTGCGCCCCTCTTCCGCCAGGCTGCGCATCACCTTAAGCACCTCGCCGACCAGTTCCGGATCGAGCGCCGAGGTTGGCTCATCAAACAGCATCACTTCCGGATCCATCGCCAGCGCGCGGGCAATCGCCACGCGCTGCTGCTGGCCGCCGGAGAGCTGCGCCGGATAAAAATCCTTGCGGCTAAGCAGCCCGACGCGATCCAGCAACTGCTCTGCCTGGGCGATACAACTCTTTTTGTCGCGCTTCAGCACATAGTGCGGACCTTCAATCACGTTCTGCAGCACCGTCATGTGCGACCACAGATTGAAGCTTTGAAACACCATGCCCAGCCGCGAGCGCAGGCGTTCAATCTGCTTAGGATTCGCCGCCAGCTGATGGCCGCGCGCGTGGCGCTTCATTTCAATGGTTTCGCCGCCGACGCTCACCACGCCGGCATCCGGCGTTTCCAGCAGATTGATGCAGCGCAGCAAGGTACTTTTGCCCGAGCCGCTGGCACCAAGAATTGAAATAACATCGCCCTGATGCGCCTGCAGCGAGATGCCTTTGAGCACCTCCATAGCGCCAAAGGATTTATGGATATCAGTGGCGGACAAGGTGACTGGTGAAGTGGAATGCATATTACTCTCCGGCAAGCGGTTTAACGGCGGGCAGCGGCTTTTTTTCAGCGCGGTGCACCGGGGTCAGACGGCGCTCTAGCAGCGCGTACAGCTGGACGATAATAAAGTTGAGAATCAGGTAGATCGCCGCAGCGCAGACAAACACTTCCATAGTGCGATAGGTACGCTGGATGATCTGCTGCGCCACGCCGGTGACATCCCACACCGTGACCAGGCTGGCGAGCGCGGTGGACTTCACCAGCAGAATCGCCTCGGTGGAGTACGCCGGCAGCGCATAGCGCAGCATGATCGGCGCGATGATGCGGCGCAGCAGCAGCCAGCGTGACATGCCGCAGGCCAGCCCGGCTTCGACCTGACCTGCCGGCACCGCCAGCAGCGCACCGCGCAGGATCTCAGCGGTGTAAGCGGCGGTACACAGCGACAGCGCCAGCACCGCGCAGATAAACGGCTCGCGCAGAAACGGCCAGACGAAGCTGTGGCGAATCACGCCAAACTGGCCGAGCCCGTAGTAGATGAGAAACAGCTGAATCAGCAGCGGCGAGCCGCGAAACACCAGAATATAGCCGCGGGCAAAACCGCTCAGCAGCCGCCAGCGGCTCATGCGCAGCGCCAGAATGCCCAGCGCCAGCAGCCCGCCGCAGACAAAGGCGCTGATAAACAGCCCGAGCGTCACCGGCAGCGCCGCGCTCAGCTTAAGAAAAGTGTCGGCAAGAAAAGCGAAGTCGATCATGCTGCTGCTCCTTAGTGCTGTGCCGCAGTGCGACTTTGCCATGCGCGGCCGAGGCGCGATTCCGCGCGGCGAAACGCATGGTTCGACAGCAGTGTCAGCAGCAGATAGCAGCCACCGCCAATCAGATAAAAGGTGAAGTAATCGCGCGTTGAACCGGCCGCCACCTGGCTGGCGCGCATCAGCTCGACGATGCCGGTCACTGACACCAGCGCCGAATCTTTCAGGCTCATCTGCCAGACGTTGGACATCCCCGGCAGCGCGTAGCGCACAATCTGCGGGACGAGAATGCGCTGGGCGATACGCCAGCGCGGCATTCCGATGGCTACCGCCGCTTCGACTTCGCCCTTGGCCAGCGCCAGGCGCGCAGCGCGATACACTTCACCCTGATAGGATCCGGAGATGAGCCCGATAGCCAGCGCGCCAATCAGGAACGCCGGTGCCTCAATAAAGCCGTCAGCACCAAACAGCTGGCCGACCAGCGTGATCAATCCCGATCCACCGAAGTAGAACAGGTAGATCACCAGCAGTTCCGGGATGCCGCGAAACACCACCGAATAGCTTTCACCCAGCCAGCGCAGCCAGCGCTGGTGCGAGAGTTTCGCCGCCGCCACGCCGGAACCGACCACGGCGCCAATCATCAGCGCCGCCAGCGACAGCAGCAGCGTGGTACCGGCGGCGCTCAGAATCAGGCGACCCCAGCCATCTGCACCAAAACTCAGCAGGCTCATCATCTTTCACCTCACTTACGGCGTTACGTCAGTTTTAAACCACTTCTCGCTCAGCTTTTTCACCGTGCCGTCCGCCAGCGCAGCGTGAATGGCGGCATCGAGTTTGGCCTTCAGGTCGTTATCAGCCATGCGCACGCCCATCGCTTCGCCTTCCCCCCAGATCGGACCGCCCAGCTGCGGGCCGCTGAATGTCAGGTTGCTGTTCTCTTTTCGCGCCAGCATCGACTGCGCGAAGGTCACGTCATCAAACACCGCATCGATGCGGCCCGCCTGCAGATCGAGAATCGCATCCGCCGAAGCGGTGTATTCGCGCACGTCGGCCACATCTTTGAAGTATTTATCGATAAACGGCGTATACACGGTGCCGGAGGCAATGCCGATGGTTTTGCCCTTGAGCGCCGCCTTCAGCGGGGCGATGGCCGCATTGATGGCAGCCTCGTCGTCGTGCAGTTTGATGATGTTCTTATCGGCCGGCAGCAGCGGGTTATCTTTGCTGGTGATGAAGGTCGCCGGCGTTGACGCATACGGCGTGGTGAAGTTGACCACTTTTTTCCGGTCCGGCGTAATCACAATCGCATCCATGATGACGTCATATTTCCCGGCGTTCAGTCCGGCAATCATCCCGTCCCAGTTCTGCACCACCAGCTTGCACTGAATGCTCATGCGTTTGCAGAGATCTTCCATCAGTTCAGGTTCGAAGCCGCCCAGCTTGCCGCCCGGCAGCGTCAGGTTCCACGGCTCATAGCTGCCTTCAGTGGCGATGGTGATGGATTTCCACTCTTTAGCCTCGGCAGCCACGCCGGCCAGCATCAGGCTGGCAAACAGCGTGGTAAGGCAAAAACGGCGAAACGGGGCACGGTGTGTCATACGTCTTCTCCTGGTGGTTAACAAATCTGGCTGTCTCTGTTGGCTGATACAGCGCAAATGACATTTCATGTATATACAAGTTAGCTTGCGGCAGATCATTGTCGGCATAAGCTTTTTGTGAGCCAGCCAGAATAAATAGTCATCATTGCCGCGCGGTCTTTACTTGTACATACAAGCTAGCAAGGGCTGTGCCAGATTGGCAAAGACGGTAAACGGAGGGGATCGGCGTCAGGCGGACCGCGTCGTGCACCCTTTCAGGGCGGGAGCTGCACAGGATTGGGGAGTGAGGCAGCGGATGTACATCCGCCACATGAGAAACGGGGTCACCGTGATGGCGACCCGCATCAATTAAACGGCTTTCCCCGCCTGCAGAAACGCCTGCAGCAGCGGCTTCAGCACATGCTGCAACCGCGTGGCGCGATCCTGCTGCCAGGCAAACGGCGGCGCCTCATCCATGTAATTCAGCTGCGCCAGCTCCAGCTGCACCGCCTGCACGCCCTGCGCTGGCTGGCCGTAAGCGCGCGTGATGTAGCCGCCTTTGAAGCGTCCATTCACCACCCAGCTGTAGTCGCTTTGCGCGGCGCACACCTGCTCAATCGCCGCGATGCTGGCCGCCGAACAGCTGGCGCCATCGTTGGTGCCGATGTTCAGGTCCGGCAGCTGGCCGTCGAACAGGCGCGGAATCACCGAAGCGATGGAGTGTGCATCAAACAGCAGCGCATAACCATGCTCGGCTTTTAACCGCGCCAGCTCCTGCTGAATCTGTTGATGATAGGGTTGCCAGATAGTCTCCAGATCGCGCTGACGCGCCGCGCTGTCCGGCGTCATGCCGGGTTTAAAGGTCGGCGTGCCATCAAACAGCGTCTCCGGATAGAGCCCGGTGGTGGCCGTGCTGTACAGCGGCTGGTTGTCCGGCGGACGGTTGAGATCGATCACGAAGCGCGAGTAGTGCCCAATCAGCACACTGGCACCGAGGTCGCGCACAAAGTCGTACAGCAGCGGAATATGCCAGTCGGTATCCGGCAGGCCGCGCGCGGCCTCGCTCAGCCCGGCGTCAACCTCCAACGTCAGCTGGGTACCGGCATGCGGAATACTGACCAGCAGCGGCAGCTTACCGGCGGTGAAATGAAAAGGGGTCATTGCGCTTCTCCACGATAGATAACCTGGCACGGCAGTTCGCCGCCCAGCCAGTAAACCAGCTCAGCCGGGCGAGCCAGCGGCCAGTGGACAAAATTGGCTACTTTGCCTGGCTCCAGCGAGCCGTGCGTGGCCTGCAGGCCAAGCGCCTTCGCGCCCCACAGCGTGACGCCGGCCAGCGCTTCCTCCGGCGTCAGGCCAAACAGCGTACAGCCCATGTTCAGCATCAGCCGCAGCGACAGCGCCGGTGACGTGCCCGGATTGGCATCGCTGGCCAGCGCCATTGGCACGCCGTGCTGGCGGAACAGTTCGACCGGCGGACGCTGCGTCTCGCGCAGCAGATAGAACGCTCCGGGCAGCAGTACCGCCACCGTGCCATGCTCCGCCATCGCGCGGGCATCCTGTTCGGTGGCATATTCGAGGTGATCGGCAGAGAGCGCACCATAGCGCGCCGCCAGTGCGGCACCGCCGAGTGCCGACAGCTGTTCAGCGTGCAGCTTCACCGGCAGGCCGAGCGCTTTGGCGGCATCAAATACCGCGCTCACCTGCTGCGGTGACAGCGCCAGGTGTTCGCAAAACGCGTCGACCGCATCCGCCAGCCCTTCCGCTTTCACCCGCGGCAACAGGCGCTGGCAGATAATATCAATCCAGCCTTGCGGGTTATCCCTGAACTCTGGCGGGAAGCCGTGCGCCGCCAGGCAGGTGGCCTGCACATCGGCAGGCACCGACTGCGCCAGCTCGCGGATAGCGCGCAGCAGAGTGAGCTCGCTCTCTTCGTCCAGCCCGTAGCCGGATTTAATCTCCACCGTGGTAACGCCTTCGGCCAGCAGGCGATCGAGCCGCCAGCGCGCTGACGCCACCAGCTGCTGCTGGCTGGCCGCGCGCGTAGCGCGCACCGTCGACAGGATGCCGCCGCCCTGCGCGGCGATCTCCGCATAGCTCACGCCGTTGAGCCGCTGTTCGAACTCCTGGCTGCGATCGCCGCCAAACACCAGATGCGTGTGGCAATCCACCAGACCGGGCGTAATGATGCCGCCGTCAAACTGCTGCTGCCGGCGCGGGGCAAAGTCCGGTAACGCGCTGCGCGGGCCTACCCACACCAGCTCGCCGTTATCCACCGCCACGGCGCCATCCTCAATCAGGTTATAGCGACCGTCACGCATGGTGACCACATCGGCCCCCAGCCACAGGCTGTCGATCTGTTTACTTGCCATCCCACTCCCCTTTTGTCTGGCGATTTACACTGCGCCTCAAAGTATGTATATGTATATACAACTTTCCGCCATTGAGGATCAACCATGGCAGTTTATTTTGCCCCACGCGCACGGCTGGCCGACGGCTGGCAGGAAAACGTGCTGATCGCGACCGACGATCAGGGATTTATTCGCGCCCTTACTGCCGACAGTACGCCCGGTGACGCCGTGCGCCTGGCCGGACCGGTAATTCCGGCGATGGCCAACCTGCATTCCCATGCCTTCCAGCGCGCCATGGCCGGGCTGGCGGAAGTGGCAGGCGATCCGCAGGACAGCTTCTGGACGTGGCGCGATCTGATGTACCGCATGGTGCAGCGCCTGTCGCCTGAGCAGGTCGGTGCCATCGCCACCCATCTCTACATCGATATGCTCAAGGGCGGCTACAGCCAGGTGGCGGAATTTCACTATCTGCATCACGATCCGCACGGCCAGCCGTATGCCGATGATGCGATGCTGCATCAGCTGATGCAGGCGGCACGCACTGCCGGTATCGGCCAGACGCTGCTGCCCGTGCTGTACAGTTACAGCGGCTTCGGTGCGCAACCGGCCAGCGACGGTCAGCGACGCTTCATTCAGCACACCGATGCCTATCTGCAACAGCAGCAGCGCGTCGCGCAGTGGAGCGCGCAGCAGCCGCTGATCAACCACGGCCTGTGTTTCCACTCGCTGCGCGCGGTGAGCGAAGCCCAGATGCATGAGGTGCTGGCCGCCAGCGCTGCGCATCTGCCGGTGCACATTCACGTTGCCGAGCAGGAAAAAGAGGTTAATGACAGTCTGGCATGGAGCGGCGAACGGCCGGTGGCGTGGCTGTATAACCGCTTTGCCGTTGATGCGCGCTGGTGCCTGATTCACGCCACCCATCTCGATCAGCAGGAGATCGCGCGCATGGCGGACAGCGGCGCGATTGCCGGGCTGTGTCCCACCACCGAAGCCAATCTCGGCGACGGCATCTTCCCGGCGGTGGAGTACATCGGGCGCGGCGGGCGCTGGGGCATTGGCTCCGACAGCCACGTTTCGCTCAGTGCGCTCGAGGAGCTGCGCTGGCTGGAGTATGGCCAGCGGCTGCGCGATCGTCGCCGCAACCGCATCACGCTAACCGATCAACCCTCGGTCGGCGATCTGCTGTGGCAGCAGGCGGCGCAGGGCGGCGCGCAGGCCTGTGGCATTGCCAGCGGTGAGCTGGCGGTGGGCAAACGCGCCGACTGGCTGGTGCTGGAAGAGGATGCGCTGCTGGCCAGCGTCAGCTCCGCCGCGCTGCTCAATCGCTGGCTGTTTGCCGGCAGCAGCCAGCAGATTCGTGACGTGTTTGTTGCCGGACAGCCGGTGATTCAGCAAGGCCACCACGCGGCAGAAGAAGCGGCCGCCGCTGGCTTTGCCCGGGCAATGCGGGCGCTGCAATGATCGCGCGCTTTGACTACGCGCAGCTGCCGGTCAGCCGCTGGCGCAACGGCGGCGGGGAAACGCGCGAAATTATCAGCTATCCGCCGGGCGCAGCAGAGTTCGGCTGGCGCGCCAGCATCGCCACCATCGACGCCGACGGGCCGTTCTCGCCCTTCCCCGGCGTCGATCGGGTGATCACTTTGCTGCACGGCGATAGCGTGCTGCTGCGCTGTGAACAGGCCGAACAGACGTTGCTGCCCCATCAGCCGTGGGCCTTTCCCGGCGAATGGGCGATAGAGGCGCAGGTTAGCGGCAGCTGTCAGGATTTCAACATCATGACGCGGCGCGACAGCTGGCGCGCGGCGGTAAGCGTGGAGCAGCAGACGGTCAGCAGCCTGCATGGCGTGGCGTATGTGCTGGCCGGTACATGGCGCAGCAGTGCGGGCGAGACGCTGCAGGCGCAGCAGGGAATGTGGTGGCTGCAGGAGCAGCAGCAGCTGGTGCCGCAAACGGCAGAGGCCAGCCTGCTGTTTATCGCGCTTAGCCGTGTCCCCTGAAGCGGCCCAGCAATTTGTAGCGTGAGCCTGGATAGAGCAGGCGCGCATAGGTGACGATTTTGTTGTCGCTCCACGTCTGGCGACGGATAAGCAGGCACGGCTCGTGCTCATCCAGCGCCAGATGCTTACGCTGGCGCAAATCCGGCAGTACCGCTTCAACGATATGCTCACCGGCGGTCAGCGGGGCGACGCGCATCAGATAGGTGTACGGCGTCAGGCTGTGGTAATCCTGGCTGAGGTAGTCAGGCGCGACCAGCGGATTGACCAGACGATCTTCCAGTTGCACCGGCAGCTCATTTTCGTAGTGCACGATCAGCGAATGATACAGCGTCTGGCCGGTGGAGAGTCCCAGCACCGCCGCCTGTTCCGGATCGGCCTTCATCTGACCTATTGAGAGAATTTTGCAGCTGTGCGTATGGCCGCGCTGGGCAATTTCATCGGCGATGTTATGCACTTCCAGCATTGCGGTGTAGCCCTTCATCTCCGCGACAAAGGTCCCGACGCCCTGCATGCGCACCAGAAATCCTTCGCTGGTGAGTTCGCGCAGCGCGCGGTTGATGGTCATGCGGCTGACGCCCAGTTCATTGACCAGCTCGCTTTCCGACGGCACCCGCTGATTGGCTTTCCAGTGACCTTCGCGGATCTGGCTGACGATTGCCTGCTTAACGCGCTGGTAAATGGGCGCGGGTTCATCCCCCATCGCTGCCGCCAGCTGTGCGATTGCCGTTTGCTCCGCCATTTCCTGTTCCTTTTCCAAATGATGTGTGAAGTTTACTGTCTCGCCGCCTAAATGTATATACATCCAATGGTGCATAGCCTGCCCACATGGTGCAGCTGCCGCCCGCTTTTGGTGCAGCGTACCAGGCTGAAGGTTGCCGCGCCCGCATTGCGGCACGTTTCACAGAATACGATCAATCTGGCACAGCGCTTGCTACTTGTATAGACAAGATTAGACACTTATGCTTCACTCACAACACTTATAGCGCCCCTGGCGGATGCCATCGCATCTTGCGCACCGCCACAACGTGGCAGATCACTTGTATAGACAGGAGTAGACTATGTCAGGTTCGGTTCAGGCAATTCGCCTCGTTCCCGGTGAAGTGGACCTCGCCACCTTACGCCGTATTTATCAGGAAAAGGTGACGCTGCAGCTGGCAGAGGAAGCGCGGGCGGATATTGACCGCGCCCGTGAAACCGTCGAGGCTATTGTCGCCTCGGGCAAGGTGGTGTACGGCATCAACACCGGCTTCGGCAAGCTGGCGCAAACGCAGATCCCCGCCGAACGCCTGGCGGAACTGCAGCGTAACCTGGTGCTGTCACACAGCGTCGGCCTCGGCGATCTGCTGCCGGACAACGTCACCCGCCTGGTGGTCGCCAGCAAAATCATCAGCCTGGCACGCGGCCACTCGGGCATCCGCATGGAACTGATTGACGCGCTGCTGGAGCTGTTCAACGCCGGCGTGATGCCGTGCATCCCGGCGAAGGGATCGGTTGGCGCGTCCGGCGATTTGGCGCCGCTGGCGCACCTCTCCCTGATGCTGCTCGGTGAAGGCCAGGTGCGCATTGACGGCCATCTGGTGCCTGCCAGCGAAGGCCTGGCCCGCGTCGGCCTGCAGCCGATTGTGCTGGGGCCAAAAGAGGGTCTGGCGTTGCTCAACGGCACCCAGGTCTCTACCGCGCTGGCGCTGCGTGGGCTGTTTGAAGCCGAAAATCTGTTTGCCGCCGGGCTGATGGCCGGCGCGCTGTCGCTGGAAGCGATTAAAGGCTCGGTTAAACCGTTTGATGCGCGCATCCATCAGGCGCGCGGCCAGCACGGGCAGATTGCCGTCGCCGCTGCGGTGGCGACGCTGCTCGAAGGCAGCGAAATTCTCAGTTCGCACAGCAACTGCGGACGCGTGCAGGATCCCTATTCGATCCGCTGCGTACCGCAGGTGATGGGCGCCTGTCTCGATAACCTCAGCCACGCCGCGCGCGTGCTGCAGATTGAAGCCAACGCCGCTTCTGACAACCCGCTGGTCTTCAGCGACAGCGGCGACGTGATCTCCGGCGGTAACTTCCACGCCGAGCCGGTGGCCTTTGCCGCCGACATCATCGCGCTGGCGATTGCCGAAGTCGGTGCCATCTCCGAACGCCGCCTGGCGCTGCTGCTCGATACCGGCCTCTCCGGCCTGCCGCCCTTCCTGGTGCGCGACGGCGGTGTGAACTCGGGCTTCATGATTGCGCAGGTTACCGCTGCCGCGCTGGCCTCGGAGAATAAATCGCTGGCGCACCCGGGCAGCGTCGACAGCCTGCCGACCTCAGCCAATCAGGAAGATCACGTATCGATGGCCACCTACGCGGCACGCCGCCTGGGCGAGATGTGCTTCAACACCGCTGCCGTGGTCGGCATTGAAGCGATGGCGGCGGCGCAGGGCATCGACTTCCACCGCCCGCTGCAAAGCTCTGCCGCGATCGAACAGGAGATGAGCCGCATTCGTGCGCAGGTCGCCTTCCTCGATCAGGACCGTTTACTGGCGCCGGACATTGATGCCATGCGCCTGTGGGCCAGCAGTTACGTCTGGCCTGAAACCCTTACTGCGCTGCTGCCAAGCCAGCGTTCTACTGCTAATTAAGGAACCGATGATGAGCGAAACTTTGACTCAGGCTGTTGCCCGTGAAATCCGTGCGCCGCGCGGTAATGAACTGCACTGCGCCAACTGGCTGATTGAAGCGGCATACCGCATGATTCAGAACAACCTCGATCCTGACGTGGCCGAACGCCCGGAGGATCTGGTGGTGTATGGCGGAATCGGCAAAGCCGCGCGTAACTGGGCGTGCTTTGAGCAGATTCTGCGCTCGCTGCGCGCGCTGCAGCCGGAAGAGACGCTGCTGATTCAGTCCGGCAAGCCGGTCGGTGTGTTCCGCACCCATGCCGATGCGCCGCGCGTACTGCTGGCCAACTCCAACCTGGTGCCGCACTGGGCGACGTGGGATCACTTCCACGAACTGGATAAGGCCGGGCTGATGATGTATGGCCAGATGACCGCCGGTTCATGGATCTATATCGGCGCGCAGGGCATCGTGCAGGGTACCTTTGAAACCTTCGCCGAAGCCGGCCGCCAGCACTACAACAGTGACCTGACGGGCCGCTGGATCCTCACCGCCGGTCTGGGCGGCATGGGCGGCGCGCAGCCGCTGGCGGGCGTGCTGGCCGGCGCCTGCGTGCTGGCGATTGAGTGCCAGGAATCGCGCATCGATTTCCGTCTGCGCACCCGCTACCTCGACCATAAAGCCCACAGCCTGGATGAGGCGCTGGCGCTGATCAAAGACGCCACCGAAGCCGGCCAGGCGATCTCCGTGGGTCTGCTGGGCAACGCGGCCGAGCTGGTCCCGGAACTGGTGCAGCGCGCGAAAGCGGGCGGCATGAAGCCTGACATCGTGACCGATCAGACCTCCGCGCACGATCCGATCAACGGCTATCTGCCGGTGGGCTGGGACGTGGCACGCTGGGAAGCCGAGCGCGTCAGCAATCCGAAAGCAGTAGAGAAAGCGGCACGCGCCTCCATGGCGCAGCACGTGCAGGCGATGCTCGACTTCCACCATATGGGTGTGCCGACCGTGGATTATGGCAACAATATTCGTCAGGTAGCGCTGGATGAAGGGGTGAAAAACGCCTTTGATTTCCCGGGCTTTGTGCCGGCGTATATTCGTCCGCTGTTCTGCGAGGGCAAAGGCCCGTTCCGCTGGGTGGCGCTCTCGGGCGATGCGGAAGATATCTATAAAACCGACGCCAAACTGAAAGAGCTGTTCCCGGATCACAAAAACCTGCACCGCTGGCTGGATATGGCGCAGGAGCGCATCGCCTTCCAGGGCCTGCCGGCGCGTATTTGCTGGCTGGGGCTGGGCGAGCGTCATAAAGCGGCGCTGGCATTCAATGAGATGGTGCGCAACGGCGAGCTGAAAGCGCCGATCGTGATTGGTCGTGACCACCTCGACTGCGGCTCGGTGGCGTCACCTAACCGTGAAACCGAGGCGATGAAGGATGGCTCGGATGCGGTGTCAGACTGGCCGCTGCTGAACGCGCTGCTGAACACCGCCGGCGGGGCCACCTGGGTGAGCCTGCACCACGGCGGCGGCGTCGGTATGGGCTTCTCGCAGCATTCCGGGGTGGTGATCGTCTGTGACGGTACGGCTGAAGCGGATGCACGCCTTGGTCGCGTACTGTGGAACGACCCGGCCACCGGCGTGATGCGTCATGCCGATGCGGGCTACGAGCTGGCGCAGACCTGCGCAGAGCAGCACGGTCTCAATTTGCCGATGCTGAAGTAGTTCCAGGTGCGCATCAATGCGCACCCTACGGGATGTTACCCTGGCTGGGCAATGCCGCAATGTGGGTCTGTTAAGACTTAACACTGTTCGCAAAGATTGCACTGTGTAAGGTCGGCATTCATGCCGACCGCGTGCAGCGCCAGCACGGCGGTATCCCATCGCGCTCTGTAGGTTCGGCATTTATGCCGACCGCGTGCAGCGCCAGCACGACGGTTTCCCATCGCGCCCTGTAGGGTCGGCATTTATGCCGACCTTGCCCCTGCCCCTTATGCCAATCCGCTATAGCCTATAGCCAAATTATTCCTTTCCACGATAGACGCCCCCCACGCTTACCACTACAGTGGACACTTAACTTCCCGCGTCGGAGATTGCGCAGCTGACGCTGCTGATGGAGCCTTACCTTATGAGCCTGCCTGCTGTCCTGCTGGAAAACGCCCTCACCTGGCGTCGTCAGTTACATCAACACCCTGAACTGGGTTACCAGGAGCGGCAGACCAGCGAGCTGGTAGCCCAGGTGCTGACCGATGCCGGACTGCAGGTGTTTCGCGGTCTCGCCGGCACCGGCGTGATCGGCACGCTGGAAAATGGTCCCGGTCCGGTCATCGGGCTGCGCGCCGATATGGATGCCCTGCCGATCACCGAAAAAGGCGAGCCGCAGTGGAAATCGAGCCGGCCTGGCGTGATGCACGCCTGCGGTCACGATGGCCACACCGCGATACTGCTGGCCGCAGCCTGTCAGCTGGCCGCCACGCGTAATTTCAAAGGTACGGTACACTTCCTGTTTCAGCCGGCCGAAGAGAATCTCGGTGGTGCGCGCAAAATGGTGGAGGAAGGTCTGTTTCAGCGCTTCCCGATGGATGCCGTGTACGCGATGCACAACTGGCCGGGATTGCCGGTGGGATCGCTGGCGGTAAATCCGGGCGCGATGATGGCATCGCTGGATTCGTTTGAGATTACGCTGCACGGCAAAAGCTGCCATGCGGCGATGCCGGAAAGCGGTGCCGACCCGATGGTGGTCGCCGCCGAGCTGATTCTGGCGCTGCAAACCATCCCGTCGCGCCGCCTGTCACCGCTGGCGTCGGCGGTGGTCAGCGTCACCCAGATTCACGGTGGCGAGGCCATTAACGTCATTCCGGAGCAGATCACGCTGCGCGGTACGGTGCGATGTCTGCAGACCGACGTGCGCAATCGCGTGCGCGGTCTGATTGAAGATTTTGTCACCACCCTGCCGCGCCCGTTTGGCGTCAGCGGCGAGATTCACTGGTATCCCGGCTATCCGGTTACCGCCAACCATGTCGCCCCGGCGGAGCAGGTGCGTGACGTGGCGTGCCAGCTGCTGGGTGAACAGCAGGTGCACTGGCAGGTTAACCCGTCGATGGCGTCTGAAGATTTCGCCTGTATGCTGGAAGCCTGTCCCGGCGCCTATTTCTGGCTCGGCGCTGACGGTGCCACGCCTTCAGCCCCGCTGCACAATGCGAACTATGATTTCAACGATGCACTGCTGCCGATTGGTATTACGTTCTGGCAGCAACTGGTGGAGAGCGTACTGATTAAACGCTGATGGCGCTGCTCAGCAAGCCATTTCAGCTGCGCAGGCGCGCCCCCCCTGCGCAATCGCGGCGGTGCCCGCCGTCACCGCCCAGGTTTCTCGTGCATGGCCGGCCGGGCAGCCCGGTTAAATTCCCGCCTGCTGTAACCGCGTTTCGGCATCGGCCATTGTTGCGGCTTCGCCGGTCGCCACCAGACAGCACGCCAGCTGCAGGCGCAGCGCCTGCGGCACCGCACGTTCACCGGCCAGCACCTGGCGGATCCACGTTGCGGTATCCTGAGCGCCTTTGCTCTCTGCTAACGCCAGCGCGACCTCTGGCTGCCTCTCAACCCACACTTCCGCTTCTGCGCCGGCACCGCGAATATAATTAATCGCCGGGCAGCGCTGCGGATTGGCATAGACCTCACCTTCAGTGCCGTTCAGCAGAATGGCCGGTGCATCGATATCCTGGAAGAATTTCCCCACGCGCGGCACATATTCCGGATGCGACACGCTCGCCAGCCGCAGCGCGGCGCGTTCGGCAAACGGCGTCGCCAGCTTGGCCAGCGTGTGAGCGCTGTTGCGCACGCCCATGCGCCAGCGCAGCGCCAGCTGTTTAGCCATTGGCGCACATAAATTATCGATGGTGATGAACGCCAGCTCGCCAGCGTCGAGTTTCGCCTGCGCCTGCTGCGCGCTGGTCACCGGCGCAATATCCAGCGCCGCCAGCACCGCTTCGCTGGTCACGCGGGTTGGGTCATCGCTGACGCCGTGCAGCAACACCGGAAAACCGAGCTTCACCAGCAGCAGCGCCAGCAGCGGCGTCAGGTTGCCCTGGCGACGCGCGCCGTTATAGCTGGGGATGACGATGGGCATCGGACGCTGTGCCGGGGCCTGCAGCCGCATCATGCGCTGCTGCATCGCGTGGTAGAAGCCGTGCATCTCCGCTTCCCCTTCCCCTTTGATGCGCAGCGCAATCAGCACGCCACCCAGTTCGAGATCCGGCACCTCGTCCGCCAGCATCGCGCTGTAAAGCGCCACGGCAGTGTCAAAGTCGATATCGCGTGCGTGATTCTTGCCGCGGCCAATCTCTTTAATGATCTTATTCAGTTCCATCACACTTTCCCGCTTCCAGGGCGCGCCGTCACCCGGCGGCCAACAATCGTGCATCCGGCTGTTGCCGCATACTCAGGATTTCTTGCTGCGCTTCGCCGGTTTGTCCGCTTCCGGCACCGGCGGTTGTTCAATCGGAAACACCGGCAGCGCGGCCAGCAGGCGGCTGCCGTAGGTTTTGCTCAGCAGCCGGCGATCGTAAATGATGATTTCACCAAAACACTGATGGCTGCGGATCAGACGCCCGACCTGCTGGATCAGCGTAAACGATGCGCTGGGTAAACTTTGTACTTCAAACGGGTAGCGTTTGAGGCTCTTCAGCCACTCCCCTTCGGTCAAAATTACCGGACTGTCTACCGGCGGAAAAGCAATTTTATGGATGTGCACCTGCGACAACAGATCGCCTTTCAAATCGAGCCCTTCGGCAAAAGATTGCAGGCCAACCAGAATGCTGCTTTGTCCGGCGGTCACCCGTTGCCGGTGAAGCTCCACCAGGCGTGAACGCGGCTGATCGCCCTGCACCAGCATCGACAGACGCAGCTCCGGCACCAGGCTGACAAACTGCTGCATCGCACGCCCGCTGGCAAACAGCACCAGCACGCCTTTGTGCTGCTGCGCCTGCATTTGCTGGAGGAAGAAGCGCGCCATCTCAGCAATGTGCTCCGCTTCATTGGCCAGCAGCGGCTCATAGCGCATTTGCGGGATGATCAGCTTGCCCTGATCGACATGGTTAAACGGCGAGTCGAGTGCCACAAAGCGGTCGCCGGCCTTTTGGTTCAGGCCGGACATCTCCTGCAGGCGATTAAAGCTGTTCAGCGAACGCAGCGTAGCCGAGGTCACCACCACGTGCGGGATTTTGCGCCACAGCAGCTTTTCCAGCTGGTCGCTGACGCGAATCCCGGCGCAGTGAAACAGCAGATGCGCCTGGCCATCACGAATTTCACGCGTCACCCATTTCGACACCGGTGCGTTGGACGCTTTTTCCATTGCCGCCAGCCGCCACAGTTTGCTGATGGATTCAAACCAGCCGAAGTGGCGATTGAGCTGCAGGATGGCTTTGTGCAGCCGCATGATATCGGCCTTGCCGGTCTGTTCGCCCAGCTCGTTGAGCAGCCCTTCGCTCAGGCCACGCAGCGCATCACTCAGCTTAAACAGCCGCGCGCACAGGGTCAGCAGTTCTGGCGGCAGCTCACCGAGCACAAAGCGAAACTCGCCAGGCTGATTGTCGCGCGGCAGCAGAGGATTGAGCGCGTTGCACAGCGTCTGCAGCTGCTCGCGCATCTCATCGCAGTGCCCTTTCAGGCGCTCGGGATTGCTCAGCGGCGGCGGGGATTTCGGCCGGAACTGCGCCATGGTGGTCTCCACCAGCCGCACAAACAGATCGAGCTGCAGGCTGCTCCAGCCCGGCGTGATCTCCGCGCTCATCTCCAGCGCATCCCGCGCCACTTCCGGCAGATGGTGCCCTTCATCCAGTACCAGCATCAGGTGTTTGGCCGGCGGCAGCACCGACTCATTCTCCATTGCCGCCATCACCAGCGCATGGTTCGCTACTACCACATCGGCCTGCTCGATTTCGCGTCGCGCCACAAAGAACGGGCATTCGCGGTACCAGCGGCAGTGGTGTGCCAGGCAGTTCGCTTTATCAGTGGAGAGGCGCTGCCACAGGCTGTCGTCAATCGCCACGTCGCTGTGATCGCGCAGGCCATCCCACTTATAGCTGCTGAGGTCTTTCTCCAGCCGCGCGCATAATTTCTGCTCCTCTTTCGAACCGGTCACCGCCTGTTCGTCGAGATACAGCAACAGATCGCCCTGCTGATCGTCCGTGGCTGCCAGCGCGGTCAGGTTGCGCGGACAGACATAGCGCCCGCGACCAAAAGCCGCGGTGAAGGTGAGGTCAGGAATGATTTTCTTTAATAGCGGCAGATCTTTGCTGAAGATCTGATCCTGCAGCGCCACGTTGGCGGTGCTGATGACTAAACGTTTCTCTTCGGCGCGGCTGACCGCAATGCCGGGAATCAGGTAGGACAGGGTTTTGCCGACGCCGGTGGGCGCCTCAATGGCCAGATGGCGACCCTCGTCACCGGCCAGACTCTTCGCCACTTCGGCGATCATCTGGCGCTGCGGCGCGCGCGGGATAAAGTCAGGAACCTGCTGCTGCAGCGCCTTATACCATTGCGCAATCTGGCTTTTTATCGCTGCTGTCAGGGCCATAGTGAATACTGTTGGTTAAACCGGCCTGTATTTTTACACAGTATTGCCGCAGCGTCAGCTTTCGCGCTCAGTTTTTCGCGCTGGATTCAGAATTTCGCGCATCGCGCGGATCAGCGGCTCGCGCGCGCGGCCGCGCCGGAAGGCGAACGAAAACGGCGCACGAAAGTGAAAATGGTGGGGCAGCAGGCGCAGCAACTGGCCCTGCTGCTCGCGGCTGCGCGCGTAATGCTCGGGCAAAAAGCCGATATAGCGCCCGGAGAGAATCAGCGTCAGCTGCGCTTCAATGCTCTCCACCGACGCGGTGCTGTGGCGGAAACCGCGCTTGTTGAGCTCCTGCTGGTTCCAGTAGCGCCGCGTTACCATGCCGGTCTGCTGCACGCGACGCACATCCGCATCGCCCTGCGCCAGCGCATGCTGCGGACTGCAGTACAGCCACTGCTGCTCCTCGTACAGCGGCAGCGTCACCAGATTGCTGGCGCGCAGCGGAAAGTGCCCGATGGCCAGGTCGAGCCGATCTTCCAGCACCTGCTGCTGCAGTTCGTTGGGCTCGCACACGCTGAGGGTGAGAAACACCGCCGGAAAGCGCTGGTTAAAACGGGCGATAACCGCCGGCAGATCCAGCGTGCTGTCGGTGACGGTGGCGTCGACCACGCCGAGCGCAAACGTGCCGCCCTGCGCGCTTTTCAGCGTCTCCACCTGCGACTGCCAGCCGCTCAGGGTCGCCAGCATTTCCCGGGTATAGGCGTAGAACTGTTCGCCTTTGCTGGTCAGCGCAAAGCCCGCGCGGCCGCGCTGGCACAGAATAAAGCCCAGCTGGCTTTCCAGTTCACTCATGTAGGCGCTGATGGCCGGTGTGGTCATGTTCAGCGCCTGCTGCGCACGCGAATAGCCCTGGTTTTCCACCACGCTGGCGAACACCTGCAGCAGTTTCAGATTGGGTAAGGTTGGCACCGCACTTCCTTCAGGGATTGCTGACAATAGTTAACGAATCGCTGAAGTGATTATCGGCTGGCAGGGATTTTTTCTGCAAGCCGCTTTGGCGATGATGCAGCCATTCCCTGAAAAAGAGAGCTTTCGCTATGTCGCAACAAAATTTGCTGTTCCCGGCGCGCGTGCTGCGTGGTGCGGGTGTGATTAACCAGCTGGGGGCTATCTGCGCCGGGCTGGGCCAGCGCGCACTGCTGATTGGCGGCCAGCGCGCGATGCAGGCGGTGGCGACGCAGGTGAAGCTGCAACTCGACGCCGCTGGCGTCACGCTGCTGGCACCGGTGTGGTTTGGTGGCGAAACCTCGCTTAACCATATCGAACGGCTGGCGGCGATAGCGGTTGAACAACAGGCAGAGGTGCTGATCGGTGCGGGCGGCGGCAAGGCGCTGGACACGGTTAAAGCGGTGGGCGCACAGCTCGGGCTGCCGGTGATAACCATCCCGACGATTGCCGCCACCTGCGCTGCGGTGACCCCGCTGACCATTCGCTACGACGATAACGGCAACTTCTTTGATATTTTCCCGCTGCCACAGGCGCCGGCGGCAGTGCTCATCGACAGTGAACTGCTGGCAGCCGCCCCTGCCCGCTGGCTGGCCGCGGGCCTCGGCGATACGCTGGCTAAATGGTATGAGTTCCGCGCGGTAAGCACGCGCCATCCGGCGCGCACCGGCAATGCGCTGTCATCGCTGGCGCACAGCCAGATCTGCTATGAGGTGATCGCGGAGCACGGTCCGGCGGCTTACGCAGCGGTGCTGCGCGGTGAGAGCGGCACTTCGCTCGATCAGGTGCTGGACGCGATTTTTACCTGGGCCGGTCTGACCTCGCTGATGAGCAATGGCGCCCACGCCGCCGCTGCGCATGCCATTTACGAAGGCTTTACTTTCTGCGACAAAACGCGCGAGTTTGGTCACGGCCTGCTGGTGGGTTATGGCAATTTGTGCCTGCTGGCGCTGGAGGATCGCAGCGACGAAGAGCTGGTGGATGAGATGCGCCTGGCGCGTGACTGCGGCGTACCGTTGACGCTGGCCGAGATTGCCGCGCTGGATGAGAGCGAGCTGGCGTTGATTATACGCGAATCTGTCCACGCGCCGGATATGGCGAACATGGCCGAACCGGTCAACGAAGCGCGGTTGCGGGCGGCGATGGCGCGGATTGAAGGGCTGGCGGAACGGGTTTGATTGCGGTCGCAATGGATGTGGTAAATCCCAGGTCACCGTAAACGGCGACCCTACGGGCCAGCGCGCGTTTTTGTAGGGTGCGCATTTATGCGCACTGTCATCATCAGGTCGCGCTGGCCTGACCGACCGGCATTACGCCATGGCTGGCTCCCCACTTTTACCGGGTCGCCAGTAACACCGCGACTTGCCGCACATCCGCCACGTTATCCAGCGTCAGGCACAGCGTTTCCAGCTGCTGCACCTGTGCCGCCGGCAAGACGCGCGCGGCGAGGCTGCGGTATTTGGCGCGCAGCGCCGCGTCGCTCAGCGGATTCGCCGGCGATCCCGACGGCACCGCGACGTGCTGCTGCCACTGCTGGCCCTGCACCGTTTCCAGCCGGACCCACGGCTCATCATCGCGCCCCTGCTGGTGGTCAATCTCCAGCGCAATACGCGCCATCAGCGCGGCAGCTTCCGCACTCAGGCGACGGCTGTCGTCATAACTCACCAGCTCCGCGGAGCCATACAGCGCGCGCGCCGTCAGCGCATACGGCAGGCTCATTTGCGCGGCGGCGAGGCTGGTGAGCTCACGCGTGCCGCACATCTCCAGCAGGAACGAATTGAGCCCGACCACGATGCGCGCGATGTCTCCGGTTGCCACCGCATGCTGCCGCAGCAGCTGATCCAGCGCATCGATCGCCGCATGCGTACCGCGACAGGCGGCGTACGGTTTGATGGAACAGCGCGCCAGTTTCCACACCTCGCCCAGTTGGGCCGTGAGCGCGGCGGGCTGTTGCGTTTCACCGGCCAGCGTTTGCAGAAAGCCGCCCCAGCGCGCCTCAAATACCGCGGCCGGTCCGCTGATGCCGCGCTGTGCCAGCAGTGCCGCCTGTACGCCCCCTTCCGCCGCGCGCGCCGCGTGCAGCTTTTTGGTGTGCGAGCCATCATGAATAAAGCCCCACAGGCCACCACTGAAGCTGGCTGCGATGCCCAGCGCCGAGGCACACTGCGCGGCCGGCAGCCGCAGCAAGCAACTGACGGCAGCCGCCGCGCCGAAAACGCCACAGCTGGCAGTTGAGTGCCAGCCCGCACCGTTGTGCGCAGCATACCCCCCGCAGGCTTCCAGCACGCGGCGGCCGATGTCATAACCGACGACCATCGCGGTGAGAAATGCCCGCCCGTCGACCGGCTGCGTCGCCAGCGGCAGTGCCGCCAGCAGCGCCGGTAACACCACGGCACCGGAGTGATCGCAGCCGCCGGTGTCGTCCAGTTCATACATGTGCGCCGCCACGCCGTTGAGCCACGCCGCCTGGCGCGGGGAAGCTTGCTGCGCACAGCCCCACAGCTGCGCCACGGTGCTGCCGCCCTCTTCAGCCACCAGCGCCCGGCATTCGCGCCAGATCGGGCTGTCACAGCCCGCCAGCGCCGCGCCGAGCGTATCCAGCAGATGGCGCTTCGCCTGCGCTACCAGCGGTTCCGGCAGCTGGGCAAAGCGGGTGGCTGCGATGAAGTCCGCCAGCCGATCAAGCGTGGTGTCCATGTTCGCCTCCGCTGACCCGGGCAAACACCTCTGCCGGATGATCGGCATCGTTATCCGGCTGCGTCTGCCAGTGCGCGGCCACCTGGCCGGCAGTAGCGATCCACACGTCATGCTGCTGCAGCGTTTCCAGCAGCTGACGCAGCAGGCCAATGCGTCCGGCGGTGCCGATAATTTCCGGGTGCAGCCGCAACAGGTAGCACAGGCCGAAACGGTGAAAACCGTGGAAATCCTGCGTCAGGTTAGCCAGCGTTTCGCCATAGGGCGCGATGCGCGACTGTCCGGGCGGAATCGCCGGGCTGAGGTTGAAGGCAAAATAGGGCGCATCTTCCAGCGTGTAGTGCATGGGCAGCTCCACCAGCCGGGTGCCGGGGTGAAAATAGGGTAAGTCATCACCGCGCCAGCTGGAGGACCAGCGGATGCCGTGCGTTGCCAGCGCCGCAGCAAGGCCCGGTTTCCACTGGCCGGCCGGCGTGCGAAACCCGGCAATCGGCTGGCCGGTCAGCTGCGCCAGCCGCTCGCAGCCGCGCGTTACGCTGGCAATCTGCTGCGCCAGGGTCAGCGCCGAGAAGTCTTCGTGTCGCTCACCGCTGCAGGCGATCTCATGCCCGGCGGCGACAATACGCTGCAGCACCTGCGGCTGCTCTTCGGCGACGATGGCCGGTAAGCACCAGCTGGCCAGCAGCTGTTTCTCTGCCAGCAGATCCAGCAGACGATCAACGCCGCGCAGCGTGCCATAGCGCCACACCGACAGGGTTTTATCGCGCCCGGCGACCGCAGGGGCCTGCGTCAGGATGCCGTGAATATCGTGATAGTCGATGGTAATGATGGCCGCCGATTGTTTGCCCGACGGCCAGCGTGAATGCTCAGTCATGTTGCTGCTCCTGCAAATACCACGCGGCCACCGCATCACAGCGCGCAAACCACACATCGTCGCGCGCCGTCATGTGGGCAAACAGCTGCTCCAGCAACAGCAAACGGCCGGGCTGCCCGGAAATTTTCGGGTGGAACAGCGTGGTCAGGCACAGTCCTTCGGCCATCGCGCCGTCAAATTCGCGCTGCCAGTTATCACCGGTGTGCGCATAGCTGGCGATGCGGTCGCCGCCCTGCGGAAAATCCGGCTGGCGCGTGTAGGCCAGCGAGGCGTAATCATCCATCTCCCATTTTCCGGGAATCTCCACCAGCGGCGTATGCCCGGCGACGGCAATGCTGTACGGCCGATCGTCACCGCGCATGCTGCTGGAGTAAATCACCCCGGCTTCCCGCAGAATCTGCGGCGTTTCGGCGTGCCAGTCGCCGGAAGGGGTGCGGAAACCGCAGGCGCGGATACCAAGATGTTGCTGAAAGATGGCGGCAGAGCGCGCCATCACAGCGCGCTGTTCATCTGGCGTAATCGCCCAGAACGATTCGTGGCGATAACCGTGATAGGCCACTTCGTGGCCCTGTTCGATAATCGCCTGGCACTGCCGCGGCCACTGCTCCACCACCCACGCCGGGACAAAAAACGTGGCCGGCAGCTGAAAGGCGCGCAGCAGATCCAGCAGCCGACCGAGCGCGCGAAACGGCCCGTAGGCGCCAAAGGTGAAATACTCTGGTGTTGACCACAGGCTGCCATTGAGCATGGCATCGCCAGTGGGACCATCAAGATCAAACGCCAGCGCCATACAGCCACGCTTGCCCTGCGGCCAGCGTACTGCGCCCGGTTGTTGCATACGCCCGCTCCTTAGCCCTGATTCACCGTGGCTTCGGCAATGCCGTTGTCGCTCAGGCCCCATTTGCTGAGGATTTTCTGGTAGCTGCCATCGGCAATCATGGCATTGATGGCTGCCTGAATCGCCGTGGTCAGCTCACCGGCATCTTTACCCAGCGCCATGCCGGTGTACTGGAAGGAGAAGGCTTTATCCAGCGGCTTAAAGGTGCCTTTTTCCAGGTTCATGATGTACGGCAGGGTTTCGCTGCCCTGTACCGCGCCATCCAGACGACGCTGACGCAGCTGCGTGCGCGCATCGGCGGTGCCTTCCGCGCCCACCACGATAATCGCAGGTTTACCGGCCGCTTCGCAGTGCGCTTTTGACCAGGTAGCAATCTCCTGCGGGAAGGTGGTGCGGCGGCTGGTGCCTACTTTTTTGCCGCACAGATCGGTGGCGCTGTTGATGTCGCTGCGCGCCGCCAGGGTGTAGAATTGCGGACCGGTTTTGAAGTAGTCGATAAAGTTAACCACCTTCTGCCGCTCTTTGGTGTCGGTCATGCCGGACATCACCAGATCGACGCGTTTGGTCACCACCGCGTTGACCATCTGTTCAAACGCGATCTCCTGCCAGTTAACCTTCACGCCGAGCTTCTCGCCAATTGCCTGGCCCAGCTCATAATCGACGCCGCTCAGCTGATTGGTGGCCGGATCTTTAAAATCCATCGGCGGGTAGTTCGGCATGATGGCGACGGTCAGCCCTTTCTCTTTGATACTGGCCGGTACGGCAATCTCCGCCCAGGCAGAGGATTGCAGCAGCAGCGCGGCACTGATGGCACTCAATAACAATTTTTTCATCTATTCACCCCGGTCACGTTAAAGAAGAATCGCGTTGATAAAGTTTTTCATCCGTGGGTTTTGCGGGTTCAGCAGAATCTCTTCCGGTGCGCCCTGCTCAATAATGCGTCCCTCATCCATAAACACCACCTGGTTGGCGACCTCACGCGCAAAGCCCATTTCGTGGGTCACCACCAGCATGGTGGTGCCTTCTTTTGCCAGCTGGCGCATCACCGCCAGCACTTCACCGACCATCTCCGGATCGAGCGCCGAGGTCGGTTCATCAAACAGCATCAGTTTGGGTTTCATCGCCAGCGCGCGGGCAATCGCCACGCGCTGCTGCTGACCGCCGGAGAGCGACTGCGGATAGTCGTGCGCTTTGTGCGCCAGTCCGACGCGATCCAGCAGCGCCATCGCCTCTTCGCTGGCCTCGCGTTTCGGGCGCAGCAGCACGCGACACGGCCCCTCGATGATGTTCTCCAGCGCGGTCTTGTGCGGAAACAGGTTGAAGCGCTGAAATACCATACCGGTCTGCAGCCGCTGGCGCGCAATCTGTTTGTCACTCAGCGGGTGCAGCTTGTTGCCGGCAATGCGATAGCCCGCCAGTTCGTTGTCGACCCAGATGCCGCCCTGATCCACTTTCTCCAGCTGGTTGATACAGCGCAGAAAGGTGCTCTTACCGGAACCCGACGGGCCGAGAATGCACATCACCTCGCCGTAGTTCACTTCCAGGCTGACGTCCTTCAGCGCGTGGAACTGATCGAAATATTTGTTCACCTTGACGGCGCGCACGATGTTTCTCATCTCTCACTCCCGGTTACTGGCGACGACGATGGCCGCGTGAGAAGTAGCGTTCCAGCTGGCTCTGCCCGAACGACAGCAGCGTCACGATAATCAGGTACCAGATGCCCGCCACAAACAGCAGCTCCATCACGCGCGCGTTGGCGAAGTAGATGGTTTGCGCGTTGTACAGCAGCTCGGAGTACTGAATCATGCTGGCCAGACTGGTGGTTTTGATCATGCTGATGAACTCATTGCCGACCGGCGGCAGAATCACCCGCATCGCCTGCGGCAGAATGATGCGCTGCAGCGCCTGCAAACGTGGCATGCCGATGGCTTTGGCGGCTTCATACTGACCGGTATCCACCGATAACAGCCCGGCGCGCACCACTTCTGAGGTGTACGCGCCCTGATTGATGCTCAGGCCGAGCAGCGCGGCGAGAAACGGCGTCATCACCGTGACGGTTTGCACGCTGAACAGACCGGGAATGCTGATGGTGGGAAACACCAGCGCCAGGTTGAACCACAGCAGCAGTTGCAGAATCAGCGGCGTGCCGCGAAAGATCCACGCATAGCCCACCGCGATATAGTGCAGCACCGGATTGGGCGACATGTACATGATGGCGGTGATGACGCCAAACAGGATGCCCAGCGCCATCGCCAGCACCGACATAATCAGCGTGTTAACCACGCCGTTAAGGATCGCCTGCGCGGTGAAGAACTGGCCGACGAACGACCACTCAATATTGCCGTGCGCAAAGGCGTTAACCAGCAGCGCCAGCAGCACGAGGATCACTGCCGATGCGGTGATGCGGCCATAATAGCGGCGCGGCACCACCTGATAGCGATCGAGATCGTAATGGGGCTGGACGCGGCCATTGTTGACCGATGGTTCAACCGGTGTGGTGTGTGACATAGGCTCTCCTCAGGCGCGCGGTCCGGCGTAGTCATCGGCCCAGCGCTGCTGGTCCTGCATCAGGGTTTGCAGACGGGCCAGCTGCTCGCGCACCCGTGCCGGCGCGGTGCCGCCGTAGCCGCTGCGGGCTGCCAGCGCCGCTTCCAGCGTTAACGCCTGACGCACCTCGGGCGTGAGCCGTGCATCGACGCCGTGCAGCTGCGCATCGCTGAGATCGGCCAGGCCGCAGTTTTCGCGTTCACACAGCTGCACCAGCTGGCCGGTAATCTCGTGCGCCTCGCGGAATGGCACGCCGCGCATTGCCAGCCAGTCGGCCACTTCGGTCGCCAGCGTAAAGCCATCCGGCGCCTGCTCGCGCATCACTCCGGTGTTGAATTTCAGCGTCGCCATCATGCCGGCCATGGCAGGCAGCACCATCAGCAGCGTGTCGACCGCATCAATCACGTTACGTTTGTCGTCACTGAGATCGCGGTTGTAAGAGAGCGGCATGGCTTTCATGGTGGTCAGCAGCGCCATCAGGTTACCGACCAGCCGGCCGCTGCGGCCGCGCGTCAGCTCGGCAATGTCCGGATTTTTCTTCTGCGGCATGATCGAACTGCCGGTGGCATAACTGTCGTGCAGCTCCACCCAGCGGAACTGCCGTGACGCCCACAGGCACACCTCTTCACACAGCCGGGACAGGTTGATGCCGATCATGCTGGTGACGAACAGGAATTCCGCGGCGTAGTCGCGGCTGGCGACTGCATCGATCGAGTTTTCACACGGTGCCAGATAAGCGAGATCGGCGGCGGCCAGCTCTGGCTGACGCGCAATCGCCGAACCGGCCATCGCCGCCGCGCCCAGCGGACAGCGCGCGCTGCGGCGATCCCAGTCCTGCATACGCTCAATGTCACGCGCGAAGGATTGGGCATGCGCCAGCAGCTGATGGCCAAACACAATCGGCTGCGCCTGTTGCAGATGGGTGAAGCCGGGCGCGACGCTGTCAGTGTGTTGCGCGGCCTGCGTCACCAGCGCCTGCTGCAGCTGCAACAGCGCGCTCACCAGCTTGCGGCCGTTATCCCGCAGGTAGAGACGCAGATCGTTGACGGTCTGATCGTTGCGTGAACGGCCGGCACGCAGCTTGCCGCCCAGCGCGCCGAGGCGTTCTGTCAGCGCGCGTTCGATGAAGGTATGCACGTCTTCATCGGCGGCAATCGGCTGCAACTGGCCAGCGCGGTAATCGGCGTCCAGCGCATCAATCGCCGCCAGCATGGTATCCAGCTCGTCAGCGCTCAATAGCCCGGCACGCGCCAGCTCGCGCGCATGGGCGCGGCAACCGGCGAGGTCGTACGGCGCCAGCGCAAAGTAATAATCCGGGCTACGCGACAGCGCGGTTAAACTGGCTGCCGGAGCCGCTTTAAAACGTGCGCCCCATAACAGTTCGGCATTCTCAGACATGCTATTTCCCTCACAAATCAGCCGCAGCAATATGAAAAAGTTTGGATTCAGCCGGCAGCGATAATAAAAACTTATTTTATTGCCACGCTGGCAAATAGGTGGTATTTCAGATTCACTGTACTTTCACCGCAATTATTCCGGAGTTGAATAGCAAAAATGGAAAGTAAAGTTTCCCAGTCTGGAAACAATGCGAATAATCGCGGCGATAATGCGGTTCTGGCGCTGAGTAATATCGACTTAAAATTGCTGCGGGTATTTAAATGCGTGGTGGAAGCCGGCGGATTAACCGCCGCCAGTCACGAATTAAATATTGGCCTGGCGGCGATCAGTAAACAGGTTTCTGACCTGGAGATTCGGCTGGGCATGACGCTGTGCAGCCGCGGCCGTGAAGGTTTTGAGCTGACGCAGTACGGCATCAATGTTTATCAGGCCACGCTGGAGCTGTTCGTGTCGCTCAACCTGTTTCGCGAGCGGCTGCACAATAGTCGCAACGAGCTGCTGGGCGACATCGCGATTTGCGTGGTGGATAACACCATTAGCGATCCGCACTCGCCGGTCACCAGTGCGGTGCAACAGCTGCACCAGAAAGCGCCAAAGGTGCAGATTCGTCTGCAGACCGCCCAGCTGGATGATATTGAACGCGGCATAAGCGAAGGGCGTTTTCATTGCGGCATTGCGCCCGTGTATGAAATGAAAAATGAGTTTGATTACTTCGAACTTTATAAAGAATACGCAAAATTATATTGCGCTGCGTCACATCCTCTCTATTGCGGATCTTGCGATAAAAATATTTCGGTGGACGTATTACGTCAGCAGAAAATTATTAATCATTTATATGTTACTCCGCGCGATGAACGCCGCCTGATTCCGGTGCAGGAGAGCGGTGTGCAGGCGGTGCAGGTGGAATCGGTAGCCATGCTGATTTTAACCGGTCACTTTATTGGGTATTTACCGGAACATTATGCCGCTCCGTTTATTGCCCGCGGACAACTGTGTGAGCTGGGCGATGACACGCTGCGGCGCGAAACCGCATTTTGTCTGGTGATGAAGAAAGGCCGGAAAATAAATCCTATCATCCGGCTGTTTATGCAGGCGCTGGGGTTGAGCGATGCGGCGGCGGCGCACTGATTTGGTGCATGTGACCGGGTTTCTGCTGGCACGGGATGGGAAAGTGTACGCTGATGCCCTCACCCCGGCCCTCTCCCACCGGGAGAGGGAGAGGCAGCCTGTGGACAAGGGAGAGGCGGCGTCCGGTAACAGCAACCAGAACGCTTACGCCAGCCGCTTATACATCACCGTGGTAGCATCCAGCTCGCCGGCCGTGGATTCGGCATAGTACGGAATCGAACCCGCCACCTGCCAGCCGAGCGACAGATAGAGCGCGCTGGCAACATCGCCGCTGCGCGTATCCAGCACCAGCAGCGTTTTACCCTGCTGCTGCGCCAGCTGCTCGGCACGTAACATCAGACGGCGCGCAATGCCCTGACGTCGCGCACGCGGATGCACCAGCAGCTTGCTGATCTCCGCGCGATGGCGGCCGTTGGGCATACTGCTGAAGCCCAGCATCACCGTGGCCACTATCTCGCCCGCTTGCCAGGCCACCAGCAGCTGGTTATCGCCGCTCGCCAGGCTGTAAATTTTGTCCTGCCAGAAACGCGCCATCACTGCGCGATCGTCTGCGTCAATGAAGCCGACGCTGGCACCGTCTGCCACGCAGCCGTGCAGCACCTCACACAGTGACGCCAGCAGCGGCTGCGCCTGGGTAGCGCTGAGAGAGTCGATTTCAATCATGGTTTGCACACCACCAGAATGTAGCGCGCGCCGCCTTCGGCATGCGCCTGAAAAGAGGAACGTCCGCTGAGGTGGAAGCGCAGGCAATCGCCGGCCTGTAGCGTCCAGCTCTGCGTCTCCATGGTGATGGTCAGCTCGCCCGACTGCAGCCAGATGTGCTGTTCCAGCCCCTGTACCGGCGGCGCATCATAATCAATGCGCGCGCCCGGACGCAGCACGCCCTCCACCAGCTCCGCTTTAAACTGACTGGCCGGCGGCGAGACGTTGCGCCGCTGGAAGCCGCTGAGCGTATCCTGCCAGACCGGCTGCTGCTCCGCTTTCAGCAGCAGCGCCGCTTCTTCTTCTACTTCGCTGAGCAGTCGCGACATGGTTAAACCGTAGGCCACGCACAAGCGATTAAGCAAAGCGGCGGTAGGGCTGGTCTCGGCGCGCTCAATGCGCGACAATGATGCCCGGCTAATGCCGGTTGCCAGAGCCAGTTCATCCAGCGACCAGCCGCGCTGCAGGCGTAATTCCGCCAGACGTGCCGCAAGCCGATCTTCCGTATTTAGAGCAGACATCTTCAACCTCTCATTTTCGGGAAATAAATCTCACATAAGAGATAAAGCCCGAAATCGTGCAGTGGGTCAAGTTGTACAATAAAATAATCATTGTACAAGCTCACTCTGGCGGTTAAGGTGTTGTTATGCAGGTCAGAATTTTAGAGGATGCCATGGCCTTATACAGTATCGGTGATGTTGCCGAGCGCTGTGGAATTAACCCGGTAACCCTGCGCGCCTGGCAGCGTCGTTATGGATTGTTAAAGCCGCAGCGCACTGAGGGTGGTCATCGACAATTTGATGATGAAGATGTTCAGCGGATCGAAGAGATCAAACGCTGGATAGAGAGCGGTGTGCCTGTTGGCAAAGTCAAAGCCCTGCTTGAAGGAGAGACCTTCAACGTGCATGACGGCTGGACGGCGCTGCAGGAAGAGCTGATGAGCGTGCTGCGCCACGTGCGCGCCTCCAAGCTGCGCACCAAAATCGCCACCATTGGCCGTGAACACCCGGTCGATGCGCTGATTGACCACGTTTTTGTACCGGTACGCCAGCGTCTCGGGCTGGATCAAAATACCGCCCGCACCATGTGCAGTCTGCTGGACGGCGCGCTGATTGATTATGTCGCGTTCTGTCTGGCAGGCGCGCGTAAAAAAGCCGGCAAAGATGCCTTAATGATTGGCTGGGGCGTAGAAGATCGCACCCGCATCTGGCTGGAAGCCTGGCGCTTAGCGCAGCAGGGCTGGCGCATTGATGTGCTGGCAGAACCACTGGATATGCCGCGTCCGGAGCTGTTTCCCGGCCAGCATCTGTTTATCTGGACCGGTAAAAAGCCGACGCGCCGCCAGCTGGAGCAGTTCGAACACTGGCAGGCTCAGGGCTTCTCGATTCACGTCCACGAACCCACCTGAAAAATCGCACATGCGGCCTTTGCCTTACCGCATGTGCGCGTTATCATGCCGCACTTCATGACTTTTCTCAGGTTTACCTATGAACTGGAATAAAATTCTCATTGGCACCCTGTTTGCCATCATGGCGATTGGCGGCATGGGCGGCATGATGCTGGTTGGCTACAGCCTTATTCTGCATACCCACTGAGTGCGTGCTGCAACCGCTCCAGCAGCCGGTCGCAGATCAGCGCCAGCAGCGCCACCAGCAGCGCGCCCTGAATCACATAGGCGGTATTGAAGCCGCTCAGACCGATAATCACCGGCGAACCCAGACTCTCCGCTCCGACGGTTGAGGCGATGGTCGCGGTGCCGATGTTGATCATCACAGAGGTGCGCACGCCTGCCATAATCACCGGTGCCGCCAGCGCCAGCTCTATCTGCCACAGACGCCGCCACGGTCCCATTCCCAGACCGACGGCGATCTCACGGCTGCTGGCCGGAACGCTGTCCAGTCCCGCCAGCGTGCCTTGCAGAATCGGCAACAGCCCATACAGAAACAGCGCCATCACCGCCGGCGCAGCGCCAAAGCCCATGACCGGCACGGCAATCGCCAGCACCGCCACCGGCGGAAAGGTCTGACCGGCAGCCGCCAGCGTCTCCAGCAGCGGGCGGAACGCCCTGCCGCCGTGACGGGTAGCGAAGACCGCACAGCCAACGCCCACCACAATCGCCAGCGCGCTGCCGCTGATCACCAGCAGCAGATGGGCCAGCGCCAGCTGCCAGAAACTCTCCTGCTGGTACAGCGGACGCTCCAGCTGTGGAAACCAGTGCGCAAACAGCGGCGCACTGTGCGGTAAACCCCACAGCAACAGCAGAAATACCCCCAGCAGCCAGTAGAGCGGATCGCGCAGCACTCGCATCAGCCCGCCTCCTGCTGTCGCAGCAAATCGCTAAAGTGCAGCACGCCCAGCGGCTGCTGATGCTGATCGACAACCGGTAATTTGTCGGTGCGGCGCGCAATAAACTGCGACAGCGCCTCGCGCAGCGTCAGCCCGGCGGCGATCGGTTCCGCCTCCAGCCACTCACCGCGCCGCGCCGCACTGCCGGCCCGTCCCAGCGCCAGCAGACGCACGCCCAGCTCGCTGCGGCCAAAGAACTGGCGCGCGAAATCACTGGCAGGCTGCGTCAGCAGGTCAATCGGCCGTCCCTGCTGCACAATCTCTCCGCCGTCCATCAGCACCAGCTGATCGGCGAGGGTTAACGCTTCGTCGATATCGTGCGTCACCAGCACCACGGTGCGCCCCGACAGCTGCTGAATGCGCAGCATCTCCTGCTGCAGCGCCTGCCGGTTGACCGGATCGAGCGCGCCGAAGGGTTCATCCATCAGCAGCAGTTCCGGGTCGGCGGCCAGCGCGCGCGCCACGCCAACACGCTGCTGCTGGCCGCCGGAGAGCTGGTGCGGATAGCGCGTCGCCAGCTGACTGTCGAGATTGAGCAGCGCCAGCAGCTCCTCAACCCGTGCGGCAATTTTTTCCCGCGGCCAGCCGAGCAGCGACGGCACGGTAGCAATATTTTTTGCCACATTCCAGTGTGGAAACAGGCCGATGGACTGAATGGCATAGCCAATGCGCCGCCGTAGCGCGCGCGCATCCATCTGCTCGATCGGCTCACCGGCAAAACGGATTTCACCGCTGTCATGCTCAACCAGCCGGTTAATCATTTTCAGCGTGGTGGATTTACCCGAGCCGGACGTGCCGATCAGCACGGTAAAACTGCCCTTCTCAATCTTTAGCGACAGGTTGCGAATCGCCTCTTTACCGGCGAACGCTTTGCTCACCTGATGAAATTCAATCATGTCCTCTCTCCAGCAGCGCCGACAGCAATCGCAGCAGCGCATCGAATATCACCGCCAGCGCCACCACCGGAATCACGCCCAGCAGCACCAGATCCAGCGCGCTGCTCAGCAATCCCTGAAACACAATGGCGCCGAAGCCGCCGGCCCCAATCAGTGCGGCGACCACCGCCAGCCCGACGGTTTGCACCACCACCACGCGCAGTCCGGAGAGCCACACCGGCAGCGCCAGCGGCAGCTCAGCGTGCCAGAACTGCTGCCAGCTACTCATGCCCATGCCGCGCGCGGTTTCACGCACTTCCTGCGGCACCTGCTGCAGCCCCGCAACCACGCTGCGCACCAGCGGCAGCAGTGCATACAGCACCAGCGCAATCAGCGCCGGCGCGACGCCAATCCCGCTGATACCGAGGCGCGCCAGCTGCGGAAAATGCGCCGCCAGCCCGGCCAGCGGTGCAATCAGCAGGCCAAACAGCGCCACAGACGGCACGGTCTGGATCAGATTCAGCACGCTGAAGGCGGCATGTTGCCAGCGGGCGCGACGCGCGATGGCGAGTCCCAGCGGCAGACCAATCAGCAAGGTGGGCAACAGCGTGCCGCCCAGCAGCAGCAGATGCTGGCTGAACGCGGCGTTAAAGACGGCGGTGCGATTGCTGTACTCTTTCAGCAGCGACAGCGCGTCAAGCTGACCACTCAGCAGCAGTATCAGCGGCGGCAGCCACAGTTGCAGATTAAGCAGAATACGCAGCGGCGTCTGCTGGCTAAGCTGGCGAATCGCTTCGGCGGCCAGCAGCAGCGCTAATCCTGCCGCACACCATAGGCCGCTGCCCAGCGCGGTGCGCGCCAGCGGGCTGCCGCTGCGGGCCAGCTCACTGGCGGCGTGGCCGCCGATGCCAATCAGCAGGGCGAACAGTAGCTCCGCGCCCAGCAGCTGCGCCAGCGCCGCACCGCGACCTGGCGGCCACCACAATCCCAGCCATAGCCATAACAGCGGCAGCAGCAGCAGCCAGCCCGCCGTTACCTGCCAAAGCATCAGCGGCTGTCCGGAGACCAGCCGGTTGGCCGCATAGCTCAGCAGCGGTAGCGCTCCCAGCGCCAGCGTGATCAGCAGCGTCAGCACCAGCAGCACCGGCTGCTGGCGCGGTCGGTTTATCCGTGACAGCACCGCTTACAGCAACTTATTCTGCTGCAGCCACTGCTGCGCCACCTGGCTGGCGTCCTGTCCGTCAACGGCGATTTGCGCGTTGAGCTGCTGCAGGGTTTTCTCATCCAGCTTGCTAAATACCGGCTGCAGCCAGTCGGCAATCTGCGGGTACTGTTGCAGCACGCTGGCACGGATCACCGGCGCAGGCGCGTAAATCGGCTGCACGCCCTTCGGGTCGCTCAGGGTTTGCAGGCCGAGCGCCGCGACCGGGCCGTCGGTACCGTAAGCCATCGCCGCATTGACGCCGGACGTTTGCTGGGCGGCCGCTTTGATGGTAACGGCGGTGTCCCCGCCGGCCAGCGACAGCAGCTGTGACTGGCCCAGCTTGAAGTTGTAGGCTTTCTCAAACGCCGGCAGCGCATCGCTGCGCTCGATGAACTCCGCCGACGCCGCCAGCTTAAAGGTGCCGCCTTTTTTCAGGTAAGCGCTGAGATCGTCGAGGGATTTCAGGTTATTCTGCTGCGCGACATCGCCGCGCACCGCAATGGTCCAGGTGTTGTTAGCCGGTGCTGGCGTCAGCCACACCAGATGATTTTTCTCTGCATCGAGCTTTTTCACCTTCTCAAAGCCCTGCTGCGCGTTTTTCCACGCCGCGTCCTTCTCATCATTGAAGAAGAACGCCCCGTTGCCGGTATATTCCGGGTAGATATCCAGCTCACCGGCGGTGATTGCGCCGCGCACCACCTGCGTGGTACCGAGCTGGATTTTATTCACGGTTTTTACCCCATGCTGGTTCAGCACCTGCAGAATGATGTTGCCGAGCAGCGAACCTTCAGTATCGATCTTGGAACCTACCTTGACCGGGTCCGCTGCCTGCACGGCCCCGACACTCATCGCGAATGCGATCATCCCCAATAAACCCTGCTTAATCATGGCGCTTTCCTCAGCATTATTTTCTTTCAGTGATTATCAAGCGTAGCCTGGCGAAACGGGATGGGTGCGGTCAAGCGGCGCAATTCGTTCTTTTTCTGCTATCCGTTGCCGGTTTTATAGAACGCTTTGGTTGCACTTATAACCAAATAGAATTTTTCACATCCGTGGCGCGGCTTATGCTCATAGCCCCACTCTTTACAATAAATCACACAACATCATGTCTGACTTAACTTCTTCGGCGCACGTGGCGCTGGCAGGGAATACGCCGCAGGGCGAGACGCAGTGGATTCGCAGCGCGGCCGACGTGACGCGGCTGGTCAATAACAGTAACGCCTCGCGCAGCAATGCACGCATCGTCATCGCCATTGCGCTGGGCGGGGTTTTTCTCGATGCCTACGATCTCGGTGCGCTGGCCTTCGGTATTAAAGATGTCACGCGCGAATTCAATCTGACGCCCGCCGGCACTGGCATGGTGGCGTCGGCTATCACCTTTGGCGCGATTGTTGGCGCGCTGATCGGTGGCTATCTCACCGATAAAATTGGCCGCTATCGGGTCTTTATGGCCGATATGTTCTTTTTCGTGGTGGCGGCACTGGCCTGTGCCTTTGCGCCGAACGAGTACGTGCTGGCGGCGGCGCGCTTTGTAATGGGGCTCGGCGTCGGCATCGATCTGCCGGTGGCGATGGCGTTTCTGGCGGAGTTTTCCCGACTGCGCGGTCAGGGCAATAAGGCCGCCAGCGTCGCGATGTGGTGTCCCACCTGGTACGCGGCGATCAGCATCTCCTATCTGCTGGTGCTGCTGCTGTATGCGGTGCTGCCAGAGAGCCATACTGACTGGCTGTGGCGGCTGATCCTCGGCTTTGGCGCGGTACCGGCGCTGTTGATCATCGCCATCCGTAGCCGTTACATGAGCGAATCACCGATCTGGGCGGCAAATCAGGGCAACCTGCAGGGTGCAGCGGCAATCCTGCGGCGGTCGTATAACATCAACGCGGAGGTCGCGCAGGATGCCGATCTCACTGCCGCACAGCCAGTACGTAAAGCCAGCTGGCGCAACTACGGCGCGCTGCTGCAGGGCGTTTACCGCCGCCGTACGCTGCTGGCAACGATAACCTCGATTGCCTCGTCGTTCGCCTATAACGCCGTGGCCTTTGGCCTGCCGGTGATCATCTCCAGCTTCCTCGCGCAGTCGATGCTGACCACCATTCTGGTCTCGCTGGCGCTTAACCTGCTGTTTGCCTTTGTCGGGGGGCTGCTGGCGGTACGGCTGGTGCCGCGGCTGGGCGCATGGAAGATGTCGGTAGCCGGTTACACCTGCCAGTGTGCGGCGCTGCTGGGCCTGGCGCTGATTGGTCGCCCGGCCGGCGGCGAGGAAGCGGCCCTGGCGATTGCCATGCTGGCGCTGTTCCTGTTCGGCCAGGGGTTTGGTCCAGGTTCGCACACCATGACCTTTGCCTCGCTGAGCTATCCGGCTTCGCTGCGTGGCGTGGGCGTCGGCTTTAATCAGACGCTGATGCGCGCCAGTTCGACGGTATCCCTGTTTGTGTTTCCGCTGCTGGTCGCGGCGTTCGGCACCGGCGTGTTCTGGGTGATCCTGCTCGCACCGCTGGCCGGATTACTGGCGCTGCTGGCGATTCGCTGGGAACCGTCAGGCTATGACGTCGATGCGGAAGATTTTCAGTAAGCGGATAACGCCTCAGCGATGAGGCGTTGGCTCAGGCGGTGAGGCGGAAATCGCCCAGCGTGTTGGGGATGCGCGGGAATGTGTGCAGGAACCACGGCGTGAATTTTGCCGGATTGTCGCGCATCTCCTGCTGAATCTGTTCGACTGAGCGGTAACACCAGTCGTCAGCCTCATCAAGGTTGAGTACCGGCACTTCGTCACTGATGGCGAAAAACACGTGACCGTACTCATGTTCGATCAGACCGTTGCTGAGCGGCAGGTTATAGCTCAGTTCAAACACCGGCGTTAACGCCAGATCCAGTCCCATCTCTTCACGCAGGCGGCGCTCAGCCGCATCGCGCGTCGGTTCCTGCGGGTAGGGATGGCTGCAGCAGGTATTGCTCCACAAACCGCCGCAGTGATACTTGCTTTGCGCCCGGCGCTGCAGCAACAGTTCATGGCGCGAATTGAACACGTAAACCGTTACCGCACGATGCAGCAATCCTTTCTCATGCACTTCCAGCTTTTCCATCTTGCCGGTGGGACGATCGAGGTGGTCAACGAGGATAACTTCAATGGCGGGCATGACAACTCCTTCGGAAAAATCCCCACTATTGTACACAATAGCGGAAGCGGCAGCGGAGAAAATCGCGCACATTCCGTGCGCTGGCGCGATAAGCAGTAAGCTTAGCAGCCAGCAGATAATTCAGCAGAAAAAGGCGGGAAAAAGCGTGACAGCGGCGCAAAAAACGCGCCGCTGTGCTCTCTGACGGGATGAATTACAGTTTGAAGCCGTGCACCACCTGCTCAAGCTGCACGCTCTGCTCTTCCATGGCGCGCGCCGCTGCCGAGACCTGCTCCACCAGCGCCGCGTTCTGCTGGGTGCTGCCGTCGAGCTGGGTAATCGCCACGTTCACCTGTTCGATCCCCATGCTCTGCTCGCGGCTGGCGGACATGATTTCGCTCATCAGCGTTGTGACGCTGCTGACGCCCTGCATCAGCTCGTCCATGGTTTGTCCGGCCTGCTCCACCAGCTGGCTGCCGGTGTCGATATTGGCCACCGACTCCTCAATCAGCTTCTTGATTTCGCGCGCGGAGTTGGCGGAACGCTGCGCCAGATTGCGTACCTCCGATGCCACCACGGCAAACCCGCGTCCCTGTTCACCGGCGCGTGCCGCTTCTACCGCCGCGTTGAGCGCCAGAATGTTGGTCTGGAAAGCGATGCTGTCGATGACGCTGATGATATCCACCACCTTACGCGAGGAGTGATGGATTTCGCCCATGGTGCTGACCACCTGACGCACCACTTCACTGCCGCGCGCCGCGACCTGAGACGCGCCATCTGCCAGCTGGTTAGCGTGCGTGGCGTTGTCGGCGTTCTGACGCACCGTGCCGGTCAGCTCTTCCATCGACGCGGCGGTTTGCACAATGGAACTCGCCTGCGATTCCGTCCGCGCCGAGAGATCGGCGTTGCCGCTGGCAATTTCGCGTGAAGCTGCGGTAATCGCCAGTGCGCTGTCGCCCACCTGGCGCATCAGCCCCTGCAAATGGGCGATGAACTGGTTAAAGCTTTGCGCCACGGCGTTGAACTCCGGGCTATTGCTGGCCGGCAGACGCTGCGTCAGATCTGCGCCACCGGTCGACAGCGCTTCGATGTTTTGATGCAGCAGATTCAGGCGTTTCATCATCGCGCGGACAAAGCCAAGCAGCACCAGCAGCAGCAGAATCGCCAGCGGGATCTGGACCAGGCCGAGACGGGTCAGCATGCTGTGCGTCTGCGCATCCAGCAGCGCGGACGGCACGTCGCTGGCCAGATACCACGGGCTACCGGGAATGGCCTGCAGGAACAGCGTGTGCTCACCATCTTCTCCGCTGAAGGTGGTTTGCGACGGCTGAGAACCGGCCTGTGCCAGCAGCCCTTTCAGCGCCGCCGCCATTGGCAGCTGGGTGTCAGCCAGATTTTCCAGCTTCGGCGTACCCTCCAGCAACGCGGCATTGCCGACCACTTTGCCGTCCGCTTCGACAATCAGTACGCGACCATGAATCGCCTCACCCATCTGCTGCGCCAGCTGGTTGAAAAAGCCGAGCGTGACGTCAATGGTTGAGACGCCCCACACAGTGCCGTTACGGTAAATCGCCATGGCGCAGTTGGTGCGCGGCTGCGGGCTGGCAGCATCCTGATAAGCCTTCGCCCACGCGCACTGGCCTTTTTCTGCGGCCATGCCATCTTTGTACCACGGCTGCTCCCAGTATTTGTCGGCAGCATCGGAGTTCCAGTAGGTGTTGACCTGCAGCTGGTTGCTGGCGTTACGCGCAAAGAACGAGCTGTCTTTCTCTTTCGCCGGATCGCGCCGGTTGGGTAACGGCCAGATACCGCCGCCGAACACGTTGCTGTCCTGATACTGGTTAACCAGCGCCGGCAGCAGCGTATCAATGGCGGCGCTGTCCATCACGCCCGCCGCTTCGGTAATGGCACGCTGCTGCGCCTGCACGCGGTTCATCTGCTCGACGATACGTCCGGCGAGACCATCCACCTCATAGCGCACCAGCCGGCTTTCGTTCTGGCTAAGCTGTGGCGCGATGAACTGGTTGATCACCAGGACGGTGACCAGCATAAGAACAACGAAGAATGCGACTAAGGTCGCGGTGAAACGGGATTGTGTGGTTTTTAACATCGGTGTGCCCTTACCCTGGTGTGGCGAGTTGCCTGATCGAGGTTAACGGCTTGTTACAGAAGAACTTGAGGTGCGCAAGATCACAAAATGGTTAACTGATTGAATAGCGTGATCATAAGAGCGCTTATTGTCACCGTCATTACCCTGCTGTTCCTCAGCAATGAAGAGACTGCAAACAATGAAACGTAACGCTAGGGTGCTCCTGACCAGGCATTAACGATTAATCCTGCGCCGGAAATAAACAGAATGGCGTCTATCAGCACGGCAAATTGTGTGACTGACAGTCTCTGGACTATCACCTTCGTGCTCAGGGTGCCCAGCATAATGCCACTGCCCACTAACACACCGGTGAGCACAACCTGCATTGAGAGCGCCTGCTGGAAGGCGAACGTACTGACCTTGCTGAAATATAACAGCAAGGCGCTCGATGCTTCCGTGCCAATAAACGCGCCACGGCTTAATCCATAGGCGGTAAAAATCAGCACGCTCACCGGTCCGGTGGTGAGAACCAGTCCTGTCAGAAAACCCACCACGCCACCACAAAGCCCTAACTGCTTTATCGAGAGCGTCCAGTGACTGTTTTTCAGGTTGCGTCTGACCAAAATCATCACCCAGAAAAACAGCCCCAGCGCACCATCAATGAGCCAGGCAGGTAAAGAGAGCAGCACATGTGCGCCTAACGACGCAGCTGGCACGCCAGGCAGGCTATAGGCCAGAGTGGCGCGCCAGTCGATTTCACGCCACCAGACCGCGATGCGCGAGAGATTTCCCAGGATTGCGGCGATAGCCATGACTGGCATCGCCACTCTGGGGCCGAAATTGCTGACCATCAGCGGCAGCAGCAGTAACGAAGAACCGGTGCCGATGACGCCACTCAGCGCCCCGGAGAGGATCGCGATCAGCGTCACAAAGAGATAATCACCCACTGACTTTCCTCATTTTCAACGGCAAAGCACGCATCTTAATCAGGGCGATTCGATCATAATATCGATAAATATTGCCCACTCTTGATACTAAAAGTCACAGATGAAAAAACGTAACCTGCCGCCGTTGAATGCATTGCGGCTGTTCGAAACGGCCGCGCACGCCAACAGCCTGAGTGACGCGGCTGAGGAATTAGGGATGACTCACGGTGCCTTTAGCCGCCAGATCAAAGTGCTTGAAGAGTGGCTGGGGCAACCGTTATTTGAACGTCAGGGACAGCGCAGCGTGGCGGCGGAGCATGCCCGGGCTTTTGCCGCAGAGATCAGCACCGCTTTTGACATCATCAGCGATGCTGCGGTGCGCTTTGGCAAAACACCTAACACCCGCACGATACGCGTCAATGCGCAAACCACCTTTGCGATGCACTGGTTGATCCCGCGCCTGCCGGCATTCCATAGCCAATATCCTGACATTGAAATCTCGGTATCCACCTCAAACAGTTCGGAGGTGAAAGGGCTATCAGGCTTTGACGTATTGATTCGCCGGGATGCGCTGAACAAACCTGAATGGCGTTACTTTGACAAGAAAGCGTTATTTGAGGAAAAGCTCACCCTGATTGCCGCGCCGAAACTGTTAGCCACAAAAGCGCTGAACACCCCTGCAGACCTGGCGACCCACGTTGTCGTGTTATCCAGTACGCGGTCAGGTGAGTGGGAACGGTGGATGAAGCAGGCTGGCGTCGGCGAGGTGCGCCCGGAACGTTTTCAGCGATTCGAACACAATTATATTAGTCTGCAGGCGATTATTGATGGCGTCGGTGTGGGTATCGGTGGAATACAAATGCTGGGACATGATCTGCAGGGCAACCGGCTTGTCACCCCGTTAGCTGTTGAGGCGAAGGGAAGCCGCTACGTGGCGTTAATTGCGCCTGACGTGGATAAATCATCGTCGCTAAACCGCTTTGTCGCATGGCTGGAACGGGAAGCATGCGGTTAATACCCGCCTGGTCGCTGCCAGAGGGGTATATCGGGGCTTTTTCGGCAGGCACTACGGTGCGGGCTCCACCACTTCCTGGCGCGGACGGAACACATGATCGCTGCCCTGCGCCAGCAAACGCTGCAGCAGTTGCTGGCCGCCGCGATCGTCCGCCTGGGCAAACAGTCGCTCGGCTTCGGTGATCGGCGTCGCCCACAGCAGATTTGGCCGATCGCCGTCGCGCTTCGGCAGCCGCAGTTGCGCGTTTTCGCCCGCCAGCCCGTTGGCCAGCAGGAAGCTTTCAAAGCCGACCGGCGCGACTTCCGACGCCAGCGTGTGCCCTTCGCCAATCCACGTCAGCCGCGCCCACGGCAGATGAGCAAACTCCGCCAGCGCGCTGGCCATCTGTACCGCGTTGGCCTCGGTCATCACTTCACCATCCACCGCCATCGCCAGCTCTACACGCCGGTACTGCGGTGCCAGCTCGTCAAACAGGTAATCCACCTGCGGCATCGGCCGGATACTCATGCCGAGCGTGAAGAAATACCACACGCCGTTATGCCAGTGCTGCGAAATCGCCATCGGCGGCCAGTTGCCCTGATCGATGGCGTAATATTTTACCGACTCACCAAACTGCGCCTGGTAACGTTGCAGCAGTTCGCTCTGCACGCGATCCCACTGCTGGCCATCGTGCCAGTCACGCCAGAAATGACGCTGCTGTTCGGCGCGCGCGTAGTAATCGTTGGTGGAGGCCGAACCGAGCGGCGCGGTGAGACGGTTCTCTTTGATGCAGCCCGCCGAGAAGCTGACCTGCTTGTCCTGATACAGGCTCCAGCCAGGGATCACCGCCAGCAGCTGGCCGTAATACCACAGCGCGGCACCGTCGTCGCTGGGCTCCCACAGAATCTGCAGGCCGGCCGGATCGAGCATCGGCTCCGCTTCCAGCGTGCGGCAATAGCTGGCGCTGAGCAGCGGCGCAATACCCTGCTCCATCGCTTCGCGATCTTCCTGCGCCGGTGCCGGCAGCAGATTGCGCAACCAGCAGCCGCGCACGGCGTACTGACTGCGGAACAGGTCGTTCGGCCAGATATAAAAATAGGCGGTACGCGCATCCTGTTCGACGATGGCGGTTAAAGTGTGTTGCTGATTCGGCACCTCAGCAATCAGAGGTTGGTGTGTCATAACGCCTCGACAATGCCTGGAGGGATCCATTTTCCCCGAGAATAGAGCAGGATCGGCACTCGCGCCATGTGACACAAGGGTAAAACTCTCAAAGTGCGCCAGGCCATCGTTCAGCCCGGCTTAAGAATGGCGGGGGCAGCGGCGGCGAAGCTTCAGATTTTTTTGCGATTCTTTTACCGCTTCGCATGCTATTGTCAGCGCACTCTTCTGTTGCGGAGCTGTCGTCATGGTGCTGCAAACCCTCGATCTCAATCTGCGCGAAATCGTGATTCTCGCCCTGCTACTGTGGCTGTTTGTCCGCTATACGTGGGTGATGGCAGCCCTGACTCTGATCGTCGCTGCCATCGCGCTGCTGGTGCTGCTGCCGCTGGATATCTACTACACACTAGTGCCGCTGGCGCTACTGGGCGTTGGCCTGGGCATGCTGCTGCATCACTATCAGCAGCGCCAGCTCCTGCTGAAACGCGAGGCGCGCACGCCGCGCAGCTACACCAGCAAGCAGGATGAATTTCACCTGTAACGCGGATCGCGCCCCATGCGCTGCATGGCACGCGCCCAGGCGCCACGCTGAATTGACCAGCGCAACAGGGCGGCAATCAACGCGATCTGCTTATCAATCCGCCATTGCGCCACTGGCCCGATCGGCTGTTGCATCAGCTGTTGCGCCCAGTCGGGCAGCAGACCACAGCCCGCCCGCAGCATGATGCGCATCGCCGGTTTCGCCTGCCAGCTGGGTGCCGGCGCGTTAAGCAGCAGCTGCATCACTTCGTGAGTACGTGCATCGTAAACCAGCTCTGCCCGCATCGTCTGTAAATAGGCCTCAACCGCCTCTACGCTTTTCGGCACCTGCTGCGCACCAAGCGCTTCCGCTACCCGCGCCGCTTCGGCGTAATAACGATCGCGATCGGCGAGGCTGAGCTGCGGATTTTTGTAACGCAGATGCGCGGCCAGAAAGCGGCTGGTTTCTGCAACGTGCACCCAGGTGAGCAGATGCGGATCGCTGGCGGCATAGGGTTTGCCGGTGTTATCGATGCCAGTAACGCGCAGATGGATGCGTTTGACCCGCTCAATCAGGGTATGCGCATCGGCGGTGTTGCCGAAGGTGGTGACGGCGATGAACTGGCTGGTGCGCCGCAGCCGGCCGAGCATGTCCTGGCGGAAACTGGAGTGATCCCACACGCCCGCCAGCGCCGCCGGATGCAGCATCTGTAGCATCAGCGCGCTGATGCCGCCGCACAGCATCGCGGGAAAGTCGCCGTGCACCTGCCAGATGATGTGGTCAGGACCGAACAGGCCGGGATCACCCGGCGGTTGAGAGATGTCAAATTCGTTGAGCGACAGGCCGTTAAGGCGAAAGACCTGCTGTTCAATGCGGTGGCGGAGATTCATTTGTTCGTTCTTGCGCTAATGACCTTTTCCCTCACCCCAGCCCTCTCCCGCGCGCGGGAGAGGGGGCAGTCCGCTGAAGCTGGCAGGTCAGAGGATAATATCCGCTAAAAGTCGGTTTGATCGGTTCCCTCTCCCGCCGGGAGAGGGTGAGGGAAAATCAGGATAACAAACCCTCAATTACAAATAATCGAACTGCGCATCCTGGGTTCTGACCGAATCCAGCCCGATCATCACGTTGAATTTGCCCGGCTCGGCGACGTGCTGCATCTTCTGATTCCAGAACTTCAGCGCATCGACATCAATCTTAAAGCGCACGGTCTGCGACTCGCCGGCCTTCAGCATAATGCGCTGGAAGCCGCGCAGCTCCTGCACCGGACGGCTGATACTGGCAACCGGATCGTTCAGGTACAGCTGCACTACCGTGGCACCATCGCGTTTGCCGGTATTCGTCACCGTCACGCTGGCTTCCACTGTGCCGTTACGCGGCATGGTCGGGGCAGATATCTTCACCGGCGACACGCTGAACTGGGTATAGCTCAAACCGTAACCAAACGGATAGAGCGGACCGTTGACCGCGTCGTAGTAATGCGAGGTGTACTTGTTCGGCTTCTCGAAATTGTACGGACGGCCGGTTGGCAAATGATTGTAATAAATCGGAATCTGCCCGACCGAGCGCGGGAATGACACCGGCAGTTTGCCTGATGGGTTGTAATCACCGAACAGCACATCGGCGATGGCGTTACCGCCCTCGGTACCGCTGAACCAGGTCTCCAGCATCGCATCCGCCATGCGGTCCTCATTCACCAGCGCCAGCGGACGGCCATTCATCAGCACAATCACCAGCGGTTTCCCGGTGGCTTTCAGGGCCGCCAGCAGCTTCTGCTGGCTCGGCGGGATCACCAGGTCGCTGCGGCTCGACGCTTCATGCGCCATGCCCTGCGCCTCGCCCACTGCCGCCACTACCACGTCCGCTTTTTTCGCCTGTGCGACCGCTTCGTCAATCAACTGCTGTGGCGAACGGGCATCGACGCTGACCGCCTGCTCATACAGGTTGAGGAAGTTCTGGATACCTTTGTTATCGGAAATATTGGCCCCTTTGGCATACAGCACGGTGCCTTTGCCGGCCATGGCGCTGCGCATGCCCTGCAGCAGCGAGACAGATTGCTTCGCCACGCCCGCAGCCGACCAGCTGCCCATGATATCGCGCTGGCTATCGGCCAGCGGTCCCACCAGCGCCACGGTGGCCTCTTTCTTCAGCGGCAGGGTTTCATGCCAGTTTTTCAGCAGCACCATACTGCGGCGCGCCACGTCGCGCGCTTCCGCCCGGTGCAGGCGGCTTTCCGCATTGGTGTCCTGCGGATCGCTGCCTTTCGGACCGAGATGGCTGTACGGGTCGTTGAACAGGCCCATGTCATATTTAACGTTGAGCACGTGACGGGCCGCATCGTCGATTTCCGCCATGCTCACCGCGCCGCTTTTCACCAGTCCCGGCAGGTATTTGCTGTAATACTCGTCGCTCATACTCATGTCGATGCCGGATTTCAGCGCAATGCGCACGGCATCCTGCGGATCGCTGGCGACGCCGTGTTTGATTAACTCTTTGATGGCACCGTGATCGCTGATGGTGATGCCTTTGAATTTCCAGTCGTTGCGCAGAATATCTTTCAGCAGCCAGCTGTCGGCGGTGGCCGGCGTGCCGTTCAGCGAGTTGAGCGCCACCATCACGCCGCCGCTGCCGGCATCCAGCGAAGCTTTATACGGCGGCAGATAATCCTGGAACAGGCGCTGCGGACTCATGTCGACGGTGTTGTAATCACGACCGCCCTCTACTGCGCCGTAAGCTGCAAAGTGCTTAACGCTGGTCATGATGGCGTAGCGGTCGGCTGCGCTCTTGCCCTGCATGGCTTTGACCATCGCACTGCCCATCTGCGACGTGAGATAGGTATCCTCGCCAAACCCTTCAGAGCCGCGGCCCCAGCGCGGTTCGCGCGACACATCCACCATCGGCGCCCAGGTCATGTTGAGGCCGTCGTCTGCCGCTTCATAGGCTGAAATGCGTCCCACTTCGCTAACGGCTTGCAGATCCCAACTGGCGGCGAGGCCAAGCGGAATCGGAAAAATAGTGCGCTGGCCGTGCACCACGTCATAGGCAAAGAACAGCGGCACCTTCAGGCGGCTGAGCTGCATGACCTGATCCTGCATGGCGCGGATATCCGGACGCGTTACCGTGTTGAAAATCGCCCCGACCTGGCCGTGCTGAATCATGTCGCGAATCGCCTCTTTTGGCGTATCCGGACCGACGCTGATCAGGCGCATCTGCCCAATCTTTTCATCCAGCGTCATTTTGCTCAGCAGCTGATTAACAAAGGCGTCGCGCGCCTGTTCCGTCATTGGATGGGGGCCGAACAGATCGTCCGCAAACGCGGGTTGCACGGCAAGGGAAACAGCGAGGCTAACAGAGTAAATCCATTTCATCAGGTCGGGTTCTCTTAAGTAACTGCGCAATATCGAAATAACCGGGGCAGTGTGCCACAAGATGAGGATAGCAGGTAGCCGCCATTGTCACACTGCGCCCCCGTGGCCGACGCGTGCTACAGTAGAAACGCCACGTTAACGACAAGGATAGGCTAATGAATAACAACACCTCACACCCTGCCCTGCTGTCCGAGCTGCGCCGTCTGGTCGGCGCATCACAGCTGCTGACCGACGCGGAGCAGACCGCACGCTATCGTAAGGGTTTCCGTTCCGGCGAGGGCGATGCGCTGGCGGTGGTTTTCCCCGGCTCGCTGCTGGAGCTGTGGCGCGTGCTGCAGGCGCTGGTACAGGCCGATGCCATCGTGCTGATGCAGGCCGCCAATACCGGCCTGACCGAAGGTTCAACGCCCAACGGCAACGATTACGATCGCCCGGTGGTGATCATCAGTACCCTGCGTCTCGACAAACTGCAGCTGATCGACGGCGGCAGGCAGATTCTCGCCTTCCCCGGCAGCACGCTGTATCAGCTGGAGAAAACCCTTAAACCGCTGGGGCGCGAGCCGCACTCGGTGATTGGCTCCTCGTGCATCGGCGCCTCGGTGCTGGGCGGCATCTGCAATAACTCCGGCGGCTCGCTGATCAAACGCGGCCCGGCCTACAGCGAAATGGCGCTGTTTGCGCAGGTGGACGCCGACGGCAAGCTCCGGCTGGTCAACCATCTGGGCATCGACCTCGGTCATTCGCCGGAAGAGATTCTCGGCCGGCTGGACGACGAGCGCTGGCAGCCGGATGATGTGCGCTGGGATGCGCGTCACGCGTCCGACCACGAATACGCCGAGCGGGTGCGGGACATTCATGCCGATACGCCGGCGCGTTTCAATGCCGACCAAAGGCGCCTGTTTGAGGCGTCAGGCTGCGCCGGCAAACTGGCGGTGTTTGCCGTGCGGCTCGACACCTTCCCCACCGAGCCGAAGCAGCAGGTATTTTACATTGGCACCAACGACCCGGCGACGCTCGGCGAGCTGCGTCGCCACATGCTGGCGGAGTTTACCCATTTACCGGTCGCCGGTGAGTACATGCACCGCGATATATTCGACATCGCCGAGGTCTACGGCAAAGACACCTTTGTGATGATTGATAAACTCGGCACCGACAAGATGCCGCTGTTTTTCACCCTCAAAAGCCGGGTTGATGCCTGGCTTAGCAAGCTGAGCTTCGTTAAGCCGCACCTGACCGATCGCCTGCTGCAACGCATCAGCCGCTGGTTCCCGGCGCACCTGCCGAAGCGCCTGAAGCAGTATCGTGATAAATACGAGCACCACCTGATGCTGAAGATGTCCGGCGACGGCGTGGCCGAAGCGCAGGCGTATCTGCAGGAGTATTTCCGCGAAGGCGGCGGTGAGTTCTTTGCCTGCGACGCCAAAGAGGGCGCGCACGCTTTTCTGCATCGTTTTGCCGCAGCCGGTGCCGCCGTGCGCTATCACGCGGTGCACGCTGACGAAGTGGAAGATATTCTGGCGCTGGACATTGCGCTGCGCCGCAACGATCAGGAGTGGTTTGAGCGCCTGCCGCCGGAGTTTGATAACGATCTGATTCATCGCCTTTACTACGGCCACTTCTTCTGCCATGTGTTCCATCAGGATTACATTGTGAAGAAAGGCGTAGATGCCCATGCGCTGAAGGGGAAGATGCTGGCGATCCTCGCGGCGCGCGGCGCGGAATACCCGGCGGAACATAACGTTGGCCATCTGTATGCGGCCAAACCGCAGCTGCAGGCGTTTTACCGCCAGCTCGATCCGACCAATACCTTTAACCCGGGCATCGGGAAAACCAGTAAGCAAAAAGGCTGGGCGGTGAAAGCCTGAGTCAGATCTGCCGGACCCGTAGCGGCGCGATTTATCGCGCGGGTTTGCTGCATCAGAGGCAAACCTTAGCGCAATGAATTGCGCCGCTACGGTCTCATGCCATTATGGCAACGCTTCACCTTCATTCTGCGTCGCCGGCAGCGCGCGGCGTTCGATGATCATGGTCTGCGGCGTCGACAGCACGATGCCCTCTTTGCGCAGGCGCGTCAGGATATCGAACAGCAAATCGCTTTTCGCACCGGAAATCTGGCGCTGGCTGGCGACGTTGCCGGTCACGCTCAGCACAATGCCGGCCGGCGTCAAATCTTTAAACGAAACCGACGGCTCCGGCGTTTCGAGAATACGCTCGTTCTCGCGATACACGTCCAGCAACAGTTCGCGCACCTGCACCGGATCGATATCCAGCGGGAAGGTCAGCTGAATCGTCACCACGCCCTGCGCATTGCCCATGGTGGCGTTGCGCACGTTCTGCGAAATCAGCTGCGAGTTCGGCACGATCACCGTGGATTTATCGCCCAGCTGAATCTCAGTCGCACGCACGTTAATACGGCGAATATCCCCTTCGATGCCACTGATGCTCACCAGATCGCCGACCTTCACCGGACGCTCGGTCAGCAGGATCAGACCGGAGATAAAGTTCTTCACAATCTCCTGTAAGCCGAAACCGATCCCCACCGACAGGGCGCTGACGATCCACGCCAGCTTGTTCCACTGCAGCCCCATAATCGACAGCGTCAGCAGGATAATCAGCACGTAGCCGATATTGCTGAACAGCGTCACCAGCGACACGCGCATGCCGATGTCCATGGTGGTCTTCGGCAGGAACTCTTTGTCCAGCCAGCGCCGCACCGAGCGCAGCACGTAGATACCCACCACCAGACACAGAATGGCGTTCACCATGTGCGCCGGCACAATGTTGAGCGACTCCAGCCCTTTGCCACCCCAGAACTCAATGACTTTCTGGATCAGCTCAATCGGCGTGGACGAGGCAAACGTGCCGTTGAGCAGCGCCAGCGCAACAAACGCCACCAGCAGGGTTTTCCCCACGGCGCTGAGCAGCGTTGCCGCCTGCTGCAGATAGCGCTCGTCAATATTCAGTGAGGTCTGCAACCGCTTGCCGGTCGCGTTGTTGGTGGAGAACAGGCTTTCACAACCGTCGTTGATCAGATGACTGAGGAAGTAGAACGAGCCAAACAGGATGCCGCACCAGATCACTTCATAGCTGAGGAAGCGCGCCAGCGTGACGTAGCCAACAATCAGCGAAACCAGAATCGCCACGGCGGTGACCGTCAGCGCCAGCTGCACCAGGCCGACGATGGTGGGACGCGCTTCCGGCGGATTGCCGGCCTGCGCCATGCGACGACGCACGCGATTGGTGCGCATGCTGATCGCCAGCCCGGTGCTGCCAATCAGCAGCGCCGTCAGGCCGTTAGCAAAAATGGTGGTGTTCAGGCTGGTGCCGACCGTGTAGTTAAACGACTCGGCGGTCTGGAAGATAAACACCAGCGCGGCGGTAATCGGCGGGAACGGCTTCAGCGCCAGCGCCACTTCACTGGAGATGCCCGGCAGACGCCAGCTCGGGCGGCGCGTTGACAGAAATGCGCGGCCGAGACCGGCGATCAGTCCGCAGTAAACGCTAAGCTGCACCAGACGGCTGATAAAATCCTGCACGTCGCTGGACACTTCATCGCGCCGCACAAACGCCAGCGAGAGAAAGTTAAAGGTCAGCACCACGGCCGCCAGCGTAGTCAGCGCAATCGCCGCGGCGAGGAAGCTGCGGCGCAGCCGCCCTTCCGGCAGTTTGTGAATGCTGACCCACGCCAGAAACTCTTCGCTGTAACGCCGGCCCAGCGTCATCACCAGCAGTGCCGCCAGCAGCCAGCCGACCGTGCCCACGCGCCAGCCCGGCTCCCACGACAGCGCGGCGGTATCCTGCAGCTCGCTGATAAAATCGCCAATTTTTTCGCCATCCAGGTCCTGACGGCTGAACAGCGGTGACCAGAAGCGTGGCCCTAAAATACTGCCGGAGTTGAGCGCCAGCTGGCTTTTCAGCTGATCGCGCCGCAGGTTGACGATCTGCGAGGACAGCACCAGCGCCCCGTTTTTGATGCCGTCGGCCTGCTTGATCTGATCATCCAGCTTGCCCTTCTGATTCTCCAGCGCGGCGCGTTTGCGCGTCACTTCCGGCGTCTCTTTCACGCCGCTGTCCGCCTTCGGCGCCGGGCCGAGCACCGCCAGCTGCGCATCCAGCTGCTGACGCTGCGGAATCAGCGCCTGGCCGAGGGTTTCCGCATTACCTGACAGCTCCAGCGCCATCTCATTGAGCTGGTTGAGCTGGTTTTCGTTGGTATCGCCAGACACCTGGCCCTTAATTTTGTCGAGGATCTTCTGCATCTTCGGCAGTTCAACCGCCGGATTGATCTTCGGTGCCGCGTCTTCTTCCTGCTGCGCGGGCGCGGCGTTGTCATCCGCATAGCTGAGCGCCGGCGTGAATAACACCAGTAGCAGCAGGAACGGGGTAAACAGAGAACGAAACTTGAACATATGAGTGAGATTCCAGCGCAATAACAGCCTATAAACGCAAGGTTGACCGTGAATGGTCGCCAGTGTAGGACTTTGCCGTCAGGGAAACTATAGGAATGGTGGCGTAAAACATTGGTGCTAACGATAAGAAATTTTGTTCATTTAAGCGCCGTTGATCGTCAGTCACGCGCCACCCCGGCACACGGCGCACTCCCTTGCGCCGCTACGCTAAGTAACGGGTTGCGTTACTCTACATCCGCACTGCTGGCAAGCTGCGACGCTTTCTGCTTTTTGTACGCCAGCGCGGCCGCCGGCACCGGCGCCGCCTTGCCGGTTTCCAGCCAGTCGCGCAGGCGGTTGGCATCGGCAAAGTGGGTATATTTGCCAAACGCATCCAGCACCACCAGCGCCACCGGGCGGTTATTAATCATGGTACGCATTATCAGGCAGTGACCGGCCTCGTCGGTGTAACCAGTTTTGGTCAGCTGGATGCGCCAGTCATTTTTGTACACCAGATGGTTAGTATTGCGGAACGGCAGCGCGTAGCTGGGGTGTTTAAACACCGCCGTCTCCTCTTTGGTGGTGCTCAGCTGACCAATCAGCGGATACTGGCGCGTGGCCCGGAGCAGCTTCACCAGATCTTCCGCACTGGAGACGTTGTGCAGCGACAAACCGGTCGGCTCCACATAGTGGGTGTGCGTCATGCCGAGCGCGCGCGCTTTGGCGTTCATGGCGCGGATAAAGGCATCGTAACCGCCGGGATAGTGATGCGCCAGGCTTGCCGCCGCGCGGTTTTCTGAGGACATCAGCGCCAGCAGCAGCATGTTGCGGCGGCTGATTTCACTGTTGAGCTTCACGCGCGAGAATACGCCGCGCATTTCGGGCGTCTGGCTGATATCCACCGACAGCATTTCGTCCATCGGCAGTCGGGCATCCAGTACCACCATCGCGGTCATCACTTTGGTGATCGACGCGATAGGCCGCACCCGGTCCGGATGGCTGGAAAACAGCACTTTATTATTATCGAGATCGACAATCAGCGCACTGCCGGAGGCGATTTGCGGCTGGGCAATCGGCGCCAGATCGGACAGTTTTGCTGCGGCGGCGAGCGCCGGAGTCATCACAGCTGGCGCGGCGACAAACAGCGCCAGCGACAGCAAAGAAATACGCATTTTTACAGACATCGTGTCAAAAAAATCCGGTGAGGAGGTTTGCGCTGTGTTGTAACACAGGCCGCCGGCGTCAGGCCTGATGCGACGCGGGCTGGCTGCGCTATCATACGCGCTCGTCTGCGAAATTTCTTAGAGAGATTGTTTCCGGGCGTTAAAAAAGGCGGGCATAACAGTCGCTGCCAGGCGCAGCGGGATCAGTCAGGTCGCCATGGCTGACGACCTGACCCTTATCACGGTCAGAACAAGCGTGGTCCGTAACCCCACAGAATCACCGTCAGCGCCAGCAGCACCTCAAACACCAGCACGCCAATCGCCAGCGTCGAGCCGGAGAAGCGCAGGCTCTCTTCACGGTCAATGTTAAGGAATACCGGGATGCCGACGTACAGCAGATAGCCGGTGTACATCAGCGCTAACGCTCCGGCCAGTACGCACAGCCACACCAGCGGATAGAGCGCCACCAGCCCGCTGATGAACAGCGGCGTTGCCACATAGCCGGCAAACACGGTGCAGCGCTGGATGCTGGGACGCTGCGGATAGTCGCGCGCCATCCAGTGAATGACGCGGCCCATCACCGCCACACCGCCTAAGATGATCAGGTAAAACAGAATGCCGAGACCAATACCGGTCAGCATGTTGAGTTGCACGAACTGCCCTTCGCCCAGGTTCCAGCCCAATTGCGTGGTGCCGATAAAGGCGCAGATCACCGGGATCGCCGCCATCAGCAGAACGTGATGGGTGTAGTGGTGCGAAACGCTCTCGTTTTCCTGCTTGATATCACGCATCTCCTGATTGGGATGCGCCAGAAGACCCCAGACATGATTCATACAATCACTCCTCTGATGCGACGGGCTGCCCCAGCGATCAGGCTGTCCAATGCAGGCAGCTTCAGTTCAAGTATAATCGGCGCGGCTGTTTTTGCGGCCAGCGGCACAAAAAAAGCCGCAGCCAGCTAGACTGTTAGCTGTATCGCTTACCCAGGGAGGAGCAATTGCACATCGATATCAATGGATTAATCACCCAGTACGGTTACCTGGCGCTGCTGATTGGCTGCATTGCCGAAGGGGAAACCTTTACCCTGCTGGGCGGCGTCGCGGCGCACGAGGGCCTGCTGCACTTCAGCGGCGTGGTGCTGGCGGCGATGGGCGGCGGCATTATTGGCGATCAGCTGCTGTTCTGGCTTGGCCGTCGCTATGGCACGCGCATTCTGCGGCGCTTCCGCAAACATCAGGACACCATTAAAAAAGCTAACCGGCTGATTCAGAAGCACCCCAGCCTGTTTGTGATTGGCGTGCGCTTCATGTACGGCTTTCGCCTGATTGGACCGATTATTATTGGCACCAGCCGCCTTAAGCCGCTGCGCTTTTTCGTGCTTAACGTCATTGGCGCCGCGCTGTGGGCGCTGATTTTTGTCACCCTCGGCTACTTCGCCGGTGAAATTATTACGCCGTGGCTGCACAAGCTTGATCAGCACCTCAAGCACTTCATCTGGCTGGCGGCGGCAATTGTGTTCGGCATCGTGCTGCGCTTTGTGATTCGCCGCTGGAACCGCCGCCGCGCCGGTTAACTGTGGTAACCCTTGAACTGCGGGTTGGCCAGCATGAAGCCGCCGTCGACCACGAATGACTGCCCGGTGGTGTAAGTGGCCCATTCCGAGCACAGCCACGCCACCAGACTGGCGATTTCGCGCGTATCGCCAGGGCGGCCAATCGGGATTTCCGGCATGCGCTGGCTGTGCGCCTCGCTGTTGCTCATGTCATTCATCGGCGTGGCGATAGCGCCCGGCGCCACGGCATTCACCAGAATGTGGTGCGGCAACAGGCTCAGCGCCATCGATTTGGTCAGCCCGCCAAGCGCATGTTTGGCTGCGGTATAGGCAGCGGCATCCGGCAGCGGCGTATGCTCATGCACCGAGGTGATGTTGATGATGCGCCCGCCGTCGCCCTGATCCACCATATGACGCGCGGCAATCTGTCCGCAGACAAAGGCGCCGTCTACGTCAACGGTAAAGACTTTGCGCCAGTCCTCAAAGGTCACATCGAGAAAATCGGCTTTGGTCATCACGCCGGCATTATTTACCAGCACATCAATGCGGCCCAGCGAATTGATCAGCTGCGCCAGCTGCTGCCCGCCAGCCTGCGGATCGGACAGATCGAGCTGCCGCACCTGGGCCAGCTGGCCTTTACTCTCCACCAGCCGCGCGGTCTCCTGCGCGCCCTCTTCATCCGAGCGCCAGGTAATGCCGACGGTGTAGCCGGCCTCGGCCAGCATCACGGCGCAGCTGCGTCCAATCCCCGAATCTGAAGCGGTCACTACGGCGACTTTCTGTTTGCCCAGTGTCATAACGTTCTCCTGCCTGATGGGTGTCTTCACAGTATAGAAGTTATCGTTCTGTGCCACGTCGCAGCCGATTCTGCCGTTTCGTCTATAGTTAACAATCGGATAGCGTTCAGGAGGCAGGATGAGCAAGATTAAACGCAGAATTGACGACCACGGCGTCATCGGTGATTTACGCACCTGTGCCCTGATCGCGAACGACGGCACCATTGATTATCTTTGCTGGCCTGAACTTGACAGCCCCTCCGTGTTTGCCGCCCTGCTCGACAGCGACGAAGCCGGCCTGTTTTCGCTGGCACCGCAGTGGCAAAACGCGCGCCAGCAGCAGCTCTACCTGCCCGATACCAACATTCTGCAAACCCGCTGGCTTGATGAGGCCGGCGTGGCGGAAATCACCGATTACATGCCGATCTGCGACGAGCGCAGCAAAGTGCCGCGCCTGGTGCGGCGGGTAAAAATGATCCGCGGCACCGCCACCTTTGATCTGCGCTGCGCGCCGCGCCACGACTATGCCCGTGCCGAAACGCGCACGGAGACGCGCCCAGGCGGTATCGCCTTTGTCGCCGAAGGCCAGCCGTCGCTGCGCCTGAGCGCCACGGTGGTGATGACGCGCGAACCGGACAGCGCGGTGGCGCAGTTTACCCTGCAGGCCGGTGAGCACGCCGAATTTGTGTTTGGCAACGATGACGATCCGCAGGTGCAGCATATCGCGACCGAGCGCTGCTTTCGCGATACCGTGGATTACTGGCGGCGCTGGAGCAGCCACAGCTCCTATCGCGGTCGCTGGCGCGAGATGGTGACGCGCTCGGCGCTGGCGCTCAAGCTGCTCACCTCGCACCAGCACGGCTCGATTGCGGCAGCCGCCACCTTTGGCCTGCCGGAAGAGCTGGGCGGCGAGCGTAACTGGGATTACCGCGCCTCGTGGATTCGCGATGCCTCGTTCAGCATGTACGCGCTGATGCGGCTCGGCTATGTGGAAGAAGCGCGTGACTTCACCCATTGGGTCGGCCGCTGCGTTGAGCACAGCCACGACGATACGCCGCATTTGCAGGTGATGTACCGTCTTGACAGCGGCACCGAGCTGCACGAGACCGAACTGCTCAACCTCTCCGGTTACGCCAACTCGCGCCCGGTGCGCATCGGCAATGATGCCTGGCGTCAGACGCAGCTGGATATTTATGGCGAGCTGATGGATGCGGTCTACCTTGCCAATAAATACGGCGAAGCCATCTCGCAGCGCGGCTGGCGCCATGTGTCCAGCATGATTGACTACGTCTGCGTTAACTGGAACCAGCCGGACGCCGGTATCTGGGAGATGCGCGGCGAGCCGGAGCACTTTCTGCATTCGCGCCTGATGTGCTGGGTGGCGCTGGACCGCGCACTGCGGCTGGGCATGAAGCGTTCGCTGCCGATGCCATACGATCGCTGGGACCGGGTGCGCAGCGAGATCCGCGACGACATCTGGCAGAACTTCTGGAACGATGAACTCGGCCACTTCACCGCCACGCGCGGCGGTAAATACCTGGATGCGTCGATGCTGCTGATGCCGCTGGTGCGCTTTGTCAGCTCGACCGATCCGGAGTGGATCGCCACGCTGGATGCGATTAAAACCCATCTGGTGAGCGACGGTTTAGTGCGGCGTTATAACATCAGTGAGACGCCCGCCGATGCGCTGACCGGTGGCGAGGGCGCGTTTGCCGCCTGTTCGTTCTGGTATGTGGAGTGTCTGGCGCGCGCCGGGCGGGTGCATGAGGCGCACTTCGAGTTTGAAAAGCTGCTGAGCTACGCCAATCCGCTGGGATTGTACGCCGAGGAGTTTACCTCGCACGGCAACGCGCTGGGCAACATGCCGCAGGCGCTGACCCATCTGGCGTTGATCAGTGCCGCGTTTTTCCTCAACCGTAAACTGAGCGGCGAAGTGACGCTGTGGCAACCGTAAGAAAATTCACATTTTGGGCGGCGTGGCAAAGAGAATAGTCTGTGAAACGCCGCGTTTTGCGTAAAGTATCTTCAACCAGCGAAAATCCTGATTCCCATCATTGCGCCTATGCACATATAATGCGCAGCGGGTTATTCTGACCCTGATGGGTTCGACACACTGACAAGCCATGAAAATGGCCATAACGACTTGTAAAAACATGAAAAAAAGCATTCGCGCGTTCGCTTCACTCGCCCTCGTACTGGCGGCGTTCAGCCAGTCGGCCTTTGCAGTCGTCTATCCGCTGCCTCCAGCGAATAGCCGCCTGATTGGCGAAAATATTGAAATCACCGTGCCAGACGACAGCAAACTGCCGCTGGAAGCGTTTGCGGCGCAGTACCAGATGGGCCTCAGCAACATGCTGGAAGCCAATCCGGGCGTGGACGTTTACCTGCCGAAAGCAGGCACTAAAATGGTGATCCCGCAGCAGCTGATTCTGCCTGACGCACCGCGTGAAGGCATCGTGATCAACAGCGCCGAGATGCGTCTGTATTACTACCCGAAAGGCACCAAAACTGTCGTGGTGCTGCCGATCGGTATCGGCGAGCTGGGTAAAGATACGCCGGTTAACTGGACCACCGCGGTTGAGCGCAAGAAGAATGGCCCAACCTGGACGCCAACCAAAGCGATGCACGCAGAGTACGCGGCGCGCGGCGAGAGCATCCCGGCCGTGTTCCCGGCAGGTCCGGATAACCCGATGGGCCTGTACGCGCTGTACATTGGCCGTCTGTATGCGATTCACGGCACCAACGCCAACTTTGGTATCGGCCTGCGCGTGAGCCACGGCTGCGTGCGTCTGCGTGCGGACGACATCAAATGGCTGTTCGACAACGTGCCAGTGGGTACGCGCGTCCAGTTCATTGACCAGCCGGTAAAAGCCACCGTTGAGCCAGACGGTTCGCGCTACATCGAGGTTCACAACCCGCTGTCGACCACCGAAGAGCAGTTCAACTCACGTGAACTGGTGCCAATCAGCCTGACGTCCGCCGTGACCAAAGTGGTGGCCGATGCCAGCACCAATCAGGATGCCGTGAACAACGCCATCCAGGCACGTACCGGTATGCCGACCAAAATCAACGGTCAGCCGGGCGAAGCCCAGCCTGCGCCGGTGATGGTACAAGAGTCTTCTGACGCGATGCCGAAAGAAGAGCCGATGACGCCGCAGGGTGCCACCGCCGTCGCGCCACAGGCCGATGCGCAGCAGCCCGCTGAAGCCGCCCCGGTTGAGCAGGCCGCGCCGGCACAGCCTGCCAGCAACGGCAACAGCCTGTAAGGGTTCGCTGTCGATGATCAAGCCAGCCGCAGGGCTGGCTTTTTTATTGCCCGATCGCCGGGGTCATTGTGCGGTTGTATCGCGGTGCCGTTGCGCACTCAATCGTGCGGTCGGCGTAACGCCAGCCAGCCCGCCACCAGAGTAAACACCAGCACCACCAGCACTAACAGCAGAAAGCCGTGCGGATTGTTCGCCAGCGGAATGCCGCCCACGTTCATGCCAAAAAAACCGGCTACGATATTGATGGGCAGCGCCAGCACGGTGATTGAGGTGAGCAAAAACAGCGTTCGGTTGCTCTGCTCCATCAGGCGGGCAGCGATCTCCTCCTGCAGCAGGCGAATGCGTTCCATCAGGCTGGCAAGATCGTTAAGCGCTACACTGAACTCCTCGGTGAAAATCCGCAGCTCGCTGAGCGGTTCCCGGTTGAGCCAGTTTGGCGGCCGGTTAAGCAGGCGAAACAGCGCGGCCGGCTCCGGCGCCAGCAGCCGCTGGACGCGCAGCAGCATGCGGCGCAGATGGCCCAGCTCGCTGCGGTTGGCTTTGATCGCCGCGCTCAGCAGCCGCTCTTCTATCGCATCCACCGCCTGGCTGGAGCGCCGCACCACCTGCTCCAGCTGCGCTTCCTGTTCGCCGAGCAGCCACAGCAGCATCGCATCCGGCGCGCTGAAGCACAGCCGATCAATCTGCTGATGCATACGTTCAATCATGCCAACCGGGCGATAGCGCGCGCTGACCATCACCTGCGGCCGGCACCAGATCCACAGCGTCGCATTTTGCGTGCTGCGCTCCTCTTTACTGAAGGTGACGTCATTCAGCACCGCCAGCAGCGCATCGTTTTGCTGCGCCAGCCGGGTGCGCGGCGAGGCCGAATGAATCTCATCGAAAAAATCGTCATCTACGCTGAAGTGGTCCTGAACCCAGCGCTCGGCGCGGGCATGATTCAGGTTAATGTGCAGCCAGAGAAAGCAGCCGTCGGGTAAGGTGTGCCGCGCCAGCTGCGCGGCCTCGCGGGCGTTGAGCCGCTGTGGCGGCGCATCCGGGTTGAACAGGTAACCGTGAATCAGTCCGGCGACGTCGTTGTTGAAGTCGGGCAGCGAGGCAAGCGGCAGGACAGGCTGGAGCATAGCGGCGTGAAGATCCCAGAGCGGTCAGATCCATAGCCTGCGACAGGTCTGTTACAGCATGATGACAGCCCGCGCTGGCATCATCATTCTGTCATACAAAACCCGTATCACACTGCAGTTAACGGGTGCCATTCGTGCATCGTTAATTCACCCCGGGGGTGTGTTATGGCTGAAAACAGTTTCCCTGCATCATCGTCCGCCCGCGGACGGCCCAATCTGCACCCGCGCAGCGGTCGCGCGTCGCGCGTGCTCTTTCTGCTGCTGCTGGTGGCCGGGCTGCTCTTTACCGGCATCAACCTGTTTAACGACGTAGAAGAGACCGGCGCGGTCGTCACCAGCTATACGCCGTTCCTGCTGCTCGGCGTGGCGCTGCTGATTGCGCTCGGCTTCGAGTTTGTTAATGGCTTCCACGATACCGCCAACGCCGTCGCCACGGTGATCTACACCCACTCGCTGTCGCCGGGCGTGGCGGTGGTGTGGTCCGGCTTGTGTAATTTCCTTGGCGTACTGCTCTCGAGCGGCGTGGTGGCGTTTGGCATTATTTCGCTGCTCCCGGTGGAGCTGATTCTGCAGGCGGGCAGCGGTCACGGCTTTGCTATGGTGTACGCGCTGCTGTGCTCGGCGATTGTCTGGAACCTCGGCACCTGGTATTTCGGCCTGCCCTCTTCCTCTTCGCACACGCTGATCGGCTCGATTATTGGCGTGGGCGTGGCGAATGCGCTGCTGCACGGCCGCAGCGGCACCAGCGGCGTCGACTGGGATCAGGCCATCAAGGTCGGTTACGCCCTGCTGCTGTCGCCAGTGATTGGCTTCATCTGCGCCGCCGTGCTGCTGCTGGCCATGAAGGCATTGGTACGCAATCGCCAGCTGTATCAGGCGCCGGAAGGTAATCAGCCGCCGCCAGCGTGGATTCGTGGCCTGCTGATCCTCACCTGTACCGGCGTCTCGTTTGCTCACGGCTCGAACGACGGCCAGAAAGGCATGGGGCTGATTATGCTGATCCTGGTCGGTACTATGCCGATCGCCTATGCGCTCAACCGCTCGCTGCCGCCGGAGCAAATTCCGCGCGTAGCGGCGTTAACCCAGGTCACCGAACAGCAGCTGCTGACGCTGCAGCCGCCGCCCGCCGCAATGCCGGCAGCGCGTGAGGTGCTGACGGAATATGTGCGCACCAGCCAGAACCGGCCGCAGGTGCTGCCGGCGCTCGGTATGATGCTCGGCGATATCGGCGAACAGATTCGCCAGTACGGTTCGGTAGAAAATATCCCGGCGCAGGCGGTCACCAACACGCGCAACGATATGTATCTCGCTTCGGAAACCATCAAGCATCTGCAATCGGCCAACGTCGCGCTGCCGGAAGAGACGGCGCGCAACCTGACGGCGGTGAAGCACGAGCTGGACGCGGCTACGCGCTTTATCCCGATGTGGGTCAAAGTGGTGGTGGCGATTGCGCTGGGTCTCGGCACCATGGTCGGCTGGCGCCGGATTGTGGTTACGGTGGGTGAGCGCATCGGCAAAACCCATCTCACCTATGCGCAGGGTGCCAGTGCGGAGCTGGTGGCGATGGCCACCATTGGCGCAGCCGATGCCTTTGGTTTACCGGTGTCGACCACCCATGTGCTGTCGTCCGGCGTGGCCGGTACCATGGCGGCCAACCGATCCGGCCTGCAGCTCGCCACCCTGCGTAATCTGGCGCTGGCGTGGGTGCTGACGCTGCCGGTATCGGTGCTGCTGTCAGGGCTGCTGTATGCGCTGTTTATTCATCTGGCCTGATAGGCTCTGAAGACTGCTGGTGCAGGCGCAGCGTAATCAGGAACGCGCCCAGCACCATCAGTGCTGCCGCCAGATACACCGACTGCATGCCCCAGTGGCCGATTAACAGCCCCGCCACCGGTCCGGTCAACCCCAGCCCCAGATCGAGAAACGCCGAATAGGTACCGAGCGCCGATCCCTGATCCTGCTGCTGTACCCGCTTCACCGCTTCCACGCCCAGCGCCGGGAACACCAGTGAGAAACCGCCGCCGGTGAGGAAGGCGCCAATATCCACCAGCCAGCTGGTGTCCGCCTGCCAGATCAGCAGCAGACCGGCGCCCTCCAGCACGAAGGAGATCAGCGAGACCTGCAGCCCGCCGAAGCGCGTGATATAGCGCCCGCACGCCAGCCGCACCAGCACGAAGCCGAGGCTGAACAGCGTCAGCGCGAACGCCGCGCCGCTCCAGTCGCGACTGGCGAAATAGAGGGTAATGAAGGTGGAGATCACGCCAAAGCCGATGGTGCCAAATCCCAGCGCCAGGCCAAACAGCCAGACGCGGCTGACCACGCGATGAAACGGAATGCGCACGCCGGCGCTGACGCTGACCGCCGGCTTGCCGGAGGCCATCCAGAAGCCGATCGCCCCCATCAGAGCGACCAGGCCAGCAAAGCCGCTGATGCCAAAAATCTGATTCAGCAGCACGCCCAGCGGCGCACCAATCGCCATGGCAAAGTAAGTCGCCACGCCGTTCCACGAAATGACCCGCGCGGTTTGCCGCGGGCCAACGATGTTCATGCCCCACAGCGTCGAGCCGGTACTGCTGAAGCTTTCCCCGACGCCGAGAAACAGCCGCCCCAGCGCCAGCAGCGTCAGGCTCAGCAGCGGCGCACCGCTGCACAGCGCGGCAATGATCGACAGCACGCCGCTCATGCCGCAGCACACCAGCCCCATCATCACCACGCGTTTCGGGCCGTAGCGATCGGCCAGCCGGCCAGAGTGCGGGCGACTGAGCAGCGTGGCGAAATATTGCAGACTGATGATCAGCCCGGCGATAAACGAGCTGAAGCCCAGCTGGTTATGCACAAACCCCGGCAGCACCGCCAGCGGCAACCCGACGGACAGGTAGCAAAAGAAGGTGAAAACGATGACGGAGAGGATGCGTTTATTTAACTGAGCATTACTCAGTACAGCGGCGTCAGACATGGAAGATGGCGTCAGAAACGTGGTGAAAGCGAAGGTTCACTATACCGGTTAGCAGACTAAGGATCGCGGCTTTTTTTGTTATAAAACATGGCGGCAGCGCACACTCTCGTGTGGTGATCGCTGGCTTGCCCGTTAACGCGGCGGACCTGACGGTTCAGGTACCACCGCTCAGGTTCAGATGCAGGACACCTGGGCCATGCGTGCGGCATGGCGTTCGATGGCGCTGGCGATCTCGGCGGAGACACGCAGCGTGCGGATCTCGCTGAACAGGCCGTCGGCCTCATGGTAGGCTTTGCGCAGATAGCCCAGCCACTGCTTGATGCGCGCAACGTGGTAGTTGCCGGTATCACCCTGCTTTTCCAGCTGGGTGTAGCGCAGCAGCAACTCAACCACCTGCGACCACGGCATCGGGGCTTCGTTGTATTTCACCACGCGCCCCAGGTTAGGCACATTGAGCGCGCCGCGCCCGAGCATGACCGCGTCGCAGCCGGTAATGCGCAGGCAATCCTGCGCATCCTGCCAGTTCCAGATTTCGCCGTTGGCGATCACCGGAATTGTCAGACGCTGGCGAATCTCACCAATCGCCTGCCAGTTGATGCTCTCTGCACGATAGCCGTCCTCTTTGGTCCGGCCATGCACCACCAGCTCGCTGGCACCGGCCTGCTGCACCGCATCGGCGATCTCGAAACGCCGCGCGCCCGAGTCCCAGCCGAGCCGCACTTTCACCGTGACCGGCAGATGAGCGGGCACCGCCTCGCGCATTGCTCTGGCACCGCGATAGATCAGCTCCGGATCTTTCAGCAGCGTCGCACCGCCGCCGCTGCCGTTCACCAGCTTCGACGGGCAGCCGCAGTTGAGGTCAACGCCCCACGAACCCAGCTCCACCGCGCGTGCGGCGTTTTCTGCCAGCCACTCAGGATACTGGCCCAGCAGCTGCATGCGCACGCACGTACCGGAGGGCGTCCGGCTGTGATGGTGCAGTTCCGGACACAAACGATAGAAGGATTTTACCGGCAGCAGCTGATCTACCACGCGTAAAAACTCAGTGACGCACAGGTCATAGTCATTCACGCCGGAGAGCAGTTCACGTACCAGCGAATCCAGTACGCCTTCCATGGGCGCCAGTAAAACCCGCATACCGTTACGCGTTCCCGTTGCTCTTCGCTGCCGGACGACGTGAGCGCGCCGGTTTACCCGCGTTGCCAGCCGCCGGGCCGTTGTTGCCCGGACGACGCGGTGCACGCGCCTCGCCCTGTGGACGCGCGCCGCCGTTACCGGCGCTGGCACGCTGACCATTGCCACCGCTGCGGCTGCGCGGTGCGTCAGCACCCTGCCCCGGCGCGCGGCCCTGGCCACGTCCGCGTGGCTGCTGCTGACGGCCATTCTGAATCGGCTCCGCCTTGATGCTCGGATCCGGCTCAAAGCCCGGCAGCGCAATGCGCGGAATTTCCCGCTTCAGCAGGCGCTCGATATCACGCAGCAGCTTGTGCTCGTCCACGCACACCAGCGACAGCGCAGCACCGGTGGCCGCGGCACGACCGGTACGGCCAATGCGGTGCACGTAATCTTCTGCCACGTTCGGCAGCTCGTAATTGACCACGTGCGGCAGCTCTTCGATATCCAGACCGCGCGCGGCAATATCCGTCGCCACCAGCACGCGAATGCCGCCGGTTTTGAAGTCGGCCAGCGCACGGGTACGCGCGCCCTGGCTCTTGTTGCCGTGGATCGCGGCGGCAGTGATGCCATCTTTGTTGAGCTGCTCAGCGAGATGGTTAGCACCGTGCTTGGTGCGGGTGAACACCAGCACCTGCTGCCAGTTGTCGCGACCAATCATCAGCGACAGCAGTTCCCGTTTGCGCTTCTTATCGACAAAATGCACCTGCTGCGACACCTGCTCGGAAGCGGTGTTGCGGCGTGCCACTTCCACCTGTTCCGGGTTGGTGAGCAGTTTTTCCGCCAGCGCTTTGATCTCGTCCGAGAAGGTGGCAGAGAACAGCAGGTTCTGCCGTTTGGCCGGCAGTTTTGCCAGCACGCGGCGAATGTCATGGATGAAGCCCATGTCGAGCATACGATCCGCTTCGTCCAGCACCAGGATTTCCACCTGCGACAGATCGACCGCATTCTGGTGCGCCAGATCGAGCAAACGCCCCGGCGTGGCGATCAGTACATCGACGCCGCCGCGCAGTTTCATCATCTGCGGATTAATGCTGACGCCGCCGAACACCACCAGCGAACGCATATTGAGGTACTGGCTGTATTCACGTACGTTTTCGCCAACCTGCGCTGCCAGTTCACGGGTTGGCGTGAGGATCAGCGCACGTACCGGACGGCGACCGCGCGCCGCTGCCGGTTTTTCTGACAGACGCTGCAGCAGAGGCAGCGTGAAACCGGCGGTTTTACCCGTGCCGGTCTGGGCGCTCGCCAGCAGGTCACGACCGGCCAGCACCACGGGAATCGCCTGACGCTGGATTGGCGTCGGTTCACGGTAGCCCTGTTCTGCTACCGCACGCAAAATATCGGCATTCAAGCCGAGAGAGTCAAAAGACATGCAGGTGTATTACTCCGAACCGCCCTGATCGCGCTGCGCGATGTAGTTTTCAGGGGGGATATGACGCAGCCTCAAGGCCTGCGTGTGAAAAGGGCACAAACTACCATGCGTAAGAGCGGCAGTGTAGCAGCTTTCCGCAAGAACCGCGACCAGCAAAACGTGAGGGCGATGGGCCGCTGCGCGGTAGCGCATAAAAAAGGAGCCGCAGTGGGCTCCTCTTTTCTTGCTGGCACGTCCGCTTAGCTGCGTTTTTTCTGCACGCGCTGCGGTGGCTCTTTGGCCAGCAGCGACACCAGCGCCGGGCCCACCAGCATTACCACGCCCAGACAACCAATCAGCAGATTGTTGTGGATGAAGCGTGAAATCAGGAACAGCGTCAGCATCGCCGCGCCAAAGTAGTATGTCGTCGTCACTTCTTCCAGAGAGTCACCAAAGCGGCGCAAACGGGCACTACGCTGCAGGGCCAGCATGGTGATGAACACCAGCGCATAAGCTGCCACCAGGGTACTGCTCACTTCGACCAGTGCCTTATGTTTCCAGCCCCACACCAGCGCCGCGATCACCAGCAGGTGGGTCGCAATATGCAGGCAGGTTTGACCGGTAACAATCTGAACACGATTAGACCATTTCATTCTCTTCTCCTGGCAGACCCAACAGGTCGCCCAAGTGTATCTGACCGCAGCCAGACGGATTTCCTCAATGTAAAGCAAATTTCGGATAACACCCTAATTTTCTGTCTCCAGCACCACCCATTTGTGACAAAGACTACACTTTGTTCTGTTGATGATGAAAAGGAGCGCGTCGCAGTATGCCACAAAACACGCAAGGATCTTCATTTAAAGTCCTGACGATCAATACCCATAAGGGGTTCACCAGCTTTAACCGTCGCTTTATCCTGCCGGAACTGCGCGACGCAGTGCGCGCGACCTCGGCGGATATCGTCTTTTTACAGGAGGTGATGGGCACGCACGCCATCCACTCCGCACACATTGAAAACTGGCCGGAAAATTCGCACTACGAATACCTTGCCGACACCATGTGGCACGATTTCGCTTACGGCCGCAACGCGGTCTATCCCGAGGGCCATCACGGCAACGCGATACTGTCACGCTTTCCGATCACCGAATACCAAAACCGCGATATTTCTGTCGCCGGCAGTGAGAAACGCGGCATGTTGCACTGCCAGATCAGCCTGCCGGATCGGCCGGAACCGATTCACACCTTGTGCGTGCACCTCGGCCTGAAAGAGAAGCACCGTCTGGCGCAGATGCGCATGATGTGTGAACTGATTGAGTCGCTGCCACCGGATGCGCCCCTGGTGGTGGCCGGCGATTTTAATGACTGGCAGGTACGCGCTAATCGATTTTTACAGCGCGGAGCCGGTCTGCAGGAGGTGTTTAGCATGAAAAACGGTCGCCCGGCGCGCACCTTCCCGGCGCGCTTTCCGCTGCTGCGTCTCGATCGCATCTATATCCGTAATGCGTCGGTGAGCCAGCCGTGGGCGCTGCCGGTGAAACCCTGGTCACATCTGTCCGATCATGCCCCGCTGGCCGTGGAGATCTTTCTATGAATTTCAGCTGGCGCGAAGGTAACCAGCTGCGGCTGCTGGAAAATGGCGATCAATTCTTTCCGCGCGTCTCCGGCGCGATCCAGCGCGCCCAGCGTACGCTGCTGCTGGAGACGTTTATCCTGTTTGAAGATGAGGTCGGTAAGGGGCTGCACCGCGATCTGCTGGCCGCCGCGCAGCGCGGTGTTAAGGTGGAAGTGATGGTGGATGGCTACGGCTCGCCGGATCTTTCCAGCCAGTACATTAACAGCCTGACCGAAGCAGGCGTGCGCTTTATCTATTACGATCCGCGCCCGCTGGTGATGGGCATGCGCACCAATGTGTTCCGCCGTCTGCATCGCAAAATTGTGGTGATTGATGAGGAGATTGCGTTTGTTGGCGGTATCAATTTCTCCGCCGAGCACAACACCGATTACGGGCCGGAAGCCAAGCAGGATTACGCCGTGGAGGTGAAAGGACCGGTGGTGCTGGATATCGCGCGCTATGTGCAGCAGGCGATCGGCAGCGAACAGGTAACGCGCCGCTGGTGGGGCGCGCGCTCCCAGCGCCTGGCGGTGAACGCCCTGCCCGGTGATGCGCAGGTGCTGTTTGTCTACCGCGATAACGATGAGCACCGCGATGACATCGAACAGCACTATCTCGATATGCTGCGCAAGGCGAAGCAGGATGTGATTATCGCCAACGCCTACTTCTTCCCCGGCTATCGCCTGCTGCGGGAAATGCGCAGCGCGGCCCAGCGCGGTGTGCGCGTGCGGCTGATTGTACAGGGTGAACCGGACATGCCGATTGTTAAAGTCGGCGCCGAGCTGCTGTACAACTATCTGGTGGATGCCGGCGTTGAAGTGTACGAATACTGCCGTCGCCCGCTGCATGGCAAAGTGGCGGTGCAGGATCAGCAGTGGTCAACGGTGGGTTCCAGCAACCTCGACCCGCTCAGCCTGTCGCTGAATCTCGAAGCCAACCTGATCATTCACGACCACACCTTCAACCAGACGCTGCGCGATAACCTTGAGCAGCTGCTGGCTGCGGACTGCGTGCGCGTCGATGAAGACAAGCTGCCGCCGCGCACCTGGTGGCAGCTGACCAAAAGCGTCATCGTGTTCCATTTCCTGCGCCATTTCCCGGCCATCGCCGGCTGGCTGCCTGCCCATACGCCCCATTTGTCTCAGGTCGATCCGCCGGTGCAGCCGGAAATGGAAACCCAGGACCGGGTTGAAGCCGATAACGAAGGAGCGAAACCCTGATGAGCAAAAAGAACCCGCGCTGGCAGTTAGCGAAAAAAATCCTTACCTGGCTGTTCTTCATTGCGGTGATCGTGCTGCTGGTGGTTTACGCACGCAAGGTGAACTGGGAGGACGTGTACAAGGTCATTGTCGGCTATAACCGCTACGTGGTGCTGAGCGCCGCTGCGTTAGTGGTGGTGAGCTACCTCACCTACGGTCTGTACGATTTGATTGGCCGCGCCTACTGCGGGCATAAGCTGGCGAAACGTCAGGTGATGCTGGTGTCATTCATCTGTTACGCCTTTAACCTGACACTGAGCACCTGGGTGGGCGGTGTGGCGATGCGCTATCGCCTCTATTCGCGCCTCGGCCTGCCCGGCGGCACCATCACGCGCATCTTTTCACTGAGTATTGCCACCAACTGGCTGGGCTACATTTTGCTTGGCGGCGTAGTGTTTGTCGCCGGTATGGTGCCGATTCCGCCCGGCTGGTTCATCGGCGAAGGCACGCTACGGGTGATTGGTGCGGTCCTGCTGGCGATGGTGGCGGTTTATCTGTGGGCCTGTGCTTTCGCGAAGAAGCGCCGCTGGACGGTGAAGGGCCAGCATCTGCAACTGCCCTCGCTGCGCATGGCGCTGTTTCAGTTTGCCGTTTCCTGCGCAAACTGGATGGTGATGGGCACCATTATCTGGCTGCTGCTGGCGCGTGAAGTGGATTATCCCATCGTGCTGGGGGTGCTGTTAATCAGCAGTATTGCCGGGGTGATTATTCATATTCCGGCGGGCATTGGCGTGCTGGAAGCGGTGTTCCTCGCGCTGCTCAGCGGCCAGCATGCTTCGCACGGTGAGATTATCGCCGCGCTGCTGGCTTATCGCGTGCTCTATTTTATTCTGCCGCTGCTGCTGGCACTGGTGCTGTATCTGTGGCTGGAGAGCCGCGCGAAGCATTTACGGCAGAAGAATGAGCGCAAGATGGCGGCGCGATAAGGCGTGCCAGGCGCAGGCTGGAGAACGCGTAATACATTGCGCCGCTACGGACAAGGTGAAACGGGCTGATAAGTACAGACCGTTCACCTGGCCGTAGCGGCGCGATTATTTTCACAGCCTTAATGGCTGGTTACTCTTAGCGACGGTTCCCGAAAATCCGCAGCAGCATCAGGAACAGGTTGATGAAATCGAGATACAGCGTCAGCGCGCCCATGATGGAGAAGCGGCGCAGATTCTCTTTGTCGTTAACATCAATGCCCTCACCGATGGCTTTCAGCTTCTGTGTGTCATAAGCCGTCAGGCCCACAAACACCACCACGCCGATATAGGTAATCGCCCACATCAGCGCCGGGCTTTTCAGCCAGAAATTCACCAGCGACGCCAGCAGAATGCCGATCAGCGCCATAAACAGCAGGCTGCCGAAGCGGCTCAGGTCGCGTTTGGTGGTGTAGCCGTAAAAGCTCATGGCACCAAACATGCCCGCGGTAACGAAGAAGGTACTGGCGATCGACGAGTAGGTATAAACAAGGAAAATACTCGCCATTGTCAGCCCGGTCAGCGCGGAATAGAGCATAAACAGCCCGGTCGCCACGGCGCCGCTCATGCGCTGCACCATGCCGGAAAGCACGAATACCAGCGCCAGCTGCGCGATAATCAGGCCGAAGAAGGTGATGCGATTGGCAAACACCAGTTCCATGACGGCAGGCGTGCGCGCGGCAAACCACGACACAAACGCCGTCAGCAGTAAGCCGCAGGTCATCCAGCCATACACCTGCGCCATATAGGTTTGCAGCCCGGTCGACGCCTGCTGCACGATTGAACCATTACGTGGATATCGATCCATGATGCACCTCTTTAAAAGTTACTGATAACGTCAGTGTGAAGTGTACACCACCGATCGTCAACGGCGCGTCATACACTGCTGATATCGCCCGTCAACCCGCTGGGCAAACCACGCGGTGGTGAGATTACGGGTAATTTTCGGGCTCTCCAGCTTAATGCCCGGCAGCACTTCGCGCGGCAGACGTTTTCCCGCCATCTTATCGGCGAGGATAAAGGTCTGTTTCCATAGCGTACTGTCGCTGAAGCTTTCGCTGTCGCCCTTCTCCAGATCGCGGCGAATCTCACGTGTGCTCATGTCCAGCTGCTTCGCCAGCGTGCGCACCGCCAGTTCGGTGGCGCTCGCCTGTTCGCTGCCGTAGCGGATCAGGTCGCCGTCCAGCGCCAGTTTGATGCCGCTGGCACGCGCCACCGCAGCCTGGAACGCGGCGTTGCGGCTGGCGTACCAGCCGGCGTTGAAGTCAGCAAAGCGATACAGCGGCTGGCTGTAATCCACCGGATAACCCAGCAGGTGCAGCGTGCCGAAGTAGATACCGCCGCGCCGGCTAAACACTTCGCGCCGGATCGAACCGTCAATCGGGTATGGATAGCCCTGCGCATGCGCTTCGGCAAAGGCAATGCTGACCTGCATCGGCCCGCCGGTGTGGATTGGGTTGAGATTACCGAACAGCTTCTGCCCCATCGGCACCATATCGATAAAGTCATCGAAAATGGCGCTCAGCTCTTTCTCGCTGTGCACCTTATCGAGACGTGCCGCGTAGCTCTCGCCGTTGGAGGATTTGATCAGTAACGCGGTGCGCACCAGAAACGCCGGCACGTGCACGCTGGCGGCGCGGCGGTCAATTTCAGCCCAGGCGATTTTTGGCAGACCCGGCACGGTGGCATCGGCGCTGAAGTTAGATTCCTGATCGGTCACGGCGATCACCGCGCAAATGTTGCTGGCGCTGGCGTCGATGTGCTGCACGCGCAGCGCGGTATAGATGTCGTCGGCCCAGGCCGATTTTTGCGTCACATGGGCGGGCAGCAATTGCTGAATTTGCGCTTTCACGTCAGCGGGCTGGCGGGCCGGTAGCTGCGGCTCCTTTTTGGTGCTGCATCCGGCCAGCACCAGCGCAGCCAGCAGCGCTGCGCCGCGTAATATCGTGTTGGTGTTCATCCTGCTCCCTGATAAGCCAGCAAAAACCGTACCTTACCGTTTTCGTGGTCTGGCGGCTATCAGCGCGGGCGGATTTTGCGCGCTAGTTCCAGCGTTCAGCGGCCTGATGGTCGCTGTCGCGGGCATCGACCCAGCGATCGCCCTGCGCAGTGGCTTCGCGCTTCCAGAACGGCGCGCGGGTTTTCAGGTAATCCATAATAAATTCACTGGCGGCAAAGGCGCTGCCGCGATGGGCGCTGCTGACGCCAACAAACACGATCTCATCACCAGGGAACAGTTCGCCTACGCGATGAATCACCGTCACCTGCTGCAGTGCCCAGCGCTGACGCGCATCCGCCACAATCTCTGCCAGCGCTTTTTCCGTCATACCCGGATAGTGCTCCAGCGTTAACGCAGCCACGCTGTCGCCGAGATTGTGGTTGCGGACTTTGCCGGTGAAGGTGACGACCGCGCCGTCGCTGTCATGCGCCGCCAGCAGCGCATACTCGTCGCCAACGTTAAACGGCGCGCTGCCGACGCGAATTCGGGTTGTCATGCTCAGCCTCCGGTAACCGGCGGGAAGAACGCCACTTCATCACCGGCGCGCAGCGGATGGTTCATCGGCACCAGCGTCTGATTCACCGCCGCCAGCAGCTTGCCGGACTCCAGCGCCAGCGCCCAGCGATCGCTTTTCTGCGCCAGCGCAGCGCGCAGCGTGGCGACGTCAGCATACTCTGCCGCCAGATCCAGCGTGGCGGTGCCGGTCAGTTCGCGCACCTGGGCAAAAAACAGTACCTTAATCATGGCGCACCGCCTGGAAATCACCGGATTTACCACCGCTTTTGCTCAGCAGTCGCAGTTGGTCGATGACGATATCTTTCTGCACCGCTTTGCACATGTCGTAGATGGTCAGCGCCGCGACCGACGCGGCGGTCAGCGCTTCCATTTCCACGCCGGTTTTGCCGCTCAGGCGACAGCGCGAGGTAATGCGTACGCGGCTGTGCTCCGGCTCAGCCACCAGCGTCACCTCGACTTTGCTCAGCATCAGCGGATGGCACAGCGGAATCAGTTCCCAGGTGCGCTTCGCCGCCTGAATACCGGCAATGCGTGCGGTGGCGAAAACATCGCCTTTGTCATGGCTGCCGTCGAGGATCATTTGCAGCGTGGCCGGCTGCATTAACACCAGGGCTTCCGCCTGCGCTTCTCGCACGGTGTCAGTTTTGCCGGAGACGTCCACCATGTGGGCTTCGCCGGCCGCGTTGATATGGGTTAACGAGGACATGCTTATAACTTCTTCAAATGTGAGACAAAATTACACGGACGCGTACGCGCATCCAGCTGGGCTTCAATAATCCGCTCCCATGCACTGCGGCAGGCACCGGTTGAGCCCGGCACGGCAAACAGCAGCGTCTGGTTGGCCAGACCGGCCACCGCGCGTGATTGCAGCGTCGCGCTGCCGATCTCCTCGTAAGAGATCATGCGAAACAGTTCGCCAAAGCCGTCAATTTCACGATCCAGCAGCGGCAGCAGCGCTTCCGGCGTGCTGTTTTTACTGTTAAAGCCGGTACCGCCGTTAATCAGCACCACCTGCACATCTTCACTGGCGATCCAGCGCGACAGCGTGGCACGGATGCGATAACGGTTGTCCGGGACGATGGCGTGATCGACCACCTGATGCCCGGCTTCGGTCAGCGCCTCACGCAGATAGTCGCCGGAGCTGTCACTGCTGGCGTCGCGGCTGTCAGAGACGGTCATCACCGCCGCATTTAAGGCGACAAAATCGCCGGAAGGTTTACCCATGGCCGTAACTCCTGTGTTTAGCCACCAATGAAGGAGAGGTTCTGCGTGATGCCGGTATTGCCCTGATGCAGGAAATGCGTCTGCTTCTTCTGCCCGAGGCTGTGGGCGATGCGCGCCTGCAGCTCGGCCTGCTGATCGTCGGAGGCCAGCAGGTCGCGCAGCGGCACGCCGCCGTCGCCAAACAGGCACAGATGCAGGTTACCGATCGCCGATACGCGCAGGCGATTACAGCTGGCGCAGAAATCTTTTTCATACGGCATGATCAGGCCGACTTCCCCCTGATAATCCGGATGGCGGAACACCTGGGCCGGGCCATCACTGCGGCCGCGCGGCTGGCGCTGCCAGCCCTGCATGATCAGCTGATCGCGGATCACCTCGCCGGACACATGCTGACGGCGGAACAGATCGCCGCCCTCGCCGGTTTCCATCAGCTCGATAAAGCGCAGCTGAATCGGCCGGGTGCGGATCCACGCCAGAAAGGTCTCCAGACTGTGGCTGTTGACGTCGCGCATCAGCACGCTGTTGACTTTGACGGTGCTGAAACCGGCATCAAAGGCCGCATCAATCCCCGCCATGACTTCATGAAACTTGTTCTGCCCGGTAATGGCGTGAAACTGCCGTGCGTCGAGGCTGTCGACGCTGACATTGATATGGGTGAGGCCTGCCGCACGCCAGGCGCCGATGTCGCGCGACATGCGGTAGCCATTGGTGGTCATGGCGATCTGGCGGATTGCCGCGTTGTCGCGCACGGCGGCAATGATATCGGTGAAGTCGCGCCGCATCGAGGGTTCGCCGCCGGTCAGGCGCACTTTTTCGGTGCCCGCCGCCGCAAAGGCACGCGTCACGCGACGAATCTCATCCAGCGAGAGAAAACTTTTGTTGTGCACGCCGTTCGGCCGGTAGCCGTCGGGCAGGCAGTAGGTACAACGGAAGTTACACACATCCGTGACCGACAGGCGCAGATAATAAAAGCTGCGCGCATAGGCATCTGTAAATTGTGGCACCTGAACACCTTTCCAAAGTACGGGAGATGCAGTCATTTCTTTCTGCACCCTGGCAGCTCGCGGCTGCGGCCAGGCATCCATATCACACGACTTAGGAACGCAAGGCTTGGGAGTCTGTTGTCATTGTGGACAACACGGTTAAAGCAAATGGTAGCGCGATTTGACGCTCGCATCCATCGGCATTTATCGCTATATATATTGATACATAACGTTATTTCACCGCATTTTCGCGACAGGATACGGTAAAATGCGCGACAGATATTGATACACATCAGTTGAACGCCGTCTGCACCTCACGTGCGGCGTTTTAAGGAGCAGCATGAATCGTACCCTGGCAGATTTGGATCGCGTGGTGGCACTCGGCGGCGGCCACGGCCTTGGCCGCGTGATGTCGGCGCTGGCGCCACTGGGCTCACGCCTGACCGGCATCGTCACCACCACCGACAACGGCGGATCCACCGGCCGCATACGCCGTTCAGAAGGCGGCATTGCCTGGGGCGACATGCGCAACTGCATTAATCAGCTGATCACCGAACCCAGCGTGGCCTCTGCCATGTTCGAGTATCGCTTTACCGGCAACGGCGAACTGGCCGGGCATAATCTGGGCAATCTGATCCTGAAAGCGCTCGATCACCTCAGCGTGCGTCCGCTGGAAGCCATCAACATTATCCGCAACCTGCTGAAGGTGGATGCGTTTCTGATTCCGATGTCGGAGCAGCCGGTGGACCTGGTCGCGCAGGATAGCGAAGGCAATATGGTGTACGGTGAAACGGCGATTGACGAAATGAAGCAGGCGCCGGAAGAGCTGATGCTGCACCCTAATGTGGTGCCGACGCGTGAAGCGCTGGACGCCGTCGCCGAGGCCGATTTGATCCTGATTGGTCCCGGCAGCTTTTACACCAGCCTGATGCCGATTCTGCTGATGGAGGAGATGGCACGCGCGCTGCGCCGGACGCCCGCCACCATGGTGTTCATCGGTAATCTCGGGCGCGAACTGAGCCCGGCGGCGGCCAGCCTGACGGTCGCCGACAAGCTGGCGATGATGGAAAAAGCCATTGGCAAACGGGTGATTGACGCTGTAGTGGTCGGCCCGTCAGCAGACACGCGCGGCGTCACTGAGCGGTTGATCGTGCGCGAACCGCTGGAAGCCGCCGATATCCGCTATCGTCACGACCGCCAGCTGCTGCGCCGCGCGCTGGAGCATGCCATTCAGGCGGTTTAGCCGGCGCGCAACGCGACCGCCGGCTTCAGATTAAGAGGCGGCGATAAACAGTTCACGCAGCTCGTGCAGCTGGTCGCGCACCCGCGCGGCCTCTTCGAACTCCAGGTTCTGCGCGTGCTGCTGCATCTGCCCTTCCAGCTCGTGGATCTTCTTCTGCATGGCCTGTGGCGTGAGCGCCAGATAGCTGGCCTCAGCTTCGGCGGCAGTGCGTGAAGCCGTTTTACCTTTGCCGCGCGTTTTCACCACGTTTTTGCCCAGCTCAAGAATATCGGTGATTTTCTTGTTCAGGCCCTGCGGCACAATGCCCCGCTCTTCGTTATAGCGCTGCTGCTTCTCGCGGCGGCGCTCGGTCTCTTCCATCGCCCGCGCCATCGACGGCGTGATCTTATCCGCGTAGAGAATCGCTCTGCCGTTGACGTTACGCGCCGCGCGTCCGATGGTCTGAATCAGCGAGCGCTCAGAGCGCAGGAAGCCCTCTTTATCGGCGTCCAGAATCGCCACCAGCGACACTTCCGGCATATCCAGCCCTTCGCGCAGCAGGTTGATCCCCACCAGCACGTCAAACTCCCCGAGGCGCAGATCGCGAATGATCTCCATACGCTCAACGGTATCAATGTCTGAATGCAGATAGCGCACCTTCTCGCCGTGCTCTTCAAGATACTCGGTGAGGTCTTCGGCCATGCGCTTGGTCAGCGTGGTAACCAGCACGCGCTCGTTGATTTCGACGCGCTTGCGGATCTCCGACAGCAGATCGTCGACCTGGGTCGCCACCGGACGCACCTCAAGAATCGGATCGAGCAGACCGGTAGGCCGCACCACCTGATCGATGACGTCGCCGCCCGATTTCTCCAGCTCGTAGTTACCAGGCGTGGCCGAGACGTAAATGGTCTGCGGTGCCAGCGCTTCAAACTCTTCAAAGCGCAGCGGACGGTTATCCAGCGCCGACGGCAGGCGGAAACCGTACTCCACCAGCGTCTCTTTACGCGCGCGGTCACCGCGATACATGCCGCCAATCTGCGGAATAGTCACGTGGGATTCATCGACCACCAGCAGGCCATCCGCCGGCAGGTAATCAAACAGCGTCGGCGGCGGCTCACCCGGTCCGCGTCCGGAGAGATAGCGCGAATAGTTTTCAATGCCCGAGCAGTAGCCGAGTTCGTTCATCATTTCGAGGTCGAACTGGGTGCGCTGAGTGATGCGCTGCTCTTCCAGCAGTTTGTTGTTCTCCAGCAGCACTTTGCGCCGCACCGCCAGCTCATCCTTAATCTCTTCCATCGCCTGCAGAATACGCTCGCGCGGCGTGACGTAGTGCGTTTTCGGGTAGATGGTGAAACGCGGAATCACCGAGATCACCTGGCCGGTCAGCGGGTCGAACAGCGACAGGCGCTCAACCTCTTCATCAAACAGTTCAACGCGCAGACCAATGTCATCGGATTCCGCCGGGAAGATATCGATCACTTCGCCGCGCACGCGGAAGGTGCCGCGCTGGAAAACCTGATCGTTGCGGGTGTACTGCAGTTCGGCGAGGCGGCGCAGAATGCTGCGCTGGTCGATGATCATGCCGCGCGTCAGATGCAGCATCATTTTCAGGTAGAGATCGGGATCGCCCAGGCCGTAGATGGCAGAAACCGACGCCACCACAATCACGTCGCGGCGCTCCAGCATCGCTTTAGTGGCAGAGAGACGCATCTGCTCGATGTGCTCGTTTACCGCCGCATCTTTCTCGATGAAGGTATCCGAACTGGGCACGTAGGCTTCCGGCTGATAGTAGTCGTAGTAGGAGACGAAGAACTCGACGGCATTATCCGGAAAGAACTCTTTCATCTCGCCATACAGCTGTGCCGCCAGCGTTTTATTCGGTGCCATTACCATGGTCGGCCGGTTGAGATCGGCAATGACGTTGGCGATGGTAAAAGTTTTTCCTGAACCGGTAACCCCCAGCAGCGTCTGGTGCGCCAGTCCATCCTCCAGCCCTTCTTCAAGGCGACGAATCGCCTCAGGCTGATCGCCTGAAGGTTTGAAAGCGGAGTTGAGTTTAAAGGCTTTACTCATGGTATTACGGTTCCTGCTGAAGAAGTCGGCGGGCAGGCTGGTAATTCTACTCTGCTATGGCGATTTTGCCAGAAAAAAATACTGGATATAATTACAGATATGCTGCACGATGATGGGGAGATGCCGCGATTCGCTTCAGCGTAATTTATGCGGTAATCCGGAAGCGTTTGTTGCGCAAGGTTATCCCCAGACGAGCAACGCTTTTAACAATTGTCAATAGAGCGTCATTAAATTGCAGTCTGATGACAAGCCAGACAATTCTCAGGCTTGCTTTTAAATAACCTGCTGATTTAAAAGACTTTGACTCAAAAGCCCAGTTTCGCAGCATTATGTATGCAACCCGCGTATTTCCTCGCTTGCGCCCGGTTTTCAGTCGCTAATGCACAAGGTTATCCACAGGAATAGTGGATAACTGAATCCAGCCCCACGTCCATCGGCTGTGTATAATTTTCCCCTCGCTTATCCTGCCGTGCGAAAAAATTTTTTTTGCGATTATTTTTCCATCATCCCGTGCGGCTTTAACTATTCTTTTGGCGTACCCCATCGTGCCGTAACGGGAAAAAGCCCAGCGTTAAGGCCACTTATTTCTTCAGTCCCTGCCTTATGACAGCACAGATGCACCAGAAACGTTAAGCAGTCAGCACCGTCAAAGTGCAGGCGAGTTATTACTGTGGGCAATTGTTAAGCTTTTCTCATCAATTATGGCGAGTTTCGCTGCCTTTTACCCCGATTGAGGCTGCTTTGGCGGATCTGGCCTGGGAATTGCAGTGAATTAACGGTGGAGTGACGAGTCCATGCCGGCAGGATGAACAAGCGCCGCCGGCGACAGCAGTGTCCCAATAGCCATTGTGCATGACTGTATGCCAGACGACACAGAGCGGGAGCATTCAGGCGAATAATCTGGAAGGAGAATGTCAGATGCTGAGTTTACGTTCGGTGAATCAATTTTACGGTCAGAACCATATTTTATGGGATGTGGATCTCGATCTGCCGCCAGGCACCTGCACCGGCGTGCTGGGCAGCCCGGGGATGGGCAAAACCACGCTGGTGAACTGTATTATGGGTCGCCTGCCCATTAATAGTGGATCGATGACCTGGCAGGAAGACGGCGCGCCGCCGGAAAACCTGCTGCTGCAGCCTGCTGAGCAACGCGCGCGCATGGGCATCGGCTACGTACCACAGGGACGCCACATCTTTTCCCAGATGAGCGTGGAAGATAACCTGCTGATTGCGCTGATGGCGGCACAGGACGATCGCAGCCGCGCCATTCCCGAGATGGTATTCGATCTGTTTCCGGCGCTCTACTCGCTGCGTCATCAGCGCAGCGGCGAACTGCCGATGGATCAGCAGCAGCAGCTGGCCCTGGCGCGCGCGCTGGTGCTGCAGCCGAAACTATTGATCCTTGATGAACCCACCGAAGGCATGTCGCCGTGGCTGGAGGAGGAGATGGGGAATCTGATTCGCCGCCTGAACCGCGACTATGGCCTGACGATTCTGCTGCTGGAACAGCATGTGTCGTTCATTCGCCGCGTGGCGGACTATTTTCTGCTGCTGCATCGTGGCCGCAACGTGGCGCAGGGCAGCGTGGCACAACTGGATGATGTCACGGTGAGTAAGTGGTTAACGGCCACCTAGCGTCGGTAGCGTGCGGCGCAGAGTGCTGCGCCGCCGCGCCATTTACTGTGGCAGGGTAAGGTAACGGCCACAGTCGGCCTGCTGCGCCGCGCTGCTCAGCCACGGAATCTCACCGAGGAACGGGGCCGCAATGCGCTGTTGCAGCGTCGCCAGATATTCCGCATGTCGCTTACCCGGCGGCTGGATGTCATTGGCAATCCAGCCGGCGAGGCGCAACCCCCGCGCCTTCACCGCTTCCGCCGTCAGCATGGCGTGGTTGATGCAGCCGAGCTTCACGCCGACCACCAGAATCACCGGCAGTTGCTCGGCGGCGACCCAGTCGGCATAAGTTTGCGTCGCGGACAGCGGCGTGAACCAGCCGCCCGCGCCTTCCACCAGCACCCATTCAGCCTGCTGTTCCAGCGCGCGTAAGCCAGCGGAGAGCTGCGCAAATTCAATCGGTCTGCCCTCTTCCGCGCTGACGATATGCGGCGACGTCGGTTCGATGAACGCCAGCGGGTTCACCTGCTCATAGCTCAGCGCCAGGCTGCTGTAGCGCTGCAGCGCCAGCGCGTCGCTGTTGCGCACGCCGTCGGGCGTGACCTCGCAGCCGGAGGCCACCGGTTTATAGCCGGCAGTGCGTAATCCCGCAGCGCTGGCCGCCTGCAACAGAGCGCCGCTGGCGACTGTTTTGCCCACTTCGGTGTCAGTTCCGGTAATAAACCAGCGTGTCATTTTTGTAAAACTCCATACATCAGGTGATAACTGAGACGATAGCCGTGCGCATCATGCGGCCAGTGCTGCTCCAGCTGCGCCAGCTGCGGGCGCGTCAGCAGGGCCGCGTGTCGCCCATCGTGCAGGTGCGTCGCGCCGATGCCTTTCAGCGAGCGCATGGCGCTCAGCGCGCTGGGGAAATGCAGCGTGACGATCTCCGTCTGGCTGCGCAGCGGCAGGCCCACGGTCGCCAGGGCAAAGGCATCGCCGCTGAGGAAGCGATTGGCGTGACGCCGACCATCGATCTGCGCCCACGCCTGGTGCACCTCCTGCAGCGAGCCGTCGAGCAGCGTCGAGAACAGCACGCTGCCGCCCGGGCGCGTCACGCGCAGAAATTGCAGCAGCGCGGTGCGCAGATCGCTGCTCCACTGCACCGCCAGGTTGCTCCAGACGCCGTTGACGCTGTTATCCGCCAGCGGTAACTGGTCGATATCGCCCTGTAAATAGTCGTGCGCCGAGTGCTGTTCGCGTGCCGCCTGCAGCATCGCCGGTGACAGATCCAGCGCGCAGACCTGGCGACCGCGATCGCGCCAGTAGCGGCTGAACCAGCCGGTGCCGCAGCCGGCATCCAGCAGCTGCGGGCCAAATCCGGCCGGCGCCAGCGCCAGCAGCGCCTCGCCGCTCTGGCGCTGCAGCTGAGCATGCTGTTCGTAGTGCGCGGCCGCCCGGCCAAACGCCTGCGCCACCGCCTGTTTATTCACCTGCAGCGTCATACAGTGCCTCCAGCAACGCGTCGATATCTTCGGGATGATGCGCCGCGGTGAGCGTAATGCGCAGCCGCGCGGTACCCGGCGGCACCGTCGGTGGCCGGATCGCGCTCACCCAGCAACCGGCTTGCGCCAGCCGCTGCGCCAGCGCCAGCGCGGCGCGGTTTTCACCGACGATCAGCGGCTGAATGGCGCTGTCAGAGGCCATCAGCTGCCACGGCAACTGCGCCGCGCCCGCGCGAAAGCGGGCAATATTTTGCTGTAACCGCGCGCGCAACGCGTCGCCCTGCTGGATCTGCGCCAGCGCCGCCAGCAGCGCACAGCACTGCGCCGGCGGCATGGCGGTGGAATAGATTAAATGGCGCGAGAATTGCTCGACGTAATCTGCGGTAGCGTCATCACACAGCAGCGCGGCGCCGCTGACGCCAAAGCCTTTACCAAAAGTCACCACCAGCAGTTCCGGTTTCACCTGCTGCTGCCAGCAGCTGCCGCGCCCCTGCTCACCGGTGACGCCAATGCCGTGCGCATCGTCCACCAGCAGCCAGCCGCCCGCGCGCCGGGTTTCGGCGGCAAGTTCAGCCAGCGGCGCACTGTCGCCATCCATGCTGAATACGCCCTCGGTCACCACCAGCGTGCCGCCTTCCGCGCGCGTCGCCAGCAGTTTCGCCAGGCTGGCCGGCTGGTTGTGGGCAAAACGGCGCAGCGTTGCCGGACTGTGACTGGCGGCATCCAGCAGCGAGGCGTGCGTTAGTTTGTCAGCGATAATGCGATCCGACTTTTGCGCCAGCAGATGGATCACTGCCTGGTTGGCGGCAAAGCCGGAGATAAACAGCAGCGCGCGCGGGTAGCCGAGCCAGGACGCCAGCTGCTGCTCCAGCTGCGCATGGTGACGGCTGTAGCCGGTGACGTGGCCGGAAGCCCCGGCACCGACGCCCGCCTCGCGCACGCCCTGCTGCCAGGCAGCCATCACCGCCGGATGCTGGCTCAGGCCGAGGTAATCATTACTGGAGAAGTGGCGATAGCGCTGCCCGTCGAGGGTAATTTCACGCACGCTGTTGTGCTCAATGCGCCGCCGCTGCCGCCAGCCGTCGGCGGCACGCTGCGCCGTCAGCGCCTGCGCAATACGTTCAGACCACATTTACACGGCCGCGTTATAGAACTGCGCGCTGTCGGCGTGCAGCAACTGCTCGCTGAGCTGATGCTGCTGTTCGTTATCGCCCGCCGTCGTGGCGGTGTGCTCCGGATTCAGGCCCAGCTTGCGGAACAGGATCAGATCTTTGTCCTCTTCCGGGTTCGGCGTGGTCAGCAGCTTGCAGCCGTAGAAAATCGAGTTGGCACCCGCCATGAAGCACATCGCCTGGGTCTGTTCGCTCATCTGCTCGCGACCGGCCGACAGGCGCACGTGCGAGGTTGGCATCATGATGCGCGCCACGGCAATGGTGCGGATAAAGTCGAACGGCTCGACGTCATCGTTATCCGCCAGCGGCGTGCCTTTGACTTTCACCAGCATGTTAATCGGCACGCTCTCCGGCGGCGTGGGCAGGTTGGCCAGTTGCACCAGCAAACCGGCGCGGTCGTTGACCGTTTCGCCCAGCCCGACAATGCCGCCCGAGCACACTTTGATGCCGGCGTTGCGCACTTTATCCAGCGTATCAAGACGCTCCTGATAGGTACGGGTGGTGATGATGCTGCCGTAAAACTCCGGCGAAGTGTCAAGGTTATGGTTGTAAAAATCGAGCCCGGCGCTGGCCAGCCGCTGCGCCTGATCGTGGTCGAGCGTGCCCAGCGTCATGCAGGTTTCCATGCCCATGGCTTTCACGCCCTGCACCATCTGCTCCAGGTACGGCATGTCGCGCTCGTGCGGGTTTTTCCACGCCGCGCCCATGCAGAAGCGGCTGGAGCCGGCTGCTTTGGCCTTGCGCGCCGATTCCAGCACCGCTTCCACCTCCATCAGGCGCTCGGTTTCCAGCCCGGTTTTGTAACGCGCACTCTGCGGACAGTATTTACAGTCTTCCGGACAGGCGCCGGTTTTGATCGACAGCAGCGTGCTGACCTGCACCTGACGCGGGTCGAAGTGCTGGCGGTGCACCTGCTGTGCTTCAAACATCAGCTCGAGAAAAGGTTTATCAAATAGCGCCTGAGCCTGAGCCAGTGTCCAGCGATTAGCCATTGCTTACTCCAAAAAAGGGGGTTCATCCTGACGATTAACGTGGTTATACTTGTAAACTAAATCTTTTCAAAATGGTTTACAAGACAGATGTTCACACAGGACGACCTCCGCTTTGACCGCCAGCATATCTGGCATCCTTACACCTCAATGCGCGATCCGTTGCCGTGCTACCCGGTGGTGGCCGCGCACGGCTGCACGCTGCAGCTGGCCGATGGACGTGAGCTGGTCGACGGCATGTCGTCGTGGTGGGCAGCGATCCACGGCTATAACCATCCGCGCCTCAATCAGGCGTTGCAGCAGCAGATGGCGCAGATGTCACACGTGATGTTTGGCGGCATCACCCATCCGCCAGCCGTGGAGCTGAGCCGCCAGCTGATCGCCATGACGCCCGAGGCGCTGGAGTGCGTGTTCCTCGCCGATTCCGGCTCGATCGCCGTCGAAGTGTCGATGAAAATGGCGCTGCAGTACTGGCTGGGTCGCGGAGAGACGCGGCAGAAATTCCTCACGCTGCAGCGCGGTTATCACGGCGATACGTTTGCCGCCATGTCGGTCTGCGATCCGGAAAACTCCATGCACAGCCTGTGGCGCGGCTACCTGCCCGAGCATCTGTTCGCCCGCGCGCCGCAGTGTGGCTTTGACGATGACTGGGATGACAACGATATTGCCGATTTCGCCCGGCTGGCCGAACAGCACCATCGCAGCATTGCCGCGGTAATTCTGGAACCTATCGTGCAGGGTGCCGGCGGCATGCGCTTTTACCATCCACGCTATCTGCAACAGGTGCGGGTGCTGTGCGATCGCTACGGTTTATTGCTGATCGCCGATGAGATCGCCACCGGCTTCGGCCGCAGCGGCAAGCTGTTTGCCTGCGAGCACGCCGGCATCACGCCGGACATCTTGTGCCTCGGCAAGGCGCTGACCGGCGGCACCCTGACACTTTCCGCCACCCTGACCACGCGCGACGTCGCCGATACCATTAGCCGCAGCGCGGCAGGCTGCTTTATGCATGGTCCGACCTTTATGGGCAATCCGCTGGCCTGTGCGGTGGCGGTTGAAAGCCTGAAGCTGATCAACGAAGGGCACTGGCCGGCGCAGGTGGCGGCGATTGAGCAGCAGCTGCGTACGGAACTGCTGCCGCTGCGCGACCATCCGATGGTGGCGGATGCGCGCGTGCTGGGGGCGATTGGCGTGATTGAGACCCATCAGCCGGTGAACATGGCGGCGCTGCAGCAGTTCTTCGTGGAACGCGGCGTATGGATTCGCCCGTTCGGTAAGCTGATTTACCTGATGCCACCTTATCTGATTTCTGCCGCACAGCTGACGCAGCTGACGGCGGCGCTAAGCGCTGCACTGGCGGTGGACGGCCACTTTCAGCCCTGACACCGCTGGCACTCGCCGCCATTTTCCACCATCATGGAGAGCAGTACACAACAGGAAAGGAGAGATCATGCGCGTAGTGAGCCAGGATTTTAACGATGGCGATAAAATGCCCGAGCGCCACGTGTTTAACGGCATGGGTTACCAGGGCGATAATCTGTCGCCGCACCTGGCATGGGATGAAGTGCCGGCCGGCACCAAAAGCTTTGTGGTGACCTGCTACGATCCGGATGCCCCGACCGGCTCTGGCTGGTGGCACTGGGTGGTCGCCAATATCCCGGCTGAGGTGACCGTGCTGTCACAGGGCGCCGGTTCCGGCGTGGCGGAACTGCCGGAGGGTGCCATTCAGACGCGCACCGATTTCGGCCAGAACGGTTACGGTGGTGCATCGCCGCCGCAGGGCGAATCGCATCGCTACATCTTTACGGTGCATGCGCTGGACGTGGAGAAAATTGAGGTGGACGAAGGTGCCAGCGGCGCGATGGTCGGCTTCAACGTGCACTTCCATGCGCTGGCCAGCGCGTCGATCACGGTGAAATACGCCTGATTGCATAAGGTGCGCATCGCTGCGCACCCTGGCAGAGGTCGCCGTAGATGGCGACCCTGCATGACCGAAGCGCGTTCCTCAGTCCAGCGCGTGAATCACTACCCACATCGGGCCCTGACCCACGGCGTAACGCGCCAGCGGTTGCAGCAGGCCACGATCGCCGATGCGATAGACTTCAATGTGATGCGATTTCTGCCCCGCCGCCACCAGATACTGACCGCTGCCATCAATGTTAAAGCCACGCGGCTGAGTTTCGGTCGGCTGATAACCCTCAATCGTCAGCACCGAGCCGTCCTCACTGAGACTGAACACGGTCAGCGTGCTGCTGGTGCGGTCACAGGCATACAGGAAGCGACCGTCCGGGGTGATATGGATATCCGCTGCCCAGCGCGTATCGCTGAAGCCCGGTGGCATCATATCAAGACTCTGCACGCGCTCGACCTGGCCGTTAACATTATTCAGCGCCCAGACGTCGACGGTGCTGTCCAGTTCGTTAACCACATAGCCATAGGCGCCGTTCGGGTGGAACGCCATATGACGCGGGCCGGCGCCTTCTACCGTGGTCACCTGCGGCTGCGCGCGCGGTGCCAGCGTGCCGCCCGCCTGCAGCTGATACAGGCAGATGCGATCCTGTTTCAGCGCTGGCACAAACAGCGTCTGGTTGCTGAGGTCGATATTCGCCGAATGGCAGCCCTCCAGCCCGTTAATCACCTGCAGCGGTGCCTGCGGCAGGCCGTCGCTGCCAATCGGACTGATGCTGACACAGGCATCGTTATACGAGCCGCAGAACAGATAGTTGCCCTGGCGGTCGGTAGAAATGTGAGTCGGGCTGCCCGGCAGCGGCGCTTCACCGGCCAGGCTCAACGTACCGTCGGCCGCAATGCGGTACGCCAGTACGCGAAAATTCGGACGCACGCCGACATAGAGAAAATCTTTCTTCGGGCTCACCACCATCGGCTGCACCTGGCCGGCCACATCCGTGACCTGCAATAACGTCAGTGCGCCATCTTCCTGCATCTGCCAGGCGTGGATCTGCTGGCTCTCGGGACTGGCGGTATACACGACTTGTTTCATGCGTTTTCCTTATTCGCTGCCTGATGAAAAACAGTAACTGTAGCGCGTTTCACCGCGGCGCGCTGGGCTGATTTGTGCCCTGCTTTTTGTCTCAGGGCCGCTGGCGGGTGTAGACTTAATGCTTTGCTAACTCCGGACGGAAAGTGTAATGAGCTACCGCGTAATCGCCCTTGACCTCGACGGCACCCTGCTGACCCCAAACAAAACCATCCTGCCAGAATCCCTTGAAGCCTTAGCCCGCGCGCAACAGGCTGGCGTTCAGGTGCTGATCGTCACCGGTCGCCATCACTGCGCGATTCACCCGTTTTATCAGGCGCTGCAGCTGACAACGCCCGCCATCTGCTGTAACGGCACGTACCTGTACGATTACCAGGCGCAACGGGTGCTGGCTGCCGATCGGCTGGAGAAAAGTCAGGCGGCGCGAGTGATTGAGATGCTCGATCAGGAGAATATTCACGGTCTGCTGTATGTCGATGATGCGATGCTGTACCAGGAAGCGACCGGCCATGTGACGCGCACCCTCAACTGGGCGCAGTCGCTGCCGGAAGCGCAGCGCCCGCTGTTTGTGCAGGTGCCGAGTCTGGCGCAGGCGGCGCACGACGCGCAGTCGATCTGGAAATTTGCCCTGTCGCATCCGGATACCCGCGCGCTGCAGCAATTTGCCGAACGCACCGAACGCGAGCTGGGTCTGGCGTGTGAATGGTCGTGGCACGATCAGGTCGACATCGCTCAGGCCGGCAACAGCAAAGGCAAACGCCTGGCGCAGTGGGTGGCGAGCCAGGGTCTGAGCATGCAGGACGTGCTGGCGTTTGGCGACAATTACAACGATCTCAGCATGCTGGAGCAGGCCGGGCTGGGCGTGGCGATGGGCAATGCCGATGACGCCATCAAAGCACGCGCGCGCAAAGTGATCGGCACCAACCTTGAGCCGGGCATTGCGCAGGTGATCTACCAGGAAGTGCTGTAACGCCAGGCTGACCGCGGCATAAGGCATCAGTCAGGTTGACCGGAAAAAAGCGCGAAAAATCGCGCTGATCCGCAAACCGGACATACCGCGCTGTCGTCCGGTTTGGGTTACGCGGTAATCGACACGCTCTTGATCTGCGCATACAGCCACTGATCGGGCCGGATATTCAGTTCGTCGCGCGCCCACGGTGAAATGCGCGCCCACAGCTCGCTGACGCCGATGCGCAGCTTCACTTCGACCTGGTCGTCCAGCTCCAGCAGCTCCACCACCTGCGCCGGTAAAATATTGCGGATCGAGGTGTTTTGCGGCGGCTGCAGCGCCAGCGACACGTCCGCCGAGGCGATACGGATGCGCAGTACGCTTTTCACCGGCTGATTCACCCGGCTGACCCAGATGTGCTGATCGCCAAGCGACAGCGCGGTCATCGGGTAATCCGGATGCTGCTCCAGCACCTGCACGCGCAGCACGCTGCTGCGCTCGGCCGCCGGCAGCCAGGGCCGCATCGCGCTGCTGCCCCACACTTTTCCCAGCGCGCCGAAGGCTTTGACGTTACCGTTATCCAGCACCAGCACCTGATTCGCCAGCTGGACAATCTCCTCCAGGCTGTGGCTCACGTACAGCAGCGGAATCTCCACCTGCTTCGCCAGCTTCTGCAAATAGGGCATCAGCTCGCGCTTGCGTGGCAGATCGAGCGACGCCAGCGGTTCGTCCATCAGCAGGATATCCGGCGCGCTCAGCAGCGCCCGGCCCATCGCCACGCGCTGCTTTTCACCCCCCGACAGCGAGGCCGGATAGCGATCCAGCAGCGCATCCAGTCCCAGCAGCGTCACCAGCGCCCCGAACTGCGCCTTCATTTTAGGCGCCATGCCATACTGCAGATTGCCGCGCACGCGATAATGGGGAAACAGGCGCGCATCCTGAAACACGTAGCCGATGCGGCGTTTTTCCGGCGGCAGATTGATACCGCTGTCGCGGTCAAACAACAGACGATCGTTAAGCGCAATCTGGCCGCTTTGCGGCTGCGTCAGACCGCTGATGGCATTGATTAATGAGGTTTTTCCCGCCCCGGACACGCCAAAGATCGCGGTGATGCCGCTGGCCGGAATCTCCACATCGACGTTGAGCTGATGCTCGCCGAGCTGTTGCGCAATGTTGATTTTCAGCATCAGGCCGCTCCCAGCCGCTTGCGGCCCCAGCGCGCCAGCAGCTCCGAGGCCACCAGCGACAGCAGCGCCAGCGCAATCGCCACCGCGCACAGCCGCGCCGCGGTGCCTTCCGCGCCGGGCGTTTCAATCAGGGTAAACATGGCTGACGGGATGGTGCGGGTTTCGCCGGGAATGTTGGAGACAAAAGTAATGGTGGCACCAAACTCACCTAGCGAGCGGGCAAACGCCAGCACGGTGCCCACGATGATGCCCGGAAAAGTCAGCGGCAGCGTGATGGTGAAAAACACCCGCCAGCGGCCCGCGCCCAAGGTCCGCGCCGCCTGCTCAAGCCGGCTGTCTACCGCTTCCAGTGCCAGACGAATGGCGCGCACCATCAGCGGAAACGCCATCACCGCCGAGGCCAGTACCGCACCGCGCCAGCTGAAGGCGAAGGTGATACCGAACCAGTCATACAGCCAGATGCCAATCAGGCCGCGCCGTCCCAGCGTTAGCAGCAGTAAATAGCCCACCACCACCGGCGGCAGCACCAGCGGCAGGTGAATCAGGCTATCGAGCAGGGTTTTGCCAGGAAAGCGACAGCGCGCCAGAATCCAGGCCATCAGGATGCCAAACGGCAGGCTGCACAGCACCGCCACGCAGGAAACTTTCAGGCTGAGGAACACGGCCTGCCATTCGGGATCGCTCAGTATCATCTCTTCGGCGTAAATCCATACTGTTTAAACACGGCAGCGGCATCCGGCCCCTGCAGATAGTCATAGAAGGCCTGCACCGCTGCGTTCTGGTGATCGCTGACCACCGCCATCGGGTACTCTACGGGTTTGTGACTCGCTTCGGGGAAGCGTCCGACCACCTGCACCTTATCACTGGCTACCGCGTCGGAACCGTACACGATGCCATACGGCGTTTCGCGTCGCTCCACCAGCGCCAGCGCGGCACGCACGTTGTTAGCCGGTGCGAGCCGTGAAGCCAGCGTGTCCCACGCGCCCAGCTTTTGCAGCGCTTCTTTGGCATAAATGCCTGCCGGCACGTGATCCGGATCGCCCACCGCCAGGCGCTCGCCCTTAAGCAGGTTCTGCCATGGGGTCTGCGCATTGATGGTCACCGGCTGCGCGTTAGCGCTTTTTGCCGCCACCAGCACCAGATCGTTGCCCAGCAGCGTGTAGCGCGTACTGCCGATCACGCTGTTTTTCGCCACCGCATCGTCCATCCACTGCTGATCGGCAGAGATAAACAGATCCGCCGGGGCGCCCTGCTCGATTTGCCGCGCCAGCGTCGACGAGGAAGCGAACGAGGATACCACTTCAACGCCGCTTTTTTGCTGATATTGCGTGGCAATCTGCTGCATCGCATTGGTCAGCGAGGCCGCGGCGAACACGGTAATTTTCTCCGCCGCCAGTGCCTGACCCGACAGCGACACGGTGACCACGGCTGCCGCCGCCCAGTGATAAAGCGTATTTTGCATAGAGAGCTCCAGGTTACGTTATATAGTTGATAATACAACGCGAGCCTGAAAGCTGTCATGAGCTTTATATCGGCAAAAACGGCGGGAAGTTAAGGGCAAAACGCCCGCAGCGTGCGGGCGTTAAAAATCAGTGGTGTGAGCTATTGGCGGGACGATCGTCGCGGCGGCCAAATTTAGAGATGACGTTAAAGACTTCACCCAGGCCGTAAATCAGACCCAGCATAATCGCCATCACGATGGGCACCATGATGATGGCGACCGCCAGGCTTTTTAACAGTTCCAGCATGGAAACCTCGCGCAAAGAGTAAAAAAGTGATTGTAACGGCTGGAGAAAAAAAGGCACTGCCCTTTTCGTGCTTTTACTTTAGGCCTTACAATTGGCGCATTCACCTAAGGAGCTGACATGCAGGCAGAACTCTCTCTTCACATTCGTCTTCAGCAGAAACTGTTTGCCGATCCGCGCCGTATCGAGCTGCTCAGGCGCGTGCAGGAAACCGGCTCCATCAGCCAGGGCGCCAGACTGGCGGGCATCAGCTATAAAAGCGCCTGGGACGCCATCAATGAGATGAATCAGCTGGCGGATCAGACGCTGGTCGAACGCGCAACCGGCGGCAAAGGCGGCGGCGGTGCCCGGCTGACGCGCTACGGCGAGCGATTGATTCAGCTGTTTCAGCTGATGGAGCAGATCCAGCAAAAAGCCTTTGACGTGCTGCAAAACGACAGCCTGCCGCTCGACAGCCTGCTGGCGGCCATCGCCCGCTTTTCCCTGCAAACCAGCGCGCGCAACCAGCTGTTTGGCACGGTGCAGGCGCGCGATCGTCAGCAGGTGCAACAGCACGTTGAGGTACTGCTGAACGACGGCGTGACGCGCCTGCAGGTGGCTCTGACCGAACGCAGCGCGGAGCGGCTGCAGCTCGACAGCGGTAAAGAGGTGCTGGTGCTGATCAAAGCGCCGTGGATCCGCCTGACGCCTGACGCCGCAGAGGGCGATAATCAGCTGCCGGGCGTTGTCCACACCATCGAACCCGGCGAAACGCAGAGTGAAGTGCTGATTGCGCTGGCGGGCGGTGAAATGCTGTGCGCCACCATTCCCAGCCAGGCGCTTCGCCAGCATAATCTGCAGCCCGGCAGCGCCGTGACCGCCTGTTTTAATGCCGAACACGCCATCATCGCCACACTGCTCTGATCTGGCCGCCATGATTTGACTTCATTTCGCTGGCTCGCTACAACTGAGCGACTTGATGCAGAAAACGGAACAAATCATGGCCTCATTGCAAATTTCGCAAGGCATATTTCACCTGAGCGATAGCCGTACCCTGACCCTGCCGGACTTAACCCTGCACAGCGGCGAAAGCTGGGCCTTTGTCGGTGCCAACGGCAGCGGTAAATCTTCGCTGGCGCGCGCGCTGTCCGGCGAGCTGACGGCGGCAAAGGGCAAGCTGCGGCAGGATTTTCAGCGCCGCACCCGTCTGTCGCTGGAGCAGCTGCAACAGCTGGTGACGCAGGAGTGGGAGCGCAACAACACCGATCTGCTGAGTGAAGGCGAAGATGACACCGGCCGCACCGCGCTGGAGATCATTCAGGATGAAGTAAAGGATGAGGCGCGGGCGCGGGCGCTGGCCCAGCAGTTTGGCATCAGCGCTTTACTGACTCGTCGCTTCAAATACCTTTCTACCGGCGAAACGCGCAAAACGCTGCTGTGTCAGGCGCTGATGGCGCAGCCGGATTTGCTGATCCTCGACGAACCTTTTGATGGTCTGGATGTGGCATCGCGCGCCAGCCTTGCCGATACGCTGCATCAGCTGCATCGCGACGGTTACACCGTGGTGCTGGTGCTGAACCGCTTTGACGATATTCCGGATTTTGTCCAGCAGGTCGGCGTGCTGGCGGAGTGCACGCTGACGCACGTGGGCGCGCGCCAGGCGATTCTCGCCGAAGCGCTGGTGGCGCAGCTGGCGCACAGCGAACGCCTGCAGGGCATGGCGCTGCCGGAGCCGGACCAGCCGGATCAGCTGCCGCAGCTGGCGGCAGATGCGCCGCGCGTTATCCTGCGCAACGGCGTGGTGTCGTATAACGATCACGCGGTGATCGACGGCCTGAACTGGCAGGTCAATCCCGGCGAGCACTGGCAGATTATCGGCCCCAACGGCGCGGGTAAATCGACCCTGCTCAGCCTGGTCACCGGCGATCATCCGCAGGGCTACAGCAATGATTTAACGTTGTTTGGTATTCGGCGCGGCAGCGGTGAAACCATCTGGGACATCAAGCAGCATATCGGTTACGTCAGCAGCAGCCTGCATCTGGATTACCGCGTCAGCTGTAACGTGCGTACGGTGATCCTCTCAGGCTTTTTTGATTCGATCGGTCTGTATCAGGCGGTATCGGATCGGCAGAAAGCGCTGGCGCGCCAGTGGCTGGCGCTGCTTGGCATGGACAATGCGCTGGCCGATGCGCCGTTTCATAGCCTGTCGTGGGGCCAGCAGCGGCTGGTGCTGATTGCGCGCGCGCTGGTGAAGCACCCGACGCTGTTAATCCTGGATGAGCCACTGCAGGGGCTCGATCCCATTAACCGCCAGCTGGTGCGCCGCTTTGTTGATGTGCTGATCGGCGAAGGCCGTACTCAGCTGATGTTTGTTTCCCACCACGCCGAGGACGCGCCGCAGTGCATCTCCCACCGCCTGAGTTTTGTAAAACAGGGTGCGGGCTATGCTTATCAGCAGGAGGCGTTGCATTAGTTTTCATTGATGAGCGGGTCGCCATCCATGGCGGCCCGGCAGTAACAGTACGCACCTGACAGATTTCTTCCCCTAAAAATGTAACCGCTACCACTAGCCTGCCGCATTATTCAGCAAATGCTACGCATAAACCCACAAAATGAGAATCGTCACCTTGTGTAAACGATACCATTTATCCAGACTGGATCACGCTTTCAGCGCCACCGTTATGCTACGTTGAAGGCAGTGATTTTCTTCTGTTTGCCGATTACCAGGACTTGTTATGCAAAAATTTAACCCGGTCGATCATCCGCATCGCCGTTATAACCCGTTGATCGATCAATGGGTGCTGGTGTCACCGCATCGCGCCAAACGTCCGTGGCAGGGTGCGCAGGAGACGCCGGCGCTGGAGCAACTGCCCGCACACGATCCGGACTGCTTCCTGTGCGCCGGTAACACCCGTATCACCGGCGACAAAAATCCCGATTACAAAAGCACTTACGTATTCACCAATGACTTTGCCGCGCTGATGACCGATACACCGGACGCGCCGCAGAGCGATGATGTACTGATGCGCTGTGAAGGCGCGCGCGGTACCAGCCGGGTGATCTGCTTCTCACCGGATCACAGCAAAACCCTGCCCGAACTGCCGCTGCACAACTTGCAGGATATCGTGCGTACCTGGCAGGAGCAGACCGCTGAACTCGGCCAGCACTATCCGTGGGTGCAGGTGTTTGAAAACAAAGGCGCAGCGATGGGCTGCTCGAATCCGCATCCGCACGGTCAGGTGTGGGCCAACAGTTTTCTGCCGAATGAAGCGCAAAAAGAGGATGACAACCAGCGCCGCTACTTTGCTGATAAAGGTACGCCGCTGCTGGTGGATTACGTAGCGCGCGAACTGCAGGACGGCAGCCGTACCGTGGTTGAAACCGATCACTGGCTGGCGGTAGTGCCGTGGTGGGCGGCCTGGCCGTTTGAAACCCTGCTGCTGCCTAAAACGCACGTGAAACGTATTACCGATCTTAACGAGGCGCAGCGCACCGATCTGGCGCTGGCGCTCAAGCAGCTCACCAGCCGTTACGACAATCTGTTCCAGTGCTCGTTCCCCTATTCGATGGGCTGGCACGGCGCGCCGTTTAACGGCGAAGCCAACGATCACTGGCAGCTGCACGCGCACTTCTATCCCCCGCTGCTGCGCTCCGCCACGGTACGAAAATTTATGGTTGGCTACGAGATGCTGGCCGAGACCCAACGTGATTTAACGGCGGAACAGGCAGCAGAACGTCTGCGCTCTGTCAGCGCTATCCATTTCCGCGAGGAACAATAAATGTCTTTAAAATCGATCACTCAACAGGTTTTCGCTGACACCTTCGGCTATGCGCCGAGCCACAGCATTCAGGCACCGGGCCGGGTGAACCTGATCGGCGAGCATACCGATTACAACGACGGCTTCGTGCTGCCCTGCGCCATTGACTATCAGACCGTGATTGCCTGCGCCCGCCGCGACGATCGCCAGGTGCGCGTGGTGGCGGTGGATTACGACAATCAGCAGGATAGCTTCTCGCTGGATGCGCCGATTGAGCCGCTCAGCGAACCGATGTGGGCCAATTACGTGCGCGGCGTGGTGAAACATCTGCAGCAGCGCGACGCCAGCTTTGGCGGCGTGGATATGGTGATCAGCGGCAACGTGCCGCAGGGTGCCGGTCTCAGCTCGTCCGCCTCGCTGGAAGTGGCGGTAGGCACTGTGTTCCAGCAGCTGTATCAGCTGAAGCTCGACGGCGCAGCGATTGCCGTTAACGGGCAGGAAGCGGAGAACCAGTTTGTTGGCTGCAACTGCGGCATCATGGATCAGCTGATTTCAGCGCTCGGCCAGCAGGATCACGCCATGCTGCTGGACTGCCGCACGCTGGGCACGCGCGCCGTATCCATGCCGGAGGATGTCGCGGTGGTGATCATCAACTCGAACTTCCGCCGTAATCTGGTGGGCAGCGAATACAATACCCGCCGCGAGCAGTGCGAAACCGGTGCGCGCTTCTTCAACAAAAAGGCGCTGCGCGACGTAACGCTGGAGGAGTTTGCGGCGGCAGAACAGCAGCTCGATCCGCTGGTGGCCAAACGCGTGCGTCACGTGATCACCGAAAACGCCAGGACGCTGGAAGCGGCGGACGCGCTGAGCAGCGGCGATCTGCAACGCATGGGTGAGCTGATGGCCGCCTCGCACGCCTCAATGCGCGACGATTTTGAGATCACCGTGCCGCCCATCGATCAGCTGGTAGAGATTGTTAAAGCGGAAATCGGCCCGCGCGGCGGCGTGCGTATGACCGGCGGCGGCTTCGGCGGCTGTATTGTCGCCCTGATGCCAACCGATCTGGTCGATCAGGTGAAAGCGGTGGTGGCGCAGCAGTACGAAGCGCAGACCGGCATTAAAGAGACCTTTTACGTGTGCAAAGCCTCAGCAGGAGCCGGCCAATGGTAAGCGACGTCAACTCTCATGCGCCGGACGGCCAGCCGTGGCGCATCACCGTGCTGCGCAACCGCAACGGCATGGTCGCCACCTTTATGGACTGGGGCGCCACCTGGCTGTCGGCGCGCGTGCCGATGCAGGACGGCAGCGTGCGCGAAGCGCTGCTCGGCTGCGCCACGCCGTCCGACTATCTGCATCAGGATGCTTATCTCGGTGCCACCATCGGACGTTACGCGAACCGCATCGCCTTCGCTGAGCTGAAGCCGCTTAACCGGCTGCTGGCGGCCAATCAGGGTCCGCACCAGCTGCACGGCGGGCGGCAGGGTTTCGACAAGCGCCGCTGGCAGATCCTCAGCCAGAGTGACAGCGAAGTGCACTATCGTCTTGATTCGCCGGACGGCGACCAGGGCTACCCCGGCAATCTGATTGCCGATGTGATTTATCAGCTCGATGACGATAACTGCCTGTCGATTCGCTATGAAGCGCAGACCGATCAGGCCTGTCCGGTCAACCTGACCAACCATGCTTACTTCAACCTTGATGCGCATCATGGCGACGCGCGCCAGCATCGCTTACAACTGCAGGCCGATCGTTATCTGCCGGTGGACAGCGCAGGCATTCCCAATGCGCCGCTGAAAGCGGTAGACGGTACCAGCTTTGATTTCCGCCAGCCGAAACGCGTGGCGGACGAGTTCCTGGCCGATGACGATCAGCGCGCGGTGAAAGGTTACGATCACGCGTTTCTGCTCACCACCGCCGGTGACAGCAGCCAGCCTGCTGCGCAGCTGTGGTCAGCGGACGACAAACTTAGCGTGAGCGTGTTCACCGCCGCGCCGGCGCTGCAGTTCTACTCCGGCAACTATCTGGAGGGAACGCGCGCCCGTGAACAGGGCAGCTATACTGCTTTCCAGGGCATCGCTCTGGAGAGTGAGTTTTTACCGGATTCGCCCAACCATAGCGAGTGGCCGCAGCCTGATTGCTGGCTGCAGCCCGGCGACACATGGCACTCCGTGACGCGTTATCGCTTCACCCCGCACTAAGCGCCGGTTGAAAAATGCGCACTGCGGTGCCGACAGGCTTACGCCGTGCGCTGTTTTCCGCTATGGTATGGCGCTATCAGTGTGCCGCTAAAATCAGCGGCCGCAGCCGGTTTCTATCATCATCGAAACATTAAGCATTAAGGAGTAAAGCTATGGCCGTAACTAAGCTGGTTCTGGTGCGCCACGGCGAAAGCCAGTGGAATCAGGAAAACCGCTTCACCGGATGGTACGACGTGGATCTGTCCGACAAGGGTCGCACCGAAGCCAAAGCAGCCGGTCAGCTGCTGAAAAAAGAAGGTTTCGTGTTTGATTTTGCCTACACCTCAGTGCTGAAGCGTGCCATCCACACTCTGTGGAACGTGCTGGATGAGCTGGATCAGGCCTGGCTGCCGGTCGAGAAAACCTGGCGTCTGAATGAGCGTCACTACGGTGCGCTGCAGGGTCTGGACAAAGCGGAAACCGCCGCCAAATACGGCGACGATCAGGTGAAACAGTGGCGCCGCGGCTTTGCCGTTACGCCGCCAGAGCTGGATCGTAACGACGAGCGTTTCCCGGGCCACGACCCGCGCTACAAATCCCTGACCGACGCGCAGCTGCCGACCACCGAAAGCCTGGCACTGACCATCGATCGCGTGATCCCATTCTGGAACGAGAGCATTCTGCCGCGCATCAAGAGCGGTGAGAAAGTGATCGTTGCCGCGCACGGTAACTCACTGCGCGCGCTGGTGAAATACCTCGATAACATGAGCGAAGATGAGATCCTCGAACTGAACATCCCAACCGGCGTACCGCTGGTGTATGAGTTCGACGAGAACTTCAAGCCAATCAAACATTACTATCTGGGTGATGCCGACGAGATCGCAGCGAAAGCCGCCGCCGTTGCTAACCAGGGTAAAGCGAAGTAAGTTCACGCTGAAACGCAAAAGGCCAGACGCGAGTCTGGCCTTTTTTTATGCCGTGCGCTGCCGTTAGCCGCGACGGGTTTTGATCGCCTGCGCCAGCTGACGCAGCGCTTTTTCCGTGTCGTCCCAGCCAATACAGGCGTCGGTGACGCTCTGGCCGTACACCAGCGGTTTACCGCTGTCGAGGCTCTGGTTGCCTTCCACCAGGTGGCTCTCAATCATCACGCCGGTAATCGCCTGCTCGCCGCCAGCAATCTGCTGTGCCACGTCTGCGGCCACCACCATCTGACGCTGGAACTGCTTGCTGCTGTTGGCGTGGCTGAAATCGATCATCACCTGTGGACGCAGGCCCGCTTTTTCCAGCCCGGTTTTCACCGCCGCAACGTGCTCCGCACTGTAGTTTGGCTCTTTGCCGCCGCGCAGAATGATGTGGCAATCTTCATTACCGCTGGTTTCGACAATCGCCGAATGACCATATTTGGTGACCGACAGGAAACAGTGCGGCGCGCTGGCAGCGCCGATGGCATCGATCGCCACTTTGATGGTGCCGTCGGTACCGTTTTTGAAGCCGACCGGACAGGAGAGCCCGGAGGAGAGCTCGCGGTGCACCTGCGATTCGGTGGTGCGCGCACCAATCGCGCCCCAGCTCATCAAATCCGCCATGTATTGCGGCGTGATCATGTCGAGGAACTCACCGGCAGCCGGCAGTCCGGTGTCGTTGATATCCACCAGCAGCTTACGCGCCAGGCGCAGGCCGTCGTTAATCTGGAAGCTACCGTCCATGTAAGGATCGTTGATCAGCCCTTTCCAGCCCACCGTGGTACGCGGTTTTTCAAAGTACACGCGCATCACCACTTCCAGCTCACCCTTCAGCTCCTCGCGCAACGTCAGCAGGCGAGCGGCATACTCTTTGGCTGCCTGCGTATCGTGGATGGAGCATGGCCCAATCACCACCAGCAGGCGGTCATCTTCACCGTGCAGAATGCGGTGAATGGCCTGGCGGGCCTGGGCAACGGTTTGAGCAGCGTTATCGGTGGCGGGGAATTTTTCCAGCAGCGCAACAGGGGGCAGTAACTCTTTGATCTCTCTGATGCGTAAATCGTCGTTCTGGTAATCCATACTTATTCCATTCAAATTTCTGGCCCTGCGTACGCCGGGCGCAACCCGTCCAATGTATCCCTTCAGGCACCAGGTGTAAATTATGTCCTGTGCGCCAATGGCTCGCTCAGATTTGCATTTATTCGTTTATGGACTAAGCTTTTTAAACGTAAGCACTGAGGAATGAGGTGCTTTCGCTATTTATATTCATGCCGAACACTCATGACGGAATTAAATTCCGTCGCGGCACGCTTTTTTCGTCAAACAGCACCAGCGGGTGTCACGCGGCAACTATCCATTTATTACAGGAGCATAATGATGAATAAGTTTGCATTGATTTTTCTGACGGCAGCGATGACTTTGGGCAGCGGCGCAGCACTGGCGGCGGATAACAACAACGGCCAGGCGAATGCGTCAGCAGAAGCCGGCGCAGCCGCGGGCGGCGCGAAAGAGAATCTGCCGCCAAATAATGTCGACAATAGCAACATTAATAATGGCAGCATGAACACCAACGGTGCCGCGACTTCTGGTACCACCTCTGGCAATATGTCGGCCAGCCAGGAACACAAAAATACCATGTGTAAAGATGGTCGCTGCCCGGATATGAACAAGAAAGTTGAAACCAAGGAAGGCGGTGGTCACGTTAAACACAAAACTGACGGCACCACGCAGTAATCCACACGGAGCGTGATGCAGGGCGAGCTTCGGCTCGCCCTGTTGTTTTTCCCCTGCCCTATTTCCGCTATGCTAACGCTATGAAATTCACAGGAACTGTTTCATGGCTGCGCTGCTGCTTATCGATGATCACCCTTTAGTTGAAGTCGCGCTGGAAGCGGCCTGCCTCAACGCCCCTATTCCATTACAGCTTTACGCCGCCGGTGACGAAGCCCAGGCGCGCCAGCTGCTGCAACAGCATCATATTGACCTGATTGTGCTGGATATCGGCCTGCCGGATAGCGATGGTCTGGAGCTGCTGCGCCGTCTGCGTGCGCGCCATCCGCAGTGTCCGGTGCTGATTTACTCGGCCCAGCAGAGCCGCCACACGCTGCTCAGCGCCGCCTCGCTCGGGGCGGCCGGCTATGTGGTGAAGAGTCAAAGCATGGCGCAGTTGCTGAGCGCGATTCTGGCGGTGCTGGGCGGCCAGCAGGCGTTTCCGCCGCTGCCGGAGCGCATTGCGCTACCGCTCACCGAGAAAGAGCAGCAGATTGTGGCGCTGCTGGTGCGCGGGCTGTCGAATATCCAGATTGGCGAACAGCTGCACATCAGCAATAAAACCGTCAGCACCCACAAGAAAAATATCCTCGAGAAGACCGGCGTGCAGTCGGTGGTCGAGCTGGCAGAACTATGGAAAGCGCAGCAGTGAAATGCTGGCTGCTGCTGTTCGCGCTGTTTTTCAGTCTGCTGGCGCGCGCCGGATTGCAGCCCGCCAGCAGCGTGATGCTGCCCGCCATGATGCCCGCGCCGCACGCCGAGCCGTGGCCGGGAGCGGTGCTGCGCGTGGCAGTGCCGGCGCAAAACAGCGCGCCCTGGGCGATGCGCATCGGCGATCGCATCTGGGGCATTGATGCCGACTATCTCAGCGCCCTCAGCCAGCTGAGCGGCAGCACATTCAGCCTGCACGGTTACCCTGACTTTGCCGCCCAGCTGGCGGCGCTGCAGCGTGGCGACGTGGATATGGTGCTGAGCACCCGCCAGCGCGATCTGCCCGCCGACGTACTGACCAGCGAGAGCTGGTTCAACAGTCCGATGCGCATCTACCGCAATCGTGACAACCAGCGCGCGGTGATGTTCAACAGTGATAACGCTCAGCTGACCATCGCCGCCGACACGCTGGCGCAGCTGCCGCAAACCTTTGCACATCGCCACCGCTGGCAGACGCTGCCCGGCAATTTACAGGCGCTGTATGCGCTGCTGAACCAGCAGAGTGACTATCTGGTGGCCGATGAAGCCAGCGCCGGTTTCCTGCTCAGCCAGCTGCAGCAGGGACAGATTTATCAAATCACTGCCGATCCCGGTGCCGGCGAGCTGTCGCTGCGCGCACTGACGCGCGATCCGGCGCTGATTGCCTGGCTCAACCGCCAGCTGCGTTTGCTGCCAGCGGAGTTCAGCAACCGCGTGCAGCAGCGCTGGAGTCCGCCGCTGCTGCGCTATCAGGATACGCAGACCCTGATGCTGACGGGCGCAGAGAAACAGTGGCTGGCGCAGCAGGATGCCATTCCTTATGCCGCCGAGAGCGATAACGCGCCGTGGAGCTATCGCGATGCCAGCGGCAACGCGCGCGGCTTCGGTATTGACCTGCTTAACGCGCTGAGCCAGAGCACCGGTCTGCGTTTCACGCCGCGCTGGGTCAATAATCCGCAGCAGGCCGCCAGTCTGTTGCAGCAGCAGCAGGTGATGCTCAACCTGTTACAGCCGCTGTACGGGGACGATGCTAACCGCACCGCGCTGCCAGTGTGGCGCGCCATCTGGGGCATTTACACGCTGTCCGACAGGCAGCCGATGGACTGGTCCGCGCTGCACGCTCAGCGCGTCGGCGTGCTGCGTGGCGATCTGGCGCAGCGTCTGCTTCCGGCTGAGATCGCGCCCCAGCTGTTCGACGATCGCGCCCAGCTGTGGCAGGCCCTCAACACTGGCCAGATTGATGCAGTGGTGGATAACGTGCTGTCGGCGCGCTGGCGTATGGCCAGCCATGAGGGCAACCGCGTGCATCTCGCGTTTGTGGCCAGCGATATCGCCTGGCCGCTGGCGCCGCAGGTGAGCGCTCAGCAGCCGCAGCTGAGCGCCCTGCTCGACCATGCGCTGCAGCAGATTCCGGCGGATACGCTGAACCAGATGCGCGTCAGCTGGTCGCAGCCGCCGCAGCCCGGCACCACCATGACGATGCGCAATGTGCCGCTGCTGATTTTGATTGCGGCCGCCGTGATCATCCTGCTGTTGCTGGTATTGCTGCTGCGCCGTTATCTGCAGCAGCGGCGTGAGCGGTTACAGCGCGAGCAGGCAGAACGCGCCAATGCCGCTAAAAGTCAGTTTCTCGCCACCGCCAGCCACGAGCTGCGCACGCCGATGCAGGCGATTCTGGGTCTGCTGGAGCTGGAGCAGCAGCAGCATCCGAGCGCGCGGCTCGATCTGATGCACAGCAGCGCCCGGTCGCTGATGACGCTGCTGAACGACCTGCAGGATCATGCGCGTATCGAGAATCACAGCTTCCGCCTGACGCCGCGCCCGCTCGATCTCAGGTTGTGGCTACAGCAGCAACAGCAGTTTTACCACCCGCTGATGCGCGATGGCGGGCCACAGCTGCACGTAGCGGCGCTGACCCCGCTGCCGGCCAGCGTGATGCTCGACAGCGATCGCCTGCAGCAGGTGGTGAACAATCTGGTGGCCAATGCGCTGAAATTTACCCGCCACGGCGAAATCCGCCTGACGCTGGCGGTCACCGGGGATATCGCGCTGACGGTGAGCGACAGCGGCAGCGGCATTCCGCTCAGCGAGCAGGCGCAGCTGTTTGAACCTTGGTATCAGGCGCCGTCGGGCAAGCGCCATGCGGTGCAGGGCAGCGGCCTCGGGCTGTTTATCTGTCGCGAGATTGTACAGCGCATGGGCGGCACGCTGTCGCTGCACTCCGCACCGCAGCAGGGCACCACGGTGAGCGTGCGCCTGCCGCTGGAACCCTGTGCGGCGACAACGGCGGATGACGCCACGCACTGGCCGCACTATCCACAGCTGCGCGTAGCGATTGTCGACGATCACCCGACTAATCTGCTGGTGATGCAGCAGCAGCTGGCGAGCTTTGGCATTACTGCGGCGGTGTTTGAGGATGGCCGCGAACTGCTGCGGGCCGATGCGCAGCAGCCGTTTGATGTGCTGTTTATCGACCAGATGATGCCACGCCCGGATGGCCTGACGCTGCTGCGCATCCTGCGCCGCCGTCAGCGCCAGCGCGTGCAGCCTGCGCTGCGCATACTGTGCTCTGCCGACGTACAGCTGCTGAAACTGCCGCTGCAGGCGCACGAAGCGCAGCTGGTTAAGCCGGTGACTCTGCGGGATATTGCACCGCTTCTGGCGCAGGCAGTGCGCGATCCGCTGCAGGTGCTGCCGGACAGCCTGCAGATTCTGGCGCAGCACAATCCGGCTTTCATTCCGCGTATTTGCCACACCCTGCAGCGTACGCTGCAGCAGGATCGTGATGCGCTGCTGCAGGCGAGCGCGGCCGCAGACTGGCCGCAGCTGGCGCGCGCGGCGCACCGCCTGAAAGGCAGCTGGCTGATGCTCGGCATTGACGACGTAGCCGCCCGCTGCCAGCAGCTGGCCGACGCGGCAAAACAGCATCAGCCTGACCGTGACAATCTCAATTTACTGATATCATTAACGAACAGGCTACTTAACCAACTGGAACGTTATGGCACACACTCATTCTCACAGTGAGCACGGCGGCAACCGCACGCGTCTCGCCGCCGCGTTTGGCGTCACCGCGCTGTTTATGGTTGCCGAGGTCATCGGCGGGCTGGTGTCCGGCTCGCTGGCGCTGCTGGCCGATGCCGGACATATGCTCACCGACGCCGCCGCGCTGCTGATGGCGCTGCTGGCCGTGCAGTTCGCCCGGCGCAAACCGAATGCGCGTCACACCTTTGGCTTGCTGCGTCTTACCACGCTGGCCGCGTTTGTTAACGCCATCGCGCTGCTGGTGATTACCGTCCTGATCGTCTGGGAAGCACTGCGCCGTTTTTACCAGCCCGAGCCGATTGAAGGCGGGCTGATGCTCGGCATCGCCATTGCCGGCCTGCTGGCGAATCTGCTGTCGTTCTGGCTGCTGCACCGCGGCAGCGAAGAGAAGAATCTCAACGTGCGTGCCGCCGCGCTGCACGTGCTGGGCGACCTGCTCGGTTCGGTGGGCGCAATCGTGGCGGCAGTGATTATCATGCTAACCGGCTGGACGCCGATCGATCCGATTCTGTCGCTGCTGGTGGCGCTGCTGGTGGTGCGCAGCGGCTGGGCGCTGCTGCGCGAGAGCCTGCACGAGCTGCTGGAAGGCGCACCGACGCATATCGACGTGGATAAGCTAGCGCGGGCGCTGACACGTCACATTGATGAAGTGCGTAATGTGCATCATGTGCATGTGTGGCAGGTGGGCGAAAAGCCGGTATTGACGCTGCACGTACAGGTGATTCCGCCGTACGATCACGACGGCCTGCTGCGACGCATTCATCAGTATCTGCACCAGCATTATCAGATTGCCCATGCCACGGTGCAGATGGAGTATCAGCCCTGCGTCGGCCCGGACTGCGAGTTATGCGAAGAGAGCGGCACGCAGCACGAGCACGCAGCGCTGGAAGGCCACGCGCATCATCACCACTAATGGGACAGCGCGCGCGAACCCTGTTCCCGTGCGCTCTGCATCCACAGGCGCGTGCCGTTCAGCGCGATCAGCGTCAGGATGGCGTACTCCAGCGCCATGGCATACACGCCCTGACGCGCAAAGATCATCACGCTGATAACGTTGATCACCACCCACAGCAGCCAGTTCTCGACGTATTTGCGCGTCATCAGGATCATCGCCACAATCGACAGCACCATCATGCAGGAATCCCAGAATGGGAAGGCATCCGGCTGCAGCTGCGGCATTACCACGTTAAGACCGAGCGACTGCATCAGGCCCACCGCGGTGCGCGTGAGGAAAGCGAATACCGGGTCGATATAGCGCGTCATCAGCGCAATGGCGATCACGCAGGCGGCGCCCCAGCCGATGGCTTTCGGCAGCGGCAGCCAGCGGATTTTCAGCGCCGCTTCATGGCTGCTGGTCTGCCGGCTCCACGCGTACCAGCCGTACACATTGGCAACAAAGAAGAACAGCTGCAGCAGCAGGCTGGCATACAGCTGAATCTGAAAGAAAATCACCGCAAACAGCGTGACGTTAATCAGACCAAACAGGTAGTTGATAATTTTTTCCTGGCTGGCGAGCCAGATACACAGCAGGCCGGCCAGCGTACCGATCGCCTCAATCCATGACAGATCGTAGCCGCCGACGCCAATCGGAATATGAACCAGAATATTGTGTGTGCTAAAGAAGTCCATCATCTGCACCTGTATGAAAACCGCCTCAGGCGTTCCCTTTCAGCGTAAGTTTTAGTTGTGCTGCAAAGTCTAGCATGCGGTTGAGCGGCAGCAACGCTGCCTTGCGCAGTGCCGCATCGACGTGAATTTCATGCTGAGCGCCGCCGTGTGCCAGCCCTTCAGCGATAGCCTGCAGGCCATTCATCGCCATCCACGGGCAGTGCGCGCAGCTGCGGCAGGTCGCCCCTTCGCCTGCGGTAGGGGCTTCCAGTAACTCTTTATCCGGTACCGCCTGCTGCATTTTGTAAAAAATACCGCGGTCGGTCGCCACAATCATCTGCGGATGCGGCAGCGTTTTGGCGGCCTGAATCAGCTGGCTGGTAGAACCGACCGCATCGGCCAGTTCGACAATCGCCTGCGGTGACTCCGGGTGCACCAGCACTGCCGCGTCAGGATAGAGCGCTTTCATGCGCTGCAACGCCTGGGTTTTGAACTCATCATGCACGATGCAGGCGCCCTGCCAGCACAGCACATCAGCGCCGGTTTGCTGCGTGACGTAACGGCCCAGATGGCGGTCCGGTGCCCAGATAATTTTCTCACCGCGACTGTCGAGATATTCAATCAGCTCAACCGCAATGCTGGACGTCACTACCCAATCGGCGCGTGCTTTTACCGCTGCCGACGTGTTGGCATACACCACTACAGTCCGATCCGGATGCGCATCGCAGAAGCGGTTAAATTCGTCAATCGGGCAACCGAGGTCAAGCGAGCACTCCGCCTGCAGCGTGGGCATCAGCACGGTTTTTTCCGGGCTAAGGATTTTGGCGGTTTCGCCCATGAAACGCACGCCGGCCACCAGCAGCGTTTGCGCCGGATGCTGGCTGCCAAAGCGTGCCATCTCAAGGGAATCCGCCACGCAGCCGCCGGTCTCTTCGGCCAGCGCCTGGATTTCCGGATCGGTGTAGTAATGCGCCACCATCACCGCATCGCGTGCTTTCAGCAGGCGTTTAATTTCTTCGATGTAACCGGCTTTTTCCTGTGGGCTAAGGCGCGCCGGTTTCGGCGGGAAGGGATAAATGGCGCTTTCAGCATCAAACATTGCACTCATGACACGGCTCTCGTTTTATCGATTTAACAAAATCGCCCATCAGGACGATGATGCGGCATTAAATCCGCCATCGTGTTTTATATGCTAAACACAATAGCGGATTACACTGAGCCTGTCGTGTGATTTTTATGCGGGAAGTACCAGCTGCGCGCCGGCCTGCGCCTGTTGTGGGCTTTCCAGCTCAAGCAGAAACGCTTTTACCGCCAGGCCGCCAGCAAAGCCGGTGAGCTTACCGTTGCTGCCGATAACGCGATGACAGGGCGCCATGATCGACAACGGATTTTTACCATTGGCAGCCCCGACGGCGCGTACCGCTTTCGGGTTGCCGATCTGCTCCGCGATTTGCAGATAGCTGCGGGTTTCACCAAACGGAATGGTGAGCAGCGCCTGCCAGACCTTTTTCTGAAACGCAGTGCCAACGGTGTCGTACGGCATGTCAAACTGCTGGCGCTCGCCGGCAAAGTACTGGCGCAGCTGGCGCTCGGCCTCACAGAGAATCGGATGCTGGTCGTTACGCGCGATCGGTTTCAGCGGCACGCGCTGCGCCCCTTCGTTTTCCCATAAAATGGCTGACAGACCGCGATCCGTGGCAATGAGCGTCAGTTCTCCGACGGGCGTGGTAATGATTTTAGCGTGATACATGTTGCACCTCCGGCATGGGCTATGCGGATGATTATCGCACTTTTGCGCGGCAAAACTGGCTGTTTTCGGTCATGAGCATAAACTGGTTAGCTGTCCGATAGCAGCCAGTTTTCCATCCGCACCTGCGCGACGATGGTGTTTATTTGCCGGAGACGATGATGTTTGATCCTGAAATTGCCTATCAGGCGCTGACGGCGCGCGACAGCCGTTTCGACGGGGTGTTTTTTGTCGGCGTGACCTCCACCGGTATTTACTGCCGTCCGATCTGTCCGGTGAAAGCGCCGATGCAGAAGAACTGCCTGTTTTTCACCAGTGCTGAAGCGGCTGAAAAGGCGCACTTTCGCCCCTGCCTGCGCTGTCGTCCCGAGCTGGCACCTGGTTCGGCACCGGTCGATAGCCATCATCGCATCGCCGACCGGCTGATTCGCCGTATCGAAGAAGGCTTACTGGAAGAACAGGAGACACTGGCTGAGATCGCCAGCGAGTTTGACCTGAGTGAACGTCAGCTAAGACGGGTGATTCAGCAGGAGCTGGGCGTGTCGCCGCTTGAACTGCGGCAAACCCGGCGCATGTTGCTGGCGAAGCAGCTACTGACTGAAACCGCATTGCCGGTGACCGAAATTGCCTATGCCAGCGGTTTTCGCAGTCTGCGCCGTTTTAACGACGTGTTCCAGGCTCGCTATCGCATGACGCCATCGCGTCTGCGTAAGCAGATTCAGACGGAAGCCCTGAATGGTGAGCAGGAGAGCGCCGAACTGCGCCTCAGCTACCGGCCTCCTTATGACTGGGACGCCATCCTCGATTTCCTGCAACAGCGCGTGATGAAGCAAGTCGAGTGGGTCAGCGAGGGCGTTTATCATCGTACTGTGGCGCTCGGTCAGTGTCGTGGCTGGGTGCGCATTAGCCATTTGCCGGAAAAGCAGGCGCTGAAGGTGCAATTTACCACCACGCTGACGCCGGTGCTGCCTGCCCTGCTGCGCCGCTTGCGCGATCTGTTTGATCTGGATGCCCAGCCACAGCGCATCAGCGAGCAGCTCAGCCAGGATCCGCTATTAGCTGCGAGTCTGGCACGCTATCCCGGCTTACGCGTTCCTGGTGCGTTTGACGGCTTCGAGCTGGCGGTCCGCGCCATCCTCGGCCAGCAGGTGACGGTGAAAGCCGCGACGACGCTGAGCAGTCGCGTGGCGGAGCGTTTTGGCGCGCCCCTCACCACGCCGTGGCCTGCACTCTCCCGCTTACCGCCAGAGGCCGAATCACTGGCTACTGCCACCCTGGATGATATCGCCAGCCTCGGCATTGTGAGCGCCCGCGCGCAGGCGATCAAGGCACTGGCCGAGTCCTGCGCCTCAGGAGCGCTGCGCTTCAATGGCGCGGTAAATCCGGACGTGGTGCAGCAGCAGTTGCTGGCGCTGAAGGGGGTCGGGCCATGGACAGCGAGTTATATCGCCATGCGCGCCCTGCGCTGGCCGGATGCCTTTCCGAAAGAGGATATTGCGATCCGCAACAATCTCGGTGGCGTGAGCGCAAAGGTCGCAGAGCAGATGTCGCAGGTGTGGCGCCCATGGCGCAGTTACGCGGTGCTGCATATCTGGAAGAGCCTGACGCCGGAAAAGCGCTAGTGAGATTTGGCATGATATCGTTGCCAGAATAACTGTAATAGTGCCTTTCAGCCAAAGGGGACGGGGCGGTTGCGTAAAGTCGCCGTGAATACATCCCTGTAGGCTCTGCCGGCGGTTTACTCGCCTCATCCCTGAGGCTCGCCCACTTTGTGGGCCAACGCTAAGCGTTGTTCAAAAATGCTCCCGGCATTTTTGTCCATGCGCCGGAAGCTTTACTCCACCGCTCCGTACCCTTCGGCTTCATGTTAACTCTCTGCGCCTTGCTGAAAGCGCTGCAAAACTAAAGCAGCTGAAATGCCTGACAGCCAGAAAAGGCGGGTGCGGAGGAGCGAAGCGTCCGAGCCATGGATGGCGAGGCCGATCCACAGGGATGTGAGATTCCTTTGCGATCCGCCCCGCCTTATCTGGCCGGTGCACAATCTCAAAGCAACCCATCTAACACTGTATAAAACGTAAAAAAGCAAAAAGGCGCCTTTAGGGCGCCTTTCTACATAACTGGTGGGTCGTGCAGGATTCGAACCTGCGACCAATTGATTAAAAGTCAACTGCTCTACCAACTGAGCTAACGACCCGCTCGGGAAGTGGCTTACAACTTTCGACTTGATGGTGGGTCGTGCAGGATTCGAACCTGCGACCAATTGATTAAAAGTCAACTGCTCTACCAACTGAGCTAACGACCCATCAAGGTTGTGAAGCAAACTGAAGTGACATCAAAACTGAATGGTTGAGATGGTGGGTCGTGCAGGATTCGAACCTGCGACCAATTGATTAAAAGTCAACTGCTCTACCAACTGAGCTAACGACCCATCTTCAGTGCTGCCGATACTTGTTAAGATATGTCCCGGCAACGGCGGCATATATTACTGATTTAGCGGGAGGGCGCAACCCTTATTTTCCGCTAAATGTCTCAACTGCTTACCTTTCATGCGGCAAGACCAGAAATCAGACGAAATCCGGTCTTAACTGCAGCAATTACATTGCAGCGAGCCGTTTTTGTGCCTGCTTAGCAGACTCAGAGTTAGGGAACTGTTTGATCACCTGCTGGTAGACCGCTTTCGCTTTCGCTGTATCGTTCTTCTCCTGCATGATCACCCCAACCTTAAACAGCGCTTCCGCCGCTTTTGGCGATTTCGGGTAGTTTTTAACTACAGTGGCAAAATAGTAGGCCGCATCGTCCTTTTTGCCTTTGTTGTAAAACAACTGACCCAGCCAGTAATTGGCATTCGGCTGATAGGTGGAGTCCGGATACTTCTTCACCCACGCCTGCAGCGCAGTAATCGCCTGGTCGTACTGTTTCTTCTCAAGAATCAGCGCGACGGCAGCATTGTAATCGGTGTTGGCATCGCCGGTTTGTGCGGGTGCAGCGGCAGCCGTATTGCTGCTCCCCGCATCAGCGTTTCCCGCTGCGGCACCGGCTGCTGCATCCGCACCACCGCTGGCCTGCGCACCATTACTGCTGCTCAGACTGTCGATCTGCTGATAAAGCTGCTTCTGCCGCTCAATCACCTGATTAAGCTGATAACTGTTCTGCTGGATCTGCCCGCGCAGCGAATCGATATCGCTTTGGTTATCACTCATCTGCTGCTGCAACTGCTGCAGAAGCTGAGCCTGGGCATTGGAGATACGTTCAAGAGTGGTGACACGGTCTTCGACCGAGCCTGAGCCAACGCTACTGATTGACGCCTGGGCATTAGCGGCCCAGGGGGCCGCTACGCCAACCAGTAACGACAGACTCAACAGATGAAGTCTGAAGTTACTAATCATGTGATTCTCTTAGTAAACCAGTACGGCACGACGGTTTTTAGCGTAAGCCGCTTCGTCGTGGCCCAGTACAGCAGGTTTCTCTTTACCGTAAGATACGATAGACATCTGGTCAGCAGACACGCCTTTACCCTGCAGGTACATTTTAACGGCGTTAGCACGACGCTCGCCCAGGGCGATGTTGTACTCTGGGGTGCCGCGCTCATCCGCGTGACCTTCGATGGTCACTTTGTAAGATGGGTTGCTGCGCAGGAAAGCAGCGTGCTGATCCAGCATCTGAGCGTATTCAGACTGCACGTCATACTTGTCCAGACCGAAGTAAACGATGTTGTTCTGCTGCAGCTGCTGCATCTGCAGACGCGCCTGCTCGTCAGAAGACATGTTGCCGTTCTGGCCAGCGCCAGCGCCGTATGCACCGTCAGCACCCATACCGGTCTGATCGTTGTTGTTGTTTTTGTGAGAGCTACATGCAGCTACCGCGATAACCGGCAGAGCCAGCATCAAACCCTTCAGCACTTTGTTCAGTTGCATTTCTTTATCCTATTATTTTGTTTGCCATACATTTTACTCCCCCGCCAGGCAAGGGAGCGATGCATCACAGATACGGCGACCAGGCAGGAAATTTGACCTGTCCATCAGTTGCCGGAAGACGCGCTTTGAAACGCCCATCGGTTGAAACCAACTGCAACACGGAACCCATCCCCTGAGTAGAGCTATAGATTACCATCGTGCCGTTAGGAGCCAGACTTGGCGTCTCATCCAGGAACGTGTCCGTTATTGTCTGAACGGCTCCCGTTTCCAGATCCTGTTTGGCGACGTGCTGCGCGCCACCGGCGCTGCTGATCATCACCATCGTTTTACCGTCAGATGACACATCCGCATCCTGGTTCTGAGCCCCTTCCCAGGTAATGCGCTGTGGCGTTCCGCCGTTAACGTTAACTTTGTAAATCTGTGGCGCACCGGCCTGATCCGAAGTGTAAGCCAGCGTCTGGCTGTCCGGGAACCAGGTAGGTTCGGTGCTGTTGTAGCGGCCATCGGTCACCTGACGCGTCTGACCGGAGGCCAGATCCATCACGTACAGGTTCAGGCTACCGGTTTTCGACAGGGCGAAGGCCAGCTTAGAGCCGTCCGGCGAGAAGGCCGGCGCACCGTTGTGACGCGGATAAGAAGCCACCTGACGGATAGCGCCGTTGGCCAGCGTCTGCACCACCAGCGCCGATTTACCGCTTTCGAAGGTCACGTAAGCCACTTTGCTGCCGTCTGGCGACCAGGCCGGTGACATCAGCGGCTGCGGCGAACGGTGTACCACAAACTGGTTGTAACCATCGTAGTCAGACACGCGCAGCTCGTACGGGAACTGACCGCCGTTGGTCTGCACCACATAGGCGATACGGGTACGGAACGCGCCTTTGATACCGGTCAGCTTCTCAAACACTTCATCGCTGGCGGTATGCGCTGCATAGCGCAGCCACTGTTTGGTGACTTTATAGGAGTTCTGCGCCAGCACGGTACCCGGTGCGCCACCGGTATCCACCAGCTGATAAGCCACCTGGTAGCTGCCATCGGCGTTCGGCGTAACCTGCCCGACGACCACGGCATCAATACCCAGTGCGCTCCAAGCGGCAGGCTGTACTTCCTGTGCGCTGGTCGGCTGCTGTGGCAGACGAGAGCGATCCAGCGGATTGAATTTACCGCTGTTACGTAAGTCTGCTGCGACGATGCCACCAATATCTTCGGGTGCAGCGCCCGGACCGGCCCACTGGAACGGCACCACACCAATTGGGCGTGCGGTATTCACGCCCTGCGTAATTTCAATGCGTACTTCCGCGTGCAGCATCGCTGCCCACAGCAGTACAAAAAAACCTAAGGTTACACGAAGTGCCTGCTTCATCTTATCTCCCTTATCTGAACCTGAGTTCATGATAATTCGCACAGTTCCTGAAAAAACACGAGTACTCATAGAGTACGGCAAGCTAACCTTAGTTCAACCTGCCGTACGTTACTGCATTATTCTGGTTTGAAACGCATCGGTGCGTTCTTAAACACTTCATATACGGCCTGCGAAGGCGGCTTCGGAATGCGTGCCTGCTTCGCTGCGGTAATCGCCGCCTGACACAGCGCCGGATCGCCGCCTTCAGCTTTCACGTCAATCAGCAAACCATCCGGTGCCAGTTTAATCCGCAGATCGCAGCTTTTACCGCGATACAGATCGGCATCGTAGAAGCGGCTCTGAATCGCACTGGTGATCTGACCCAGATACGCATTCACCTCAGCACCTGAGGCACCGGCCTTCTTCTGATTGCCCTGACCTGCCGCCGCACCACCACCGGACGCCGCACCACTTTTCGGTGCATTCTTACCGGAAGAGAGACCGCCTAACAGATCATCCACGTCGCTCTCGTTCTTCGCCGCTTCGGCAGCCGCTTTCTTCTTCGCATCGGCGGCCGCTTTAGCTTTCGCCGCCGCATCCGCTTTGGCTTTGGCTGCTGCCTCAGCTTTCGCTTTGGCTTCGGCGGCCGCTTTCTCTTTCGCGGCTTCCGCAGCTTTCTCTTTGGCTTCCTGTGCAGCTTTGGCTTTCGCATCTGCAGCGGCCTGAGCTTTGGCTTCTGCCTCCGCTTTGGCTTTCGCTTCAGCTGCGGCTTTCGCCTGCTGCGCGGCTTTCTCTTTCGCCGCTTCGGCTGCGGCGGCTTTAGCCTGCTCTTCCGCTTTCTTCTTCGCGTCGGCTGCGGCCTGCTTCGCCTGCTCTTCCGCTTTGGCTTTCGCGTCCGCTGCAGCCTTCGCCTGAGCATCGGCCTGCGCTTTGGCATCGGCTTTGGCTTTCGCCGCGGCCGCTTCTGCGGCTTTCTGCTGCTCCTGCGCCTGCTTCGCTGCTGCTTCCGCCGCCTTCTGCTGCTCTGCCTGCTGCTTCGCCTGCTGCTTCGCCTGCTCTTTGGCTTCCTGCTGCGCCTGCAGACGCTCTTTTTCCAGCTCTTTCAGCCGCTGCTGTTCAGCGGCCTGCTTCTGCTGCAACTCTTCCGCCTGCTGCTGTGCCTGCTTCTGGCGCTGCTGCTCGGCGCGCTGACTATCACTCTGCTGATTCTGCTGACGGTTATACTGCTCAACCACCGCGCCAGGATCGACCATCACCGCGTCGATATCACTGCCGCCACCGCCGCCGCTGGCTTCGATATGTTCGTTAAACGAGCTCCAAATCAGCAGGGCGATCAGCACGATGTGCAGAATCACCGAAATGATTATCGCGCGTTTTAACTTCTCGTTCTGCTCGGTTGCCTTCGACACTCTCGGTTCCCAAAAACGGTTCGCGTTAAATCGGCTGCGTCATCAAACCGACGGATTTCACGCCAGCCTGATGCAACAGGTTCAGCGCCTTGATGATTTCGTCGTAAGGCACATCTTTCGCCCCACCAATCAGGAAGACCGTCTTCGGATTGGCTTCAATACGGCGCTGCGCTTCGCTCACCACCTGCTCCGGCGGCAGCTGCGTCATACGATCGTGATCCACCACCAGGCTGTACTGCCCTACCCCGGCCACTTCCACGATCACCGGCGGATTATCGTCGCTGGAAACGGTTTTCGAATCGGTTGCGTCCGGCAGGTCCACTTCCACGCTCTGCGTAATAATCGGCGCGGTTGCCATAAAGATGAGCAGCAACACCAGCAGCACGTCCAGCAGCGGAACAATGTTGATTTCCGACTTAAGATCGCGACGCCCGCGACCACGGGTTCTGGCCATCGTTAACCTCGACTTACTTGCTGTTGTCGGTAGAGAAAGCCTGACGATGCAGGATGGCCGTGAACTCTTCCATAAAGTTGTCGTAGCCCTGCTCCAGCTTGTTCACGCGCTGGTTCAGACGGTTATACGCCATAACGGCAGGAATAGCCGCGAACAGACCGATTGCGGTGGCGATCAGCGCTTCGGCGATACCGGGAGCAACCATTTGCAGCGTGGCCTGTTTCACCGCACCCAGTGCGATAAAGGCATGCATGATCCCCCACACCGTACCAAACAGACCGATATACGGGCTGATGGAACCGACGGTGCCAAGGAATGGGATGTGATTTTCCAGCGCTTCCAGTTCACGGTTCATCGAGATGCGCATGGCGCGACCGGCCCCTTCGACCACCGCTTCCGGCGCATGGCTGTTAGCGCGGTGCAGGCGGGCAAACTCTTTGAAGCCAGAATAGAAAATCTGTTCGGACCCGCTCAGCTCGTCACGGCGCGCCTGGCTCTCCTGATAGAGACGCGACAGCTCGATACCGGACCAGAACTTGTCCTCGAACGCCTCGGCCTCACGCCCCGCCGCGTTAAGAATGCGGGTGCGCTGAATGATGATTGCCCAGGAGGCAATAGAAAAGCCGATCAAAATCAACATGATAAGTTTGACCAGAAGGCTTGCCTTCAGGAACAAATCAAGAACGTTCATGTCAGTCACTGCTTGAACTCCGCGACAATAGACTTGGGAAGCGCAATCGGCTTCATTAGATGTGGGTTGATGCAGGCAATCAGGACGTCTGCTTCATTGAGCACTTTGCCTTCAGCATTCACGATACGCTGCGAGAACGTCATGGTTGCGCGCGTCATTGCTGTCACTTCGCTCTGGATCTCCAGAAGGTCGTCGAGACGTGCCGCGGCAATAAAGTCCACCGTCATGCGCCGTACCACAAAAGCCACCTGCTCTTCCAACAGGGCCTGTTGATTGAAATGGTGCTGGCGCAACATCTCGGTACGTGCTCGTTCATAAAAAGCAAGATAGCTGGCGTGGTAAACCACACCACCGGCGTCAGTGTCTTCGTAATAGACCCGAACCGGCCAGCGAAACAGCGTTGTACTCACTCTACATCCCGGTCTCATTTTAAACGTTGCTACTATACGCAAGTGAGATCGGCTTGGGAATGGTCCGCCAGAGCCAGGAGAAAATAATTATCAGACGTTAACAACTGGAAGGATTTTTGGGAGATTTCCTGACCAACCGCTGACAAAAACTCACGTCAGCAGCGGTAAAACAGCCCTTGCGGGCTGAGACAGAACTTAATGGTAGAACCAGTAAATTCCCAGCGCCAGCACGATCAGCGCCGGCAGCGGGGCAAACAGCGCCTGCCAGCGGGCTCGCTGTGGCCGGAAACCCGTGCCGTGAATCACGCCGCTGCACACCGCCCAGATTAACAATAATCCGTGCCAGACAGCGAGCTCACTGGTGTGTGCGGCAAAGCGCGCCGGCTGCCAGATGACGCATCCGGCCAGCCACAGCGCCAGAATCAGTGAAAGGGCCCGCAGCGGGCCCTTATCCATCAGACGATACAGCGTCTGTATCAGGCTGCGCATCAGAGCTTGTCGTCCTGCGCGCCGCCCTCTTCCACATGCTCGATCGCCAGTGCCGTGACCACGCCAAACGCACAGGCCAGCAAGGTGCCAAGAATCCAGGCAAAATACCACATGCTTAATCTCCTCAATCAGTACAGGGAGTGCGTATTGCGCTCAATGTGTTCTTTGGTGATGCGGCCATACATCTTGTAGTAACACCAGCTGGTGTAAGCCAGAATAATCGGCACAAAGATGATGGCGGCCACGGTCATGATCTGCAGCGTCAGCAGGCTGGAGGTCGCGTCCCACATGGTCAGGCTGGTGCCCGGCACGGTACTGGATGGCATGATGAACGGGAACAGCGCAATGCCCGCCGTCATAATGACGCACGCCAGCGTCAGCGAAGAGAAGATAAACGCCCATGCGCCCTTCTCCATGCGCGAACACAGGATCGTCAGCAGCGGCAGCAGCGCGCCGAGCAGCGGGAACAGCCACAGCACCGGCATCTGTTCAAAATTGACCAGCCAGGCCCCGGCTTCACGCACCACGTCTTTACCCAGCGGGTTAGACGCCGCGTGATGATCGATTGCGCTTTTCAGCACATAGCCATCAATGCCGTATTTCACCCACACGCCAGCCAGTACAAAGCCCACCAGCATCACCAGCGCGCTGATTTGCGCCGCGGTGCGGGAACGCAGGTGCAGTTCGCCGCTGGTGCGCATCTGCAGGTAAGTCGCGCCCTGGGCCAGAATCATCGCGACGCTGATCACCCCAGCCAGCAGGCCAAACGGATTAAGCAGCTGGAAGAAATTACCGGTGTAGAACAGGCGCAGGTACTCATCAGCATGGAACGGCACACCCTGCAGCAGGTTACCGAACGCCACGCCAATCACCAGCGGCGGCACAAAGCTACCAATGAAGATGCCCCAGTCCCAGGCACCGCGCCAGCGCATATCTTCAATCTTCGACCGGTAATCAAAGCCGACCGGACGGAAGAACAGCGAGGCCAGCACCAGAATCATCGCCACGTAAAAACCGGAGAACGCGGCGGCATAGACCATTGGCCAGGCGGCGAACAGCGCCCCGCCGGCAGTGATCAGCCAGACCTGGTTACCGTCCCAGTGCGGCGCGATGCTGTTAATCATGATGCGACGCTCGGTATCGGTGCGACCGAGGATGCGGGTCAGCATTCCCACGCCCATATCGAAGCCGTCGGTGACGGCAAAACCGATCAGCAGAATGCCAATCAGCAGCCACCAGACAAAACGCAACACTTCATAGTCAAACATGGTCGCTCTCCTTATCCGCGCGCCGGTTGAGTCACAGCCTGCACTGTTTCATGGTGATAGCGGCCGGTTTTCAGGCTACTTGGACCAAGGCGGGCAAATTTGAACATCAGATACATCTCCGCCACCAGGAACACGGTATACAGGCCGCAGATCAGGATCATCGAGAACAGCAGATCGCCGACGGTCAGCGACGAGTTAGCCACTGCGGTTGGCAGCACCTCACCAATCGCCCACGGCTGACGGCCATATTCAGCGACAAACCAGCCAGCTTCGACGGCAATCCACGGCAGTGGAATACCGTACAGCGCCGCTTTCAGCAGCCAGCGATTCTTACCGATGCGGTTACGAATCACGCTCCAGAACGACAGCGCAATGATGCCCAGCAGCAGCACGCCACACAGCACCATGATGCGGAAGGCAAAATAGAGCGGTGCCACGCGCGGAATGGAATCCTGCGTTGCCTGCTGGATTTGCGCTTCCGTGGCGTTCGCCACGTCCGGGGTATAACGCTTGAGCAGCAGACCGTAGCCGAGATCCTGTTTATGCGTCTCAAACTCACTGCGCACCGCCGGATCTTTACTGCCGGCACGCAGCTCGTTCAGCAGCGCATAGGCTTTCATACCGTTACGGATGCGCACTTCATGCTGCGCCAGCAGATCTTTCAGGCCGGTGACCGGCGTATCGACAGAACGGGTGGCGATCAGGCCGAGCAGATAAGGGATCTGGATGGCGTACTTGTTCTCCTGCGTCGCCTGATCCGGCACGCCAAACAGCGTAAAGGCCGCCGGCGCCGGCTGGGTTTCCCATTCGGCTTCGATAGCGGCCAGCTTGGTTTTCTGCACGTCGCCCATTTCATAACCGGATTCGTCACCCAGCACGATGACCGACAGCACGGCAGCCATACCGAAGCTGGCAGCGATCGCAAAGGAGCGTTTGGCAAACGCGATGTCGCGCCCTTTCAGCAGATACCAGGCGCTGATACCCAGAATGAACATCGCTCCGGTGGTGTAGCCCGCGGCCACGGTATGCACAAATTTCACCTGCGCCACCGGGTTTAGCACCAGTTCGGAGAAGCTCACCATCTCCATACGCATGGTTTCGAAATTGAATTCGGAGGCGATCGGGTTCTGCATCCAGCCGTTCGCCACCAGGATCCACAGCGCGGACATGTTCGAGCCGAGTGCCACCAGCCAGGTCACCGCCAGGTGCTGCACTTTACCGAGGCGATCCCAGCCGAAGAAGAACAGGCCGACAAAGGTGGATTCAAGGAAGAACGCCATCAGGCCTTCGATGGCCAGCGGCGCACCGAAGATATCGCCGACGTAGTGGGAGTAATAAGACCAGTTGGTACCGAACTGAAATTCCATGGTCAGGCCGGTGGCCACACCCAGCGCAAAGTTGATACCAAACAACTTGCCCCAGAATTTGGTCATATCTTTATAAATCTGTTTTCCCGACAGGACATAGACCGTTTCCATGATCGCCAGTAAAAACGCCATACCGAGCGTTAAGGGCACGAACAGGAAATGGTACATCGCCGTCAGGGCAAACTGTAAACGCGACAGCTCGACAATATCTAACATGATGACTCCTTGCTCCTCGCATGAACTCATCCTGCGAATAACAACCACAAACAGCGGGCAGTGCGATGCAGAATAAGGTCAGGAACGACTGATTATTGATTCCAGTTTTGTTACCGACAGCACAATGCGTACTGCGGCCCGAAGTGAGCGAGTAACAGTGGTGAAAATTCCCCGAAAAACCGATCGCTTCAGCCTGTTTCGAGCAGGAGTAAGATGAGGAGGCGACAGAATTGATATGACAACGCCTGGCACAAACTCCTGAAAAATGATGAAAAAGACTGAATTGATGCAGCGCAATTTATACCGGTTGGGTTGCTTTTAGCCAGCGGTAAAGTTTGCTATATATCGCCTTTTATTGATCTGGATTAAGACAATAATTTTCCAGATATGTAGTGTTAGAGTTGTTGTTAATTAGTTGTCATAAATCGATGGCGTAATTAAGAAAACAATTACCTTTCCCGTAATTATTTAACCTCTTTGCCAGCCAGACGCCTGGACGCTGACGGGAAAAAGCACGCCTCTTTGCCCTTCTTTACTCAACGACAAAGTAAGCATAGCCGCAGAAAATGTTGCCGTTACGTTTTTACTGCAAATGTGTGAGGACGGCTAATGGCCGTGCATGACAGCCATAAAAAAAGCCACCCGCAGGTGGCTTTGTTCTTTCAGCAGCAAAATCTTATTTCGCTGGCAGTACCGCTTTCACCGCGTCGCCGATATCGGCCAGGCTGCGAACGGTTTTCACACCGGCCGCTTCCAGCGCAGCAAATTTCTCATCGGCGGTGCCTTTACCACCAGCAATGATGGCGCCAGCGTGGCCCATACGCTTGCCTTTCGGCGCCGTTACGCCGGCGATATAGCCGACGACAGGCTTGGTCACGTGCTCTTTGATGAATGCCGCGGCTTCTTCTTCAGCGCTGCCGCCGATCTCACCGATCATCACGATCGCTTCGGTCTGCGGATCGTCCTGGAACATTTTCAGGATGTCGATGAAGTTAGAGCCAGGGATCGGGTCACCGCCGATGCCCACACAGGTGGACTGGCCGTAGCCGATGTCGGTGGTCTGCTTAACCGCTTCATAGGTCAGCGTACCGGAACGTGACACGATACCCACGCGGCCTGGCTGGTGAATGTGGCCCGGCATGATACCGATCTTACATTCGCCAGGCGTGATCACACCCGGGCAGTTCGGGCCGATCATGCGCACGCCTGCTTCGTCCAGCTTCACTTTTACCGTCAGCATATCCAGCGTCGGGATACCTTCAGTGATGGTGATGATCAGTTTGATGCCCGCGTCGATCGCTTCCAGGATACCGTCTTTGCAGAACGGTGCCGGCACGTAGATCACGGTAGCGGTGGCGCCCGTCGCTTCTACTGCTTCACGCACGGTGTTAAACACCGGCAGACCGAGATGGGTAGTGCCGCCTTTACCTGGCGTCACACCGCCAACCAGCTGCGTACCATAGGCCAGCGCCTGCTCAGAGTGGAACGTTCCCTGGCCACCGGTGAAACCCTGGCAAATGACTTTGGTGTTTTTGTCGATCAGAATGGACATTATTTACCCTCCGCAGCAGCGACAACACGCTGTGCTGCGTCTGTCAGGCTGGTTGCTGCAATGATGTTAAGACCGCTGTCCGCCAGTTTCTTCGCGCCCAGCTCGGCGTTGTTACCTTCCAGACGTACCACGACCGGTACGTTGACACCCACTTCAGCCACAGCACCGATGATGCCGTCTGCGATCAGGTCGCAGCGCACGATACCGCCGAAGATGTTAACGAATACCGCTTTCACAGCATCGTCAGACAGGATGATTTTGAAGGCTTCGGTAACGCGCTCTTTGGTTGCGCCGCCGCCAACATCAAGGAAGTTTGCAGGCTGACCACCGTGGTGTTTCACGATGTCCATGGTGCCCATCGCCAGACCGGCGCCGTTGACCATACAGCCAATGTTGCCTTCCAGCGCGACGTAGTTCAGTTCCCACTGCGTCGCGTGGGCTTCACGGGGATCTTCCTGGCTTGGGTCGCGCATTTCACGCAGCTCTGGCTGACGGAACAGGGCATTGCCATCGGCACCCAGTTTGCCATCCAGACAGATCAGGTCGCCCTGTTTGGTGATCACCAGCGGGTTGATCTCAACCATCGCCAGGTCGCGCTCCAGGAACATGGTCGCCAGACCCATGAAGATTTTGGTGAACTGGCTGACCTGCTTGCCGGTCAGGCCCAGTTTGAATGCCAGCTCGCGGCCCTGGTATGGCTGCGGGCCGGTCAGCGGATCCAGCGCCATTTTGTGGATCAGGTGCGGGGTTTCTTCCGCCACTTTCTCGATTTCCACGCCGCCTTCAGTTGACGCCATGAAGATCACGCGACGGGTGGCACGGTCAACCACTGCACCCAGATACAGCTCCTGATCGATGTCGGTCGCCGCTTCAACCAGGATCTGGTTTACCGGCTGGCCATTGGCGTCAGTCTGGTAGGTCACCAGACGTTTGCCCAGCCAGTTTTCAGCGAAAGCACGAATGTCTTCTTTACTGTTAACCACCTTCACACCGCCCGCTTTACCGCGGCCACCGGCATGAACCTGACATTTCACCACCCACGGACCCGCGCCAATTTTCGAGGCGGCTTCTTCGGCTTCACGTGGCGTGGTGCAGGCGTAGCCAGTCGGTGCTGGCATACCATACCGTGCAAACAGCTGCTTCGCCTGGTATTCGTGTAAGTTCATGATGTTCTATCCATTCAGATCTAAACAGGGTTAATTTGGGCGCGCCTCGTGCCAGCGCGCCCGGCGAAAATCAGACATCCAGCAGCAGACGCGCCGGATCTTCCAGCAGCTCTTTCACCGCGACCAGATAGCCGACAGATTCACGACCATCGATCAGACGGTGATCGTAGGAGAGCGCCAGATACATCATTGGCAGCACCACCACCTGACCATTCACCGCCATTGGGCGATCTTTAATGGCGTGCATCCCCAGAATCGCGCTCTGCGGCGGGTTGATGATCGGCGTAGACATCAGCGAACCGAACACACCACCGTTGGTGATGGTGAAGTTACCGCCGGTCAGTTCTTCCACCGTCAGCTTGCCGTCACGGCCTTTCACCGCCAGCTCTTTAATTTTCTTCTCGATATCGGCCATGCTCAGCGCATCAACATCTTTCAGCACTGGCGTCACCAGACCACGCGGCGTTGAGACCGCGATGCTGACATCGAAATAGTTGTGGTACACCACATCATCGCCGTCGATCGACGCGTTCACTTCCGGGAAGCGTTTCAGCGCTTCAACCACCGCTTTGATGTAGAAGGACATGAAGCCCAGACGCACGCCGTGACGCTTCTCGAAGGCATCGCCGTACTGCTTGCGCAGATCCATGATCGGCTTCATGTTGACTTCGTTGAAGGTAGTCAGCATCGCGGTGCTGTTTTTCGCTTCCAGCAGACGCTCGGCCACGCGCTTGCGCAGACGGGTCATTGGCACACGCTTCTCGCTGCGGTTGGCAACGGCCTGCGGAGCCGCATCGGCTGCCGGTGCCGCTTTCGCGCCGTCGGCTTTCTTCGCCAGATGTTTTTCCACATCTTCGCGCGTCAGACGGCCGCCAACACCGGTGCCTTTAATCTGGCTGGCGTCGAGGTTGTTTTCCGCAATCAGGCGGCGCACGGCCGGGCTGAGCGCGTCATTGCTCTCTTCTTCCAGAGATGCAGTCTGACGCTGTGCAGGCGTAGACTCCTTGCTTTCCACTTTCGCCGTGGTCTCTTTCCCGCCGCTGTTGCCTTCCTTCAGACGGCCCAGAATCTGGCGCGATGTTACGGTGGCGCCTTCGTCTTCCAGCACCGCTTCCAGCACACCGTCAGCGGCGGCAGGCACTTCCAGTACCACTTTGTCAGTTTCGATCTCGACCAGCACTTCGTCGCGGGTCACAGAGTCGCCGGGTTTTTTATGCCAGGTGGCTACCGTGGCGTCCGCTACGGATTCAGGCAAATCGGGAACGAGAATTTCTACGCTACTCATTTTCTTTCCTTTTAATTAACCAAGGTTCAGCGCGTCATTGACCAGGTCTTGCTGCTGTTGTTGATGAACGGACATATAGCCCACGGCCGGTGAAGCAGAAGCCGGACGGCCTGCGTAACGCAGTGACGCACCAAATGGAACCACTTCGCGGAAATGATGCTGACTGCAATACCATGCGCCCTGGTTCAGTGGCTCTTCCTGACACCAGACGAAATCCTGAACATGGGCGTAATTCTTCAGCGCTTCCTGCACCGCTTTGTGCGGGAACGGATAGAGCTGTTCGATACGCACGATGGCGACATCGGTCTGCTCGTTCTTACGACGCTGCTCCAGCAGATCGTAATAAACTTTACCGGAGCACAGCACTACGCGTTTCACCTGCTGCGGATCGAGGTCGTCGATCTCACCAATCGCCGGCTGGAAGCTGCCGTTGGCCAGCTCATCAAGGCTGGATACCGCCAGCGGATGACGCAGCAGCGACTTCGGCGACATCACGATCAGCGGACGGCGCATACCGCGCAGCGCCTGACGACGCAGCATGTGGTAGACCTGCGCTGGCGTTGATGGCACGCAGACCTGCATGTTCTGCTCAGCACACAGCTGCAGATAGCGCTCAAGGCGCGCGGAGGAGTGCTCCGGACCCTGCCCTTCGTAGCCGTGTGGCAGCAGCATCACCAGACCACACATGCGGCCCCATTTCTGCTCGCCGGAGCTGATGAACTGATCGATCACCACCTGAGCGCCGTTGGCGAAGTCACCGAACTGCGCTTCCCAGATGGTCAGCACGCGCGGCTCGGCGGTGGCGTAACCGTATTCGAACGCCAGTACCGCTTCTTCCGATAGCACCGAATCCCACACCTTGAACTGACCCTGACCGTTATGGATGTGGTGCAGCGGAGTGTAAGTTGAACCGTTCTGCTGGTTGTGAATCACCGCGTGACGGTGGAAGAAGGTGCCGCGGCCGGAGTCTTCACCCGACAGGCGCACCGGAATGCCTTCGTCCACCAGCGTGGCGTAAGCCAGGTTTTCCGCGCCGCCCCAGTCGAACAGCTTGTTGCCCTCCGCCATCTCTTTGCGGTCGTTGTAAATCTTGGCAACGCGCGACTGCACTTCCACCGCTTCCGGAATGCTGCTGATGCGGCGCGCCAGCTCCTGCAGACGTTTCATGTCCACGGTTTCCGGGTAGCTCTCATCCCACTCGTGGTTGAGGTACGGAGACCAGGTGAACGAGTGCAGGCTCATCGGACGCCATTCCGGCACCACGCACTCGCCTTCATCCAGCGCATCGCGGTACAGGTTTACCAGCTCGGTGGCATCTTCCTGCGTGGCCACGCCTTCGCTTTCCAGCTGATCGGCGTAGATTTTGCGCGGCGTCGGATGCTTTTTGATTTTCTGATACATCAGCGGCTGGGTTGCGCTTGGCTCGTCGGCTTCGTTATGGCCGTGACGGCGGTAGCACACCAGGTCGATGAACACATCGCGTTTGAAGGTGTTGCGATAATCCAGCGCCAGACGGGTAACAAACGCCACCGCCTCCGGATCGTCCGCGTTGACGTGGAAGATCGGTGCCAGCACCATTTTGCCGATGTCGGTGCAGTAAGGGGTAGAACGCGCATCTTTCGGATTCGAGGTGGTGAAGCCCACCTGGTTGTTAATCACGATGCGTACGGTGCCGCCCACTTCGTAACCGCGAGCCTGCGACATGTTCAGGGTTTCCTGCACCACGCCCTGGCCGATAACGGCGGCATCACCGTGAATGGTGATCGGCAAAACTTTGTTGCTGCCCGGCTCTGCCAGACGATCCAGACGCGCGCGCACCGAGCCCATGACGACCGGGCTTACAATTTCCAGATGCGACGGGTTGAACGCCAGCGCCAGGTGTACCAGGCCGCCTTCGGTTTCCACGTCTGACGAGAAGCCCATGTGGTACTTCACGTCACCGGTACCGAGGTGCTCTTTGTGCTTGCCGGAGAACTCGTCGAACAGATCCTGCGGTTTTTTACCCAGCACGTTGATCAGTACGTTGAGACGGCCGCGGTGCGCCATACCCAGCACCACTTCACGCGTGCCGCTCTTGCCGGCGTGGCGAATCATTTCGCGCAGCATCGGTACCAGCGCATCACCGCCTTCCAGCGAGAAGCGTTTGGCACCCGGGAATTTCGCGCCGAGGTATTTTTCCAGGCCCTCTGCCGCCGTCAGCTCTTTCAGGAAACCTTTTTTCTCGTCCGCGCTGAATGACGCATGGCCCACCACCGATTCCAGACGCTGCTGAATCCAGCGCTTCTCTTCGGTGTTGTTGATGTGCATGTACTCTGCACCAATCGAACCACAGTAGGTCTGCTGCAGTGCGGCATAAAGATCGGCCAGCTTCATGGTCTCTTTGCCAATGGCGAAAGAGCCTACGTTAAAGCTTTCCTGAAAATCGGCGTCGGTCAGATCGTGGAAGGCCGGATCGAGATCCGCCACGCGCTCCTGCTTCCACAGGCCGAGCGGATCGAGGTTAGCGTGCTGATGGCCGCGGAAGCGGAACGCATTAATCAGCTGCAGCACTTTAACCTGTTTGGAATTAGCGGCCGGATCGGTGACTGTGGAGGTGTAGCGGGTGGCGTCTTTCGCCAGGCGGCGGAAGTATTCACGCGTCGTGGAGTGAAACTGCTCAGGTTTCACACCGGTGCCCGGCAGCTGCTGGAACATCGAGCGCCACACTTCATCAACAGAGTCAGGATCGGTCAGGAAATCCTCATAGAGTTGCTCTATGTAGGACTGGTTCGCGCCGGCCAGCCAGGAGGAGTCCAGCCAGGGTTTCATCGCGCTGTTCTGCATTGTGATCCCTTAAGCATTAATCTGCTTTTTTGAGGTTTCATTTGTTGCCGCTTACGCGGCTTGCCGTAGTGAGTTCAGCGATACGAACCTGTGCGCAACCGGCGCCTGGCCCGTAAGGGAACCTTTATAAGCGTGGTCAGTACCGCGCTTATAGAGGCTTCCGTAAACGATCGGGAACCTGAGTTCCCGACCGTGACTTCCGTTTGTTACGCCCCGCGCTGCAGCAGCATCGACTTAATGTGGCCGATGGCGCGCGTTGGGTTTAAGCCTTTCGGGCACACGCTCACACAGTTCATGATGCTGTGACAGCGGAAAACACTGAAAGCATCATTCAGATTGTCGAGGCGCGCATCGGTTTCGGTGTCGCGGCTGTCAATCAGGAAGCGGTACGCCGCCAGCAGGCCGGCCGGACCGATGAACTTGTCCGGATTCCACCAGAACGATGGGCACGACGTGGAGCAGCAGGCACAGAGAATACACTCGTACAGGCCGTCCAGGTGCTCGCGCTGCGCAGGCGTTTGCAGATGCTCGCGCGCTGGCGGATTTTCCCCATTATTCAACAGGAAAGGCTTAATCTTCTCATACTGAGCATAGAATTGTCCCATGTCCACCACGAGGTCGCGGATTACCGGCAAACCGGGCAGCGGACGGATAACAATCTTCTTGCTGCCATTGCCCAGTGCGGAGACCGGCGTGATACACGCCAGGCCATTTTTACCGTTCATGTTGAGGCCATCGGAGCCGCACACGCCTTCACGGCAGGAGCGACGGAAGGCCAGCGTAGGATCCTTCTCTTTCAGACGGATCAGCGCGTCCAGCAGCATCATGTCGCGACCATCTTCCGCTTCGAGGGTATAATCCTGCATGCGCGGTTTGTCATCGACTTCCGGGTTGTAACGATAGATAGAAAATTCGAGTCTCATGATGATCTCCGCAATTAGTAAGTACGCGCTTTCGGCGGGAAGGCCGCACGCAGTTTCGGTTGCATGTTCACCTCACGGCGCGTCATGCTTTCCGTTTGCGGAACATAGAGGCTGTGGCACAGCCAGTTGGCATCATCACGCTCCGGGTAGTCGAAGCGGCTGTGAGCGCCACGGCTTTCGGTGCGGAAGTTGGCCGCTACCGCGGTGGCGTAAGCGGTTTCCATCAGGTTATCCAGCTCAAGGCATTCGATACGCTGGGTGTTGAAGTCCGGTGAACGATCATCGAGACGCGCGTTTTTCAGGCGCTCACGAATCTCTTTCAGCTCGGCCAGGCCTTCACGCATCGCATCCCCTTCACGGAATACCGAGAAGTTGTTCTGCATGCAGCGCTGCAGCGCCTTGCGGATTTCAACCGGGTCTTCACCGGTGGTGTTGTTTTCCCAGCGGTTGAAGCGGGCCATCGCCGCGTCGATTTCATCTTCGGTGGCGTCGCGCAGTTCGCCCTGCTCAGCGATGCACTCCATCAGATGAACACCGGCCGCGCGGCCGAATACCACCAGGTCGAGCAGCGAATTGCCGCCAAGACGGTTTGCGCCATGTACCGATACGCAGGCAATTTCGCCTACCGCGAACAGGCCCGGAATCACTTCATCTTCGCCCTGCTCGTTAACGCGCAGCGCCTGACCGGTCACGCGGGTCGGCACGCCGCCCATCATGTAGTGGCAGGTCGGGATAACCGGAATCGGTTCTTTAATCGGGTCGACGTGAGCAAAGGTACGCGACAGCTCAAGGATGCCCGGCAGACGGGATTCCAGCACTTCAGCACCCAGATGGTCGAGTTTCAGTTTGATATGCGGACCCCATGGGCCGTCGCAACCGCGACCTTCACGAATTTCCACCATCATTGAACGCGCCACCACATCACGGCCCGCCAGATCTTTGGCGTTCGGCGCGTAGCGCTCCATGAAACGCTCGCCATGCTTGTTCAGCAGATAGCCACCTTCACCACGGCAGCCTTCGGTCACCAGCACACCCGCCCCGGCGATGCCGGTTGGGTGGAACTGCCACATCTCCATATCCTGCATTGGCACGCCGGCACGCAGCGCCATGCCGACGCCGTCGCCGGTGTTGATGTGGGCGTTGGTGGTGGACTGATAGATACGGCCAGCACCGCCGGTCGCGAGGATAGTGGCTTTGGCTTTGAAGTAGACCGTTTCACCGGTTTCGATGCAGATGGCGGTACAGCCGACGATCGCGCCGTCAGCGTTTTTCACCAGATCCAGTGCATACCACTCGGAGAAGATGGTGGTTTTGTTTTTCAGGTTCTGCTGATACAGCGTATGCAGCAGGGCGTGGCCGGTACGGTCGGCAGCAGCAGCGGTACGCGCCGCCTGCTCACCACCGAAGTTTTTCGACTGACCACCAAACGGACGCTGATAAACGCGGCCGTCATCAAGACGGGAGAATGGCAGGCCCATGTGCTCCAGCTCCAGAATCGCTTCCGGACCGGTTTTACACATATATTCGATCGCGTCCTGGTCACCGATGTAATCGGAGCCTTTGACGGTATCGTACATGTGCCATTCCCAGTTATCTTCGTGGGAGTTACCCAGCGCCACGGTAATCCCGCCCTGCGCCGATACGGTGTGGGAACGGGTTGGGAACACTTTGGATAACAGAGCACAGCTCTGGCCCGACTGGGAGATTTGCAGCGCGGCGCGCATACCCGCACCACCTGCGCCGATCACCACGGCATCAAATTCTCTGACTGGCAAACTCATTTACACACCCCACACCACAACAGTTCCATAAATTGCATACGACAACAGCGCGACCACAATCACCAGTTGCAACACCAGACGCGTTGCCAGCGGTTTCACGTAGTCGGTCAGGACCTGCCACATGCCAATCCAGCCGTGGACCAGAATCGAGAACAGCGTCAGCAACGTGAACACTTTGGTAAAGGAGGAAGCGAAAAAGCCGCGCCAGACGTCATACGTCAGCGTGCCGGTCATCACGACAAAACCGAGGATGTAGAGAATGTAGAGCGTAATTAAGATTGCAGCAGCACGCAGTAACAGCCAGTCATGGATACCGTTGCGTCCTAATGCAGAAGCATTGCTTACCATACGAGGACTCCAGCCAGAATTGAGAGCACGACAGTGATAACAAAAACCGCTTGCGCGGTACGGGTTCCCACCTGCAGGGTTTCTGCCGTAAAACCGAAGTCGGCCAGCATGTGACGAATGCCGCTTGCTGCGTGATAAGCCAGCGCGGTCAGAATGCCCCACATGATGAATTTGGCGAAGAAGCTATCCATGATGGATGCCGCTTGCTGGAAACCTTCCGGAGAAGAGAGGGAGAGACCCAGTAACCAGAGCAGAATTCCGAGAGCGACAAAGGTAATCACGCCGGAGACGCGGTGGAGAATGGACGATATTGCAGTAACGGGAAACCGGATCGTCGAGAGATCCAAGTTAACAGGTCTTTGTTTTTTCACGGTTTTGCCCACACAGCTCTTTTTTATTTTGCTTCCTCCGGTCCTGAGTTACAGAAGAGCACAGTGCGTGTTCGGACTGCAACCGCCACCAAAATAGCAACATCCAGTGTTAAATGAAGCGGGTAAAACGCTGGGTGGCTCCTGGTGTCAGGGTATTCCGGAGACCTGGCGGCAGTATAGGAGGATCACATTCTGATTACAATTCCCCTACAATCTCTTTGGTCACATTTAAGCTGAACAGTGATCCGCCTCACGTATTTCACAATTTGTACATTTTTAATTATCTGATTTGACAATAGATCAACATTTCAGTTACAAACGAACGCACTAAAACCCTATGATGCATAAAAGTTATGGGGATACACTTTCCCCTAAGCTCAAGTTATGTAACATTGCCTTTACGAGCAACACAAACCGTCAGGTTATTGGTTACCAAGAAGTTATGTCGTGACAGGATCTTTAACATCCACGATGTGCAGCGCGTCATGCCCGGACACCACCGATTGGCTTTACACATTTCGCTCCGTAACCTTGCAGCATGAACGTTACCGCTGAGTGATGCTGTGAAGATTCTGTTTTAGCCTAAGTCGTGCGGGTTGCAACAAGGCAGTAAGCGTGCAAATGATGGGCGATTACGAAAGTAATTGACCGCACTGCGCGCGCGCAGCCAGTGTAGCGGCGGCCCGAAAATACGGCGGGTAAACGCAACATGATGACTGTTCTGGTGTCTAAGATCCTTACCTACTAAGGCGCTATGGAGACGAAAAATGACAGATAAAAAAGTGACGCTAACCCTACAAGATAACAACTCCGTGGAACTGGATGTGATGCAAGGCACGCTGGGACAGGATGTTGTTGATGTCCGCGCCCTTGGCTCAAAAGGCCTGTTCACCTTCGACCCCGGTTTTACCTCTACGGCGTCCTGCGAATCAAAAATTACCTTTATTGATGGTGATGAAGGGATTTTGTTACATCGCGGTTTCCCTATCGATCAGCTGGCTACCCACTCAAACTATCTGGAAGTGTGCTACATCCTGCTGAACGGCGAAGCCCCAACTCAGGCGCAGTACGACGAGTTCCGTACCACCGTAACCCGTCACACCATGATTCACGAGCAGATTACCCGCCTGTTCCACGGCTTCCGTCGTGATTCACACCCGATGGCAGTGATGTGCGGCGTGACCGGCGCGCTGGCTGCCTTCTATCACGATTCATTAGACGTGAATATTGAACGTCACCGTGAAATCGCCGCCTTCCGCCTGCTGTCAAAAATGCCGACCATGGCCGCGATGTGTTACAAATACTCCATCGGCCAGCCGTTTGTGTATCCGCGTAACGACCTCTCCTATGCCGGTAACTTCCTGCATATGATGTTTGCTACACCGTGTGAAGAGTACAAAGTGAACCCGGTGCTGGAACGCGCCATGGACCGTATTCTGATCCTGCACGCTGACCACGAACAGAACGCATCAACCTCTACCGTGCGTACCGCCGGTTCTTCCGGTGCCAACCCGTTTGCCTGTATCGCCGCCGGTATCGCCTCGCTGTGGGGACCTGCGCACGGTGGTGCCAACGAAGCCACGCTGCGTATGCTGGAAGAGATCAGCACTGTGGATCACATCCCGGAATTCGTGCGTCGCGCCAAAGATAAGAACGATTCGTTCCGTCTGATGGGCTTCGGTCACCGTGTGTATAAGAACTATGACCCGCGCGCGACCGTGATGCGTGAAACCTGTCATGAAGTGCTGAACGAGCTGGGCATGAAGGACGACCTGCTGGAAGTGGCGATGGAGCTGGAGCACATCGCGCTGAACGACCCGTACTTCATCGAGCGCAAACTCTATCCGAACGTCGATTTCTATTCCGGCATCATCCTGAAAGCGATGGGCATTCCGTCATCAATGTTTACCGTGATCTTCGCAATGGCGCGTACCGTTGGCTGGATTGCGCACTGGAAAGAGATGCACGACGAAGGCATGAAGATTGCCCGCCCACGTCAGCTCTACACCGGTTACACCGAGCGCGAATTCAGCTCGGCGCTGAAAAAATAACAATCAGGGCGGGTTATCCCGCCCTTTTCTTTTTTAGCATCCCACAGAAGTTCATGCTGTATCGTGCAGAGCCCTGCCTGGCTGAGCCCCGTTTCAGGCGTCCTCGCGCCGCTGACGCGGTACCTTCACACCCTTCGTCAGTCTGACGGACCGCCGTCGACGGGACATCCTGTCCCGGCTCCGGCTTTCACCCGCATCCATGCGGTCTCATCCTGACTTCCTCATGCTGTTCAGCGCTGCGGATTGCCTGCCCCGGGGCTCAGCCAGTCAGTGCATTAGCTCTGGTGCGATTTGCCGGAAGACGATGATGGCCTGTCCCGCGCCTCTTCTATAGATGATCAAAACTCAATGCTGACAGCCCGGACACCAGTAAAACGGTCGTGATGACAGTACGCCCTTCTCAATGACGGTACCGCAGCGCCGGCACTTTTTGCCCTGCCGGTGAAACACCTCGAAACGAAACGCCGCCTCTTCGTGATACTTCTTCATGCTGCCACGCATCTGATAAGACAAACGCGGCACCGCCAGCATGGCGTGGCTCAACGCATCCAGCTGCTGGTCGCTCAAATCCTGTGCACGATGCTGCGCCAGCAAACCGGCGTGCCACAAAATCTCGACGCGCAGATAGTTGCCGAGCCCGGCGAGAAATGCCTGATCCAGCAGCAAACCGCTGAACTGGCGGCGACGAAAAGGCGGCGACAGCAGCCGCTCGCGCACCTCTTCCACCGTCAGCGTAGCGTCCAGCACGTCAGGTCCGACGCGTTGCAAAAACGGATGCGCGCCAAGCGTATCTGCGTTCAGCAGCTCAATATCCGAAGCGCTATACAGCAAAATTGCCCGGTCGGCATTACCCAGCCGCACGCGCAGCTGGCGCGAAGTATTGGGCTCAGTCCCACTCGGCACCACACGCCACACGCCGTACAGCTGATTATGGCTGTACAGCGTCAGTCCGTTGGAGAAGTGTGTCAGCAGTGCCTTGCCGCGCGTTTCAAAGGCGTCGATGGTTTCCCCCATCAGCGCCGGTTCGTAGGTCTTCAGCGCCGGAAAAGCAAACCACACCTCGGTCAGAGGCTTGCCCACCATTGCCGCTGCAAGTTGATCCGCCGCGCGGCGGATCTCCGGTCCCTCTGGCATAACCGCTCCTGATTAATGGGTTGCGCCGCCCACTTCGCGAATGTCTTTCTCAGTGCTGAGAATCACCTGCAGCGACGTTTCCAGCGCCTGAATCACACTGGCGGTCGACATACTTGGTGCGCCAGGATGCTGCGCCGCCTGCTGCGGCATATAAGGAATATGCACGAAACCGCCGCGTGCTGCGCTGCCTGTGGTCTGCAGCCAGTGCAGCAGGTGATACATGACGTTATTGCAGGTAAACGTCCCGGCGGTTTGCGACACCGAAGCCGGAATCCCCACTTCGCGCAGTGCCGCGACCATCGCTTTGATCGGCAGCGTAGAGAAATAGGCCGCCGGTCCCCCGGCGACAATCGGCTGATCGACCGGCTGCTGCTGGTCGTTATCCGGAATGCGCGCATCGTTCACATTAATCGCCACGCGCTCTACGCTGATATCGCTGCGCCCGCCAGCCTGGCCGACGCACAGCACGCGGTGCGGCTGCAGCTCTTCCAGCGCGGCGGTCAGCACCTGGCCGCAGCGGGCGAATACCACCGGCAGCTGGCGCACCACAATCCGCGCGCCGCCGAACTCCCGACCATCAAAGCTGCGTACCGCTTCCCACGACGGATTAATGCGCTCGCCGCCAAACGGCTCGAACGCCGTCATTAACACCGTTTTCATCGCAACCTCACAGGAACATCAGGAAATAAAGCAGGAAAATATTTACTACTAACAGTAGCACACCGGTTGGCACCTGAGCCTTGATCACCGCGTTACGATCCGGCAGCTCCAGTAAACGTGCCGGAACAATATTGAAGTTGGCAGCCATCGGTGTCATCAGCGTGCCGCAGTAGCCGCAGAACATGCCGATCGCTGCCATCACCGCCGGATTGCCACCGTGCTGCAGCACCAGAATCGGAATACCGATGCCGGCGGTGACAATCGGAAACGCCGCAAACGCGTTGCCCATCACCATGGTCAGCAGCGCCATGCCCAGTGCATACACCGCGACCGCAATCAGCCGGTTATCCACCGCCAGATAGTGTTCGGTCAGATGCGAAATCGCCGTGCCGACGCCGGCGCTGGTAAACAGCAGGCCGAGCGTGGCGAGAATCTGTGGCAAAATAAACGCCCAGCCAACCGCATCCAGCAAACGCCGCGTCTCCTGCATCGACTGCAGCGGCTTCTCATGGGTAAACTTCAGCGCAATCAGCCAGCCCAGCACGCAGCCAATCATCATCGAAAACAGCGTGACCAGCGTCGAATGATTGCCCGGGCCAAATACCTTCTCCTGCAGACCGGGAATATGATTGAACGCCAGCACGCCAATCACCGTCACCAGCGGGATCGCCAGCGCCGGCAGGAACAGCTTATTGCCGAGACGCTGCGCGCTCTGCTGCTTCTGTTCATCGCTGCGCTGATGATAGCGACCGAGGCGCACGCCGCCGAACCCGGCAATCAGCGCCATGATCACCACCGCCGCGCCCACGGCAATATGCAACCAGCGACGTCCCAGCTCCGCATCACCGGCCCACTGCCCCATCAGTTGATAAGCACCGTCGCCAATCAGGAAAATCAGACCGTACAGCGCCCAGAATAAACCGGTGGTAAAACGGCGCGGGTTGGCGCTATCGCGCCATGACAGCAGCGCGACAATCAGCAGGATCGCCCCGGCCAGCCACATCAGATACTGTTGCTGAAACATCACTCACCTCCTTTTGCGCGCAGCGCCTGCTGGTTGAGCGCGCCCAGCTCACGCGACAGCTGACGGTCGAGCCGCACCAGTCGCGATGCATGAATCAGGAACGCACACAGCGCGGTCGGAATGCCCCACAGCGCGATGTGCAACGGTTCGGTGCTGATGCCCGCCGACTCCTGCATAAAGTTGTGCATAAAAATGATCGCGCCGAAGGCCACGAAAATATCTTCACCGAAGAACAGCCCGACGTTATCGGTAGCCGCCGACATGGCGCGCAGCCGCTGACGAATCTCCGGTGATACGCTGCCGTAACGGTTTTCAGTAGCACCTTCGGCCATCGGCGCCAGCAGCGGACGCACCATCTGCGGATGCCCGCCCAGGCTGGTCAGCCCCAGCGCCGCAGTCAGCTCACGCACGAACAGATAGACGATCAGTAAACGGCCGGCGGTGGCGGTTTTGATCCGGGCGATCCACGTCTGCGCACGCTCTTTCAAACCGTGGCGCTCCAGCAATCCAATGACCGCCAGCGGCAACAGCAGGATCAGCGGCAGATTACGGGTATTGAGAAAGCCGGAACCGAGCTTCTCCAGAATATCGCCGAGCGGCATATGCGCCGCCAGCCCGGTGACAAAACCGGCAACAATCACCACCAGCACCGGGTTGAAGCGCAGCACAAAGCCAAGCACAATCGCGGCAATGCCAAGTAACGGCCAGAGATTGACCACGTTATCCATGTTTTCCCCTCGTCAGAAATAAAAAGCCCGGCAACAGGCCGGGCTAACAGTCAATGATCAGGCGCTGGTGACAGCAATCTGATTTGTCGCAAAAGCGGCGCGCAGCGTGCGGGCGAATTCCAGCGCATGGGCACCATCGCCGTGCAGACAGACCGTCTGCGCATTCACCGCCACCCATTCGCCGCTGACGCTGCGCACCTGACGCTGCTGCACCATGGTGAGCGTCTGCGCCAGCGCCTGCTCAGCCTCTTCGATTAACGCCCCGGGCTGGCTGCGCGGCACCAGCGCGCCACTGGCCAGATAGCCGCGGTCAGCAAACACTTCTTCGCGCGTGCGCAGACCATGATGCGCGGCGGCGGCAATTGAGGCGCTGCCCGCCAGGCCAACCAGAATCAGCGCCGGATCGACGGCTTTCACCGCGCGCGCAATCGCATCCGCCAGCGCTGCATCCGCCGCCGCCTGGTTATACAGCATGCCGTGCGGCTTCACGTGCACCAGCTTCGCCCCTTCACTTTCAGCGAGGCTTTTCAGGGCACCAATCTGGTAGATCACCTGCGCGTAGACGGTTTCCGGTGGCAGCTGCATGGCGGTCCGGCCAAAATTTTCCCGGTCGGGAAAGCTCGGATGCGCACCAATCGCCACGCCGTTGGCGCTGGCCCAGCGCACCGACTGCAGCATGGTTTCGGCATCGCCGGCATGGAAACCGCAGGCGATGTTGGCCGAGCTCACCAGTTCCAGCAGGGCCCGATCGCTGGCACTGCCTTCACCGAGGTCGGCGTTAAGATCGATCTTCATGAGCAAGCCCCCAGGCTATCTGATCAAGCGAACGTTGCTGCTGCTGTTTGGCCAGCAGCGCCTCCTCCAGCGTGCAGCGGATGAAGTGAATCGGTTCTCCCAGACGAATCTGCGCCAGCTGATAGAGATCGGCTTCGATGACGCAGGCAATACGCGGATAGCCGCCGGTGGTTTGCGCATCGGCCATCAGCACAATCGGCTGGCCGTTCGGCGGCACCTGCACCACACCCGGCACCAGGCCGTGCGACAGCAGTTCACGTGCGACACTGCGCTGCAGCGGACTGCCCTGCAGCCGGTAGCCCATGCGGTTACTTTGCGGGCTGAGCTGCCACGGGTTACGCCAGAATGCGTCCTGCGCGTCGTGGGTAAATTCGTTGTACTCCGGCCCCGGCAGTGCGCGGATGCGGTTGCCCCACAGCAGCTGCCGTACGCCAGCCTGATGGCTGAAGCGACGCGTCGGCTTGCCCAGCGGCAGCTGATCGCCATCCTGCAGTTTACGTCCCTGCCAGCCACCAAAGGCCGCTTTGAGATCGGTGCTGTACGAGCCCAGCATGGCGTCGATGGCAAAACCGCCATTCACCGCCAGATAGCTGCGCATACCGCGCGTAGGCATGGACAGACTCAGCACCTGGCCTTTTTTCACCGGCAGACGCCAGCCGGTCCACACCGGCTGGCCATCCAGTTCGGCGCTGCAGCTGGCACCGGTCAGCGCAAACCAGCCGTTGCGACGAAACTCCGCTTTGAACTGGCCGAGCACAATCTCCAGCACCGCGCTGTTTTCCGCGTTGCCGACCAGCATATTGGCCGTGCGCATTGAAGGCTCATCCAGTGCACCGCTCAGGCTGATACCGTATTGCCGCCAGCCGTGGCGGCCGCGATCCTGCACCGAGGTCATTAATCCGGCACGCAAAATGTTTAACATACGCCCTCCCGTTGTGGCACGAAGCGGACGCTGTCGCCGGGACGCAGCAGCGTCGGCGGCTGTTGCTGTGGATCGAACAGGCTAAGCGGCGTGTGACCAATCAACTGCCAGCCACCGGGCGCGGCCAGCGGATAGATACCGGTCTGGCTGCCGCCAATGCCCACCGAACCGCCAGGCACCACCAGCCGGGGCTCGGCGCGACGCGGCGTGTGCAGCCGCTCATCCAGCCCGCCGAGATAAGGGAAACCCGGCTGAAAGCCAATGAAATAGACCACGTAATCCGCGCTGCTGTGCAGCTCCACCACCTGTTGCGAGGTCAGATCCGCCGCACGGGCGACCTCCACCAGATCCGGACCGCCCGCGCCGCCATACACCACCGGAATCTCAACCTGACGCGGCTCGGCCAGCAGCACCTCGCTCTCTTCCCACCAGCGCTGCAAACGCTCGATAGCATCCAGCGCTTTCAGCTGCGGATCGCGCAGTAGCAGCGTCAGGTTATTCATGCCCGGAATCACTTCCGCGATCTGCTCATTCTGCTGCAGCCGCTGGCACAATCCCCAGATGCGCTGCTGGCTGACGAGCGAAACCGGCGGTTCCAGCTCCAGTACCACCGCCCGCTCACCCAGCAGATAACAACGTGCTCGTTGCAAAACCCACCTCCCGGTCATTAATAAAACGCGCCGTGACCGCAGTGACGGCGCGCCTGAGGGCATTCGCTTATGCGAAAAGTCAATAAGTTATGCGAAAGTGAAGGAGATGTGTCAACTGATTTGCGCCCGGCACGTGTTTTCCGGGCGCATAAGCGAGGCGGTCAGGCGGGGTTGTCGATATCGATAAAGGTCACATCCAGACCATGCTGGCTGGCGAGCCACTCACCGAGCGCTTTGATGCCGCCGCGTTCGGTGGCATGATGGCCGGCAGCAAAGAAATGCAGCCCCTGTTCACGGGCGCTGTGAATGGTCTGCTCAGAGACTTCACCGCTGATAAAGGCGTCAACGCCAAAGGCGGCGGCCGCATCGATAAAGCCCTGACCGCCACCGCTGCACCATGCCACCCGGCGAATCAGCGCCGGAGCATTATCACCGCAGTGCAGCGGCTGGCGGCCGAGGCGCGCCGCGATTTTTTCCGCCAGCGCCGGACCGCTTAGCGGCTCAGCCAGCTCGCCCCAGGGCACCAGCGGCTGAATTTCACCTTTGACGTCGATATCAAACAGCGTGGCCAGCTGGGCGTTGTTGCCCAACTGTGGGTGAGCATCGAGCGGCAGGTGCCAGCCGTACAGGTTGATGTCATTGGCCAGCAGCGTGCGCAGACGCTGGCGTTTCATTCCTTTAATCACCGGCGCTTCGCTCTTCCAGAAGTAGCCATGATGCACCAGTATCGCATCGGCCTGGCGTTTTACCGCCTCATCCAGCAGCGCCTGACAGGCCGTCACGCCGGTGATTACACGGCGCACCTGCTCACGCCCCTCAACCTGCAAACCATTGGGCGCATAGTCGCTGAAGGCACTGGTGTTGAGTTGCTGATTGACAATCTGTTCTAACTCGAAATTTTTCATAACGGCTCCGTGACCGCCTCAGGCTGCGCTGCGCGCGCGCTCGAAGGCGTCTAGTGTCTTTTTACGTGCCGCCTTATGTTCCACGATTGGCGCCGGATAATCGAGTTTCTTGTTATTTTTCTCCGCCCAGTCGTGCGGCTGATGGATGGCGCTGTCCGGCACGTCTTGCAGCTCCGGCAGCCACCGGCGGATAAACTCGCCCTGCTTATCAAAGCGCTCGCCCTGGGTCGTCGGGTTGAAGATGCGGAAGTAAGGCGCGGCGTCGGTGCCGGTCGACGCGGCCCACTGCCAGCCACCGTTGTTAGCCGCCAGATCGCCGTCAATCAGTTGCTGCATGAAATAGCGTTCACCCTCGCGCCAGTCAATCAGCAGGTCTTTCACCAGAAAGCTGGCGGTGATCATGCGTAACCGGTTGTGCATCCAGCCCAGCGTATTGAGCTGGCGCATCGCTGCGTCAACAATCGGATAACCGGTTTTGCCCTGCTGCCAGGCGGTAAGGTGTTGCTCATTCTGTTGCCAGCTGACGTTGCGCGTCCAGTCGACAAACGGCTGATGCTTACACAGCGCCGGAAAAGCCACCATCAGGTGACGATAAAATTCGCGCCAGACCAGTTCATTCAGCCACACCAGCGCGCTGCCGTTGTTCAGCGCCTGCGGATGCTCCTTCAAAATGCGATGCAGGCACTGACGCGGCGACAGCACACCAATCGCCAGATACGGCGACAGGCGGCTGGTGCCGTCAATCGCCGGTATGTCGCGCTGCTGGTCATATTTTTCCACCCGCTGCTGGGCAAACTGGCGCAGCTGCTTCAGCGCCGCCTCTTCTCCGGCGGGGAACCAGGTTTCGTCGAATTTTTCCACAGGATAATCGAATGCCGCTATTTTTTTGCCGGCGGCCACGGGTGCCCCGGCGCGCGCTTTCGGTGCGTGATGGCACTCTGGCAGCCCCTGTTGCAGACGCCGGATAAACGCTTTGCTGAACGGCGTGAACACTTTGAACATGCTGTTGCTGCCGGTCTGTACGCTGCCCGGCGGTAACAGCAGGCTGTCATCGAACCCCTGGCACACCACGCCCTGCTGATCGAGCTGCTTCTCAACCGTAGCGTCGCGCTGGCGCTCATTGATTTCATACTGATAGTTGTAAAACAGCGCATCCACCTTGTGCTGCTGGCAGAAGGTCGCCAGATAGTCGACCGACGCGGCGAAGTCATCGCACTGATGAAAATGCAGCTTGATACCGCGTTCTGCCAGCGACTGCTGCAGCAGGCACAGGTTTTGATGGATAAAAGCCGCCTGTTTGGGGGCCATGCTGTGTTGCTGCCACTGGCCGGGCGTGGCGATGAACAGCGCCAGCACCTCGGCCTGACTGTCGCGGCAGGCCGCGGCCAGTGCGCTGTTATCATTCATGCGCAAATCGTTACGCAGCCAGACTAAGTGAGTGCTCATAACGCTCCGTGTTTACTGGCCGTAGCGCAGACGCAGCGCTTCCGGGTAGGGATCGAAATAACGCTGTTGCGCCAGCCACGGGTGCGGGAACTCTGCCATGTAATGTTTCAGCATGGTGATGGGGGCCAGCAACGGCTGCAGACCGCGACGGTAGCGGTCGATCAGCTGCGCCAGCTCCTGACGCTGCGGTGAACTCAGCTTCGGCCGGAAATAGCCCTGTACGTGCATCAGCACATTGGTGTGATTACGACGCGACGCCTGGTGCGACATCAGGTGCATCAGACGGTTACGGTATTCAAAGGCGTACGCATCCAGTGATTCCCACTGTTCCATCGCCGCGACAAACCGCCCCATCTCGCGGTACTCATCCTGCGCATGTGACAGCAGCAGTAGTTTGTAGCGACTGTGAAAGGCAATCAGCTTGTGACGCGTCAGCCCGCTGCGCCACATTTCGTTGAACTCATGCAGCGCATAGACGCGCCCCATAAAGTTTTCGCGGATCGCATCATCGTGCAGGCGTCCATCCTCTTCCAGCGGCAGCCACGGCAGCTCTTTCTGCAGGAACGAGGTGAACACGCCGGTGCCGGCTTTGCGATTGTTGTTAGTGTCAGGCTCGTAGACGCGCACGCGCTCCAGTCCGCAGCTCGGCGATTTGGCACACAGGATGTAGCCGCACAGATGGTGCAGCGATTTGACGCGCTCCGCAGACCAGCGGGCCATGTCGTCGGTCAGCTCTTCCCCGCCGTCTTTGCTGAAACACAGGTGGATCTGATCGTCGCTCTGTTTGACCAGCCGCAGCGCCGGGCGCGGCGTCGGCAGACCGATGGCCATTTCCGGGCAGACAGGTTCGAAGCGCACAAATGGCGCGAGCTCGTCAGTTGCAAAGGCAAAACGCTTGTGGCCGCCATCGAATCGGACGCTATCCCCGAGCAGGCAGGCACTGATACCTACAGGAATTTTCTCGCTCATACTTGTACAACCTCCAAAATCTTGTAGAGGTTTAAGTGTAGCTGAAATGCCGCGAGATAACAGCGGGACAATGCGTTTGTCGCACCACTTTAAGATAAAAAAACCCGGTGCCTTGAGCGAGGTCACCGGGTTATCACCGCGAAGCCGGGGGTTACCAGTAGATACCGCCTGCCGCCTCCGATTGCGCCAGCCAGACCGGTTTAGTACTGGTTTTGCACCACATGCGGTGCAGATAACTGTAGAAGCGCGCGCGATCCTGGCGGAACAGCATCACTGGCAGCGCCAGTACGCCAATCAATACCACCAGCACACGGCGCAGCACAATTTTGGCGAGTGGATATGCCTGATACATCAATGCCTCCTCGTGGTAAATTTTGCTATGAAATGTGATCTGCCTCAGATATTACGCCTGGCTGTGTAATTTTACTACTCATCCGACCACTATTTTGATCTTTTTTCAGCCATTTCCTGGCCGGGATGAAAGGAAGTTACATTTTTGTAAAATTTTGGATCACAGCGAGTTACTGAGATCGTGACGGACGCCGTCGCGGTTTATTGTTAAAGTAATGCGTTAACCTTATTTGCCGCAGGAGTCAGCGTGACGACCATCTTGATTGTCGAAGATGAAAAGGAGATTCGCCGTTTCGTGCGCCTGGCGCTGGAGAGCGAAGGCCTGAAGATTGTGGAAGCGGAGCAACTGCAGCGCGGCCTGATTGAAGCGGCTACGCGCAAACCGGATTTGGTGATTCTCGATCTCGGTTTACCGGACGGCGATGGCAATGCCTTCATCCGCGAAGTGCGGCAGTGGAGCAGCATGCCGGTAATTGTGCTGTCAGCGCGCAGTGACGAGCAGGATAAAATAGAGGCGCTGGATGCCGGCGCTGACGACTATCTCACTAAGCCGTTTGGCATCGGCGAACTGCTGGCGCGCGTGCGCGTGGCGCTGCGTCGTCATCAGCGCAGCCAGCCGGAACCGCTGGTGCAGTTTGGCGAAGTGAGCGTCGATCTCGCCGCGCGGCGCGTGCTGCGCAGCGGTGAAGAGGTACATCTGACGCCGACCGAATTCCGCCTGCTCAGCCTGCTGCTGAATAACGCCGGCAAAGTGCTGACCCAGCGCCAGTTGCTTAACCAGGTATGGGGGCCCAACGCCGTGGAACACAGCCATTATCTGCGCATCTATATGGGACACCTGCGGCAAAAGCTGGAAGCCAACCCCACCCAGCCAACGCACCTGCTGACAGAAACCGGCATCGGCTATCGCTTCATGCCATAAAAAAAGGCCGCAAACGCGGCCTTCTTCATGCAGGATGCCCTGTCAGGCGTTTTTCAGCACTTCGCTGACAATTTCTACCGCTTCTTTCTCGATCTGCTGGCGATGCTCAGCGCCGAGGAAGCTTTCACAATAGATTTTGTAGGCGTCTTCCGTACCGGACGGACGTGCCGCGAACCAGCCGTTTTCAGTCATCACTTTCAGACCACCAATCGAGGCACCGTTGCCCGGTGCCGCGGTCAGACGTGCGGTGATCGGGTCGCCTGCCAGCGTATCGGCGCTGACCATTTCAGGTGACAGCTTCGACAGTGCCGCTTTCTGCGCGGAAGTGGCAGGTGCCTGCAGACGGTTGTAGCTTGGCGCACCAAAACGCGCGGCCAGCTCATCATAGTGCTGCTGCGGGTTCTTACCGGTAACCGCAGTGATTTCCGCCGCCAGCAGACACAGGATGATGCCGTCTTTGTCTGTTGACCAGGCGGAGCCGTCGAAACGCAGGAACGAGGCGCCGGCGCTCTCTTCGCCGCCAAAGCCAAAGCTGCCATCGAACAGACCATCCACGAACCATTTGAAGCCGACCGGTACTTCCACCAGCTTGCGACCAATGTCGTTCACCACGCGGTCGATCATCGCGCTGGAGACCAGCGTTTTACCAACGGCCACCTCTTTGCCCCACTGCGGACGGTGCTGGAACAGGTAGTTGATCGCTACCGCCAGATAGTGGTTCGGGTTCATCAGACCGGCGGGCGTGACGATGCCGTGACGGTCGTAATCCGGATCGTTACCGAAGGCCAGATCGAACTTATCTTTATACGCCAGCAGACCGGCCATCGCGCACTCGGACGAACAGTCCATGCGCACCACGCCATCTTTATCCAGATGCATGAAGCGGAACGTCTGGTCGATGGCATCATTGACGATGGTCAGATCCAGCTGGTAGTGCTCAGCAATGCGCTGCCAGTAGGCCATGCCGGAACCGCCGAGCGGATCGACACCGATTTTCAGGCCGGCTTTCTGGATCGCCGGGAAGTCAATCACCTGCGCCAGACCTTCAACGTATGGCTGGATCAGATCCTGCTCAACGATGTGGCCACTGGCCCACGCCTGATCCAGCGCCAGACGCTTAACCTCTTTCAGCTCACCTTTAATCAGCTGATTCGCGCGATCTTCCACCACTTTGGTGACGTTGGTGTCAGCCGGTCCACCGTTCGGCGGATTGTACTTGATACCACCGTCTTCCGGCGGGTTGTGCGACGGGGTAATCACGATACCGTCCGCCTGCGCGCCGCCGCGCTTGTTATGCTCCAGAATGGCGTTGGAGATCGCCGGCGTCGGCGTATAGCCGTTGTCCTGCTGCACAATCACATCAACGCCGTTGGCGGCCAGCACTTCCAGCACTGACAGGATCGCTGGCTCAGACAGCGCATGGGTGTCTTTACCTACATAGCACGGGCCGGTGATGCCGTTCTTTTTACGCTCTTCAGCGATCGCCTGCGCAATCGCCAGAATGTGTACTTCATTGAAGCTATGACGTCCCGCGCTGCCGCGATGGCCGGAGGTGCCAAATTTCACCGCATGGTCCGGGTTCGCCGCATCCGGCTTCAGGACGTAGTACTGCGAGGTTAATTGTGCAACGTTAATCAAATCGCTCTGCTGGGCAGGTTGCCCGGCACGGGGGTGATTGGCCATTGGCGCTTCTCCCTGACGCTTCGGTTTAAATGGTGCCGCAAACTTTCTCTGCCAGTTCCTGCGGGAACTGCATGGCAAGCATGATGTGTTCCACCATGCTGCATTTACGACCTGTATTGGTATTGGTGATCACCCAGTACGGCGTGCCGGGCACGTGCTTCGGCTTAGTATGGGTGCCATTTTGCAGCAGCGTGTGCTCGTCGCCCGCAAAGTAGACGCGGGTGCGGCCCTGCAGCGAGGCAGTGGCATCAGCAAAGGCTGCCGGATCAAGACGATAAAGGGTTGACAGGATCAGCATGAAGCGATTAACCGCCTTCTTCTGCTCCGCATACTCGTCAGACAGCAGCAGCTCACGCACGGCGCGCACGCGATCCTGAGGTCGCGCTTCGCTGCGTGCAGCCGGTGCTTCTTTTACCGCCGCATTCGCCGCTGGCGCAGCGGATGCGCTCTGGCCGGCAGTGAATTTCAGCATACGGCGCAAAATGTCCGAGGCGCTTTCACCAATGTGCTGCGTGTGGCTGGCAATATAACGGTAGAGTTCTTCGTCAACTTCAATCGTTTTCATCTTTTTCCGTGCGATTCTGGCAAATGGCAGAACCACGCTACTTTGCAAAGGCCTTAACAAAATCCGGTCGTGCAAAATGTGAGCGGGTTCTAACATAAGGATTATAAAGTTAAATCCGCGACAGCCGATAGCGCTGGCATCGTTTACGGGCAAAAGTCGGAATATGCCCTAATGCCTGACCGCCTGGCGCCGGGACAGGTGAATCCATGATACCCTAAGCCCAGGTCTCAACCGAAAGAACTTTAGCCATGATTTTGAACGCCCGTCTGCAAACTGAACAATCTGCCCCTGATGCCCAGCCCATTCTGTTAATTCATGGCCTGTTTGGTAGCCTGGATAACCTCGGCGTACTGGCGCGCGGCGTGCGCGATGCACGACCCACGCTGCAGGTGGATGTCCGTAACCACGGCCTGTCACCGCGCAGCGAAGAGATGCACTACGCTGCGCTGGCGCAGGATATGGTCGATACGCTGAATGCGCACCACATCGAACGGGTTGATGTTATCGGCCACTCAATGGGCGGCAAAATTGCCATGGCGCTGAGCGCCGTTGCGCCCGAACGAATTGGCAAAATGGTGCTGATCGATATCGCGCCGGTGGATTACCAGACGCGACGCCACGATGAGATCTTCGCGGCAATCCGCGCGGTCAGTGCAGCTGGCGTCACGCGCCGCAGCGCTGCGGCCGACGTGATGCGTGAACACGTGCGCGAAGAAGGCGTGATTCAGTTCATTCTGAAATCTTTCCATGAAGGCGAATGGCGCTTTAACGTGCCGGTGTTATGGGACAATTATCCGGTGCTCTCCGGCTGGCAGGAGGTGCCCGCGTGGCCTCATCCGGCGCTGTTTATTCGCGGCGGTGATTCACCCTATCTGGACAATCAGCACCGTGATGCGCTGCTGCGCCAGTTCCCGCAGGCGCAGGCGCACATTATCAGCGGTGCCGGCCACTGGGTGCATGCCGAAAAACCCGATGCCGTACTGCGCGCGGTGCGCCGCTTTTTTAACCTGTAAAAGCAAAAGCTTGCTACGGGCGGTTTAGGGTTGGCGTCGCGCCGGGCGCTGGAGTATGATGTCGCGCTAAAAATTTGCCGCGGATGCTTTTTTCGCCGCGGTCGGGCCGATAAATGTTTAAATCGCGCAGCGCCTTTCCGCCGTTCGCGCCCACGCAGTTTCACAAACCATGGCAAAAGAACAGACAGATCGTACCACGCTCGATCTCTTCGCAGACGAGCGGCGTCCCGGTCGCCCTAAAACCAGTCCGCTGTCGCGTGATGAGCAGCTGCGCATTAATAAGCGCAACCAGCTGAAGCGCGACCGGGTGCGCGGCCTGCGCCGCGTTGAGCTGAAAATGTCCAGCGAAGCGGTCGACGCGCTTAATACGCTGGCCGAGCAGCAGAACATCAGCCGCAGTGAACTGATTGAACAAATGCTGCTGGCGCAGCTCAAACTGGCGTAACGTGCGCAGACCGCACGCTGGAACACAAACTCAGCGCTTTACACATTCCGCGCTTTTCGCCGGTCTGCTATCATTCGCATAACTGTGTCGTCTTCTGACTTACTTTCACAATCAGGATTTAAGAGGTTACTCACTCCATGGCAATCGTAGGCATTTTCTTCGGCAGCGATACCGGCAACACTGAAAACATTGCAAAAATGATCCAGAAACAACTGGGTAAAGATGTCGCCGAAGTGCATGACATTGCTAAGAGCACCAAAGAAGATCTCGAAGCATTCGATATTCTGCTGCTGGGTATTCCGACCTGGTACTACGGTGAAGCCCAGTGCGACTGGGATGACTTCTTCCCGACGCTGGAAGAGATTGATTTCAACGGTAAGCTGGTAGCGCTGTTTGGCTGCGGCGATCAGGAAGATTATGCCGAGTACTTCTGTGACGCGATGGGCACCATTCGCGACATCATTGAGCCAAACGGCGCAGTGATTGTGGGCCACTGGCCAACCGAAGGTTACCACTTCGAAGCCTCTAAAGGTCTGGCAGACGACAAACACTTCCTCGGCCTCGCCATTGATGAAGATCGTCAGCCTGAACTGACTAACGAGCGCGTCGACAAATGGGTTAAGCAGATCTTTGATGAGCTGCAGCTGCAGGCGATCATCGAAGCCTGATGCTTTCCTGTCCGATGTGGGCGCTGGCTCACATCGGGCAATGGAATTACCTATAAAAATAATAGCTACGGTTTTTTAACTTTTTCCCTCAATTCTGTAGAATACCCGCAACGGTCATCTGCTTATTCCTCGGGCATCAGACTGAGACTGCGCGAAAAGGAACATCGATCTGCACGATCCCGCTGAGGCTCACGACATTTCTCCTTACAGCATCCGGGGAATTGTCCGCCGCAGCCGGTTTTCATTTCGCAGGCTGAGCTCTATAATGAGACGCAAATGAGAATGCGCGTTGACCACACATTCAAGGCCTTTGCGCCGTAAGTGACTAGCAAAGTAACAGGACAATATCCGCATGACTGACAACAACTCCGCATTGAAAAAGGCTGGCCTGAAAGTCACGCTGCCCAGACTGAAGATTCTGGAAGTGCTTCAGGGACCCGGACCCGAGTCCCATCATGTCAGTGCGGAAGATTTGTACAAACGCCTGATCGACATGGGCGAAGAGATTGGTCTGGCGACGGTATACCGTGTTCTGAACCAGTTTGACGACGCCGGCATCGTGACGCGTCATAACTTCGAAGGCGGGAAATCCGTGTTCGAACTGACCCAGCAGCATCACCACGATCACCTGATTTGCCTCGACTGCGGCAAAGTGATCGAGTTTAGCGATGAATCTATCGAAACGCGTCAGCGTGAGATTGCAACACGCCACGGTATCAAACTCAGCAACCACAGCCTGTATCTGTACGGCCACTGTGCGCTGGGAGACTGCCGCGAAGACGAGACGCTCCACGATCAGTAATTGAATATGCTATGCAGTATAAAAAAACCGGTGCCAGGCACCGGTTTTTTTATGGCTGTGTTCAGGCGACCAGCGTTTCCTGCAAATAGCGCCAGCGCGGAACCGACGTGCTGCAGTCCAGCACCGCCAGCGAAATGCGGGTCTGGTTGTTGCCGTTGAGCATTTGCAGTTCGTGATACTGAATGGTCACTTCCTGCTGCTGCTGGGAAATGATGGCATGCTCACTGGTGGCGATTCGCATCCCTTCCCGCTGCCCGTGCAGTTTGCGAAACAGGGTTTCAGTGTCATTGAGATCGAGCTGTTTGCCTTGCGGCGTCACCATTTTGAAGTCGGGATGAAAGTGCGACAGCAGCAGATCCATACTGTCATCGCTGCCTTCGGTCTGATTAAAAATACGTTCGATAAGCTGATGTAAAACCACCACGCTATGTTTGGCTTCCAGAGCGAGACTTGTCATTTTTCTTCCTTCGCTAACCCGCACAGCAACATTTAAGAGCGCATAGCCTACCTGAAAATAACGATTTCACACGGGTAAATTAGTTAATTTTATTAAAGTCAGATTAGTCGTAATCGCGCGTAATTACTGTTTTTTGTCTGGTTCAGCATAATCGATTCCCGTTTGCAGATAACGGGCAATAAAAAAGGGCGATTGCTCGCCCTTTGCTGATCATATCGTGCTATCAAGCAGTAAAATTATTCGCCGATTTTTGCCCAGGTATCACGCAGACCCACAGTGCGGTTGAACACCAGTTTCGACGGCTGCGAGTACACGCTGTCAGCGCAGAAGTAACCTTCGCGCTCAAACTGATACGGCGCCAGCGCGCTGGCGGCACGCAGACCCGGCTCAACGAAGCCCTGTTTGATCTCCAGCGAGTTCGGGTTAATGGTGGTGAGGAAATCCTCGGCCGCGCCCGGGTTTGGCACGCTGAACAGACGATCGTACAGGCGGAATTCGGCAGGCAGCGCGTGAATCGCCGACACCCAATGGATAACGCCTTTCACCTTGCGGCCATCGGCCGGATCTTTGCTCAGGGTGTCGACATCGCAGGTAGCGTAGATGCAGGTGATGTTGCCGGCTTCATCTTTCGCCACGCGCTCGGCACGAATGACATAAGCGTTGCGCAGACGAACTTCTTTACCCAGCACCAGACGTTTGTACTGCTTGTTGGCCTCTTCACGGAAGTCGGCGCGATCGATCCACACCTCACGGCTGAACGGCACCTCACGCGTGCCCATCTCCGGCTTGTTCGGATGGTTCGGCATGCTGATGATTTCTTCATGCCCGGCCGGCAGGTTCTCGATCACCACTTTCAGCGGATCCAGCACCGCCATGGCGCGCGGCGCGTTCTCGTTGAGGTCGTCACGAATGCACGACTCCAGCGACGCCATCTCAACAATGTTGTCCTGCTTGGTCACACCGATACGGCGACAGAATTCGCGGATTGACGCCGCGCTATAGCCACGGCGGCGCAGACCGGATACGGTCAGCATGCGCGGATCGTCCCAGCCTTCAACAATCTTCTCGCTCACCAGCTGTGTCAGCTTACGCTTCGACATCACCGCATATTCCAGATTCAGGCGCGAAAACTCGTACTGACGCGGATGCACCGGAATAGTGATGTTATCCAGCACCCAGTCGTAGAGACGACGGTTGTCCTGGAACTCCAGCGTACACAGGGAATGGGTGATGCCTTCCAGCGCATCGGAGATGCAGTGGGTAAAGTCGTACATCGGATAGATGCACCACTTGTTGCCAGTCTGGTGGTGTTCGGCAAATTTAATGCGGTACAGCACCGGATCGCGCATCACAATAAAGCTGGATGCCATGTCGATTTTGGCACGCAGACAGGCTTTGCCCTCTTCGAAGCCGCCATCACGCATCTTCTGGAACAGCGCCAGGTTCTCTTCCACGCTGCGATCGCGATACGGGCTGTTTTTGCCCGGCGCGGTTAGCGTGCCGCGGTATTCACGGATCTGCTCTGGCGACAGCTCGTCAACGTAGGCCAGGCCTTTGTTGATCAGCTCAACCGCGTAGTTGAACAGTTGGTCAAAGTAGTCAGAGGAGTAACGAATGTTGCCGCTCCACTCAAAGCCCAGCCATTGCACATCATTCTTGATCGATTCAACGAACTCCATATCCTCTTTGACCGGATTGGTGTCGTCGAAACGCAGGTTGCACTGCCCCTGATAATCTTGTGCGATACCAAAGTTCAGGCAGATCGATTTTGCATGGCCAATATGCAGGTAACCATTGGGCTCAGGCGGGAAACGGGTATGCACACTGTTGTGCTTACCGCTCGCCAAATCTTCGTCGATGATCTGACGAATAAAGTTCGTTGGGCGGGCTTCAGCCTCACTCATCTCAAAATCCTCAAAACAATAGCGGGTGATTTGTACCACGAAGTAACGGAGTATGATCCACAAAGCGCTGAAGGGAAACAACCGTTTGTTGGTCGTTTTAAAACAAAAAAGGCAGGAATTGCTTCCTGCCTTCAGTGACGCTCAAAACGTGTTAATTTTTCACTTCATACAGCGGCGTAACGCCTGCCACCACGGTACCGCCTGCCAGCAGATTCAGACCAGCAAAATCATCGCTGTTGCTGACCACCACCGGGCTGATCATCGAACGCGCATTGGCGTTGAGGAAGTCCAGATCCATTTCGAGGATCGGCTGGCCCGCTGTGACGGTTGCGCCCTCTTCCACCAGACGGGTAAACCCTTTACCTTCCAGCGCGACGGTATCGAGACCCATGTGCACGACAATCTCGACGCCATTTTCGGCTTCAAGGCAGAATGCATGGTTGGTGTTGAAGATTTTCACCACGGTACCCGCCACCGGCGCGACGACAGTTTTATCGCTCGGTTTGATCGCCAGACCATCGCCTACCGCTTTGCTGGCGAAGGCTTCATCCGGCACGTTTTCCAGCGCTACCACTTCGCCACTGACCGGTGCCAGCAGCGTTGCAATCACCTTTTTCTCGCTGTTGCGCACGGCCTGGGGCTGAGCAGCCGCAGGCGCGGCGGTTGTTGCCGCTGCTGGTGCCGCTGCGCCGGCCACCGGGCCTTTGCTCAGTACGGTTTTCATCGCGGTCGCAATGCTTTCGGCCTGCGTACCAACAATGATCTGCACGCTCTGCTTGTTAAGGCGGATCACGCCAGAAGCACCGAGGCGTTTGGCCACACTCTCATTCACCTGCGCCGAGTCTTTCACATTCAGACGCAGACGGGTAATGCAGGCGTCGATGTTGGTCAGGTTGTCAGAACCGCCCACCGCGCCGATGTAGCGACGTGCCAGAGATTCGGTTTCGCTCTCACCGTTGCTGCTATGATCAACGTTGACGTCGTAGCCGTCTGTCTCATCACCGGCAGCCAGCTCGCGGCCCGGCGTCAGCAGGTTGAATTTCTGAATGGTGAAGCGGAACACCACGTAGTAAATGACGAAGAACACCAGACCCTGCGGGATCAGCATCCACCAGTGCACGGCCAGCGGGTTACGCGTCGACAGCACCATGTCCACCAGACCGGCACTGAAACCGAAACCGGCAATCCAGTGCATGCTGGCAGCGATGAAGACCGAAATACCGGTCAGCACGGCGTGGATGACATACAGCACCGGCGCCACGAACATGAAGGAGAATTCCAGCGGCTCGGTGATGCCGGTGAAGAAGGCGGCGAATGCCGCTGCCAGCATGATACCACCGACTTTGGCGCGGTTTTCCGGACGTGAGCAGTGATAGATTGCCAGCGCCGCACCCGGCAGACCGAACATCATGATCGGGAAGAAGCCCGCCTGATAGCGACCGGTGATACCCGGAATGCCGGTACCGTTGGCGATAGACTGCGCGCCGCCCAGGAATTTCGGAATGTCGTTGATGCCCGCCACGTCGAACCAGAACACCGAGTTCAGCGCGTGGTGCAGGCCAACCGGAATCAGCAGACGGTTAAAGAAGGCGTACACGCCCGCACCGACCGAGCCCAGTTTCTGAATGTGCTCACCAAAGCTCACCAGACCGCCGAAAATGATCGGCCAGACGTACATCAGGATGAAGGCGACCACAATCATCAGGAAGGAAACCAGGATCGGCACCAGACGGCGACCGCTGAAGAACGACAGCGCCTTAGGCAGCTCAACGTGGCTGAAGCGGTTATAGACTTCCGCCGAGAGAATGCCCACCAGGATGCCGACAAACTGGTTATTGATTTTACCGAAGGCGGCAGGAACCTGCTCCACCGGCATTTTCTGAATCATGGCCACCGCGGCGGGTGAACACAGGGTAGTAACTACGAGGAAACCTACAAAGCCGGTTAATGCCGCTGCACCGTCTTTATCTTTTGACATGCCGTAAGCCACACCAATGGCGAACAGCACGGACATGTTGTCGATGATGGCAGAACCCGATTTGATCAGCAGTGCTGCCAGCGCATTGCCTGCGCCCCAGCTGTCCGGATCGATCCAGTAACCTACCCCCATCAGGATTGCCGCTGCCGGCAGGGTCGCTACCGGCACCATAAGCGCGCGGCCGACCTTTTGCAGATATCCTAAAATACTCACCTTATTCTCCCCCTATGAGACTGGCGTTTTGCCGTGATGCGGGTTGATTTTATTATCCCGGCACCCGGTACCTTGATGACACACTTCACCACGAGGCGCAGTGTAAAGATAAATTAATTCGCCTCGCAAATTAAAACCAGTGTAACTGTGACTTTAATCACCAAAATGGACGTTTTTCACTGCGAAATGCTAGCCACCACCACAAACTTATTTTATGATGAAAAATATCAGGTCGCACTTTTCCAACGCCGCGAGCGCGCAAACGGGTTACCCTATAAGCAGCCAGCTGCAGCAGTAAACGCGACCCTAACTTTCCAATCTTAACTGAGGTGAAGACATGAGACTGATCCCTTTGGCCACACCGACCCAGGTGGGTAAATGGGCTGCACGCCATATCGTTAATCGCATCAATGCCTTTAAACCCAGCGCAGACCGTCCCTTTGTGCTGGGACTGCCAACCGGCGGTACGCCGCTGGAAGCCTACAAGCACCTGATCGAGATGCATAAAGCGGGCCAGGTTAGTTTCAAACACGTGATCACCTTCAATATGGATGAGTATGTCGGTCTGCCGAAAGAGCATCCGGAAAGCTATCACAGCTTTATGTACCGTAACTTTTTCGATCACGTTGATATTCAACCAGAAAATATCAATCTTCTGAATGGCAATGCCGAAGATATTGACGCAGAATGTCGCCAATACGAAGAGAAGATCCGCGCACTGGGTAAAATCCACCTGTTTATGGGCGGCGTCGGCAACGATGGCCACATTGCGTTCAACGAACCGGCTTCTTCGCTCTCTTCCCGCACCCGCATTAAAACCCTGACGCACGACACCCGTGTGGCGAACTCGCGTTTCTTCGACGGCGATGTTGATCAGGTGCCTAAATATGCCCTGACCGTGGGCGTCGGCACGCTGCTGGATGCGGAAGAAGTGATGATTCTGGTGACCGGCCACGTCAAAGCCCAGGCGCTGCAGGCGGCGGTAGAAGGTAACGTCAACCACATGTGGACCATCAGCTGCCTGCAGCTGCACCCGAAAGCGGTGGTGGTGTGTGATGAGCCAGCCACCATGGAACTGAAAGTGAAAACCGTGAAATATTTCCGCGAATTGGAAGCGGAAAATATGAAGGGTGTGTAACAACACGTTGTAGAAAGCCTGCTGTTAAGCGCAGCAGGTTCAGCCGGGAGAAGAGATGATGTACGCATTAGTTAACGGCCGGATTTTTACCGGTCATGAAGTTCTGGACAATCACGCCGTGGTGATTGCCAATGGCCTGATTGAGCGTGTCTGCCCGCGCGATGCGCTGGACGCCGCGATTCCACAACAGGATGTGGCTGGTGCGTTCATCGCTCCCGGATTTATCGACCTGCAGCTCAACGGCTGCGGCGGCGTGCAGTTCAACGACGACATCAATGCCCTGAGCGTGGAAACGCTGGAGATCATGCAGCGTGCCAATGAAAAATCCGGCTGCACCAGCTATTTACCGACGCTGATTACCAGCAGTGATGAACTGATGAAGCGCGCAATTGAAACCATGCGTGCTTACCTGGCGAAGCATCAGAATCAGGCGCTGGGCCTGCATCTGGAAGGTCCGTGGCTGAATAAAGAGAAGAAAGGTACTCACAATCCGCAGCTGATTCGTTTGCCGGATGCGGAACTGGTGGATTTCCTGTGCGCCAACGCTGACGTCATCACCAAAGTTACGCTGGCGCCGGAAAATGCGGGCAGCGCGGTGATTCGCCAGCTGCGTGACGCCGGGATTATTGTGTCATCTGGTCACTCCAATGCCACCTATGCCGAAGCCAAAGCGGGCATCAGCGCGGGCGTCACCTTTGCCACCCACCTGTATAACGCCATGAGCGCCTTTAGCGGTCGTGAGCCAGGTCTTATCGGTGCGCTGTTTGATTCGCCTGATGTATACTGCGGCATTATTGCAGACGGTTTACATGTCAATTACGCTAACGTGCGCAATGCAAAACGAATCAAAGGCGACAAACTGGTGCTGGTGACCGATGCCACCGCGCCGGCCGGTGCGTCGATTGATCAATTCATTTTTGCAGGTAAAACAATATACTATCGCGACGGCCTGTGCGTAGATGAGAACGGTACCCTGAGCGGATCTGCGCTGACAATGATTGAAGCGGTGCAGAATAGCGTGGAACATTGTGGTATCGCGCTGGACGAAGCGCTGCGCATGGCGACCCTGTATCCGGCAAGGGCAATGGGTGTGGAAAGGCAGTTTGGTACGGTGGAAGCAGGAAAAGTCGCCAACCTCACTGTCTTTACCCGCGATTATCAAATCACTAAGACGTTCGTCAACGGAGACAACGTCCTCAGCGAGTAAGTACTGAATGACCACTGGCGGCCAGACTCAAATAGGAAATGTCGATCTTGTCAAACAACTTAACAGTGCAGCTGTTTACCGGCTGATTGATCAACAGGGGCCGATTTCGCGTATTCAGATTGCCGAACTCAGCCAGCTTGCGCCCGCCAGCGTCACCAAAATTACCCGTCAGCTTATCGAACGCGGCCTCATCAAAGAGGTGGAGCAACAGGCCTCCACCGGTGGGCGCCGCGCCATCTCCATCATCACCGAAACCCGCCATTTTCATACCATCGGCGTGCGCCTGGGGCGTAACGATGCCACGCTGACGCTGTTCGATCTCAGCGGAAAATCGCTGGCGCAGGAAGATTATCCGCTGCCGGAGCGCACCCAGGAGACGCTGGAGAACGCGCTGTTCAACGCCATCAGTGCCTTTATGAGCACGCACCAGCGTAAAATTCATGAGCTGATCGCTATCGCGGTGATCCTGCCGGGGCTGGTCGACCCGATTAACGGCATCATTCGCTACATGCCGCACATTGCCGTTAGCCACTGGCCGCTGGTGGCGAGCCTGAAAAAACGCTTTAACGTCACCAGTTTTGTCGGGCACGATATCCGCAGCCTGGCGCTGGCTGAGCACTATTTCGGTGCAAGCCGCGACTGTGCAGACTCCATTCTGGTGCGTTTACACCGCGGAACCGGCGCCGGCATCATCGCGAACGGCCACATTTTCCTCGGCAGCAATGGCAACGTGGGTGAGATTGGTCATATTCAGGTCGATCCGCTCGGCGAACGCTGCCACTGTGGCAACTTTGGCTGCCTCGAAACCATTGCCGCCAATGGCGCGATTGAGAACCGCGTGCGCCACCTGCTCAATCAGGGTTATCCCAGCAGCCTGACGCTGGATGATTGCCAGATGCCGCAAATCTGCCGCGCCGCCAATCAGGGCGACGCGCTGGCCTGCGAAGTGATCGAGTACGTTGGCCGCTATCTCGGCAAAGCGATCGCTATCGCCATTAACCTGTTTAACCCGCAAAAAGTGGTGCTGGCCGGCGAAATTACCGATGCCGATAAAGTGCTGTTCCCGGCGATTGAGGGCTGCATTAACACCCAGGCGTTGAACGCGTTTCGCAAAAATCTGCCCGTGGTGCGGTCTGAGCTAGACCATCGTTCGGCAATTGGCGCTTTCGCGCTGGCAAAACGCGCTATGCTGAATGGCATTCTGCTGCAGCACCTGCTGGAAGAATAATAGAAAGCCTGCCGGCTGGCAGGCCCGACCGGAAGCCATCTATGACCATCAAAAGCGTAATCTGTGACATCGACGGCGTGTTGATGCACGACAATACCGCCGTGAAAGGCGCAAACGAATTCCTGCAGCGCATTCTGGAAAAAGAGATGCCGCTGGTGGTACTGACCAACTATCCGTCACAAACCGCGCAGGATCTGGCCAACCGCTTTGCCAACGCCGGCGTCGACATCCCGGATTCGGTGTTTTACACCTCCGCCATGGCCACCGCGGATTTCCTGCGTCGTCAGGAGGGCAAAAAAGCCTACGTGATTGGTGAAGGCGCACTGATTCATGAACTGTATAAAGCCGGTTTTACCATCACTGACGTCAACCCGGATTTCGTGATTGTCGGCGAGACGCGTTCGTTTAACTGGGAAATGATGCATAAAGCCGCCTTCTTTGTGGCTAACGGTGCGCGTTTTATCGCGACCAATCCTGATACCCACGCACGCGGCTTTGTGCCGGCCTGTGGCGCGCTCTGTGCCGGTATCGAAACTATCTCCGGCCGCAAACCGTTTTATGTCGGTAAGCCCAGCCCTTACATCATGCGCGCCGCACTGAATAAAATGCATGCGCATTCAGAAGAGACGGTGATTGTGGGCGATAACCTGCGCACCGATATTCTGGCTGGCTTCCAGGCCGGTCTGGAAACCATTCTGGTGCTGTCCGGCGTCTCTACGCTGAGCGATATCGACGCCATGCCGTTCCGTCCGGACTGGATCTACCCTTCCGTGGCTGATATCGACCTGTTCTGATTAGCGTCATGCTGTCTGCTTATGGCCCTGCACGCCGTTACGGTGTGCAGGGCTTTTTTATGTGTCTGGCATACCGCTGTGATTCAGCCGCTGACGCGGCCTCATCGGTTGCGCACAAAACCATCACTCCTGACAATTCATTAGACGACATCTAATTTAATCGCTAATTTTTTGAATAAAACTCAACATTAATTCACACCAACAATCTTTTTATCAGTATTTGGTGATTTTGCTTGCGTTACCACCATCAATTAGCGCATTTTCTTATACATCACGCAGCGCAGGCTGCCGGACAAACAAGTCAATAACATCGCCACAGGGTGAGATCAGGAGTCAGTTATGTGTTCGATTTTTGGTGTGCTGGATCTGAAGACCGATCCTGTTGAACTGCGCAAGAAAGCGCTGGAATGTTCCCGTCTGATGCGTCACCGCGGCCCGGACTGGTCAGGTGTCTTCGCTGATGAGAAAGCCATTCTGGTGCACGAGCGCCTGTCCATCGTTGACGTGAACAACGGCGCCCAGCCGCTGTACAACGCGGATCACACCCACGTACTGGCTGTTAACGGCGAAATTTATAACCACCAGGCGCTGCGCGCGGAACTGAGCGATCGCTACGCGTTCCAGACCGGTTCAGACTGCGAAGTCATCCTCGCGCTGTATCAGGAAAAAGGCCTCGATTTCCTCGACGACCTGCAGGGCATGTTCGCCTTCATTCTGTGGGACAGCGTCAAACAGCAGTATCTGATTGGCCGCGATCACATCGGTATTATTCCGCTCTATATGGGCAACGATGAGCACGGCAACCTGTATGTTGCTTCTGAAATGAAAGCGCTGGTGCCGGTGTGCCGCAGCATCAAAGAGTTCCCGCCGGGAAGCTACCTCTCCAGCACCGATGGCGAAATCCGTCGTTACTGGCAGCGTGACTGGATGGATTTTGCCGCCGTGGCGCATAACACCACCGATGCCGCTGGCCTGAAGCACGCGCTGGAAGAGTCAGTGAAAAGCCACCTGATGTCAGACGTACCGTACGGCGTGCTGCTGTCCGGCGGCCTCGACTCTTCCATCATCTCTGCGGTGACCAAGCGCTATGCCGCCAAACGCGTGGAAGATCAGGACAAGAGCGATGCATGGTGGCCGCAGCTGCACTCGTTTGCCGTCGGTCTGGAAGGATCGCCGGATCTGAAAGCGGCGCAGGCGGTGGCCGATCACCTCGGTACCGTGCATCATGAAATTCACTTCACCGTGCAGGAAGGTCTGGATGCGATCCGCGATGTGATTTACCACATCGAAACCTACGATGTGACCACCATTCGCGCGTCGACACCAATGTATCTGATGTCGCGTAAAATCAAAGCGATGGGCATCAAAATGGTGCTGTCCGGTGAAGGGGCGGATGAAGTGTTTGGCGGTTACCTCTACTTCCACAAGGCACCGAACGCCCAGGAGTTCCACGAAGAAAACGTGCGTAAACTGCTGGCACTGCACATGTTTGACTGCGCGCGCGCTAACAAAGCGATGTCGGCGTGGGGCGTGGAAGCACGTGTGCCGTTCCTTGATAAGAAATTCCTTGATGTCGCGATGCGCATCAACCCGGAAGACAAAATGTGCGGCAGCAACGGCAAAATGGAAAAACACATTCTGCGTGAATGTTTCTCCTCTTACCTGCCGGAGAGCGTAGCATGGCGTCAGAAAGAGCAGTTCTCTGATGGCGTAGGCTACAGCTGGATTGACACGCTGAAAGAAGTGGCGGCGAAGCAGATTAGCGAGCAGCAGCTGGCGACCGCGCATTTCCGCTTCCCGCACAACACGCCAACCTCGAAAGAAGCGTATCTGTACCGCGAAATCTTTGAGGAGCTGTTCCCACTGCCAAGCGCGGCAGAGTGCGTGCCGGGCGGTCCCTCCGTGGCCTGTTCGTCAGCGAAAGCCATTGAGTGGGATGAAGCGTTTAAATCGATGGACGATCCGTCTGGCCGTGCGGTAGGCGTGCATCAGTCAGCGTACAAATAAGCATTTTCTTTATGCGTATAAGGGGCCCATTGTGGCCCCTTTTTCTTGCATCTGACGCGGATACGATCGAAAATTGCCGAATAAATCATCAGCCTGGTTACAAGCCAGACAAACAGGCGCGTTAAGGCAAAAAACGGCAAAAAATTTGTTGACGCTACAAAGCTCAATACGCATAATGCGCCCCGCAACGCCGATGAAGGTAACGCGAAAAAAGATGGCTACGTAGCTCAGTTGGTTAGAGCACATCACTCATAATGATGGGGTCACAGGTTCGATTCCCGTCGTAGCCACCATCTTTTTGCGGGAGTGGCGAAATTGGTAGACGCACCAGATTTAGGTTCTGGCGCCGCAAGGTGTGCGAGTTCAAGTCTCGCCTCCCGCACCATTTCAGTCTTCGGCAGCCGGATGGGGTATCGCCAAGCGGTAAGGCACCGGTTTTTGATACCGGCATTCCCTGGTTCGAATCCAGGTACCCCAGCCAATCCGATGCACTCTCGTGGATACGAGTCGACGAATGGGATATCGCCAAGCGGTAAGGCACCGGTTTTTGATACCGGCATTCCCTGGTTCGAATCCAGGTATCCCAGCCATCATCGGGCGCAGTAAAGCAGTACAATCTGGCTACGTAGCTCAGTCGGTTAGAGCACATCACTCATAATGATGGGGTCACAGGTTCGATTCCCGTCGTAGCCACCAAACAAATTGGGGTGTCGCCAAGCGGTAAGGCAGTGGATTCTGATTCCACCATTCCGGGGTTCGAATCCCTGCACCCCAGCCATACAAAGACAATTTGACCAAACACCTATTGGGGTGTCGCCAAGCGGTAAGGCACCGGATTCTGATTCCGGCATTCCGGGGTTCGAATCCCTGCACCCCAGCCAAATTGCACAACAGGCCCGCTTTTGCGGGCTTTGTTGTTTTTGTCGTTACTGAATTTCACACCTTATACAACAGATGGCGCCACCACGATTGCGGCGCCCGGTGTGTTACAACCCCAGCGCGTAACGCAGCACCTGACGCTTGAGCACGCCAGCATTCTCTGCCGCAATCAGTCCAAGGTTACGCACCACACGCAGCGGCGGCAGCGCGTTGCTAAAGGCGAAGTAGAACAGATCCATACCGCCCTGCATCAGCAAATTATCTTTGTAGCGCTGACGGTGATAACGCTGCAGAACCGGCAGCGATGACCAGCGCTGCGCCTGACTGCGCGCGTCCACCAGCGTATCAATCAGCGCATCCACATCGCGGTAGCCGAGATTAACCCCCTGCCCGGCCAGCGGATTGATGGTGTGTGCAGCATCACCGACCAGCGCCAGGCCCGGCAGCACATAGCGCGTGGCATGGCGGCGCACCAGCGGGAACGACGCCGCGTTCTTCACCTCGAAGCGGCCGACGCGCGCCGGGAAATTAGCCTGCACCTCTTTGGCCAGCTGGCTGAGCGGCAGATTTTGCAGCTGACGGATCCGCGCCGGCGCGTCGTACCACACCAGCGAAGCGTGACGATCGAACAGCGGCAGAAACGCGCGCGGTCCGTCCGGCGTAAATTGCTGCCAGGTGGCATCGCCGGCCTCGTGTTCACACTCAACGCTGATTAGCATGCAGGATTGCGCATAGTTCCAGCCGCGCACGCCGATACCCGCGAGCTGGCGCACGCGCGAATTAGCACCATCGGCCCCCACCACCAGCTGGCTATCCAGCGTGGTCCCGTCATCCAGCTGCAGCTGCCAGCCGCCGCTGTGCGCCTGCAGCGCCTGCAGTGAGGCCGGACACAGCAGCGTTACGCCATCCTGCTGCATCTGCTCCCACAGCGCGCGCTGCAGCACGCTGTTTTCCACCATATAGCCCAGCTCGGGAATGCCCAGTGCAGCGGCGTCGAAGGTGACGTGTGCGCTTTGCCACTCCCAGGTTTCCAGCTTGCGGTAGGGCGCGCTGCGCATCGCCTGGACACGCGGCCAGACATTGAGCTGGCGCAGCAGCGCCACCGATGACGCACCAATGGCGGAGATGCGTATATCCGGCGCCAGGCTGGCGTCAAACGCGGCCGGTTCGGCACGCTCAATCACCGCCACGCGAAACTGCTGTTGCGCCAGACCACAGGCCAGCGCGGCACCGACCATGCCGCCGCCCACCACCACCACATCAAACTGTGAATCCTGCATTGACTCTTATCCTTCTGATTGCCGTGACGCCTTGCGGCAGCACTCTATGTGGCAAAGTGTACCGGAAATTTACCACACCAGCAGAAAAGCCCTGCTAACCTTGTGCTTCAGACGGCTCAGCCGCGCGAAGTATAACCGGGCATCATGCCCTAAATAATTCGTGCGCCAGGAAGGCGGCAAGCAAGGATCTCCCCGGGAGCTTACATCAGTAAGTGACCGGGGGAGCCGCGCGCAGCCAACGCACCTGGCGTGTGAAATACAACCGGGCATCATGCCCTAAATAATTCGTAGGCCGGGAAGGCGGCAAGCAAGGATCTCCCCGGGAGCTTACATCAGTAAGTGATCGGGGGAGCCGCGCGTAGCCAACGCACCTGGCGTGCGAAATATAACCGGGCATCATGCCCTAAATAATTCGTGCGCCGGGAAGGCGGCAAGCAAGGATCATCCCGGGAGCTTACATCAGTAAGTGACCGGGGGAGCCGCGCGCAGCCAACGCACCTGGCGTGCGAAGTATGACGGGCATGCTGGTCACACCCGCGCCAAAGCATTACAATACGCGCCCTGCACTTCTCTGCTCAGAATCAATGGCTAGTTCAATGACCAAAAAACTGCATATCAAAACCTGGGGCTGTCAGATGAACGAATATGATTCATCGAAGATGGCTGACCTACTGAACAGCACGCACGGCTATACCCTGACGGAGGAAGCCGAAGACGCAGACGTACTGCTGCTGAATACCTGCTCCATCCGTGAGAAGGCGCAGGAAAAAGTGTTTCACTTGCTGGGACGCTGGAAGAAGCTGAAGGCGAAGAATCCTGAGCTGATTATTGGCGTGGGCGGCTGTGTGGCTTCGCAGGAAGGCGATAAAATTCGCCAGCGCGCGCAGTGCGTGGACATCGTTTTTGGCCCGCAGACGCTGCATCGTCTGCCGGAGATGATTAATCAGGTGCGCGGCAGCAAAAGCCCGATTGTTGACGTCTCGTTCCCGGAAATCGAAAAGTTTGATCGCCTGCCGGAGCCGCGTGCTGAAGGGCCTACGGCTTTTGTCTCGATCATGGAAGGCTGCAATAAATATTGCACTTTCTGCGTGGTGCCTTATACGCGCGGCGAGGAAGTAAGTCGTCCCTGCGATGACATCCTGCTGGAAGTTGCCCAGCTGGCGGCGCAGGGCGTGCGTGAAGTGAATCTGCTGGGGCAGAACGTCAACGCCTATCGCGGCGCGACCTTTGACGACCAGATTTGTACCTTTGCCGAGCTGCTGCGTCTGGTGGCCGCGATTGACGGAATTGACCGGATTCGTTTCACCACCAGCCATCCGATTGAGTTCACTGACGACATCATCGACGTTTATCGTGATACGCCGGAGCTGGTGAGCTTCCTGCACCTGCCAGTGCAGAGCGGTGCCGATCGTATTCTGACGCTGATGAAGCGAGCGCACACTGCGCTGGAGTACAAAGCGATTATTCGTAAGCTGGTGGCCGCGCGCCCGGATATCCAGATCAGTTCAGATTTCATCATTGGCTTCCCGGGCGAAACCCAGCAGGATTTCGAGCAGACCATGAAGCTCATCGGCGAAGTTAATTTCGACACCAGCTTCAGCTTTATCTATTCGGCGCGTCCGGGGACGCCAGCGGCCGATCTGCCGGACGACGTGCCGGAAGAGGAGAAGAAGCAGCGTCTGTACATTTTGCAGGATCGCATCAATCAGCAGGCGATGGCATGGAGCCGTCGCATGCTTGGTACCGTTCAGCGTATTCTGGTGGAAGGTACCTCACGTAAGAATGTGATGGAGCTGACCGGCCGTACCGAAAACAACCGCGTAGTCAACTTTGAAGGCGACGTGCGCATGATCGGTAAATTTGTTGATGTCGAAATCGTCGATGTTTATACCAATTCGCTGCGTGGCGTCGTGGTTCGCACCGAAGAGGAGATGGGCCTGCGCGTCGCGGAGAGTCCGGCATCGGTGATTGCGCGTACGCGTAAAGAGGATGAGATCGGCGTGGGCCTGTATCAACCTTGAGACCGCGATTACTGAGCGACAGCGCACAACGCGCTGTCGCCTGTTTCATCCCGCAGCCCTTGCTTTCCGCAGCTGCCGCCCAAATATCTCCCCTGAAGCTTGCGCCCGGGCGCGACCCCATAAATAATTCCGTAAAGATGCTGACGCCTGGCGTACGGTATCTGCTATTTCTTTCAACTGGCCCTGAGTGACCCAAAGGATTCATTTGAATATCGAAACTCGTGAAATCGCCCTTGAACCGGCAGACAATCGTCGACTGATGAGCCTGTGCGGTCCGTTTGATGACAACGTAAAACAGCTGGAGCGCCGTCTGGGCATTGAGATTAATCGCCGCGACAACCTGTTTAAGCTGGTCGGCCGCGCGCTGAGTGTCGAGGCGGCCGCCAATATTCTGCGTTCGCTGTATGTTGATACCGCGCCGGTGCGCGGCCAGATCCCCGACATTGAACCGGATCAGATCCATCTGGCGATCAAAGAGAGTCGCGTGCTGGAGCAGACGGCCGACAGCGTGCCGGAGTACGGTAAAGCGGTAAACATCAAGACCAAGCGCGGCGTGATTAAACCGCGTACGCCAAACCAGGCGCAGTACATCGCCAATATTCTCGATCACGACATCACCTTCGGCATTGGGCCGGCCGGGACCGGGAAAACCTATCTGGCGGTCGCCGCCGCAGTGGATGCGCTGGAGCGGCAGGAGATTCGCCGTATTCTGCTGACGCGTCCGGCGGTCGAAGCCGGCGAAAAGCTCGGCTTCCTGCCCGGCGATCTCAGTCAGAAAGTCGATCCTTACCTGCGTCCGCTGTATGACGCCCTGTTTGAAATGCTGGGCTTCGAGCGCGTCGAGAAGCTGATGGAGCGCAACGTGATTGAAGTCGCGCCGCTGGCCTACATGCGCGGCCGTACGCTGAACGACGCATTCGTGATTCTCGATGAGAGCCAGAACACCACCATCGAACAGATGAAGATGTTCCTGACGCGTATCGGCTTCAACTCCAAAGCGGTGATTACCGGTGACGTGACGCAGATTGACCTGCCGCGCAGCACCAAATCCGGTCTGCGCCACGCCATTGAAGTGCTGGCCAATGTGGAAGAGATCAGCTTCAACTTTTTCCACAGCGAAGACGTGGTGCGTCATCCGGTGGTCGCACGCATTGTTAATGCTTATGAAGCCTGGGAAGAAGCAGACCAGAAACGCCGTGATAAACTGGCGGAAGAGCGTAAGCGTGAGGCGCAGGCGGCACAAACTGCCAGCCAGCCGACGCCGCAGGAGCCTTCATGAGCACGGTGATTTTAGATTTGCAGCTGGCGTGTGCCGATGAAAACGGCCTGCCCGCAGAAGCGGCGTTTCAGCACTGGCTGGAGGCGGCGGTCACGCCGTTTCAGCCTGAGAGTGAAGTCACGATACGGCTGGTCGATGAAGCGGAGAGTCATGAGCTAAATCTGACTTATCGCGGCAAAGATAAGCCGACTAACGTGCTGTCGTTTCCGTTTGAAGCACCGCCGGGCATTGAGCTGCCGCTGCTGGGCGACCTGATTATTTGTCGTCAGGTTGTTGAGCAGGAAGCCGCCGAGCAGGGCAAAAGCCCTGAAGCGCACTGGGCACACATGGTGGTTCACGGCACGCTGCATCTGCTGGGTTATGACCATATTGAAGACGAGGAAGCTGAAGAGATGGAAGCGCTCGAGACCGAGATAATGCTTGCTCTTGGCTATCCCGATCCGTACATTTCGGAAAAAGAAGACGCCTGAACCGCCGGTTCAGGACATTGCGCTGCTGGCGAGGATGCCGGCAGTTCCTTTCCCTCATTCGAGAGAACTAAATAAAAACGCCATGAGCGACGACCATTCTCAAAACAACGACGCACCCAGTAGTAAAAAGGGTTTTTTCTCCCTGTTAATCAATCAGCTTTTCCACGGCGAACCCAAAAACCGTGACGAACTGCTGGGGCTGATCCGCGATTCTGAGCAAAAAGAGCTGATCGACCAGGACACCCGCGACATGCTGGAAGGGGTGCTGGATATTGCCGAACAGCGCGTGCGCGACATTATGATCCCGCGCTCGCAGATGATAACCCTGAAGCGCAACCAGAGCCTTGAAGAGTGCCTGGCGGTGATTATTGAATCTGCCCACTCGCGCTTCCCGGTGATCAGCGAAGATAAAGACCATGTTGAAGGCATTCTGATGGCGAAAGATCTGCTGCCGTTTATGAGCAGCAGCGCAGAGCCATTCAGCATGGAAAAAGTGCTGCGCCCGGTCGTGGTGGTGCCTGAGAGCAAGCGCGTCGATCGCATGCTCAAAGAGTTCCGCTCGCAGCGCTATCATATGGCGATCGTCATTGATGAGTTCGGTGGTGTCTCCGGACTGGTGACCATCGAAGATATCCTTGAGCTGATCGTCGGCGAAATTGAAGACGAATATGACGACGAAGAAGATCGCGATATCCGTCAGCTCAACCGCCACACCTATACGGTGCGTGCGCTGACGCCGATTGAGGATTTCAATGAGGTATTTGGTAGCGATTTCAGCGATGACGAAGTCGATACCATTGGCGGTCTGGTGATGCAGGGATTCGGCCATCTGCCGGCGCGCGGTGAAAGCATCGACATTGAGGGTTACCAATTCAAAGTTGCGATGGCTGACAGCCGCCGTATCATCCAGGTGCATGTGAAAATTCCGGAAGACTCTCCGCAACCGCAACTGGAAGACGAATAATTTTATGGCATTAGCCTCTCTCTACTCGCAGCAGCGGGTTCGCCTGCTGCTGGCGTTAATTCTGGGTGCCGCGGGCACCCTTTCCTTTTCCCCATATGATTTCTGGCCCGCCGCCCTGCTCTCTCTGGCTGGTTTGCAGCTACTGTTGCTGGATCGCCGCAGCGCGCAGGCGGCAGGCATCGGTTTTGCCTGGGGCTTTGGCCTGTTCGGTAGCGGCATCAACTGGGTGTACGTCAGCATTGCGACGTTTGGCGGCATGCCCGGCCCGGTCAATGTGTTCCTCGTGGTGCTGCTCGCCGCCTATCTGGCGCTTTACCCGCTGCTGTTTGCCCTGCTGCTGAACCGCTTCTGGCCACGGGCCACGCTGTGGCGCATGGCGCTGGCGGCACCGGCGCTGTGGCAGGTCACCGAGTTTCTGCGCGGCTGGGTGCTGACCGGCTTTCCGTGGCTGCAGTTTGGCTACAGCCAGATCGATGGGCCGCTGAAAGGTTTGGCGCCCCTGGCTGGCGTGGAAACCATCACCTTCCTGCTGATGGTGATTGCCGGCCTGCTGGCCTCGGCCTGTTACCACCGCAGCGTGAAAAACCTGATTATCGCCGTCGCGCTGCTGCTGCTACCGTGGCCACTGCGGATGCTGCAGTGGTATCAGCCGCTGCCGCAGCGCAGCGTCAATGTGGCGATGGTGCAGGGCAATATTCCGCAGTCGATGAAGTGGGATCCGCAGCAGCTGCTGACCACGCTGCGCGTCTATACCGCATACAGCCAGCCGTTTATCGGCAAAGCGCCAATCATCATCTGGCCGGAGTCGGCAATTACCGATCTGGAGAGTAATCAGCAGCCGTTTTTGCATGCGCTGGATGACGAACTGCGCGCACGCGGCAGCACGCTGATCACCGGCATTGTTGATTCGCGCGTGGAGAGCGATAACCGCTATCACGATTACAACTCGGTAATTGTGCTGGGCGGCGCGCAGCCTTACAGCTATCAGAGCCGCAACCGCTACCAGAAAAACCATCTGGTGCCGTTTGGCGAGTTTGTGCCGCTGGAAGGTCTGCTGCGTCCGCTGGCTCCGTTCTTCGACCTGCCGATGTCCTCGTTCAGCCGAGGCGCCTACCTGCAGCCACAGCTGAAAGTGGCGGGTTACAACCTCACCAGCGCCATTTGCTATGAGATCGTGCTGGGCGAACAGGTGCGCGCCAACTTCCGTCCGGACACCAACTTCCTGCTGACGGTATCGAACGATGCCTGGTTCGGTCATTCGATTGGTCCGTGGCAGCATTTCCAGATGGCACGCATGCGTGCGCTGGAGCTGGGTCGCCCGCTGTTGCGCTCAACCAACAACGGTGTCACCGCGGTGGTGAATGCAAAGGGAGACGTGGAGAACATCATCCCGCAGTTCACCCGCGAAGTGCTGAGCGCAACAGTCACGCCTGCCAGCGGGGAAACGCCGTATGCACGCGTCGGTATCTGGCCGGTATGGCTGCTGACGCTGGCGGGCATCGTGCTGGCGATTTTACGCCGCCGCGCCTGATACCCCGCCTTCTCTCATCAGGCGAAGCGCAGGCTTCGCCTTTTTTTCTGCGCAGTTTTCCGCTCCCTTTATCCTTAGTCACCACCACTTTCTGCTGCCTTTTTACCCGCTGTCCGCGTACTGGCACGATCATTGCTAATTATTTCAGTGGTTTTAGCAACTTCCGTGATTTGTCAGCGTAATGCCCTGTTTGCGCACCATTATCTGGCACCGAAGCGCACTTAATTGGCGCAGAGGCTGTTTTTTGCCTCTTATTGGTGCGGAGCGGCTCGCAAAAAACAAACTTTTTTGTTTCATTACGTTAACAATTCGCTATGTTAATCACTATCCTGCGCGCAGTTGCGCTAAGGGATAATTAAAAAAGCAGCAGGAAATACACACAACATCACAATCTGCGCAGTTTATGTTCTGCGCAACATTCACACGAAGGAGTAGGAACATGCAGATTCGCAAAGTGGCATTATCGCTTCTGCTGTTGGGCGCAGCAGCGGGCGCGGCCCAGGCGGAAGATCTCACCGGCACCCTGAAAAAAATCAATGATAGTGGCGTGATTGTCGTGGGGCACCGTGAGTCATCCGTTCCCTTTTCTTACTACGACAATCAGCAGAAAGTGGTGGGCTATTCGCAGGACTACTCCAACGCCATTGTTGCCGCCATCAAAGCGAAACTGAATAAGCCGGATCTGCAGGTCAAAATGCTGCCGATCACCTCACAAAACCGTATTCCGCTGCTGCAGAACGGCACCTACGATTTCGAGTGTGGCTCGACCACCAATAACGTAGAGCGTCAGCAGCAGGCGGCGTTCTCTGACACCATCTTCATCATCGGTACGCGTCTTCTGGTGAAGAAAGGCGGCGACATCAAAGACTTCGCCGATCTGAAAGGCAAAACCGTGGTCGTCACCTCGGGCACCACCTCTGAGATTCTGCTGCGCAAGCTGAATGACGAGAAGAAAATGGATATGCGCATCATCAGCGCGAAAGATCACGGTGACTCGTTCCGCACGCTGGAAACCGGTCGCGCAGTGGCCTTCATGATGGATGACGCGCTGCTGGCCGGTGAACGCGCCAAGGCGAAGAAACCGGATAACTGGGAAATCACTGGCACGCCGCAGTCCAAAGAAGCCTACGGCTGCATGCTGCGTAAAGACGATGCGCCGTTTAAACAGCTGATGGATGACACCATCGCCAAAGCGCAGACGTCGGGTGAAGCCACCAAATGGTTCGATACCTGGTTCAAACAGCCAATTCCGCCGAAGAACCTGAACCTGAACTTCGAGCTGTCTTCTGATATGCAGGCGCTGTTTAAAGCACCGAACGACAAAGCACTCTGAATTAACAATGAAAACAAGGGCGGCACTGCTGCCCTCTCGATTGCTGAACACGCGGTGCGGACAGACAGACTGTAACAGGCCGTTCCCCTGAAGCAGGACACAAGACACCGCTCAACAATCTTATGGGTAGCCTCGCTACCCTTTTTTTACCGGAGCTCGTTATGGGTATCGATTGGAACTGGGGCATCTTTTTACAGCAGGCTCCGTTCGGCAATACGACTTACCTCGGCTGGCTGTGGTCCGGATTTCAGGTGACCGTTGCGGTCTCCTGCTGCGCCTGGATTATCGCCTTCCTGGTAGGTTCCTTCTTTGGCATTCTGCGTACCGTGCCTAATCGCTGGCTGTCCACGATTGGCACCTGCTACGTGGAGCTGTTTCGTAATATTCCGCTGATCGTGCAGTTCTTCTTCTGGTATCTGGTGGCGCCAGAACTGGTCGGGGAGAAGCTCGGCATGTGGTTTAAGGCTGAACTGGACCCGAACATCCAGTTTTTCCTCTCTTCAACCATCTGTCTCGGTCTGTTCACCGCCGCACGCGTGTGTGAGCAGGTGCGCGCCGCGATTCAGTCGCTGCCGCGCGGCCAGAAAAACGCCGGTCTGGCGATGGGCCTGACGCTGCCGCAGACCTACCGCTACGTGCTGCTGCCTAACGCCTACCGCGTGATTGTGCCGCCGATGACCTCGGAAATGCTTAACCTGGTGAAGAACTCCGCCATCGCCTCTACCATCGGTCTGGTCGATCTGGCGGCGCAGGCGGGCAAGCTGCTGGATTACTCGGCGCATGCCTATGAATCTTTCACCGCTATCACCCTGGCCTACGTCGGTATTAACCTGGTGATCATGCTGATTATGAGTCTGGTAGAACGCAAAATCCGCCTGCCCGGCAACCTGGGAGGCAAATAATGTACGATTTTGACTGGAGTTCGATTCCGCCCAGCCTGCCCTATCTGCTGAACGGCATGATCATTACGCTGAAAATCACGGCGGTGGCGGTGGTGTTTGGCATTATCTGGGGCACCATTCTGGCGGTGATGCGTTTGTCCGCGTTCGCCCCGATCCGCTGGTTCGCCAAACTGTACGTGAACCTGTTCCGCTCGGTACCGCTGGTGATGGTGCTGCTGTGGTTCTATCTGGTGGTTCCCAGCTTCCTGCAGCAGGTGCTTGGGCTGTCGCCAAAAACCGATATCCGCCTGATCTCCGCCATGGTGGCGTTTGCGCTGTTTGAAGCCGCTTACTATTCGGAGATTATCCGCGCCGGTATCCAGAGCATCTCGCGCGGCCAGTCCAACGCGGCGCTGGCGCTGGGTATGACGCAGTGGCAGTCGATGAAATTGATCATCCTGCCGCAGGCGTTCCGCGCCATGGTGCCGCTGCTGCTGACGCAGGGCATCGTGCTGTTCCAGGACACCTCGCTGGTGTATGTGTTAAGCCTGGCGGACTTCTTCCGCACCGCGTCCACCATCGGTGAACGTGACGGTACCCAGGTAGAAATGGTTCTGTTTGCCGGTCTGGTCTACTTCGTGATCAGCCTGAGCGCTTCGCTGTTGGTCAGTTATCTGAAAAGAAAAAGGACGGTTTAAATGATTAGCCTGAAAAATGTTTCTAAGTGGTATGGGCACTTTCAGGTGCTGACCGACTGCTCCACCGAAGTGAAGAAAGGTGAGGTAGTGGTGGTCTGCGGACCGTCCGGCTCGGGTAAATCGACGCTGATTAAAACGGTGAACGGGCTGGAGCCCGTGCAGCAGGGCAGCATTCAGGTGAACGGTACCGAGGTGAACAATAAAAAAACCAATCTCGCCCAACTGCGCAGCAAAGTGGGCATGGTGTTTCAGCACTTCGAACTGTTCCCGCATCTCAGCATCATTGATAACCTGGTGCTGGCACAGGTGAAAGTGCTGAAGCGCGACAAAACTGCCGCACGCGACAAGGGCCTTGCCCTGCTGAAGCGCGTGGGTCTGGCGGCGCATGCGGAGAAATTCCCTGGTCAGCTGTCTGGCGGTCAGCAGCAGCGCGTCGCCATCGCCCGTGCGCTGTGCATGGATCCTATCGCCATGCTGTTCGATGAACCGACTTCCGCACTGGATCCGGAGATGATCAACGAAGTGCTGGACGTCATGGTGGAGTTAGCCAACGAGGGCATGACGATGATGGTGGTGACGCACGAGATGGGCTTTGCACGCAAAGTGGCGAATCGCGTCATCTTTATGGATGAAGGGAAGATCGTTGAAGATACCAACAAGGATGACTTCTTCAGCAATCCGCAGTCCGATCGTGCCAAAGACTTCCTGGCGAAAATCCTGCACTAATACTCACAATGCTGGCGGTCCACGGACCGCCAAAGTCAGGGCTTATCTTGCCCCTCCTGCACTTCACCAAAATCGATATATTGCTGCTGTAATGCGGTACGCGACTGCGCAAGGCATAGCGTCTTGCCGCACCGGCATGAATCCTCCTGGAGCCTGCCGCCGCACCTGTTTTTTACGGCAGAAGGGATCCTGAACTAAGCCGGACGTCACGCGGCAGGGATGCCGCGTGTCGAGGCACGCAGGGATGCGGGTTTTGCCGATCCGGGCGTGTTCAGGTTCCCTTCTGACAGTCCGCACGCCTTCAGCAACAATACTTTTTTGCTTCAGAGCACGGTGATAATTCAGGGCTCAAACGGCTGACGCTGGAACTGATCGTGGCCGCACTCCGGGCAGCGCGTCAGGCTCTCCGGGGTGTAAATCGCCCGGGTAAAGCCGCACTTTTCACACACCAGATTGCCTAGTCCCACCACTTCGCCGCTCTGATACACGCCGTGATGCCGCAGATCCTGGAACACTTCGCGCCACTCCAGCTGGCTCTTATCGGTGATATCGGCCAGCTCTTTCCACAGGCTTTCACGGATCACCCGCAGAAACACTGAATCGCCGAGCGCTTCGCTGGATTCCTGATAGCTGAGCGCGAACTCGTGCAAATCGCGCCGCACCGCGCGCATGACCTCGTCGACTTCGGCGGTGGTCAGCGTCTGTTTCTGCAGCAGCGCACTACGCGCCTCGGCGACCAGTGCGTCGACATCACGCTCGCCACGCTCCAGCCGCTGGGTTAATGCTGCTACCGTTGCACGATACTCCTGCGCCACATTATTCATTTTGTTCTCCTTTCCGCTGCGGATGCTGAGTTAAGTTTAGCCGCTTTGCCATATTTGCTGCGCTTAGCGCAGAGGAAATCGCAAAAGGGTGAAAGCGCTGGCGCATTCCGCACAAATCACGCCGCCGGAGGGCGTCAATTGTTGTTGAGGGGCGGCCTTATGGGTATGCTATGCGGATCAAAAGTGTTTAAAAAACGATTTCACAAGGACCACAGGCAGCCATGCAAGAGCAATACCGCCCGGAAGAGATAGAATCCCGCGTCCAGCAGCACTGGGACGAAAACGAAACCTTCAAAGTGACCGAGCAGGAAGGCAAAGAGAAATACTACTGCCTGTCTATGCTGCCCTATCCTTCTGGCCGCCTGCACATGGGCCACGTGCGTAACTACACCATTGGCGATGTGATTGCGCGCTACCAGCGCATGCTGGGCAAAAACGTCCTGCAGCCGATTGGCTGGGATGCCTTTGGCCTGCCCGCCGAAGGGGCGGCGGTGAAAAACAACACTGCGCCAGCACCCTGGACCTACGACAACATCGAATACATGAAAAACCAGCTGAAACTGCTGGGCTTCGGCTATGACTGGAGTCGCGAACTGGCGACCTGTCAGCCTGAGTATTACCGCTGGGAACAGTGGTTCTTCACCAAACTGTACGAAAAAGGTCTGGTCTACAAAAAAACCTCCGCAGTCAACTGGTGCCCGAACGACCAGACCGTACTGGCGAACGAACAGGTGATCGATGGCTGCTGCTGGCGCTGCGACACCAAAGTCGAACGCAAAGAGATCCCGCAGTGGTTCGTGAAAATCACCGATTACGCCGAAGAGCTGCTCAACGACCTCGATAAGCTGGAAGACTGGCCGGAGCAGGTTAAGACCATGCAGCGCAACTGGATTGGCCGTTCTGAAGGTGTCGAGATCACCTTTGACGTGGCCAACAGCGCGGAAAAAGTCACGGTTTACACCACCCGTCCGGACACCTTCATGGGGGCAACTTATGTCGCCGTGGCAGCCGGTCATCCTCTGGCGCGCCAGGCTGCCGTCAACAACCCGGCGCTGGCTGACTTCATTGCTGAATGCAGCAACACCAAAGTCGCCGAAGCGGACATGGCCACGATGGAGAAGAAAGGCATGGCCACCGGCCTGCACGCTATCCATCCGCTGACGGGCGAAGAGATTCCGGTCTGGGTCGCTAACTTCGTGCTGATGGAGTACGGCACCGGTGCCGTGATGGCCGTACCGGGTCATGACCAGCGCGACTGGGAATTCGCCACCAAATACGATCTCAACATCAAGCCGGTGGTACTCAACCTCGACGGTACCGCGCCGGATGTCAGCGCCGCAGCGATGACCGAAAAAGGCACGCTGTTCAACTCCGGCGAGTTTGACGGTCTGGACCACGACGCCGGCTTCAATGCCATCGCCGATGCGCTGGCGGCCAAAGGCGTCGGCGTGCGTAAAGTGAACTATCGCCTGCGCGACTGGGGTGTGTCACGCCAGCGCTACTGGGGTGCGCCAATTCCGATGGTGACGCTGGAAGATGGCACCGTAATGCCAACGCCAGAAGATCAGCTGCCGGTGATTTTGCCGGAAGACGTGGTCATGGACGGTATCACCAGCCCAATCAAAGCCGATCCGGAGTGGGCGAAAACCACCGTCAACGGTCAGCCGGCGCTGCGTGAAACCGACACCTTCGACACCTTTATGGAATCATCGTGGTACTACGCGCGTTACACCTGTGCGAACTACAACGAAGGCATGCTGGATCCGGCGGCAGCGAACTACTGGCTGCCGGTCGATCAGTATGTGGGCGGTATCGAACACGCCATCATGCACCTGATGTATTTCCGCTTCTACCACAAGCTGCTGCGCGACGCGGGCCTGGTCAACTCTGACGAGCCGGCCAAACGTCTGCTGTGTCAGGGCATGGTACTGGCTGACGCCTTCTACTACGTCGGCTCCAACGGCGAGCGCAACTGGGTTTCTCCGGTTGACGTTAACGTCGAGCGCGACGAAAAAGGCCGCATCACCAAAGCCATCGACAATCAGGGCCGCGAAGTGATCTACGCGGGCATGAGCAAAATGTCGAAGTCCAAAAACAACGGCATCGACCCGCAGCTGATGGTTGAGCGCTACGGCGCAGATACCGTGCGCCTGTTCATGATGTTTGCCTCCCCGGCGGAAATGACGCTGGAGTGGCAGGAGTCAGGCGTGGAAGGCGCAAACCGCTTCCTGAAACGCGTGTGGAAGCTGGCATACGATCACGTGGCTAAAGGCGCGACCGTGGCGCTGGATGTCAACGCGCTCAACGATGAGCAGAAAGCGCTGCGTCGCGATCTGCACAAAACCATCGCCAAAGTGGCGGATGACATCGGCCGTCGTCAGACCTTCAACACCGCGATTGCGGCGATCATGGAGCTGATGAACAAACTGCTGCGCGCGCCGCAGGAGAGCGAACAGGATCGCGCCCTGATGCAGGAAGCGCTGGTCGCCGTAACGCGCCTGCTCTACCCATTCACCCCGCACGCCAGCTACGTGCTGTGGCAGGCACTGGGTGGCGAAGGCAGCATCGACGACGCCAGCTGGCCGGTTGCCGATGAAGCAGCAATGGTAGAGGATTCGCTGCTGGTGGTGGTGCAGGTCAACGGTAAAGTGCGTGGTAAAATTACCGTGGCGCCGGATGCGACGCAGGAACAGGTGCAGGCGCGTGCGGCACAGGAGCATCTGGTGGCGAAATATCTGGATGGCGTCACCCTTCGTAAAGTGATTTATGTCCCTGGCAAACTGCTTAACCTGGTCGTAGGTTAAGTTCAGGAGGAACTGTGCGACAACTCGTTATCAGGCTGTTTGTCCTGCTTGCAGTGCTGGTCACTGCCGGCTGTGGTTTTCATCCGCGCGGCACCACGCAGGTGCCACCGGAAATGAAAACGCTGATCGTCCAGAGCGGCGATCCGTATGGCCCGCTGGCGCGCACCGTGCGTCAGCAGCTGCGCATCAACGATGTCAAAATCGTTGAAGACAGCAAAGCGGCCAGTGCGCAATACCCGACGCTGCGTCTCGGCGCGGAGAGCCAGGGACGCGATACCGCGTCGGTATTCATCAGCGGCACCACCGCCGAATACTCGCTGGTGATGACCGTCAGCGCGCAGGTGTTGCTGCCGGGCAAAGGCATTTATCCGATCAGCACCACGGTGTACCGTTCGTTCTTCGACAACCCGAACGCCGCGCTGGCGAAGGATGCCGAGCAGGATATGATTGTGCAGGAGATGCGTCAGCGTGCCGCCGAGCAGCTGGTACGTAAGCTGCTGACGGTACACGCCGCGCAGGAGAGCAACAAAGAGACGCTGCCGCAACCTGAAGTGATTGCGCCAGGCGCGGACTCACCGGAAGTGCCCTCCTCGTCAGCCACCAGTCTGCAATGATCAGGATCTATCCTGAACAACTGCGCGCGCAGCTTCGAGAGGGGCTGCGCGCCTGTTATTTTCTCACCGGTAATGAACCCCTGCTGATTCAGGAGAGCGCAGATGCCATCCGCGCTGCCGCCGCTCAGCAGGGCTTCGACGAACATTTTTCCGTCAGCGTTGATGCGCAGACTGACTGGGAGGCGATTTTCGCCAGCTGTCAGTCGCTGAGCCTGTTCACACAGCGCCAGACGCTGACGCTGCAACTGCCGGAAAACGGCCCCAATGCCGCCATCGCCGAACAGCTGGTGAAACTGGCCGCGCTGCTGCACAGCGACATTATGCTGGTGCTGCGGATGGCGAAGCTGACCAAAGCGCAGGAAAACAGCGCCTGGTTCAAAGCGCTCAGCGCCAGTGCGGTGCTGGTGCCGTGCCAGACGCCGGAACAGGCGCAGCTGCCGCGCTGGGTGGCCGCCCGCGCGAAAGCCCTGCAGCTGAGTATTGATGACGCGGCAATTCAGCTGCTCTGCTACTGTTATGAAGGTAATCTGCTGGCGCTGGCCCAGGCGCTGGAGCGGCTGTCGCTGCTGTGGCCGGACGGCAAACTGACGCTGCCCCGCGTGGAAGAAGCGGTGAACGATGCCGCGCATTTCACGCCGTTTCACTGGGTTGATGCGCTGCTGGCCGGCAAGAGCAAACGCGCGCTGCACATTTTGCGTCAGCTGCAAAAAGAGGACAGCGAAGTGGTGATTCTGCTGCGCACGCTGCAGCGCGATCTGCTGACGCTACTGCAGCTGCAACGCCAGCAGGCGAAGCAGCCGCTGCGCACGCTGATGGATCAACAGCGTATCTGGCAGAACCGCCGTGCCCTGTTCACTGAAGCGCTGCAGCGACTGGATGCGCAACGGCTGCAGCAAGCGGTGCATCTGCTGGCTCAACTCGAACTGACCATGAAGCAGGACTACGGTCAGAATCTGTGGCCGCAGCTGGAGACGCTGTCATTGCTGCTGTGCCATCGTGATTTTCCGCTGGGTTTAACTGATGTCTGACCTTTACGCGCTGTTTGGCGGCACCTTCGATCCAATTCATTTCGGGCATCTGCGTCCGGTCACCGCGCTGGCGCAGCAGGTTGGCCTGCAAAAAGTGACGCTGCTGCCGAACAATGTGCCGCCGCACCGGCCACAGCCGAAAGCCAGCGCACAACAGCGCGTGGCGATGCTGCGCTGCGCCATTGCCGATCGTCCGCTGTTTGATATCGACACGCGCGAGCTGACGCGCACCACGCCGTCATGGACGGTGGACACGCTGGAAACCCTGCGCGCCGAGCGCGGTGCACAACAGCCCCTCGGGTTTATCATCGGTCAGGATTCTCTGCTAACGTTAGGAAAATGGCATCGCTGGCAGGAACTGCTGTCGCTGTGTCACCTGCTGGTTTGTCAGCGTCCAGGCTACGCCGCGCAGATGGCTACGCCAGAGATGCAGCAGTGGCTGGATGCGCACCGCGCGCATGAAGTGCAGCAGCTGCATCGCGCACCCGCAGGCCACATCTGGCTGGCCGATACGCCGCTGTTCGACATTTCTGCCACTGAGATTCGCCAGCGCCGCCATCATGGCCTGGACTGCGCCGATCTGCTGCCGGCGGCGGTGATCGACTACATCGATCGCGCGGGCTTATATCGCGATTGATCGCCGCGTGCTATACTGCGCCGCTTCATTTTTGGCTGCGTTTTCCGGGGCATTCAGCCTGCCCATAATCACCTGTTTTTAAGGGGAACCTTTTGCAAGGCAAAGCACTCCAAGAGTTCGTTATTGATAAGATTGATGATCTCAAAGGCCAGGACATCGTTGCGATTGATGTGCAGGGCAAATCCAGCATCACCGATTGCATGATTATCTGTACCGGGACCTCCAACCGTCACGTTTCCTCCATCGCTGACCATGTGATGCAGGAATCGCGCGCGGCAGGCCTGAAACCGCTCGGCGTCGACGGCAAAGCGGCTGCTGACTGGGTTGTGGTCGATCTCGGTGAAGTGATCGTGCACGTGATGCAGGAAGAGAGCCGCCAGCTGTATGAGCTGGAAAAGCTCTGGAGCTAAACGTTGAAACTGCAGCTTGTCGCCGTCGGCACCAAAATGCCCGACTGGGTTCAGACCGGTTTCATGGAGTACCTGCGTCGCTTTCCCAAAGATATGCCGTTTGAGCTGACTGAAGTGCCGGCCGGTAAACGCGGCAAAAACGCCGACATCAAACGCATTCTGGAAAAAGAGGGTGAAGCGATGCTGGCGGCGGTGGGCAAAGGCAACCGCATTGTGACGCTGGATATTCCCGGACAGCCGTGGGAAACGCCGCAGCTGGCGCAGCAGTTAGAGCGGTGGAAGCTGGACGGGCGTGATGTCAGCCTGCTGATTGGTGGGCCGGAAGGCCTGGCACCGGCGTGTAAAGCGGCAGCCGAGCAGAGCTGGTCACTGTCCGCGTTAACGCTGCCGCACCCGCTGGTGCGTGTGCTGGTGGCGGAAAGCCTGTATCGTGCCTGGAGTATTACCACTAATCACCCTTATCACCGTGAATAAACGCCTGACAACCTCCAGACAATAAACGCAGCGGATGAAATTACAGAGCAACGCTTTTCGCGATTACACTGCCGAACAGAAACTGTTTGTCCGCCGCGCCCTGGTGGCCTTTGTCGGCATCCTGCTGCTCTCCAGCGTGCTGGTGGTCAATCTGTATCATCTGCAGATCCTGCGCTTCGACGACTACAGCACCCGTTCAAACGAAAACCGCATCAAACTGGTGCCGGTCGCCCCCAGCCGCGGCATCATCTATGACCGCAACGGTGTGCCGCTGGCGCTCAATCGCACCATTTACCAGGCCGAGCTGGTGCCGGAAAAAGTCGATGACCTGAAGCAGACGCTGCAGGATCTGCGGCCGGTGCTGGATTTGACCGACGATGACATCGATGCGTTTGAAAAAGAGCGCAAGCGCTCGCGCCGCTTTACCTCGATTCCGGTCAAAACCGGCCTGAATGAAGTGCAGGTCGCGCGCTTCGCAGTGAACCAGTACCGTTTCCCGGGCGTGGAAGTGAAAGGCTACCAGCGCCGCTACTATCCCTACGGCCAGACGCTGACGCACGTGGTGGGTTACGTCTCGAAAATCAACGATCGTGACGTCAAGCGCCTTGATGAAGAAGGCAAATGGCCGAACTACGCCGCCACCCACGACATCGGTAAGCTCGGCATCGAAAACTATTACGAAGATGTGCTGCACGGCAAAACCGGTTACGAAGAGGTGGAAGTCAACAACCGCGGTCGCGTGATCCGTCAGCTGCATGAGCAGTCACCGCAGGCCGGACGCGATATCTGGCTAACCATCGATCTCAAGCTACAGCAGTACATCGAAACCCTGCTGACCGGCAGCCGCGCCGCCGTGGTGGTGAGCGATCCGCGCACCGGTGAGATTCTCGCGCTGGTCTCCACACCCAGTTACGATCCGAATCTGTTTGTCGATGGTATTTCGAGTAAAGATTATAAGGCGCTGCTCGGCGATGAGAACCGCCCGCTGTATAACCGTGCGCTGCAGGCATCGTATCCGCCAGCCTCCACGGTTAAACCTTATGTGGCGGTCTCAGCGCTCAGCGCCGGCGTGATCAACCGTAATACCAGCCTGTTCGATCCGGGCTGGTGGCAGCTGCCGGGCTCAGAAAAACGCTACCGCGACTGGAAAAAATGGGGCCACGGTCGCCTCAACGTCACCAAATCGCTGGAAGAGTCGGCGGATACCTTCTTCTATCAGGTGGCCTATGACATGGGCATCGACCGCCTGTCGGAGTGGATGACCAAATTCGGCTACGGCCACCGTACCGGTATCGACCTGCCGCAGGAGAGCCCCGGTAACATGCCGACGCGCGAATGGAAGATGAAACGCTTTAAAAAGCCGTGGTATCAGGGCGATACCATTCCGGTCGGTATCGGCCAGGGCTACTGGACGGCGACGCCGGTGCAGATGAACAAAGCGCTGATGATCCTGATTAACGACGGCGTGATTAAAGTGCCACACCTGCTGCGCGCCACCCGTGAAGGCAACAGCATGGTGCCGTATCGCCAGCCGCCGGATGCGCCGATTGGCGACATTCATTCCGGCTACTGGGAGATCGCCAAAGACGGCATGTATGGCGTGGCCAACCGCGCCAACGGCACCGCGCATAAAAGCTTTGCCGATGCACCGTACAAGATTGCGGCGAAATCCGGTACCGCACAGGTGTTTGGCCTGAAAGAGAATGAGACCTACAACGCGCACAAGATTGCCGAACGGCTGCGTGACCATAAGCTGATGACCGCCTTCGCGCCGTACGACAAGCCGCGCGTCGCCGTCACCATGATTCTGGAAAACGGCGGTGCCGGCCCGGCGGTGGGCACCGTGATGCGCCAGATTCTCGACCACATAATGCTGGGCGACAACAATACCGTGCTGCCAGAAGCCGCACCCATGCCGCCCGGCTACGAAGGTGAATAACGATGTCGATGAACGATAGTCCCCAGAAAAGAACGATCTGGACGCGTATCCATATCGACCCGCTGTTTATGCTGATCATCATCAGCCTGCTGGCCTACAGCGCCATTGTTATCTGGAGCGCCAGCGGCCAGGATCCGGGCATGATGGAGCGCAAGCTCGGGCAGATTGCCATGGGCACCATCATCATGCTGGTGATGGCGCAGGTGCCGCCGCGCGTGTATGAAAGCTGGGCGCCCTACCTCTACATTGTCTGCGTAATTTTGCTGGTGGCGGTCGATGCCTTCGGCCACATCAGTAAAGGGGCACAGCGCTGGCTCGATCTTGGTTTTGTGCGCTTTCAGCCGTCGGAAATCGCTAAAATCGCCGTGCCGCTGATGGTGGCACGCTTCATCAACCGCGATGTCTGTCCGCCGACGCTGAAAAACACCGGCATCGCGCTGGTGCTGATTTTCATGCCGACGCTGCTGGTGGCGGCGCAGCCGGACCTCGGTACCTCCATTCTGATCGCTGCCTCCGGCCTGTTTGTGCTGTTCCTCTCCGGCATGAGCTGGAAGCTGATTGGCGTGGCCGTGCTGCTGGTGGCGGCGTTCATCCCGATTCTGTGGTTCTTCCTGATGCACGATTATCAGCGCGACCGCGTGATGATGCTGCTCGATCCGGAGAGCGATCCGCTCGGTGCCGGCTACCACATTATTCAGTCCAAGATTGCTATCGGCTCCGGCGGCCTGCGCGGCAAAGGCTGGCTGCACGGCACCCAGTCGCAGCTGGAGTTTCTGCCCGAACGTCACACCGACTTTATCTTCGCGGTGCTGGCGGAAGAGCTCGGCCTGGTGGGCGTCCTGCTGCTGCTGGTACTTTATCTGCTGCTAATCATGCGCGGGCTGGTGATTGCCGCACGCGCGCAAACCACCTTTGGTCGCGTAATGTCCGGCGGCCTGATGCTGATTCTGTTTGTGTATGTTTTCGTTAACATTGGCATGGTTAGTGGTATCTTACCGGTGGTTGGCGTGCCGCTGCCGCTGGTGAGCTACGGCGGATCGGCGCTGATTGTGTTAATGGCCGGATTTGGCATCGTGATGTCGATCCACACTCATCGAAAAATGTTATCTAAAAGCGTTTAAGAGGCTGCACATGCGTAAGGACTGGCTTGGGGTTGCTCTGGCATCACTGGTACTGGCTGCCTGTTCCACACCGGAACAGCAGACGAACACGGCCCCGCCGCAGCCGGCCTACAATGGCCCGGTGGTGGAGATTCCCGGCGTGGAGCCGCGCTATGAGCCGATCAATCCCTCTACCAGCCAGGACTACAGCGTCAATGGCAAAACCTACCGGGTGATTAAAGATCCGTCCAACTACAGTGAAGTTGGTCTGGCAACCTGGTACGGCGAAGAGGCGCAGGGCAACCGCACCGCGCTGGGTGAAACCTACGATCCGGACGCGTTAAGCGCCGCACACCCTACCCTGCCACTGCCAAGCTACGTGCGCGTCACCAACCTGGCCAATGGCCGGCAGATTGTGGTGCGCGTTAACGATCGCGGCCCTTACACGCCGGGCCGGATTATTGACCTGTCGCGCGCCGCGGGCGATCGCCTGAATATTTCCAATAACACCCGCGTACGGGTGGATTACATCAAAGTAGCACCAGACGGTTCAGTATCCGGTCCGGGCACCATCGGCACCACCGTGGCCAAACAGAGCTATGCGCTGCCGGCGCGGCCTGACCTGAGCGGCGGCATGGTGATGACCGGCGCCAGCAGCGCGCCCGCCCCTGCCGCACAGGACGTCCGCGCGGTGGATAACAGTTCACTGCAGAGCAACGGCAACATCGGTGCACCGGTGCAGAGCAGCGGCTTTCTCGGCGCGCCGCAGCCGTTAGCCAGCGGCGTACTGGAAGGTAGCGCGCCGGCCACACCGGTTACCGCCAGCCCTGCCGCACCGGCTGCGGCTGCGGCAGCGAGTCCGGCTCCGGCCAGCCATAACGCCAGCGCCCATGCCGGCAGCGGTTTTGTGGTACAGGTTGGCGCCCTGAATGATGCCGCTCGCGCCCGGCAGATGGCGGACAGCCTTGGCCAGCGCTTTGGTGTACCCGGCGCGGTGGAAGCCAATGGCAACGTCTACCGCGTGCAGCTTGGCGGTTTCAGCAGCCGGGCTCAGGCCGCGGCGCTGCAGCAGCGTCTGAGCACTGAAGCGCAGATCAGCTCCTTTATTACCACGGCCCGCCCGTCAATGTGACGGGCCGTGCCCTTGCCTGCTGACACTGAGGCATAAAGCCAGATGTCGCACGATGGCAGCTTTGCTATAGTAAGGCACTTTTTTCACTCTTAACCCCACGGATGCTGTAGTCCTGAACATGAATACGCTGAAACCTTCTCGTTTTCTGAAACGCCTGACAGTGGGATCACTGGTCGCTCTCTCCCTCAGCCACGTTGCCTTTGCAGATGATGTTAATCTGAAAACCATGATTCCGGGCGTGCCGGACATCGATGCCGAAGCTTACGTGCTGATCGACTATAACTCCGGCAAAGTGCTGGCGGAAAAGAACGCGGACGCGCGCCGCGACCCGGCCAGTCTGACCAAAATGATGACCAGCTACGTCATCGGCCAGGCGGTCAAAGCGGGCAAAATCCATCAGGATGACATTGTTACCGTCGGTAAAGATGCCTGGGCAACCGGCAATCCGGTGTTCAAAGGCTCCTCGCTGATGTTCCTCAAGCCGGGCGATCGCGTACCGGTCTCTCAGCTGACGCGCGGTATCGTGCTGCAGTCCGGTAACGACGCCTGCGTGGCGATGGCCGATTACGTTGCCGGCAGTCAGGACGCATTCGTTAACCTGATGAACAACTACGTGGGCGCGCTGGGCCTGAAAAATACCCATTTCCAGACCGTGCACGGTCTTGATGCTGACGGTCAGTACAGTACGGCGCGTGACATGGCGCTGATTGGCCAGGCGCTGATTCGCGATGTGCCGGATGAATACGCGGTCTACAGAGAGAAAGAGTTCACCTTTAATAACATCCGCCAGATGAACCGTAACGGCCTGCTGTGGGATACCAGCCTGAACGTCGACGGCATCAAAACCGGCCACACCGAAGCCGCCGGCTATAACCTGGTGGCGTCAGCGACCGAAGGCCAGATGCGTCTGATCTCGGCGGTGATGGGCGGTCACACCTTCAAAGGCCGTGAAACCGAAAGTAAAAAGCTGCTGACCTGGGGCTTCCGCTTCTTCGAAACCGTGGCACCGCTGAAGGCGGGCAAAGAGTTTGCGTCTGAGCCGGTATGGTTTGGCAACAGCGATCGCGTGCAGCTCGGCGTGGAAAAAGATGCCTACCTGACCATTCCGCGCGGCCGCATGAAAGACCTCAAGGCCAGTTACGTGCTGAACAACACCGAACTGCACGCGCCGCTGCAGAAAAACCAGGTCGTGGGCAGCATCAACTTCCAGCTGGATGGTAAAACCATCGAACAGCGTCCGCTGGTGGTGCTGAACGAAGTGCAGGAAGGCGGTTTCTTCAGCCGCATCATCGATTACATCAAACTGATGTTCCATCACTGGTTCGGCTAAGGCGCGCTTGAAAAATCGCCAATCCGTCCCCAGATAAGCTACTATATTGCTCCCGCTTCGGCGGGAGCCTGTTTTTTATGCACCGGAGTTAATATGAAAACCAAACTGAATGAACTGCTCGAATTCCCGACGCCTTTTACCTACAAAGTGATGGGCCTGGCGCAACCGGAGCTGGTTGATCAAGTGGTTGAAGTGGTGCAGCGTCATGCGCCCGGCGACTACAGCCCTGACGTGAAGCCCAGCAGCAAAGGCAATTATCACTCGGTGTCGATCACCATTAACGCCACCCACATCGAACAGGTGGAAACCCTGTACGAAGAGCTGGGCAACATCGAAATCGTGCGCATGGTGCTGTAATGCTGACGCTGGTAAAGGCCGCTTTGCCAGCGTTATACTCTGCCCTCCACTCGCTACCGGACTTCTGCTTTGTCTGCTAATACGCTTCTTGTTCGTCAGCTTGGCCAGCGCGACTGGCAGCCCGTCTCCGATGCCATGCATCACTTTACCGATCGGCGCGACAGCGCCACCGCCGATGAACTCTGGCTGGTAGAACACCCCGCGGTGTTTACTCAGGGCCAGGCGGGCAAAGCCGAACATGTGCTGGTGCCGGGCGATATTCCGGTGGTACAGAGCGATCGCGGCGGCCAGGTAACCTATCACGGCCCGGGCCAGCAGGTGATGTATGTACTGATTGACGTTAAACGCCGCAAGCTGGGCGTGCGCGATCTGGTCACCGCACTGGAAGAGACGGTCATCGCTACGCTGGCTGATTACGACATCAGCGCGCGTGCGCGTGCGGATGCGCCCGGCGTATACGTTGGCGATGCGAAAATTTGTTCGCTCGGCCTGCGCATCCGTAAAGGCTGCTCGTTTCACGGTCTGGCGCTCAATGTCGCGATGGATCTGGCGCCCTTCCTGCGTATCAATCCCTGTGGCTATGCCGGCATGGAGATGACGCAGATCAGCGCCTTCCGGCCCGGCGTCACGCCGGCGGACGTGCAACCGCGCCTGGTGCAGCATTTCGCGCGCCTGACCGGCTTTAGCGACACGGAATGGCATGATGAGGCCGCGTGCTGACCTTGACCGTACGTGCGCATTTACAAAATTGTAACTTTCGCCACGGCTTATCGGCTGCTTCTGCCCCGGCGAGATGATATAATTTTTGCAATTTTTTCAAATAAAGTTGAAAGCCTGGTTCTCAGTTTGAGTGAGGAAGCTTTCAAATCGCAATCCCGACCGGAACCTGCAGATTTATGAGTAAACCAATTCAGATGGAACGTGGCGTCAAGTATCGCGATGCCGACAAAATGGCGCTGATTCCGGTAAAAACCGTGGTCACCGAACGCCAGGAAATCCTGCGTAAGCCGGAGTGGATGAAGATCAAACTGCCTGCGGATTCCAGCCGCATTCAGGGCATCAAAGCGGCGATGCGTAAAAACGGCCTGCACTCGGTGTGTGAAGAGGCTTCCTGCCCTAACCTTGCCGAATGCTTTAACCACGGCACCGCCACCTTTATGATCCTCGGTGCCATCTGTACCCGCCGCTGTCCGTTCTGCGATGTGGCACACGGTCGGCCAAACGCGCCGGACGCCAACGAGCCGCTAAAGCTGGCACAAACCATTGCCGACATGGCGCTGCGCTATGTGGTAATCACCTCGGTGGACCGCGACGATCTGCGCGACGGCGGTGCACAGCACTTTGCTGACTGCATCAGCGCCATCCGCGAGAAAAGCCCGACCATCAAAATTGAAACGCTGGTGCCGGACTTCCGCGGGCGTATGGATCGCGCGCTGGAAATCCTCACAGCTACGCCGCCGGATGTGTTCAACCATAACCTGGAAAACGTACCGCGCGTCTATCGTCAGGTGCGTCCGGGCGCCAACTACGAGTGGTCGCTGAAGCTGCTGGAGCGTTTCAAAGAAGCGCATCCGGACGTGCCAACCAAATCCGGTCTGATGGTCGGTCTCGGGGAAACCAATGCGGAAATCATCGAGGTGATGCGCGATTTGCGTCGCCACGGTGTTACCATGCTGACCCTCGGCCAGTACCTGCAGCCAAGCCGTCACCACCTGCCGGTACAGCGTTACGTCAGCCCGGCGGAGTTCGATGAGATGAAAGAAGAAGCGCTGGCGATGGGCTTTACCCACGCCGCCTGCGGTCCGTTCGTCCGCTCGTCCTATCACGCTGATATGCAGGCGAAAGGCCTGGAAGTGAAGTAATCTCCTGCCGCGATTGCGCCCTGCTGCGGCGCAATCGCAAAATTTTGCTTAAACCGCTTAATTCCTGTCGCAAATCTGTCGCTTTAACCGCTGAGGCCATAAGAGCCTGTTTATTATTTTTTATTTTCTCAGTGTTTTTTTCATAAAGGTCAGATTATGCAATCATCCTTTCATATCGATGAGCTCGATTTTATGCGGGCGGCGGATGTGTCAGGTCCATCCTCTGGTAGACCGCGAAGCGGCGCGTCGGGCGAAAGCCTGGATGCGCTAAAAGCGCGCACCACGCCCATGGATATCACCAATCCGTTCGTGACGCCCCATGCGTCGTGCGAACTGGCGTTTCTTGCAACCGCCATCAGCATCGACCACCGCTACGACGAAATTCATCTGCACCTGCCGCAAAGCGCGCAACCTGCGTCTGCGCCCGCGCCCGCACTGCCGTTCACCGAACTGCGCAGCGTAACGCCGGATGAAACGCCGTTGCTGCCAGCGCTGCCGCCGCTGGAGTCTGCGCAGCCGGCCGCCGGCGAGAGCGTCTGGCACAGCCAGCCTGAGGTTCCGGCGCTCAGCCCAGCGCTGTCGCTGGTCAGCGCGCTGCCTGCGGCATGGTATGCCGCTGAACATCAGACGCTCCACCCGTCGCCTGTCCCCACGCTCCCAGCCCGGCAGCCGCTGAGTCTGCCAGAGGTGGCTGTGCTGCGCGACATACAGCAACACGACTATGCGGTGGATTACGATGACAGCGGTGAGCCGAAAATGTTTAGCGGCACGCTGGCGGCGGGCGCTCAGGTGCTTATTTATATCGATAATGTGCTGATTGAAGTGGTAACGGGCGACGCACAGGGTCACTGGCAGTTCGCTCAGCCCGCCGATTTAAGCGCGGCACAGCATGTATTCAGTGCAGAGTTCGTCGATGAACAGGGGCATGTCAGCAGCCGTTACAATAAGTTGATTACCGTACTGCCGCAGCCTGCCGCTATTATCACGCCAATTGATGACAGCGATCTCAGCGCGATTGATTGTGCACTGATGGAACTGGCGATGCAGCAGGATGATATTGCGCCCGCTCTTCTGCCGCTGACCTTCAGCGAAGCATGGCTGGATGAGTGGCACAGCGCTGACAGCATACTGACCGCCAGCGGCGATCACGGCGGCAATCTGCCAGGCTGGGATGAACCGCTGGAACATCACATTGTCTGGCACTAAAAACGAAAACCAGACTGTGGCAGTCTGGTTTTTTAACGTAATAAACATTTACACTTATTGACGTTCAGCGCAGAGATTACTCTTTATGGCCGACGCGTTCAGCAGGCGTTTCTTCGGCACTGCTTTTGGTTGCGGTGGATTCATCATCTTTCATGGCTTTTTTAAAGCCCTTGATTGCGGAACCCAGATCGCCACCCAGTGAACGTAACTTGTTGGTGCCAAAAAGCAGTACGATAAGCGCACCGATGATCAGCAGTTTGGCAATACTGATACCTTCCATATTTTACCTTTCAACCTTCGCGAAAAACGGACAGCACTATTAACGCGCAGTTATTCACCACGCTCAACTGCAATCTGTAACAGAGTGAGATCTCAGCGTCAGATAAAGCGGCTGAGAAACGCCTGGGTACGCGGATGCTGCGGATTGCCAATCACCTGCTCTGGCGGTCCCTGTTCCACCACCACGCCACCATCCATGAACACCACGCGATCGGCGGCTTCACGCGCAAAGCCAATCTCATGCGTTACCACAATCATGGTCAGGCCGCGATTGGCTAAGGTACGCATGGTAGCCAGCACTTCCCCCACCAGCTCCGGATCCAGCGCTGAGGTCGGTTCATCGAACAGCATCAGCAGCGGTTTGATCGCCAGCGCACGGGCGATCGCCACGCGCTGCTGTTGTCCCCCCGACAAATGTCGCGGCCAGGCGTCGGCTTTATCGCTCAATCCGACCGTTGCCAGCAGCTCACGTGCGTGTTGCAGCACCTCATCACGTGGGAACTTGTGCACGCCAATCGGCGCTTCCATGATGTTTTGCAGTACCGTCATATGGGGATAGAGATTGAACTGCTGAAACACCATGCCGATTTTCTGCCGCTGATGGGCAATTTTCCGCGCCGACAGGCGATGCAGCAGACCGCGCTTTAGCGCGTAACCAATCTGCTCGTCGCCCACCATAATCGAGCCGGCATTCATCTCTTCCAGATGATTAATGCAGCGCAGAAAGGTCGACTTGCCTGAGCCCGAAGGCCCGAGAATCACCACCACTTCGCCCGGAAACACATCGAGATCGATGCCTTTCAGTACCGCGTTATCACCGAAGCTCTTTTGCACATTACGCGCACGCACCAGCGGCTGAATCTCGCTCATACGTCCTCCTTTAAACGCGGGGCCGCGGCCAGCGCCGTGTCACTGCTGGCGCGTCGTTTGTTCACCACCACGGTACGTTTGCTGCCGCGCGCGTAGTAGCGCTCAATGGCTGACTGGCCGACGTTGAGGATCGAGGTAATCAGCAGATACCAGATCACCGCCACCATCAGCATCGGAATGATTTCAAAGGTACGGTTATAAACGGCCTGCACCGAATAGAGCAGATCGCCCATCGCGATGACGCTCACCAGCGACGTGGCTTTGATCATGCTAATCAGCTGGTTGCCGGTCGGGGGAATAATGGCGCGCATCGCCTGTGGAATGATGATACGCCGCAGCGCGCGGCTGCGGCTCATGCCAAACGCCTGAGTGGTTTCAACCTGACCGTGATCGACCGACAGCAGGCCGGCACGGATAATCTCCGCCATATAGGCAGCCTCGTTGAGCGCCAGACCGGCGATGGCGGCAGTCAGCGGCGTGATCAGATCGTTAGTATTCCAGCTGGCAAAGGTGATGTCCGTCCACGGCACGGTGATCGAAAGCGTGGGAAACAGTGTCGACAGGTTGTACCAGAATATCAGCTGCACCAGCAGCGGCGTACCGCGAAAGAACCAGATGTAGAGCGCCGACACGCCGCTCAGCAGTTTATTCTCTGACAGCCGCCAGACCGCCAGCAGCAGCCCCAGCAGGGTGCCCAGCACCATCGACACCACCGTCAGCCCGAGCGTCACCTGCAGCCCTTTCAGCACCGAGCCTTCGGTAAACCACTGCAGCACCACGTGCCACTCAAAATTGGGATTGGTCACCACCAGCCACAGACCATTCGCTGCCAGCATCAGGACCACGATCCAGCTAACCCAGCGTCCATACGCGGGCGCGCTACGGGCAAAAGCGACGTCGCGCTGCGGCACGTCCCCCTGATCCGTGGGGCGCGCGTTGGGGCCGACGGCACTCATTTTGCCGTCTCCTGCGCCAGGTTACGTCCCGGCTGCGGCAGCATGTTGCCGTCCAGCTGCCATTTTTTCATGATGGCCGCGTAAGTGCCGTTGGCAAACAGTTCTTTGTAGGCATCCAGCACCACCTCGCCCAGCGGCGAGCCTTTGGGAACGACCGTGCCCTGAAAGATATCGCCAAAGCCGTTTTTCTGCCCCTGACCAGACAGTTCAAGCTGCCCCTGCGCCTGCTCAATGAAATAGGTCAGCGGCGCCTGCGAGGAGAAGAAGGCATCCGAACGCTTCGAGCGCACCGCCAGTATCGACGAAGGCCGATCGGTAAAGGACTGCACCACGACTGCAGGTTTGCCCGCAGCCTCACAGGCGGCTGACTGTTTGCGGATCACCTGCTCCGCCGAACCGGCCGCCATCACCGCAATGCGCTTACCGCAGGTATCTGCCAGACCGTTGATGTGCGCCGGATTGCCCTTCTGCACGCCAAACACCACGAACTCCTGCACGTAGTCGATGAAGTCCACCTTTTGCTGGCGATCCGGATAATCACCTATCGGCCCGATGGCCATCTGATAGCGTCCGGAATTAATACCGGCCAGTACGCCGGACAGACCGCTCACCGTCGCGTGTTCAATTTTCACGCCCAGCAGTTGGCCGAGCGCCACGGTAAGATCGGCCGAGGCGCCATCCATTGAGTGCGGCCCGTTAACGATCTCATACGGCGGAAAGGAGCCGTTATTTACCGAGATCATTTTGCCAGCCTGCTTGATCTGCGCCGGCAGTCTATCGTGCAGCGCCTGATCCATTTTTTGCGTCGGAATGGCGTCCGCTGCCTGGACGACGCTCGCCGTCAGGCCGGTCGCCAGCGCGATGGCGGTTAAAAGCATTTTCATCAGTCAGTTTCCCCCAGGCAGGTCAAAGTGATTGCAATTCCGGACGGGCAAAGCGGCGATTTTCCAGTACCGGCAGCACGCTGCGGGCGTAGGCGATGCGGGCCGGATCCAGTTCGGCAAACACCAGTGCGGCGCACTCCGGTGCCTTCGCAATCACCACGCCAAGCGGATCGACCACCAGACTGTTACCAATGTTGCGCGGCCCGCACTCGCCTACCGCCACCATGTAGCAGGTGTTTTCCAGCGCGCGCGCACTGGTCAGCAGTTCCCAGTGCATCTCCTTTAACGGTCCTTTTACCCAGGCGGAAGGCAGCACCAGCACGTCGGCACCGTCCAGCACCAGCCGGCGCGCCAGTTCGGGAAAACGCACGTCATAGCAGGTCATCAGCCCAACTTTCATACCGGCCACCTCAACCAGTGGCGGCACGGCATCACCCGGATTAACCCGCTGCGACTCCTGCATGGCGAAGGCATCGTACAGATGCAGCTTGACGTACTGCGCAATGATTTCGCCATTACGCAGGGCAATCAGTACGTTGTGCGCTTTGTTATCCTGCGTCGGCACGTGCACGCTCATCATGGTGGTCAGCGCGTTACCTTTGCTGGTTTCCAGCAGTTGACTGACAAACGGCCCGTCCAGCGGCTGTGCGGCCTTTAACACCAGATCGGGATCGGCGATATCGCGTGCCAGCACGCCTTCCGGCAGCACCAGCAGATCGGCGCCCGCCGCCAGCGCATCCTGCATCAGACCACGACAAATGGCGGTGTTCTCCTGCCATTCGCGGCTAACGGCGAACTGCCCCATGGCTACTTTCATCTTCACTCCCCTCTGGCCGCCGCCGGGAAAATCTCCTCCGGCGAGAGCAACGTTGTGGTTAAGCCCTGCTGAAACAGCTCACGGGCGAAGTCGGCAATCATCCTTTTGTTAGCGGTAAATCCGTTTTGATTCCAGTCGGCAGGCAATTCCTGCGCGGTGCGTCGCAAATCATCCAGCAGCCACGGCGTGGTATCCGCGTACTTCTCGCGTTTGCGCATCCACAGCTGATACGCGCGATCGATCACCTCGCTCAGCGCCTGCGGCAGCCACGGATGCGCCGCCGCCAGCGCCGGCTTCAGCGCCAGCAGATGAATACCGGGCACATAGCCGACGCGGTTGAAGTAGTCGCGCTCGGCACTGACGAAATCCGCCTGCAGCTGGCGCAGACCGGAATCTTTCAGGAAAAAGCCCTCAGGCATAAACGGCGTGAACACCGCATCCAGCTCGCCGGCTTTCAACAGTTCAATCAGCGGACGCTCGTCCGGCACCGGTTCGATACGGCCCGGGCGACCAAATCCCGCCAGCCGGTCAACAATCGGATGATCAGCAGTCAGGCGTCCGGCAAACCAGAAGGCGTCGTTGATATCGACGCCCGCTTCGCGCAGCACGGTGCGCGTCCAGGTATTGCCGGAGTCCTGCCAGCCGGTAACGCCGATTCTTTTGCCTTTCAGCTGGGCTGGCGTGGTGAGCGGGCTGGCGGTGGTGGTGATGATGCAGCGCTGGCGAAAGCCACGCATCAGAAAGTGCGGCAGGCCGAGCAGTGAGCTGTCGCCGCGCGCCCGTGCCTGCGCATAGCGGCTGAACGACACCTCACCGCCTTCGTAGTGTTCACTGCTGGCCAGGTTATCCACCAGCGTGCCTACGCGGTCAATGACCAGCCTGAAGCCCTGTGGCTGAATATCGCCCAGCGCCAGCGGCGTGAAGTAATCCCAGTCGCGCACCGCCAGTCTGATAGTGATCATCGTTGTGCTTCTCCGTTTGTTCAGCCGCCACGCTGGCGCTGTGCATTTTTTCTGCAAATTGTGCTTGAATTTGAGTCTAAAACGCGAATACTAATCTGAACAATCATTTCTTTGTTACTGAACAAAGCTTTTTCTTATGACGCAAATAGTGGATGCAGAGTGGCTCAGCCAGCAGATTAACGACGCCTCGGTAAAAGGCATTACCCTCGCCGCGTCAACATTGATTCGCGACGGACAGATTGCCGTGGGCATGCAGATGCCGGCGGTGCGCGATTTGGCGGAGCGGCTGGGCGTAAGTCCGGCCACGGTATCCGCGGCCTGGGCGCAGCTGAAAAAGCAGAAAGTGCTGGCGGGTAAAGGGCGAAGCGGAATCTGGGTGTGCGGCAACAGTGTGATGCCGCGACCGGTCCGCTTTGAGAAAATTGGCAACTATGGTGAAAACGTCAAAGCCGCGCTGGCGATGGCAGCACCCGATCCGGCACTGCTGCCGGATCTGCGCCCGGCGATGCTGGCCGGGCTGGCGTCACCGCAGCTGAATAGCTATCAGCGTGAGGCGATTTCGCCACAGCTGCAGGCGGCCATTGCGCCGCGCTGGCCCTGTCCGGCGGAGGCGTGGCTGGCGACCGATGGCGGCTTTGATGCCATGAACCTGATAGTGCAGACGCTGCTGTCACCCGGCGATCGGGTAGTGATTGAAGATCCGACCGCGACGCGTCTGCTGGATATGCTCGACAACATCGGTGCCGAGATCCTGCCGCTGCCCGGTGATGAGCAGGGACCGCTGCCTGAGGTGCTGGCGACACACTTACAGAAAGCGCCAGCGATGTTCATTTATCAGCCACGCACCCACTCGGCGACCGGCTACAGCGTCAGCCAGCAGCGCAGCGAAGCGCTGGCGCAGGTGCTGGCGCAGAGTGCCACCCTGATTGTCGAGGATGATGGCATCGGCGATTTGTCGCGCTGGCCGGTATGGAGTCTCGGCCGCCACTATCCGCAGCGCACGCTGCACGTGCACTCCTTTTCCAAAGCCTACGGCCCGGATCTGCGGCTGGCGGTGGTATCCGGCACGGCAGAACTGGTGAAACGGCTGCAGTCGTGGCGTAACTTCGGGGTCAGCTGGACCAGCCGTATTTTGCAGGATGCGGTGGCCTGGATGCTAAGCGATGCGCCCACCCAGCAGCGCATACAGCAGGCTAAAGCCACGTATGCCGCGCGCCGTCAGCAGTTGCTGGCCGCACTGGCGCGGCGCGGGCTGGTACAGGAAGATCGCGACGGCCTGAGCGTGATGTTGCCGGTGGCGTCAGAGCAGTATGCCATGATCACCCTCGCCGCCCGGGGCATCACCGTGCTGCCAGGCGAACGCTGCAGCATCAACAGCGGACAGTTCATTCGCGTCAGCATTGCGCGGCTGCCGGCCGATCAGCTCGACAGCATCGCCGATGCGTTAGTGATTGCCTGCGGACGCGAGCTTAATATCAGCCCAGATCTTTGATGTGATAGCGTGGCGACTCAACGTAGCCTTCACGCGCATAAAACTGGTTGGCTTTCAGTCGCGAGGCGTGACAATGCACTTCCATGCGGTCGCAGCCGCGGGCGCGCGCCAGTTGCTCGGCGTGGTTCAGCAGTTGCTGGCCGCTGCCTTTACTGCGCTCGCCCTCGGCGATACAGAAATAGCTGATGCGCGCGAAATCGCCCGCTAATGCCAACTGCGGAATGAAGTGCAGCGAAAGAAATCCCAGCACCTGGTTACCGTGTTCCGCCACCAGCAGCGTCTCGTCGGGATGGGCGCACAATTGCGCCAGCCGATGGCTAATAAATTTTTCCGTGCCGCGATAACCCAGCTCGGTTAACAGTGCACTCAGGGCAAAGCTGTCTTTGGCCTGTGCTTCACGTATGTTCATCCTGCCTCCTCAGTTCCCTGACTGCTGTTATATAGCGTTGCCGCTGAAAAATCTGCAAGTAAGCTTTGTTATGAGTATGTTACGGGAATTATCTGTGAGCGACGCCGCAGAATGTGCCTTGTCATGCCGCTGTCACGCTGGCTTAAGGCTGGCTTAATCTTGCTTTGCCATGCTGGCATAAATGAAGTTGCGAGGCATGGCACATGAAGAATCTGGTACCGCACTGTTTAAATGAATGGCTGGCGCTGTCGCTCAGTACGCTGGTGACTGTCGCCTGGGCCATTAGCTGGTGGCAGGGCTGAAAAAAGCACAAAAAAAAACCCGCCATCAGGCGGGTTTTTAAAATTCTGACTGTTAACTTACAGAGCGGTAACGTTAGCAGCAGATGGGCCTTTAGCGCCGTCGGTGATTTCAAACTCTACACGCTGACCTTCAGCCAGAGTTTTGAAGCCGTTGCTCTGGATAGCAGAGAAGTGTACGAATACATCTTTGCTGCCATCTTCTGGAGTAATGAAACCGAATCCTTTGGACTCATTAAACCACTTAACGTTACCTTTGATCTTGGACATCTATATTACCTTTACATGAAAAATGGACACTAAACTGTGTCGGCATCTAGTACAGCAATTGCAGTGACATTTGTCCAGCGCGAATTGATGAAAAAGTGATAAATATTGATTTTTTCCATGCCCTTCACACTTTCTGCGCATCTTCAGCGATTAAAACTGAAATCTTAACCAGGCAAAATAGACGTTGCCGTTGTTATAAGTGCCTGGAATGTAAGTCATTTGGAAGGTTGCCGGGCCATACCCTATCGAAGCCAGCGGCAATACCAGCGGAACCGGGATATATCGCCAGTTATCCCTGGCCGTCACACCCGCGGTGTAACCGGCGCCCAGATGGAAATTCTGATCGTTCAGCGGTCGCCAGGTCGCTTCCCAGCCGTAGCCGGCGATGGGCTCCCACTTGTTAAACGAGTCTTTGAACGCCATGGCATACAGGCCGTGCCAGTTGCCCTTTTCATCCCAGCGCGAAACGCCACCGCCCGCGCCCCACGGCCGCTCATTGTACTTTTTGATGTGTTCATCATCGTAAGTAAAGCGGTTGTGCCAGGTGATAGCCGGGACGTAAAGATCGTAATTTTGCGGTTGTGTCCAGGTTTGCGCCACGTTATCGGAGAAGGTATTCCAGCCCGATTTAATCGCTTCGCCTGTGGTTGCCGCTGGTGTCGAAAAAGAGACCGATGAAGTCAAAATACAGCCGCAATAGGCTGCAGAAATACGCCAGTTCACAACAATGCTTCCTGTTAAATCATCCTGTATCCGGCAGTCACCGCGTAGCGCCACATCGCGCCGCACCGTGCTGCCGTGGGTTAATCGCTGATGCCACGAGCGCGTGCAGCGCGCGCCACAATGGCGCCAGTTGCACCCGGCTCTGCAGGCAATCAGCTGGTTAATTTTACCTCACTGCGCGAACGGAGTCGAAACGGCAAATAAACAAAACGCAGAGGGTAAAAGGTGCAGAAAATGCACTGTTCAGTTGATGATTACTTAGGGTGATTACTTAATATTCAGCAACTTATCCACACAAATTGATTTCATGAATAAATTAATAAAATTTATCAATTGAACTCACCCGATGATTGAGATAAATCTCATCACTCCAGGACGGAGAGAGGAGGAACTGAGATGACAATTCGTTGCAGCCGCTGCGGTTGCGCCAAATTTTTTTATACAGTACCCGGCAAGGAAAAGGTCGACGATCCCGATCATCACGGCGCCTGTTGCGCCGCGTGCGGCAAGCCGATCAGCCTGCGCGATGTGATCCCGCTGTCATCCCTGCACCCGGCTTCTGCCGCCCGTCACGTTGAATAATGTTTTCAGGCACCCGGCGGGTGCCTGAACGCGTCAGAAAATCAGTTTAAACACGCCAGTAATCGTCAGTAACCCGACAATAAAGATAATGGCAATAATCCACAGTATTATTTTCATAGTTCGCTCCTTCAGGATGAAAAATAACGCATCGTGCATTCAGTATAGATGATTATTCCGGCTTCGCTGGGCGCTGCGAGCGCGATCCCAGTCACTTGCCTCAGAGACTGTTGCCTGCTCTTTTTTTCTGCGAGCCCGGTCGCAGCTTAACGCTTACGTTGCCATCCCGCCGCACGCGTAGCGCGCTGATTGTCTAAAATTACAGCGCCTGTAGCAGGCCTCAATTGTTCGCTATGTCTACGTAACAAGGAGATGATATGAGCACGATTAATACCAGTATGGGTCGTTACAGCCTCAAGGCAAAGGATCATGGCAGTCACATTCGTGGCAGCATTGCGATTAATGACGAAGGCGGTACGCAGCTCACCCTGCAAGAGTTTGATGAGCATTATCTTGACGATGTCGTCAACAACGTTATTTATCCAATCACGGGTGGGAACCGTGAAATTGCACGCGCACTGCGTGAACAGATGGTCAAAGCCGGCTTCGAACAGCCGCACTGAGTTTGTTGGGCCACGTGTTGTGGCCCTTTATCAGCCCTTACTTGCGGTTATTATCCATTTCAGCGCAGGATGCTCTCTCCCCCCATAAGGAGATTAACCGCGTGACTGAACTGCATCGTGTTTCCCCTTCCCGCTTACATCAGTTTGTTCAGGCTATCTGGCTGTATGCCGGTAGCAGTGCCGAAGAAGCGCGCCTGGTGGCTGACCATCTTGTTGCTGCTAACCTCGCGGGCCATGACTCCCACGGCGTCGGTATGATACCGAGCTATATGGCCTCGCTGACGCAGGGCTTTCTCCAGCTCAATCAGCACGTCAGCATCGAAAAAGACGCTGGCGCGGTCCTCACCCTTAATGGCCAGAAAGGCTTTGGTCAGGTGGCCGCGTACGAGGCCATGCAGCACGGCATTGAGCGGGCGAACAGGTTTGGCCTCGCGGCGGTCGGCCTGCATCATTCGCATCACATTGGCCGTATCGGTCACTGGGCGGAGCAGTGTGCCGCAGCGGGCTTTGTCTCCTTTCACTTCGTTAATGTGATGGGCGATCCGATGGTGGCGCCGTTTAACGGCAGCGATCGCCGCTTCGGCACCAATCCGTTCTGCGCGGTGTTTCCGCGTCGCGACGGCGAACCGCTGCTGCTGGACTTTGCCACCAGCGGCATCGCCTATGGTAAAACGCGGGTGGCGTATAACAAAGGTCAGCCGGTCGCGCCGGGCTATTTGCTTGATGCGCAGGGCCAGCCGACCACCGATCCGGGCGTGATGCATCAGTCGCCGTATGGCGCGCTGACCGCCTTCGGCCTGCACAAAGGCTATGCGCTGGCGACGATGTGCGAAATCCTTGGCGGCGCGCTATCCGGCGGTCGCACTACGCATGACGCCACGCTGCTTTCCGGCACTGACGCCATCTTCAACGGCATGACCACCATTATCCTGAACCCTGACGCGTTTGACGCACCGGCGATGCAGCAGGAAGCCGAAGAGTTTCTCGCGTGGGTCAGGCGTTCACCGCAAAGTGGTGAGGCGGAGATTCTGGTGCCGGGCGAATGGGAAACGCGCAATCGGGCAGCACGTGAACGCGAGGGCATTCCGCTGGACAGCAATAGCTGGCAGCAGATTTGCGCAGCGGCACGCCAGGCTGGCATGCCGGAGGAGGAACTGGCGGCCTTCCGCGCCTTAGCGCAGTAAGCCGCCGGGGCTGAGGCGCGGTGCCTCAGCCGGTTACAGCGCAGCGGACAGCAGCAAACAGCCCAGCAGACCGCACACCGAGATGATGGTTTCCAGCGCCGACCACGAGCGAATAGTTTCACCGATGGTCAGGTTGAAGTACTCCTTGAACAGCCAGAAGCCCGGATCGTTGACGTGCGAGAAGATGACACTGCCGGAACCGACGGCAATGACCATCAGCTCCGGGCTGGCGCCGCTGGTGGCAATCAGCGGTGCCACAATGCCGCCGGCGGTAATCGCCGCGACGGTGGCTGACCCCAGCGCAATACGCAGCACCGCCGCAATTGACCACGCCATAAAGATTGGCGAGACGTTGGTTTCATGCATCATGCCGGCGATGTATTTATCCACGCCGCTGTCCACCAGCACCTGTTTGAAGGCGCCACCGCCGCCGATGATCAACAGCATCATGGCAATGATTTTGATCGAGTCAGTGATGGTGCCCATCACCTCATCCATGCTGCGGCCACGGTTAAGGCCAAAGGTGAAGATGGCAATCAGCACTGCAATCAGCGTCGCCATGATCGGATCGCCAAAAAATTCCGCGTACGGTAGCAGTACATGGCCTTTCGGCAGCAGCATTTCTGCCACGGCACGCAGCGCCATCAGGATCACCGGCACCAGCGCCGTCCACACGCTAACGCCAAAGCCTGGCATCTCCGCTTCGCTGAAAGTTTTCGGGTTCCACAGCCCTTCCGGAATCGGCTTATCAATGCCTTTCAGAAAACGCGCATACACCGGTCCGGCCAGAATCACCGTCGGAATACCCAGCAGCGTACCGTACAGCAGGGTTTTCCCCATGTCGGCATTAAATAACGTGGCGATCGCAGTCGGGCCCGGATGCGGTGGCAGAAAGCCGTGCGTGACGGATAAGGCGGCCGCCATCGGCACGCCGACATACAGCAGCGGCACGCGCGCCGATGCGGCAATGCTGAACACCAGTGGCAGCATCAGCACGAACCCGACTTCATAAAACAGCGCAAAGCCCACGGTGAAGCCGGTCAGCACCAGCGCCCACTGAATGTGCTTCTGGCCGAATTTTTCGATCAGCGTGGTGGCGATACGCTGCGCACCGCCGCAGTCGGCCAGCAGTTTCCCCAGCATCGCGCCAAAGCCCATGATCAGCGCCAGGCTGCCCAGGGTGCCGCCGACGCCGGTTTTGATCGATCCAATCACTTTATTGACCGGCATGCCCTGCATCATGCCCACCGCCAGTGCCACCAGAATCAGCGCGATGAAGCCGTTAAGTTTGAAGCGAATCATCAGCAGCAGCAGTAACGCCACGCCAATTGCCACATAGAGTAATGGCATAATTTTTCTCCACTTTTGCGCTCGGCGTATTACCGGCAGCGGTTTGTTGTAATGGGACAAAGGGGTTATCAGTGCCAGATGTTTCAGAATGCGACATCCTGTTACCGGTATCATGTTAAGGGTAACATTGACGGGAAAGCACCTGGTGCAGCGGGTGAATTTCTGTTTTGCGAAGGTGATCAACTTTTTGTCGGAGGGTTATCAGAATGTTTGCCCCGGCAGCGGCGTGGCTTTGGTTACACTAGCTGTTTTATGCCAACCGATAAGGATCTGCAGGTGAGTGAGAATCTGATTGAGCTGTACAGTAATCAACAAACCCTGTTTGGCCGTGGCAGCATCGACCGCCTGGTCCCGCTGCTGGCGGCGAATCCGCAGCCCACGCTGCTGTTCTGCGGCCGCTCATTTCTCAACAGTCCGGCGTGGGCGCGTCTGGGCGCGACGCTGAACGATCACATTCTGGGCTATGAAATTGTCAGCCATGAAGCCTCGCCAGACGAGATCGATGGCTGGGTGACGCGCTGGCGTGGCCACGTCGATCGCGTTGTCGCCATCGGCGGCGGCAGCGTGCTGGATGCGGCCAAAGCCTTTGGCGCCATGATGCAGCATCCGCTGAATATCGCGCGCTACCTCGAGAAAGTGGGCGATACGCCGGTACAGGCGGTCACGCTGCCGCTGATCGCCATTCCTACCACCGCCGGCACCGGCAGCGAGGTCACGCAGAATGCGGTGGTGACCGATCAGCAGCACATTAAGGTGAAGGCCTCACTGCGCCATCCGGTTTTTGTGCCGCAGGTGGCAATTCTCGATCCCGATCTGCTCAAAGGAGCGCCGGATCGCGTACTGGCTACCTGCGCCATTGATGCCTTTACCCACCTGTTCGAGGCTTATCTGTCACGCAAGGGCAACCTGTTCAGTCAGCAAAATGCGCTCAACGGGCTGCAACTGTTCATGCAGGCGTGGCCGTACCTCAATCAGGACGACAGCCGCGGCGATGCGGCACGTGAAGCGATGATGATGGCATCATGGCTCGGCGGCGTTAGCCTGAGCAGCGCCGGTTTGGGGGTGATCCACGGTATTGCCGGCGAGTTGGGGGCGATTAAACCGTTCCATCACGGTGAAGTCTGCGGTCGTCTGCTGTTCCCGTTCCTTGATGTACTGGCGGAGCGCGCGCACCCCGAACAGCAGCGGCTGATGGCGGCGCTGGCTGAACGCCTGCTGCCCGATGAAACGGCACCGCCGGCGCTGGCGCTGAAAGCCTGGCTGCAGCAGCAGGCTATCGTGCCGTTCTGGCTGGAAGGACCCACCCTCGCCGCGGAAGAGGTCGACTGGATTGTGGCGCGCGCCAACAGCAAAAACGGCTGGGTCAATTATGATCCCGCCACGCTCACGGAGATGATTACCGCCGCATGGCGCGTCGTCTGAGCCTTTCGGGCAGCGCAGGCTGCCCGTTGCTTATTCAGCCAGCAAACGGCCCTTCCCCCGCCAGCATCTGCTCAATCACCTGCAGCACGCCTTCCTGGTTATTGGACGGTGCGCCGTAGCGCGCAGCGTCTTTGACCCGCTGCGGCGCATTCTGCATGGCAAAGCTGAAGCGCGACTGCACCAGCATCTCCAGATCGTTACCGCCGTCGCCAAACGCCAGCACCTCATCGCTGCTGATGTCCCAGCGCTGCTGCAACAGACGCAGCCCGTTGGCTTTGTGCAAGCCGGGCACAATCAAATCCACCGAGCCGTGCCCGCTGGAGGTCGCCGCCGCCGCGCCCTGATGCAGACGCTCAATATCAGCCATCAGAATATCGACATAATCATCGGACAGATTCAGCGCAAACTTGAACAGCCGGTCATCGCCCACGTCAGCGAGGCTATCGATCGCCTTGAGGCGATGGCAGTAGTGACGCATTTTGACCAGCCACTGCTCATCCATGGTGTTGAAGTGATAAGCGCTGTTGCGGCCGCAGAGGATGTATTTCAGGTTGGGATAGTTACCGCGCTGCAGGGTATCGAGCACGGCATTAACGTCCTCGCGCGAGAACGCGCCGCAGAACAGCTCCTCATCCCTGTCGAGGATCCACGCGCCATTTTCGGCGACAAAGGCGATCTCACTGGCGATGTCGGGAAAGAAGGATTTGAGCTGGTAATACTGATTACCGCTGGCGACCACAAATTTGATGCCGCGCCGCGTCATCTCCTGATAGCAGGCCTGAAAACGTGCCCGGTTGTACTGTTTTTTATCGTCGAGAAAGGTGCCGTCCATATCCACCGCCACCATTTTTACCATGGTCATCATGACTCCTTAACGCGTTGAAAGGAAAAACGGGTTGTCCAGAGAATAACCTGGTGAGCGGTGAAAGCGGAGAGAAACACGGATGGCCGTCGCCATCCGTGCGGCAGGATTAGTTAAATGCGTTATTCAGCAAAATGGCGGTGATAATCCCGGTCGCGGCCGCCACTAACACATAATTTCCGTCGATAAAGGCCCAGTGCTCGCCGCGCGGCGGCTCATACAGACCGCGTGCCCGCCAGTCATCGACGCGATAGTGTGGACCGCGAAACTCCGGCGGTGCCGGATAACCACGGCGAAAATCATGACCGCGCCAGGCAAAGCGCTCGCCGCCACGATGTCCCTCCGGCATACGGTGGTCAGCATAATGATCGTGACGATCCGGGCCCGGTCCGCGATCGTGGCCAAAGTCACGACGGTCATGATGATCGGGACCCGGGCCGCGTTCCTGATGGCGGTCGCCGCCGTGCGGGTCCCAGCGAGGGTCACCGGGACCGTCGGCCCAGGAGACGCTGGAAAACAATGTGCTGCATGCAATAAATGACGCAATAATCGTAAGTGTTGTTTTTTTCATGGTGTTACCTCCAGGGATAACGGCAGTCTGCGCGCCGTTGAGGCTTACTATTACCTAAACAAAGCTAAAGCAGCATTTCCAAAACTCTTAAAAATCGGTTACTTACAATACATTACGCCAGGTTAGCGCTTTCTTAACGATTGTGGAGACTTTATGGTGGCGTGGCACGATAAGGCTGGCAGGGAAATAAGCAGTTAATTCAGCGGAAATAAAGAAAACCCGATCGCGGGGATCGGGCGGACAATGCTATTTCCATAAAAAGCATAAAGCGGGGAAACCCTGCTAAAAAGAGGGTAAAACTGAAGCACACAACGCCACATCACTAGCATTGCCCGGAAAGAATAACATTCATCAGGGCAAAATACTTTCAGAAAACTTCTATTTTCAGAAAAAACCGTAAAAATGTTCATGGCAGCGAAAATAACCACCAAAGGTACATAACGTGAAAGGAAATAAGGTCCGTGCTCTGACCAGCTTTCGCCAGGAAATATAGTCAGCCCGTATAAAATATCGACATAAAATCACAATACATTGAATTTGAAAGGTAAAAATTAATCCATGCTATTTTTTAGTTATGCCGCCATTTAAGCCGACCGGCAAAATAGCTGACCCGCACATTTCATTGATAGCGAGAGCCCTATTGCTGTGCTGGCAATTAATCGATGTGCGTGATTAATATAACGCTAATTTTTCGTTGCGCTGAAGCATAAGGTTAAATAACCAGCAAGCGGGCGCACAATAATTATGCGCCGGCTGTTAATCCAATTGCGCTGGCGAATTTAGCGGGGTGGCGCAGAAACCGGATATCGCTGAGTTGCAGCCGGATGGCGCAGCAGCGCCTGCGCCGGACGTATCGGCCGCCGCACCAGTTCACCCGCACAGTTCGGGCAACGCTGCGCCAGCACGCCTTCCGCGCAGTCAACGCAAAACGTGCACTCAAACGAGCAGATGCGCGCATCAGGCGAGGCCGGCGGCAGATCTTTATCGCAGCATTCACAGTTAGGACGTAATTCCAGCATGGCACTCTCCTGTCAGGGTTCAGGGCTATCATCGTCGCCGCCGCCCCGGCGCGCCAGCCTGTGAGCGGACATAGGGCGGACAGTTCGGGACAGCTTTTCATCCTGCACGCCTTGCCTTGCGCGCTAAAAACATTACATTCCGCAAAAGCCGTTCTATAGTTCATTCGCTACGTTTATCTGCGAGGCTTTTGCATGCGTGTTCAAGGGTTAAATATCGGTTTCTTTATAGTGATTCTGGCGATTGTCACGATCGCCTTTTTTGATGTGCTGGCGCCCTATTTCTCCGCCATTTTGTGGGCGGCTATTCTGGCGGTGATCTTTGCGCCACTGAAGTCACTGCTGCGGCGCAAAATGGGCGACCGCAACGGGCTGGCCTCTTTCGTGACCTTACTGATTATCTGCCTGATCGTGTTCACGCCGCTGGCGATCATCACCTCGTCGCTGGTGGTCGAGATCAATACGGTGTACACCAAGCTGCAAACCAATTCCGCGCAGTTCCCGACGGTGTTTGCCTCGCTGCTGCAGCATCTGCCGGAGTGGGCACAAACCTGGCTGGCGGATCACGATCTGAACAATGCCGCACAGATTCAGCAAAAACTCTCCAGCTTTGCGCTGAAGGGCGGACAATACATGGCGGGCAGCGTGTTCCTGATCGGTAAAGGGACTTTCACCTTCACCGTGGGCTTTGGCGTGATGCTTTATCTGCTGTTTTTCCTGTTGAAAGACGGCGCCTGGCTGGTCGGACTGATTCTCGAAGCGCTGCCGCTCTCCACCTATGTTAAGCACCATCTGCTGATGAAATTTGCCGCTGTATCGCGCGCGACGGTCAAAGGCACCGTGGTGGTGGCCGTGGTTCAGGGGGTGCTTGGTGGCTTTGCCTTCTGGATCACTGACATCGACGGCAGCCTGCTGTGGGGCGCGCTGATGGCGTTCCTGTCGCTGATTCCGGCAGTCGGCTCGGCCATCGTCTGGGTACCCGCGGCCATCTTCTTCTTCGCCACCGGGGCGCTGTGGAAAGGCCTGTTCCTGGTGGGCTTCTTCGTCGTCGTGGTCGGGCTGGTGGACAACATCCTGCGTCCGCTGCTGGTCGGCAAAGATACCAAAATGCCGGATTACCTGATCCTGATCGCCACGCTGGGCGGCATGGAAGTGTACGGCATCAACGGCTTTGTGATTGGTCCCTTGATCGCTGCCCTGTTCATCGCCTGCTGGAATCTGCTCTCCGGCCGCGACAACCGGGAAAACGTCGAAGAGATCGACGAAGAGTTTATCGAAGAGGGTAAAACCCGCGAGTAGCGATAAGCAGCGCTACAACAGCTAAAGACCTGCTGTCGGGCTACTATCACTCACTGGCAGGCTTATCCGAAGCGGCGCTTTACGCGCCGCTTGTCTTTTCAGTGCGGCCACCAGGCTGTCAGCACCTTTTCCGACCTTTGAATCCCGCTCAACCCTTTTACCGGACTCAGTCAGCCGCCAGGCAGCACTCAGCCCGGACGTTTCACAATTTAACCCATGCTGCTAAGGTGTCAGAGGACAATCGCGACAATCTGGAGCGTAAAATGCTTACAACAATAATTTACCGCAGCCACATCTCTGAAGATGTTCCCGTCAATATCCTGCCGGAGATGGTGGCAAAAGCGAGTCTGCTCAATACTGAGCATCATGTTACCGGCATCCTGCTGTTTAACGGCACGCACTTTTTTCAAATCCTGGAAGGGCCGGAGCAAGGCGTTCTGGCAATCTACGCTCGCATTTGTGCCGACCGGCGTCATCACAATGTGGTCGAGCTGATGCGCGACTACTCGCCTTCGCGGCGTTTCGGTAATGCCGGCATGGAGCTGTTCGATTTGCGTAATCACCACAGCGGCAGTGTGCTGCAGGCGGTGCTTGATCGCGGCACGTCGAAATATCAGCTGACCTATGACGATCGCGGGCTACAGTTCCTCAGAACCTTTGTCGAAGCGCGTGAAAAAGAGAACTACTATGAAGTGCCGCCGGCGGATTACTGGGAGTTCATCCCCGCGGAAGGACAATCTCCCGCGCCGGCCAGTGGCGTCACTTTCCGCCCTGTGGTTGACCCCCTCGGCCGTGAAGTGACGGCCATTGAGGCAATTCCGCACGCGCAACCCGCCGGACTCGGGGAACATGAGCGTTACACTCATGACCTCAACGTGGTGACAGACGCACTGCATAAAGCCGGCCAGGCCTGTCCCGATGGCATGACGCTGTATATCAGTATCCTGCCGATGACGCTGGTTTATCTTCCCGATGCGGTAAGTCAGCTGGTCAGCGCCATCGCGCAGGCGGAGCTGGTGCCGCAGCAAATCATTCTTGGCGTGAGCGAAACGGAAGTCATCTCCCGGCTCGAAGACTTTTCCACGGCGGTCAGACAGCTGAAAGAGGCAGGCATCAGCCTTTCAATTGATAACTTCGGCGACGGCTCGGCAGGTCTCTCTTTACTGGCGCACGTCCAGCCTGACCGGGTACGTATCGGCGCAAATATTGTACGTGATATTCATCGTAGCGGCCCGAAGCAGGCGGTGATGCAGGCGGTCATCCGCTGTTGTTCGGCGCTGGAAATCAACGTCATTGCAGCCGGTATCGAGCGTCCCGAAGAGTGGATGTGGCTGGAGGCGGCCGGGATCATCGATTTCCAGGGCAGCCTGTTTACGCCTGAGGGCGGCGCCGTGGCATGGCCTGAGAGCCGCGAGGCGATCTGAAAGCGGTTAAGCCTGACGACGCAGAACCTCTGAAGAGATAAAACGTCAGGCTCACAGGAGAAGACAATGCTGAGCGATGCCCGACTGCAGTTTATATCCAGCCATCCGGAGGAGAACGAACCGGAGGCGGTTTCCATGGCGCGCGAGTTACTTCGGTACCGCAGTGCGCTGGCGCAGCCATGGGCTGTGGTGGAGGCACTGGGTGTGAAGTACGTGGAGGACGGTAACGGGGCGATGATCTGGCCGGCGCGTTACTGCGAACGCGGCGACACCTTACTTTATCGTCTGGATCAGGCGGCTTCAGAGGTCAGCGGGCGCGCTGAAGCCGCGGAACCCGTCAGAAAGTAGCGCCGTGATGGCCGGTGCGAACGCAAATGTCATCCTCTTTGCAACGCCGGCAACGCAATATGCTGATCATTGCGCCGATAACCCGCGTCCGGCATCTTTTAGCGGAGTTTGATGTGCTCAATGTGTCCGGGTGAGATTCCTGTGGTAAGCTCATTGCCCTAACCGCAGCCGGACAGACTGATGAAAAACAATTTTGACGATAAAATGGCGGATATCATCATCGGAGAAGCCGTAACGGCGTTACTCGATGATAACGTCGCCATAAGCTGGGCGGCCCTTAACGACAGGCTGCAGGCAATGCTTGACCGCGAAACAGACAGTGACCGCATTCGTGCTGTGCTGCGTGTCATTGAGGACGTCAGACGGGAAATGGAGATGAGCGCGGTGAAGAAAGAGGCGTTCACTGCCGGGCATTTTTCTTTTTCCGGCAAGCTGCACTGATCGCTGCCTGACAATCTGCCGCGCCTGACGCTGTGGTTTCTGCTATACTGTATGCTTATCCACCAACGGATGGAGGTCATTTGAGCGATGACACTACCGCCGAAGATATCTACGCCGTTATTGGAACGGTTGTGGCGCGCCTTCTTAAGCCGGACCAGCACCTGACACTTCAGGACATTACCCATGCACTGCATCATCTTGGCGAAACGGCAAGCGAAGATGAACTGCGGCAGGCCTGTTTAAACGCCATCAGTATGCTTGTGAAGCAGATGCACTAAGCTTAATTTACTGCTCCGGCTTACTAACCTTTTCAGAACCCTTCATCATCCGGCGTTCTGCCGACCACGATTTCAAGCACGTTGCGCAGTACATCCAGTTTGACAATATCGGTGGTCATCTCAAGCTCTGAGATGAGATACAGGATGATGGTTTTGCTCGTCACTTTTTGGCCATGGATGACGATGTCGCGAATCACGGCATCCAGTGCCGCGGCTTCGGCTGCATAGCGCTCACCGCCGCTGCGAAAATGGTGAATTAGGGCCGCTTCAGCGCTGAATGAGTGTTCATTGGTTTGCATGTGTAGTTATCCGTAAACCGGGCGCTGCCGACAGCCCGGTGGTCGCCAAAAAAATCGGCCATCCTGAGATGGCCGTGTTATGCCGGGCGTCCTGCCACACTCCGGTTAATCACGAGATTGTATCGTCCCTGTCATTAATGCTTTTTACCAGCTCTGGGTTGTGATATCCCGCCCAGAGCAGCCATCGGCTTTTCACGATTTCCCCGGGCTGCTGGCTGCATCTGCAGCTCCCTGATGGCGATCCTGATCGCCTCCAGACGGTCGGGGTTAAATTCCTCTGCGGCCATTGACCGCAGCCGGGCTGAAACGGTCGCCACATTGATTCGTTTATTATTATCGAGCAGCCTGACCACCGCCTCGCCCAGAACGATTTCGGTTAAACGTTCAATTTGACTTCTCTGCATGCCCACCCCCTGCGGGACTGTGCCCTTTCGGACAAGTGGCTGACCCTTCCCGGGTCATAAAGCGCATGCTGCAGGTACCACCGATTATCCCTTTTCGTATCAGCGTTCAAACAGCATGCCAATCAGCGTCTGGTAATGACGCTCTTCTTCATAATTTGCCGCGACCTCAAGGCGTCTCAGCAGTTTGGTGCAGATCGCCTTACGGTTGAGGTTTTTTCCTGCGCGCAGGATCTCAACGACAATCTGCCCCAGCGTTTCCTGCTGAGTAGGTGCTGTCGCTCTGCTGAAATAGCGGGCAATCTCACTGGCGCTGTCTGGAAATTTTGCAACATTCTGACGCATGATGAACCCCTCGAATGGTTAAAATACCGTCGCTTCTCTCTGTGCGTAAACTTATACAAAGAAATAAAACTTGTACAGCAATACTGTTTCTTTATTAGCTACGTTCTTGTGCAAAAAATGCTAACACCTTAATCTCAGGGGCTTACGTACTGAAATAACCGGCGTAATGGGTGGGTTCAGCGGCAGGAAAAACGGTATCGGTTTGGACAACCCGCTGATTTCCTGACACGGGGAGAGGATTGTTGCTGTACAGACGATATCGTATCGGTTACTTTGCGCCCTACAAGATGATCGTGTGCTGCAGGTGGACAAATGAGAAACAACGGGCTGCCGCCTTGTCACAATACCGGACTAGCCGGTTACTTCAGTCAGGTCACCGATCCCCGCCAGATTGCGCTACTGGGACGCATCACCGTTGAAATTTTGCGTCAGGAACGTCGGCTGACGCGCACCGCGATCTGCCTCAAGCTTATCGGGCACATCAATGACACGGACGATGACGTCGAAGCGGAACAGGCACGTTCCCTGCTGGCGATGCTGTTTGGTCGCTGATCGTTTGATTCATCCGCTCACCTTCAGCGCGTTGCACATCCGTCGCTAAAGCCCGCATCCGTTGCCACATGCCGCGTTGCCGAAAATCGTTAATACGAGGTTTGATGGTGGTGAAGACGTCATCCCTGACAGTTTTCTCCGGCCGGTACACGCTAACGCGCGTCCGATGAGGTCATCTACGTTGTCGTCTTCCGGCCAGAGCCGGACTACGTCTTATGGCGTCAGTTCTTCTCGTCGTTCAGGCCTGCAAGCGTCTGCAGGTACGGCACATGGATCGCGGCCTGCTCAGGCTCATCAAAGCTTCTGAGCCAGCCGATCGCCTCTGAAATCGCGGACAGGCGTGTGTCGCTGCCGCCAGCGCGTTTCATGTGTCTGAGCTCGTCGATAAGCGTATTAACGCTGATCTTCTTTTTGCCCAAAGCCAGGCTCAGTGCCGCTTCGCCAATAATGACGTGCCCTTTCCCGTCGTGTTGAATAGACAAATTTACTTCCTCCATTTCACGTTGATGAGAACCTCACGTCACACTGTAGACCCTATTGAGCGAACCGGTGCAGGCAAGTTCTGAAATGAAGCCTGTAACAGGATTTATTTAACGAGCATGAAAAATGCCGCGGCGGGTGCCGCGACAAAGGTTTCTGTCGGCAGGCGCTGGCGCAACCTGCCTCAGCATGACGACGATTCAGCCTGATGACGCGGCTTGATCCGCAGGTTCACCAAAATGCTCGCGCATGTGGGATTCAATTTCTTCCAGTGATTTCCCCCGGGTTTCCGGCAACATCACGGCAATAAACACCAGGGAAGCTACGTTGATTGCGGCAAAGATAAAGAACGCCTTATTACCCACCAGCGACAGCAAAGGCGGAAACGCCAGCGCCACCACGGCGTTGCATATCCACTGAAATGCTACCGCTGAACCGGTTAATACCCCGCGAACTTTCATCGGAAATAACTCCGACATCAGCAGCCAGTAAACCGGGGAAATGCACATCTGCATAAAGAACAGAAACACCAGAATACATGCCAGCGCCAGCAGGCTTTGCGTCAGGCTTTGTGGCATGAGAACCAGCACCGCGCCCAGCGCCAGCTGCATCGCAATCACCACCGCCAGCCCGGTCATCAGCATCGGGCGCCGGCCGAAATGACTGATGGCTTTAATACCGGCAAAGGTGGCCAGTACCGATACCACCCCGTTGCCGATGGTAGCCGCAATCGAAGCACTGGTGCCCAGCCCGGTACTTTTCAGAATGACTGGCGTGTAATACATGAAGGCGTTGACGCCGGTAAACTGCGCGACGATGCCCATGCCGCAGCCCAGCAGCAGCAGACGCACGATCCATTTCTCTTTTAACAGTTCGCGCGCGGGTGGCCCCTGACGGGCTTCGCGGGCATTCTGCCGCATCTCTGCCATCTCTTTTTTAATCTCGCGCGGATTTTCCCGCAGTTTGCGCAGGATACGCAGCGCCTCATTAAAGCGCCCTTCCGCCACCATCCAGTGCGGTGAGGCCGGGACAAAAAAGGTGCCAATAAACAGCAGAATGCCGGGGATCATCGCCAGCGACAGCATATAGCGCCACATGCCCGGATCGTGCAGTAGCAAACTCATGGCGGCGCTGACGACATAAGCCAGCAGTTGCCCTGACACAATCATCAGTTCGTTGCGGCTGACCAGCGGTGCCCGGCGCTTAGGCCCGGCAATTTCAGCGATAAAGACCGGAACCGTTGACGATCCGCCGCCCACCGCGAAACCCAGAATAAAGCGCATCACCACCATGATTTCCAGATTCGGCGCAACCGTGGTGCCTAACGCCCCGGCAATGAACAACAGGGCAAGGCTGCGTAACGTGATACGGCGACCAAAGCGGTCCGAGACATAACCGCTGATGAACGCGCCGAGCGCGGAGCCAAAGGTGAGCGCAGAGGTCACCAGCCCTTCGGTAAATGGCGTGAGATCGAGACCGCCCTGCGCGGCGGGCAGCGTCATGTAGGGCAGCGCGCCGGAAATAATGCCGGTGTCGTAGCCAAACGCCAGCGCGCCCATCGTGGCGACTAACACCACAAAAAACAGGCGCTGCTGAACAGTGAACGTCAGGCTGCCGCCATCATCTGATTGAGACTGCGAAGAATTTTGCTTGCTATCGTCCATGGGTGATTCAAGACCTGGTCAATGACGGGATAAAAAGGAGGTTTGAGTATAGTCAGAAACGAGAAAGTGTGAGGCTGGTCACGATTCTTACCGGATGGCGACTGAATAAAATTCTGCACCGCCCTGACTGCTCAGCGCAGGTTTGCGCCGCAGCCGCGCCCTCGCACTGCGTTCAAACCCTGGCTGGCCTGCTGCAATCCCGCCCCCGACAGGGGGAAAATTTTCTGCTAAGGTACGCTGGCTGGTTAATGAGAAACACGCTAAGGCGTAACGCAGAAAGGCAGGTCCGGCGACAGGTTGCTGAATTAACGTTCAGGACAACGGTGTCTTTTAAGGTTGAACGTGAAAAAAGAAACGGTTAAGAAAAATATCATTCTCGCGGCGCTGCAGCTTTTTCGCGAGCGCGGCTTCAACAATGTTTCAACCCGCGATCTGACCAATACGCTGGGCATATCCCGCAGCCATATCTACCACTATTTCAAAAACTGGGATGCGCTGAGGCTGGACTCGATTGCTTTCATGCTGGATGAGGACGTTGCCGCTTTCTCTGTAGAGAGTGAAAAGAGGGATGATTCACAGCATGACGTCTTTTTTCGTGCGCTGGTGGATTATCTCCTGCCAGACGGGCCGGCTTCTCACTGGTTGATCTACCTCGAGTTGTGGCCGCTGGCGGCAAGGGATACGCAATATGAGCAGCTGCTGCTCTCCAGCACGCAGACGTGGACGGCAATCATCCGTCAGGGCTTATCCGGCCAGGCATTTGGCCACCTCAGCGAAGCAGGTAAAGACGAGGTGGCGCGTAATCTTCACGCCCTGATTGACGGTTACTCAAGCGCGCTTATTCTTAACTACTCTGCGGATAAGCGGACACATTTTTTTCTTGAGATAATGGCCGCCTTGCAGAAACTTTGTCGCTAGCAGGGATTTTTCCACATAGCCGCTTACCTCCCGGGCTTTAAATCATTAATCAGTCTGGCCATCTTGCTGCCGGCTGAGGTGTAGGCCGGATTGTTTTTCTCCGGCGCCATCCAGCTTTCATCCGCTTCCGGATGCGGTCCGCTCAGGAGCACCGTGCCTTTACCGTAAGTATATTTCGCCAGCGCGATATCACCGTTGGCATAGCGCGCCAGAGCGACAAAGCCGTGCGCGTCTTCGGCATTCAGGTAAGGACCATCCTGATAATAAAATTTTTCGGTTTTCCCCTGCCAGACAACATCGACAACGTAATCGCCCTCGTCGGGTATATTGGTCCCCTTGCGCATGACTTCAGAGTCCAGCGATGAGGGGATCAGCCCCAGCCAGTTTTCATCAGCCAGATACGCGCCCATGCACAATCCGAGAAAGCTTTTTCCATTGCGGACAAATTTGCGTATGGCCTCAGCCCCTTCGTCGCCCAGCGCAGCAAAGGCGCCGGGGATGTCCTGTCCGCCTCCGGGCTGGATGTACACATCAAAAGTGGCGAGATTATCCTCCGTGACCTTTATTTTTTCCTGCTCTCCGACATACGCGATGTCCAGCGGCAGACCGCTCTGTTCCAGCGATTTACGGACCATTTCGGAGCAGCCCGGACAGCCGGCACCGCCGCGATAGATAGCGACATGGGTGACGGCAGCACTGGCCATATTCGCGGTGGCTAACCCGCCGGCAAGCAGAATGGCAGCATACGTCAGAAGGTTCTTCATCAGATAACGCCAGAAACGGGAGGAGACTCTCAGTAACATTGTTTTCACCATCAGCGGCAGGACCAGGCTCAAAATTAGAGCGACCGCTCAATTTAGGGCCAGCACGAAGAGGCTGTCAACAGCCTGACAGCGCGAAAAATACAAGCCCCTGTTTTAATTAATCTTTCACATAATCCCGTCAACGGCTGCCGCGATTGTGCCGGTTACAGAAGGAGTGTCTGAAGCTGACCGGCCGGGAGTTATTCGATAAAACCGCTGGCAGACTGCCGTAACCGCCCGGTGATGGCGATCAGCCCTTCGATGTCTTCCGGCGTCAGCAAATCGAGGAAATTTCGCCGCACGCCCGCGGCATGTATCGGCCGCGCTGTAGCAAGCAGCTGGCTCCCGGCCGCTGTCATGCGGACTGAAATCCCTGCGCGAGTCGCGCGGCTGCGCTGTACCAGGTCACGGGCGGCCATACGTGAAAGCTGGTGCGATAGCCGCGACTTGTCCCATTCAAGGTATTCCAGCAGCTCACGCTGCAGCAGTACGCCCTGCGGACTGCGGTTGATTTCCATCAGGATCATGAAATCCGGGCCGGACAACCCGGTCGCCTCATTGATCTCTCTGACAATGCGTCCGGTGATGATTTCAGCAAGCCGGCGATATCCGCGCCATGCCTGCCACTCTGCGTCTGAAATCTCTGTGCTGCCCATTATTTATCCCGCCACGTAGTTGATATGTCAACTTTGTGATTATACAGTATCCACTTTACATCGGGGAAGAACAGACATGTCGGACAAACTAACTATCGCTATCGTGGGCGGCGGCCCGGCAGGCCTCACGGCGGCCGTGATTCTTCAGCGCCACGGTTTTAACGTGACGGTGTTTGAGGATGAGCCGGCGGATGCTGCGCGGAGTCAGGGCGGTTCGCTTGATTTGCATGCTGACAGCGGCCAGGCGGCGCTGCGCAGAGCGGGCCTGCTCGAACAGTTCATCAACATCGCCAGGCACGAGGATCAGGAAAGCCGGATGCTGAATTACCTTACCGGAGAAGTTGAGGCCGACAGATTCACGCCGGAAGGTGAAATGGATAAACCGGAAATCGATCGCGGTGAGTTGAAAAACCTGCTGCTAAGCGCCCTGTTACCGCAGACCCTGCAGTGGGATCACAAACTGCATTACGTTGACGATGGCCAGCAAAAAGCGCACGGGCTGGTATTCAGAAACGGCAGGCGCTACGAAGCCGATATCGTGATTGGTGCAGACGGTGCCTGGTCGCGGGTCCGCCGTTATCTGACACCGGTACGTCCGGTTTATACCGGCATTACCTTTTTCGAAGGCTGGATAGATCACCCGTCCGACCAAATCAACAGCATTGCCGGCAACGGGACCGCTTTCAGCTTTGGCGGTGCGCAGGCGCTGGTCACGCAACGCAACGGCGGCGGGAGGATTTGCGTCTATGCGGCGATGAAGCGCGCCCCTGATGTCATCGATCAACACATAGCCTCCTCCGGCCTCACCGCCTGGGTGCGCGACAGCTACCGCGACTGGGCCGCTTCCCTGCAGTTGGTGGTAAACGCCACCGGTGACTATGTCAGACGCCCGATTTACAGCCTGCCCGCCGATTTTGGCTGGGCACCACGGCCGGGCATCACCCTGATTGGCGATGCCGCTCACCTGATGCCGCCGGTTGGCGTCGGAGTCAACCTGGCGATGCTTGATGCTTCAGACCTGGCTCTGGCACTGTGCGAGGCCTCGCACCCGCAGAACGGACTGCGCTCTGCGGAGACCCTGATTATGGAACGCGCACGCGACATGATGCCTGATGCAATAGCGGGGTTTCAGAACTGGTTCGATGAAAAAGCCTGAGCCGATGTGACAGCATGAGTTCAGACAACGCAGGCAACGCACTCGCGTATTATTGCCTAACCCGCGTGATAGCCGGTTTTTACTCCCTTAATTACGCTTTTGTCATCGTCGCTTCCCGGTAACATAAAAAACATAAAAATATTAATCATCTCTGGGTAGCGCATGAATGCTTCTTTAACCGCCGGGCGTATTTACGCCTGGCTGATAACGGCTGCTTTTTTTTGGGGTATCACTCCGTCAGCCTCAGCGTTATCTAACGGCTGTGCTACCGTCAATGCCCTGTCAGGTTCCACCTCTCTGTCCTATAGCGCCAACAGGTATCCTGCCTCGGACTTTACCGCTGGCGACGCGTTGACGCTGAGCTTTACTGACAGCGGTTCTGCTGTGGGCGGCACTCCCATGAACGCCGACAGTCTGAGCGTGGCTCGTTTTGACCTGAGTAATGCTCAGACTTACAACGCCGTAAATTCAACCACAACCTCTTCCCACACCGTGACAATCACCGTACCGGCCGGCAGTCTGGAGGCCAACGGGCTGGCCGTGCGGGTTACCACCTCGCATGGACAGATCAGTAACCTCGTATTTAACTGTACCAGTGCCTCATCGTCATCCAGCGATGCCACGTTGTCAGGTCTGTCATTGTCTGCCGGCGCGCTCTCACCCTCTTTCAGTGCCGCCACCAGCAATTACAGCGCATCGGTTAACTTCGATGTTTCGTCGGTGACGGTAACGCCGGTGGTGAATGAAAGCCATGCCACGGTGACAGTCAATGGCTCATCAGTGGCTTCGGGGTCGGCCTCGCAGGCCATCGCGCTGAACGTCGGAAGCAACACTATTTCCGTGGTGGTGAGCGCGCAGGATGGTACCACCCGCGGGTACAGCATCAGCGTGACCCGTGCAGAAGCGCCGCCAGCGTCGGCAAACAGCAGTTCAACCGTTGCGGCCAACAGCACCAATAACACTATTTCGCTGGCGCTCAGCGGTGGGGCGGCGACGTCGGTAACTCTCGTAACGCCTCCGGCGCACGGTAGCGCCACGGTTTCAGGTACTGACGTGATGTATACGCCGGCAGCAGGTTATTCCGGCAGCGACAGCTTTGTCTGGCATGCCGCAAATGGGGGTGGAACCTCTGCGGATGCTACCGTAGCGCTGATTGTCAGCGCTCCCGCGCTGGCGCTGTCACCGGCATCGGGTGCGCTGTCCGCAGCGACTGTCGGCAACACCTGGTCGCAGACGCTCACCGCCTCAGGCGGCACGGCTCCGTATACCTGGAGCAGCACCGCTTTGCCGCCTGGCCTGTCGCTGAACGCATCCGCCGGTACGCTGTCCGGAGCGCCCGCAGCGGCAGGAAATTATCACTTCCAGGTCATCGCGACGGACGCCCACGGGGCCAGCGGCTCCGCCAGCTACACGCTGACTATCAACGCTGCGGCCCCCTCAGCCAGCAACAGTGCAGCCACGGTCGCGGCCAACAGCAGCAACAATACGCTGCCTCTCAGCCTTTCCGGCGGCGTCGCGACGTCCATCACCATCATTACTCCACCTTCACACGGCAGCATTACCGTATCCGGCACCAGCATAACGTACCAACCTGCTGCAGGATTCTCGGGAAGCGACAGTCTCACTTACACCGCCAGCAACAGTAGCGGAACCTCCAGCAGCGCGCAGGTTTTAATCAGCGTGTCGCAGTCCGTTCTGACACTTTCGCCACCCGGCGGAACGCTGCAGCCTGCAACCGCCGGCAGCGACTGGACAACAACAGTGACCGCAGCAGGCGGGACGGCTCCCTATTCCTTCAGCGCGCTTAACCTGCCAGCAGGCATCAACCTGGACAGCCCGACAGGCAAACTCTCCGGCACGCCTGAGGCAGCCGGGAACTATCGCTTTCAGATCACCGCAGCAGACAGCCTGGGTAACCGCGGCACAGCCAGTTATACCCTGGCTGTCACGGCAGCTACGCAGTCAGTCCTGCAGCTACAACCCGCAGGCGGTCAGCTGCCACCGGCTGAAGCAGGAAAAATGTACGCACAGACTTTCAGCGTGACGGGAAGAACCGCGCCCTATCGCTGGCTGTCTGGCGGAACGCTGCCTGCGGGCATGGCATTCGCTGATGGACAGCTCAGCGGCGTGCCACAGGCAGCCGGTAATAGCCAGTTCAGTGTTCAGGTTACCGATGCTGTTGGCGCTACCCTGCGGGTTAATTACACGCTGTCGGTGACGGCTGCCGGGCCTCAGGCTACTGACCACAGCGCCACGCTTGTTGCCGCTCAGTCGGTCATGGTGAACCTGACCAGCGGTGCGACAGGCGGTCCGTTTACCGGTGCGCAGCTGCTTGATCAACCGGAAAGCAGTCTCGGCAAAGCTGAAATACATGCGTCGGGAAGTGAGTTTCAGCTGTTTTTCACCGCAGCCGCACAGGCCAGTGGCAGCGTCGCACTGCGCTATGTGCTGATCGGCCCTGCCGGCACAACACCGCCGGCCAGCGTGACGTTGACTATTACCGCCCGTCCCAACCCTGCGCAGGACGCAGACGTCGTTGGTCTGGTCAGCGCTCAGTATCGTGCCGCGCAGAGTTTCGCTCGCGCGCAGCTACGAAACTTCAGCGACAGGCTGGAACAGTTACACAGCGGCGGCGAACTCCCTTCGGACATCAACGGTATCCGCTTTTCGCTGCCATCGGCTCAGGCAGAGCATGATGCTGACGAGAAAATGTGGGTAACCGCGTGGCAGCAGAAAGCCTTCAATGATCAACGCCCGGCGCAGCCCTCTCTCCCCGCGCTGCCCTTCTCCACCGACAGGCAGGTACAGCGCCTGTCTTACTGGACAGGCGGCTATGTTGATTTTGGTGGCGATAAAGCCGGCGGCGTGCATTTCAGTCATACCACCGTGGGCGTGTCTACCGGTGCCGACTACCGCTTCACTTCCGCCGTCGCGGCAGGATTAGGCATTGGTTTTGGCCGTGACGTCAGCGACATTGGCGACAGCGGCACGCGGACCAACGGGCGCGCATTCAGCGCAGCACTGTATGGCAGCTATCATCCAGGGACGTTCTTCGTGGACGGCCTGCTTGGGCATGGCGTAATGGACTTCGATAGCAAACGCGTCATCACCGGCACCTCCAGTGAAGCTCGCGGCAGCCGCTCCGGACGGCAGATTTTCGCCTCGCTGACCTCAGGCTATGAATTGCGAACCACAGACAGCCTGTTGTCACCTTATGGCCGCCTGCAGTATTACCGCACATGGCTTGATGGCTACAGTGAGTCCGGCGCAGACGCATATAGTCTGGCTTATGCCCCGCAAACGGTTTCTCAGATCATTGGTGGCGCCGGGCTGCGCGGTGAGCATCGGGTAACAAGCGGTCAAATCGCGCTGCGCTTGCAGGGCCGTGTGGAGTATGCGCAGACACTCAGCAACAATGGTATCGCTCGCGTGGGTTATGCTGATACGGGCAACGATACGTGGCGAGTACCGCTGACCGAGCCAAGCCGCCAGACGTTAACGGCAGGCACCGCGGTCGATTTTCTGCTGCCGCACAATATCACGCCCGGAATCGCTTACCAGGGAACGCTGGGGCTTGATGCACAGCGAACCCGCGACCAGATGATTATGATTCGGGTGAATATTGGATTCTGAGTAGAGAGTTGCGGGGTTGGATAACTTACTGATGAGGCAAAGACTCATCACAAAGCAGAAGACACCAGTTGGAAGCTGCAGCTACTCAGTTCCATACACTGTCGATGTAAAGCCCAGCCTCTGACAGCAAAACCTAAAAAGCGTCCTTCGCGACGCTTTTTCATATTTATAAGACTTATTTCTGGCCAGGGCTAAATCAGACATCGCTCCCAGCCAGTCGCAAAAGATTATCACCCGGCTTTGAATATGCCCGGCGCGGTTTACTGTTGCTGTTGCTTTTGTTCCGCCTCTTTCTGTTTTTTGGCGGCCATGTGGTGGCCCACCGCGCAGCCAGCTGCCGCACCGGCAACGCCATGATGAACCAGATGACCTGCCACGCCGCCAGCGACAGCGCCTTTCAGGCAGCCTTTTGCCTCTGCCTGGGCGCTAACCACTAAAAGAAGGCCTGCCGCTGCCAGGGCCGCAATCCACTGTTTTTTCATTGCCGTAAATCTCCATAAAGATACGTGTTATGTCAGTAATGCTGAGCATAGCCTGGCAGCACTGACGGCATGATATACAGGAGGTAAACGGCGAACTTTGTTACCTATGGTTACGCTTATGCAGCAACGGTCTGCTCAGGACAAAGTCAGTCAGGGCGCAAAACGCACCGGTATCTTTTCTTTCAGATACACAGGCCGCATGGGGAAGGTGTTGGCATCTATCGCCTGCTTTACCGCATTGATAGCGACGGCGCACAGATCAGCATCTCCGCCCTGCGCAGTGACGTTTGTCGGTGGCTGACCTAAGGGTTGCGTAATGACCAAATCACAGGTCTTACCGTGATATAAATTCGCGTCAAAAAACCGATACTGTATTGCGGTAACGACCTGACAAAGCCACAGATGCGTATCTTTATTTGCTATTTGCGAGGAGGTTTGCGATTCGCACTCGCTTCTTATCTCGGAAGCGCTTGGAAACCTGAATGACTGCCTTGCTGTTTGTTTAATATGGGACTGGCAGCCGACTAATAACATGACGGCGATAAGTGAGAGTGTTTTTTTCATCATTGCATCCATGCAGATCATTTATGCATTTATAGCATCCCGGATAGATTGCGGAAACCGTGCCTGCAAACGAGTCACTCTCATCGGGCGCACCCACAAATGCGCCCGATGACGCACACTTTTTGCGGGTCACGATTCAAGCGCTGGCGTCAGGGGCCGACGGCTGAGACACCAGGCAAATAAGGTGATAATCAGGCTGACCGCCGCAAGCATCGCAGCGGCTAAAGGCACTGCGCGAATACCGAAACCTAAATCCAGCACCGTGCCTCCCATCCAGGTACCTAAGCCGTTGCCAGGATTTAAGGCAGAAACATTAACTGAGAGCGCCAGCGTCGGAGCGGCTACAGCCAGTGACTGAATGCGCGCCTGCAGAGATTAAGAGTGGCACAACGTATGTCGAAGCCGTAAATACCGCCCCCCTGAGCCAGCACTGTCGTAATCACCGCGAAAATAAGCGTTGGGTTGCCAGGCGCGCTCAGTTCACGATGCATGGCCCCCGGTTTTGACTGTTCAGCCTGAGGTAATTTAGCTGGCATAAATGCAGCAATTAACGCCGTTGAAATTAACGCAACTATCACGATAGCGACAAAGGTTGCGCGCCAGCCCAGATTCTGGCCGATGAATGTCCCGGGCGGTCCACCTGATGCATTTGCAAGGTTAAAACCAGGTGCAATCTTCGTCATGGCGGAGCCCTGCTTATCCGCAGCAGATGGCGCCCCTGTGCGTTGCGTTCGCCAAAGAACAGACGCGATTATTAGGTAGGGCGTGCCCTGGCATACCCGCAGGCGCAGCGAGCAGTATGAAGGCCGCGCCCTACAAATAAGACAGTCGTTTCGGTATTTATTCGCGAACCAAAAACTTCGCGATCACTGCCTCGTCTGGCTCGACGCCCAACCCTGGCTCGCTGGGTAACCATGCATAACCGTCGGCGATACGTACAGGTTTTTTCGCCAGTGAACGGCTGATTTCGCCCGGCTCAACGCAATATTCCATCACCAACGCGTTCTCAATCGCACACAGGAAGTGCAGTGAAGCGGCGGTGTTAATGTCGGTGGTGAAGTTGTGGTTACACACTTTGCGCCCACGGCTGTGCGCGTAACTGGCAATCTCCATCGCTTGAGTGAAGCCCGTGCGGGTCAGGTCGATCTGCACGATGTCGATACCGCCTTCATCAATTAAACGCTGGAAGCCGACAACGGAACACTCTTGCTCACCGGCGGCGATGTGCTGCTGGCACGCGGCAGACACCTGGCCGTAACCGGCGTAGTTATCAGGGTGCAACGGCTCTTCGATCCAGAACAGATTGAGGTGCTCATAACGCTGGCTGCGACGCACGGTGGTTTTGGCATCCCAAACGTGGCCGACATCCAGCATCAGATCGACGTGGTCGCCCATCGCTTCGCGCAACGCTTCAAGAAAGCGCAAATCCATGGCTTCGTCAGTACCAAACGGCTCCCAACCAAATTTCACGCCGGTATGGCCGGTATCGATGGCATGCCGGGCTCGCGCCACGGTCTCTTCCACGCTGTACTGGAACATGTTGGACGAGTAAACGCGCATCTTGTCACGCATCGCACCGCCTAACAGCTCGACAATCGGTTTATCCAGCGCTTTGCCTTTGATATCCCACAGGGCGATATCGATGCCCGCCATCGCCTGTAATACGGCACCGCTGCGACCGTAATAGATGGTGGCTCGGTGCATTTTCTTCCACAGGCGGCCGGTCTCCAGTGGGTTTTCGCCGATTAACAGCGATTTCAGACCTGTGACCATGGTGTGTGAATAGGGCGCTTCAATGATAGCTTTGGTGACATATGGGCTGCCATCCACTTCACCCCAACCGGTAATGCCGGCATCGGTGGTAATTTTAATAAGCAGCGCATCCTGAGAGCTATCTGTGCGCTGCTCAATAACCGGCAGGCGCAGATAAAACGCCTCAACATTGGTGATCTTCATCATGGTATCCTGGTGTAAAGGCAATCAACAAAGCATTAGCCCACAGCGGAACGCTGCTGTCGGCGCTGCGTAATCAAGGTTTCGTAATCCACATCCAGTGCCTGAATACGAATGTGGTTTTCAATCTCGTCGGTCATCTGCGCGATATCGCCGTCGGCGAACACGTTGATCAACCGCTGGTGTTCTTCAATGATGTCACTCATGGATTTGCCCATGGTGGAGAGGCCAAAAATCACCGTTAGTTGGCGTGCAATCGACTCCCACAAGTTGCTCAGTACCGGGTTATGGGCAAAGCTGCACAGCGTGCGGTGAAAATCGGTATCCGCCGTAGCAAAACCATACACATCATCGTTTTGCATCATGGTCTGCATCTGCGCGACGCCCTGATACAGCTGATTAAGCTGCCCGGCGCCGTTGCGACTGGCTTCGATGGCACGGCGGCAGGCCAGCGTCTCCAGTGGGATGCGAACGTCAATAATCTGCTCCAGCCGCTGATGAGATATCTCCATCAAACGGATGCCTTTATACGGCTCGCTGGTGACGATGCCCTGGCTCTCCAGAATGCGGAGCGCCTCGCGGATCGGCACGCGACTCATGCCCAGTTTGGCCACCAGGTCCGGCTCGGCAATGCGGTCGCCAGGCAGAATCAGGCCGCGTGATGCGGCACTCAGAATCGCGTCGACCGCATGATCGACCAGGGTGCGTGGGCGCGCGGTTTGCCAGCCCTCATCGGTGACGATGTCTTGTGCCAGCGGTGCGATACTCTTGCGGCGGGTGGGTGACGTTTTTCCTGCCATGGTTATTGTCCTGTTGCTGCCTGTCGGGTCACGAATTGGCCGAAGCCGGGTTCTACCTGCATCTGGTCATCCCTGAATACCGTGACCCCACGAATAAGTGTGCGCACCACTTTACCCTGACAGCGCATCCCTTCAAATGCGCTCCACTTGCCGAGCCCCTGAAACGCCGTGCCTTCCACTGTCCAGCTTTGTTGCGGATCGTAAAACACCAAATCGGCGTCAAAGCCCGGTGCGATCGCCCCTTTTTTGCCCCATAACTGGAATGCTTTTGCCGGACCGCTGGCGGTCATTCGGGCAAAGTCTGTTAATGCCAGGCCGCGGTCGATGTGTGCAGCGCTGAAGAACATCGGGCTGAGCGTCTCGACACCGGTTAACCCCATGCCAGCGTCCCAGATGCTGGTTTTACCGGCTTGTTTTTGCTCAGGCGTGTAAGGACAGTGATCTGAGGCGATCATATCGACGTCGCCACGGAGCAGCACTTGCCACAATGCGTCGACAACGGGACGGGGACGAATCGGTGGGCCGCAACGGGCGTCAGGACCAATGCGGACCAGGTCGTCTTCATCCAAAATCAGATAGTGCGGACAGGTTTCGAAGCTGGCGCGGACGCGGCCTTTGGCGGCGACGATGGTTTCGGCAGCGCGTGCAGAGCTCACATGCACGATGTGGCAACGCGCGCCGGTCTCTTCCGCGACCGTCAGCACACGGCCCACGGCCTCAATTTCGGCGATCTCAGGGCCAGCCAGCGCATGCGCACGGGTGTCTTTGCGACCGGCACGGCGCAGTTCGCTACCGGCACCGATCAGGATGTCGTGGTTTTCGGCGTGAACGCCAATCAGGCCGTCGAAGGTCGCCAGTTCACGCATCGCCCGCAGCAGACCATCGTCATCAAGTCGCGGCAGACCTTTCTCATCGGTGGCCTCTCCATTCACTGCACCGCTGCACAGAAAGGCTTTGAAGGCTATTGCGCCGGCGTGGTCTAACGCCGCCAGCTCGTGCAGGTTGCGGCCATCCAGTCCGGCCCACATGGCGTAATCCACCGAGCTGTTTTCAGCCAGCCACTGTTGTTTAGCGGTGAAGTTAACCAGGGTGGTGGCGGGGGGTAATGAGTGTGGCATTTCGACGATAGTGGTCACACCGTGTGCTGCCGCGCCACGCGTACCCTCTCGCAACTCCTGTTGTGGAAAATCATGCGAGCCGGTGAAGTGGGTATGCACATCAATGGCGCCGGGTACGATAATCAATCCCCTGGCGTCAATGATGCTGTCCACACCGTCAGGGATTGCACCAGGCGTCAGGATACCGCTGATTTTTTCGTCCTCAATCAGTAAATCGGCGGGAACGGTGCGCGTCTCGGTCACCACTAGCCCATTGATAATTAACTGTTTCATTTCTCTACTCCTGCCTGCGTAACCAGTGCGTGATACGGCACCGGCTGAGAAGGATCGAGCCAGCCAATCGCACTCAGAAGCTGGCTGAAGTGGGTAAACTCGGCTTGCGGAATCTGGCTGCCGGGCGCAAAGACGTGCGCTTGTTGATAAGCTGCCAGCCCGGTAACCAGTGCATCAAGGGGATAATCGGGGTAGTACTGCTGCACGCGTGCTGCCAGCTCGGCAGCATCGTGTGAGGCTATCCAGACCAGAGCCTGTTCGATGGCATGAGAGAAAGCGGCGAAAGCGGTCGCTTTCTCGACCAACACATCGGCGCGAGCGATATACGCGCTCCATGGGACGTTGCCGCACAATGTGGCGAGGCTACTGACACTGCACAGCTGTCCGTCGGCAATTGCCGGAGCCAGCATGTGCATGGCATGGAGTGCGTAGTCGGCTTCACCCGAGGCAACGGCGGCAAAATCCCGCGTCTGGTCGCCACTTCCAGCCATTAACGTCACCTCGTCCTGCAAACCGTGCTGTGCCAGCAACCAACGGAAAGTCATTGTGGCCGTGCCAACGTTGCCGACATCCACCACGCGCTTGCCACGTAAATCCCGCAGTTGAAAATCAGGCTCGGCCTGCGCGGCGGCAAGGAACCAGGGATTGGCCGCCACCGATGCACAAAAGCACTGCAACTCTGCGCCATGCTGCTGGAAGTGTTTCATGACCACCATCGGGCCACCCAGCGTCAGGTCGGCATCACGGTTCAGCACGGCAGGAACCTGGCCACCCTGCACGGTATGGCCACCTGATGCGCTGGTGGTGAACGTGACCTGTAATTGCCCGGCCGCGAATAAGCCGAGGTTGTCAGCCAGATAATGGGCGCAATAGTAGATGCGGGATTCGCTGGCATCCCCCTGATTGAAAATGAGTTGCTGCATCAGGTGCGTACCTCACTGACATAATTGCCGTTGAGCGACGCCATATCGCTGACGCCACACCAGTGGCTTATTGCCGTGATTTCATTGATCCAGCTGAAAAGCAGATCGAACACGGCATTTTCGCCACCTGCCACCAGGGCGCTGATGACCGGTCGCACGCTCAATGACAGCGATGCACCGAGGCAACGCGCAACCACGGCATCGCTGCCGCAGCGTAAGCCGCCGTCCAACAGCAGCGGCAAGCGTGTCACGGCCTGGAGATCGGCTAACTGGTCCACCGGTGTTGCCCAGCGTGCACTTTGGCGCAGGCCGATGTTGGAGACGATGAGGCCACTGACACCGTGCTGTGCGGCCTGAGTTGCATCGTCATGATGCAAAATCCCTTTCAGCCATAGTGGCAGTTGGATCGCGGCACAGTGTGCGGCGATCTCATCAATGTGCTGCCAGCGCCACACAGGAAAAGCCGGCAACGCTTCAACGCCTGGTTGGGTGCCGCCAATGGTATGCCAACCGCGCTGTTTTAAGGCATCACCAATCGAGAACCCGCCGGGCTGCAAACCGGCAACGGGATGGACCGGGGCCAGTACGGTGAGCACGATGTTTTTAAATCCGGCCTGTGCAGCCTGGTCGATCAAGCCTTTGATGCGCCCAACATCACCTGCCGCGCGCAACTGCAACCAACAGCGGTCATACTCTGCACCAATCTGTTCCAGCGGCGTCACGGTTTCTTCCGAGATCACCAGCGGCAATTGCAGGCGTTTACAGGCGCGAGCGATGGGCAGCACCCCCTCTTCATGGAAGATGCGATCACCGGCAAAAGCACCGACACCCAGCGGAGCAGCCCAGGGTTGCTGAAGCAGCGTTGTCTCGGTATTGATCCCCTCATTACCCTGCAAAACACGTGGCAGCAGGCGGAAGCGACGCAGCGCCAACTGATTGGCATCGGGGTCTTCAGGCAGTGCATCCGCGGGTTGTCCCTGCATATAACGGAACAACGCATCACCAAGACGTTCACGTGCAGCGAGATCATGCAGTGGCATGCTGGGCCTCCGCCGCGTTTTCATGCTCAAGGAAAGTGGCAAAAGCCGGCGTTTTCGGGGCCTGTAAAATGGCCGGAGGCCCTTCTTCAATCAGGGTGCCGTTTTGCAGAAACACCACGCGATCCGCGACACCTGCCGCAAAGGCAATGTCATGGGTGCTGATAATCATAGTGATACCGGTTTGCGCCAGATTACGCATGGTCTGGTTTACTTCACGTACCAGTTCAGGATCGAGTGCAGAGGTCGGCTCATCAAACAGCAGTATTTGCGGCTCGGCGGCCAGGGCACGGGCAATCCCCACGCGCTGTTTCTGTCCACCGGAGAGCTCATGCGGCAATGAAGCGGCGAAATCCTGCAATCCCACCATTTTCAGGGCTCGCATCGCTTTGGCCCGTGCGATCTCAGGCTGAGCGCCCTGCACGCGCAACAGAATGCTCATCACGTTTTCCAATGCGGTGAGGTGATCGAACAATGCGAAGTGCTGGAACACGATACCGATACCGGATTTTGCTCGGTTGGCCGGTAAATAACGTGCAGCCAATGGGCGCCCCTTCTCGTCGCTGCCCATATAGTGGCCTTCCGTCTGGATGGTGCCGCTGCTGCGTGGCGTGAGTGCCAGAATCGATTTCAATAGCGTACTTTTACCGGAGCCGGAACGCCCCAGCAGTACCACCACTTCACCACGGCGTACAGTCAGTGACAGCGATTTCAGCACCGCTTTGCCCGCGTATACGACACACAGCTTATCGACTTCCAGCACGGGGGCGGCAGTTTGCGTATCCCAGCGGCGTTTCGGTAATTGCACAGACATCACATCGGCTTCCGCTGGCAGTTTTTCCTGACGGGCACGGGCGCGGCGAGCACGTTCATCAAGGTTGTAGAACTTCTCCAGCCACCATTGGCCCCCCGCGAGCAGTGTGGAGAGAATCAGGTAAATGCCGCCAGAAGCCACCAGTACCGGAATAAACAGGAAGTTTTGCGACACAATCGCCTGGCCGCGCATGGTCAATTCATTGACGCCCACCACGGAGGCCAGTGAGGTGGATTTCAGCAGGCCAACCGTTTCGTTACCCATGGTCGGCAGAATGGCGCGCAGTGCCTGCGGAATGACCACGTGGATCATCTCTTTGGTGCGGGAATAGCCAAAGGCTTGTGCTGCCATACTCTGGTCGCGATCGGTAGCCATAATGCCGCCGCGAATGATTTCGGCACAGAAGGCGGTTTCGTTGATCATCAGCGCCAGCATCGCACTGGTGAAGGGGCTAAAACGCAGGCCAAATTCGGGCAGTACGTTATAGAGCAAAATCAGCTGTAACAGCACAGGCGTGCCGCGCAACAGATAGATGTAGACTTTTACGGGCACACGGATAAACCAGTGCTTCGATGTGCTGGCTAACGCCAGGAAAAAGCCGATCACAATGCCGCCCGCCAGTGCGCCAATCAGCAATTGCACGGCGATGACGGCACCTTCCCACAGATAGGGGAAGGTGAGGTATTTAAGAAAATCATCCAAGGCGTAATCTCCCCCAACGTGATCGTTTGGGTTGCACGCGCGGCGGCAACCCAATTGATCCGGCTGAGTTTATTCATTAACCACGTGCAACAACGGGACGTTCAGCAGCACTGCCCTGGCCCCAATAATCCAGTAATTTCTTCTGAGCACCGCTCTCCTGAATCACTTTCATTGCATCCAGCACGGCACTGCGCAGGATGGCGTTGTCTTTGGCGATCGGGAAGCCAACCATGATGGGCAGATCGACAGTGAAGCCGCTCTCCAGCGTTTTATCGGCTTTAGCAATGGCAATTGCTGAACCGGCTTCGGTCAGGTAGATGTCGGCACGACCGCTTTTCACCGCCTGGATGCTGTTGTCGGTGTTCTGCACCATCAGCATGCTAACTTCAGGCTTGCCAGCGGCGGCACATTTGGCGCTCTGCTCTGGCACCAATTTATTAGCTTCATACGAGCCCGCAGCGGCAGCCACAGTTTTGCCGCACAGGTCATCAACGTGGTGGATTTTCTTCGGATTGCCTTTCGCCAGAACCGATCCATCCTGAACCTGCATTGAGGCCACGAAAGCAATCTGTTTCAGACGCTCATCGGTGACATACAGCATCGGACCGATATCGGCACGGCCGCTGGAGATGGAGGTCAACAGTACGTTGAACGACCCCGTTTGATAGGTGTGTTTGGCGCCAAGACAACTGCTGATGCGCTCGAACAGTGAGGGATCAAGCCCTTCGATAATGCTCGGATCTTTCTCCGAGGGTGCTTCAAAACCTTTGGTGTAACCGCCGAGGCCCACAACCAAATCTTTACCTTTCAGTGACGGATATTTTGTCTGCAGCGCCTTGCACTGCGCCATCGCCGCAAAGTCGCTGGCGGTCGGCGTGATGGGATCGGTGCTGGCAGCATGCGCGCTGGAAAGTCCAGCCAGCAAGGTGCCGGTAATACCAGAGATGAGTAGTGCGATGCGAGCAAATTTCATAATAAGGTTCCCCTGGTGCTGGTGAAGGTGTAAGCGATGACCTTGTGTTTTATGAACGACCTTAAGGTATGTAAGTAATACGACTTTAATAACCTCTGGCTACATCAACCTGGTTACGCAACGGTTGACCGCTACGGAAACGCACCAAGTTATCGATAAATACGTCTAAACAACCCTGGAGATAAGCACTGTGATCGTCGAGGCTGCAATGCGGCGTCATGACCACGCCAGGCGTGTTCCACAGCGCGTCGTCAATCGGCAGCGGCTCTTGCGGATAAACATCCAGTACTGCACCTGCCAACTCGCCTGCACACAATTTTTCGCGCAGGGAGGTGTAATCAAATACGGCGGCACGTCCGACAATCACGACACCTGCACGCACAGGCAGAAGATCGAGACGGCGGCGATCAAATAATCTGTTCGTTTGCGGTGTCAGAGGCAGTGTTGAAACCAACACATCCACCTGCGGTAGAACGTCGTCTATGTCATCAATGCGGATGCAGCTCGCCACATCGGCATCACATTGACCGCTGCGCGTCACCCCAATGACCCGATAACCCTGCGCCGTAAGCCTGTTGGCGGCAGCCGCACCGATACCCCCGACGCCGAGCAACAGCACGGTTTTGCCGCGTGCACAGCCACCAAACGTGGGGCGCCACAGGCGCTGTGCTTGATCCTGTAAGAAGCCAGGAATGCCAAAATTGAACATCAGGGCGGCCATCAGGATGAACTCAGCGCCTTTGTCGCCGTGCACGCCTGAGGCGTTAGTGAGCATGACGCCCTCACGCCAGTTTGCCAGCCACTGTTCAACGCCCGCCGACATCACCTGCACCCAGCCGAGGCGGGGGGCAGTGAAGGCATCCAGCGCCAACTTGCGTCCGCTCCACATCACATCGCAGTTCGCGAGGAACGTGGCGGTTTGGGTAGCATCGCTGTTTTCCGTCAACGTGAAGTGGCTACGCAGTATGGGGTGCGCATCAAGCTGTTGTTGCAGCATTTCCCTTGACAGGTGCAAGGCAAGTGGGCCGCTGGCGTCGTTTTCGATATGAATATGCATTAGCGCATCGCCGTGACTTCCATCTCGACCAGCAGGTCGGGATGGTTAAGTTGAATACCGACCGTTGCGCGAGCCGGGAAAGGAAACTGGAAGAATTCGCTGTAGGCCGCGTTCATCTCGCTGAAGGTGCTGAGATCGGTGAGATAGATCGTTACGCGTACCACGTTGTCGAAGGTCATTTGCGCTTCGCTCAATAAATCGCCCACGTTCTTCATGACCTGGCGAGTTTGACTGGCGATGTCGTTGCCCACGATCTGACCACTATAGGGATTGATCGCAACCTGGCCTGAGATAAACAGCATCGGTTCGTGCAGTACGGCAGCGGAAAGCGGAGCTGGGCCCATTGGGCGATCGCTGGCATGCATTCCCGGGTAAGCAATTGCGGTCTTCATGGTGAAATTCCAGTCAAAACTGTTTCACCGCAATTTCGTATACGATTATACAAGTGTCAATGTGCAATTTTTGACCATTGGGTCGAAAAGGTGATTTATATCACGTAACAGGAATTGATTTAATAATGTGTATGATGTTGATATTAAATGATTAATAGTATTACTTCTGATCATTTCGAGGTGCGATTTTGAATCGTATACGATTTTCTTATCTCGCCGGTTTCAGTATAAAAATCCGGCTTGAACGCTAAGAATGTGCGCCAGGATGTAGAGATGAAAAGAAAAATTCAGGCATAAAAAAGACGTCAAATGACGTCTCTTGATATGAATTTGGCACGCCCTGCAGGATTCGAACCTGTGACCTACGGCTTAGAAGATAGTAGACCTTAATATAACCCATTGAAACAAGACCATTAATCCATGCTCGCAACACGGATTGTGTCGTTAAGCGTCATTCCATGTAATTCAACTTCATCTACATGCATTCTGTGGCGACACAATTACGACACAGTGTGCAAAGGTCTGGATAACGCAAACACTTTTGCATTCCCACTCAGATTATCGGCCGATTAGCCTCAATCAGCTGCCGTTCGGAAACCATCTTTTCGCTGGAAACCTGCCTGGAAACCTCACGTTTGGAAACCAGTGATTCAGCCTTGGCTTTTATCTTCGCTTTTAGGTCGCGCTCCCATCCCTATTTCTTCGCCCGCTTGTTAATCGCGGTATGGGTAATTCCTTGCTGCGATGCAATCTCGCGGATAGACATCAACCCAGCCCGGTAAGCCGACTCGATGGCCTCCCAATCTGGTGATGCCATTTTCAATATTTCCCATCAAGTTTTTATAGATAAGGCCGATATACTCTTAAAACTCTTTTCACTCATGGTGACTATGAACATACGAACTAACGCCAATGCATTTGCGCTCATCCTCTTAGGTCTATCTTACCCCGCTCTGGCTAACAGCGATTTATGTTCAACCGTTACTTTTGAAGCCTTCGGGGAACCTAAGCAGACTGTCAGAGATTGTGCTGACCCCTATGAATCCTTTTGGGTATCGGTAACGATTGATGGTGTGCGCTTTATGACACAAGGGTTAGGCCTGATCGTGCCGCAAACGTCATCTCACCAAGAGAGTGACGAGATACAATTCTTAACAGTTCAGGTCACTAAGAAAAATAATAAATATACTGTTCGCTTCCTGCGGGCGCTCAATGGTCAATCAATCTACTGGGCTGGTATCATTTTGCCCGGTCAGCAACAAGATGTAACCATCAAAGGGCATAAGGTTAATATCCGCTTTGAGCGTCAAAAAAACTGACATTCAACATTATCGCTCGCGACAGAACATCTCTTGTTTGTCGGTGAGTGCCATTTTAATTCCAGGAATTTAATATGTCAGAAGTTACTAAACGTACCGCAAAGAATGCCGGTGATGCAGGAGAATATTATATTGCCTATATGCTTTCTCGCCTTGGCATAAGCGCAGCTTTAACAACGAGCGGTTCAAGCAGGGTCGATATCATTGCGACAATTGACGGTTCTAAAAGCATAAGTATTCAGGTAAAAGGTTCTTGGGCCAGATCTGCTCCAAGGCAATGGACCGTTGGCAATCATAGGCCAATCGTGTCGCCAGACTTGTTTTATGTCTTCTGTAATATGTCTGAAGATATAAAAAACACTTCAGTTCCTACGGTGTATATTGTCCCAAGCCACGACGTTGATGCTCAGTCAACGTGGCATCATCAGGTGCCGCTTTTCAAAATATCTAAAGCAGACGATGAAAAGTATCTAGCTCGCTGGGATCGTATTCAGCTTGCATTGGCACATACTCCATCTTAAGCACGTCATTAGGAACCAAATATAACCAACCGCCACCGTAGATCAATTCCAATGAAGCCGTTGACTACTTCTGGCTGAGAGCTGTTCATCAGGCCTTCATGCGTTTCACAAGATTTGGTGGTTACTGTGATGCGGTAGGTGTCGGGCATTGAGAGCCTATTTATCCCCCCAGATATATTGCCATCAAAATGAGACAGTCCATGATGATGGCAATAATATGTTAACTTTGGCAAAACCAAGGAGACGGTATGTTTTCTTTTCTCACCACATTCAAGCGACTAATCACTAACCAGCAAAAACAGCAAGACTCCAGGCCAGGACATTCAACAGAAGAGCTTCTTCAATGGGCAACAGGCTGTATGCTTGATGGCCTACCTGATAATTTTTTTCAGGCCAGGCTTTTGTGTGTCCGGGAGCCTAATCCCACTAATCCAGATGGTTGGATAGTCAGTGTGAATCACGATGTGATGCTTAGTGCTGACTCAGATTATGAACGGTTTCAACCTGCTGATGACCTTTATCCTACGCAGTGCGTAGAGATGCTGCTTGATGGCAAGGAATGGCATAGCGCCTGTATTGTGTTCAACCAAGAAAAGACATCATTCCTATGGGAGTGAATATTTCCGAATCCAATTTGTGATGGCAATAAAAAAACCGCCCGAAGGCGGTTCGATTCATAATAGCTTCAGCAATTCTTGATACTGACCAGGCGTTAAGCATTTTACTTTGAGCCTTTAACCTCTTATCAAGACTTGCGCGACCTCGATGGCTGTGCTTTTCTTGCTTATGATTTCTTTAATCAGAAGATTGAACGAAGTAGTGTCTATTGGCTTCATGTTTTTATCTCGATGGTTGATTACACCACAGGATAATTCCATCACGACGCTTTACCTGCCAACCAGCTTCGCAACGCTTCACACCGCGGCTAACTGTTATCCCTTGTCGAAGAGATTCATCATCGGGGAGCAGGTCAGCTGATCGATAATTGCCTGAGCACTGACTAACTCCTTTGTGTATTTCGCATCAAGAGCAGCATCGTCACGTTGTCGCACCTGCATGTCATCAATCGTGGCGTTTTCCGTTTTCACGACCTGAGGCACACCTGGGCAAGCTGGCTTATTCAGGCAGGAGTTCCGCTATCGGCTTTGCAGGAAATGGGAGGATGGGAGAGCATAGAAATGGTTCAGCGTTATGCTCACCTGGCACCTAATCATCTTACCGAGCATGCGAGGCAAATTGACGCGATTTTTGGCAGTCGTGTCCCAAATTTGTCCCACGGTGAAATTTTGAAGGTTGAAGGAGGCTGTTAAGTCATTGAAAGTATTTGGCACGCCCTACAGGATTCGAACCTGTGACCTACGGCTTAGAAGGCCGGTGCTCTATCCAGCTGAGCTAAGGGCGCATAGAAGATGCGTCGGATTATACGTCGGCACGCTGGCGCGTCAACGTTTTTGCCGCCAACGGACGGCAGAGTGTCGAGGGAATGAACAATTCGCCTTAATGACGCTGACGCCACTCGCTCAGCGAGACCAGATTACTCACCTCCGCGGATTCCCCTTCCAGTTCAATCCCCTGCGGCGTGAAGCGCGCATTATACTGCTCGCGTAACGCATGCAGCTCCTGGCTGTCCGGCTCCAGCTGGCGCAGAAAGCCCAGCGCCAGCAACAGCTGCTGACGTGAAATCAGGGCGGAGAACCCCGCCTTCGTCAGAATGTGATGCCAGCGCTGCGCGTTCTCATCGCTGCCATCAACAATCAGCACCTGCCAGATCAGCAGCACTGCCGCGCCATTATTGAGGTGCGCTTCGTTGTCGCCGCGAATGTAATCGGTGAACTCGTTTGCCGCCTCTTTGCCCATCTGCGCAAGCAGCGATTCAACATGCACCGGCGGCAGCTGCAGCCGCTTGCTGAGCGCCTGCGCGGCGTGGCGCGAACCGGCAGTCAGCAGCTGAAATCCCACAACAAACACTATCGCCAGCGTGGCGAGCATCAACCAAATCATCACGTGTTCCACATCATTGCCTGGCGGGCATAATACGCGCTAAGCCTGGCGCGCGCCACGGCGAAAAATCGGGAAACCGGTCGCGTAAACGAATCTGTGACTGACAGCCGCACGCGCTTCTGACAGAATAGGCGCCATCCCCGATTTAACTCTCTACAGATGGATTTCCTCTCTGATGGCAGCAAAAATTATTGACGGTAAAACGATTGCGCAGCAGGTGCGCCTTGAGGTTGCCGAAAAAGTGCAGCAGCGTCTCGCTGCCGGTAAACGCGCCCCTGGCCTGGCCGTAGTGCTGGTCGGTGAAAACCCGGCATCGCAGATCTATGTCGCTAACAAACGCCGCGCCTGCGAAGAGGTCGGTTTTGTCTCGCGCGCTTATAACCTGCCCGCCTGCACCAGTGAAGCTGAACTGCTGGATGTGATCGATGAGCTGAACAATGACGACGCTATCGATGGCATTCTGGTGCAGCTGCCGCTGCCGGCCGGGATCGATAATGTCAAAGTGCTGGAGCGCATCACGCCGGATAAAGACGTTGATGGCTTCCATCCTTATAACGTCGGTCGTCTGTGCCAGCGCGCCCCTAAGCTGCGTCCGTGTACGCCACGCGGCATCGTGACGCTGCTGGAGCGCTATAACATCGATACCTACGGCCTGAACGCCGTGGTGGTTGGCGCATCGAATATCGTCGGTCGTCCGATGAGCATGGAGCTGCTGCTGGCCGGCTGCACCACCACTGTCACGCACCGTTTCACTAAAGATCTGCGCCATCACGTTGAGCATGCCGACCTGCTGGTAGTGGCAGTCGGTAAGCCGGGCTTTATCCCGGGCGACTGGATCAAACCGGGTGCGATTGTGATTGATGTCGGTATTAACCGGCTGGAAAGCGGCAAAGTGGTTGGTGATGTGGATTTTGCGTCAGCCTGTGAGCGCGCGGCTTACATCACGCCTGTACCGGGTGGCGTTGGCCCGATGACGGTCGCCACGCTGATCGAGAACACGCTGCTGGCGTGCGAACAGTATCACGACGTGGAGCAGGCATAATGGCGAGTTTTTCACTGGGTAAACATGCGCACGTTGATTTGTGCGATCTGCTGAAGCTGGAAGGCTGGGTGGAGAGCGGCGCGCAGGCCAAAGCGGTGATCGACGAAGGCGAAGTACGCGTTGATGGTGCTATCGAGACGCGTAAGCGCTGCAAGATTTTTCCCGGTCAGACGGTTGAATTTGCCGGTCAGCGCGTAATCGTTGTGGCCTGATTTTACCAGGCAAATCCGGACCTGTAGCGGCGCAATTTATTGCGCAATGAATTGCGCCGCTACGATAAGTGCATCAGGTTAATTACCCATAACCAGTGGGTTAAAGTTAGCCGTATAAAAAAGGGCGAACCGCAGTTCGCCCTTTTTGTTATTTACGGCGCCAGCTTGACCCCTGCGGGCCATCTTCCACGATAACGCCCAGCTCGTTCAGCTTGTCACGTGCGATGTCCGCCTGCGCCCAGTCTTTTGCAGCACGCGCATCGGCGCGGGTTTTCACCCAGTGTTCAATCTCCGCCACTTCATCGGCATTCACCTGTGCGCCACTCTGCAGGAACTGCTCCGGATCCTGCTGCAGAATACCCAGTACATCGGCCAGCTGACGCAGTTTTGCGGCCAGCGCATCGGCGGCGGCTTTATCTTCACCCTTCAGGCGATTGACTTCACGCGCCATATCGAAGAGCACCGAGTAAGCTTCCGGCGTGTTGAAATCATCGTCCATGGCAGTACGGAAGCGGGCTTCAAACGCCTCACCGCCAGCCGGCGTCGCGCTGGCATCGGTATGGCGCAGCGCGGTGTAAAGGCGCTCCAGCGCCGCGCGTGCCTGATTCAGGTTATCTTCGCCATAGTTAAGCTGGCTGCGATAGTGGCCGGACATCAGGAAGTAGCGCACGGTTTCCGCATCGTAGTGCTGCAGCACATCGCGCACGGTAAAGAAGTTGCCGAGCGATTTCGACATCTTTTCCCGGTCAACCATCACCATGCCGGAGTGCATCCAGTAGTTCACGTACGGGCCATCGTGTGCACAGGTCGACTGCGCCACTTCGTTCTCATGGTGCGGGAACATCAGGTCTGAACCGCCGCCGTGGATGTCGAAATGGGTGCCAAGCTGTTTGCAGTTCATCGCCGAGCACTCAATGTGCCAGCCCGGGCGGCCGTTGCCCCACGGTGAGTTCCACGCCGGCTCATCGGCCTTGGACATTTTCCACAGCACAAAGTCCATCGGGTTGCGTTTCACTTCCGCCACTTCCACGCGCGCGCCGGCCTGCAGCTGTTCGAGATCCTGACGCGACAGTGCGCCGTAATCTTTATCGCTCAGCACATCAAACATCACGTCGCCATTATCCGCCACGTAGGCATGGCCGCGATCGATCAGCTTGCCGACCAGTTCGATGATCTCCGCGATGTGGCGCGTGGCGCGCGGCTCGAGATCCGGCGGCAGAATACCCAGCGCGGCAAAATCTTTGTGCATTTCGGCGATCATCCGGTTGGTCAGCGTTTCGATGCTTTCCCCGTTTTCGTTGGCACGTTTAATGATCTTGTCATCGATGTCAGTGATATTACGCACGTATTTCAGCTTATAGCCCACGTAACGCAGGTAACGCGCGACCACGTCGAATGCCACAAAGGTACGCCCATGGCCGATATGACAGAGGTCGTAAACCGTGATTCCACACACGTACATACCGATTTCACCGGCATGAATGGGTTTAAATTCCTCTTTCTGGCGACTCAGGGTGTTATAGATCTTTAGCATTGAACGATTCCGTTGTTTACGTGTGCGGGATACGCCTTCTTGATGTAGCCGGTTATTGTGCCGTATTTTTCCGACTTGTGCATCGCTCGCTTCGCAACTGCCGTTGCCTTACTGACGCGTTATTGGAAATTGTGATATAAGAGGCGTCTACAAAAATGCCCCGCCGCCTTGCCGGTGCGGCAGTTGATACTGACGACAACCTCCACAGGACGAATATAATGGTCACTTTCCAGACGAACCATGGCGATATCGTAATCAAAACCTTCGATGACAAAGCGCCGGCTACTGTACAGAACTTCCTGGACTACTGCCGTGAAGGTTTCTACGACAACACCATTTTTCACCGCGTGATCAACGGTTTCATGATTCAGGGCGGCGGTTTCGAGCCGGGCATGAAGCAGAAAGCCACCAAAGCAGACATCCGCAACGAAGCCAACAACGGCCTGAAAAATACCAAAGGCACGCTGGCGATGGCGCGTACCCAGGCACCTCACTCGGCTACCGCACAGTTCTTCATCAACGTTGCCGATAACGATTTCCTGAACTTCCGTGACGAAAGCCTGCAGGGCTGGGGTTACTGCGTGTTTGCCGAAGTGGTTGAAGGCATGGACGTGGTCGAAAAAATCAAAGCAGTGAAAACCGGCCGCAGCGGCATGCACCAGGACGTGCCGGTTGATGACGTGATCATCCAGAAAGTGACCGTCAGCGAGTAATGTCGCGCACGCTGTTTATCGCAGATTTACATCTGTGTCAGGAAGAACCGGCAATCACTGCCGGTTTTCTGCATTTTTTGCAGCGGGAAGCGCAGCAGTGTGATGCGCTTTACATCCTTGGCGATCTGTTTGAAGCCTGGATTGGCGATGACGCTCCTAATCCGCTGCATCAGCAGATCGCCGACGCCCTGCGTGTCCTGCCGGTGCCCAAATTCTTCATTCACGGCAATCGCGACTTCCTGTTAGGTCAACAGTTTGCCCGCGCCAGCGGCATGACGCTGCTGCCCGAAGAGCAGGTGCTGGAGCGCTATGGTCAGCGCGTGCTGATGATGCACGGCGACACGCTCTGTACTGACGATCACGGTTATCAGCGTTTTCGCGCCAAAGTGCATCAGCGCTGGCTGCAGCGGCTGTTTCTCGCGCTGCCGTTGCGTCTGCGCATGCGCATTGCTGCGCGGATGCGGGCCGACAGCAAGCAGGCCAACCAGCACAAGTCACTGAGCATCATGGACGTCAACCCGCAGGCGGTAGCCGCGGCGATGACGCGCCAGCAGGTGCCGATCCTGATTCACGGCCACACCCATCGTCCGGCGATTCATCAGTTCGAGCTCGCCGGCACGCCTGCGCAACGCGCGGTGCTGGGTGCGTGGCATGAGCGCGGATCAATGATTCAGCTGGACGCACAGGGCGTGCAGTTGATCGAATTTCCTTTCTGATTGTTTGCGGCGGAAATGCCGGTTTTCCGCCCACGCAACCGTTTTCCTTGCCGCTGTCTCGTGCTATTCTCTGTGCCCTTCTTTACCTGCCCGCCCGGCCAGGTTCGTTTGATTATTCACAGGAGTTGTCCGCATGTCATCCAACGCCGCCCCGGCCCGTATCGCCATCGTCATGGGTTCCAAAAGTGACTGGGCTACCATGCAGTTCGCCGAGGAAATCCTTAACAGCCTGGATGTCCCGTTCCACGTTGAAGTGGTCTCTGCGCATCGTACGCCAGATAAGCTGTTCAGCTTCGCAGAGCGCGCAGCCGACAACGGTTTTCAGGTGATCATCGCCGGTGCCGGCGGTGCGGCGCACCTGCCAGGCATGCTGGCGGCGAAAACCCTGCTGCCGGTGCTGGGCGTACCGGTACAGAGCGCAGCGCTGAGCGGCGTGGATAGCCTCTACTCCATCGTACAGATGCCGCGAGGGATTCCGGTCGGAACGCTGGCCATCGGTAAAGCCGGTGCCGCCAACGCCGCACTGCTGGCGGCGCAGATCCTGGCGATTCACGATCGCGAGCTGGCTGCACGCCTGGCCGCCTGGCGCCAGAGCCAGACCGATGAAGTGCTGAATAATCCGGATCCGCGGGAGGACGCATGAAGCCAGTTTGCGTACTCGGCAACGGTCAGCTGGGCCGCATGCTGCGCCAGGCCGGCGAGCCGCTGGGCATCGCCGTGTATCCGGTCGGGCTGGACGCGGAGCCGTCGGCACTACCGATCGCGCAAAGCGTGATTACGGCGGAAATCGAGCGCTGGCCGGAAACCGCGCTGACGCGCGAGCTGGCTAACCATCCGGCGTTCGTCAACCGCGATATTTTTCCGCGCCTCGCCGATCGCCTGACGCAAAAGCAGCTGCTCGACCAACTCAACCTGGCAACCGCGCCATGGCAGTTGCTGGCTGATAAAAGCGAGTGGCCGGCGGTATTTAGCACGCTGGGCGAGCTGGCGATCGTCAAGCGCCGCACCGGCGGCTACGACGGCCGCGGTCAGTGGCGCCTGCGCGCCGACGAAACCGCAACGCTGCCGGATGAGTGCTACGGCGAGTGCATCGTTGAGCAGGGTATTAACTTCAGCGGTGAAGTCTCGCTGGTGGGCGCGCGCGGGCACGATGGACGCACGGTGTTTTATCCGCTGACGCACAACCTGCATCAGGACGGCATTCTGCGCACCAGCGTTGCCTTCCCGCAGGCTGATGCCGCGCAACAGCAGCAGGCAGAAGCGATGCTGAGCGCGATCATGCATGAGCTGAAGTACGTGGGCGTGATGGCGATGGAATGTTTCGTCACACCGCAGGGCTTGCTGATCAATGAGCTGGCACCGCGCGTGCACAACAGTGGCCACTGGACACAGAATGGCGCCTCAATCAGCCAGTTTGAACTGCACCTGCGTGCGGTGCTCGGTCTGCCGCTGCCGCAGCCGGTGGTGTTTGCGCCGTCAGTGATGGTCAACCTGATTGGTACCGACCTCAATACCGACTGGCTGCAGCAGCCGTTGGTGCATCTGCACTGGTACGACAAAGAAGTCCGCGCCGGACGTAAGGTCGGCCACCTGAATCTGACCGACAGCGATCCGGCACGCCTCACCGCCGCACTCAATGCGCTGGTACCGCTGCTGCCTGATGCCTATGCGAGCGGCATCGCGTGGGCCGTGGCGAAGCTGTAGTTCTGCGGTGTTCCCCTCACCCTTGCCCTCTCCCACAGGGAGAGGGGATTATACGGTGCGATTTTTCCGTTTGACGCTCACCTGAACGTCCTGAAGTGCAGAATCACGCATACAGGCTCGATCGGCCCCCTCTCCCGTGGGAGAGGGCTGGGGTGAGGGCATCAGGCAGCGTCAAACCGCCTGAACAGCGCTTTCCCCTTCAGTAAGCGGACACCCAGCCAGCCGCCGCACAGCGACAGCAGCGCCGCACCACACAGCGGCAGCGCCAGCCACAGCGGCCAGTCCGGCTGCCACGGGAAATCAAAAATCTTGCGCTGAAGTCCCCACAGTGCCGCTTCCGCCCCCAGCGCCGCCGCGATTCCCGCGACCACGCCAAGCAGCGCAAACTCACACCACAGCGTGCCGCGTAGCAGGCGCTGGCTGGCACCGAGCGTGCGATACACCACCAGCTCCTGCCGGCGCTGGCGCATGCCGACCTGGATCTGCGCCAGCAGCAGCAACACACCGCAAACCGTCACCAGGATCACCATGATCTCCAGCGCCTGGCTCACCTGCGCCAGCACCTGTCCAATCTGCTTCAGCATGCTGCCGACATCCAGCAGGCTCAGCGTCGGGAACGCGCGGTTGAGCTGCGCCAGCAGCGCGGGATCGTTCGCCATGCGGAAGCTGGTCAGCCAGGTTTGTGGCTGCTGATCGAGCGCGCCCGGCGGGAAGATAAAGAAGAAGTTTGGCCGCAGGCTCTCCCAGTCGACCTTGCGCAGACTGGTGATCGTCGCGCTGAACTGCTGCGTATCGCCGCTGAATGTCAGCCTGTCGCCGAGCCTGACGCCCAGACGGTCGGCCAGCTCGACCTCCATCGAGACTTCACCGGCTTTCGGCGGCCAGCTGCCGGCCACCAGCGGATTGTGATCCGGACGCTCCGCCTGCCACGTCAGATTAAGCTCGCGATTCAGCGCGTTATCCAGCCTGGGATCGGCCGGCTTGCCGTTCAGCTCAGTGAGCCTTGCCCGCACGATCGGATAGAAGGTACCGGCGTTAACCTGATGCTGCCGCAGGAACTCGTCTACCTGCGGCACCTGCTGCTGGGTCAGATTGAGCAGAAAATAGTTAGGCGCATCCGCCGGTAATTGCTGCTGCCAGCGATCGAGCAGATCGCCGCGCATCACCAGCAATAACGCCAGCAGCATAAAGGAGAGCGAAAACGCCGCCAGCTGGCTGAGCGTCATGGCTGGCTGACGCAGCAGACGGTTGATCGCCAGGCGCAGCGCCAGATTACGCACCACCAGTCTGCGCAGCAGCAGGAGCATGCCCCAGCCGAGCAGCGCCAGCAGCAGTGCCAGCATCACCACGCCAGCCAGCAGCGCCCACAGCATTTTGCTGCCGCCCATCAGCAGCGCAAGGAGTGCCACCACCACCAGCGCCATCACCGGCAGATAAATACGCAGCGGCCATAGCGTGGCTACTGCATCACGACGCAGCACGCGCAGCGGCTGTGTGGCCATCAGCAGACGGTACGGACGCAACCCGACCAGCAGCGAGATCACCACCAGCGCGCCAATCGCCCACAGCCACGGCCAGACGCTGGCAGCCGGTAAAGCGGCGGGCAGCACCGGTTTGAGCATCAGCAGCAGCGCGACTTCAATGCCCTGCCCCAGCGCACTGCCGGCGATGGCAGCCAGCAGCAGTACGGCCAGCCACTGACCGATAATCAGCCGCTGCAGCGATTTACGCGTGGCGCCCAGCGTTTTCAGCACCGCCACCAAATCGTAACGGCTGCGGCAGTAATGACTCATGGCGACCGCCACTGCGGCAATCGCCAGCAGCAGGGTTAACAGCGCCGAGAGCAACAGAAACTGCTGCGCACGCTGCATTGAGCGGCCCAGCGCATCCTCGGAATTTTCCACGCTGATCCAGCGCTCGCCGGCCTGCAACTGCGGCTGAATCCAGCGATCATAGCGCGCCAGCGGTGCCGCCTCGCCAGAAAACTTATAGCGCCAGCTCAGCCGGCTACCGGGCTGGATCGCGCCGGTTTTCTCCACGTCAGCAAGGTTCATCAGCAAACGCGGTGCCGTCTGAAACGGATTAAATCCGCCGTCCGGCTCCTGAATCACTTCGCCGGCAATGCGCAGCGTGGTATCGCCCACGTCAATGCGGTCACCGACCTTCAGGTTAAGCAGCGCCAGCAGACGCGGTGCGGCCAGCACCGTTCCGGCCACCGGACGCAGGCCGGGCGGATCCGTCTGCAGGGTGCCGAACATCGGGTACGCATCATCGACCGCTTTGACATCGGCCAGCTGCGGCGTCTCCTGCGCAAAGGTCATGGTCATAAAGCTGAGCTGCCGGCTGACCGCCAGCCCCTCTTCGCGCGCTTTGTCCAGCCACGCATCCGGTGCCGGTTTACTGCTGCGCAGCGTGCGGTCGCCAGCCATAAAGTCACGGCTCTGCTGGCTCAGCCCTTTCTCCATGCGATCGCTGATGGAGCCCAGCGCCAGCACGCAGGCCACCGCCAGCGTTAGCGCCAGCCAGACAATCAACAGCGAGGGCGAACGCCACTCGCGCCAGAACCAGCGCCAGATCATGCTTCCTCCCACAACTTGCCGTCGCGCAGCCGCAGGCGACGATCGCAGCGTGCAGCCAGCTGCTCATCGTGCGTCACCAGAATCAGCGTGGTGGCGAAGTCGCGGTTAAGGGAAAACAGCAGATCGGCGATGCGATCGCCGGTTTTGCGATCGAGGTTACCGGTCGGCTCATCGGCAAACAGCAGGCCGGGACGGCCGCTGAAGGCGCGTGCCAGCGCCACGCGCTGCTGTTCGCCGCCGGAGAGCTGGGCCGGCAGATGGTGCAGACGATCTTTCAGTCCGAGCTGCGTCAGTAATTCAGTGGCCTGCGCGCGACTGTCGCGATCGCTGTCTCCGCGCAGCAGTGCAGGAAGCTGCACGTTCTCCAGCGCGTTGAGCGTGGGCACCAGCATAAAGGACTGAAACACAAAGCCGACCTCACGCGCGCGCAGCGCGGCGCGCTGCTCTTCGTTCATCTGGTGCAGCGGCTGGCCCAGCAGATGCACTTCGCCGCTGCTGCCATCATCCAGTCCGGCGAGAATGCCCAGCAGGGTGGATTTCCCGGATCCCGACTCGCCGATCAGCGCCAGCGTCTCGGCTGGTTTGACAACCAGCTCAACTCCGGTAAGGATGGTCAGCTGATGCTCTCCCTGACCGACGGACTTAGTAAGATGATGAACTGCAACAATGTTTTCCGCTGGCATTATTCCTTCCTGTTGTTATTGCTGCTGCTGGTGTCGCGCATCGCCGCCGCCGATACCCTGCTGATTCTCGGTGATAGCCTGAGTGCCGGCTATCGCATGTCCGCCACCGCCGCCTGGCCGAGCCTGCTCGACAAAACCTGGCAACAGCAGCCCAAAGTGGTTAACGCCAGCATCAGCGGTGATACCGCCGGTCAGGGGCTGGCGCGGTTGCCGGGCCTATTAAAACAGCATCAGCCGCAGTGGGTGTTAATCGAATTGGGCGGTAACGATGGGCTGCGCGGCTTCCCGCCGCAAAACATCGCGCAGGATCTGAGTAAAATTATCGATCAGGTCAAAGCCGCTAACGCTCAGCCGCTGCTGATGCAAATTCGTCTGCCGGCTAATTATGGCCGACGCTACACCGACGCGTTCAGCGCGCTCTATCCGCGCCTCGCGCAGCAGTATCATATTCCGCTGGTACCGTTCTTTATGGAGCAGGTTTATCTGAAGCCGGAGTGGATGCAGCAGGACGGTATTCACCCCAATCCGGATGCACAGCCGTTCATCGCCAACCTGATGGCTGAGCAACTGGCTCCGCTAGTTAAGCATGATTAACGCCGCGATGAGCCCAATGACAGGTAAAGATATGCAAAAGTCCGTATTAATTACCGGCTGCTCCAGCGGCATCGGTCTGGTGGCGGCCAACGATCTGCTGGCGCGCGGCTATCGCGTGCTGGCCGCCTGTCGCCGCGCCGACGATGTGGCGCGCATGGATGAGCTCGGCTTCACCGGCATCCTGCTGGATCTTGACGATCCGGCCAGCGTGGATGCCGCCGCGGATCGCGTGCTGGCCCTCACCGACCACTGCCTGCACGGGCTGTTCAATAACGGCGGCTTCGGCCAGTACGGTCCGCTGACCAGCGTGTCGCGTCAGCAGCTGGAGCAGCAATTCTCCACCAACTTTTTTGGCACCCACCAGCTGACGCTGCGCCTGTTGCCGGCGCTGCAAAATAGCGGCGACGGGCGGATCATCAACACCAGCTCGGTGCTCGGCCTGATTTCCACGCCGGGCCGCGGCGCTTATGCCGCCAGTAAATGGGCGCTGGAGGCGTGGAGCGATGCGCTGCGCATGGAAGTGCGCCACAGCGGCGTGCGCGTCAGCCTGATTGAGCCAGGCCCGATTACCACCCGGTTTACTGAAAACGTGCAGCAGGGCGAACGCGACAAGCCCGTGCGCAACCCCGGCATCGCCGCACGCTTTAGCCTGCCGCCGGAGGCGATTCTGCCGAAACTGCGGCATGCGCTGGAGAGTAAACATCCGCGCCTGCGCTATCCGGTGACGCTGGTCGCCTGGGCGATGAGTCTGCTCAAACGACTGCTGCCGGGCTGGATGCTGGATCGCATTTTACGCAGTAACTAAACTGCAAGCCGGAATTGAACTTGAAGCCGGGGCGTTTGCCCCCATATCCTCAACACACTTTCTGCCAAGAGACGTATTCATGTCACACGCTTTGATTATCGACATCAACGAATCCAACCTGCAGCAGACGCTGGAGCAATCAATGCAGCTGCCGGTACTGTTCTACTTCTGGTCGGAGCGCAGCCAGCACTGCCAGCAGCTGACGCCGGTGCTGGAGCGTCTGGCACAGGAGTACGCCGGCCAGTTTATTCTGGCGAAGCTGGATTGCGATAAAGAGCAGCTGGTGGCATCGCAGTTTGGTCTGCGCTCTCTGCCGACCGTTTACCTGTTCCAGAACGGCCAGCCGGTCGACGGCTTCCAGGGCCCGCAGCCGGAAGAGGCGATTCGCGCGCTGCTGGAGAAAGTCCTGCCGCGTGAAGAGGAGTTAAAGGCGCAGCAGGCGATGCAGCTGATGCAGGAAGGCAAGCCGCTGGATGCGCTGCCGCTGCTGAAAGACGCCTGGCAGCTGAGCAATCAGAACAGTGAAATCGGTTTTCTGCTGGCAGAAGTCCTGATCACCCTGAACCGCAGCGAAGAAGCCGAAGCGGTGCTGGCTGTGGTGCCGTTGCAGGATCAGGATACGCGCTATCAGAGCCTGATTTCGCAAATCGACCTGCTGAAACAGGCCGCCGACACGCCGGAGATCCAGCAGCTGCAGGAGCAGATGGCAAGCGAACCGGACAACGCCGGTCTGGCTGCTAAACTTGCGTTACAGCTGCATCAGGTGGGTCGCAATGAAGAAGCGCTGGAGCTGTTGTTAGGTTTTCTGAAGCGCGATCTCAGCGCCGGTGACGGCGAAGTGCGCAAAATGTTCCAGGAGATTCTGGCGGCCCTCGGCACCGGCGATGCCCTCGCCTCGCGCTATCGTCGCCAGCTCTACTCGCTGCTGTACTGACCGGTACCGCGCGGTAAACGGGCCGAAGCGACTCGGCCCGACAATCTGACAGCCAGGAGGTTATATGTTAACAGTGATTCCCGTCATCATCGTGCTCGCGCTGGTTACCGTGTGGGCCGGTGTCAAAATTGTGCCACAGGGCTACCAGTGGACGGTGGAGCGCTTTGGCCGCTACACCAAAACCTTACCGCCCGGTCTGAATTTAGTCGTGCCGTTCATGGATCGTATTGGTCGCCGGATCAATATGATGGAGCAGGTCCTCGATATTCCGTCACAGGAGATCATCTCCAAAGATAACGCCAACGTCACCATTGATGCAGTGTGCTTTATTCAGGTGGTGGATTCGGCGCGCGCCGCTTATGAAGTCAGCAATCTTGAGCTGGCCATCATCAACCTCACCATGACCAATATCCGCACCGTGCTCGGCGGCATGGAGCTGGATGAGATGCTGTCGCAGCGCGATAACATTAATACCCGCCTGCTGCACATTGTGGATGAAGCGACCAATCCGTGGGGGGTAAAAATCACCCGTATTGAAATCCGCGACGTGCGCCCGCCGCAGGAACTGATAGCGGCCATGAACGCGCAGATGAAGGCTGAGCGTACCAAACGCGCCGATATCCTCGCCGCCGAAGGCGTACGCCAGGCGGCCATCCTGCGCGCCGAGGGCGATAAGCAGTCGCAAATCCTTAAAGCGGAAGGCGAACGTACCTCCGCCTTTTTGCAGGCGGAAGCGCGCGAGCGTCAGGCCGAAGCCGAGGCCAACGCCACGCGGATGGTGTCAGAAGCTATCTCTGCCGGAGATATCCAGGCGATTAATTACTTTGTGGCGCAGAAATACACCGATGCCCTGCAAAAAATTGGCGAAGCGAATAACAGTAAAGTGGTGATGATGCCGCTCGACGCCAGCAGCCTGCTCGGCTCGGTGGCCGGTATCAGCGAGCTGCTGAAAGAGAGCCGTCAGGAGCGCAAACCGTGATGCTGATGGAGCTGATTGCGCATCCGCACTGGTTCTGGCTCACGCTGGGCGGTTTACTGCTGGCTGCGGAGATGCTCGGCACCAGCGGTTACCTGCTGTGGAGCGGCGTGGCGGCGGTGCTGGTCGGGATCATTGAGTGGCTATTTCCGTTCTCGTGGACCAGCCAGGGCATGTTGTTCGCCGCCCTGACGCTGCTGTGCGTGTTTTTCTGGTATCGCTGGATGCGCTTTCGCGAAAGTGCGCAGCAGCCCAATACACTCAATCAGCGCGGCAGCCAGTTGATTGGCCAGCACCTGACGTTAGACAGTGCGTTAAAAGACGGCGTCGGTCATGTGCGCATTGGTGACAGCAGCTGGCGCGTGCAGGCGCAGGAAGATTTGCCGGCGGGCACGCCGGTGATCGTGACCGGCGTGTCAGGCATCACGCTGCTGATTCAGCCGCGTTTGCCGCCCTCCTGATGACCGCAGCCCGCCAGGTGATTGATGATGGGACATTCGGCACCGTCATCGCCCGGGCAGGCTGCAGCCAGTTCCAGCAGACGCGCGCGCATCGCGTGCAGCTCTTCAATATGCGCCGCGATCTCATCCGCCTTCTGCAGGGTACGCGCTTTGACATCGGCACTGTGGCGCGCCGGATTATTAAACAGTGCGACCAGTTCGCGGCACTCCTCGAGCGTGAAGCCCACCTGCCGCGCCTGGCGCAGAAAATTGAGCTCATCCAGGTGGTGCGCGCCATAACTGCGATAGCCGTTGTCACTGCGTAACGGCGGCGTAACCACCCCTTTCTGTTCGTAAAAACGAATCGCTTTGCTGGTCAGCCCGGTTTTTTTTGCTACATCGCTGATGTTCATCTCTGCCCCTTGACCTTCCCCTGAATGGAAGGTTTAGGCTTTATAACTAATGCAAACCTTGCAGCGAGTCAAACCTGATAAACGAGGAGTTGATGATGTCACACACACAATTACTGGCTCTGGACGGCTTGTCCTGTGGCCACTGTGTTAAACGCGTTAAAGAGGCGCTGGAACAGCGCAGCGATGTGGAACAGGCCGAGGTAACGCAGCAGGAAGCGCGCGTCACCGGCGCAGCCAGCGCCAGCGATCTGATTGCCACCGTTGAGCAGGCTGGTTATCACGCCACGCTGAAAAATGAGGCGTCCAGCCCAAAGCCTGATCCGTTGCCAGCTCAGGAGCCGCAGCCGGAGGCGCTGACAACGGAGTCGCAGCCGGCAGAAGAGAATCTTGCGGTGCACCATCTGCTGATAGGCGGAATGAGCTGCGCCAGCTGTGTCAGCCGCGTCGAGCAGGCGTTACAGAAAGTGCCCGGCGTGAGCCAGGCGCGCGTCAATCTGGGTGAGCGCAGCGCGCTGGTGCTGGGCGATGCCGTACCCTCAGCGCTGGTCAGCGCCGTAGACGAGGCGGGTTATTCTGCGGAAGTGATCGAAGATGAACAAACCCGGCGCGAGCGCCAGCAGGTCAACGCACAGCAGGCGATGCGCCGCTTTAGCTGGCAGGCGGCGCTGGCGCTGATCGTCGGCGTGCCGATGATGGTCTGGGGCATGCTCGGCGATCACATGATGCTAAACGACAGCAATCAGACGCTCTGGCGCGTGCTCGGTGCCGTCACGCTGGCGGTGATGGCGCTTGCCGGCGGCCACTTCTATCGCAGCGCGTGGCGCAGCCTGCGCCATGCTACCGCCACCATGGACACGCTGGTGGCGCTCGGTACTGGTGCGGCCTGGATCTACTCGATGAGCGTCGCGCTATGGCCGGCATTTTTCCCGCCGCAGGCGCGCCATCTTTATTTTGAAGCCAGCGTGATGATCATCGGCCTGATTAACCTCGGCCATGCGCTGGAACAGCGCGCGCGCCAGCGCGCCTCACAGGCGCTGGAGCGGCTGCTGGATTTAACCCCGGCGCAGGCCTGCGTGATCACCGCCGAAGGGGAAAAGCCGCTGCCGCTGAGCGAAATCGCACCGGGCATGACGCTGAAGCTGGTGACCGGCGATCGCGTACCGGTGGACGGCGAAGTCAGCCGCGGCGAAGCCTGGCTTGACGAAGCAATGCTCACCGGCGAAGCGCTGCCGCAGTCGCGCCGTCCTGGCGATAAGATTTATGCCGGGACGCTGGTGCAGGACGGATCGCTACAGTTCACCGCCCGCGCCACCGGCAGCCATACCACGCTGGCCCGTATTATCAATCTGGTGCGTCAGGCGCAGAGCAGCAAGCCGGAAATGGGCCGGCTGGCCGATCGCATCTCGGCGGTGTTTGTGCCGGTGGTGGTGGCGATTGCCCTGCTCAGCGGAGCGGTCTGGTATGTTGTCGGACCGCAGCCGCAGCTGGCCTATACGCTGGTGATTGTCACCACGGTGCTGATTATCGCCTGTCCGTGTGCGCTGGGCTTAGCCACGCCGATGTCGGTGATCGCGGGCGTCGGCCGCGCTGCCGAGCTGGGCGTGCTGGTGCGCGATGCCGATGCGCTGCAGCGGGCCAGTGAAGTCGACACCATTGTTTTTGATAAAACCGGCACCCTGACCCGGGGCACGCCGCAGGTCAGCGAGGTGCTGCTGTACAGCGACTGGGATCGTCAGCAGGTATTGCAGGCCGCCGCCCAGCTGGAGCTGGGGTCGGGGCATCCGCTGGCGAAGGCCATCGTCGCCGCCGCACCGACCGTCAGTGACGCCCGCGTTGCGCAATTTCGTACAATACGTGGCAAAGGCGTGAGTGCTACTGTCGCTGACAGAACGCTGCTGCTGGGCAATGCGGCGCTGCTGGAAGAGCAGCACATCGACCTGCGCGCCGCACAGCGGGATATTGCGCGACTCGCCGCGCAGGGCGCCACGCCGGTGCTGCTGGCGGATCAGCAGCAGCTGCTGGGCCTGATCGCCCTGCGTGACCAGCTGCGTCCGGAGAGCCGTGCGGCGCTACAGCGGCTGCATCAGCTGGGCTACCGTCTGATCATGCTGACCGGTGACCATCAGACTACTGCCGAAGCCATCGCTGCCGAAGCGGGTATCGATGAGGTGATCGCCGGCGTGCTGCCGGACGGTAAAGCGCAGGCGATTGCGCAACTGCAACAGCAGGGGCGCAGCGTGGTGATGGTGGGCGACGGCATCAACGACGCCCCGGCGCTGGCGCAGGCGGATGTGGGAATCGCCATGGGCGGCGGCAGCGATGTGGCGGTTGAAACCGCGGCGATGGCGCTGATGCGCAACGATCTGCACTGCGTGGCCGACGCGCTGGCGATGGCCAACGCCACGCTGCGCAATATGCGGCAGAATCTGCTGGGTGCCTTTGTCTATAACAGTCTGGGCATTCCGATTGCTGCCGGCATACTCTATCCGTTTACCGGTGTGCTGCTCAGCCCCATCGTTGCCGGTGCCGCCATGGCGCTGTCGTCGATCACCGTGGTGAGCAATGCTAACCGTTTGCTGCGCTTTAAACCGGCGCAGCGGCAATAGCAACCTCTGCCCTGTCTTTCGCTGAGCGAAATCGCTAGCATGGCTTTTTGACTTAAAAAGGACACGGCATGAGACGCAGTGTGTGGCACCGCCTGCAACAGCTGGCCAGCAGCCTGTTCCCCGCCAGCTACAGCTGGCCCGCCATGGATATCAGACTCGGAGACCGCCGTCTGCATCTGGCTGGCAGTATTCATATGGGCACGCGCGATATGCAACCGCTGCCGGCCGGCTTGCTGCGCCAGCTGCAGAAAGCCGATGCGCTGGTGGTAGAAGCGGATATTACCCGCGGCAGTTCACCATTCAGTGAGGGTGAAGCGTATCCGCCGCTGGCAACGCGGCTGACGCCAGAGACGCTGCAGCAGCTGACGGCGCTGTGCGATGAGCTGTCACTGAACATCGCGCTGTTTGATAGCCTGCCGTTCTGGCAAATTGCGCTGATGCTGCAGGCGCAGCAGGCGCAGCGGCTGGGGCTACGACCGCAGTACGGTATTGACTATCAGCTGCTGCAGGCAGCGCAGGCGGCAGGAAAACGCATTATTGAGCTGGAAGGGCCGGAAACGCAGATCGCGTTGCTGAAATCACTACCGCAGGATGGCCTGACGCTGCTGCTGGATACGCTGGAACACTGGCACACCAACGCGCGACTGCTGCAAACCATGATCAGCTGGTGGCTGGATGCGCCGCCCGCCAGTCAGCCGGTGGCGCTGCCGACTACGTTCAGTAGTGAACTGAACGATACCCTGATGCGCAACCGTAATCAGCACTGGCGCGAGCTGCTGCTGGCGCTGCCGCGCGGGCGCTATGTGGTGGCGGTCGGTGCACTGCATCTCTACGGCGAAGACAATTTGCCGCAGCTGCTGAAGGCATAAAAAAAGAAGGCCAATATTGCTATCGGCCCGTCAAAGAGGAATTTGTTTATGATTTTGGTTATCGCCAGGGTGACTGGCGCCGGCCAATTTTCGCGCAAAGTTCAGATTTTCGCCAGTACTTTCACGCAAACCGAGATAAGAATTTTCGTAGCAAGGATTGAATATGACACCCGCCGTAAAACTGCTGGAAAAACAACAGGTCGCTTTTACCCTGCATCCCTACGAGCATGACAGCCATGAAACCCACTTCGGTGACGAGGCGGTGCGCAAGCTCAACCTGGATGCGCGCCAGGTGTTTAAAACCCTGCTGGTGGCGCTTAACGGTGATGGCAAAGCGCTGGCAGTAGCGGTGACGCCGGTCTCCTCACAGCTGGATTTGAAAAAAGTCGCCAAAGCGCTGGGGGCGAAGAAAGCCGACATGGCCGATCCGCAACTGGCGCAGCGCGTCACCGGCTATCTGGTGGGTGGCATCAGTCCGCTGGGGCAGAAAAAGCGGCTGCCAACGGTAATCGATCAGCAGGCCAGCGAATTCCCGACCATCTTTATTTCCGGCGGCAAGCGCGGGCTGGATATCGAACTGGCCGCGCAGGATCTGGCACGGTTGCTGGATGCCACGCTGGCTGACGTGGCGCGCCGCGATTAATCAGGCTGCTGCGCGCACAGCTGGTCGATCATCCAGCGCCCGGCCGGGCCCGGCGGATTGCGCCGCGACCAGATGACATCCACTGCGATATGCTGCGGCCAGCCCGGCACCGGCAGCTCGCGCAAGACCTGATGACCAAACTGCTGCACCAGCCAGCGCGGCAGTACGCTCCAGCCAAACCCCTGCTCCGCCATCTCCAGCAATAAAAGATAGGTTGGGGCCGACCAGGTGCGGCCGGCTGGCAGCGGCTGGCGGGTTTCCACCCAGGTATTGAGCCGCAGCTGACGCAATTCGCCCAGCTGCGCCTCGCTCACCTGCGAACGGGCTGCCAGCGGGTGATCCTGATGCAGGAAAATCGCCATTTGCGCTTCAACCTGCAGTCGCGCCACCGCCAGATCCGGCGGCAAACGCGGCTGGGCGCGCACCACGCCAAGATGCACGCGCCCGGCCTGCAGTAAATCCAGCACATCCTCATCTTCCGCAATCATGCATTCAAACTCGATATCCGGATAGCGTGCCTCAAAGCGCGTCAGCAGATTTTCATGGTGATCAGCCTGCCAGAAGTCGGAAATGGCCAGGCTGAGGCGCGGCTCAACGCCCTGCGACAGCCGCACCGCCAGTTCATCCAGCCGCTGGCTGGCAGCAAGAATTTGCTGCACCTGCGCCAGCGCGCGCTGGCCCTGAGCGGTCAGCACCGGCTGGCGACCGCTGCGATCAAACAGCGCAAAGCCTAAGTCATCTTCGAGATTGGCCACCGCGCTACTGATGGTGGACTGACTTTTTGCCAGCGCACGCGCCGCTGCGGAAAACGAGCCGCTGGCGACGGTCTGGACAAATGCCTCAAGGGATTCTGGTGAGTACTTCATGCTGAACCATCGCTTTTATCGATAGGTAATCATTTTATCTTAGCATTGTGCAGTGAGAAAATGCGTGGCGTTACTCAAAAGGAGGTTTATATGCGTACCCGTTCACTGAAAGAACGTTTTTGTCATGCCGCAGGCTTTGAAGGGTTAGCGATCGTCACGGTTGCGCCGCTGGCCGCCTGGGTCATGGATAAACCGCTGTTTCAGATGGGCGCGCTGGCGATTATGCTGTCGACCGTCGCCATGCTGTGGAACATCATTTATAACAGCGGTTTTGACCGCCTCTGTCCGCCGCAGCGCCAGCGCGGTCTCGGCTTGCGCGCGCTGCATGCGCTCGGCTTTGAGGGCGGCTTTATCCTCATCGGCCTGCCGATTGCCGCGTGGATGTTGCACATTTCGCTGCTGGACGCTTTCCTGCTGGAAGTGGCGTTCTTTCTGTTCTTTCTGCCCTACACTATGGCTTACAACTGGGCATGGGATAAGCTGCGCCAGCGCTGGGTGAGCCAGAAATCCTGCCGCGCCTGAAAAACTACGGGCGGCTGAAGTGCCGCCCGTTTTGTCACTCGTGCGCCGCACGCGGCCAGATCCACGCCAGGATCATCTGCGGATAGCTGCGCTTCTTTTGCTTCTCCAGCGCTTTGTCGCGCTCCTCAACCTGCTGCGGTGTCAGGTGCACAATCTGCGGTGGCGCATAATCGGCGACGCGCAGCGGTGAGTGCTGACTGACATAGCTGCGCAGCACCTCGGCATCACGCAGGCCGCTGTTGCGGAAACCAGCATGGCCATCAATCACCGGGTAGCCGTCGCCGCCGCTGGCGTTAAAGCTGTTGGTGGCCATGCGATAGGTTTTATCCAGCTGCAGCGGCTCGCCATTGATTTTCACTGCGCTGACGCTTTTGCCATCGGCCACCAGGCTGATGTTGCTGAACTGCGCGAAACCGCCGGAATCGGCTTTGATATTCGCCACCGTCGCCAGGTAGTTCAGCAGCTCTTTGCCCGTCAGCGTCACGGACACTACCTGATTGCCAAACGGCTGGATCTGCAACAGATCGCGCCAGCTGATCTCGCCCTGCGCCAGCGAGGTGCGAATACCGCCGCCGCTGATAACAGCAAAATCGGCCTGAGTGGCCGCCATCTGCGCGCGCAGAATCAGCTGAGCCAGCGGCATTTGTTCAAAGCGCACCTTGCTGCGGTCGCCATCAAACACGCTGTCGCTGCGACCCACGTTGACCGCCAGCTGTTTGCCGGCGCGCAGCTGATACGGCGTCAGCAGCTTCATCATTGCGCCGTTCTGCGCTATCGCTTCCTGATACGGCAGCCAGGTTTCGCTGCCATCAAGGTTCTTCACCTTGTGCTTAAGGTTGACCGGAATCAGCTGATAGTTATCCAGCGTCAGCTCACCGTTGCGGAAGGTGAAATCGCCGCGACCGACAAATTTCCCCCACTCTTTCGCCTGCACGATCCACACGCCGTTCTGGCGATCCGGCTGGCACGGCTGTCCGGGCTGATAATCCGCCACGCTGACGTTCTCTTTTGCCATGCACACTGCATCGTGCGAATGCCCGCCGACGATCACGTTAACCGTGCCCGGCGGCAGGCTGCGCGCCAGTTCCACATCGCCCGGTGCGTTGCTGCCATGCTGCCCATCGTCGTAGTGGCCCATGTGCGTCAGCGCGATAATTACATCCGGCTTGTCGCTGGCGCGCAGTTCCGCCACCGCTTTTTCCGTCTCTTTCACCGGATCGCGAATCTCTATCTGCGCTACGTTCTGCGGATTGGCGATGCGCAGCGTGTCAGTGGTGGTCAGGCCGATCACCGCAATTTTCAGCCCCATACGATTGAATATCGCCCACGGCTTAAACAGGCGCCTATCGCTGCCTTTGGCATAAATGTTGGCGGCAAGAAACGGAAACTTCGCCCATTTCTGCTGCTTTTGCAGCACGCTGAGCGGTTTGTCGAATTCGTGGTTACCGAGCGCCATCGCGTCATAGCCGATGAGGTTCATGCCGCGAATGTCCGGCTCGGCGTTCAGCACATCCGATTCCGGCACGCCGGTGTTAACGTCGCCCGCCGACAGAATCAGCGCGCCGCCGCCTTTGGCCTGTACATCATACCGCTGCTGATCCATTAGCGTTTTCTGCGCGGCCAGACCATATTCACCCTGCGCGTTGGCCCAGAAGTGGCCGTGATGATCGTTGGTGTGCAAAATGCTGAAGCGATAGCTGCGGTCCGGCTGCCACGCCTGCGCCAGCAGCGGCAACAGCAGCATAATCAGCGCCAGCCAGCGCCCTCTGTGCGGTGATAACAACAAAGCCGATCTCCTTATTCTGCGTTTTTTACCGGGCGGTGCGCCTGATGTGCTTTTTCGCCCTTCTGTGTCGCACAGTTCGCCCTTTAACTCAAGGCCAAAGGCGAATACAGTCATGCATGACGTAACAATCTGATAACGAAATTCCCACCCCTTCAGGATCTTTATGGCAAGTGAACAGACGTTAACCCCGACGCGGCGCACCGGGCGTACCGCTTTTGGCATTCTTGGTGCCATCAGTCTCGCGCATCTGCTGAACGATATGCTGCAATCGCTATTACTGGCGATCTATCCGCTGCTGCAGAAAGATTTCAGCCTCAGCTTTGTGCAAATTGGTTTGATTACGCTGACATATCAGGTTACGGCCTCATTATTACAACCGCTGATTGGCTATTACACCGACAAATATCCGAAACCCTGGTCACTGCCGGTCGGGATGGGGTTTACCCTGTTCGGTCTGGTGCTGCTGACCTTTGCCAGCACTTATCCGCAGGTGCTGCTGGCCGCAGCGCTGGTTGGCTGCGGCTCATCGGTGTTCCATCCGGAATCGTCGCGCGTGGCGCGTATGGCCTCCGGCGGCCGCCACGGGCTGGCTCAGTCGCTGTTTCAGGTCGGTGGTAATTTTGGCAGCGCGCTCGGGCCGCTGCTGGCCGCCATCATCGTCGCGCCCTATGGCAAAGGCCATCTCAGCTGGTTCATGCTGGCCGCGCTGCTCGGCATCATTGTGTTGCTGCAGGTGAGCCGCTGGTACAGCCACCAGCAGCGCGCCACGCAGGCCAGCGCTGCCAGCAGGCCGCGCACCCCCCTGCCGCGCAATAAAGTGGCGCTGGCCATCGGCATTCTGCTACTGCTGATTTTCTCCAAGTACTTTTACCTCACCAGCCTGAGCAGCTATTACACCTTCTATCTGATGCACAAATTCGGGCTGTCCGTGCAGGCCTCGCAGTTCCATCTGTTTGCCTTTCTCGGCGCGGTCGCCGCCGGCACCATTATCGGTGGGCCGATAGGCGATAAAATCGGGCGGAAATATGTCATCTGGGGATCGATTCTCGGCGTGGCGCCGTTTACCCTGCTGTTACCGCACGCCAGCCTGATGTGGACCAGCGTGCTGAGCGTAATTATTGGCCTGATCCTGGCCTCGGCGTTTTCCGCCATTCTGGTCTATGCCCAGGAGCTATTGCCCGGGCGCATCGGCATGGTTTCCGGGCTGTTTTTCGGTTTTGCTTTTGGCATGGGCGGCCTCGGCGCGGCGGTCCTGGGCGTAGTAGCCGACCACACCAGTATCGAATGGGTGTATCAAATCTGCGCCTGGCTGCCACTTATTGGCCTGTTGACCGCTTTCTTACCTGATCAGCAGCAGCGCTGAGCCCTTTCGGGGGGCAACTATTTTTCTCTGCCCCCCTCCATTCTGCATAAATCCTGCCGATATGCTGAGATAACTGAGGAAAATAGCGCTTCGGCTGCGTTTTTGTCTCAATTTTTCAATTTTTTCGTCTTTCACCGCTCAAATGTTTAAACGCGGCGAACGATTGTGCATTACACTAGGTTGTTACAAGCGGATACATTTGCACACAAGGAGACAGGCATGCATCACACTACCCCGTTGATCACCACCATTGTCGGAGGTCTGGTCCTCGCATTTCTCCTTGGTATGCTGGCGAATCGCCTGCGCATCTCGCCGCTGGTCGGCTATCTGCTGGCCGGCGTGCTGGCGGGTCCTTTTACCCCGGGCTTCGTCGCGGATACCAATCTGGCCCCCGAACTGGCTGAACTCGGCGTCATTCTGCTGATGTTCGGCGTCGGTCTGCACTTCTCGCTTAAGGATTTGATGTCGGTAAAGTCGATCGCCATTCCCGGTGCCATCGCGCAGATCGCGGTCGCCACGCTGCTGGGAATGGGTCTGTCATGGGCGATGGGCTGGTCATGGATGACCGGCCTGGTGTTTGGCCTGTGTCTTTCTACCGCCAGTACCGTGGTGCTGCTGCGCGCGCTGGAAGAGCGTCAACTGATTGATAGCCAGCGCGGGCAAATCGCCATCGGCTGGCTGATCGTCGAAGACCTGGTAATGGTGCTGACGCTGGTGCTGCTGCCGGCCATTGCCGGCATGCTGGAGCAGGGAAATGCCAGCCCGACGCTGCTGGCGTGGGACCTGTTACTGACCATCGGCAAAGTCGCTGCCTTTATGGTGCTGATGATGGTGGTTGGCCGCCGCGTGGTGCCGTGGATTCTGGCCAAAAGCGCCGCCACCGGTTCACGCGAGCTGTTTACGCTGTCGGTACTGGCGCTGGCGCTGGGTATCGCGTTTGGCGCGGTGGAATTCTTTGATGTTTCCTTTGCCCTCGGCGCCTTTTTTGCCGGCATGGTGCTGAATGAATCAGAGCTCAGCCACCGGGCGGCACACGACACACTGCCGCTGCGCGATGCGTTTGCCGTGCTGTTTTTTGTCTCGGTCGGCATGCTGTTCGACCCGATGATCCTGCTGGAGCAGCCGCTGGCGGTGCTCGGTGCGCTGGCCATTATCGTGCTGGGCAAATCGATTGCCGCCTGGCTGCTGGTCACGCTGCTCGGCCACTCGCGGCGCACCGCGCTGACCATCTCCGTCAGCCTGGCGCAGATTGGCGAATTCGCTTTTATCCTCGCCGGACTGGGGATTTCGCTCGGCATGCTGAGCGACGAAGGCCGCAACCTGGTGCTGGCGGCGGCGATTCTCTCCATCATGCTTAACCCGATTCTGTTTACCGTGCTGGAGCGTTATCTCGACAAAACCGAGACCATGGAAGAGCAGACACTGGAAGAGGCAATTGAAGAAGAGAAGCAGATTCCGGTGGATATCTGCAATCATGCGGTGATTGTGGGTTATGGCCGCGTCGGCAGCCTGCTGGGACAGCAGCTGATGGAAGCTGATGTGCCGCTGGTGGTGGTGGAGAATTCGCGCCCGCGCGTCGAAGCGCTGCGCGAACAGGGCATCAAAGCCGTGCTGGGCAACGCGGCGCGAGTCGATACCATGGATTTAGCGCGTCTTGACTGCGCGCGCTGGCTGCTGCTGACCATCCCCAACGGCTATGAAGCCGGGGAAATTGTTACCGCCGCGCGCGAAAAGCGGGCAGATATTGAGATTATCGCCCGGGCGCATTACGACGACGAAGTGGCCTATATCATGGAGCGTGGCGCCAATCGCGTGGTGATGGGCGAGCGGGAGATTGCCAACAGTATGTTGCATGTATTGCAGGAAGAGATCGCGCAAAACCCGATTGTGCGCGAGTGCCCGATTTAAAGACATTATTACACCGTAGCGGCGCAATTTATTGCGCATACTAAAGCCATATCACGGCTGAAGAATGCGCAATAAATTGCGCCGCTACGGGTTCGTTATTACCTGTCCCAGTAAGACTCTTCTAAACTGTCTTCCCGCTCCGGCAGCCCGCGCGTCAAACGCGGTGAGTGCTGGTTCAGCACCTGATAACTGACGCGGTTGGCATATTTACACACCTGCGCCAGCGACGAGTAGGTCAGGTATTCGCGGGCGTGTTTGCTGGAGTTTGGCACTTTCTGACGATGGAAATTGTTGGCGGTAATATCGTGCAGCAGCGCCGCCAGCGCGCCATCACCGGCACCGTTGGTGTTCATGATCTTCTCCGGACCACCCATGTAAGGCGCAATGTGCGAGAAGATCCGCAGCGGTTGCTGGCAATCCTGATGGCGCATGGCGCGGCTGAACTCAAACTGGTTGAACTCGGCAATCGCCCCCGGCAACAGCGGATGATTGGTTTTGCGCTTAAACGCCTCTTCGGTGAACCCGGCCATATACAGCCCGGTCGGTCCGGCGGTGCACAGCACCAGATCGACCCAGTCGAGCGCCATGTTAGAGGCCAGCAGCGGATCCGCTTCGCCGGTCAGCGCGAACGCTTCCTCTTCATTCATCGCCACAATCGAGACGTGTTCGCGCAGGAAATCGCGCCAGAACTGCGGGTTATCCTGAATCACATATTTGGTACCCAGCGTCAGCACCACCGGTACATTGTGCTTTTTGGCGAACTCAATGGCCCGCAGCGTCGCTTCCGGCATCGGTTCGCCCGGCTGACAGCGCACCAGGTAGGATGTCAGCACCAGCGCCGACGCACCGGCAATCACCTCTTCCGGAATACTGGCAGCCTGCAGCTGGTTCATCAGGCCAGGGCTGATAGCAAAAGTGCGCTCGCCCTGCTCGCCGATCAGAGTAAAGCAGCGGCCAATGGCGCCATCGACGCCCTGCAGGAAGTTAAGGTCCATGCGGCTGGAGGTGTTGCACAGGTAGCGATAGGCGTAACCGCCAATCTGGATGTTGTTACACATCACGCCGAGCAGCACCGAACGGTCATCGGCCAGCACCGAGTAGTTGTGCAGCGTATTACCGATGGTGCCGCCGGCAAACTGGTGGCTGATCAGCTGCTCGCGCATCAGCTCGTTATACAGCGCTTCGGCGGTCGCATCGTCGATGACCAGCGAATGACCGGCGCTCAGGCCATAGCGCTGCAGGAAGTCGTCATCGACTTTGGCTTCGATATCCACCAGCGTCTGGTCGATACCCACCACCCAGCTGCCCTCTTCCTGCTCCTGCTGGGAAGCCTGCAGCAGCGGATCGCGCGCGTTGACGGGGAAATAGTGTTTGGATTTGCGTTTGCCGGGAAATTTCATGAAAGCTGCCGTCAGGGAAAATCAGGCAGAGAATGATATCACATTCTCTGCCGCACCCTTAGCGGCGCGCTTGTACCAGCTGCACCATCATCTCGATGTGCTCATCATCCGCATTAAGCGCCGGAATGTATTCAAATTTCTCGCCGCCAGCGTGCAGGAAGATTTCGCAGTTTTCGCCGCTGATCTCCTCCAGCGTCTCGAGGCAGTCCGCCGCAAAGCCCGGACTCATCACCTGCACATGTTTGATCCCTTTAGCCGGCAGGCTTTTCATGGTCTCATCCGTGTACGGCATCAGCCATGGCTCGCGGCCAAAGCGCGACTGGAAGGTCATCATGATTTTATGCGGCGCAATGCCGAGCGCGGCGGCCAGGGCGTCGGTGGTGTCTTTGCAGCGCAGCGGGTAGTCGTCGCCTTCATTGGCGAAGCGCTGCGGAATGCCGTGGTAAGAGAGCACCAGCAGATCCGGCTCGCCGTGTTGGGCAAACGAGCGCTCCACCGAGGCCTTCAGCGCGGCGATATAGGCCGGATGTTCGGCGTAATCGCGGATAAACGCCACTTCCGGCAGGGAACGCAGCGGTTTAAAGCTGGCCGCCAGGCCATCCCACACTGCCGCCACCGTGGAGCAGGAGAACTGCGGATAGAGCGGCAGCACGATGAATTTGGTGACGCCCTGCGCCAGCAGACGCTCAACCGCACCGTTGAGGCTCGGCTGGCCGTAACTCATGCCCAACTCTACTGGCATATCCAGCCGCTGCGCCAGCGCGGCACGCTGCCGCTTGCTGAACACCATCAGCGGGGAACCTTCGTCCATCCACACCGATGCGTACAGCTTCGAGACGCGCGGCGAGCGGAACGGCAGAATGATGAAATTAAGAATCGGCCACCACAGCCAGCGCGGCGTATCCACCACGCGCGGATCGCCGAGGAACTGTTTCAGATAGCGTTTCACCGCCGCGGTGGTCGGTGCGTCTGGTGTACCTAAGTTAACCAGTAAAACCCCTGGCTTATCTTGCCTCATTGTATTTCCTTGATGTCGCAGACAATGGTTCTGAATCGGGGGAAATTGTAGCGGAAAAAGCGGAGGGGGAAAGCAATTGCTGCAAAAGGGCCGGACAACCGGCCCAGGTCACCACTTAGCCGAGGATATCGGCCAGCTGTGCACTCACTTCGGTCACCTGGCGGGTGCCGTCGATTTTGTGGTATTCGGTGTTACCGGCTTCGGCTTCTTTGCTGTAGTAAGCAATCAGCGGCGCGGTCAGCTGATGGTATTCCACCAGACGCTTACGCACGGTCTCTTCCTGGTCGTCTTTACGCGTGGTCAGCTCTTCGCCGGTCACGTCATCTTTACCTTCCACTTTTGGCGGATTGTATTTGATGTGGTAAACGCGGCCTGACGGCGCATGCACGCGGCGGCCGACAATGCGATCGACAATCAGTTCGTCCGGTACGGCGAACTCGAGCACGTAATCCACCTTGATGCCCGCCTCTTTCATGGCGTCAGCCTGCGGAATGGTGCGTGGGAAACCATCGAGCAGGAAGCCGTTTTTGCAGTCTTCCTGCGCGATACGCTCTTTAACCAGCGCAATCACCAGCTCGTCCGTTACCAGTTTACCGGCATCCATGATGGCTTTCGCCTGCTGGCCCAATTCGGTGCCGGCTTTAACAGCCGCACGCAACATGTCGCCCGTGGAGATCTGCGGAATACCGTATTTCTCCATGATGAATTGAGCCTGAGTGCCCTTACCTGCGCCCGGTGCCCCGAGCAGAATAATACGCATTGCGTAATTCCCCTTGCGAATCGCATTGATCAATCTGAGAAGGCCAAGAACATACCATTATGACCCGCACACCACAAGGCAACGGGCCCCCGGGCGCTGAAAGGCTTACTTTGACCTGCTTTAGCGCGGTGCGCCAGTAGCAGGCGTATTTTTAAGAATTTCGGCTGTCTCTGAGCACCTCGCGCAGCCGTTTTTTTAGCGCAGCGGTGACGTTCTGCGGCTTATTGCCGTTGCCGCGTACGCTGACCGGCAAAAACAGGCGATGCGGCGCGGGCAGCAGCTGCATATCCGCGGGCAACGCTGGCAGCGCACTGCCGGGCGGCAAGGGCAGCAGCGCAAACGGCAGGCCGGGCTGGTGAATCGACTGCAGCGTGAAGGGCGTATCCAGCGTCAGGCTATCGACACTGGCAACGTTGAAGGGTTGCCATTCGTCCTGCGCCATGCACTCCAGCGCGCGTTCCGGCGCGTCACCCAGCGCCAGTCCCTGTTCGAACAGCCGCAGTTCGCTGCGCACCAGCGTACTAAAATCATGAGTACGCAGCGCAATCAGCACCAGATCGTCGCTCAGCATCGCATGCTGATTCAGCTGGGTGACAAACAGTCGTGCCTCGCTGATGAGTCGTTTATGCAATACGCTGGCGAAGGAGCCGGACGCGTGCGTCACGCCCTGGCTCTGGCAGGCACTGAGATTGCGCACCCGGCCCTGCTGCATATCGACGTGATCGACCAGCGCGATATTGCCCGCCATCATCGGCAGGGCCGGCAGCACGCTGAGTTCGCTGACCGGATATTGCGCGGCGTAGCGCGTCTGATTGCGCGCCTGCTCCTGGCGCAGAAACAGTTGCGAGAGCAGCACGCGCGCGATGTGCAGTGAAGGGGCAAAAAACAGATCGTAATTTTCCAGCCGATAGTGACGGGACAGCAAGCCGCGCAGCCGATCGCGCGCCGCCGCCCTGGCAGTAGCCTGTTGTGAAGTCATCACGTGACATTTCTCTTGGTTATTCTGCTGTATGAAGCTGGCGCTGGCAGCGGACATCGCCGCTGCTGTACACAGCGCAGCCGGTCCGTCAACCCGCCAGATTAAGCAGGAAAGGTTAGGTTAATGCGGCTGGACATTAAAATGATATAAACTGACAATCCCTGTTAGGTTTTTACACAGGGGATGAGTATGACCGCGCTTCCGTCGTTACGTGCACTGCACTATTTTCATCAGGCGGCGCTGCATTGCAGCTTTAGCGTCGCGGCCGAATGTCTCCATGTCACCCACAGCGCCATCAGCCATCAGATTCGCCAGCTGGAGAGCTGGATGGGCAAACCCCTGTTCATCCGCACTAACGGGCGCGTGCGCTTAACCTCTCACGGCGAACGTCTGCTGGTGAGCTGCCAGAAAGCCTTTAGCGAACTCTCTACCACCTGCGTAAGTATTCGCACCGGGATGCGCAATCACCTGAGCGTTGCCTGTACCCCAAGTTTTTTATCCCAGTGGCTGATTCCGCGCATCAGCAGCTTTTACCAGCGCTATCCCGATATTGAAGTGCAATTTCAGCCGCAGGGCGAGATTGCTCAGCTGCGCAGCGAACACACCGATGTGCTGATCCTCAGTTATGAACAGGCGCCGGACGACGACATAGATGCCTCGCTCATCAGCGATGATTACGTTGGCCCGCTGTGCGCCCCACAGTACGCGGCGCGTTTTCACAGCGAGCAGGATCTGGCGTCGCTGCCGCTTTTGCACGCCGATACCCGCCTGCAGGCCTGGGCCGAATGGGCGAAGATCAGCGGCGTGCGCGGTAATTTTTGGCTGGGCAAACATTTCGATAATCTGACGCTGGCGATTCAGGCCGCGAGAAACGGGCTGGGCGTGATTGTGGCGCCGCGCCTGCTGGTGCGTCAGGAGCTGAACGACGGCACGCTGATTGCGCCGCTGGGGTTTGTGCGCGCCGACCGTGCCACCTGGATGATGACCAAGCGGTCACGCCAGCACGATGCGGAGATTACGTTGTTCCGGGATTGGCTGCGGGATGAAGCGCTGAAGTAAGCAAGGGCGGCATAAATAAAAAAAGGTCGTCATTAATGACGACCTTACAGAGAGTGGACAGTTGTCGAATCGGTGACAGGTAACCTGTAGGGTCGGCATTCATGCCGACCGTTCCGATTACCGCACCGCGTTACGCCGTCAGCAACTGATTCATGCGGCGGATAAACTGGTTAGGATCGTCCAGCGTGCCGCGCTCGGCCAGCAGCGCCTGATCCAGCAGCAGTTCAACCCACTCCGCAAAGCGCGCTTCATCCTGGGTATCAGCCACGCGTTTCACCAGCGTATGCTCCGGGTTGATCTCAAAGATGTACTTCACTTCCGGCACATCCTGACCGGCTGCAGCGAACAGCTTCGCCATCTGCGTGGTCATTTCGTTGGCGTCGGTGGTGACAATCGCCGGCGTGTCGGTGAGGCGATGGGTCAGGCGCACCTCTTTGACGCGCTCGCCCAGCAGGGTTTTCACGCGATCGACGAATGGCTCCAGCGCTTTTTCCGCTTCCTTCTGCGCTTCCGTCTCTTCGTCCGCCAGCTTGCTCAGCGACTCATCCGCTTTGCTCACCGACTGGAACGCTTTGCCATCGAACTCCGTCAGGTAGCTCATCATCCACTCGTCGATACGATCGGACAGCAGCAGGACCTCGATGCCTTTCTTACGGAACAGCTCCAGATGCGGGCTGCTTTTCGCGGCGGCATAGCTGTCGGCAGTGATGTAGTAAATCTTCTCCTGCCCTTCAACCATGCGGCTGACGTAATCTTCCAGCGAAACGGTCTGCGCCGCGCCTTCGCTCTGGGTGGTGGCGAAACGCAGCAGTTTAGCAATCGCCTCCTGGTTGGCATGATCTTCCGCCGGCCCCTCTTTCAGTACCAGACCGAACTCTTTCCAGAACTGCTGATATTTCTCTGCGTCGTCTTTGGCCAGTTTTTCCAGCATTTGCAGGCTGCGTTTGGTCAGCGCGGCGCGCAGGCTCTGCGTGACGCGGCTGTCCTGCAGGATCTCACGGGAGACGTTGAGCGGCAGATCGCTGGAATCAATCAGGCCACGCACAAAGCGCAGATAGTTCGGCATGAACTGTTCCGCGTCATCCATGATGAAGACGCGCTGCACGTACAGTTTCAGACCGTGCTTGCTGTCGCGGTTCCACATGTCGAACGGCGCACGCGACGGGATGTACAGCAGGCTGGTGTACTCCTGCTTGCCTTCGACGCGGTTGTGGCTCCAGATGGCCGGATCGCTGAAATCATGAGCGATGTGTTTGTAGAACTCGTTGTACTCTTCGTCGCTGATTTCGCCTTTGTTGCGCGTCCACAGTGCCTGGGCTTTGTTGATCTTCTCCCAGGTGACGGTGTCGTTCTCTTCGTCTTTGGTCTCGATCTCCACCGGCAGCGCGATGTGATCGGAATATTTGCTGATCACGTTGCGCACGCGCCACGCGTCGAGGAAGTCATCTTCGCCTTCACGGAAGTGCAGCGTAATTTCGGTGCCGCGATCGGCTTTCTCAATCTCCGCCAGCGTATACTCGCCTTCGCCGGCGGATTCCCAGAATACGCCTTCGTCGGCTTTGGCGCCCGCAGCACGGGTGCGTACCGTCACTTTGTCAGCCACGATAAACGCCGAGTAGAAACCGACGCCGAACTGGCCGATCAGCTGGCTGTCTTTTGCCTGATCGGAACCCATCGATTCCAGAAACGCTTTGGTACCGGATTTCGCGATGGTGCCGAGGTTTTCAATCACCTCATCACGGCGCATACCGATGCCGTTATCGCTCAGCGTCAGCGTGCGTTTTTCCTTGTCGACCGAGATACGCACGCGCAGGTCGCCATCGCCTTCGTACAGATCCGGCGTCGACAGTGCGCGGAAGCGCAGCTTGTCAGCCGCATCGGAGGCGTTGGAGATCAGTTCACGCAGGAAAATCTCTTTGTTTGAATAGAGGGAATGGATCATCAGATGCAGAAGTTGTTTTACCTCTGACTGGAAGCCACGCGTCTCTTGTCCTTTCATGGTCATTGCTACCTCAACAGAATCGGGGTTGATCAATTGTTGAGAGTGAAATGGGGATGGTGGGAAGAATTTCAAGCCGGTATCGCAGCAGGATACCGGCAAGTGGTCAGAATTTAATCTTGTGCCGTCCGGCAAGCGAGTGCGACAGCGTTGTGCCGTCGACCATTTCCAGTTCACCACCGACCGGAACCCCGTGCGCAATGCGGCTGGCGTCAACGCCATACTGGCCGCACAGCTCGGCGATATAGTTAGCCGTGGCTTCGCCTTCCACCGTGGGGTTGGTGGCGAGGATCACTTCCTGCAGCGTCTCACGTTCGAGGCGCTGCTCCAGCCGATCCAGGCCAATATCCTGCGGGCCGATGCCGTCCAGCGGCGACAGATGGCCCATCAGCACAAAATAGCGACCGCCAAACTGGCCGGTCTGCTCGATGGCGTGGATATCCGCCGGGCTCTCCACCACGCAAATCTGGCCGTTTTGCTGACGGCGGGGATTGGCGCAGATGGTGCAGATCTCCTGCTCGGTGAAGGTGCGGCAGTCGGAACAGTGGCCGATCTCTGCCATGGCGCGGGTCAGCGCCTGCGCCAGACGCATGCCACCGCTGCGATCGCGCTGCAACAGATGAAACGCCATGCGCTGCGCCGATTTCGGGCCAACGCCCGGCAAACAGCGCAGCGACTCCATCAAAGCTTCAAGCAGTGGACTGGTTTGCATCAGAACGGCATCTTGAAGCCAGGCGGCAGCTGCATACCGGCAGAGACGGACGCCATCTTCTCTTTCTGCGTTTCATCAATACGGCGCGCCGCATCGTTGAACGCCGCAGCGATCAGATCTTCCAGCATCTCTTTGTCATCTTCCAGCAGGCTGGGATCGACTTCCACGCGGCGGCAGTTGTGCGCACCGTTGATGGTCACTTTGACCAGGCCAGCCCCTGATTCGCCGGTGACTTCCAGTGCGGCGATCTCTTCCTGAACTTTGGCCATTTTATCCTGCATCTGCTGGGCCTGTTTCATCAGGTTGCCCAATCCGCCTTTACCAAACATAGTTTTCTCTCTCTGCTGGGGCTGCGCGCAACGCTGCGCGACAGCGTGATCATACGGGTCGGATACTCTCTTCATCCAGGTCCGCATCAAAGAAGCGACGCAGCGTCTGAATGTGGGTATCGCTTTCGATCGACTGACGCGCCTGCGCCAGTTTCTCTTCATAAATGGCCTGACGCCACTCCAGCGGCGTCAATACCGCCGGATTATCGTCTTCCACGATGGTCAGTTCAACCGGCTGGCCGGCCGCCTGGCTCAGCGCCTCCTGAATCGCCTGGCGCGCCGGGGCAGAGTTGAGATGACGCTGGCTGCTGCGCAAATGCAGCGTCACGCCCTGCTCATTCACCTCTTTCCACGCGTTCAGCGCGACCTGCTGGACCAGCTTCGGCAGCGTCAGCGTGGCGATTTCCGCCGCCCAGGCATCGCGCTGCAGCGCCTCTTCCGCCAGTTTGAGCGCCAGCTCTGGCGTTTTCTCATGCTCCAGCGCAGAACGCAAGGCTTTTGGCGTCGCCACTGGCTCCGGCTTGATCTCCTCCTGCTGCTGGGCTTTCCAGCGATACGCTTCCGGTTTCGCCGGCGCTTTTACCGCCGGCTCAGACGCGCGCTGTTGCACGCGCTCGGTGACGCTTGCCAGACGTTCCAGCGCCGGGTTTGCCGGCCGCGCGGAACGCGCTGCCGGCTCACTCTTTTTTGCTTTGCCGGCTCCCTGACGCAGCAGCTGCGTCCGCGCCTGTAACAGCTGACTGGTGGCGTCGGGCAAGTTATCCGGGGCCGGCGCCATATCGGGATAATCATCGGCCGGCGGCGGCGACTCATCCATCGGCGGTGCCATCTGCGGCTGCGCGGCCACAGCGGGTGCGGCTTTGGTCTGAGGCGCTGGCGCGGCAACGGCCGGTGCGGCCTGCGGCGTCAGCGACGGACGCGCCACCGGTTCAGCGATGGTGGCCTGCGGATGAAACGCCAGCGCACGCAGCAGCGTCATTTCCACGCCCAGCCGACGATCCGGCGCCAGCGGCAAATCTTTGCGCCCCATCAGCAGCGTCTGATAATAGAGCTGAACGTCAGCAGGCGGCAGCACGCGCGCAAGTTCGCGCAGGTGCTGCGCCTGGCTGGCATCATCTTCGCCAAGCGAGCTGGGCAGCAGCTGGACCATCGCGATACGGTGCAGCAGACGCAGCATCTCCACCAGCAGCGCCTCCCACTCCACGCCGCGCGATGCGGCCTGATTCAGCAGCGCCATCACCTGTTCGCCGTTGCCTTCCACCAGCGCTTCAATCAGCGCCAGCGGCTGTTCATCATCCAGCGTGCCCAGCATTTGCGCCACGCTGTCGCGCGTGACGCTGCCCTGCCCCATGGCAATCGCCTGATCGGTGAGGCTGAGCGCATCGCGCATACTGCCGTCGGCGGCGCGCGCCAGCAGATGCAGTGCACGCGGCTCGGCGTCAATCTGCTCCTGCTGCAGCACGTGCGCCAGCTGCTGCTGAATCTGTTCGACGTCGAGGGCTTTCAGGTGGAACTGCAGGCAGCGCGACAGAATGGTTACCGGCAGCTTCTGCGGATCGGTGGTCGCCAGCAGGAATTTCACGTGCGACGGCGGCTCTTCCAGCGTTTTCAGCAGCGCATTAAAGCTGTGGCGCGACAGCATGTGCACTTCATCGATCAGATAGACCTTAAAGCGCCCGCGCGCGGGTGCATACTGGACGTTATCCAGCAGGTCGCGCGTGTCTTCCACTTTGGTGCGCGAGGCGGCATCGATTTCGATCAGATCGACAAAGCGCCCCTGTTCAATCTCGCGACAGTTATCACACTGTCCACAGGGCGTGGCCGTGATACCGGTTTCGCAGTTGAGGCCTTTGGCCAGCAGACGCGCAATCGAGGTTTTCCCCACGCCGCGCGTGCCGGAAAACAGATAGGCATGATGGATGCGTCCCAGTGACAACCCGTTGGCCAGCGCCGTCAGCACATGTTCCTGACCGACTACGTCGGCGAAAGCCTGGGGACGCCATTTTCGCGCAAGTACCTGATAGCTCATGTGGATTCAATCACTGGAGTTGTTTAACCTGGCACAGCAGCACGCTCAGTTGCGCCGATTCTGCCGTGGGACTTAGGGGAAAAATGCGGTGACGCAAACCCTGTTTATTTTGACAGGAGTGTAACAGCCACAGCCGGATATGCCTATACCCGTGATACGTTGCGCGCTGCGCTTAAGGCCAGAATACCCGTGTCAGGGAGTGCGAAGAGAGGCGCCGCCGGACATGAAGGCGGGCGGCGCGATGGCCTTAGTGGCCGGGGAAATTGACCAGGCTATAGCAGTCGATACCCAGCGCGTTCAGGCGCGCTTCGCCGCTTAAATCAAACAGGTTGATCACGAACGCGGCGTCTTTAACTTCACCGCCCGCACGACGAATCAGTTTCACCGTGGCTTCAAGGGTGCCGCCGGTAGCCAGCAGATCGTCCACCACCAGCACCACATCGCCGGGTTTGATGGCGTCTTTATGCAGTTCCAGCGCGTCTGAACCGTACTCCAGTTCATAGCTTTCGCTGAAAGTTTCACGCGGCAGTTTGCCCGGCTTGCGCACCGGCACAAATCCCACGCCCAGACCCAGCGCAACCGGCGCCCCGAACAGGAAGCCACGCGCTTCGGTGCCCACCACTTTGGTGATGCCTTTATTACGATAACGCTCCACCAGAATGGCGATCGCTGCGGCATACGCCTGCGGATCTTCCATCAGACTGGTGACGTCACGGAACAGGATGCCCGGCTTCGGATAGTCAGGAATGCTTTTGATGCTGTTTTTGATCAGTTCAAGCTGCTGCGCAGTTGCGGTCATAAAGGTTACGCCTGGAAAAATATCTAAAACGCGCAGCTTCCACAGCGCCAATACCCGGAAACCGGGTTAAGCGAAGTCGTTTCTCAAAGGGAAGCCACGCACGAAGATGCCCAAATCTAAGCAAACAGCCGGCTAAATGCAACCCTGATGCTACGGTTCGTGCGGGTTCGCACTTTCTGCTACAACCGGGATGCGCCACAGCATGAGCAACAATAGCGCCAGCATCACACCGAGCAGGATGCGCAGCCACAGCAGCTTCACCAGCCAGATTGAAACCGCAAAGGTGATGACAATCAGTAACATGGCCCGGCCTTTGGCACCGGGCGGCATGGCGCGATGCTGCTGCCAGTGACGCAGATAGCGGCCAAACGGCGAGCGCCACAGCAGCCAGTGGTGAAAGCGTGGCGACGAGCGGGCAAAACACCAGGCGGCCAGCAACACGAATGGCGTGGTCGGTAGTAAAGGTAATACAATGCCCAGCGTGCCCAGCACAATCGCCAGCCAGCCAAGGCTTAACAGTAAAATGCGCTGCATGCCAGATGCCTGAAAAATGTCACAACAGCGCTACGTTAACACAGACGGAATCGAAGTGATGCCTCAACTGCCCGCCCAACAGCGTCTGCACGCAATGATTGACACGCTGCGCCAGCAGATTGCGCAGCAGCCGGACGGTAGCTGCCGTCAGCCGCGCTTTGACGCGCAGCTGTTTCGCTGCAAAGGCACGCGACTGGCTGACTATCTGCAAGAGCTGCAGCACAATGCGGCGCAGCTCGCGGCGTCCGACAGTGATGCGTCGCGCCGCCAGTGGCTGGCGCAGAAGGTGCTGGACCAGATTGCCGCGCTGCAGCGCGAGTGCAGTAGCCAGCAACTGCGCGTGGTGCGTGAACGGCCGCGTCGCGATCCGCTGCAGCCGAAGCGTGATGAGTACCGCGGCTACGAAACGCGATTGCTGGCCATGCTGCAGCAGCGCGAACAGCACCTGGCACGCGCTGAAACGCTGAGCGTGCAGCAGCAGCTGATGCGCGAGGTGGAGATTCTGCAGGAGCGGCTGGCGCGCTGCCGCGCCGCGCTGCATAAACTGGAGATCGCGGCGCAGCCGTAAGCCGTTCGCTTTCCTCTATACTGGAAACAGCGCTGACGGGAGGAGAAGCATGACCCTTATCATCTGGATTATTATTGGCCTGGCTGCCGGCTGGCTGAAGCGGAGGGTGTTTCCCGGCCGTCCCGGCGGACTGGTGCCGACGCTGGTGCTGGCGGTGATCGGCGCGCTGATTGGCGGCTACATCGCCACGTATTTCACCACGGGCGACCTCGGTACGCTGCATCCGACGGGCTTTGCCGTGGCGCTGGCCGGTGCACTGCTGATGCTGCTGGTCGCCGCTAAACTACGTATTTAGGAGACACTATGACGCTGGATACCGCGCCGGACGACATCAAGCTGGCGGTCGATTTAATTCAGCTGCTGGAGGAAAACCAGGTACCCACGGCCACGGTGCTGGCTGCGCTGGCGATTGTCCAGCGCGATTACGAGCAGAAGCTGGCGGCCGAACACACCGCTTAGCGCGTGCCGGCGAGCGTCGGGCTCAGGCGCAGCATATCTATAAAGGCCTCAACCACCTGCGGCGCTTCACTCACCAGATCAAAACTTTGCGGATTGAATAACCAGCTTTCCATCATGCCGCTGATGTAGCCGCGCATCAGCAGCGCCGCCTGGCGGGTGTTGAGGCTGGCCGGAAGCTGCCCGGCCTCGATACAGCTGCGCAGCACCTCTTCGATGCGGTCATAACACGCCTGCAGCAGCCCCTGCTGCATCGCCATTAACGTCGACATTTCGCCGACGAACTCACATTTATGGAAGATAATCTCCATTAATGCGCGTCTTTGTGGATCCTTTGCTGTGGCTTCAAGGATATAGATCAGCATCGAACGCATTACAGAAAGTGGATCGCCAGGGTATTTTGTCTGATACTCAAGTTCCACATCGTCGAGCCCGGCGTCGCAGCGCAGCCAGATCTCCTGTAACAGATCGGCTTTATTTTTAAAATGCCAGTAGATAGCGCCGCGCGTGACGCCAGCGGCCGCGGCGATATCCGCCAGTGAAGTGGCGGCCACACCGTGTTCAGAAAAGTGAGCTAAAGCGGCATCCAGAATTTGATGTCGCGTTTCAAGTGCTTGCGCTTTGGTTTTTCGTGCCATAGAGGACTGTTTTTACAAACTGGCAAGTTTACATACATTTGTGAATGTATGTACCATAGCACGACCCGTGTTTTAACGCAGCAATGGGTTTAACGGTTTGTGATCCATTGATCATTTGATATCGGACACTAGAGGTTTATTTATGAATAAAAACAGAGGATTAGCGCCTCTGGCGGCCGCCGTGATGCTTACAGGCAGCTTTTTGTTAACAGGATGTGATGATAATAAATCCCAGCAAGCCGCCCAGCAGCAGCCCCCGGAAGTGGGTGTTGTCACGTTAAAAAACGAGCCCCTGAAAATCACCACCGAACTGCCAGGCCGTACTTCGGCGTTCCGCGTGGCTGAAGTGCGTCCGCAGGTGTCAGGTATCATTCTCAAGCGTAATTTTGTTGAAGGCAGTGATGTTAAAGCCGGCGATTCGCTGTACCAGATCGATCCCGCCACCTATCAGGCCGCGTACGACAGCGCAAAAGGCGATTTAGCCCAGGCTCAGGCCAACGCGCGCGTTGCCCAGCTGACGGTGAATCGTTACAAGCCGCTGCTGGGTACCAAATATATCAGCCAGCAGGACTACGATAACGCCGCGGCCACCGCCGCGCAGACCGCCGCAGCCGTACAGGCGGCGCAGGCCAATGTGGAAACCGCCCGCATTAACCTGGCGTACACCAAAGTGACCTCGCCAATCAGCGGCCGCATTGGTAAATCCTCGGTGACGGAAGGTGCGCTGGTGTCGAACGGCCAGACCACCGCGCTGGCGACCGTGCAGCAACTCGATCCGATGTACGTCGATGTGACCCAATCCAGCGATGATTTCCTGCGCCTGCGCGGCGAGCTGGAGTCGGGTCAGCTGAAACAGAACGACGGCAAAGCTAACGTTACCCTGCTGATGCAGAACGGTAGCGCATACAGCCAGCCGGGCACACTGGAATTTTCTGATGTTACCGTGGATGAAACCACCGGCTCGATTACCCTGCGCGCGATTTTCCCGAATCCGGATCATCGTTTGCTGCCGGGCATGTTCGTGCGTGCACGTCTGGATGAGGGCACTAACCCGACGGCGCTGCTGGTACCGCAGACCGGCGTAACCCGCACGCCAACCGGTGAGGCCACCGCGATGGTAGTGGGCGCGGATAATAAAGTTGAAGTACGTAAGATTACCGCGAACCAGGCGTTTGGCGACAAATGGCTGGTGACCGATGGCCTGAAAGAGGGCGATCGCGTGATTACCGTCGGTATTCAGCGTGCTAAACCGGGTGCTCAGGTGACGCCGCAGGAAGTCAAAGATGATGCCAAAGCCGCACCGGAATCTCAGTCTGCTAAATCATCGTCATAAACAGGAGCCGTTGATACATGGCTAAGTTCTTTATCGATCGCCCCATTTTTGCCTGGGTGCTTGCCATCATTATTATGCTGGCGGGTGCGCTATCGATTATCAAACTGCCGATCGAGCAATATCCCAACGTTGCGCCGCCGGCAGTTGAAATCCAGGCATCTTATCCGGGTGCAGATGCGAAAACGCTACAGGATTCGGTAACGCAGGTTATCGAACAGAATATGAACGGCATCGACGGGCTGATGTATATGTCCTCGAGCAGTGACTCTTCTGGTACGCTGACGCTGACGCTGACCTTCCAGTCTGGTACTGACGCCGACATTGCTCAGGTGCAGGTGCAGAACAAACTGCAGCTGGCAATGCCACTGCTGCCGCAGGAAGTACAGCAGCAGGGGATTCAGGTGAAAAAATCCTCCAGCAGCTTCCTGATGGTCGCCGGTTTCGTCAGCGAAGATGGCAGCATGACGCAGAACGACATCTCAGACTACGTAGCGTCGAACATCAAAGATCCGATCAGCCGTACGCCTGGCGTCGGTGATACTCAGGTGTTTGGTGCGCAGTATGCGATGCGTATCTGGCTCGATCCGCACAAGCTTAACAACTACCAGCTGACGCCGGTGGATGTGATCAGCGCGCTGCAAACCCAGAACACCCAGGTGGCTGCCGGTCAGCTGGGCGGTACCCCACCGGTGCCAGGTCAGCAGCTTAACGCCTCGATCATTGCCCAGACGCGTCTGACCTCGACCGAAGAGTTCGGTAACATCATGCTGAAGGTCAATCAGGACGGCTCACAGGTGCGCCTGCGCGATGTCGCGAAGATTGAACTCGGCGGTGAAAACTACGAGATCATTGCCCGCTACAACGGCAAACCAGCGTCCGGTATCGGTGTCAAACTGGCGACCGGCGCCAACGCGCTGGATACCGCCGACGCGGTGAAAGCGGAACTGGCCAAGCTGGAACCGTTCTTCCCGGCCGGCATGAAAACCGTTTACCCGTACGACACCACGCCATTCGTTAAGATCTCTATTTTCGAAGTGGTGAAAACGCTGTTCGAAGCCATCGTACTGGTGTTCCTGGTGATGTATCTGTTCCTGCAGAACTTCCGCGCGACGCTGATTCCTACCATCGCCGTGCCGGTAGTACTGCTGGGCACCTTTGCCATCATCAGTGCTTTTGGCTACTCGATAAACACCCTGACGATGTTCGGCATGGTGCTCGCCATCGGCCTGCTGGTGGATGACGCCATCGTGGTGGTGGAAAACGTTGAGCGTGTCATGGCGGAAGAAGGATTACCGCCAAAAGAAGCCACCAAACGCTCGATGGAACAGATTCAGGGCGCGCTGGTTGGCATCGCGCTGGTGCTGTCAGCGGTATTTATCCCGATGGCGTTCTTCGGTGGCTCAACCGGGGTGATTTATCGTCAGTTCTCGATCACCATCGTTTCGGCGATGGCGCTGTCGGTGCTGGTGGCGTTGATTCTGACGCCAGCGCTGTGTGCCACCATGCTGAAGCCCATCAAGAAAGGTGAACACGGCAAAACCACCGGTTTCTTCGGCTGGTTTAACCGCCTGTTTGATAAGAGCACCAACCATTACGTTGACAGCGTCGGCCACATTGTGCGCAGCACCGGCCGCTATCTGCTGATTTATCTGCTGATTGTGGTCGGCATGGCTTACCTGTTCCTGAAACTGCCTACCTCGTTCCTGCCGGAAGAGGATCAGGGGCTGTTACTGGCGCAGGCGCAGCTGCCTGCCGGTGCGACTCAGGAACGTACGCAGAAGGTGCTGGATCAGGTTACGGATTACTTCCTGACCAAAGAGAAAGACAGCGTGAATTCGGTGTTTACCGTTAACGGCTTTGGCTTCGCCGGTCGTGGACAGAACACCGGTATCGCCTTCGTCAGCCTGAAGCCATGGGATGAGCGTGGTGATGCCAGCCTGAAAGTGCCGGCGATTGCCGGACGTGCGATGCAGGCGCTGGGTCAGATCAAAGATGCCATGGTGTTCCCGTTCAACCTGCCGGCCATTATCGAACTGGGTAACGCCACCGGTTTCGACTTCCAGCTGATCGATCAGGGTAACCTCGGCCATGAGAAGCTGACCGCCGCGCGTAACCAGCTGTTTGGCATGATCGCCCAGCATCCGGATACGCTGGTGGGCGTGCGTCCAAACGGGCTGGAAGATACGCCGCAGTACAAACTGATTATCGATCAGGAAAAAGCGCAGGCGCTTGGTGTGTCGCTGTCTGACATCAATACCACGCTGGGTGCGGCCTGGGGTGGTTCTTACGTCAATGACTTCATCGACCGTGGTCGCGTGAAGAAAGTGTACGTGATGGGTCAGGCCGACTCGCGCATGCTGCCGGATGACATCAGCAAATGGTACGTGCGCAATAGCGCCGGGACCATGGTGCCATTCTCTGCCTTCTCTTCGGCGAAGTGGCAGTATGGTTCACCGCGTCTGGAGCGTTACAACGGTCTGCCATCAATGGAGATCCTGGGTCAGGCGGCACCGGGCAAGAGCTCGGGTGATGCCATGAACCTGATGGAGAGCCTCGCCTCGAAGCTGCCTGCGGGTATCGGCTACGACTGGACCGGCATGTCCTATCAGGAACGCCTGTCCGGCAACCAGGCGCCTGCACTGTACGCCATTTCGCTGATTGTGGTGTTCCTGTGTCTGGCCGCGCTGTATGAGAGCTGGTCGATTCCGTTTGCGGTCATGCTGGTGGTGCCGCTGGGTGTGATTGGCGCCCTGCTCTTCACCACGCTGCGCGGTCTGAGTAACGACGTGTACTTTGTGGTGGGTCTGTTGACCACCATTGGTCTCTCGGCGAAGAACGCCATCCTGATCGTCGAATTCGCCAAGGATTTGATGGAGAAGGAAGGCAAAGGGCTGGTCGAGTCGACGCTGGAAGCCTCACGTATGCGTCTGCGTCCGATTCTGATGACGTCGCTGGCGTTCATCCTCGGCGTACTGCCGCTGGCGATCAGCAGCGGTGCCGGCTCCGGCGCACAGAACGCCGTCGGTACTGGCGTAATGGGCGGGATGGTGACAGCCACCGCGCTGGCAATCTTCTTCGTGCCGGTGTTCTTCGTGGTGGTGCGCCGCCGTTTCAGCAAGAATAAGTCTGAGCTGGAACAGGGCCATCCGGTGGATCACCCTCACTGATAGTTTCTCTCTGCTAAAAGGCCGCGCAAGCGGCCTTTTTTATTGCGCACTCCCCTGCCCGCTCGTCCCATGACAAATCCGTACCGGAAGCGTGGTTGCAATCCTGCGGCGCGAGGTTCATAATATTGTTATATTATAACATTACACGAGAGCACTATTATGAAACCAAACATTCATCCGCACTACCGTCCTGTGGTGTTCCACGACACCACCGTCGACGAATACTTCAAAGTCGGCTCAACGATTCAGACCGATCGTACCATCCAGTTTGAGGGCGAAGAGCTGCCGTACGTCACGCTCGATGTGTCGTCGAAGTCGCACGTTTACTACACCGGTAAACAGAAAGAGTTTGCCAAAGAGGGCAGCGCCGCACGCTTCAACAAGCGTTTTGGCAGCTTCCTGACGCGCAGCAAATAACCGGAGTTCAGCCACATGCAAGTTGTCAGTTCATTGCGGTCTGCCAAGACCCGTCACAAAGATTGCAAAGTCGTGCGGCGTAAAGGTCGTATTTATGTGATTTGCAAAACTAACCCGCGCTTTAAGGCGGTGCAGGGAAGAAAGAAAAAACGTTAGGAAAGTGTCGTGATAATTGGCCGGGATGCTCCCCGGCCTTTTTTTTACTTCATGCTGTGCAGCAGAGTTTCCACGTTGTGCTTAAACGCCGCCTCATAGGTGGGCGCCGGCCCGCTGGCCGCTGACAGCGCTTCCGGATAGAGCTCGCCACCGGGTTGCGCACCGGTTTCACTGGCGATCTGTTTCACCAAACGCGGATCGGTCTGATTCTCCATAAAGTAGGTGGTGATGTGCTCGGCCCGGAGCTGTTTGATGATAGCGGCGACATCGCTGGCGCTGGCTTCCGCTTCGGTTGAGAAGCCCACCGGCGCGAGGAATGTCACGCCGTAGCGCTGGCCGAAGTAGCCAAAGGCATCATGGCTGGTGAGTACCTTGCGTTTACTTTGCGCCACGCCGGCAAATTCACTTTTGGCCCAGCTATCCAGCTTTTGCAACTGCTGAATATAGCGTTCACCGCTGTGACGGATGTCGGCAGCATCGTCCGGATCAGCTTTGATCAGCGCGTTCATCACGTTGGTGGCGTAGATCACGCCGTTGTGCATGCTGTTCCACGCGTGTGGATCGGTGATGGTTTTGCCATCCTCCTCCATTTTGCGCGTATTGACGCCGTTCGAGGCGACCACCACCGTGCCCTTGTAGCCGGACGCGCTAATCAGCCGGTCCATCCAGCCTTCCATGCCCAGCCCGCTGACGAACACCACATCGGCCTGCGCCAGCGCCTGACTATCCTGCGGCGTCGGCTCAAAGGTGTGCGGATCGCCATCCGGCCCCACCAGCGATTTCACCTTAACGTGATCGCCGCCGACCTGTTTAACGATGTCAGCCAGCACGGTAAAACTGGCTACGGCATCAACGGTTTTTGCCAGCGTCAGCGGGCTAATCAGCATCGCGCCAATCGCCAGACTCAACGGTAACTTCTTCATACCTATCCCCTTGTCATCTTATTATCGACGGCGCAGCAGGCCGCCACATGGTCCTGTCAACACAGACAGCAAAAACAGTACGGCCGCACTCAGTACCACCGCCGGTCCGGCAGGCAGGGCATAGTGCCAGGAGAGCAACAGGCCGATAAAGGCGGCGATCAGCGCCAGCAGCATGGCAATCGCCAGCATGCGCGTAAGGTGACGGCTCCAGAAGCGCGCGCTGGTAGCGGGCAACATCATCAGCCCAACGGACATCAGCGTGCCGAGCACCTGAAAACCCGCCACCAGATTCAGCACCACCAGCGTGAGGAAAATGCCGTGCACCAGCGGTGCGCTCCATTTCCCCTGCGCACGCAGAAAATCAGGATCAAAGGCATCAATGACCAGCGGCCTGAAGATCACGGCCAGCATCAGCAGGGTGAACGCGGCGATGCTGCCAACCAGCACAATCGCGCCGTTATCCACCGCCAGCAGCGAGCCGAACAACACGTGCAGCAGATCGACACTGGAACCGCGCAGTGATACCAGCGTGACGCCGAGCGCCAGCGAACCCAGATAGAAGCCGGAAAAGCTGGCATCCTCCTTCAGATGGGTGTAACGGCTGACCGCACCGGACAGCAGCGCCACCGCCAGCCCGGCAATCAGGCCGCCAATGCCCATCGCCACCAGCGACAGGCCGGACACCAGATAGCCGATGGCGGCGCCCGGCAGTACCGCATGGGACAGCGCATCGCCCACCAGGCTCATACGGCGCAGCGAGAGAAAGACGCCGAGCGGCGTCGCACTGATCGCCAGCGCCATGCAGGCCACCAGCGCCCGGCGCATAAAACCAAACTCAATAAACGGCTGGAGTAACGTCATGACGCCACCCGACACAGCCGCGGTTGCTGCGCACTGTCACGCTCATCCAGCGATAGCACGTCACGAAAATGGCGCGCCACCAGCAGCTTGTCATGCAGCACCACCAGCAGCGTGGTGCCCGCCCGCTGCTGCTGTTCGAGAATCGACATCAGTAAGGTTATTGTCGGCGTATCAATGCCGTTGAAGGGTTCATCCAGCAGCCAGAGCTGACTGCGCTGGAGCATCAGGCGCGCAAACAGCACGCGCTGCAACTGCCCGCCGGAGAGCATCGCGGGCTGCGCAGTGGCGAAGTCGCGCATCTGCACCGCCTCCAGCGCCGCATCAATCTCCTGGCGCAGCGCACGCGTGATGCCACCGAACCAGCCGCAGCGCGGCCAGCAGCCCATTGCCACCAGCTCATAGACGGTGAGTGGGAAGCGGGTGTCCAGCTCGCTGCGCTGCGGCAACCAGCCCAGCGCTTTTCGCGGCAGCTGCAGTTCACAGCGTCCCGCCACTGGCGGCAGCAGTCCGGCGATAGTTTTGAGCAAGGTTGATTTGCCCGTTCCGTTGGCCCCGATCAGTGCCGTCATACTGCCGGCCGCCAGTTCGCCATTCACCACCGGCGTCACCGCCCTGCCCTGATAGCCGCCCTGCAGACGATGAAAACGCATCATTGGTGCAGGCCCCAGACGATGGCTAAAGCCAGCAGGCTACTCAGCAGTAGCGCTACCAGCAGGCGCCCGCCAAGCGAGAGAAGTAATCCACTGTGATTCATGACACGCCACCAAAATGTTATAACATAACAATATACTACCTGATGGCGTCATCGTGACGCGCGGAGGAAAGTGTTTCAAAAGTTGATCAGTGGCGATACGCCTGGGCGATTTGTGCCATCAAGCCAGCGCCCATCGCAGCAATCGCCCTTTCTGTTTACCAATGGCTTGCAATGTCCGGGCTGAAAGCCAATGATAGAACTCTCCTTGCTTTTTACGGGATGCAGAATGCAGTCTATTATTCATAGTGATATTGATGTGAATGAGGATGATTGCGGCAAGTTACGCCAGATTATCCAGGGGAATATTCTCAAAATAGCCCAGGACCTTGCCGGCGATTTACAGTGGTATTCTCAAAACGCGCAATTAGTTCCGGACAGTTTTACCATTATTTCCATTCAGCCCGTCGGCCACAAACGATTTAAAATGCTTTACGATTTCACGTGGGATTTATTTAATCCCTGCCTTGATTTAAATGAAACCTTTACCCAACGTGAAGAAGTTATGTTCCAGACAACGCCCGGTGCACTGGTGTTTGAGGTGATAGACAATACCCGCCCGTCACCGTGCGACGAATTGTAATATTTAGTAATTGGGTGAGCAAAACTAATGATTGTGGATTATATTTAAAAGGTCGCTGAATTCTTTTTATTCGTGATCGCTCCCTGGTAGCTTTTCCAAATCTCGCCGCGTCGCGGTAACTGTGCTCGCTATGGAGGGGAAAAAGATGGACGAATACTCACCGAAACGGCATGATATTGCCCAGCTTAAATTTCTGTGTGAGAACCTGTTTGACGAAAGTATGGCGACGCTAACCGACAGCCATCACGGCTGGGTTAATGATCCCACTTCGCCAGGCAATTTACAGCTCAACGATTTGATTGAGCATATCGCCTCTTTCACGATGAATTACAAAATTAAGCATGTTGAAGATGAAGCGCTGATTACGCAAATCGATGAATATCTTGATGATACCTTTATGCTGTTTAGCAGCTATGGAATCAATACTCAGGATCTTCAACGGTGGCAACGTTCAGCAAAACGCTTATTTAATCTGTTTGCCGAAGAGTGCGCTTATCTCCAGCAACCCAGCCATTCCTTTTAGCATCAGAGTGAGACCGGTTTATTTATGAGCAACCCAGCCTTAACCAAAACAGACTATTTGATGCGACTGCGTCGTTGTCGCTCAATTGACACCCTTGAACGGGTGATTGAAAAGAACAAGTATGAATTACCCGATGATGAGTTAGCGGTATTCTACTCCGCAGCCGATCACCGTCTGGCCGAGCTGACCATGAACAAGCTCTATGACAAAGTGCCCGGATCTGTCTGGAAGTACGTCCGCTAAGTTTTCTCCCCGCAGGTCGTTTCGTTACTCACCTTTATTTCCACGGATGACAGGCAGGCAAAGGAGTGCCGACAGGGTGCTGTGCCGCATTGCGCGCAGGGATTTTGCATGGGCAGAAATGGTGGAGGCCCTGCCAGCTACATCCCGGCACACGCGTCGCCTGCTGCGGCTGCTTCCTTCCGGACCTGACCGAGTTCACAAGTTAGCGTTGCGGGAGAACCAACAGGGCCCCCATTGACGAGCTCTCATGTTGAGAGCGCTGGCATTATCGGGGAAGCCCCTGGCAATTGCAAGCGCAGGCCGGGCAACCGTTGGTTTCTTGAACAGGCCGGCGGCAAAACCCTGCAGATAGCCGCAATCGCATGCTAAAGTGGCGCTTTTCCCGCAGACGAGGTGCGTGAGTGAGTGAACAGAGCAATTTTTCCGAGCGCGTCTGGCAAATTGTTGCCGCTATTCCTGCCGGTAAAGTGACGACCTACGGCGATGTCGCGCTGCTGGCCGGTTCACCGCGCGCCGCACGTCAGGTGGGCGGCGTGCTGCGGCGCCTGCCGCCAGGCAGCAAATTGCCGTGGTTCCGCGTGATTAATCGTCATGGTCGTATTTCGCTGCAGGGTGATGATCTTTTTCGTCAGCGCGATGCGCTGGAAGCCGAAGGTATTGAAGTAAGTGATGCAGGAGAAATTGAACTGGCGAAGTATCGCTGGGAGTATTAATGCTGACAGGCCGCACTCCCTTTAAAGCGCGGGAATGACACTGCAGAAAGTAAAGCGTCACACGCAGGGATGGCGTGTGCCGAGCGATCAGGGACGAGACAGCGCCTTTACTTTCTGCAGCGCCATTCTGGCGCAGCTTCCGTAACGCGCTGTCTCCCGTTTCAACTTACAGACTGGTTGGTGCCGGCACGGAGGCTGACGGCGTAACCTGAGTTGGCGACGTCGAAGGCACAGTGGTAGCAGCGCCCGGCTGGGTTGGCATCGCCATATTGGTCACCGGTACCAGCAGCAGTTCCGCTTTCGTTCCACCCTGATTAATCACCGGTTTCACCGTATCGGTAATAAACGCCAGCTTGCCGTCGATGGTGATCGCTGCGCTCAGCAAAATGCGCGCGTTCGGCTGGATATCGGCCGGGTTAAAGGGCAGCACAAACTGGAACGGTGCCTGTTTGCCCTCGGTGCGAACCACACGCTGTGACAGCACTTTGGACGTCGCGTCCGCCAGTGACGCATCGGCCAGCGTCACGGTCAGCACCGCATCCGGCGGCAGCGCAATACGCTGGCGAATATAGACGGAACCGCTTACGTTCGGCTGGGCAATTGCCGACGGCTGCCCGGCCACGCTGGCGCCTAAAGTTGGCGTCGGCACGGGTTTACTGTGATCGGCACAGCCTGTGATTGCCACCGCCAGTGTCATACCGCTAATTACATGCCAGAGTTTCATCGATGTCGTCTCCTTATGAACACTATGATTGTCGGCGGTAAATTTATTGGCTGGGTTTTCCACCGCCGATTGCTGTTAATTCTGGCACAAAAATCCGCTTTGCGCCTGAAGCCCCGCCATGCTGCTGAAAACCGGGTAAAAGCGTTGCGCAAACTGGTCGGATCTTTCACACTGACGCCATTGGCATCACTGAGGGATCCGTTATGAGCCAGGCACTGCATAACCTGCTTAATTTATTGAATCTGGAAAAACTGGAAGAAGGCCTGTTTCGTGGGCAGAGTGAAGACCTCGGCCTGCGCCAGGTGTTTGGCGGCCAGGTGGTGGGACAGGCGCTGTATGCGGCAAAACAAACCGTGCCGGAAGCCCGTATCATTCACTCCTTCCACAGCTACTTTCTGCGCCCGGGCGACAGCCAGAAAGCCATTATTTACGATGTGGAAACCCTGCGCGACGGTAAAAGCTTCAGCGCCCGCCGCGTCAGCGCCGTACAAAATGGTCAGCCGATCTTCTACATGACCGCCTCCTTTCAGGCACCGGAAAATGGCTTCGAACATCAGAACAGCATGCCGCAGGTGCCGGGACCCGATAACCTGCCCTCCGAGCAGGATCTCGCCCACCGGCTGGCTGCGCACCTGCCGCTCAAGCTGAAAGAAAAATTCCTCGCCGAGCGCCCACTGGATATCCGTCCGGTGCAGATCCACAATCCGCTGAAAGGCCACGTTGATGAGCCGCTGCGCCAGGTCTGGGTGCGTGCCAATGGCCAGCTGCCGGACGATCGCCGCATTCATCAATATCTGCTGGGCTACGCTTCCGATCTCAACTTTCTGCCGGTCGCGCTGCAGCCGCATGGCAAAGGCTTCCTTGAGCCGGATATGCAGGTGGCGACGATTGACCACTCCATGTGGTTCCACCGTCCATTCGACCTCTCCGAGTGGCTCCTGTACAGCGTGGTAAGCACCTCAGCGTCCGGCGCGCGCGGCTTCGTGCGCGGTGAGTTCTTCAGCCAGGACGGCACGCTGGTGGCGACGACGGTGCAGGAAGGGGTGATGCGTCAGCGCGAAGCATAAAAAAAGGGGCGATTATCTCGCCCCTTTCTCATCATTATAGTTATAGCGCACTGCTCTTCTGCCAGCCGGCACTTACTGGTTGTAAGCGTTCTCGCCGTGGCTGTTCACATCCAGACCTTCACGTTCCTGTTCTTCCGGTACGCGCAGGCCAACAATCATATCTGCCAGCTTGAAGCCGATGAAGGCGACCACGCCAGACCAGACGATGGTCAGGCCACAGCTGAACAGCTGAACCCAAACCTGATGGCCCATAGTCACGCCTTCTGCGTAGCCCACGCCGCCCAGTGACGAGGAGGCAAACACGCCGGTCAGGACACAACCGAGGATACCGCACACGCCGTGCACACCGAACACGTCGCACGGGTCATCCACGCGCAGCCATTTCTTCAGCGTTGTCACACCCCAGATACCTGCCAGGCCACCGGCCAGACCGATAATCAGTGCGCCGCCGACGCCGACATAACCACAGGCTGGCGTGATGGCAACCAGACCGGCGATGAAGCCAGAAGACGCACCCAGCAGTGAAGGCTTACCGCGCAGCGCCCACTCACCGAACACCCACGACAGCACGGCACCCGCAGTGGCCACCACGGTATTCAGGAAGGCCAGCGCCGCGATTTCGTTCGCGGAAGACGCAGAGCCGGCGTTGAAACCGAACCAGCCAACGTACAGAATCGCGGTACCGGTAAACACCATCGGCAGGTTATGCGGTTTGAACGCTTCTTTACCGAAGCCAGCACGCTTGCCTACCAGGTAAGCACCAACCAGACCGGCAACGGCGGCGTTGATGTGCACCACGGTACCGCCAGCGAAGTCCAGCGCGCCATCCTGTGCCAGGAAGCCGCCAGCCCACACCATATGTGCGATAGGCAGATAGGCCAGCGTCAGCCACACCAGTACGAAAATCAGTACCGCAGAGAAGCGAATACGCTCAGCCAGCGAACCAACAATCAGCCCCACGGTGATACAGGCAAAGGAAGCCTGGAACGCCACGTGAATGTACTGATAGAAGCTGCCCATCACCGCTTTCAGCTCAATATTTTTCAGCATCGCCCACTGGAAGTTACCGAAGAAGGCGTTGCCTTCGCTGAACGCCAGCGAGTAGCCGTAGACGATCCACAGTACGCACACTAACGCGAACGTCACCGCGACCTGCGTCAGCATCGACAGCACGTTTTTGCCGCGAATCAGGCCGCCGTAAAACAGGGCAATGCCGGGAATTGTCATGAACAGTACCAGCGCGGTACAAATCATCATAAACGCGTTATCGGCTTTATCCGCTACGGCAGGCGCAGCTGCCATCGCAAGAGACGGTAACAGCGCCAGGCTGGTGAGGCCCAACTTAGTCATTACTTTATTCATTTCTTTCCATCCCATCACAATTCAGAGCCCCAGTTACAGTGCTGCTTCGTCGGTCTCGCCGGTACGAATACGAATCACGCGCTGCAGTTCCGCGACGAAAATTTTGCCGTCGCCAATTTTGCCGGTGTACGCGGCTTTGCTGATCACATCCACCACTTCATCCAGCTGATCGTCCGCAATCGCAATATCGATTTTTACTTTTGGCAGGAAGTTAACGCTGTACTCGGCACCGCGGTACAGTTCTGCATGGCCTTTCTGACGACCGAAGCCTTTCACTTCGGTCACGGTCAGGCCCTGAATGCCAATGGAGGATAAGGCTTCACGCACGTCCTCCAGCTTAAATGGTTTGATTACCACGGTAACCAGCTTCATACGTTCCCCTCCGGATATAAAAATAGGTGAGTCTTCGCGGACACGCAGAGAGTTAAGCAAAGGCTGTGCCACAAATGGCAAAAGTGGGCGCTAAGGCTGCCGGGCGCAGAGTATCGCGCTCCGGTATGGCGTAACGGGCAAGGTTTTCACTCGGAAAAACAGAAAGGTGGGACTTTACTGCACTCCTTTGGTGCTTGCGGCCTCAAAGGAGTGCATCAATACAGAACATTCCGATAAATCTGCGCAAAAAAGGTGCAAATCACCCCTCTGCCGTTGCGGGTATGCCCGCCGCGAGTTCATCGCCAGCCTGCTGCAGCTGGTACATCTGCCAGTAACGGCCCTGCTGCGCCAGCAGTTCGGTGTGTGTGCCGCGTTCGACTACCTGACCACGGTGCAGCACCAGAATCTGATCCGCTTCGGTGATGGTGGAAAGACGGTGAGCAATCACCACCAGTGTGCTGTGCTGGCGCAGCGTGCGCAGCGCCTGCTGAATCGCCTGCTCGGTGCCTGAGTCGATATTGGCAGTGGCCTCATCGAGGATCAGAATCTGCGGCAGCGACACCAGCACGCGTGCCAGCGCCAGCAGCTGCTTCTGCCCGACCGACAGCGTGTTCCCCTGCTCACCGAGCCGGGTATGAATACCGTCGCGCATCGCGCGGGCCAGCGGTGCCAGCTGCACCTTCTCCAGCGCGCGCCACACGTCCTCTTCGCTGATATCGCGTCCCAAACGCACGTTGGCCAGCAGCGTATCGGCCAGTACCACCGGATCCTGTTGCACCATCGCCACGCTGCCGCGCAGCACATCGTGCGTCAGCTGGCGCAGCGGGCGGCCATCCAGTTCTATGCTGCCGCGCGTCACCGGATAGTAGCCCATCAGCAGATTGGCTAAGGTGCTTTTGCCGCTGCCGGTGTGGCCGACCAGTGCCACGAAGCCGCGCGCCGGCACCTCGAGATCGATATGGCTGAGCACGTCGCGGTTGTCGCGGTAGGCAAAGCTGACATCGCGCAGGGTGATACGCCCGGAAGCCAGCGGCTGAGCGTCACTGCCGTAGCCCTGCTGCGCCGCATCCATCAGTTCAAAAATACGCTCGCCCGACACCACCGCCTGCTGCAGCATTGACTGCTGCGTGGTGAGCTCAATCAGTGGCTCGTTAAGGCGGCCAAGATAAGTGATAAAGGCATAGAGCACGCCAACCTCAAACACGCCCGGCGTAGCAAAGCTGAACAGCATCAGCAGACCGCACAAAATCAGTGCAGAAAACAGGCTGAGCAGCGGACGCAGCAGAAAGCCGTCCAGCCGCAGCGTCTCCATCCGCGCCAGATAGTGTGAACGGCTGGCTTCGCCCATGCGCTCGCCAAAGCGTGCCTGCTGGCGAAACTGCTGGATCACGCTCATGCCGTTAATCACTTCGTTGAAGCCATTATTGATTTCGGCCAGATAGCTACGTACGCGGCGCGCAATCGGCGTGCTGTAGCGCTGATAGATCAGCATCACCGTTAACACCAGCGGGAAAATCACCAGCGCCACCAGCGCCATACGCCAGTCGAGTGCAAACATCGCCACCAGCATCGCGCCAATCAGCGCAGCGCTGCGCAGCACAGTGGCCACCACCGTGACGTAAAGATCTTTGATCACTTCGGTGTCGTTGGTGACGCGCGAAATAATCTGCCCTACCGGCTGGGTATCGAAGGCACTGAGCGGCTGGCGCAGCGCCGCATTCATCACGTCGACGCGCAGCTGCTGCACAACGCCAATCGCCGCGCGGTTAAACAGCAGCGCCTGGATATAGTGCAGACCCGCTGCCAGCAGCTGTAGCAGCACAAAGCCCACCAGCAGCCCGGCCACGATGCCCCACGGCATCTGGTGTTTTGCCACCAGGTTATCGATAAAATAGCTCACCAGCACCGGACCGGTGACTTCGGCAGCAGCAGCGATCCACAGCATGCCGACGGCCAGCCACAGCGATTTGCGCCACGGTTTACCGTAAGCCAGCAGGCGTTTCAGCGTTGGCCATAAGCGTTGCGATTTAGCCATGGTCGGCTCCCTGTTCTGACTCGTCCTCATCCAGCGCGGCTTCCAGCTGCTGATAGCGATACATATCGCGATACCAGCCCGGCTGCGCCGCCAGCGTATCGTGATCGCCGCGCTGTGCCACTGCGCCCTGCTGCAATACCAGAATCTCGCTGGCTTCGGTCAGCGCCGACAGCCGATGCGCGCTGATGATCAGCGTGCGCCCTTTGCCCCACAGGCGCAGGTTATGCAGGATTTCATGTTCGGTACGGCCATCAACCGCCGACAGCGCATCGTCGAGGATCAGAATCTCCGCGTTGAGCAACAGCGCACGCGCAATGGCGATGCGCTGTTTCTGCCCGCCAGAGAGCATGACGCCGCGCTCGCCCACTTCGGTCGCGTACCCCTGCGGCAGACGCAGAATGTCATCGTGCACGCAGGCCATCTGCGCCACGCGCTCGATCTCTTCCTGCGTTGCCTCCGGGCGGCCCAGCGCCAGGTTATTCGCAACGGTATCGGAAAACAGGAACGGCGTCTGGCTGACCACCGCCAGCCGGCTGCGCCAGCTGTCCAACCGCAGCTGCGGCAGCGGAATGGCGTGATAGCAAATCTCGCCCTGATCGATATCAAAATGGCGCTGAATCAGGCTCAGCAGCGTGCTTTTGCCGCAGCCGGTAGGCCCGCACAGCCCAAGCATCTGCCCGGGTTGTAGCTGGAAATGCACGTTGCTCAGCACCGGCGCGCTGCTCGCCGGATAGTGGAAGGCGCGGATCGCCACCTGCAGCACGCCCGCATCCGCCGGCAGTGGCTGCTGACCATCTTCAACCGCAGGCGCTTCCGCCAGCAGCGCGCCAATACGGCTCCACGCGGCGCTGCCGCGCTCGACGATGTTAATCATCCACGCCAGCGCCAGCATCGGCCAAATCATCAGCCCTAAGTACATGACGAAGCTGGTGAGCTGCCCGAGCGTTAGTGAACCGTGCCACACCATCCAGCCGCCACCGCCAATCGCCAGCAGATTCGAAAAGCCCACGGCAATATAAATGATGGGATCGAAGCGCGCATCGACGCGCGCCACGTGCAGATTTTTGCGGCCGGTGTCGCTGGCGATATCGGCAAACTGGCTCGACTGATGATCTTCCAGGCCAAAGGCTTTGATCATGCGGATGCTGGTCAGGCTCTCCTGCGTTTGATCGTTCAGGCTGGAGAACGCCGCCTGCGCCACTTTGAAGCGCTGATGCAGGCGCGCGCCGTCTTTCTGGATCACCAGCGCCATAATCGGCATAGGAATCAGCGCCAGCAGCGTCAGCTCCCAGCTGATCTGCACGCTCATTACCGCCAGCACGACCAGCCCCATCACCAGCGAATCCACCAGCGTCAGCACCCCTTCACCCGCGGCAAACACCACGCGATCGACATCGTTGGTCGCGCGCGCGATCAGATCGCCGGTACGGTGGCGCAGGTAAAACGCCGGATGCTGGCGGCTAAGCTGGCGATAAAAATCTTCGCGCAGCTCCACCGCCAGCTGGTAAGAGGCGCCGAACAGCAGCACGCGCCAGACGTAGCGCAGCAAATAGACAATCACTGCGGTCACCAGCATCACGCCGATCCACAGAAAAATTTCGCCGCGCGTCAGGCTGTGCTGGGTCACGCCGTCGACAATCACGCCGACCAGATGCGGAGGCAGCAGCTGCAGCAGCGCAATGATAATCAGCAAGCTGATGGCGCCCAGATAGCGCCGCCACTCGCGCAAAAAATACCAACTTAACTGGCTGAATAATCGCACAAAACAATCTCTTGTGATGCCCGTTCAGGGCGCTACCGGCAAGGCGGTGGTGTATTTAATCTCTTCCATAGCGAAGCTGGAGGTGACGTCAATCAGTCCCGGCACGCCGTTAACCAGACGCTTGTAAAACGCGTCGTAGCTCTTCATATCGGCCACCTGAATGCGCAGCAGGTAGTCGTACTCGCCCGCCATGCGGTAAAAGGCCATCACTTCCGGCATCTGCTGTACCACCGCGACAAACTGCTGAAACCAGTCGCTGCTGTGCTGCTGGGTTTTGATCAGCATAAAGGCGGTGAGCGACAGGCCGAGCTTTTCACCATCCAGCAACGCGACGCGCGCCCGAATAATGCCATCATCTTCCAGCTTTTTCAGGCGTTTCCAGCACGGCGTGGTGGTGAGATTCACCGCATCGGCCAGCGCCTGCAGCGACAGCGTGCAGTCTTTTTGCAGCAGCGCCAGCAGTGTGCGGTCAGTTTTATCTAGCATTCGCCACCTCAGGAGAAAAATTTTCTCTTATTTGCCGATTATAACCAACTTTTAGCAACCTCTTTTTCCTGCCAGTGCCTTACACTGAGCGCAATCTCGCTGCCGGAATCGCACCATGCAAACGCCCTGGGTTCGCCACGCTATCAATGAAATTAACGCCGACTTTCAGCGCTCCGCTGATACGCACCTGATCCGTTTTACGCTGGACGATTTCCCCGGCATTCGCTTTTATCTTAAGGATGAAAGCACCCATCCAAGCGGCAGCCTGAAACATCGCCTGGCGCGTTCGCTGTTTCTCTATGGTCTGGCCAATGGCTGGATTGGAGAAAACACGCCGATCATCGAAGCCTCCTCCGGCAGCACTGCGGTGTCGGAAGCCTATTTTGCCCGTCTGCTCGGCCTGCCGTTTATCGCCGTGATGCCAGCCAGTACCGCACGGCGCAAAATCGAGCTGATCCGCTTTTACGGCGGGGAGTGCCACTTCGTCGCCGATCCGTGCCAGCTGTACAGCGAATCCGAGCGTCTGGCGCGTGAACTCAACGGCCATTTTATGGATCAGTTTACCTACGCCGAACGCGCCACCGACTGGCGCGGCAACAATAATATTGCCGAAAGCATTTTCCGCCAGATGGCGCATGAACCCTTCCCGGTGCCGCACACCCTGATCATGAGCGCCGGCACCGGCGGCACCTCGGCTACGCTGGGGCGCTACATCCGCTATCAGGGCCACGACACGCGCCTGCTGGTGGTCGATCCGCAGCACTCGGTGTTTTTCGATTACTGGCACAGCCGCGATCGCACGCTGCGCAGCGAGCGTGGCAGCCTGATTGAGGGGATTGGTCGCCCGCGCGTTGAGCCGTCGTTTTTACCGGATGTGATTGACGAAATGATGAAAGTGCCCGACGGCGCCACCGTGGCGGCCATGTTAAGGCTGGAGCAGATACTCGGCCGGCGTCCGGGTGCCTCTACCGGCACCAATTTCTGGGGCATGCTGCAGGTGGCAAAACGGCTGCGCGCGCAGGGGCAATCCGCCGCGCTGGTCACGCTGCTGTGTGACAGCGGCGAGCGCTATCCGGATACCTATTACAATCCACAGTGGGTCGCTGAGCAGATCGGCGATATTCAGGCGTGGCAGCGCGAGCTGCAATAAAAAACCGGACATCCTGTCCGGTTCACTGTAAGCCTCAGCATTCGGGGGAATAATCGAGGTGTGGTGTGGTCATCCAGTGATTTAAGTAGTGAGACACCGCCTGTGTCTCGCAATGGCCAATGATCGGTAAATGGGGCAGCGAGGTTTTGAGCTGATGCATGGCGTTGCCCATGATAAACCCACGCCCGACGCGCTCCAGCATTTCGCGGTCGTTCATCGCATCGCCAAATGCCATGCAATCCGCCAGCGACAGCGACAGATGCTGGCACAGCCGCGCCAGCGCGGCGCCTTTGTGGCAATCCACCGGTAAAACTTCCAGACACTCCCTGGCGGAGAAGCACAGGCTGGCGCGATCGCCGAGCGCCTGTTGCAGTTCAATCTTCAGCGCCAGCAGCATCTCGTACGGTGCGATAAAGCAGATCTTGGTGACTTCATGTGCCGGCATGCGGCGCAAATCACGCAGCTGATAGTGAAACCCGCTCATCGCGTGCGCTTCCAGCAATCCCGGGAGCGGTTTATCGGTAAACCAGCCTTCGTCATTGAAGATGTGGATCGACGCGGGGGTTTGCCAGTGACTGTGCAATACCTCTTCCGCCACCGACGGCGCTAAATCACAGCCGTACAGCTGCCTGCCCTCGACATCGTGAATGCGCGTGCCGTTACCGGTGATCAGCCAGGCGGGCAAGGTGATCTGCTGGCGTACTGCCTGCATATCCAGCAGGTGACGCCCCGTGGCAAACGCCAGTGTAACGCCACGCTGGTGTAGGGCGTTGAGGCTCTGCAGCGTCTCCGCACCTAAACGGTGGGTAGGCAGCAGCAGTGTACCGTCCATATCAAATGCCGCGAGGCGGGCCATAGCAACTCTCCGGTCTGAATGAGGGGTTTACTATCGCCTGGTAATTACGGAACTAATAGTGAATACTTTCAAAAAACTGTTCCGGGTTTAATCATGCGACAGCTTCATCGGGTTAATCAGTTTCAGCGCCTGTGGCAGCTTAGCCAGGGCGAAGCGCAGCGCATCAGCGTTGCGGCCATGGCGCAGCACTGCTATTGCAGCGAGCGCCACGTGCGTACCCTGCTGCGGCAGTGGCAGCAGGCGGGCTGGCTGCAGTGGCACGGTGCGGCGGGACGCGGTAAACAGGGCGAACTGCGCTTTCTGCTCTCTCCCGAACAGCTGCGTCAGCAATTGCTCAGCCAGCAGCTGGCAGCCGGTGAAGCGGTACAGGCACTGCAGGTACTGGATGTCGCGCCTGAACGGCTGGTGAAAATGCTGCGCCCACTGATGGGCGGCCAGTGGCAGAATCAGGCGCCGGTGCTGCGCATTCCCTATTATCGCGCGATGGAAGCGCTGGATCCGCTGCAGCTCACCGGACGCGCCGAGCAGCATCTGGTACGCCAGATTTTCTCCGGCCTGACGCGCTTTAACGCGGATGATGTCGAGGGCGATCTGGCACATCACTGGCAGCACGATGCGCAGGGCCGCGAATGGTATTTCTGGCTGCGGCCACTGCTCAGCTGGCATAACGACGAACCGGTGCAGGCGGCACAGCTGGTTCAGCAGCTGCAACGAATCATGCAGACGCCGCAGGGCGGCCGTCTGCTGGCGGCGGTGGAACACATCGATGCACCACATCCGCTGGCGCTGCGTATCCGGTTGCGCACCAGCGATTACTGGCTGCCGCAGCGGCTGGCGCATCAGTTTTGCCTGCTGCCGCATCCGGAGCATGCCGATACCGGCAGCGGACCATGGCGCCTGACGCACTTTACCCGCGAGCTGGTGCGGCTGGAGAGCCATGCACGCTGGCACCATCAGCGTCCGCTGATTCAGGTGGTTGAATACTGGATTACGCCGCAGCTGTTCGAGCGCGGGCTGGGCACCAGCTGCCGCCATCCGGTGCAGATCGCCATTGGCGATCCCGACGAGCTGGACACGCTGCGGCCGGTGGATCGCAGCATCAGTCTCGGTTTCTGTTACCTGGCGCCGCGTTTCTCGGCTCGCTTCAGCCAGGCGCAGGCCAAAACGCTGCTCGCGCTGATTCAGCACAGCGGCGTCATTCAGCAGCTGCCGCTGGATGAAGGCTTAATTACACCAACCGCAGAGCTGCTGCCCGGCTGGCCGCTGCCCGCCCCGCACCGCCCGGAGGGCACACTGCCCGCAACGCTGACGCTGCATTATCACCTGCCCATCGAACTGCACGTCATGGCCCAGGCGCTGGTGCCGCTGCTGGCGGCACAGGGCTGTACCCTCACCTGCGTATTTCACGACGTAAAAAGCTGGCGCGACGACATCGATCTGAGTGACGCCGACATCATCATGGGCGACCGTCTGATTGGTGATGCGCCGCAGTTTACCCTGGTGAACTGGCTGGAAAATGATGCGGCCTGGCAACCGCTGCGTCCGGCGGTGCTGCAGGCACCGCTGCACGCTATCGCCCGTCAGGCCAGTCCGGCACTGCGCAGCGCCGCGATTCATCAGCTGTTTCAGCAGCTAATGCGCGACGGCCATCTGCTGCCGCTGTTTAACTATCGCTACCAGGTGTTTGCTCCACCAGGCGTCGAAGGTATTCAGCTTAACAGCATGGGCTGGTTCGATTTCACCCGCGCCTGGATCCCGCCGCCTGCCGCAGGCGGTGCTGTTCAGCCCGCGCCAGAGCCAGTACCATAGGCGCACTGATTTATGGGGAAGAAAACATGAAACGAGCCGTTGTCGTATTCAGTGGCGGACAAGACTCCACCACCTGTCTGATTCAGGCGCTGCAGCAGTATGATGAAGTGCACTGCGTGACCTTTGATTATGGTCAGCGCCATCGCGAAGAGATCAGCGTCGCCGCAGAGCTGGCGCACCAGCTGGGCGCGCGGGCGCACAAAGTGCTGGACGTAACGCTGCTCAATGAACTGGCGGTCAGCAGCCTGACGCGCGATAACATTCCGGTGCCAGCCTACAATCCACAGGCCAGCGGCCTGCCCAGCACCTTTGTCCCGGGACGTAACATCCTGTTTCTGACGCTGGCCTCAATTTATGCCTATCAGGTGGAAGCCGAAGCGGTGATCACCGGCGTGTGTGAAACCGATTTTTCCGGCTACCCGGATTGCCGTGACGAGTTTGTCAAAGCGCTGAACAACGCCGTCACTCTCGGCATGGCGCGCGACGTGCGTTTTGAAACGCCGCTGATGTGGCTGAATAAAGCGGAAACCTGGGCGCTGGCGGACTACTGGCAGCAGCTGCCGCTGGTTCGCTCGGAGACGCTAACCTGCTACAACGGCGTTAAAGGCGACGGCTGTGGCGAGTGCGCGGCCTGCCACCTGCGCGCACGCGGCCTGGCCGATTACCAGGCCAATGCGGCCAGCGTGATGGCGGCGATGAAACAGAAAAGCGGCCTGCGCTGATTGCGGCCGCGCTGCGGGCTGGCGTGCTTTCTGGGCATGCCAGCTCAGGAAGGCGCGGTCATCAATGCCGCCAGGCGTTCACGTAACTCCCCTTCCAGCGGCACGGTTTTTTGCGTGCGCAAATCGATGCAGACGAAGGTCAGCGCCGCATCCGCCACCAGCGTGTTGTCTCCTGCCAGCACCACCCGCTGTAAAATAATGCCGCTTTTGCCGTTGAGCTGCGAGACCTCGCTCTCAATGTGCAGCACGTCGCCCAGCACCGCCGGACGACGATAGTTAATGTTGATATTCACCACCACAAACGCCAGCTGTTGTTCCAGCAGCCAGTGAAAGGCATCGGCATCTTCCAGCCACTGCCAGCGCGCCTCTTCCAGAAATTCCAGGTAGCGCGCATTGTTCACATGCTGATAGACGTCAAGATGATAGCCGCGCACTTTGATGGTGGTTTGCATGATTGCTCCTGTTCAGGCTGTGAATGACAACTGGTTGGACCTGTTGAGCATAGCACAGCCTGATGGGCCGCTTTAGCAATCCTTCAGAGTCGCGAGCCGCTTCACAATTTCAGCCGCGCGCTGTTCCGCTCCACCAGCGCACTGCCAATACCCGGTACTTCTTTCAGCTGCTCGATGGCGCTGAAGGGCCCGTACTGCTCACGATAGCTGACAATTGCCTGCGCTTTTTTCAGTCCAATACCGTTCATGGCGGCGGCCAGCTGCTCGGCCGTGGCCTGATTGATGCTGACCTGTTCCTGCTGCGGCGTGGACACCTGCGTCGCCTGCGTTTCACTGGGGCTTTCCGCCGCCGCCAGTCCGCTGGTCCAGAGCGCGCCGCCCAGCGCCAGCGTGATGCAAAAGGCACGAAATGTTGATTTAACCATGCTGTGTTTCTCCTTGTGTTTGACAGCCACTGCAGGGTGGCACAAGCGAGAAACCCACTCAAAAGGCGATGATCAGAAATGGAAAAGGCCGCAGAAGCGGCCTTTCGGTATTGCAGCAGTTTACCTTTTTTTGTGAGGCTTACTGGTTTTGTGCGGCGGCGCCGTACTTAATCTTCGCCTCTTTGCGCAGGTTTTCCAGCAGCGCTTCAAAGGCAATCTGCGCGTTGTTTTGCGTCACGCCTTTCACCATTTCGTCGATCTGCGCCTGCGGCATGTTGCCCGCGCTGACCTTATCCAGCGCGACCAGCACCACGTTGCCCTGCATATCTTCGCTGACACCCCAAGACGGCTTGTTATCCGCTGGCTGTGGCAGGTTGAATGCGGCCTGAGCCACCGGATCCTGCGCGTTGCGATCAACGGTTTTGCTGGCGCTCAGCGTCAGGCCAGCCGCCTGCAGCGCGTCCTGTTTGCCCGCTTTCAGCTCGGTCAGCAGTTTGTCTGCCTGCGCTTTGGCCTGCTGCGTCGCTTTGTCATGCTTCAGGCTGTCGGCAATCTGCGCTTTGACCTGATCCAGCGGTTTAACCGCTTCCGGTTTGTGCTCGCTGATGCGCAACACAAATGCCCGATCGCCATCGACGCTGATGATGTCAGAGTTGTTGCCCGGCGCGCCGTTCTGACCGGTCAGGCCACCGTTGAAGATCGCCTGTTTAACCGCATCGAAATCGAGATCGGCCGGCACGTTATCGCGGGTGATCCAGCCCGTTTCCACCACTTTCAGGCCAGATGCCTGTGCGGCGCCCGCCAGGGATTCGTTGTCGTTGCTGGCGGCTTCGCTCACCTTCTGCTGCATCTTATAGAAGGCGTCGACGGCTTTTTCCTGCTTCACTTTATCCGCCACCGCATCGTGCACGTCCGCCAGCGGTTTAACCTGCTCTGGCTGGATATCGTCCAGACGCACCACCAGGAAACCTACTGAGGACTTGATCACGCCAGACAGCTGACCTTTCTGCGTCAGGTTGGCGTTTTTCAGCTCATCCGGCGTGGTGTTCGGCTCCAGCCAGCCCATGTCGCCGCCTTTACGCGCAGAGATTGGGTCGATGGATTTGCTCTTCGCCAGCGTGGCGAAATCCTCGCCTTTTTTCAGCGCATCCAGCACCGCGTTGGCATCGGCTTCGGTTTTGGTCTGAATGATGCTGTAACGGTTACGCTGCGGCTGTGAATAGTCGGCTTTGTGCTGATCGTACCAGCTCTGAATATCCGCTTCGCTGGCGTTCTCCTGCAGGCTGGCCGCATCCATTTTGATGTAGCTGACGCGGAACTGCTCAGGTGCCATAAAGCTGCTCTGATGCTGCTGGTAGTACTGATTGATTTCGTCGTCGCTGGCGGTTTGTTTCGTGGCCAGCGCGTTAACGTCAATCACCGCCTGACGAATCTCGCGCTGCTGCGAGACCAGATCCACCAGCTTGCTGGTTTCACCCTTCAGCATGAAGTCGGTATTGGCGATGGCGTTGATCAGCTGCTGCGTCGCCAGCTGCTTGCGCAGCGCTTCGGCGTACTGATCGGCACTGAAGCCCATGCTGGCGATCAGGCCGTTGTATTTCGCGTTGTCGAACTTACCGTTGGTCTGGAAAGCCTGCTGATTGAAAATAGCCTGCTTCACCTGATCGTCGCTGATGCCAATGTGCAGATCTTTGATGTACTGATCGAGCAGCGCCTGATCGATCAACTGTGACAGCGCCTGCTGGCGCATCTGCTGCATGTAGCCGTCGTTGCTGGCCAGCTGCGAGAACTGGTCGCCCAGCATCTGCTGCTGACGGTTGCGCTCGTTATTAAACGCCTGTTCCAGCTCACCGCGGCTAATTTCATGGCCGTTCACTTTGGCAGCGTAATCGCTGTTACCGCCAATCAGGTAGTTGCCCACCCCGGTCAGTACGAATGACAGGATGATCAATCCCAGAATGATCTTGAGCACGACATGGTTCGACGCCGCGCGTAAATTGTCCATCATGGTATGACAACACTCCGCTGTAGTGTGGATGTAAAGCTCTGACACGATGTCATCATCGTGCAGCTGCGGTTCAGGCTGGCAGCTGGCAACCATGCGGAGACTGAAGCCAGCGGCTAAAGTCGCGCATCAAGATAAAAAAAGGCACATCAAAAATGATGTGCCCGTATGTTACATGAGAACGCCTTTTTCGTCCTCAATCCATGGAAGAAAATGCTTCGATGGACAGGTCAGCGGTCATTAATTGACGGCGTCTTTCAGTGCTTTACCTGCACGGAAGCCCGGTACTTTACCAGCCGGGATGGTGATTTCTTTACCGGTTTGTGGGTTACGGCCGGTGCGGGCAGCACGCTCGCGTACAGAGAAGGTACCGAAACCGACCAGTGCCACTTCGTCACCGCCTTTCAGCGCGTCAGAAACGGAGCCCATGAATGCATCTAACACACGTCCCGCTGCCGCTTTAGAAATGTCAGCGTCTGCAGCAATTTTGTCGATCAACTGTGACTTATTCACTCTCTTCATCCCCTCTTTTATTATTCACTCGCACCCGCGCTTCCCGCCCGGTGCGAACGCGCAGCCAGTTATATCAAGCCTGTGGAGCTGAAACAACGGTATTCATCTTAATCGTTGATCCAGCAGCCCCCTAAATTAGCGGCACAAAAAAAAGCTGGCAAGCCCGATTTGGCCTGCCAGCTTCGCTTTTTAGCGCTTTTTGTCGCTAATCACTATTTTGCCGTGGCAACCTGCATCCCGTACGGGGCATTTTCCAGCGCCAGGCTCAGCACTTCTTCAATACGCTTCACCGGATGGATCGACAGATCGGCAATCACGTTCTGTGGAATCTCTTCCAGATCGCGCTTGTTTTCGTCCGGGATCAGCACGGTTTTGATGCCGCCGCGATGCGCCGCCAGCAGTTTCTCTTTCAGGCCACCAATCGGCAGTACCTGACCGCGCAGCGTAATCTCGCCGGTCATCGCCACGTCCGAACGCACCGGGTTACCGGTCAGACAGGAGACCAGTGCGGTACACATCGCGATACCGGCGCTTGGACCATCTTTCGGCGTCGCCCCTTCCGGTACGTGCACGTGGATGTCACGCTTCTCGTAGAAGTCACCGTTGATGCCGAGTTTCTCCGCACGGGCGCGGACTACCGTCAGCGCCGCCTGGATTGACTCCTGCATCACCTCACCGAGTGAACCGGTGTAGGTCAGCTTGCCTTTGCCCGGCACGCAGGCGGTTTCGATGGTCAGCAGATCGCCGCCCACTTCGGTCCACGCCAGGCCGGTGACCTGACCAACACGGTTTTCGCTGTCGGCACGGCCGTAGTCAAAGCGCTGCACACCCAGGAAATCCTTGAGGTTTTCGCCGGTGATTTTGATGCTCTTTTTCGCTTTGTCCATCAGCAGTGCTTTCACCGCTTTACGGCACAGCTTGGAGAGTTCGCGCTCCAGGCTACGCACGCCCGCTTCACGGGTGTAATAGCGGATAATGCCGATAATGGCGCTATCGTCAACGCTGATCTCTTTCTCTTTCAGCGCATTACGCTCGATCTGCTTCGGCAGCAGGTGCTGTTTAGCGATGTTGAGCTTCTCATCTTCGGTGTAGCCTGAGAGACGAATCACTTCCATACGATCCAGCAGCGGAGCCGGAATGTTCATGGAGTTAGAGGTAGCCACAAACATCACATCTGACAGATCGTAATCCACTTCCAGATAGTGATCGTTGAACGCAATGTTCTGCTCCGGATCCAGTACCTCCAGCAGCGCTGAAGCCGGATCGCCGCGCATGTCGGATGACATTTTGTCGATCTCATCCAGCAGGAACAGCGGGTTTTTCACGCCGACTTTGGCCATTTTCTGGATCAGTTTGCCCGGCATCGACCCGATATAGGTACGACGGTGGCCGCGGATTTCCGCTTCGTCACGCACGCCGCCCAGCGCCATACGCACGTATTTACGGCCGGTGGCTTTGGCGATTGACTGTCCCAGCGAGGTTTTACCCACGCCCGGCGGTCCGACCAGACACAGAATCGGCCCTTTAATTTTGCTGACGCGACTCTGCACCGCAAGATACTCAAGGATGCGGTCTTTCACGCGCTCCAGACCGTAATGGTCGGTATCCAGCGTCTCCTGCGCTTTCCGCAGGTCTTTTTTCACCTTGCTGCGCGCGTTCCACGGTACCTGCACCATCCAGTCGATGTAGCCGCGCACCACGGTGGCTTCCGCTGACATCGGTGACATCATTTTCAGCTTCTGCAGTTCAGCTTCGGCCTTCTCGCGCGCCTCGGCCGGCATTTTCGCCGCGTCGATTTTGCGTTTCAGCGCTTCGTATTCATCCGGCGCATCATCCATCTCGCCCAGCTCTTTCTGAATCGCTTTCATTTGCTCATTCAGATAGTACTCGCGCTGGCTTTTCTCCATCTGCTTTTTAACGCGGTTGCGAATACGCTTCTCAACCTGCAGCAGATCGATTTCCGATTCCATCATCGCCATGAGATATTCCAGACGCTCATTGATGTCGGACATCTCCAGCACTGACTGTTTGTCAGCCAGCTTAAGCGGCATGTGCGCCGCCACGGTGTCGGCGAGACGCGCCGCGTCGTCGATGCTGTTGAGTGAAGTCAGCACCTCCGGCGGGATTTTTTTGTTCAGCTTGATGTAGCCTTCAAACTGATTGATGGCGGTACGCACCAGCACTTCCTGCTCGCGCTCTTCAATTTCCGGCGAGATCAGGTATTCGGCCTGGGCAACAAAGTGGTCGCCATTGTCCGCTAAAGTGGTGATGTGTGCGCGCTGAAGACCTTCCACCAGCACCTTAACGGTGCCGTCTGGCAGTTTCAGCATCTGCAGTACGGAAGCAACGGTCCCTACCGCGAAGAGATCGTTAATACCAGGTTCATCCGTTGAAGCCTCTTTCTGGGCAACCAGCATGATCTTCTTGTCATGATCCATCGCCGCTTCGAGGCAACGAATCGATTTTTCCCGACCAACAAACAACGGAATTACCATGTGCGGATAAACCACCACGTCGCGCAACGGCAACACGGGGATTTCAATGCGTTCAGAACGCTCAGGATTCATAGAGCTCTCTCTTAGTTTAATGTCCGCCAGGTGATGGGAACCGCGTGATACAGGCTGTATGCAGTTAGACCCACAGGATTATGAGTATATGGGGATGCTTGCACGACATTCAATGTCACAGAGGTGAGAAAAATAAAAGGGGAAACATTTTCCCCTTTTTTAAGATAACAACGTGGTGTAATTGATTATTTATTCGCCAGAAGCCTGGGCTTCATGCTTACCGTAAATCAGCATCGGGTCAGATTGCCCCTCGATCACTGACTCATCGATCACCACTTTCTCTACGCCTTCCATTGATGGCAGGTCGTACATGGTTTCGAGCAGCGCCGCTTCTACGATAGAACGCAGACCACGTGCCCCGGTTTTACGCGAGTTCGCTTTCTTCGCAATCGCCGTCAGCGCTTCGTCACGGAACTCCAGCTCCACGCCTTCCAGGTTAAACAGCGCCTGATACTGCTTGGTCAGCGCGTTTTTTGGTTCACGCAGGATCTGGATCAGCGCTTCTTCGCTCAGCTCGTTGAGCGTCGCCACCACCGGCAGACGACCAATGAACTCTGGAATCAGACCAAATTTGATCAGATCTTCCGGCTCAACCTGTGACAGCAACTCGCCTTCGCTGGCTTTCTGCGATTTACCTTTGACAGTCGCGCCAAAGCCAATACCGGAGCCGGTTTCAACACGCTGTGAAATCACTTTATCGAGGCCGGCAAACGCACCGCCACAGATAAACAGGATTTTCGAGGTGTCGACCTGCAGAAACTCCTGCTGCGGATGCTTACGTCCACCCTGCGGCGGCACGGCAGCCACCGTGCCTTCAATCAGTTTCAGCAGCGCCTGCTGCACGCCTTCACCTGACACATCACGGGTGATAGACGGGTTGTCTGATTTACGGGAAATCTTATCGATTTCATCGATGTACACAATACCGCGCTGCGCTTTCTGTACGTCGTAGTCGCACTTCTGCAGCAGTTTCTGGATGATGTTTTCCACATCCTCGCCCACATAACCGGCTTCGGTCAGCGTGGTGGCATCCGCCATAGTGAAAGGCACATCCAGCAGGCGCGCCAGCGTTTCCGCCAGCAGGGTCTTACCGCTACCGGTTGGACCGATCAGCAGAATGTTACTTTTGCCCAGTTCAATCCCGTTGCTGGTGTCGCCGTTACGCAGACGTTTGTAGTGGTTGTACACCGCCACCGCCAGCACTTTTTTCGCCTTCTCCTGACCGATAACATAATCGTCAAGGTGATGGCGGATCTCATGCGGCGTCGGGAGCGCGCTGCGCTCGCGGTGCGGGGCCACTTCTTTAATCTCTTCACGAATGATGTCGTTACACAGATCGACACACTCGTCGCAAATATACACTGACGGCCCGGCAATCAGCTTACGGACTTCATGCTGGCTTTTGCCGCAGAAAGAGCAGTACAGCAACTTACCTGAACCGTCTTTGCGCTTATCTGTCATCAGCTAACCTCTTTTCGTTCTCAGACCTAATTGGTGTACGGCAATGGCCGCACAGCAACGGCCGATATGCATGCAACTCACCTGTCTGCACCCGTTAACTATAGCGTAAGGGGCAGACAGATGTGTCTTATTGGCGATGCGTCAGGATGGAGTCGACCAGGCCATACTCTACCGCTTCGCTGGCAGAGAGGAAACGATCGCGCTCGGTGTCGCGTTCAATCTGCTCCAGCGATTTGCCGGTATGTTCCGCCATCAGCTCATTCATACGCTGCTTCACTTTCAGGATTTCACGCGCGTGGATCTCAATGTCCGTCGCCTGGCCCTGATAACCGCCCAGCGGCTGGTGAATCATCACGCGTGAGTTTGGCAGACAGAAGCGCTTGCCTTTGGTCCCCGCCGTCAGCAGGAATGCGCCCATCGAACAGGCCTGGCCCATACAGATGGTGCTCACGTCCGGCTTGATGAACTTCATTGTGTCATAAATCGACATACCGGCGGTAATCACACCACCTGGCGAGTTAATGTAGAGGTAAATGTCTTTTTCAGGATTCTCAGCTTCCAGAAACAGCATCTGCGCCACAATCAGGTTCGCCATGTGATCCTCAACCTGACCGGTCAGGAAGATCACGCGCTCTTTAAGCAGGCGGGAGTAGATGTCGTAAGAACGCTCGCCGCGCGAGGTTTGTTCGACCACCATTGGCACCAGCGCATTGGTTGGTGCAGTAAATTCACGATCGCCACTGTATGACATTACCGTCTCCTGATAAATTTCATTGGCAACATTCTGTACCGATTTTACGCGAGGCGCGCGGCGAAAACTATGCGCAGCGGTCTCGTTCCGACATTACAGGACGGTTAATCAGCCAGTCTTACTGTTTTCACGCATTCTCCCTGTATCTGGGGATGCAGCCCAGTTGTTTCAAGCATAACAACCTTTTCCCCATTCGCTAACACGGAAAAACAGCTTAGCGAAGAATTTGCCGATTAATTAGTCAAATAGCGCACAAATGTGGTTGGTTTCCGCCAGAAACGAAAAAGCCCGCGACACAGCGGTCGCGGGCTTTAGCACTCAGGGTTAACTCACGAATCAGGCCGCAGAGGTCTGGTTCATCAGCTCCTGGAAGTTAGTGGCTTTATCAGTCACTTTGGCTTTCGCCAGTACCGCTTCAACCGCCTGCTCTTCCAGCGCAACGTTGCGCATGTTGTTCATCAGCTCGCTGTTTTTGCTGTAGAACTCGATCACTTCCTGCGGATCTTCGTACGCAGAAGCCATCTCTTCGATCAGCGCTTTAACGCGATCTTCATCGGCTTTCAGCTCGTTGATGCGAATTACTTCGCCCAGCAGCAGACCGACCACAACGCGACGTTTTGCCTGCTCTTCGAACAGTTCACGTGGCAGTTCCAGCGCCTGCTTCTCGTTGCCGCCGAAACGCTGTGCAGCCTGACGACGCAGAACGTCGATTTCGCTGTCGATCAGTGCCACTGGCACGTCGATTTCGTTCGCGTTAACCAGACCGTCAATCGCCTGCGTCTTCACGCGGTTACGGATAGCGCCTTTCAGCTCGCGCTCCATGTTCTTACGCACTTCAGCGCGCAGACCTTCAATGGAGCCATCTTCCACGCCGAAACGCTTGATGAATTCAGCGGTCAGCTCCGGCAGTTCGCGGGTTTCCACTTTCTTCAGCACGATGTCGAACTTCGCATCTTTGCCTTTCAGGTTTTCCGCGTGGTAGTCATCCGGGAATTTCACGTCGATGGTGAAGGTGTCGCCGGCTTTCTTGCCAGTGATGCCTTCTTCGAAGCCTGGGATCATACGACCCTGACCCATCGCCAGCACGAAGTCAGACGCTTTGCCGCCTTCGAACTCTTCGCCGTCTACAGAGCCGGTGAAATCGATAGTCGCGCGATCTTCTGCTGATGCAGCTGCATCGGTCTCTTTCCAGGTCGCCTGCTGCTTCTGCAGGGTTTCCAGCATGGTGTCGACGTCAGCGTCGGTCACTTCAACCACCGGTTTTTCGACTTCGATTGCATCCAGGCCTTTCAGCTCAACTTCCGGATACACTTCGAACTCAACCGCGTAGGTGAAATCTTCACCTTCTTTATACTCACCCGGCACGTAGTTCGGTGCGCCAGCTGGGTTGATCTTCTCTTTGATGATGGCGTCAACGAAGTTACGCGTCATCAGCTCGCTCAGGACGTCCTGACGAACAGAGGCACCGTAGCGCTGATTAATGATGGTAGCCGGCACTTTGCCTTTACGGAAACCGTCGATACGGACTTTCTTAGCCACTTCCACCAGTTCTTTCTTCACTGCGCTTTCGATGCTGTCCTTAGGAACAGTAATCGAAATGCGACGGCCCAGACCCTGAGTGGTTTCTACTGAAACTGTCATCTTGTTACCTCAAAAAATCACGTGCTCGGTCAACTTCAGACACCACACAATTAATGCGCCGTATCCAACAACCGGGACGGCCTCTGCAGGCAGAACCTAATCCCTGTCACCAGAAGCGTCCCGAAGACATTCCGGAAAAATAGACGCCGCATTATAGCGGCATCCCCGGAATGAGTCGAGGCTGCAAACTCACCACTTTTTAACGGTTTTGCTGCTTTTTTGCGCCGCAGATCGCGTTTGTGCATCATTGAGGTAAGAAAAAACGGCCCGCAGGCCGTTTTGGAGGAAGCTGGAGAGGAAAACTCAGGCCAGCGTACCGGCACCGCGACAGTTCGGTGAGGCGAGTACGGTATCCTGCAGCCCATCCCACTCTTTGCGCGTGTAGGTATGCAGCGCCAGCGCATGGACGCTGCCTGCCAGCTCGGTCGCCAGCTCGCCATAAATGGCGCGGTGACGCTGCAGGAAGCGCTGTCCGGTGAAAAGGTCGCTGACGATCACCACTTTGAAGTGACTTTCAGAACCGGCAGGCACGTTATGACGATAGCTTTCGTCATGCACTTCGAGATGTGCAGGCTCAAAAGCGTTACGCAGCTTTTCTTCTATTTGTTCGCGAATCATTGTTAACACTCCTCTACGGCGAGCGCTGTGCCCCATCTGTTTAAATATTAGTAGGTTTTTTACCTTTCCCGCAGTCCGGCAGGAAATAAATCCTGCTGCGCTGCGCATCTTAGCCTGCTCAGGCTGCCGGTCAATCGGTTACCGCGTCCGGCTGTCCGAAAAAATCCTTTACAATCAATTTCCCCTGGTGCGGGGCTTTTTTCGCCGTGCCGCAATGCTATGATGGCCGCAGTTTTGCAAACCAACCCATATGCTAACGAGAATGAGTATGTTGAAAAAACTGTTATTCCCTCTGCTGGCTGCCTTTATTTTGGCCGGCTGCGCCAGCAATAACACCACGCTGAACATCCAGCCAAAAATCCAGCTGCCACAGCAGGATCCGAGCCTGATGGGCGTTACCGTCAGCGTTAACGGTGCCGATCAGCGCAGCGATCAGGCGCTGGCCAAAGTGAACCGCGACGGCCAGCTGATCACCCTGACCCCGTCACGCGACCTGCGTTTCCTGTTGCAGGAAGTGCTGGAGAAGCAGATGACTTCACGCGGCTACATGATTGGCCCGAACGGCGCGGTGGATCTGCAGATCGTGGTTAATGGTCTGTACGCCGATGTCACGCAGGGCAACGTGCGTTACAGCATCACCACCAAAGCGGATATCTCTATTATCGCTACCGCGAAAAACGGCAACAAGCAGGTGAAAAACTACCGTCAGACCTACAGCGTAGAGGGTGCCTTCAGCGCCACTAACGATAAGATCACCAACGCGGTTAACTCCACCCTGAGCGACGTGATTGCCGATATGGCGCAGGACACCAGCGTCAATAACTTCATCAAGCAAAACGCGCGTTAATTTTCCGCAGTAACCTGCCCGGTCCCCGCTGACCGGGCTTCATTTCAGGCTGGCTATGACATCTCATTATCTGCGTATTTTTACCCAACGTAACGCTGCGGTCCTGCTGCTGCTCGGTTTCGCTTCCGGTCTGCCGCTGGCGCTGACCGCCGGTACGCTCCAGGCGTGGATGACGGTAGAGAATGTCGACCTGAAAACCATTGGTTTCTTCTCCCTCGTCGGTCAGGCTTACGTGTTTAAGTTCCTGTGGTCGCCGATGATGGATCGCTATACCCCGCCCTTTCTTGGCCGGCGGCGCGGCTGGTTGCTGGTCACGCAATTAGCGCTGATTGCCGGTATTGTGGCGATGGGCTTTATGCAGCCATCACGCGACCTTACCCTGCTGGCGGCGCTGGCGGTGCTGGTGGCGTTCTGCTCAGCCTCGCAGGATATTGTGTTTGATGCGTGGAAAACCGATGTGCTGCCGCCGGAAGAGCGCGGCAGCGGCGCGGCGATTACCGTGCTCGGTTACCGGCTGGCGATGCTGATTTCCGGCGGCCTGGCGTTGTGGCTGGCGGATCGCTATCTCGGCTGGCAGGCCACCTACTGGCTGATGGCGCTGCTGATGGTGCCCGGACTGATCGCCACGCTGCTGGCGCGTGAACCTGAGGCGCCGGTGCGCGAGCCGCACTCGCTGCGTCAGGCCGTCGCGTTTCCGCTGAAGGATTTCTTTCAGCGCAACAACGCCTGGCTGCTGATCACCTTAATCATTCTCTACAAGCTGGGCGACGCGTTCGCCGCTTCGCTCACCACCACCTTTCTGATTCGCGGCGTGGGCTTCAGCGCCGGTGATGTCGGTCTGGTGAATAAAACGCTTGGCCTGCTGGCGACCATTATTGGTGCGCTGTACGGCGGCGTGCTGATGCAACGCCTGAGCCTGTTCCGCGCGCTGATGATCTTCGGCGTGCTGCAGGCAGTATCTAATTTCGCTTACTGGCTGCTGGCGGTAACGCCACCGCATCTGTGGAGCATGGCCAGCGCGGTATTTATCGAAAACCTGTGCGGCGGCATGGGCACCGCCGCCTTTGTGGCGTTGCTGATGACGTTGTGCAACAAATCGTTCTCGGCCACGCAGTTCGCGCTGCTGTCAGCGCTGTCAGCGGTTGGACGCGTGTATGTCGGTCCGGCGGCTGGCTGGCTGGTCGAACTATGGGGCTGGCCGGTATTTTATGCCTTTACCGTGGTGGCCGCCGTACCGGGCCTGCTGCTGCTGTGGGCGTGTCGCGGCACGCTACAGGCAATGCAGCACAGCGGTGAATTCATGAAGCGCAGCCTGTGGCCACAGGGTTATCGCTGGACGGTACGCCTGTTCGCGGCGGGCTGCACGTTGCTGGCGCTCTGGCTGCTGACGCTGGCACTGCGTGCGGCGGATATCTGGCACAGCGCGACGCTGCCAACCCATCTGTTTGAGGCAGGGATGGCGCTGGCGCTGCTGGCGGTACTGCTCGGCGTGATGCTGGACTGGCTGGCATTAAGAAAAACAGCGTCAAATCGTGCACATTAACGCTGCGCTATTTGCCAGACGGGGATAAATCGCTTAAAAATAGCTCCCGGCGAATTTTAAGCGATAGCATTTTTTTTAACGCGAAATAGAAACATTAAATTAACAATCCTGCGCAATATTTAAATCCGGTGAGCAATTAATTTGTAGAAATTTCATCGCTGAAATGATGCAGAATTGTTAAATAAATGAGTATTAAAACTCCGGTTTATGCTTTCCCTGTTTTCTCTGCGGTTAATGTCATTGGTTTTTGTTATATTGCCGCCAACTGCTTGTCGCAGTTAATAATTTGTCACCCTGCGCAACATCTGTGACACCCTTAGCAAAAGGTGTCAACAGCCTTCTGACACATCCTTAAGCTGGTTTACACTGCATAAACCTTCCCGTAAAATGCGCGCACACTTAAACGACAATAGAGCCCTTTGTCATTGAGGTCGTTAAATGAGACTCAGGAAATACAATAAAAGTTTGGGGATTTTGTCATTAATTGCAGGCGCTGTATTACTCAGCGGCTGCGATAGTGCGTTGTTAAATCCCAAGGGACAGATTGCACTGGAGCAACGTTCACTGATTCTGACAGCTTTCGGCTTGATGATGATCGTCGTTATTCCGGCAGTCTTAATGGCTGTTGTGTTCGCCTGGAAATATCGGGCAACCAATACCAACGCGAAGTATAGCCCTAACTGGTCACACTCTAACAAAGTGGAAGCCGTGGTCTGGACCATTCCGATCCTGATCATTCTCTTCCTCGGCGTGCTGACCTGGAAATCAACCCACGCGCTGGAGCCGAGCAAACCGCTGGCCTCTGACGTGAAACCGGTTGAGATCGACGTAGTGGCACTGGACTGGAAATGGCTGTTCATCTACCCGGAACAGGGTATTGCAACCGTCAACCAGATTGCCTTCCCGGCAAATACTCCGGTGAACTTCAAGATCACCTCGAACTCCGTCATGAACTCCTTCTTTATTCCTACGCTCGGCAGCCAGATCTACGCCATGGCGGGTATGCAGACCAAACTGCACCTGATCGCCAACGAGCCAGGTACGTTCGACGGTATCTCTGCTAACTTCAGCGGTCGCGGTTTCTCTGGCATGAAGTTCAAAGCCATTGCCACCAAAGACGATGCGGAATTCCAGCAGTGGGTTGCCAAAGTTAAAGCGGCACCTAACACGCTGACCACCATGGATGATTTCGAAAAACTGGCTGCGCCAAGCGAAAATCACCCGGTGGAATATTTCTCAACTGCTAATCCGGAACTGTTCAAGCAGGTTATTGATAAGTTCATGATGAGCCACGGGAAAATGGACATGTCGCACGAAGGCATGGACATGAATCACGCCGCAGCTGCGGGAGCCGAGGAATAATACGATGTTCGGAAAATTAACACTGGATGCAGTGCCCTACCATGAACCCATTATCATGGTTACGGTCGCCGGTATCATCATTGGTGGTCTGGCGCTGATCGCTGCTATTACCTATTTCGGTAAATGGCAGTATCTGTGGTCTGAATGGTTAACCTCCATCGACCACAAAAAACTGGGTATCATGTACATCATCATGGCCTTTGTCATGCTGCTGCGCGGCTTTGCCGATGCGGTAATGATGCGTACCCAACAGGTTATGGCTTCCGCCGGGGAAGCAGGCATACTGCCACCGCACCACTACGACCAGATCTTCACCGCTCACGGCGTGATCATGATCTTCTTCGTGGCGATGCCTTTCGTGGTGGGTCTGATGAACATCGCGGTTCCGCTGCAAATCGGTGCCCGTGACGTTGCCTTCCCGTTCCTGAACAACCTGAGCTTCTGGTTCACCGCTATCGGTGTGATCCTGGTTAACCTGTCACTGGGTGTGGGCGAATTCGCACAGACCGGCTGGCTGGCTTATCCACCGCTCTCGGGGGCAGAATACAGTCCTGGCGTCGGGGTCGATTACTGGATCTGGAGTCTCCAGCTCTCCGGTATTGGTACCACGCTGACCGGTATCAACTTCTTCGTGACCATTCTGAAGATGCGTGCTCCGGGCATGGACCTGTTCAAGATGCCGGTGTTCACCTGGGCAGCACTGTGTACTAACGTCCTGATTATCGCTGCGTTCCCGGTTCTGACCGTGACGCTGGCACTGTTGACGCTTGATCGTTACCTCGACTTCCATTTCTTTACCAATGATATGGGCGGTAACATGATGATGTACGTCAACCTGATCTGGGTCTGGGGTCACCCGGAGGTGTACATCCTCGTTCTGCCGGTGTTTGGTGTCTTCTCTGAAGTCACGGCCACCTTCTCGAAAAAGCGTCTGTTTGGTTACACCTCGCTGGTGTGGGCAACCATCGCCATTACCGTTCTGTCGTTCATCGTTTGGCTGCACCACTTCTTCACCATGGGTGCCGGTGCGAACGTTAACGCCTTCTTCGGTATCATGACGATGATCATCGCGATTCCGACCGGGGTGAAAATCTTTAACTGGCTGTTCACCATGTATCAGGGTCGTATCGAGTTCAACTCAGCGATGCTGTGGACCATCGGCTTCCTGGTCACCTTCTCCGTTGGTGGGATGACCGGCGTACTGCTGGCGGTGCCAGGCGCAGACTTCGTGCTGCACAACAGCCTGTTCCTGATTGCACACTTCCACAACGTTATCATCGGTGGTGTGGTGTTCGGTTGTATGGCTGGCGTGACCTACTGGTTCCCGAAAGCCTTCGGCTTCACCCTGAACGAAACCTGGGGCAAACGTGCTTTCTGGTTCTGGATCATCGGCTTCTTCGTTGCCTTTATGCCGCTGTACGCGCTGGGCTTCATGGGGATGACCCGTCGTCTGAGCCAGGACATCGATCCGCAGTTCCACTCTCTGCTGGTGGTTGCAGCAGGCGGTGCAGCGCTGATCGCCTGCGGTATCCTGTGCCAGCTTATCCAGTTCTGGGTATCGGTACGTGACCGTGAGCAGAACCGCGATCTGACCGGTGACCCGTGGGGCGGCCGTACGCTGGAGTGGGCAACCTCTTCACCTCCGCCGTTCTACAACTTTGCTGTGATCCCACATATCCACGAGCGTGATGCGTTCTGGGAAATGAAAGAGAAAGGCGAAGCGTACAAGCAGCCAGAAAAATATGAAGAAATTCATATGCCGAAAAACAGCGGCGCGGCCATTGTTATCGCTGCCTTCATGACAGTCTTCGGTTTTGCCCTGATCTGGCACATCTGGTGGCTGGCAGGTCTTACTTTCCTTGGCACCATCGTGACCTGGATTGTGAAGAGCTTCGATGAAGACGTGGATTACTACGTACCGGTTGCTGAAATCGAGCAGATCGAGAAGAAGCACTTTGATGACATCAGCAAAGCAGGTCTGAAATAATGTCAACTGAAACCGTTAAACACCACCACGACGCCCATGCGGAGCATGGGCATCACGATGCGGGAGCCAATAAAGTCTTTGGCTTCTGGATCTACCTGATGAGTGACTGCATTATCTTCGCAACCCTGTTTGCGACCTATGCGGTCATGGTTAACAACACTGCCGGTGGCCCGGCAGGTAAAGATATCTTCGAACTGCCGTTTGTGCTGGTTGAAACCGCGCTGCTGCTGCTGAGCTCCATCACGTATGGTATGGCAGTGATTGCGATGAACAACCAGAACAAAGGTTCGGTCATCAGCTGGCTGGCGTTGACCTTCCTGTTCGGCGCCGGATTTATCGGGATGGAAATCTATGAATTCCATCACCTGATCAAGGAAGGTTTCGGTCCTGACCGCAGCGGCTTCCTGTCTGGCTTCTTTACTCTGGTCGGTACGCACGGTCTGCACGTGACCTCTGGTCTGATCTGGATGGCCGTGCTGATGTTCCAGATCGCTAAACGCGGTCTGAGCGCCACCAACCGCACCCGTATCATGTGTCTGAGCCTGTTCTGGCACTTCCTGGATGTGGTGTGGATCTGCGTATTCACCGTTGTCTATCTGATGGGGGCCATGTAATGAGTCATTCTGTAAACGAACATGGTGCATCTCACGGTAGCGTGAAGTCTTACATGATCGGCTTCATCCTCTCGATCATCCTGACGGCGATCCCGTTCTGGATGGTGATGGGTGGCAGTGCTTCTCACGGCACCATTCTGGGTGTGGTTCTGGTGTGTGCAGTGGTTCAGGTGCTGGTGCACCTGGTCTACTTCCTGCATCTGGACAGCAAATCCGAGGGTGGCTGGAACATGGTGGCCATTGTCTTCTCCGCAGTCATTATCCTGATTGTGGTGATTGGCTCACTGTGGATTATGTGGAACCTCAACTACAACATGATGGCCCACTAAAGAGTCACGCGTAATGATTAAGCAATACCTGCAAGTAACAAAACCAGGAATTATTTTCGGCAATTTAATTTCTGTGATCGGTGGATTCCTGCTGGCTTCAAAAGGCAGCATTGATTACCCCCTGTTTCTCGTCGCTTTGGTGGGCGTTTCGCTGGTGGTCGCATCCGGTTGTGTATTCAACAATGTGATTGACCGCGACATCGACATCAAAATGGAGAGAACGCGGAACCGTGTTCTGGTCAAAGGCCTGATCTCGGCGAAAGTAAGCCTGGTTTATGCAACCGCATTGGGTATTGCTGGCTTTGCGTTGCTGTATTTTGGCGCTAACCCGCTGGCCATGTGGCTGGCGGTGATGGGCTTCGTCGTCTATGTCGGCATTTACAGCCTCTACATGAAGCGTCATTCGGTCTATGGCACGCTGATTGGCAGCCTCTCTGGCGCTGCGCCGCCAGTGATTGGCTACTGTGCGGTGACCAACCAGTTTGATGCTGGCGCGTTAATCTTACTGGCTATCTTTAGCCTGTGGCAGATGCCGCACTCCTACGCGATTGCCATCTTCCGCTTCAAAGATTATCAGGCCGCCAATATTCCGGTTCTGCCGGTGGTGAAAGGCATCTCCGTGGCGAAAAATCATATTACGCTGTACATCCTGGCGTTCATGATTGCCACGCTGATGCTGTCGCTGGGCGGTTATGCTGGCTACAAATATCTGGTGGTGGCTGCCGCCGTCAGCGTGTGGTGGCTGGGTATGGCACTGTCAGGTTACAAAACCTCAAACGATAAAGTTTGGGCGCGTAAACTGTTTGTGTTCTCCATTGTCGCCATCACTGCGCTGAGCGTGATGATGTCGGTGGACTTTATGGCCCCGGCCTCTAAGGACCTGCTGACTTACGTCTGGTAAGTCAGACCGTTACTCCGGACAAGGGCGCGAATTTCGCGCCCTTTCTTTTTGTTACCACTGCTTAAAAACAATTGTTTTACCCGCCCTGCCCTGCTTTCTAAAATAAGCGCTGCATGTCCCGGTGAGCCGGGTCGCAGATAAGGGCGCGCAACCTGTGCCGCTGCAACCTGAAGTCCCAGGGGCATAAACTTACAGAGGTTGGAATGAACGATAATAGAATGACACCAGTTGAGCTTCGGGCAACATGGGGTTTAGGCACAGTTTTTTCCCTGCGCATGCTGGGAATGTTTATGGTCCTGCCGGTACTGACCACTTACGGTATGGCTTTACAGGGCGCCAGCGAAACGTTGATCGGTCTGGCAATTGGTATTTATGGTCTGGCGCAGGCCGTGTTTCAGATCCCCTTTGGTCTGCTGTCCGACCGTATCGGCCGCAAGCCGCTGATTGTCGGCGGCCTGCTGCTGTTTGTGCTTGGTAGCCTTATTGCCGCCACCAGCAGCTCTATCTGGGGCATTATCCTTGGTCGCGCGCTGCAGGGCTCCGGTGCCATTGCCGCGGCGGTGATGGCGCTGCTGTCAGACCTGACCCGTGAACAGAACCGCACCAAAGCGATGGCGTTTATCGGCATCAGCTTCGGCGTTACCTTTGCGATTGCCATGGTGGTCGGCCCGATTGTCACGCACGCGCTGGGTCTGCACGCGCTGTTCTGGATGATTGCCCTGCTCGCCAGCCTGGGTATCGTGATCACCCTGCTGGTCGTGCCCAATGCGCCGGGCCATGTGCTGAACCGCGAATCCGGCATGGTCAAAGGCAGCATTCGCGCAGTGCTGGCCAATCCCAAATTGCTGAAGCTGAATATCGGCATTCTCTGTCTGCACATTTTACTGATGTCGAGCTTCGTCGCGCTGCCGGGCCAGTTTGAACAGGCAGGCTTCCCGGCAGCTGAACACTGGAAAGTGTATCTGGTGACCATGCTGGTGGCGTTTGTCGCCGTGGTACCGTTTATTATCTATGCCGAGGTAAAGCGCCGCATGAAGCGGGTGTTTGTCGGCTGCGTGGCGCTGATCATCATCGCGGAAATTGTGCTGTGGGGCGCCGCAGGCCACTTCTGGACGCTGGTGATTGGCGTGCAGCTGTTTTTCCTCGCCTTTAACCTGATGGAAGCGATTCTGCCGTCGCTGATCAGCAAAGAGTCGCCGGCGGGCTACAAAGGCACGGCCATGGGGATTTATTCCACCAGCCAGTTTATTGGCGTCGCGATTGGTGGCAGCCTGGGCGGCTGGATTTTCGGCCACTTCGATGCGCAAACGGTGTTTCTGGTCGGCGCGATAGTGGCTGCGGCCTGGCTGTTTGTCGCCATGTCGATGCAGGAGCCGCCGTACGTCAGCAGCCTGCGCCTGGTGCTGAGTGATGCGGTGCTGGCAGTACCGAATCTTGAGAAGCGGCTGCGCGCGCAGCCCGGCGTGGCGTCAGTGTTTATCGTGCCGGAAGAGAAAAGCGCCTACATTAAAATTGACAGCAAAGTGACGAGCCGCGTGGAGCTGGAGGCGCTACTCGCCAGCAGTTAATGACTTAGCCACAGCGGACCGCGATGCTCTGGCGCCACGCGGTCCGCTCAGCGTCACTACAGCGACATATCCACCACAATACGCCCTTCAATTTTGCCGGCGTGCATGCGCGCAAAGATATCGTTGATGTTAGTCAGCGGCTCAACCGCGACATTCGCTTTCACCTTATGGCGACCGGCAAAATCCAGTGCCTCCTGCAGATCTTTACGCGTGCCGACAATCGAGCCGCGCACCGTAATGCCATCCAGCACCATGTCGAAGATCGAGAGATCGAATTTCCCCGGCGGCAGGCCGTTAAGCACCATGGTGCCGCCGCGACGCAGCGTGCCGATCGCCTGTTCAAACGCTTTTGGCGATACCGCCGTCACCAGCACGCCGTGCGCGCCGCCAAAGCTCTCCTGAAACACTTTCGCCGGATCGACCTGCTTCGCATTGGCAACCACGCTGGCACCGAGCCGTTTGGCAAACGCCAGCTTATCGTCGTCGATGTCCACCGCCGCCACGTTGAGCCCCATCGCCACCGCATACTGAATAGCCATGTGCCCCAGCCCGCCGATGCCGGAAACCACCACCCAGTCACCCGGTTTGGTATCGGTCATCTTCAGGCCTTTGTAGACCGTCACACCGGCACACAGAATCGGTGCCACTTCATTAAACTCAACGTTATCCGGAATGATGCCGACGTAGTTGGCATCCGCCAGGCAGTACTCGGCAAAGCTGCCGTTGACCGAATAGCCGGCATTCTGCTGCGACAGACACAGCGTCTCCCAGCTGTCGAGGCAGTGCTCGCAGTGGCCACACGCCGAGTAAAGCCACGGCACACCGACGCGATCGCCCAGTTTGAGATGTTTCACCCCTTCGCCAATGGCCACCACCTGCCCGACGCCTTCATGGCCGGGAATAAACGGCGGATTGGGCTTGATCGGCCAGTCGCCTTCGGCGGCGTGCAGGTCGGTGTGACACACGCCGGTGGCGGCGATTTTCACCAGAATCTGCCCTGGCCCAACGGACGGCACCGGCACCTGCTCAATCACCAGCGGTTCACCAAACGCCTTTACAATCGCGGCTTTCATGGTGGTTTTGATTTGCATATTCATCTTTCACTCTCCATTTGAACGGATGCAGACTCAGAACAGCCCCAGTGGCGCTGTGCCATAGCTGACCAGCAGATTTTTGGTTTGCTGATAGGCGCTGAGCGCCATTTTGTGGGTCTCACGCCCGACGCCCGACTGCTTGTAGCCACCGAATGCCGCATGGGCGGGATAGATGTGATAGCAGTTGGTCCAGACGCGACCGGCTTTAATGCCGCGACCCATGCGATACGCCAGATTGGTATCGCGCGTCCACACGCCCGCGCCCAGACCAAACTGGGTTTCATTGGCGATCGCGAGCGCCTCTGCCTCATCGTGGAATGTGGTGACGCCAATCACTGGCCCAAAAATCTCCTCCTGGAAACAGCGCATCTGGTTGCTGCCCTTGATCAGGGTGGGCTGGATATAGAATCCGTTATCCAGCTCCGCGGCGATATGCGCACGCTCGCCCCCTGTCAGAATCTGACCGCCTTCTTCACGGGCGATGTTGATATAGGACAGGATTTTATCGAATTGCTGGCGCGAAGCCTGAGCCCCGATCATGGTGTCGGTATCGAGCGGATCGCCACGGCGAATGGTGGCAACCTTGGCCAGCACCCGCTCCATAAAGGGCTGGTAGATCGATTCATGAATCAACGCGCGCGAAGGACAGGTACAGACTTCACCCTGATTAAAGAAGCCCAGCACCAGCCCCTCAACCGCTTTATCGATGAATTCCTCTTCGCCCGACATCACATCCGCGAAGTAGATGTTGGGTGATTTGCCGCCCAGCTCGACGGTGCAGGGAATGATGTTCTCCGCCGCACAGGCCATGATATGCCGCCCGACCGGCGTGGATCCGGTAAAGGCAATTTTAGCGATGCGCTTGCTGGTGGCCAGCGCTTCGCCGGCTTCACGGCCAAAGCCCTGCACTACATTCAGCACGCCCGGAGGGAACAGATCGCCAATCAGCTCCATCAGCAGCGTAATACCAAGCGGCGTCTGCTCAGCCGGTTTCAGCACCACGCAGTTACCGGCGGCCAGCGCCGGTGCCAGCTTCCACGCCGCCATGAGCAGGGGGAAGTTCCACGGGATGATCTGTCCGACTACGCCGAGCGGCTCGTGGAAGTGATAGGCCACCGTGGTTTCGTCGATCTCAGCGGTGCTGCCCTCCTGCGCGCGCAGGCAGCCGGCAAAGTAGCGAAAATGGTCGACCGCCAGCGGCAGATCGGCGTTGAGCGTCTCGCGAATCGGTTTACCGTTATCCCAGCTCTCCGCTACCGCCAGCTTCTCGAGACTGGCTTCCATGCGATCGGCCACCTGCAGTAGCAGGTTGGCGCGCTGCTGTACGCTGGTTTTGCCCCATGCATCCGCAGCCTGATGCGCGGCATCCAGCGCCAGATCGATATCGCGCGCGTCGGAGCGCGGGAACTGAGCGATATCGCTGCCGTCTACCGGCGAGGTGTTCATAAAGTACTGGCCGCTCAGCGGCTCGGTGAAGTTGCCGGCGATATAGTTGCCGTAGGTCGCCTGGAAAGAGACCAGCGCGCCGGGCGTGCCGGGATGTGCATAACGCATCGCAAACTCCTTATTATCAGGTCAGAGGGTCTGAACAGGCAGCGCAACTGCCTGTGTTGGTATTGCAGCGCGCGTGCCAGTTTTTTCTCACCAGGCGGAAAAGCAATAAATTCGTTATTTATCAATCAAATAAAATCACCCCCTACCAGCAACCCTGCCAGTTCTCCAGGACAAACGCGGTATCTGTGTTGCGTATCGCAACAGTGCAGAAACCCGAACGCTACAATGTTGCAACACTTACACGCCGTTCTGAGGTCATTCATGCAGGGAAATTCAGCCGCGTCTGCCGTGCACGCCAACCCGCTGTTAAGCGACTCCTGGTTCCGCAGCCAGCTGTATGGATTAGAACGCAGCGCCGACGATTTCCCGCGCGTGCGTCAGGGCGAGCTGGCCGATGTGCTGGCCAGCAACGCCGGGCTGCAGCAGTTTGCGCAGCCGGTCATCCGCCAGCTGGCGCAGCAGATGGCGGAGACGCAGTCGGTGGTGATCCTGTCCGATGCCAGCGGGCTGGTGCTGAACACCTTTGGCGATATGCAGGCGCTGGAGAAAGCCCAGCGGTTTGCCCTGGCACCCGGTAACCTGTGGAGTGAATGCGGACGCGGCACCAATGCGATTGGCACCGCGCTGGCGATTGATGACGGCTGTGAAATTGATGGCCAGCAGCATTTCCTGACGCGCAATCAGGGTCTGTACTGTGCCGCGATGCCGTTGCAGATGCCCAACGGCCAGATAGCTGGCGTGCTGGATATCTCGGGTCCGGCACACTTTCCGCATCCGCATACCCTGAACCGGGTGAAAGCAGCGGCAAAGCAGATCGAGTACCTGTGGGTGAAGCAAAGCCTGCATCCGCAGCAGTGGCTGCTCAGTCTGCATCCGCAGCCGCAGGGCATCGACACCAGTGATGAACTGCTGCTGGTATTCTCTGACAATGTGCTGACCGCAGCCAACCGGCTGGCGATGCGCGAACTGGCTCTCAGCGCCGACCGCTTTGCCAGCCTGACGTTTCAGCAGCTGTTTCCGCAACTGCAGCAGCAGGACAACAGCGTTCCCGCTGCGGTCAACATTGGCACGCAGCGCTACTGGTTCCGCCTGCGCGCGCCGCAGCGCAGCCACGTCAGCGTGCCGGACAGTCGCACGCATGACCTGCCGCGCGTGCTGGGAGCTGACGGCGCAAAAATGCTGCGCTTACTGGATGCCGGCGTTTCGCTGTGCATTTACGGTGAAACCGGCAGCGGCAAGGAGTATGTCAGCCGCGCGCTGCACCAGCAAAGCCGCTGGCGCACGGGCAAGTTTGTCGCCATCAACTGTGCCGCCATCCCCGAAGCACTGATTGAATCCGAACTGTTTGGCTACCAGCCCGGCGCATTTACCGGCGCCAGTAAAAATGGCTACATCGGCAAAATTCGCGAAGCAGATGGCGGCGTGCTGTTTCTGGATGAAATCGGTGATATGCCGCTGACGCTGCAGACCCGTTTGCTGCGCGTGCTGCAGGAAAAAGAGGTGGCGCCACTCGGCTCCAGTCGCAGCTGGCCGGTGAATTTTGCCGTGATTTGCGCCACGCATCGCGATCTGGCCCAGCGCGTGGCCGCTGGCGAATTTCGTGAGGATTTGCTCTATCGTCTGCAGGAGTTCGCCCTGACCCTTCCGCCACTGCGCGCCTGGCCGAACGTCGCCGGGTTTATCCGCGATTTATGGCAGGAGCTGGGGGCCGCGCAGCGTGGCGTACAGCTGTCTCCGGCGCTGCTGACAGCGCTGGCGCAGCAGTCATGGCCGGGCAATGTGCGCCAGCTACGCAGTCTGCTGCGCGTGCTACTGGCGCTCGCCGATGAGGGCGAAACGCTGACGGAAAGTCACCTGCCGGCAGAGTATCGCCGCCCGCCGGCACCGCCGCTGCGCGAACGCCACGATGAACAGCTGATCAGTGAAACGCTGCTGCGCTATGACGGCAATATCAGTAAAGCGGCGCAGGCGCTGGGGATCGCGCGCAGCACGCTGTATCGTCGTGCGGCACGCGACAGAGGGGATTAATCGCGGAAGTTTTTAAACTGGAACGGTTGACCCAGGTTGCCACCGCGCACCAGCGCCATCGCACCCTGCAGATCGTCGCGGGATTTACCGGTGACGCGCAGCTCTTCACCCTGAATCTGCGTCTGTACTTTCAGTTTGCTGTCCTTGATCAGCTTAACGATTTTCTTCGCGACATCGCTTTCGATGCCTTTTTTCAGCTTCGCTTCAACGCTCCAGCTTTTACCGCTGTGCACAATCTCTTCCGGTACTTCAATCGCCGCGCCTTCAATGCCGCGCTTCAGCAGCTTTTCACGCAGAATATCCACCAGCTGCTTCACCTGAAAATCCGATTCGCTGGTGACTTTGATTGTCTCATTCTTTTCGTTGAGCTCAAAGCTGGCGCTCACGTTGCGGAAATCGAAACGGGTTGAGATCTCACGGTTGGCATTCTCCACCGCATTACGCACTTCCGGCAGTTCGACTTCGGAAACGATATCGAAAGATGGCATCTTTTCTTCTCCTGATACTAAAGTGACATGCATAATACGCGTCTTGTCGCGCTAATAAAACACGCGACGCGGAAAGCTATAATTAAGGGTGTGACACCCATTCACCCACCCGCCAGCGGGAGGCATAATGAAAATTACCGTGTTGGGTTGCGGCGCCCTGGGGCAAATCTGGCTCGCGGCCCTTGCACGCCAGGGACATGACGTTCAGGGCTGGCTGCGCGTACCGCAGCCGTACTGTTCGGTCAACGTGGTCGATCCGCAGGGCCACGTCAGCAATCACACCTTCATCGCTAACGATCCGCTGTTTCTGGCTGAAAGCCAGCTGCTACTGGTGACCCTGAAAGCGCCACAGGTTTCACCTGCGGTGAAAAACCTGCAAAGCGTGCTACCGCGCCACGCGCCGATCCTGCTGCTGCACAACGGCATGGGTACCATCGAAGAGCTCAAAGAAGTGCAGCAGCCGCTGCTGCGCGGCATCACCACGCACGCGGCGATGCGCGACGGCACGGTGATCAAGCATGTCGCGCAGGGCATCACCCACATCGGACCTGCCAGCCGCGAAAGCGCGGCGCTGAGCGATATCGCCGATATTCTGCATCAGGCGCTGCCGGACGTGGCGTGGCACGATAACATCGCGTCTGCCAGCTGGCGCAAGCTGGCAGTCAACTGCGTAATCAACACACTGACGGTTGAGCACGACTGCCAGAACGGTGCGCTGCGCGCCTGGCCGGAACAGATTAACCGGCTGTGCGAGGAGCTGGCCTGGGTGATGGAGCGCGAGGGCCAGCACATCGCGCTGGATAACCTGCGCGACATTATTTACGACGTCATCGACAGCACCGCCGCCAACGTCTCCTCAATGCTGCAGGATGTGCGTGCGCAGCGTCAGACTGAAATTGATTACATTACCGGCTACCTGCTGCGCCGCGCCCGTGCGCAGGGGATTGCGCTGCCGGAAAATACCCGTCTGTACGACCTGATTAAACGCAAGGAGTCCCAATATGAGCGCGAACGCATCAGTGCTGGTTTGCCTGGCCCATGGCAGTGAAGAGACCGAAGCGGTCACCACTATCGACCTGCTGGTCCGCGCCGGCCTGAAGGTGACCACCGCCAGCGTGGAGAGCGACGGCACGCGCGAGATTGTCTGCTCCCGCGGCGTACGCCTGCTGGCTGACGCACCGCTGGTGGAAGTGGCGGATAACGATTTTGCCGCCATCGTCCTGCCGGGCGGCCTCAAAGGCGCTGAAACCTTCCGCGACAGCCCGCTGCTGGTGGAGACGGTACGCCAGTGTCATCTGTCAGGCAACATTGTCGCGGCGATCTGTGCCGCGCCGGGCACGGTGCTGGTGCCGCATGACCTGTTTCCGGTGGGCAATATGACCGGTTTTCCCGGCCTGAAGCACACCATTCCGGAGGAGAAATGGATGGAGCGCCGCGTGGTGTGGGATCCGCGCGTTAATCTGCTGACCAGCCAGGGGCCGGGCACGGCGATCGATTTTGCCCTGAAGCTGATTGATCTGCTGGTGGATAAAGAGCAAGCACGTGAAGTCGCGTCACAGCTGGTGCTGGCGGCAGGGATTTATAATTATCAGGAATTTGAAGAGCGCGCGTAAAAAAGGTCGCCATCAATGGCGACCTCACGGGATCAGTGCACAGTTTTATTCGTCGCGGTGATTACAGGGTGCGCATTCCTGCGCACCGGGTTTTGCCCATGCACCCGAAATCAGGCGCGCCAGGCTTAACTCCCGCCGCGGTTACGGACGGTACACCTTCACGTTCTTAAAGCCCTGCTCATGCAGATACAACGCCTGCAACCGGCTCATCACGCCGCGATCGCAGTACAGCAACCAGGTTCTGCTCTGATCGAGATCGCCGAACTGGGTGCTCAGCTTATAGAACGGCAGCGATTTCACTTCCACGCCGGTCAGCGCCAGCGGCTTGTCGTCCTGCTCATCAATTGAACGGATATCCAGCACCACATCGTTGCCGCTGAATGACGCCACGGTTTCCACTTCCACCACTTCTTCTTCCGTCTGCTCCGCGATTTCACGGATATCGACGTTGCTGGCTTCCTGCACCACGCGCTGCAGAATGTCGAAATCGAAGTTCTGCTCTTCGGCTTCGATCTTCGCCTTCACCGCTTTCACCGTGGGGCTTTTCGAAATCACGCCGCAGTACTCCGGCATAGTGCGGGCAAAGTCTTCGGTGCCGATCTGACGCGCAATATTGATGATGTGCTCTTTATCGTGCGAGATCAGCGGGCGCAGAATCAGCGTGTCGGACGCGTTATCAATCAAACGCAGGTTAGTCAGCGTCTGGCTGGAGACCTGGCCCAGCGCCTCACCGGTCACCAGCGCCTGCACGCCGTAACGTTCAGCCACCATCGATGCCGCACGTACCATCATGCGCTTCAGCACCACGCCCATCTGGCCGTCATCAACTTTTTCCAGAATCTCGCCCACCACCGGCTCAAAATTGATGGCGACAAAACGCACGCGATGTGAACGGCCAAAACGCTGCCACAGATAGTGCGCCACCTGACGCACGCCGATTTCATGCGCCGCGCCGCCGAGGTTAAAGAAGCAGTAGTGCACGCGACAGCCGCGGCGCATCAGCATATAGCTGGAGACGCCGGAGTCAAAGCCGCCGGAAATCAGCGACAGCACATCTTCCTGGGTGCCGATCGGGAAGCCGCCCAGGCCTTCATAGCGGCCGGTAATCAGCAGCAGGCGATCGTCTTCAATCTCCAGATTCACCGTCACATCCGGGTGATTCAGCTGCACGCGCGCGCTTTCAATGTGCTGATTGAGACCGCCGCCGACGTAGCGCTCCACATCCTGCGAGCTAAAGCTGTGCTTGCCGCGACGCTTCACGCGCACGCAGAAGCTCTTGCCTTCCAGCCGCTCGCGGTTGAGCGCCAGCGTCTGCTCGAAGATATCGTGCATGTCGGTATAGGCGCGGTCTTCGACCGCCAGCACATGGTGGATACCGGGAATGCGCGTCAGCTCTTCCGTGACGGTGGCACGCAGCGCTTCCTTCTTCGCGCGCACTTCGATGTGATCCCAGTGGCGCACCACGGCGATCTCTTCGTCGAGGGTGCGCAGGGTATTACGGATGTTACCGGTCAGAATTTTGATAAAGCGCAGGCGCACCGACTGACTTTTGATGGTGATTTCGGGGAAGAGCTTGATGATAAACTTCATGGCGACACAGCTTCGTTGGGCAAATAAGTGCTAAAATCATCAACACTTAGCTGGTAAAATCATATAATTGCGGGTTGGCATCAGCCACCGCATCCGAGGCGCGCAAGTATATCACCTTTGTCGGGTGACTGCTGTAAGCAACCTTCGCCGCATTGATTATTTTGCTAATCAATGCCCGTCGGCTACCATGACCGATTGCAACATAATGTCCCAACCTGTGAGTCGACACTGATTATGCCGAAAAAAGCCGAAGCGCCCGTGAGTTTTGAAAACGCACTGCAGCAGCTGGAACAGATTGTCAGCCGTCTGGAGAGTGGCGAACTGCCGCTGGAAGAGGCGCTGAATGAATTCGAGCGCGGCGTACAGCTGGCACGCAGCGGCCAGCAAACCCTGCAGGCGGCGGAACAGCGCGTGCAGATTCTGCTGAGCGACGACAAAGACGCCCCGCTCACCCCCTTCACGCCGGAAAATGAGTAATGGATTTCGTGCAACTGCAGCGCGCCTACCATGAGCGCGTGAACCAGGCGTTGACGCGCTTAATAGATCCACTTCCTTTTCAGAGTTCTCCTCTGGTGAACGCCATGCAATATGGGGCACTATTAGGCGGTAAGCGCCTGCGCCCGTTTCTGGTGTATGCCACTGGCGAGATGCTGCGCGCCGAGGCGGCCAGCCTGGATGCCCCCGCCGCAGCGGTGGAGTGCATTCACGCTTACTCATTGATTCATGATGACCTGCCGGCGATGGACGACGATGCGTTACGTCGCGGGCAGCCAACCTGCCATATCAAATATGGCGAAGACACGGCGATTCTGGCCGGCGATGCCCTGCAAACCCTGGCGTTTACCATTCTTGCGGACCAGCCGATGCCCGGCGTAAGCCCGCAGGATCGCATTGCCATGATTTCCGAACTGGCGCAGGCCAGCGGCGTGGCCGGCATGTGCGGTGGCCAGGCGCTGGATTTAGCCGCCGAAGGCCAATCCGTGGACCTGAACCAGCTGGAGCAGATCCATCGCCACAAAACCGGCGCGCTGATCCGCGCCGCCGTACGTCTCGGCGCCCTCACAGCAGGTGCCGCGGGCCGCGATGCGCTGCCGCAGCTGGATATCTACGCCAACGCCATCGGACTGGCGTTTCAGGTGCAGGATGACATCCTTGATGTGGTCGGCGATACCGCCGTTCTGGGCAAAACCCAGGGAGCCGATCAGGCGCTGGGGAAAAGCACTTACCCGGCGCTGCTGGGACTGGATAACGCGCGGGCCAAAGCGCAGGATCTCTATCGCGAAGCACTGGGCGCGCTGGAGGTGCTGGCGGCACAGTCGTATGACACGTCCGCTCTGCAGGCGCTGGCCAGCTTTATAATTGAACGCGATAAATAACTTATATAATGAGTCTCTGATGAGTTTTGATATTGCAAAATACCCGACACTGGCGTTAGCAGGCACGGTTCAGGAATTACGTTTACTGCCTAAAGAAAAACTTCCGGACCTGTGCGACGAGCTGCGTCAGTATCTGCTGGACAGCGTGAGCCGCTCGTCCGGCCACTTTGCTTCGGGTCTGGGCGTCGTCGAGCTGACCGTCGCGTTGCATTATGTGTACAACACCCCGTTTGACCATCTGGTGTGGGACGTCGGCCATCAGGCCTATCCGCACAAGATTCTGACCGGCCGCCGCGACCGTATCGGCACTATCCGTCAGAAAAATGGCCTGCACCCGTTCCCGTGGCGCGGCGAAAGCGAATATGACGTGCTGAGCGTGGGCCACTCGTCGACGTCCATCAGCGCCGGTCTCGGCATGGCCGTGGCCGCCGAACGCGAAGGCAAAGGTCGTCGCACCGCCTGCATTATTGGCGACGGCGCGATTACCGCGGGCATGGCGTTTGAAGCCATGAACCACGCCGGTGATATCAAGCCGGACATGCTGGTGATTCTCAATGACAACGAGATGTCGATCTCTGAGAACGTAGGTGCGCTGAACAATCGCCTGGCGCAGATTCTCTCGGGGAAAACCTATTCACGCCTGCGCGAAGGCGGCAAGCGCGTGCTGGGCGGGCTGCCACCGATCAAAGAGCTGGTGAAGCGCACTGAAGAGCACCTGAAAGGCATGGTGGTGCCGGGCACGCTGTTTGAGGAGCTGGGCTTTAACTATATCGGTCCGGTCGACGGTCACGATGTGCTGACGCTGGTTAGCACGCTGAAGAATATGCGCGATCTGAAAGGGCCGCAGTTCCTGCACATCATGACCAAAAAGGGCAAGGGCTACGCGCCGGCGGAAGAGGATCCGATAACCTGGCACGCGGTGCCGAAATTCGATCCGGCCAGCGGCTCGCTGCCGAAAAGCGCGCCGGGCCTGCCGAGCTACTCGAAAATTTTTGGTAACTGGCTGAGCGAGATGGCCGCCGACGATGCGCGGCTGATGGCGGTGACGCCGGCCATGCGCGAAGGCTCCGGCATGGTGAGCTACTCGCGTGATTATCCGCAGCAGTATTTTGACGTGGCGATCGCCGAGCAGCATGCGGTGACGTTTGCCGCGGGCATGGCCATCGGCGGTTATAAGCCGGTGGTGGCGATTTACTCCACCTTCCTGCAGCGCGCCTACGACCAGGTGATTCACGACGTGGCAATTCAGCAATTGCCGGTACTGTTTGCTATCGATCGCGGCGGTATCGTAGGTGCCGACGGCCAGACGCACCAGGGGGCGTTTGATATCGCCTATCTGCGCTGCGTGCCGGGCATGGTGATCATGACGCCAAGCGATGAAAACGAGTGTCGTCAGATGCTTTACACCGGCTACCACTATCAGGACGGCCCGAGCGCGGTGCGCTATCCGCGCGGCACCGGCACCGGCGCCACGCTGGAACCGCTGGCCAGCCTGCCGCTTGGCAAAGGGGTCATCCGGCGTCGCGGCGAGCAACTGGCCATCCTCAACTTTGGTACTCTGCTACCGGAAGCACAGGCCGCCGCCGACGCGCTGAACGCTACGCTGGTCGACATGCGCTTTGTTAAGCCGCTGGATGAAGCCCTGATTAGCGAGCTGGCGGCCAGCCATGACGCGCTGGTTACGCTGGAAGAAGGCGCGATCAAAGGCGGTGCCGGCAGCGGCGTCAACGAATACGTGATGGCGAAACGCCTGCGCGTGCCGGTGCTTAACCTCGGCCTGCCGGATGAGTTCATTCCGCAGGGGACGCAGGAAGAAGTGCGTCAGGATTATCAGCTGGACGCCGCAGGCATCCAGCAGCAAATCGCCGCCTGGCTGGCGCAGTAACCGCCCTTCCCCGCTCCTGCTGCTATGCTTGAGGGTAAAACCCCACGCATAAGAGCAGGAGCCCTTCATGAAAACCGTTCGTTTAGGCCAGACCGATCTGCAGGTTTCACGTCTCTGTTTAGGCTGTATGACCTATGGTGATCCGCTGCGCGGTAACCACGCCTGGACGCTGCCGGAAGAGAGCAGCCGACCGCTGATTAAGCAGGCGCTGGACGCGGGCATCAACTTCTTTGACACCGCTAACAGCTACTCCGACGGCAGCAGTGAGGAGATCCTCGGCCGCGCGCTCAAAGATTATGCGCAGCGCGATCGGGTGGTGGTGGCGACCAAAGTCTACTTTCCGCTGAGCAACCTGTCGCAGGGGCTGTCGCGCACCAATATCCTGCAGTCGATTGATGACAGCCTGACGCGGCTTGGCATGGAGTATGTCGATCTGCTGCAGATTCATCGCTGGGATTACGCCACGCCGATTGAAGAGACGCTGGAAGCGCTCGATCGGGTAGTGCGGTCAGGCAAAGCGCGTTACATCGGGGCTTCTTCGATGCATGCCACACAGTTTGCGCAGGCGCTGCAGTTACAGCAGCAGCATGGCTGGGCGCGTTTTGTCAGTATGCAGGATCAGTACAACCTGATTCAGCGCGAAGAAGAGAAAGAGATGCATCCGCTGTGCCAGCGCGAAGGCATCGCGGTGCTGCCGTGGAGCCCGCTGGCGCGCGGTAAGCTGACGCGTCCGTGGGGAGAAACCACTGCGCGTTCGGTGTCGGATAACGTGATGGAAAAACTCTATACCGGCACCGAAGAAAATGACGCGGCCATTGCGCAACGGCTGGCAACGGTGGCTGCGGACAAAGGCGTGACGCGCGCGCAGGTGGCGCTGGCATGGCTGCTGCATAAGCCGGTGGTTACCGCGCCGATTATTGGTGCCTCGCGCGAGCAGCAGTTTGCCGAGCTGGTGAAAGCCGTCGACGTGGAGCTGAGTTCAACCGATATCGCCGAGCTGGAGAGCGTCTATCAACCGCATCCGGTGGTGGGATTCGAGTAACGGTCCAGTCAGGTCGCCTTCAGGGCGACCTGATGTCACAGGCAGCGCATGCATGGCGACCTGCCTGTGGTCTACGCATTCATACGACCTGCCTGCGGGCTACGCATTCCTGGCGATCTGCCTGCGGCAACGCATTCATGGCAACGCTTTTTGTAGGGTGCTTTAATGCGCACCTGGCACATTAAAGCACCAGCCCCAGCCCATACAAAATCGCCGCTGAAATGACCCCGGCGATAATGTCATCGACCATAATGCCCATGCCGCCATGCACGTTACGGTCGAACCAGCGAATCGGCCACGGCTTCCACATGTCGAAAATACGGAAAATCACAAAGCCGGCCAGCACCCATTGCCAGCTCATCGCCGGTATCGCCATCAGCGTAATCCACATGCCGATGAACTCATCCCACACGATGCTGCCATGGTCGTGCACACCCATATCACGCGCGGTGCGGTGACACAGGTAGACACCCACACTGATGCCTATCAGCACCAGCAGCGAATACAGCTGCAGCGGCAGCAGCGTCATCAGCCACCAGAAGGGAATGGCGGCAATCGAACCGGCGGTGCCGGGCATAATCGGGCTCAGGCCGCTGCCAAAACCGGTCGCCAGCAGGTGCCACGGATTGGCCATGCGCAGACGGCTTTTGGCCACATCTTTATTTAGCGTCAAAGTGATCAAATCCCTTGTGATGGAAACTGCGCGGCTTGCCGTTCTCCAGCAGCGTCAGCCCTTCTGCTTCCGGCGCGATCTGGCCGATGCAGGTATACGCCACGCCAAGATGGCCCAGCGCCACATCCAGTGCACCACGATTGACTTCCGGCACGGTAAAGCACAGCTCATAATCCTCACCCCCGCTCAGCGCCCAGCGCAGCACCTGTTCCGGCTCGAAGTGATCGCGCAACGCAGCCGACAGCGGCAGCGCATCCAGATTGATGCGGGCACCGACACGGCTGGCGGTGAGAATGTGGCCGAGATCGGAGATCAGGCCATCGGACAGATCGATGGCTGATGTCGCCAGATTGCGCAGCGCCTGGCCCTGCAGCACGCGCGGCATCGGGCGCAGATGACGCTTGATCAGCACTTCATGCACTGCCGGATCGTTCAGGCGATGATGGTGCTGCAGCAGCGACAGACCAGCAGCGCTGTCGCCCAGCGTGCCGGTGACAAAAATCCAGTCACCCGGTTTGGCCCCGGCGCGCTTCAGCGCACGGCCCGCCGGCACCAGGCCATGAATGCCCAGCGTCAGGCTGAGCGGCCCGCGCGTGGTATCGCCGCCTATCAGCTGCATATCGTAGTAATCCAGCAGCTCAAACAGGCTGTCGCTGAACGCCGCCAGCCACGGCTCATCCACTTCGGGCAGGGTTAACGCCAGCGTTAACCATGCCGGATCGGCGCCCATCGCCGCCAGGTCGCTCAGGTTAACCGCCAGCGCTTTGTAGCCGAGATCGGCCGGATGGATATCACGTAAGAAATGCACGCCCGCCACCAGCGTATCGGTGCTGATGGCCAGCGTCTGTTTTTCCGGCACGTTAAGTAACGCGCAGTCGTCACCAATTCCCTTCTCCACATCGCGGCGGGAGCTGGTGACGCGGTTAAAATAACGTGCGATCAGTTCGAATTCACCACAGGACATAAGTCAGGTCTCAATGAAAAAAGGCCGGTGAGCCGGCCTTTTGCACTTATTTTTTGTTCGGTCGAATTTGCGGAGCGGCTTTATCCAGCACGCCGTTAACAAATTTATGGCTGTCTTCAGCACCAAACACTTTAGCCAGTTCGATACCTTCGTTGATCGCCACTTTGTACGGCACATCGTCACGCTTGCTCAGTTCATAGAGCGAAATGCGCAGGATGGCTTTTTCTACCTGGCCCAGCTCTTCCAGCTGGCGCGACAGGTAAGGCTTCATCAGGCCGTCCAGGAACGCGCTGTTGGTCGCCACACCGGCCAGCAGTTCGCGGAAATAGCTAATATCGACGTCTTTGACGTCTTGTTCCGCCAGAAACTGGTATTCCACATCGGCAATGTCGTTGTTAGACAACTGCCAGGAGTAAAGCGCCTGGACAGCGCACTCACGGGCGCGACGACGAGCAGCAGGTTTCACAAAATTCCCCTTACAAAAATCAGGCTTTGATGGCTTTCAATACGTTAATCATTTCAAGTGCGGTCAGGGCCGCTTCGGCGCCTTTGTTACCCGCTTTGGTGCCGGCGCGTTCAATCGCCTGCTCGATGTTTTCGGTGGTCAGGACGCCGAAGGTCACCGGAATTTCGCTGTTCATCGCTACATGAGCGATGCCGGAGCTGGCTTCACCCGCCACGTATTCGAAGTGTGCGGTACCGCCACGGATCACCGTGCCCAGTGCAACGATCGCGTCGTGCTTGCCGGTTTTCGCCAGGGCGCGTGCCGCCAGCGGCAGCTCGTAAGCGCCCGGAACCCAGACCACGGTGATGTTTTCCGCTTTGACCTGGCCAATACGCTTCAGCGCGTCAACTGCACCGTCCAGCAGGCTGTCATTGATGAAATTGTTAAAACGCGCAATAACGATGGCAATATTGGCATCAGGCGTGGCAACAGCAGCTTCGATAACTTTCATACATATCCTTTGGGTGTTTGTTTTATGGCCCCGCAGAAGGGGGCGGATTCTATCATACTCTTCGGCAACGCGCTCAGGCTTTTCCGTGCATGCTCAGCGCGGTGTCAGGGTCAGCCGTAAATCGTCGCCGACCTGACGCACGTCGCTAAAATTCAGCGCTGGCGCATCGGCCAGCGTTTCCAGTCCCGGCAGCGCACACAGGCCGCGCGCGGCGTTACCCAGTAGTTTCGGCGCCAGATAAACGATCAGTTCATCCACCAGGCCGGCCTGCAGCAGCGCACCGGCCAGACCGGCACCGGCCTCGACCCACACGCTGTTGATCTGACGCTGACCGAGCAGCATCATCATCGCCACCAGATCGAGCTGCTCACCGCGCGGCGGCACCTCAATCTGACTCACGCCCGGCGGCCAGCTTTGTGCATCAGCCTCCGTGCGCATCAGCCAGGTTTCGCCGGGCTGGGCGATCAAACGGTGCTGCGGCGTCACGCGCTGCTGGCTGTCGATCACCACCCGCACCGGCTGACGCAGCTGGCTCTCATCCAGCTGCTGGCGCACGGTCTCGCTCAGTTCATCCCAGCGCACCGTCAGCGACGGATTGTCCGCCAGCACGGTGGCACTGGTGGTAAGAATAGCTGAACTGCGGGCACGTAAACGTTGCACATCGCGCCTTGCCGCTGCGGAAGTGATCCACTGGCTTTCGCCGCTGGCCATGGCGGTACGGCCATCCAGCGAGGCGCCCAGTTTGAGCTGAATCCACGGAAAACCGGTACGCATGCGTTTGAGAAAACCGCGATTGAGCGCTTCCGCTTCGTTCATCATCAGGCCGTGACTCACGTCGATGCCGGCCTGCTGTAAACGATACAAGCCGCGCCCGGCCACCTGCGGATTAGGATCCTGCATCGCCGCGACCACCCGGCTGACGCCGGCGGCAATCAGTGCATCGCAGCACGGCGGCGTCCGACCGTGATGGCTGCAGGGTTCCAGCGTGACATATGCGGTCGCACCGCGTGCGTGGTCACCCGCCATGCGCAGCGCGTGCACTTCCGCGTGCGGTTCACCAGCGCGCTGATGCCAGCCTTCGCCCACGATCTCGCCGTCGCGCACGATAACGCAGCCGACGTTAGGATTCGGGGTGGTGGTATATTGTCCGCGCCGCGCCAGTTCCAGCGCGCGCGCCATGTAGTGCGCATCGGTCATGGATTAATCCTGTAAGCGGGCGATCTCTTCGCCAAAGTCACGAATATCTTCAAAACTGCGGTACACCGATGCGAAACGAATATAAGCGACTTTATCCAGCTTCTTCAGCTCTTCCATCACCAGGTTACCAATCAGCTTGCTGGGAATTTCACGTTCGCCGGTGGCGCGCAGCTGGGTTTTGATGTGATTGACCGCGTTGTCGACGGCATCCGCGCTCACCGGACGCTTCTCCAGCGCCTTCATCATGCCGCTGGCCAGCTTATCTTCGTTAAAGGGTTCGCGCACGTCGTTGCTTTTCACCACGCGCGGCATTACCAGCTCGGCCACTTCAAAGGTGGTAAAACGCTCATGGCACACCAGGCACTGGCGGCGGCGACGCACTGAGGAGCCTTCACTAACCAGACGTGAATCAATCACTTTGGTGTCCACAGCGGAGCAGAATGGGCAATGCATGACGTTTCCTGTCGCGAGAATTGGGGGCAGATAGTGTAGCGCGTTCCCGGTTGCAACAAAATACAGGGCGCAGAATCGCCACCTGGCTCACAGCGACGCCTGACGGTTACAGCAAACCGTGAAAAGTTACTAAGCTTAGAGAGCCAATCCGGCTTAATGACAGGAGGATGTATGGGTTTATTCAATTTCGTCAAAGAAGCGGGTGAAAAACTGTGGGATGCGGTGTCAGGCGGCGATGACCAGAGCAAAAAGCTGCAGGAGCACATTAATCAACTCGGCCTGCCCGACAGCGATAAAGTGAAAGTCGATGTCCAGGGCGATACCGTGAAGGTCAGCGGTGACGGTATCTCGCAGGAGTTGAAAGAGAAGATTCTGGTGGCGGCGGGTAACGTGGCCGGCATCACCAAAGTGGAGGATAACGTCACCACCAGTGACAGCGCCACGCAGGCCGAATTCTACACGGTGAAAAAAGGCGATACCCTGAGCGCTATCTCGAAGCAGGTGTACGGCACGCCGAATGAATACAACAAGATCTTTGAAGCGAACAAGCCAATGCTGACGCATCCTGATAAGATCTATCCCGGCCAGGTTTTACGTATCCCTAAATAACCGGAAGGACATTGCATGACGTTCAGGATGATTTGGGTGCCGGCAGCGCTTGCTGCGCTGGTGCTCAGTGGTTGCAGCTCCACCCCCGCTTCACCTCAGGTCAAAGCGCTGCATCAGGAAGTGAGCCAGCTCAACCAGCAGATGCGCAAACTGACCAGTCAGGCCAGCGCGCTGGAGATTCAGGGGCAGCTCAATAGCCAGTCGACGCAGGGCGCATGGTTACTCCCGCAGGCGAATACGCCGGTAGAGCTGCAGACGCAGCTGGGTAAACTGCGCCTGTCGCTGTCGCACGTTGAGGGGGAAGCCAGTGGCAGCCGCGCTAACCTGAATATCCGTGCAACCGATGATAAGCCGGTGCCGGCGCTCAGCGCCCGCGTGGTATGGGGCGAAATGGATCCCGCCAGCGGCAAGCCGCTGAACGCCGACAGCCTGAGCCAGACCATTACCGTGCCCGCCAGTCTGATGCCGCGCAGTTCGGTCAGCGTACCGCTGCGCCTCAGCGGGCTGGCACCGGGTCAGCTCGGCTACGTGCGCGTCCATGATGTGCAGGCGGTGACGGACGCCAGCGGCGCGGTTGTCGCAGGCCAGTAATTCTGGCGTCAGGCATAAAAAAAACGGGCTGCACTCAGGCAGCCCGTTTCATTTCTCCGGCACAATTACGGCAGAATCGAAGGCTGATCGGCGCCCTCTTTCTCCACTTTCTGCACCAGCATGTGTTCACGCTTCATGCCCAGCTTCAGCGCCAGCGCGGACGACACGTAGATCGACGAAATGGTACCGATGGTGACACCGATCAGCATGGTCAGCGAGAAGCCTTTCAGCAGTGCGCCACCAAAGATGAACAGGATCAGGATCATCGCCAGCGTGGTGATCGAGGTGATCAACGTACGGCTCAGCGTCTGGGTCAGCGACACGTTAGTGATGTCGTAAGAAGAACCGCGACGGATTTTGCGGAAGTTCTCACGAATACGGTCGGAAACCACGATCTTATCGTTGAGCGAGTAACCAATCACCGACATCAGCGACGCCACAATCGTCAGATCGATTTCGATGTGGAACAGCGACAGAATGCCGCAGGTGATGATCACGTCGTGCGCCAGCGCCAGCACGGTGCCCAGCGCCAGACGCCACTCAAAGCGAAAGCCGATGTAGATCAGAATCGCAATCAGCGCCGACAGCAGCGCCATCGCCCCGGCCTGCGCCAGATCGCTGCCCACGCTCGGGCCTACGAACTCAATTCGCTTCACGGTCGCGTTTTGCTGCGTCGTCTGGTTGATCGAGGCGACCACTTTGTTGCCCAGCTCCTGGCCTGCATTGCCGGTGGTCGGTGGCATACGCACCATCACATCACGGCTGCTGCCAAAGTTCTGTACCAGCGGCTCCTCAAAGCCTGCCTTCACCAGCCCGTCACGCAGCGCATCAAGATCCGCCGGCTTCTCGAGGTTGATCTCAATCACCGTCCCGCCGGTGAAATCGAGCCCCCAGTTAAAGCCGCGCACACCGATAATGGCGATGGACGCCACAATCAGCAGGCCGGAGATGATAAAGGCCAGCGTGTCCCAGCGCATAAAGTCGACGACTTTACGCCCATGGTTCAGCTGTTCAATACTATATTCCTGTGCCACAACGCACTCCTCAGATAGACAGCTTATTGATGCGTTTGCCGCCGTACACCAGGTTAACGATGGCACGGGTGCCGACGATAGCGGTGAACATGGAAGTCGCAATACCGATAGCCGTGGTAATCGCAAACCCTTTGATCGAGCCGGTACCGACCGCATAAAGAATGATAACTTTAATCAGCGTGGTGACGTTGGCGTCGACGATACTGGAGAAGGCGCCTTTATAGCCTTCATGAATCGCCTGCTGTACCGAGCGTCCGTTACGCAGTTCTTCTTTAATACGTTCGTTAATCAACACGTTAGCATCCACCGCCACCGCCAGCGTCAGCACGATACCGGCAATGCCCGGCATGGTGAGCGTGGCGCCCGGTAACAGTGACATGATGCCGACAATCAGCACCAGGTTGCACAGCAGTGCGCTGGTCGCAATCAGACCAAACTTCTTGTAGAACACCACCATAAAGATGATGGAGGCGATCAGACCCCACAGACAGGCTTCGAGCCCCTGCGTGATGTTCTGCTGGCCCATGGTTGGACCGATGGTCCGCTCTTCCACAATCTGGATTGGCGCAATCAGCGCACCGGCACGCAGCAGCAGCGACAGCTGACGCGCTTCGTTCGGGTTGCTGATACCGGTAATTCGGAAGCTGTTGCCGAGGCGCGACTGAATGTTCGCCACGTTAATCACTTCTTCCTGCTTCACCAGAATCGCACGACCGTTCGCATCTTTCTTACCGCTGTCCTTGTACTCCACAAACAGGGTCGCCATCGGCTTGCCGATGTTGTCCTTGGTGAAGTTGGACATGATGTTACCGCCGGCGCCATCAAGCGAGATATTCACCTGCGGCTGGTTGTACTCATCCATACTGGACGTCGAGTCGGTAATGTGGTCACCGGTGAGAATCACGCGCTTGTACAGCACCACCGGCTGACCTTCACGCGTCTTTTTCACTTCCGAGTCACCCGGCACGCGGCCGCTGGCGGCTGCGCTCGGATCCACCGAGGTGTTGACCAGGCGGAACTCCAGCGTTGCGGTAGCACCCAGAATCTCTTTAGCACGCGCGGTATCCTGGATACCCGGCAGCTCAACAACGATGCGGTCAGCGCCCTGACGCTGTACCAGCGGCTCAGCTACACCCAGCTGGTTCACACGGTTACGCAGGATGTTAATGTTCTGCTGCACCGCATATTCGCGCGCTTCACTCAGACGCGCATCGGTCATCACCGCACGCAGCGTGTCGCTGCCAGCGCTGGTGATCACCAGGTCGCGATGGCGCGGCGTCAGATAGCTGATGGCCGCATCACGGCTGGCGCCGTCGCGGAAGCGTATTTCGGTGCCGTAGTTAGCGATTTTGCTAACATTGGTGTAAGGAATATTTTTTTCGCGCAGATCGCTGCGCAGGCCATCAGCATTCTGCTCCTGCAGCTTGCCGAGGGCAGTATCCATGTCGACTTCCATCAGGAAGTGCACGCCGCCGCGTAGATCGAGGCCGAGTTTCATCGGCTCAGCGGCCAGCATGGTCAGCCAGCGCGGTGTGGCAGGGGCCAGGTTGAGCGCCACGACGAAATCTTCGCCCAACGCATTGGTGATGGCTTCACGCGCGCGCAGCTGAATATCCGTGTTAGCGAAACGGGCCAGAATGGCACCATTTTCCAGCGCGAGGGATTTGCTCTGGATATTGTCTTGTTTTAATACGGTCTGGATCTGATCCAACGTTTGCTCACTGGCGGCGCCACCGCGCGCACCAGTGATCTGAACGGCCGGATCCTCACCATAAAGGTTAGGAAGCGCATACAGCAGGCCGACGAGAATCACGACGACCAGCATGATGTACTTCCACAAAGGATAACGGTTTAACACGGCAGTTCCCTTCGGGAAGAATAAATTACAGCGCCTTCATTGTACCTTTCGGCAGAACGGCGGCCACGAAATCACGTTTAATCACTACTTCAGTGGTGTCGTTCAGGGCGATAGCGATGTAGCCGGTTTCAGCCACTTTCGTTACGCGGCCCACCAGGCCACCGTTGGTCAGCACTTCATCACCTTTGGAGATGGAATCCATCAGCTTTTTGTGATCTTTGGCGCGCTTCTGCTGTGGACGCAGGATCATGAAGTAGAAAATCAGACCAAAAACCACCAGCATGATCACCAGAGAATACGGACTTCCCTGAGACGGAGCGCCAGCTGCGGCCACGGCGTCAGAAATGAAAAAGCTCATTAAATTTCCCTCATTGATAGAATTATCAGACGTTTAACGGTGGAACCGCTTTGCCCGTCCGTTGGTAGAACTCGCTAACAAAGTGCTCTAATTTACCCTCTTCGATGGCCTGGCGTAAACCCGCCATCAGACGCTGGTAATAGCGCAGATTGTGGATGGTGTTCAGACGTGCGCCCAGTATTTCGTTACAGCGATCAAGATGATGCAAGTAGGCACGCGTGTAATTGCGACAGGTGTAACAATCACACTCCGCATCCAGCGGCGCGGTGTCATCTTTGTATTTCGCATTGCGGATTTTCACCACGCCATCGGTGACGAACAGATGGCCGTTGCGCGCGTTACGCGTTGGCATAACACAGTCAAACATATCGATACCGCGGCGAACGCCTTCCACCAGATCTTCCGGTTTGCCGACGCCCATCAAATAACGCGGTTTGTCTTGCGGAATTTGCGGACAGACGTGTTCCAGGATGCGGTGCATGTCCTCTTTCGGTTCACCCACCGCCAGGCCGCCCACAGCGTACCCATCAAAGCCAATCTCTACCAGACCTTTAACCGAGACATCACGTAAATCTTCGTAAACCCCGCCCTGAATAATGCCAAACAGCGCATTTTTGTTACCGAGCGCGTCAAAGCGGTCGCGGCTGCGCTGCGCCCAGCGCAGTGACATCTCCATCGAGCGTTTAGCGTAATCCCAGTCCGCTGGATACGGCGTACATTCGTCGAAGATCATCACAATGTCGGAGCCGAGATCGTACTGAATCTCCATCGATTTTTCCGGGTCGAGGAAAATCGGGTCGCCGTTGATGGGGTTGCGGAAATGCACGCCGGCTTCGGTGATCTTACGAATATCGCCGAGGCTGAACACCTGGAAGCCGCCGGAGTCGGTCAGGATTGGTCCCTGCCAGTGCATGAAATCGTGCAGGTCGCCGTGCAGTTTCATGATCTCCTGCCCCGGACGCAGCCACAGGTGGAAGGTGTTACCCAGCAGGATCTGCGCGCCGGTCTCTTTCACTTCTTCCGGCGTCATGCCTTTGACCGTGCCGTAGGTGCCGACCGGCATAAACGCCGGGGTTTCCACGACGCCGCGATCAAAGACCAGACGGCCACGGCGCGCGCGCCCGTCGGTGGTATCTAATTCAAATTTCACATTGACCTCTTTCGATAATCAGAGAAACAGTCTGATTACTCAGCCACCAACGATTTCGTCGGGAGCCTGTGGATTACGGGTGATGTACATCGCATCCCCGTAGCTAAAGAAACGGTACTGCTCCGCCACCGCGCTCTGATAAGCCGCCATGGTGTGTTGATAACCGGCAAACGCCGAGACCAGCATAATCAGCGTCGATTCCGGCAGGTGGAAGTTGGTGATTAGCGCATCAATCACCTGGTATTGATAGCCCGGATAGATAAAGATCTGCGTGTCATCGAAAAACGGCGCGATCAGCCCCTCCTGGCAGGCCTGCGCTGCGCTCTCCAGCGAACGCACCGAGGTGGTACCCACCGCCACCACTTTGTTACCGCGCGCTTTGCACGCCAGCACCGCGTCCACCACGTCCTGCGGCACTTCGGCATATTCAGAGTGCATGATGTGATCGTTGATGTTCTCTACGCGCACCGGCTGGAAGGTGCCAGCGCCGACGTGCAGCGTCACAAACGCCATCTCCACGCCTTTTGCCTTCAGCGCCGCCAGCAGCGGCTCATCGAAGTGCAGACCGGCGGTCGGCGCTGCCACCGCGCCGGGGCGCGCGCTGTACACCGTCTGGTACAGCTCGCGGTCAGCTTCCTCATCCGGACGATCGATGTACGGCGGCAGCGGCATATGGCCGACGCTGTTCAGGATATCCAGCACCGCGCGATCGTCCGCAAACTCAATTTCGAACAGCGCATCGTGGCGCGCCACCATGGTGGCTTTGACGCTTTCGTCGTCGCCCAGCAGTAATTCGGCACCCGGCTTCGGCGCTTTGGAGGCGCGCACGTGCGCCAGCACACGTTTGTCATCCAGCATGCGCTCAACCAGCATCTCAATTTTGCCGCCGCTGGCTTTACGGCCATAGACGCGCGCCGGGATCACCCGGGTATTATTGAACACCAGCAGATCGCCCGGATTGAGCTTATCCAGCACATCAGTAAACACGCCATGGTTCAGCGCCCCGCTCGGGCCATCCAGCGACAGCAGGCGGCAACCGCTGCGCTGCGCCTGCGGATAGTGGGCGATCAAAGATTCCGGTAATTCAAAGGCAAAATCGGCTACACGCATGCATCACTTCTTCAGGACTCAAAAAACAGGCGGCATAGTTTAGCGGAAAAGTGGGCAATTCTGAACAACTGGCTGCGCCGGTGTGATTCTGCCTATAATGCGCCATGAACTTTCTTGCTCACCTTCACCTTGCAACCCTGGCCGACAGCTCACTGCTGGGTAATCTGCTGGCCGACTTCGTGCGCGGCAACGTTGAGGCGCAGTGGCCGCAGCCAGTGGTGGCCGGTATTGCCCTGCACCGGCGCATTGACGTGCTGACCGATAACCTGCCGGAAGTGCGCAGCGCGCGTCAGCTGTTCCGCGCCGAAACGCGCCGCGTGGCGCCCATCACCCTCGACGTGATCTGGGACCACTTCCTGGCGCGCCACTGGGATCAGCTGCATCCGGCACAGTCGCTGTCTGCTTTTAGCGCCGCCGCCGAGCGCGACATTGTGCCGCAGCTGCCCGGCACGCCGGGCGATTTTATCGAGCTCAACGCGGTAATGTGGCGCGAACGCTGGTTTGAACACTATGCTGACCCGGCGCGGCTGGCGCGCGTGCTAAGCGGCATGGCGCATCGCCGGCCACGGCTGGCGGCGCTGCGCGACTCCTATCAGGATTTTGTTGACCACTATACCCAGCTCGAACCGCTGTTTTTCCAGTTCTATCCACGCCTGATGGCCGCCGCGCGCGCCCGGCAGCTGTGAAGCACAATTTGCCGCTGCCCCGCATTGCCTCCCCTTGCCAGCCGCAGCCATCTGCGGCTTAATGAAGCCTTACTTAACTTTTGTTAAGCCAGTCACACAGCCATGGCGCTTTATCCGGCGTGGTTCGCCACGTCGATTGCCAGTGAATGATAAGAGGGAAAAATGTCATCAGCTACGCTAACCGAATTAGATGCCCGTTATCACTATGCCTGTGAGGTGGCGAAAACTGCTGCCAGCCGCGCGCTGGCGTGGTATCAGCAGCGCCATCAGCTGGTGGTGGAGCACAAGAAGGATTTGCAGGATGTGGTCAGCGAGGCGGATCGCAACGTTGAGCTGCTGGTAAAACACCTGATTCATGAGCGTTTTCCTGACGATGCGGTGCTGGGTGAAGAGAGCGGCGGTGATGTCAGCGGCGCGCGCTTTATCTGGGTCATCGATCCGATTGACGGCACCAGCAGCTTTCTTAACGGCCTGCACAACTGGTGCGTCTCGCTGGCGATTGTCTGTGACGATCAGCCGGTGATTGGCGTAGTCAGTGATCCTAATCATCAGGAAACCTTCCACGCCTGCCGCGGCAAAGGTGCCTGGGTGAATGACAAGCGCATTCAGGCACACAGCGCGCAGCGGCTCGACCAGGGTCTGCTGGGCCTCAGCAGCTCGAACAGCCAGCCGATTGAACCGCTGACCACCTTTATCAGCCAGCTGCTGGCGCAGGGCGGCATGTTTATCCGCAACGGTTCCGGTGCGCTGATGAGCGCCTGGGCGGCCGCTGGCCGGCTGATTGGCTATTACGAAGCGCACATGAATCCGTGGGATGGCCTGCCCGGCATTGTGCTGATGCGCGAAGCGGGCGGCGTCACCAACGATTATCTCAGCCACCATGGCCTGCAACAGGGTAATCCGGTACTGCTGGCCAACGCGGTGCTCTATCCGCAGCTCAAAGCTCTGCTGCCGGCACAACCAACGCTATGACACGCCTGCTGCTGAGCGCGCTGCTGGCTTTGCTGGCGCTCACCGCGCAGGCGCAGCCGCGCTACCAGCTGGAAAAAGTGGTAGAGATCAGCCGTCACGGCGTGCGTCCTCCCACCGCAGGTAACCGCACGGAAATCGAAGCCGCCACCCAGCGCGCCTGGCCGCGCTGGCGCAGCGCCGACGGCGAACTCACCGCACACGGTTATGCAGCGGTAGTGAATAAAGGTCGCTGGCAGGGTGAACACTATCGCCAGCTCGGCCTGCTGCGCGCCGGCTGTCCCGATGCCGGGCAAATCTACGTGCGCGCCAGTCCGCTGCAGCGCACCCGCGCCACGGCGCAGGCGCTGCTGCAGGGCGCCTTTCCCGGCTGCGATGTGGCAGTTCATCACGTCGCGGGGGCGGTCGATCCGCTGTTTCAGAGCGAAAAACTGCCGTTTGGCCAAACGGATGCTGCCACGGAGCGGGCTGCGGTCGCGGCGCGCGCCGGCGATCTCGCCGCACTGCAACAGCGTTTACAGCCCGCCGTGCAGCAGCTCAGGCAGGCGGTGTGCGCGGCAGATTGCCCGTTCTTCGATCGCCCCTGGCAGCTGAAGCAGAGTAAAAGCGGCCATACCTACGTGCAGGGTCTCAGCGTGCTGGCCAGCATGGCCGAAACCTTACGGCTCGGCTGGAGCGAAAATCTGCCGTTCAGCCAGCTGGCGTGGGGCAACATCACCCAGGCGCAGCAGATCAGCGCTCTGCTGCCGCTGCTGACCGCCAATTACGATCTGAGTAATGATGTGCCGTATATCGCGCAAAAGCGTGCGTCGATTCTGCTGGACGCGGTAGTGCGCAACCTGCAGGACGATGCGGCGACGCCCTCCACCCGCTGGCTGCTGCTGGTGGCACACGACACCAATATCGCCATGCTGCGCACGCTGATCGGCTTCAGCTGGCAACTGCCCGGCTACGCGCGCGGTAATATTCCGCCCGGCAGCAGCCTGGTGTTTGAGCGCTGGCGCGATAACCAGACGCAGACGCTGCTGCTGCGCGTCTATTTTCAGGCGCAAAGTCTGGATGCGCTGCGCCAGCTAACGCCGATCGATCGGCAGCACCCGCTGCTGCGCCGGGAGTGGCATCAGCAAAACTGTCGCCAGACGGCAGTGGGCACGCTGTGTCCTTATCAATCGACGCTTGAGCACTGGCGCAACGCCATTGATCAGCGCGCGGTAATCCCCGTGGACTATCCCTGACGTCAGCCACCGGGTTAAGCCAGACAGATTACGCCGGCTTATTCCTGCAGCGAAATTACAGCAATAAACTGCAAGCTGGTGGGCACGGTTATCTGAGACTTTTCTTTTTTTTCCCTTAAAAGCGTTAGCGCTGTAAAACTGCGATATGCTGCACGGGTCAATCATCCCTTAGTAATACCTTTCTCTTTTTACATTTTTCGGCGACAGGATGCGCCGAGCTATTTTTATCCGCAGCAATAAAATCGTAAATTAACATTGAATAACTGGGATCCTGTTATGTCTGTACCTGCCTCGCTGCGCTATCGTCCGGATATCGATGGTCTGCGCGCTGTCGCCATTATATTGGTTGTGCTGTTCCACTGCGGCGTCAGCGCCATGCCGGGCGGCTTTATTGGCGTCGATATATTTTTCGTTATTTCCGGCTTTTTAATTGGCGGTATTATCAGTAAAGAAATTACCGCCGGCACCTTCTCGTTTTATCAGTTTTATTTACGCCGCATCCGGCGTATTGCGCCCGCCCTGTTTTTTATGCTGATGGTATTGCTGCTGCTCGGTTATCTGCTGTTATCACCGCTGGAATTAAGCCAGCTGGCAAAATACAGCATGGCGGTGTTTCTCTCGGTGCCCAATATGCTGTTACTGAAGAGCGGCGACTATTTCAGTGCAGATGCCGATCTCAATCCGCTGCTGATGACCTGGTCGCTGGGCATTGAGGAGCAGTTCTATATCGTGCTGCCGTTTATTCTGCTGCTGGCCGCGCGGCTGCGGCGCACAATGACCGGCGTGGTACTACTGCTCAGCCTGCTGTCGCTGGCCGGCTGCCTGTGGTTAACGCCCCTCTCCAGCACTCAGGCGTTTTATCTGCTGCCAACCCGCGCCTGGGAGCTGGGTGCCGGCGTGCTGCTGGCGCTGTGGCAACCCCGCCCCGTCACCGGCCGGCTGGCCAGCCTCTGTCATCTTGCTGGCTGGCTGCTGATCATCGGTGCCACGCTGTTACTCAGCCATAGCGATCGCTTTCCCGGCTGGCTGGCGCTGCTGACAGCCGGTGCCATGGTGCTGCTGTGGCAGAGCGGTGGCCTGAAATCGCGCGTCAGTGAAGCGGTGATGCTCGGCGACGAATGGAAAGTCGCCGCCCAGCGCGATCCCTGCCTGCTGGATTACGGCGCCACGCGGCCCGCCCGCGATGCGCAGTGCCAGCCGCAGAGTGACACACCGGCGATAGCGCTGATTGGCGACAGCCATGCCGCCGCGCTGGCGTCTAACGTCGCCGATTACGCCCGGCGGCAGCAGAAACCGCTGTTTCAGCTGACCAAAGCCTCCTGCCCTTTCCTGCTTGACGCCACGCGCGCGATGCCGCAAAAACCGCAGCATGCACAGCAGTGCCTCGATTTTAATCAGCGGGTTTTGCCGATCATTCTGAGCGATAAAATAGACGAAGTGGTGATCAGCGCGTTCTGGGCTGCGGGCCTCAGTACGCAGCCGGGCAGCGGATTCCGCAGTCTCCGCGATCCGGCGCAGGACAATCTGCAGGCGCTGAAAAGCGGGCTGGATACCGTGGTGGCGCAGCTGCTGGCGGCGGGGAAAAAGATCACCCTGATTGACGATGTGCCGACCATCACGCTCGATCCGCTGCGCTACAGCCATAACCGCAATATGCCGCTGCGCCGCAGCCTGAATAGCTGGCTCAGCGCGCAGGATGGCGCGGCGCTGGCGGCGGAACGCACGCAGCAGATGCAGATGCCAAACGCATCGGTGGCAAATCTGTTAAAGGATTATCAGCAGCGCGGCGTGCGCGTGTTGTCACTGCAGGAGACGTTGTGTAATGCGCAGGGTTGTCTGGTCACTCATCAGGGTATGCCGCTCTGGTACGACAATAATCACCTGAATCCGTACGGCGGAGAGATGGCGCTGGGGAAAAACTGGTAATGCACCACGGGCGAAGTCTCGCTTCGCCCGCTGTAAAGTTACTTACGCTTTACGTTTCTTCGCCAGCGGCCACGCCAGCAGCAGCAGAACAATCCACGCAAACCCGACGTACAGCGAGATACGCGTATCCGGGAAGTAGCCAATCAGCGCGATGATAAAGGCAAGGAACAGCACCCCCACCCACGCCGTAGCGCTGCCGCCCGGCAGAGCAAACTGCAGCTTACCGGCCTGCTCTTTGCCGATTTTGTGGCGGAACGCGATCTGCGACAGCAGAATCATAATCCACACCCACACGGTGGCAAACGTCGCCAGCGAGGCAATCACCAGGAACACTTTTTCCGGCATCAGATAGTTGAGGTACACCGCCACCAGCATGGCAAGCATCATCACCAGCACCGTGACCCACGGAATGCCGCGATTCGACACCTTCATAAACATCTTCGGCGCATGTCCCTGCTGCGCCATACCGTGCAGCATGCGGCCGACGCCAAACACATCGCTGTTAATCGCCGACAGCGAGGCAGTCAGCACCACAAAGTTCAGAATGGAGGCGGCGGCGGCGATACCGAGGTGCTGGAAAGTCAGCACGAACGGGCTGCCTGCGGTACCGACCTGGTTCCAGGGATAGATCGACATGATCACAAACAGCGTGCCGACATAGAACACCAGAATGCGCAGCGGTACGGAGTTGATGGCGCGCGGGATCGATTTCGCCGGATCTTTAGCTTCGCCGGCGGTGATACCAATAATCTCAATGCCGCCGTAGGCGAACATCACCATCTGCAGCGACAGCAGCATGCCGACGATACCGTGGGCAAAGAAGCCGCCGTTGGTCCACAGATTATGGATGCCGGTCGGCTGACCGCCGTTGCCGATGCCCCAGAAAATCATGCCGAAACCGGCCACGATCATGATGATGATGGTGGCAACTTTGAAGAAGGAGAACCAGAACTCCACTTCGCCAAACACCTTCACGCTCATCAGGTTGATGGCGCCGATGATCAGCACCACCGACAGCACCCAAATCCAGTGCGGCACGTCCGGGAACCACACGCCCATGTAGATACCAAAAGCCGTGACGTCGGCGATCGCCACAATCAGGATTTCAAAGCAGTACGTCCAGCCGGTGATATAGCCCGCCAGCGGTCCGAGGTAATCCTGCGCGTAGCGTGAAAACGAGCTGGCCTGCGGATTGTTCACCGACATCTCGCCCAGCGCGCGCATGATGATATACGCCACGGCGCCGCCGATGATGTAGGCCAGCAGTACGCTGGGGCCTGCCATTTTGATGGCATCTGCCGAGCCGTAAAACAGCCCGGTGCCAATCGCCGATCCCAGCGCCATAAAACGGATGTGGCGCGTGCTCAGTCCGCGTTTGAGCTTATTGGTTTCTTGCATAACAAACAGTACCTGTGGAAATGAAAAAACCACGGGCAAGCCCGTGGTCGGAATTAACAGCGATGTTGCTTACTGGTGAACGGCAACCTGCTCACGCCCTTTCACCCGGTCAACTACCGCAGCAATCACCAGCATCGCCAGCGACGGCGGCAGCCAGGAGAGTCCCTGATCGGCCAGCGGCAGATGCTGGCTAAACAGCGGCAGCGCATCTTTAAAGCTGGTGGTTTTGATGGCGTCAACGATACCAAACAGCAGGCTGATCAGCATGGTTGGCGCAATGATGCGCGTGCTGCGATTCCACCAGCTCAGGGTAAAGCTCAGTACCACCAGTACGATGCACGGCGGATAGATAGCCGTCAGTACCGGAATCGAAATCTGAATCAGGTGGCTGAGACCGAGGTTCGACACCAGCATGGCGAACAGGCCGAGAATAAACACCAGCGCTTTATACGACAACGGCAGGTATTGCGCAAAGAATTCTGCGCAGGCGCAGGTCAGGCCCACCGCCGTAACCATACAGGCGACGAAAATCAGCGCGGCGAGGAAGACACTGCCCATGCCGCCGAAGGTCTGCTGCACGTAAGCATGCAGAATCGCCGCGCCGTTAGCGTTCTGATCGACAATCGCGCCGCTGCCGGAGCCCAGCTTGAACAGGCTGAGGTACACCAGCGTCAGGCCAACACCGGCGATCACGCCTGCCAGCATGGTATAGCGCGTCAGCAGTTTGCTGTCTTCCACGCCACGCGAACGCGCCGCATTAACGATGACGATACCGAACACCAGCGCGCCGAGCGTATCCATGGTCAGATAGCCGTTCACGAAACCGCTGGAGAAGGCCGCACGCTGGTAGTCGGCGGTGGCCGGCGAAATGCCGCCAGCCGGCCACAGCAGCGCCGCGACGCCCAGAATGGTCAGCGCGACAATTTTCAGCGGTGCGAGGAAGTGGCCGACGGTGTCCAGCAGCTTGCCCGGATAGAGCGAAATGCCAATCACCAGCGCGAAGTACACCAGGCTATAGATAAACAGCGGCAGCGGGCCGTCGCCGGTCAGTGGCGCAATCCCGACTTCAAATGAAACGGTCGCGGTGCGCGGCGTGGCAAACAGCGGGCCGACGGCGAGATAGCATACGGTGGCGAGCAGCAGACCGGCCGCTTTACCAATCGGTGAGCTGAGCGCATCAATACCGCCGCCAACGCGCGCCAGCGCGATCACGGTCATCACCGGCAAACCAACCGCGGTGATCAGGAAGCCGAAGGCGGCAATCCAGACATGCTCGCCAGACTGAATACCGACCATAGGCGGGAAAATGATGTTTCCTGCGCCAACGAACAGGGCAAAGGTCATGAAGCCCAGCGCCAGGATATCCCTGGAGGTTAAACGATGTGTCATAAACTTCTGTACTGCCTGTAGCTGATGTTGCGGTGGAAGTTGGGTTTGTGTTGTCCCCTGAATGCGCGAAAACAATGGCTTAACTGGCTTGACCAGTGCGTTATGCGGGCCGAATCGGTACAGCGCAGGTGATTTAAACTGCTTTTCTTCTGTTCACAGAGGGATGAATCGACAACGGCGCAAATTAAAACGTTTATAGCGAAGAAAGGCAATACGGGATCGGAAAACCAGAAGGATATAACAGGAAAGCGTCAGAACGCAGTGGATAAGCAGGAAATAGTCGGAAAACACCTGAGATGATTTGCTTAAAGTTTCTGCAAAGCGGGCGATATCCTTGCAGAAACCGCCGCAGGGATGCACAAAAGGCGCGCTTTACGCGCCTGTTTGCACAACTTTACAGCATCACCACACCTGTTGTGCGATGTCGACAACCAGACGAATCTTCTGCCACTGCTGCGCTTCGGTCAGGCTGTTGCCCTCTTCCGTTGACGCAAAGCCACACTGCGGGCTGAGGCAAATCTGGTCGAGGCTGACAAACTGCGCCGCTTCCTGCAGGCGCGCCTTCACCTGTGCAGCGTCTTCCAGCTCGCCGGTTTTGGTGGTAATCAGCCCTAATACCACCTGCTGATGACCCGGTTTGATGAAACGCAGCGGCTCAAAGCCACCGGAGCGCTCATTATCGTACTCGAGGAAAAACGCATCGATGTTCACGCTGCCAAACAGAATTTCCGCCACCGGCTCGTAGCCGCCTTCCGAGATCCAGGTCGAGCGGAAGTTACCGCGACACACGTGCAGGCCAACGGTGAGATCCGCCGGTTTATCTTCCAGCGCGCGATTCAGCACCTGCGCATAAATGCGCGCCAGCTGTTGCGGATCTTCACCGCGCTCGCGGATTTGCTGCTGCTGATCGCCTGAACACAGGTACGCCCAAACGGTGTCATCCAGCTGCAGATAGCGGCAGCCAGCGTCGTAAAACGCCTTGATCGCATCCTTGTAAGTCTGTGCCAGATCGGCGAAGTACTGCTCCAGATCCGGATACACTGTGGCATCAATCACTTTGCGGCCGCCGCGGAAGTGCAGCACGCTCGGGCTGGGAATGGTCATTTTCGCCACCGCATCGCCGGCTACGCTTTGCAGGAAGCGGAAATGGTCCAGCATCGGATGCTGCGGGTTAAAAGCAACTTTGCCGGTGACCTTCACGCCGTGCGCTTTGGTCTGCACGCCGTTGAACTGAATGCCCTGATCAGCCTCGAACAGCTCGACACCGTGCAGATGGCCAAAGAAATCAAAGTGCCACCAGGCGCGGCGGAATTCACCGTCGGTCACCACCTGCAGACCGCTGGCGCGCTGCTGCTCCACCACCTGGCGAATCGCATCGTCTTCTACCTGACGCAGTTGTTCGGCGCTGAGGGTGCCACTGGCGAACTGCTCGCGTGCCTGCTTAATGGCAGCGGGACGCAGAAAACTGCCGACGGTATCGGCGCGGAACGGGGCGGTGTTGCGTTGCATATTCACTCCTGCACTGGCGCATAATTGCGTCAGGGTATAATTGCGTAGGGTTATTTTCAGCCATCTGGATGGCTATATGTCCATAAGAGTGACATGGCGCCCTGCCGGCGGCAATAGAAGAAAATTCAGGGAACGTGAAAAAAATTCATGATCGGTCAGCGTGAATTAGTTTTGCGCAATCGCCGCGCGCGCCTGCGCGATCTGGCTGTCGGACAGCGGCAGGTAGCCGGCCTCCGTTACGCGGCGCTGACCCTGCGCAGAGAGCACCTGCTGCAGAAAGGCGGCGACCAGCGGCGGCAGCGGTTTGCCGGGTGCCTTGTTAACGTAGATATACAGCGGGCGCGACCACGGATAACGGCCGCTGCGGATCGATTCGGCATCTGGCATAACGCTGTCGCCGCTGGCGGTGACGATCGGCAGGGTTTTCACGCCGCTCAGGTGAAAGCCAAAGCTGGCGTAGCCGATGCTGTTCGGCGTGCTGGCGACCGCCTGCACCACCGCCGCCGAGCCGGGAAACTCCGCGACGTCAGCGCGGAAATCGCCGCGACACAGCGCCTGCTGCTTGAAGAAGCCCCAGGTGCCGGAAGCGGAGTTACGGCCAAAGCGCTGAATACTGCGCGTTGCCCAGTTCGCCGTATGCAGGCCAACATCGCCCCAGCGCTGCGGCACCTGCTGTGCGCCGCACAGCCGGGTCACGGAGAACAGCGCATCCAGCTGCGGCTGACTGATGGACGGCAGCGGATTGTCCTGATTGACCACCACCACCAGCGCATCCATCGCCACCGGCACCGCCAGCGGTGCATAACCATAGCGCGCGATAAACAGCTGACGCTCATCCACCTGCATCGGCCGGCTCATGGCGCCAAGCTGAGCGGCTCCGGCGGCCAGCGCGGTCGGCGCGGTCGACGATCCCGCCGCCTGCACCTGCACATTAACGCCCGGCGACTGACGGCTGAAGTCTTCGCCCCACAGCGTCATCAGATAGCCCAGCGTGTCCGAGCCCACGCTGCTCAGGTTGCCGGTCAGCATGCTTTGCTGAGCCGTCGCCAGCAGCGGGCACAGTAATAAAAGAGAGAGCAGCAGTGATTTCATCACAGAGTCCGGTGGCGTTTACTGCGCCACATTCTCGCGGATTCCGTTCGCCACAATCAAGCGCGGTGGCAGCACGAAGCGGAAGCAGGTTTCCTGATGCGGCACGCTGCTGATCTCCAGCCGCGTGGTGTGGTGGCCGAGCGCATGCTTAACAATGGCCAGCCCCAGCCCGCTGCCGCCAGTGGCGCGCGAGCGCGCTTTATCCACGCGGTAGAAGCGTTCGGTCAGGCGCGGCAGATGCTCCTCGCTGATGCCGGGCCCGTTGTCGCACACTTTAAATTCGGCGCCCTGTTTGGTGCGCAACCAGCTGATGTCGATGCGCGTGCCATCCGGCGTGTGGTTCACTGCGTTATACACCAGATTGGAAATCGCGCTGCGCAGCTGTTCATCATTGCCGAACACCTTCAGGTGCGGATCGGTGTGGAAATGGATGCTGTGACGGCCCTGGCTGAGGGTTTCCGCCTCGCGCTGCAAAAGCAGCAGCATGGTCGGCACATCCACCGTCTCTTTCAGATCAATGGCGGGGGCCGCTTCGATGCGTGACAGCGTCAGCAGCTGCTTCACCAGGCTGTCCATGCGTCGCGTCTGCTCCTGCATGGTATTGAGCGCCTTGCTGCGGGTGCGCTCGTTCATCCCGGCATCGTCCATCATCTCCAGATAGCCCTGCAGCACCGTCAGCGGGGTACGCAGTTCATGGCTGACGTTGGCGAAGAAGTTACGCCGCGCCCCTTCCAGCTGGTGCATCTGGGTGACATCACGCGCCACCATCAGCCACTGCCCTTCGCTGTAAGGCATGACGCGGAACTCCATGTGATGCTGGTTATTGAGCACCAGCGTCAGCGGCTTGTTGAAGTCGCGCTGGCGGATATAGCGGGAGAATTCAGGGTAGCGCAGCAGGTTGAGGATATTCTGGCCATTATCTTCCGGCCAGCGCAGCCCGAGATGCTGCTGAGCCAGACCGTTACACCAGAAAATGGTGCCCTCTTCGGTGGTGAGCACCACCGCGTCCGGCAGCGACTCGGCCCCGCTGCGAAAGCGTTTGATCAGATTGCCCAGCTCGCGCCGGCGGCGGCGATTGCGCAACTGCATTTGATACAGGCCGTAAAACAGCGGTTCCCAGCTGCCGCGCCCGGTGGGCGGCGTCATTGAACGATCAATCCACAGCCAGTGCGACAGCCGCATCAGATTTTTGAAGTGCCAGAACAGCACGCCGCACACGGCCAGTAACAGCCACAACGGCAGATAGCCAACCAGCAGACCCAGCACCAGCGCAGGCAGACACACCAGCGCCAGCTCGGTCAGTAATCTCTTCCAGGAGAGTCGTTCCAGCACGGTAAAAGACTCCGTTTAGTAGCGGGCAGAGAAACGATACCCTGTTCCGCGAACGGTTTGTACCATGCGATCGTGGCCGGAAACTTCCAGTGCTTTACGTAAACGACGGATATGCACATCCACGGTGCGGTCTTCCACATACACGTTAGTGCCCCACACGTGATTCAGCAGCTGTTCGCGGCTGTATACGCGCTCCGGATGCGTCATAAAGAAGTGCAGCAGTTTGTATTCGGTCGGTCCCATTTCCAGCGGCGTGGTTTCGGACATCACGCGATGCGAGGAGGGATCGAGGCTCAGCCCCTGCATCTCAATCACCTCTTCCACCGCCATCGGTGAGATACGGCGCATCACGGCTTTAATGCGCGCCATCAGCTCTTTGGGCGAGAACGGCTTGGTGATGTAATCATCGGCGCCCACTTCCAGCCCGCGCACGCGATCTTCCTCTTCACCGCGCGCCGTCAGCATCATCACCGGAATATCACGCGTCATGGCTTCACGCTTTAAATGTTTGATGAACTGAATGCCGCTGCCGCCGGGTAACATCCAGTCCAGCAGAATCAGATCGGGCCAGGGTTCGATCAGCTTGCCAATCGCGCTGTCATAGTCCTCAGCCTCAATCGGCTGGTAATCGTTTTGTTCCAGCACGAAACATAACATTTCACGGATGGGAGCTTCGTCTTCCACAACCAAAATGCGCTTAGCCATTATTACTCCTGCGATTGTGACGGCATGTCACGGGGGTTTGCGGCGCCATTATGCGTCAGTTTTGTGACACTTTTATGAAAAACCCACCTCATGATAATCAGATAAAAAGCGCAATTGTGACAACCGGTTTCGCTTTTTTTTCATTGCGTTGTTAAGCGGTTATACTGCCGCTTTGCGATAGCAGGCACGGAGCATTCATGCGCATTATTCACACCGCTGACTGGCATCTCGGTCAGTTCTTTTACAGCAAAAGCCGCGCCGCCGAGCACCAGCAATTCCTCGACTGGCTGCTGGCCGCGATTGTGCAGCATCAGGTGGATGCGCTGATCGTCGCTGGCGACCTGTTTGATACCGGTTCGCCGCCCAGCTACGCGCGCGAACTGTTTAACCGCTTCGTGGTGGCGCTGCAGCCCAGCGGCTGCCAGCTGATTGTGCTGGCCGGCAACCATGATTCGGTCGCCACGCTGAATGAATCGCGCGAGCTGCTGGCCTGCCTCAATACCCGCGTCATTACCAGCGCCACGCCCGGCGGCGAGCAGCAGGTGCTGACGCTGCAACAGCGCGACGGCACGCCGGGCGCGCTGCTGTGCGCCATTCCCTATCTGCGTCCGCGCGACATCCTGCGCAGCCAGGCGGGTCAGTCCGGACGCGATAAGCAGCTGTCGCTGCTGCAGGCGATTGAGCAGCACTATCAGCACTGTTATGCCGCCGCCGTGGCGCAGCGCGAAGCCATGGACAGCGCGCTGCCGATCATCGCCACCGGGCATCTCACCACCGTGGGCGTCAGCAAGAGCGATTCGGTGCGTGATATCTACATCGGCACGCTGGACGCCTTTCCGGCGCAGGCCTTCCCGCCAGCCGACTACATTGCGCTGGGCCACATCCATCGTGCGCAGCGCATCGCCGACAGCGATCACATCCGCTACAGCGGTTCGCCGATTGCGCTCAGTTTTGATGAGCTGGGGCGTGAGAAAAGCGTATTCCTGCTGGAATTTAGCACCCGGCTGGAGTCCGTCACACCGCTGGTTATTCCGTCATTCCAGCCGATGCAGATGTTAAAAGGCGCCATGGCGGAGATTGAACAGCAGCTGACCGCGTTTCACACGTATCAAGGCGATCTGCCGGTGTGGCTGGATATCGAAATCACCACTCAGGAGTACCTGAGCGATCTGCAGCGCCGCATCGAACAGCTTACCGAGGCGCTGCCGGTTGAGGTGCTGCTGGTGCGCCGCAGCCGCGATCAGCGTCAGCGCAGCCTGGCGCGGCTGGAGAACGAAACCCTGAGCGAACTGAAAGTTGAAGAGGTGTTTGCCCGCCGGCTGGCGCTGGAGGAACAGCTGGAGGATGGACAGCGCGCGCAGTTAACGCAGCTGTTTCGCAGCACGCTGGCGACGCTGGAGGATCCGGGCGCATGAAAATTCTGACGCTGCGTTTTAAAAACCTCAACGCGCTGCGCGGCGAGTGGTTTATCGATTTCCGCCGCGAGCCGTTTGCCAGCAACGGGCTGTTCGCCATCACCGGCGCCACCGGCGCGGGTAAAACCACGCTGCTGGATGCCATCTGTCTGGCGCTCTATCACCAGACGCCGCGCCTTGGTGGCCTGTCGCAGAGCGAAAATCAGCTGATGACGCGTGACACCGCTGAGTGCCTCGCCGAAGTGGAGTTTGAGATCAAAGGTGAAGCCTGGCGCGCCTTCTGGAGCCAGAACCGCGCGCGCGGCCTGGCGGAAGGTAAACTGCAGGCGCCGCGCGTCGAACTGGCGCGCGTGGCGGACAACCAGATCGTCGCCGATAAAGTCGGTGACAAGCTCAAAGCCATCGAAACCTTGTCCGGTCTCGATTTTGCCCGCTTCACCCGTTCGATGATGCTGTCGCAGGGGCAGTTTGCCGCCTTCCTCAATGCCAAACCCGGCGAGCGCGCCGAGCTGCTGGAGGAGCTGACCGGCACCGAAATCTACGGCCACATCTCGATGCAGATCTACGAGCGCTGGCGCACGGCGCGCGCGGCACTCGACACGCTGCGCGCCCGCGCCGGTGCGGTGCAGTTGCTCGACGACGCCCGCCGCGCCGAACTGGCGCAGCAGCTGGAGCAGCTGACCCGCACCGAACAGGATCTGAGCGAGCAGCTGGCGCAGGCCCAGCAGCAGCAGCAGTGGCTGACGCAGCAGCAGCAGCTCAACGCGGAGCAACAGCAGGCGCAGCAGGCGTTGCAGGCTGCCGCCACGGCCTGGCAGCAGGCGGAAGGCGATCGTCAGCGGCTGGCGCGTGCTGAACCGGCGGAGAAGCTGCGCGACAAACTGCAGCAGCGCGAACAGCTGCAGCGCGACCAGCAGACACTGAACCAGCAGGCGCAGCAGTTACAGCAGCAACAGCAACAGGCACAAGCGGCGCTGCAGCAGGCTGAAAGCCACTATCAGGCCGCACAGCAGGCACGTGAACATGTGCTGGCCGAACAGCAACAGCTGGAGACGCTGCTGAGCGAACAGGTGATCCCGCTCGATCAGCAGATCGCCAGCCGTGCACAGCAGCTTGAGCAGCAGCAGGCGCTGCTGAGCGAACAGCAAAAAACGCTGTTACTCAGCCAGCAGGCGCTGGATCAGCATCAGCAGGCAAGTGAACGCTTACAACAGCAGCTGGCGCAGCAGCAGGCGTTTCGCCTGAGTGAAGCCGCTGTCGCCCGCTGGGGCGGCGAACTGGCGCGCTGGCAGGCCGAACTCGCCCGGCTTGAAGAGCGTGAGCAAACGCTGACGCAGCTCAGCGCGCAGCAGCAACAACTGCAAAGCCAGCTGGAACAGCAGCAGCAGGCGCTGCAGGCGCGCGAACAGGCGGCACAGCCGCTGCAACAGGCAGAAGCCGCGGCACAGCAGCAGCGCCAGCAGGCGGAGCAGGTGCTTACTTCGCTGGAAGCGGAGATCGCCAGCCCGGCGCTGCGGACGGCGCTGGCGCAGCATCAGCAGCAGCGCGGCGTACGTCAGCAGCTCAGCCTGCTGGCGGCACAGTGGCAAACGCTCCAGCCGCAGCGCCAGCAGCGTCAGCTTAAACTGCAGCAGTTACAGCAGCATGCTGAGCAGGAAGCGCTGGCGTTGCAGCAGCTGCGCGAGGAGTACAAGCGCGAGCATCAGACGCTACTGGATGTGCGTCGCCTGTGTGAACTGGAGCGCACGATTATTCAGCTGGCCGACGAGCGGGCGAAGCTGCAGCCGGAACAGCCCTGCCCGCTGTGCGGCTCCTGCCAGCATCCGGCCATCGACCGCTACCAGCAGTTGCAGCCGGACGAAAATCAGCAGCGCCTGGCCGCGCTGGAGAGCCGCGTGATGCAGCTCAGGGAAGCCGGCACTGCGCGGGGCGAGCAGCTCAAACTGTCGCAGCTGCAACAGCAGGCGCTGCAACAGGAAATCGCCGATCTCGACCAGCAGATCGCCGCCACCCGCGAGCGCTGGCAGGCGCTGTGCGGTGAGCTGGCGCTTACCTTCAGCGCTGAACAGCACGCAGAATTCAGCGCCTGGCTGCAGCAGCAGGACGCGCTCGAAGCCCGCCAGCAGCAGCAGTTGCAGGCGCGTGAACAGGCGGCCGTCACGTTGCAGCAGGCCAAAGACGCGCATCTGCACCAGCAACAGCGCTGGCAGCAACATCAGCAGCAGCAACAGCTGGCACAGCAGCAGCTTGCCAGCGCCCGGCAGCAGCGGGATGAGATCGATCAGCGCGTCAGCGGTGAACGGCAGGCATGGCAGCAGCAATTGCAGCAGCTGGAACAGCAGCTGGCTGCCCATCAGCTTAGCCTGCCGGCAGCGCCCGAGCGCGCCGGCTGGCTGCAAACGCTGCAGCAGCGCTGGCAGCAGTGGCAGGAAAGTGAGCGGTTACTTGCTGAGCTACAGCCGCAGCTGGCGAAAAGCGAAACGGAAGGCAGCAGCCTGCAGCACACGCTGGCGCGTGAACAGCAGCAGGTCGCCAGCCTGCAGCAAGCCCTTAACCACCTGCAACAGCAGCAGCAGGCCCAGCAGCAGCAGCGCCAGCAGCTGTTTGGCGACCGGCGCGTGGCGGACGCGCGTCAGCAGCAGCACGCCACGCTGCAACAGCATGACCAGGCGCTGGCGCAACAGCTGCAGCGCTGGCAGCAGGCGCAAAGCGAGCTGCACGGCCTGAAAGGTCAGTATGAACAGATTGTCAGCCAGCAGCAGACGCTGGCGCAGCGCGCAGCGGACGCTGAAAACGCCTTCCGGCAGGCGTTGCTGCTCAGTGATTTCGCTGACGAAAGCGCCCTGCGCGCCGCGCTGCTGGCGGAAGATGAGGTGCAGACGCTGCGCCAGCGGCTGCAAACGCTGGAGCAGCAGCATCAGCAGCACACCGCGCTGCATGCCAGACTGGCGCAGCGGCTAAGCGATCACCAGCAGCAGCGCCCGGCCGCGCTCAGCGATGCCGATGCTGGCTCCATCGCTGCCCGGCTCGAGCAGCTGCGCGTGGCGCTGCGTGACAACGCACGCCAGCAGGGCGAAGCGCAGCAGCAGCTGCACAGCGATACCCAACAGCGTCAGCAGCAGCAAACGCTGCTGGCGCAGATCGCCGCTGACGAAGCGGAACTGGCACAGCTGAGCCGCCTCAACGATCTGATCGGGTCGGCCAAAGGCGACAAGTTCCGCCGCTTTGCTCAGGGCTTAACCCTCGATCATCTGGTGTGGCTGGCAAACCGCCAGCTCGATCGCCTGCACGGCCGCTATTTATTGCAGCGCCGCGTCAGCGATGAGCTGGAGCTGGAAGTGGTGGATACCTGGCAGGCCGATGCCACGCGCGACACGCGTACGCTGTCCGGCGGCGAGAGCTTCCTCGTCAGCCTCGCGCTGGCGCTGGCGCTGTCCGATTTGGTCAGCCATAAAACGCGCATTGAATCACTGTTTCTCGACGAAGGCTTCGGCACGCTGGATGCCGAAACGCTGGACACCGCGCTGGATGCGCTCGATGCGCTTAACGCCAGCGGGAAAACCATCGGCGTGATCAGTCATGTGGAAGCGATGAAAGAGCGTATCCCGGTGCAGATCCGGGTGCGTAAAATGAACGGGCTCGGCTACAGTAAACTGGAGCTGCCGGGCGAGTGATGCGTGAAGTGGCGCGGCGATCAGCTGATCGCCGCGCCAGCGAGATTAACGCGTAACCGGCGCTTTGTAGCGCGGACCGGCCAGCAGACCACCCTGCTCGTTCTGCGCTAACAGACGCGCGCTGGTGACACCGGCAATGGTGTGCGCTTTGTCACCCGCGTTGCTGGCGATCTGTTTGATCGCCGCCGACACCAGCATGCCAATGATGCCGCCGTTGCTGTTGTTGCTGTTCTCAGAATCATTGGCGGTGGCCATGCCCTGCCACAGCTCTTTACCGCTGCGCAGATCAACCAGACGGGCAGTGGCCGAGACCGTGGTCACCGAATCAACCACCAGATAGCTGCTGCCATAATCGGTAATCGAAATGTACAGTGCGCTGTCTGCGTTGAAGATGTCATGCAAGCGCTTCGTGCTCACCGCCTGAATTTCATGCCCGTTGCTCAGGCCGTTTTGCTGGAAGGTCTCTTCCACCACCGCCACCGGGAACACGTAGTAACCCGCTTCCGCCAGCGGCTGGGTCACCAGCGAGGTGAAGCTGTGCGAGGCGTTGATATCCGGCGCACGGTTATCGGCAGGCAGCACCAGAATTGATGCCGGCTTACTGGCACGGAAGGCGCTGTAGTCATACGGTTTCTTATTCTGGGCACAGCCGGTCAGCAGCAGCGCCGCGAATACGCCGCACACGGCAATCAGTTTTTTCATTGGTTCACTCCTTTTTTCTTCATCAGAAAGTCCATGTACGGGGCCGATTCCGGAAACAGCTGCTTCTCAAGGGCGAACTGGCTGAAAGCTTTATCCGTATTGCCGTTTTTGGCGTACAGCAGGCCCAGCTGGGCGTGCAGACCCGGTGCTACCGGCTTGTTCACCGCTTTGGCCTTTTCGATATCCAGATTCAGCGCATCAATCTGCTTCTGCGGATCGCTGTCTTTCTGGTAGTAGCTGTATACCTGCTGCTGGTAATCACCCCAGTAGTAGATCGGCTCCGGTCCTTTTGGCGCACAGCCGGCCAGCACGCCTGCCGCGATCAGCGCGGCGCTCAGTTGCAGTAATTTCATCGTCAATATCCTTATTTCACCGGGCGCCATGCGCCGTTATTAATGCCATCTACCAGGTGGTCGACCGCTTCACGGATCGCCAGATCCATCACTTTGCCGTTCAGGGTAGAGTCATAGCTGGCGGTACCGCCAAAGCCGATCACCTCACGCGCTGACAGCTGGTATTCACCCGCGCCCTGCACGCTGTACACCACTTCTGAAGTGGTCACATCCACCACATTCAGGTTCACTTTGGCGTAAGCGATCTGGCTTTTACCGCGCCCGAGGATGCCCCACAGCTGCTGGTCGCCCACTTCTTTGCGCCCGAACTCGGTGATGTCACCGGTGATGATGTAGTTAGCGCCCTTGATATTCTGCTGGCTGTGTTTGAAGTCGGCTTCCTGCTGCAACTCTTTCAGGTTGCTGCGATCCAGCACGTTGAAGCGATTGGTCTGCTGCAGATGCGTAATCAGAATGGTTTTGGATTGGTTGCCCAGACGATCAACGCCGTCGGAGAAAATCCCATTCATGTATGACGAACGGTTATCAAACTGTCCCACCGCGATTGGGCTGCGCACGCCCTGATAAGCCGGCTGGCTTGCGGCGCGAACCTGAGGCGCGTCGATGGCGCGCGACGACTCGGTGGCACAGCCACTGAGCAGCGCGGCGCTTAACAAGGAGAGTGCCGCAAAGGCATATTTCTTCTGCATTTCTGGTCCATGAATAAAGGAAGGGATAACACCGCCACCAGGCGGCAAATTCTGGTTATGCCGACAGTCAGAGTAATGCCATAGCATTCCCTGCTGCGGTCTGTAGACTGTCGGCAGCAGCGCCAGGAATCTTTAGCGAAAATGCAGGCTTATTAATGAATTTAATTAATCGATTAGCGAGACTATCAGGTGGGTTAGTAATGATGGTGGGGCTCAGCGCCTGCCAGCAGGTGTCCGCGCCGGCCCCCAGCCTGGCCAATCAGTGCCAGCCGCAGGGCGATGCTGACAGCGCCGCCTGCCACTGGAGTGAAGCACTGCAGCAGCAGCTCAATAAGCAGTTTCACGATGCGGCGCGCTATGCCGGACAGCAGTGCTGGGTGCGCCTGGAGTGGCAGAACCGTGGGCGCTACACGGTGACGCAAACCCAGGGCGACGAAGCGCTGTGTTTGCGTGCGTGGCAGCTTATTGGTCAGTCGCGCGGCTTACCGCCTCCGCCGCAGCGCGACCAGCCAGCGTGGTTTGGCTTTGCGCCGCACCGGCCTGACTAACCAGCTCATCCTGGCGCCACTGGCGCGGGCTGATGCCGAACCAGCGGCGGAAGGCGCGGGAAAATGCGCTGACCTCGGAATAGCCAAGCAGCAGCGCCATCTCCGAGATGGGCAGCTGTCTTTGCTGCAGATAGTGCGTGGCCATTTCGCAGCGCACCTTATCCACCAGCGCGCTAAAGCTGATGCCCTCTTCGCGCAGGCGTCGCTGCAGCGACCAGCTCGACAACCCCATTTTGCCGGCGATCTCCTCCAGCACCGGTTCGCCCTGAATGAGCGTCAGGCTGACCTGCGAACGCGCCTGTTCGACCACGCTCTGCACGCTGGCGCTGCTGTTGAGTCGGCGAATAGCATCCTGCATCACCATCAGCAGCATCGCATCCTGCTCCGGCATGGCGCGCTGCAGGTCGCGTTTCGCGATCAACAGTGAGTTAAACGGCTGATCGAACCAGACCGGCGCATCAAACACTTTGCAGTGCTCGTGCCACTGCTCCGGACGCGGATGTTCAAAGTGCACCTCGCGCGGCGCCCAGTTTTTGCCCGCCACGTGGCGAATCAGGTTGAGGAACATGCCGAGCGTCAGCTCCGCATCCTGACGGCGTGCCAGGATCGCTCCGTGGCGCACCTGATAATCGAGCCGCCAGCAGTCGCCCTTGTCCACCAGCCGCGTCAGCGTATCGTGCTGGTGCCAGGGAAACGCGTTCACCACATTGTGCAGCGCCTGCTCCAGCGTCGGCGAGCACAGTCCGATGTAGCCAATTAACCCTAATGACTGCGGTTTGAACTGCCTGCCGTAATGCAAACCGAAGTTATCAAAGCCGGAGTGGCGCGCCGCTTCTTCCATCACGCGGCAATAGTTCACCAGCCCGAGGCTCAGTGTCGGGCTGGCCAGCAGTTCGGAATCGATACCGCTGATGCCAAAGATGCGATCGACATCGCCACCTTTATCCGTAATGAAGGCGCTCAGACCGGTCGCCGCCGCGGCCAGAACGCCACGGTTGCTGGCGGGTGTGGCAAACGCGCTGAAGGCATCAGCAGCAGAGATGAGTGATTGCATGGGAACCTCTCAGGGATCGCGCGGATAACAGAATGAAGGGATCCAGCAATTTTCATACCAGCGTCACACGACGGCGCGCGGTGCAAGGCAATGCACCGCCTGGCCGCCGCTGGCGCGCTCCCGGCGGCGATCTGCGTGCCTGTGACGGCCGGCGCGCTTGATGCGCAGGCACCAGATTACGCCATCAGCGCGCGCCGCTGCCCTCTGCTGGTGCAGGTCACGCGCCTACCGGCAGCTGGCTGCTCTCAAGATAGCGACGGCACAGCCGCACCGAATGGCTGGCCCAGAGCGGCCCGAGGCTGAGCGCCATCTCGGTATCGGCGTGCGTGCCCATCCACGCCGTCATTTGGATACGACGCTGGATCAGTAGCGTCGGCACCAGCGCCATCTCAGCATCGCTGATGTGCGCCACGCGTTCATAGCCGAGGATCCAGTTATCCACCCACTCCGCCGCACGCGGATGGTGCTCGACGAAGCTGATCGCGGCCGCCAGATCGTGCAGATACCAGCCCATGCCGCAGTCGTCGAAGTCGATCACCCGGGTCTCGCCTTTGTGCAGCAGCAGATTGGTCAGACGCAGATCGGCGTGGATCAGGCCGTAGCGATCGCGCTCTTTACCAAATTCCGCCAGCGCCTGCCCGGCGCGCTCTACCGCCGCTGCGATAATGCCGTGATCGGCCGGATCGAGATGCGGCGCATCCTGCCAGCGCCCCCAGTGGCTGTGCTCGCTGACCATGGTGTGATGATCCCAGATAATGCGCTGAAAACCTTCGGGTTTCTGCCAGCTGCGGCTGTGCTGATGCAGGCGCGCGGTGATGGTCCCGAGCTGCTGAAAGGCTTTGGGATCGACGTCGGTGGTCGGCATCTCGCCGTCAATCCAGTGGAACAGCACCGCATGACGCGTGCTGCCGTCCGCCAGCATCAGCGTCAGCACGCTTTCACCGTCGCGCGCCGGGATGGCCTGCGGCACCATGATGCCGGTCTCGCGCAGCGCATCGAGCCACATCAGTTCACTGAGAATATCCGCTTTGCTGTGGTAATCCGGCCGGTGCAGGCGCAGCGCGTAGCGTTTGCCGCCGGCACGCAGCAAAAAGGTGGCGTTCTCCGAACGGCACAGCAATTGCAGCTCACCGTGCAGCGCGGCGGGATAGCAGGCCAGCGCACGTTGCGCCAGCAGGGTGATCTCGGCATCGGTCAGGGATTCGGCTTGTTTGGCGCTCATTCATCACTCTCCAGCATCAGTCTCTATAAACCAGTGTTATCAGCATGGGATGAGGTCGTCCTGACTGCCTGACCGCAGAACAGCAAAAGTTGACCGCAGCGTACAGCCAGCGCTTTTTCTGGCAGCGAGTTGACCGCAGAGGACAAAACTCACTGCGCCGGCGTCAAGTTTTCCCGTCCCGGGCAGCGGCATTATCCCTTCACTGTAGCGCAAACCCACAATAGCGCGGTGCCAACGCCGCACAACAAGCATGACGGGGAGATGAAGATGACAGGCAAACTAAAACCCACGCTGGGCACCCTGCATTTATGGGGTATTGCGGTTGGACTGGTGATTTCCGGTGAGTATTTCGGCTGGAGCTATGGCTGGGGCGTGGCCGGGACGCTGGGATTCCTGATCACCACCGCGCTGATCGCCACGCTTTATACCTGCTTTATTTTTAGCTTTACCGAACTGACCACGGCGATTCCGCATGCTGGCGGGCCGTTCGCTTACAGCCGTCGGGCATTTGGCGAAACCGGTGGTCTGATTGCCGGTCTGGCGACGCTGATTGAATTCGTGTTCGCCCCGCCGGCCATCGCCATGGCGATTGGCGCCTACCTCAACGTGCAGTATCCCGATCTCAACCCCAAAACGGCGGCGGTCGGGGCTTATCTGTTGTTTATGGCACTGAATATTCTCGGCGTGAAGCTGGCCGCGATGTTCGAACTGGTGGTGACGGTGCTGGCAGTGCTGGAGCTACTGGTGTTCATGGGCGTGGTATCGCCGGGTTTCAGCGTCGCTAACTTCGCCGCCAACGGCTGGGCCGGCAGCGACCATTTTGGCATGCCAGCGCTGTCCGGCATCTTTGCCGCCATCCCGTTCGCTATCTGGTTTTTCCTCGCCATTGAAGGCGCGGCCATGGCGGCCGAAGAAGCCAAAGATCCGAAGCGCACCATCCCAAAAGCCTACATCAGCGGCATTCTTACCCTGGTGGTGCTGGCGATTGGCGTGATGCTGCTGGCCGGCGGCGCGGGCGACTGGCGCAAGCTGTCGGACATCAACGATCCGCTGCCGCAGGCGATGAAGATGATCGTCGGGGAGCACTCTAACTGGATGCATATGCTGGTGTGGATCGGCCTGTTTGGCCTGGTCGCCAGTTTCCACGGCATTATCCTTGGCTACTCGCGTCAGTTCTTTGCCCTGGCGCGCGCGGGCTATCTGCCGCCCAGCCTGGCGAAGCTGTCGCGCTTCCAGACGCCACACCGCGCCATCATCGCCGGCGGTGTCATCGGTATCGCCGCCATTTACAGCGACGGACTGATCAATCTGCAGGGCATGACGCTGACGGCCGCGATGATCACCATGGCAGTGTTCGGCGCGATCGTGATGTACCTGATGAGTATGCTGAGCCTGTTTAAGCTGCGCCGCAGCGCACCGGACCTGGAGCGCAGCTTCCGTGCGCCGGGCTATCCGTTGGTTCCGGGCATCGCACTGGTGTTGTCGCTGGTGTGTCTGGTGGCGATGCTGTGGTTTAACCCGGTAATCGGCGGATTGTTTGTGGCGATCATGGTGCTCGGCTACCTTTACTTCCTCGCCACCAAAGCCCAGCGCGAGCGCGCACCGCAGGATTCCATGCTGGTCGGCGAGTAACAAACGCATTGCCCCTGCCCTTCAGGCAACGGAGGCGGGTACACAGAGCTCTTTGTGTACCCGTCTCTTTCTGCCCCACGCACTCAATCCATCCCACCACAGCACCGCTCCGGTCTTGCTGCTGTGATACCTTTTTTGCATGACGAAAATGACAATTCATTACGCGTAATCGGGGTGCAACAATCAAAAAAACCACAAAAGGAGCCACTATGCACACCCGACATTTATCGCAAACCCTGTCTGTCAGTTCGATCGGCTATGGTGCCATGGGACTGAGCGAATTTTATGGGCAGACAGACGACCACGCTTCACTGCAGCTGTTACACACGCTTATCGACCTGAATATCACGTTTATCGACACCGCGGATATGTACGGGCGGGGCCATAATGAGCGGCTGATTGGCCACTTTCTTGCCGGTCTGGATAACACCACGCGTGAGCAGTTTAACATTGCCACCAAGTGCGGAATCGATCGCCCTGCGGACCAGGCTTATGCCCGGACGATTAACAACCAACCTGACTACATCACCCGCTGCTGTAATGAATCGCTTAAAAGGCTTGGCGTTGAGCGCATCGATCTGTTCTATCTTCACCGCGTGAGCCAGGTTACGCCGATTGAAGAGAGCATGGAATGCCTAAGCCGCCTCGTTAAAGCGGGTAAGATCAACCACATTGGCCTGTGTGAAGTTTCTGCTTCAACCCTGCGCCGGGCCCATGCCGTCCACCCGATCGCCGCCCTGCAAACCGAATATTCACTGTGGACGCGCGATATCGAAGCTGAGATTCTGCCGGTGGTGAAAGAGCTGGGTATAGGTTTAGTTCCCTACTCTCCGCTGGGCAGAGGGTTTCTGACCGGAAAGTATCGTCATAACAGCGACTTCGCTGAGGGTGATTTCCGCAAAAATAATGCGCGCTTTAGTCAATCCAGCCTCGACCATAACGCCCAGCTTCTTGACGCGGTGCACCCGCTCGCTGAAAAGTACAGCTGCACGCCAGGGCAGATTGCGCTGGCCTGGCTACTGGCGCAGTACGACAAACTGATCCCCATTCCGGGAACGAAACAGACCCGCTATCTGGCGGAAAATGCGCAGGCCGCCGATATCGTGCTAGAGCAGGCAGATATCGCCTTACTGAACGCTATCCACCAGCATATTGAGATCAGGGGCGAGCGCTATTCTCAGGAAGGGATGAAAAGCATTAATGCCTGAAGCCATAACCGGGTAACGCCCGGTTATTTTTTCGGACGTCGCGCCGCCAGCCTGCTGCGCGTCCAGACCGATTAACCCCATATCCTGCTGATCTTTCGCGGGGTAGAATAACGTCTTTGATTACCCGGATGGACTCTATGGCGACGGCAGAGCACCTTATCAGCAACCATCTCCCCAGCGTGAAACAGCTTCAATGCTTTCTTGCGGTTGCGCACGAGCTGAACTTTCGCCGGGCCGCCGAACGGCTCAGAATGACTCAGCCTCCGCTAACCCGACAGATTAAGCGCCTTGAAGCCGTGCTGGAGCAGCCGTTGTTTAGCCGCAGCACCCATGACGTTAGTCTGACGGACGCTGGCCGGGCGCTGGTAATCAAAGCGGAGAAGATCCTTCAGGCGCTGAATGAACTCAAGCCTGGCTCGCTTTCTTCAGAAAAGCGCCTGCGTATCGGCCTCACCCGCACGCTGAATTTTGCACTGATTGCGCCCATTCACCAGCAACTGCTGAAACTGGACGCCGCCGACGATGTGGAAACGCCCAATCTGACGTCTGCGCAGTTGCTGCAGTGTCTGGCAAAAAACCGCCTGGACCTGGTACTGACGGGCGAAAGGGCAACCGGCCACGAAGATACCGTTCAGTACCAGTGGATCGGTCGTGAGCCGTTGCTGGTAGCAATGCCGGCCAGACATCCGGCCAGCCTGAAAGAAAAAGTCTCGCTGGAAGCGATCGGTGATTTACCGCTGTTCTGGTTTGCCAGAAGCGCCAATCCGTCGTTCTACGATAAATGTGAACGCTTGTTTTCACAGCTCCACACCCCGCTTAAAAGAGTTAAAGAGCCCGATGATTCACTGGTTATGCTGACACACATTGCCCGAGGAAAAGGCTTTGCCCTGATGCCGCAGTCGAAATGTACCTTTCATCAGGAAGGGTTGTGTTATCGCGCACTGGCTGACGATGAAGCGCAAAAACTGCATATCGATATTTATGCCGCCATCCGACTGAATGAAAACCGGCCAGCCGTGCTGCATGCGCACGATATCGTGTGTCACACCGGTCAGTTAAGCCAACACTGACCCGCTTCGGCCCCCTCTTCCGCTGGAAGAGGGGTAAGCACGCATAAAGCGTCGTTACGCTACCCTTTCACCGGCCACAGCCAGGCGGCACCGCGCACGCCGCTGGAGTCACCGTGCACCGCTTTCAGCACCGGCGTTTCGCACTCGCGGCCGAACACCCACTGTTTCATCAGCGTCGGCACCGTCTGGTACAGCCGATCGTTGTTGCTCATGCCGCCGCCGAGCACGATCACATCCGGATCGAGCAGGTTAACCACCTGCGCCAGCGATTTGGCCAGCCGCGTTTCATAACGGCTCATCGCCAGCTCGGCTACCGGATCCTGCTGCTCGATCAGCCGGATGATCTCCGCGCCCTTCAGCGCCTGTCCGCTGAGACGCTGATAATCAATGGCGAAGCCGGTGCCGGAGACAAACGTCTCAATGCAGCCCTGCAGCCCGCAATAGCACGGCACTTCCGCGCGATAGCGCAGTTCATCTTCATCCATCCACGGCAGCGGATTGTGCCCCCACTCGCCTGCGTTACCGTTACCGCCAATGCGTGATTCTCCGTTGATGGCCACGCCTGCGCCGGAACCGGTGCCAATGATCACCGCAAACACCAGCGGCTGGCCTGCGCCTGCGCCATCGACCGCTTCGGAAACCGCCAGGCAATTCGCGTCGTTGGCGATGCGCACGTCACGATTCAGCGCACGCGCCAAATCTTTGTCCAGCGGCTGGCCGTTGAGCCACGTCGAGTTAGCATTTTTTACCCGCTGGGTATAAGGAGAAATCGTGCCGGGAATGCCGATGCCGACCGTTCCCTGCTGCCCGGTCTGCGCTTCCGCCAGCAGGACTAAATCGACAATCGCCTGCACCGTGGCCGCGTAGTCGTCACGCGGGGTATTCACGCGGTGGCGAAACAGCTCCTCGCCCTGGTCAGACAGCGCAATCACTTCAATTTTGGTGCCGCCTAAATCAATACCGATACGCACGATTTATTCCTCATTATTCGTTCAGGTGACAGATACAGTAGAAGGCTGAATCGGGAAAGGCAATGAAACCACTCCGATGTTTCGCTATCATGCGCGCTGACTGTTTTAGACTTGTGCGCCCGATCGCACCCACGGTAAGGAATCCTGATGTTGTGGTTTAAAAATATGATGGTTTATCGTCTGAATCGGGACATCCCGCTGTCCGCAGACGATCTGGAAAAACAGCTCGACGCCTTCACCTTCACGCCGTGCGGCAGCCAGGACATGGCCAAAACCGGCTGGGTCTCGCCGATGGGCAACCGCAGCGAAGCGCTGACGCATGTGATTAACGGTCAGATAGTGATCTGTGCCCGCACCGAGCAGAAAATTCTGCCGTCGCCGGTGGTGAAGCAGGCGCTGGAAGCCAAAATTGAGAAGCTGGAAGCGGAACAGAGCCGCAAGCTGAAAAAGACCGAAAAGGATTCGCTGAAAGATGAAGTGCTGCACAGCCTGCTGCCGCGCGCCTTCAGCCGTTTCAGTCAGACCTTTATGTGGATCGACACCGTCAACAATCTGATCATCGTCGACTGCGCCAGCGCGAAGAAAGCGGAAGATACGCTGGCGTTACTGCGTAAGAGCCTCGGCTCGCTGCCGGTGGTGCCGCTGACGCTGGAAAATCCGATCGAGCTGACGCTGACCGAATGGGTGCGCTCCGGTGAATTGCCGGCGGGTTTCACCCTGATGGACGAGGCTGAGCTGAAGGCGATACTGGAAGATGGCGGCGTGATCCGCTGTAAAAAGCAGGATCTGGTTTCCGACGAGATCGCCACCCACATCGAAGCCGGTAAAGTGGTCACCAAACTGGCGCTCGACTGGCAGGAGCGTATTCAGCTGGTGATCGCCGATGACGCCTCGGTGAAGCGTCTGAAGTTCAGCGACACGCTGCGCGAGCAGAATGACGATATCGATCGCGATGATTTCGCCCAGCGTTTTGATGCCGATTTCATTCTGATGACCAGTGAGCTGGCGGCATTGATCAGCAATCTGGTGGAAGCGTTAGGCGGCGAAGCGCAGCGTTAAGCGGGCATCGCCGGCTGGAAGGATAGTACGGATGTGTTTAACGGTCGCCATGAATGGCGCCCCTGCAAATATGCTGATTCATACCTGTAGGGTCAGCATTTATGCTGACCGCAGCCCACACCCCATTCTGGCGCATAAAAAAAACCGGTAACGCCGCACAGGCTTTACCGGTTGATAATGGATGCTGCTTTAACGCTTAAAGATAGCGGCACAGGTAAGACGTTGGCTCCGCCACCTGCAGGTGGAATTCGCTGTGGCCCGGCACGTTAAATACCGATCCGGCTTCGTACCATTTCCACTCGGCTTCGCCCGGCAGCAGCACTTTCAGCGCGCCGCTCACTACCGTCATCTCTTCTGGCTGGCCGGTACCAAAGGTGTATTCGCCTTCCGCCATCACGCCAACGCTGGCCCGGCCAATGGTCACGCTGTCGAAACCAATGGATTTCACTTTTCCGTCGAAATACTCACTTACGTTGAGCATGTTACTTCCTCACAGCACATTAGGGTTACCGGCAGATTACAAGGGAACTCGCTGATCTGTCACGCGAATTAGCGCCGCCCGTCGCAAGTTGTGATCGGCCTCGATCAGACGATCAGTTCAGCCGCCAGTTTCGCCACCAGCACATTCGACAGCAGCACCGGAATGCCCAGCATGTTCTGCAGGAAATCGCGGTGTTTCTGGTGATAACCGATACAGTCGAGCACCACCACATCAGCGCCCTGCTCCTGCAAAGTCAGTCCGGCTTCCATCAGTTCGCTCTGCTGCGCCAGGTATGGGCTGGCGACGGCAAAACAGGGCGAGCTTTGCAGGTTACGCCATTTGCTGGCCTGCTCAGCGATCTGCTCCTCAACCGGCACCACGATACCGATTTTGTGCGCCTGTACGATGGCGCTGACCAGCGGCGGAATGATGCGATCCGGCTCCAGCAGCAGCGCCGACGTGGTTTTTAGCGTGCCGAACTCACCGGTACACAGCAGCAGAATGGTGTCGTAACCCTGCTGCTCCAGCGCGGTAATTTTACGCTGCAGTCCCTGTTCGACGGTGGCCGCCGCCAGCCGTACCTGTTCGCCGCTGCTCATGCGCGAAACCAGCACTTTATCGCCCGGCGCGGGAGCGTATAACTGCTCCACTTCGGCCAGCGTCAGGCCATCCAGCAGACCGGCATGCGCGACGGCGTCGGCGGGCAAATGCTCCTGCAGCAGCGGCAAAATATCGCTACGCGGTGACTGGCCAATGGTTAAGGTTACTAGCGACGGTTTCATCATCAGGCTTTCCGGCTGCGCAGGTGGCTGAGGCTACCATACAAAGATAGCAGCAGCGCGTACTCCTGCGGGTCATAAAACTGGCAGGTCTCACGGCCAAACTCTTTAGCCACTTCCACCGCAAAGCGCACGGTCGCCGCGATGTCCACTTCATGGCTGGCGCCGGTGCCGCAGCCAGGCACCACGGATTGCGCACAAATTGCGACGCCCACCACTGGCACATCGGTGGCGGTGGACGGTTGCAGGATGCTGTTGAGGTGATACACGCCGTTGCCGTAAGGGGTGATGTCCTGTGTAGTGATCGGGAACGTCACCGCAGGCTGACCGCTGGTCATCTCCATGATGCGCAGCAAATCTTCCGACACGCGCAGGATGTAGCCCTCTTTCACCGTGGGAGACAGCGCATAGCCCTTATGGTTGAGGATGCGGTTTCCTTTAGTGGTATCGATAGAGAGAATCGCGTCGACGCCCGCAACCACTTCGTTGTCATTCATGGTGATGTCGTCACAGGGCGAATCCATGAAGTCCACCGGCTCGTGCGGCCGGGTCGGCGCATCCGGACAAATATGGGTGGTTACGATCACGTCGCCAGCCAGCACGTCGCCTTTGGTTTGCATCTGTGCCAGCTTCAGCGCGCTGCTCACCGCAGCAACCGCACCGTCGGCGTCGGACACCATGCCGATGCGCGTCGGGCGCGCACCGATGCCGCCGAGACGGCCAATGATCCCCAGCGTCGGCGCGCTGCCGCCCCGGCTTTTGCCCTGGGCGCCCGGAATGTCGATGCGCACAAAATCGGTGCGCCCTTTTGGCCCGCTGACGCGCTTAAAGCTGGCTTGCACGCCAGGATAGGCGGCGAACAGATCGACCACCTGCTGGCCATCCACGCAGGCGCTGTCGAGTAACTCAAAAACCTGTAGTGTCTGCTGTAAACTCATCGCTAAATCCCTGGATTATTTCTTACTGCTACTGGCAAAAAGTGAGTGGAAGAAGCTGTACAGCGCGTCGCCCGCAATGAATCCAGCGGCCATCACCTCCATCGGTGAACGTCCACGCTCGCCCCACACGCGCAGGATCAGGACACGTAACGCAATCCCGACCAGCACCGCCCAGCCTGCGGCGGCGTTGTTGATTAACAGACCGGTGGCTAACAGCACGCCGAGCTGGCGCTTAGGCCCGCCGATCAGCTGAATAATCGCCCCCGGAATCGCCCACATCAGCAGGCTGCCGGCAATGCCCGGTTCAGCGCCGGCCTGAATGGTTTTGGCGTAAACGCGCGCCACCGGCGGCAGCAGGTTGTCGACAAAGAACAGGTTATGCGCATACCACACCACCGGAATTGCGATGACGAAAGCGATCATCGCGGCGATCAGCTGGATGCGGCGGCCCCACAGCTCCTGCTGCACATCGGCCCCGTTACCGCGCAGAATAAAGCCGGCCTTCAGGTCATAGCCCATATCAGCAAAGGCCGGACCGGTGGCCGCGGTGAAGCCGCACAGCAGGCACAGCGCCAGCGGCGGGAAGCCGAGCAGGATGCCGAGGATCAGGGTGATCAGCGCCACCGCGAAGGCCGGAAACCAGCCCGAGTGCATGGCGGCGATGCCGACAATCAGCTCATGCACAAAGGCGGCAAAGGCCGCGTAAATAATAAACAGCAGCAGCATCGGCAGGCCCATCTCGCTCCACAGCCCGCCACCCAGCGCCAGCAGTGCCGAGATTACGATATAGCCGACAGTCCCCAGGCCGAGCGCGCGTTTGACTTCGCTGTCGCTGCGGCTGACGTTGAGGTTGTCGTGACGGCGACTGCGAATCACCTGCACCACCTGAATCAGCGCCACCAGACCGGCTCCGACCATGACGCCGTGCGGAATGTACAGCGCATTAATATCAATACCGGCAACCGGTTGCGCATAGGCACGCAGCAGGAAGCCGATGCCGAGCATGGTCAGCGCCCAGATATTGCCAATGAATGCCGTACCAAAGGCGGACATCGGGATTTTCAGCATCGAGCCCGCGACGCCGCCCACGATTCCAGCCACCAGCAGCCACGCCTGGCGACCGCCCTTATCACCGGCTTTGATCGCTTCTGCCGCTGCCACGCCCGGTGGCCATGCATTGCTGGCCGGGAACACGCGCGTGTCGAACAGACGATACAGCAGCCACGCATCCAGCAGCATTGCCGCGCTGACGCCGACAAACAGCGGCAGCACCAGCTGCGGCTCACCCAGCGCCCACGGCACGGCAATCGGCATCAGCAGGCTGTTGGCAGCGCCGAAGGTGGCGGAAGAGATGGCGGTCTGTGCAAGGTTTTGCACTTCAACCGAACGGTAGCGGCGAAACCACTGCAGTGGAATGCGCGCCAGCAGCATGGCAAATAGCGCGCCGATAATAGAAGTATTGGGCGTTACCCCAATAGTTGTGATCAGCTGTACCCCAATGATGGCCCCTGCAACTGACAGCAGAACCAGCATCAGGCCCACGCCAATATTTTTTATTGGATTATCCAGACGCATATTATCCCCGTATTTTCACCCTGTAGAAAACGCGCAATGACATTGTGCCCGACACGCGGAACCTCAACGTTTTATTCATCGTTCCCTGATTATTGAAATAAGCAGGTCCGAAGACCTGCTATTTCCCCGGTGTGGCGCGAAGTATTACGCCTTGAAATCAAATTAGGGTTGTCCTGTTTTATTCAGGACGCTGCGCCGTATTTTTCGGCCATCAGTGCAGCCGTTGCGCGCAATTCGCTGAGCAGCGCTTCCGGATAACCCGGGGCCGCTTCCTGCGAAAGAAATGAGAGACAAAGTGCGGCACTTTCACCGCGGTGTTTATTGGTTACCGCTACGGCAAGCGAACTAATGCCAGGCAGCGTTTCATTGCGGGCCAGTGCCCAGCCCTGCTGACGAATCAATGCCAGCTCTTTGCACAGTGCATCGATGTTCAGCGGTGAATTGATCGACGCGGTTTGCCAATTATCGCTGAAGCGCGCGCGCACCTCGTCATCGCTCAGCTGCGCTAACAGCACGCGGCCGGTCGACGTGCCGGTAACCGATACCCGTGTACCAGGCGGCGTCACCAGCTGGGTAAAGAAGCGACCGTGGTACATGCGCATCACCAGCACATCGTCCCCGTCCAGCACCGAGATATAGCCCATGCAGCCGCTGCTGGCCGCCAGGCGCGCCATTGGCGCCGATGCGCTGTCAATCAGCGGTGTCGAAAGATAATGCCCGGCAACGGACAACAGCACGCGGCCAATCTGAAAACAGCGGCTGTCGGGATCGCGCTCCAGTAAACCTTCGCTTTCCATGGTCGCCAGCAGGCGCGACACGGTACTTTTCGGCAGCCCCAGCGCCTCCACCACCTCGGTAAAGGTCAGGCCGGGATGGCCCTGCGCCACGCCAAAGCGCTGAAACAGCTTAAGCACGGCGGCGGCATTTTCGAGTGTGGTCATGGCGCTGGTTTCACTATATGGAACTGAGTTCCTGTATCGATAACCTGAAAGTAAAACGCGACGGTTTATCGGTCAAGCGCAAATTTTGCACCGGACAAAACGCAGGCTATTTAAGGCAGCAGAAAATAAGGGCTAAAGGCAAAATAAAAAGACGTTATCAGGCAGGAGAGCGATTAAACAGAAAAGACGGCAGCTTTTATCGCCGTAATTAGCGCATCAGGGAAAATAAAAAATCTATTTAGCGACCGGACGTAATTAAGCTAAAGCGGGCATCCCTGCCCGCCGGGATTATTCTTTTTCCACATCTTCATAGCGGTCTTTGGCATCCTGCGCTTCCGCTTCCGATTTATGTTCGCTAATTAAGGTATCCGGACGTGGATGGTCGGCCCGTAATTCATACCAGGTGACGGTATTGCCCGCCTGCCCTTTTTCAACGGCAACAATGCGCGCTTCTCGCGGATAGGGTGGTCTGGTTGGCATCGTTTTCCCTCTTATGTCAGGTTTCCACACAGACAGCGATGATCCTCTGCCTGCTATTCAGTATAGACAATCGAGGATCGCTGTAAAAAAGAGGGAGAATTCTTAGGCAGTTAGCTGGCGCGGGCGAGAGACAGCGATTGCAGAATATGTTCCACCACCTGCTCCGGTGCCTGCATCGCGTTGACTTCATGGTGCGCGGCCTGACGATAGAGCTGCGCGCGTTCACGCAGGATATCTTCCATCTCTTCCGCGATGGGCCGGCCGGTCAGGGTCGGACGCTGTGCCGCTTCTGGCTGACGCTCCAGCCGATCGGCCAGCACGCCAGAGGGCGCGTTGAGCCAGATGACCTGGCCATGCTCGCGCATGAAGTGGCGATTGACATCAGCCAGCACCATGCCGCCGCCGGTGGCGATTACGCTGGCAGGCGCGGTAACCGCCCGCAGCGATTCACTTTCACGCGCGCGAAAGCTGTCCCAGCCTTCCGTCGCCACAATCTCTGCCACGCTGCGCTGTGTGGTGAGCTGCAGGTGGTGGTCGGTGTCACGAAAGGCATAGCCCAGCGCTTGCGACAGCGCCTGGCCAATGGTGGTTTTACCGCAACCGCGTGCGCCGATCAGATAGATGGGTAATGACATCCGGGCTCATCCTCCGCCGTAGTCTGCCGCGCGGGCAACGTCATCAGGTCAATAATGCGTCGCATGATACCTGGATTTTATTTTATCAGCCAGCCGCGAAGCACGAATTACGCGTATTTCAGCGATAGCTAATGCCATTATTTTGATTTTTAACGGGAAAACGATGCGCATTTCGTGCATCAGGCGATTTGTAAGCGCGGGGCAACATTTGCTTACCAGGCCGCTGATTTACTTTCTGTCACGCAGCCCGCATATACGCTTTATAGTTCAGGCAACGGACGTCCTGTTGGTCGCCTGAAGAACAACACGCTATGCCTAACCGGAGGTTCACCATGCAGAGCCAGGAACAACAACTTATTGAAAGCCTGTTCAGCCGTCTGAAACAGGCAGAAAGCCAGAGCGGCCCGCGTGATGCCGGTGCCGAACAGTTAATCAATCAGCATTTACAGAGCCAGCCCGGTGCGCCCTACTACATGGCGCAGGCGATCCTGATTCAGGAAGCGGCGATGAAAAAGCTCAACGCGCAGGTATCGGAGCTGGAGAGCCGTCTGGCGCAGGCGCAGCAGCAGGCCCCGCAGCAAAGCAGCGGCGGTTTCCTGTCGAGCCTGTTTGGCGGCGGCTCACGCCCGGCGCAGCCGCAACAGCCGGCATGGAACAGCGCACCGCAACAGCCACAATATGCCGCACCGCCTCAGCAGCAGTATGCTGCACCGGCGCGCGGTACCGGCTTCCTGGGTGGCGCACTGCAAACGGCTGTCGGCGTGGCCGGCGGTGTGGTGATGGCGGACATGCTCACCAGCCTGTTCCACCATTCGCAGCCGGAAGAGATCGTCAATATCATCAACGAACCGGCGCTGCCGCAGGTGGATGATAATCTGGACACCTTCAACGGCAATGACAGCAACAATGCCTTCCTGAATGACAATTCAGGCTGGGACAACAACAGCTTTGCCGATAACAATGATTTCAACGATTTCGGCAGCGGCGGTGATTTTGACGACGACGACAGTTTCGTCTGATTAACGCTGACGTAACCATTTATCCAGTTCGTTAGCAAACTGCTGGCGGTCACGTGGGCTTAATGCCGACGGGCCGCCGCTCTGAATGCCGCTGGCGCGCATCGTTTCCATAAAATCGCGCATGGTCAGACGCTGGCGAATGGTATCGCTGCTGTAACGCTCCCCGCGCGGATTCAGCGCTGCCGCCCCTTTCTCCAGCACTTCTGCTGCCAGCGGAATATCGCCGGTAATCACCAGCTCGCCCGGCTGCACGCGTTTCACAATCTCGTTATCGGCCACATCAAAGCCGGCAGCTACCTGCAGCGTTTTCAGAAACGGCGACGGCGGTACGCGCAGCGGCTGGTTAGCAACGAAGGTCACGGTGACTTTGGTGCGCTCAGCGGCGCGATACAGCACCTCTTTGATGACATTGGGACACGCATCGGCATCCACCCAAATCGACATGTTTAATCCTTATTAACGGGCAATGCCTGCGATCTTGCCGCGCTGGCCGCGAATGGCAAATGTTATTTGTGCGCGACTTGTTATTCACCGCCGCTGACGTAAGCTAACCCACTGAGAAAACCGAACCACGTTAAGGATAAAGCGATGCTGGAGAAGAAAATCGGGTTTGTCGGCTGCGGCAATATGGCGAAAGCCATCATCAGCGGCCTGGTGAACAGCGGGCAGATCGCCCCGGCCAATATCTGGGTGCACGATCGAAAACCCGACACCAACCAGGCGATGGCGCAGCAGTATGGCGTGACGGCGGCGGAAAGCGTCGAGAGTCTGGCCCGTGAAGTGGACATTCTGTTTGGCGCGGTGAAACCCAACGTGATTCTCAAAGTGCTCAAGGATCTGACCGGCCAGCTGAAGAAAGATGCGCTGGTGGTGTCGATTGCTGCAGGTGTGACGCTGGATTCGCTGGCGGCGGTGCTCGGCCACGACCGTAAAATCATCCGCGTGATGCCGAATACGCCGTCGCTGGTCAATGAAGGCATGACCTCTATTACGCCGAACGTGCTGGTGGAACCGCAGGAAGTGGACGAGGTGGTGACCATTTTTGAGAGCTTCGGCAAAGCGGCGGTGGTGAACGAGTATCTGATTCATGCCGTGGTGGGTGTCAGCGGCTCGGCACCGGCTTACGTGTTTATGTTTATCGAAGCGATGGCTGATGCCGCCGTGCTGGGCGGCATGCCGCGGGCGCAGGCTTATCAGTTTGCGGCGCAGGCGGTAAAAGGTTCCGCCCAGATGGTGCTTGAGACCGGCAAACATCCTGGCGAACTGAAAGATATGGTGTGCTCACCGGGCGGCACCACCATTGAAGCGGTGAAGGTGCTGGAAGAGAAAGGCTTCCGCGCTGCGGTGATGGGCGCGATGCAGCAGTGCATGGCGAAGTCCGAGGCGCTGAGTAAGCAGTGATGGTGCGGGTTTCCCCTCACCCTAACCCTCTCCCGCAGGCGGGAGAGGGAACTGTTGGGTGCTGGCTTTGACCTTAACCCTGATACGCTTCAAACAGCGCCAGGCCTTGTTCCAGCGTCATTGGCTGCTGCATCTCGTGCACCAGCGCGGCGGTGAGCGTATACATGCCGGCTGAACACACTGCCGCAATCATGCCCTGCTGGCAGTAAAAAGCGATGAAGCGTTTGTCCTGCAGCGATCCCAGCAGGCGATAATCATCCCACTCCTCTGCATGCCCCAGATACTCATAGCGAGTGCCGTAATGCGCAGTCCAGAAGAACGGTACGCGATCGTACATGATGCGTTTGCCCAGCATATTCAGCGCGGCAATGCGCCCCTGCTGATGCGCCACGCGATAGTGCTCAATACGCTGCACGCCACGCGGCGTGAGATAGCTGGCAATATCCCCCGCGACCCAGATGTTTTCACTGACCCGCAGCTGACTGTCGGCCAGCAGGCTGCCATCCTTCTGTAAGGGCAGGTCGTGAATAAAATGGGTGGCCGGCACAATGCCGGTGGCAAACAGCACCTGGCTGGCTGGCACGGTTTTGCCACCTTTGAGCCGCACGCCACTCACTGCGCCTTCGCCGCTCAGCGCTTCCGGTTCACCCTCGACAAACTTCACGCCGTTGCTGCGGTGCAGCTCATAAAAATGACGGCCAATCTCTTCGCCGAACTGGCTGGCAAACGGCAGCGGATGACGCGCCACCACCGTGACATCAATGTCACGGTTTCGCAGCGCACCGGCCACTTCCATACCGATAAAACTGTTGCCGATAATCACCAGCTGCTGCGCCTCATCCACCTGGGAAATCAGCGCATCGGCCTGGCGCAGTGAACGCAGCAGGTGCACGCCATCCAGATCCTTGCCCGGGATATCAAGCGGCTGCGGCACGCCGCCGGCCGCGATCAGCAACTGGTCAAACTTCACCTGCTGCCCGTCTTTCAGCACCAGCGTCTGCTCCTGCGCCTTCAGCTGCACCACCTCCCCCTGCAGCCACACCACCGGGCCCAGCACATCCTGTTTCAGCAGCTTGGGTACCTCGTCGATGGCCATCTTGCCGGAGGGGACAAATTTACTCAGCGTGGTGCGATCGTAAGGGGCGTCGCTTTCACGCTCAATACGCACAATCCGGCCGCTAAAGCCTTCATCGCGCAGCGTCCAGATCGCGGCACTGCCCGCCGCCCCTGAGCCGAGAATCACGCATACTGGCGCTTCACCCTGGGCCACCGGCGCGCTGGCCGGCGACATCGCCTGCGGATTGATCAGCACCTGCCCCTGTTCAATGCGCACCGGATAACGTTTGAGATTGGCCAGCGCCAGCGGCTCGCACATTTTGCCATCGCGCAGCTCAAACACCGCCTTATGCCACGGACACACCAGTTTGTCGCCGCACACTGCGCCCTGCTCCAGCGGTGCGCCCGCGTGCGGACATTTTGCCTGCAGCGCCTGCACGCGGTCGCCGTCGCGAATCAGCACCATATCCGTTTCGCCGACGGTCACTTTAGTGGGTTTACGCTGCGCCAGCGCCTTGAGTTCCACGACAGATTGATAGCTCACGGTTCGCCTCCTTCGGGGTTATTCGTCTGATACAACAATTCCTTACAAAGAGTAAGTGTGGCAAAGCGTGAGGATTTAGCAGGAGAAACAAAGCGAAACGGCGGTTAACTGACTGTTAAACCGCCGTTTTAAGCGACACGAAAGGATCAGAAGAACACGCTGGGCACGATGATCAGCGCGAAAATCGCCACAATCAGTCCATGTTTGACCCAGTAATACAACCGGCGATTACGTTTCTTCAGGTTCTGACCGGCATCGCGCAGCGCATAAACGTATTTGAAGATGCGGTTGAGGAAGCCGGTACGATCGTTTTCGTCGTTGGGCGACGCCGCTGCTGACATTAACGTCGAGCCCACCCAGTGATTGACCGCCTGCGCCCAGCGCCATTTCATTGGCCGCTCGATATCGCAAAACAGGATGATACGCGTCTGCTCGCTTTCATTCTGCGCCCAGTGCACGTAAGTTTCGTCGAAGATCACCGCCTGACCGTCGCGCCAGCTGTGGCGCTGACGATCCACTTCAATAAAGCAGCGATCGTCGTTCGGCGTTTGCAGCCCGAGGTGATAGCGCACCGAACCGGCATAAGGATCGCGGTGTTTGCCCAGATGGCTGCCCGGCGGCAGTTCAGCAAACATGGCCGCTTTAACGCCGGGAATGTTGCTCACCAGTTCGGTGGTTACCGGACAGAGTTCGCGCGCTGACGGATGTGCATCGCTATACCATTTTAAATAGAAACGCTTCCAGCCACGCCTGAAGAAGGTATTAAATCCGGCATCGTTATGCGTCTGCGCCGCTTTAATGTGATCCTGCAGGCGAATGGCTTCATCGCGAATCACCTGCCAGTTATCGGTCAGCTGACGCAGTTCAGGAAAATCCTCAACCGGAAAATAGGGCTGTTTAGCCGGCAGTCGCGACAGCCCGGTCATAAACATATTGATCGGCGCCATAAAAGTGGAGTGATCAAATAACTGACGGGAAAACTTTTGCTTTTCCACGCCGCGTGAGTGGGCGTAAAGCACACTAATAATAAATACACCAATAATGATCGCAGCGACCATACAACAGGTTCCTTATGTTGCACGTAAAGCCGCTCTGGCCACGGTTAAGCGTCAGAGAGACTGGATGGGGAGAAATGGAATTTTATGTAAGGATTTTGTAAAGTTTTGGCAACGCGTGCCGTTTATGACAGAAAAAATACCTCGCGCGTTAACCCTGCGAGTGCGGACACAAAAAAGCGGCCCGCAGGCCGCCAGAGGTTTAAGCACTCTTCTTCAGACAGCTGCTCATAAAGGTTTTACGCGCATCGCCGCTGAGTTTTTTCTCTCCTGCTTCGCTATTACAGCTTTTCATTTTCATCTGCTGCGGCGTCATATTGCCCATTTTGCTGTCTTTCTTCAGGCATTCGCTCATAAAGCTTTTACGCGCATCGCCTTTCAGATTTTGCGCGCCTGCATGCTGATTACACAGCGTCATTTTTTCCTGCTGCGCGGTTTTCTCCGCCGCGCCTGCACCGCCAGCCAGCAGCAGGCCTGCTGCCATTATTGCCACAAGACACGATTTCATTGCCGGTTTCTCCGTGTGATTATTGCCTGTTAAGCATGGCACGGAATAAGCAAAGCGGAAAAAAATCTATGCGCGTACGGCGGGATTATTCACGCGGGTGGTTGAGCAACTTTTCGACGTAATTGCGCAGCATCAGCGCGTCCGGATTTTCCTGCACGGAAGCGGCGGGCGGCATCGCGCGATCAATACCCGCCGCGATGTCGCTAACCTGGGCGGCATCCAGTCTGCGCAGCATGGCGGTGAGCACGATTTCCAGCGCCTCAACCTGGACCACTAATTCTTTAGACTCTTCTTCTTTTTCTGCCAGCTTGAGCAGGAGTTCCGCAATCAGGTTTTTCATGCGATGGACTCAGTCAGAATGGGAAAACAAAAATTAGCATTGGCAGGATTAAAACAACAAGAATTTTTGCCGGCCAGAGGAAAAATAATGGTTAGCCGAAGCGTAAAAAAAGTGGCTGAAATTCAATATATAACGGCGAAACGTTTCACTGACAAAATACGCCGCAGATAAAACGTTTCGCATCGCTGCATTAATTATGCACTGGCGCTAAATTAACGCGGACCCTGATACCCATGGCCGGGACCGCCACCGCCAGGACCACCCCAACCTCCGCCGCCGCCCGGCGGCGGAAAAAGACAACCGCTTAACGCGGACACCAGCGCTACAACAGCAGCGAGCTTAACGATACGGATCATATTGACCTCAGGTTGCTGAAATTGCGCTGAGTGTATGAAGCGGCGGTTAACACGACAATACAGAATGCTCCGCAACCCGGCGCTATTCATGCCTGCTCACCACGCTTAACGTTTTAGTGGCAAGAAACCGCTAAAAAAGCCTCACAGACCGCTCAATCCATCAGCTTAAGTTACAGCCAACGCTATGCCGCAAACGTCAGTGCTGCTCGCTGTGCGCGCAGTAACAAAATTGCGCGCTGCGTCTTTACAGCTAACGCCCTTTCACGCAATGTGAGCGCAATACAATTAATGAGATCTCACTATGACCTTAGCGGCTGTTTCTCTGAGTGAAGTGCTGGCGCGCCGTGACTGGGAAAACCCGGTTATTACCAACCTGCATCGCCTGGACGCGCATCCACCCTTTGCCAGCTGGCGCGATGAAGTCAGCGCGCGCGATGGCCATTCCTCACCTGCGCAGCAGCGGCTGAATGGTCAGTGGGCCTTCAGCTATTTTACCGCGCCGGAAGCGGTGCCGCACAGCTGGCTGCTACAGGACTTACCGGACGCCGCAACGCTGCCGGTGCCTGCCAACTGGCAGTTGCACGGCTACGACGCGCCCATTTATACCAACGTGCAGTATCCCATTCCGGTCAATCCCCCTTTGGTGCCACGTGAGAACCCCACCGGATGTTACTCGCTCACATTTAAAGTTGATGACGGCTGGTTAAGCCAGGGACAGACGCGCATCATCTTCGATGGTGTCAGCTCGGCCTTTCATTTGTGGTGCAACGGACAGTGGATGGGCTATTCGCAGGATAGCCGCTTACCCGCCGAATTTGATCTCAGCCACGCGCTGCAGCCGGGAAACAACCGTCTGGCGGTCATGGTGCTGCGCTGGAGCGACGGCAGTTATCTGGAAGATCAGGACATGTGGCGCATGAGCGGCATTTTCCGCGACGTGACGCTGCTGCACAAACCGGACACCCGCCTGAGCGATGTGCAGCTCGAAACCGCGCTCAGCCCGGAATATCTGCGCGGCGATTTACGGGTGAGTGTCAAAATCCATGCCGGCACGCGCCCGCTCAGTCAGTGTCGGGTACGCGTCACGCTATGGCGCAACGGCGACTGTATTGCGCAGCACGAACAGCCGCCGGGCAGCGCCATCATTGATGAACGTGGCCACTATCCGGAACGTACCCTGCTGGTGTTGCCGGTGCGGCAACCGCTGTTGTGGAGCGCCGAAACGCCTCATCTCTACCGCGCGGTAGTCACGCTGCTTGATGATGCCGGCGAGGTGATTGAAGCCGAAGCTTATGATGTGGGTTTCCGTCGCGTCAGCATTGAGCACGGCCAGCTGTGCCTCAACGGTAAGCCGCTGCTGATACGCGGCGTTAATCGTCATGAGCACCATCCCGAACGCGGTCAGGTGGTGGATGAAGCCAGCATGCGTCAGGACATTGAACTGATGAAGCGCCACAACTTTAACGCGGTGCGCTGCGCTCACTATCCTAACCATCCGCTGTGGTATCGGCTGTGCGATGAGTACGGCCTGTACGTGGTTGACGAAGCCAATATCGAAACGCACGGCATGCAGCCGATGAACCGCCTCTCCGACGACCCGCGCTGGTTTGCCGCCTATAGCGAACGCGTAACGCGCATGGTGCAACGCGATCGTAACCATGCCTGCATCATCATCTGGTCGCTGGGCAATGAGTCCGGCCACGGCAGCACGCACGATGCGCTGTACCGCTGGGTGAAAAGCAGCGATAGCACGCGCCCGGTACAGTATGAAGGCGGCGGTGCCAACACGGCGGCCACCGATATTCTGTGCCCGATGTATGCGCGCGTCGATCAGGACCAGCCCTTCCCGGCGGTGCCGAAGTGGTCACTGAAAAAATGGATCAGCCTGCCGGATGAAGCGCGTCCGCTGATTCTGTGTGAATACGCCCATGCGATGGGAAACAGCTTTGGTGGCTTTGCCAAATACTGGCAGGCATTTCGCCAGTTTCCGCGGCTGCAGGGTGGCTTCGTCTGGGACTGGGTCGATCAAAGCCTGACGCGCTATGACGAACACGGCCAGCCGTGGCAGGCGTACGGCGGCGATTTCGGTGACACGCCCAACGATCGCCAGTTCTGCATGAACGGGCTGGTGTTTGCCGATCGCACGCCGCATCCGGCGCTGTTTGAAGCACAGCGCGCCCAGCAGTTTTTCCGGTTTACGCGCGATCCCGGCGATGCGTATCGCGTGACCGTCACCAGCGAATATTTATTCCGCCGCAGCGACAACGAACGGCTGCGCTGGTGGATTGAGCAGGACGGTGTAACCCTCGCGCGCGGTGAATGGGTGCTGGATCTCGATGCCGAAGGCAGCCACACCTTTACCGTGCCCGCGCCTGAAACGCTGCAGGGTGAAGCGTGGCTCAACCTCGCGGTGCATCAGATCGCCGCCACGCCCTGGTCTGAGGCGGATCATCGCGTGGCCTGGGATCAGTGGGCGCTGCCGGCCGCACTGCCGGTTACGTTGCCGCCGCTCAGCGCCTGCGCGCCCCAGCTGGAAACCAATCACAATCTGGTGGCGGTGGTGCTGCCCACGCAGCGCTGGCACTTCTGTCGCCGCAGCGGCGCGCTGCTGCAGTGGTGGGTGAACGATCGTGAAACCATGCTGACACCGCTGGAGGAGTGCTTTATTCGCGCACCGATCGATAATGATATCGGCACCAGCGAAGCTGCCAATATCGACCCCAACGCCTGGGTCGAGCGCTGGAAACGCGCGGGCTATGATCGGCTGCAAACAGAGCTGCTGGCGATGCAGGTCGACAGCCTGCAGCACGGCGTGCAGATTGAAACCTGGCATCGCGTACTGGGTGAGGGTCAGCACCTGTTTACCAGCCATAAGCGTTATGGCATCAGCGGCGATGGCGAACTGACTATCAGCGTCGATGTACAACAGGCCGCTGGTCTGCCGCCGCCCGCGCGCATCGGCCTGCGCTGCCAGCTGGCTCAGGTCCCGCACCAGGTGAGCTGGCTGGGACTGGGGCCTCATGAAAACTATCCGGATCGCCAGCTGGCGGCGCAGTTTTCACGCTGGCAGCTGCCGCTGGCGGCGCTCAGCACCGGCTACGTCTTTCCGGGTGAGAATGGCTTGCGCTGCGGCACGCGCCAGCTGGATAGCGGCAGCTGGCAGATCAGCGGCGACTTTGCCTTCTCGCTTAGCCGCCATAGCCTTGAGCAGCTGCGCGCCACCTCGCACCGTCATTTGCTGCAGGACGAACCCGGCTGCTGGCTGCATCTCGACGGCTTCCATATGGGCGTCGGCGGCGACGATTCGTGGAGCCCGAGCGTCAGCCCGGAGTTTTTGCTTTCTCAGCGGCGCTGGCACTATGCGCTGACGCTGCGTCAGCCGGCTTAGTGGCGGCCGCCGGGCTAAGGGGTTTCAGCTCGGTTTTTGGCCGGCGATAGAAGCGCTGCAGCAACAGCACATTGAGCAGGACGACGACCGCAGTAGCGAAGAATACCCAGCGGTAACCGGTGGCGGCTGAGACCGCTGCGCCCAGCAGCGGTCCGGCGACGTTACCGAGGTACATGAACGACTGGTTATAACCAAAAATACGGCCGGTGACGTTATCGCGTGAATGACGCACCAGCAGGGTTTGCACCGCCGGCATCATCGCGCCATCGGCAAAGCCGAGCAGAAAGCGCAGGACGCCCAGCTGCGTGGCGCTGGTGACAAACGACATGGCAATCAGCAGCAGCAGCGAGGCGATCATGGTCGCCAGCAAAATACGCTGGGTACCGATGCGATCGCCGAGTTTGCCGAGACGCGGTGCGGCGATGAGTGCCGACACGCCGGGCAGCGCGGCAATCACACCACTGAGAAACGCGATATTCTGCGCATCCGGCGCCAGCTCACGCACGAACAGCGTCAGGATAGGATTCACCGAGCCGTTACACATCTGAATCACCATGGTGGTGACGAACAGGCAGAACATCAGGCGTGGATTATCGAGGCTGCGCATCACCTCGCGTCCGCTCAGTTTGTCCTGCTTGCTCACCGGCGTGTAGCCGGTCTCCTTAATCAGAAACAGCGTCACCAGAAAGCTGACCATCAGCAGTACCGCGGTAACGATAAACACCATGCGCAGGCCCAGCCAGTCAGCCAGCAGACCGCCAATCATCGGCCCGAGGATCACGCCGCCAATTTGTCCGGTCGACACGCAGCTCAGCGCCCAGCCGCTGCGCTCACGCGGCACCTGCGCGGCCACCAGCGCCATGGCGTTGGGAATATAACCGGACGTCAGTCCCATCAGCGCGCGCAGCAGCAACAGTTGCCACGCCTGGGTGACAAACGCCTGCAGCAGAATCACCGCGCCCATGCCAAACGAAGCGCGCAGTAGCATCAGCTTGCGCCCTTTGCGATCGGCAAGGCTGCCCCACAGCGGCGCCACGGCGGCAGAAACAATAAAGGTGACACTGAAGGTCAGGCCTGACCAGATACTGAGCGCGTTGCCGCCACGGATACCCAGCTCTTCCACGTAAAGCGGCAGGAAAGGAATGATCTGACTAATGGCCAGGCCGGTAAAAAAGCAGCCAAACCAGACGGATATCAGATTGATCTTCCAGGATTCGATGGAGCGTAGCATGAGCGCAGATGTCAGAAAAAAATGAAACGAGGGTTCAGTCTAACAACCTCGTAACATTACCGGACGGCAAAACATGGCATGCGGATGAAAACGCAGTTTTTCGCTGCCGGGCGTGATTCTGCTCACAGCAAATAGGGCGATGTCTCACTTTTGTAGTGTCTTTATGTGCGGTTACCTGGCCTAAGGCCCGATAAGCGCATCGCGAGAGACGGCAAACGTGAAAAAATATGACGATTCGTTACTGACAATATTCCACACCGCATCTATGTTTAAAAAATCACCAGTCATCACTGGCGAGGCGCTGCCCGTCCTGGACAGTCCGCATGCTTAATTCAGGTTTTCAGTTGCTGCCCGTCGAGGGTGGCAGGCTTCGTTGTCTCTGCGGAGGTCGGCTATGAGAACGCACCATGACAGCGCCAGTCGGGCGATTACCGACTATTTCAACAGCCCCGCCTGGCACGCGCCGCACGAGAGCGATTTGCTGGCCGCCATCATGCGCGAGCTGATGGATGATGGCCAGCCCGCCACCAATAAAGCGGTGATTGCCCGCGTGATTACCCGGCTGGAAGTGGAAGGCGATGAACAGCGCCTGCAGAGTTACCGCAACCTGCTGGCGCAGCTGTTAGAAGCAGGGCCGCAAAAATAGCGGCCCCGGAGATTATTTCACCACCCGCAGCTGGTCGGCTTCGCTGACCACTGCTTTACCGCTCTGACGCTGATACAGGCACAGTTCCCGCCCCAGCTGATTTTTCATGTGCTTTTGCGGATAGCGGCCTTCCAGCAACAGCGCATCGTAGCCAACGCTGTCGTCGTACATGATCGGCTTGCCCACCACTTTCACCGCTTTCAGACCGCTGGCCTGCACACATGCCTGCTGCAGGTTTTTATCGTGCTGCTGCCATGCCGCCTCGCTTGAGGCCTGCGCCAGCGGGCTGAGCAGCAGCGTCAAACACAGCGTTCGGGTCAGGTATTTCATCGTCACTCCTGTAAGGTCAGTCTGTTATTGCTGCCTGTACGCCTGACGCCGCAGAACCGCGATTAAACGCGCGCTTTGGCGGGGGCAATATGGCGCAGCAGGCAGGTTATAGCGAAAAAAATTCCCGCCGTAGCGGGAAGAAACAAGACGAGCATTGCATATTCGAGAGTGACGAGGAAATCTCCGTAATGCGCAGCTATCCTCGCCCGCCGCCGTGACAGCCCGATGACAATGCCGTGTCCGTTTGGTGTTACCCGCAGTAAACCCGGGAAATTTTCCCGTTCTGATCGCCGAGGAAATTCAGGCGGCGCAGATTGAAGTCCATGGTGGCGGCACCGTTCCACGGAATCGCGCGCACCGGTACGGCAAAGCGCTGGGTATCAAGCGCGCTCAGCGGCTGACCGAGGTAGTTCTGATACTGCGAGGCACCGCACTGGTCGGTTTCCGGATCGTGGCTGACGGCGTGACTGCTGTCAGTTTTACTGGCTGACTGACAGGCCGTTAAGGCGAGCATCGCCGTCAGCAGCAGCGCTTTTCCATAATGGTTCACAATTTTCTCCTCCTGGATAATGAACAAGCGGGTTCCTGAGAGTAACAAAGCGTGCCGCCGATGCGAAAATTTTTCCAGCAGACTGGTCGCATTGCGTGACAAAAGGCGCGATTTCCTGCTCACATTTTCGGATTAATCGCACGCTGTGTCTAAAAATCACCCGGGCAGACGCTACAATTATCTAAGACTTTTCTGAGGAGATAATGATGGAACTGGCTATTTTTATCGGCTTCGCCATCGTGATGACCTTCGTGGCCGTCCGGGTGCGTTAAGCCTCGTTAATTTTCTCTCTGCCGTTGTGCACCAAACGGTGCCAGCGGCATCCTCCGCGCCAGATAAGTGATTCGATGCCCTCTCCGCCTGCTCGTCAGCGATGAAAGCGCAAGCTACCATGCCGCGCATCGTCTGCGATGAGGCGGTCGGTTAGCGCCGCGATTGTGACGTATCTGAACCGGTGAAAATCTCCGCAAACGCACCTCGACAGCACCGATCGCCGTTGCTACTATGCGTCTTCCTCTGCCCGCTGAGTCGCCTATGGACACCCAATCCGACAAAGTTACGTTGACCCTGTTTTACGTCGGTAGCTTTGTGGTTTATTACCTCGTGACCATGCTGATTACGCTGTTTCCCAATTACGGGACGCTGCGCAATAACGGCTTGCTGGTGCCAGTGCTGTGCCTGTTTGAATTTGCCGTGATTTATCCCCTGTACCGTTTCTACTGCCAGCGCCGCAGCGACATTCCTCTGGGCTTTCTACGTCCCGGCCAGGCACTGCTGTTTATCGGCGCGCTGTTTGTGCTGATGGTGGCGCAGACGCAGTTCCTGCAGCCGGAAGGCTGGCTGATTGAACAGAGCCAGCAGGGACGCAGCTCAATGCTGATTCTGCTGCTCACCGCCGTGCTGCTGGCGCCGGTGTTTGAAGAGGTGCTGTTCCGCGGCTTTCTGCTGCAGGCGTTTTTGCTGTGGGCGCCCAAAAGCCGTTTTGCCTGCATGTTGCTCACATCGCTGCTGTTCGCCGCGTTGCACACGCAGTACGTGCACTGGGAAACCATCGTTGCGCTGACGCTGTTCTCGCTGCTGCTGTGCTACGCGCGTCTGCGCAGCAACAGCCTGGCGCTGCCGATTTTTCTGCATACGCTGAATAACCTGATCGCCATCCTGCCCGCCTGGTTCTACGCCTGATCCCCCTCACTGTTTGCTAACGATGCCATTAATTTCCCTGCATTTTCAGGTACTATCGCTTTTTAGCCTGCAGGAATGATGGTCGAAGCGCTGATGATTACTATGCTGGATGTGGCCCGCAAAGCGGGCGTTTCTAAAGCCACCGTGTCGCGCGTGCTGGCGGGCAACCGCTATGTCAGCAAATCCACGCAGCAGAAAGTGTTTCAGGCGATTGAAGAAACCGGCTACCGCCCGAATCTGCTGGCGCGCAGTCTGGCGACGCAAAAATCGCAGAATATCGGCCTGATCGTCACCCATTCGCTGTTTAACGGCCCCTATTTCAGCGAGCTGCTGTACCAGACGGCCACGCTGACCAATAACTATGGCCGCCAGCTGATCCTCGCCGATGGCAAAACCAGCGCTGACGATGAGCGCGCGGCAATTGAGTTTCTGCTCGATCTGCGCTGCGACGCCATCATTATCTACCCGCGTTTTCTCGACACCGCCGCGCTGGAAGCGATCATCGACCAGCACGATATCCCGATCATGGTGGTTAACCGCCGTCTGACGCAGCACGCGGCGAACTGCGTGTGGGCTTCGCACCAGCAAAATACCCGTGATGCGGTGAACTACCTGATTACGCGCGGTCACCATGACATCGCGTTTATCACCGGACTGGCGGGATCGCCCACCGCCGCCGCGCGTCTGGCTGGCTATCAGCAGGCGCTGGCCGATCATCAGCTGCCTTATGACGCAGAGCGCGTACTGCCGGGCGCGTGGACGCCGGAGAGTGGTCAGGCGGCGGCACGCCAGCTGCTGAGTGCCGGCGTACCGTTCAGCGCGCTGATGGCCAGCAATGACGATATGGCGATTGGTGCCGCGCTGGCGCTGAATGCGGCGGGCAAACGGCTGCCGCAGGATGTATCGCTGATGGGCTTTGATGATATTCGCATGGCCGAATTTTTCCTGCCGCCGCTCACGACGGTTCACGTGCCGGTGGCGGAAATGATTCAGCACACGCTGGCGCAGCTGGTGGCGATGCTCGAGGGCGAAGCGATTGCGCCCCTGCCGCCCTTCAGCGGACGGCTGATTGAGCGCGCTTCCGTGGCCGATGGACCGTTTCGCCGCTCATAACGCCTCGCCAGCATCCTGCGTGATCAGCCACTGCTCCAGCTGCTGTAGCGTAGCAGCCTTAACGCTCTCCTGCGGGCGCACCAGGTAATAGGTGTGCCGGCCACAGTCCAGCTGGTAATCCTCCATGGCGATCAGCGTGCCCGCCTTCAGCTCCGCTTCCACCAGCACGCGCTGCGCCAGCGCAATCCCCTGCCCTTCAAGGGCGGCCTGATAGGCTAGCGCCGAACTTTCCATCTGCCGCCGGTGCGGCAGCGCGTCCATTTCCACGCCAAATGCTTCGCACCAGCGCTGCCAGTCATCAGGACGTCCGCGCACCAGCAGCAGGGTATGCTGCGCCAGCCCGGCCAGATGCATGCTGGCGCGCCGGTCAGCCGTCGGACGGCACACCGGCACCATCACGTTTTTCACCAGCGGCGTGGCGTGCTGCTGCGGCCACGTACCGTCACCAAGCCGAATCGCTGCGTCGCAATCCACCGTATCGTCCCATTCCGACGCGGTCGTCAGGCGCACGTCAATCGCCGGATGCGCCAGCTGAAACTGTGCCAGCCGCGGAATAAGCCAGCGGGTGGCGAAGGTGGTGAAGGAGTGCAGCCGGATGACCGTGCGGCCGGCATTGCGCTGCAGCGTGGCGCTCGCCTGGCGAATACCGTCGAGGTGCTGGCTGATTTGCAGAAAATAGGCATTGCCGGGCAGCGTCAGTACCAGCCCGCGCCCCTGACGCTGAAACAGCGCCGTGCCAAAGTACTCTTCCAGCAGACGAATCTGACGACTCACCGCGCCTGGCGTCACCGACAGGCCATCAGCCGCTGCCCGCACGCTGCCGCTACGGGCGACATATTCAAACGCCAGCAAGGCATTCAGGGGTGGCAAATCACGCATCAGTTAACCGTTCAGTTTTTCTCAATGATGGAGCAATTTTAATCGATTGTGGCGAAAAGGCCAGACGCGCATCATTTCTGCACAGCGGCAGCCAGCCCGATAACGCTGACTGCCAGGTTGTCACATTGATTCTGACACTGGAGCACACTGGAATGATTAAAGTCACCAATCCTGCCGACGGCAGCCTCGTCGGCGAAGCACCGTTCATGCGCCACGACGAGGTCGCGGCCGCTATCGATCGCACCTGTGCCGCGTTTCCGGCATGGGCGGCAAAAAGCGCGAAACAGCGCAGCGACCTGCTGCGTGGCTGGTACGATCTGGTACGCGCCGATAAGCACCTGTTTGCTGAACTGATGGTCAGGGAGAACGGCAAATGCCTGAGCGAAGCGCTGGGCGAAATCGAGTACGGTCTCGGCTTTATTGAGTGGTATGCGGAAGAGGCCAAACGCGTCAACGGTGATACCCTGCCGTCGCACGATGCTAACGCCTCCGTGCTGGTGGTAAAAGAGCCGGTCGGCCCGACCGCGGCCATCACGCCGTGGAACTTCCCGTTTATGATGATCACCCGCAAAATTGCTACCGCGCTGGCCGCGGGCTGCACTATGATCATCAAACCGGCAGAAGAGACGCCGCTTACCGCGTATAAACTGCTGGAGTATGCACGTCAGGCCGGTATTCCCGCTGGCGTGTTTGAGATGGTGACCGGCGATCCGCAAGCCATCGGCGAAGCTTTTACCAGCGATACGCGCATCCACAAAATCTCCTTCACGGGATCTACCCGCGTCGGCAAACTGCTGGCGCAGCAGTGCGGGGCCACGCTGAAAAAGATGACCATGGAGCTGGGCGGCAACGCGCCGTTTATCGTGTTCGCCGACAGCCCGCTGGAAGAGAGCGTGGCCGGGCTGGTCAGCGCCAAACTGCGTAACTCCGGCCAGGTGTGTATTTCGCCTAACCGCATCTTTGTGCATGACGCGATTTACGATGCCTTTGTGCAGCAACTGGTGAAAACAGTCAGTGAGATCCGTGTCGATCAGGGTATGCAGCAGGAATTTGTGGTTGGCCCGCTGATTAACCGCATGGCGCTCGATAAAGTCACCGCGCTGGTGGATGATGCAGTAGCGCAGGGGGCGACGCTGCGCCTCGGCGGCAAGCCACACGCGAAGGGCGGGCTGTTCTATGAGCCGACCATCCTGTGCGATCTGGACGCCTCGTTTGCCGTGCACAACACCGAGATTTTCGGACCGGTATTTGCCCTGTACCGTTTCAGTGATGAAGAGCAGGTGATTCGCTGCGCTAACGACACCGAATACGGTCTGGTGGCCTATGCGTGGACGCGGGACGTTGGCCGCGCTTTCCGCCTGTCGAAAAAACTGGAAGCCGGCATGGTGATCCTCAATTCCGGCTCAGTCGGTACGGCATCAGTGCCGTTTGGCGGTATCAAGCACTCCGGCTACGGCCGTGAGGGCGGCCATTACGGTATTGAAGAGTATGTGCAGGTAAAATATGTGCTGATGGCGGGACAACACCACTAATCACGCTGCTGGCGCGGCGGCGACCCAGTCGGGATGCCGCCGCGCCGCGCGTTAGTATTCCACCTCCGCATCAGGCTGTGCACCGTTATTGCGGATCAACTGCTGATACCAGAAAAAGCTCTTCTTGCGATAGCGCGCCAGATCGCGCAGATCGTGTTCATCGCGGTTAACGTAGATAAAGCCGTAGCGTTTGCTGATGCCCTGATGGGTGCTGACCAGATCGATGGCCGACCACGGACAGTAGCCGAACAGCTCGACGCCATCGGCAATTGCCAGCCGCAGCTGAGCGATATGCTCGCGCAGATAGGCAATGCGGTAGTCGTCATACACCTTATTGCCCGCCTCCAGCGTGTCGAACGCGCCGAGACCATTTTCTGTCACAATCAGCGGCAGCCGATAGCGCGCGTAGATCTCGCGCGCGGTAATGCGGAAACCGACCGGATCGATATACCAGCCAAACTGATTCTGCTGCAGATGCGGATTGTTGCAGCCGACGTACACCGATTTGTCGATGCCGGCCATCTGCTGGTCGGCCTGCTGCTTGCTGTTCAGCTCACCGCGCGCCACCTCAGGCATGTCAGCACTGACGGTGGCCGATGCATAATAGTTGAAGGCGATAAAGTCCGGCTGGCCGGCGGCGATGGTCGCCATATCCTCCGCCTCAATGTGCGGCAGCCAGCCGCGCTGCTGCAGAAACGCCCACACCACGTTGTTGTAATGGCCGTGTACCGCCAGGTCGAGGTAGAGCCAGTTGCGGATCGCTGAAAAGTTATCGGCGGCCAGCACATCTTCCGGTCTGGCGCTGGCGGCATAGATACAGGAGATGTTCGGTGCCGGGCCAATTTTGGCCTGCGGCAAGCGCTGGTGACAGGCAATCATCGCTTTAGCCTGCGCCAGCATCATATGGTGGTTCTGCTGATACAGCGTTTTCTGCGCATCCACCGTGCCGGCCGGCAGCGTGCCAATCACCTCGCCTTTGAGGATCATCATGTTCTGTTCATTGATGGTCAGCCAGTATTTCACCCGGTCGCCATAGTGCTCGAAACAGGTGATGGCGAAGCGCTCAAAAGCGGTCACGGTGCGCCGGTTTGACCAGCCGCCATCCTGCTGCAGCGCCCACGGCAGGTCGAAGTGATAGAGCGTGACCAGCGGCTCAATGCCGTGGCGGCAAATTTCATCAATCAGTTGCTGATAAAACGCAATGCCCGCCGGATTCAGCTCGCCGTCACCCTGCGGATAGATGCGGCTCCAGGCGATGGAGAATCGATAGGTTTTCAGGCCCAGCTCCGCCAGCAGCGCGATATCTTCCCGGAAGCGATGATAGTGATCGCTGGTGACGGTGAAATCCGTCATCCCCTCAGGAAAATGGCCTTTATCGATCACCGACGGCCCTTTGCCGTCTTCGTTCCAGGCACCCTCGACCTGATACGCCGAGGTTGAAGCGCCCCACAGAAAGCCGTGCGGAAACGCACCGGGGTTAGGATGTTGCATACTGCCTCCTTGTTAGTCCGCAGCCAGCTCGCGCCGCAGCTGGATGATCTCTTCCGCCAGTTCACGGCACAGCATGGCGTTCATCAGGTGATCCTGCGCATGCACCATGATCAGATTGACCGGAATTTTGCCGCAGCCTTCGTCAGCACCAATCAATTCGGTCTGGATACGGTGCGCGGCTCTGGCCGCCTCGCTGGCTTCGCTCAGCAACGCATCGGCGCGTGGCCACTCTTTGCGCCGCGCCGCGCACAGCGCTTCCATTGAGCAGGAGCGCGCTTCTCCCGCCTGAATAATCAGTTCCATGACCGTGCTCTCATCAATTTCCATCATGCCTCCTTAACCGGTTGCGCTGCAGCGGCCTGCTCAAGCTCCTGCTGCAGCAGTTGCCGCTCATAAATTTTGAAAAACGGGTAGTAAATCAGCGTGGCGATGGTTACCAGCACGGCAATCAGCACGATGACGCGCCAGTCCCAGCCGGTCGACCAGGCCGCCCCGATCGGTGCCGGCGTGGTCCAGGGGGCCAGCGACACCACGTGGTTAATCAGGTGGGTTTTGGTGGCTGTCCAGGCGAGCGTGGCGTTGACTAACGGCGCGCAGATAAACGGAATGAACAGAATCGGATTCATCACCACCGGCGAACCGAAGATGACCGGCTCGTTGATGTTGAACATGCTGGGCACAATGCTCAGCTTGCCAATCGAGCGCAGATGCGCCGAGCGGCTGCGCAGGTAGAGCAGCACCAGCCCCATGGTGGAACCGGAGCCGCCAATAACGATGAAAAACTGCCAGAACGGCTCGATAAACACGTGCGTGATCGGCTCACCTGCGTTAAGCGCCTGCTGGTTGAGACCGAGGTTAGTCAGCCAGAACGCCTGCAGAATGCCGCCGACAATCACCGCACCGTGAATGCCGGCGAACCACAGCATGTGGCACAGCAGCACCGCCACCAGCACCGCCGGTAACGAATCCGAGGCGGAGATAATCGGTGCGAACAGCGCCATGATCGCCTGCGGCAGCAGCAGGCCAAACTGCGCCTGCACCCACAGGCTGAGCGGAAACAGCGTGATGAAGATGGCGATGATCGGGATCAGCAGATCGAACGACTGACGAATTTTGGGCGGCACCTGCTCCGGCAGCTTAAAGCCGATGTTGTGCTTTTGCAGGAAGTGCATCAGCTCAGTGGCGAACAGCGCCACCAGAATCGCGGTGAAAATGCCCTCGCCGCCGAGTGAGCCAACCGGCAGCGTGCCGTTGCTCTGGGGCGCGGCCACCACCAGAAACGCCATCAGCGCCAGGCTGGCCGCCATAAAGCCGTTCATTTTGTAGCTGTTCGCCAGGTTATAGGCGATGGCGCTGGCGATATACAGCGCCATGATGCCCATGGTCATGTTATAAGGCATCATGATTTGCGCTTCATGCGCGCGCACCATACCGAGCCACCACTGGGCAAACGCCCATGAGCTGTCAGCTGAGAACGGCGGATGGGCAAACAGCAGCATAAATGAGCCCACAATCAGAAACGGCATCGAGGCGATGAATCCATCACGGATGGCAATCACATGGCGCTGGCTGGAGAGGCGTCCGGCCAGCGGGCTGATGCGGTTTTCAATCACACCAAATAACGATTCGCTTATGCTGCTCATCGGCGAGCTCCTTGCATCAGGCAACAACAGAATAAGCCTGTGCAATAGCGCACAGGCGTAAACAATTATTTTATTTTCGGAACAATCGTCAGGCGTGAATCAGCTTTAGCGAATCATCTAATATTTTCGCGCCATTCATCATGCCGTAATCCATGCTATTAATCACAGTGATAGGCTTATTTAGCTGCTGCGCCAGCGGCTGGAAGTCCGCCAGTTTGTATTTAATCTGCGGCCCGAGCAGGCAACAGTCAAAGTTCGCGATCTGATCGTTAAACTCTTCAATGCCAACGGCTTTTATCTCAACCTCGACGCCCTTCTCTTTGGCGGCCTTCTCCATTTTCTGCACCACCATGCTGGTGGACATTCCGGCGGCGCAGCAGAGTAGAATCTTTGGCATCATTCAATCCTCAGTGTGGGGTTTAATTAACGAATACCCGCGCTAAAGATTTTCTGCAACCGGTTTCAGATTTGCGTTACGGATCTGTGAGAAATATCAAAAAGCGCACTGCAAATTTAATCGGGATGCAATAATAAACGGAAGAGATTATGTGAAAGTCGGGGAACAGTGGCGCGGCCAGACACAGCGCGCCACCGGGGGCAGATCGTCAGGAGATGGCGGAATCTTTTTGCTTGTCGGCTTCGAAGTGTGCCTTGAACTGTTCGTAGATGGAGATCATATTGGAAGCATCGCCGTGCAGCGGGCTCAGTTTACCGGCGCGCACCAGTTCGATGACCAGTTGCAGGGCGGCCTGTTTTGGGCTGCTGGCCGGATGGGCAATTTCATGAGACATCAGATATCACTCCTTATTGTTGTCAGTGCCGCACAGTTTAGCCCAGATTGTGCTGCTAATGGGCGTGGCGCTGGTTATCATCATTCTGTTCGGACAAAAAAGCCGCTCAGGCTGTTCATTGACGCCTGAGGCGTTTAGCTATACTGGATCAAAAAAAGGAACACACAGCCACACATTCCGTACCACGGGAATGGTGCAGAAGGAGTCGGTTATGTTGATTGGTTTTGTCTTGTTAGTGAGTGCCTGCGGCCACGATGCCTGTGATGCCCTGCCGGTGTCGGAGCGGATTTACCCCACGAAAGTGGCCTGCGAACAGATGGCCGATCGCATCCATAAAGTCCGGCCGAACGTGGTGCTGCTTTGTGGGGAAGTGCACCGTTAATTCGGTGCCAGTGTGTCATCAATTGCATAAAAAACAGCCAGACGGCATTGCAACCTGGGCCCGCAGCGTTCAAAATATAAGCTGCTTTACACTATTACAGTTGTGAATCCCATGAAAAAAACTCGCCCCCGTCGTCCCAACGGACGCTGGGTTTATTACATTTTGTATGACGGCATTCTCTGGCCCTGTCCGGTGCGCTGGGAGTGGGAGAGCGGCTTCGGCGGCTGGCTGCCGTTTTACTATTCGCCCACCTTTGAATTTGTCGCGGGCGATCCGCGCAAGGCCTACCGCATTGCGCGCAGCAGCGTGCGCAATCTGCGCCAGCATGAGCATGACGGCGAATATGCCTGAGGCGTCAGAACTGCCATGGCAGCCACGAGGCCGTCAGCAGGTAGTGCACCAGTTCCAGCACCAGAATAATCATCACCAGCACCCCGAGCTTGTGGCGGCATACCCAATCCTTTAGCCCCATATCATCGCCGCCCAGCGAATCAGCATCAGCGCGCCGCAGATGCACAGCAACACCACAATCATCTTCCAGTGTTTTGTCGCAGCCAGTTTTTTTGCCACGTCTCCTCCAGACAGCAGAAAGCAACGATGCGCCCGCAGGCGCATCGCATAGTCTACCGCTGGTCACCCGTGAGGGCGATTAATTATTCAGCGTATAGTCGAGGGTGATTTCGGCATTCAGCACCTGAGACACCGGGCAGCCGGCTTTGGCTTTCTGAATGATTTCATCAAATTTGGCATCATCGATGCCCGGCAGCGCAATGGTGCTGTTGAGGGCAATTTTGGTGATGGCGAAGCCGTCGCCCTTTTTGTCCAGTGAAACATCGGCGGTGGTGTCGATGCTTTTCGGTGGATGACCGGCCTGGCCCAGCATCAGCGACAGCGCCATGGAGAAGCAGGCGGCGTGTGCCGCGCCAATCAGCTCTTCCGGATTGGTGCCCTTCTCGCCTTCAAAACGGGTGTTAAAACCGTATGGCTGGTTGCTGAGCACGCCGCTTTCAGTGCTAACCGTGCCTTTGCCTTTGATGTCGCCTTCCCAATGGGCCGATCCTTTCTTATGAATGGTCATGTCATTCCTCCTGTTAGTCAGACAGCTATTCAGTATAGACAAGAGCCGGCGCTTTGCCTGGCTTAGCGCACCGCGTGCGGGCGCGCCGGGCTGAGTCCGGCTTCGCTCAGCAGCGCATTCGCCTGCACCAGCGAATCCTGGGTGATGTCCGCAATGGTTTTCGCGCCGGTCAGCGTCATCGCCACCCTCATCTCTTTCTCAACCAGACTCAGCAGATTCTCCACGCCGCGCTGGCCGTGCGTCGCCAGCGCATAGATAAACGCGCGTCCCAGCAGCACGCTGTCAGCCCCCAGCGCAATCATGCGCACCACATCCAGCCCGTTACGAATGCCGCTGTCGGCCAGAATGGTGATGTCGCCCTTTACCGCGTCGGCGATGGCCGGCAGCGCGCGCGCCGACGACAGCACGCCATCCAGCTGACGTCCGCCGTGGTTGGAGACCACGATGCCATCGGCGCCAAAACGCACCGCATCGCGCGCATCTTCCGGGTCGAGAATGCCTTTGATCACCATCGGCCCTTCCCAGAATTCGCGAATCCACTCCAGATCCTGCCACGAGATCGACGGGTCGAAATTGTTCGCCAGCCAGCCGATATAATCTTCCAGTCCGGTAGGGTTACCAAGGTACGTGGAGATATTGCCGAGATCGTGCGGACGCCCGTGCAGCCCGACGTCCCATGCCCACTGCGGATGGGTGACCGCCTGCCAGTAACGGCGCAGCGCGGCATGCGGGCCGCTCATGCCGGAGTGCGCATCGCGGTAGCGCGCGCCCGGCGTCGGCATATCGACGGTGAACACCAGCGTCGAGCAGCCTGCCGCTTTGGCCCGCTCCAGCGCGTTACGCATAAAGCCGCGATCGCGCAGCACATACAGCTGAAACCACATCGGACGGTTAATCGCCGGTGCCACCTCTTCTATCGGGCACAGCGACACCGTCGACAGGGTAAACGGAATGCCGCGATTGGCTGCCGCACGCGCCGCCTGCACTTCACCGCGTCGCGCGTACATGCCGCACAGGCCGACCGGCGCCAGCGCCACCGGCATCGACAATGTTTCATTAAACAGCCGCGTTTCCAGACTCAGCTCAGCCATGTTTTTCAGCACGCGCTGGCGCAGCGCCACGTCAGAGAGATCGGCCACGTTGCGCTTCAGGGTATGTTCTGCGTAGGCTCCGCCGTCCAGATAGTGAAACAGGAATGGCGGCAGGATACGTTGCGCCGCGGCGCGATAGTCACTGGCAGCAGAAATAATCATCAGTTGTCTTCCTTACGGGTAGCCTGCGTGGCGCCCGGTAACCGCGTGATGCGGGCCTGGCGCGCTTCGTCTTCATGCAGCGTTTTCATGGTGGTGTGAACAAAGCCGAGGTGATCCATCGCCGCCTGACGCGCCGCGTCGGCGTCGCCCGCCATCACCGCATCGAACATCGCCTGATGCTGGGCGTTGAGCTGGTTGAAGATCACCGGCTGGGTGTACATACGCTGGCGGCTGTGCAGCACGGAGGATTGCAGCAGATCAAAAAATCCGCGCATGGTCTGCAGTAGCACCAGATTATGCGAGGCTTCGGCAATGGCGAGGTGGAAGCGCAGATCCGCCTGCGCGGCCAGTTCGGGATCGTCGCAGTCGTTCATTTGTATCAGCGCGTCAAAGGCATAGCGCAGCCGCTCTTTATCCGCCTCGGTGGCGCGTTGCGCGGCGTGCCAGGCGGTGCTGGCCTCAATCGCGTGGCGCGCCTCAAGAATATCCCAGCGGTAGTCAGGATCGGCGGCCAGCAACTGACGAATCGGCTCGACGATGCGCTGTTCTGACCACGGCTCCTGCGGCTCGCACAGCCAGGTACCGCCGCCGCGTTTACTGATCAGCACGCCACTGCTGATCAGCTGCTGGATGGCCTCACGCACCGACGAGCGCGACACGCCGAAGCGGGCGGCCAGCGCACGCTCCGAAGGTAAACGCATGCCGGGTTTCAGCTGATGCTCTTCAATCCAGGCGCCAAGACGCGCGCGCAGCGTATCCGCCAGCCGCGGTGTGGGTTCAGTCATGGAATCATCCAGGTAAAGACATACGCCTGCAGCGTGGTGATCACGCCGACCATACAGGTAAAAATCAGGCTGTGTTTAACGGTAAACCGGAACAGATCGGACTCGCGCCCCACCAGCCCCACGGCGGCGCAGGCGATGGCGATCGACTGCGGCGAAATCATTTTACCGGTGACGCCACCGGTGGTATTGGCGGCCACCAGCAGCACATCCGACACTCCAATCTGCTGTGCGGTGGTCGCCTGCAGCGCGGCGAACAGCGCGTTGGAAGAGGTATCGGAGCCGGTCAGAAAGACGCCCAGCCAGCCGAGGAACGGCGAGAAGAAGGTGAAGGCCTGGCCGGTGTGCGCCAGCGCCAGGGCCAGCGTGGCCGACAGCCCGGAGTAGTTTGAGATGAACGCAAAGGCCAGCACCATGCCGATGGAATAGATCGGCAGCGCCAGTTCCTTCAGGGTTTCGCCAAAGGTGCGCAGCGCCGCCGCCGGCTTCATACGCAGGAAAATCACCGAAATCACCGCCGCCAGCAGAATCGCAGTGCCGGTGGCGGAGACCACGTCAAATTTGAACAGCGCCGCATACGGCGTTGCTGCGCTCACTACCGGCGGCATGCGTGCCACCAGCTCGTGCAGCAGCGGCACTGGCACGCTAAACACCCAGTCATACAGCGCGCCGCCTTTAGCGAACAGCGCTTTAAACGGCGGAATACTCCACAGCGTTACGGTCGCGGTAAGGAACAGGAACGGCATCCAGGCACGCACAATCTGCCCCAGCGTGTAGCGTTGCGTCCCTGAGGGCGCAGCCTCTGGCGCGGGCTCTTTAAAGCGGAAGATGCGCACCGGCTGCCAGCGGCGCAGAAACAGCGTCAGGCAGATCAGCGAAGCCAGCGACGAAATGATGTCCGGCAGCTCCGGGCCAAGGAAGTTAGAGCTGAGGTACTGGGCGATGGCAAACGAGCCGCCGGCCACCATCACCGCCGGCCAGGTCTCTTTGATGCCGCGCCAGCCATCCATGATCGCCATGATCCAGAACAGCACGATGAGGGTGAGAAACGGCAGCTGGCGTCCCGCCATCTGGCCAATCTGGAAGCTGTCCAGCCCGGTGACCTGACCGGCGACGATGATCGGAATCCCCATCGCGCCGAATGCCACCGGCGCGGTGTTGACGATCAGGCACAGGCCGGCGGCATAGAGCGGGTTAAAGCCCAGCCCGACCAGCAGTGCGGCGGTGATCGCCACCGGTGCCCCAAAGCCTGCCGCGCCCTCTAAAAACGCGCCAAACGAGAAGCCGACGATCAGCATCTGCAAACGCTGGTCTGGCGTGATGGAGAGAATCGAGGCGCGAATGATATCGAACTGGCCGGTTTTCACCGAGATCTTGTAGACAAACACCGCCGCCACGATGATCCAGGCAATCGGCCACAGGCCGTATAAAAAACCATACGCCACCGACGCCAGCGCCTGGGGCACCGGCATGCCGTACAGCAACAGCGCCACCAGCAGCGCCAGCACCACGGTGATCGTACCGGCCTGATAGCCCTTCAGCTTGAGCTTAATCAGCGCGAAGAAGAAAAAAACAATCGGGATCACCGCCACCAGGCTGGATAGCCACAAATTGTTGAGCGGATCGTAGTTTTGTTGCCACACCTGCATGCCGTTTCTCCAGAGGTCACCAGAGGGATGCGGCGCATCGGCAAAAGCAGGCGTGCGCCGCAGATTGTTGCCCGGTTCCGCACCACAATTGGTAGGACCACATTGCGGCTGACGGGCTTTCTGGCTCCAGATAGTTAATGCATTGTTAACCCAAAGCAACGCGGCAGGCGTGATTTTTCGTGTTATGTGACCATGTGGCTACATTTTTATAACATTGGTAGGACCAATTAGCGTACAGCAGAACCAAAGGCGCGTGCATAGCTGCGCGGGTGAAAGCGCAGATTGAGCCCGATCAGCCCCAGCGTCACGACGCCCTGCATCAGCCAGACGCTGGCAAAGCTGTGGGTGAGCACCTGCAACTGACCGGCAATAAACGGCATGCAGCCGGCGATGATGAATCCTGCGCCCTGCATGAAGGCCACCAGCCGCGCGCCTGCCTGCGGCTGCGGCAGATGATCGAGCGCCAGCACCATCGCCAGCGGGAACGCGGCACCGAGACCGAAGCCGGCGATGGCGGCCCACAGCCACGGCGCCAGCAGTGGCGCAAAAAGAAACCCGCTCATCCCGGCCAGCTGGCACAGCAGACTGACAATCAGCTGCGGACGGCGATCGGCACCGCGCGCGAGCAGCGGCATCAGCAGCGCGCCGGCAACCTGGCTCAGAATCATCACGCCCAGCAGCGAGCCGCCGGCCTGCGCCGACCAGCCCAGCCGGTGATACGCATCCGGCAGCCAGGCCACGCAGGTGGCATAGCCGCCATTGACCAGGCCAAAGCTCAGCGCCAGCGACCAGGCGCGCGGCTTACGCCACAGCGGCGGCAGCGTTACCTGCGCGGCATCCGGCGCGGCAGGCACGCGCACCCGTAGCCACAGCAGGATAGCCAGCAGCACCGGCAGCGCCCAGCCGCTGAGCGCCAGCGGTACGCCAAGCTGCGCGCTGAGCCACGGCGACAGCGCCGCGCCCAGTCCGCCGCCGCCCATCAGTGCGCCCGCCCACAGCCCGGTGACCGCCGCGCTGCGCCGGCTAAAACGCTGACGAATCAGTCCCGGCATCGCCATCTGCACCACGCCGACGCCGATGCCGGCGAACAGCGCGCTGAGCACCAGCCCGCTGCCACTGTCGATCACGCCGCGCGCTGCCAGCGCCAGCAGCAATAGCGTCAGCCCGGCCAGCAGCAAGGGCTTTAAGGCCACGCGCTGCATCAGCCTGGCGCTGAACAGCGCCACCGCGCCCATCATCACCATCGGCACCGCCGGCAGCAGCGAGGCGGCCAGCCCTGACAAATGCAGGCTGTGGCGCAGCTGGCCCAGCAGTGGACTGACCGAGGTCAGCAGCGGGCGCATGTTCAGCCCGGCCAGCACCAGCGCAGCCAGCGTTAACGTATTGGCATGTCGGTTCATAACCCATCCTGCAGTGAAAAGGTTGTCAGCATCGCAGCAGACAGTACTATTTGGAAATGAAATAACACCATGATGGGCAGTGGATAAATGAATCGTCAGCCAATGTTTACGCCGCAGCAGCTATTGAGCTTTGTGGCGGTGTGCGAGACCGCCAGCTTTACCCGCGCCGCCGAGCGTGTGCATCTGTCGCAGTCGACAGTCAGTCAGCAGGTGCGGCGGCTGGAAGAGATGGTGGGTAAAGCGCTGTTACAGCGCACCTCACATCAGGTGGCGCTGACCGAAGAGGGAGAAAAATTGCTCGGCTACGCGCGGCGCATCATCGCCCTTAACGGCGAAGCGCACGATGTGCTGAGCGATAAGTGGCGCGACGGCATTGTGCGCATTGGCGTGCCGGAGGATTTTGCCGCCCCGACCGCCAGCCTGCTGGCCGGATTCAGCCGACAGCATCCGCAGCTGCGTCTTGACGTGATGAGCGGCATGTACGTCGATTTGCATCGCGCATGGCAGCGCGAAGAGCTGGATCTGATGCTGATCAAGCAGCCGGGCGGCGATCGCCCGCTGGCCGCCCGGCCCGAGCCACTGCTGTGGCTGGACAGTGCCGAACACCCCTGCTTTGACCAGACGCCGCTGCCGCTGGTAGTGTTTCCGCAGCAGGGGCTGTATCGCGAAGAGATGTGTCAGACGCTGGATGCGCTCGGCCGTAGCTGGCGCATCAGCTACAGCAGCGCCAGCCTGGTGGCCCTCGCCAGCGCCAGCGCCGCCGGTCTCGGCCTGACGCTGCTGCCCGCCAGCTGCCGCCTGCCCGGTCACCGCGTGCTGGGCAGCGCTGAGGGATTACCAGTGATCAGCCATTTTGAGCTGGCGCTGTTCTGCCGTAAGCCGCAGGATGCGCTGCAGCAGGCACTGGCCGCTGCGCTGGTGCAATTCTGCCAGCTACAGTGGCAGTGATTTTTCCACTGCCAGGCAGTGGGAAATATCGCAGCGTGGCGGCGTCGGTTTTGCCAGATTAGGTTTTTTCCTTTTGCCTGGAGTTTCCGATGCCTCTGACCGCTTCCAGCCGACGTGATTTTCTCAGCCACGGCGTGCGCCTTACTGCCGCAGGCAGCCTGATGATGGCTGGCATGAGCAGCGCCGCCCGCCCCGACACACCGCCGGTCTCGTCCACCCCGCCGCCTGCCGTGGCGCACTGTCAGCTGCTGAATGTGCGCCTCGAAGAGGGATTTGAGCGCGACGGCGCGGAGATTGTCGCCACCCGCACCGCGCTGTACGACATCACCATTAAAGAAGGCAAGTTCAGCGCCATTAGCGCCGCCGGCCAGGCGCGCCAGCCTGCCGTGCCGCAGTGGGATGCTGGCGGTGCGCTGCTGCTGCCGCGCACGCGGGACATGCATATCCATCTGGATAAAACCTTCTACGGCGGACCGTGGCAGGCACCGCGTCCGCGGCAGGGCAAGACCATCATGGATATGATTGCGCGCGAGCAGGTGCTGATTCCCCAGCTGCTGCCAACCTCGCAGGCGCGCGCCGAAGCGCTGATTGGCCTGCTGCAAAGCAAAGGCAGCACCGAAGCGCGTAGCCACTGCAACATCGATCCGGTCAGTGGCCTGAAAAGTCTCGAACATCTGCAAATGGCGCTAGCCAACCATCCGGCGTTTCGCTGTGAGATCGTCGCCTTTCCGCAGCATGGTTTGCTGCATTCGCAGGTCGATGGTCTGATGCGTGAGGCGATGCAGCTCGGCGTGCAGTATGTCGGTGGGCTGGATCCCACCAACGTGGATGGTGCCATGCAGGCTTCGCTTGATGCGATGTTCCGCATCGCGCTCGACTACGATCGCGGCGTGGACATTCATCTGCATGAGACCAGCGCCGCCGGCGTGGCAGCCATTCAGTACATGATCGCCACCATCGCCCGTAATCCGCAGCTGAAAGGCAAAGTGACACTGAGCCACGGTTTCGCGCTCGCCACGCTGGAAGGTAAGGCGCTGGATGAGATTATCGCCGGCATGGCCGAACAGCAGATGAGCGTGGCGTCAACGATTCCGATTGGCAAGCTGACGATGCCATTGCCGCAGTTGCAGGCAGCGGGCGTGACGGTGATGACCGGCACCGACAGCGTGATCGATCACTGGTCGCCGTTCGGTACCGGCAGCATGCTGGAGAAAGCCAATCTGTATGCCCAGCTGTATCGCGGATCGGATGAGTTTGGCCTGAGCCGCGCGCTGCATATCGCCACCGGCGGCATTCTGCCGCTCGCCAATAGCGGTGAGCGCCAGTGGCCGCAGCTGCAGGATGAAGCCAGTATGATGCTGGTCGACGCCAGCTGCTCGGCGGAAGCCGTGGCGCGCATTGCGCCGGTGCGCGCTACGTTCCAGCGCGGCACGCCGGTATTCAGCGCCTGAAGGCGCATCGCAGCCAGCACCAGCACGCCAGACCCGGCCAGAAAAAAGCCTCCCGCAGGAGGCTTTGGAAGGTGACACCGGCGCGGCAAGCCCGATGATAATGCTGGATTTAAGACAACATCTGAATCGCCAGCGCATACAGGCGCTGGTGCTCATCGTCATTAACAGGCTCTTCTTCCGCATAACAGGCAATCATGGAGCTGACTTTATCGGAGGATAACGTCTCTCCATGCAGATGCAGCGTTAGCACGGCGCGGCCGACGATTTTCAGAACGTCTTCGTTTTGTCCCTGGACATAGTGACTCAATGAGGTGACCTCTGAAGTAATTATTAATTGCCAAATGGCGCGCTAAATATAAAGCAAAGCGGTTAGGATTTTTACTCAGATTTTCCGCGTAACAGGTAACATATAAGCGAAATCTTACTGAAAATAGCCGTAACATGCGGCGATATTGCCGCTTACCTGCCGCTAATATCATTTTTTCCCTCGAAAAAGCGTTTTTACCGTTCGTGCTGCCTGGTGTGAAATTCGGAACATTCATTAAAACTTTGCGATAGTTGCACCTCATCATTGACCTGACAAAGCGCAACGACTGACTAATTTCACAACGTGATTATTATCGCAATTGCCGTTGCCGATAGGCCGCCTTTCTGCCAGACTGGCCGCCGCTATTCCTGCTACTACCTGAGATGCTCCTGTGACTGCTTTTTCTACCCTGACGCAACTGCCTGCCAGCCAGCTCGACAACCTGCGCGAGATGGGCTTCGACGCCATGACGCCGATTCAGGCCGCTTCCCTGCCGGCCATCCTTAGCGGACGCGATGTGCGGGCGCAGGCGCAAACCGGCAGCGGCAAAACCGCCGCCTTCAGTATTGGCGTGCTGAACCGCATCGACAGCGGGCGTTTTCATACCCAGGCGCTGGTGCTGTGCCCGACGCGTGAACTGGCCGACCAGGTCAGCAACGTGCTGCGTCAGCTGGCGCGCTTCACCCGCAACATCAAGATCCTGACGCTGTGCGGCGGCCAGCCATTGAGTGCGCAGCGCGACTCGCTGGTGCACGCGCCGCATATTGTGGTCGGCACGCCGGGGCGCATCCTCGATCATCTCAAGCGTGACAATCTCGATTTAAGTCAGTTGCAGAGCCTGGTGCTGGACGAAGCCGATCGCATGCTGGAGATGGGTTTCCGCGACGATATGGAAGCTATCATTGGCTTTACGCCGGATTCGCGTCAGACGCTACTGTTCTCCGCCACCTGGCCCGATACCATTGCCAGCCTGAGTCAGCGCTTTCAGCGCGATGCGCTGGCAGTAGCGACCGAAGCGCAGTCGGAACTGCCAGCGATTGAGCAGCAGTTTATTGAAGCCAGCGCCAGCGAGCGTATCAACCTGCTCAGCGCCCTGCTCAGCCAGCAGCAACCGGCTTCCTGCGTGGTGTTCTGTAACACCAAACGGGAATGCGATGAAATTGCAGCCGCGCTCAACGATCGCCAGATCAGCGCGCTGGCGCTGCACGGCGATCTGGAACAGCGCGATCGCGAACGCGTGCTGATTCGCTTTGCCAACGGCAGCATCCGCGTGCTGATCGCCACCGACGTCGCCGCGCGCGGCCTCGACATTAAATCGCTGGCGCTGGTGGTTAACTTCCAGCTGGCGTGGGATCCGGAAGTGCACATTCACCGCATTGGCCGTACCGGCCGCGCCGGCGAACAGGGGCTGGCGGTCAGCTTTGTGGCGGCCGACGAAATGGTGCGCGCCCATGCGCTGGAAGATTACCTGCAGCAGAAGCTCAACTGGCAGCCGGCCAGCACGCTGAAAGGCAAAGGCGCACAGCCGCTGCCGGCGGCAATGATGACGCTGTGCATTGACGGTGGGCGTAAAGCCAAGATGCGTCCCGGCGATATTCTGGGCGCCCTGACCGGTGAAGCCGGTTTCAGCGGCGATCAGATCGGTAAAATCGATCTCACCCCGACCCATGCGTATGTCGCCATCGACGCCGCACAGGCGAAGAAAGCACTGATCAAGCTGAAAGAGGGCAAGATCAAAGGCAAAAGCGTGCGCGCGATTCTGCTGAAGTAACTGTCGTGAGCGTGAGGGCGATCGCCCTTACGCTAAATTTTCATCGCCCTTCCCTTCATTTTTTTCCTCCGCTGCCGATAAGTTAATCATGGCGCTATTGCCCTGCCCTTTACTCCGCCCAGATTCTGCCCCGAGGCCACAATGGATAATTTTCAGAAAGAGATCGATGAACGCGCCAACCTTGCGCTTTCTAACAAATTCGAACTGCTGCTGTTCCGGCTGGGTTCCGATCGGCTGAAAGGCAAGTCTGAGCTGTACGGCATCAACGTATTTAAACTGCGTGAAATTGTGCCAATGCCGACGATTACCCGCGCCGCCGGCATGAATTCACCGCTGCTCGGCATGGCCAGCATTCGCGGCCAGTTTATTCCGGTAATCGACCTGCCGGCAGTAACCGGTTGTAAACCGGAAACCGGCCTCAACCTGCTGCTGGTCACCGAATACGCGCGCAGCACCCAGGCATTTGCTGTGGAATCGGTGGAGAACATTGTGCGTCTCGACTGGAATCAGGTGCACACGGCGGAAGCAGGCATCGGCAGCCGTAACATCACCAGCATCGCCTGTCTGGACACCGACGGTCAGAGCAACAATCTGGCACTGGTGCTCGACGTCGAGCAGATTCTGTATGACATCATTCCGTCGGTGCGTGGCGTTGAGCCGAGCGAAGAGACGGCGAAGAATTTCAACCTTAAACCCGGCCAGGTAGCGATTGTTGCTGAAGACTCTAAAGTGGCGCGTCAGCTGCTGGAACAGGGGCTGAAAAGCATGGGCATTCCGGCCATCATGCACAATACCGGGCTTGAAGCGTGGATAAAAATCAGCGAGATGCAGAAAGAAGCACAGGCTAACGGCGAGTCGATTCACGACAAAATCGCGCTGGTGCTGACCGACCTCGAAATGCCGGAGATGGACGGCTTTACCCTGACGCGCAACATCAAGCGCGACGACGCGCTGCGGCAGATTCCGGTGGTGATTCACTCGTCGCTTTCCGGCAGCGCCAACGAAGATCACGTGCGCAAAGTGGGCGCTGACGGTTACGTCGCTAAGTTTGAAATCAACGAGCTTTCCAGCGTGATTTATCGCGTGCTGGAGAAGAAGCGCTAAGCGCTTGCCCCGATTATCCCCTCAGGCGCGATGTTCGCGCCTTTTTTATGCCCGCTCGCCAGCCTTCAGCAGCGTTACCGTAACGGCGTATTTATCCTGTCTTACTGATCTATTAATCGTCTGAGGTCACCATGAATGGTGACCCTACAGGGCCTCTGCGCGTTTTTTGCAGGGTGCAGTTTATTGCGCATTCCGCCACGGTGCGGAAAATGAAATGCGCGATGAATCGCGCCGCTACGGTTTGTGCGACGGGATAATGCAGATATCGCATCCGCAATGAATCATGATGGCGCGACGTGTCACGCAGATATCCCTTTCATAGGATGTCGCTGATAACCGCACGGGTAACGGATATTCCTGCCATGTGATGCCGCTGATAACCGCACGGGTGGTAGCGGCGCAATTTATTGCGCATTCCGCCATGGTGCGGGACATGAAATGCGCGATGAATCGCGCCGCTACGGTTTGTGCGACGGGATAATGCAGATATCCCATCCGCAATGAATCATGATGGCGCGACGTGTCACGCAGATATTCCTTCCATGTGATGCCGCTGATAACCGCACGGGTGGTAGCGGCGCGATTTTTTGCGCATTCCCCACGGTGCTGGAAATGAAATGCGCGATGAATCGCGCCGCTACGGTTTGTGCGACGGGATAATGCAGATATCCCATCCGCCTCTGCGCGTTTTTGTAGGGTGCGCAATTTGGTACGACCGGGCACATGGGTAACAGATCAGACCGGGCACACAGGTAACACTTTTTGTGGTCAGTCGATCCGGATAATACGCTTTTCTGCCCGGTCATAATACGCAAGGATGAGCCTGTCGAAGAGGATGACGTCAATGCCGTCGTCCACTTCCAGGAACCGCACGTATTCCCCCCGTAACGCCGCGCTCAGGAAGGTTCGCCCGTTCAGCCTCAGGTCGCCTTTTTCACCGACTTTGTACAGCTTCGCCCCCTCCGGATAGCCCACCTCCGGCACTTTTCCGTCCCATCTTCGCGGTGAAGGCGTCCATATTTTCGCGGGCGGCTGCTGCCCGTGCGCCTCATGCGGCTTTTCCTGATTGAACTCGTTCCGCCATCCGCTGCACCACGCCTGCTGCTCCGGCAGCGAGCCAAAGACGTCGTGGTGGCTCATGGCGACCTTCAGCGACCGGTGCATCCGCTCGTGGCGGGCGTTCTGCCCCGGACAGCCCGGCGCGGTTCTTTCCGGCTGTATCCCCAGCTTTATCAGCCACACGCTCAGCTGCGTCAGCGCGAGAATGCCCGGCGCAACGAAGGGCGAGCCGTTGTCGGTGCGGATAACGTCGGGCAGCCCGCCTTCCAGGAAGGCCCTTTCCATGCAGCCGCGCACGAACACCGTGGTCTCCGACGTGCCCGGCTCGCAGGACAGCAGGTAGCGGCTGTGGTTATCGGTAAGCGTGAAGGGGCGGCACCAGCTGCCGTCTTTCAGGCGGAAGCGCCCTTTAAAATCAGCGCTCCAGACGTGGTTATTCCTCACGGGCGTCGTGAGGCTGCGCAGGTTGCCCGGCGTTCGCTTGCGCGGCGTCCGCGGCTGAACCATTCCCGCCGCCTTCAGCAGGTCGCCGATAGTGCTGGCGGCAGGGACGCTGAAGTCAGCGCCGTTGCTGAGGAACCAGTGGCGGATTTTTTTTGGCCCCCAGTCGGGGTGCTGCTGGCGGAACTGAACGAGGCGCGCGGTGATGTCGGGGGCGATTTTATCGGGCTGGAGATGGCGGGCGCGGGAGAGATTTTCAAGCGAGGAGAGCTCGCCGGGGTTAAAGCGGCTGAGCCACTTGTAGCCGGTTTTGCGGCTGATGCCGTGGCGGTGACACAGCTGCGTCATGGATTCCCCGCCTGCCTGGCAGGCGAGGATGAATTCAAGGCGTTGCATGGTAACAGTCTCAGTCCAGGGCATAGTGAGTCTCCTCTGCTATGCCGTTTATAACTGTTACCCATGTGCCCGGTCTAAAGTGTTACCTATGTGGCCGGTTTGTACCATTTTGCGCACCGACATAGGCCGTGATGCCACCTAATTACGACCAGTGATTAATCAACCTTAAGCCCTCTTAACCGTTTTGTGACGAATCCCTAAAAAATTAAAGTTAAAACATTAGCAACCGATAACTTTAGCGCCTGCGCTGGTGGCGCCAGACCCGTCTCGCCGCAACGGCAAAAAATCTTTCCTTTATACATCATTGACATATTGCAGACCCGTCGTCTGCGTTTCCGTTTTAACACAACAGCATTCTGGCATTGCGGGGAGATCCAATGTTGAGCTTAAAGAATATGAAGGTCGGCGTCCGCCTGGGCATCGCCTTTGGTTTAGTGGTGGCACTACTGGTGGTGATTGGTATCACCTCAATCATGAAGATCAACAACATCAAGAGCGGCATTACCTCGATTGTGGAAGATCGCTATGTAAAAGTGCGGCTCGGCTTTGACGTGCGCGATGGCGTCAACGATCAGATCAAATACCTGCGCGGCATCGTCATCGATACCACCCGACCGCAGTTTAACGTGCAGCGCTTTCAGCAGCTGGCAGACGCCACCGCCCGCACCAATGCGGCGATGAAGAAGATCGAAGCGATTCAGATTACCGCCGTAGGCAAAAAGAAAATTGCCAGCCTGCTGGCTGCCAGTCAGCAGTTTGAACAGCAGAAAAATGAGGTACTGGATCTGGTGCGGGCCGGTAAAGCCGATGACGCCAGCTACTACGTATTGAAAAAAATTACCGCCGTGCAAAATGCCTACCTCGACCTGGCGGTGGCGTTTGCTGATTCCCAGTCCTCGCAGCTCCAGCAGGAAGGCGCCGGCATTATTGATGATGGCACCACGGCGATTGAAGTTACGCTGGTGTTCTCCGCGCTCGCCATTCTCGCTGCCGTGGTGATGGGCTGGCTGCTGACCCGTTCGATTGTGCATCCCCTAAATGAAGCGGTGACCATCGCCAGCAAAGTGGCTGCCGGCGATCTTAGCTCGCGCATTGAAATACGCAGCAAAGATGAAACGGGCGCGCTGATGCAGGCTCTGCAGGCAATGAACGATAACCTGCTGACCATTGTTTCCGATGTACGCGCCGGCTCCGACACCATCGCCGTGGCGTCCAACCAGATCTCCAGCGGCAACATCGATCTCTCTTCGCGCACTGAACAGCAGGCCAGCTCGCTGGAAGAGACGGCGTCCGCGATGGAGCAGATGACCGCTACCGTGAAGCACAACGCCGACAATGCGCGCGAAGCCAACTCGCTGGTGGCGAAAACCTCCGGCGTCGCCAAAGAAGGCGGTGAAGTGATGGAGCAGGTGATTGTGAAGATGGAGGCGATTGCCCTCTCCTCGAAGAAGATTGTCGACATCATCAGCGTGATCGACTCTATCGCCTTCCAGACCAACATCCTGTCGCTCAACGCGGCGGTCGAAGCGGCGCGCGCCGGTGAACAGGGTCGCGGATTTGCCGTTGTCGCTACCGAAGTGCGTAACCTGGCGCAGCGTTCTGCCTCCGCGGCGAAAGAGATCAAAGTGCTGATTGAAGACTCGGTGGCGAAGGTGGATGAAGGCAGCCGTCTGGTGACGCACGCCGGTTCAACCATTGGTGAGGTGGTCAACAGCGTAAGCAGCGTAGCGGAGATCATGAGCGAAATCACCATCGCCAGCAGCGAACAGAGCAGCGGCATCAGTGAAATCAATCAGGCCATTACGCAGATGGAAGCGGTGACACAGCAGAACGCCGCGCTGGTACAGGAAGCGTCCGCTGCGTCTCAGGCGCTGCAGGAACAGGCCGACCGTCTGGCGCAGTCGATGAGCGTGTTTAAAACCGCTGCGGTTTAAAACAGACAGCCCCGTTCTGCATGCGTCAGACGGGGCCGTTCAGTGTCGCTGGCGTTGTCATGGCGGTGCGCATCGGGTCCGGCGCACCGCGTCCTGCTGTTAATTCATCAGCGAATAAGCGATGGATGAAATCGCCAGAATCCCCACCAGCGCCACAAACAGGTTGCTGATTTTGCCGCTGTACTGGCGCATCGCCGGGACTTTATGAATAGCGTACATCGGCATCAGGAACAGAATCATCGCAATCACCGGCCCGCCCAGCGTCTCAATCATGCCGAGAATGCTCGGGTTCAGAGTAGCAACCAGCCAGGTGGTCAGCAGCATAAACAGCGTGGTCAGGCGATTCATTTTCTGCGGCGTGATGGTTTTGCCGCGGCTGCGCAGCGACTTCGCCACCATGCCGTTGAAGCCTTCACGCGCGCCCAGATAGTGGCCGAGGAACGATTTGGTGATCGCCACGATGGCGACAATCGGCCCCATCCAGGCAATCATCGGCACGTTAAAGTGGTTCGCCAGATAGGACAGAATGGTGATGTTCTGCGCCTTTGCTGCCTGTAAATCGGCGGGCGACAGGCTCAGCACGCAGCTGAACACAAAGAACATCACGGTCACCACCATCATCAGATGGGCGCTGGCCAGAATGCGTGAACACTTCTTCTCCGCGCCGGCGCCATACTCGGCGCGTTTCGCCACGGCAAAAGACGAGATAATCGGCGAATGGTTGAAGGAGAACACCATCACCGGAATCGCCAGCCACAGCGTCATCCAGATACTGCTGTCGCTGCCGCTTTGCGCAAACGATAAGGTCTCCAGCGCCGCGCCGTGCCAGTGCGGCACCAGATACGCAGCCAGCAGCATCAGCACCGCCACAAATGGAAACACCAGCACGCTCATCGCTTTGACAATCATCTGCTCGCCGAAGCGCACCACCGTCATCATGCCAGCAATCAAAATCAGCGACAGCAGCGCACGCGGCGGCGATACCAGCCCGAGCTGGTGCACAATAAAGCTGTCCACGGTATTGGTGATCGCTACGCTGTACATCAGCAGGATCGGGTAGATGGCAAAGAAGTAGAGCAGCGTGATGATCTTACCGGCGCCGACACCGAAATGCTCTTCCACTACGTCCGTGATATCCGCACCGGGATTTTTGCCGGAGAGCACAAAGCGCGTCAGCGCACGGTGCGCAAAGAAGGTCATCGGGAAGGCGAGAATCGCCATGATGAGTAATGGAATCAGCCCGCCCGCGCCGGCGTTAATCGGCAGAAACAGCACCCCTGCGCCAATCGCGGTGCCGTACAGGCCCAGCATCCACACTGTATCACTCTTGCGCCAGCCGGTTGCTGCCGCCTCCACCGTACCGAGGGTACCGGTTTGTGAGTTATCCATCTGTCTCTCCAAAATTGTCTCAAATGCAGCCGGAACGACGGCTAAAAATTCGCGGCGGCCTGCAGCGTGCGGTCGCTTCACAAAACGCGCCTATGCTACCCGTTTTTGCCCGGCGTGGATTGCCGCAACGCAAGACATGCATCACAAAGGCGGTAAAAATGCGCGAGATGGCGATAAAAGCAACAATAACGCACGAAACACGCACGCAATCGATTGCCTGTGCGCTATTTGACCTGAGAAGCGTCAGGAGTGCAAGACTCAGCGCGAAGTGGACATGAGCGGGAGAATGAAGTGCGGGGATGTTGCCAGCAGCAGAGCGCTGTGAAGGAAACTCCCCCGGCAGCTAGCCTCGGGCAATGCTTTACTTCGCCAGAGGATAACGCCGGGAGAATTGAAAATCAGAACGCCCGCATTCTGTAGAGGGCATAAAGGAAATAGTACGCTGTGATAGTATTCAAATTCATAATCATGTACTTCAGTTTTTCATTTTTATTCAGCAGCGTAAAAATACCTTTAGAATATTTTCCGCGCTTGATTTGATTAATTTCCTGCGCAATATCAGCAGGTGAAAACGAGGCGTGATACATAGCGGTGACAATCTGCATATCCAGTGCCAGCACGCGTTTCGAGATTGCTTTTAAAAAATGGTCGAGATTACCCGACGCGTACTTTTCCACAATCGAATCGTACAAATCGGTAAGCGACTGTTTACGCACTTTCAGTTCGCTGTACTGCACTTTACGTTTCGACAGCGATCCCGCCACATCCTCATAGTGATAAGCCGCGCCTGGGGTGATCAGAAAATTACTGACGCAGCTGAAAAACTTCAGGTTAAACAGCAGATCTTCACTCATCGAGACGCCTTCCATGAAGCGCAGATGAAGATCGTCAATAATCTGGCGGCGATAACATTTATTATGCAGATAGCCAATGTTGTCGCTCATCTCCAGCTCGCCCAGCACGTAAGGAATATCCTGCTGACTGAAGAATCCCGCCTGCGAGACTTTGCCGATACGGTTGTCGTTGAGATTGCCGACCATTAAGTCCACCGATTCGGCCGGCCAGGCATTGAGATTGAGTTTGAAACTCATCAGGAAGTTATCGTCAACCCAGTCATCCGCATCGAGAAACAGGACATATTCCCCGCAGGCCTGCTGCAGCCCGCTATTGCGTGCCGCACTGACGCCTGCGTTAATTTGATTAAGCACCGTAACCTGCGGATAGTGCGCAAATTCCTGCAAAATTCTGGCACTGTTATCGCGACTGCCATCGTTGACAACAATTATTTCATAGCTACTGAAGGTTTGATTTAATACGCTTTGCAGCGTACGCCGGATAGTGTTTTGCGCGTTATAGACGGGAATGATAATACTAAATAGCGTTTTTTCATTCATGATAAACTCTCTTTACTGTCTGAGGTTTTGATAGTGCTAAAGAGCTGCCATAGTTTCCTGGGGTTGAAAAAGATCAGATGAATACGCATGACCGGCTGTGCCGGGAAAAAGTAATTCAGCAGGGAGAACGATAAAAACTCGGTTAATACCACGCTCATGGCGGCACCGGTTAAGCCGAAATGCGGCACCAGCAACAGCGACGACAGCAGGCAAATCACTAATACCGCGAAGGTTTTCTTCACCAGATAGCGATAGCCGTTATATTTAATGATGAAACGATCCATCACGCTGCTCAGCACCGCGCACATCGCACCGAGGCTGAGTAATAACGTCGGCGCGACGGCATCAAGATATTGCTCACCGTAGAAGTCACGAATAAACCAGCCCGACAGCAGCCAGATCGCCACAATTACCGCAGCGGAAACGCCAATCACCAGCAGATGCAGTTTCTGCGCTTTGACGATCGCCTGCTGGTCATTCCGCTCGGCAAAAAATGCCGGATAAAACGACGCCAGCAGCGCGCTGGGTAAAAATACCCAGGCGGTCGACAACGTCAGCGCCACGGAAAAAATGCCCGCCTCTTTCACGCCGAGAAAATAAGAGACGCTGATTTGATTCACGCGGGTATAGAGCGCAACGGCAATCGCAGAGAAGATCAGCGACATGCCGGAAACCAGCATGTAGCGCGAATACTTTTTCACGTGGCGCAGCGCCGGAAGCGGTGCACGCCGCTCATACAGCAAAAACAGCGTTAACTTGATGGTGAAAGGAATAAAGGTGGCGAGCACAATCGGAATCGCCAGCCAGGCTGGTTCCAGCTGGTAATAGGAGATCAGAAAGCGCACCGTCAGGCTGATCGCCAGGCCAATGACGTTGGCAATCACATTGAGACGCGCGTTGAGCCTCGCTTCGTTGTAAATATTGACCAGGTCAATGGATGAGAACAGGCAGGCAATGGCTGCCGCGCAGATAAAGACCAGCGCGTCGGCGCTCCACTCCTCTTCCATAATCGCCATGCCGACAATCGACAGCACGCAATACAGCACCAGCACCAGCAGGAAGGTCGCCATCATCAGGCGCAGGCCGGAGTGATGATTCTGCGCGATGCGTTTCAGCAAAATCACATCGCTGCCCATCAGTGCGATGGTCTGAATAAACTGAAATACCAGCATGGCGATGGAGATAATGCCGAAGGTGGTGGGCCCGACGTATTTCGCCACGTAGGAGGTGACAAAGATCAGGCCGAATACCGCAATCAGCTTTTCGGCAATCATCCACATGGAGTTTTTTAATTTGTCTTTCACAACGCCTCCGGTGCGATTATTTCTCTGCCAGCCGGCGCAGCCGTGAAACCAGGCGCGGGCTAATGAAAAACAGCGCAAAATACAGGCTCCACGGATTAAGTAGCGGTCCGGCGGTGCACCAGCTGCGGAAACTGCGGCGATAGAGCGTGATGTATTCATCAATGAAGGCGCGGCTCAGGCTGTCGCTGTGCAGCCCTTTGTGGATGTAAGACGCCGTGACTTTTAAATAGAGGTGGTAATAGCAGCGATAATGCTGGCTCGATAAAAACGCCTTCATGCCGCTGAACGAGCGGGCAAAAGAGAAATGTTTTTCCCGCAGCGCCGAACGCGTGGCGGAGTGCGTGGATTTGACGTAGTGATAAACCACCCGCTGCGTCATCACTACCTGGCGATCCTGTTGCAGATGCAGGTAGTTCATGACAAACAGCAGGTCTTCGAAATTGGCGATCTCTTCGTTGAACCGCAGCCGGTGCTGACGAATGACATCGCCGCGAAACACCTTGTCGCAGATACCGTGGCGCGGGTGGTAATAGAGCAGATCGTTAATCGCCGCCGATACCGACAGCACGTGCGCCTGTTCACGGTTGGCGGGAAAATCCAGCGGTGCGCCGTCCGGGTTGAAGTGTTGTGACTCACCCACCACCATCGCCGTTTCATCACTCATCAGCCGCACATACGTAGAGAAGGCCTGGGGCGGCAGGAAGTCATCGGCGTCTAAAAAACACAGCAGCCGGCCGCGCGAGGCGCGAATGCCCCGGTTGCGCGCCGCCGAGACGCCCGCGTTGGCCTGGCTGATAAGGTGGAACTGCGGATAACCGGCGTAACGCTGCAGGATCGCCAGCGAGTCATCGCTGGAGCCATCATTAATAAAAATGGCCTCAAAGCGAACCTCATCCTGCTGTAGCAGGCTGTCGATGCATCTTTCCAGATAAGCTGCGGCGTTATACACCGGCACAATGACGCTAATCAGCACGTCGTTAACGGGAGTTTGCATATGACCTCAAAACATAATTTATCGCGGGTTAAACCCGCCGTGACAAAATAAAAATCGATACTGAACCGTTATACTTAACGTTTAGCGGCCCATGCTTTCATCCGGCTTAACATTAATACGCCGCTGTTTTCAGAGTTTCCTCAGCAAAATATGACCGCCGGAACACGTCTATTTTTTGCTGGAACCAGATAAGAATTTCGCTATATATTCAGGTCAGGTTTATCTGGCGATTTAAAGGATAAAAACCGCAGGCTACCGCCCCTGGCTTACAGCGACCAGCGTGCTGGAATTCTCTTTGGTGCATTTTCAGGCGTAAGGAAGGGGCGCTGCACTCCGCAGAGTTCAGTGATTTATCAGCCAGTTAGCCCCAACACTTCCTGCACAGCAACGTATTTATTGCGTTGCTGCCGGGTAAAACATTTATCAGATAGAGGTTTATTCGTTATCCTGATCGGCACTACCTCTCCAGCTATTTTTTGCCGCATCAGGAGAACGGGAACTGCCGACCGCGGTTGAAAAGGTGCATCTTTCGACGGGCCTTCGCAACGAGCGTCACGACATTAACGATATTTGCTGTATGCCCTGCACTTTTATTACGCCGCGATGTGTGTTGCGCGGCGCGGGGTGCAAGTGGCGTTAATTCAGTCCGGCTATCGCAGTCGGACTGCAAATGGCACAAGGCCAAAAATTGCGATCTGATTCAAAACTTTTACCGCATTCTTACCAGGCGCAGTTATAAGGTCAATGCCTTCCAGACCAAAACGGAATTTACTCACCCGCCCCGCCGCCTTATTTCGCGCTGACTGATTAGCATGGATAAAGCGCGACCGCGGCGATTGATAAGGGCGGCGCGCGCTGCTGACCAGGAATAAGAGCAGGGAAACCGGCGGATAAGTCCAGTAGCATCCTAAGCGGTTGTTATCGCAATGGGTTACGTCCTCGCCGTCCCGCTTAAGCAGTAATAATCTTTATTCATTCTGCTGACCTGCTATTTTTAGTAGTCGTCAAGCCCTGCCTCTATAAATTAGCGCCGTGCGAAAAAATACAGATCCTTACCGCAGCACAAACTCAACTTAGCGAGATTTAATGCTGCTTATTTTAACAATCAGCGCTTCACTGACGTGACTTAGGCCAAATATTTTTTTAAAGAAAGCCGGTAAATGCCGATAACGCTATCAGTGTATTTATCAGTGAGCCCGGAAATGATCAGCCTGCAAACCAATCTGTCTGCCCTCAACGCCAGCAAGCAATCTGCCAGAAGTGGCGCGGCGCTGGGCGATGCGATCCGCCATTTATCGTCGGGTATGCGCATCACCAGCGCGCGTGACGATGCGGCAGGTCAGGCGATTGGTAACCGTTTTAGCAGCCAGCAGAACGGCCTGGCGGTGGCGCAGCGTAATACCGGTGACGGCCTGTCACTGGTCGAAACCGCGGAAAGCGCGCTGGATGAGATCAATAACCGCCTGCAGCGGATTCGCCAGCTGGCGGTTCAGGGATTAAACAGCACCAATTCGCAGAGCGACTCAGACGCCATTCAGGCGGAGATTAACCTCAATCTGAAAGAGATTGACCGGCTCAACACCAGCAGCAGCTTTAACGGCATCAGGCTGCTGGATGGCAGCGCCGGTAAGCTGGGATTCCAGGTGGGCGCTAATGACAACGAGAAAATCAGTCTCGACCTGTCGGCGCCCGGCTTCAGCGTGGAGGCACTGGGACTTAAGGATTTGGTGATCAGCGGCATCAGCGGCAAAGTGACCAATGTCACCACCCTCACCGGCCTCGCCACCAATATGGCGTTCAGCAACCCGGCGATTACCGTGAACTATCTGCCCGCCAGCGGCTCACCGCAGCTGGTGCGCAGCAGTGGTGATAACCGCCAGTACGTGCAGAGCAGCGACGCCGACGGCAAGCCGGTCTATTATCTGGCCGCCGTCAGTGCGCGCTGGGATACCGCCACGGCTGCCGGTAACGTCTCGATTAGCCGCAGCAATCCGGCGCCGCTGTACAGTAACGTCAGCAGCATTGCGTCGCGCACCATCCCGGCGGTTAATTTTCAGGACAGCGGCGGCAGCGCGCTGAGCACCACGCCCGCAGCCACGTTAACGCAGGATAATGGCCAGTATTATATTGAGCAGAACAACAGCTGGTATCCGGCCACACTCAGCTTTGGCAGCAGCGGTGCGGTAACGGCACGCATGACCGGCGGTGCCGCCAAAACCGACAGCGATTTCGCCACCCTGCCGACCACGGTGACCGACACGCCGGCGATCGACACCAGCACCGCTAGCTTTAGCTTCAGCGATGCCAGCGGTAATGCGGTGAGTAATGGCCGTCTGCTGCGCAGCGGCGGGCAGTATGTAATGGAAGTGGATAACGGCGGCGGCAACTACCAGTATTACAACGCCGCCGTCAGCGCGACCTCGGATGGCACCAGTAATGCCCTGAGCATCGTCGCGACCAGCGCCAGCAGCATTAACAGCTTCAGTGCGGTAAACAGCGTGACCGGCACCTCCTACATCACGCTCGATCCGGCCAATGTGGATGTGCGCTATACCGATGTCGACGGCAACAGCAGTAATGATGTGCTGAAACTCGACGCCGACGGCAATTACTACATGGATGTGCCGAACGGCAATCTGGATAAAACCGCCACCTTCGTCCGCAGCGACAGCAGCGGCAACCTGATGCTGAAAACCCTGCAGGGCGTGGGTGACGTGCAGATTTACTTCCAGGCGGCGTTGTCGTCAGTGACCGATGCCTCCACCAACTTTACGACGCTGCGCGTGGCCGAGACCGGTTCAGAGATCCGCCTGAAGCATCCGGACGATCCGCTCGCCACGCTGGATCGCGCTATCGGCCAAATCGACAATCAGCGCACCCGTCTGGGCGCCGTTGCTAACCGGCTGCTCTCGGCGCAAACGCTGCAGGGCAACGCGACCGCCGCCATTGCGGCATCGCGTTCCCGTATTGAGGATGCGGATTACGCTACGGAAGTCTCCAGCCTGTCGCGCCAGCAAATTCTGCAGCAGGCCAGCAGCGCCCTGCTGGCGCAGGCTAATCAGCTGCCGCAGCAGGTGCTGAAGTTACTGAACGCCTGATAAAGGACGTCATCCGGCTTCCGATGAGGCAGAAGCATTACGCTGCTCACGCACAAATTCGCTGAGCGCCCGCAGTGCCGGCGGCACCAGCCGGTGTCCTGGATAGTAGAGGCAGAGCGCACCGAGGGGCACCTGCCAGCCGGGCAACAGGTGCACCAGTCGGCCCGCCTGCACATCTGCCGCGACCTGCTGTTCCGTCATGCAGGCAATGCCCAGACCCGCCAGCGCCGCCTGGTGGATGGCGCTCATGTCGCTGGCCGCCATACGCGGCTCGCCCTGCAGCCGATAACGCTGCTGCTGCTGGCTCAGCTCCCAGCGGTAAACGCTGCCGTCCGCCATGCGCATACACAGGGTTTGATGCTGATCGAGCGCCTCTGGCGTCTGCGGTGTGCCCGCGTGTGTGAGGTAGGCTGGCGCGGCCACCACAATCATGCGCATTTCCGGCGTCAGCCTGACGGCAATCATATCGCCCGGCACGTCCTCTGCCAGCCGAATACCGGCATCGAAGCCGTCGGCCACGATATCCACCCGCTCTTTCTGGCTGTAAATATCGACGCGAATGCGCGGATAGCGCTGCAGGAACGGCAGCAATATCGATGCGTACCACAGCGCGCTGCTCTCGGGCGGCACGTTGAGACGCAGCATACCGGCCGGATCGCCCGGATCGCTGCCGGCTTCCTCAGCCGCGCTGCGGATCATCGCCAGCGCTGGCACAATTTTCTCGCTGAAACGCCGTCCGGCATCGGTCAGCGCGACGCTGCGCGTGGTGCGGTTGAAAAGCCGCACGCCCAGCCGTTTCTCCAGCGCGGCAACCGCATTGGTCACCGCCGAAGGCGACATCTCCAGCTCGCTGGCCGCCGCTTTAAAGGTGCCGCGCCGCGCGACCGCCAGCACAATTTCCAGTTCAGTCAGACCTGTCCGGTTCATCAATTATTCCGTTTCGCGCAATACCCTTTGCAGGCGGAGGCGGATTATCGCCGCCGATGGTGCGTGCTACTTTGCCGCCACGCAACATGCAAAGGAGCATAGCCATGCACATGATTGAACACATCTATATCAACGGCCAGTTTGTCACTCCTGACGGCGATGAATGGCTGGATATTATCAAACCTGCCGACGGCAGCGTTATCGGTAAAGCGCGTCTGGCCAATGCGCAGGATGCTGAACGCGCAATTGCGGCAGCCGCGGCGGCGTTTCCCGCCCTGGCCGCGACCACGGTGGCGCAGCGCATTACCCTGCTGGAACAGATGTACCATGCGGTTAACGGAGCCGAAAGTGAGCTGCACGCGGCGATCCTTGAGGAATACGGTGCGCCCACCGCACGCTCCGAGTGGATGAGCCGCTATCCGGCTGACGTAATTCTGCAGGTAATTGAAGAGCTGAAACGCTATCCGTTTGTACAACAGGCAGGTCGCGCGCAGGTGCAAATGCTGCCGCTCGGCGTTGCCGGCCTGATCACGCCATGGAACAGCAACGCGGGCTTTATCTGCCACAAACTGGCGACCGCGATTGCCGCAGGCTGTACCGCCGTGATCAAACCCAGCGAGTTCAGCCTGTTGCAGACCCAGGTGATCACCAGGGCGCTACACACCGCCGGTTTGCCTGCGGGAGTGTTTAATATCGTCACCGGACGCGGTGCCAGCGTCGGTGAAGCCCTGAGCCGCAGTCCGCAGGTGGCAAAAATCTCCTTCACCGGCTCGACCGCCACCGGCAAAGCGATTTTGCGCAGCGCCGCCGACACCTTTAAACGCGTCACGCTGGAGCTGGGTGGTAAATCACCGACGCTGATTTTGCCGGATGCCGATGCCGCGCAGGCAGCCGGGCTGGCGGTTCAGGCTGGCTTTATCAACAGCGGCCAGGCCTGTATTGCCGGCACGCGCATTCTGGTGCCGGAGCAGCGCAAGGCCGAGTTCGAACAGGCGCTGACGGCGGCAGTCGCTGCGGAGGTCTCCGGCGATCCGGCTGACGCGCGCACCACTATCGGGCCGATGGTTAACGAGAAACAGTGGCAGCGCGTGCAGCACTATATTGCGCTTGGCGAACAACAGGGCGCGCGCCTGCTGACCGGCGGCAGCGGCCGCCCGGACGGGCTGCACCACGGCTGGTATATCCGCCCGACGCTGTTCAGCGATGTCACCAATGAAATGCCGCTGGCGCGCGAAGAGATTTTTGGCCCGGTGCTGAGCATCCTGACCTACCGCGATGAAGCCGAAGCCATCGCCATGGCCAACGACAGCGATTACGGCCTGTCGGCACTGGTGATCGGTGCGGATGAACAGCACGCACGCAACGTGGGAGAACAGCTGATCGCCGGCCGCGTGATGATCAACACGCTGGCTCACGAACCACGCGCGCCGTTCGGCGGTTTTCGCCACTCCGGCATAGGCCGGGAAATGGGACAGGCGGGTATCAGCGCGTTTCTGGAACCACGGGCGCTGATTGCTGGGTAAGGAAGATATGAACGCCGCAGTGAATAGCACTGCGGCGCAGGGTGCCGCGCCCGAGCAATGCGCCTCTTTTAGATTGTGATTATCCTGACGCCCATCACCTTTCTGCGCACGCAAAAATCGCCATGTTTATGAGTGTTAAGGGCACAAATCTGTCACACAGGCTAAATCGGGACAGTAACAATATTAGATAAGGCATTGATTTAACTGGTGCCGGAAACAGGAGTCGAACCTGCGACCTTCGCATTACGAATGCGCTGCTCTACCAACTGAGCTATACCGGCATTGAGGCGGGAACTACGGGGAGTAAACATAGAAAAATCGGGGGGATGAGTCAAGATGGTGCCGGTTAAGTGCTGCGTTTTTCAGCATCACCCGGGCTGGCCTTAGTTTTGACGCGGAAAAAACGCCGCGAACAGCGCCCTCTCGCGCCAGGCACAAAAAAAGGCGAGGCCGCAGCCTCGCCAAAAGGTGCTGGCCTCAATCGTAATAAGGAAGCTTACGATCGACACCGTTGATATTGACCAGCACAAAGCCCGTCGGCGTGGTTTTATTGGTCGGCGTACCTGCTGCCGTCGCGACGGTAAGCACGCCTTTCTCGTTAGCCCCAATACCCGCGACACCATTGTGCAGGCCAAAGCGCGCCGCCGGTTTGAGGGTGCCCATTTTGGTGGTATCCGTCACCACCGAGAAATCAGGCTGGAACAGCGAGCATGAGCCGGCTTCAAAACGCGTCGGACCGGTGGTCTTCAGGTTAATCAGCGTGTCGCCACTGTTGGCGCGCAGCTTCACCCACACCACGGCATAAGTAGTGCCGACGCGGCTGTAGCGAATATCCAGCACCGCCGGCTGCCCCATATGGCAGGCATCCGCCCATACCGTTTCCAGCCGCTGCAGGTTAATCCACGTTTTCCCGGTGCCCGCCAGATTGACCGGCGAAGCGGCCGTTCCGGTTGGCTGGGTGGCGTCGGCTTTACCAATCAGCTCCATCACCCACTGCTGATTCGCCGTCGGGAAGAACAGCTGGCCGAGGCGATACCAGTTATCGGTTTCGGTGTTGTTGGTGACTTTGTGGCCGCTGTAGTAGCCCGCGCGGAATGAGCCGGTGATCAGCGTGCCGTGATGCTCTTCGCGACGATAGCCGTAGTCAAAGGTCGACAGCCAGCGCGTGCCGGCCATATCGTTCGAGATCTTCGCCCCGGACTGCAGGCCAATCTGGCGCATGATGACGCGCGCATTATTGAGATTGAACGGCGTGCCGCAATCCTCAATGTTCAGCGTATCAATGCTCCAGGCACCGTCCGACAGATCGCCCGGATTACGCGTGTGCTCAATCCACACGTTACGCATGATGCCCTGCGTCACGCGCGGCATGTACAGCGTGGCGTCGCCGTAACCGGTCTGGAAGTTACAGTTGCAGATCTCGATAGCCGTTGAGTGGTCCCACTTGCCGTTTGGCGAGTTCGACCAGCCAATATCAAACACCCGGCCATAGGTCCACAGCGTGTAGATCTGGTCGAATTTACTGTCGAGCGTATCCAGCGCTTTAATCACCGTGCCGCCGCTGTTTTGCGCACGGAAACAGTAAATATTTAACGTGGTGCCTTCGATGCAGGTGTTTTCGAAGAACGGCTGCACGTTGGTGCACATCTCGGCGGTAATGGTGCCGGTGTTGGTAGTGACGTCGGCCGATGCCTGACCGTGCCAGGTAATGCCTTTTATCGCGGTCCGCCGCGCCTTCACTTTGAACACCGTGTTGGCACTTTTGTCGGAGATGATGGTGGTGCGCGGCAGCGAACCCAGCTCCACGTCATCCCCCTGCAGACCAAAAAAGGCGATCTCGGTGGCGCTGATGTCGATCGGGTTAATCAGGAATTTACCGCCCGGGAAACGCACCGGCAGGTCACGGATATTACCGCTGTAACCCTGCGTCCACGCCAGCATGCGGTTAAAGGCGTCGGTATCGTTGGCGTAACCGTCCCCTTTCGCGCCGAAGTGGTAGACGTTGACGTCAGCCGGATCGTTGATCACGCGTTTCCAGTAAAAGCCATTGCCGACCGCCAGCGTACCGCCGTCATCGGCGGCCGTGGTGGTGCCGATAAAGCCGGTGAAATCACCGCCGCCACGGAAGGTAGAGTCCGGGTTGTAGCGGCGCAGGAACGCCAGATCGCCATTTTTGGCCGGCACAGTGGTACGCAGTTCAGCAAAAGAGTTAACTTCGATCATCTTAGCCTCCTCGGCATTTCAGGTTTGCAATACAAAGCGTGAGAACAGCGTCAGTGCGCCGCTGGACGGCAGTGCTGATCCCAGAGATCGTTGTGGTTGTTGATGGCGCGCACGGTGCGAATGTCCATGCGTTCGGCGTCATTGCCGTGGGTATAAATCGGGGAAAATAACGAACAGGCGGAGTCGATAACGACGGGCGCCTCAGGGTTGGTGGTATTTCGACTGCTGCAGCTTGTCACGAGCAGCAGCGTCATCAAGATTACCGTTGCGGGTTTCCACACGTCTGGCCTCCTCACGCAGCTGTTGCTGCTGCTGATTAACTTCAACCGCCTGCGCGGCGGTCTTTTCGGCCTGCGCAACATCAGCTTTCGCCTGCTGCTGCACCTTGCCGATTTTTTTACCGCCGGCGTAGCTGGCAATCAGCGCGGCAATCACGCCGCCAATTGCCGCCAGCCAGTGCCAGCTGCCGGCAAGCTGAGAAAGAAGAAAGCTCATGGTTTGTCCTCCAGCGTTTTTCTCTGCTCCACCAGGTTCTTCTGACGCACGAACTGCGCCAGTACGCCCATCGCCACCATGAAGGCGCCGATCAGGCCGAGATAGTTGTGCGGCAGAATCTCTTTGATATCCGCCGGCAGCGCATTCCACGCATCCAGCGCTGACGAGGGAAACGACTGCACCCAGGCGCTGAGCATTGAACCCAGCGACGCCAGCCACACCGACCAGGTTTTAAACAGCAGGCGCGCGTGTTTAACAAACTCCAGCGTGGTGAAGCGCTGCAGCAACAGCAGCAGGATGATGGCCGCCAGCACGGCGATAATGAACAACAGCCAGCGCATGTTCATAACAGCCCCCTGTAGATGTCGTAGGTGCCCGTGCGCATCACTTCGGCATGACGCCGGGCGCGCCCCGCAGTTTGCCGCGCCCACAGGCTGTCGAGCATGGCGTTCGCCGCCGCGTCGAAATCACGTTGCGTCACCGCGGTGAGCATGCCGCGAAACAGCGCCAGACCGTCGACGCCCATCTGGTAGGCCATGCTGATCAGCACATCGCTGCGCGCCTCGTTGCATTGACTCAGTGCCTGCTCCACCAGCGCGCGCTGCTGCATCTCCTGCACCTTGCCCTCAACGATGCACTGCTTCCACACGTCACCAACGCGGCGCGGCACGCGGAAGATATAGTGGCTGAGCGACGCGCCTTTCGGCCCGATGCGAATACCGCCCGCAACGGTGGGAAATCCCTGCGTGTCGAGGTAAGGCGCTTCGCGGTATCCCTCTTCGAAATTCAAAATGGCAATGATTTGGCTCATAACGGTTCCTCTTTGACGGGCGCAACGGCATGAAAAGCTGCGCAAATAACCACAACACATAAACCTCGCTGATCGGTTGCGCCGGGCGACAGGCAGCCGTTAAGCGCAACGCTCAAGCGCAACTAAACAGTGAGGGAAGGTGAAACGTTCCGTTCAGAACTGGGAAAACAGCAGAGAATTAACGCACGGCATACAGATGAACGTGGGGCAAACAGCAGTTATCAAAGCTGGGGTTGTCGTTGCAGGGCCGGGTGGGCGCCAGTACTGCGCGGTCTACCCGGGAGCGGATTTCCCGCTGGCAGATGCGCTCGGCGGTGCGCAGGGTGATCTCATCACACTCCAGGCCCAGGGCAGTGTCGATGCTGCGCTTCAGGCGGCTGAGCGGCTGACGCCGCCGGTGGCGACGGGTGCGCGCGTTTCCGCTAAAGACTGATTTGCCATATTGAATAATCGCCATAACTCCTCCTGTGAATGAGTCTTTGGCGATGGGGTGGTGAGCACGGCGATTCGGCACAGACCGGGACGTCCGTGGCCCCTCTGCAATCACCCGCAACTGGCTTGCCCGGCCGTAAAAAACGGCCAGGTATAAGCAGAGGAGAGTGAAAGCAGAGGACAACTGACGACGCTGCTAAGTGCGTATCCACCCCATCCCAAAATTCACTGACTTTGGGTGGGTTGTCTCGCGCTTGTGCAGCGCCTCAATTGTTTAAGAGCGGGCTCGTCCGGGAGCAGAGATGTCGTCCATCTATGGTCAAATTATTAACAGGTTCTAATGCATTGGCAAACACTGACAGTTAATTTTTTATTTACCGACAGTTAAATTTTTGATTTCAGCCGGATTATTTTTTTGCCGGTTAACGCACTGCTGCTCAGCCCAGAATCTGATAGTCACGCGCCTGGCTCATGATGACGCGGGCAATCACCTGCAGCGACGCCGCTTCGTCCAGCGTCAGATACCAGGTCTCGTAGCGTTTGTTATCGGAGATCACCGCCACCTTCTTGTGCTGTAACTGCAGCCGCTTGAGGTAGAGCTGGTTGTCGAGATTGAACAGATAGATGCCGTCGCCGTCGAAGCGGTGCACGCTGATATCAACGAACAGCTGATCGCGCGGAGCAAAAGTACCGGCCATGGAGTCACTGTTCAGGGCAATCAGCCGGATATTTTCGGCCGGGCGGCCGTTAAACAGCACGCGCGCCTCATCCAGACCGTATTCAATCGCCTGAATGGTCTCGACCAGTTCGTCGCGCGCGACAATACCCTGTGCGCTGCGTTGCCCGATGTCCAGGCTTTCGACGCGGAACATGTGCTGCGGATCGATCAGGCGCTGACGGGCAAGCGCCACATCCGGTTTTTCCATGCCGAACTGCAGCCACTCCACGCGCACGCCTAACAGCTGGCTGAGCGCCAGCAGATTACTGTCATCCGGAATGGATTGCGCGTTAAACCATTTCCAGACCCCTGGAGTTGAGATCCTGCATCCCCGTTGTTGCAGTGCCTGAGCGACCTGTTTGTTCCGTCCATGTCCGACAATTCCCGCGCTCTCGCATGCGGCAATCAGCCTGGCAGTAAAAGCTTGTCTCGTACTCTCTTTTTTAACCATCAGTTAATAGTCTGCCATCAGTAAAAGACTGAATGTTATTTTCATTTTTGCTACCAGTTCATTTTATATTACCGCTAGTTTACTACCCAACCGCTTTTATCAATAAAGCTGGACGATCATTATCCTCTTCGCCCTGGTGGAAACCAGTAATGAATCTCTGACAGCTTGTTCTGACAGGGGTTTTCAGGATTGTTCTGTAACGCTGAGACCAGCACCCACAGCAAAAAATGGGCGAAAAGCCGCAGGCGCGCCACAGATGACAGGAATAAAACGAAAAGCTCTGGAAATAACTGGATCGAAAGCGATCAAAAAGGGCACCGCGTCAGGTGCCCATTATGATGCCGGAGAGAAAACTAACGGCGCAGGGTATCGTCGCCCCAGCCAATCCATTTGTAGGTGGTGAGCGCTTCGAGGCCCATCGGACCGCGCGCATGCAGTTTCTGCGTACTGACCGCCACTTCAGCGCCGAGACCGAACTGGCCGCCGTCGGTAAAGCGGGTGCTGGCGTTGACGTACACCGCCGATGAGTCGACCTGATTCACGAAGCGATTGGCGTTGCCAATACTGCGCGTCAGAATGCCGTCGGAGTGCTGGGTGCCGTGCGCGCGGATGTGCGCGACCGCTTCATTGAGGTCCGCCACCAGCTTGACGTTCAGATCGTTCGACAGCCACTCATCGTCGTATTGGTGCATCTGCACCGCCACCACGCTGGCCGGGCCCTGCTGCAGCAGCGCCAGCGCGTTTTCGTCAGCGTGCAGCGCAATGTTCTCCTGCGCCATACGCTGCAGAAACGCCGGAATGAAACGCTCAGCCTGATCGCGATGAATCAGCAGCGTTTCCAGCGAGTTACAGGCGCTGGGACGCTGCTTCTTGGCGTTGACGATCACCTCCAGCGCGGCGTCCGTCTCCATGGTTTCGTCGAGATAGAGATGGCACACGCCGATACCGCCGGTGATCACCGGAATGGTGGAATTTTCGCGACACAGCTTGTGCAGCCCGGCACCGCCGCGCGGGATCAGCATGTCAACGTAGCGATCCAGCTTCAGCAGCTGATTCACCAGTTCGCGATCAGGGTTCTCAATCGCCTGCACCGCTGCTGCCGGTAAATCATGCTCAATGAGCGCGTTCTGGATCACCCGCACCGTGGCGGCGTTGGTGCGCCAGGTCTCTTTACCGCCGCGCAGAATCGCCGCGTTGCCGGTTTTCAGGCACAGTGACGCCACGTCGACCGTGACGTTCGGGCGCGCTTCGTAGATCACCCCGATCACGCCAAGCGGCACGCGACGTCGCTCAATGCGCAGGCCGCTGTCGAGCAGCCCGCCGTCGATCAGCTGGCCAACCGGATCGGCCAGACGGCACACCTGGCGAACGTCATCCGCGATGCCTTTCAGGCGCTGCGGGTTGAGCGTCAGACGATCGAGCAGCGCCGCGCTCATGCCGTTAGTGCGCGCATCGGCCAGATCCTGCTGGTTAGCCGCCAGAATGTCAGCGCTTTCCGCTTCCAGCCGATCGGCGATGGTCAGCAGTACCTGATTTTTTTGTTCGGTGGAGAGCTCCGCCAGTTTGTACGACGCTTCACGCGCCGCTTTACCCATCTGTTCTAACATCATCCGCTCCTTAACTGACGATCATATCGTCGCGGTGCACCGCAACCGGGCCATATTCGTAACCGAGGATCTCACCAATCTCCTGACTGTGATGACCGGCGATCATGCGCATCGCATCGCTGTTGTAGCGCGTGACGCCGTGGGCGATATCGCGCCCCTGCAGGTTACGGATGCGGATCACTTCGCCGCGCGAGAAATTGCCCTGCACGTCACGGACGCCTTTCGGCAGCAGCGAACTGCCGCGCTCCAGCACCGCCGCCAGCGCGCCGTCGTCAATGGTGATCTCGCCCGCCGGTGGCGCGCCGAAGATCCAGCGCTTGCGGTTTTCCAGCGGTGACTGCTGCGCGTGGAAGCGCGTCCCCACCGGTTTGCCATGCAGCACATCCCCGATCACATCCGCGCGGCTGCCGGCCGCAATGATCACGTCAATGCCGGCGCGACAGGCAACATCCGCCGCCTGCAGTTTGGTGGCCATGCCGCCGGTGCCGAGACCGGAGACGCTGCCGCCAGCCAGCGTGCGCAGCGCATCATCAATCTGATGCACATCGCTGATCAGTTCTGCATCGGGATTGGTGCGCGGATCGGCGGTAAACAGGCCTGGCTGATCGGTCAGCAGCAGCAGTTTATCGGCACCACCGAGCATCGCCGCCAGCGCGGACAGGTTGTCATTATCGCCAACCTTGATTTCCGCGGTTGCCACCGCGTCGTTCTCGTTAATCACCGGCACGATATGGTTGTCGAGCAGCGCGCGCAGCATATCGCGCGCGTAGAGGAAGCGTTCACGGTCTTCCATGTCGGCGCGCGTCAGCAGCATCTGCCCGATATGGATACCGTAGATGGAGAACAGCTGCTCCCACAGCTGGATTAAACGGCTCTGCCCCACCGCAGCCAGCAGCTGCTTTGAGGCGATGGTCGGTGGCAGTTCCGGGTAACCAAGGTGTTCGCGACCGGCGGCAATCGCGCCTGAGGTGACGATGATAATGCGATGACCGGCGGCGTGCAGTTGTGCACACTGCCGAACCAGCTCCACCATATGCGCCCGGTTCAGCCGGCGCGATCCGCCGGTGAGGACGCTGGTACCCAATTTGACCACCAGGGTCTGACTGCCACTCATGTTTTTCCTGCCATGTAAGAAAAAAATCTGCGAAGGGACGTTTTAACAGGAGTCAGCAAGGAAGCCAACAGCGGCAAGGGGAAAAGCACAAAAAACGCCTGACAAGCGGGTAGACCAAAAGTTCGCGATTAACAAGAAATCAGAAAAAATGTCATAAAACCTTCATTGCCAGTCGGTAAAACGTCCCGTGTTTTACAAACCTTTTCACGGGTACAACAAATTTTACTCATTGGGATTGATAGCAAAATGAAGAAAAGCACACTGGCACTCATCGTTTCCGCGCTGGCTCTGGCCTCAACCGCACAAGCCGCAGAAGTTTATAACAAAGACGGTAACAAACTGGATCTGTACGGTCGTGTGAAAGGCATGCACTACTTCAGCGACAACGCAGCCGCTGACGGCGACAAAACTTACATCCGTCTGGGCTTCAAAGGGCAGACGCAGATTAACGACCTGATGACCGGCTACGGTCAGTGGGAATATCAGTTCCAGGGTAACCGCGCAGAAACCAACACCGACGCTAACATCGGTAACAAAACCCGTCTGGGCTTTGCCGGTCTGAAGTTTGGTAACTACGGCTCTGTTGATTACGGTCGTAACTACGGCGTGGTTTACGATGTGCTGGCATGGACCGACGTGCTGCCAGAATTCGGTGGCGACAGCGCCTACACCGACACCTACATGCTGGGCCGTACTTCTGGCGTCGCCACTTACCGCAACAGCAATTTCTTCGGTCTGGTGGATGGCCTGCGTTTCGCGGTGCAGTATCAGGGCAAGAACGATTCCACCAGCGCCAACGGCCGTTCAGAGATTCCTAAGCAGAACGGCGACGGTTACGGTGCGTCACTGGGTTACACCCTCGGCGATAGCGGTGTCAGCCTGATGAGTGCGATCTCCTCTGCTGACCGGACCAACTCGCAGGACGTGGCGACCCGTCTGGGCCGTGGTGACAAAGCGGAAGCCTGGGGCGCGGGCATCAAATATGACGCGAACAGCATCTACCTGGCATCGACCTACTCTGAAACCCGTAACATGACGCCAATCACGGGCGGCGTGGCGAATAAAACGCAGAACTTTGAAGTGGTTGCGCAGTATCAGTTCGACTTCGGTCTGCGTCCATCGCTGGGCTATGTGCAGAGCAAAGGCAAAGACATTGAAGGCATTGGCGATGCGGACATCGTGAAATATGTCGACGTGGCGATGACGTACTACTTCAACAAAAACATGTCGGCCATGGTTGACTACAAAATCAACCAGCTGGATGACAACAACCCGCTGGGCATCAACAGCGATGACGTGGTGGCGGTCGGTCTGACCTACCAGTTCTAAGCGTCAGCATTACCCTGTCTGTGTCTGTAAAAAAGAGCCGGCTCATCACCGGCTCTTTCTTATTCAGGTCTGACTCAGGTTCAGGCGCTGAGTTTAACCGGCTCTTCTTTGAACCCTGCCGCGGGCCTGAGATCAAGCTTAAACTCATGCAGCGTGGCTTTCAGGCGCTCGTGGAAATTACGCAGCGTGCTCTCCACTTTCTCATTGTTCTCTTTGCCCTTGATGGCGGCCACGCTCCAGTCGCCGTCTTTATCAAACAGGCCGAAGTGGTATTCGTAAGTGAAGTGATCTTCATAGGCGTTCAGCGTCATCCACCAGCCCCAGAACTCGCGGCTTTCCGGCGCCGGTTTGACGTTGACGCACGCCGCCAGGCAATCAAAGAAGAAACGCGTCTCTTCACACTGTCCTTCACGGATGTACGGCCCCAATTCGGTGAAGCGCTTAAGCAGGCGACTACGGGGGTGACCACTCGGTAACGTCATGCTAACTCTCTCCCTCAAATAAACCGTATAAAACGCAGCGCGGCGGCAAAACGCCACCGCACGTATTTTCCCGAAGATAAGTTGTAGCAGAGTCTGCGTATTTCGCCAGTTAGCGCTGCAACTGTTTTGCCAGCCAGTCGCAAATTTGATTGAGCGCCTTATCAAAGCTGGCAAACACTGGCGTGGCGGGAATCGCCAGCGCCTTGCCCTGTGCCGAGGAGTTGACGATCAGCTGCGCCTCCTCTTCCGGGCTGAACAGATCGTTGGGCCAGAAAGCGGCCAGCATCGGCACCGGCGTCCGGCGACCCAGCAAGCCCTGCACTTTGAGCGAATAGCGGTTGAGCTCGATGCGCAGATTGCTGTCGGAGGTCGACGACATGCCCAGCCGGCTGGCCAGCATGTCCATATACATATCCGGCAGTTGCTGCTGGCGCTGCGCATCGACAAACACGTGATGCACCATCGGCCCGAGCGACGCCACCGCGCGCAGACGCGGCACCTCAAGGTAAGCCAGCCGCGTTGCCACGTTGGCGCCAAAGCGGTAACCGAACAGCGCCACGCGCGTGTGGTCAATCCACGGCACGTTGCTCAGCTCGCGCAGCACCTGCTGATACAGCTGGCTGGTGTCCTGGTTAAGCGTCCATTTGCTGCTGAAACCCACCGACGGCATATCCAGCGTCAGCATGGCGATGCCGCGCGGTGCCAGATAATCGTGAAACAGCCGGTAATGGTCGCTCTGCAGCGAGTCGAGGCCGCCGCACAGCAGCACGGTGGGATACGGCGCGCTGGCCTGCGCCGGCATATGCAGGAAGCCGGTGACCGGACTGCCGCCGCTGATGGGAAAGGTCAGGGATTTCAGCTCGCCGGGCAGGCGCTGGGTGGCTTCTTCATAAGCGCGATTCGCCAGCACCTGCGCCTGATCCGCCAGCTCATCACCTTTAATGTAGGGATACGCGGCCAGGCTGTACAGATTGGCGGCATGCAGCCACTGCTGGCCGGCCTCATCGTGATCGGCGTTCTGCATCGCGCGCTGCTGCCACAGCGCCGCCTGCTTCGACCACTCATAGTTCCAGTTGCCGCCGCGATAGCCAATCACCGTATCCAGCAGCGTTTCGTCGGTGTGTTCAAACTCACTGACGGCAATGCGCGCCAGCACTTCGCTGATCTCCTGCGGCGCCAGGCCGCGCCACGTCCACAGCAGCTTATTCAGCATGCGATACCAGCCGCGCTGGGTATCGCCTTCCAGGGCATTGTGCACCTGCGCCGTCGGGTGGTGCTGGCGATGCACCAGCGAGGAGGTTTCCGGGTGTTTGAAGCGGGGTTTGAACAGTTCTTCGCTGAGGTTTTTCTCGGCCATCTTAAGCTTCTCCTGCGGCAGTCGCATAGATGGCTAAGAGTGTACTGCACCCGCCGCACGGGCGCGAGGCGCAGAAAGCACAACGCCCGGCATAACCGGGCGTTGTTTGCGTTGCATCAATCAGCTTTTTACAATCGGCGGAATGTACACCACGCCCATGTCCCACGGCTGCTCGATCCAGGTGTTCTGCGGAATATCGACAATGTAGTCGTCCACCAGCGCGCGGCCAGCCGGCTTGGCGAAGATGGTGCAGAAACGCGCTTTTGGATACATATCACGAATCGCCTGCGCGGTACCGCCGGTATCCACCAGATCGTCGATGACCACAAAACCTTCACCGTCGCCTTCTGCGCGCTTCAGCACTTTCATTTCACGCTGGTGATCGTGATCGTAACTGGAGATGCACACGGTATCGACGTAGCGAATCCCCAGTTCACGCGCCAGCAGCGATGCCGGAACCAGACCACCGCGGCTGACCGCGATGATGCCTTTCCACTGTTCCACAGGAAGCAGGCGCTGGGCCAGTTTACGGGCATGAATCTGCAGCATGTCCCAGGTAACGACGTATTTTTCGCTCATAAAAGGAATCCCGGCCAATGAGATTGGCTTAAAAATATGCAAGGGGGAAAAGGTTGCGCGAGATTATAAGGATCTGACGCGTTAAAAACCAGCACCCGTCACATCGGTTGCAGGTTTTTAGCGCGCCCGATGGCGCACCCGGCAGGAAACAGTGATATTCTCTGGCCCATCACGTCAGATGTGCTGACGGCGATCTTTCACTGGAAACCCGCGTGCGAGCGGTATGTCCGCCGCGCTGACACAGGAGACGCGTTGTGTCTGAATTGTCTCAACTTTCCCCGCAGCCGCTGTGGGATATCTTCGCAAAAATCTGCTCGATTCCGCACCCTTCTTACCATGAAGAAGCGCTGGCCGAATACGTTGTTGGCTGGGCTAAAGAGCAAGGTTTCTGGGTTGAACGCGATCAGGTCGGCAATATCCTGATTCGTAAACCTGCTACCGCAGGCATGGAAAACCGTACTCCGGTGGCGCTGCAGGCGCACCTTGATATGGTGCCGCAGAAGAACAATGACACGGTACACGACTTCACCAAAGACCCGATTCAGCCGTACGTTGATGGCGAGTGGGTGAAAGCGCGCGGCACCACGCTGGGTGCGGATAACGGTATCGGTATGGCCTCTGCGCTGGCGGTGCTGGCGGACAACAGTCTGACCCACGGTCCGCTGGAAGTGCTGCTGACCATGACCGAAGAGTCGGGCATGGACGGCGCCTTCGGTCTGCAACCAAACTGGCTGCAGGCGGACATCCTGATCAACACCGACTCGGAAGAGGAAGGTGAGATCTATATGGGCTGCGCCGGGGGTATCGACTTTATCACTACCCTGCCGCTGAGCCGCGAGGCCGTGCCTGCCGGTTTCGAAACCCTGAAGCTGACGCTGAAAGGTTTGAAAGGTGGCCACTCCGGCGCGGACATTCATCTTGGTCTCGGCAACGCCAACAAGCTGCTGGCGCGCTTCCTTGCCGTGCACGCGGCTGAGCTGGATATCCGTCTGATTGAGTTCACCGGCGGTACGCTGCGCAATGCGATTCCGCGCGAGGCGTTCGCTACGCTGGCCATCGACAGCCATAAAGTGGATGCGCTGAAGTCTGCTGCCGCCCATTTCCAGGCCACGCTGCAGAATGAGCTGGGCAGTAAAGAGAAGAACGTCACCGTGCTGAGCGAGCCGCTGGCGCATCAGGGCCAGGCGTTGACCGCAGACAGCCGCGATCGCTTCATCAACCTGCTGAACAGCACGCCAAACGGTGTGATTCGCAACTCGGACGTGGCAAAAGGCGTGGTGGAAACCTCGCTTAACGTCGGCGTGGTCACCATGGAGCAGGACAGCGCCGAGATCATCTGCCTGATTCGCTCGCTGATCGACACCGGTAAAGATTGGGTGGTCGAAACCCTGACTTCGCTGGGTGCGCTGGCCGGGGCGAAAACCGCGCCGAAAGGCGGTTACCCGGGCTGGCAGCCGGATGCCGACTCGCCCATCATGGCGCTGACGCGTAAGACCTATGAAGCGCTGTTTGGTAAGACGCCAAACATTCAGGTGATTCACGCCGGTCTGGAGTGCGGTCTGTTCAAAAAACCGTATCCGGACATGGACATGGTATCGATTGGGCCTACCATCACCGGTCCGCACTCGCCGGACGAGCAGGTGCACATCGACAGCGTCGGTCTGTACTGGAAACTGCTGACCGCGCTGCTGAACGTAGTACCGGAAAAAGCGTAACGCCGTTGCGATAAAAAAAATCCTGCCTCCGGGCAGGATTTTTTATTTACGGTAACGGTGCCACGTCAGGCGACCGCGCTGTAGCTCTCTTCCAGCGGCAGCATCTCCAGTGACGGCAGCGTCTCACTGCGTGCCAGCTGAACGCCGCTCTCGACGCGCAGATCGAGGTTGTCCAGACTGAGCGTGGCGGGAGAGGCAGACTGCGGCGACTCACTGAACAGCTGCGGCGCAGCATCGCTTAGCAGCGACGTCAGCGTCAGCGAGCTTTTATCCAGCGTCAGCATCGTGAAATCCTCTTCAACCGGCTCTTCAACCACCAGGCTGAACGCTTCGGTCTTCAGATGACGCCCCTGAATTTCGAAGTTATGCTCACCCGGCTCAAGGTGCCATTTGGGTTCCAGCGTCCACTCACCTTTGCTGTTTACCTTAGCGGAACCGACTTTTTCGCCGTTATCCAGCAGATAAATGAATTCGCCCGGCAAGCCAGTGCCTTTAAACTGCGGCTTGCTGTCATCGGTGATATCGCCTGGCTGCAGCAGCGCCGGCTCGTTGACATCATCCAGCACCTGAGTAATTTTCAGCTCAACGACAGTGATCGGCATGGTGTTGCCGCCTGTACCCGCGACTTTCGCCACCAGATCATGATCACCCACCGCGAGATCGCTGTGCGGCTGGAATTGCCACATGCCATCCGGCTGGATCTTCACGCTACCGATCGACACGCCGTTATCGAAAATTTCCACCAGCGCGCCAGCGCGCCCCTGGCCGGTCATGACCGGACGACGATCGTAGAAGTTGCCGTTTTCAGAGATGTAGTCAACGTTGCGCACGTTATCGTCCAGCCACAGGATCTCCGGCGCGTCTTCCATTGCGGCCACGATCTCAACATAGAAAGGCTGGCTGTAAAAACCGTCGCTTACCACCATCAGTTTATGTGAACCCACCGGTAAGTCGCGCACCGGCTCAATCTGCCACAGTCCATTCTCATTGACGATGGCACTGCCTAATACCGTACCGCCCACAATCAGTTTAACCAGGCTGCCCGGCTGACCCATGCCGCTTGCTTTGGGACGCGTATCATCGGTGACGCCATTATTGCCGATGGTTCCTTCCATCCCGACATCATCGTACAGATTCAGAATGCGGTTTTCCGCCACCACGTCAATCTTCCACGGCGCGCTCTTCTTACCGTTGCTGTCGACCACCAGACTGTAGCTGCCCGGATCCAGATCGCGGTACGGCTCCATCGTCCAGTTACCGTGCGCATCTACAAGGGTGTTCGCCACCTGAATCCCGTTAGCCAGCAGCGTGACGGTTTCGCCCGGAATGCCTTTGCCGCTCAGGGTTGGCCGTGCATCGTCGGTTTTGCTGCCGTTGGCAACATTACCAGCATGGTAGCCCGCATCGTCATACACCGCGTGGATCTCCGGTGCCTGCCCCTGCATAGGCACAATGTTAATCGGATAGATGTCGCTGACCGAGTCGCCATTGCTGACCCAGAGCTTATTCAGACCATAACGCAGTTCGATATCCGGCTTGATACTCCAGTTACCTTGCGCATCCGAACGCGCGCTGCCGAGGATACCGCCAGAATCCAGCAGCCAGATGGTGGTGTGCGGCAGCGCGGTGCCGCTGACAATCGGACGGCGATCGTCGCTGTCTTTACCCGGCTCAACCACCCCCACTTCATTCACATTGTCATGAATAGCCACGATCACCGGCTCAGATCCTTCACGGATCACCACGTTGAGTTCAACCGGCTCACTGACCACGCCATTGATGTAAACCGCGAGGTGGTGTTTACCCAGCGCCAAATCGTTAGTCGGCTGCAGCGTCCAGTTGCCCTGCTTATCCACCACGGTATAAGCAATGCCGCGGCCATTGTCCATCAGCCACACCACCGCACCCGGCGTGCCCACGCCTTTCAGCAGCGGACGACGATCGTCGGTATCATCACCAGTCTTCAGCAGGCCGGTTTCATCCACGCGGTCAAAGATTTCCAGAATTTCCGGTTTGATGGTTTTCACCGGCACCACCTCGACCTTAAAGCCGCTGCTGGTCATGCCCTGGCTCTGCACCGTCAGGTTATGTTCACCTAATGGCAGATCGCGCGACGGCTGCAGGCTCCAGTTGCCTTTGGCATCAATGCGGGTCTGGCCGATTACCGTACCGTTATCCAGCAGCGTCACGGTGGCCCCCGGCGTGCCGCTGCCTTTGATCAGCGGGCGGCGATCGTCGGTCTTGTCACCGTGCAGCACATTACCGGTTTCACCCACGTTATCGTACAGTGAGAGAATTTTCGGCGGCTCGACGTTGACTGAGGAGATATTGATCGCGTAAGGCTCGCTGTACTGGCCCTGACTGGATAACCGGAAACTGTGTGCTCCCGGCGGTAAGTCATACCCGAAGGTCACGTCAAAGGTCCCGTCGCGCCCGGCCTGAAACTGGTAAATAACCCGATTGTTGTCATAGAGGTAAATCATCGCCCCCGGATTCGCTTTACCGGTAATGCGTGGACGCACATCGTCAGTGAACCCGCCGCGTGAAACGACGCCGGTCTCGCCAACATCATCATAGATTGACGTAATGGTCGGGCGGGTTGAGTAATAATTTGCCATGTTGCACCTTGAGTGAGGAGTGTAAAAGCGTGCATTGTTGGCGATTCATTAGTGGAACGATGTACGAAACGTCCCGAAGAGAGCGGAAGCGGGCGCGGCGTTACAGTCCCAGCACCAGCTGGCGCTCCAGCTGTGGATTTACCAGCGTGACGTGCAGCCCCACCAGCCGCACACCGCGTCCGGCGCGGCGCTCATCCCAGGCCTGACGCGCCACGGCGATCATGTCGTCTTTATTCAGCACCGGCCAGACATGCTCCTGGGTGGTGAGCTGGAAATCGTTGAACTTCAGCTTTACGCCCTGGCGTGCAATCTGCTTATCCGGGCGGATCGCGCTGAGACGGCGATCGAGCTCGGCATAGAGAAAATCAATAATCTCCAGGCACTGCTCCCAGTGATGGATGTCCTCGCCCAGCGTACGCTCGACGCCCAGCGATTTGCGCTCGCGCTCCACCACTACGTCACGATCGTCGATGCCGTTGCTGCGCTCCCACAGCACGCGGCCAAATTTTCCAAAGCGCTTCAGCAGCTGCGCCAGATCGGCCTGTTGTACGTCAGCACAAGTGCGCAGCCCCATCTCTTCGAGCTTTTTGGTGGCCACTTTACCCACGCCGGGAATCTTGCTCAGCGGCAGCGTCAGCAGAAAGTCCGGCATCGCCTGCGGCGTGATCACATACTGGCCGTCAGGCTTGTTCATGTCTGAGGCGATTTTGGCGAGGAACTTGATCGGCGCAATGCCGGCGGACGCGGTCAGGCCGGTTTCGCGCAGGATATCGGCGCGAATCGCCTGCGCCATCAGCGTGGCCGATCCCTGGCAGTGTTCACTGTCGGTGACGTCCAGGTAGGCTTCATCCAGCGACAATGGCTCAATCAGTGGCGTATAGCGGGTAAAGATGGCGCGAATCTGCTGCGAAGCTTCTTTATAGGCATCAAAGCGGCCGGGCAGCAGTTTCAGATGGGGACAGAGGCGCAGCGCCGTGGCGGTCGGCATCGCGCTGCGCACGCCATATTTCCGCGCCGGATAGTTGGCGGTGCTGATCACCCCACGCTGCACGCGGCTGCCGCCGATGGCAATCGGGATATCACGTAATGAAGGATCGTCACGCATTTCCACTGCCGCGAAAAAGCAGTCCATATCGACATGAATGATTTTGCGCATACGCCCCTCCGGATACTGGATAAGTATACAGCAGAGAAAAACAACGGCAATATTTGTGGCGCGTGCGATTAAAGTTTACAAATTTGTGGCCGTATTCCCTTTAGGATTGCACCATTTTCTCGGACTCCGGCTTGATTAAACGCCAGACAATGATAATGTTGCGCTGCGGTAGCGGATATTTCCGATAATGCAATACAGTGACGCACTGCGTCAGCGTTCCTCTTCACTTCAAGGTACACACAGAATGGGCAGAATCGCATTATTGTTTGCGATGATTCTTATGCCGCTCCTGAGCTGGGCAATGACGCCTGAGCCAATGCAGCCGCTGGCTCCGGTGAGCAAAGAGTTAAAGAAACAATTACTGGGTACACCGGTATTTATTCAGATCTTCAAGGAAGAGCGTACGCTGGAACTGTACGGCAAAATCGGTAATGAATATCGTCTGCTGGACAGCTATCGCATCTGTAACTTCTCCGGCGGCCTCGGGCCGAAACGTCGTCAGGGCGATTTTAAAAGTCCGGAAGGCTTTTATAACGTGAAGATGAATCAGCTTAAGCCGGACAGCCGTTTTTATCGCGCCATCAATACCGGATTCCCGAATCAGTACGATCGCGCCAAAGGCTATAACGGTAACTATCTGATGATTCACGGCGATTGCGTGTCCGTGGGCTGCTATGCCATGACCAACGCATCGATGGATGAGATCTTCACTTACGTGAACGCCGCGCTGCGTAACGGTCAGCAGGATGTGCAGGTCAACATCTTCCCGTTCCGCATGACCGACAGCAACATGCAGCGTCATCGTTACTCGACTTACATCAGCTTCTGGCGTGAACTGCAGCCGGGCTATGCTTACTTCGCCAAATACCACGTGCCGCCAACGGTCAACGTGACGGCAACCGGTCAGTATGCGGTGAACAACACGCCGGTCATGACCACGCCGGAAGCGGCGTCGAAATCATTCCTGGCGCTCACCCAGGTAAAATAATGCCCACTCACCTGGCACGATGCGGTGCCAGGTTTCATTACCGGTCAGCGGCTGCGTCGCAATCACCGTCACCACGTCTTTCGGCGTCGTCTGCTGCAGGAAGTCAATCTCCACATCCTGATCGAGCAGCTTCGCTTTGCCAAACGGCGCGCGGCGCGTAATCCAGTACAGATTGGTTGAGCAGAAGGCCATCAGATAGCGTCCGTCAGACAGCAGCATATTGAACACGCCCTTCTGACGCAGCTCCGTCGCCAGTTCCGCCACATAGCGAAACACCGCCGGCCAGTTGCCCGGCGTGCGCGGATAGCGCTCAGCCAGCTTATGCAGAATCCAGCAAAACGCCTTTTCGCTGTCGGTTTCGCCTACCGGACGGAAATGCCCGGTCTCCAGCTGGCGATAGCCCTTTAGCTGGCCGTTATGCGCGTAAGTCCAGTTGCGGCCCCACAGTTCGCGGGTAAACGGATGGGTATTTTCCAGTGACACCTGGCCGCGATTGGCCTGACGAATATGCGCCACCACCGAATGCGACTTGATCGGATACTCCTGCACCAGGCGGGCAATCGGCGAGTTGTAGCTCGGCAGCGGATCTTTAAAGGTGCGGCAGCCTTTATCTTCGTAAAAGGTGATGCCCCAGCCATCTTTGTGCGGCCCGGTTCCACCGCCACGCTGCACCAGACCGGTAAAACTGAAACAGATATCCGTGGGGACATTGGCGCTCATCCCGAGCAATTCGCACATAGCAACCGCCTTATCAGAACCTCCCGCGGGCGCGGGAGGAGCACGTCATCACTTAACCATCTCTTTTTCGATTAACAGCATCAGGATGTGGATCACTTTGATGTGAATCTCCTGAATGCGATCGGCATATCCAAAGTGCGGCACGCGAATTTCGATATCGGCCGTACCGGCCATTTTGCCGCCGTCTTTGCCGGTCAGGGTAATCACTTTCATGCCTTTGGCGCGCGCGGCTTCTACGGCTTTGATGATGTTGGCCGAGTTACCCGAAGTGGACAGCCCCAGCAGCACATCGCCCTCGCGCCCGACCGCCTCGATGTAGCGGGAGAACACATAGTCGTAGCCAAAATCGTTGCTGACGCAGGAGAGATGGCTGACATCCGAAATGGCGATGGCCGGATAGCCAGGACGATTTTCGCGGTAGCGCCCGGTCAGCTCCTCAGCGAAGTGCATGGCATCGCAGTGCGAGCCGCCGTTGCCGCAGGAGAGCACTTTGCCACCGGCTTTGAAGCTGTCGGCCAGCAGCACGGCTGCGCGCTGAATGGCGTGAATGTTGGCTTCATCACTCAGGAACTTATTGAGCGTATCGGCGGCTTCATTGAGTTCTGAGCGAATAATGTCCTGATACATAGGGATGTCCTTTAGAGGAAAATTGACCCAGCAAGTTTAACGGAATGGGCCAGAGCCGCAAAGCGCCCGCAGCAGGGAAAAGCGCGACGCCGCGCTGGCGTCCAATTGCCGGCGCGATTTTGTGAGTTCGGTTGTAATTGCGGTGTAAACAGATTGATAAATTTCGTGCGCTGCTCTAAACCTTATCACTAACAGGTCAGACCTCTTACAACTTACGGAGCGGTTCATTATGTTGCTTGCCTCGATCATCGCGACGCTGGTGTTAATTAGCGCCCTCTTCTACCATCAGGTTTCACTGCGGCTCAGCAGTGCGATTGTGCTGCTGTGGACCGCGGCACTGGCCGCCACCGGCCTGTGGACGCCGTGGCTGCTGCTGCCGCTGGCCATTATTCTGCTGCCTTTCAACCTGCCGGCGATGCGCCGCAGCATGTTCTCTAAGCCGGCTCTGCACAGCTTCCAGAAGGTGATGCCGCCGATGTCGCGCACCGAAAAAGAGGCGATCGACGCCGGCACCACCTGGTGGGAAGGCGATCTATTTCGCGGCAAACCGGACTGGCAGAAACTGCACAACTATCCGCAGCCGCGCCTGACCGCAGAGGAACAGGCGTTTCTGGATGGCCCGGTGGAAGAAGCCTGCCGCATGGCTAACGACTTCGAAATCACCCATGAAATGGCCGATCTGCCGCCGGAGCTGTGGGCTTACCTCAAGCAGCACCGCTTCTTTGCCATGATCATCAAAAAAGAGTACGGCGGTCTGGAGTTTTCCGCTTACGCGCAGGCGCGTGTGCTGCAAAAACTGGCAGGCGTGTCCGGGATCCTGGCGATCACCGTCGGCGTGCCGAACTCGCTGGGCCCGGGTGAACTGCTGCAGCATTACGGTACCGATGAGCAGAAAGATCACTACCTGCCACGCCTCGCGCGCGGCGATGAAATCCCCTGCTTTGCGCTGACCAGCCCGGAAGCGGGCTCCGACGCCGGTGCCATTCCGGATACCGGCGTGGTGTGCATGGGCGACTGGCAGGGCCAGCAGGTGCTGGGCATGCGCCTGACCTGGAACAAGCGCTACATTACCCTGGCACCGATTGCCACCGTGCTCGGCCTCGCTTTCAAGCTCTCCGACCCCGATCATCTGCTGGGCGAAACCGAAGAGCTGGGCATTACCTGTGCGCTGATCCCGACCCACACGCCAGGCGTTGAGATTGGCAGACGTCACTTCCCGCTGAACGTGCCGTTCCAGAACGGGCCGACGCGCGGCAAAGATATCTTTGTGCCGATCGATTACATCATCGGCGGTCCGGCGATGGCCGGTCAGGGCTGGCGTATGCTGGTTGAGTGCCTGTCGGTGGGACGCGGCATTACCCTGCCGTCTAACGCCACCGGCAGCCTGAAAAGCCTGGCGCTGGCGACCGGTGCCTACGCGCACATTCGCCGCCAGTTCAAAGTCTCTATCGGTAAAATGGAAGGGATTGAGGAGCCGCTGGCGCGCATCGCCGGTAACGCTTACGTGATGGACGCGGCGGCGACGCTGATCACCAGCGGCATTATGCTGGGCGAAAAACCGGCGGTGCTCTCAGCGATTGTCAAATACCACTGCACCCATCGCGGCCAGCGCGCCATCATTGATGCAATGGATATCGCCGGCGGTAAAGGCATCATGCTTGGCGAGAACAACTTCCTGGCGCGTGCCTATCAGGGCGCCCCGATCGCCATCACCGTTGAGGGCGCGAACATCCTGACGCGCAGCATGATTATCTTTGGCCAGGGCGCAATCCGCTGCCACCCGTGGGTGCTGGAAGAGATGAACGCCGCCGCGAACAACGATCTCGTCGCCTTTGACCGCGCGCTGTTCAGCCATATCGGCCACGTCGGCAGTAATAAAGTGCGCAGCCTGTGGCTTGGCCTGACCGGCGGCCGCACCAGCGCTACGCCAACCCGTGACGCGACCCGCCGCTACTATCAGCAGCTGAATCGCCTGAGCGCCAACCTTGCGCTGCTGTCGGATGTGTCGATGGCGGTGCTGGGCGGCAGCCTGAAACGTCGCGAACGTATTTCGGCACGCCTCGGCGATGTGCTGAGTCAGATGTATCTGGCATCCGCCACGCTGAAACGCTATGACGATGAAGGCCGCAACGAGGCGGATCTGCCGCTGGTGCACTGGGGCGTGCAGGATGCGCTGCATCAGGCGGAAGTGGCGATGGACGATCTGCTGCGCAACTTCCCGAATCGCCTGGTTGCGGGTGCGCTGCGGCTGGTGATTTTCGCCGGCGGCAAACACTGCCCGGCACCGTCCGATAAACTGGATCATAAACTGGCCAAAATGCTGCAGCTGCCGTCCGCAACCCGCACCCGTCTGGGCCGCGGCCAGTATCTGACCCCGAGTGAGCACAACCCGGCCGGTCAGCTGGAGCAGGCGCTGCAGGATGTAATGGCGGCGGAAGTGATTCACGATCGTCTGTGTCAGCAGCAGAAAAAACACTTCTCCTTCACCCGGCTGGATGCGCTGGCCCAGCGCGCGCTGAAAGAAGGCTGGATTGACGAGAGTGAAGCGAAGGTGCTGACGCGGGCCGAAGCCAGCCGGCTGAAGTCCATTAACGTGGATGATTTTGCGCCCGAGGCGCTGGCGGTGGCCAAACCGGACAGCAAACCCAAACCGAGCGCCCGCCCCAGCGAAGCGGCGTAACCGTAAAAAGCCTCCAGCCGGAGGCTTTTTTTATGGCCTGCGGCAGCGGATAAGCGCACTCAGCGTCTGCGCCAGCCACGTTTAGACGTCTAAGCGTCTCGATTGCCAAGTGTTAACATCCTGTTTATAGTGGCTGCAGCACAAGGTTACTCCGCAACGACATTCGCGCTTAAGGCACCCGATAATGACGCAGCCCAACCTGATCCCCGAGAGCAAACTACCGGCGCTCGGCACCACCATTTTTACCCAAATGAGCGCCCTCGCCGCCCAGCACAACGCCATCAACCTGTCACAGGGCTTTCCCGATTTTGACGGCCCGCGCTATTTGCAGCAGCGGCTGGCACATCACGTCAGCGAAGGCGCTAACCAGTACGCGCCGATGATTGGCACCCTGCCGCTGCGCGAGGCAATCGCCGATATAACCGCAGACATGTACGGTCATCGGCCGGATATCAACAGCGACATCACCGTGACAGCGGGCGCGACCGAAGCGCTGTATGCCGCGATCACCGCGCTGGTGCGGCCGGGCGACGAGGTGATCTGCTTCGATCCCAGCTACGACAGCTATGCGCCGGCGGTTCAGCTGGCCGGCGGCGTGCTGAAACGCATCGCGCTGCAGCCGCCCGCTTTTCAGGTTGACTGGCAGGCCTTCAGCAGCCTGCTCAGCGCGCGCACCCGGCTGGTGATCGTCAACACGCCGCATAATCCGTCCGCCACCGTGTGGCACGCCAGCGACTACGCCGCGCTGTGGCAGGCGATTGCCGGACAGGAAATTTATGTGCTCAGCGATGAAGTCTATGAGCACATCTGTTTTGATGAGCAGGGCCATGCCAGCGTGCTGGCACATGCCGACCTGCGTCAGCGCGCCATCGCAGTCTCATCCTTCGGCAAAACCTTTCATATGACCGGCTGGAAAGTGGGTTACTGCATCGCTCCGGCGGCGATCAGCGCCGAAATCCGCAAAGTGCATCAGTATCTCACTTTTTCAGTGAATACCCCGGCGCAGTTGGCGATTGCCGATATGCTGCGCCAGCAGCCGGACCATATTGATGCGCTGCCGGCATTCTATCGCGCCCGGCGTAACCGCCTGACGCAGGCGCTGGCCGCCAGCCGGTTTAAGGTGCTGCCCTGTGCCGGCACCTATTTCCTGCTGGTGGATTACAGCGCCATTTCCGATTTGGATGATGTCAGTTTCTGCCAGTGGTTAACCCGCGAAGTGGGCGTGGCGGCGATTCCGCTGTCGGTGTTCTGCGCGGACCCTTTCCCCCACAAGCTCATTCGCCTGTGCTTTGCTAAACAGGAAGCGACGCTCGACGCCGCTGCGGAGCGTTTATGTCAGCTTTAAAACTTACCGTATTACAGGAAACCCTGATCTGGATGGATGGCGCGGCCAACCTGCGCCATTTTGATGAGGTGCTGCAGGGCTTGACGGGCCGCGATGTCATCCTGCTGCCGGAGATGTTTACCACCGGCTTCGCCATGGAGGCGGCGGCCAGTTCGCTGCCGCAGGATCAGGTAGTGACGTGGCTGCACGGTCATGCCAAAGCCCTGAATGCCCTGGTCGGCGGCAGCGCGGCGATTCAGAGCGACCAGGGCGCGGTAAACCGTTTCCTGCTGGTGGAGCCCGACGGCACGCTGCACCAGTACGACAAACGCCACCTATTCCGTATGGCCAGTGAGCACCAGCACTATGTACCCGGTGAAACGCGCGAGGTGTTCCACTGGCGCGGCTGGCGTATTCTGCCGCAGATTTGCTACGACCTGCGCTTCCCGGTGTTTTCGCGCAACCAGAATGATTACGATCTGGCGCTGTACGTTGCCAACTGGCCGGCACCGCGCGCGCTGCACTGGCAGGCGCTGCTGCTGGCGCGCGCCATTGAGAATCAGGCCTATGTAGCCGGGTGTAACCGCGTCGGCAGTGACGGCAATCAGCATCAATACAGCGGCGACAGCCGGATTATCTCGCCGCAGGGTGAGATCCTCGCGGCCGCTGAACCCTTCGCCCGCGCGCGCCTCGACGCCGAGTTATCACTGGAGGCGCTGCAGGACTATCGCGAACGCTTCCCGGCCTGGCGCGACGCCGATGAATATACGCTGAACCAATAAAAAACCCCGGCCAGGCCGGGGTTCGCGTTATTCACGTCAGTTGCTTAGAGATCGAACCGGTCGAGGTTCATCACTTTGGTCCAGGCGGCCACGAAGTCGTTAACGAACTTCTGCTTCGCATCGCTGCTGGCATAAACTTCCGCCAGCGCGCGCAGGATGGCGTTAGAACCAAACACCAGATCGGCGCGGGTGGCGCTGTACTTCACTTCTCCGCTCTGACGATCGCGGCCTTCGAACAGCTCAGCGCTCTCATCGGTGGCGCGCCATGCGGTGCGCATATCCAGCAGATTGATGAAGAAGTCGTTGCTCAGCACGCCCACGCGATCGGTAAACACGCCGTGCGCGCTGCCGTCGAAGTTGGTACCCAGCACGCGCAGACCACCCAGCAGTACCGTCAGCTCTGGCGCGCTCAGCGTCAGCTGTTGCGCTTTGTCCAGCAGCAGGGTTTCGGTAGAAGAACCGCCCTGCACGCGGCGATAGTTGCGGAAACCATCGGCCAGCGGCTGCAGTACGTTGAATGACTCGACATCCGTCTGGTCCTGACGCGCATCCACGCGGCCCGGCGTGAACGGCACCTGCACCGCGACACCTGCCGCTGCCGCCGCCTGCTCAATCCCGACGCTGCCCGCCAGCACAATCACATCCGCCAGCGACGCTTTACCTGACTCCTGCTGAATCTTCTGCAGCACCGGCAGCACATCGCGGGTGACGCTGGCGTTGACCGCCCAGCCGTTCTGCGGTGCCAGCGCCAGACGGGCACCGTTCGCCCCGCCGCGTTTATCGCCGCCACGGAAGGTGGAAGCGGACGCCCAGGCCGCAGAGACCAGCTGGCTGACGCTCAGACCCGAAGCGGCAATTTTCGCTTTCAGATCGGTGATGTCATCCGGCGTCGGCTGATGCGTGGCCTGCGGTAACGGATCCTGCCACAGCAGATCTTCCTTCGGCACTTCCGGACCGAGGTAACGCGCTTTTGGTCCCATATCGCGGTGCGTCAGTTTAAACCAGGCACGGGCGAAGGCTTCGTTGAACGCCTGCGGATCGTTGAGGAAACGACGCGAAATCTTCTCGAACTCCGGATCGAAACGCAGCGTCAGGTCGGTGACCAGCATGGTCGGCTTGCGTTTTTTCTCTGGATCGAACGGATCCGGGATAATCGCTTCGGCATCAACCGCTTCGAACTGAATCGCGCCCGCCGGGCTGTGCGTTTGTACCCACTCATATTTGAACAGGTTCTCGAAGAAGTAGTTGCTCCACTGCGTTGGGGTTTGCGTCCATACCACTTCCAGACCGGAAGTGATGGCATCAGCACCAGCACCGCTGCCGTAGCTGCTGTGCCAGCCCAGACCCTGCGCTTCCAGCGGCGAGGCTTCCGGATCGACGCCCACGTGGCTGGCCGCGGCGGCACCGTGTGTTTTACCCAGCGTGTGTCCGCCGGCAATCAGCGCGACGATCTCTTCATCGTTCATGCCCATGTTGCCGAAGGTGGCGCGAATCGCCGGGGCCGCCGAGCGCGGATCGCCGCTGGCTTCCGGGCCTTCCGGGTTCACGTAGATTAGGCCCATTTCCGTCGCACCGAGCGGCGCGTTTGCCAGGCTCTCCGGATGGCGGTGCGCCAGCCATTCGGTCTCATGTCCCCAGTCCACGTCCATGTCCGGTTCCCAGACATCTTCACGACCGGCACCAAAGCCAAAGGTGCGGAAGCCGGCGTTTTCCAGCGACACGTTACCGGCAAGAATGTAGAGATCGGCCCAGGATATTTTCTGACCATACTTCTGTTTCACCGGCCACAGCAGACGACGCGCTTTGTCGAGGCTGACGTTATCCGGCCAGGAGTTGAGCGGCGCAAAGCGCTGCTGGCCACGTCCGGAACCGCCGCGACCGTCGATGGTGCGGTAGGTGCCGGCGCTGTGCCATGCCATACGGATAAACAAGCCGATGTAGCTGCCCCAGTCGGCAGGCCACCAGGATTGCGAGTCGGTCAGCAGCGCACGAATATCGGCTTTCAGCGCGGCGTAATCCAGCTTGCTGAACTCTTCACGGTAGTTGAAAGTGTCACTGAGGGGGTTAGAACGGCTGGAATGCTGGTTTAACAGATCGACGCGCAGCATGTTTGGCCACCAGTCGCGGTTAGTTGTCCCGCTTCCGGCGCCACGCGCTAAAACGCTTTTCTCTTCCGATGCTCCATGATGAAAGGGGCATTTTCCTGAGGCGGCTGCATTATCATTATTTTCGGGCGTGCTCATTTCTCGGCTCCATTGGCTTCACGTTGTCCGGTTAAGATAACCGCACCGTGTTGCAGAATATATTTGGATGGACCGAAGGTTTTGATAGTTACTGGCTTTCAAGCGCGAGGTTTGTGATAGAGAGCACGAATTTAAGCGGGCCTGAGAGGGTATGAAGCCGGTACTGCAAGTCGCACAAGATTCGTAGCGGCGCGATTTATCGCGCAATAAATTGCGCCGCTACCAAAACGCAACCGTTGTTAAGCGGATTTACAATTTAACAGACAAGCATTGCGCCATTTATGGCGACCTGGATTAACTTCCGCGGTAGGTCGACCACGACCACGGGGAAATGAGGAACGGCAGGTGATAATGGCTGCCGGCGGTGCCAATCACAAAATCAATCTGCGCGCTGACGTACAGCGCATCACGCCCGTCGGCGGCGAAATAGTCACCGATCTCCGCGGTTAAGCGATAGTGGCCCGGCGCCAGCGGTTCAGGCGTGAGATCTTTGATGCGCCCGTCGCTGTCGGTTTCGCCCTCGGCCACCGGCAGCCAGCCCTCAGGGCTGTTCTGCTCCAGCGACATCGCGACGCCAATCGCCGGTTTGCCCAGCGCGGTGTCGAGAATATGGGTGGTGATGGTGCTCATGTAATGCTCTCCTTAAGCCGTAACAGGGTAATTTCCCGCAGCTGCGCCAGTGCTTCCTGCTGCTCAGTCTCTTCATCATTGTTGAGCCTGCGCTGCAATTCCGCCAGCATCTGTTCACCGCTGCGCCCTTTGGCGCGAATCAGAAACACCCGGCCGAAGCGCTGCTCATAGCGCTCATTACCGGCCAGCATCGCCAGCTGCAGCGCGCCGTTAGCCTGCTGCATCGCCGCCTGTTCCTGCTGCGACAGCGCGGCCTCTTTGCCCGCGCCCTGCGCTTTTTCGCCGATGCGCGGATGGGCGCTCAGCGCCTGCTGCAAGGCGTCACCCTGCCACGCCAGCGCCAGCTGTTGCGCCGTGGTGTACAGCGCCGTCAGGCTGGCGAACGGCCGCGCCGCCACCAGCGCCTGCTGCCAGGCGGGAATCGCTACGCAGTGGGCAATCGCCGCCTGCGCCTGCGCGGCGCTCGCCTGATTAAAATCGATCAGATCCATTTCCCGGCTCCTTTAGCTGCGCGCCAGATCGCACACCGCCTGCAGATAGGCCTGCACGCCGAGCGCCACATCGGCCACCTGCACCGATTCCGCCGGATGATGGCTGATACCGCGATGGTTACGCACAAACAGCATGCCCACCGGCCAGCGCTCAGCCATCGCGATCGCGTCGTGACCGGCTCCGCTCGGCAGCGCCAGACTGCGCCCCTGCACGATTTCTACCGCATGGCTCAGCGCCTGCTGCAGCCGCGTATCACAGGCGGTGGCCGCGATGCGATAGTACTCGTTAGCGCTGAAGCTGAGCCCGCGCCGCAACGCGATGGCTTCCGCCTGGGTCAGCAGGCTGGAGAGCAGACGTTCCAGCGGTTCATCCTGCGGTCCGCGCACGTCCAGCGACAGCTGCACCTCGCCGGGGATAACGTTAACGGCGCCCGGCAGACAGCTCAGTGTGCCCACCGTGGCCACCAGCTGCGCATCCTGATCCTGCGTGGCCTGTTCCACAAACACCATCCACTCTGCCGCTGCTGCCAGCGCGTCTTTGCGGTGCGTCATCGGCACCGTGCCGGCATGACCGGCCTCTCCGACAAAGCGGCAGTTAAGACGGCGCGCGCCGTTAATCGCCGTCACCACACCAAGCGCCAGATCGTCCTGTTCCAGGCACGGTCCCTGCTCAATGTGCAGTTCGAGATACGCCACAATGTCGCTCACCTCACGTGCCGCCAGGGGGATCAGCGCCGCGTCCAGGCCGAGGTCCTGCATCGCCTGCGCCACCGTAATACCGTTACCGTCCGGATGTGACACCCAGCTCTCCGGCCAGCTGCCGGTGAGGCCGCGGCTGCCAAGCAGCGTGATGCCAAAGCGCGTGCCCTCTTCATCGCCGAAGCCGACAATTTCAATCGCCAGCGGCAGGCGCTGCTGATGGTCGTGCAGCCACTGCACGGTTTCGATGGCGCTGAGCACGCCCAGCATACCGTCGTAACGTCCGGCGTTGCGCACGGTATCGAGGTGCGAGCCGAGCAGCAGCGCCGGTGCGCCCGGCTCCGCCGCTTCATAGCGACCGCAGATATTGCCGACCGCATCCTGCCAGGTGTGCATACCTGCCGCCTGCATCCACTCAGCAACGCGCGCGTTGGCGCGCACCTGCTCCGGCGACAGATAGACGCGGGTCAGCCCCTCTTCGCTCTCACTGATTGCTGCCAGCGCGTCACAGCGCGCCATCACCCGCGCCGCCGCTGACTGCGCCTCACCGGCGCTCATCAGGCTATGACTCATGCGTGGCTCCCGTAGTGGTCCCAGGCAGCCTGCAGCGCCGCCCCCTGAGTGGTGCGGAAACCGACGTGATTCAGCACGGACTCCAGCGCGCTCAGCGTCAGCATCACGCAATCTTTGCGCGCGTTGTAGCCCATGGTGCCGATGCGCCACACTTTGCCGTGCAGCGGACCGAACGAGGTACCAATCTCAATGCCGAAATCGTCCAGCATCAATTTGCGTACCTGGTCGCCGTTGATGCCCTGCGGGATCACCACGCCAAGCACGTTATTCATCTTGTGTCTGAGATCGCCAAAGGTTTCCAGCCCCATGCCCTGAATGCCTTTTAGCAGCGCATCACCGTGCAGCTTGTGACGCGCGATGCCGTTATCCAGCCCTTCCTGCAGGATCAGACGGGCACATTCGCGTGCGCCAAACAGCGCCGAGGTGGCTTCGGTATGATGGTTGAGCCGCTCCGGTCCCCAGTAATCCATGATCATGCCGAGATCGAAGTAGTTGGAGTAGATCATCTCGTCGACGCCATCCTGATGTGCGTCGGTGCGGATGCCCTGCTCCACGCACTTACGCTGGCGGATCACCGCTTCCATTTGCGGGCTCAGGGTGATCGGCGAGGTGCCGGACGGACCGCCGAGGCATTTCTGCATCCCGGCAGAGACCGCATCCAGCCCCCAGGCATCGGTTTCCAGCGGGTTGCCGCCCAGCGATGCGGTGGCATCGGTGTACAACAGCACGCCGTACTGGCGACAAATCGCACCGAGCTGCTCCAGCGGTTGCAGCATGGTGGTTGAGGTATCGCCCTGCACCGTCAGCAGCAGGCGCGGTTTGACTTTTTTGATCGCATCTTCGATCTGATCCGGGGTAAATACCTCGCCCCACGGCACCTCGATGGTATGGACTTCCGCGCGGCAGCGACGGGCAATTTCGCACAGCAGATGGCCGAAGCGGCCGAACACCGGCACCAGCACTTTATCGCCCGGACGAATCGCCGACAGCAGGATGGCTTCGATACCCGCGCGTGAGGTGCCATCAATCAGCAGGGTCCAGCGGTTTTCAGTGCGGAATACGCCACGGTACAGCGCCATCACCTCGTTCATATAGTGCGTCATCGCCGGATCGTACTGCCCAAGCAGCTGGCTCGACATGGCGCGCAGCACGCGCGGGTCGGCGTTGATCGGGCCCGGTCCCATCAGCAGACGCTGTGGCGGATTGATTTGCGAGAACTGGCTGATATCCATGAGGGGTTCCTTATTGTTCGGTTACAGACGCACGGTCGAAATAAACTGCTTCAGCTCGGCGGTTTGTGGGTTTGCAAACAGCGTTTTGCTGTCGCCCTGCTCCCACACGCGTCCCTGATGCATAAACACCACGCGGTCGCCCACGTCGCGGGCGAAGTTCATTTCATGGGTGACGAGAATCAGCGTCATGCCTTCGGCGGCCAGCTGCTCCAGCACTTTCAGTACTTCACCCACCAGCTCCGGATCGAGCGCCGAGGTGATTTCGTCACAGAGTAAAACTTTTGGCTGCATCGCCAGTGCACGGGCAATCGCCACGCGCTGCTGCTGACCGCCCGACAGGTTGGCCGGGTAGTAATTGAGGCGTTCGCCGAGCCCGACTTTTTCCAGCATCTGCGTGGCCAGCGTGCGGCACTCCGCCTCGCTCTTTTTCAGCACGCGGCGCGGTGCCAGCATCACGTTTTCCAGCGCGGTCATGTGCGGAAACAGGTTAAAGTTCTGAAACACCATGCCCACCGAGCGGCTGATTTCACGCGCCTGCGATTCACGATCGGTAATCGTCATGCCGCCCAGTTTAATGCTGCCTTCCTGATAGCCTTCCAGCCCGTTCATGCAGCGCAGCAGGGTACTTTTACCGGAGCCGCTGCGGCCAATAATGGAAATCACTTCGCCGTTGTCGATATCCAGATCGACCCCTTTCAGTACGTGGTTATCACCGTAGTACTTCTGGACCTGATTAATGGTGATGAGCGGCATTGAATTTTTTCTCCAGGTACTGGCTGTAACGCGACAGCGGATAACACATCAGGAAGTAACCGAGCGCCACCAGGCCAAACACCTTGAAGGGCTGATACGTCACATTGTTGAGAATGGTGCCGGCTTTGGTCAGCTCGACAAAGCCGATAATCGACGCCAGCGCGGTGCCCTTGATCACCTGCACGGCAAAGCCAACGGTCGGCGCGATGGCGATGCGGATAGCCTGCGGTGCCACCACGCGATACAGCGTCTGGCCAAAGTTCAGGCCGAGGCAGCGCGACGCTTCCCACTGCCCTTTTGGCAGCGCGCGAATGCTGCCGTACCAGATATCCAGTAAAAACGCGCTGGTATACAGCGTCAGCGCCAGCGACGCCGCCGTCCAGGGCGCGACGTCGATGCCGAACAGGCCAACGCCGAAGAAGGCAAGAAACAGCTGCATCAGCAGCGGCGTGCCCTGAAACAGCTCGGTATAACAGCGAATCAGGCGGGTGAGCCAGCGACGCTGCAGCAGACGCAGAAACAGCAGCGGCAGTGTCACCAGCGTGCCGCCGAAAAAGGCCACCAGCGACAGCAAAATCGTCCAGCGCGCCGCCAGCAGCAGGTTGCGCAGGATGTCCCAGTCAGTAAACGTTGTCATGCCGGCTGCGCTCCAAACCATTTGCGACCCAGCGCCAGCAGCAGCTGACGCATGGCAATCGACAACGCCAGATAGATCAGCGTGGTCACCAGATAAACTTCAAAACTCAAAAAGGTGCGCGACTGAATCAGGTTGGCGGCAAACGTCAGCTCTTCATAAGAGACCTGCGACACCACCGACGAGCCGAGCATCACAATGATGCACTGGCTGACCAGCGCCGGATAAATGCGCTGCAGCGAGGGCGGCAGCACCACGCGGATGAAGGTTTGCGTGCGGCTCAGCCCGAGCACGCGCCCCGCTTCCCACTGCCCGCGCGGCGTGACCTGGATACCGGCACGGATGATTTCAGTGCTATAGGCGCCAAGGTTAATCAGCATCGCCAGCAGCGCCGCTTCACCGGCCGTCAGTTTCAGCCCGAGATTAGGCAGACCAAACACGATAAAAAACAGCTGTACCACAAACGGCGTGTTGCGAATCAGCTCGACGTAGATGCCCCACAGGCGGCTGGCCCAGCCCGGTTTGCCGCTGCGCAGCGCCGCGCCGAGAATACCCAGTCCGACACCGCCCACCGTCGCCAGCACCGTAAGCTGCACCGTGACCCACAGTCCGGCCAGCAGCTCTGGCCAGTGCGGCCAGAGATCTGCAAAGTTAAGTTGCCCAATCATTGGCCGTTCCTGTTATGCGCCGAGGTTGGCAGGCAGCGGCGCTTTCAGCCACTCTTCCGACAGCTTGTTCAGCGTGCCGTCTTTAATACCCTGCTCAATCAGTGCGTTCACTTTCTCTTTCAGCGCTGGCTCATTCTTTTTCAGGCCGATAAAGCACGGTGAATCTTTCAGCATAAACTGCGGCACCGGGGCTTTTTCCGCGTTCTGGCGCGCAATCGCCGCGACCACCAGGTTACCGGTGGCGACATACTGCACCTGACCGGAGAGATAGGCGGACAGCGTGGTGTTGTTATCTTCGTAGCGCTTCACCTGGGCATCTTTCGGGGCGACATCGCTCAGCACCATGTCCTCTACCGCACCGCGCGTTACGCCAATCGATTTACCGCTCAGCGCCGCCGCATCTTTCAGCGTCTCGCCTTTCGGGCCGAACACGCCGAGGAAGAACGGTGCGTAGGCGCGGCTGAAGTCGATCACTTTTTCGCGCTCGGCGTTTTTGCCCATGCTGGAGATCACCAGGTCGACCTTGTCGGTCTGCAGATACGGTACGCGGTTGGCACTGGTCACCGGCACCAGCTGCAACTTCAGTTTCATCTGCTTCGCGAGGTATTTCGCCATGTCGATGTCATAGCCCTGCGGCTGCAAATCGGTACCGACCGAGCCAAACGGCGGGAAGTCCTGCGGCACCGCCACGCGAATCACGCCACGCTTCTGGATATCCTGCAGCTGATCGGCCATGGCGCTGCCTGCCTGCGCCAGCAGCAATGCTGCCCCTGCTACTGCCAGTAATACTTTGTTCATTATGCACCCCGGTGAGTTAATGGTGAAACAAAAGATTCTTGATAAATTGATTTGCAACTAATGTGCCAACCACAACGGGCAGCAAACGCAGCGGCTAAGCGGAGGATTTAAGGCGATTAAGGGCGCATCTTAACGGGGAGCACCCCGTTAGCAGACGCGATCAAAAAAGGTGCAAAGCACCAAAACGGTGCCCTTTAGCGGTGTTCCAGCTCGTCGAGCTGCTGGTAAAGATCGGCAATCTGATGAATGCGCTGACGCCCCTGCGACAGCATTTCGTGCAGTAGCGCGTTGGCCAGCAGGTTGATCAGGCTCATTGCCGAGGCGTAGCTGTCAAAGGCGGAAACGCTGTCGAGCGGTGCGCACAGCTGCCAGCGCGCCAGGGTGAGAATGCCCTGCGCCTGCGGTTCGCACAGCACCAGCACCGGGATGCCGCTCTGCTGCAGCTGCTGCATCAGTGGACGAATGATGCGTGGCCGGCGGCGAAACGCCATCACCACCACCACATCTTCCGGCGTCATGTCCACCAGCTCTTCGCCCAGCGTCTGGCCTGGCTGCGGCAACACCTGCACCTGAGCGCGCGCCTGCAGCAGCTGCTGACGCAGGTGCAGCGCCACCGGATACGCGTTGCGCATCCCAATGATGAACACCCGCCGTGCGGCGCCAAGCGCGGCAATCACCTCGCTAAACTGCCGGGCGTCAATGCTGTTGACCCACTGCGTCAGGTTCGCCATCTCCTGCTTGTAATGACGTGACAGCAGCGTGTTGCCCTGCACCGCATCGCGGTTATCGGTCAGCGGCATTCCGCTCTGGCGCAGGGTGCGCAGCTCATCACGCATGTCTTTGTATTTTTCATAGCCGAGGCGTTTGAACAGCCGGCTTACCGTGGCCTTTGATACGCCGCTGAGCCGCGCCAGCTCAGCGCTGTTATAGCTAATCAGATCATCAAAGTGGTCAAACACAAAGTCAGCAATGCGCTGCTCCTGCGGCGACAGTTGCGGATAGTGACTGCGAAGGCGTTCATCGAGCTGTTTCATCATCGGTCCTGTAACTTTCGTTTCATCACAAGCTAGCATAAATCGATCCAGGCTGGCGTAACACCAAAACTGGAACGGCTCTTGCTTTACCATTAGTACAGACTGGTAGCGGCGCAATTTGTTGCGCTTGTTTTCCCTATCCAGCGCGCCAAATCGCGCCGCTACCAAAGAATAATCCGGGAACAGTTCATTATGATTCAAAGCAATATGGCCCCGATGGGCATGGCGGTGACGCCACATCACCTTGCCAGCGAAAGCGCACTGGCGGTTCTGCGTGAAGGCGGCAACGCGCTGGAAGCCATGGTGGCCGCCGCGGCGACCATTGCGGTGGTCTACCCACACATGAATGGCCTCGGCGGCGACGGCTTCTGGCTGGTGGTGCCGCCCAGCGGCGATCCAATTGCTATCGATGCCAGCGGCGCCGCCGGCTCGCTGGCGCACCCCGACTTTTATCACGGTGAGAGCCATATTCCGCATCGCGGCCCTAAAGCGGCACTGACGGTTGCCGGCACCGTCAGCGGCTGGCAGGAGGCGCTGACGCTGGCGCACGAACTGGGCGCGACGCCGCTGCCGCTGAGCCGTTTGCTGCGCGATGCGATTCGCTATGCGGCCGATGGCATTCCGGTCACCGCCTCGCAGGCGGCAGCGACGGCGGCAAAACAGCATGAGCTGCAACATCAGCCCGGTTTTGCCGCCACCTTTCTGCCTGATGGCGCACCGCCCGCCGCCGGCAGTCGTTTTACCCAGCCGGCGCTGGCGCAGACGCTGAGCGTGCTGAGCGAGCAAGGACTGGAGAGCTTTTATCGCGGTGAGCTGGCGCACCATCTGGCGCGCGAAATGGGCGCGCTCGGCATGCCGATTACGCTGGACGATTTACACCGGCAGCGCGCCCGGCGCTGCACGCCGCTGCACCTCGCGCACAGCGAAGGCGATATCTGGAACATAACGCCGCCAACGCAGGGGCTGGTATCGCTGGCGATCCTCGGGATCACCGATCGTCTGGCGATGGCCGACGCCAGTGAAGCGCAGACGGTGCACCGCATCGTTGAAGCCACCAAACAGGCCTTTGCCTTGCGCGATCAACACATCACCGATCCGCGTCACATGGCGATTGATGTGCAGTCGCTGCTGAATGCCGATTATCTCGGCACGCTGGCCGCGCAGGTGCGGGACGATCGCGCCGCGCCCTGGGGCACCGGACGCGGACCGGGCGATACCGTGTGGATGGGGGTGATGGACAGCAGCGGCCTGGCGGTCTCCTTTATCCAGAGCATTTACCACGAATTTGGCAGCGGCGTCGTGCTGCCCGGCACCGGTATTACCTGGCAAAACCGTGGCGCGGCGTTCAGCCTGCAGCCGGATCACCTGCTGACGCTGGCACCGGGCAAACAGCCGTTCCATACGCTCAATCCAGCGGCGGCGCGCCTGAAGGATGGCCGCACGCTGGTGTACGGCTCAATGGGCGGTGATGGCCAGCCGCAAACCCAGGCAGCGATCTTTACCCGCTATGTCATTCAGAGCCAGCCGCTGCAGCAGGCGGTCAGCGCACCGCGCTGGCTACTTGGCCGCACGTGGGGCCAATCCTCGGACTCCCTCAAGCTGGAGGCGCGCATCGCGCCTGAAACCGTGCAGCAACTGCGCGCGCTCGGTCATGAGGTCGAACTGCTGGCTGAATACAGTGAAGTGGTGGGCCACGCTGGCGCCATCGTCAGACACAACAATGGCATGCTGGAAGGCGCGTTTGATCCGCGCAGCAACGGCAGCGCTGCCGGTTTTTAACGGAGACAATCATGAGTGCACAACCGGACTGGGCAACCTATATCGCCCAAATGGAACAGATTCTGGCGCTGGAGCTGGACGACACGCGCCGCGCCGAACTGCTGACGCAGTTTAACCGTATCGCCGCGATGGCGCAGCCGCTGATGGCGCTGCCGCTGGACGATCGCCTGGAAGTGGCGGGAGTGTTTCATCCATGACGCTGGCAGCCTTATCGATTAGCCAGCTGCAGCAGGCACTGGCGCAGGGCGATCTCAGCGCGCGCGACATCGCACAGCAGACGCTGGCCGCCATTGAACAGCATAACCCGGCCATCAACGCCTGGACCGCCGTCACCGCGCAGCGCATGCTGCGGGAAGCCGATCGGCTGGATCAGCAGTGTCAGCGCGGCGAGCCGCTGCCGGCGCTGGCTGGCATTCCCTATGCGGTAAAAAACCTGTTTGACGTCGCCGGTCACAGCACGCTTGCCGGTGCCAGCCTGTTCAGCGAGCGACCGGTGGCACAGCAGGATGCGTGGGCGGTCTCTCAGCTGCAGCAGAGCGGCGCGCTGCTCTCCGGCATGCTGAATATGGACGCCTACGCCTACGGCTTTACCACCGAGAACACCCATTATGGTGCCACCCGCAACCCGCGCGATCTGTCGCGCGTGGCCGGCGGTTCATCTGGCGGTTCCGCGGCAGCCGTCGCTGCCGGGCTGGTGCACTTTTCACTCGGCACCGACACCAACGGCTCGATTCGCGTGCCTGCTTCGCTGTGCGGCATTTTCGGCCTGAAACCTACCTTTGGTCGTCTGTCGCGCAGCGGCAGCCATCCGTTTGTCGCCAGCCTCGATCACATCGGTCCGTTTGCCCGCTCGGTGGAAGATTTGAGTCTGGTCTACGATGCGCTGCAGGGCGGCGACGCCAGCGATGCGTTTCAGGCGGCGCGCCCTGCGGAACCGGTCAGTGACAGGCTCTCTGCAGGCAGCGAAAAGCTGCGCAGCGCGGTACTGGGCGGCTTTTTTGCTGACTGGTGCAGCGATGAGGCGCGCGCGGCGGTGACGGTAGCGGCCAGCGCGCTCGGCGCGACAGAAGAAGTGACGCTGCCCCAGGCCGAACTGGCGCGCTCGGCCGCGTTTATCATGACCGCCGCGGAAGGCGGCAATCATTATCTGCCAGCGCTGCGCACCCAGCCAGAACGCTTTGAGCCGAATTCACGCGAACGCCTGCTGGCTGGCGCGATGCTGCCCGCCGCGTGGTATGTGCAGGCCCAGCGTTTCCGCCGTCACTTCCAGCAGCAGGTGCTGCCGCTGTTCGACCATTATGATGTGCTGATCGCCCCGGCCACGCCCTGTACCGCCACCACCATCGGCCAGGAAACCATCCACATCAACGGTCAGGATTTGCCGACACGCGCCAGCATGGGCATGCTGACGCAGCCGATTTCGTTCCTCGGCCTGCCGGTGTGTAGCGTACCGCTGCTCACCGCCAGCGGCTTACCAATTGGCCTGCAGCTGATTGCCGCGCCGTTTAACGAACAGCTGGCGCTGCGCGCCGCCTGGGCACTGCAGCAGCAGGGTGTGACGCTGCCACAAACCTCTTTTATGGATGCCTGAAGATGACACCTGAACATATCGATCGTCCGGCGATACTGGCTGAAGTCACCGCCGCGTTTTACCGCTACGAGCAGGCGCTGGTGAGCAATGATGTCGCCGTGCTGGACGAGTTGTTCTGGCACGATGCGCGTACGGTGCGACTCGGTGCCGGAGAGAATCTGTACGGGATTGACGAGATTCGCGCCTTTCGCGCGGCGCGTCCGTCAAAGGGGCTCGATCGCACGCTGCGCAATACGGTCATCACCACTTTTGGCGATGACTATGCGGTGTGCAGCACCGAGTTCACCCGCGAGGGCGTAGAAAAGATCGGCCGTCAGCAGCAGACCTGGGTACGGCTGCCGTGCGGCTGGCGCATCGTGGCAGCGCAGGTGAGTTTGATGAGCTGAGCGGACGCGAGTGTTGCCCTCTCCTGGCAAGAGAGGGCACACATCAGTGAAAGGTAAGGCCGCTCAGGCAGCCGGATGCGTCTTCATCCAGTGATCGGCAATCTGCTGACGCGTGCACACCCACACCTTGTCGTGCTGCTGAATATGGTCGAGGAAACGCTGCAGCGCGCGGAATTTCCCCGGACGCCCCAGCAGACGGCAGTGCATGCCAATCGACATCATCTTCGGCGCCGTCGCGCCCTCTTCATACAGTACATCAAAGGTATCGCGCAGATAGGTATAGAACTGCTCGGCGGTGTTGAATCCCTGCGGCGTGGCGAAGCGCATATCGTTGCACTCCAGCGTATAGGGAATGATCAGATGCGGCTTCACCGTGCCGTCCTGACAGGTGACCTGCGTCCAGAACGGCAGATCGTCACCGTAGTAATCGCTGTCGTAGCTGAAGCCGCCCTGCTCGACCACCAGCCGCCGCGTATTGGGGCTGTCGCGCCCGGTATACCAGCCGGTGGGTGCTTTACCGAATAGCTCGGTGAGCACGTCCACTGCCTGCTGCATGTGCTGACGCTCGGTTTTGGCATCCATCCCCTGATAGTGAATCCAGCGCCAGCCGTGGCTGACCACATCGTAATCGGCGGCTTTGATGGCCTCGACAATCTGCGGGTGCCGCGCCAGCGCCATCGCGACGCCAAAGATGGTCAGCGGCAGGCCGCGCTGCTGAAACTCCTGATGGATGCGCCAGAAACCGGCACGCGAGCCGTACTCATACAGGGAATCCATCGACATGTGGCGATCGGCATAGCTGGCGGCACCGATGATGTCGGAGAGAAACTGCTCAGAGCCCGCGTCACCGTGCAGCACATTGTTTTCAGCGCCCTCTTCATAATTGAGCACGAACTGCACCGCCACCCGCGCCTCACCCGGCCACTGCGCGTGCGGCGGCTGGCCCGCATAGCCAATCAGATCGCGCGGATAATTTTTGTTGAAGCTGTACTCTTTCTTTTCAGATACATCACTCATTCTGCAAGTTCCTGTCATCAGTCCTCAACCAGCCCTTAGTTTAGGTGCTGAAATGCCGCGCTGAGCGGTTTTTTAATCGGGTAAGCCAGATCGCCGTGTTTGCTGGTACCAAAGCCCAGCGCCAGTAATGACTCGACCATTTTCACCGCCGCACTGACGCCATCAATCACCGGCAGGCCCAGTTCTTTAGTCAGATCCTGCGCCAGCGACGCCATGCCGCCGCAGCCCAGCACAATCGCCCCGCTGCCATCTTCACGTTTCGCCTGCAGACAGCGCTCACGCACTTTCTCCTGCGCGACGCCGCTGCCGTCCTCAAGCGCCAGCACCGGCAGGTCAATGGCGTGCAGCGCGGCACAGTGATGGCTGAATCCGTATTGCTGCAGCAGATGGCGGGCGATCACCAGCGTGCGCGGCAGCGTGGTGACAATCGAAAAGCGCGTCGCCACCAGCGTCGCGGTGTGCATCGCCGCTTCGGCAATGCCAATCACCGGTCCGCTCGCCAGTTCGCGCGCCGCCAGCAGTCCCGGATCGCCAAAGCAGGCGATGATGTGGCCGCTGACGCCCTGCTCTTTGCCGCGTTTTACCTGTTCCAGCACGCCCACCGCGGCAATCGCTTCATCAAAGTGCCCTTCAATGGAGGGCACGCCCTCGCTCGGGCACACCGCCAGAATCTCCGTGCCAGGCGCGGCCACGGCGCGTGCCGCTGCGCCGATGGTCGCCGTCATGGCGGCGCTGGTATTCGGGTTGATCACCTGGATCAGGCTCATGATGCCGCTCCTTTATGACCGGCAAATAACCGGGTGAAATCAGGCAGGGTTTCGCCGCTGCGTTCAAAGTGCAGGCTGGCGACGATATGTTCGAAGTGATGCTGCAGCGCCGTGGTTAACGCCGGCAGATCGTTTTGCCGCAGCAGATCCACCAGCCGATCGTGATGATCGCAACGACAGCCGCGCTGCCAGGGGGCACCGTAAGCGGCGATCACCAGTGAGGAGCGCTGCGTCAGGCGCGTCACCATGTCAGTCAGCACCTGGTTGCCGGAAATCGCCTGCAGTTGGATATGAAAAGCCGCAGACAGACGGATGGCGGCGGCCCCGTCGTGCTGCTGGTGCGCCTGCTGCTCGTCGGCAATTAAGCCACTCAGCGCGGCGAGATGCGGCGGCTGCAGATGCGCCAGCACCGCCGGCAGATTGGCGCACTCCAGCAGGCTACGCGTGGCGAAGATGTCGCGCGCTTCCTCCACGCCCGGCGTCGCCACCTGTGCACCACGTCTGGGCGACAGGGTGATCATTTGCACCGCCGCGAGGCGCTGCAGCACCTTACGAATGCCGGTACGGCTGACGCCAAACACCTCCGACAGCGCCTCTTCCGGCAATTTGCTGCCCGGCGGCAGCTGGTGCTCCACGATGGCGTTCAGCAACGCCTGATAGATAGGTTCGTCTCTGTCATTCAGATCGGCAGCCGTTTTCAGGCCTGTTTCACTCTTCATTACCCGCTCCGGCAAGTGACTGTATGCAGACATCGTATACGTGAAATTCATTTTTTGTATACAAGAAATCAATTCTGGCCTGGATCCTGCAATACCGTTTCACGCTGTCATTATTTTTCCATGAAGTTAAGAGGAGCAGGTTTCATGCCAAATCATTCTGAAGTGACCTCTGCGGTGGCCTCTGAAGCCAACGCCCATTACAGCCCGCGTCTGTGTAACGACGACCTGGCGCCGACCCGCAACCAGAGCTGGTCGTGGTACAACATTTTTTCGTTCTGGATGTCGGACGTGCACAGCATGGGCGGCTATGTGGTGGCGGCCAGCTTCTTCACCCTCGGTCTGGCCAGCTGGCAGGTGCTGCTGTGTCTGCTGGTGGGAATTTGCATCGTGCAGCTGTGCGCTAACCTGGTAGCAAAGCCGAGCCAGATGGCCGGCGTGCCTTATGCAGTGATTTCGCGTCAGGCATTTGGCGTGTTCGGGGCCAACATCCCGGCGGTGATTCGCGGGCTGATCGCCTTCGCCTGGTACGGCATTCAGACCTATCTGGCGGCGAATGCGCTGATGCTGGTGCTGCTGAAGTTCTACCCGTCGTTAAGCAGCATGACGCAGAGCAGCTGGCTCGGCCTGTCGCAGCTTGGCTGGTGCTGTTTCGGCGTCATGTGGCTGCTGCAGGCGATGGTGTTCTGGCACGGCATGAGCGCGATCAAACGCTTTATCGATATCGCCGGTCCGGCGGTCTACGTGGTGATGGTGGCGCTGGCGGGCTGGATTGTATACAAAACCGGTTTTGACGGTATCTCCTTCACCCTCGCCAGTAAATCACTGAGCGCGGGCGAGCAGACCTGGCAGATGATTACCGCGACCGCGCTGGTGGTCTCTTATTTCTCCGGTCCGCTGCTCAACTTTGGTGACTTCTCGCGCTACGGCAAAAGCATGGGTGAGATTCGCCGCGGCAACCGCTGGGGCCTGCCGTTCAACTTCCTGCTGTTTTCGATTGTGACCGTGGTCATTGTCTCGGGTACTCAGTCGCTGTTTGGCAAAATGATCACCGACCCGATCGAAACCGTGAGCATGGTAGGCAACGATGTGGCGGTCGCTATCGGGCTGCTGACTATGATTACCGCCACCATCGGCATCAATATCGTGGCGAACTTCGTTTCGCCAGCATTTGATTTCTCTAACTGCTCACCGCAGAAGATCAGCTTCCGCGCCGGTGGCATGATTGCCGCCGTGGGTTCAGTGCTGTTGACGCCGTGGAATCTGTTCCAGTCGCCGGAGCTGATTCACTACACGCTGGATGTGCTGGGATCGTTTATCGGGCCACTGTTTGGCATTCTGATCGCCGATTTCTACCTGATCAAACGCAGCAAGGTATACGTTGATGACTTGTTCAACGATACGCCAAAAGGCCGCTACTGGTACCGCGGCGGTTTCAATCCGAAAGCGATTGCTGCACTGCTGCCTTCCGTTGGCATTTGTCTGGTGATTAGCTTTATTCCGTCCCTGCACGCAGTGGCAAACTTCAGCTGGTTCATCGGCGTGGCGCTGGGCGCTGGCTGCTACCGCTGGCTGGCGCGCACTGAACGTGAGGTGCCGCAAGCCACCTATCGTGCGGAAGTGGCGGTACAGAAGGATTAATGCGCTGACGGTCGCCATGAATGGCGACCGTACGCCAGATGGGTATGATTTAGAAAAGCAAAAAGCCGATGCATTGCTGCATCGGCTTCTTTAAAGAGATTGGCGGAACGGACGGGGCTCGAACCCGCGACCCCCTGCGTGACAGGCAGGTATTCTAACCAACTGAACTACCGCTCCGCGCTTTGTTCCCCGTCGGGAACGAGGCGCATATTAATGGCAGCCTCATCCCTCGTCAACGCTTTTTGCAGGGGAATCTCTCGTTTGCCGGTTTTTTCAGCTTAACGACGCTTTTCCACGCAAAATCAGCGGTTTCAGGCACGCCACAGGCAGCTGCCGCCCTTCTTTTGCACCAGATCGAGCCGGCTCTCATGCGCCATTATCTCTTCATCGCTGGCGCTAACCACGCGCAGGCCGGCGCCCGGACGAACGATGCGCTGTATATGCTCACCTGCCACCTGATTGCTCTGCTCGCCTTCCATTGAAAACGCCAGCGAGGTCTGGCCGCCGGTCATGGTGAGGAACACTTCGGCCAGAATCTCGGCATCAAGCAAAGCGCCGTGCAACGTACGTTTGCTGTTATCGATCTCGAAACGGTTACACAGCGCATCCAGGCTGTTGCGCTTGCCCGGGAACATTTTACGCGCCATCGCCAGGCTATCGGTGATCTGACAGAAGGTTTCTGTCTTGCCGATGTCGCGCTGCAGCATGGCAAATTCGTAATCCATAAAGCCGATGTCGAACGAAGCGTTATGGATCACCAGCTCCGCGCCGCGAATGTAATCGAGGAATTCGTCGGCGATTTGCGCAAAGGTCGGTTTATCGGCGAGGAATTCATCGGCAATACCGTGTACGCCGAACGCTTCCGGATCCACCAGCCGATCGGGCTTGAGATACATATGGAAGTTGTTGCCGGTCAGGCGACGGTTGATCACCTCAACCGCACCGATTTCAATGATGCGATGTCCTTCGTAATGCACCCCGATCATGTTCATGCCGGTGGTTTCGGTATCGAGGACGATCTGGCGGTTATTTGCAGTGCTCATAGGACTCGTTTTATGTCAGACTTGGCGTTTTGTCAGAAGGAAGTCTACCAGAGATGCGCAAACAGGTAGAAATATTCACCGATGGATCCTGCCTGGGCAATCCCGGTCCCGGCGGCTACGGCGCCATTCTTCGCTACCGCCAGCACGAGAAATTATTCAGCGCCGGCTACCGCCTTACTACCAATAATCGCATGGAGCTGATGGCAGCCATTGTGGCACTGGAAGCGCTGACCCAGCCGTGTGACGTGGTGCTCAGCACCGACAGCCAGTACGTGCGCCAGGGGATCACCAGCTGGATTCACAACTGGAAAAAGCGCGGCTGGAAAACCGCAGAAAAGAAGCCGGTGAAGAACGTTGATCTGTGGCAGCGACTTGACGCGGCGCTCAGTACCCATCAGATTCAGTGGGAGTGGGTAAAAGGCCATGCCGGTCATCCTGAGAACGAACGCTGTGATGAACTGGCACGCAGCGCTGCCGGCAATCCTTCCCTCGACGATATTGGCTATCAGGTTGAGTCCTGATCGCTGGCTTCACGAAACTGCCGCGTGGCATTGACCGCTGGCCGTAACTGGGTTTTGCCGGGCATCATCTTCACTTTGCCCGGCGTCAGCGGGAAGGTGCGCTTACGCGCAACCACGATGTTAAGACAGCCCAGCGCCGGCAGGTGCGTGCTGATCATTTTGCCGCCCTGGCGGTGCCACGGCACCACCTGAAAGCGCGTACGATACACCACTTCATAGTTGAGTAAGCTCAGCCAGTCGAGCAGGCGCACCTGGCTGAACATCCGTCCGCTCCACGGTGCGCGGCGTTGTAATCCGGGCAGGCCTTTACTGATGCCCAGCAGGCTAAACGGATTGAAGCCGCTGATAATCATCCAGCCGTCATCAATCAGTACGCGATCCACTTCGCGCAGTACGCGGTGCGGATCCTGACTCCAGGCCAGCGTGTGCGCCAGCAGACAGGCATCAATCGATTTGGCTTCAAACGGCAACTGCGTTGCGCTGGCGATGACGTGCAGCCCATCGCCCTCATCGCCCACATTAACCTGATGCGATATGGCACACTGGCGGGTATTGATTTCTGCGCTGAGGCTGCCAATTTTAAGCATATGAAAGCCGTACAGCTTGCCGAGATACGGTTGCAGTTGCTGGGTTAACGCGTCGCGGAAATAGTCGCCCCAGGGCATATCCTGCCAGGAGCGCGGCGCAGTCAGGATTTGGCGTGTTTTCGCTGGCTTCATGCTCTACCATTTTCCTTTTTCTACGACCTGAGAGGTGTTTATGAATCTTACCAGTATTCCCGCGTTGCAGGATAACTACATCTGGACACTGAGCGATGAACAGGGACGCTGTCTGATCGTCGATCCGGGTGAAGCCCGACCGGTGCTGGAAAAAATTCACGCCAATCACTGGCAGCCGCAGGCCATTCTGCTGACCCATCATCATCACGATCACGTGGGCGGCGTTAGCGAACTGCTGGAGCACTATCCGCAACTTGAGGTTTATGGTCCGCAGGAGACCGCCGATAAAGGCGCGCGCACTATTCTCAGTGACGGTGATGAATTTACGCTGCTCGGGCTAAATTTCCGCGTCATCGCAACGCCTGGACACACTTTAGGACATATCTCATATTTCAGCTCACCTTATCTTTTCTGTGGCGATACGATGTTTTCGGGTGGCTGCGGACGACTGTTCGAAGGCACTGCGCAGCAAATGTTTGAGTCGTTTCAGTCGCTTAATCAACTCCCTGCCGATACGCTTATCTGCTGTGCGCATGAATACACTTTATCCAATATGAAGTTTTCTGCGGCTATTCTGCCTCAGGACCCGAAAATTTTGGCAAGGTATCAGCAAATTAAGGACTTACGCGCAGAAAATCGCATTACTTTGCCAACAAAACTGGCGCTGGAGCGTGAAATAAATTTATTCCTGCGTACGCAAGACCCTGATTTGCAAAAGGCTTTAGGCATTAATGTGTCGTCGGCTCCGTTATGGCAGACTTTTGCCGATCTACGCGAGAAGAAAGACCGTTTTTGATATTTCTGGTTGTGTTGTGCCGGTCGCTAACGTATAGTTGCTCGTCTTTTAAGCGAACTATTGACACACACATGAAGGCTAAAGCGATATTACTCGCCTCGGTCTTGCTGGTTGGATGTCAGGCATCAAGGAATGACGCCAGTATCCCGGTACAGCATGCACAGAGTCTGTCTTCAGCTGGTCAAGGTGAAAATGGAAAGTACGGAGATCGCTTGTTGTCGCCGCGCTGGCAAGATGATGGAACCAGCCTCGCAGAAGACACTGATCTCTGGAATCACATTAGTGACGAGTTGAAGATGGGGATTCCGGAAAACCCGCGAATCCGCGAACAAAAAACAAAGTACTTAAAAAATAAGAGCTATCTCCACGATGTAACATTACGGGCAGAGCCGTACATGTACTGGATTGTCGAGCAGATACAGAAACGTAAAATGCCGATGGAACTGGTACTGCTACCCATAGTGGAGAGCGCTTTTGACCCACACGCAACCTCTTCTGCGAATGCCGCTGGCATCTGGCAGATCGTTGCGCAAACGGGCAAAAACTATGGTTTGAAACAGAACCAATGGTACGACGGACGCCGCGATGTGGTGGCCTCAACCAAAGTTGCGCTGGATATGATGCAGCGTCTGAACGGCATGTTTGACGGTGACTGGTTACTGACCATCGCCGCCTATAACAGCGGTGAAGGGCGTGTGCTGAAGGCGATGAAACAGAACAAGGCGCGCGGTAAGCCGACCGACTTCTGGCATTTATCGCTGCCACGCGAGACCACGGTTTACGTACCTAAAATGCTGGCCCTGAGTGATATTCTCAAGAACAGCAAGCGTTACGGTATTAAGCTGCCAACCGCGAATGAGAGCCGTGCACTGGCTCGCGTTGAAGTGGGACAGCAGATTGAACTGACGCAGGCCGCAGATATGGCCGGTATGTCGCTCAGCAAGCTGAAGACATTCAATGCCGGGTATAAAAACGGCACCACCGCGCCAAACGGACCGCACTATATTATGGTGCCAAAGTCCAACGTGGCTCAGCTGCGCAATTCACTGGCTTCCGGTGATATTGCTGCTGTACAGCCCGGCGAGCTGGCGAAAGTCAGCGCTGCAGGCAATAGCTATAAGGTCCGCAAAGGCGACACCTTATCGGGCATTGCCAGTAAGCTTGGCGTGAGCGTTAGTGCACTGAAGCAGCAGAATAACCTGCGCAGTGCGTCAGTACGCATCGGTCAGACACTGACCGTTGGCAGCAAAGCTGGCGCGTCGCAGCTGGCGGATAACGGCAACAGCATCACCTACCGTGTACGTAAGGGTGATTCTTTTGCCAGTATCGCCAAACGTCACGGTGTTAACACCAAAGACGTGATGCGCTGGAACAGTGACGCTAAAGACATTCAGCCCGGCGACAAGCTGACGCTGTTTGTGAAGAATAGCGCAACACCCGATACCTGATGCACCGAAAAGGCTGACTTTTGTCAGCCTTTTTCATTATTTACCTTTTCCCGTTCCCGCAGTCCGACACACTCCCGCGTAAACCTCGTTATTTTTTCGCCGCTGCACCATGCCTGTAGCGGTCTGAAGTGGTTTATTGAGCAGGATGCGGCTTCAGCGCTGTGAATCATTCGCTTTGGCGTGCAGCACTTGGCTTAACGTTTAGCCGCGCCGGGACTGAATTCAACCAGCAGAGGATTGTGGTCAGAGGCACGCGTCACCAGCACCGATGCCTCGCTGACCTTCATGTCGCGGTAAAAGACAAAATCCAGCGGGCGGCCAAAGGCTTTGCGCCGATGATCATCAGTAAAGTTTACTTCACGCAGCGCCATCTCACGGGCAAAGCGGTAGAGCGCATTCATACGCTGGCGGCTCCAGGCATTAAAGTCGCCGGCCATGATCACCGGCCCGCGATGATGCTGGATTTGCTCGCCAATCGGCCCCAGCTGTTTGCTGTACACATCAACGCCGAGGCTGAAATTGACCGCATGAATGTTGACCACCATCAGCATTTCGCCGGTGGGAAGCGGATAGGCAGTGACCAGAGCGGATTTAGACAGCCTCAGTAGCGGCTCACGCTCACGCAGCGGACAACAGTAGACCGGATGGGCAGAAGCCAGCGTCATGACGCCAGAGGGGTGTTGCGGCAGCACAAAGGCCGGTACCTGATCGGCCGCCAGATAATTACTGGTGGCGAACTGCACCAGTTCCGGTGTGGTCTGCGCTTCCTGCAGCAGCACCAGATGGGCATCTTTACCGAAGCCCTGCAGTACTGACATCCAGTCTGCCCGCTGCTGTTTGAAGATATTCCACACCAGCACGCGCAGGGTTGGGTCGGCTGGCAGCGGTGCACCGGGCGGTAACGCCTGCCCAAGATGCAGCATCGCCCCTGGCGGAAAAATCCGCTCAGCAGGCTGACCTGCTACATACCGCATTGCATAAGTTTTTTTTCGCACTGTCCCGCCTGGCTGATTTACGACTACAACTTCACCTGACTGTTATAGGGATTTTAGCGCGGGGTTTCAATTGCTGTTATTGATTGTCGGAATTCGCCTCACAGCCAGCAACGGCAACAGCCCGCCATACGGCAGGCTGTTGTGCGGCTTATTCAGTAATGGCTGCCGTGCGCGGCTTATCCAGCTGGCCACTGAGGCGGACCAGCAGCAGAGCCGCAAACACGATGACGGCACCCACCCATGGCGTCTGCGCCAGACCGTAATGTTCCACGATGTGACCGCCGACGGTTGAACCCAGTGCGATGCCAATATTAAAGGCCGCGATATTCAGCCCTGACGCGACATCAACTGCGCCTGGCGCATAGTGTTCAGCCTTTTGCACCACGTAAACCTGCAGGCCAGGTACGTTAGCAAAGGCAAAGACGCCCATCACCAGCACCGTGAGCAACGCGAGGTAATGCATGCTGGCGGTGAACTGGAATACCACTAACAGAATGGCCAGCGCGATAAAAATCAGCGTCAGCGCCGGTACCGCCCCGCGGCGATCGGCCAGCCTGCCGCCCCAGATATTCCCGATCGCCACCGCAATACCGTACCCCAGCAGCACGCCGCTGACGGCGGTCGGCGAGAAACCGGCCAGCGATTGCATCATCGGTGCCAGGAAGGTGAAGGTGGTAAAGATGCCACCGTAGCCCAGCGCGGTAATCGCGTAAATCAGCAGCAAACGCGGATTAATCATCACCGCTGCCTGCTGTGCCAGGGAGGTGGCAGGCGGCTGTGCGATGTTACGCGGTACCAGTATCATACTGCTGACCAGTGCAATCACACCCAGCAGAGAGACCGCCAGAAAACTTTCACGCCAGCCAAAGTGCTGGCCAATCAGTGTGCCAAGCGGTACGCCGGTGACCAGCGCCACGGTTAAGCCGCCAAACATGATGGCTATCGCACTGGCAGCCTTCTCTTTGCTTACCAGGCTGGTGGCAATGGTTGAGCCGACGGAGAAGAAAACACCGTGCGCCAGACCGGTCAGCAGACGCGCCATCACCAGCGTTTCATGGTTGGGTGCCAGCCAGGCCACCAGATTACCGACGGTAAACAGCGCCATCAGACCCATCAGCAACTGCTTGCGCGGCAGCTTGCCGGTTAAGGCGGTCAGCACTGGCGCGCCGACGGCCACGCCAAGCGCGTAGATGGATACCAGCATCCCGGCAGAAGGTAACGTAATGCTGAGCTGTTCAGCGATGGTCGGAATCAGCCCGACGATAACAAACTCGGTGGTTCCGATAGCGAAGGCGCTGATGGTCAGCGCCCAGAGTGCAAGTGGCATGGTTGACTCCCAATAATGTTTTGATGGGCGCCATTATCGACTCGTGCTTTAATAACAAAAAGAAGCAAAGTAACAATAAACTTTTGCCTGAGGAGGCATAATGAAGGCATCTTCAGAGGAGTTAAAAGTCTTTATCGCTGTGGTGGAAAGCGGCAGTTTCAGCCGTGCAGCGGAGCAGTTACAGATGGCCAATTCGGCGGTGAGCCGCACCGTTAAGAAGCTGGAGAACAAGCTTGGCGTGTCGCTGCTGACGCGTACCACCCGTCAGCTGGCGCTGACTTATGAAGGCGAACTCTATTTCCGGCGCGTGCAGAAGCTGATCCTTGAGATGGCAACGGCAGAGAATGAGCTGATTGAGCGCCAGCAGGCGCCACAGGGCGTGCTGCGTATCGACGCGGCAACACCGGTGATCCTTAACCTGCTGATGCCGATGATTAAGCCTTTTCGCGAGCGCTATCCGGCGGTCACGCTATCGTTAATCTCCTCTGAAAGTTTTATCAACCTGATCGATCGTAAAGTGGATGTCGCTATTCGTGCCGGAGATTTAACCGACTCCACGCTGCGTGCCCGGCTGCTGTTCACCAGCTATCGTAAAATGGTCGCTACGCCAGCTTACCTGGCAAAATATGGCACGCCGGCGTCGGTGGAGGCGCTGGCACAGCATCAGTGCCTCGGCTTTGTCGAGACGCCTCGTCTCAATCGCTGGCCCGTGTCGGCTAATGGCAGCGATCTGTTTGAAATTGATGCGGCGATGTCATCAAACAGCGGAGAGACGATTAAGCAGCTGTGCCTTAACGATCAGGGTATCGCCTGTTTGTCAGACTTTATGGTGAATGCGGAAATTGCGGCGGGCACTTTTGTAGAGGTGCTCGCGCATCAGTCGGTACCGGTTGAGATGCCTTTTAATGCGGTGTATTACAGCGATTTAGGGGTGAGCCAGCGCGTGCGGGCCTTTATTGATTTTCTCAGCGAGTGGGTCAGAGATCAGCCCTGGCGCGTGCAGGGCTGATACATGGGAGAATTAATCCCAGTCTGGTGCCAGGCCTTCCGGGCTGACCAGACGCTGCTGACGATCCAGCGCGGCGATCTGCGCCATGTCGTCCGCATCCAGTGTCAGATCCTGCGCCGCCATATTGCTGGCCAGGTTCTCACGCTTGGTTGAGGAGGGGATCACGGCATAACCCAGTGCCAGTGCCCACGCCAGGACGACCTGCGCGGGTGTGGCCTGATGTTTCTGCGCAATCTGCTTTATCACCTGTTCTTTTAACGCTTCGCCATATGCCAGCGTCATGTATGAAGTGATATGAATGCCCTGCTGTTTCGCGAACTCCACGACCTGGCGATTTTGCAGGAACGGGTGCAGCTCAATCTGGTTGGTTGCAATGTTCTCTGCGCCCACAGCGGCAATGGCCTCTTTCATCAGGGCAATCGGGAAGTTAGAGATACCAATCTGACGCGTCAGTCCCGCTTCTTTCGCTGCCATCAATGCCTGCATGCTCTCTTTGACCGATACCGCAGCACCCGGCGATGGCCAGTGAATCAGCGTCAAATCGACATAGTCGGTACGCAGTTTCGCCAGGCTCTGCTGCAGGCTGGGGATCAGTTTGTCGGCGGCGAGATTCTCAATCCAGATTTTAGTGGTGATAAACAGCTCATCACGTGCCACGCCGCTTTCAGCAATAGCCTGACCTACGGCAGCTTCGTTTTCATAAATTTGAGCGGTATCGATGGTGCGGTAACCAAGTTCCAGTGCGGTTTTCACTGAATGAATAACGACATCGTCCTGCAGACGAAATGTTCCTAAACCAAAAGCGGGGATTGTCATGTTTTCCTCATCATTGCGTTGAATGTTGCGATGAGGCGTATTGTGGCAGGATTATTGTTGCTGAAAAATCCGCTTATGAGCAGAGGAATTTTGCGTTTTACTCAACAATGGCAGGTTTTTAGCGGACATGAAAAAGCCCTGACTTCGCAGTCAGGGCTTCTCAATTTAAGTGGCGGAACGGACGGGGCTCGAACCCGCGACCCCCTGCGTGACAGGCAGGTATTCTAACCAACTGAACTACCGCTCCACCGATTCTGTACTGATATCAGACCGTCGCTGATTTCAGGTATTTCACCCTTTCCGCGTCACCGGGAAGGTCACGACCCGATTAGGGGTCTTAAATTGATGCCTGGCAGTTCCCTACTCTCGCATGGGGAGGCCCCACACTACCATCGGCGCTACGGCGTTTCACTTCTGAGTTCGGCATGGGGTCAGGTGGGACCACCGCGCTGTTGCCGCCAGGCAAATTCTGGTGCGCGAAACGAATCTTTTTCACTGATGCCGCGTTGGCCGCCCTCGTAAAGTCAGTCACATACTCGTGTATGCTCCTTCCTTTCCTCCGGCCTGCCGCCTTGCCTCAGCGCAAAATCTTTCGTTTCCGCTAATTTTTCCGTCACAAGCTGAAAATTCTCCGGTCTCTCAGACCAAAACGCCTCTGGCGTTGTAAGGTTAAGCCTCACGGGTCATTAGTACCGGTTAGCTCAACGCATCGCTGCGCTTACACACCCGGCCTATCAACGTCGTCGTCTTCAACGTCCCTTCAGGACCCTTAAAGGGTCAGGGAGAACTCATCTCGGGGCAAGTTTCGTGCTTAGATGCTTTCAGCACTTATCTCTTCCGCACTTAGCTACCGGGCAGTGCCATTGGCATGACAACCCGAACACCAGCGGTGCGTTCACTCCGGTCCTCTCGTACTAGGAGCAACCCCCCTCAATTCTCCAGCGCCCACGGCAGATAGGGACCGAACTGTCTCACGACGTTCTAAACCCAGCTCGCGTACCACTTTAAACGGCGAACAGCCGTACCCTTGGGACCTACTTCAGCCCCAGGATGTGATGAGCCGACATCGAGGTGCCAAACACCGCCGTCGATATGAACTCTTGGGCGGTATCAGCCTGTTATCCCCGGAGTACCTTTTATCCGTTGAGCGATGGCCCTTCCATTCAGAACCACCGGATCACTATGACCTGCTTTCGCACCTGCTCGAGCCGTCACTCTCGCAGTCAAGCTGGCTTATGCCATTGCACTAACCTCCTGATGTCCGACCAGGATTAGCCAACCTTCGTGCTCCTCCGTTACGCTTTGGGAGGAGACCGCCCCAGTCAAACTACCCACCAGACACTGTCCGCAGCCCGGGTAACGGGCCTACGTTAGAACATCAAACATTAAAGGGTGGTATTTCAAGGTTGGCTCCACGCAGACTGGCGTCCGCGCTTCAAAGCCTCCCACCTATCCTACACATCAAGGCTCAATGTTCAGTGTCAAGCTATAGTAAAGGTTCACGGGGTCTTTCCGTCTTGCCGCGGGTACACTGCATCTTCACAGCGATTTCAATTTCACTGAGTCTCGGGTGGAGACAGCCTGGCCATCATTACGCCATTCGTGCAGGTCGGAACTTACCCGACAAGGAATTTCGCTACCTTAGGACCGTTATAGTTACGGCCGCCGTTTACCGGGGCTTCGATCAAGAGCTTCTCCTTGCGGATAACCCCATCAATTAACCTTCCGGCACCGGGCAGGCGTCACACCGTATACGTCCACTTTCGTGTTTGCACAGTGCTGTGTTTTTAATAAACAGTTGCAGCCAGCTGGTATCTTCGACTGGCCTCGGCTCCGGGAGCAAGTCCCTTCACCTACGCGCCAGCGTGCCTTCTCCCGAAGTTACGGCACCATTTTGCCTAGTTCCTTCACCCGAGTTCTCTCAAGCGCCTTGGTATTCTCTACCTGACCACCTGTGTCGGTTTGGGGTACGATTTCGTGTTACCTGGAGCTTAGAGGCTTTTCCTGGAAGCAGGGCATCAGTTACTTCACCGCCGTGGCGGCTCGTCGTCACGCCTCAGTGTTAAAGAAGACCGGATTTGCCTGGTCTTCACACCTGCACGCTTAAACCGGGACAACCGTCGCCCGGATAACCTAGCCTTCTCCGTCCCCCCTTCGCAGTAACACCAAGTACAGGAATATTAACCTGTTTCCCATCGACTACGCTTTTCAGCCTCGCCTTAGGGGTCGACTCACCCTGCCCCGATTAACGTTGGACAGGAACCCTTGGTCTTCCGGCGAGCGGGCTTTTCACCCGCTTTATCGTTACTTATGTCAGCATTCGCACTTCTGATACCTCCAGCGTGCCTCACAGCACACCTTCAGCGGCTTACAGAACGCTCCCCTACCCAACAACACATAGTGTCGCTGCCGCAGCTTCGGTGCATGGTTTAGCCCCGTTACATCTTCCGCGCAGGCCGACTCGACCAGTGAGCTATTACGCTTTCTTTAAATGATGGCTGCTTCTAAGCCAACATCCTGGCTGTCTGTGCCTTCCCACATCGTTTCCCACTTAACCATGACTTTGGGACCTTAGCTGGCGGTCTGGGTTGTTTCCCTCTTCACGACGGACGTTAGCACCCGCCGTGTGTCTCCCGTGATAACATTCTCCGGTATTCGCAGTTTGCATCGGGTTGGTAAGCCGGGATGGCCCCCTAGCCGAAACAGTGCTCTACCCCCGGAGATGAGTTCACGAGGCGCTACCTAAATAGCTTTCGGGGAGAACCAGCTATCTCCCGGTTTGATTGGCCTTTCACCCCCAGCCACAAGTCATCCGCTAATTTTTCAACATTAGTCGGTTCGGTCCTCCAGTTAGTGTTACCCAACCTTCAACCTGCCCATGGCTAGATCACCGGGTTTCGGGTCTATACCCTGCAACTTAACGCCCAATTAAGACTCGGTTTCCCTTCGGCTCCCCTATGCGGTTAACCTTGCTACAGAATATAAGTCGCTGACCCATTATACAAAAGGTACGCAGTCACCTAACAAGTAGGCTCCCACTGCTTGTACGTACACGGTTTCAGGTTCTGTTTCACTCCCCTCGCCGGGGTTCTTTTCGCCTTTCCCTCACGGTACTGGTTCACTATCGGTCAGTCAGGAGTATTTAGCCTTGGAGGATGGTCCCCCCATATTCAGACAGGATACCACGTGTCCCGCCCTACTCGTCGGACTCACAGCTCATGCATCTTCGTGTACGGGGCTGTCACCCGGTATCGCGCGACTTTCCAGACGCTTCCACTGATGCACAAGCTGATTCAGGTCCTGGGCTGCTCCCCGTTCGCTCGCCGCTACTGGGGGAATCTCGGTTGATTTCTTTTCCTCGGGGTACTTAGATGTTTCAGTTCCCCCGGTTCGCCTCGTTAACCTATGTATTCAGTTAACGATGATGCACAGAGTGCACCGGGTTTCCCCATTCGGACATCGACGGCTGTAGCGGTTCATATCACCTTACCGTCGCTTTTCGCAGATTAGCACGTCCTTCATCGCCTCTGACTGCCAGGGCATCCACCGTGTACGCTTAGTCGCTTAACCTCACAACCCACAGGCGTTTTGCAACGCTGCAGACTGCAAGCATTTGAGAGACCCGAACGCATCGCCATTTCATTCTTATTACGGAGAATGAACACGACGCGTCGTTTCAAATTTTCAGCTTGTTCCGGATTGTTAAAGAGCAATATCTCAAACACGACGTTACCGTCAGTTTTGAGATATTCTGTGGAGACACCTTTCACCTGTCACCAAGCAGTGGCGTCCCCTAGGGGATTCGAACCCCTGTTGCCGCCGTGAAAGGGCGGAGTCCTAACCGCTAGACGAAGGGGACACAAAGTGTCACGACTTCGCAGCCGTCCTGCTCGTTACTTTTCTATCAGACAATCTGTGTGAGCACTTCGCGGGAAGGTATCTTCAGGTAAGGAGGTGATCCAACCGCAGGTTCCCCTACGGTTACCTTGTTACGACTTCACCCCAGTCATGAATCACAAAGTGGTAAGCGCCCTCCCGAAGGTTAAGCTACCTACTTCTTTTGCAACCCACTCCCATGGTGTGACGGGCGGTGTGTACAAGGCCCGGGAACGTATTCACCGTAGCATTCTGATCTACGATTACTAGCGATTCCGACTTCATGGAGTCGAGTTGCAGACTCCAATCCGGACTACGACGCACTTTATGAGGTCCGCTTGCTCTCGCGAGGTCGCTTCTCTTTGTATGCGCCATTGTAGCACGTGTGTAGCCCTGGCCGTAAGGGCCATGATGACTTGACGTCATCCCCACCTTCCTCCGGTTTATCACCGGCAGTCTCCTTTGAGTTCCCGGCCGAGCCGCTGGCAACAAAGGATAAGGGTTGCGCTCGTTGCGGGACTTAACCCAACATTTCACAACACGAGCTGACGACAGCCATGCAGCACCTGTCTCAGAGTTCCCGAAGGCACCAAAGCATCTCTGCTAAGTTCTCTGGATGTCAAGGCCAGGTAAGGTTCTTCGCGTTGCATCGAATTAAACCACATGCTCCACCGCTTGTGCGGGCCCCCGTCAATTCATTTGAGTTTTAACCTTGCGGCCGTACTCCCCAGGCGGTCGACTTAACGCGTTAGCTCCGGAAGCCACGCCTCAAGGGCACAACCTCCAAGTCGACATCGTTTACGGCGTGGACTACCAGGGTATCTAATCCTGTTTGCTCCCCACGCTTTCGCACCTGAGCGTCAGTCTTCGTCCAGGGGGCCGCCTTCGCCACCGGTATTCCTCCAGATCTCTACGCATTTCACCGCTACACCTGGAATTCTACCCCCCTCTACGAGACTCAAGCCTGCCAGTTTCAAATGCAGTTCCCAGGTTAAGCCCGGGGATTTCACATCTGACTTAACAGACCGCCTGCGTGCGCTTTACGCCCAGTAATTCCGATTAACGCTTGCACCCTCCGTATTACCGCGGCTGCTGGCACGGAGTTAGCCGGTGCTTCTTCTGCGGGTAACGTCAATCGGCAAGGTTATTAACCTCACCGCCTTCCTCCCCGCTGAAAGTACTTTACAACCCGAAGGCCTTCTTCATACACGCGGCATGGCTGCATCAGGCTTGCGCCCATTGTGCAATATTCCCCACTGCTGCCTCCCGTAGGAGTCTGGACCGTGTCTCAGTTCCAGTGTGGCTGGTCATCCTCTCAGACCAGCTAGGGATCGTCGCCTAGGTGAGCCATTACCCCACCTACTAGCTAATCCCATCTGGGCACATCCGATGGTGTGAGGCCCGAAGGTCCCCCACTTTGGTCTCGCGACGTTATGCGGTATTAGCTACCGTTTCCAGTAGTTATCCCCCTCCATCGGGCAGTTTCCCAGACATTACTCACCCGTCCGCCACTCGCCACCCAAAGAGCAAGCTCTTCTGTGCTGCCGTTCGACTTGCATGTGTTAGGCCTGCCGCCAGCGTTCAATCTGAGCCATGATCAAACTCTTCAATTTAAAGTTTGATTTGCTGCAACCAGTGCAGCGATGCTCTGTGAATTAAACTTCGTAATGAATTACGTGTTCACTCAGCAAAGACTTGATATTTTTTACGTCCGGAGACGCTGATATCAATCCTGCGAGTGCCCACACAGATTGTCTGATAAATTGTTAAAGAGCGGTGCGACGCGGCGTTCGGCCTGCTGTCGCGAGGTGGCGTATATTACGCTTTCCTCCTTCAGAGTCAAACACTTTTTTCAGCGTTTTTCTCCGGCGGGGTGAATCACTTCACGCCCTGCTGAGCCGTCTGCGTTGCCGCTTTGCCGTCTCAGTGGTGGCGCATTATAGGGCGAACTTATGGAAGCGCAAGTGCAAATTTCAACTTTTTTACTGTTCGCTTAAGATTTGTGCAGAAGGCCTGATTTCAGGCCTTTTTCATGCGCGCCGGCAGGTCTGCGAGACTATCAATCACCCAGTCCGCGGCCGCTTCGCCTTCGGCGGTGACCGGTTTACCACTGCGCACCAGCACTTTGGTTCCCACGCCTGCCGCCTGCGCTGCCAGCATATCTTCCAGCTTATCGCCCACCATATAAGAAGCCGCCATATCGATATTCAGGTGTTTCTGCGCCGAAAGCAGCATGCCCGGTTGCGGCTTGCGGCAATCGCAAGTCTGGCGGTACTCCACGACCGTTGCATCAGGCAGATGCGGACAGAAATAGATGCCGTCGAGATCGACATCGCGATCGGCCAGCGACCAGTCCATCCACTCGGTGAGCTGCATAAACTGATCTTCGGTAAACATGCCGCGCGCGATGCCAGACTGGTTAGTTACCAGCACCAGCGCGTAGCCCATCTTCTTTAACGCCTGCAGCGCTTCAATGGTGCCATCAATAAACTGAAAATTGTCGATCTCATGAACATAGCCGTGATCGACATTCAGGGTGCCATCACGATCGAGAAAAATAGCCGGGACTGGGTTCGCCACGTAGAAACTCCTGCTGCAAATAGTGCCGCGCAGTATCGCATGATTGCGCGTACCGTGAGAATGGCAGATTGAATGACTTTGATTGATTTAGCCGTCTGGATGCCTTACCATCCATCCAGATTTCGCCTGCCCCGGCGGCGCGAAGACCGATACACCACGGACAACGCAACACGATAACAATTAAACTAATGATTAAACTCGAAAATATCACCAAAGTGTTCCAGCAGGGTTCACGCACTATTCAGGCGTTGTCAAACGTTAGCCTGCACGTGCCTGCCGGACAAATTTATGGCGTCATCGGTTCATCCGGTGCCGGTAAAAGTACGCTCATCCGCTGCGTCAACCTGCTGGAGCGCCCGACATCCGGTCGTGTGCTGGTTGACGGTCAGGATCTCACCGCGCTCTCTTCCGGGCAGTTAACGCTGGCGCGCCGCCAGATTGGCATGATCTTCCAGCACTTCAACCTGATGAACTCCCGCACCGTGTCGGGCAACGTTGCGCTGCCGCTTGAGCTGGGTAACCTTTCACGCGAGGCGATCAAAAAGCGCGTCAGTGAGCTGCTGGAGCTGGTCGGTCTGGCGGACAAACACGACAGCTGGCCGGCGAATCTGTCCGGCGGTCAGAAACAGCGCGTCGCAATTGCCCGTGCGCTGGCCAGCAATCCGAAGGTCCTGCTGTGTGATGAAGCCACCAGCGCGCTGGACCCGGCCACCACCCGCTCGATTCTGGAGCTGCTGAAAGACATCAACCGTCGGCTCGGCATCACTATTCTGCTGATCACCCACGAGATGGATGTGGTGAAACGCATCTGCGATCAGGTAGCGGTGATCAGCAACGGCGAACTGATTGAAAAAGACAGCGTCAGCGAAGTGTTCTCGCACCCGAAAACGCCCCTGGCCCAGCAGTTTATTCAGTCAACGCTGCATCTGGATATTCCGGATGATTACCAGCAGCGCATGCAGGCGAGCGCGGGCACTAACAGCGTGCCGCTGCTGCGGCTGGAGTTCACCGGTAAATCGGTGGATGCGCCGCTGCTGTCAGAAGCCGCGCGCCGTTTCAACGTCAATAACAACATTATCAGTGCCCAGATGGATTACGCCGGTGGCGTGAAGTTCGGCATCATGCTGGCCGAAATGGACGGCAGTGAAACAGATACACAAGCCGCTATTGCCTGGCTGAAAGAAAATCATGTGAAAGTAGAGGTGCTGGGTTATGTCTGAAGCGATGCTGTGGTTACTGACGCGTGGCGTCTGGGAAACGCTGATGATGACCTTCGTTTCTGGTTTCTTTGGCTTTGTGCTTGGCCTGCCGGTTGGCGTACTGCTGTACGTCACGCGTCCGGGGCAGATTCTGGCCAACACTGCGCTGTATCGCGTGCTGTCAGCCATCGTCAATATTTTCCGTTCTATTCCTTTCATTATCCTGCTGGTGTGGATGATTCCGTTTACCCGCGCCATCGTCGGCACCTCCATTGGTCTGCAGGCGGCCATCGTTCCGCTGACCGTGGGCGCGGCGCCGTTTATCGCCCGTATGGTGGAGAACGCACTGCTTGAGTTGCCGACCGGACTGATTGAAGCCTCGCGCGCCATGGGTGCCACACCGCTGCAGATCGTGCGTAAAGTGCTGCTGCCGGAAGCGCTGCCAGGGCTGGTGAATGCCGCTACAATTACCCTGATTACGCTGGTGGGCTACTCCGCCATGGGTGGTGCTGTGGGCGCGGGCGGTCTGGGCCAGATTGGCTATCAGTATGGTTACATCGGCTATAACGCCACCGTGATGAATACCGTGCTGATTTTGCTGGTGGTGCTGGTGTATTTAATTCAGTTCTGTGGTGACCGCATCGTGCGTGCGGTGTCACATAAATAAGCAAACAACATCAATAGTCCTCTATTAAGGAAAGGATATGTCTTTCACATTTAAAAAGATTGCCGCTGTGGGTGCTCTGATTGGCGCGATTGCGCTGGCAGGATGCGATCAGAAAGAGAAAGATCCCAACCACATTAAAGTGGGTGTGATTGTCGGGGCTGAGCAGCAGGTTGCGGAAACTGCCGTGAAAGTCGCGAAAGAGAAATACGGTCTCGATGTTGAACTGGTTACCTTTAACGATTACGTGCTGCCTAACGAAGCGCTGAGCAAAGGCGATATTGACGTTAACGCCTTCCAGCACAAGCCGTACCTCGATCAGCAGATCAAAGACCGCGGCTACAAACTGGTGCCGGTCGGCAACACCTTCGTTTATCCGATTGCCGGCTACTCGAAAAAAATCAAATCGCTGGATGAGCTGCAGAACGGTGCGCAGATCGCTATCCCGAACGATCCAACCAACCTCGGTCGCTCTCTGCTGCTGCTGCAGAAAGTGGGCCTGATCAAACTGAAAGATGGCGTGGGCCTGCTGCCAACCTCACTGGATATCACTGAGAATCCAAAGAACCTGAAGATTGTTGAGCTGGAAGCGCCACAGCTGCCACGTTCACTCGACGATCAGCAGATTGCGCTGGCGGTGATCAACACCACTTACGCCAGCCAGATTGGCCTGACCCCGGCGAAGGACGGCATCTTCGTAGAAGATAAAGACTCGCCGTACGTGAACCTGATCGTTAGCCGCGAAGACAACAAAGACGCGGAGAACGTGAAGAAGTTTGTTGAGGCTTATCAGTCAGACGAAGTGTCTGAAGCCGCCAACAAAATCTTCAACGGCGGCGCAGTGAAAGGCTGGTAATTATCCCTTTCATGCGGTGCAGGGCGGCTTCGGCCGCCCTTTCTATTTCAGCATGTGGCAGCTGACTTGTTATTTCTGGTCGTCCTTGTTTCAATAACGCCACTTTTTATTACATGAGGATGTTGCCATGCGTTTTTTACCGCTCTGCTTGTTGGCATTGATGCTGACCGGGTGCGTGCGTGAATATCACCCAATAAGCAGTGCTCCGTCTCGCCCGCAGCAATCAACCAGCGAACCTCAGCGCAAACCGGCTGCGCGTCCGGCCCCGGTTAAGATCTATACCGATGCGACAGATCTGGTCAGCAATCCGTTCCGCGATCTGGGCGAAGTGTCGGGTGATGATTGCCAGAGCAGCACCCAGGACTCGCCGCCGAACCTCAATACCGCGCGTAAACGCCTGCAGATTAAAGCGGCCGGCATGAAAGCCAACGCCGTGCTGCTGCACAAGTGTGAAATTGTCTCCAGCACGCCAGGCTGCTATCGCCAGGCGGTATGCCAGGGTTCCGCGCTGAAAGTCTCGAATCAATGAGTGAATTTGCCTTTGCGCAAATCGGCGTGATTCGTTCGCCGTGGAAAGAGAAATTTGCCGTACCGCGCCAGCCGGGTCTGGTGCAGGACGGCGGTGGCGAACTGCATCTGCTGGTGCCGTACAATCAGCCTGAAGCGGTGCGTGGACTGGAGGCATTCAGCCATCTGTGGGTGCTGTTTGTCTTTCACCAGACCATGGCCGGCGGCTGGCGCCCAACCGTACGCCCGCCGCGCCTCGGCGGTAATGCCCGCATGGGCGTATTTGCCACCCGCTCGACCTTTCGCCCCAATCCTATCGGCATGTCGCTGGTTGAGCTCAAAGGCATTCGCTGCGAGCAGCAACAGGTGATTCTGCAATTAGGCAGCCTCGATTTGGTGGACGGCACCCCTGTGGTGGATATCAAGCCTTACCTGCCCTTCGCCGAAGCGCTGCCTGAGGCGCGCGCGGGTTTCGCTCAGAGCGCGCCCGACGCCAGCATGCCGGTGCGTTTCTCCGCGCAGGCGCAGCAGCAGTTGCAACAGCAGCAACGCCACTACCCGCAGCTGGCGCGCTTTATCACTGAAGTGCTGGCGCAGGATCCGCGTCCGGCTTATCGCAAAAGTGAAAGCCCTGGCCGTGAATATGCCGCGTGGCTGCTCGACTTTAATGTGCGCTGGCGCATTGACGCGGCGGGTACCGAGGTGATCGCGCTCGATCCGCGCTAAAACAAGCTTTTGAGTGACGGATCTCGCTGGTACACTAGCCGCCAGCAAATTTTTTGTTCGTATCCTTCCGTACAACTGGAATCGTAAATTAATGCGTACTACTCAATATCTGCTCTCCACCCTGAAGGAGACGCCTTCCGATGCTGAAGTGATCAGCCACCAGCTGATGCTGCGCGCCGGTATGATCCGCAAACTGGCTTCCGGTCTCTATACCTGGCTGCCGACCGGTATTCGCGTGCTGCGAAAAGTTGAAAACATCGTGCGCGAAGAGATGAACAACGCCGGTGCGATTGAGATCTCCATGCCGGTGGTTCAGCCAGCCGATCTGTGGGAAGAGAGCGGTCGCTGGGAGCAGTACGGCCCGGAGCTGCTGCGCATTAAAGACCGCCACGAACGTCCGTTTGTGCTGGGTCCGACCCATGAAGAAGTGGTCACCGACCTGATCCGCAACGAGCTCAGCTCCTATAAGCAGCTGCCGCTCAACGTCTATCAGATCCAGACCAAATTCCGTGATGAAGTACGCCCGCGTTTTGGCGTAATGCGTTCGCGCGAATTCATCATGAAGGATGCGTATTCGTTTCACACCTCGCAGGAGTCGCTGCAGGAAACTTACGATGCGGTGTACCGCGCCTACAGCCAGAGCTTCAGCCGCATGGGGCTGGATTTCCGCGCCGTACAGGCTGATACCGGTTCGATTGGCGGCAGCGGCTCGCATGAATTCCAGGTGCTGGCGCAGAGTGGTGAAGATGATGTGATCTTCTCCAGCGAGTCCGATTACGCGGCCAACATTGAGAAAGCCGAAGCGCTGGCACCTGCAGGTGAGCGCCCGGCGGCAACGCAGGCGCTGACGCAGTTCGCTACGCCAAACGCGAAAACCATCGCCGAGCTGGTCGAACAGCACCAGATCCCGGTAGAAAAAACGGTGAAAACGCTGATTGTGAAAGCCAGCGAAGAGAGCGGTCATTCGCTGGTTGCGCTGCTGTTACGCGGCGACCACGAGCTCAACGAAATCAAAGCCGAGCATCTGGACATTGTGGCCGCGCCACTGGAAATGGGCAGCGAGGAAGAGATTCGCGCCGCCATCGGTGCCGGTTTCGGCTCTCTCGGTCCGGTCGGTCTGACCATCCCGGTGATTGCTGACCGCACCGTGGCAAAAATGAGTGACTTCGCGGCAGGCGCCAACATTGATGGCCAGCACTATGCCGGCATCAACTGGGGCCGCGATCTGCCAGAAGCACGCGTAGAAGATATTCGTAACGTGGTAGAAGGCGATCCGAGCCCGGATGGCAAAGGCGTACTGATGATTAAGCGCGGCATTGAAGTCGGCCACATCTTCCAGCTCGGCACCAAATATTCGGACGCGATGAAAGCAGCGGTACAGGGTGAAGATGGTCGCAATCAGATCATGACCATGGGCTGCTACGGTATCGGTATCACCCGCGTCGTGGCGGCGGCTATCGAACAGAACCACGACGAGCGCGGGATTATCTGGCCAGCGGCGCTGGCACCGTTCGAAGTGGCGATTCTGCCGATGAACATGCACAAATCCTTCCGCGTGAAAGAGCTGGCGGAACAGCTGTACAACGAGCTGCGCGCCAAAGGCATTGATGTCATTCTTGACGATCGTAAAGAGCGTCCGGGCGTGATGTTCGCCGATATGGAACTGATTGGCGTACCGCACACTATTGTAATTGGCGATCGCAACCTGGATAACCAGGAGATCGAGTACAAAGCCCGCGCCGCCAGCGAGAAGCAGATGATCAAGCAGCACGACATCGTCGACTTCCTCAGCCGCGCACTCAATAAGTAATCCCCTGACGCCTCCTGCCGGAGGCGTTTTTTTTAGCGTAGCTTGCCGCGCAGCGCCTTCACATTGCTGCGTCGTGATTTGCCTTCCAGCCGCCGCTCTCTGGACGCCCGCGTCGGGCGCGTCGCGCGGCGCACTTTCTCCACCGTTGTCAGCTCGCGTATCAGGTTGATCAGCCGCTGCAGCGCCGCTTCGCGGTTCATCTCCTGGCTGCGATACTCCTGCGCTTTGATAATCACCACGCCATCGGCGCTGATCAAATGGTGGTTCGCCTCCAGCAGCCGCTGTTTATAAAACGGCGGTAGCGATGAGGCGTGAATATCGAAACGCAGATGGATAGCGGTCGACGTCTTATTGACGTGCTGGCCGCCCGCGCCCTGAGCGCGAATGGCACTGAGCTCCACTTCATTGTCCGCAATTGAAACACTACGTGACAGCACAATCATCTGCCACCTGCCGTTATCAGCGCAGTTGTATCCGGAAATAACCTGTTCATCAACTTAACCTTTTGTGCGCCGCCAGGCTGGCTGAGACCAGTGCTGGCTGTCACTTTTTGCCCTTTCTTTGCCACCTTCCCTGCGCCCCCTGGCTGATTTCCAGCGAACCCCTGTGATATAGTCGCATATCAACCAGAGTATTGATGCTCTGCTGAGGAGGTGTATGTGCAAAAGTATTGTGAGTTAGTTCGCCAGAAGTATGCCGGGATTGGCAGCGGCGACCTGGGGTATGTGCCAGACGCGATCGGATGCGCACTGAAAGCACTCAATGATATTGCCGCTAATTCTGCGCTAAACTCTTCTGTCAGGGAACAGGCAGCGTATGCCGCTGCAAACTTATTGGTGAGCGACTATGTTGACGAATGAAGCCTACAAACCCATCAACTGTGATGACTACGACAACCTCGAGCTCGCCTGTACCAAACACTGGACGCTGTCGCTGGAGCTCAAAAACGGCGACCAGCTGAAAGCGAAAGCCGTGGACATGATCTCACGTAAAAACGTCGAGTATCTTGCGGTCGACCTCTCCGGTGAAACGCGCGAGCTGCGTCTCGACCACATCGCCAGCTTCAGCCATCCTGAGCTGGGCACCGTTATCGTCAGCGAAGACGAATAATCTCTCCCCGGGCGGGAAAGCTATTCCCGCCCACCTCGCTTAAGGCTGTAGCGAAGCGTAGTACGCCGCTAAATCATCCATATCCTGATCGCTCAACCCGGCCACAAAGGCTTTCATCACCTCTGCCTGACCGCCACTGCGCTCGCCTTTTTTGTAGGCCTGCAGCGAATGCAGCAGGTAGGGCGCATGCTGCCCGGCCAGATTAGGGTAAAGCGGCACCGCGCTCTTACCTTCCGCGCCATGGCACGCCATACAACTGGCGGCTTTCTGCGCGCCGGCCCTGACGTCGCCCTGCGCAAACGCCGGCAGCGCAGCAGCCAGTAGCGCCGCGACAATCCACTGTTTCATCATTGCTGTTCCTTTTTAGGGTGTTGACCAGATCGCCTGCCAGCCTTGCGTCTCGCCCGCCGCGCCTGCGCGGGTGACAAACAGCCCCGGCGCAGCAATCAGCGTCTGGTTGTAGTAAATCAACGGAATGCGTTCGCGCTGCCACGGCGGGACGCCCAGCTCCTGCCACAGTTTTTTCATTTCGCGACCACCAGTCCGGCCGACAACATGGTGATAGCCGTGGGCCTGAAAGCGCACAATAACCTGCTCATCCGCCGCCGGCTGGCGCAGTTCCGCCTGCGCCGGACTGGCGCGCAGTTCACCCAGCCCATCAGGCAAAATTAATGGCTGCGTCAGCGGCTGCCAGGTTAGCGAGTGCTGACTCAGTGAGTGCTGTCGCGGCAGCCAGTAAAGCCGTTCCCGGTAGCGCCGCAGTTCATGCGCGCCAAAGCGCAGACACGGCTGCGCATCTTCACGGCTGTGCATCACCTCGTCGGTAATGCGCTGCAGCGCGTCGCGCGCGGGCATTGCGCCACCGCGTTCGCTAATCCAGCGCCGCAGCAGCGCGTGCCGCCGTGCCTCGCTACAGGCCAGCAGCGGCGGAAAATGCAGTGCGCCTTGCGCATCGGTCAGCTGCGCCAGCTGCTCGCTGAGCAGCTCATCCAGCAGTTGCTCCTGCTCACCACACAGCGCTGCGCTGCGGGCACTGGCCGCGCTGAAGTGCGGCCAGCGCGCCTGCAGCAGCGGCAGCACGTCCTGGCGCAGGAAATTGCGATCATAGCGGCGGTCAGCGTTGCTCTCATCGTCAATCCAGTCCAGCTGGTGCCCGACAGCGTAAGCTTCCAGCTGCTGACGGCTGAGGTTGAGCAACGGGCGCAGATGCCAGTGGCCGTTAACCTGCCGCTGCTGCGGCATCGCCGCCAGACCAGCCGGACCACTGCCGCGTTTCAGCGCCAGCAGCAGCGTTTCAGCCTGGTCATCGAGGTGCTGAGCAGTAAGTAAGTACTCACCGGGTTGCAGGTGTGTGAATAACGCCTGATAGCGCGCCGTGCGGGCTGCGGCTTCGATCCCGCCGGCGCGAGCGTCCACCTGCACGCGCAGCACCTCGCAGGGAATGTGCCACTGCTGACACTGCTGCTGGCAGTGCGCCGCCCAGCGATCGGCGTTGGGGCTTAAACCATGATGCACGTGTAATGCGCGCACGCGCAGCTGCGGCTGCTGGCGTTGCCAGCTCACTAACTGATGCAGCAGGACGCTGGAATCGAGCCCGCCGCTGAATGCCAGCACGCAGCGGGCATCGGCTGGCAGCAGCGCAGCAAGATGAGAAAAGGACATGCACGCATTCCGTTGAGGTGAACCGCCGGATTGCGGCTCACTGCGCGCGCTATTTTACGCCTGATACAGCTCCAGCGGCAAACCATCCGGATCGGGGAAGAAGGTGCAGGCTTTACCGGTGAGAGCATCGATGCGGATCGGCTCGCACACCACGCCCTTTTCTGCCAGCGCGGCAACCGACTGTTCGACATCATCCACACAAAACGCCAGATGGCGCAGCCCGCACGCTTCCGGCCCGCTGACGCGCGGCGGCGGCGCAGGAAACGAGAACAGCTCAATGGTATAGACGCCATTAAGGCCAAGGTCGCCTTTCCATGAGTCGCGCTCAGCGCGATAGTATTCACCCAGTAGCTCAAAGCCCAGCACGTCGCAGTAAAACGCCTTACTGCGCTGATAATCGGTGGCAATAATGGCGATGTGGTGGATCTGTTTCATCTGCAGCATAGCGGCTCCGAAAGTATTCTGAGCCGCTTAGCCTACGTGCCCGGCGCGGCGCTGAAAAGAGGCAATTATCTGAAGTTAGCGCGCAGGCTCGTCGCGCAGCACGCGCACCAGATAGCGACCGTCGTCGGTGAGCGTGGCACCGTGAATATCCGTTTCAAAGCCGGGATAGTGCCGCCCGATGGTACAGAGCATCAGCAGGAAATCCAGCACCGCCCGGCTCTGTTCGGTAATCATCTCGCCCGGCATCACCAGTGGCACGCCTGGCGGATAAGGCAGGATCATGTTGGCTGAAATCCGCCCGACCAGCTCGCGAATGTCCACGGTTTCCACCTGTCCCTGCACCTGCCGCTGAAACGCCTGGTGCGGCGTCATCTTCATCTCCGGCAGAACGTCGAATGCCCGCAGCATCAGACGCGGCAGATCGTGCTGCAGGATCAGCTGATGAATACCCTGCGCCAGCGTCTGGATGCGCATGTTACGGTAGAAGTCAGGATCTTCAGCATAGAGATCCGGCAGCATGTTTTTTACCCGCAGATTGAGATCGTAGGCGCGTTTAAACTCCGTCAGTCCGCGCAGCACGCTCATCGCTTTGGTTTTATCGATGCCAATGCTGAACAGGAACAGCAAATTGTACGGTCCGGTCTTCTCCACCACGATGCCACGCTGATCGAGGAATTTCGCCACCAGCGCGGCCGGAATGCCCTCTTCCGCCATCTGTCCCAGTTCGCTCATGCCCGGCGTAAGTATGGTGACTTTGATGGGATCAAGGTACATATGATCGCGATCGGCGTGCGTAAAGCCGTGCCACGCCTCGTCACCCGGCTGAATTGGCCAGCATTCGGCTTCATCGACCTGCTCCGGCTGCCAGATATCAAAGAACCAGCCGTCAGACTCTTCGCGCAGCCGCTGGATCTCGCGGCGAAAATGCAGCGCGCGCTCCACCGAGCGATTAATCAGCCGCCGGCCCGGATTACCGCGCAGCATCGCCGCCGCGGTCTCAATCGAAGAGACGATCGCGTAGCTCGGCGAGGTGGTGGTGTGCATCATGTAGGCTTCGTTGAAGGTGTCGTGATCGTAATCGCCCTTGATGTGAATCAGCGACGCCTGTGAGAACGCCGCCAGCAGTTTGTGGGTCGACTGGGTTTCATAGATCACTTTGCCGGGAATGCGCTCGCCGCTCATGCCACTTTTGCCGCTGTAGATAGGGTGAAAATTGGTGTATGGCACCCAGGCGGAATCGAAATGAATGGACGGCACGTCCAGCGTCTGTTTGATGTATTGCGTGTTGTACAGCAGACCATCGTAGGTTGAGTTGGTGATCACCGCATGCACCGGCCAGCTGGCACGCGGGGTCGCGTTAACTTTCTGCTGGATGCTGTCGCGGGTGAATTCGCGCTTAGGGATGCCACCCAGGATGCCCAGGGCGTTGCGTGTCGGTTTGAGCCAGATGGGGATGATGTCGCTCATCATCAGCAGATGCGTCAGCGATTTGTGGCAGTTGCGGTCAATCAGCACCGTGCTGCCGGCCGGTGCGGCGTACATTCCGACGATTTTATTCGAGGTCGACGTGCCGTTGGTGACCATATAGCTCTGCTCAGCGCCAAAGGTGCGCGCCACATACTCTTCTGCTTCGAGGTGCGGACCGGTGTGATCGAGCAGCGAGCCCAGTTCGGTGACCGAGATCGATACATCCGCTTTCAGCGTGTTGGCGCCGAAGAAATCATAGAACAGGCTGCCGACCGGGCTTTTCTGAAACGCCGTGCCGCCCATGTGGCCCGGCGTGCAGAAGGTGTATTTCCCCTCTTTGACGTAGGTGAACAGCGCTTTGGTCAGCGGCGGCATAATTTTGTCGATGTACTCATCGGTGTACTGCCGGATATGCAGTGCGATATCGTCAGCGGCGTTGAGGGCGTATTCGAAGAAGTGCAGCGCCATGCGCATTTCATTAATGCTGACATCCATCTGCGAATGGGTGTTGATGAAGGCATACAGCGGCAGCGATTCGTTGAGCTGATTGATGTCGCTGCATAGCGCCAGGCTGTAGTCGTCCCAGTCAAATATCACCCCGCAGACGCGCGGGTTGTGTTCAATCAGTTTCAGCAGGTCGCTGGCATTGTTGGGATAAACGGTCTGGAAACCCTGCAGCTTCAGCGCCGCGTCCAGTTCGCGAATCGGTTCATCTTTGTAGAACGCGCCGTGCGGTCCCATGATCGCAATAATATTCAATGCTCACCTCCTGTGGTGTTGTCGCACGGAATAAGGATAGCGAAAAGTGGCGAGTGAATGTTCCGGAATAGCGCCGTTGTTGGCCTGATGTTTGTCAGCGATGCATCTCAGGTCGCCATGAATGGCGCCCCTACAGGATTACTACCGGCTTTATGTAGGGTGCGCATTAATGCGCACCGGTATAAATGCCGCACCTGCGGGGTAACTGCACGGTTTTATCAGGTCGCCATGAATGGCACCCCTACAGGATCACTGCCGGTTTTTTGTAGGGTGCGCATTGATGCGCACCGGTATAAATGCCGCACCTGCGGGGGACTCAAGCCTGATCGCGGAAAACAGGCATAAAAAAAGCGGACCGGGGTCCGCTTCTGTGAAGGCTTTTCGGCGCTTACGCGTAGCCGTAGCTCATCAGGCGCTGATAGCGGCGGTTAAGCAGCTCTTCCGTGCTCAGCACATCGAGATCGGCCAGATCGGCCAGCAGCTGCTGCTTGAGCGCTGCCGCCATGTCCACCGGATGACGGTGCGCGCCGCCCAGCGGTTCCGGGATGATCGAATCGATCAGCTTCAGCTCTTTCAGACGCCCGGCGGTAATGCCCATCGCTTCTGCGGCGAGTGGCGCTTTGTCGGCGCTCTTCCACAGAATTGACGCACAGCCTTCCGGTGAGATCACCGAATAGGTGCTGTACTGCAGCATATTCACTTTATCGCCAACGCCAATCGCCAGCGCGCCGCCGGAGCCGCCTTCGCCGATCACGGTACAGATCACCGGGATCTTCAAACCGGACATCTCGCGCAGGTTGCGGGCAATCGCTTCAGACTGACCGCGCTCTTCCGCGCCCACGCCCGGATAGGCACCCGGCGTGTCGATGAAGGTGATCAGTGGCATCTTAAAGCGCTCGGCCATCTCCATCAGACGCAGTGCTTTACGGTAGCCCTCGGGTGCTGGCATACCGAAGTTACGCCGGATTTTCTCTTTGGTTTCGCGGCCTTTCTGATGGCCAATGACCATCACCGGACGCCCATCCAGACGAGCGATGCCGCCAACAATGGCTTTATCATCGGCATAGGCGCGGTCACCGGCCAGCTCGTCAAAATCGTCAAACGCATTGCGGACATAGTCCAGCGTATAAGGACGCAGCGGATGGCGCGCCAGCTGCGCAACCTGCCATGCACCCAAATCGGAGAAGATTTTACGGGTCAGCTCGACGCTTTTCTCGCGCAGACGCTGCACTTCTTCATCCAGATTAATATCGTGTTTCTCATCCGAACGACCAATCGATTTCAGCGAGTCGATTTTCGCTTCCAGTTCAGCGATTGGCTGTTCAAAATCCAGGTAATTAAGACTCATAATGTTCCTGTTTTAGTCAAACTCCAGTTCCACCTGCTCCGACCCTACTAACGACCGCAAATCGTTGAGTAAACGATCGCTGGGCGAAATACGCCACGCTGCACCAAAGCGCAGCTTCGCCCGCGCATCTGCTCTCTGATAATAGAGATGCACCGGAATGGTCCCGGAGCGATGAGGCTCCAGAGACTGGCGGAGACGGTTTAAAAGCTGGTCATCAATTTGCCTGTCCGTCAGCGAGATAGCAAGTCCGCGCGCGTATTTTTCCCGCGCTTCGTCGATGTCCATGACTTCCCGGGCGGTCATTTTAAGCCCACCGCTAAAGTCATCAAAGCTGACCTGTCCACTGACGATCAGGATACGGTCCTTCTCCAGCAGCTGCTGGTATTTATCTAACGCATCGGTAAATAACATCACCTCGAGACGGCCAGAGCGGTCGTCAAGAGTACAGATACCAATTCGGTTGCCGCGCTTGGTGACCATGACGCGGGCGGCAATCACCAGCCCGGCCGCAACGGTCACTTTACCACGTTCTGTTGGATGCATGTCTTTCAGGCGCATGCCGCCAACGTAGCGCTCAATTTCTTTCAGATACTGATTGATCGGATGGCCGGTGAGATACAGACCGAGCGTCTCACGCTCGCCATCCAGCTGTACCTGTTCCGGCCACGGCGTAATGGCCGCGTAAGATTGCTCAACCTGCTCGGGCTCTTCGGCCAGCACGCCGAACATATCCGCCTGCCCCGTCGCTTCGGCTTTGGCATGCTGGTCCGCCGCCTTCAGGGCGTCACCCAGCGCGCTCATCAGCGCCGCGCGGTGCGGGCCAAGGCGATCGAACGCGCCGGACATGATCAGTTTTTCCATCACGCGACGGTTGATCTTTTTAGTGTCGGTGCGCGCGCAGAGATCAAACAGCTCTTTAAAGTAGCCGCCCTGATTACGCGCTTCGAGGATCGCTTCGATCGGCCCCTCACCCACGCCTTTGATGGCGCCGATGCCGTACACGATCTCCCCGTCATCGTTGACGTGGAACGGATAGAGCCCGGAGTTAATGTCTGGCGGCAGCACTTTCAGCCCCATGCGCCAGCACTCATCCACCAGTCCAACTACCTTCTCGGTGTTATCCATATCGGCGGTCATCACCGCCGCCATGAACTCGGCCGGATAGTGCGCTTTCAGCCACAGCGTCTGATAGGAGACCAGCGCATAAGCAGCAGAGTGCGATTTGTTAAAGCCGTAGCCTGCGAACTTCTCCACCAGATCGAAGATTTTCATCGACAGTTCGCCGTTGATGCCCATCTTCTCAGCACCGTCCTGGAACACCGAACGCTGCTTGGCCATCTCCTCCGGCTTCTTTTTACCCATGGCACGACGCAGCATATCCGCGCCGCCCAGAGTATAGCCGGACAGCACCTGGGCAATCTGCATCACCTGTTCCTGATAGAGGATGATGCCGTAGGTCGGCTCCAGCACCGGCTTCAGGCTCTCATGCTGCCACTGAATGTCCGGGTAGGAGATGGCTTCACGGCCGTGCTTACGGTCAATAAAGTTATCGACCATGCCCGACTGCAGCGGCCCTGGACGGAACAGCGCCACCAGTGCGATCATATCTTCGAAGCAGTCCGGCTTCAGGCGCTTGATCAGATCTTTCATGCCGCGCGATTCAAGCTGGAACACCGCGGTGGTTTCCGAGCGTTGCAGCATGTCGAAGCTTTTTTTGTCATCCAGCGGGATGGCGGCGATATCGATCGGCGGTAAACCCTGCTTTTCACGCCGCGGGTTGATCATCTTCAGCGCCCAGTCGATGATGGTCAGCGTGCGCAGGCCGAGGAAGTCAAACTTCACCAGTCCGGCGTATTCCACGTCGTTTTTATCGAACTGGGTGACCGGGAACTGGCCGTTCTCATCGCAGTACAGCGGCGCAAAATCGGTGATTTTGGTCGGCGCAATGACCACGCCACCGGCGTGCTTGCCGGCGTTACGCGTGACCCCTTCCAGCTTGCGCGCCATGTCGATCAGCGCTTTGACCTCTTCGTCAGCTTCGTAGATCTCCGGCAGCTGCGGTTCCGCCTGGAACGCTTTTTCCAGCGTCATGCCGGGATCCGGCGGGATCAGTTTCGAGATGCGATCAACAAAGCCGTACGGATGACCCAGCACCCGGCCGACGTCACGAATCACCGCTTTCGCCGCCATGGTACCAAAGGTGATAATCTGCGACACCGCATCGCGGCCGTACATCTCAGCCACGTGATCGATCACCTGGTCACGTTTTTCCATGCAGAAGTCGACATCAAAGTCGGGCATCGAGACACGTTCCGGGTTAAGGAAACGTTCGAACAGCAGGTCAAACTCCAGCGGATCGAGATCGGTAATTTTCAGCGCATAGGCCACCAGCGAACCGGCGCCGGAACCACGCCCCGGCCCGACCGGAATGCCGTTGTCCTTCGACCACTGGATAAACTCCATCACGATCAGGAAGTAGCCGGGGAAGCCCATCTGGTTAATGACGTTGAGCTCGATGTCGAGACGCTCGTCATACTCCGGCCGGCGTTCGGCACGCACCTGCTCATCCAGGAAGAGAAACGCCAGGCGCTCCTCCAGCCCTTCGCGCGACTTCATCACCAGAAAATCTTCAGTCGACATGTCGCCGGTCGGGAACTGCGGCAGGAAATATTCGCCGAGGCGCACCGTGACGTTACAACGCTTAGCAATCTCTACGCTGTTTTCCAGCGCTTCCGGGATGTCCGAGAACAGCTCGCACATCTCCTCTTCGCTGCGCATATATTGCTGAGGACTGTAGTTGCGCGGACGTTTAGGATCGTCCAGCGTGTAGCCGTCGTGAATCGCCACGCGGATTTCATGGGCATCGAAATCTTCTTCGTTGAGGAAGCAGACTTCATTGGTGGCCACCACCGGCACCGATTCAGCAATCGCCAGCTCAACCGCGGCGTGCAGATAGGCCTCTTCATCTGGCCGGCCGGTACGCGTCAGTTCCAGATAGTAGCGGTTAGGGAAATGCTGCTGATAGAAACTCAGGCACTGCGCCACCAGCGCATTATTGCCGCGCAGCAGGCTGCGGCCGACGTCGCCGCGCCGTCCGCCCGACAACAGAATCAATCCTTCGCCCAGCTCCTGGAGCCAGTCGCGATCGATAATCGGTCCGGCGATACCGTAACCGCGCTGGTAAGCGCGCGAAATCAGTAGCGTCAGATTCTGATAACCGGTGTTATTAGCGGCCAGCACGGTGAGCTGCGTCAGCTCATCGCCCATCAAATCGCTGGCCACCTGGAAGTCAGCCCCGACGATCGGTTTAATACCGGCGCTGTGCGCGCTGCCATAAAAGCGCACCAGCCCGCACAGGTTGGTGTAGTCGGTGATGGCAATGGCTGGCATGCCGAGCGCGGCCGCCTTTTTTACCAGCGGCCCGGTCTTGGCCAGACCATCGACCATGGAGTAATCGCTGTGTACGCGCAGATGTATAAAACGAGGTTCAGCCATATCAGTTTCCGGTTAAAACAGCGTCAGGCTATTAAAGCGTAGTCGGCTGGCGCGCGGCCAGCACATCAGCATCAATCAGGGCATTACGCACCGGCGCAAAGCTGCGGCGGTGGTGAGGTGTGGCACCAAACTGCGTCAGTTTTTCCATGTGCAGCGCGGTCGGATAGCCTTTGTGCTGGGCGAAACCGTACTGCGGAAACAGCAGGTCCAGCTCGGCCATTTCGCGGTCGCGCGTGACTTTGGCGATGATCGAGGCGGCGCTGATTTCCCGCACCAGGCTATCGCCCTTCACCACCGCCTGCGACGGCATCGGCAGCGCCGGACAGCGGTTGCCATCAATCAGGACAAAATCCGGTGCAATATGCAGACCGGCAACCGCGCGCTGCATCGCCAGCATGGTGGCGTGTAGGATGTTCAGCTGATCAATCTCTTCCGGTTCAGCGCGGCCCAGGCTCCACGCCAGCGCTTTCTCTTTGATTTCATCAAACAGCGCAAGGCGGCGCTTTTCAGACAGCTTTTTGGAATCCGCCAGGCCGGCAAATGGCCGCGCCGGATCGAGGATCACGGCGGCGGTCACCACGGCACCGACCAGCGGGCCACGTCCGACTTCATCAACGCCGGCAATCAGCCGGGCGTCAGGATAGATAAATTCAGCCATTGGCAATCTCCAGTACCGCATCCGCCGCCTGTTCGTCGGCGTTCCAGCGAATCTGCTGATGCAATTGGGTGAAAGTGGCCAGCAGCGCGTCACGCTCCGGACCGGCATGCAACAGCGGCTCCAGCGCCGCGGCTAACGCTGCAGGCTGGCACTCCTCCTGCAGCAGCTCCTGCACCAGCTCACGGCCGGCCAGCAGGTTAGGCAGCGAAACGTACGGGGTTTTCACCAGCCGCTTCGCCAGCCAGAAGGTGAACGGCTTCATACGATAGCCCACCACCATCGGACATTTCGCCAGCATGCACTCCAGCGCGGCAGTGCCGGAAGCCAGAATCGCTGCGTCGCTGGCGATCATCGCCTGACGCCCTTTGCCATCCAGCAGGTGCATCGGCAATTCCGGCGCGACGCTGGCTTTAATCTGTTCGAACTGAGTGCGCCGCTTCGCGTTAACCAGCGGCACTACGATCTCCAGCGCCGGATAGCGCTGGCGCAGCAGCTGTGCAGCGCGCAGGAAATCGGCGCTGAGCATCTCCACTTCCGCGCCACGGCTGCCCGGCAGCAGGCCGAGGCACAGCGCATCGTCAGCGATGCCTAATTCACGCCGCGCGGCCAGTTTGTCCGGCTGCAGCGGCATCGCATCGGCCATGGTGTGCCCGATAAAGCGGCACGGCACGTTGTAGCGATCGTAAAACGCTTTTTCAAAAGGCAGAAACGCCAGCACCAGATCGGTGTTGCGGCCAATTTTGAACACACGCTTTTGTCGCCAGGCCCATACGGAGGGACTGACGTAATGAATGGTACGAATGCCGGCACGCTTGAGGTTGCCTTCCAGCATGATGTTGAAATCCGGGGCATCGATGCCGACGAAGACATCCGGCCGCAGCTCGGTAAAGCGCTGGGTTAAATCCTTGCGGATGTGCAGCAAACGGCGCAGGCGGCCAAGCACCTCAACGATGCCCATTACCGCCAGCTCTTCCATCTCGTACCAGGCTTCGCAGCCTTCGGCCTGCATCAGCGGACCGGCAACGCCAACGAAGCGCGCGTCAGGATGGCGCGCTTTCAGCGCACGAATCAATCCGGCACCAAGAATATCGCCGGAGGTTTCTCCGGCGACCAGGGCAATCGTTAAGGGACGCACTGACATGAATTAACGAATCAATCCACGGGTAGAACGGGCAAAGAAGTCGTAGAAAGGCTGCACTTCGCTATGAAGTTTGGCCAGTTCTTCAATCTCCGGCTTCACTTCATCCAGCGTTTTACCGCTGCGGTACAGCAGCTTGTACGCGTTACGAATGGCGTGCAGTGCTTCTTTGCTGAAGCCACGACGCTTCAGGCCTTCGATATTGACACCGAACGGCGTGGCATGGTTGCCCTGCGCAATCACGTACGGCGGCACGTCCTGCGCGACGCCGGAACAACCGCCTACCATCACGTGGGCACCAATGGTGCACCACTGGTGCACCGCCGTCACGCCGCCGATGATGGCAAAATCATCTACGGTAACGTGGCCGCCCAGCGTTACGTTGTTGGCCAGAATACAGCGATTGCCGATCACGCAGTCATGGGCAATGTGCGCATTGACCATCAGCAGGTTGTCGCTGCCGACTTTGGTCAGGCCGCCACCCTGCGTGGTGCCACGATGAATGGTGACGCTCTCGCGGATGCGGTTGCGATCGCCGACTTCAACGCGGGTCGGTTCACCGGCATATTTCAGATCCTGATTCACTTCGCCAATCGAAACGAACTGGTAGATCTGGTTATCTTTACCGATACGCGTGTGGCCATTCACCACCACGTGCGATTTCAGCACCGTGCCTTCGCCAATTTCCACGTTCGCTCCGACAACACAAAACGGACCGATTTGGACGTTGGCGCCGATCACCGCACCTTCTTCAATGATGGACGTTGGATGGATGCTGGCGGTTGAATCAATCACTAATTATGCCTCCCGGCTACGGGCACACATCATGGTCGCTTCACAGACAATCTTACCGTCTACGGTTGCCACGCCTTTAAAGCGCGTCAGGCCACGGCGGGTCTTCTCGAAGGTGACTTCCATGATCATCTGGTCGCCCGGCACTACCGGACGCTTGAAACGGGCTTCGTCGATACCGGCGAAATAGTACAGCTCGCCCGGTTCCAGTTTTCCAACGCTTTTAAACGCCAGAATACCGGTCGCCTGCGCCATCGCTTCCAGGATCAGAACGCCTGGGAAAATCGGTTTACCAGGGAAGTGTCCCTGGAAAAACGGTTCATTAACAGAAACGTTCTTTACCGCACGCAGATATTTATGCTCTTCAAATTCCAGCACGCGGTCAACCAGCAAAAACGGGTAGCGGTGCGGCAGCAGTTCTAAAATCTCTTCAATTTTCAGAGTATGCGTTTCAGTTGTCAAAATACTCTTCCTGTCCTAAAAAATCTGATGGCAACAATAACACGGCCTGCACCGATCAAAATGATCTTTCGCAGGCCGCAAATCAGTTCAATGGCGTTTCGCTTACCACGATACCTGCTGCCGCACTCTGGTTAACCCCGAGGTGAAAGAAGGTACGCTGCTTTATTATGAAAGCGGGTAGAGCCGGGATGTACTCAGTCGTCTTTGCCGACCTTGCGTTCGATGGCTTTTAAGCGTTTGCTCATGTCATCGATGTTCATCACCAGCGCTGCCGTTTTACGCCAGGTTTTGTTGGGTTGCAGCGGGATACCCGATGAGTATACCCCAGGCTCTGTGATGGGACGCATGACCATGCCCATGCCGGTTACCGTCACTTTGTCACAGATTTCCATATGGCCGTTAATGACGCTGGCTCCGCCAATCATACAGTAACGCCCAATCTTCAGACTACCCGCCATGATCACACCACCGGCAACCGCGGTGTTATCACCAATCACGACGTTATGCGCAATCTGACACTGGTTGTCTATGATAACACCATTGCCGATCAGAGTGTTATCCAGCGCACCGCGATCGATCGTGGTACAGGCACCAATTTCTACCCGATCGCCAATCACCACGGTGCCCAGCTGAGGAATTTTCACCCAGTTGCCGCGGTCGTTAGCATAACCGAAACCATCGGCACCAATCACGGTGCCAGACTGAATCAGACAATCCTGACCAATCTGGATCTCATGATAAACCGTAACGTTGGCCCACAAACGGGAACCACGGCCAATGCGCGTGCGCTTGCCGACAAAGCAGCCGGCGCCAATCACCACGTCATCACCCAACTCAACGCCGGACTCGATGACCGCGTTAGCGCCCACCGAGACATTGTTCCCCAGCTTCGCGCTCGGATCGATCACGGCGCTGGGCGCGATATTTTGCGCGGGCTGCGGCGTGGTGTCCAGCAGTTGTGCCATGCGGGCATAAGTCAGGTAAGGGTTTTTCACCACCAGCGCGGCGGTTTTACACCACTCCAGATCCGCTTCCGTCAGCACCACGGCTGAGGCCTGAACCTGTGCGAGCTGCTCGCGGTAGCGGCTGTTGGCAAGAAAAGTGATTTGACCAGGGGTGGCGGATTGCATAGAAGCAATGCCGGAGATGGCGATATCGCCATCTCCGTGCAATTCTGCATCCAACTGCTGGGCTAAATCAGCCAGTCGAATTGATGACATCGATTATTTAACCTGTTTCAGCACGTCAGCAGTAATGTCTTTCGCGTTAGAAGCATAGGCAACGGCATTGGCGTCGATTACCACGTCATACCCTTCGCTGTCCGCCACTTTCTTCACTGCGTCCTGAATACGGCTCAGCAGTTTGTTACGCTCTTCCATCTGACGACGGCGGTTATCCTGATCGAAAGCCTGCGCTTTCGTCGAGAACGCTTCGCGCTGTGACATGATGTCTTTTTCCATGCGGCTGCGGTCGCTGGCCTTCATGGTTGAACCATCACGCTGCAGTTTCTGCATTTTAGTCTGCAGATCGCGCTCCTGGCTCTGCAGCTCAGTAGCACGGCCCTTGAATTCGTTTTCCAGCTGTTTAGCAACGGTCGCACGTTGCGGTAACTGTTGGAAAATGCTGGACACGTTTACCACTGCAATTTTGTCAGCAGCCTGAACGCCCGCGGAAACCGCTAAAGCAAGACCCAGACCTGCGGCACACAACAACTTTTTCACTATAAACTCCTTACCATCAACGTTTGTGTCAGCGACACAGTGTTGGCATCGTCCGGCTCCCGTCTGGCGCCGGCGCGATGCCGTACTACGACTCTGCTTCCGTGCTCAGAACCTTACCAGGTTTTACCGATGTTAAACTGGAACTGTTCTGCTTTGTCTCCCTCGACTTTCTTCACTGGCTGTGCGTAGGAGAACACCAGTGGTCCAAGTGGCGACATCCACTGCAGCGCAAGACCGGCAGAGACGCGAATGTTGTTCGGGTCGCTGTAGTCCGGAATGCCCGCCGCGCGGGTTTCCGCGGTGTTCTGCCACTTGGTATCCCAGACGGTACCGGCATCCATAAATACCGAGGTACGTACTGAGTTTGCATATTTTTCGCTCAGGAACGGCGTTGGCGTAATCAGCTCAAGGCTGGCGATCGCCATGGCGTTACCGCCCACCGCATCGTCAGACTTACAGATGCCGTCCGGATCGGTCAGATTACAGCTCGACGAACGATCGTTCAGGTAAGCGGCTTTCGGACCAATGGTGTTGGACTGGAAGCCACGCACGGTGCTGGAACCGCCGGCGTAGAAGTTCTCATAGAACGGCATCTCTTTGCCACCGAGTCCGTCACCGTAGCCAACACGGCCACGACCCAGCACCACCCAGGTGCCATCACGGTTCAGCGGCACGTACTGCTGGGTGTCCAGCGTCGCTTTGTAGAACGAGTTATCAGAGCCCGGGATGGTCACTTTACCGTTCAGGTTGGTACGGTTACCGCGCGTCGGGAAGAAACCACGATCGAGCGTGTTGTACGTCCAGCCGTAGTTGAAGGTGAAGTCATCCGCAGAGAAATCACCGTCATCATTCAGCCCCTGATGACGACCCACCGAGTCAAGGTAACGCCACATCGCCACCTGCGGACGCATGTTGGACAGGTCGTTGTGCACATAACCTAAGCCGACGCGCAGCGTGTTGTTTTCGTTAACCGGGAAGCCGAGCGTCCCGTCCACACCGTAACTTTTGTTGGTGTAGTCGGAGAGATCAGCATCATCCGCTTTAAAGTCGTTGTAGAAGAGGCGGCCGCCGAGGCTCACACCGTCCACCGTGAAGTACGGATCGGTGAGTGAGAATTCTGCGTAGGTCTGGTAGTCGTTCTTGGTACCGCTGATGCCGACGGTATTACCGGTGCCGAGCCAGTTCTCCTGGGTCACGCCAACCTGGAAGCTGACGCCACTCTCCGTACCGTAACCCACACCAAAGTTGAAGGTACCGGTGTTACGCTCTTTGACTTTGTAAACCACGTCAACCTGGTCTGGCGAGCCCGGAACGCGCTGGGTATCAACATCCACGGTTTCGAAGTAACCGGTACGGTTCAGGCGCTCTTTGCCCTGATCGACGAGGTCGCTGCCCAGCCATGCGCCTTCCATCTGACGCATTTCGCGGCGCAGTACGGCATCTTTCGAGGTGTCGTTACCCTCAAAACGCACTTTACGCACGTAGTAACGGTTACCGGCATCAACGTTGATGTGCAGCTTAACGGTTTTATCCGCATCGTTGATTTCCGGCTGCGTCACCACGCGTGGATAGGCGTAGCCATAACGGCCCAGCAGCTTCTTGATGTCATCTTCCATCTGGGTGACTTTGGTGCCGTTATACAGCTCACCGTTAGGAATCTGCGTCAGGTGCTCAATTTCCGCCGAGTGGCCCGCCATGCTGCCGTTGACGATCACGCCGGCAATCTTGTACTGATCGCCTTCAGTGATGTTGACGGTGATGTAGATGCCTTTCTTGTCCGGCGTCAGGCTTACCTGCGTGGAATCAATATTGAAACGCGCATAACCGCGATCCAGATAGAAGCTGCGCAGGGTTTCGAGATCGCCCGCCAGTTTCTGCTTCTGGTATTTACGATCGCCCACCACGTTCCACCACGGCACTTCGTCGCGCAGCTGGAAGCGGGAGATCAGTTCGTCTGAGCTGAACGCTTTGTTGCCGACAATGTTGATCTGCTGGATCTTGGCCGAGACGCCTTCCTGGAAGACGAATTTCAGATCGACACGGTTACGCGGCAGCGGCGTCGCGATGGCTTTGACGCTGGCGGTATATTTACCGACGCTGTAGTAAAAGTCCTCCAGCCCCTTCTCGATGGAAGAGAGCGTGGTGCGGTCAAGCGCTTCGCCAACGCGCACACCGGAGGCCTCAAGGTTCTCCTTCAGCTGATCCTCTTTCACCGCTTTGTTACCGGAGAAGGTGATGCTGGCAATGGTCGGACGTTCCTTCACCTGAACAATCAGGGTGGTGCCGTCACGCAGAACCTGGACATCTTCAAAGTTACCGGTAGCGAACAGTGAGCGAATGGTGTTTCTGATGTCATCATCATTCACCGTATCACCGACGCGTACCGGCATGCTGAGCAGAGCCGCGCCGACGGCGACTCGCTGTAGACCTTCGAAATGAATGTCCTTCACTACGAAATCGTCTGCACCGTAAACGGTGGCGCTGCTAAACAGCAGCGACGCTATGAGCAACTTTTTCATCGCCATCGTTGTTATGCGTTTTCCTAACACATCCCGCGCCTGTCTGCGTTCCAGCGATTACAGGCGAGAGAAATCATTGAAAAGTGCAAGCCCCATTAAAAGCACCAGCAAAATTGAGCCGATGCGATAACTGAAGTCCTGAACTCGCTCGGACACCGGTCCACCTTTGATCTTTTCGATCGCCAGAAAGAGCAGATGTCCACCATCTAAAACCGGCAGAGGGAACAGATTGATGATCCCTAAGTTGACGCTAATCAGCGCGAGGAACATCAGGTAATAAATCACCCCATATTCAGCTGATAATCCGGCACCCTGCGCAATCGAAATTGGCCCGCTCAGGTTATTCAGTTTGACGTCCCCGGTTATCAACTTGCCCAGCATCGAAACCGTCAGCTTCATCAGTTGCCAGGTTTTGACACCGGCTTCACCAATCGCGGCGAAAGGTCCGTACTGTTTTACCGTTTTGTACTCATCCGGCAGCGGGATCACACGCGGGATCACCCCGGCAAAACCTTCCGCTGCGTTGCCCGGTTTCGCTTCCGGCGTTAGCGTCAGCGTTAACGGTTCACCGTTACGCTCAACCTCCAGCGCCATGTTTTTGCCGGGATTATCCCGAACCTGAGCCGCAAAAACCTGCCATTGCGTTAATGGCTGACCATCGACTTTAACGATCCTGTCGCCGGCTTGCAAACCGGCAGCACTTGCCGGTGAACGCGCCTGCACTTCTGCCAGCGTGGTTTCGATTTGCGGCCCGCGCGGTCGAATACCTAAAGCGACCACCGGGTCCTGTTTGTCCGGTTCAAATTGCCAGTCGCGCAGATTGAGCTGCTTCTGCTGCGTCGCCTGCTGACCAAACTGTGACACGGTCAGCGTGGCGCTGCTGTCGCCGATTTTACCGATCAGCGCCAGGCGCACAGCATCCCAGTCAGGCGTTTCGATACCGTCAACCGCTTTAAGTTCCATGCCGGAGGTAATTTGCGCTTCTGCCGCGACGGAACCGCTCATAATTTCGCCGACCACCGGGCGAACACCCGGCACACCATGGATGAACACCACCCAGTAGGCAAACACGGCAAAGATGAAATTGGCGACGGGACCGGCGGCAATGATTGAGGCACGCTGCAGCACGGTTTTATTGTTGAAGGCCTGATGACGCAGCTCAGCGGGCACGCTCTCTACGCGCTCGTCGAGCATTTTGACGTAGCCACCGAGCGGAATCAGCGCGATCACGTATTCCGTGCCCTGGCGGTCAGTGCGACGCCACAGGGCTTTGCCGAAACCGATCGAGAAGCGTTCTACTTTGACACCGCAGCGACACGCCACCCAGAAGTGGCCGAACTCGTGCACCGTAATCAGCACGCCGAGCGCCACGATAAAGGCGACAAAACTCCAGAGTATGCTCAACATCGTCGCTTATCCTCAGAGGGTGCGGAACACCAGCAGCAGCAGGCAGGCAAATACCGGCACCGCGGCTGTCAGGCTATCAATGCGATCGAGGATACCACCGTGCCCCGGAATCAGGTTACCGCTGTCTTTGATACCGGCTTCACGTTTGAACATACTTTCCGTGAGATCGCCCAGCACGGAGGCCAGCGTGGCAATCACGGCGCAGATAATCAGCGTGCCCGGCGCCACCGATAGCGGGGCCAGCAGCGCAAACAGCCAGGCGATAATCGCCGATGACAGCAGTCCGCCAAAGAAGCCTTCCCAGGTTTTGCCCGGCGAGACTTTCGGCGCCAGCTTATGCTTGCCGAACAGACGACCAAACATGTAAGCACCGGAATCCGCGCCCCAGACGAGGAACATCACGAACAGCAGCCACCAGGCGCCGGCGAAATGGTCGGTGTCATAGTGATACTGGCGCAGCGCCATCATGCCCCAGAAGAACGGCACCACGGTCAGCACGCCAAACAGCAGGCGCAGCGGACGCGATGCGCGCCACAGCGCAGCGGAGGCCGGATAAAACAGCACGAGAAACAGCGCGACAATCCACCAGCCCAGCGAGGCCCAGAGCGAGCTCTCCATCTGGAACTGGTGCAGATTACGTTGATAGGGTTGCAGGGTGAACAGCATCACCGCCAGCAGCAGGCCGCATAGCACCGCCAGCCAGATACGCTGCTGACGCGTTGCCATCCCCGCCAGCTGCCCCCACTCCCAGGCGGCAAGCATGCAGATGATGATGGTGGTAATCGCAAAACCGGACAGCGGCAACCAAAACAGAGCAGCGATCACCAGCGGAATCAGAATAAACGCGGTGATCAGACGAGACTTCAGCAAAGGTTACCCCCAGGTTGCTCAGGCGCCGCCTGGTGCAGCGCCGCCATAGCGTCGCTCCCGCAGAGAGAATGCATTCAGTGCACCTTCAAAAACGTGTTCATCAAAATCAGGCCAGAGAACATCGGTAAACCAAAACTCAGCATAGGCGATCTGCCACAGCAGGAAGTTGCTGATCCGATGCTCTCCCCCGGTCCTTATCACTAAATCCACCGGCGCCAGCTCCTGCATACACAGATGCGGAGCCAGACTTTCTTCAGTTATCTGGTCAGGACGTAGCAGTCCTTCCTGAACCTGTTCAGCCAGTTTTTTTACACCCTGGATAATATCCCAACGGCCGCCATAGTTGGCAGCAATGTTGAGGGTGAGTCCATCATTTTGCTGAGTCAGTTCCTCGGCGCGGCGAATGCGTTCCTGAATGCGGTTATTGAAACGGCTGATATCACCAATAATGCGCAGACGCACATTGTGCTTGTGCAGGCTTTTGACTTCGCTGTCGAGCGCCCAGACAAACAATTCCATTAAGGCCGTCACTTCCTGTACCGGTCGGCTCCAGTTTTCACTGCTGAACGCATAGAGCGTGAGCGCTTCCAGCTTGTTGCTGACCGCAAAGCTGACAGCCCGGCGTACTGATTTTACCCCGGCTTTGTGGCCTGAAATACGCAGTTTGCCCTGATTTTTTGCCCAGCGACCATTACCATCCATAATGATGGCCACGTGACGTGGCGTGCAGTACGACCCGTCATCGATTGTATTGTGATTGTTGGACGACATAACGCGTAATAATTCCTTTCATCAGAAATGCTGTGGTTTCTGAATACATTGCGCCTGCGGCAAACGCCGGTAACCTCACCGGATGACATCGAAACAATGTCGGGCCGTAAAACGCGAGCGAGCGACTATACCATTTTCACCCTGAGCGAACAAATAGCGCCACCATCAACCGGCTAAACGAAAGCGCGGCAGCAACGCCGTGGCCCGCACGCGTGCGATCCGATCAATCTCCATCACGTCATCCACGCTGCACGGCTCCTGACACTGCAGGGTTGCCAGCACTTCACTGTTGATGGCCGCGATATCGGTAAAGCGAATCTGATGCTGCAGAAATGCCGCTACCGCGACTTCATTGGCTGCGTTCAGCGTGGTGGTGGCCGCCTGTCCGGTTGCGCATGCATCGATTGCCAGCTTCAGGCAGGGATAGCGTTCGTAGTCCGGCTCAGCAAACGTCAGCGCCTTCATTCGGGTGAAATCAAGCGGCGTTACGCCTGCGGTAATACGTGCCGGCCAGGCCATGCTGTGGGCGATTGGCGTGCGCATATCGGGTGAACCCAGCTGCGCCAGCACGCTACCGTCGCAGTATCGCACCATGGAGTGAATCACCGACTGCGGATGCAGGATGACCTCCATTTGTGCGTCGGTGGCGTTAAACAGCCAGCGGGCTTCAATGTATTCAAGACCTTTATTCATCATGGTGGCCGAATCAACGGAGATTTTACGCCCCATTGACCAGTTCGGATGCGCACAGGCCTGATCTGGCGTCATAGCGGCCAGCTCGGCTAATGGCGTGTCACGAAAAGGACCACCCGATCCCGTAAGGAGAATCGACTCGATGCCATTCTCCCGCAGATCAGCGTACCCCAACTGATGCTGTATGGAAGCGGGCAAACTCTGAAAAATGGCGTTGTGCTCGCTGTCGACCGGCAGCAGCTGCGCCTGATGCTGGCGTACCGCCTCCATAAACAAACGGCCGCATGTGACAAGCGATTCTTTATTGGCAAGCAGGACGGTTTTGCCGGCGCGAATGGCGGCCAGCGTCGGTTGTAAGCCGGAAGCGCCCACAATGGCGGCCATTACCTGATCGACCTCATCCAGTGCGGCCAGTTCGCAGGCGGCCTGAACGCCGGAGAGCACTTCCGTATCCATGTTGAGTGCTTTCAGTCGTTCACGCAGCGCCGCAGCGGAAGCGTCGTCGGACATCGCCGCGTAGCGCGGTTTAAATTGCTGACACTGTTCGGCCATCAGCGCCACATTCTGACCGGCCACCAGCGCAGTCACCTGATAGCGCTCAGGATGCGCCGCCACTACCGCCAGCGTGCTGGTGCCAATTGAGCCGGTCGAACCCAGCAGAGTTAATCGCTTCATGGTGCTGTCCCTGTGAAGTCGTGGTGCGCGCCCGCGCGTACGCCGGGCACAATGTAAAACGCCGCCAGAGTCGTACTACGTCTCTGAACGGCGTTTTGTCAGGCAAATGACGGAATCAGAATTCCATCAGTTCCTTCTCTTTCTCGGCCAGCGCCGCATCAACGTGCTTGATGCGAACGTCGGTCATTTTCTGGATCTCGTCCTGCGAGCGACGTTCGTCGTCTTCGCTGATCTCTTTGTCTTTCAGCAGCGCCTTGATCTTGTCGTTCGCGTCACGGCGCACGTTGCGCACGGAAACACGGCCCTGCTCGGCTTCGCCACGCACAACCTTGATCAGATCTTTACGACGCTCTTCGGTCAGCGCAGGCAGTGGAACACGAATGTCGCTACCGGCTGAGCTTGGGTTGAGGCCGAGGTCAGAAGCCATGATGGCTTTCTCGACTGCCGGACCCATCGAGCGATCGAACACGTTGATTTTCAGCGTGCGTGAATCTTCAACGGTGACGCTGGCCAGCTGACGCAGCGGCGTTGGCGTACCGTAATATTCCACAACGATGCCGTCGAGCAGTGAAGGCGAAGCACGACCGGTGCGCACTTTGCTGATGGTGTTTTTGAATGCTTCCACGCATTTGTCCATGCGCGTTTCAGCATCTTTTTTAATATCGTTAATCACGTTGAAACCCTTGGATTCGGTTTGACCTGGCCACTTCCGGACGCAGCGGAACGGAAACGGTATCGATAAACATCGATCATCCTGAATGCTGCGCGACAGCAGTGCAGCGCGCCAACAGAATATACCTTATTTTATCCTGCGTCGGGTATTAATGCGTAATCAGGGTGCCTTCTTTTTCACCCATCACCACGCGACGCAGCGCGCCAGGCTTGTTCATATTGAAGACACGGATCGGCAGTTGATGGTCGCGCGCCAGCGTAAAGGCGGCCAGATCCATCACTTTCAGCTCTTTTTCCAGCACTTCACCGTAGGTCAGCTGTTCGTACAGCGTGGCATCCGGATTTTTCACCGGGTCGGCTGAGTAGACGCCGTCGACCTTGGTGGCTTTCAGTACCACGTCCGCTTCGATTTCGATGCCGCGCAGGCAGGCCGCTGAGTCGGTGGTAAAGAACGGGTTGCCGGTACCGGCAGAGAAGATCACCACGCGGTTATTGCGCAGCAGGCTGATGGCTTCTGCCCAGCTGTAGTTATCACACACGCCGTTCAGCGGAATCGCCGACATCAGGCGCGCGTTGACGTACGCACGATGCAGTGCGTCACGCATTGCCAGGCCGTTCATCACGGTCGCCAGCATCCCCATGTGGTCGCCGACCACGCGGTTCATGCCTGCCTGCGCCAGACCCGCGCCACGGAACAGGTTACCGCCACCAATTACCACACCCACCTGAATGCCCAGCTCAACCAGCTCTTTCACCTCTTGCGCCATACGGTCAAGCACGCTCGCGTCGATACCAAAACCTTCGGCACCCTGCAGTGCTTCGCCGCTCAGTTTCAGTAAGATACGTTGATATACAGGTTTTGCGTTGGTCGCCATGGTCAATTCTTCCTGGAAGATAAGATGAATGAGAAGTTAAATCTGATCGATCATCCGCTTAGCGCGTGAGAAAAGCTATTGGGATGAGACTGAAAATTGCTGCGCCAAAACGCAGACAAAAAAGAACCGCCTCTCGGCGGTTCCTGCAAACCATTAAGACTGTTTGGACATGGCAGCAACTTCGGCTGCAAAGTCAGATTCGACTTTCTCAATGCCTTCGCCCACTTCGAAGCGGATGAAGTTGATCACGTCAGCGCCTTTCTCTTTCAGCGCCTGGCCAACAGTTTTGCTCGGATCGATAACGAAAGCCTGACCGGTCAGAGAGACTTCGCCGGTGAATTTCTTCATACGGCCTTCAACCATCTTCTCTGCGATCTCTTTTGGCTTGCCAGACTGCATCGCGATGTCCAGCTGAACCTGGTACTCTTTCTCAACCACGTCAGCAGAAACGTCTTCTGGCTTCACGAACTCTGGCTTGCTGGCAGCAACGTGCATCGCAATCTGCTTGCTCAGCTCTTCATCAGCGCCGGTGGTAGAAACCAGTACGCCGATACGTGCGCCGTGCAGATAGCCGTTCAGCTCAGCACCTTCGAGGACAGCAACACGACGGATGTTGATGTTCTCACCGATTTTCGCAACCAGTGCCACGCGCTCTTCTTCGAACTGCGCTTTCAGAACTTCCACATCAGTCACTTTACCGGCAGCAGCAGCGTCCAGCACTTTGTCAGCAAAGGCCTGGAAACCGGCATCTTTTGCCACGAAGTCAGTCTGGCAGTTCACTTCCAGAATCACGCCATAGTCGCCAGCGATTTTGGTTTTGATCACGCCGTCAGCAGCCACGTTGCCTGCTTTCTTAGCAGCTTTGATCGCACCAGACTTACGCATGTTCTCGATCGCCAGCTCAATGTCGCCGTTCGCTTCGGTCAGCGCTTTTTTGCAGTCCATCATGCCTGCGCCAGTACGCTCGCGCAGTTCTTTTACCAGTGCAGCGGTAATTTCAGCCATTCCAGAATCCTCGATTCGTCTCGCAGTGCTTTCACACTGTCAGAAACTTGTTGCGGAAAATTTACTTGCCCCGCCAGCCCGAAAAGGGTGCGTGACTAAGTGAGATAAATAAAGGGGCCTTCACGGCCCCTTAACAGATCACATCTGATGTCTAAGGGCTCTCAGAAAGAGCGAACCTTATTAAGCTTCAGCAGCTTCTTCAGCCTGCTCAGCCAGGTCCTGTGAACGGCCTTCGCGCACGGTAGTGGCAACGGCAGTCAGGTACAGGCTTACAGCACGGATCGCATCGTCGTTACCTGGGATAACGAAATCAACGCCGTCTGGATCAGAGTTAGTATCAACGATAGCAAATACCGGGATACCCAGGTTGTTTGCTTCTTTGATTGCGATGTGTTCGTGGTCAGCGTCAACAACGAACAGTGCATCCGGCAGACCGCCCATATCTTTGATACCGCCCAGGCTGTTTTCCAGCTTGGCCAGCTCACGAGCACGCATCAGTGCTTCTTTCTTGGTCAGTTTGTCGAAAGTACCGTCCTGAGACTGAGTTTCCAGATCTTTCAGGCGTTTGATTGACTGACGAACGGTTTTCCAGTTGGTCAGCATACCACCCAGCCAGCGGTGGTTAACGAAGAACTGGTCGCAGCTCAGTGCAGACTCTTTTACCGCTTCGGCAGCAGCGCGCTTGGTACCAACAAACAGAATCTTACCTTTACGGGAAGAGATCTTGTTCAGCTCAGCCAGGGCTTCGTTGAACATTGGTACGGTTTTCTCAAGGTTGATGATGTGAACTTTGTTACGCGCACCGAAAATGAATGGCTTCATTTTTGGGTTCCAGTAACGGGTCTGGTGACCGAAGTGAACACCAGCCTTGAGCATGTCGCGCATGGAAACAGTTGCCATGATTACCTCTAAAAGTTTGTTTGGGGTTGGGCCTCCATGTATCCCATACAACCGACCTCTTACGAGGCACCCCGGCGTACGTGTCGATACATGTGTGTTTTAGTACACATAATGAGATTTATGCGTTTCCTGCCCTCTCATACGAGGTGACAGAGAATCGTCGGCGCGCTTTATACCACAATGCGCAGGAATACGCCAGCAGTTGTTAGCATGAGCGGCAGGCTGTAATCCCGATTTGGCAGCCCATTTGCTGACTGCTAACATGACTGCCACAGAACTCATTATTGTCGAAAATTGCGGCGATTGCGGATTATTTAATGGCCATTTCAATCAAAACCCCAGAAGAAATCGAAAAAATGCGCGTGGCGGGCCGTCTGGCTGCAGAAGTGCTGGAGATGATCGCTCCGCACGTCGTGCCAGGCGTCACCACCGGCGAGCTTGACCGTCTGTGCCACCAGCACATCACCGAAAAGCAGCAGGCCATTTCAGCCTGTCTCGGCTACCACGGTTTCCCGAAATCAGTGTGTATTTCGGTCAACGAAGTGGTATGTCACGGTATTCCCAGCGACGATCGCGTGCTGAAAGACGGCGATATCGTTAACGTCGACGTCACGGTGATCAAAGATGAATACCATGGCGATACGTCAAAGATGTTCATCGTCGGCAAACCGACGATTCAGGGCGAGCGCCTGTGCCGGGTTACGCAGGAGAGCCTGTACATTGCGCTGCGTCTGGTGAAGCCGGGCATTCGCCTGCGTGAACTGGGCCGGGCGATTCAGAAATACGTGGAAGCACAGGATTTTTCCGTGGTCCGCGAGTATTGCGGACACGGCATCGGTAAAGGCTTCCATGAAGAGCCGCAGGTGCTGCATTACGATGCCGACGACAGCGGCGTGGTGCTGCAGGCTGGCATGACATTTACCGTCGAACCGATGGTAAACGCCGGTGATTATCGCATCCGCACCATGAAAGATGGCTGGACGGTGAAAACCAAAGATCGCAGCTTGTCCGCACAGTACGAGCATACTATTGTGGTGACGGAAAACGGCTGTGAGATCCTGACGCTGCGCGCCGACGACACTATTCCAGCGGTGCTGGAAAACAACGCGTAACGCTCGTCATCAGGATAACAGGCCGGCTCAAAACGAACGCCTGTCAGTTTAGGTTCACCCATCCCTGCACCTCCCGTAGCGGCGCCATCAGTTGCGCGTTAACCCGCGCCGCTACTGCGGTGGTGTCACGGACGGTGACTAACTGAACGGCATCACGGCGTTAAGCCCGCTTTTTATGGCGCAGAAGAGGCATGTTGATGAGTGGTAGCGTGACCGAAGCAGTACACAAAGGCCTGACCGATTCCCCCGCCAGCTGGCCAGACGACGCGCTGACGCGCGACAAACTCAAACAGTATCTTGAACAGTTCCAGCAGCATCTGGGCAGCGCTTTTGACGCTGGCAGCGATATCGAATCGCTGATTGATGCGCGCACGCTGTTTATCGATCGCCTGCTGCGCCGGCTATGGCGACTGTTTGGCTTTGACCAGATGAAAGAGATCGCGCTGGTGGCGGTGGGCGGCTATGGCCGCGGTGAGCTGCATCCGCTGTCGGACATCGACGTGCTGATCCTGAGCCGTCAGCCACTGGACGAAGCTGCCGCGCAGCGCACCTCAGAACTGCTGACGCTGATGTGGGATCTCAAGCTGGAGGTCGGCCACAGCGTACGCACGCTGGAAGAGTGTTTGCTGGAGGGCTTGTCGGATCTCACCGTCGCCACCAACCTGATTGAGTCGCGCATGCTGACCGGCGACGTGGCGCTGTTTCTCGAACTACAAAAGAATATTTTCAGCGACGGTTTCTGGCCGTCGTCACGCTTCTTCGCCGCCAAAATTGAGGAGCAGCTGGAACGCCATCAGCGCTATCACGGCACCAGCTACAACCTCGAACCGGATATCAAAAGCAGCCCGGGCGGGCTGCGCGACATTCATACTCTGCAGTGGGTCGCGCGCCGCCACTTTGGCGCCACCACCATGGATGAGATGGTCGGCTTTGGCTTTCTCACTGAAGCCGAACGCAATGAGATCAATGAGTGCCAGGAATTTCTCTGGCGCATCCGTTTCGCGCTGCACCTGACGCTGCCGCGCTACGATAACCGCTTACTGTTCGATCGCCAGCTCAACGTGGCACAGCGCCTCAACTATGGCGGTGAAGGCAATGAGCCGGTTGAGCGCATGATGAAAGATTTCTATCGCGTCACGCGCCGTATCGGCGAGCTGAACCAGATGCTGCTGCAGCTGTTTGACGAAGCCATTCTGGCGCTGTCGACCACCGAGAAGCCGCGCAGCATTGATGAGGATTTTCAGCTGCGCGGTAATCTGATTGACCTGCGCGATCCCACGCTGTTTGAGCGCGAGCCGCAGGCGATTCTGCGCATGTTTTACGTGATGGTGCGTAACGAAACCATCACCGGCATCTATTCCACCACGCTACGCCAGCTGCGCTACGCCCGCCGTCATCTGCAACAGCCGCTGTGTCAGATCCCCGAAGCGCGCCGCACCTTTATGGCGATTCTGCGCCATCCAGGCGCGGTAAAGCGCGCGCTGCTGCCGATGCATCGCCACAGCGTACTGTGGGCCTATACGCCGCTGTGGGGCAACATTGTCGGCCAGATGCAGTTCGACCTGTTCCACGCCTACACCGTGGATGAGCACACCATCCGCGTGTTGCAGAAGCTGGAAAGTTTTGCCGACGAAGCCACGCGCCCGATGCACCCGCTGTGCGTCGAGCTGTGGCCGCGTCTGCCGCAGCCGGAGCTGCTGCTGATGGCCGCGCTGCTGCACGATATCGCCAAAGGGCGCGGTGGTGACCACTCGATTCTTGGCGCGCAGGACGCGCTGGACTTTGCTGAGCTGCACGGCCTCAATTCACGCGAAATGCAGCTGGTGGCGTGGCTGGTGCGTCATCACCTGCTGATGTCGGTGACTGCTCAGCGTCGCGACATTCAGGATCCCACGGTGATTCAGCAGTTTGCTGAAGTGATGCAAAATGAAAACCGGCTGCGCTATCTGGCCTGCCTGACAGTTGCCGACATCTGCGCTACCAATGAAAGCCTGTGGAACAGCTGGAAACAGAGCCTGCTACGTGAGCTGTTCTTCGCCACCGAAAAACAGCTGCGCCGCGGTATGGAGAACAGTCCGGATCTGCGCGAGCGCGTGCGTCATCACCGGCTGCAGGCGCTGGCGCTGCTGCGCATGGAAAATCTCAACGAAGAGCGGCTACACCATATCTGGAGCCGCTGCCGCGCCGACTACTTCCTGCGCCATACGCCCAACCAGCTGGCGTGGCACGCGCGGCATCTGATCAATCATGACCTCAGCAAACCGCTGGTGCTGGTAAGCCCGCAGGCCACGCGCGGCGGCACCGAGATCTTCATCTGGAGCCCGGATCGCCCTTACCTGTTTGCCGCCGTAGCCGGAGAGCTCGATCGCCGTAATCTGAGCGTGCACGATGCGCAGATCTTTACCAGCCGCGACGGCATGGCCATGGACACCTTTATTGTGCTGGAGCCGGACGGCAGTCCGCTGGCAGCGGATCGCCATCCGCTGATTATCCAGGCGCTGGAGCAGGCGATCACCCAAACGCAGTGGGTGCCACCGCGTACGCGCCGGCCGTCGTCACGTCTGAAACACTTCAGCGTCGATACCGAAGTCAACTTTTTGCCCACCCATACCGACCGCCGCAGCTATCTGGAGCTGGTGGCGCTGGACCAGCCAGGTTTGCTGGCGCGCGTCGGCGAAGTGTTTGCTGACCTCGGCGTTTCGCTGCACGGCGCCCGCATCAGTACCATCGGCGAACGGGTGGAGGATTTGTTCATCCTTGCCAACAGCGAACGACGTGCGCTGGATGCCGAAATGCGCTCCGTGCTGCAACAACGGTTGACAGAGGTACTTAATCCAAACGATAAAATGTGACCCGGCTTCCATTCTTCACGTTGCCGATGCATTGGCCTGGTGACCCGGCCCATCCGTGGATCTCGCCGCAATGGGCGCGCCGCCGTTCTGCAGCATGAAGGATGTTTGCCCGATAATTTTACTCTGCACGCCAGCTGGCGTGCATCCGCAATGACAGACTCAGGAATTAAATATGCAACAGTTACAGAGCGTTATCGAATCTGCCTTTGAACGCCGCGCCGACATTACGCCGACCAGCGTGGACAGCGCCACCCGTGAAGCGATCAACCAGGTGATTGGCCTGCTGGACAGCGGTGAACTGCGCGTGTCAGAAAAGATCAACGGCGAATGGGTAACGCATCAGTGGCTGAAGAAAGCGGTACTGCTGTCGTTCCGTATCAACGACAACCAGGTGATCGACGGAGCAGAGACCCGCTTCTACGACAAAGTGCCGATGAAATTTGCCGGCTGGGATGAAGCGCGCTTTAAAAGCGCCGGCTTCCGCGTCGTGCCACCGGCGGCGGTGCGTCAGGGTGCATTCATCGCGCGCAACACCGTGCTGATGCCGTCCTATGTCAACATCGGTGCGTATGTCGATGAAGGCACCATGGTAGATACCTGGGCCACCGTCGGCTCCTGTGCGCAGATTGGTAAAAACGTGCACCTGTCCGGCGGCGTCGGCATCGGCGGCGTACTGGAACCACTGCAGGCCAATCCAACCATCATCGAAGATAACTGCTTTATCGGTGCCCGTTCCGAGATCGTTGAAGGCGTGATCGTCGAAGAAGGCTCGGTGATCTCCATGGGCGTTTACATCGGCCAGAGCACCAAAATTTATGACCGTGAGACCGGTGAAGTGCACTACGGTCGCGTACCGGCAGGTTCGGTGGTGGTTTCCGGTAACCTGCCGTCTAAAGATGGCAGCTACAGCCTGTACTGTGCGGTGATCGTGAAGAAAGTTGACGCGAAAACGCTGGCAAAAACCGGCATCAACGAACTCCTGCGTACCATCGATTAAGTTTTTCTTCCCGCTTATTTTCAAACCCACGGGCCTGTATTCAGGCCCGTCATTTTTTCTTTACACTCCTGCCGCTATTACCTGTTTCGCGCCGCGAATTAACAGGTGCGTTTGTTTTTCAAACAGGTCATAATCCGCGCCAGTTAACTCCGGTCGCGCACTGTTCATCCCGGTTTTTGTGTCTACAGTTGATTAAGTATGCCGTAAGCGTTCGGTTCGTTGCGCTTATTACGCAGCCGAATGATGATGATAATCCTGCGCGCTCACTCACTCTCAGATGGAATATAAACGCTATGTACGACAACCTGAAAAGCTTAGGTATCAGCAATCCTGAAGACATTGACCGCTACAGCCTGCGTCAGGAAGCCAACAACGACATCCTGAAAATCTACTTCCGCAAAGACAAGGGCGAGTTCTTCGCCAAAAGCGTGAAGTTCAAATACCCGCGTCAGCGCAAAACCGTGGTGGCCGATCACACCACCCAGGGTTATAAAGAGATTCAGGAAATCAGCCCTAACCTGCGCTACGTGATCGACGAACTGGATCAGATCTGCCAGCGCGATCAGGTAGAGGTGGATCTGAAGCGCAAAATCCTCGCCGATCTGCGCCATCTGGAGAACGTGGTGTCGAACAAAATCGCGGAAATCGAATCCGATCTCGATCAGCTGACCCGCAACGGTCGCTAATTCCCGCCGCTTCTCAGGCCAGCCACTGCTGGCCTTTTTTATGCCTGCTCATCAAGCTGCAGCGCCACATACAGCAGCAGCCGATCGTCAAAGTTCGCCAGATTAAGGCCGGTCAGTTCCGAGATGCGGTTCAGGCGGTACTCCAGCGTGTTGCGATGAATAAACAGCGCGCGCGCCGTGGCGCTCGGCTGCACGTTATGGCTGAACCACGCAACCAGCGTGCGCCGCAGCAAACCGTTATTGTCCATACTCTTCAGCTTTGCCAGCGGACGTGCCAGCTCGCTGGCCTGCCAGCCGCCGCGCAGGCTATCCAGCAGTACCGGCAGCACCAGATCCTGATAGAAATAGCTGCGCTGCTGCGGCATGCGCTGTTTGCCCACCATCATGGTGGTGCGGGCGGTGCGGTAAGAGCGCGCAATGCTGCCGGTCCCGGTAAAGAAATTGCCGAGCGCGATGCGCATCCGCACCTGACCGCTCTCTTTCATACGCTGCAGCAGTTGATCGACGCGGCGGCGATGATCGTCCTGATCGTAACGGCCATGGGCATTCAGCGCTGGCTTCAGCACCACCATTTCGGTGAGCGAAACAATGGCGATCAGGTTATCGCGATCGGGCGTGGTCAGCAGCGTCTGTAATTGCTGCAGCTCTGACATTGCGCTGTCGACCCCCAGCTGTCCGCTGTCCACTTCCACCACCGCCACCACACGCGGCTGATTGAGATCGATGCCCAGTCGCTGCGCCCATTCGTTCAGCGCTGGCGACAGCGTATCGCTGCGGATCAGGTTCAGCACCAGCTCCTCACGCAGGCGGCTGTCCTGCGCCAGCATATGCAGCAGGCGCGCCTGTTCCAGCATCATCTCTGCCGTCATGCACACCAGCTCGCCGTAGTGGCGTAACGTGCTGGGCTGGCCGGTGAGGCCAATCACGCCGACGATGTCGCCATCAATGCGCAGCGGCAAATTGATGCCCGGCCGCACGCCGTGCAGGTGTTTAGCTACCGCTTCGTCAATATCGACCACCCTGCCCTGTGACAGCACCAGCAGCGCGCCCTCGTGCAATTCGCCAATACGCTCGCGATCGCCACTGCCAATAATGCGGCCGCGCGCATCCATCACGTTGACATTACTGTCGATAATTTTCATGGTGCGGGCAACGATATCCTGAGCCAGTCGCGCATCAAGATGATAGGTGGCCATCAAACACTCCTGAATTCGGGACGAACCGACAGAATACGCATCCCGATTGCCCCTGGCATTGTGCAACTGCACATAGCCGCAGGGCGATTACCGGAATTGCGGCAGCGGTCACACTGGGAAGGCACAGATGACTGAGGGCGCAGCAGCATACAGGCAATAAAAAAGGCGAGCCGAAGCTCGCCTGAGAGATCAATAAAAGGATTACTGCATCAGCAGATAGAGGCTGCTGTCGCCGCGCTTGACGTTGAGCGCCAGCACCGACGGTTTGGTGTCGAGGATTTTACGCAGCTCGCCAAGGTTGCTTACCGCCTGCTGGTTCACACCGAGGATCACATCGCCTTTCTTCAGGCCGATACGTGCCGCAGCGCTGCCGGCTTTCACGCTGTCCACGCGCACGCCCTTCTGGCCGTTGCTGTCGACGTTGCTGAGATCGGCGCCTTCAATGCCGGTGTAAATCGTCGCGGACTGCACTTTATCCTGTGAGCTCTGCTGCAGCTCAACCGTCACGTTCAGCGGTTTGCCGTCGCGCAGCAGGCCCAGCTGCAGTTTGGTGCCGACCGGCAGCGAGCCGACTTCCGCACGCAGCGCCGCAAAGCTGGTCAGCGCTTTACCGTTCATAGAGACCACCACATCGCCCGCTTTCACGCCGGCTTTCGCCGCCGCGGAGTTTGGCAGCACCTGGCTGACAAAGGCGCCGCGCTGCGCATCCACTTTCATCGCTTTAGCCAGCTCGGAGTTGAGCTCGGTGCCCATAATGCCCAGCTCGCCGCGTTTCACCTGGCCATACTCCACCATCTGCGCGGTCAGGTTTTTCACCATGGAACTCGGGATGGCAAAGCCGATACCGATGTTGCCGCCGTCCGGTGCGAGGATCGCGGTGTTAATACCGATCAGCTCGCCGTTCAGGTTAACCAGCGCACCGCCGGAGTTGCCGCGGTTGATGGCGGCATCGGTCTGGATAAAGTTTTCGTAATTTTCGACGTTAAGGCCGCTGCGCCCCAGCGCCGAGACGATGCCGGACGTGACCGTTTCGCCCAGGCCGTACGGGTTACCGATGGCCACGGTGTAATCACCGACGCGCAGATTGTCGGAGTCTGCAATCTTAATTGCCGTCAGGTTTTTCGCATCCTGCAGCTGGATCAGCGCGATGTCAGACTGCGGATCTTTGCCGATGACCTTAGCATCGTAGCGACGGCCATCGCTCAGCTGTACCTGAATTTTGGTGGCGTTATCCACCACGTGGTTGTTGGTAACCACATAGCCTTTGTCGGCGTTGATGATTACCCCAGAACCGAGCGCGCGGAACTGCTGCTTCTGCGCGTTGGCGCCATCGTCGCTACCGTCACCGCCGCCGCCCTGGCACATAGGTGAACCCTGGAACGGCGATCCGTCCTGACAGAAGGGGGAATTATCGCCAAAGAATTGCTGGAACTGCTGCGGCATGCGCGGGGTTTTCACCGTGGTGCTGCCTTCCACGCTGATACTGACCACGGAAGGCATCACTTTTTCCAGCATGGGTGCCAGGCTGGGCAGTTGCTGACTGGAGGAAGACGCTGTCTCCGCCGCGAAAACACTGACAGGGCTTAACGCCATGCCCAGATTAAGCGCCAGCGCACTTAACATTAATGTGCTTTTTTTCATTCGTCTGTGTCTCTCTGAAATTAACGTGCAGACCATTGCTGTGGTCGTGATGATGAGATTAAGTTTTTAGCGCGAAGTTCCTGATAAAGTATTGGGTAAAGGTAAAAATTTATTCTTCGTCTTTACAAAACTGCGCTTATTCCACCGCCATCAACCGACGATACTCATCCCAGGCGTAATTGTCCGTCATCCCGCTGATATAGTCCTGAATCAGTCGCGAGCGGTAATAACGTTCCCATAACAATCGCTGATATTTATGCTGCACCACCAGGTTACGCATCTGTTGCTGATAAGCTTTGCGATGTTTACCGGAAAGTTTATGAAACAGTCGGGTTTCGATCGGATGTTTCGCGAGAAAATCCTCATTCATTAACGTGGTAAACTGTTCATAATCGAGCTGCATTAGCGACTGATAAATTTCCAGTAATCCTTTAATGACCCGATAACCCTGTAATTCCAGCTGCTCAACTTCAGGGTGATTAAACACCTGCTGGCGCGCCACGGTTTTAAATAATTTTAACAGGCGCCCTTCATCACCGTCATCTTCCAGCAGCGCATGGTTAAAGCTGCCGGCAAAAATGGCAGGTAAATTATCAACAAAGCGGCGCACCGCATGGCTGACCAGCACACTCTGAACGTTGACCCGCAGCGACATGAAAAATTGATCGCTAATACTGCGACGCTTTTTCTGATTAGCCTCTTTCCACGCTTCATTAATGGTGCGGCTGAACGCGTCGCCGGGTTTCACCGGGCCCCAGGCGTTGAGCAAAGAATGATAGAGCGTATCGACGGTGAAGATGTCTTTTTCTACGGCGTCATCAAGGTCGGCAATACAATAGGAGATATCGTCAGCCGCTTCCATTATCCAGGTCAGCGGATAACGGTGGTGCTCAGGTATATCCGTTGCCGCGCGAAGATCGGCCACATATTCACGTTCGGATAAATAGAAACCCGGCTTTTTCATTAACACGCTGAACTCCGCCGGCTTATCGCCCTGCCACCACGCCGGCGCGGTGTATTTTAAAATACACGCTACCTGCGCATAGCTAAGATTTAGCTGCAGCAGGGTATGCACCAGCCGAATGGCCTGCGCATTCCCCTCGAAATGGCACAAATCCTGACGAATCATTGCATTTAACCGGTCGAAATCGGCACGCTGCGCGTCATCCGCCACGCCCGCCACCAGCGGATCCACCAGTTCGGCCGGCAGATTGTCATCAAACCAGTCATTGATCGCCGCTTCACCAAAATGGCCAAACGGCGGGTTGCCGACGTCGTGCAGCAGGCAGGCCATCTCCACCAGGCTCTCGACCGCGCCCTCAAAGCCATCGAGGCCGTAAGCCGCCAGCCCGCCGCCCTGAGTTTTCAGCGTATGCAGAATCTCTTTGGTGATGTAACGCCCGGTTTGCTGCACCTCAAGCGAATGGGTCAGGCGCGAGCGCACGGCCGCATTCCGCTCCAGCGGAAACACCTGGGTTTTTTGTTGCAGACGGCGAATCGCGGCAGAATTAATAATGCGTCCACGATCGCTTTCAAAGTGGCGGGTAATAAAGTATTCGCCTTCGGGATCTTTGCGGCTGGTATAAGGGCGGGTGAAACTGATCTTCTTCCTGAAATTGATCGTCGCCATTGTTACCCCTTATTTTTTCCTGAATTGATCCCCATTGAGCCATGTTAGACTATGCCTCACTTTAGCCTTATACATCCATAACTACAGCGAGATTCTTTATGAAAGCAGGCATTATTGGCGCGATGGAGCAGGAAGTCACACTGCTGCGTGACAAAATTGAAAACCGTCAGACGCTGACGCTGGCCGGCTGCGAAATTTACACCGGTACGCTCAACGGCGTTGAGGTGGCTCTGCTGAAATCGGGCATCGGCAAAACCGCGGCGGCGCTGGGTACCACGCTGCTGCTGGAGCTGTGCAAACCGGATCTGGTGATCAACACCGGTTCCGCGGGCGGTCTGGCGCCAACCCTGCAGGTGGGCGATATCGTGGTGTCCGATGAAGTGCGTTATCACGATGCCGATGTCACCGCTTTTGGCTATGAGCCTGGTCAGATGGCGGGCTGCCCGGCGGCGTTTGTCGCGGACAGTGCGCTGATTGACGCCGCAGAGCGGGTGATCAAACAGCTGGATCTCAACGCGGTGCGCGGTCTGGTGGTCAGCGGAGACGCCTTCATTAATGGCGCCGCGCCGCTGGAGCGTATCCGCAGCACCTTCCCGCAGGCGATTGCGGTAGAGATGGAAGCCACGGCGATTGGTCACGTTTGCCATCAATTTAAGGTGCCGTTCGTGGTGGTACGCGCTATTTCTGACGTGGCCGATAAAGCGTCGCATCTGAGTTTCGAAGAGTTCCTCAGCGTGGCGGCTAAACAGTCGTCGCTGATGGTGGAAAACCTGCTGGCTCAGCTGGCGCGTGGCTAAATATCTGCTGCTCGGGCTGTGGCTGCTGTGCCACAGTCTGCTGGCCGCACCGCGCGTCATTACCCTGTCGCCGCATCTCACTGAACTGGCGTTTGCCGCCGGCATCACGCCGGTGGCGGTGAGCGCCTGGTCAGACTATCCCGCCGCTGCTCGCCAGCTGGAGCAGGTGGCGAACTGGCAGGGCATTCGCGTTGAACGCATTGCGCAGCTCAGACCGGATGTGGTACTGGCCTGGCGCGGCGGCAATCCACTGCGCCAGGTTGAGCAGCTGCAGCGTCTGGGCATCCATGTGGAATGGATCGATCCGCAATCACTCGACCAGATGATTGACGCGCTGGCGGCGCTGCAGCGCTGGAGCCCACAGCCCCAGCGGGCCACCGCGGCCGCGCAGGCGTTACACCAGCAGTTGCAGACGCTGCGTCAGCGCTATCAGCAGCAAACGCCGGTGCCGCTGTTTCTGCAGTTTGGCCAGCAGCCGCTATTTACCGCCGCACGCAGCACGCTGCAGAATGAGGTCATCACCCTGTGCGGCGGTCGCAATATCTTTGCTGACAGCAGCGTGAGCTGGCCTCAGGTGAGCCGGGAGCAGGTGCTGACGCGGCACCCGCAGGCGATTGTCACTGGCGGTGATGCCAGCCGTGCCGCCAGCGTCGCGCGCTTCTGGCAGCCGCAGCTTAACGTGCCGGTGATTGCGCTTAACGATGACTGGCTGAGCCGGCCGGGTCCGCGCCTGCTGCTGGCGGCAAAACAATTGTGCGAAGCTTTACATCCGACGAAAAATAAAGCATTACCAGACTAAAGATTCGACGATTCATGTCGAAAATCAAATAACAAGGCACAGCGGCCACGTATGCTCTGTGCCCTTTTAGCGCGTAGCGCACTTTTGACATCACCAGGATTTCACCATGACCAGAGCGCTGCTGCTGGCCATAGGGCTGATCGTGGCTGCACCGATCGGTGCGGCAACCACCACGGGCTCTATCGCCGTCTCGCTAACGATTTTCTCCCGCTGCGATATCTCACGCCCGAGTGAGCAGACGCTGCCGTCTGTTGACTGCGGCCGGCATTTCAGCGCGCAGCCGCGCGTGACACAAAGCGTATTGAACCGCGATGCGATGCGCCGTGAAACGGCACGCCTGGTGACCATTGAGTGGTGAGTTCTGGCTGCCAGAACGGCAGCCAGCCCAGCATCAGATGCTGAAAGAGGAGCCGCAGCCGCAGGTGGTTTTGGCGTTGGGATTGGTCACGATAAAGCGGGAACCTTCCAGACCTTCGGTGTAGTCAACCGATCCACCCACCAGATACTGCAGGCTCATCGGGTCAACCACCAGCGCCACACCCTGCTTCTCGATGGTCATGTCGCCGTCATTCATTTGATCGTCAAAAGTAAAACCATACTGGAAGCCACTGCAGCCCCCGCCGGTGATATATACGCGCAGTTTCAGCGCCGGATTCTCTTCATCCGCAATCAGGTTTTTTACTTTTTTCGCTGCTGCATCGGTGAACTGCAGAGGCAGCGCGGCTACGTCGTCACTCATCTTTTACTCCGGGTAAACGTCCAGGTCAGAAAACGACCTCAATTTCGCTATTATCTGCCAGCCGTCCAGTGCAATCAAGTAGCGCCCTTGACACTGTGTGCCGCCAGTTATGGCATAAAGTATAGCAATGTCGCAGGCGCAAGCGGCCGCGCGCCTTTCTTCACCGGCCGCTCTTCCGTAGAATGGCGCCAGATTTTTTCCAGAACAGCAGGAGCCGAACCATGAGTAAGTCAGAAAACCTGTATGCCGAAGCACAACGCCTGATCCCGGGCGGCGTGAACTCCCCGGTGCGTGCCTTTACCGGCGTGGGCGGCGTGCCGCTGTTCATCGAACGCGCCGACGGTGCCTATCTGTATGATGCCGATGGCAAAGCCTATATCGATTACGTCGGCTCCTGGGGACCGATGGTGCTGGGCCACAATAACGCCACCATTCGCAATGCGGTGATCGAAGCCGCCGCGCGCGGCCTGAGTTTTGGCGCGCCGACCGAGATGGAAGTGAAAATGGCCGAGCTGGTATGTGAGCTGGTGCCAAGCATGGATATGGTGCGGATGGTTAACTCCGGCACCGAAGCCACCATGAGCGCCATCCGCCTGGCGCGCGGTTTCACCCAGCGTGACAAAATCATCAAATTTGAGGGCTGCTACCACGGCCACGCTGACTGCCTGCTGGTGAAAGCCGGTTCCGGTGCGCTGACCCTCGGCCAGCCCAACTCGCCGGGCGTGCCGGCAGATTTCGCCCGTCACACCCTGACCTGCACCTATAACGATCTCGACTCGGTGCGCGCGGCGTTTGAGCAGTATCCGCAAGAGATCGCCTGTATTATCGTCGAACCGGTGGCAGGCAACATGAACTGCATCCCGCCGCAGCCGGAATTCCTGCCGGGCCTGCGTGCGCTGTGCGATGAGTTTGGCGCGCTGCTGATTATCGATGAAGTGATGACCGGCTTCCGCGTGGCGCTGGGCGGTGCCCAGGCTTATTACGACGTTACGCCAGACCTGACCTGTCTCGGCAAGATCATCGGCGGCGGTATGCCGGTTGGTGCCTTTGGCGGCCGCCGCGAAGTGATGGCCGCGCTGGCCCCCACCGGCCCGGTGTATCAGGCGGGCACGCTGTCCGGCAACCCGATTGCCATGGCCGCCGGTTTTGCCTGCCTGTCGCAGATTGCGCAGCCTGGCACCCATGCGACCCTAACCGCACTCACCGACCAGTTGTGTGCTGGCCTGCTGGCGGCGGCGGAGGCGGAAAATATCCCGCTGGTGGTGAACCACGTCGGTGGCATGTTCGGTATTTTCTTCACCGACGCCGACAGCGTGACCTGCTACGCCGACGTGACAAAGTGCGATGTGGAGCGCTTTAAGCGTTTCTTCCATCTGATGCTGCAGGAAGGTGTTTACCTCGCGCCATCGGCCTATGAGGCCGGCTTTATGTCACTGGCGCACAGCCAGGAAGATATTCAGCGCACCGTCGATGCCGCCCGCCGCTGCTTCGCGCAGCTGTAAACCTGCCGGGGCGCCATTGATAGCGCCCCGCTTCACTAAGCGCGCCTTAGCAGCCAGATAAAATACGGCGCGCCGAAGAAGGTCGCCATCAGACCCGCCGGGATTTGATCCGGGAAGGCCAGCATGCGACCGCACCAGTCGGCGAACACCAGCAGGCCACCCCCGAGCAGGCCAGCCATCAGCAATTGCGGCAGCGCGCGACGGAAGCCGAGCATGCGCACAATATGCGGCGCCATCAGGCCAATAAAACTCAGCGGACCAATAGTGAGCGTCGCGGTGGCGGTCAGCGCAGCCGCCAGCAACAGCAGGCTGAAGCGCGATCGGTTCAGCGCCATGCCGGCTGAGCGCGCCGTGGCACTGCCGAGCGGCAGCAGCGTCAGCCAGCGGCTGGCCAGCGGTGCCAGCGCCACCAGTATCATGCCCACGACAGCACTCTGCAGCGCCTGCGTCATTGAGATGTTGTACGTCGAACCGGAAATCCAGCTCAGCAGCCCGGCCATGCGCGGATCGCCGCTCGCCAGCAACACCATCAGTAACGTGACAAACGCACTGTTCAGCGCCATTCCGGCCAGCAACATGCGTTCCGGTGCAAAACCGCCGCGGCTGGCCACCAGCATAATCACCAGCAGCGTCAGCGCGGCGCCCAGCACGCCGGCCGGCAGCAGCCAGGCGACCGCGTTGCCGGGCACAAAGAACAGCATAACCACTACCCCGCAGGCCGCCCCGGAGCTGATGCCCAGCACTTCCGGACTGGCCATCGGATTACCGGTCAGACGCTGAATCAGCACCCCGGCGACGCCCAGCATCGTGCCGACCACCAGCGCCGCCAGCACGCGCGGGACGCGCCACGGCAGCAGCTGTTGCAGCATATCGCCGCTGACCCACGTCCAGCCGTGTGCGTCGCGCCCAAACGCAATGCCCGCCAGACTGCACAGCGCCAAAATCATCACGCCCGCCAGACACCAGCGCAGCACGGCCTGCCGCTCCTGCGGCACAGTGTCGCTGGCATTCATCGCCGGCGGCAGCGAGCCCGTGCGCAGACGCGGCAGCAGCCACAGCAGAATCGGCACGCCAATCAGCGCGGTAGCCGTCCCGGTTGACACTTCACGCCAGTGCGCGGTCAGCCACAGCACGCACTGATCGGCCAGCCACAGCAGAAGTGCGCCAATCAGCGGCGCCAGCAGCAAGCGGCTCAGCAGACGACGCGCCCCCAGCATCTTCGCCAGCAGCGGCGCGAACAGCCCGATAAAGCCGATGATACCGGCGACGTTAACCAGCTGCGCACTGAGCAGGATCGCCAGCGCCAGCGCGGCAATGCGCGCCGCCGACAGCGCCAGACCGAGGTTTTTTGCCACGCCATCATCCAGCCCCATCAACGTCAGCGGACGCAACAGCGCCAGCGCCAGTGCGAACGCCAGCAGCAGGCGCGGCCACAGCAGCGCCACGTTGTGGCCGTCGAGCTGGTTCAGCGCGCCGGTGCTCCACAGAAACATGTTTTGCAGCTGATCGTGATTGAAGATGGCAAAGATTTGATTAACCGCGCCGGCATACAGGCTCAGTACCAGACCGGCGAGGATCAGCGTCACCGGCGACAGACGCTTGCCCCAGGCGATGCCAAACACCAGCACGCCGACCAGCACCGCCCCGCCCATCGCGGCAAACTGCTGCGTCAGCTCCCCGCCCGGCAGCTGCCACAGAGTGGCGACGGTCAGGCCAAGCTGCGCGCCGGAAGAGACGCCCAGCGTGGTCGGCTCCGCCAGCGGATTGCGCAGCACCTGCTGAAACAGCAGGCCCGCGAGGCCAAGTCCGGCCCCGACCAGCAGCGCCAGCGCCAGCCGCGACAGCAGGCTGTAGTGGAACACCACCTGACGGATGTTATCGATATCCGGCGCGAACATCGCCTGCTGCCACTGCGCCAGCGGCAGCGCCTGGCGCAGGTTGATAAACGTGAGCGCCAGCGCCAGTAAACTGAGCACGCTGAGCAGCGCGACGGGAAACAGACGGTTGCGCATCAGTGCGACTCCAGCGCGCGTTCCAGCACGCGAATAAATTTGATGGCTGAGTAAGTGGCGCCGTAATACCACACCGCCGGCACCCGCCGGAAACGGCCGGAACGGACAAACGGCAGCGCCTGCCACAGTGCGCTTTGCGTCACCTGCTGCATATCGCGTTCGTTATCGTGATCGAAGCAGATCACCTCAACGTCACCGACCTCCGCCAGCCGCTCCAGCCCGACCACCGCACTGCCCCAGAAGTTGGTTTCGCCCTGCCAGGCATTGCGCAGGCCAAGCTGCTCCATCACTTCGAGGAACAGGCTGCCTTTACCGAAGGTAATGGCGTGACGCTGATCCATCAGCGACATCAGCAGCAGCGGACGCTGCGCCCACGGACGTAACCGCTCACGCGCGACCGCCACTTCACCATCCACCCAGTGCAAATGGGCCTGAGCCTGCGCTTCAAGGCCAAGCCGGGCACCCAGCGCATGCAGCGATGTGCGCGAGGTGGTGAACGGTTTGCCATCGCCGCTGTTGAGGTCAAAGCCCATCGTCGGCGCAATGCGCTCCAGCTTGTCGACCGCCGGGCCGTAACCGTTGGAGTGCAGGATCAGCGACGGTGCCAGCTGGGTCATCAGTTCCAGATTGGGTTCGGTGCGTAAGCCGAGATCGAGGGTGCCGGCCGGCAACACCGGGTCACCCACCCAGATGGCGTAGTTGTGCAGATCGGCCACGCCGAGCGGGGCGACGCCGAGCGCCATCAGCAACTCCACCGGCAGCCACTCCAGCGCCAGGATGCGCTGGCTGTCCGGCGGCGCGGCGCGCAGCGGTGCAAGGTTCATCAGCGGTGAGAGCGCCAGCGCGGTCAGCAGACGGCGACGGGAAATGTCGAACATCACAAGGCCTCAGTAGACAAAACTGACGGGCGCGCCGCCCTGCGGATGCGGCAGAATGCCCATCGGAATGCCATAAATATCACCCAGCACCCCGGCCTGCATAATCGCTTCCGGTCCGCCTTCGGCGATCACTTCGCCCGCGCGCAGCGCCACCAGCTGGTCACAGTAGCGAGCCGCCATGTTGAGATCGTGCAATACCGCTATCACCGTCAGGCCGCGTTCGTGGCTGAGGCGCTGAATCAGCGCCAGCACATCAACCTGATGGGCGATATCCAGCGCCGACGTGGGTTCATCCAGCAGCAGGCAGCGGCTGTTCTGCGCCACCAGCATCGCCAGCCACGCGCGCTGACGTTCGCCGCCGGACAGGCTGTCCACCAGCCGCCCGGCGAAGGGTTTCAGTCCAACCAGCGCAATCGCCTCGTCCACCCGATCGCGATCTTCCTGGCCGTAGCGCCCCAGCGCGCCGTGCCACGGATAGCGCCCAATCGCCACCAGCTCGCGCACCGTCATGCCCTCCGCCGCGGGCAGCTGCTGCGGCAGATAGGCCACCTGACGTGCAAAGGCTTTACTGCTCCAGGTATCAACCGCCTCACCGTTGAGCATCACGCGCCCTTCGCTGGCGGCATGGTGACGGCCGAGCATCTTCAGCAGCGTGGATTTACCGGAACCGTTATGCCCGATCAGCGCGGTGACTTTGCCCGGGGCGAAAGTCAGCGACAGCGGATGCAGCAGCGTGCGGCCGGGCACACGGAAGCTGACGTTTTCCAGTGAAAAGATGGTTTCTGCGTGGTGCGGATGCTGCATGATAATCCCTGGTTAACGGGCGCCACAGCGCCCTGTGTTCAGTATCAGAAGCGGAAGGTGGCGGTACCGACGATCTGGCGCTCTGCGCCCCAGTAGCAGGCGTAGTCGCGGTAGCAGCTGGCAACGTATTCGCGATCGAACAGGTTGTTGATGTTGACGCCGACGGTTGAGCCCGGCAAGCCGAAGCGGCCCAGATCATATTTCAGTGCGGCATCTACAGTGGTGTAGGCGGCGACGTCAAAGTTCTGGTTGGATTTCGCTCCGTTCTGGATTGACTCTTCATACAATCCTTTGCTTTCACCGGTATAGCGAACACCAGCACCGATGGTAAATCCAGACAGCGCCGTTTCATGGAAGGTATAATCTGTCCAAAGCGATGCCATATGCTTCGGCACCTGAACCGGTGTTCTGCCTTTTAAAGTCGTATCATGCGTATATTCTGCATCTGTGTACGCATATGCAGCTGTCACATTAACATTCGCGTTGACCGCCGCTTTCGCTTCGAATTCAATACCACGCGATCGAATTTCACCGCTCTGCACGCTAAATGACGAATTAGACGGATCGACAGTTAAATTCTTATCCTTGGTGATTTGATAAACCGAAGCAGTAATGACAATTGGCCGATCTTTAGGTACGTATTTTACGCCAGCTTCATACTGCTTAGCGCGGGAAGGATCGAAAGCCTTACCGGTTGAGGTCGTTCCGGACGTTGGAATAAAGGACTCGCTGTAACTGAAATAAGGTGCAATACCATTATCAAACACATAGTTCAGACCACCACGCCAGGTAAATGCCTGATCGTGATTCTTATCCTCGACATCACCGTTACGATTTAACGCTGATGTCATTGCGTAGTCATAGCGGCCTCCCAGCGTCAGGACCCACCTATTCCACTCCATTTGATCCTGCGTGTATAAGCCAGTCTGTTCCTGTTTATTCAGATATTGATATAAGTAAGGTGCACCAACCAGACTATCGTTACCGTACTGTGGATTGACTATGCTTATTGGCGTTGCGCCCGTAAATATTGCATCAATATCATTTCGGGTACGCTGGTAATCAACACCTACTAAAACAGTATGTTCAACAGCGCCAGTGGCAAATTTTGCCTGCGCCTGAGTATCAACAGCAAACTGGTTAAGTTTCTCTTTCGAACCAGCATACATCCTATTGATTTCCAGCGTTGCTGGATTAAAAGTTCGGCCATAAATACTGCGATAATCGGTCTGCATTTCGGCATAGCGCAGATTCTGGCGCACCGTCCAGGTATCGTTAAAGCTGTGCTCAAAGTTGTAGCCAACCATTTTGGTGTTGCGCGAGATCTTATTGCTGTCTTCGCCTTCATCAAAATTGGTGGGCAGCTTATAGCTGCTGCCGTCCGGCCGGGTGATGCCCACCACGGTGCCTTCACGCGGCAGCCAGCCGTAATAGCCGGTTTCCGGTTCGTTCTGGAAGTAGGTCAGCAGGTCAAAGCGGGTATTGGCATCGGGACGCCAGCTGAACGAAGGCGCAAGGGTATAGCGCTTCTCTTTGTTCATCTCCTGTTGCGCATCGGCGCTGCGCGCCAGGCCGGTCAGGCGATAGCTGTAAACGCCGTCATCATCCAGTGAGCCGCCAAAATCGAAGCCGGTGGAGAACAGGTTGTCGGTGCCCATCTGGAACTGGACTTCACGCAGCGTCTCCTGGGTCGGCCGCTTGCTCACCAGTGACACCACACCGCCCGGGTTGCTCTTACCGTACAGCACCGAAACCGGACCGCGCAGCAGCTCCGCGCGCTCAAGGAAGTAAGGATCGATAGCGAATTCGGAGTAGTTGTCACCCTGCAGCTTCAGGCCATCCAGATACTGGTTGGTGTTGGTTTCGCTGAAGCCGCGAATCGACAGCGCGTCAATTACGTCCGAGCTGCCGCGGTTACCGGTCAGCACGCCTGGCGTGTAATTGAACGCACCTTTGACGCTGGTCACCGCATGCATTGACATCTCTTCCTGCGTCACCACCGACACCGACTGCGGATTCTTCTCGATTGGCGTATCGGTTTTGGTGCCGGTCGCGCTGTGTTTGGCGGCGATGGTCGGCGACGGTCCCCATGCGCTCTCCTGCGCGACGCCGCTGCCGCCATCAGCCGTCACCACCACGGTATCTTCGGCCAGCGCCTGCATGCTGAGTGTGCCCAGAGTCAGGGAAATCAATAACGCGAGCGGTCGACGGGTGGTCACCGCGCGCAGAGAACAAGGAAAAGTGTTTCGCGCATTCATAGTGGGATCTCATGAAAATAGAACAATGCAGGCGAATGGAAACGAGAATGATTATTAGACGCACGGATTTTAGGCGAAACCTGGCAAGCACCGCAAGATGTAATGCCTGCTGGCGGTGAGTTTGCCAGCGGATCGCACATATCCATGATCGCGGCTAAAAAAATGGCGGGCAAAGAAAAAGGCGCCGCAGCGCCAGAGGGAGTTAAATTCAGCTTTTATGCAAGACTCAGGCTGGAGCGCCGCCATGTATCTGGCACCGCCACGTGGTGGTAAAACGCCGGCACTGTACAGGCTCTGAAGGTATAAAGCCGGTGCAGTGCCGGATGGCTTATTTACTGCCAAACATATCTTTAATCCAGCCCGCGACGCCGTCAGAGTCCTTCTGCTCGCCCTGCGGCTGTTGCTGTTGCTGCTGTTGCTGTTCTTGCTGCTGCTGCTGCTGAATCTGCTGCTGTTGCTGCTGGCACAGCGCGTTCGGATCCAGCGCCCACACCGGCAGCGAACGCCAGGTGCTGCTGCCGCTGCCGCAGACAAAGTTACCGGCCGAATCGATATTCATCTGAGTGATATCTTCCGGTGGCGTCAGGACCAGTGGCATCGGCGCCTGGTTGTCGAGGTAGCGACGATAGATCTGCATCGCACCACTGGCACCGTACAGCTTCGAGGTCTGGTTGTTGTCGCGGCCAACCCAGGTGATCGCCACTTCTTTGCCATCAATACCGGCAAACCAGCTGTCGATCAGGTCATTGGTGGTACCGGTTTTCGCCGCCAGATGCGCACCCGGGAAGCGTGCGCCCAGCGCCCGCGCCGTACCGTGATCGGCCACCTGCTGCATGGTATACAGCGTCAGATACGCCGCCTGCGCCGGCTCAACGCGCTGCGCCTGCGGGAAGCTCTGATACAGCACCGTGCCATCTTCCGCGATCACCGAGCGCACCGCCGACAGCGCAGCGCGGTTACCGCCGCTGGCAATTGACTGGAACGCCTGCGCCACTTCAATCGGCGTCAGGTTAAGTGCCCCCAGCAGCATGGCCGGTACCGGATGCAGCTGATCTTTTGGCACGCCCAGTTTGGTCCAGGTATCCACTACCGCGTCGAGTCCCAGCGTCATACCGAGGTTAACGGTTGGCACGTTCATCGAGTTAGTCAGCGCATCCACCAGCATCACTTTACCGCTGAAGCGACGATCGTCGTTCATCGGCTTCCACACCGAACCGTTTGGCTGTTTCAGCGCGATCGGCTCGTCGGCGATCCAGCTGTTCAGGCGGTAGCTGTTTGGCTGGCTGAGGGCGGTCAGATAGGTCGCCGGTTTTGCCAGTGAACCAATCGAGCGACGCGCCTGCAGCGCGCGGTTATAGCCGGCAAACTGTGGATCGGCACCGCCGACCATGGCGCGCACTTCACCACTGAAGCGGTCGACCACCACCATCGCGGTTTCCAGATCTTTCAGCCCGCGCTGTTTCTTCAGCGTGGGAATGCCGTCTTCAACCGCTTTTTCCGCCGCATCCTGCGAAATCGGATCGAGCGTGGTAAAGATCTTCACGCCGGACAGATCTTTGACCTTATCGCCCAGCTTCGCCTGCAGCTCATTACGCACCATCTGCATAAACGCCGGCTGCGGCGTGATCACCCCACCTTTCGGCTGGACACCAAGCGGCCGCGCCGACAGCATGTCGTACAGCTCCTGGTCGATCACCTTCTGCTGTTGCAGCAGACGCAGCACCAGGTTACGACGCTCCAGCGCCAGCTGCGGATTACGCCACGGATTGTACAGCGACGCACCTTTGACCATGCCGACCAGCATCGCCTGCTGATCAAGGCTCAGTTCGTCCACCGGGCGGCCAAAGTAGTACAGGCTGGCCAGCGGGAAGCCGCGGATTTGGTCGTTGCCCGCCTGGCCGAGATACACCTCGTTCAGGTAGAGCTCAAGAATGCGATCTTTGCTGTAGCGCGCATCCATGATCACCGCCATATAGGCTTCACGCGCTTTACGCCACAGCGAGCGTTCGTTGGTGAGGAACAGGTTTTTCACCAGCTGCTGCGTCAGCGTACTGCCGCCCTGCACCGCTTTGCCGGCGGTGATATTGGCGAGGAAGGCGCGACCAATCGAGTACGGGCTGATGCCGTCATGCTCGTAGAAGTGGCGGTCTTCGGTGGCGATCAGCGTATCGACCAGCAGATCCGGGAACCCGGCGCGCGGCACAAACAGACGCTGCTCGCCGTTTGGCGACTGCAACATGGTGATCAGCCGCGGATCGAGGCGGAAGAAGCCAAAGTCGCGTCCGGTATCGAGGTTTTTAATCTCGCTCAGCTCGTTGTTGCTGAAGGTGAGACGCGCGTTAATCTGGCCCTCTTTGCTGTCCGGAAAATCAAACGGACGGCGCAGCAGGTCGATAGTGTTGCCTTTCACGCTGAACTCACCCGGACGGGTAATACGCGACACTTCGCGATACTGCGTGCCTTCCAGCAGCGCAATCATCTCTTTCTTGTCGTAAGCCATGCCCGGTTCGAGGCTGACCATGCGCCCGTATACGGCCGCTGGCAGCTGCCACACTTTACCGTCAATGCGGCTGCGGATTTCCGAATCGAGATAGACGCCCCAGGCGGCCATCACCACGACAAACACCAGGAAGAGTTTAATCAACCAGCCTAACCAGCGGCGTTTGCCACGCGCGGGTCGTTTTCCTTTACCTTTGGGTGGCACCGGCGCACTCTCCTCATCATCTTCGTCAAAATCGTCCTGATCGATATCATCTTCAGGCTCCCTGCGGCGACCCCGGCGCGTAACGTTACGCGGCGGCTTTGGCGCTTTTCCTTTGCGCCCAATAGGTTCGCGATCGTTCCCAGACATGCTTTGTTTTCTCCAGGCATAGCTACGGCATCGCCGCTACTCTAACTGCTTTCTCGTGCCGCGCATGGCAGAACCCTCTGAATTCGATCCACTGCGGGCTACGAGGAATATTTTTTGGTGCGCCTCGTCGGCAAGGCGCTGGCCGGATCGTCCGGCCACGGATGTTTGGGATAGCGCCCTTTCATCTCTTTCTGCACTTCAGGATACGCACCGCGCCAGAACGCCGCGAGGTCACGGGTGATCTGCAGCGGACGGTGCGCCGGCGAAAGCAGCTCCAGCACCAGCGGAACGCGCCCATCGGCAACCGCCGGGTTCTGCGCCTCGCCAAACATCTCCTGCATACGCACCGCCAGCGCGGGGGGCTTTTCCGCGTCGTAGCGAATCGGCAGGCGACTTCCGGTCGGCACAGTGTAATGAGTTGGCAGCACAGTATCCAGCCGCTGCCGCTGTGACCATGTCAGCAAATGTAATAAAGCGCTGACAAGATTAACGCTCTGCAGCCCTTTTAAATCGCGTACTGTGCCCATCTCCGGCAGCAGCCAGTGCTCCAGCGTGGCCAGCAGTGTGTCATCATCCAGCGTCGGCCACGCCTCTTCCGGCAGCCACTGCGCGGCGCACTGCAGGCGCACACGCAGCTGCTCTGCCTCTGGCGTCCAGCCGAGCACCGCCAGCCCTTTTTCGCGGATCCAGCGCAGCATCGCCGGATGCAGGATCTCCGGCTCGGGCCGCGCCTGCGGCTGGGCCCGCAGGATCAGCGCACCAATCGCTTCCCGCTTCCACGCGCGCAGCGTGCCTTTGTCTTCATCCCAGTCCACATCGGTGCGCTGCTCCACCAGTTGCGGGCACTGCTGGCGTAACGCATCCATCTCTACCGGCAGCGCCAGCAGCATGCGTGCATCGGCGCTGCTGGCCCCCTGCAGCAGGCTCGGGGCAATCAGCCACTCATAGCGGCTCAGGCCGTCGTGCTCATCCAGCATCGCGCCGATACCATTGGCGAGCTGATAGCGCGCGCTGTGACCGCGACGCTGCGCCAGCCGGTCAGCAAATCCGGCGGCCAGCAGCGCCGGGAAGCGATCGGCGTCAACGCGCCCCTGACCTGCATTCAGGCGCTGCTGCCAGTGGCGCGCGCGCCGCAGCCACTGCGGCTGTGGCTGGTTGAGCGCATCACGCAGATCGACACTGCCGCTGCGCGGCGGATCCTCCAGAATCGCCACCAGCAGCGCCGCGCTGGCGATGGCGTGCACATCGTCGCCGGCGGCGCACAGCATCGCCGTGAGACGCGGATCGCTGCCGAGCTGCGCCATTTTACGGCCGCGCGCGCTGAGCCGCCCTTCGCTATCCAGCGCGCCGAGCCGCTGCAGCTGTTGACGTGCCGCCTGCAGGCTGCGCGCCGGTGGACTATCCAGCCATTGCAGCTGAGCCGCGTCCTGACAGCCCCACTGCAGTAAATCCAGCTGCAGCGAGGCCAGATCGCTGGTGAGTATCTCCGGCTCACTCTGCGCCGCCGCACGCAGCGCCTGCTCCTGCGGCAGCAGATGCAGGCAGATCCCCGGCGCCAGGCGACCGGCGCGGCCAGCGCGCTGCGTCATCGATGCCTGGCTGATGCGCTGGGTCAGCAAACGCGTCACGCCGCTGCGCACGTCAAACTGCGCCGCGCGCTCCAGCGCGCTGTCCACCACCAGGCGGATGCCTTCAATCGTCAGGCTGGTTTCAGCGATGTTAGTGGCGAGCACCACTTTACGCCGGCCCGGCGCGGCCGGCAGGATGGCCCGCCGCTGCGCCTCCAGCGACAGCGCACCATATAAAGGAGATAAATCCACCTCATCACTGACGCGCGACGCCAGTTCACGCTTCACCCGTTCAATCTCCGCCACGCCGGGCAGAAACAGCAGCAGCGAACCGGGCTCGTCACGCAGCAGCTGTGCTACCTCGCGCGCCACCGCCTCTTCAAACCGCTGCTGCGGATTGAGCGAAGCGTAACGTTGCATCACCGGAAAGCTGCGCCCCTGTGACGCAATAAACGGCGCGTCGGGCAGTAGCGTGCGTAGCTGCTGATTATCCAGCGTTGCCGACATCAGCAGAATTTTCAGGTCGTCGCGCAATCCCTGCTGCACATCAAGCAGCAGCGCCAGCGCCAGATCAGCCTGCAGGCTGCGCTCATGGAATTCGTCGAGGATCACCAGCGATACGCCCTCCAGCAGCGAATCGCGCTGCAGCATGCGCGTCAGAATGCCTTCGGTGACCACCAGCAGACGCGTCGCTGCGCTGCTGCAGTTTTCCCCGCGCAGCCGATAGCCTACCGTCCCGCCCGGCTGTTCACCCAGCTGTTCCGCCAGCCGCTGTGCCACGTTGCGTGCCGCCAGCCGGCGCGGCTCCAGCATGATGATTTGCCCTGACAGCTGCGCCTGTTGCAGCAGCTGTAGCGGCAGCCAGGTGGATTTCCCGGCGCCGGTCGGGGCCGCCAGCAGCACCTGTGGCGACTGCGCCAGCGCGGCCAGCAATGCAGGCAGTACCTCGCTTACCGGTAACTCACTCACACTCAACTCCCACTCTGCCTGTGCTAAGATGGCGCGCATTGTACACCACCCGGCGCCAATTACCGGAGTTCAGCATGGCCACGCAACGACTGTTTTTTGCCCTCGAATTGCCTGATGCCCTCCAGCAACAGCTGGTGCAATGGCGGGCCGATTGCTTCGCCGCAGACGCGGGTAAACCGGTGGCGGCGGCGAATCTGCACCTGACGCTGGCGTTTCTTGGTGAGGTCAGCACGGAAACAGCGGGCCAGCTGCAGCAGCTGGCGGCACGCATCCGCCAGCCGGGCTTTACGCTGGATCTCGATGACGCCGGTCACTGGCCGCGTCCCGGCGTAGTGTGGCTTGGCTGCCAGCGCGCGCCGCGCGGTTTACTGCAGCTGGCCAACCTGCTGCGCGCCCAGGCCGCGCGCCATGGCTGTGCGCAGAGTATGCAGCCGTTTCATCCCCACATCACTCTGCTGCGCCACGCTGCGCAGACCGTGGCGCTGCCGCCGCGCGGTTTTCACTGGCGCGTTGAGGTGAGTCATTTCGCGCTGTTTGCGTCCAGCTTCACGCAGGGACGCACGCGCTATCGCCGGCTGGCGCGCTGGCCACTGTTATCTGCCGCAGGAGCATAAATGCAGTTCGATCCGCCGTTACAATCAGCCCGCTTAATCACCCGCTATAAACGTTTTTTAGCCGATGTCATTACGCCGGAAGGTGACACCTTTACCCTGCACTGCGCCAATACCGGCGCGATGACCGGCTGCGCCACGCCAGGCGACACGGTGTGGTACTCCACCTCGGCCAGCGCGACGCGCAAATATCCGCACAGCTGGGAAATAACGCAAACCGCGCAGGGCCACTGGATTTGCGTCAACACCCTGCGCGCTAACCAACTGGTGCGCGAGGCGCTGCTGCGCGACGCAATTCCGGAATTATCCGCTTATAGCCACTGCCAGGCTGAGGTGAAATACGGCACGGAAAAAAGCCGAATTGACTTCCTGTTGCAAGCGGAGGGCAAAGCCAACTGCTATATTGAAGTCAAGTCCGTCACCCTTTTACAAAATGGTAAAGGCTATTTTCCGGATGCGGTGACGGCTCGTGGACAGAAACATCTGCGCGAATTAAGCACTATCGCGGCAGAAGGCCACCGGGCCGTTTTGTTGTTTGCTGTTCTGCACACGGGGATTGAGGACGTTTCCCCGGCGCACCATATCGATGCGCAATACGCAGAACTACTGGTACAGGCGCAGCGCTGCGGTGTGGAAGTGTTGGCGTATCAGGCTCAGATTTCACCGGCAGAAATGTTACTTACCCGGCCGTTAACGGTAACGATTAACGCACAGTTGTAATATTTAACGTTATTTGCTGTGATAAGAATGTTCTGAGCGGTGCGCTAAATACGCTGTTCCTCACAGGCTTGTCAAGGTGCGTTCATGAATAATTGCCAACCTTGATTGCTTCTGCTATTTATAGCGGCCTGTTTTTTTCCCTGATGGGAATCGATATGCCCCGCATGCGTCGGGTTGCAGGCAAAGGCTTTCGCAATCTGAAACAGAACGGGTAGTGCGTGTTATCCAGGAGAAACAACATGCAAGAAGGGCAAAACCGTAAAACATCGTCCCTGAGTATCCTCGCCATCGCTGGGGTGGAGCCGTATCAGGAGAAACCGGGCGAAGAGTATATGAATGACGCCCAGCTGAGCCATTTCCGCAAGATTCTGGAAGCCTGGCGCAACCAACTCAGGGATGAAGTAGACCGTACTGTGTCGCATATGCAGGACGAAGCTGCCAACTTCCCGGATCCGGTTGACCGTGCCGCCCAGGAAGAGGAGTTCAGCCTGGAGCTGCGTAACCGCGATCGTGAGCGCAAACTCATTAAAAAGATTGAGAAAACGCTCAAGAAAGTGGAAGACGACGACTTTGGCTACTGCGAATCCTGTGGAGTCGAAATTGGTATCCGCCGTCTCGAAGCGCGTCCGACCGCCGATCTCTGCATTGACTGCAAAACGCTGGCAGAAATCCGCGAGAAGCAGATGGCAGGCTAATGGCCGTTAACAGACTGTCGCCGCACAGCCGGGAAAACCACTGTTTTCCCGCCGTGCGGTGTACCACAGCATGATGTCCGCCACGCTTCCCTGCATCGGGCGTTTCGCCCCCTCTCCTTCCGGTGATCTTCATTTCGGTTCGCTGATAGCTGCATTAGGCAGCTACCTGAGCGCGCGCGCGCAGCAGGGCCGCTGGCTGGTGCGCATTGAAGATATCGATCCGCCGCGTGAAGTCGCCGGTGCCGCAACGCGCATCCTGCGTCAGCTGACGCATTATGGGCTGCACTGGGACGGCGACGTGCTGTGGCAGTCGCAGCGCCACGAGGCCTATCGCGCGGCGCTGAGCTGGCTGCGCGAACATCGTCAAAGCTACTTCTGTACCTGCCCGCGCAGCCGCATCCAGCAGCTGGGCGGCTTTTACGACGGTCACTGCCGCGATTTACATCTGCCGCCGGAGGGCGCCGCGCTGCGGCTGCGTCAGCATGCGCCTGTATACGGTTTTGACGATCGCCTGCGCGGCCACCTGCAGGCGGAGCCGCGTCTGGCGCAGGAAGACTTTATTATTCACCGTCGTGACGGCCTGTTCGCCTATAACCTTGCGGTGGTGGTCGATGACCATTTTCAGGGCGTGACGGAGATTGTGCGCGGTGCGGATTTGATTGAGCCAACGGTGCGCCAGATTGCGCTGTATCAGCAGTTTGGCTGGCCGGTGCCGGCTTATCTGCATCTGCCGCTGGCAATTAACCCGGACGGTAATAAATTGTCGAAGCAGAACCACGCGCCAGCCTTACCGGACGGCGATCCGCGACCGGTGCTGGTGCAGGCGCTAAGCTTCCTGGGGCAGTCGGTTTTACCAGGCTGGCAGGACCATGGGCTGGAGGCGCTGCTGGACCATGCCGTTACATACTGGGATAGCGCATCGATTCCGCGGCATGATGCGCAACAACCGGATGAGGCGACAACGCCATTCCTAAATGGTTCGCAACAGGCTATGATTAGCCGCTGATTTTATTCACACCCATTTTCTCACTGTCGAGGTGTCCCATTTTTACCCGAGTCGCTAATTTTTGCCGGAGAGTCCTCAAGCGTGATGAGGAGGCCCCTGAAGAGGTGGAAACCGTAAGTCTGATGACCGTTATCCCCCGGGAAAGCCACAATATCTCACGCAAAGATATCAGCGAAAACGCTCTCAAAGTGCTGTATCGCCTGAACAAAGCCGGATACGAAGCCTATCTGGTTGGCGGCGGCGTGCGCGATTTGCTGCTGGGTAAAAAGCCGAAGGACTTTGACGTGACCACCAACGCCACGCCGGAGCAGATGCGTAAGCTATTCCGCAACTGTCGCCTGGTCGGGCGTCGCTTCCGTCTGGCGCATGTGATGTTCGGTCCGGAAGTGATTGAAGTCGCCACGTTCCGCGGCCATCACCAGGAAGAGAGCATCGACGATCGCAACGGTTCGCAGCGCGGTCAGAACGGCATGCTGCTGCGCGACAATATTTTTGGCAACATTGAAGATGATGCGCAGCGCCGCGATTTAACCATCAACAGCCTCTATTACAGCGTGGCTGATTTCACCGTACGCGATTACGTCGGTGGCCTGCAGGATCTGCAGGAAGGCATCATCCGCATGATTGGCGATCCGGAAACGCGCTACCGCGAAGATCCGGTGCGTATGCTGCGCGTGGTGCGCTTCGCCGCCAAGCTGGACATGAGCATTGCGGCGGAAACCGCCGAGCCGATTCCCCGCCTCGCCACGCTGCTGAATGACATTCCGCCGGCGCGCCTGTTTGAGGAGTCGCTGAAGCTGCTGCAGGCCGGTTACGGTTATCGCACCTATCTGATGATGCGCGAATACCAGCTGTTCCAGCCGCTGTTCCCGACGCTGGCGCGCAACTTTACCGAACAGGGCGACAGCCCGATGGAACGCATGCTGGCCCAGGTGCTGAAAAACACCGATACCCGCCTGCACAACGATATGCGCGTGAATCCGGCGTTCCTGTTTGCGGCGATGTTCTGGTATCCGCAGCTGGAGTCAGCCGAGCAGATTGCGCAGGAGAGCGGCCTGACCTATTTCGACGCCTTTGCGCTGTCCATGAACGAAACGCTGGATGAAGCCTGCCGTGCGCTGGCGATTCCGAAACGTATCACCACGCTGATTCGCGATATCTGGCAGCTGCAGCTGCGCATGTCGCGCCGTCACGGTAAGCGCGCATGGAAGCTGATGGAGCATCCTAAATTCCGCGCCGCCTACGACCTGCTGGCGCTGCGTGCAGAAGTCGAGAACAACGCCGAGCTGCTGCGCCTCAGCCAGTGGTGGGGCGAGTTCCAGTCGGCGGTGCCGACACAGCAGAAAACCATGCTCAACACCCTGGGTGACGATCCGGCTCCGCGCCGTAAACCGCGCCGTCCACGCCGTCGTCCAGCTGGCCCGCGCCGCGACAGCAACCACAGCGCGTCATGACGCGGGTCTATCTCGCCCTAGGCAGTAATCTCGCCGATCCGCTGCATCAGGTTGATGCAGCGCTGGCCGCGCTGGATGCCATTCCCGATACCCAGCGCGTAGCCACCTCCGCGTTTTATCGCACGCCACCGTACGGCCCGCCGGATCAGCCGGATTACCTCAACGCCGTGGTGGCGCTGGAGACCACACTGGCCGCGGAAACGCTGCTCGACCACACCCAGCGCATTGAGCTGGAGCATGGCCGGGTGCGCAAAGCCGAACGCTGGGGCCCGCGCACGCTGGACCTCGATATTATGCTGTTCGGCAATGCGGTGATCCACACGCCGCGCCTGACGGTGCCGCACTACGATATGCACAACCGCGCCTTCATGCTGGTGCCGCTGCTGGAGATCGCGCCAGCGCTGCGCCTGCCGAACGGCCAGCCGCTGGCCGGCATTCTGGCGACGCTGGACCGCAGCAGCATCCGCTTGTGGTCCGCCTGACGCGGCAGAATCGCACGCCCGTCGTATCGCCTTTGCAATCAATCCAGTACACTGCGCGCATCAGAAAATGCTGGAGATTGCGATGAAACCCACCACCCTCTCTCACTTACGCCAGCTGAAAGCCAGCGGCCGCAAGTTCGCCACGCTGACTGCCTACGATTTCAGCTTCGCGCGCCTGTTTGCCGACCAGGGCATTCCGCTGCTGCTGATTGGCGATTCGCTCGGCATGACCGTTCAGGGCCATGATTCCACGCTGCCGGTGACGGTCGACGATATTGCTTATCACACCGCCGCGGTGCGGCGCGGTGCGCCCAACGCGCTGGTGATGGCCGACCTGCCGTTTATGAGTTACGCCACGCCGCAGCAAACCTTTGACAGTGCCGCGCAGCTGATGCGCGCCGGTGCCAACCTGGTAAAACTGGAAGGCGGCGCCTGGCTGGCAGAGACCGTGCGCATGCTGACCGAGCGCGCCGTGCCGGTGTGTGGTCATCTGGGATTGACGCCGCAGTCGGTTAATATCTTCGGTGGCTACAAGGTGCAGGGGCGCGATGAAGCGGCAGCCGAGCGCCTGCTGGCGGATGCGCTGGCACTGGAAGCAGCCGGTATGCAGCTGCTGGTGCTGGAGTGCGTGCCGGTCGCGCTGGCTGAGCGCGTCACAAAAGCGTTGTCGGTACCGGTAATCGGCATCGGTGCCGGTAACGTCACCGACGGCCAGATTCTGGTGATGCACGACGCGTTTGGTATTACCGGCGGCCACATTCCAAAATTTGCCAAAAATTTCCTTGCGGAAACCGGCGACATTCGTGCGGCAATTCGCCAGTATATGGCCGACGTTGAGGCAGGCACCTACCCTGCTGCCGAACACAGTTTCCAGTAAATCAGGAGATTTGCAGTGCTGATCATTGAAACGCTGCCGCTGCTGCGCCGTGAGATTCGACGCTGGCGCCAGGCAGGTAAACGCATCGCGCTGGTGCCCACTATGGGCAACCTGCATGAGGGGCATCTGACGCTGGTGGATGAAGCACGCCAGCGCGCAGATATCGTGGTGGTATCGATCTTCGTTAACCCGATGCAGTTTGATCGCGCCGACGACCTGGCGCGCTATCCGCGCACGCTGCAGGACGATTGTGAAAAACTCAATCGCCACAGCGTCGACCTGGTCTTTGCCCCGGCGCCGGCCGATGTCTATCCGCAGGGTCTCGACAGCCAGACGTTTGTTGAAGTCCCGGGTCTCTCTTCGCTGCTGGAAGGTGCCAGCCGTCCCGGTCATTTCCGCGGCGTGGCCACCATCGTCAGCAAGCTGTTTAATCTGGTACAGCCGGATATCGCCTGTTTTGGCGAGAAGGATTTTCAGCAGCTGGCGATCATCCGCAAGATGGTGGCGGACATGGGCTTTGACATTGACATCGTTGGCGTGCCGACGGTGCGCGCCAAAGACGGTCTCGCGCTCAGCTCACGTAACGGCTATCTTACTGCCGATGAACGCAAGCTGGCGCCGGTGCTCAGCCAGGTGATGAACAGCATGGCGCAGCGCCTCAGCAACGGCGAGCGGCACGTGGATGAGATTATTGAACACGCCGAACAGACGCTGCGCGATCAGGGCCTGCGCCCCGACGGCCTGGCCATCTGCGATGCCGATACGCTGCAGCCGCTGACGGTCGACAGCCAGCGCGCAGTGATTCTGATGGCCGCCTGGCTCGGCAATGCGCGTTTGATTGATAATCAGCAAGTGGATCTGACGGTTTAACGCCGTCGTTTATGGGCAGCATGTACCCGCTACACACTGCGCGGTGGAAACCGGCCGCGCACGGGTATAACAAAGGTATCACGCTATGATTCGTACCGTATTACAAGGCAAACTGCACCGCGTAAAAGTGACGCAGGCGGATTTGCATTATGAAGGCTCCTGCGCCATCGATCAGGATTTTCTTGATGCCTCCGGCATTCTGCAATACGAAGCCATCGACATCTATAACGTCACCAACGGCCAGCGCTTCTCTACCTATGCCATTGCCGCCGAGCGTGGCTCAAAAATCATTTCGGTCAACGGTGCAGCCGCGCGCTGTGCCTGTCAGGGCGATCTGCTGATCATCTGTTCTTATGTGCAGGTGGAAGATGAAGTGGCACGCAGCTGGCAGCCGAAAGTGGCCTACTTCGACGGCGATAACGAAATGAAGCGTATCGCTAAAGCGCTGCCGGTGCAGGTGGCCTGATCATCCCGCGCGCTGTACGGACAGCGCGCCTTTCCCTTATACGCCCGCCAGCTGCGGCTGCCCTTTGCGCTTCAGCGTAAACAACCAGTCAAACCATCCTTTTGCCCGCAGTACGCACAGCGCCGTTGGCAACGCCAGCGCGACGCTGAACGCCAGCACAAAATGCAGGTCAGCCAGCCACGCAGAGTGGCCGTCGTGGCGCAGCAATTTACTGCACACCTGAATCGCCAGATAGTGCGACAGATAAAACACAATCGAATGGCGGCCAACGTAGTTAACCGCCCGCAGATTGATACGGCAGGCCAGCGCAACGAACAGCGGGATTGAGGGCAGCGCCAGCGGCAGCAGCCACGGCGAATGCTGACGCAGCCCGCCCCACAGGCTGAACGCCGCGAGCAGCATAAAGGCGATCAGCGACAGCAGCAGCGGCGTACGACGCTGCGCGAACGCGGCAATATCAATATCCTGGCGCACCAGCCAGTCGGCGCTGTAGAAGAAGGCAAACAGCACCAGCGACTTGTTCAGATGCAGGTTGTCGAAACTGGCAAATAGCGAGTCAGGCGGCACCGGCGGCAGCAGCACCGCACCGGCAACGCACAATGTCAGCACCAGCGCCGCGGGCAGGCGGCGCGCCGGGATAATCAGCACAAAGAACAGAAACAGCGAGTGCAGAAACCAGGTGATATCGCCGCCGCTCAGATGGCCGAGCGCGATGGCCAATGGCGACTGCGGGTGATTGGCCATCGCGCTGAAGGTCCACTTCAGCCCGCCGTAGATCAGCGCCCAGACGGCAAACGGATAGAGAATGCTGCTGACTTTGTTTCGCAGATAGCGCGCCTGTCCGTGGCGTAAACCGCTGGCGACGAACAGACCGGAGACGAAGCACATCAGCCCCATACGCACCGGCGCCAGCAGCTGATTCACCAGCTCGTTAAAGGCAGTGAAGTGCCCGGCCTGCTGGTTCACTGCAATCATGCAGTGCAAAAAAATCACCGCCAGAATGCTCATGCCGCGTAAATTATCAATCCATGATACCCGATTCACTCTTCGCTTCCCCGCTGCTTTTTTGGTCAGCGGCCACTATGGGGAAAGCCACAGACTGAAAGCACAAGACGCGTCTGGAATTGCGAAGAGTGGGTAAAAAAAAGCCGCCGCCGGACGACGCCGGCAGCGGCTTCTTATTCGGAGCTGCGCCTCAGGTGCGCAAGCCGCGTCCGCGCTGAATCAGCGCATACACCAGCACGTAAAACACCACGATAAACGCCACCAGCACTGACAGCGTCAACACCAGCGGAACATCGTTGATGCCAAGGAAGCCATAGCGGAACCCGCTGATCATGTACACCACCGGATTGAGCTTCGACACCGCCTGCCAGAACGGCGGCAGCAGCGCCAGCGAGTAGAATACGCCGCCGAGGTAAGTTAACGGAGTCAGCACGAAGGTCGGGATCAGGCTGATATCGTCAAAGGTGCGCGCAAACACCGCATTCAGCAGGCCCGCCAGCGAGAACAGAATCGCTGTCAGCAGCAGCGTGATCGCCACCATCGGCCACGAGAATACGTGGAACGGCACGAAAAACAGCGACACCGCCGTCACCAGCACGCCCACGCACACGCCGCGCGCTACGCCGCCGCCGACATAACCGGCGATAATGATGTGCGTCGGCACCGGCGCCACCAGCAGCTCTTCAATGTTGCGCTGGAACTTGGCGCTGAAGAATGACGAGGCGACGTTGGCGTACGCGTTGGTGATCACCGCCATCATAATCAGGCCCGGCACGATAAACTGCATGTAGCTGAAGCCGTGCATATCGCCGATGCGTGAGCCGATCAGATTGCCAAAGATAATAAAGTACAGCGTCATGGTGATCACCGGCGGCACCAGCGTCTGAATCCAGATGCGGGCAAAACGGTTGATCTCTTTGCTCCAGATACTCTTGAGCGCCACCCAGTACAGATGCGTCATGCGGTTACTCCTGTTTTTCCCTGCGTCAGGCTGACGAACAGCTCTTCCAGACGATTCGCTTTATTGCGCATGCTGAGCACCTGCACGCCCTGCGCGCTCAGCTGGCTGAATACGCTGTTCAGCCCCTGTTCACGCATCACTTCCACTTCCAGCGTTGAGGTATCAACCAGACGATACTGGAAGCCCTCCAGTTGCGGCAGCGGGCTGCGCGGCGCCAGGTCGAGGATAAAGGTTTCCGACTGCAGCTTGGACAGCAGCCCTTTCATTGAGGTGTTCTCCACCAGCTCGCCGCTCTGGATGATGCCGATGTTACGGCACAGCATTTCCGCCTCTTCCAGATAGTGGGTGGTCAGGATGATGGTGGTGCCTTTGGCGTTCAGCTCTTTCAGGAACACCCACATTGAGCGGCGCAGTTCGATATCTACACCAGCCGTCGGCTCATCAAGAATCAGCAGTTTCGGTTCATGCATCAGCGCCCGGGCAATCATCAGCCGGCGCTTCATCCCGCCGGACAACATGCGCGCCCGTTCGTTACGCTTGCCCCACAGGTCGAGCTGATTAAGGTATTTTTCCGCGCGCTTGTTCGCTTCGGCACGTTCCACGCCGTAATAACCGGCCTGATTAACCACAATCTGCATCACGGTTTCAAACGGGTTAAAGTTGAATTCCTGTGGCACCAGCCCAAGCTGCCGCTTGGCGTTGACCACATCTTTCTGCAGGTCGTAGCCAAACACGCGCACGCTGCCGCTGGATTTGTTCACCAGCGAGCTGATAATGCCAATGGTGGTGGACTTACCGGCACCGTTAGGGCCCAGTAAGGCATAAAAATCGCCTGCTTCCACGTTGAGATCGAGGCCTTTCAGCGCCTGTACGCCGCCGGGATAGGTCTTGGTCAGCCCGGAAAGTTCCAGTGCATAAGTCATTGCGAGTCCGTACCCTGTTGTAGTGACATCATAGCCATATGAAATGATAGTGCGCTCGCGTCGAGCGTGCGGGGTTATTCAGCGATAACGGTTGTGAAATCAAAGGAATTGCGCAGAGTGATAACCCACCACACTCTACCACTCTGCGTGCCGCAGGAAAACGCGTGCCGAGCCCGTAAGTCATTGAGTTACGGGCTGCGCATCTTATCGCAGGCGGAGGGAATCAGCCTTGGAAGATTGTGCGGTTATTCGTCCAGCAGCGTAACTTTGCCAATATACGGCAAATGGCGGTAGCGCTGTGCGTAATCAATACCGAAGCCGACCACGAACTCATCCGGAATGGTAAAGCCGACAAACTCGACCGGCACCTCAACTTCACGACGCTCCGGCTTATCCAGCAGCGTGCAGATCGCCAGTGATTTTGGCTCACGCAGCTGCAGAATTTCACGCACTTTGCTCAGGGTGTTACCGGAGTCGATGATGTCTTCGACGATCAGCACATCTTTGCCGCGAATGTCTTCATCGAGATCTTTGAGGATTTTCACGTCGCGCGTGGAGGACATGCCGCTGCCGTAGCTGGAGGCGGTCATGAAGTCGACTTCGTGCGCGACATCAATGGCGCGGCACAGGTCAGCCATAAACATGAAGGAGCCGCGCAGCAGGCCGACCAGCACCATTTCGCTGCCGCTGTTGCGGTAGTGCTCGCTGATCTGCTTGCCCAGTTCGGCAATACGGGTTGCGATCTCCTGCTCAGAGATCATCACGTCGACGGTGTGTTTCATTGCATTCGCCTAAGAAGGTTTTCAGAAAGCCGCGCATTCTATCATAGTCGACGCACAGGCTAACGCCGCGCACAGAACGCAAACGTTATCGTGGCGAAATTTATTGCGCTGGCGTTAACTGTAAGCATCCTGCCCCGCTCTCTCTGGAGATCCCTATGGCCGCTTCATCAGGTAAAAAAACGCAGATCGGCACGCGTGAACTGCATCCGGAAACGCAGATGCTCAACTACGGTTACGATCCGCGCCTGTCAGAAGGTGCGGTGAAGCCGCCGGTGTTTCTGACGTCAACCTTTGTGTTTAACAGCGCCGAAGAGGGCAAAGAATTTTTCGATTTCGTTGCCGGCCGCCAGCAACCGCCGGCGGGCAAAAGCGGCGGGCTGGTCTATTCCCGCTTCAACCATCCTAACAGCGAGATCGTCGAAGATCGGCTGGCCATTTATGAAGGTGCCGAAAGCGCCGCGCTGTTCTCTTCCGGCATGTCGGCGATTGCCACCACGCTGCTGACCTTTGCCCGTCCCGGCGAAGTGATCCTGCACTCGCAGCCGCTGTACGGCGGCACCGAAACGCTGCTGAGCAAAACGCTGCACGATCTGCAGATCAAAGCGGTGGGATTCAGCGACGGCACCGACGAAGATAAAGTGTATGAAGCCGCGAAGCTGGCGTGGCAGCGCGGGCGCGTCGCGATGATTCTGATTGAAACGCCGGCCAACCCCACCAACAGTCTGGTAGACATCCAACTGATGCGTCAGGTGGCGGAGGTGATCACCCAGCAGCAGGGCTCCCGGCCGATTCTCGCCTGCGACAACACCCTGCTCGGCCCGCTGTTTCAGCGTCCGCTGCAGCACGGCGCGGATATCTCGCTCTACTCGCTGACCAAATATGTCGGCGGTCATTCCGATTTGATTGCCGGCGCCGCGCTGGGCAGCCGGGCGTTAATCAACAAAGTGCGTTCGCTGCGCAGCGCGATTGGCACCCAGCTCGATCCGCACTCCAGCTGGATGATTGGCCGCTCGCTGGAAACGCTGTCGCTGCGCATGGAGAAAGCCGCCAGCAATGCGGAACAGGTCGCGGCATTTTTACGCGATCACGCGCAGGTGGCGAAACTGCACTGGCTGCCCTATCTCGACGTCAGCAGTCCGGCAGGAGAAACCTGGCAGCGCCAGTGCAGCGGCGCCGGTTCCACCTTCTCCTTTGATATTGAGGGCGGCCAGTCTGCGGCATTCCGCTTTCTCAACGCGCTGGCGCTGTTCAAACTGGCGGTGAGCCTCGGCGGCACCGAGTCGCTCGCCAGCCATCCCGCCAGCACCACCCATTCCGGCGTGCCGCAGGAGGTGCGGGAGCGCATCGGCATCACCGACGCGACGGTGCGCCTGTCGATCGGCATCGAACATGCCGATGATTTGATTGAGGATATTCGCCTGGCGCTGGAAGCGGCCGTCAGCTCACCGTAAAGCCCAGCATCATGCCGGTATCTTCATGCTCCAGCAGATGGCAGTGCGCCATATAGGCATTTTCAGTATCGGCGACGTAGTTGAAGCGCACCAGCACTTCACTGCGCCAGCCGTTGACGCTGACCATGTCTTTCCAGCCGGCACGATGCGCCGCAGGCGGCTTGCCGTTCTCGGACAGAATGCGGAACTGCGTGCCGTGAATGTGGAACGGATGCAGCATGGCGTCGCCTTCGCCGGAGATGGTCCATTTTTCATATTTGCCCAGCGGCACGGCAAACATGGGCTTTTCCATGTTAAAGGCCTGGCCGTTGATTTTGTTGCCGTTGTGGAAATCATATACGGCGCTGCTGGCGTAGTTACCCTGATCCATCGCCATATCGCCGTGATCCATGTTGCCATGATCCATCGCGCCATGGTCCATGTTCATGCTGCCATGATCCATCGCTTTGCCCGCGCCGTGCTGGCTGCCCATCGCTTTGGCACCGTAGCGCTGCTGCAGCGCCTGCATGCCCTGCTGATCCAGCTGCGGATCCATCATCAGCTGTAGCCAGCGGCTCTGCAGCCCTTCCGTTGCCGGCAGCGGCGGCACATCCACCAGCTGGTCCGGCAGCGTACCGCTGGCCATCACGCGCAGCGGCAGAATCTGCACCAGCGGCAGCGGCTGATCGAACGGCGCCAGCGTCATGCCCATCTGCGTGACCGGCAGCGTTACGATATCAAAGGTTTTGCCGTCTGAAGTATCCACCAGCACTTCAAAGCGCTCGCCCGGCAGCAGCGGCAGGCTCTTAACCTTCACCGGTTCAGCCAGCAGGCCACCGTCGCTCGCCACCACGTACAGCGGACGTTTATCGCTGGCGGCGATGTGCAGCGAGCGCGCGTTGCAGCCGTTGAGCAGGCGCAGGCGCAGCCAGCCGCGCGGCACCGCGTGCTGTGGATACGGCACGCCGTTGGTCAGCATCAAATCGCCAAACCAGCCCACGGCGGCGCGCATGATATCCAGCTGATAATCGATACGCGTACCGTCCTGAGTGAGCTGCTTATCCTGGAAAATCAGCGGCACATCATCTTCGCCCCACTGCATCGGCAGCCGCAGCTTGCCGGACGCCTCATCTTCTAGCAGTACCAGCCCCGCCAGCCCCTGCGCCACCTGATAGCCGGTTTTGCCGTGCTGATGCGGATGGAACCAGCAGGTCGCCGCCGGTTGATCGGGGGTAAAACTCACCTGACGCGTGGCGCCGGGCGCAATCAGCGCCTGCGGACCGCCATCCACCGCGCCGGGAATTTCCAGCCCGTGCCAGTGCAGCGTGGTGGCTTCCGGCAGGCGATTATGAATATTGACGGTGACGCTTTTCTCACGCTGCAGCCGCAGCGCCGGGCCGAGCAGGCTACCGTTGTAACCCCAGGTTGGGACGGATTTGCCGTTCCACTGGCTGTTGCCGGTCATGGCGGTCAGCGTGTACTGGCCGTGTGCATCGGGCTCCAGCAGCGACGGGATGGGCAACAGCGGGCGCGTAGCGGCCATCAGCGAGCGGCTCCAGAAGGGCAGCGCGCCGGCTGCACTGAGGGCGGCGGTCAGCTTGAGAAAATGACGACGTTGCATATTCATATCCTTATCGTGAATAGGGGCACAGCGTAAACCTTTCCCCTGCGGGAGGGTCAAGCGATGAAAGCGCCCGCCGGGATAAAAAGCGCGCCAGTGGCCCATTTAGCCAAATTTAGCGGAATCCCGGCAATAACTGTGCTAACGTCATTAAATTGTCCCTTGTTGAGAACGATTATGACGAAAAGCATCAAGATCCTGCTGCTGGCGGGACTCCTTGGCTTCTCCTCCACCAGTTTTGCCCTGAGCGAATCCGAAGCAGAAGATCTGGCTGACCTCACCGCGGTGTTTGTCTATCTGAAAAATGATTGCGGCTATCAGGATCTGCCCGACGCGCAGATTCGTAAAGCACTGGTGTTTTTTGCCCAGCAAAACCGCTGGGATCTGAGCAACTACAGCGCTTACAACATGAAATCCCTCGGTGAAGAGAGCTACAAAGATTTGAGCGGTATCGCCATCACCAATGACAAAAAGTGTAAGTCGCTGGCGCGCGATTCCCTCAGCCTGCTTGCCTACGTGAAATAATCCTCCGCCCTGCGCTGCTGTTAACGCCCTGACCGTGCAAGCACGGTCATAATTCGTTATGCTTTTTTCTGGCATTATTGCGCGTTAACAGCATAAGGAGCGCTCCGGCATGGCCGACAAAGAGACCTGGCATGAGACGCTGCATAGCGGCTTTGGCCAATATTTCAGCGTAGATAATCTGCTTTACCGCGATAAAACCGCGCATCAGGATCTGGTGATCTTTGAGAACGCCGCGTTTGGCCGCGTGATGGCGCTGGACGGCGTGGTGCAAACCACCGAGCGCGATGAGTTTATCTATCACGAAATGATGACGCACGTGCCGATTCTGGCGCACGGCAATGCCCGGCGCGTATTGATTATCGGCGGCGGTGACGGCGCGATGCTGCGCGAGGTCGCCCGGCATCAGCGCGTTGAGCACATCACCATGGTGGAAATTGATGCCGGCGTGGTGAATTTCTGTCAAACCTATCTGCCTAACCACAGCGCCGGCGCTTACGACGATCCGCGTCTGCAGCTGGTGATCGACGATGGCGTTAACTTCGTCAGCCAGACGCAGGAACGGTTTGATGTGATCATCTCCGACTGTACCGATCCAATCGGTCCCGGCGAGAGTCTGTTCACCTCGGCGTTTTATGCCGGTTGCAAACAGGCGCTCAATCCCGGTGGCGTGTTTGTCGCGCAGAACGGCGTCTGCTTCCTGCAGCAGGATGAAGCGGTCAACAGCCACCGCAAACTCAGCCACTATTTCGCTGACGTCAGCTTTTATCAGGCGGCGATTCCGACCTATTACGGCGGCATCATGACCTTTGCCTGGGCGAGCGATAATCCGGCGCTGCGCCAGCCGGACCTTGCGACGCTGCAGTCACGTTTTGCCGCGGCCGGACTGCCCTGCCGTTACTACACGCCACAGCTGCACATCGGCAGCTTTGCCCTGCCGCAATATCTTTTAAACGCGCTCAGCTGATCTCAGGAGGTGAACCCAATTGCAAAAGCTAAAACTACATGGCTTCAATAATCTGACCAAAAGCCTGAGTTTTTGTATCTACGACATTTGCTATGCCAATAGCGAAGCCGAACGTGATGGCTATATCGCCTATATTGATGAGCAATATAACGCCAACCGCCTGACGGAAATCCTCACCGAGACCTGCTCGATTATCGGTGCTAACGTGCTGAATATCGCGCGCCAGGATTATGAGCCGCAGGGTGCCAGCGTGACGATTCTGGTCAGCGAAGAGCCGATCAATCCGCAGGATATCGATAATTCCGAGCATCCCGGCCCGCTGCCCAGTTCGGTGGTCGCGCACCTCGACAAGAGTCACATCTGCGTGCACACCTATCCGGAGAGTCACCCGGAAGGCGGTTTATGTACCTTCCGCGCCGACATTGAAGTCTCGACCTGCGGCGTGATTTCGCCCCTGAAGGCGCTGAATTATCTCATCCACCAGCTGGAGTCGGATATCGTGACCGTGGATTACCGCGTGCGCGGCTTCACCCGCGACGTCAATGGCGTGAAGCATTTCATCGACCATGAGATCAATTCCATTCAGAACTTCATGTCCGAGGATATGAAAGCGATGTACGACATGGTGGACGTTAACGTTTATCAGGAAAACATCTTTCATACCAAGATGTTGCTGAAGGAATTTGATCTGAAGTATTACCTGTTCAACACCAAACCTGAAGAGCTGAGCCCGCAGGAGCACAAGCGCATTACCAATCTGTTGTGGAAGGAGATGCGTGAGATTTATTACGGGCGCAATATTCCGGCGACGGGATTGAAGTTGTTATAACTCAGCGCCAGCAGTGGGTGAAGGCTGCGCCGCGGTAACGCAGCGCACGTCATTTACCCGCTGATGCAGGCGGCACATTTACGCGGTCAGCTGCAGGCCAATGCCGCGCTCGCGCAAATCACGGCATACCGCTTCATCAAGGCGGGAATCGGTCACCACATCGGTCAGGCTATCAATCGGTGCCGCGCAGTACAGCGACCATGAGCCATATTTACTGCTGTCGGCCAGCAGAATGCGCCGGCGCGCGTTGGCCAGCAGATCCATCTTCAGCCCGGCTTTGTCTTCCGTCGGCGTGGTAATACCGCGCTCAATACTCCATGAGTTACAGCTGACAAACGCGATGTCCGGATTGATACTGCGCAGCAGGCGCCGGCCGTGCTCACCAATGCACGACTGGCTGGAGTCGTCGATGCGGCCGCCGATGATGGTGGTCTCAATCTGTTTAAACTCCGACAAAAACAGCGCAATGTGCAGATCGGCGGTGATCACCCGCAGCTGCAAATGGGTCAGCTGTCGTGCCAGTTCCAGCATGGTGGTGCCGGCATCCAGCACTACCGCATCGCCGGACTGCACATAGCTGGCAGCGAACTGGGCGATGGCCTGCTTCTCCGCCAGGTTACGCTGCATCTTCTCCAGCGTGGTCGGCTGCGTCGGGATAAAGCGGTTCAGCGTGACGCCGCCGTGGCTGCGGCTAATCACCCCTTCCTTGTCCAGCTTAATCAGATCGCGGCGAATGGTGGCTGGCGAAGCAGAAATGGCGCTCACCAGCTGTTCAACAGTGACCAGATTATGACTTTTGAGATAGTCCATAATCTGGTCGAGACGGCTTTGTCCCTTCATATTTCCCTATGCAAGCTGCATCGCGAGTTTTATCGAGATCGCCATGCTCGCAGAGTTCGCTTTACCTGTCCAGGCGATATCAAATGCCGTGCCGTGGTCGGCGGAAGTGCGGATAAACGGCAGTCCCGCCGTGATGTTGACGCCATCGTAAAAGCCAAGCAGTTTCAACGGGATATGCCCCTGATCGTGGTACATCGCCACCACCATATCGTACTGCCCCTGCTGGCACTGTAAAAACACCGTATCCGGCGGGCACGGGCCATAGACATCAATGCCCTGCTGCTTCATTGCCTGGATGGCTGGTGTCACCGTGGTGATCTCTTCATCACCAAACAGGCCATTCTCGCCCGCGTGCGGATTGACCCCGGCGACCGCGATGCGCGGTTGGTCATAGCCCACGCGGCGCAGGAAGCTGTCAGCCATGCCGATCACCGTCTGAATACGTTCGCCGTTCAGCGTGTCGAGGAACTTACGCAGCGCGATGTGCGTGGTCACGTGGATCACTTTCAGATGGTCGGTATACAGCACCATGGCGTAATTTTTGGTCTGGGTCAGCTGTGCCAGCAGTTCAGTGTGGCCGGGATAAAGGTGGCCCGCCGCGTGCAGCGCCTCTTTGTTCAGCGGGGCGGTGGCAATCGCCTGCACGTCGCCCGCCAGCGCCAGTTCGGTGGCGCGCTTCACGCAGCGCCAGGCCAGATCGCCGGCCTGCTTCTGCACCCTGCCCGGCTGCAGCGCATCAGGATCGGCCAGCGGCTCATCGATGACGTTAATGATGCCCGGTGCGAAATGCGCATCCTGCACGCTGTCCAGCACGCGCAGCTCGGCCTGCGGCGTAATGTTCAGCGCCAGCACCCGACGCAGCGTCGCGGCACAGCCGACCACCACCGCCGGAATGCCCGCCAGCTCCCCTTCTGCCAGCGCTTTAATGATGATTTCCGGGCTGATGCCCGCCGGATCGCCCATGGTCACCGCAATAGTGTTATTCACTCGACTTCTCCTCAATAAAACGAATGGCTTCTGCCAGGGTGTTTTCATCACCAAAGCCACCCGCTTTGGTCATCACCGGCAGGTGTAATTCACTGTTAAGCAGAACCCCGTGCGGTACACAGCCCGCCACCTGGCCCTGAATCTGAAAGCCGCTGGCCCCGAGTGCCTGCGCCACCGCGATGGCCACGTCACCGCCGGAAAGAAACAGGCCGGCAGGCTGAATGTGCGCGCAGACGGCGCGCGTGAGCTGCGCCAGAAACTGGCAGATGCGCTCGCCGAGCTGCTGGCGCGTAATCTGCTGCTGCTGACACAGCTGCGCAATCGCGTAGCGCTGATCAGCCTGTTGCGTGGTGCGTACCACACAGTGCACGCCCTCGCGCAGCGCCTGGACCATCGCCTGCTGCCAGGCCGCCGCCTGCGGCCATGCCGGTGTGGCAAACAGCTGGCAAATATCAATATCAATCAAGCGGATGTCACGCTGGCTGGCGAGCCGGGCGATTTGCTGCTGCGCCATGGCGCTCATCGAACCGACTATCGCCAGCACCGGGCGAGAGGGCCGCGCAGCAAGATGCGCACCCAGCGCATCGCTTAACCCGGACGCGCCGACCAGCAGCGGACGTTCCGGCAGCGTCGCGGCCGCCGCGATAATAGTGTCGATATCCGCCTGCAGTTCCGCGTCCAGTACCAGCAGTCCCTGACTGGTCGCCAGCCGTGCGGCCAGCGTGCCGCTGCGTACCGTGGCAAGATCGATCTGCTCGCCCGGCAGGTCGCATTGCATCTGCAGCCGCGTCAGCACGTTACTGCTGGTCACCGGGGTTTTGGGATCGCTGGCAAATTCGGTATCAGTCAGGCGCTGTTGATGGATCCACACTTCCCCGCCGCGCGTGATGCGGCCCAGCTTTGGCACCGCCGGCACCACCAGCGCCAGCCGTTTCGCGCTGACCTGCAGCGCGGCAGCCACCTCAGCGCCTGGATTGCCGCGCAGCGTTGAGTCAATTTTCTTAAACAGCCAGCCGTGTTGCGCTATCTGCTGATGCGGCTGCATGGCGGCATGTGTACGGCTGGCGGCTTCCGCTGCGCTCACCGCACGGCTATCGGTGCTGATCACCAGCACATCCGCTGCGCCGGCATCCGGGGGCGTCAGGTTATTGAACAGCACGTGGACGCGCGCGCCGGCCAGCGCGAAGCCGCTGCCTGCGTCATTGGCACCGGTAAAATCGTCGGCAATCACCAGAACGGGCGTTTTCCATGGCGATGAAGTCATTCTCTCTCCTGTCACGGCCCCTTGCCGTGCTGCATTTGATTATATTCAATCATGATTGATTATATGTGAGCAAGATCAAATTAATTGAAATCGATATCGCCTATAAATTTAGCCTCAGAAAGGGATACACCCCGCACAGCATTGAGCAAACCTAATCATAATGTGCAAAACCGTTATAAGGGCATGACATGAATATCAACAGCACCGTGATCAGTGGCTATCAGGCTCTGAACGATCTCAGCTATTTACTGCAGGATAAGCAGAAGGCGTTGCTGGTCACGGATAAAAACATTCTGGGTATTCCGGCGGTGCAGGCGCTTATCGCCCGGCTGCAGCAGCAGATCGCCAGCCTGAGCCTGGTTGATACGGTGCCGCCCGAACCGAGCCAGCATGATGTGGCGGCGATTGTTGCGGCGCTGCCGCACGGCGACGTCGATCTGGTGATCGGCATTGGCGGCGGCAGCGTGCTGGATGTGGCGAAGCTGCTGTCCGTGTTGTGCGTAGCCGATGCGCCAACCCTGACGGCGCTGCTGGCCGGTGAGAAGCCGCACACGCGTACCGCTTCTTTACTGATCCCGACCACGGCCGGCACCGGCTCGGAAGCCACGCCCAATGCCATCCTTGCCATTCCGGAGAAAGAGACCAAAGTCGGTATTATTTCGCCGGTGATGCTGCCGGACTACGTGGCGCTGATTCCGGAACTGACCACCAGCATGCCGGCGCACATCGCCTCGTCGACCGGGATTGATGCGCTGTGCCACCTGATTGAGTGCTTCACCGCCACCGTGGCCAATCCGGTGAGTGATAACTATGCGCTGATCGGCATGAAAAAGCTGTTCGCCAGCCTCGAAAAGACCCTTGCCGAACCGGACAACCTGGAAGCACGGCTGAATATGTTGTGGGCGTCTTACTACGGCGGAGCGGCGATCGCCCATGCCGGGACACATCTGGTGCACGCCATGTCGTATCCGCTGGGCGGCAAGTACCATCTGCCGCACGGCGTGGCCAACGCCATTCTGCTGGCGCCGTGTATGCAGTTTGTGCGTCCGGCGGCGGTGAGCAAGTTCGCGCAGGCCTACGATCTGCTGCCGGATGCCGATAGCACACTGGATGAAGAGGCTAAATCGCACGCGCTGGTGGCCTATTTCGCCGCGCTGGTGCAGCGCCTTAAACTGCCTGCCAGCCTGGAAGCGCTGGGCATCGGGCCGGATCATCTGCCGTATCTGGTCGAAGCCGCGCTGGACGTGCAGCGCCTGATGAAGAATGTACCGATGAAAGTCAGCGCCGACGATGTGCGCAACGTCTACCTGACGCTGTTTCCGGCATTAAATCACTCAGCATGAGCGGGGAAATTATGAGCAACACCATTCAGGGCGTACTGACCGCCATCGTCACCACTTTTGATCGCGACGGAGCCTATAATCCTGCCGCGCAGCGTGAACAGATTCGGCGTCAGCTTAGCGCCGGTAACGGTATTTTCTGCGGCGGCACCAACGGGGAATTTTTCGTGCTGAACGAGCAGGAGAAGCTGGCGGTGACCGAGACCTGCGTCGACGAAGTAAACGGCACTGCACCGGTGGTGGCGCACATTGGCGAGATCTCGACGCGTGAGACTATCCGGCTGGGCAGGCAGGTAGCAAAGCTGGGTGTGGATGCCGTCTCGGTGATCACCCCTTACTTTGTCCCGCTTAAACAGGAAGAGCTGATTGATCACTACCGCGCCGTGGCCGACGCCCTCGACGTCCCGCTGTTTCTCTACAACATTCCGGCGCGCACCGGTAATACGCTGCAGCCGGAAACCGTGCGCACGCTGGCAGCGCATCCCAACATCATTGGCATCAAAGACAGCGCCGGCAGCTACGAAAGCCTGAGCGGCTTTCTGCAGGCAGCGGCAGGTATTGCGCATTTCAATGTACTGAACGGGCCGGATTCACTGATTCATCAGGGCTTCGTCGATGGCTGCTCCGCCTGTATTTCCGGGCTGGCTAACGTGGCACCGAAAGAGATTAACGCCATCTGGGCGCGCTTCCATGCCGGTGACATCGCCGGATCGCGCGCCGCTCAGGAGAACGTCACCGGCCTGCGTACCGATCTCTACAGCATTGGTTTTTCCCCGGCGGCGGTGAAAAAAGCCGTGGCGCTGCTCGGCTATGAGGTCGGCGACAGCCGCTATGCGGTGCGCTTCTCTGCGGAGGAAGAGCAGAAGATCCGCCAGATCGTGAATCAGTATTTGCAGTAAAGCCTGGAAATTTAAAGCACTTACCGCACGCAGCTGTGGTAGCGGCGCGATTCATCGCGCAATACAGGCGCCGCTACCCCCTGCCGCCATCAGGGTTAGGGTTAATCTGACGGTGGCGGGTCGGATTCAGGCAGCGATGGCTGCTGTTATTAACACCGGGACGCATTTGCTATGAAAGTCATCTGTACTTCACCTTCGTTCGCCCGCTACGACGCCGCGCCGATCGACACACTGCGCCAGCAGGGCTTTGAGCTGATTACGCTGCCCGCCGACGCACCGCTCAGCGCGCTGGCGCCGCATCTCGCCGACACCGTCGCCCTGATCGTGGCCTTTACCGAGGTCAACGATGCGCTGCTGTCGCTGGCACCGCAGCTGAAAATTGTCTGCAAGCACGGCGTGGGCGTCGATAACATCGACCTCGACGCAACCCGTGCGCGCGGTATTTACGTGACGAACGTGCCGGACGCGAACAAACACGCGGTTGCCGATTTCGCCTTTGCGCTGATTCTCAATAGCGCGCGCCAGATCACCACCGCCGCAATAGAGACCCGCGCCGGCCACTGGCCGCGCATTTTTGCCACCGACGTCTACGGCAAAACGCTCGGCATCATCGGCCTGGGCAATATCGGTAAGCAGGTGGCACTGCGCGCTAAAGGCTTCAATATGCGCATCCTCGCCTTCGATTTTTATCCCGATGACGCCTTCGCCGCCGAACACGGCGTGACGTTTGTCAGCCTCGATCAGCTGACGGAGCACAGCGACTTCATCACCTTACATATGCCGCTCACCGACCAGACACAAAACCTGTTCGACGCTGCGCGCCTGAAGCGCATGAAGAAGAGCGCGTTTCTCATCAACGCGTCACGCGGTGGCGTGGTGAATGAGCAGGATCTCTACCAGGCGTTGCAGGATAACGTGATTGCCGGTGCGGCGGCGGATGTCTTTGTGCAGGAACCGCTGGCGCAGCATCCGCTGTTCACCCTGAGCAACTTTATCCCCACGGCGCACCTTGCCGGATATACCGACGGTGCTATCAGCGCCATCGGCGAACGCTGCGTGACGCAGATTGTGCAGTGTATAAAACAGGGCGAACGCCCGATGAATGTCATGAACGGGCTGGCCTGACGCCGCCCTCCTCTGTCACCCTTTTCGCGTGGATAATGATTATGACCAACACCGCACGCTCAACACGCATCAGATGGTGGATCGCCGGCCTGATGTGGCTGGCCATTGCCATTAACTATATTGATCGTACCGTACTCTCTGCCGCCGCACCGCACCTGATTACCGAGCTCGACATCAATCCAGAGATGATGGGCTTTATCATGGCGGCATTTTTCTGGTCCTACGCGCTGTTGCAGATCCCGGCAGGCTGGTTTGCCGACCGCTTCGGCCAGAAAAAAGGCCTCGGCATCGCTGTCGGCTGGTGGTCGATCGCCACCATGGCGATGGGGCTCGCCACCGGCTTTAAATCGCTGCTGGCGCTGCGTCTGGCGCTCGGCGTGGGTGAAGCAGCGGCTTATCCCAGCAACGCCGGTATTACCGCGCGCTGGTTCCCGGATCGCGAGCGCGCCACCGTCTCCGGCCTGTTCGACAGCGCATCAAAATTTGGCGGGGCCGTCGCCATGCCGCTGATCGTCTTTATGATCGCGCTGTTCGACTGGCGTCTGACCTTTCTGGCGATTGGTGCCGTCGGGCTGATCTGGGTCATCGCCTGGTACTTCATTTATGCCGAGAACCCGGAAGACCACAAAGCGATCAGCACCGATGAAGTGCGCCTGATCCGCGATGGCCAGGCGCAGAAGCACGGCGATAAGAACGTGCGGCCGATGAAGTGGTACAAGCTGCTGCGCTACCGCAACATCTGGGCGATGTGTATTGGCTTCTTCACCATCAATTACACTTCCTACTTCTTTATCACCTGGCTGCCAACCTACCTGGTGAAAGACAAAGGGATGGATTTCCTGAAAATGGGCATGGTGGCGGCGCTGCCGCTGATCTGCGGTATGGTGATTGAGGTGCTGGCGGGCTGGGCGTCGGACCGTATGGTGCACAAAAAAGTGCTGTCGCTGACCGCCACGCGCAAGCTGTTTCTGACGATTGGCCTGCTGATGGCGCTGTGCATCGGGTTCGCGCCGTTCACCGATTCCGTGTTCATGACGGTACTGCTGCTATGTATTGCTAAGTCCGGCACCACCGTCGCGGCCTCTCAGGTGTGGGCGCTGCCGGGCGATGTTGCGCCCACCAACAGCGTGTCAATTGTTGCCGGGCTGCAGAATACCGTCTCCAATATGGGCGGCGCGGTCGGACCAATCATTACCGGCGCTATCGTCGGTGCCACCGGCCACTTTACCTGGGCGCTGGTGTTCTCGGCGGTGCTGGTAGTGATCGGAATCCTTAACTACCTGTTCCTGCTCGGCAAGGTCGAACCGATTGTGGATGAGGAACCTTTATCCCACGCCCGTTCCGCCATTAACGGCGTGTAACCTGCGCAACGACAGTGGCGCCCCGGCTGCGGGCGCCCGTTAACGGCCGGCCATAAACCGGCGATAAGCAGCAATCACCGCGAGAAAATCCTCCACGCCGCAGAACGACAGGCTCTCCTCATCGTAATAAGTCATGCCCTCTTCCAGGCCGTCATCCTCTAACGCCAGCTGATTGGCGCGGATCATCACCTCTTCTTCATCCAGCCACAGCGTATATTCGTGCCCGACGCGCTGCCACTGCTGCTGCGTGCCTTTGACTGTACGCACCGCGGCTTCGACTTCATCCAGCAGCGCAACGTTCTCTTTCACCTCTTCATTGAACCAGTGCCCCACCGCTTCGTGGTCCATCGACATGCGTACCCGGACCTGACCGGTCACGTCACGCAGAAATTCATATTCCATGTTGGCCTCATACCTGTGGCGCGCCAGACGGCACGCTTTCGTGCATTTTGTGCGCAGCGCGCGCAAGAAAGTGGGATCGCGCTCGCATTATGCCTGGAGACGGCGAGGGAAAAAAGCGCATAAAAAAAGGGACGATGCGCTCGTCCCTTTTTCACTGGCAGGCGTATTTTACACCGCGGTCTGGAAAATCACTCCATCCGCTTTTTCGGTGTACTGGCCCAGCTGATCGAAGTTCAGGTAGCGGTAGGTGTCGGCAGCGGTTTTATCCACCTGCACCATAAACTGCTGATACTCGTCCGGCGTAGGCAGTTTACCCAGCAGGGAAGCGACCGCGGCCAGCTCGGCTGATGCCAGGAACACATTGGCACCGGTACCCAGACGGTTCGGGAAGTTACGGGTCGAGGTGGAAACCACCGTCGCGCCGTCTTTCACGCGCGCCTGGTTACCCATGCACAGTGAACAGCCCGGAATCTCGATACGCGCACCGCTCTTACCAAAGACGCTGTAGTAGCCCTCTTCTGTCAGCTGCGCGGCATCCATCTTGGTTGGCGGCGCTACCCACAGGCGGGTCGGCAGCTGGCCTTTGTGCGCGTCCAGCAGTTTACCTGCCGCACGGAAGTGACCGATGTTGGTCATGCACGAACCGATGAATACTTCGTCGATCTTCTCGCCCTGCACGTCAGACAGCCAGCGTGCGTCGTCCGGATCGTTCGGCGCACACAGGATGGGCTCTTTGATTTCCGCCAGATCGATTTCGATCACCGCTGCGTATTCCGCATCGGCATCGGCTTCCAGCAGTTGCGGATCGGCCAGCCATTTTTCCATGCCCTGGATACGGCGCTCCAGCGTACGACGGTCGCCGTAGCCTTCGGAGATCATCCACTTCAGCAGTACGATGTTGGAGTTCAGATACTCGATGATCGGCTCTTTATCCAGCTTGATGGTACAACCCGCCGCAGAACGCTCGGCCGAGGCATCGGTCAGCTCAAACGCCTGCTCAACTTTCAGCTTCGGCAGACCTTCGATTTCCAGCACGCGACCGGAAAAGATGTTTTTCTTGCCTTTCTTCTCAACGGTCAGCAGGCCCTGCTTGATGGCGTACAGCGGAATCGCGTGCACCAGATCGCGCAGCGTGATGCCCGGCTGCATTTCGCCTTTGAAGCGCACCAGCACTGACTCCGGCATATCCAGAGGCATAACGCCCGTCGCGGCGGCAAACGCCACCAGACCAGAACCGGCCGGGAACGAGATGCCAATCGGGAAGCGGGTGTGTGAGTCACCGCCGGTGCCGACGGTATCCGGCAGCAGCATACGGTTCAGCCAGCTGTGAATCACGCCATCGCCCGGACGCAGCGAGACACCGCCACGGTTCATGATGAAGTCCGGCAGCGTGTGGTGTGTGGTGACATCGACCGGCTTCGGATAAGCGGCGGTGTGACAGAAGGACTGCATCACCAGATCGGAGGAGAAGCCCAGACACGCCAGATCTTTCAGTTCATCACGGGTCATCGGACCGGTGGTGTCCTGAGAGCCGACCGAAGTCATTTTTGGTTCACAGTAGGCGCCAGGACGAATCCCTGCCACGCCACAGGCGCGGCCCACCATTTTCTGCGCCAGCGAGTAACCACGGTTGCTTTCAGCCACATCTTTGGCTTTGGTGAACACATCGCTGTGCGGCAGACCCAGCGACTCACGCGCTTTGGTGGTCAGGCCGCGACCGATAATCAGCGGAATACGGCCACCGGCGCGCACTTCATCCAGCAGCACGTCGGTTTTCAGCGCAAAGGTCGCCAGCAGTTCATTGGTCTCGTGATTGCGTACTTCACCCTTGTAAGGGTAAACGTCAATCACATCGCCCATGTTCAGGCGCTCAACGTCGAGTTCGATCGGCAGCGCGCCGGCATCTTCCATGGTGTTGAAGAAGATCGGCGCGATTTTACCGCCGAGGCACAGACCGCCGCCTTTTTTGTTCGGCACATACGGAATGTCGTCACCCATGAACCACAGCACTGAGTTGGTCGCGGACTTACGTGAAGAACCGGTACCAACCACGTCACCGACGTAGGTCAGCGGGAAGCCTTTCTGCTGCAGAGCTTCAATCTGTTTGATCGGGCCAATGTTGCCAGCATCGTCGGGTTCGATGCCGTCACGTGGGTTTTTCAGCATTGCCAGCGCGTGCAGTGGAATATCCGGACGTGACCATGCATCCGGCGCCGGAGAGAGGTCGTCGGTGTTGGTTTCGCCGGTCACTTTGAACACGGTGGTAGTGATTTTTTCTGCCAGCTTAGGACGCTTGAGGAACCATTCTGCATCAGCCCAGGACTGGAGGATTTTCTTCGCGTGGGGATTACCCGCTTTGGCTTTCTCTTCGACGTCGTAGAAGTTATCGAACATCAGCAGCGTGTGGGACAGTGCTTCAGCGGCAATCGGTGCCAGAGCCTCATCGTCAAGCGCCTCGATCAGCGCATGGATGTTGTAGCCGCCCTGCATGGTGCCCAGCAGTTCGACTGCTTTTTCACGAGTGACCAGAGGAGAGTGGGCTTCGCCCTTTGCGATAGCTGCCAGGAATCCGGCTTTTACATACGCCGCTTCATCAACACCCGGCGGGACACGGTTGACCAGCAGGTCAGTCAGGAATTCTTCTTCACCCGCTGGCGGGTTTTTCAGCAGTTCAACCAGCGCGGCCATCTGGGAAGCATCTAACGGCTTAGGTACGATTCCCTGGGCAGCACGCTCGGCAACGTGCTTACGGTATTCTTCTAGCACGACGTTCTCCTCGCTCTCATTGTATAGCTTTCCGGTGCACCTGTTGATGCTGTCAAACAGTAGGGTGAGGTGCCCGGTTCTGCGTCGGCCAGCATAGCAGGATTTCGGCTGATTGTTAATCCGTTTACAAAAAAGCAACATCCGCGCGTTATTTAGCAGATTTGACTGCGCTTTGCGCCAGGAGAGAAGCCAGAACGGCTCTAATAGTGCCTGTTCGCGCCTGTGCCGATAGCCAGTGGAACCAGGTTGTAGCGCGTAATTTGTTGCATTCGGCCTTCACAACGCGAATCCATAACCTGCAATCCCCTTTCGGGCCGGTTCATTCACTTTTGGTTATGTGCTGATGCGCTTGCACTAAACGGCTACCGTTCAGCTTCCCACACACGTTTTCCTGAGGAAAAATTAATACCACATCACCTGATAAATATTGAACGTGATGCCTTGCGCGCATTTAATTAATTATCAACGCAGTGCCGGTTTAAATTAACCTTTAAACTTAGCCACTCAATTAAAATACACCTTTAAAAAATAACTGCGATTTAAAAAAGAGATAAAAAATAAAAGAGGAAATGATAAATAAATAGCGTAGACTGCCTGCGGGTGCTTGAGGCTATCTGCCTTAAGATCTGCAAAAGAAATTGGGGTGGATGGTGGAAGGTGAACCGTGCGATTAATTTTCATTAACCGCACGGGTGAGCCACTACCCAAAACACCCAGACAGTGTCAGGGTAGTGGCTTGCTCGTGCTAATGCAAGGAGTAAGTGATTATGAAGGTGAAATTCAGCACGCTGATTATCAGCGGGCTCATCCTGTTAGGTTTATGCCTGGCAAATCGCAGTTCACTGTGTGAATTACGATTGCGGATATTCGCGGCTGAATTATCGGCTGTCATGGCTTACGAAGCACAACAGTAAACTTCAATAGCGGAGGGTTTCCTCCGCTATTCCGGCATCGTTTAAGGTGATGCTCCTGCGCCCGCTTTCATCTATTCAACTTACGTTTTCAATTAATAAAAAAACGGCTCCTTACAGGAGCCGTTAATTAACCTAAGCCTCAGGCGAACTTATTTCTTTTTCGCTTTCGGATTTGGCAGGTCAGTAATGCTACCTTCAAACACTTCCGCCGCCAGGCCAACCGATTCGTGCAGGGTTGGGTGCGCGTGGATGGTCAGCGCGATATCTTCGGCATCACAACCCATCTCGATAGCCAGACCGATTTCACCCAGCAGCTCGCCGCCGTTGGTACCGACAATCGCGCCACCAATAACACGGTGCGTCTCTTTGTCGAAGATCAGTTTGGTCATACCGTCTGCGCAGTCAGACGCGATAGCACGGCCCGATGCCGCCCACGGGAAGGTGGACACTTCGTAGCTGATGCCTTTCTCTTTGGCTTCTTTCTCGGTCAGACCCACCCAGGCCACTTCTGGCTCGGTGTAGGCGATAGAAGGGATCACTTTCGGGTCGAAGTAGTGCTTCAGACCGGAAATCACTTCTGCCGCCACGTGACCTTCGTGCACGCCTTTGTGCGCCAGCATTGGCTGACCGACGATGTCACCGATAGCATAGATGTGTGGCACGTTGGTGCGCATCTGTTTGTCGACGCGGATAAAGCCGCGATCGTCCACTTCCACGCCTGCTTTGCCAGCATCCAGACCTTTACCGTTCGGTACACGGCCAATCGCCACCAGCACTGCGTCGTAACGCTGTGGTTCAGCCGGCGCTTTTTTACCTTCCATTGATACGTAGATACCGTCGTCTTTCGCTTCTACCGCGGTGACTTTGGTTTCCAGCATCAGGTTGAATTTCTTACTGATACGCTTGGTGAACACTTTCACCACGTCTTTATCGGCGGCCGGGATCACCTGGTCAAACATCTCGACCACGTCGATCTCTGAACCCAGCGCATGGTAGACGGTACCCATCTCCAGACCGATGATGCCGCCGCCCATAACCAGCAGACGCTTCGGAACTTCTTTCAGCTCCAGCGCATCGGTAGAGTCCCACACGCGCGGATCGTTATGTGGAATGAAGGGCAGTTCGATAGGACGCGAGCCAGCAGCAATAATGGCGTTATCGAAGTTGATGGTGGTTGCGCCGCCCTCTCCTTCCACTACCAGCGTGTTAGCACCGGTGAATTTACCCAGACCGTTGACCACTTTCACTTTGCGGCCTTTTGCCATGCCAGCCAGACCACCGGTCAGCTGAGTGATGACTTTCTCTTTCCAGGTACGGATTTTGTTGATGTCAGTCTGCGGCTGGCCAAACACGATACCGTGCTCTTCCAGAGCTTTAGCTTCTTCGATGACTTTCGCCACGTGCAGCAGCGCTTTTGACGGGATACAGCCGACGTTCAGACAGACACCGCCGAGGGTGCTGTAGCGCTCAACCAGTACGGTTTCCAGACCTAAATCAGCGCAACGGAAGGCTGCAGAGTAACCTGCAGGACCTGCCCCAAGTACCACGACTTGAGTTTTAATCTCTGTACTCATCATGACCTCTTGTTAGATTGCCGGCGGTCAAAAGCGACCCTTTCCCAGGCTCTTGATGCCCTATCTCCACCGGGACATTTCACCGCGAGAGTTTACAGAATTGTTAACAAACTGCCAACCGCGGCAACTCCGAATGCTTACAACAAGGCCGGCATTTGCCGGCCTTGATTAATGTCACATCACCAGACGGCGAATATCAGACAGCATATTGTTAATGATGGTGATGAAGCGCGCACCATCCGCACCGTCGATGACGCGGTGGTCGAACGACAGCGAAATCGGCATCATCAGGCGCGGAGCGAACTCTTTGCCGTTCCACACCGGCTCCATCGCCGACTTAGACACCCCGAGGATAGCCACTTCCGGCGCGTTAACAATTGGCGCGAAGTGCGTGGTGCCGAGGCCGCCAAGGCTGGAGATGGTGAAGCAGCCGCCCTGCATATCGCTGGCGGTCAGTTTGCCATCACGCGCTTTCTTCGACGTCGCCATCAGCTCACGCGACAGCTCAGTGATGCCTTTCTTGTTCACGTCTTTGAACACCGGAACCACCAGACCGTTTGGCGTATCGACCGCCACACCGATGTTGATGTACTTTTTCAGGGTCAGCTTCTGGCCATCTTCCGACAGCGAGCTGTTGAAACGTGGCATCTGCTCCAGTGCCGCGGCGACCGCTTTCATGATGAACACCACCGGGGTGAACTTCACATCCAGCTTGCGCTTCTCGGCTTCCGCATTCTGCTGCTTACGGAACGCTTCCAGATCGGTGATATCGGTTTTGTCGAAGTGGGTCACATGCGGAATCATTACCCAGTTACGGCTCAGGTTAGCACCCGAGATTTTCTGGATACGACCCAGTTCCACTTCTTCGATTTCACCGAACTTGCTGAAGTCCACTTTCGGCCATGGCAGCATGCCCGGAATACCGCCGGCTGCGGCCGCAGCCGGTGCCGCTTCAGCGCGTTTCACCGCGTCTTTCACGTAAGCCTGCACGTCCTCTTTGAGGATGCGACCTTTACGGCCGGTGCCTTTGACTTTCGCCAGGTTAACACCGAACTCGCGCGCCAGGCGACGAATCACCGGCGTAGCGTGCACGTAAGCGTCGTTTTCAGCAAATTCGCTCTTCGCATCGGCTTTCGCCGCTGCTGGCGCAGGTACAGCTGCCGGTTTGGCTTCTGCAGCGGGTGCGGCTTCCTGTTTCGCTGCCGGTGCCGCAGTAGCCGGCGCAGCGCCTTCTACTTCGAACACCATGATAAGCGAACCGGTGCTGACTTTATCGCCGGTAGCCACTTTCAGCGCTTTAACCGTACCGGCAAACGGCGCCGGAACTTCCATTGACGCTTTATCGCCTTCCACTACGATCAGTGACTGCTCAGCCTCAACTTTATCGCCTACTTTGACCAGCACTTCGGTGACTTCCACTTCGTCGCCGCCGATATCCGGGACGTTAACGTCTTTGGCACCCGCAGCCGCGGCTGGCGCGGAGGCCGCCGCTTCTTTCACGGCAGGTTTGGCAGCCGCTGCTGGCGCCGCGCCTTCGGCTTCAAAGATCATGATCAATGAACCGGTGTTCACCTTGTCGCCCGTGGCGATTTTGATCTCTTTCACCACACCGGCAAACGGTGCAGGCACTTCCATTGAGGCTTTGTCGCCTTCGACGGTGATCAGCGATTGTTCTGCCGCCACTTTGTCGCCCACTTTAACCAGAATTTCGGTGACTTCGACTTCATCGCCGCCGATATCCGGGACGTTAACGTCTTTCGCTTCGCTGGCGGCGGCCGCAGCAGGTGCCGCTTCCGCTGGTTTCTCTTCGGCGGCCGGTGCCTCAGCAGCTGCACCTTCGGTGTCGAAAATCATGATCAGTGAACCGGTATTCACTTTGTCACCGGTCGCGATTTTGATCTCTTTAACCACGCCGGCCTGCGGCGAAGGTACTTCCATCGAGGCTTTATCGCCTTCCACGGTGATCAGCGACTGTTCGGCTTCAACCTTGTCGCCCACCTTGACCAGAATCTCGGTGACTTCAACTTCGTCTGACCCGATATCCGGTACGTTAATTTCGATAGCCATTACTCTCTTACCTCTTAAGCCAGACGCGGGTTAACTTTATCGGCATCGATGTTGAATTTCGCGATCGCATCCGCCACCACTTTCTTCTCGATTTCGCCGCGTTTAGCCAGTTCACCCAGGGCTGCAACCACTACGTATGACGCATCCACTTCGAAGTGGTGACGCAGGTTTTCGCGGCTGTCTGAACGGCCGAAACCATCGGTACCCAGCACGCGGTAATCGCTGGCTGGCACGTAGCTGCGAACCTGCTCTGCGAACAGCTTCATGTAGTCGGTCGATGCCACCGCCGGCGCGTCGTTCATCACCTGAGCGATGTACGGTACGCGTGGCGTTTCCGTTGGGTGCAGCATGTTCCAGCGCTCACAATCCTGACCGTCGCGTGCCAGCTCGGTGAACGAGGTCACGCTGTAGACGTCAGAACCGATGCCGTAATCCTTCGCCAGGATCTGTGCCGCTTCGCGCACGTGACGCAGGATGGAACCTGAGCCCAGCAGCTGCACTTTGCCTTTGCTGCCTTCTACCGTCTCCAGCTTGTAGATACCCTTACGGATACCCTCTTCCGCACCCTGCGGCATCGCAGGCATGTGGTAGTTTTCGTTCAGCGTGGTGATGTAGTAGTAAATATTTTCCTGCGCTTCGCCGTACATACGTACCAGACCGTCATGCATGATGACTGCCACTTCGTACGCGTAAGACGGATCGTAAGAGATACAGTTCGGGATAGTCAGCGACTGAATGTGGCTGTGACCATCTTCGTGCTGCAGACCTTCGCCGTTCAGCGTGGTACGACCGGACGTGCCGCCCACCAGGAAGCCGCGCGCCTGCTGGTCGCCTGCCAGCCACATCAGATCGCCGATGCGCTGGAAACCAAACATCGAATAGTAGATGTAGAACGGAATCATCGGCAGGTTGTTGGTGCTGTAAGAGGTCGCCGCCGCCAGCCAGGAAGACCCTGCGCCCAGCTCGTTGATCCCTTCCTGCAGAATCTGGCCTTTCTCGTCTTCTTTATAGTAAGCAACCTGCTCACGGTCCTGCGGCGTATACTGCTGGCCGTTCGGGCTGTAGATACCAATCTGACGGAACAGACCTTCCATACCAAAGGTACGCGCTTCGTCCGCGAGGATCGGCACCAGACGATCTTTGATCGACTTGTTCTTCAGCATCACATTCAGCGCACGCACGAAGGCGATGGTGGTAGAGATCTCTTTGCTCTGCTCTTCCAGCAGCGCACTGAACTCTTCCAGCGCCGGCATTTCCAGCTTTTCGCTGAACTCAGCCTGACGGGTTGGCAGGTAGCCACCCAGCTTCTCGCGCTGGCCGTGCAGGTAGTTGTACTCTTCTGAGCCTTTTTCGAAGGTCACATACGGCAGCTGTTCGATCTTGTCGTCAGCCACTGGCACGTTGAAGCGATCGCGGATGTAGCGAACGCCATCCATGTTCATCTTCTTAACCTGGTGCGCGATGTTCTTACCTTCCGCGGTGTCACCCATACCATAGCCTTTGATGGTATGCGCCAGAATCAGCGTTGGCTGACCTTTGGTCTCCTGCGCTTTCTTCAGTGCCGCGTAGATTTTCTTCGGATCGTGACCACCACGGTTCAGGGCGAAGATCTCTTCGTCTGACCAGTCTTTCACCAGCGCTGCGGTCTCCGGGTATTTACCGAAGAAGTGTTCGCGCACATACGCACCGTCGCGTGATTTGAAGGTCTGATAGTCGCCGTCAACGGTTTCATTCATCAGCTGAATCAGCTTGCCGCTGGTGTCTTTCTTCAGCAGCTCGTCCCAGCGTCCGCCCCAGATCACTTTGATCACGTTCCAGCCAGCACCGGCAAAGATGCCTTCCAGCTCGTTGATGATCTTACCGTTACCGGTGACCGGACCGTCGAGACGCTGCAGGTTACAGTTGATGATGAACACCAGGTTATCCAGCTTCTCACGGGTAGCGATGGTGATCGCCCCTTTGGATTCTGGTTCGTCCATCTCGCCATCGCCAAGGAAGGCGTAAACGGTCTGCTTAGAGGTATCTTTCAGGCCGCGGTGTTCCAGATATTTCAGGAACTTCGCCTGATAGATGGCGTTCAGTGGGCCGAGACCCATCGACACGGTCGGGAACTGCCAGAAGTCCGGCATCAGTTTTGGATGCGGATAGGAAGAGAGACCGTTGCCGTGGACTTCCTGACGGAAGTTGTTCATCTGCTCTTCAGTCAGACGTCCTTCAAGGAACGCACGCGAGTAGATGCCCGGAGAAATGTGGCCCTGGAAATAGACCAGATCGCCGCCATCCTGCTCGCTACGCGCGCGGAAGAAGTGGTTGAAGCACACTTCATAAATGGTGGCAGAAGACTGGAAAGACGACAGGTGACCACCCAGCTCCAGATCTTTCTTCGACGCACGCAGAACCGACATAATGGCGTTCCAGCGGATTGCGGAACGGATACGACGTTCAAGAGAGGTGTTCCCCGGATATTCCGGCTCATCTTCGACCGCAATGGAGTTGATGTAGTTGCTGACGGCGTTGCCGCCCGCTGCCACTTTCACACCGCCTTTGCGTGCAGCACTCAATACCTGATCAATCAGATACTGCGCGCGCTCAACACCTTCTTCACGGATGACCGATTCGATCGCCTGTAGCCAGTCACGAGTTTCGATCGGATCCACGTCATTCTGTAAACGTTCTGACATGGGGTGTATTCCTTATCTGTGTCTAATACGTTGAATTATCAGGAGCCTGTCTGCTTGTGCTTTGCTTCTGATTCACAGCACAAGAAGACAGGCCCGTCGTTTATGTCGCACGTTCATTGCCGTGCGTTATTCCTTACGTTGCTGTAAACGACGCAGGGAGCGTTCACGACGGCTCTGCTCCCGACTTCTGTCCAGCAAGATTTCCTCAATGAACGCCAGGTGACGATGGGATGCCTCGCGTGCTTGTTCTGGCTCACGAGCCACAATCGCCTCAAAGATACTGGCGCGGTGACCGCTCACTTTCGCCAGCATTTCGCGGCGAGCGTAGAGCAATTCGAAATTCTGACGGACGTTCTGTTCCAGCATAGGGCCCATCGAACGCAGCAAATGCAGCAGCACCACATTATGGGCGGCTTCTGTGACAGCGATCTGATACTTCATCACCGCATCGGCCTCAGCATCTAAATCGCCGCTGTCCTGCGCCTGCTGGATGTTGACGTGACAGTCGCGAATACGCTGCAGGTCTTCATCGGTGCCGCGCAGCGCAGCGTAGTAGGCCGCAACGCCTTCCAGCGCATGGCGGGTTTCCAGCAGGTCAAACTGGGATTCAGGATGTTCAGCAAGCAGGCCGACCAGCGGGTCGCTCAGGCTTTGCCAGAGATTCTGCTGTACGAAGGTGCCACCACCCTGACGGCGCAGTAGCAGGCCTTTGGCTTCCAGACTCTGGATCGCTTCGCGCAGCGATGGACGTGAGACATCAAACTGTTTGGCCAGTTCACGCTCGGGAAGCAGTTTTTCACCCGGCTGGAGCGTCCCTTCCATAATCAGGGATTCCAGCTGCTGCTCGATTGCATCGGAGAGCTTGGGTTGGCGAATTTTACTGTAGGCCATCATCCCTTCTTATGAACCAAACGTCCGGAGTAAATTGGTAATACCAATTGAAAAATGGTGCCCGTAAAGTAACAAAGTATTCACCTTGTGTCTATATGGCCCCCCGCACACTTTCACCGCAGACACCGGTTACCGTGCGCTAACTTACCGGGATCTGGCAGAAAAGCGTCTCAGCGCGGCAAATGTTAACAGATTTCACTTTTACCAAACCTTACACTGCATTAGCGCGCACCAGGCTGCGTAGCCATAAGCGAATGCTATTCGTGTTTAAGCCTTATTCATGGCAGAAATAGCGCAAGGGAAGCGCAGAGGATGCTGCTGCTTTTTCAGCCATCTCTCAGCACAAAAAGCAAAAGCAGGTGCAAAGCGGCGCGCTTATCACTATTCTGGTCGCCAGGGTAGCTCAGGCTTGCACACAGCCCGCCGGATACCGTAAAGAAAAACGTACACAGATAGAACAGCCTTACAGTACGCGCACTGCAGGTGCACAATAACAACATCATGAGGTTTGTATGGAACAACAGCATGGCGAAACGCTGCATCGCGGCCTGAAAAATCGCCATATTCAGCTGATTGCGCTGGGCGGTGCCGTCGGTACCGGTCTGTTTCTGGGCAGCGCATCAGTGATTAAATCGGCCGGTCCGGCCGTGATTCTCGGCTATGCCATCGCCGGTTTTATTGCCTTCCTGATCATGCGCCAGCTCGGCGAAATGGTGGTGGAAGAGCCGGTGGCCGGCAGCTTTAGCCACTTCGCCTATAAATACTGGGGCAACTTTGCCGGCTTTGCCTCCGGCTGGAACTACTGGGTGCTGTATGTGCTGGTGGCGATGGCTGAACTCACCGCCGTCGGCAAATATATTCAGTTCTGGTGGCCGGAATTCCCCACCTGGGCCACTGCGGCTATCTTCTTTGTGGTGATCAACGCCATCAACCTGACCAACGTCAAAGTGTTCGGTGAGATGGAGTTCTGGTTCGCGATTATCAAAGTGGTGGCGGTCATCGGTATGATCCTGTTTGGCGGCTGGCTGCTGTTTAGCGGCAACGGCGGCCCACAGGCCAGCGTCAGCAACCTGTGGAACCAGGGCGGTTTCCTGCCACACGGCGTCAGCGGGCTGGTGATGATGATGGCGATCATCATGTTCTCCTTCGGTGGCCTTGAACTGGTGGGTATCACCGCCGCAGAAGCCGACAATCCACAAGAGAGCATCCCTAAAGCCACCAACCAGGTGCTGTGGCGTATCCTGATTTTCTACATCGGCTCGCTGGCGGTGTTGCTCTCCCTGCTGCCATGGACGCGCGTCACCGAAGAGACCAGCCCGTTTGTACTGATCTTCCACGAACTGGGCGATGCGCTGGTGGCGAATGCGCTCAACGTGGTGATCCTGACCGCCGCGCTGTCGGTGTATAACAGCTGTGTTTACTGTAACAGCCGCATGCTGTTCGGCCTCGCGCAGCAGGGCAACGCGCCAAAAGCGCTGCTGAAAGTGGACCGTCGTGGCGTGCCGGTGGCGACCATTCTGGTCTCGGCGGTAGCCACTGCGCTGTGCGTGTTGATTAACTATCTGATGCCGGGCGAAGCCTTCGGCCTGCTGATGTCGCTGGTGGTCTCCGCGCTGGTCATCAACTGGGCGATGATCAGCCTCGCGCACCTGAAATTCCGCAAGAAAAAAGACCAGCAGGGCGTGACCACCCGTTTCAGGGCGGTGCTGTATCCGCTGGGTAACTGGATCTGCCTGCTGTTCCTGGCGGCCATTCTGGTGATCATGCTAATGACGCCGGGCATGGCGATTTCAGTGTGGCTGATTCCGGTGTGGCTGCTGGTGCTGGCCGTGGGTTATACCGTTAAAAATCGGGTGCAGAAAGCCTGATGCTTCACCGGGCCCGGCACGCTGCTGCCGGGCCGATCCGCTTCACACTTTTCCCCGCCCGCGTATTTTGTCCATCATCCTGACCGATTGTTCCCCACCAGGTTACTGATTTAACGCTGATAATTTTTGCTCCACTTGTCGCAGGAGACGACTGATGAAAGGAGCAGCCCTCTCGTTCAGAGAAAAACTGGGATACGGCATGGGTGACGCCGGATGCAACATGATCGGCGGTGCCATCATGCTGTTCCTCAACTACTTCTACACCGACGTATTTGGCCTTGCTCCGGCGCTGGTCGGCACGCTGTTGCTGTCGGTACGGGTGCTGGATGCGGTGACCGACCCGATAATGGGCGCGATTGCCGACCGCACGCAGAGCCGCTGGGGACGCTTTCGCCCGTGGCTGCTATGGATATCGCTGCCCTACGTGCTATTCAGCGTGCTGATGTTTACCACCCCGGACTGGAGCTACGACAACAAGGTGATCTGGGCATTTGTCACCTATTTCCTGATGTCGCTGACCTACACCGCCATCAATATTCCTTACTGCTCGCTGGGCGGCGTCATCACTAACGATCCCGGTGAACGCGTCTCCTGCCAGTCATACCGCTTTGTCATGGTGGGCATCGCCACGCTGATCCTCTCGCTGTCGCTGCTGCCGATGGCCGAGTGGTTTGGCGGCGACAACAAAGCGCGCGGCTATCAGCTGGCGATGAGCGTGCTGGCGCTGATTGGCCTGGTGATGTTTCTGTTCTGTTTTGCCACGGTGCGCGAGCGTATTCGTCCGGCGGTACCGAGCAACGATGATCTGAAGAAAGATTTGCGCGATGTATGGAAGAACGATCAGTGGGTGCGCATTCTGCTGCTGACGTTCTGTAATGTCTGCCCCGGTTTTATTCGCATGGCCGCCACCATGTATTACGTCACCTGGGTGATGGGCCAGTCGACGCACTTTGCGACGCTGTTTATCAGCCTGGGCGTCATCGGCATGATGCTGGGCAGCACACTGGCGAAAGTCCTCACCGATCGCTGGTGCAAGCTGAAGGTGTTTTTCTGGACCAACATTGCGCTGGCGCTGTTCTCCAGCGGCTTTTACTGGATCGATCCGCACGCCACCGTCACCGTGGTAATTGCTTATTTCCTGCTGAACATCCTGCACCAAATCCCGTCGCCGCTGCACTGGTCACTAATGGCTGATGTCGATGACTACGGCGAATGGAAAACCGGTAAACGCATCACCGGGATCAGCTTCTCCGGCAACCTGTTTTTCCTCAAGGTCGGGCTGGCGGTAGCGGGTGCCATGGTCGGCTTTTTATTGTCGATGTATGGCTATGACGCAGCGGCGAAGCAGCAGTCTGCCAGCGCGCTCAACGGTATTGTGCTGCTGTTTACCCTGATCCCCGGCGTCGGCTATCTGATCACCGCCGGCGTGGTGCGCCTGCTGAAAGTGGACCGCGCGCTGATGCGCACCATCCAGCAGGATCTCGCCCTGCGTCGCGCCAACTTCCATGACCTGTCTGCCCCCGTTCGCCGCGCAACCTCACAACCAGGAGAAATTAAATGAGCTGGCCTAACCCGTTTATTACGCAACGTGCCGATCCGTTTATTTTGCGCCACGGCGATGGCTACTACTTTATCGCTTCGGTGCCCGAGTACGATCGACTGGAGCTGCGCTATGCCAGCACGCTTAACGGCCTGATTACCGCCCCGGCCACAACTGTGTGGCGTAAACCGGACAGCGGTCCCTGCAGCGCCCTGATCTGGGCACCGGAACTGCACGTGATCAATGGCCAGTGGGTGATTTACTTTGCCGCCGCGCCGTCCCGCGAAATCAAAGAGGGGCTGTTTCAGCACCGTATGTACGCGCTGGTATGTGATGATGCCGATCCACTCAGCGGTCACTGGCAGCCGTGCCGCCGCGTGCAAACCCACCTCGATACCTTCGCCCTCGACGCCACCCACTTCGTACATCAGGGTAAAAACTGGTATCTGTGGGCGCAAAAAGACCCGGCCATTCCCGGTAACTCCAACCTTTATCTGGCGGAATTACTGAATCCGTGGACGCTGAAAACCCAGCCGCTGATGCTCAGCCGGCCGGAGTATGAGTGGGAGTGTGCCGGCTTTAGCGTTAATGAGGGACCCGCAGTGATTCGCCATGGCGAGCGGCTGTTTGTCACCTACTCAGCCAGCGCCACGGACGAAAATTACTGCCTCGGCATACTGAGTATTGACGCGCAGGCCGATCCGCTCGACATCAGCGCATGGCATAAATCGGCGCGGCCGGTATTTGCCACCAGCTGGGATAATCACCAGTACGGTCCGGGGCATAACAGTTTCACCGTGGATGAAGCAGGACGGGATGTGCTGGTGTATCACGCACGGAATTACACCGAAATTGAGGGCGATCCGCTGTGGGATCCCAACCGCCATACGCGGCTTAAATATTTTGCCTGGCGCGAAGACGGCACACCGGATTTCGGCGTGCCGCCTGCCGATCACACTAACGTGCCGTAGATAGTCAGCAGCGCCACTACCACGACCAGTACCAGCGAAACGCGTTTGGCCAGCGCCACGGCGACCCGTGGCGTTTCCACTTTATCCAGATGCGGATCGCGCGCCAGCGAGAACTGCGCCAGGCTGGTCAGCACCTGATACTGTGGACGATGCACATCGCTGAGCGCGGCAAACCATGCCGGCAGCGCACGCTCGCCGTGGCCGAGCAGCGCATAAGCCACACCGGCCAGCCGCACCGGAATCCAGTCCAGCACGTGCAGAATGCGATCGATGCCGGACTGTGCGCGTTCCAGCGGGGAACGGTGTTTTGCCAGCCAGCTCTGCCAGGCGCGCAGAAACGCATACCCCACCAGCAACACTGGCCCGTAAGGGCCACCGACCACAAACCAGAACAGCGGCGCAAGATAGAAGCGGAAATTAATCCAGATCAGCGCGTTTTGCAGCGCCTGCAGAAATTCGCGCTCGCTACAGTCAACCGGCACGCCGTGAATCAGCGTCAGCTCTGCGGCCATCGCCTGATGGGCCGCTTCATCATCGTGGCTCGCCGCTTTAAGATACTGGTGGTAATGCAGCCGCACCGAGCCGGCACCAATGCACAGCAAACCGACCACAATCCAGAACAGCAGCTGCGCCACGCCAAACAGAATGCCCTTCAGGCTCCACACCACCAGCCAGACCAGCAGCATGGCGATCACGGTCATCAGCAGCGTACGCAGCAACGAGAAGCGCTGGCGACCGCGAAACAGCGGCTCAAGCCGATGATCCAGCTGCCAGTGTTCACCTAATTTAAAAAGGCGTTCCCAACCCAAAACTAACAACAAACTAAACAACGTCATACCTGCTCCTGCGGTGTCAGGGGTGCTCCTGCCCGATAGCCTGTTTATAGCGTATCCAGTCAAATGCCGGACCGGGATCGGTCTTGCGTTCCGGCGCAACATCGCTGTGACCGGTGATACGCTGCGGCGTCAGCGGATAATGCTGCATCAGCAGGCGGGTAACCTGCTGCAGCGTAGCGTACTGAGCATCGGTGTAGGGCAGCGTGTCAGTGCCTTCCAGCTCAATGCCCATGGAAAAATCGTTGCAGTTTTCCCGTCCGGCAAACTGCGAAATGCCGGCATGCCAGGCGCGCTGGTCAAAGGAAACATACTGTACCAGCTCACCGTCACGGCGAATCAGACAGTGCGCCGCCACGCGTAACTGGGCGATATCCGCAAAATAGGGATGCGCATCGGCGGGTAGCGTCCCGGTGAACAGCCGGTCGATCCACGGACCGCCAAATTCGCCCGGCGGCAGACTGATGTTATGAATGATCAGCAGCGACGGCGCTTCGTTATCCGGCCGCGCATTAAAGTGCGGCGACGGCACCTTGCGTGCGCTCGTGATCCAGCCGTGTTCCAGTTTCATGCCTGTTATCCTGAACAAAATCTGGCTGAGAATACCATGATTCCACCTCGCTGCTTGTGACTTAATGCGTTATGGCACCAGCAAGTTAAGGATACTAAACATTTCACCTGGCGTGGCTGGCAATAGCTGCAAAATCAGGCTAAGGTGAGCGCACGTAATCCGTAGGGTGGAGCCGCAAAATCATGGTGTCGCGTCGTTATAATCCCGAATATCGCCGTCAGGAACTGCTTAAACGTATTCAGCTGGATATCCCGGAAACCGTGGCGCGCGCGCTTCAGGAGGATTTAGGCGGTGACGTTGACGCTGAGCGCGACATCACCGCCCAGCTGTTGCCGCAGGCGGCGCAGGCTGAAGCGCGCGTTATCACCCGCGAAGCCGGTGTTTTCTGTGGTAAACGCTGGGTGGAAGAGGTGTTTATCCAGCTGGGCAATAACGTTTCCATTACCTGGCACGTTGAAGACGGCCAACCGCTGGTGGCCGATCAGCTGCTGTTTGAATTACAGGGACCGGCGCGGTTGCTGCTGACGGCAGAACGCACCGCGTTAAACTTTGTGCAGACGCTCTCTGGCGTGGCGACAGCCGTGAACCGCTATGTGGCACTCTTGTCTGGCAGCAATACCCAGCTGCTGGATACGCGCAAAACCCTGCCCGGCCTGCGCACCGCGCTTAAGTATGCGGTACTGTGCGGCGGCGGGCAGAATCATCGTCTGGGATTGTCCGACGCTTTCCTGATCAAAGAAAACCACATCATTGCCAGCGGTTCGGTCAGTAAAGCGGTGGAGAAAGCCCTGTGGCTGCACCCGGATGTGCCGGTTGAGGTGGAAGTGGAAAATCTCAGCGAACTGCAGCTGGCGCTGGCGGCCGGTGCCGACATCATCATGCTGGATAACTTCACGCTGGCGATGATGCAGCAGGCGGTTACGCTGACGGCGAAGCGCGCGCTGCTGGAGGTGTCCGGCAACGTGACGGAGACGACGCTGCCGCAGATCGCCGCCACCGGCGTGGATTATGTCTCGGTGGGCGCGCTGACTAAGCACGTGCAGGCGCTCGATCTGTCGATGCGTTTTCGCGAAGTCTGACGTAAGGCCATGCCGCCGGTGCTGGCGGCAAATTGCGAGCCGGCTTCCATCATCATGTGGCTTCGCCTGTAACGCGCTACATTGTCTGCGCGCCCCTTTCCGGGATTGAAACGCGCCCCCTTCCGCTTTTCCCCGCCCTTTCTTACCGTTGCGGCTCCACAACAAGGAGCCTCATTATGGATAAACAACGCGGTTTTACCCTGATCGAGCTGATGATTGTCATCGGTATCGTCGCCATCCTCAGCGCCATTGGCCTGCCCGCTTACCAAAATTATCTGCAACGTGCCGCGCTGACCGACATGCTGCAAACCATGGTGCCCTATAAAACTGCCGTGGAGCTGTGCGCCATTGAGCGCGGCGGACCGGCGCAGTGTCAGGCAGGCGAGCGCGGTATTCCCGCCGCCAAAGGCTCACGCTATGTGGCGAACCTGAGCGTAGTCAATGGTGCCATTACGCTGACCGGCCAGGAGAGCCTGACGGGGTTAACCGTTGCAATGTTGCCGGTATGGAATGCGGCGGAAGGCGCACTCAGCTGGCAACGCAGCTGCACCAGCGACAACGCCAGCCTGCGCGACAGCTGTCTCGAGCAGTTCCGCTTTGCCGACAAGGAAGAAAACAATGGATAAGCCGGATAGCACCCTGCAGGCACTGTGTGCCCGCTATCAGGCCGTGATATTGCACCATGACGCCACGCACTTGCGCGTGGCGGTCGCGGACGCGCCAGACCCGTTGTTGCTAGAGGCGCTGCAGTTTGCCAGCCAGTGTGCAGTTGAGGTCGAGTGCTGGCCCGCCGCACGGCTGGAGCAGCTGCTGCACCAGCCAGAAAGCCGTGCGGCACCGCGCGAACAGGCCAGCGCCGAGTCCGCTATTCACGCTGTGGATCAGATTCTGCGCCAGGCCATACAGCGACGCGCCTCCGATGTGCACTTTGAACCGCAGCGTCACGGGCTGCGCGTACGGCTGCGGATTGACGGCGTGCTGCATCCGCTGCCGCAGTTACCGGATGCCCCACCCGCCGCCGTGCTGGCACGGTTGAAAATCCTCGGCGGTCTGGATATCGCGGAGCGTCGGCTGCCGCAGGATGGCCAGTTCAGTCTGGAGATGGATGACAAACCGGCGGCGTTCCGCCTGTCGACCCTGCCGGTCAGCCAGGGCGAAAAAGCGGTGGTACGCCTGCTGCAAAGCGAAAACAGCGCCATTGCGCTCGATAAGCTGGGCATGCCGGTGCCACAGCTGCGCCTGCTGAAAAACGCGCTGGCCAAACCGCAGGGGCTGATTCTGGTCACCGGCCCAACCGGCAGCGGCAAAACCTTTACGCTGTACAGCAGCCTGAGCGCCCTCAACGTGCCGGAGAAAAACGTCTGCAGCGTGGAGGACCCGCTGGAAATTCCGCTACAGGGGATTAACCAGACGCAGGTACAGCCACGGAGCGGTCTCGACTTTAACCGCGTCCTGCGCGCGCTGCTGCGGCAGGATCCGGACGTCATTATGATCGGCGAAATCCGTGATGCTGAAACCGCCAGCATCGCCGTAAAAGCGGCGCAGACCGGACATCTGGTGCTCTCAACCTTGCACACCAACTCGACGGCCGAAACCCTGACCCGCTTACGGCAGATGGACATTCCCGGCTATCTGCTTGGCCCAGCGTTACAGCTGGTGGTGGCGCAGCGGCTGGTGCGCCGTTTGTGCGTGCACTGTCGTCAGCCGGGCCAGGCGATTGCCCATCTGCCCGGCGACATGTGGCCCGGCACGCTGCAAACCTGGCGTGCGCCCGGCTGCGATCACTGCTTCTCGGGTTATTACGGCCGCCTGGCGCTGTTTGAAATCCTGCCGATGAGCAGCAGGTTGCAGAACGCTATCTCGGCTGATATGCCGCTGGAGCACCTGCTGACGCTGGCCGCGGAGCAGGGAATGAAAACGCTGCTGACCGCCGGGCTGGAGGCGGTGAGCCGCGGCGACACCTCTTTCGAGGAGATGCAGCGCGTGGTGGGCCTTGGCAATGGCTAATCGCTACCAGTTTCACTGGCAGGCACTGGACAGTATGGGCCTGCTGCAGGAGGGCGAGTCGCTGCAGCCCACGCAGGATGCCCTGCTCGGCCAGCTGGGCGATCGCGGCATGCTGGTGGTGAGCTGGCAACGCGGCAAGTGCTGGCGCGCGCGCGACTGGAAGTGGCAGCAGAAAATTGACCTGATGCGCCAGCTGGCGACGTTGCTGAAAGCCGGGCTGCCGCTGGCGGAGAGTCTGACATTGCTGGCCAGCGGCCATCCTCATGCAGGCTGGCGCGTGCTGCTGAGCCTTCTGCAACAGCGGGTCATGGCCGGTGAGCCGTTTTCACAGGCGCTGCGCGCCTGGCCGGATATCTTCCCGCCGCTGTTTCCGGCACTGATGCAGGTAGGTGAGCTGACCGGGCAACTGGACGAATGTTGCCGCCAGCTGGCACTACAGCAGAGCAGGCAACAGTTTCTGCGCCAGAAGGTAGTGAAAGCGTTGCGCTATCCGCTGTTCATCCTGCTGGTGGCGCTGGCGGTCAGCGCCGGGATGCTGCTGTTTGTGCTGCCGGAATTTGTTGCGGTGTACGCCAGCTTTGACGCACCGCTGCCAGCCTTTACCGCCGGCGTGATGGCGCTGTCGGCACTGTTGCAGCAGGCGGCGCTGCCGCTGCTGTTGTGCGGTGTGGTGTCCGGGTGGCTGGCGCGTCTGGCCTATCGGCGATCCGTTGCGTGGCAAAAGCGCAGCCAGCAGTGGCTGCTGCGGCTTCCGCTGCTGGCCCCGTTGTGGCGCGGCGGTCAGCTCAGCCAGATATACGCAATTCTGCAACTGACGCAGCAGGCCGGGCTGACGCTGCTGCAAAGCCTGCAGGCGGTGGAAGTGACGCTGGCCGCGCGACTGTGGCGCGATGCCATCGTGGCGTTACAGCAGCACATTGCTGCTGGCGCGCCGCTGCATCAGGCGCTACAGGGACATCCGCTGTTTACGCCGCTGTGCGCTCAGCTGATCCGCGTCGGTGAAGAGGCCGGTGCGCTGGATGTGATGCTGGCGCGGCTGGCGGAGTGGCACGAAGCGCAAACGCTGACCCGCGCAGATAGCCTCGCCGCTTCGCTGGAGCCGTTGATGATGGTGGTGATTGGCGGGATTGTCGGCACGCTGGTCATTGCCATGTATCTGCCGGTATTTGGTCTGGGAGACGCCATACGTTAAACGGGCGCACGCGGCGCCCGTTACGGCACATCAGCGGTTAAAGACGCGGTTTTCCTGCTCTGCCACACGAATAAAGGTGGTGCGTTTGGTCAGCTCTTTCAGGCGCTCTGCGCCGACGTAAGTACAGGCCGAACGCAGTCCGCCGAGGATATCTTTCACCGTCTCCGCGACCGGTCCACGCAGCGGCAGACGAACGGTTTTACCTTCTGCGGCGCGGTAGCCCGCCACACCGCCCACATGTCGTTTCATCGCGGATTCGGAGCTCATGCCGTAGAACAGCATGAACTGCTCGCCCTGCTCTTCAACAAGAGTGCCTTCGCACTCATCGTGCGCCGCCAGCATGCCGCCGAGCATCACGAAGTCAGCGCCGCCGCCGAACGCCTTGGCGATATCGCCCGGCACGGCGCAACCGCCGTCACTGACAATCTGCCCACCGAGGCCGTGCGCCGCATCAGCACACTCAATCACCGCGGAGAGTTGCGGGTAGCCAACGCCGGTTTTGACGCGCGTGGTGCAGACCGAACCCGGGCCGATTCCCACCTTTACAATGTCGGCACCGGACAGAATCAGCTCTTCGACCATTTCACCGGTCACCACATTCCCGGCACAAATGGTTTTCCCCGGGAAGCTTTCCCGCGCGCGCTGCAGGAAGGCAACAAAGTGCTCGGAGTAGCCGTTTGCCACATCAATACAGATAAAATTGAGTTGGGGTGACAGCGCGAGGATCGCGCTTAACTTTGTGAAATCTGCTTCTGAGGTCCCGGTGGAGACCATCACGTGGCTGAGCACCGTGGCCGGTACGCGCTGGATAAAGGTCTGCCACGCTTCAACACTGTAGTGCTTGTGAACGGCGGTCAGCACGTTAAAGCCAGCCAGCGCTTCGGCCATGGTAAAGGTGCCGACGGTATCCATGTTGGCGGCAATCACCGGAACGCCGGACCAGGCGAGGCCTGAATGTTTGAAGGTGAACGTACGTTCCAGCTCAACCTCGGAACGGCTTTTCAGCGTGGAGCGTTTCGGGCGGATCAATACATCTTTAAAGCCCAGTTTTACATCTTCTTCGATACGCATAGCAGAGTGTCCTGGTTAGTGACGACGAACCGCAGTTCGGGTAGCGCTCACGGCTCCAGTGTCGTTATCATACGCGCCATTCGTTCCGCGACAAGACTGCGAATTTCACTTTATTTAAGCTACAATCCGTTAAATTTAGCTGAGAAAACCGATTGTGATCGGGCTCTCATCACGCTGCGGCAGATGAGAAAATGTTGAGAGAACGCTATGCCTTTTACCGTTGCACTGACCGGCGGCATTGGTAGTGGTAAAAGCACCATTGCTAACGCTTTTGCCGCGCTGAACGTCGACATCATTGATGCCGATGTGATTGCCCGCGAGGTGGTTGAACCGGGCACACCTGCGCTCAATGCGATTGTGAAACGCCACGGAGAATCGATTCTGACCGCAGAAGGCACGCTTTATCGCGCTCGTTTGCGGGAAATTATTTTCCAGCAGCCGCAAGAGAAAAACTGGCTCAATCAACTGCTGCATCCGCTGATTAACGCCCGTACCCAGCAGCTGAAGGCGCAGGCGACTTCGCCTTACGTCATGTGGGTAGTGCCGCTGCTGGTAGAAAATGGTCTGCAGCATCAGGCTGATCGGGTATTAGTCGTAGATGTCGACGAGGCCACGCAGCTGCAGCGCACCCGCCAGCGTGATGGTATCTCTCTCAGCCAGGCGCAACGGATTCTTGCCGCGCAGGCCAGCCGTCAGCAGCGTTTAGCCTGCGCAGATGACATCATTGATAACAGCGGCACGCCGGAACAGGCTTTGCCGCGCGTTGCTGAACTTCACCAGCGCTATTTACGCCTGGCAGCAACCGGACGGGATTAATATCATGAGCACAGTGGTTCTGTTTGAACACCCATTGAATGAGAAAATGCGCACCTGGCTGCGCGTGGAGTTTTTGATTAACCAGCTGCACGAAACGCTGCCGGTCAACAGCTCGGTTGCCGCACTGGGTGTGTTTCGTATTATTAGCGACCTGCTGGATATCTTCGAACGCGGCGATATGCGCACCGAGCTGTTAAAAGAGCTGGAGCGTCAGCAGCAAAAACTGCGTGCCTGGCTGGATGTGCCGGGTGTCGATGAACACACTGTCAGCCAGCTACGCGAACAGCTGAAGCAGCAATCCAGCGAGCTGATGGCTGCGCCGCGCATGGGCCAGCAGCTGCGCGAAGACCGGTTGATTGCCTCCGTACGTCAGCGCCTGAGCATTCCCGGCGGCTGCTGCAGTTTTGATCTGCCGGGTTTACACATCTGGCTGCACCAGCCACAGGCGCTGCGCGATACCCTGGTGAATAGCTGGCTGGCCTCGCTCGATCCGCTGCGCAACAGCCTGACGATGATCCTCAACCTGATTCGTCAGTCGGGCGTGTTTCGCCATCAGACCAGCCTCAACGGCTTTTATCAGGATAACGCCGAAGGGTCCGACCTGCTGCGCCTGCAGCTGACGCTGGAAGATGCGCTCTATCCGCAGGTCTCTGGTCATAAAAGCCGCTATGCCATCCGCTTTTTACCGCTCGATAGCGAACGCGGCGAAGTGCCGGCGCGACTGAATTTTGAATTAGCCTGTTGTTAGAGGAAGTTATGCAGGAAGAGATGATTACCGTACCTTGCCCCAACTGCGGTAAAGCCGTGATGTGGGATGAACTCAGCCCGTGGCGCCCGTTTTGCAGCAAACGCTGTCAGTTGATCGACCTGGGCGAGTGGGCCGCTGAGGAGAAACGCATTCCCAGCAGCGGAGACATGACGGAGAGTGACGACTGGAGTGAAGAGCAGTCGTGATCGGCAGGGGCACACGGCCCCTGAGTTTAAATCTCGCCCGCCACTAAGCGGGCAATCAGGGCGTGGTTGGCCGGTGGAAATTCATCGGCCACTAAATCACGCTGCTCGACCCAACGCTGCGGCTGACCTTCGCGTCCCCACGGCTCACCCTGCCAGCCCTCCACCAGGAAGAAATGCAGCGTAACACGCAGGTCATCGTAACTGTGGTCGGCCTGACCAATCGCTTTCGCCGCCGTCACCTCAATACCGGTTTCTTCCATCAGCTCACGTTTTAACGCCTGTTCTGCGCTTTCGTGCTGTTCAATTTTTCCGCCCGGGAACTCCCATTTGTTGGCCATGTGCGAGCTTGCTGCGCGCTGGGCAAGAAAGATCTGACGACTGGCATTGCGAATGATGCCCACCGCAACCTGCAGGTGTTTCATAAGCTGGATTCCGCTTGTAGTGAGTGAGCGCTGATTTTAAAGCAGACGCCGGACGATGTTAACTGCTGTCGGCCTCACCGCGATCCTGTCGCACAGATTCCAGTTATTAAGACAGGTCGTAATGATCGCACGGCGCCATGTTGGGAATACTCGCAGCCACTTTACTCTAGCCAGGCCGACTACACATGGAACGCAAACTAACAACGTTTCTGGCGCAAGACGCACAGAAACAGATGAATACCTTACGCCATTTGGTTTTTCACGACATCCTGACGCTCGACAGCGCGCAGAACACCTTAACCTGGTGGCCAGAACAGAAGACCATCCCGCTTAATGAAGCACAGAAGCGCTTCTTCTCCTGCCTGCTGCTGCGCATCACGTCGAAACGGCAGATCATTGCCACGGTATGGAATGAGAGCTATCCGGGGATCAGCGACAACAACTATCACCAGCTGCTGTTTCAGAGCCGGGCGCTGTTGAAACGCTATGGTTTGCCGGATGGGCTGCTGGTTACGCTGCCCTACCATGGCGTGCGGCTGAATGAGGAGAAGCTGATGGCGATTACCCGCTAATCAGCCAAAGAAAAAGGAGCCCGCGGGCTCCTTTTTGTTATCAGGCCAGACGACCGTGACACTGTTTGTATTTTTTACCTGAGCCGCATGGGCACGGATCGTTACGTCCCACTTTCCGCTCACCGCCCTGTGCCGCCAGTGCAGCGGCCGCTGCGGTGTCGTCATCGACATGACTGAGCTGCTGCTGCTGTGCCAGACGCTCTGCTTCTTCACGACGCTGCTGCTCCATCGCTTCCACTTCTTCCGGCATCCGCACCTGCACTTTGCTCAGGGTGCTGATCACTTCGTACTTCAGCGACTCCAGCATCGCGGCAAACATAGCGAAAGATTCACGTTTGTACTCCTGCTTCGGATCCTTCTGCGCATAGCCACGCAGATGGATACCCTGACGCAGATAGTCCATCGCCGCCAGATGCTCTTTCCACAGCGAGTCGAGCGTTTGCAGCATCACGCCTTTTTCGAAGTTGCGCATCATTTCTGCGCCGACCACTTCTTCTTTCGCCGCATAGTTTTCGCTGGCGCGGCTCATGATGCGCTCACGCAGCGTCTCTTCATGCAGATCCGGCTCTTTATCCAGCCACTCGGCAATCGGCAGATCCAGATCGAAATCATTGCGCAGACGCTCTTCCAGCCCCGGGACGTCCCACATCTCTTCCAGCGACTGCGGCGGAATGTAAGTGTCGATAGTGGCTTTGAACACATCCTCGCGGATGCTGTTGATGGTGTCCGACACGTCAGAGACATCCAGCAGTTCGTTACGCTGGCTGTAAATGGCGCGGCGCTGATCGTTAGCCACGTCATCGTATTCCAGTAGCTGTTTACGGATATCGAAGTTGCGGCTTTCCACTTTGCGCTGCGCATTAGCAATCGCTTTGGTCACCCACGGATGCTCAATCGCTTCACCCGGCTTCATACCCAGCTTACGCATCATGTTGGACACACGATCGGAGGCAAAGATACGCATCAGCGCATCTTCCATCGACAGATAGAAGCGCGAAGAACCGGCGTCACCCTGACGGCCCGCACGGCCGCGCAGCTGGTTATCGATACGGCGTGATTCGTGGCGTTCGGTACCGATAATGTGCAAACCGCCTGCCGCCAGCACCGCATCATGGCGCAGTTTCCACGCCGCCTTGATGGCTTCAATCTGCTCTTCCGTCGGGTTTTCCAGCGCCGCCACTTCCGCCTGCCAGCTACCGCCGAGCATGATGTCCGTACCACGACCGGCCATGTTGGTCGCGATGGTTACCGCGGCTGGCTGACCTGCCTGCGCCACGATATCCGCTTCGCTGGCGTGGAATTTGGCGTTCAGTACGCTGTGCTTAATACCCGCGCGCGTCAGCTCCTGGGATACCACTTCCGATTTTTCAATCGAGATGGTGCCCACCAGTACTGGCTGACCGTTAGCCGTACAGGTACGAATATCTTCGATAATGGCGTCAATCTTCTCTTTCTCGGTCATGTAGACCAGATCGGCCATATCTTTACGCACCATCGGACGGTTGGTCGGTACCACGATGGTATCGAGCTTGTAGATGGAGCTGAATTCAAACGCTTCAGTATCAGCGGTACCGGTCATACCGGCCAGTTTCTCGTAGATACGGAAATAGTTCTGGAAGGTGATGGAAGCCAGCGTCTGGTTTTCATTCTGGATCTCCACACCTTCTTTGGCTTCGACTGCCTGGTGCAGGCCATCAGACCAGCGACGCCCCTGCATGGTACGGCCGGTATGTTCATCAACGATGATAACCTCGCCGTCCTTCACGATGTAGTCAACGTCGCGGGTGAACAGTGCATGGGCGCGCAGTGCTGCCGTCACGTGGTGCATCAGCATGATGTTGGTCGGCGAGTAGAGTGATTCGCCCTCATCCATGATGCCCTGACTGACCAGCAGCTCTTCCACTTTCACCAGACCGCGTTCGGTCATGTGCGCCTGACGGGCTTTCTCATCCACCCAGAAGTCACCTTCGCCCTGGAAGTTATCCGAGTCTTCTTTTTCCTGGCGCACCAGGTGCGGGATGATTTTGTTGACCTTGATATAGAGATCGGAGCTGTCTTCGGCCGGGCCCGAGATAATCAGCGGCGTACGCGCTTCATCGATCAGGATCGAGTCCACCTCATCCACCAGCGCATAGTGCAGTTTACGCTGTACGCGCTCTTCCGGACTGAAGGCCATGTTATCGCGCAGATAATCGAAGCCGTATTCGTTGTTGGTGCCGTAGGTGATATCGGCTGCATAGGCAGCGCGCTTGGCCACTGCCGGCATGCCCGGCAGGTTGATACCGACTGTCAGACCAAGGAACTCAAACAGCGGACGGTTGTTTTCGGCGTCACGCTGCGCCAGATAGTCGTTGACGGTCACAACGTGCACGCCCTTGCCGCTCAGCGCGTTCAGGTAAGCCGGCAGCGTCGCAGTCAGGGTTTTACCCTCACCGGTACGCATCTCCGCGATGCAGCGTTCGTTGAGCACCATGCCGCCGATCAGCTGCACGTCAAAGTGGCGCATGCCAAACACGCGCTTACTGGCTTCACGCACGGTGGCGAAGGCTTCGGGAATCAGGCTATCCAGCGTTTCACCTTTTTTCAGGCGCTCGCGGAATTGATCGGTTTTCGCTTTCAGTTCGTCGTCAGACAGTTTGACGAACTCCGGCTCCATCTTGTTGATGACATCGACCACTTTACGCATGCGGCGCAGAGTACGATCATTGCTGCTACCAAAAACTTTCGTTAACAATTTGATTAACATAATAAATTTATCTCAATTCAGCCGTAACAATACGGGCTGCAAAGGCAAAAAACAGAAACAGGAAAATAACGTTAGCTTTGAGCAATGAAAGGTCCGGCGCGGATGCCATGAATAGCAGCCTGCCAGTCAGCAGAAGAGTGAACGTTGGGCGAAACATGATGCGCTCGCGACGGCGGTGCCATCGTGGCTAAAGGTTGCGCGGGCGAAGTCAGCAGCGCCTGCAGCGAGTCAATCAGCGCCAGCTTTTGCGCCGCCAGCGGCAATGCATGTTCCGCTTCCGCTGTTGCGGGCGGCGTCATGCTGAATGAGAGATGGCGAATGACGGTGCGGATGGCGTGCTGATGCCAGTAGTCAACGTTGAAACTGGGGCGACGCGCGCTTTCCTGCAGGCGAATCAGGTGATCAAACCGCACCACCTTGCCGGTAAACAGGCTGCTGACCGGCGAATCGCTGCTGGTGGGCTCTGCGCTTTGTGCACAGGCAGGCAGGCCGAAACTGGCCGCCACCATTCCCAACAGGAGATGAGGCCAGAAATAGCGTCTGCCGAGTTGTCGCCAGCGTGAGAAAATCCCGATCACCTTTCGTCCATCATACCAGTCATTAAGCGCTAAGCCAGAGTTGCGTTACGCACCCTGCTTACATGAGCGCCAGATAATAGCACTTATGTGGGGCTTCGACATCAGGGATTAAAGGGCTTACAGCGGATTTCACGTTTTTTTGCGCAGGGTTTGGTCGCTGACAACAGGGTTTTGCGAGCGGGATTACAGCCTCAGCGGCGGGCAATAAAAAACGGCGGGTTCCACTGACCGGAGAGAGTGTCAGGGAAGCCCGCCGTTTGATGGCTGACTAATTAAGCCAGCACTAAATTTGGCGCTTTGAAGGCCAGTGGCAGTTCAGCTTCGTCTTCGAAGGTCGCCCATTCCCAGGCTTCCTGCTTCGCCAGTACCGCCTGCAACAGTTTGTTGTTCAGCGCATGGCCGGACTTGAACGCAGAGAATGCGCCAATCACGTTATGACCACACATGAACAGGTCGCCGATGGCGTCCAGCATTTTGTGACGCACGAACTCATCTTCAAAGCGCAGGCCATCTTCATTCAATACGCGGAAGTCATCGAGGCCAATCGCACAATCTAAACTACCGCCCAGGCACAGGCCTTTAGACTGCAGATATTCGATTTCACGCATAAAGCCGAAGGTGCGCGCACGGCTAATCTGACGCACAAAGGATTCAGCCGAGAAATTGAGCTGGTAACGCTGCGAGCTTGAGTCGATCGCCGGATGTTTGAAGTCGATGGTGAAGTCGAGTGAAAAACCGTTGTACGGTTTAATCTCGGCCCACTTATCGCCATCTTCAACCCGTACCGTTTGCTTCACGCGCACGAATTTCTTCGCGCTGTTCAGCTCTTCGACACCGGCATCCATCAGCAAATAAACAAAAGGCGCGGCACTGCCATCCATGATCGGAATTTCTGGCGCATCGACTTCAACAATAATGTTGTCGATACCCAGACCTGCCAATGCAGCATTCAGGTGTTCAACCGTCGAAATACGCACGCCTTCATCATTCACCAGGCAGGTACTCAGCATGGTGTCGCGCACGTATTTTGCATCAGCCGGGAAATCAACCGGTGGATTCAAGTCAGTGCGACGATAGATGACCCCGGTATTAGCCGACGCAGGGCGTAAAGTCAGCGTGACTTTTTTGCCGGTATGCAAACCGACGCCAGTCGCCTGAACAATACGTTTTAATGTCCTTTGTTTGATCATCGCATTATCTCGCAATATTACCCATCCGACCGCCAGTATAAATTACCGGCGGGCGAATACTTTAGCACAAAGAGCGGAGAATCCCAATTCTCAGGATATTCTTAGTCTGCCTGTTTACGCAGGAAGGCTGGAATATCAAGATAGTCAGGCTCTTTGCTGGATGACGCTGGCTGGTCATTCACCACTTTCGCGGCCGGTTTCTGCTCCTGCGGCAGCGGCGCCATGCCGTGCTGCTGGTAGCGATGATCCATAACCGGCTGAGTCGCAGGCTTGTTAGTCACCAGGGTGATTTCCGGACGCTTGTCCATGCCGATACCGGTCGCCACCACGGTGACGCGCAGCTCGTCGTTCATCTCTGGATCCAGCGAAGTACCGATAACCACGGTCGCGTTGTCCGAGGCGAAGGCGCGGATAGTGTTACCCACGGTTTCGAACTCATCCAGGCGCAGGTCGAAGCCCGCCGTGATGTTGACCAGCACGCCACGCGCACCCGACAGATCGATATCTTCCAGCAGCGGGCTGGAGATCGCCATTTCGGCCGCTTCTTCAGCACGGTCTTCACCACAGGCAACGCCAGAACCCATCATCGCGTAACCCATTTCTGACATCACAGTACGCACGTCGGCGAAGTCGACGTTCATCAGACCCGGACGGGTAATCAGTTCTGCGATACCCTGCACCGCACCTTTCAGCACGTCGTTAGCCGCACCGAAGGCATCCAGCAGAGAGATACCACGGCCCAGCACTTTCAGCAGCTTGTCGTTAGGAATGGTGATCAGTGAATCAACATGTTTGGACAGCTCTGCGATACCCTGCTCAGCAAACGCCATGCGTTTTTTCCCTTCGAAGTTGAAGGGCTTCGTCACCACCGCAACCGTCAGGATGCCTAAATCTTTGGCTACTTCAGCCACCACAGGAGCTGCACCGGTACCGGTACCGCCACCCATGCCCGCGGCGATAAACACCATGTCTGCCCCTTCCAGCGCAGAACGCAGTGCTTCGCGATCCTCTTCTGCCGAGGTACGACCGACTTCCGGGTTAGCACCCGCACCGAGACCTTTGGTGATATTGGTCCCGATCTGAATCGTCTGGCCGACCGCCGTTTTACGCAACGCCTGCGCGTCGGTATTCACAGCGAAGAATTCCACACCTTCGATACGCTCGCGTACCATGTGCTCTACGGCGTTGCCACCGCCACCGCCGACGCCGATGACTTTAATCACCGCGTCATTGGTTAATTCCATAGGTTCAAACATGATTTCTCTCCGTTATGTGCCTGTCGCCTGGAGATCATAAACATTGCCTGATGATCTCCTTTTTCAAAAAATTAAAACTCTTTCTTCAGCCAGCTGTTGATGCGTTTAAACCAATTGCCCACTGAAGCACGTTTTTCCGTTTCTGCATCACCGTTCATGTGTGACTCTTTGCCGTAATGCAGCAGGCCAACCGCCGTCGAGTAGTACGGCTCCTGCGCATAATCCGTCAGGCCGGTGATGTTAAGCGGCTGACCGATGCGCACCTGGGTGTGAAACACCCGCTGTGCACAGGCCGCCAGACCTTCAATCTGCGCCGCACCGCCGGTCAGCACAATACCGGCTGCCAGATGGTGCTTCACGCCCTGCTGGCGCAGTTGCTCCTGCAGTTGCAGAATCTCGTCGTTCACCAGATTCAGCAGTTCGGTGTAACGCGGCTCAATCACTTCTGCCAGCGTCTGGCGCTGCAGGCTGCGCGGTGGACGTCCACCCACGCTCGGCACCTCGACGTTTTCGTCTTTGCCGACAATCGAACCCAGCGCACAACCATGACGCACTTTAATCGCTTCGGCGTCGGTTGGCGGTGTGCCAAAGGCATAGGCGATATCACTGGTCACCACGTTCCCGGCATAGGGAATCACTTTGGTATGACGCAGCGCGCCGCCGGTGTACACCGCGATATCCATTGTACCGCCACCGATGTCAACAACACAGACTCCCAGCTCACGTTCATCTTCGGTCAGCACCGAAAAACTGGATGCCAGTCCGGCAAAAATCAGTTGGTCAACTTTCAGGCCACAACGTTCAACGGCTTTCACGATATTTTTTGCCATATCGTTGTGGCAGGTGATGAGATGCACCTTGGCCTGCATACGCACGCCGGAAAGGCCAACCGGATTTTTAATGCCTTCCTGATAATCGATGGCGTATTCCTGTGGAATCACATGCAGAATACGATGTTCGTCGCGCACGCGAACGGATTTCGCCGTATGCACCACGTTTTCCACATCATCCTGAGTGACTTCCTCTTCGGAAATCGGAACCATCCCGATTTCGTTCTGACAACTAATATGTTTGCCCGATAAAGCAAGGTATACCGACGAAATCTGGCAGTCTGCCATCAATTCCGCCTGGTCGATGGCGCGCTGAACGCACTTCACCACCGACTCCAGATCGTTCACGCCGCCTTTGTCCATACCGCGGGACGGGCAGCTGCCGACGCCAATAATGTTGACCATACCATCGGGCAGAATTTCCCCAACCAGGGCGGCGACCTTCGCAGTGCCGATTTCAAGTCCTACTACCAGTTTTCTGTCCGTTGCCTTGATCATTGTGGTTTAGCCTGTGCCTGGTTTTGTTGCTGATTACTGTCCTGTGGCTCAATCGGTGCCGGTGCCCAGCCTACTGCGGCGCCGGAGTCATAGCGTAGATCAACATAGCTGATACGCTGGTTCTGACTCTGGCCCTGCTGCTGCAACTCCGGATAGAGCTCAATAAAACGGTTCAGACGCTTCATGGTATCGCTGCGCCCCAGTTCGATGCGCACATCGTCGCTGGTCACCAGCTGCCACGAGCGCCGCGCCGTCATCGACGCGACCTTCAGGGTAAACTTACTGGCCCGCAGCACATCACTCATGGTGTGATAGCCGGCCAATACCTCTTTCTCACTGCCTTCCGGACCATACAGCATCGGCAACGTCTCTTTGCCGATGTGGCTGGCCGGGACGCTGAAGGAGACGCCATCGGCGTCCACCATGTGCGAGTCATTCCAGCGTGCCACCGGGACGTACTCCACCAGGTTTATCTTCAGCTCATCAGGCCACTGCTTGCGCACGCTAACCTGTTTAATCCACGGTAACCGCTCGATCTGCTGCTGGATAATGTCCACGTTCTGCGACATGAACGTTCCCGGCGCGCCGAGCGATAAAATCGCCTGACGAATATCATCGTGCGTGGTGTAGTGGGTTTCGCCCGTCACCACCAGCTTCGACAGCGGCAGTCGCGACGCATCGTTCATCCACTTCAGCACCACTAGGCCGCCAGCCACCATGATGCCCATCACCAGCAGCAGGAACACGATGCCAAACAGCCGTGCTCCGTTGCTCCGTCCGGAGCGCGCACGCTCCTGAGGTTCGCGATTTCTTACGCGCAGTGCCGCCTGAGACATATCAGTCAGCCAGCTCCAGAATGCGCGCCACCAGTTGCGGGAAGCTGTATCCCGCCTGCTTTGCCGCCATCGGCACCAGGCTGTGGCTGGTCATGCCTGGCGAGGTGTTCACTTCCAGCAGCTGGAAATTGCCGTCACCGTCGACCATCACATCAACCCGTCCCCAGCCGCTGCAGCCTAACGCGCGCCACGCGGCCAGCACTAATGTCTGCAGTTCCGCCTCTTTCTCCGCACTCAGGCCGCTCGGGCAGAAGTATTGAGTATCGTCAGAAATGTATTTTGCTTCATAGTCATAGAACTCGCTGGCGGTCTGAATTCTGATTGACGGCAGAATTTCGTCGCCGACGATGCCCACGGTGTATTCGGCACCGCTGAGAAAAGCTTCCACCAGCACGTCATCATCATGGCGAAACGCCTCCTGCAGCGCGGCTGGCAGCGCTTCCGCCTGGTTCACGCGGCTGATGCCAACGCTGGAACCTTCACAGCTTGGCTTCACAAACAGCGGCAGTCCGAGCGCGGCGATCGACGCCTGCGCTGCAGCATCCAGCCCCTGCTCATACTGCTGGCGCGTCAGCCAGACAAATTTGCCCGCCGGTAACCCCCTGCCCTGCCACAGCAGTTTGCTGCGCAGTTTATCCATGGTGATGGCCGACGCCATGACGCCGCTGCCGGTGTAGGGCAGTTGCAGAAACTCCAGCAGCGCCTGCAGCGTGCCGTCTTCGCCACCGCGACCGTGCAGCGCGATAAACACTTTGGCAAAGCCCTGCTGCCGGAGGTCCAGCACTGAGACGTCACGGGTGTCGACACCGTGCGCATCAATGCCCATCTCGCGCAGTCCCGCCAGCACCGCGCTGCCGGACATCAGTGACACCTCACGCTCGGCGGAGGTACCGCCCATCAATACCGCGACTTTCTCAGCCATGGCGCGCCTCCGTGTTCAGAGCCGGCTGCAGCTGAATCTCAGCCAGCTTGCGGGCAATTTTGCCGATGTTGCCGGCGCCCTGCACAATCACCAGATCGTCGCCGGACAGCAGCGGCGCCAGCGCATCCGGCAGCGCTTCGTGCTCGGAGACCAGAATCGGATCAACCTTGCCGCGATTGCGGATGGCACGGCAGAGTGAACGGCTGTCCGCGCCCGGAATAGCGGCTTCGCCCGCCGGGTAGACATCCAGCATCAGTAACACATCCACCTGTGACAGCACATTGGCGAAATCATCGAACAGGTCGCGGGTGCGCGTGTAGCGATGCGGCTGAAACACCATCACCAGCTTTTTCTCTGGCCAGCCGGCGCGCGCCGCTTTGATGGTGACATCCACTTCGGTCGGATGATGGCCATAATCGTCGACCAGCATCGCGCTGCCTGGCTTACCGTTAACGGCTGCGGTGTCAAACTCGCCCAGCACATCGAAACGTCGACCGGTGCCCTGGAAACTCTCCAGCGCCGCCAGAATAGCGTTGTCGTCAATGCCCTCTTCGCTGGCAACCGCCACGGCTGCCGCGGCGTTCAGCGCGTTATGGCGACCCGGCGCATTCAGCGTCACGTGCAGCACCGGTTTGTCCTGACGAATCAGGGTGAAGTGGCCCTGCGCGCCGCGCTGTTCGTAGTTTTCGACCCGCACATCCGCATCGTCGCTGAAACCATAGGTGGTGACCTGACGGCCCACGCGCGGAATCAGATCGCGAATCACCACATCGTCCACGCACATCACCGCGCGCCCGTAAAACGGCAGGTTGTGCAGGAAGTTAATAAACGTCTGCTTCAGGTTCTCAAAATCGCCCTGATAGGTATCCATGTGATCCGCTTCGATGTTAGTGACAATCGCCACCATCGGTTGCAGATGCAGGAAAGACGCGTCGCTTTCGTCCGCTTCCGCAATCAGATAACGGCTGCTGCCGAGGCGCGCGTGCGTACCCGCCGCTTTAACCAGACCGCCATTGACGAACGTCGGATCGAGACCGCCTTCCGCATAAATACTGGTCACCATCGCAGTGGTGGTGGTTTTACCGTGCGTGCCGGCAATCGCGATGCCGTGACGGAAACGCATCAGCTCAGCCAGCATCTCCGCCCGGCGGATCACCGGGATACGCTGCTCACGCGCCGCCACCAGCTCCGGGTTGTCCTGCGCCACGGCGGTGGAAACCACGACGACGCTGGCGTCGGTAACATTTTCCGGGCGATGGTTGAAGTAAATGGTCGCGCCCAGCGAGGCCAGATGCTGCGTAACCGGATTGGGCGCCAGATCGGAGCCGCTAATGTGATAGCCTTCGTTCGCCAACACCTCGGCAATACCGCCCATGCCGGCACCGCCGATGCCGACAAAGTGGATGTGCCGGACGCGACGCATCTCGGGCACAATAGAACGCAGTTTTGCCAATTGTTGTGTATTCATCTGTCTCTGTTACCTGTTTTCCCGTTTGCACCTGCATTCAGATGCGGGCCAGTCAAACTGACCGGTTAACTTACTTCGCGACGCGCGCAACCTCTTGTGCCACCCGCTCGGTCGCATCAGGAATCGCGACCTGGCGGGCTTTTTCCGCCATCGCCAGCAGCGTGGCGCGATCCCAGTGGCGCAGCGTGTCTGCGACGGCCGCAGCAGTAAACTGCGGCTGCTCGAAAATTTTGGCCGCGCCGGCTTTTTCCAGCGGCAGCGCATTCCAGTACTGCTGACGATCTTTGTGCTGGAACGGCACGAAAATCGCCGGTAAACCCGCCGCCGCCACTTCACTGACGGTCAGCGCGCCGGAGCGGCACACCACCACATCGGCCCACGCATAGGCTTGCGCCATGTCATCGATGAACTCGGTGACCTTATGCTGCGGCTGGCCAGCGGCCTGATACGCCTGCTGCACGGTCTCACGTGCGCCTTTGCCGGTCTGATGCCACAACGTGATGGCGTCACCCAGTTCGGCGGCGACCTGCGGCACGATCTGATTGAGGATGCGCGCGCCCTGACTACCGCCAATCACCAGCACGCGAATCGGCCCGCTGCGGTGTGCCAGACGCTGCGCCGGCAGCGGCAGCGCCAGCACATCATTACGCACCGGGTTGCCCACCACCTCAGCAGTGGGGAACGCGCCCGGAAAGGCCTGCATCACTGTGGTAGCGATTTTCGCCAGCCACTTATTGGTCAGCCCGGCAATACCGTTCTGCTCGTGCAGCACCACCGGGATGCCGCAACTCCACGCCGCAAGGCCGCCCGGACCGGAAACATATCCGCCCATGCCCAGCACCACATCCGGCTGCCAGTTTTTCATGATGCGGCGCGCCTGGCGCCACGCATTGAAGATGCGCACCGGTGCCAGCAGCAGGGCCTTTACGCCTTTACCGCGCAGTCCGCTGATGCGGATGAAGTCGATATCGATGCCATGCTTTGGCACCAGATCGGCTTCCATCCGGTCTGCGGTTCCCAGCCAGCGCACCTGCCAGCCTTGTTCGATCAGATGATGCGCCACGGCCAGTCCGGGGAACACATGTCCGCCGGTACCCCCTGCCATGACCATCAGCCGTTTACCACTCATCGGGCACCTCGGGTAAACGCCTGGGCTTTTGCCAGACGCGTTTCATAATCTATGCGCAATAAAAACACGATGGCGGTCGACATAATGATCAGACTCGATCCACCGTAACTGATCAGCGGCAGCGTCAGGCCCTTGGTCGGCAGCATACCCGCCGCCGCACCAACGTTAACCAGCGCCTGGAAGCTAAACCACACGCCAATGGAACAGGCGAGGAAGCCGGAAAAACGCTGGTCGATTTCCAGCGCGCGACGGCCAATCGACATTGCGCGAAAAGCGACGAAGAATACCATCAACAGCGCCAAAACCACACCGACATAACCCAACTCTTCACCGATAATTGAGAAGATAAAGTCGGTATGCGCTTCCGGCAGATACTCCAGTTTCTGCACCGAGTTGCCCAGGCCCTGACCCCAGAACTCACCGCGGCCAAACGCCATCAGCGACTGAGTCAGCTGGTAGCCGCTGCCGAACGGATCTTCCCACGGGTTCCAGAAGGAGGTCACGCGGCGCATACGGTAAGGTTCCGCGATAATCAGCAGCACCACGGCGAAAATGCCGGAGCCGATAATCGCCAGGAACTGCCACAGTTTGGCGCCCGCCAGGAACAGCATCGCCAGCGTGGTAACAAACAGCACCACCACGGTGCCGAGGTCCGGCTGGGCCAGCAGCAGCACCGCCAGCACCACCATCACGCCCATCGGCTTACAGAAGCCCCAGAAGTTGTTCCGCACCTCTTCCACTTTGCGCACCAGATAGCTGGCGAGATAGCAGAACAGCGACAGCTTGGATAACTCCGCCGGCTGAATACGCAGCGGCCCGAGCGCGATCCAGCGCGATGCGCCGTTAACCGAGCTACCGACCACCAGTACGATCAGCAGCATCGCCACCGAAGCCATCAGCATCGCGTTACTGTAGCGCTGCCAGAAATCCATCGGTACGCGCAGCGTCACTAACGCCATCCCCAGCGCCAGTGCGATATAAAAGGCATCACGCTTGGCAAAGTAGAACGGATCGTCGTTAAGACGCTGTCCAACCGGCATCGACGCCGAGGTGACCATGACAAAACCGATAATCGCCAGGCCAAATGTCAGCCACAGCAGCGTGCGGTCATATAGCACCACCGGCGCGTCGTCGTTGTCGCGCGCGCCCATCACCCAATCACGCAGGCGCAGCGAAATAAAACTGGCGATACTGGCTCCGGGAATACGCATCAGCTCAGCTCCTTCGCCAGTTGCGCGAAGCGATCGCCGCGCTGTTCAAAATTACGGAACTGGTCGAGGCTGGCGCACGCCGGTGACAGCAGCACCAGGTCGCCCGCCTGCACCTGCGCGGCAATCTGCGTCATCGCCTGTTCGAGCGTGTCGGTGCGCGTCGCCACTGCCGGACGCAGCGCGGCCAGCGCGTCGCCGTCACGGCCAAAGCAGAACAGCCGCACGTTGTCGCCCTGCAGATAGCGCGTCAGCGGCGTAAAGTCCGCCCCTTTGCCATCGCCACCCAGCAGCAGCCACAGCGTACCTTTCACCTGCAGGCCGTTAAGCGCGGCTTCGGTGCTGCCCACGTTGGTGGCTTTCGAATCATTAATCCAGCGCACGCCATGCGCTTCGTGCACCAGCTGGAAGCGATGCGGCAGGCCGCTGTAGGTGGTTAACGCTTTCAGGCTGGAGGCGCGCGGGATATTCACCGCATCGGCCAGCGCCAGCGCGGCCAGCGCATTGGTGTAATTGTGCTGCCCGACCAGCTTCATCTCGTCGGTATTAAGGACTTTCTCGCCCTTCACCCGCAGCCAGGTACTGCCCTGCTGCTGGTTGAGGTGATAATCGCCAACGTCGATGCCAAAGCTGACGCAGCGGCGATCGGCGCCGCGCACCGGCATGGTCATGCCATCGTCTGCATTCACCACGCAGATATCCGCGTTTTCATAGATGCGTAATTTAGCGGCGCGGTACTGCTGCATGCCGAGCGGATAGCGATCCATATGATCCTCAGTGACGTTGAGGATGGTTGCCGCCGCCGCTTTCAGGCTGTAGGTGGTTTCCAGCTGGAAGCTGGAGAGCTCCAGCACATACAGCTGCGCCGGCGATTTAAGCAGCGTCAGCGCTGGCAGCCCAATGTTGCCGCCTACGCCCACCTGCCAGCCCGCGGCGCGCGCCATTTCGCCCACCAGCGTGGTGACAGTACTTTTGCCATTGGAACCGGTGATCGCCACAATCGGCGCCTGCGCTTCACGGCAGAACAGTTCGATATCGCCGACAATTTCAATGCCGGCGTCAGCCGCTTCGCTCAGCGCCGGGTGCGCCAGCGCGATGCCCGGGCTGGCGATGATCAAATCGCACGCCAGCAGCCAGTCGCTGTTGATACCGCCAACGTGGCGCTCCACCTGCTCTGGCAGTTTGTCCAGCCCCGGCGGTGACAAACGGGTATCCATCACGCGGGGCGTTACGCCCTGCGCGAGGAAGAAATCAACACAGGAGAGGCCGGTAATGCCTAATCCAATGATGACGACTTTTCTGCCCCGATAGTCAGCCATGATTAACGTACCTTGAGCGTTGCCAGGCCAATCAGCACCAGCATCAGCGAAATAATCCAGAAGCGCACGATCACGCGCGGCTCCGGCCAGCCTTTCAATTCATAGTGGTGGTGAATCGGTGCCATGCGGAAAATACGCTGACCGCGCAGCTTAAACGACCCCACCTGCAGAATCACCGACAGCGTCTCGACCACAAATACGCCGCCCATGATCACCAGCAAAAATTCCTGACGCAGCAGCACTGCCAGCGTACCCAGTGCGCCACCCAGCGCCAGCGACCCCACGTCGCCCATAAAGACCTGCGCCGGATAGGTGTTGAACCACAGGAAGCCGAGACCGGCCCCGACAATCGCGGTACAGACAATCACCAGCTCACCGGCGTGACGCAGATACGGGATGTGCAGATACTCGGCAAATTTCACGTTACCGGTCGCCCAGGCCACCAGCGCAAATCCCGCTGCGACAAACACCGTTGGCATGATGGCCAGGCCATCCAGACCGTCCGTCAGGTTGACCGCATTACCGGTTCCGACGATCACAAAGTAGGCCAGCACCACGTAGAACAGGCCGAGCTGCGGCATAACATCTTTGAAGAATGGCACCACCAGCTGTGTGGCAGGCGTATCTTTACCAGCGATGAACAGCGCGAACGCCACACCAAGCGAAATCACCGACATCCAGAAATATTTCCAGCGCGCGATCAGGCCTTTAGTGTCTTTACGCACCACTTTGCGGTAGTCATCAACGAAGCCAATTACGCCAAAACCGACCAATACCACCAGCACACACCAGACGTAAGGATTGGACGGATAAGCCCACATCAGCACCGAAACCGTGATGGAGGTCAGAATCATTATGCCGCCCATGGTCGGCGTGCCGCGCTTGCTGAAGTGCGACTCCGGACCATCGTTACGTACCACCTGGCCAATCTGCAGTTTCTGCAGCCAGGCGATCAGGCGCGGGCCCATCCATAAAGAGATGAACAGAGCGGTCAGCAGGCTGACAATGGCGCGAAACGTCAGATAGGAAAAGACGTTAAAGCCGGAATAAAATGCGACCAGATGTTCGGCCAGCCAGACTAGCATGTTCCTTTCTCCTGTAAGCTCTGTACTACCTGCTCCATGGCGGCACTACGTGAACCTTTAACCAAAATAGTGATGTCCGCATGTTGGGACAGCAGCGTGCGTAAACGTTCAGTCAGTTCAGCTTTACTGGCGAAATGTTCGCCCCGGCCGCTGCTTTCACTAATCAAATGGCTGAAGCTGCCGGTGCTCAGCACACAATCAATACCAGCGGCTTTCGCCGCTTCGCCCACCTGACGATGACAGGCTTCGGCTTCGTCGCCCAGCTCGCCCATGTCGCCGACCACCATGACGCGGAAGCCCGGCATATCGCCCAGCACCTGCGCAGCGGCGGTCATCGAACCGACGTTGGCGTTGTAGCTGTCATCCAGCAGCAGCTGATTACCGGCGAGGCGAATCGGGAACAGGCGCCCAGGAACAGGCTGTAAGGTTTTAAGGCCAGACTGGATAGCGGTTAACGGCGCGTCAACCGACAGCGCCAGCGCGGCAGCAGCCAGCGCATTAGCGATATTGTGCCGACCCGGCAGCGGCAGCTCGACGGCGATGTCGCCGCGCGGCGTGTGCAGGGTAAACAGCGTGGCGTCAGCGCGCAGTACGATATCGCTGGCGCGGAACTCCGCGTCTGCCATCGGCTGCGGCGAAAAGCGCCACAGGGTTTTATCAGCAAACTGCGGCTGCCAGTTGGGCAGATCGTTGCTGTCAGCGTTGATGATTGCGGTGCCGTGCACCGGTAAGCCGCCAAAGATTTCGCCTTTGGCTTTTGCCACGCCCGCCAGCGAACCGAAGCCTTCCAGATGCGCCGCCGCCAGATTGTTGACCAGCGCGGTTTCCGGACGCACCAGATTGGTGGTGTAGGCGATTTCACCCTGATGGTTCGCGCCCATTTCAATCACGGCATACGCGTGTTGCGGGGTAAGACGCAGCAGCGTCATCGGCACGCCGTAATCGTTGTTGAGATTACCGGCGGTATACAGCGTTTCACCGCACTGGCGCAGAATCGCCGCGGTCATCTCTTTTACTGAGGTTTTACCGGAGGAGCCGGTCAGCCCCACCACGCGCGCTTTCGACTGCTGACGCACCCAGGCGCCGAGCTGACCAAAGGCGATACGCGTGTCAGCGACCACCACCTGCGGCACGTCAACCGCTAAACGACGATTCACCAGCAGCGCCTGTGCGCCACTGGCGATAGCGTCGGCGGCAAAATCGTGCGCATCAAAACGTTCGCCCACCAGCGCCACAAACAGGCTGCCTGGGGTGACTTTACGGGTATCCGTGGTGACATCCGCAATAGTGAGATCGCTGCCGTGCAGCTGCCCACCGCAAATCTCTGCCAGGGTTTTCAGCGTAACCGGAATCATGCCATTACCCCCAGCAAACGGGCGACGGTGTCGCGGTCAGAGTAGTCAAGGCGGCGGTTGCCGATGATTTGATAATCTTCATGGCCCTTACCGGCCACCAGCACGATGTCGTCGGCGCTGGCCTGCATCACCGCATGGGTAACCGCCTGCGCTCGTCCTGCAATGACGCGAGCCCGGCCCGGATCGAGCAGGCCGGTGAGAATGTCGTTAACAATCGCCGTCGGCTCTTCGCTCCGCGGGTTGTCATCGGTGATCACCACGATATCGGCAAACTGTTCGGCAATCGCGCCCATCAGTGGACGTTTGCCTTTGTCACGGTCGCCACCGCAGCCAAATACGCACCACAGCTGACCCTTGCAGTGCAGCCGGGCCGCTTCCAGCGCTTTTTCCAGCGCGTCTGGCGTATGTGCGTAATCCACCACCACCGTCGGCTTGTGCGCGGCGGTGAACACTTCCATACGACCGCACACCGGCTGCAGCTGGCTGGCACTGGCCACCAGCGTGTCGAGCGGATAATCCAGCGTCAGCAGTGTCGCCAGCGCCAGCAGCAGATTGCTGACGTTAAAGGCGCCCATCAGGCGGCTGTCAAACTCGCCTTTGCCCCAGCTCGAACTGAACTGCACGTGTGCGCCGCCGTCGTGATAATCGATCGCCGTCGCCTGCAGCCAGCGGCCACGACAGCCGGGCTGCAGGTTGTTGCCCAGCGTGACAGCCACGGCATCCGGTAATTTTTCCAGCCAGCGGCGGCCCACTTCATCATCAGCGTTGATGATGGCCTCGCCTACCTGATGCTCAGAGAACAGCAGCCACTTGGCCGATTCGTAGCCCTGCATGTCACCGTGATAATCAAGGTGATCGCGACTCAGATTGGTAAATACCGCGGCGGCAAACGGCAGCGCGGCCACGCGATGCTGCACCAGACCGTGCGAAGAAACTTCCATCGCTGCCACGGTAGCCCCCTGCCCGACCAGGTCGTGCAGAATATGCTGTACATCTACCGCCGAACCGGTGGTGTTTTCACTCGGCACCAGCTGACCGTACAGGCCATTGCCCACCGTGCCCATCACCGCGCCGGTTTCGCCCAGCAGGTTGGCCCACTGCGCAATCAGCTGCGTGGTGGTGGTTTTGCCGTTAGTGCCGGTCACACCAATCAGCTTTAATTTTTCAGCCGGCTGCTGGTAGAAACGCCCGGCCAGCGCGGAAAGGCGCTGCGGCAGCTGGGCCAGATAGATAACCGGGACGCCGTGCATCTCGCGGATATCCCCATCGCTGGCTTCGCCTTCAGCCTCGGCAATGATCGCCGCCACACCCTGGGCGATGGCCTGTGGAATAAATCGACGTCCATCAGCATGATGGCCCGCCACGGCGATAAACAGATCGCCAGCAGCCGCAGCGCGGCTGTCCAGTGTCATGTCACGGAGTGGACGCGCCGGCGCGCCAGGCACCCACGGGGCCAGCAAGTCGCGCAGGTTACGATCTGTCACTTGATTCCTCACTTCTCTTATTCTTCACCAACTCGTTTTTATCCACCGTTGGCAGCGCATCCGGTTCAATGTTCATGGTGCGCAGCACACCGCCCATGATGGCGCCAAATACCGGTGCAGAAACCGCACCACCATAATATTTACCGGCCTGGGGATCGTTGATTACCACCACCAGCGCAAAACGCGGGTGACTGGCAGGCGCAACGCCCGCGGTGTAAGCAATGTATTTATTGACGTAGCGTCCGTCCGGCCCGACTTTTTTCGCGGTACCGGTTTTGATCGCGATGCGATAGCCCTTGATGGCGGCTTTAACACCACCGCCACCCGGCAGCGCCACGCTTTCCATCATGTGCATCACGGTTTTCACCAGGTCTTCCGGGAAAACACGCTCGCCCGCCACCGGCGGGTCAACTTTGGTAATCGACAGCGGGCGATTGATGCCGTAGCTGCCAATGGTTGCGTAGACTCGCGCTAACTGTAACGGCGTTACCATTAGCCCATAGCCGAAAGAGAAGGTGGCCCTCTCTATGTCAGACCACCGTTGTTTTTGAGGGTATAAGCCACTACTTTCCCCGACCAGCCCCAAATTGGTCGGTTTACCCAGGCCAAAGCGCGCGTAAGTTTCTACCAGCGCTGAGGAGGGCATCGCTAACGCGAGGCGCGAAACCCCGACGTTACTCGACTTCTGCAGAACCCCGGTAAGGGTCAATTCGTTGTAGCGCGCCACGTCTTTGATCTCATGGCCATTGACGCGATACGGCACGGTGTTCAGAACGCTGTTCTCTTTCACCACGCCACGCTGCAGTGCGGTCATCACCACCATTGGCTTCACGGTGGAACCTGGCTCGAAGATGTCGGTAATAGCGCGGTTACGCATGACGTCTTTCGGCGTGTTGCTGAGATTATTGGGGTTGTAAGCCGGGCTGTTGGCCATCGCCAGCACTTCGCCGGTGTTCACGTCCACCAGCACCGCAGTGCCCGATTCGGCTTTGTTGAAGGCAACGGCATTGTTCAGTTCGCGGTACACCAGCGCCTGCAGGCGCTCGTCGATGCTCAGCGTCAGGTTGTGCGCGGCGCGACTGTCGACCGAGGAGATATCTTCAATCACCCGCCCGTAGCGGTCTTTGCGCACGGTACGTTCGCCCGGCTCGCCGGTCAGCCATTTATCAAAGCTCTTCTCGATGCCTTCAATGCCCTGGCCGTCAATGTTGGTGAAGCCAATCAGGTGGGCAGTGACCTGGCCGGCCGGATAGTAGCGCCGCGACTCCTGACGCAGGTAAATACCGGGCAGCTTGAGCTTTTTCACGTATTCGCCAATCGCCGGGTTAACCTGACGGGCGAGGTAAATAAAGCGCCCTTTTGGATTGGCGTTGACGCGCGCCGCCAGCTGATCGAGCGGGATCGACAGCGCATCCGACAGCGCTTTCCAGCGGCTATCAACGGTGACGCCGCCGTGCTCGGTCAGCTCTTTGGGATCGGCCCAGATGGCGTTAACCGGCACGCTTACCGCCAGCGGGCGTCCGGCGCGATCGCTGATCATGCCGCGTGCGGTAGGCACTTCCTGCACGCGCAGCGAACGTAAATCGCCCTCCTTCACCAGCTTATCCGGGCTGATGACCTGCAGCCACGCCACGCGCGACAGCAATCCACCCAGCGCAAGAAGAATACAGCCGCACAGCAACGCAAAACGCCAGCTTACAAAGCTGGCCTTATCTTCCTGTTTTCTTAACTTCAGCGTTTTGCCTGCGCCGCTCATTGAGGTCTGCGATTCCTTATTTCTGCACCACAATATTTTCCTGTGAAGGATCAACATGCTGCAACTGCAGCTTATCGGTTGCTATCCGTTCTACCCGGCTGTGATCGCCCAGCGCATTCTCTTCGAGGATCAGGTTGCGCCATTCGATATCCAGCGCATCACGCTCCAGCACCAGCTGCTCACGCTGCGCCGTCAGCAGACGGGTCTTATGCGTGGTGGTCACCACCAGCACCGAAGAAACCAGCACGGCGATCAGCAGCAGCAGCGGGATCTTGCCAAAACGCAGCAGATCGCCACCAATGACGCCGGGCAGGCTGTGACGCTCATTGCCAATCACGATGCGGTTCTCTCAGCGATACGCAGGACCGAACTGCGCGCGCGCGGGTTGTCTTTGACTTCGGCTTCGCCAGGAATCAGCTTGCCGAGGGTTTTCAGTTCACGTCCGCCCAGCGCTTTCAGCTGGCTCTCGGTCATCGGAATCCCGGCCGGCACCTGCGGTCCGCGGCTCTGGTCACGCATGAAGCGCTTCACCAGCCGATCCTCCAGCGAGTGGAAGCTGATGATGGATAAACGCCCGCCCGGTGCCAGCACCGTCAATGCCCCTTTCAGCGCGATATCGATCTCTTCAAGCTCACTGTTGATCCAGATGCGTATCGCCTGGAAGCTGCGCGTCGCCGGATGCTTAAACTTGTCTTTTACCGGCGTTGCCGCCGCAATCAGATCGGCCAGCTCTTTGGTGCGCGTCATCGGCTGTTCCCGGTTGCGCTCGACAATGGCGCGGGCGATGCGTTTCGCAAAGCGCTCTTCGCCGTAGGTTTTCAGCACAAACGCAATATCTGCCTCTTCCGCGCTCTGCAACCACTCGGCTGCCGACTGACCGCGCGTCGGATCCATACGCATATCCAGCGGCCCGTCGCGCATAAAGGAGAAACCGCGCTCGGCGTCATCCAGCTGAGGCGAAGAGACGCCCAAATCCAGCAGTACGCCGTCGATTTTGCCGGTCAGCCCGCGCTCTTCGACATACTCAGCCAGCGCTGAAAACGGCCCGTGCACAATCGAAAAACGTGGATCTTTTATCTCAGCGGCTGCGGCTATCGCTTGCGGATCGCGATCGATCGCCAGTAATTGCCCGTGCGCGCCAAGCTGCGACAGGATCAGGCGTGAGTGACCGCCGCGACCAAAGGTGCCGTCAATATAAATGCCGTCTTCCCTGATATTAAGGCCGTTAACCGCCTCATCCAGCAGCACCGTGGTGTGTTTAAAATTTTCCTGCATAGCTATAGCGACAAGTCCTGCAACCGCTCAGATAAAGGCTCCTGAGCTAACTGTTCTGCGTCAATATCGTCCTTAACTTGTTGATACCAGGTCTGTTCATCCCACAGCTCAAACTTGTTGAACTGTCCAACCAGCATCACTTCTTTGGTCAGGCTCGCATGCTGGCGCAACGTATTCGCCAGCAGTAAACGGCCTGCGTTATCCATCTGGCACTCGCTGGCATGACCTAACAGCAGACGCTGCACGCGACGCTCGTTCGGATTCATACTGGATAACCGGGCCAGTTTTTTCTCAATAATTTCCCATTCGGGCAGGGTATAAAGCAGCAGGCAGGGCTGATGGAGGTCAATGGTGCAAACCATTTGACCCTGAGACTCTGCGAGCAGCAATTCGCGATAACGCGTCGGCACCGCCAGGCGCCCTTTGCTGTCGAGATTGACTAACGTTGCTCCACGGAACATGCCAGCCCTACCCCTCAGTTACCCGTTTTCACCACTTTATCCCACTTTTTACCACGAAACGAGTTTACGGAGCCGATGAAATCCTTGTCAAGCCGCAACGGCAAGTGAATATCACTCTTTACACCGAATGAAATTAACCGGAGAGAAGAATAAGAGGAGAATGAATGGTCAATTTAAAATTAACCTGATGAATAACAGTATAAAGAAAATTTGCGTCAGATTTATCGGTGAAAATTAGCGCAATTTTACCGCTGCGATTATTCTGCCCCAATCTGCGACGGCGGCGGCATTTTAGGGGATTTCTGAAAGGAAGCCCAGCACCATCGCGTCAGCTCTGCTATGCGCGATTGCTGAAGATGTAAACAAATAAGAAAATCCAGCGCCGATAATTCGTTAGCCGGGGCGATGATAATTTACGCTTTTTTACGCCCGTGCGCGTCTGGTTAAATATGGATGAGAGAAATTAGCGCGGGCGACGTCTCGCCCGACGCTTCATTTAGCGCGACGACTTAATTGTCCGCGGCGGAATAAATTACGGCGGATACGGGTTAAACCTGGCTTCGGTTTGCGTGGCTCATCCAGCGAAGCCAGCACCAGCTCGAGCACACGCTCAGCGACATCGCGATGGCGCTGCCCTACCGCCAGCACCGGGCACTCCAGAAAGTCTAATAATTCGTGGTCGCCGAAAGTCGCAATAGCCAGGTCAGTTGGCAAGCGGCCGTCACGCTTCAGCGTCACGTCCATCACCCCCTGCAGCAGGCCAAACGAGGTGGTAAACAGTGCTTCGGGCATCGCGTGGTCTTCGAGGTATTTTTCAAACAGCGTCGCCGCAGCGGCGCGGTCAAAGCTGTTGCAATAGATGAAATCGATCGGGCGCTCATCGCCCTGCCACGCCTCGCGGAACCCCATTTCACGCAGGAAGCTGACCGACAGCTCCGGCAGCGCGCCGAGAAACAGCACATTTCTTACCGGCAACTGACGCAATTCAGCCGCCAGCGTCTGAGCGTCATCCTGATCGGCACCGACCACGCTGGTGAAGTGTTCACGATCCAGCGCACGGTCCAGCGCGATAATCGGCAGCGGATCGTTGACCCAGCGCTGATAGAACGGATGTTCCGGCGGCAGCGACGTGGAGACGATGATCGCATCCACCTGACGCTGCAGCAGATGCTCAATGCAGCGCATTTCGTTATCCGGCTGATCTTCGGAACAGGCAATCAGCAGCTGATAGCCGCGCTGACGCGCCTGGCGTTCAAGATAGTTGGCGATGCGGGTATAACTGGTGTTTTCCAGATCGGGGATCACCAGACCAATCGAACGGGTGCGTCCGGCGCGCAGGCCCGCAGCCACCGCGTTGGGGTGATAGTTGTACTCACGCACCACCGCCATGACTTTCTCAACGGTTTTGTCGCTGACACGATACTGCCGCGCTTTGCCATTGATGACATAGCTCGCCGTGGTGCGCGACACGCCCGCCAGGCGCGCAATTTCATCCAGTTTCACGATGACACCTTAATTCTGATAAGCCAGGGCTGGCGAAAATGTCCGCAGAGTAGCTAAGGGTAAAACATTTGTAACATCTAACCGCAGAACAGTACGCTGAGCAACCGCTTTTCATGCACAAGCGGCCGAAGCGCATAAAATAAAAAAACCCGGCATTCCGCCGGGTTAGCTTGAAAACCGATGATAACTTTGCGGTATTAACGCATTACGCGATCGCCGCGTGATACCCCGACGATGCCGGAACGCGCCACTTCAACGATTTCCGCCACTTCGCGTACGGTGTTGAGGAACGCGTCGAGTTTATCGCTGGTGCCGGCCAGCTGAACCGTGTACAGCGTCGGCGTCACATCGATGATCTGCCCACGGAAAATTTCCGCGCTGCGTTTTACCTCTTCGCGACCGTACCCACTGGCCTGAATCTTCACCAGCATGATTTCACGCTCGACGTAAGCGCCCTGCCCCAGTTCGCTGACGCGCAACACGTCCACCAGCTTATGCAGCTGCTTTTCGATCTGCTCCAGCACTTTCTGGTCGCCCACGGTCTGAATGGTCATGCGCGACAGGGTAGGATCGTCGGTCGGCGCGACGGTCAGGCTCTCAATGTTATAGCCGCGCTGGGAAAACAGCCCCACCACGCGCGACAATGCGCCGGATTCGTTCTCCAGCAGAACTGATAAAATACGACGCATAATTAAGTCCTCTCCGTTTTGCTCAACCACATCTCATCCATCGCGCCACCGCGAATCTGCATCGGGTAGACGTGCTCGCTGCCATCCACCGTGACATCCACAAACACCAGACGCCCTTTCGCCAGCGTATCGAGCGCCAGCTGCAGCTTCTCTTCCAGCTCAGCCGGATGCTGAATCGCGATGCCCACGTGGCCATAGGCTTCCGCCAGGCGCACGAAGTCCGGCAGCGACTCCATATAGGATTGTGAATGGCGGCCGGAGTAAATCATGTCCTGCCACTGTTTCACCATGCCGAGGAAGCGGTTGTTCAGGTTCAGCACCAGCACCGGCAGGTCGTACTGCAGCGCGGTCGACAGCTCCTGAATATTCATCTGAATACTGCCGTCGCCGGTCACGCAAATCACGGTTTCCTGCGGCAGCGCCATCTTCACGCCGAGCGCCGCCGGCAGGCCAAAGCCCATGGTGCCGAGGCCGCCGGAGTTGATCCAGCGACGCGGTTTATCGAACTGGTAGTAAAGCGCGGCGAACATCTGGTGCTGGCCGACGTCCGAGGTCACATACGCCTCGCCGTGCGTCAGACGACAAATGGTTTCGATCACCGCCTGCGGTTTGATTTTGTCGCTGGTACGGTCAAATTCCAGGCACTTGCGGCTGCGCCAGCCTTCAATGCACTGCCACCAGTCACGCAGGCTGTCGAGCTCCTGCTTCGCCTCGCTCTGCGCCAGCAGCTCCAGCATCTGCGTCAGCGTCTGTCTGGCATCGCCGACAATCGGGATATCGGCGCTGACGGTTTTGGAGATCGAGGTTGGATCGACATCAATATGCATCACGGTGGCATTCGGGCAATACTTCGCCAGATTGTTGGTGGTGCGGTCGTCAAAGCGTACGCCGATACCAAAGATCAGATCGGCATTGTGCATGGTCATGTTGGCTTCATAGGTGCCGTGCATACCGAGCATGCCCACACACTGACGATGCGTGCCCGGGAACGCGCCCAGCCCCATCAGCGAGGTGGTGACCGGAATATTCAGCTGCTCTGCCAGCTGCAGCAGTTCCGCCTCGCAGCCTGAAGTAATGGCCCCGCCGCCGACGTAAATTACCGGCTTGTGCGCCGCCAGCAGCGTCTGCAGCGCGCGCTTGATCTGGCCTTTGTGGCCCTGCAGCGTCGGATTGTAAGAGCGCATGCTGACAGTTTCCGGCCACACGTACGGCAGCTTATTGGCCGGATTCAGAATATCTTTTGGCAGATCGATCACCACCGGCCCCGGACGACCACTGGCCGCCAGCCAGAAGGCTTTTTTCAGCACTGTCGGGATCTCTTCGGTGCTTTTCACCAGGAAGCTGTGCTTCACCACCGGACGCGAAATCCCCACCATGTCGCACTCCTGGAAGGCGTCATAGCCAATCAGCGAGGACGGCACCTGACCGGAGAGGATCACCAGCGGAATGGAATCCATATAAGCGGTCGCAATGCCGGTGATGGCGTTGGTGGCGCCAGGACCTGAGGTGACCAGCACCACGCCGACTTCGCCGGTCGCGCGCGCCAGGCCATCCGCCATATGTACGGCACCCTGCTCGTGGCGTACCAGCACGTGGTCAATACCACCGACCGTTTGCAGCGCATCATAAATATCGAGCACCGCACCGCCCGGATAACCGAATACCTGCTTAACGCCCTGATCGATTAACGAACGGACGACCATTTCGGCTCCTGACAACATCTCCATTTTCTGCCTCCAGGCTTGAGAGCCAGCTGCGCCAGCAAACGCTATCCTGCGTGCCGCTCGCATCTGTCCCTTTATTGCCAATTAAGATCAAAACCTTATGTTTATGCTCAGAAGACGCCATTCATTTCGTCTTCCAGGTACAGGGAATCTACCTGCGTGGATTCTTTTGAGAGTAGGTCGATTACCATAACCGCAGAAAACCCGGCCTGCAAACGTCATAAGGCGGCACGGCGCTGTCAGTGGCAAAAAAGGCACTGACGCGTGATTATCGCCCGGGAGGAATAAACTAATGCGATGGCATATGGACAGAGGAAAATGCTGGTTTGCAGATTATTTACAGCGTGTTGTAAGAAATATGATTTTCATATTGCCAGCGTGTTTAGCCCACAATTTTTTCCGTTACCGCGTTTCTGGCGTGATTAACTCTTAAATCCATCTTCCACATCACAATCTGCTAAGCAACAAGCTTTATCTTGTTTTTCCACCTGACGAATAAGCCTGACTAAAAACATATAATTCAGCAACTTAAAATTACCCGCCTTTTTTAAAAAATTTTTTAAAGTGGCATAACGCGCTAAGCCACCGTTAATTAATGGCAATGCTCTGTGATGACCGATAATCCCAGCACATCGCCCTTTTCCGGCCAGAGAAATACCCTTTCACTTAGGGTTGACATCGCCAGGCGAATCCAGTACCAATATGTGCAGCACTCATTTTACGAGGTTTGATTCATGTCACGTTCTTTTCGTCTACTCGGTCTACTACTTAACGCATCCAGTTTGCGCGGTAGACTCGTGGGCGAAATCAACAACTGATTCGAACCTGCTGAAAGTTAAAAAACCCGCGCCACTGCGCGGGTTTTTTTATGCTCGTAGCACCGGCGAAGTCAATGCAAAAGGAAGATGACCATGAGCCAGCAAGTAATAATTTTCGATACCACTCTGCGCGACGGCGAACAGGCATTACAGGCCAGCCTGAGTGTTAAAGAAAAACTGCAGATCGCCCTGGCGCTGGAAAGGATGGGCGTGGATGTAATGGAAGTCGGTTTTCCGGTCTCTTCGCCGGGTGATTTCGAATCCGTGCAGACTATTGCCCGGACCATCAAAAACAGCCGCGTGTGTGGTCTGGCGCGCTGTGTGGAGAAAGATATCGACGCGGCTTACGAATCGCTGCGCGTGGCCGACGCCTTCCGTATTCACACCTTTATCGCCACTTCGCCGATGCACATCGCCACTAAACTGCGCAGCACGCTGCCGGATGTGATTGAACGCGCGGTGCACATGATTAAGCGGGCGCGCAACTATACCGATGACGTTGAGTTCTCCTGCGAAGACGGTGGTCGTACGCCGATTGACGACCTGTGCCGCATGGTAGAAGCCGCGATCAACGCCGGCGCCACCACCATCAATATTCCGGACACCGTGGGCTATACCCTGCCGGGCGAGTACGCCAACATTATTGGTCAGCTGGTGCAGCGCGTACCCAACATCGACAAAGCGATTCTGTCGGTGCACACCCATGACGATCTGGGCATGGCGACCGGTAACGCCATTGCGGCAGTGCTGGCCGGTGCGCGTCAGGTCGAAGGCACGCTGAACGGCCTGGGCGAGCGCGCCGGTAACTGTGCGCTGGAAGAGGTGATCATGGCGATCAAAACCCGTCAGCAGATCATGAACGTGCACACCAATATCAATCATCAGGAAATCTACCGCACCAGCCAGATTGTCAGCCAGATCTGCAACATGCCGATCCCCGCCAACAAAGCGGTGGTCGGTTCCAACGCCTTCGCCCACTCCTCCGGCATTCATCAGGATGGCGTGCTGAAGAACCGCGAAAACTACGAAATCCTGACGCCAGAATCGATTGGCCTGCACAAAATTCAGCTGAACCTGACGTCCCGCTCCGGCCGTGCCGCCGTGAAGCACCGTATGGAAGAGATGGGTTATAAAGAGTCCGATTACAACCTGGATACGCTGTACGACGCCTTCCTCAAGCTGGCGGACAAAAAAGGCCAGGTGTTCGATTACGACCTGGAAGCGCTGGCCTTCATTAATAAGCAGAATGAAGAGCCGGAGTACTTCCAGCTGAACGAATTCAACGTGCAGACCGGCTCCAGCGTCACCGCAACGGCGTCAGTGCAGCTGGGCTGCGGCGAAGAGGCCAAAGCCGACGCCGCTACCGGTAACGGTCCGGTTGATGCCGTCTACCAGGCCATTAATCGTATCACCGGCTTCGATGCTGAGCTGGTGAACTACAAGCTGACCGCGAAAGGCCACGGCGAAAACGCGCTGGGTCAGGTCGATATCGTAGTCAACTACAACGGGCGTAAATTCCACGGCGTGGGCCTGGCGACCGATATCGTCGAATCCTCGGCGAAAGCGATGGTGAATGCCCTGAACAACATCTGGCGGGCAAAGCAGGTCGAAAAAGAATTGCAGCGTAAATTTAAAGATCAGAAGGAAACGGTGTAACTATGACTCAGTCTTATCATATTGCGGTAATGCCAGGCGACGGAATCGGTCCGGAAGTGATGGCGCAGGCCATGAAAGTTCTCGACGCGATTCGCGCGCGCTTCGATATGCGCATCACCACCAGCGAATATGATGTCGGCGGTATCGCCATCGATCGTCACGGTGAACCTTTACCCGCCGCCACCGTGGCCGGTGCTGAGCAGGCTGATGCCATTCTGTTCGGCTCGGTCGGCGGTCCAAAATGGGAACATCTGCCGCCGGCCGGCCAGCCTGAGCGCGGTGCACTGCTGCCGCTGCGTAAACACTTCAAACTGTTCAGCAACCTGCGCCCGGCGGCACTGTACAAAGGTCTGGAAGCATTTTGCCCGCTGCGCAGCGACATCGCTGCCCGCGGCTTCGACATCCTGTGCGTGCGTGAGCTGACCGGCGGCATCTATTTCGGCCAGCCGAAAGGCCGCGAAGGCAGCGGCGCGCATGAACGCGCTTTTGATACCGAGGTCTATCACCGTTTCGAAATCGAGCGTATTGCCCGCAACGCCTTTGAAGCTGCGCGCAAACGTCGTAACAAAGTGACCTCGGTAGATAAAGCTAACGTTCTGGCGACCTCGGTGATGTGGCGTGAAATCGTCAACGAAGTGGCAAAAGATTATCCGGATGTGCAGCTAAGCCATATGTACATCGACAACGCCACCATGCAGCTGATTAAGGATCCGTCGCAGTTTGACGTTTTACTCTGCTCGAATTTGTTTGGTGACATTCTGTCGGACGAGTGCGCGATGATTACCGGCTCGATGGGCATGCTGCCTTCGGCCAGCCTGAATGAAGAGGGATTCGGCCTGTTCGAACCGGCGGGCGGTTCCGCACCGGATATCGCCGGCCAGAACATCGCCAACCCAATTGCGCAGATTCTGTCGCTGGCGATGCTGCTGCGTTTCAGCCTGAACGCTGACGCCGCTGCGGATAGCATTGAGCGCGCGGTAAGCCGTGCGCTGGAAGCGGGCCATCGCACCCGTGATTTGGCCGGTGACGGCCCTGCCGTGAGCACCGATGAAATGGGCAGCATCATTGCCGGTTACATCAGCGAGGAAAAATAACAAAATGAAAAGCTTATACCAGAAGTTATTTGATGCACATGTCGTTCACGAAGCGCCAGACGAAACGCCGTTACTGTATATCGATCGTCACCTGATTCACGAAGTCACCTCGCCGCAGGCGTTTGACGGTCTGCGTGCGCACGGCCGCAAAGTGCGCCAGCCGTCGAAGACCTTTGCCACCATGGACCACAACGTTTCCACCCAGACCAAAGACATCAACGCCTCGGGTGAAATGGCGCGTATCCAGATGCAGGAGCTGATGAAGAACTGTGCTGAGTTCGGCATTCAGCTGTATGACCTGAACCACCCGTTCCAGGGCATTGTGCACGTGATCGGTCCTGAGCAGGGCATGACGCTGCCGGGCATGACCATCGTTTGCGGCGACTCGCACACCGCCACGCACGGCGCCTTCGGTTCCCTGGCGTTCGGTATCGGCACCTCCGAAGTGGAGCACGTGTTCGCCACCCAGACCCTGAAACAGGGCCGGGCGAAAACCATGAAGATTGAAGTGCTGGGCGAAGCTGCGCCGGGCATCACCGCCAAAGACATCGTACTGGCGATCATCGGTAAAACCGGCAGCGCCGGCGGCACCGGTCACGTGGTTGAATTCTGTGGCCCGGCGATTGAAGCGCTGAGCATGGAAGGCCGCATGACGCTGTGCAACATGGCGATTGAGATGGGCGCCAAAGCGGGCCTGGTAGCACCGGATGACACCACGTTTGCCTATCTGAAAGACAAGCAGTTTGCGCCGAAGGGCGAGCAATGGGAGCAGGCGGTGGCTTACTGGCGCACCCTGAAGTCCGACAGCGACGCGCAGTTTGACGCCGTCGTGACGCTGAATGCTGCCGATATCGCGCCGCAGGTCACCTGGGGCACCAATCCGGGCCAGGTGATGGCCGTGGATCAGGCCATCCCGAATCCGGCCTCGTTTGCCGATCCGGTTGAACGTGCTTCCGCCGAAAAAGCGCTGGCCTATATGGATCTGCAGCCGGGCATCAAACTGACTGAGGTAGCGATCGATAAAGTGTTTATCGGTTCCTGCACCAACTCACGTATCGAAGATCTGCGCGCGGCTGCCGCGATCGCCAAAGGCCGCAAAGTGGCGCCGGGCGTAGTTGCGATGGTGGTGCCGGGTTCCGGTCCGGTGAAAGCGCAGGCTGAAGCCGAAGGCCTGGACAAAATCTTCCTCGAAGCCGGTTTTGAGTGGCGTTTGCCGGGCTGTTCGATGTGCCTGGCGATGAACAACGACCGTCTGAATCCGGGCGAGCGCTGTGCCTCAACCAGTAACCGTAACTTTGAAGGTCGCCAGGGTCGCGGCGGTCGCACCCATCTGGTGAGCCCGGCGATGGCTGCTGCGGCGGCGGTAACCGGTCGTTTTGCCGACATTCGTGAATTGACTCAGGGAGCTTAAGCCATGGCGAACAAATTTACCCAACACACCGGGATTGTGGCCCCACTGGATGCCGCAAACGTCGACACCGATGCCATCATCCCGAAGCAGTTTTTGCAGAAAGTGACGCGCACCGGCTTTGGCGCGCACCTGTTCCACGACTGGCGTTTTGATGATGATGCCGGCACCCAGCCGACCGCCAGCTTCGTGCTGAATAAGCCGGAGTTCAAAGGCACCAGCATCCTGCTGGCGCGCGAGAACTTTGGCTGCGGCTCCTCGCGTGAACACGCGCCGTGGGCGCTGACCGACTTCGGTTTTCACGTGGTGATTGCGCCGAGTTTCGCCGACATCTTCTACGGTAACAGCTTCAACAACCAGCTGCTGCCGGTGAAGCTGAGCGAAGAGCAGGTCGATGAAATGTTCAAACTGGTGGCCGCGCAGCCGGGCATCCGCTTCACCGTCGATCTCGAAGCGCAGACCGTCACCGCCGGCGACAAGGTTTACCACTTTGAAATCGACAGCTTCCGCCGTCACTGCATGATCAACGGCCTCGACAGCATTGGCCTGACGCTGCAGCATGAAGCGTCCATCGCCAGCTACGAATCCAGCCAGCCAGCGTTTCTGCGTTAAGGTTTACCCGGTGCGCAGCAAGGCGCACCCTACAGCAAACGCGTCAGTAATTTGGTCGCCATTGATGGCGACCAAAGATGCTTAAATGCACAATGCCCTGTAGGGTCGCCATTTATGGCGCCCAAAAATGTGCAAAACATGCCCGAAACGCGCAATGCCCTGCAGGGTCGCCATTGATGGCGACCTTCAATCTACACATCGCCCTCACCGCGCATCGCGCACCCGCGCCGCCAGCACCAGCGCCACCACCGCCATCACTAACGCCAGCCAGTACACCGACTCATGACCAAAGCGCTCACTCAGTATCCCCTGGATCAGGCCGGCGATAATCAACCCGGTTGAAATCGAGGTGGTGAACATGGTGGTCGCCGCACCGGCACGGCCCGGCATCAAATCCTGAAACCACAGCATACCTATGCCGGCGATGATGCCGATAAACGCGGCGTTAAACAGCTGCAGCACCATCAGCGCGGTTTGGGAACGGAATAGCACCAGCCCGAGATAAAATACAATCGCCGCTACCAGCGCCAGCAGCATCAGCTTGCGCTTGCCGTAGCGCTTCGCGTAATGGCCGGCCAGCAGCATGATCGGGATCTCCAGCCCGGCGGCGGTGCCCATCAGCAGACCCGCCAGCTTCTCTGGCAGGCCAAGGGTTGCGCTGATATACAGCGGCATATCAATGATATACATGGTATTACACGCCCACATCACCACCGAGGCGATAAACAGCAGCCGCACCTGGCTGTCTTTCCACGGGCTGAGCTGCATCAGCACCTGCTCCGGCGTGGCGGCGATGCGCGGCACCGAGGGCAGCGTGCGCCAGATCAGCAGCATACTCAGCAGAAAAATCACCGCCGCCACGCAGAATAGCGTGACGAAGCCGTAGTTGAGCGCCAGCGCGAACGACAGCGGCGGCCCAATCACCCACGCCAGCGACAGCTGGGCGCGCATCACCGAACTGAACATCACTACTTCACGCGCCGACTGATCGGCATATTCACGCGCCAGCGCGAAGATCTGCGGAATCGCCACGCTGGCCAGCGCCGATAGCAGCACGCCGAGGGTGATGAGCGTCAGATAGTGACGGTTAAAGGCAAACAGTAGCGCGTTGGCCACCGCCATCAGGCAGCAAAACAGAATCAAATGACGGCGATCGCCACGGTTATCCGAACGCTTCGCCATCAGCAGGCTGATCACGATCCCGGCGACGGCGTTGATGGTAAAGAACAGGCCGACCCAGAACGGCCGCACCTGCACCTCACGCGTCAAAAACAGGCTGAGCGTCGGCGCCTGTAACGCCCCCGCCACGCCGACCATAAACGACACCGCCATAAAGGAGAGGTAAACCGGATTCAGGCGGCGCGGCCGCGGTAACAGCGATTTCATGCAGAAATCCCTTTGAGGAAAAAGACCGGGAAAAAAACAGCGTAGAAGATTCCACAGCAAAACGAAAAAAGCCAGCAGAGAAAAACTCCGCTGGCGGTGAAATTGCACCCTACTCAGAAAAGGTTCCACGTCGGCGGAACCGCTGGCAGAGCGCCATTCATTGCTGAATGCCTCCCGCTCTTCCATTGCCCGCCAGTATGCCTCTAATATGGGGCAGGAAAAACTGAGCGAAGTCGAGAAGGAGTTCCCCTTTTATGTCCTCTGCGCGTCTGCAACAGCAATTCATTCGCCTGTGGCAACACTGTCAGGGCCAGGATCAGGAAACCACGCTGAGCGAGCTGGCCGAACTGCTGCACTGCTCACGCCGCCACATGCGTAACCTGCTGAACGCCATGCAGGCAGCGGGCTGGCTGATCTGGCAGGCTGAAGCCGGTCGCGGTAAACGCTCGCTGCTGAGCTTCTGCTACACCGGACTGGCGCTACAGCAGCAGCGCGCCGAAGACCTGCTGGAGCAGGATCGCATCGACCAGCTGGTGCAGCTGGTGGGCGATAAAAACCAGGTGCGGCAGATGATTGCCGCGCACCTTGGCCGCAGCTTTCGCCAGGGCAAGCATATTCTGCGCGTGCTCTACTACCGGCCCCTGCCTAACCTGCTGCCCGGCTCGCCGCTGCGCCGTTCAGAAACCCATCTGGCGCGACAGATATTCAGCGGCCTGACGCGTATAAATGAGGAAAAGGGGGAAATCGCCGCCGACATTGCCCATCACTGGCAGCAAACCTCTCCGCTGCACTGGCGCTTCTTCCTGCGGCCGGCAATCCGCTTTCATCATGGCCGCGAGCTGGAGATGGAGGATGTCATCGCCTCGCTGGACCGGGTGCGCAGCCAGCCGCTGTTTTCGCACATCGACCAGTTGCACTCGCCGGCACCGTGGACGCTGGATATCCATCTCAGCCAGCCGGACTGCTGGCTGCCGTGGCTGCTGGCCAGCGTCAGCGCCATGATTCTGCCGCGTGAATGGCCGACACTGCGCCACTTCGCCCGTCAGCCCATTGGCACCGGTCCGTACAGCGTGGTGCGCAATCAGCAAACCCAGCTGAAAATCGCCGCGTTTGATGACTACTTCGGCTACCGCGCGCTGATTGATGATGTCTCGATCTGGGTGCTGCCGGAGATCAGCGATGAGCTGGTCTACGCCGGTGTAAAACTGGAAGGCGAAAACGACGACGAAAAATCGGAAGAGAGTCGTCTCGAAGAGGGCTGCTATTTTCTGCTGTTCGATCAGCGCTCTGAACGCGGGCGCGATGCCGGTTTCCGCCGCTGGGTGAGCGATCTGCTTAACCCTATCGCGCTGCTCAATCATGCCGGCGTCGGCTATCAGCGCTACTGGTTCCCGGCTTATGGCCTGCTGCCGCGCTGGCACCATCGGCGCGATATCACCCCAGCCCACAAGCCCGACGGCGTGACCCAGCTGACGCTCAGCTGGTACAGCCACCACGTCGAACACGAGGGCATCGCCAATGCGCTGCGGCCGCTGCTGGCGCAGCAGGGCGTCGAGCTGATTACCCGCGAAGTGAGCTACGAAAGCTGGTTCGACGGCGCGGGCGAGAGTGACATCTGGCTGGGCAGCGTCAACTTTACCCTGCCGCTCGACTACGCCCTGTTCGCTCAGCTCTACGAGCTACCGCTGATGCATCACTGTATCCCGCTGGACTGGCAGGCCGACGCCGCGCGCTGGCGTGAGAAAGCGCTGCCGCTGGCGGAGTGGAGCAAACAGCTGGTAAACAGCGACTATCTGCATCCGCTGTTTCATCACTGGCTGCTGCTGGAGGGCCAGCGCAGCATGCGTGGCGTGCGACTGAACACGCTCGGCTGGTTTGACTTCAAGTCCGCCTGGTTCGCCCCGCCGGAGCTGTAAAAAGGGCAGCATCAGACAACACGACCGGCAGGTGAACCTTTCGCGTTGTCATGTAAATGTCTAGAATATGTCGTTCTCAACGGGGTGCCGGTTAACTGGCTGAGAGAGACCCGTCGAACCTGATCCGGCTCGTACCGGCGTAGGGATTTGAGATGCTCCGCCCTCAGATCCTTTGCGACGCAACCTTACCTTCTCCTTAAGGAACGCAAAGTGTTAAATAAAGTTCTGCCCCTGTTGCTGCTGATCGCTGCGCCGGCTCTGGCGGCCAAACCCGTTCTCACCGTGTATACCTACGACTCGTTCGCCGCCGACTGGGGCCCCGGTCCGGCAGTGAAAAAAGCCTTTGAGGCCCGCTGCGGCTGTGAGCTGAACTATGTGGCGCTGGAGGATGGCGTATCGCTGCTTAATCGCCTGCGCATGGAAGGAAAGAACAGCAAGGCCGACGTGGTGCTGGGGCTGGACAATAACCTGATTCAGGCGGCGGAAAAAACCGGCCTGTTCAGCAAAAGCACGGTGGATACCCGTGCACTGCAGCTGCCGGACGGCTGGCACAATGACACTTTTATCCCGTTTGATTACGGCTACTTCGCGTTCGTTTACGACAAAAACAAGCTGAAGAATCCGCCGCACAGCCTGAAGGAGCTGGTCGAAAGCCCGGAAAAATGGCGGGTGATTTATGAAGACCCGCGCACCAGCACGCCGGGGCTCGGTCTGCTGCTGTGGATGCAGAAAGTGTACGGCGATGAAGCGCCGGCGGCCTGGCAGAAGCTGGCCAGCAAAACCGTGACCGTCACCAAAGGCTGGAGCGAAGCTTATGGTCTGTTCCTCAAAGGCGAAAGCGATCTGGTGCTGAGCTACACCACCTCGCCGGCTTACCACATTATTGAAGAGAAAAAGGATAACTACGCCGCCGCGCCGTTCAGCGAAGGCCACTATCTGCAGGTAGAAGTGGGCGCGCAGCTCGCCAGCAGCAAACAGCCGCAGCTGGCGCAGCAATTCATGCAGTTTATGGTGTCGCCAGCGTTTCAGCGCACCATTCCCACCGGCAACTGGATGTATCCGGTGATCAAAAGCGATTTACCCGCCGGTTATCAGGCGTTGCCGGTGCCTGCTAATGCGCTGCAATACACCCCGACAGAGGTGGCTGACCATCGCGCGGCGTGGATTAGCGCGTGGCAGCGCGCCGTCAGCCGCTGATGCCCGGCTGGCTGCTGCCCGGAGCGCTTAGCGCACTGCTCTTGTGTGCGGTCGCGCTGCTGGCGCTCGGTGCCCTGCTGCTCGCCGCGCCGGCCACCGACTGGCGCGCGCTGCTCAGCGATAGCTATCTGCACCATGTGCTGGCGTTCTCCTTTGAACAGGCGCTGCTGTCAGCGCTGCTCTCGGTGCTGCCAGCCATTCTGCTGGCCCGCGCGCTCTATCGCCGCCGCTTTACCGGCCGCACCCTGCTGCTGCGCCTGTGCGCCATGACGCTGGTGCTGCCGGTGCTGGTCGCCGTATTCGGTCTGCTGAGCGTCTATGGGCGCAGCGGCTGGCTGGCGCAGCTTTGCGCCGCCGTCGGTATCGACTATCACTTCTCGCCGTACGGCCTGCAGGGCATTTTGCTGGCGCACGTGTTCTTTAATCTGCCGCTGGCGACGCGCATGCTGCTGCAGGCGCTGGAGAGCATTCCCGGCGAGCAGCGCCAGCTGGCGGCGCAGCTCGGTCTGCGCGGCTGGTCGCTGTTTCGCCTGCTGGAGTGGCCGTGGCTGCGCCGTCCGCTGCTGCCAACGGCGGCTCTGATCTTTATGCTGTGCTTCGCCAGTTTTGCCACCGTGCTGGCACTGGGCGGCGGTCCGCAGGCCACCACGCTGGAGCTGGCCATTTATCAGGCGCTTAGCTTTGATTACGATCCCGGCCGCGCCGCGCTGCTGGCATTGTTGCAGCTCGGCTGCTGTCTGCTGCTGGTGCTGCTCAGCCAGCGCTTCAGTAAAGCGATTCCGGCCGGTAGCCAGACGGTGCACGGCTGGCGCGATCCGCAGGATTCCTGGCGCGCACGCGTCGCGGATACGTTGCTGATTACGCTGGCACTACTGTTACTGCTGCCACCGCTGGCGGCGGTACTGGTCGACGGCTTACGGGGCGGCATTGCCGGCGCGCTGCAACAGCCCGCGCTATGGCAGGCCACGTGGACGTCGCTGCGTATCGCACTCGGTGCCGGTGTGCTGTGCGTGCTGCTGACCATGATGCTGCTGTGGAGCAGTCGCGAACTGCGCCAGCGTCAGCAGCGCTTCGCCGCGCAGGCCATGGAACTCAGCGGAATGCTGATTCTGGCGATGCCGGGCATCGTGCTGGCAAGCGGGTTCTTTCTGCTGTTCAACGCCACCGTTGGCCTGCCGCAGCGTGCCGATGCGCTGGTGATCTTCACCAACGCGCTGATCGCCATCCCCTACGCCATGAAAGTGCTGGAAAATCCGATGCGCGATCTCAGCGCGCGCTACGCTCAGCTGTGCGCCTCGCTGGGCATCAGTGGGTTTACTCGCCTGCGGCTGATTGAACTGCGGGCGCTGAAACGTCCGCTGGCACAGGCGCTGGCCTTTGCCTGCGTGCTGTCGATTGGGGACTTCGGCGTGGTGGCGCTGTTCGGCAGCGCCGATTTCCGCACCCTGCCGTTTTATCTGTTCCAGCAGATTGGCGCCTATCGCGGTGCCGATGGCGCGGTAACCGCGCTGCTACTGCTGCTGTTATGCCTGCTGCTGTTTACGCTGATGGAAAAATTACCGGGTCGCCATGCTGACACTGAATAACCTTACTTATCTCTACCAGCATCTGCCGATGCGCTTCAGCTTTAGCGCACAGGCCGGTGAACGTCTCGCCATTCTCGGCCCGAGCGGCGCGGGCAAAAGTACCCTGCTGAGCCTGCTCGGCGGCTTTCTGCCGGTGAGTCAGGGCAGCCTGCTGATCGATGGCGTCGACCACACCCGCAGCGTGCCTTCCGCGCGACCGGTATCGATGCTGTTTCAGGATAACAATCTGTTTCCGCACCTGACGGTGCAGCAAAATCTGGGGCTGGGCCTGCATCCCGGCCTGAAGCTGACGCGCGAACAGCAGCAGCAGGTACAGCAGATTGCGGAGCAAACCGGGCTGGAATCGATGCTGACGCGTCTGCCCGGCCAGCTCTCCGGCGGTCAGCGCCAGCGCGTGGCGCTGGCGCGCTGCCTGCTGCGCAATCAGCCGGTACTGCTGCTGGACGAACCGTTTTCGGCACTCGATCCGGCGCTGCGCAGCGAGATGTTACAGCTGGTGCGCGCGGTGTGCGAGGCGCGCACTATCACGCTGCTGATGGTGTCGCACAGTCTGGAGGATGCGCAGCAGATTGCGTCACGCAGCCTGGTGATTGTTGACGGTCGGGTGTACTGGGATGGCAGCACCGCCAGCCTGCTGCGCGGAGAAAGCCCGGCGGCCGCCATCCTTGGCGTATCACCGCGTTAAGCGAAGAACACCTTCCACAGCAGCTGCAGGAAAATTGGCATCATCGGGTGGAACAATAGCGCAATAAAGGCACCCACACCGATGAGCGCCATTAGCGGAGCCAGCCAGCGCAGCCGCGCCTGCGGCAGATAAGGCGTAGCCCAGTCGACGCTTTTGCCGCTGCGCCACCAGCGCCACAGCAGCCAGCCGCCGATCCACAGCAGCAGCGCCACCGCCAGCAGCAGCCATTTGAAGCTGTCGCCCTGCGCCGCCTGCGGCACGTCGATCGCCACGCCCGCCAGAATGCCCGGCATCAGGTAGGCCGGCGGCCACAGGATGCAGCCGATAATGTTCGGCGGCAGGAATTTACGCACCGGCAGCTCCAGCATGCCGGCCGCCAGCGGAATCAGCGGACGCGTCGGTCCGACAAAGCGCCCCACGAGGATGGTAAACATACTGTGCTGATGCAGCGCGTGCTCGGTTTTATCCAGCAGCCCTTTGTATTTTTGCAGGTATTTCCAGCGGTGCAGCGGTCCCTGGAATTTCCAGCCAATGCCGTACGACACCCAGTCGCCAATCAGACAGCCGGCCAGCCCGGCGGCCCACGCCGGATAGAGCCCGATTTGTCCGCTGCCCACCAGCGCGCCGAGGCTGGCCATCAGGACCGTTCCCGGCAGCAGCAGGCCGACAAACGCCAGCGACTCAAGAAAGGTCACCAGCGCCACGGCAATCAGCGCGTACTCCAGCGATTGCGTAAACAGGTGTTGGATCCAGGCTTCCATAACTATCCTCTGCGGAATATAGAGGCTGGATTGTCCTGAGACAGCCCCACAGCGTCAAGCAATTCCCCGCGCTGCCGCACGCCCGCGCCGCGCGGACGACGGCACCACCGGCAGTACACTGTATAAACATCCATGATATACTGAAATGAATTCATTCTCCGGAGTTAACGTGACCGAACCGCGCGCAGGATTTTTGCTGACTCGCCACTGGCGGGATACCCCGACCGGCAGCGAAGTGGTGCTGTGGCTGGCCACCGACCAGGGCCCGCAGCGCCTGGTGCTGCCTGCGCAGGAGTCAGTGGCGTTTATTCCCCAGGAGTTCCAGGCGCAAACCGAAGCGCTGATTCGCGACGAGCGCCATACGCGCCTGCAACCGCTGGATCTGAAAGATTTCCGGCGCCGACCGGTGCTGGGACTCTATTGCCGCAGCCACCGACAGCTGCAAAGCATCGAAAAACGCCTGCGTGAAAACGGCATTGCGGTGTATGAAGCAGATATCCGCCCGCCGGAACGCTACCTGATGGAGCGCTTTATCACGGCGCCGGTGTGGTTCAGCGGCGAGCCGCGCGGCGACAGCCTCGTCAACGCGCGCCTCAAGCCGCATCCCGATTACCGTCCGCAGCTGAAATGGGTGTCGCTCGACATCGAAACCACCGAGCACGGCGAGCTGTACTGCATCGGGCTGGAGGGCTGCGGCCAGCGCCAGGTGTATATGCTCGGCCCCCCGAACGGTGATGCCAGCCAGCTGGATTTTGAGCTGATTTACCTCGACAGCCGGCCACAGCTGCTGGAGCAGCTTAACGCCTGGTTCGCCCGTCACGATCCCGATGTCATCATCGGCTGGAACGTGGTGCAGTTTGACCTGCGCGTGCTGCAAAAACATGCCGACCGCTACGGTATTCCGCTGCGTCTTGGCCGTCAGCAGCAGCCGCTGGAGTGGCGCGAGCACGGCTTTAAGCCCGGCGTGTTCTTCGCTCAGGCCAGCGGCCGGCTGGTGATTGACGGTATCGAGGCGCTGAAATCGGCGTTCTGGGACTTCGCCTCATTCAGCCTCGAAGCGGTGTCGCGCGAGCTGCTGGGCGAAGGCAAAGCCATCAACAACCCGTGGCAGCGCATGGAAGAGATCAACTGGCGCTTTGCCCACGACAAACCGGCGCTGGCCACCTACAACCTGAAGGATTGCGAGCTGGTTACGCGTATTTTCCAGCACACCGCGATCATGCCGTTTTTGCTGGAGCGCGCTACCGTCAATGGCCTGGCAGTGGATCGCCACGGCGGATCGGTGGCGGCGTTCAGCCACCTGTATATTCCGCGAATGCACCGCGCCGGCTTTGTCGCGCCTAATCTCGGCGAAGTGGCACCGGAAGCCAGCCCTGGCGGCTACGTAATGGATTCGCGCCCCGGACTGTATGATTCGGTACTGGTGCTGGATTATAAAAGCCTCTATCCGTCGATCATCCGCACCTTTCTGATTGATCCGGTCGGGCTGGTCGAAGGCCTGGCGCATCCGGATGACGCCGATTCGGTTCCCGGTTTTCGCCACGCGCGCTTTTCGCGCCGCACCCACTGTTTACCGGCGATTGTCGGGCAGATCTGGCAGGGGCGCGAGGCCGCCAAACGTGACGGCAACCAGCCGCTGTCGCAGGCGCTGAAAATCATCATGAACGCTTTTTATGGCGTACTTGGCACCAGCGCCTGTCGGTTTTTCGATCCGCGCCTTGCTTCGTCGATTACCCTGCGCGGCCACGCCATCATGCAGCAAACGCGTGAGCTGATTGAAGCCGAAGGTTTTGACGTGATTTACGGTGACACCGATTCTACTTTTGTCTGGTTGAAAAACGCCCACAGCGAAGCCGATGCCGCCGCGATCGGCCAGCGGCTGGCCGGGCACGTCAATCGCTGGTGGCAACAGCATCTGCAGCAGACTTACGGTCTCGACAGCGCGCTGGAGCTGGAGTACGAAACCCACTTCAGCCGCTTCCTGATGCCAACCATACGCGGGGCCGAACAGGGCAGTAAAAAGCGCTATGCCGGACTGATTCGCCGCGACGGCGACGAGCGGCTGGTGTTTAAGGGGCTGGAATCGGTGCGCACCGACTGGACGCCGCTGGCGCAGCAGTTCCAGCAGACGCTGTATGGCCGCATCTTCCGCGGTGAACCCTGGCAGGACTACATTCGCGACACGGTAGCACAGCTGCTGGCCGGTGAGCTGGACGATCTGCTGGTGTATAAAAAGCGCCTGCGCCGGCCGCTGAAAGATTACGAACGCAACGTGCCGCCCCACGTGCGTGCCGCGCGCCTCGCCGATGAACATAACCGTAAACTGCAGCGTCCGCTGCAGTATCAGAACGGCGGATCGATCCGCTACGTCATGGCCACCGCCGGGCCAGAGCCGCTGGAAGCGCGCAGCACGCCGCTGGATTACGATCATTACGTCAGCAAACAGCTAAAGCCGATCGCCGAGGGGATTTTACCGTTTGTCGGCGATGACTTTGCTACACTGATCACCGGGCAACTGGGGCTTTTTTGACAGGTGACGAATGCCCTGCCATCCAGTACCATAGCGCCCTTCCTGATTCTCACCGCGTGCACCAGCTGACCAGATAACTGTCTGGCGGTGGGGTATTGTCTGAGAGCAGGCGAACGTCTTTCTATCTTTTAGAGAATCGAGCAAAAAATATATGGTTTTTACACTGGGTCAACGCTGGATTAGTGATACGGAAAGTGAGCTGGGACTGGGGACAGTCGTGGCGCTGGATACGCGCATGGTCACACTGATGTTTCCCGCCACCGGCGAAAACCGCCTCTATGCCCGTAATGATTCTCCGGTCACCCGCGTGATTTTTAATCCGGGTGATACCGTCACCAGCCACGAAGGCTGGCAGATGCAGGTTGATGAAGTCCGCAACGAAAACGATTTAGTGACTTACATCGGCACGCGTCTTGATACCGACGAAAGCAACGTGGTGCTGCGCGAAGTGATGCTCGACAGCAAACTGGTGTTCAGCAAGCCACAGGATCGCCTGTTTGCCGGCCAGCTGGACCGCATGGATCGCTTCGCCCTGCGCTTCCGCGCACGCAAATACCAGAGCGAACAGTATCGCCTGCCGATTAGCGGCCTGCGCGGCATGCGCACCAACCTGATTCCGCATCAGCTGCACATCGCGCATGACGTCGGTCGCCGTCACGCGCCGCGCGTGCTGCTGGCCGATGAAGTCGGCCTGGGTAAAACCATTGAAGCCGGGATGATTATCCAGCAGCAGCTGCTGGCCGGACGCGCCGAGCGCGTGCTGATCGTGGTGCCGGAAACCCTCCAGCACCAGTGGCTGGTGGAAATGCTGCGCCGCTTCAACCTGCGCTTTGCCCTGTTTGACGACGATCGCTACACCGAAGCGCAGCACGACAGCGACAACCCGTTTGATACCGAGCAGCTGATTATCTGCTCGCTGGATTTTGTCCGCCGCAATAAGCAGCGGCTGGAGCTGCTGGCCGAAGCTGACTGGGACCTGCTGGTGGTCGACGAAGCGCACCATCTGGCGTGGAGCGAAGCCGCGCCGAGCCGCGAATATCAGGTTATCGAACAGCTGGCGGAAAAGACCGCCGGCGTGCTGCTGCTGACCGCGACGCCGGAGCAGCTCGGCATGGAGAGCCACTTTGCCCGTCTGCGCCTGCTGGACCCGAATCGTTTCCACGATTTCGCGCAGTTCGTGGCCGAGCAGCAGCACTACCGCCCGGTGGCTGACGCCGTCAGTTCGCTGCTGGCCGATCACGCCATCAGCAAAGACGAGATGAACCTGATCAACGATCTGGTCGGCGAGCAGGACATCGAGCCGCTGCTGCAGGTGGCGAACAGCGATCGCGACGGCAAAGACGACGCGCGTAAAGAGCTGATTTCGATGCTGATGGATCGCCACGGCACCAGCCGCGTGCTGTTCCGTAACACGCGTAACGGCGTGAAGGGTTTCCCGAAACGCGAACTGCATCAGATTCGCCTGCCGCTGCCGGCGCAGTATCAGACGGCGATTAAAGTCTCCGGCATTATGGCGGCGCGCAAAACGGCGGAAGAGCGCGCGCGCGACATGCTGTATCCCGAGCAGATTTATCAGGAATTTGAAGGCGACAGCGGCACCTGGTGGAACTTCGACCCGCGCGTTGAGTGGCTGATGGGCTACCTCACCAGCAACCGTAAAGAGAAAGTGCTGGTGATTTGCGCCAAAGCCGCCACTGCGCTGCAGCTGGAGCAGGTGCTGCGCGAGCGCGAAGGCATCCGCGCCGCGGTGTTCCATGAAGGACTATCAATCATCGAACGCGACCGCGCGGCCGCCTTCTTCGCTTCGCAGGAAGATGGCGCCCAGGTGCTGCTGTGTTCGGAGATCGGCTCGGAAGGGCGTAACTTCCAGTTCGCCAGCCGGCTGGTGATGTTCGATTTACCGTTTAACCCGGATCTGCTCGAGCAGCGTATCGGCCGTCTTGATCGTATCGGCCAATTGCATGACATCCAGATTCTGGTGCCGTGGCTGGAGAAAACCGCCCAGGCAGTGCTGCTGCGCTGGTACCACGAAGGGCTGGACGCGTTTGAGCACACCTGCCCGACCGGCCGCACCATCTACGACAGCGCCTACCCGCAGCTGATTGAGTATCTGGCCGCACCGGACAACCCGCAGGGGCTGGACGACTTTATCGCCCAGAGCCGCAAACAGCACGACACGCTGAAGGCGCAGCTGGAGCAGGGGCGCGACCGTCTGCTGGAGCTGAACTCGAACGGCGGCGAAGCCGCGCAGGCGCTGGCTGATGCCATCGGCGAGCAGGATAACGACACCGAGCTGGTGAACTTTGCGCTCAACCTGTTTGATATCGTCGGGATCAACCAGGAAGATCGCAGCGATAACCTGATCGTCCTGACGCCGTCTGACCACATGCTGGTGCCGGATTTCCCCGGCCTGCCGGAAGATGGCTGCACCGTAACCTTTAACCGTAACCAGGCGCTGTCACGCGAAGATACCCAGTTCATTACCTGGGAACATCCGCTGATTCGCAACGGCCTCGACCTGATTCTCTCCGGCGATACCGGCAGCTGTGCGCTGTCGCTGCTGAAGAACAAGGCGCTGCCGGTGGGCACGCTGCTGGTAGAGATGATCTATGTGGTCGAAGCACAGGCGCCGAAGCACCTGCAGCTTACCCGCTTCCTGCCGCCCACGCCGGTCCGCCTGCTGATGGATCGCGCCGGAAATAACCTCGCCGGCAAGGTGGAGTTCGAAAGCTTTAACCGTCAGCTCAACGCAGTCAATCGCCATACCGGCAGCAAGCTGGTGAATGCGGTGCAGCAGGATGTGCATCACATTCTGACGCAGGCGGAAAAAGTCATCGTGCCGGAAGCGCAGGCGCTGATTGCGGCGGCCAAAGTTGAGGCCGATGAGAAGCTGAGCGCCGAGCTGTCGCGCCTTGAAGCGCTGAAAGCGGTCAACCCCAACATCCGTGATGATGAGGTTGATGCGCTGGAGAGCAACCGCGAGCAGGTGCTGGCCAGCCTCGGTGAAGCCGGCTGGCGGCTGGATGCGCTGCGTCTGATCGTTGTGACACACCAATAATCGCTGAGGCCGCGCTGAATCATGCTGATGGAACCCTACAATCCGCCGCTCGACCCCTGGCTGCATATTCTGTATCAGGACGAGCACATCATGGTGGTTAACAAGCCGAGCGGTTTGCTGTCGGTGCCTGGCCGCCTTGAGGAGCACAAGGACAGCGTGATGACGCGCATCCAGCGTGATTTTCCGCAGGCGGAGTCGGTGCACCGGCTCGATATGGCCACCAGCGGTGTGATTGTGGTGGCGCTGACCAAGGCGGCTGAGCGCGAGCTGAAGCGGCAGTTTCGCGAGCGCGAGCCCGCGAAGCAGTACGTGGCGCGCGTCTGGGGACATCCGGCAGCGGAACAGGGCATGATCGATCTGCCGCTGATTTGCGACTGGCCTAACCGGCCGAAGCAGATGGTGAGTGTGGAGCTGGGTAAGCCGGCGCAGACGGAGTATCAGGTGCTGGCGTATGACGCCGATAACAGCGCGCGGGTGCAGCTGAAGCCGATCACCGGCCGTTCACACCAGCTGCGCGTGCATCTGCTGGCGCTGGGGCATCCGATTCTCGGCGATCGCTTCTATGCCCATCCCGAGGCGTTAGCCATGGCGCCACGCCTGCAGCTGCACGCCGAATCGCTGACCATTACCCATCCGGCGTTTGGCAACAGCATGACGTTTCGCCAGCCGGCTGATTTTTAAGGGGCCGCCGCCCCTTATTTAAAGCCCTTCTCTTTGCGAATCAGGTCGTACGCGGCCTGAATTTCCTGCGCTTTCTGCTTCGCCATCTCCATCATCTCCGGCGGCAGACCTTTCGCCACCAGCTTATCCGGATGGTGCTCGGCTATCAGCTTGCGGTAGGCGCGCTTAATGGTGGTGCTGTCGTCGCTGCTTTTCACCCCCAGCACGCTGCAGGCATCTTCCAGCGTCGGGCCACGTTTCGCCTGCTGATAAGCGCCGCCGCCGTACGACGAACCGCCACCAAACTGCTGGCCGCCCTCCATCATGCGCAGGAACTGGTCGAACTGCGCGCGGGAAATCCCCAGCTCTTCCGCGATGACGTACAGCACCTGACGCTCGTTGGGATGCAGCGAACCATCAGCAAACGCCGCCTGGATTTGAATTTCCAGAAACATCCGAATCAGGTCGAAACGGCCAAAGCAGGCGCTGCGCAGCTCGCGCAGTTTGTTACGTAACGGATATTCGCTCTGCTTACCTTCACGAAACGCACGCTGCGCCGCAGTACGCGCCTCGCCATGCAGCTGCATGCGATCCATAAATAAAGAGGCAATCTGGATATCCGCTTCGGTGACGCGCCCTTTCGACTTGGTCAGATGGCCCATCACCTGAAACGTGGTGCTGAAGAACAGCGTCTGACGCGCCTGATTATTGGCGAAGTAGCCCTGTCCCTTCACGCTGCGCACTTTGTCAAACAGATGACCAATGATCAGACCCAGTACGATGCCCCAAAAGCCTGCTCCGGAAAGTAAGCCGAGAGCCAGACCAATAACTTTTCCCCAGTAGCGCATAAACTCCTCAATTCGCCATGCTTGCGGCTGAAAATTGCATTATCATACCTGTCATTTATCTCCGCGCCTAACGGCAACGCAGGCAGAGCAGGATTAACACTGGCGCAACGCCGGGCGGTACGTTAGTCTCTGTCCGGATTGTCGGCATGATGCCAGTTTTCATGGAATTATCGAAACCGCGTATGAAAAAACGTATACCTACCCTGCTGGCTACCATGATTGGTGCAGCGCTTTATAGTCAGCATGCACTGGCCGACGATCTGATGTCGCAGTGTATGCTGGGCGTGCCGAGCTACAACCGTCCGCTGGTCAGTGGCGACGCGAATTCGCTGCCGGTAACCATCAACTCTGACTCAGCAAAAGGGAACTATCCGAACGACGCGGTGTTCACCGGCAATGTTGATGTGCAGCAGGGGAACAGCCGTCTGGTTGCCGACGAGATGCAGTTGCATCAGCGTCAGCAGGACGGACAAACGACGCCGGTGCGTACCGTCGATGCGCTGGGTAATGTGCACTATGACGACAACCAGGTCATCCTGAAAGGTCCGAAAGCCTGGTCCAATCTGAACACCAAAGACACCAACGTGTGGAACGGTAATTATCAGATGGTCGGCCGTCAGGGTCGCGGTGATGCTGACCAGATGAAACTGCGCGGTAATAACCGCTATACCATTCTGGAAAACGGCAGCTTTACCTCCTGTCTGCCGGGTTCCAACAGCTGGAGCGTGGTCGGTTCGGAAGTGATTCAGGACCGTGAAGAAGAAGTGGCGGAGATCTGGAATGCGCGCTTCAAGCTCGGCAACGTGCCGGTGTTTTACAGCCCGTATCTGCAGCTGCCGATTGGCGACCGCCGCCGCTCCGGCTTCCTGATCCCCAACGCGAAATACGGCAGCAATAACGGCTTCGAATTCATGCTGCCGTACTACTGGAACATCGCGCCTCAGGCCGATGCCACCATTACGCCGCACTACATGAGCAAGCGCGGTCTGCAGTTGCAGAACGAGTTCCGCTACCTGACGCAGTTTGGTGCCGGCCTGTTAGAGCTGGACTATCTGCCGTCTGACAATCAGTACAACAAAGATAAAGCCGCGCGACCGTCGGTGCAGAACGACAGCAACGACGACCGCTGGCTGTTCTACTGGCGTCACTCCGGCGTCTACGATCAGCACTGGCGCTTCAACGCGGACTACACCAAAGTCAGCGATCCTTATTACTTCAACGATCTTGATTCGAAGTACTACAGCTCGACTGACGGCTACGCCACGCAGAAATTCAGCGTAGGCTACGCTGATACCAACTGGGATGCGACGCTGTCCAGCAAAGACTTCCAGGTGTTTGGTAATACCAGCAGCCAGAACGTGTACCGGGCGATGCCGCAGCTGGATGTCAATCTGTACCAGAACGATATCGGGCCGTTTGACGGTCGCATCTATGCGCAGGCGGTGAAGTTCACTAACGTCAGTAACCGAATGCCGGAAGCGACGCGTTTGCACATCGAGCCAACGCTCAACCTGCCGCTGTCCAACGGCTGGGCCAGCCTGGATACCGAGGCAAAGCTGCTGGCGACGCATTACCAGCAGGATAACGTTAATTACTACAACGAAAATATCGATACCACCCGCACCAATCAGCTGAAAGAGTCGGTCAACCGCACCCTGCCACAGTTCAAGGTAGATGGTCGCCTGGTATTTGACCGCAATATGGACTGGGCCGAAGGCTACACCCAAACGCTGGAACCGCGCGTGCAGTACCTGTATATCCCGTACCGCAACCAGAGCAACATCTATCCGTACGACTCCACGCTGCTGCAGACCGACTACACCGGCCTGTTCCGCGATCGCACCTACAGCGGCCTCGATCGTATCGCTTCGTCTAACGAAGTGGCGACCGGCGTGACCACGCGTATTTATGATAACGATCTGGTTGAACGTTTTAACGTTTCCGTGGGTCAAATCTACTCGTTTACCCCGTCTCGTACCGGCGTAAACCAGACGAATAAAGAAGATGATACCGGTAGCCTGGTGTGGGCGGGTGATACTTACTGGAAAGTCAGCGATCGCTGGGGCGTGCGCGGTGGCTTGCAATACGATACGCGGCTGGACAACGTTTCCCAGGGCAATGCCATTGTGGAATACCGTCGTGATGCCGACCGTATGGTGCAGCTGAGCTACCGCTACAGCAGCCCGGAGTATGTGGCGCAGGCGTTGAATAACCCCAGCTATGTCACTAACCCGATCTACAAAAACGGTATCTCGCAGGTGGGCGCCACGGCCAGCTGGCCGATTGCCGATGCCTGGTCGCTGGTGGGAGGTTACTACTATGACACCCGTAACAGCCGTCCGGCCGAGCAGCTAGTCGGTCTGCAGTACAGCTCCTGCTGCTACGCCATTCGTCTGGGTTACGAACGCAAGATCAACGGTTGGGAAAACAACGACAGCAAGTATGACAACCAAATCTCATTCAACATTGAGCTGCGTGGTCTGAGTTCTAACTATGGCTTAGGCACCAATGAAATGCTGCGTCAGGGCATCATCCCTTATCAGCGCGCTTTCTGATGTTGTGATATTTGACAGGCTATCCCGCAGTGCGGAAACAACAATGGATAAAGTATGAAGAACTGGAGAATGCTGATTCTTGGTGTGGCGATTACCGCTAACACTGCGTTCGCAGCCCCACAGATGGTCGATAAAGTTGCCGCAGTCGTGAACAACGGCGTGGTGCTGGAAAGTGACGTAGACAACATGCTGCGCACGGTGAAGTCACAGGCGCAGCAGGCTGGTCAGCAGCTGCCGGATGACAAAACCCTGCGTCATCAGATCCTTGAACGCCAGGTCATGGACGCCATCATTCTGCAGATGGGCGAAAAAGCCGGTCTGCAGGTGAGCGATCAGCAACTGGATCAGGCGATACAGAATATCGCCGCGCAGAACCGCATGAGCGTTGATCAGCTGCGCAGCCGTCTGGCCTATGACGGGATGAACTACAACGATTATCGCGCGCAGATCCGCAAAGAGATGCTGATCTCTGAAGTGCGTAACAATGAAGTGCGTCGTCGCGTCACCATTCTGCCGCAGGAAGTGGATACGCTGGCTAAGCAGATCGGCTCGCAGAATACCCAGGGCACCGAACTTAACATCAGTCAGATTCTGCTGCCGCTGCCGGAAAATCCAACTCAGCAGCAGGTTGACGACCAGGAAGCGCTGGCGCGTCAGCTGGTGGGTGAACTGAAAGGCGGTGCCGATTTCGGTAAACTGGCCGTGACCTACTCTGCCGATCCGCAGGCGCTGAAAGGCGGCAACATGGGCTGGGGCAAAATTGAAGAGCTGCCAACGCTATTCTCGCAGGCGCTGAGCAGCGCGAAGAAAGGCGACATCGTCGGCCCAATCCGCTCTGGCGTTGGCTTCCATATCCTGAAAGTGAACGATCTGCGCGGCGAGAGCAAAAACATTTCGGTCACCGAAGTGCATGCCCGCCACATTCTGCTGAAGCCGTCACCGATCCTTACCGACGATCAGGCACGTCAGAAGATTGAACAGATTGCCGCAGACATCAAGAGTGGCAAAACCACCTTCGCCGCTGCCGCGAAACAGTTCTCCGACGATCCGGGTTCAGCGAACCAGGGCGGCGACCTCGGCTGGGCGTCACCGGAAATCTACGATCCGGCGTTCCGTGATGCGCTGCTGAAGCTGCAGAAAGGCCAGGTCAGCGCGCCGGTGCACTCCTCCTTCGGCTGGCACCTGATTCAGCTGCTGGATACCCGTCAGGTGGATAAAACCGATGCCGCGCAGAAAGAGCGCGCTTACCGTCTGCTGTTCAACCGTAAGTTTGCCGAAGAAGCGCAAACCTGGATGCAGGAACAGCGCGCCAGTGCTTACGTGAAGATTCTGGATGGCAATGGTCAGTAATTATCGTGTGGCGATCACGCCCGGCGAACCCGCCGGGATTGGTCCCGATCTCGCCGTTGCGCTGGCTCAGCGTGACTGGCCGGTTGAGCTGGTGGTGTGCGCAGACGGCGACGTGCTGCGCCAGCGCGCGGCTCAACTGGGTTTGCCGCTGACGCTGCGTGACTATCAGCCCGGCGTGGCACCACAGCCGCAGCAGGCCGGTACGCTGACGCTGCTGCCCATCGCGACGGCGCAGCCGGTGACCGCCGGCGAACTGACGGTCGCCAACGGTCATTACGTACTGGAGACGCTGGCCCGCGCCTGCGACGGCTGCCTCAGCGGCGAGTTTGCCGCGCTGGTAACCGGTCCGGTGCACAAAGGTGTGATCAATGACGCCGGCATCCCCTTCACCGGTCACACCGAGTTCTTCGCTGAGCGCGCCGGTGGCGATCGCGTGGTGATGATGCTGGCGACCGAAGCGTTGCGCGTGGCGCTGGCCACCACGCATCTGCCGCTGAAAGATGTCGCGGACGCCATCACCCGTGACAGCCTGCATGAAGTGATCACCATCCTGCATCAGGATTTGCAGCGTAAGTTTGGCATTGCGCAGCCGCATATCTTTGTCTGCGGCCTCAACCCGCATGCCGGCGAAAGCGGTCACATGGGCCGGGAAGAGATCGATACCATCATTCCGGCGCTCGACGAACTGCGCCAGCAGGGCCTGCAGCTCACCGGTCCGTTACCGGCCGATACGCTGTTTCAGCCGAAATATCTGCAGCACGCTGATGCAGTGCTGGCGATGTATCACGACCAGGGCCTGCCGGTGCTAAAATTTCAGGGATTTGGTCGCGCGGTGAATATCACCCTCGGCCTGCCATTTATCCGTACCTCTGTTGACCACGGCACCGCGCTGGAACTCGCCGGTCTGGGCAGCGCAGAGCCGGGCAGCTTTATTACGGCGCTTAACCTCGCCATCACTATGATCAAGAGCAGTAATGAATAATCGCGTCCATCAGGGGCACTACGCCCGTAAACGTTTCGGGCAGAACTTCCTGAACGATCAGTACATTATCGACAGCATCGTCTCCGCTATTCATCCGCAAAAGGGTGAAGCCATGGTGGAGATTGGCCCAGGGCTGGGTGCGTTAACCGAGCCGGTGGGCGAGCGTCTTGATGCGCTGACTGTCGTCGAGCTGGACCGCGACCTTGCCGCGCGTTTGCAGACGCACCCGTTCCTCGGTCCTAAGCTGACGATTTATCAGCAGGATGCGATGACCTTCGACTTCTCCGCGCTGTCAAAGGAGCAGGGTCAGCCGCTGCGCGTGTTTGGCAACCTGCCGTACAACATCTCGACGCCGCTGATGTTCCACCTTTTCAGCTATACTGGTTCGATTAAAGATATGCACTTCATGCTGCAAAAAGAGGTGGTTAACCGTCTGGTAGCCGGCCCGGGCAGTAAAGCTTACGGGCGTCTCAGCGTGATGGCGCAATATTATTGTCAGGTGATTCCGGTGCTGGAAGTGCCACCACAATCGTTCACCCCGCCACCGAAAGTGGATTCGGCGGTAGTGCGTCTGGTGCCCTTTACCCAGCCACCGTATCCGGTCAGCGATGTGCGTTTACTGAGCCGTATCACCACCGAAGCGTTTGGTCAGCGACGCAAAACCCTGCGTAACAGCCTGGGACACCTGTTTACGGCCGGTGCGCTGGATGAACTCAACATCGACGCCTCGCTGCGGGCAGAAAATGTCACCGTGGCGCAGTATTGCCAGCTGGCAAACTGGCTGGGCAATCATCAGGCTGAATCTGCGGAGAACTGAGTGCATGAGTGAACTGGCCCGCGTTTGTGTTCAGGTACTGAGTCAGTATGTGGAATCGCAATCCTCTCCCGATGAGGATCGCTACGTGTTCGCCTACACCATCACTATTCGTAATCTCGGGCGCAACAGCGTGCAGCTGCGCAGCCGCTACTGGCTGATCACCAATGGCAACGGGCGCGAGACCGAAGTGCAGGGTGAGGGCGTGGTCGGTGAGCAGCCGCATATCGCGCCCGGCAATGAGTTTCAGTACACCAGCGGTGCGGTTCTGGAAACGCCGATGGGCACCATGCAGGGACACTATGTGATGATCGACGAAGAGGGCGAGACCTTCCACGTGGAGATTCCGGTGTTCCGCCTCGCGGTGCAAACCCACATTCACTAATTCCTCCTCCGCCCGGCCCGTCCGGGCGGCGCGTTTTCATCGGACTGACTTAATGAGTACATACCTGATTGGCGATATTCACGGCTGTTATGACGAATTACGTGCGCTGCTGGCGCAGGTCAATTTTGATGCGCAGCAGGACGAGCTATGGCTGACCGGCGACCTGGTGGCGCGCGGTCCGGGTTCGCTTGAAGTGCTGCGCTACGTCAGGTCGCTCGGAGACTGTGTGCGCATGGTGCTGGGCAACCATGACCTGCATTTGCTGGCAGTGTATGCCGGTATCAGCCGTAACAAGCCCAAGGATCGCCTGACGCCCCTGCTGGAAGCGGACGATGCCGACGAGCTGATTAACTGGCTGCGGCGCCAGCCGCTGCTGCAGGTAGATGAAGAGAAAAAGCTGCTGATGGCGCATGCTGGCATTACGCCGCAGTGGGATCTGGAGACGGCACAGCAGTGCGCGCGCGAAGTTGAGGCGGTCTTATCCAGCGACAGCTATCCGCTGTTTCTCGATGCCATGTATGGCGACATGCCGAACAACTGGACACCGGAACTGAGCGGACTGGCGCGCCTGCGTTTTAGCACCAATGCGCTGACGCGCATGCGCTTCTGTTTCCCCAATGGTCAGCTCGATATGATCTGCAAAGAGGCACCCGCCTCAGCGCCGCCGCCGCTGAAACCGTGGTTCCAGGTGCCCGGCAAAATCAGCAGCGATTATACGCAAATCTTTGGTCACTGGGCTTCGCTGGAAGGAAAAGGCACGCCAGAGCATGTGATCGGGCTCGACACCGGCTGCTGCTGGGGCGGAACGCTGACCCTGCTGCACTGGGAGAGTGGCCAGTATTACACCCAGGTCTCGAACCGTGACCAGGCCATGGCGGAAAGCGCGGTGAATGCGCCCTCCCCCCTGAGCGATATGCAGTAAACAAAAAGCCCCGCGATGTTAGCGGGGCTTTTTTTCGGTCGCCATAAATGGCGACCCTACAAAGACAATCTGTACCGTGACAGCCATCAGCCTGATATTGCGCAGGTTTATCGCGTCATAAACAGCGATTGATCCCTGCCTTTACAGGCTGCGCATTCATATTGCACCGTTTTTACAGGCTGCGCATTCATGCGCACCTGGCCACAATCAACGGCGGCGATCCAGAATCTCAAAGCAGTAACTGTGCGAATTCTGCGCATCGGCATCGTGGAACTCACTGAACGTCGACTGCCACTCGTCCGGCTCGTAATCCGGGAACTGGGTGTCGCCTTCCACTTCCGCATCGATATGCGTCAGATAGAGACGATCGGCGCGCGCCAGCATCTGCGCATAAATCCGGCCACCGCCAATCACCATGATCTCTTCTGCCTCACCCGCTGCGGCAATTGCCTCTTCCGGCGACGTCACCCAGGTCACGCCGTCATGGTTGCCGGGCTGGCTGCTGACCACAATATTCAGGCGTCCCGGTAACGGGCGACCAATCGATTCAAAGGTCAGACGGCCCATAATCACCGGTTTGTTCAGCGTGTTGCGCTTGAACCACGCGAGGTCGGCAGGCAGGTGCCATGGCATGGCGTTTTCCATGCCAATAATACGATCTGCTGCCAGTGCCGCGATCAAACTAATCATGTTAAAAGACCTACAGGAAAAAAATTGGCGCAATGATACGTAAAGGTGAAACTTTCGTCGATAGGACGACCGTGCTATTTACGTAAAGCCCGCTTGGCTCGGCGTTTTGTCTGAGCGACAGAGTTTTACTCCGGCTTTGCGGCCGTTAGCGGAAAGAGCCGCCAGAATTCGCGGTGAAGACGCTACAACTCAGGGTGATGCTCCACGCTGACCGCGCGCTGTGTAAAGAAAAGCGCACTGTGCCCGCCCCAAAAAAAACGGCTCCCGCAGGAGCCGTTGATTTACGCATCAGAAATCGTAGCGCAGGCGCACCAGATTAACGTTGCCCAGTGATTTATCGGTACTGGAGGTGATCACGTACTCGTAGTCGACGCGGAAACCGTAGTCGAGCTGCGCGCTGACGCCCACGCCGTTATCGATACGCTTGTAGTTACGTCCGTTGACGAACTCCAGACGATCGCCCATGAAGTAAGGCTGGATGCTCTTCACAGCATACTGGCCGATCGGGAATTTATAACCGGCGAAGTATTCAACGCCCCACGCATCATCCGCGAAGTAGTTGTTAACGGTGTTGCGTTTGGTTGGCGAGAAGTTCTCATACCAGCCTGCACCGGCGGACAGCGTCCAGTTATCCGGCGTCCAGCTCAGCGCGGTGCCGTAGATATTCTGGTCGTAACGCTTGCTGTCGCCATTGCCCGGATTGCGGATATCCGCGCGGGTGTAGTTCCACGCGGTGCCCCACGCCAGATCTTTGGTGATGTGATAGTTCACACCCAGCGAACCGCCGCCCTTACGCTTGTAGCGCAGGCCGTTGCCCGGCAGATAATCGTCATCTTCAAACAAATAAGCGGCATAGACATCCGCATCGCCAAAGGTGTTTTTATACTTCAGCATCTTACGCGAGCGGTAAGATCCGTCGTAGTCACCGTTGATGCCGTTGCCCGGTGCCTGGGCCAGCATATCGTAGTCCCAGATATCGGTTTTAGCGCCGACGACATCGTAATAAACGCTGTTCTGCTGGCCAAAATAGAGCTCGCCCAGCGATGCGCTTTTGAAACCGGTATACAGCTGGCGACGCGTGGTGTTGTGGGCACCGTCCGCATAGTGGTTATCCCAGCCCCACCAGGCCGGGAAGTTAACGCCCAGCTCGTAGTAACCCACCCAGCTGACATCGTCAAACAGATAGTAGTTGGCGCTGAAGCGGAAACGTGAACCGCCGTCGTAGCCGTTACGCTTATACGATTTATCGTTAACCCCGTTCTGATGCAGATACTGCGGACGAATACTGCCGCCCACTTTGAAATCGAGACGGCTAAGCGGATCGCCGGCCTGCGGATCCTGCTTCAGCAGGGTGATTTCCGCCTGACTGGCGAGAGGTGCAGCAACAAGTAACGCAGCCACTGCGCTGAGAGTGAAAGCACGCATTTTCATTTTTATATCCCGTAAAGGTGAGCGCTCTATGATTGAGCTGCGGAATAGTACGGTGCGCTTAGCGGAGAGGTATTTATAATTTTGTGCGGATGCGCCTGAATGTAACTGGTTTCGCATCAACTGATAAAAATTATGTCAAATCAATAGATTTGTAACGTATAACCTTATGCAGCACAGGCAAAACAGGCCAAAAAAAACGGCCCGCGCGGGGCCGTTTAGTCACAGAGCAGGCGGTTTAGCCTTTAATCTGCGCGTGCATTTCCTGCACCGAAATCACTTTTTCGGTCGGATCCGCATTCAGCGCCATCGCGGTAGCAAAACCACCGTTCAGCGTGGTGTCGTAATGCACTTTGTACTGCAGCGCGCTGCGGCGAATCAGTTTAGAATCCTCAATCGCCTGGCGTCCTGCGGTGGTGTTGACGATGTAGGTGTACTCACCGTTCTTCAGGCGATCCTGAATGTGCGGACGCCCTTCGTGCACCTTGTTCACCAGGCGCGGATTGATGCCGGCTTCACCCAGCACCACGGCGGTACCGTGCGTCGCATCCAGCTCGAAGCCAAACTTCTGCAGCTTCGCGGCCAGGTCAACAATACGTTTCTTGTCGCCTTCACGCACCGACAGCAGCGCACGCCCCTGCTTCTTCATATTGCTCTGCGCGCCGAGCATAGCTTTGCTGAATGCTTCCGCGAAGGTGCGGCCCACGCCCATCACTTCACCGGTCGAACGCATTTCCGGACCAAGAATCGGGTCCACACCCGGGAATTTGTTGAACGGCAGCACCACTTCTTTTACCGAGTAGTACGGCGGAATCACCTCTTCGGTCACGCCCTGTTCAGCCAGGGTTTTGCCAGCCATCACGCGCGCAGCCACTTTCGCCAGCGGCACGCCGGTGGCTTTGGAGACAAACGGCACGGTACGCGCGGCACGTGGGTTGACCTCAATCAGGTAAACTTCGTTGTCCTTGACCGCAAACTGCACGTTCATCAGGCCACGTACGTTGAGTTCGAACGCCAGCTTTTCCACCTGCTGGCGCATCACGTTCTGAATCTCAGTGCTCAGGGTGTACGCTGGCAGCGAACAGGCCGAGTCACCGGAGTGCACGCCCGCCTGCTCAATGTGTTCCATGATGCCACCAATCAGCACGCGTTCGCCGTCGCAAATCGCATCGACGTCCACTTCCACCGCGTCATCAAGGAAGCGATCCAGCAGCACTGGCGCATCGTTGGACACGGACACCGCAGTCTGGAAGTAGCGCTTAAGATCCACTTCGTCATAGACGATTTCCATCGCCCGGCCGCCCAGCACATAAGAAGGACGCACCACCAGCGGATAGCCAATCCCTGCGGCTTTCTCTACCGCCTGTTCCAGCGTCGCCACCGTGGCGTTAGCTGGCTGTTTCAGTTTCAGGCGATCCACTGCCTGCTGGAAACGCTCACGGTCTTCCGCGCGGTCAATGGCATCCGGACTGGTACCAATCACCGGCACGCCAGCCGCTTCCAGCGCGCGCGCCAGCTTCAGCGGCGTCTGGCCACCGTACTGCACGATAACGCCTTTTGGCTGCTCGATGCGCACGATCTCCAGCACGTCTTCCAGCGTTACCGGCTCAAAGTAGAGACGATCTGAGGTATCGTAATCGGTTGACACGGTTTCCGGGTTACAGTTGACCATAATGGTTTCGTAACCGTCTTCACGCAGCGCCAGCGCCGCATGCACGCAGCAGTAATCGAACTCAATGCCCTGACCGATACGGTTTGGCCCGCCGCCCAGAATCATGATCTTGTCGCGATCCTGATTAGGATTGGCTTCGCACTCTTCTTCATAGGTGGAGTACATGTAGGCGGTGTCCGTGGCGAACTCTGCCGCACAGGTATCCACGCGCTTGTAAACCGGATGCAGGTTGAACTGATGACGCAGCTTGCGGATTTCACTCTCCGCCACGCCCGCCAGCGTTGCCAGGCGCACATCGGCAAAGCCTTTACGCTTCAGCGCACGCAGGAAATCCGCGCTCAGCGAGTTAACACCTTCGCGCGCCACCTGCTCTTCCAGGCGCACCAGCTCTTCAATCTGCACCAGGAACCAGCGGTCAACGTTGGTCAGGTTGAACACGCCGTCGACTGACATGCCGGCACGGAACGCATCAGCGATATACCAGATGCGGTCAGAACCGGCATCTTTCAGCTCGCGGCGGATACGGGTCAGGGCTTCGCCATCATCCAGATCCACTTTCGGGTCGAAACCGCTGGCGCCCACTTCCAGACCGCGCAGCGCTTTCTGCATCGATTCCTGGAACGTGCGGCCAATCGCCATCACTTCACCGACCGACTTCATCTGCGTGGTCAGACGATCATTGGCACCGGCAAACTTCTCGAAGTTGAAGCGGGGAATCTTGGTGACGACGTAGTCGATGGACGGCTCGAACGAGGCCGGCGTACGGCCACCGGTGATGTCGTTCATCAGTTCATCGAGGGTAAAGCCCACCGCCAGCTTGGCCGCGACTTTGGCAATCGGGAAGCCGGTCGCTTTCGAGGCCAGCGCTGAAGAACGCGACACACGCGGGTTCATCTCAATGACGATCAGGCGGCCATCTTTCGGGTTCACCGAGAACTGGACGTTGGAACCGCCGGTTTCGACACCGATTTCACGCAGTACCGCCAGCGAGGCGTTACGCATGATTTGATACTCTTTATCCGTCAGCGTTTGGGCAGGCGCCACGGTGATGGAGTCACCGGTGTGAATCCCCATCGCGTCAAAGTTTTCAATCGAGCAGACGATGATGCAGTTGTCGTTTTTATCACGCACCACTTCCATCTCGTACTCTTTCCAGCCAATCAGCGACTCATCAATCAGCAGCTCATTGGTTGGCGACAGATCGAGGCCGCGCTCGCAAATCTCTTCAAACTCTTCGCGGTTGTAAGCGATACCGCCACCGGTGCCGCCCATGGTAAACGACGGACGAATGATGCACGGGAAACCGACCTCTTCCGCTACCGCCAGCGCTTCTTCCATGGTGTGCGCGATACCGGAACGTGCGGTATCCAGGCCGATGCTCTTCATCGCCACATCGAAGCGGCGACGGTCTTCGGCTTTATCAATCGCATCGGCGGTGGCACCAATCATGGTCACGCCAAACTCGGCCAGCACACCCTGGCGCTCCAGCTCCAGCGCACAGTTCAGCGCGGTCTGGCCACCCATGGTCGGCAGCACCGCATCCGGGCGCTCTTTTTCAATGATTTTACGCACCACTTCCCAGTGGATAGGCTCGATGTAGGTCGCATCCGCCATTTCCGGGTCGGTCATGATGGTGGCCGGGTTAGAGTTCACCAGAATGACGCGGTAACCCTCTTCACGCAGCGCTTTACACGCCTGCGCACCTGAATAGTCGAATTCACATGCCTGGCCAATCACAATCGGGCCAGCGCCAAGGATCAGGATAGATTTTATGTCAGTACGTTTTGGCATCGTGGGCTCCTGATTACTTCGCGTTAGAACGGTAAGCTTCGATCAGTTCGATAAAGTGATCGAACAGCGGCGCCGCATCGTGCGGGCCTGGGCTGGCTTCCGGATGTCCCTGGAAGCTGAACGCCGGTTTGTCGGTGCGGTGAATGCCCTGTACGGTCTGGTCAAACAGGGAAACATGGGTCACGCGCAGGTTAGCCGGCAGGTTGGTTTCATCGACGGCAAAACCGTGGTTCTGCGCGGTGATCATCACAGTATTGTTATCGAGGTCTTTCACCGGATGGTTGCCACCGTGATGGCCAAGCTTCATCTTCACGGTTTTCGCACCGCTGGCCAGCGCCAGCAGCTGATGGCCAAGACAGATACCAAACACCGGAATGTCAGTTTTCAGGAAAGCCTGAATCGCGCTGATGGCGTAGTCGCACGGCTCCGGGTCGCCAGGGCCATTCGACAGGAAAATCCCGTCCGGATTCAGCGCCAGCACTTCATCAGCCGGCGTTTGCGCCGGGACAACCGTCAGGCGACAGCCGCGATCCACCAGCATGCGCAGGATGTTGCGCTTGGCGCCGTAGTCATAAGCCACCACGTGGAACGGCAGCGCGTCAGCGCTTTGCTGTTCGGGCAGGCCGCCTTTCAGCGCCCAGCTCCCCTGCTGCCACGCGTAGGTTTCCGCCGTGGTCACTTCTTTCGCCAGGTCCATGCCTTTCAGGCCCGGGAACGCCTGGGCTTTCTGCAGCGCCAGCGCCGCATCCGGACTGTCGCCGGCGATGATGCAGCCGTTCAGCGCCCCTTTCTCACGCAGCAGGCGCGTCAGTTTGCGCGTATCGATATCGGCGATACCGACAATATTGTTGCGCTGCAAATAGGCTGACAGGCTCTCTTCGCTGCGGAAGTTGCTGGTAATCAGCGGCAGATCGCGGATGACGAGGCCCTGAGCATGGATTTGACTGGATTCTTCATCGGCGGCATTGGCACCAACGTTGCCGATATGAGGATAAGTGAGGGTGACGATCTGGCGGGAATAGGAAGGATCAGTGAGGATTTCTTGATAACCGGTCATTGACGTATTGAAAACGACCTCCCCCACTGCCGATCCCGTTGCCCCGATGGCCCGACCGTGGAATTGGGTTCCGTCTTCCAGAACCAAGAGCGCTGACTTAATCAAAACATCCTCCAGGGAATAAGCAGTCACAATATCTGCATATTAATTCAAAATGATGCGCTGAATCAATGCAAAAACCGCCTGACCGCTCGATTTTTGGCAAATTGCGCGCATTCTAATGATCGACCTGGTGATTGTCTACCCTGAGCGGTTATTTTTTTGTATATTTCGGGCTACTGAATGTTAAAAGTGAAGCAAGGCGACAAAATAGTGAGAGATCTCCGATAAATAATCGGTTGCCTGACGCAATTAATGGCAAAACACCGGCTGACTGCGTAAATTTTTGACCAAATGGTCAAAAAAAGCCACTCGACATGAAAAAACGTGCAGATAAGTCACAAAAACAACCATCATAAACAAAAATAACAATCAGACTACCATTTTACAGACAAAATAAAGGGCAATGAAAACATTGCCCTGTTCAATCAATATCTTACCGATTGAAATAACCACATCACGATGGTTCACAACACTCACAACATCGATAAATCCAGCACATCACGCATATCATAAAGGCCAGATTTCTTATCTTTTAACCACGCAGCAGCCTTAACGGCCCCGTTGGCGAAGGTCATACGGCTGGAAGCCTTGTGCGTAATCTCTACACGCTCGCCGATATCCGCAAACATCGCGGTGTGCTCACCGACAATATCGCCCGCGCGCACAGTGGCAAAGCCGATGGTTTGCGCCTTGCGCTCGCCGGTATGGCCTTCGCGCGCGTAAACCGCGTGCTCATCCAGCTTCCAGTGCATGGTGTCGGCAATCGCCTCTCCCATCGCCAGCGCCGTGCCTGATGGCGCATCCACTTTGTGGCGGTGATGCGCTTCCACAATCTCGATATCCGCATAGTCGCCCATCACTTTTGCCGCCTGCTGTAACAGGTTAAGCACCAGATTGACGCCGACGCTGAAGTTCGCGGCAAACACGATGCCAATCTCTTCAGCCGCTTCACGGATGGCTGCCTTACCGGCTTCATCAAAACCGGTGGTGCCAATCACCATCGCTTTTTGATGCTGACGGCAGAACGCCAGATATTCCAGCGTGCCTTCCGGACGGGTGAAATCGATCAGCACATCGAAATCATTCACCACCTGCCGCAGATCGTCGGTCACCCGTACGCCGGTTTTGCCGATTCCCGCCAGTTCACCGGCATCCGCCCCCAGCAGCGAGGAACCGCTGCGCGCCAGCGCCGCGCCTAACACCACGCCTTCCGCCTGCTGTGCGGCCTGAATCAGATTGCGTCCCATGCGACCCGGCGCACCAACAATAGCAATGCGGATTTCACTCATATTTATTCATTCCTGATACAAAACTATGCATGCAAAGCGTAAACAGGTTAACGGTCAGATAACAGTCACGCCACAATAATAACGGGATAATAAGAATTTTAGGCCAGCCGCGATAGATTATCAGTAAAAGCAATCCCGCCCGCTGGAAGTCACGGCTGAGGTGACAAAGGATAAAGAAAAGGCCGAACATTGTCGGCCTGTTTCTGTCAGCAAATTGAAGTGCTTACTGCACGTTGCGTACGTCGACGCGCAGCTCTTTCGGCACTTCAAACACGATATTCTCTTCACGGCCAATCAGCTCAATTGCCGCTTCGCCGCCCAGCTCACGCAGGCGCTGAATCACCTGCTGCACCAGAATATCCGGAGCCGAAGCGCCGGCGGTAACGCCGATACACTGCACGCCTTTGACCCACTCTTCCTGAATATCATCCGCAGAATCAATAAGCTTCGCCAGCTTGCCGGCACGCTGCGCCAGTTCCGCCAGACGATTCGAGTTGGAGGAGTTTTTCGAGCCGACCACCAGAACCACCTCCGCATCCTGCGCCAGCACACGCACGGCTTCCTGGCGGTTGGTGGTGGCATAGCAGATATCATCCTTACGCGGTCCGATGATTGCCGGGAAGCGCTGACGCAGCGCATCGATCACGTCCGAGGTATCATCCACCGACAGCGTGGTCTGCGTCATAAAGCACAGGTTGTTTTCATCTTTTACCTGCAGCTTAAACACATCCTCAGGCGACTCCACCAGATACATACCGCCGTTCGGGTTGCTGTACTGGCCCATGGTGCCTTCCACTTCCGGATGGCCGGCGTGGCCGATGAGAATCGCTTCCACACCTTTACGGCTGGCACGCGCCACTTCCATATGCACCTTAGTCACCAGCGGACAGGTGGCGTCAAACAGCATGGTGAGGCTGCGCGCTTTCGCTTCGGCGCGTACCGCCTGGGAAACGCCGTGTGCCGAGAAAATCAGGATGGCGTTGTCCGGTACTTCACTGATCTCTTCAATGAAGATCGCACCGCGCTCGCGCAGGCTGCTAACCACGTAGCGGTTATGCACCACTTCATGACGCACGTAGATTGGCGCGCCATACATCTCCAGCGCCCGCTCGACAATGCTGATGGCGCGGTCGACGCCTGCACAGAAACCGCGTGGGTTAGCTAACAGGATTTGCATCGCTGGCCTCCAGCACCGGATCGATCTCCAGCACTTCAATCTCGAATTTAATGCGCTGACCCGCCAGCGGATGGTTGAAATCGACGGTAATCGAGTCACCGGAAATTTCACGAATCACGCCCGGCATTTCGCTGCCGCCCATGCCGCTGAACAGCATGATGGCACCGACTTCCGGCTCGCCCGCGTCGATGAAATCACGGCGCGAGAAGTACTGGATCAGATCCGGGCTGGCAGCGCCAAAGGCGTCTTCCGGCTCGAGCGTAAAGGCGTGCTGATCGCCCACTTTACGCCCGACCAGCTCCTGCTCCAGCGCCGCCGACAGGCTGCCATCTCCCAGACGGAACAGCGCAGGCTTGCCGTTGGCGCGCGTGGATTCAGCCGTCGAGCCATCCTCCAGCTTCAGTGTAAAATGCACCAGCAGCGCGCTGTCGCGCTGAACGATGTCTGTCATCTGTTACCCTTATTTATTCGTGACCTGTTTGCCTTTCGGGCTGAGAAAGCCCTCCAGCACCACCAGCGCCGCACCGATGCAGATTCCGCAGTCGGCAATGTTAAAGGTGGCGAAGTGCCAGTCACCGACATAGAAGTCGATAAAGTCGACCACAAAGCCGTGCCAGGCACGATCAAACAGGTTACCCAGCGCCCCGCCAATAATCAGCGCGTAGGCAATGTTGGTTAATTTATTGCTGGCGCGATTGCGATACATCATCACCAGCAGCGACACCACAATGGCGATGGCAATACCGGCAAAGAACCAGCGCTGCCAGCCGCCTTTGTCTGCCAGGAAGCTGAACGCCGCGCCATAGTTGTGCGCGTAGAACAGGTTCAGGAACGGCATCAGCGGCTGGGTTTCATGCAGCATCATGTTGTTCATGACCCACTGCTTGCTGGCAAAATCGACCACGATCACCACCAGCACCAGCCATACCCAGCGCAGTCCGGTTGAGCACAGTTTACTCATCAGGCAAATTTCCGCACTTCACCGTTTCCGGCTACGTTGGTGTAGCAACGTCCACACACCGCAGCATGCTCCGGATTCTGGCCGACGTCAGTAGTGTAATGCCAGCAGCGCGGACATTTCTCGCCTTCTGCTTTATGCAGCGCGATTTTCAGACCTTTTAACAGCTCGCTCTGCTGTGCTTCGTCGCTGGCCGTCACATAATCCGCCACGGTCGCGCCCGAGGTCAGCAGCACGAAACGCAGCTCATCGCCCAGCGCCTGCAGCTTCGCCGCCAGTTCCGGATCGGCGTACAGCGTGACGGTGGCTTCGAGTGCGCCGCCGATGCGTTTGTCGCTGCGCGCCTGCTCAATAACCTTGTTTACTTCACCGCGCACTTTCAGCAGTTCTGCCCAGTAAGCATCATTCAGCGCTTCATCCTGCGCCAGACCAAACAGGCCCTGATACCACTCTTCGGTGAACACGTACTGTGGACGCTCGCCAGGCAGATAGCCCCAGATCTCATCCGCGGTGAACGACATGATCGGCGCCATCCAGCGCACCAGCGCTTCAGCGATATGCCACAGCGCGGTCTGGCAGCTGCGACGCGCCAGGCTGTCGCCCTTCGCGGTGTACTGACGATCTTTGATCACGTCGAGGTAGAACGAGCCCATCTCAATGGAGCAGAAGTGCATCAGACGCTGCACCACTTCGTGGAAATCGTAGTTCTCGTACGACTGCACAATATCCTGCTGTGCCGCCAGCGCACGGCCGACAGCCCAGCGATCCACTACCACCATTTCTTCCGGGCTGACGCAGTCTGTCGCCGGATTGAAGCCTGCAAGGTTGGCCAGCAGGAAGCGCGCGGTGTTACGGATACGGCGATAGCTGTCGGCGGCCCGTTTCAGGATTTCGTCGGATACGGCCATCTCACCGGAGTAGTCGGTTGAGGCCACCCACAGACGCAGAATATCCGCGCCCAGCTTGTCCATCACGTCCTGCGGTGCCACGGTATTGCCGATGGATTTCGACATTTTGCGGCCCTGACCGTCGACGGTAAAGCCGTGGGTCAGTACCTGACGGTAAGGCGCTTTGCCTTTCATCGCCGTGGAGATCATCAGCGACGACATGAACCAGCCGCGATGCTGATCCGAGCCTTCCAAATACATATCCGGTGCGTGCCCGTCAAATTCCGGACGCGCATCCACCACCGAGAAGCTGGTCGATCCGGAGTCAAACCAGACGTCGAGGGTATCCGGCACTTTGACGTAGTGATCGGCGTCATCGCCCATCAGATCGCGCGGATCGAGATCCCACCACGCCTGAATGCCGTCCTGCTCGACGCGCTGCGCCACTTTCTCCATCAGCTCCAGCGTATCCGGGTGCAGCTGCTCGCTCTCTTTATGGACGAACAGCGCCATCGGCACGCCCCAGGTGCGCTGACGCGAGATGCACCAGTCCGGACGGTTAGCGACCATCGCTTCGATACGCGCCTGACCCCAGTCCGGGATCCACTGCACGCCTTTGATCTCTTTCAGCGACTGCGCACGCAGGCCTTTCTGATCCATGCTGATAAACCACTGCGGCGTAGCCCGGAAGATGATTGGCGTTTTATGACGCCAGCAGTGCGGATAGCTGTGCAGCAGTTTTTCCACGTGCAGCAGCGCGCCTTTCTCCTGCAGCAGCGCAACGATCATGTCGTTGGCTTTAAATACGTTAACGCCATCCAGGGTTGGATAGGTGCCCGGCAGATACGCGCCGTCCGGTCCGACCGGGTTAGCGGTTTCGATGCCGTACTTCTGGCCGATCACATAGTCATCCGGACCGTGGCCTGGCGCGGTGTGCACCGCACCGGTACCGGCGTCCAGCGTGACGTGCTCGCCCAGCACCACTTTCGACTGGATCTGCTCAAGGAACGGATGCTGGAACAGCTGCAGCTCCAGCGCGGCGCCTTTGCATTCGCCCAGCACCTGCCACTCGCTGATGCCCGCGCGTTTCAGCACCGATTCCACCAGATCTTTCGCGAGGATCAGGCTGCGGCCGGCAATCTGCACCAGCTGGTAGTCGAATTCCGGATGCAGCGAGATGGCGCGGTTTGCCGGCATAGTCCACGGCGTGGTGGTCCAGATAACCAGTGAAACCGGGCCTTCCGACGCCGCAACGCCAAACTTCGCGCGTACCGCGTCGGCGTCCAGCGCGTTAAACATCACGTCGATAGAAGGTGAGGTTTTGTCGTAATACTCCACTTCCGCTTCCGCCAGCGCGGAACGGCAGTCCATGCACCAGTGCACCGGCTTGGCGCCTTTGTGCAGATGGCCATTACCGATGATCTTGCCCAGCGCGCGAATGATGTTGGCTTCGGTCTGGAAATTCATGGTCAGATAAGGACGATCCCAGTCGCCGAGCACGCCAAGGCGGATGAAGTCCTTCTTCTGGCCTTCAACCTGCTCCGCCGCGTAGTTGCGGCAGGCTGCGCGGAATTCAGCTGCGCTGACTTTCTCGCCTGGCTTGCCGATCATCTGCTCAACTTTGTGCTCAATCGGTAAGCCGTGGCAGTCCCAGCCGGGAACATACGGCGAGTCAAAGCCCGCCATGCCCTTCGACTTAACGATAATATCTTTCAGAATCTTGTTAACTGAGTGACCAATATGAATGCTGCCGTTCGCATACGGAGGGCCATCATGCAGGATAAAGGTTTTTTTCCCTTTTTTGGCTGCGCGGATGATGCCGTACAGGTTGTCATCATACCAACGTTGCAGCATTCCCGGTTCGCGTTTGGCCAGATCGCCACGCATCGGGAACCCCGTTTCCGGCAAATTCAGGGTAGATTTATAGTCACTCATCAGATTCTCGGTTCCGTATTTCGGTCATTAAACCGGTGTTTTTAGCCCAAAAAATTGGCGGGCCGTCACCACATCTTTCGCAATTTGTTCTTTCAGCGCGTCCAGCGAAGCGAAACGCTGTTCGTCGCGAATCTTCTGCTTCAGCACCACCTCAATGTGGCGCCCATAAAGATTCATATGTGTGTCGAGCAGGTGAACTTCAAGCTGCTGACGCAGACCTTTTACCGTCGGGCGCGTACCAATGTTTGCCACGCCGGGAATCGGCTGCTCGCCCAGCCCCAGCACTTCTACCGCAAAGACACCTTTTACCGGCGTCACGGTGCGTCGAAGCGGGAGATTGGCGGTCGGGAAACCAATGGTGCGTCCCAGTGCATCACCGTGCACCACGCGGCCAGAAATACTGAACGGATGACCGAGCAGCAGCTGCGCCTGAGCAAAATCGTCCTGCGCCAGCGCCTGACGTACCGCCGTACTGCTGATACGTTTGCCGCCATCACAATAGGTCTGGGTGCTGATGACCTCAAAGCCATACTCCGCACCGGCTTTCTGTAATAACAGGAAATCCCCCTGGCGACCAGCGCCAAAGCGGAAATCATCCCCCACTGCGAGGAATTTCACATTGAGCTTGTCGACCAGCAGTTCGCTGATAAAGCTTTGTGCTGAGTGTGCCGCAAACCGGCGATCGAAGCGCACGCACACCACGGCATCAACGCCCGCCAGTGCGAGGTATTTGAGCTTTTCACGCAGACGCGTCAGGCGCGCCGGCGCTTTGTCGCCGGCAAACAGCTCCAGCGGCTGTGGCTCAAACAGCATCACCACCACCGGCAGGTTGCGTTTACGTCCTTCGGCAATTAACTCCGCCATCAGCGCCTGGTGGCCGCGATGCACGCCGTCAAAATTACCAATGGTCAGGACGCAGCCGCGATGCTGCTCTTTCAGATTGTAAATACCGCGGATAAACTTCATGGCTGACTCAAACCGGTGGAAATCGGCGGATTATACCCTTGAATAGCGTTCAGGTTAACCCGTCTGCGTGCCTTTCCTGCGCCTGATTCAGCGTCAGGCGCCCGCTGGCTGGCGGCTCCGGCCCCATCACAACAATTTTGTTGCGAAATACTGTATTCAGCGCGGTGTTGCTGGTAGAATCTTGCGCCATCAATTACGTAAGCGGGTGTCGTAGTTAAAACGACGCTTTATTGCACAAATCCATTGACAAAAGAAGGCGCAAAAGGCATAGTCCTCGGCCTTTGATTTGTCCATATAGAACACATTTGGGAGTTGGACCTTGGCTAATATCAAATCAGCTAAGAAACGCGCCGTAACATCTGAGAAACGTCGCAAGCATAACGCGAGCAATCGTTCTATGATGCGTACTTTCATCAAGAAAGTATACGCGGCTATCGCAACCGGCGACAAAGCTGCTGCGCAGAACGCATTCAACGAAATGCAACCAATCGTGGACCGTCAGGCTGCTAAAGGTCTGATCCACAAAAACAAAGCTGCACGTCATAAAGCAAACCTGACTGCTCAGATCAACAAACTGGCTTAATCGCCGTCTGTTTATCGCTTTGTTAAAAGAACCGGCGCTTCGCCGGTTTTTTTATGCCTGCGATCCGTGGCTGAACAGCGCGCTGAAGTCGCGATGGCAGATGCTCTGCACCGCCGGATGCTGAATCATACGCGCGGCAAAAATAACGTGATACTCCTCCATCACCGTCTCCAGCCTGCCGATCTCGCGCACGCTATCGTCACGATAGACGTCATCTCCGTACAGCGTCGGTGCGACAAAGATCGCGTTGTTCTGCGCGCCAAACGCCTTCATCAGCGCCGCATCATCAAATTCACCGAGAATCTCAACCTGTAACCCCTGGCTGTGGATCCAGTTCAGCAGCTTGCGCCCCAGCATCGAACGCCGGCCGGGCAGCAGCAGGCGCCGCTGCTCCAGACAGGCCGGAAACGGCAGCTCAGGCAGTGGCGCATTACACCAGAAGCTAACCGGACATTCGCCGAGCTTGACCGAAAACAGCCCGGCCTGCTGGGTTGAATCTATCGGGCAGTCGGAGAGGATCATATCCAGCTTGTGCTGGCTGAGCTGCTCCAGCAGCATTTCATGCGTTGATTCAAAGCAGCGCAGCTGAATTTTCTCGCCGGCCATCACCACCGTTTCCAGCACCTTGCTCACCAGCTGTTTTGACAGCGCATCCGCCACGCCAACATCAAACAGCAGATGCGACTCCTTGCGGTAGTTAACGATATCAAGCATTTCCTGGCTGAGCATAAACATGCGATCGGCATAGCGGAACACCAGCTGCCCCAGCTCGGTGGGCACCAGGCCGCGCCCCTGACGGCGAAACAGCACGCCATTCAGCTGCTCTTCCAGCGCTTTGATCTGGCCGGTTACGGTCTGCGGCGTGAGGCACAGCACTTCAGCGGCGCGCACCACCGAACCGGTTTTGCACACCTGCCAGAAGTAGTAGAGATGATTAAAATTGAGCTGATTCATACCATAAAGGAGGCTTGCGCCTCTCCTTACTAGCGCAGTTTGATGCGCAGCAGCGTGTAACCTATCACCGCCGACAGCAGTGAACCGCTAAGAATGCCCAGCTTCGAGAACGTCACCAGCTGTTCATGCGCGGCGTCAAACGCCAGCGAACTGATGAAGATCGACATGGTAAAGCCGATACCGCACAGCACGCCGATGGCCATAATGTCGCGAATGGTGGTGCTGCCAGGCAACGCCGCCAGCCGCAGCTTCACCGCCAGCCAGCAGAACAGCGTGATACCTAACGGTTTACCAATCAGCAGACCGAGGATAATGCCAAGCGGCTCCGGCGACAGCACATCGCCAAAGGTGATGCCGCTGAGCGAGATGCCGGCATTGGCGAACGCGAACAGCGGCAGGATCAGCCAGTTCACCCACGGCATCAGCCCGTGCGCCAGGTGCTCAGCCGGTGAGTGTCCCTCTTTCTCCTCCAGCGGCACAAAGAAGCCCACCACCACGCCCGCCAGCGTGGCATGCACGCCGGACTTCAGTACCGCGGTCCACAGCACCACGCCCACCAGCATATACACCGCGATGTTGCGCACACCGCAGCGATTGAGGATCGCCAGCAGCACGATAGCGCCGCCCGCCACGCTCAGCGACAGCACTGACAGATCGCTGGTATAGAACAGCGCAATAATCACGATGGCACCGAGGTCATCAATGATCGCCAGCGCCATCAGGAACACTTTCAGCGCCGCCGGTACCCGGCTGCCGAGCAGCGCCAGCACGCCGAGCGCAAAGGCGATATCGGTGGCCGTGGGAATTGCCCAGCCGTTGCGGGCAACGTCGTTATCATGATTGAACAGCAGGAAAATGAGCGCCGGCGCAATCATGCCGCCCAGCGCAGCAATCACCGGGAAGATCGCGCGATCGCGGCTGGCCAGCTCGCCGCTGATCAGTTCGCGCTTCACTTCGAGGCCAATCAGCAGAAAGAACAGCGCCATCAGCGCATCGTTAATCCACAGCAACAGGTTTTTGCTGATATCCAGCGCGCCGAAGCGAATCTGTACCGGCTCCGCCAGCAGGTTTTGATAGCCCTGCGCGGTGGCGGCATTATTGGCCAGCACCATCGCCGCCACCGCCGCCAGAATCAGCACCATGCCGTTGCTGGCGTCACTTTCGATAAAGCTTTTCAGCAAGCTTCGAATACTACGGGGTTTGTTCACAACTCCTCCTGAGCAGAGACATTTGGTGGAGAAGTTTAGCCGCTGAAACACCTCGTTAAAAGCAGCTTATGTCTCGTTTATTGCTCGGGATTTTCGAGTTATTCGCCAGGCCGGGCGTATTTCAGCGGAGGGAGGGGCTGAAAGCGGACGAACGCAATACGGCGCTGGTCGCTAAGCAGGTAGCACGCCGTCAGGCCTGGTGGTTAGTGCAGGTCAGCAGCGTCACATCATCCGTGCGCTGTTGTGGCAGCGCATTATCGCCAGCAATCTCATGCTGGGCGCAGTGAGGCTGATGCGGATGCAGGCCGCCTGGCGGTGAGAAAGGCTCAGCCATCTGGGCACTTGCCAGCGCGGAAAACGCCACAAGCGCTGTTGAAAGTAACAACGGTAGAAGTCGCATAATTTTTTGTCTTTTCACTATAACGGTCCGGAATGGACCAGGCATGCAGGTGATGATCCAGCCTGAGAGGTGGCAAACAGTGTTTTCCACGGTCAGTCAGGTTTCAGTGAAGGATTTTACGCCACTCAGGCACAGGAATTTATAAAATCGTGCGGTTTATCACAGTTTACCGCACGATTTATGCATTATCCGACTTTAACCGGAATGTAAAAGGTGCCCTGCAGCAGATCCGGCGTGCTGTAGCGGAGATCGAGCTTAATCAGGTCCTTGCCCGGCCGCCGCGCCACGCCGAGCGCAGGCAGATGGTTGTAGTACACCTCTGCGGTGAACGCATTGATCTCTTCCGGCGCGCCGTGCCAGTCAATCTCCGCATACAGTCCGCTTTCACCAGTCCAGTTCTGTACATTGCCGGTCAGCACGTCGGCGTACTGGCTCTCCAGCGCCTGGAACAGGCTGATATGCTGCTGATCGCTGGAGTTAACCCCCGGGCTGAACTGGAAACCGAGCCAGCCACGCTGTACGTGCTGGCCGGCGAAGGCGATGAAATCACGCGTATGCTGCGCCACCACGTGATTGTGGTGGTCAATGTATTCGCCGAAGCGGCACTCCCACTCAATCACTTCTCCGCACAGCTTCAGCTCCGGCTTCTCTGCCAGGCGCGCACTCACCCACTGCCGCTGGGTTGAGATGCGGCTGTGGAAGTCTTTCATCTGCATCTCAGGAATGCGGCGATAAGCGCCTGGCGTCATGGCGAAGTGGCTTTTAAACACCCGGGTAAAGTTTTGCTGATTATCAAAGCCAAACCGCACGGCGATATCGATAAGCGGCATGCTGGTCAGGCGCAGCGCCATGGCAGAGAGCGTCAGACGACGCTTGCGCGTGTACGAGGCCAGCGTCTGGCCGGTCATCTCTTTAAACATGCGCTGCATGTGCCACTTGGAGTAACCGGATTTCAGGGTAATCAGATCGATGTTGAGCTCGTCGGTCAGATTGGCCTCGATCCAGTCCACCAGATCGTTGATGTACTGTTTTTTCAGATTCAGGCTGAGCATTTTTTTAATTGAATGGGTTTGGAAAGGCGGTGCTTTTGCGTAATCCGTCACATAAATATAACAAAATCGTATGGATAACGTAAGGAAGAGTAAAGACAGCGAGACGGGAAAAGCATTAATTGCTTAGGTGACTAACTTTTTATCTCCTTAATAGCATCGCATCGTTGAGCAGTGATTTGCCTGCGCATAGCGGTGCGCATTAATGCGCACCCTGTAAATCGTATCCGCAGGGGCGCTATTAATGGCGATCAAATGCTGGTCAATCTGATGTGTCGACACATGATCGGTGCGCATCAATGCGCACCCTATGAAAATCGTGCATCACCTTGCTGGGTCGCCATTTATGGCGACCGATAACACCGGGCAGGCGTGCCTGCCCTCATCGACCACTTAGTGCGAACGCATGCCCGCTGCCGTCATCATCATACGAAACAGTGATGCCACCACGCCCAGTGCCAGCACGCTTGCGCCGTAGATGATTACTAACCACAGCACGCGCTTCCACCAGGGGGCTTTCGTTTCAGTGGGGTTGTTCATATTGCTGACCTCGGTTTGCATCTCAGTGGTATCCTTCGTCGGCTTTGATTTTTCCGCGGAACACGTAGTAACTCCAGAAGGTGTAACCCAGAATCACCGGAATAATCAGTAAGCTACCGACCAGCATAAAGGCCTGACTCTGCGGCGGTGACGCGGCGTCCCAGATGGTGATCGACGGTGGAATAATGTGCGGCCATACGCTAATACCGAGGCCGGAGAAGCCGAGAAACACCAGCGCCAGCGTCAGCAGGAACGGCGAGTAGTGCGCCTCGCGCTTGATGGCGCGCACGATGCCCCACGAACACAGCAGCACCAGTACCGGCACCGGCAGGAACCAGAACAGATTAGGACGACTGAACCAGCGGTGCGCAATCGCATCGTGGGTGAACGGCGTCCACAGGCTGATAATGCCGACAATCAGCAGCAGCGCGATCACCAGCGGCGTCGCCAGCGCGGACATCTTGCGGTGCAGCTCATGCTCGGTTTTCATGATCAGCCAGGTACAGCCCAGTAGCGCATATGCCACCACCAGACCGACGCCGCAGAACAGCGGGAACGGCGCCAGCCAGTCCAGCGCCGAGCCGGCAAACTCGCGCCCTCTCACCGGGAAGCCGTCGATAATTGCACCGACCGCAACGCCCTGACTGAAGGTCGCCAGCAGTGAACCGGCGATAAATGATTTATCCCAGAACGCGCGGTGCTCTTCCGTGGCCTTGAAGCGGAACTCAAACGCCACGCCACGGAAAATCAGGCCAATCAGCATCGCGGTGAGCGGAATGGCCAGCGCATCGGCAATCACCGAATAGGCCAGCGGGAACGCACCGTACAGACCGGCACCGCCCAGCACCAGCCAGGTTTCGTTACCATCCCAGACCGGCGCAACGGTATTCACCATCATGTCGCGCTCAACTGCATCTTTGTTGAACGGGAACAGGATACCGATGCCAAGATCGAAGCCATCCATCACGATATACATCAGGGTGGCGAACACGATAATGGCGAACCAGATAATGGAGAAATCGATCATTTATTTACCCTCCTGCGGTTCGTTCAGACTCTCATGGGCCGCAGAAAGCGGACGCGCAGGTGTTTTATCCTGCCCCGGACCACCGTGGCGCACATCTTTACCCTCGCCGGTCAGCGGACCTTTCTTGATCAGGCGCATCATGTAAACGTAGCCGACACCAAACACTGACGAATAGACGAGGATGAAGGCCAGCAGGCTGATGCTCATATGCAAATCACCATGCGCCGACACCGCATCAATGGTGCGCTGCACGCCGTACACCACCCATGGCTGACGACCAATTTCCGTGGTAAACCAGCCGGCAAGAATGGCGATTAGGCCGGACGGGCCCATCAGCAGGGCGAACCACAGGAACGGCCGGGAGTTATACAGCCGCTTTTTGTAACGCAGCCACAGGCTCAGCACGCCGAGGGTGATCATCAACAGGCCCATCGCCACCATGACGCGGAACGACCAGAAGATCACCAGCGAATTCGGGCGGTCCTCTTTCGGGAAGCTCTTCAGCGCCGGGACCTGTTTGTCCAGGCTGTGGGTCAAAATCAGGCTGCCAAGGTACGGCACTTCCAGCGCATATTTGGTGCGCTCTTCATCCATATCCGGAATACCGAACAGAATCAGCGGCGTCGCTTCCCCCGGCGGGTTTTCCCAGTGGCCTTCAATCGCCGCAATTTTTGCCGGCTGATGCTCAAGGGTATTCAGGCCGTGCGCATCGCCGATCATCGCCTGAATCGGCGCAACGATCAGTGCCATCCACAGTGCCATAGAGAACATTTTGCGGATTGCCGGGTTGTCGTTACCGCGCAGCAGATGCCACGCGCCAGACGCGCCAACAAAGAAGGCGCTGGCGAGGAAGGCCGCCACCGACATATGGAACAGGCGGTACGGGAACGACGGGTTGAAGACAATCCTGAACCAGTCCTGCGGCACCACGATGCCATTCTCTATGATGTAGCCCTGCGGGGTATGCATCCAGCTGTTGGACGCGAGGATCCAGAAGGTCGAGATGATGGTACCGAGCGCAACCATGCAGGTGGCAAAGAAGTGCAGGCCCGGCCCAACGCGGTTCCAGCCAAACAGCATCACGCCGAGGAAGCCCGCTTCAAGGAAGAAGGCGGTGAGCACTTCATAGGTCAGCAGCGGACCGGTAATACTGCCGGCAAACTGCGAGAAGCCACTCCAGTTGGTACCAAACTGATACGCCATCACCAGTCCGGACACCACGCCCATACCGAAGTTAACGGCAAAGACTTTGGACCAGAAGTGGTAGAGATCGCGATAGGTCTCGTTACGGGTTTTCAGCCACATGCCTTCGAGCACCGCCAGGAAACTGGCGAGACCGATGGTGATGGCCGGGAAAATAATATGGAAGGAAACAGTAAAGGCGAACTGAATCCTGGCCAGGTGGAAGGCATCTAATCCAAACATTGCTTACCTCTTTGCCACAAGATTGCACCGAATTTTTACTTATAATTAACAATTTTGACGCACAAGATTATTATTTCGTGACGTCGGAAGAGATTCACGCCAATTGTAAGGCAAGCGGCGAGAACAAAAAGAAACAGTGGGAATGGCTAAAACTATAACAGTATTTTTTGATTTCGATCATTGTTTTCACCAGAAATTACTTGTTTAAAATCACTAAGTTAAGGTTAAAGCCCGTGATTTATTGTGACAATCTTGTTATTAAGCAGAGCGAGAGGAAAAGGCGTTAATCTGGTAACTGGCTAATTTAGCTGTTAATTACTGCGCCAGACAAAACGGCACAGGACCGCATCGTCACGTTACGCTGTAAAATTTCCTGCACAGTCGCCAGAAAGAAACTTTGTTAATTAAAAGATAATTTTTATAGACCAAAAAGAAATTAATTTGCTGCCTTTCGGTGACATTCTGTGAGCCATCGCGCATTAACCCGCTGGGGCATGGCATTTGCCAGCGGCGTCAGGCTGTGCTTTGTTAAAGCAGCACAGTCCGGTTAATCAGCGAAGGAGAGGTTATGACCCGTCTTACCGCCCAGGATTTTCCCCAGGAACTGCTTGAGCTTTATGACTACTATGCGCACGGTCGCATCAGCAAGCGCGACTTTATCTCGCTGGCCGCGAAGTTCACCATCGCCGGCATGACCGGAGCCACCCTGCTCAGCGCCATGAGCCCCAATTATGCGCTGGCAGAGCAGGTGTCGTTTACCGATCCTGACATCAACGCCGAATACATTCACTACCCGTCGCCCCAGGGACATGGCGAGGTACGCGCTTATCGGGTGCGCCCGACTCACGCCAGCGGCAAGCTGGGTGCCGTGGTGGTGGTACACGAGAATCGCGGCCTGAATCCTTACATTGAAGACGTGGCGAGACGGGTCGCCAAAGCGGGCTATGTCGCGCTGGCGCCGGATGGCTTAAGCTCGCAGGGCGGCTATCCGGGCAATGATGAAGAGGGCCGTGCGATGCAGGCCAAAGTGGACCCGACCAAACTGATGAACGATTTCTTCGCGGCAGTCGATTTCCTGATGCAGCATCCCGAGGGGAACGGCAAGGTCGGCATAACCGGCTTCTGTTATGGCGGCGGCGTGGCCAATGCGGCGGCAGTGGCGTTTCCTGAGCTGGCCTGCGCCGTGCCGTTCTACGGTCGCCAGCCAAAAGCGGAAGATGTAGCGCGCATTCAGGCGCCGCTGCTGCTGCACTATGCCGCGCTGGATAAAGGCATCAACGAAGGCTGGCCAGCCTTTGAAGCCGCTCTGCAAGCCAGCCACAAAACCTACGAGGCGTATATTTATCCCGGCGTGAATCACGGCTTTCACAACGACTCCACGCCACGCTATGACAAAGCCGCCGCCGACCTGGCATGGGGTCGCACACTCGGCTGGTTTGAGAAATATTTGCATGCCTGAGCCTGGCGCGCCGCGACGGCACTCACGCTGTCTGCGGCGCTTTAATGATGCGGTGGACATTGCTTTCCAGCCAGTCGGCAAGGCCGATGACCTGTCCTTCCACCTCATGGCCCAGCGCCGTCAGCCGGTACTCCACGTGCGGCGGCACCACTTCATAAGCGATACGCTCAATGAAGCCATCCTCTTCCATGTAGCGCAGCGTCTGCGCCAGCATGCGTTCACTGATGCCACCAATCCGGCGGCGCAGTTCGCTGAAGCGCAGCGTCTCAGCGCGCAGCGCCAGTAACACCAGCACACTCCAGCGGCTGGTAATCCGTTTTAACACTTCACGTGACGGGCAGTTCACATCGAGCAATTCACCACGGGAAAATTTATCACTCAGGTTTTCAGCCATTTACATCACTCCGCTCAAACTAACAAATCTGTAAGTACTTACTAAAAGTTAGTTTATCCCGTAGGCTGTTTCCATACCAGTTCAACCTGAGGAAAAACACCATGATTGCGATTACCGGAGCCACTGGCCAACTGGGCCGTTTAGTGATTAATGCTTTGCTGAAGAAAGTACCGGCCAGCGAGATCATCGCGGTGGTACGTTCACCGGAAAAGGCGCAGGACCTGCAGGCGCTCGGCGTCGCGCTGCGTACTGCGGATTACAACCAGCCACAGACGCTGCACAGCGCCTTTGCCGGCGTGCAGAAAGTGCTGCTGATCTCCTCCAGCGAAGTGGGCCAGCGCGAAGCCCAGCACCGGGCGGTGATTGATGCCGCCAAAGCGGCGGGCGTGTCATTTATCGCGTATACCAGTCTGCTGCATGCCGATACTTCGCCGCTGGGTCTGGGCGTCGAACACCGCGCCACCGAAGCGCTGCTGCAGGCTTCAGGCATCCCTTATGCCCTGCTGCGTAACGGCTGGTACAGCGAAAACTATGCGGCCAGCATCGCACCGGCGTTAGCGCATCATGCCTTTATCGGCGCGGCGGGCAACGGGCGCATCGCGTCGGCGGCGCGCGAGGATTATGCTGCCGCGGCGGCAGAGGTGATCAGTCGTGACGATCAGGCCGGCAAAGTGTACGAACTGGCCGGCGATGACAGCTATACGCTGGCAGAATTCAGTGCGGAGATTGCCCGCCAGTCCGGCGAACAGGTGGAGTACGTTAACCTGCCGCCTGCGGAGTTCAGTGCGGCGCTGATCGGAGCCGGTTTACCCGCGCCGCTGGCCGAACTGCTGGCGGATTCCGACGCCGGTGCCGCTCAGGGTGCCCTGTTCGACGACAGCCACACGCTTAGCAAACTCATTGGCCGCCCGACCACACCGTTCGCCGCGGTAATTAAGGCCACGCTGGCAAAGTAAGGCGCTGATGGCGCCCTCACCTGCGGTGAAATCCGGGGTGAGGGCGACGAAAAGCCCTTTTTTCCCCGTCTCGTTTGCCATCAAATGATCAACCTCTTCCCGCTTTTTTGCCGTCATCACTGACGATTTTCTTATTTACAGATAATTCTGTTCACTTATTTAAAGCTTCATCTGAAACACTGCTTTCAATTCCTGAAATATAGGACGTTGTATTCGCTGAAAAAAGCCTTAAATAGCCGATCAATCGACAAGATTTATTACGTTCATAGATATTTCGCATTGTTGTCTCATCGGGTCAGAGATCTATAATTTGTCCTTTGAGCAACCAGGCAATTTCAGGAGGCCGCTATTAATACTAACCACCAGCAACGTCAAGCTTTCGGAGAACACGAAGCCCATGCTGATCTGGGGTATCAATACGATCCTCACGAGTTTATCCGCGAAGGTATGCAGGATTCGGAGCCGGAACCCGAGCTGATTGAAGGCCTGCCTGCGCCTGATGCGCTGACGCCTGCCGATCGCTATATGGAGCTGTTTGAGCACGTGCAGACGTCACGTATTTTTGCCGACAGCAAAACGTTTCCGGACTGCGCGCCTAAATTCGATCCGCTGGATATTTTAATCCGCTATCGCCGCCGTAAACGCTCGGCGGAGTTCGACCTGGAAAAATTTGTCCACGAGCATTTTTATTTACCGCAGGTCAATGAGAGTTTTTATGTTTCCAATCCGGATAAAACCCTGACGGAACATATTGACGATCTGTGGCCAGTGTTAACCAAAATGCCGCAGCAGCATTTACCGCATTCGTCGCTGCTGCCGCTGCCGAAGCCCTACGTGGTGCCCGGCGGGCGTTTTGGTGAAACGTATTACTGGGACTCCTACTTCAGCATGCTGGGACTGGCCGAAGCGGGCCGCGACGATCTGCTGCGTCATATGGCGGACAACTTCGCCTGGCTGATTGATAACTACGGTCACGTGCCGAATGGCAACCGTACCTATTACCTCAGCCGCTCGCAGCCGCCTGTGTTCGCGCTGATGGTCGAGCTGTTTGAAGAGGACGGCATTCGCGGCGCGAAGCGCTATCTTGACCAGCTGATGAAAGAGTATCAGTTCTGGATGGACGGGGCCGGCGAGCTGATGCCGCATCAGGCCTATCGTCACGTGGTGCGCATGCCGGATGGTTCGCTGCTCAACCGCTACTGGGACGATCGCGACACGCCGCGCGATGAGTCGTGGATGGAAGATGTGGAAACCGCCAGCAAATCGCGTCGCCCGGCCAGCGAGGTTTATCGCGATCTGCGCGCCGGTGCCGCTTCCGGCTGGGATTACTCCTCGCGCTGGTTGCGCGATCCACAGCGTCTGGCCAGCATTCGCACCACCCAGTTTATTCCGGTGGATCTGAATGCGTTTCTCTACAAGCTGGAGCTGATGATCTCGACGCTGGCGCACGCGAAGGGCGAAGAACTCACCGGCCTGGCGTGGCAGAAGAAAGCGGATGCGCGCAAGCAGGCGATTCATCGCTATCTGTGGGACAACACCGCTGGCGTGTACCGCGACTACGACTGGCGTCGTGAACGCTTTGGTGCCTTTACCGCAGCGGCGGTGGTACCGCTGTTCCTGGGGCTGGCTTCACCGGAACAGGCGCATCTGCAGGCGGTGGCGCTGCGCCAGCTGCTGCTGACGCAGGGCGGGCTGGTGACCTCCATGGTGGAGAGCGGCGAGCAGTGGGATAAACCCAACGGCTGGGCACCACTGCAGTGGATGGCGGTGGTCGGACTGAATAACTACGGTGAAGAGACGCTGGCAACGGAGATTGCGGTCAACTGGCTGACCACGGTGAAGAATTTCTATTCGCTGCATCATAAGCTGGTAGAGAAGTACGATATCAGCGGCGATCGCGCCCGCCCGGGCGGCGGCGGTGAGTATCCACTACAGGACGGCTTCGGCTGGACCAACGGCGTCACCCGTCGCCTGCTGGCGATGTACGGGCATTTGCTGGCGGACTGACGCGGAGTACTGCGGTCTGATGCGGGATGCTGCGGCCTGATGCCCTCACCCTGGCCCTCTCCCACCGGGAGAGGGAAACGCTGCCATATGCAGGACTGAGACAGCCCAGGTTAATTCAAGAGCCAATCCCCCGCTCGATCGGTCCCCTCTCCCGCGGGCGGGAGAGGGTTAGGGTGAGGGGAAAAACGCACTCCCCCTCAATTCCCCTGCAAAAACGCCAGCAGATCCGCATTCAGCTGGTCCTGATGCGTCACCGCAAAACCGTGCGGGCCGTTCTCATACACTTTCAGCTGCGAACCCGCAATCATCTCATGCACCAGCTTGCCGGTGGCTTCAAACGGCACCACCTGGTCGTTACTGCCGTGGATCACCAGCGTCGGCACATCCACTTTGGCAATATCCGCACGGAAATCCGTCTCAGAGAACGCGGTCACGCAATCCAGTGTACCTTTCAGCGACGCCAGCAGCGCAATGTTCAATGTCTGCGTCAGTACGCCATCGGAAACCGTCTGGCCCGCATTGGTGCCGTAAAACGGCGTGGCGAACTCTTTAATAAACTGCGCACGATCCTTCAGCAAACCCGCTTTGATCCCGTCAAACACCGCTGATTCTACCCCTTCCGGGTGGTCGTCGGTTTTACCAAAGATCGGGGTGACGGCGCCCAGCAGCACCAGTCCTTTCACTTTCGCGGTACCATAACGACCAATGTAGCGCGACACATCCCCGCCGCCCATTGAGAAGCCCACCAGCGTCACCTCATCCAGCTGCAGATGCTCGATCAGGCCGTGAATATCGTCGGCAAAAGTGTCGTAATCGTAGCCTTCCCACGGCTGATCGGAGCGACCAAAGCCGCGGCGGTCAAACGCGATGACGCGATAGCCGCGCTCGGCGAGGAAGTTGAGCTGGCTGTCCCACATATCGGCATCCAGCGGCCAGCCGTGGCTGAACAGCACCGGCTGCCCCTTGCCCCAGTCTTTGAAGTACAGGTTTACGCCGTCTTTAGTCTTAAATGTGCTCATGTTTTTTCTCCGTTAGTCAGTGATGTTGTGTCTGGCAATCAAACTAGCGTGGGATGCTGGAAAAACCTAAAGCAGAGATTTTGACAACTTGTGCAAAGATTTTTGCTAAGCCCTGCCATCAAAAATCCTTGTACAAGTTGGCCGATTTTTTCCGCTATCTCCTGACGGGCGAGCTTCGTATCGTGCTCTCATCGCACACTGACAGGAACAGCCTGATGAACCAGCCAAATCCACAAACAGCGCGCAGCGGCGCGTTTTCCCCTTTCGCCTACGGGCTTTTCGCCGTGATCTGGACCGCTTCGGTGCTCGGCAATACCGGTAGCTTTATCCGCGACGTCGCCAGCGCCTGGCTGATTACCGGACTGTCGGATAACCCAACCGCCGTCGCGCTGATGCAAACCGCCGCCACCCTGCCAGTGTTCCTGCTGGCGCTGCCGGCCGGCGTGCTGTCAGATATTGTTGACCGCCGCCGCCTGCTGATTGTGGTGCAGCTGCTGATGGCCAGCGTCAGCGGCACGCTACTGCTGCTGTCGCACAACCACTGGCTCACCGTTGAATGGCTGATCGGCCTGACCTTTGTCGGCGGCGTCGGCGCGGCGCTGTTCGGTCCGGCATGGCAGGCCATCGTGCCGGAGCTGGTACCCCGCCATGAGCTGAAAAATGCCGTCGCGCTCAACTCGCTGGGCATCAATATCGCCCGGGCGATTGGACCGGCTACCGGCGGCCTGCTGCTGGCAAGTTTAGGTGCTATGGCCGCTTACGGTGCCGATGTCGCCAGTTATTTTTTCGTCATCGCCGCGCTACTGTGGTGGAAACGTCCGGCGAAAGCCGCTACCGCGCTGAATGAGCACTTCTTTGGCGCTTTCCGCGCCGGGCTGCGCTATGTGAAAGCCAGCCGCGAACTGCACCGCGTACTGTTGCGCGCCGCGCTGTATTTTGCCTTCGCCAGTGCCATCTGGGCGCTGCTGCCGCTGGTGGCGCGCACCATGCTGCACGGCAGCGCGGGCTTTTATGGCTTGCTGCTTGGGGCCGTCGGTGCCGGTGCCATTGCCGGCGCGCTGCTGCTGCCGCGCCTGCGTGCCCGGCTGAGCCATGATGGACTGATGCTGCTCTCCGCCGTGCTCAGCGCGCTGGTCATGGTGGCGCTGGCGCTCAGTCCGCCACAGTGGCTGGCGCTGCTGCTGATGCTGGTACTGGGCACCGGCTGGATCATCGCGCTGACGACCCTCAACGGCGTGGCGCAGGCGGTGCTGCCCGACTGGGTGCGCGGTCGCGGGCTGGCGGTCTATCTGATGGTGTTCAACGGCACGCTGGCGGGTGGCAGTCTGGCCTGGGGGCTGATCGCCCAGCACATGGGTCTGGCGTCAACGCTGATGCTGGCCGGTGCGGCGCTGCTCATCACGGCGCTGCTGGCAAAACGGCTGGCGCTGCCGGCGGGCGAAGCGGATCTGCAGCCAGCGCAACACTGGGCTGAACCGGTGGTGAGCGATGCGGTGGATATCCGTCGTGGTGCCGTACTGATCCAGATTCGCTACCGTGTTCCCCAGGCCGATCGCGCCGCTTTCCAGCACGCCATGCACAAACTGGCGCAGGCGCGACGCCGTGACGGTGCCTATGCGTGGGGATTAATGGAGCAGACCGACGATGCCGGAGCGCTGCTGGAGTGGTTTATGGTGGAGTCATGGCAGGAGCATTTGCGTCAGCACCAGCGCGTCTCGCGCGCCGATGCTGAGTTACAGCAGGCGGTACTGCAGTTCCATCAGGGTGATGAACCCCCGCAGGTCAGCCATCATATTGCGCTGTGATCAGGCTGGCGCGTAGATGTCACTCAGGCCGGGCAGCGTCGGCAGGCGCTCGCGCCACCAGATAGCCGCGTTGCCGCAGGCGCTCTCATTCCACGCCAGATAGGCGATATCGCGCCGGCACTCGCTGTCCAGCTGGCGCGCCACCAGCGCACCGCTCGCCAGGTGCGGGCGCGCCAGATAAAGCGGCAGATAACCACAGCCGAGCCCGGCGAGATGCGCCTGCAGTTTGGCCGGGAAATCATGCACGCTCAGCGTCTTCTGCTCATCCAGCACGCGTAAATCCATCCCGGCACCGTGGCGGGATGAATCATGCACCGTGACCGCGCGATACTGGCGAATCTGTTCACGCAGCAGCGGTTCGGGCTCCGCCGCCAGCGGATGGTCAGGAGCGACAGCGAACACATACTCCAGCCAGCCCAGCGGCTGGCAGACAATCTCTTTGCGCGTGGCGGGTTCCTGAACCGCGCCAAAGACAATGTCCGCTTCGCCGTAGTGCAGCGCTTCCCAGCAGCCGGCCAGCACATCCTGACGGAACTGCAGCTGGGTGTGCGGGTGCTGCTGATAAAATTCGTCAATCAGCGGCGTGAGGATGCTGAACGGCAGCGAAGCATCCACGCTGATGGTCAGCAGACTCTCCCAGCCGCTCTCCACGTAGCGCGCCTGCTGCTCCAGCTCGTTCACCGCACGCAGCAGCGTCCGCCCTTTTTCCAGCATCAGACGGCCGGTCGGCGTGAACGTGGCGCGATGGCCGGAGCGATCGAGCAGCGTGATTTTTAAATCGCTCTCCATCTTCTGCACGGTATAGCTCAACGCCGACGCAGTTTTGAACAGTCGCGCGGCCGCAGCGGCAAAGGTGCCATGACGATCGAGCGCATCCAGAATCAGCAGCGCCTCCAGATTTAAACGCATTCCCTACCCTCCGTAAAAAAAGTTGAACGACAACGTAAAAACAATCCGTTATCAATAACTGCTGTCATTTCGTATTTTTTTCCTCATCGGCGCAAGCATTTTTAACCGCGCATTAACACGGTGGCTGAGGGCCGCTACGCTTAATTTAACGGAGAGAACAGAATGACGACCGCATCCCTGATTTTTACCAACGGTAAGTTTCACACCGTCGACCGCGCAAACCCGCTGGCCACCGCCGTAGCCATCAAAGACGGCAAGTTTCTCGCCGTAGGTAGCGAAGCGGACGTCATGCGCTTTGCCGGCAGCGACACGCAAATCATCGACGCCAAAGGGCATACCGGCATTCCCGGCCTGAACGATTCCCACCTGCATCTGATTCGCGGTGGCCTCAACTACAACCTTGAGCTGCGTTGGGAAGGCGTTCCGTCGCTGGCCGATGCGCTGCGTATGCTGCGCGAACAGGCACTGCGTACGCCGTCACCGCAGTGGGTGCGCGTGGTCGGGGGCTGGAGCGAGTTCCAGTTTGCTGAGCGCCGCATGCCGACGCTGGACGAAATCAACGCCGCCGCGCCCGATACGCCGGTCTTCATTTTGCATCTGTATGACCGCGCGCTGCTCAATCGCGCCGCGCTGAAAGTGGTAGGCTACACCAAAGAGACCCCCAACCCGCCGGGCGGCGAAATCCAGCGCGACAGCAATGGCAATCCGACCGGCATGCTGATCGCCCGTCCCAACGCCATGCTGCTGTACGCCACGCTGGCGAAAGGGCCCAAACTGCCGCTGGAACAGCAGGTTAACTCAACGCGTCAGTTTATGCGCGAGCTGAACCGCCTCGGTCTGACCAGCGCCATCGACGCCGGCGGCGGCTTCCAGAATTACCCGGACGATTACGACGTGATCGCCGAACTGCACGCGAAAAAGCAGCTGACGGTACGCATCGCCTATAACCTGTTTACCCAGCGTCCCGGCCACGAGCTGGAAGACTTTGAGAAGTGGACCGATATGCTGAAGCCGGGCCAGGGCACCAATTTCCTGCGCCACAACGGTGCCGGTGAAATGCTGGTGTTTTCGGCGGCGGACTTCGAAGATTTCCTCGAACCGCGCCCGGATCTGGCCCCCGGCATGGAAGATGAGCTGGAGCGCGTGGTGCGCCACCTGGTGGAGCATCGCTGGCCGTTCCGCCTGCACGCCACCTATAACGAATCGATCAGCCGCATGCTGGATGTGTTTGAGAAGGTGAACCGCGACATTCCGTTCAATGGCCTGCACTGGTTCTTTGACCATGCGGAAACCATTACTGAAGCCAATATTGAGCGGGTAAAAGCGCTCGGCGGCGGGCTGGCGGTGCAGCATCGCATGGCTTTCCAGGGGGAATACTTTGTTGATCGCTACGGTAAAGAGGCCGCGAAGCAGACGCCACCGGTGGCGCGCATGCTGGAGGCCGGCGTGCCGGTCGGCCTCGGTACCGATGCCACCCGCGTCGCCAGCTATAACCCGTGGACCGCACTGTACTGGCTGGTTTCAGGCCGTACCGTCGGCGGGATGCAGCTGTACGATGACAACGCACGCATCGACCGTGAAACCGCGCTGATGCTGTGGACCAAAGGCAGTGCCTGGTTCTCCAGCGAGCAGAGCGCCAAAGGTGAGATCAAAGTCGGCCAGCTGGCGGATCTGGTGCTGCTGTCGAAAGATTTCTTCAGCGTGCCGGAAGAGGAGATCAAAGGCATTGAATCAGTGCTGACGCTGGTGGATGGCAACGTGGTGTATGCCGCCGGCAGCTTCACGCCGCTGGCACCGCCGCCGGTACCGGTGTTGCCGGAGTGGTCGCCGGTGGTTACCGTGCCCGGTCACTACCGCAGCGCCCCGCCGCAGACCAGCGGCCGCGCCGCGCGGATGCCGCAGGTACACCAGTGCAGCGGCCCCTGTGGCGTGCACAGCCACGCCCATGATGTCGCGCGCCAGTCATCGGTGCCGGTGTCAGACAACAACGCGTTCTGGGGTGCGCTGGGCTGTTCCTGTTTTGCGTTTTAAGTGATCAAGGGGTGCGGGCGCTGGCCCTCACCCCATCGATATATTGCCTGCCAGGCCAAAGCCCTGCTTACCGTTCTTCTTAATCTGGTACATCGCGCCATCCGCCCGGGTCAGCGCGTCGTCGAAGCTGTCTCGCCGGTGTACCGGGGCGATACCGATCGAAGCACCAATCCGCGCATGACCATTGTCGATATCAAACGGCGTCAGTGCCGCATCCAGCACCGCCTGCGCCAGAATGCGCACCTTGGGGTAATCAATCAAAAACGGCAGCAGCAGCACGAACTCATCGCCGCCAAGCCGCCCGACGATGGCCTCTGACGGCAGCAAATCGCGGATGCGCTGGCTGAGCTGAATCAGCACCTCGTCACCGCTGCGATGGCCGAGCGTGTCATTGACGTGCTTGAAGTTGTCGAGGTCGATAAACGCCACGCACAGCGGCCCGGCGCGTTGCAGCTGACTAAAATGCGCCTGCAGCGCGTGGCGGTTGGGCAACGCGGTTAACGGGTCGTGATGCGCCAGCAGGGAGAGCTGGGCTTCGTAATTCTTCTCTTTGGTCATGTCGATATGGGTGCCGGTCACTTTGAGCGGATTACCCTGCTCGTCCCACTCGCTGACGCGGCCGCGATCCAGCACCCAGGTGATTTTGCCGTTCTTGCCGATCATACGGTGCAGCGCCTCGTAATAGGGCGCGCGTCCTTCAATATGATCGTAAAAGGCGCGCAGCACCTCATCGGCATCTTCCGGATGCAGGCACTCGCGCCAGGCATCAAAGCGCGCTTTGGTCTCTTTCGCCTGAAAGCCGAGCATCGCGCCCCAGCGCCGGTTAAAAATCACCAGCTTGCCGCTGGGAATATCCAGCTGCCACAGGCACAAGCCGGTGCCGTCCAGCGCCGCGTTCAGCTTATTACGCGCGTCGTGCGCCAGGCGCTTGAGGCGCGCATTGTGCTTTTTCAGGTTCTGAATCTGCTGGCGCAGCGCTTCTTCGGACATGGTTGATCGCTGGAGAGAAAATAAGGGCTATTTTGCCTGCACGATAGATTCTGTAAATAAAACAAATGAAAAGGCGATTAGCGTCGGAAAATTGCGCCGGGTTCAGCAGGAATGGCGAAGCAACGCGGTAATTTCAGCAAACAAAACTTACACTTACTAAAAATAGCAGCGCGCTTCGCTTCGGCGCGCTGGCGAAACCTGGCTTTCACCAGGAATTTTCCCTCCTGTTTTTAAGAAATTTCTTAAGCGCGATTTAAGTCCACTTGTATTAAGTCGCTGTTGAAGGATGCCTGACGCGCAACGTGCTGTCAGAGAAGAAGCGCCGTCATGGTGGCGGCGCGCGCAACCGGTCCAGCGAGTGAAACCATCCGTGAGTAAACGCATCCTCAGCCTCCTTCTGTTACTGGGCTTTTGTCTGTCTGCCTGGGGTGCAACCACGTTAAATTTCTCGCCGCGCTATGGTCTGGTAGCACCGGAAGTCACGCTGTCGCCGCAGAGCCAGCAGTGGCTGAAACAGCACTCTGTACTGCGCGTCGGCGTGTGGAACAACCCGCTGCCGCCCTATTCCGTGTCGTTTGAAGCCAACACCTACGAAGGACTTTCGGCCGATTATCTGGCCATCGTGGCGAAGGCGTTAAATCTGCCGGTGAAAATCAAGGTGTATAAAACCCGGCTGGAGCTGGTGGATGCGCTCAACGACGGTGAAGTCGATCTGATTCCTTACTACACGCTGGCCGCCAATCAGGATACGCAGCTGGCGCTGAGCCTGCCGTATTCACTGGCGCGCAGCGTATTAATCAGCAAACGTAACGCGACCTTCGACAGTGAGCTGAAAAATAGCCGCTATCGCCTGCTCTATTACGGTGATGCAGAACTCAAAGCGCTGCTGCACAAGCGCTATCCGCGCGCCACGCTGGCGCCGGCCGCGCCGCCGCTGTGGGCCTACACCGATACCGCGTTTAGCGAAAACACCCTGTTCTGGAGCAACAGCGCCACTCAGCGCTTTCTTTCGCATCGCGGCCTGCAGAATGTGATTGAAGCGCACAGCACGCCGTACACCAACGATGTCGACGCGCGCTTTGCCAGCAACAGTGCCAATCTGCCTCTGATCGCAGCCATCGATGAAATCCTGAAAAACATTCCGCTGCGCAACGCGGTACAGATCGCGGAAGCCTGGAGCCTGGATTATCAGTCGGTGGTGAAAAATTATCCCCTCGATCTGAGCGAACAAGAGGCCGCGTGGCTGGCAGAGCACCGCGAGATCACCGTTAACTACGATCCTTCGCATACGCCATTTACCTTTATTGATAACCGCCAGCGCGTGGTCGGCCTGAGCGTGGACCTGCTGAAAATGATTTCCCAGCGCACCGGCATTCGCTTTCGCTACAACCCGATTCAGGGATTGAGCAACATGCGCGATACGCTCAACCGCCAGCGCGATGCGATTATTGCCGTCAGCGACGCCACCGCGCAGCAGGACAACAAAATCCGCTACACCCGCTCCTACATCTACTCGTCGTGGGTAGTGGTGACGCGCAAAGACAGCCCGTGGAAAAGCTTTGATGAGATGGCGGGCAAGCGCATCGGTATCTATGAGCGCGCTTACTATCGTTACGATTTACGTGAACGCTGGCCGGGCATCAACTTCGTCGAAAACGGCGTATCGATTGATTCACTCGGTCAGCTACTCGATAAGCAGCTGGATGGCTTTATCGTGCCGTACGAGTCGTCGCTGTTTCTACTCAACAATCACTTTAATGACAGCTTTAAGGTCGCGTTTGTCGCGCCGCTGCCGATGTTCCGCATGGCGATGGCGGTCAATGGCCAGGATCAGGTGCTGCTGTCGATCCTTAACAAAGCGCTGTCCGATATTCCGCAGCCGACCATGCAGTCGCTGATGGAGCGCTGGATCAAATACACGCCGCCCGCCACCAGCACCTCGTGGCAAAGCTATCGTAGCTATATATTGCGCATCGTCGCCGTGGCCGGGCTGGGCCTGCTGTTTTTCCTGTGGCGTAACCATCTGCTGAAAACCTCTCTGGCCAAACAGCGCGAGCACGAGCGTGAAATCAGCGAGCAGCTGGCGCATATCGAAGCGCTGATGGCCGACCTGCGCAAAGCCAACGAAGTCGCGGTGCGCGCCAGCGAAGCGAAAAGCACCTTCCTGTCGCACATGAGCCATGAAATCCGCACGCCGCTGGCGGCGCTGATTGGCCTGCTGGAAATCGAGCATCTCGGCCAGAGTAATGAACAGCAGCGGCAGAAAAACATTGATGTCGCCTGGGAGTCGTCGCGTTCGCTGCTGTCGCTGGTGGGCGATATTCTCGACCTGGCAAAAATCGAATCCGGGCATTTCAGCGTGCAGCTGCAGCCGATGTCGCTCAGTGAAGTGGTGCGTGATTGCGAAGCGCTGTTCCGCCAGGTGGCGCTGAACAAGGGGCTGGCGCTGAATATCGTGCTGGAGCTGGAGCAGGACCAGGTGCTGTTTGACCCGGTGGCGCTGAAGCAAATTCTCTCCAATCTGGTGAGCAACGCCATCAAGTTTACTTCGCACGGCGAAGTGGAAGTGGCGCTGTATCAGGCAGAAAGCACGCGGCCGGAGTATGTGCTGGAGGTGAGCGACAGCGGGGTTGGCCTGACGGCAGAGCAGCAGCAGGCGATCTTCGAGCCGTTTATCCAGGTCGGTCAGGGCAGCAACCGCGCCAGCGGCACCGGGTTAGGCCTGAATATCTGCCGCCGGCTGGCGGTGATGCTCGGCACCGAGCTGCACGTCGAGAGTGAACCGGGTGACGGCAGCGTGTTTATGCTGCGCTTCCGCGCGGAAGCGGCGAGCATTGAACATGAGCAGCCCGCCCTGCCACAGCCGGTGGAGCCAGCAAAACAGGCTGCACTGCGCATTCTGATTGTCGATGACAACGCCACCAACCGTCTGCTGCTGGCCCAGCAGCTGCGCTACGCCGGCCACCATGTGCTGGTGGCGGACGGCGGTGCAGCGGCACTGGCGCTGTGGCGCGAAAATCAGCCGGACCGCGTGATTACCGACTGCAACATGCCGGAGATGGACGGCTTCGAATTCACCCGCCAGTTGCGCGCCGAAGAGAAGCGCCTGGTGCGACGCGCGGTGCCGGTTTACGGCCTGACGGCGATGGCGGAGGAGCGCGTGGCGCAGCTGGCGCAGGACGCCGGCATGAACGGTTGTCTGTTTAAACCGCTGGAGCGCGCGCAGCTGCTGCAGGTGATCACCGGCGCACCGATGAACCCGACGCGCGACGATACCCTGCTGACGCTGGAGAATCTGGCGGCAAACAACCCGCAGGCGTGGCGCGACCTGGTGACCACCGCGCGCCAGCAGAACAGTTACGATCTCGCCCAGCTGACGCAGGCGGTGGCTGCGAACAATTTTGCTTCGGCGCGTCACGCCGCGCATCAGCTACTCGGCAGTGCCCGAATGCTGCGCGCCGACGCGCTGCAACATCGCTGCCGCGCCGCCGAACAGGCGGCGGAGCATGAAGATGGTGCGCTATTACAGCAGCTGCTGCCGGAGGTCGCCGGGGCGGTGGCCGAGCTGGACGCGCTGTTCCTGCGTGCCCTGGAAACACCTATTCCTGAAGAGGTGATGTAATGAAAGAGAGCGCAATCTGGCAGATTGCCGTGCTGGACGATCATCCGCTGATTGGTAAAGCCATGCAGTACCGCTTAGCGCAGGAGCCGCAGCTCGATCTGGCCGGGGCTTTTGCCCAGCGCCAGCAGCTGATGGCCTTCCTGCAACGCCACCCGCTCGATATCCTGGTGCTGGATTACATGCTGGGTGAAGACCAGCTCGACGGGCTGCAAATGGTGAAACAGCTGCGCCTGCACTACCCGCAGCTGAAGATTCTGGTGTCGTCCGCGGTGGAAAAACCGGCAATTGTCCAGCTGTTGCTGAAAGCCGGCGTGCAGGGTTTTGTCGGCAAAAGCCACGATCAGGAGGTGCTGATCGATGCCATCCATCAAATCTGTCGCGGCAAGCGCTTCCTGACGCCGGACATGATGCTGGAGCTGGATAAATTCCAGGAGAGCGATCGCGAGATGCACGACTACCTGACGCCGCGCCAGGCGGGCGATGACATCACGCTGCTGCTGCGCGAGCTGAGCCCGCGCGAAATCGAAGTGATTCGCTGTTATCTCGACGGGTTGAGCATTACGCAGATCGCCGGTAAATACGCGCGCAGCCGCAAAACCATCAGCGGTCAGAAGCAGACCGCGCTGCGCAAACTGGGGCTGCGCTCGGATCTCGAACTGTTTAAGTACAAGCAATATTTCACCGAGCTGGTGACCACCCAGTAAGCGACTGCGCTGCGGATAAAACCGGTTCTGTGACGCGGATCAAGGCTTAATCGCCGCACAATGCTGCCCTCATGAATTCTAGTATGGTAGTTTAGCCGTTATCATACAGACACGATGACGGTGGATGACATAATGCAGCTGACAATGCGGTGGTTTGGGCCGAAGGAAGACAAGGTTTCGCTGGAATATATTCGCCAGGTGCCGGGCGTACGCGGCGTGGTGGGCGCACTTTACGATGTGCCGGTGGGCGAAACCTGGCCGCAGGAGAAGATCCAGGCGCTGGTCGATCAGGTGCACGCAGCCGGACTGACGGTCGAAGTGATTGAGAGCGTTAATATTCACGACGACATCAAGATCGGCCTGCCGAGCCGCGATCGCTACATCGCCAATTATCAGCAAAGTATCCGCAACCTGGCGGCCGCCGGGGTAAAAGTGATCTGCTACAACTTCATGCCGGTGTTCGACTGGATGAAGACGGATATGCATTACGTGCTGCCGGATGGCTCCATCACCATGGCCTTCGAGAAACAGGGCATTGATAAAAGCCTCGACGAAGTGGTGAAAGAAGTACTGGGCAGCGCCAACGGCTTCGCGCTGCCGGGCTGGGAGCCGGAACGGCTGGCAAAAGTTCAGGAGCTGTTTGCCAAATATCAGGACGTTGATGACGCGAAGCTGCGTGAAAACCTCGCGTATTTCCTCAAAGCGGTGATCCCGGTGTGCGAAGAGGTGGGCGTGAAGATGGCGATCCACCCGGACGATCCGCCGTATTCGATCTTCGGTCTGCCGCGCGTGGTGAAGAACCGCGACGATCTCGACTGGATCTGTAACGTCGTCGATTCTGAAGCCAACGGCATCACGCTGTGCACCGGATCGATTGCCGAGGATCCGCAGAACGATGTCTATGCCATTCTGGCCGAATTCTCGCGCCGCAAGCGCATCCCGTTTGCCCACGTGCGCAACATCAAGATCATCCGCGATAAAGATTTCTACGAGTGCGCGCATCCGACGGAATATGGCTCGCTGGATATGTATAAAGTGCTGCAGTCGATGTATGACAACGGCTTTGACGGCTATATCCGTTCGGATCACGGCCGCTTTATCTGGGGTGAAACCGGGCGCCCAGGCTACGGTTTGTACGACCGCGCGCTGGGCACCACCTATCTGCTGGGCCTGTGGGAAGCGCTGAGTAAGCGTTAATGGGCTACGATCTGGCGCTCACCCTTGCGGCTTTTTCAGTAACGGCACCAGCAGCGCCGCGACGAAAAAGCCTGTCATGATCAGCCAGAACGCGTCGGAAAAGGCCTGGGTGCGCGCTTCACGCAGCGTCAGCGCCGCCAGCGACTGCAGCGCGGCCGTATGCGCGGCATCCGGGCTCAGGCCGCTGGTCATCAGCGCCTGAGCGCGCCCCTGCAGAAAATCACCCAGCGTCAGGCTGGCGCTGTTGAGGTGATCCGCCGACCGGCTAAAGTGCAGGTTGGTGCGGTCGTTGAGCACCGTACCGCACAGGGCAATGCCAATCGCACCGCCAAGGTTGCGCATCAGATTAAACAGGCCAGACGCGAGCTTCAGGCGTGCCGGTGGCAAACTGCCCAGCGTCAGCGTCACCGTCGGTGCTACGGCAAACTGCTGCGCCATACCGCGAAACGCCTGCGGGAACAGCAACTCCTTCGCCCCCCAGTCATGGGTAATCGGCACGAAGAAATGCATCGACAGCGCAAAACAGAGCAGCCCCGCCGCCAGCAAAATACGCAGATCGACGCGGTTCGCCAGCCAGGCATACAGCGGGATCGACAGAATCTGAAACACCCCGGTGGAGAAGATCGCCAGTCCAGTCTCCAGTGCGCTGAAGCCGCGCACCTGGCTGAGAAACAGTGGCGTAAGGTAAATGGTGGCGAAGATCCCTACGCCCGCCATAAACGAGAAGTAGCAGCCGAGGCTAAAGTCGCGGTCCCTGAGCGCGCGTAAATCGACGATCGGTTTAGCATGCCGCAGCGTGCGGATCACAAACAACACGCCCGCCGCCAGCGCAATCCAGCCGGTGGTGGCAATGGTGTCATCATCAAACCAGCCCCAGCGCGGCCCCTCTTCCAGCGTATATTCCAGACAGCCGAGCGCCAGCGCCAGCAGCACGATGCTGAGATAATCCGCGCCGCGCAGCAGTTCGCGGTTGGGCGCGTCAATGTTCACCAGCAGCGGAACCGCAATGGTGATGTAAATACCGGGAATGATGTTGATAAAAAACAGCCAGTGCCAGCTGAAGTTATCGGTGATCCAGCCGCCAACGGTCGGGCCAAGCGTCGGCGCCAGCGACGCCAGCGCGCCGACGGTCGCGGCAGCAATCACCCGCTGCCGGCCCTGGAAAAAGGCGAAGGCGGTAGTGAACACCAGCGGGATCATCGAGCCCCCCGCCAGCCCCTGCAGCGCACGGAACGCGATCATGCTCTGAATGTTCCACGCCCAACCGCACAGCAGGCTCATCAGCGTAAAGCCGCAGGCCGAAGCGGCGAACAGCCAGCGCGTAGACAGCACGCTGGCCAGCCAGCCGGAGAGCGGGATAATAATGATCTCGGCGATCAGGTAGCTGGTCTGCACCCACACGGTTTCATCATCCCCCGCCGACAGGCCACCGCCAATGTCGCGCAGCGAAGCTGAGACAATCTGGATATCCAGCAGCGCGATAAACATGCCTATGCACAGGGTGGCAAAGGCGAAGACTTTCCGGCTGACCGGCATCTGCGCGGGCGCGATTGGCGCGGCGACCACGCGGCTCATTGCGCGCTGCGCTCATCGACGGTCACGGTCACCGACAGTCCCGGACGCAACAGCCCGAGCGTGGCCGCATCGCCGTCCAGCGCAATGCGCACCGGTACGCGCTGGACAATTTTGGTGAAGTTACCGGTGGCGTTTTCCGCCGGCAGAATGCTGAAGCGCGAACCGGTCGCAGGCGACAGGCTGGCGACATGCCCGCTGAAGGTGCGGCCTGGCAGCACGTCCGCGACAATTGTTGCCGTCTGGCCTGGCTGCATGTGCGCCAGCTGGCTCTCTTTAAAGTTGGCGTCAATCCACAGCCCCTGCGCCGGCACCAGCGACAGCAGCTGCGTGCCGCTGCTGACATACGAACCAGCCCAGGCGCGGCGATTGCCGATTACGCCATCAAACGGCGCGCGGATAGCGGTATATTCCAGATTGAGCTGTGCCAGTGCCAGGTCGGCCTGCGCCTGTGCCAGCGCGGCGTGCGTCTGCTGCTCGCGCGCATCAAGCACCTGCAGCTGACGTTCGGCGACCGCGCGATCGGCACGGGTTTTGCCCTCCTGCGCCAGCGCCTGATGGTAATCGGCCTGCGCATGATCGCGAATCTGCTGCGACACCGCAGCGCTGCTCACCAGCGCGTCATAGCGGCGCTGGTCGGCGGTGGTTTTCTGCGTTATCGCCTGCGCCGCCAGCAGCGCAGCACGCGCGCCGTCGATGGTGGCCAGCTGGAGCTGGCGCGTGGCGGCGATATCCTGCAGCGCCGCCTGCTGCGCAGCGACTTCGCCCTCCGCACGGTCAACCGCCGCCCGATAGTCGCGGTTATCCAGCTGTACCAGCAGGTCGCCCTTTTTAACCGCCGCATTATCCTGCACCGCCAGGGTCTGGACATAGCCGGACACTTTGGCCGAAATCGCACTGATATCCGCGCCGACGTAGGCATCATCGGTCGAAGGCATAAAGCGCGCGCTGTGCCACCAGTAATAGCCATAGCCGGCCAGCGCCACGCCGCCGCAGGCCAGCATCAGCAGCAGTGCCGCTTTTTTCCGCGTCAGGCTCATGGTTCGTTCCCGGCCACCGTCTGCGGGGCGAATTTTTGCGCCGTATCGCCTGCGCGCTTTCTCGCCAGATACTGCTGGCGATAGTGCATCATCGGGCTGGCCGCCGGGCCTGGCACCATCTGGTATTTGTCACTGGAGAGCGGCTGGCCGGTGGCGCTGTCGACCATTTGCGGCGTCACCGGGCGCTGGGTGGCGCTTTCAACCAGCTGCATCTGCCGCCCTTCCGGTGAGAAGTGGGTGCTGCCCCACTCGGCCAGCGCCAGTATTACCGTGCGAAAATCGCGGCCCGCCGCAGTGAGCTGGTACTCGTAGCGTGCCGGAGCGTCGCTGTAACACACCTTTTCCAGCAATCCATCCTCCACCAGCTCTTTCAGCCGGCGCGACAGAATATTGGGCGCCACGCCGCTGCTTTTCTGAAATTCATCAAAGCGGGTAAAGCCGGCCAGCGCATCGCGCATGATCAGCATGCTCCAGCCATCGCCGACGCGTCCAAGGCTGCGTGCGATAGGGCACGGCATATTACACAGAGGTTGGTTTTTCATGGGCCAGTTCCCGATGTGAAGTCGATGCGGGATACTGTGGCAGGGTAACTTTCATTTTGCAAGTCACTTGCAGAATGAAAGTAATAAACAGAACGTCAGCGCGCGTTCTGGCGCAGCCTCACAGCCTGTCGATCAATTCCTGCCGGTGGTCATGCAGCAGACGCAGCATTTCACGCAACAGCGGATCTTCGTTGCCCTTCTGCCACGCAATACTCAGCGGCAAGCCTTTGATCTGCTCAGGTAACGTCAGCGCGATATAGCGCACGCTGTCGCTGTTCATGGTGCGATAAGAGGCTGGTACCACCGCCAGACCGAGGCCGGCGGACACCAGGCTGAGAATGGTTTGCTTCTCTTCGGCATATTGCGCGATATGCGGCGTCAGGCCGGCCTGCTTAAACAGGCTGATGGTGAGATCGTGGCTGTGCGGCCGTGTGCGGCGGTCCGGAATGATCATGGCTTCATGCTGAAAATCCGCCACCGTCACCTGCGCTTTTTCCGCCAGCGGATGCTTCAGCGGCACTGCCAGCACGCAACTTTCGCGGGTAATAAAACGCAGCGCCAGGGACGCATCCATACGCTGCGGCGCGCGGATAATAATCATATCCAGCCAGCCGGATTTTAATTTAGGAATCAGGTTAAGGGTTTTATCTTCGATAATATGGATATCGCTCAGCGGATGACGCGGCACAAATAAATTCAGCAGTGCCGGAACTAAACCGCGCGCGGCGCTATCGATAGCGCCAATGCGTAATGTCCGGCGTTCATCTTTTAATCCGCCTTTAAAACGCAGCGCCAGCGCATCAAACTGATCGATCAGTTTTCCCGCTTCGTCAAAAAACAGGGCTCCCTCGGCGGTTAATGAAACATTGCGCGTTGAGCGGTTTAACAGGCGCACGCCGAGATCCTCCTCCAGCAGGCGAATAAAGCGGGAAAGTGATGCAGGCATCATTTCCATACTTTGTGCCGCCCGACCGAAATGCAGTTCTTTACCCACCGCGACAAAACAACGCAATTGATTTATATCCACATTTCCCTCACCGCACGATTATTCAAATAGTTTATATAATCCACGCCTGATGATCGCGCAATACAAACCTGCATACTGCATTCGACAACCAGAAAATAATACTACCCTACACAATCTGGAGCACTTTAATATGAACTCTCACCTCGAAAAAAGGGTGATGCGTAAAGTGACGTTGCGCATTGTGCCCTTCATCATGCTGCTCTATTTCATCGCGTTTCTCGATCGCGTCAATATTGGTTTTGCCGCGTTAACCATGAATCAGGATTTAGGTTTCTCGCCTACGGTATTTGGTTTTGGCGCCGGAATCTTTTTCCTCGGCTATTTTCTGTTTGAAGTCCCGTCGAATTTAATTTTGCACAAAGTGGGCGCACGCATCTGGATCGCCCGCGTGATGATCAGCTGGGGATTGGTCTCCGGCTGCATGGCGCTGGTGCAGGGCACCACCAGCTTCTACCTCCTGCGCTTTCTGCTCGGCGTGGCGGAAGCCGGTTTCTTCCCTGGCATCATTCTCTACCTCAGCTACTGGTTCCCGGCGGCGAAGCGCGCGCAGGTTACCGCCATCTTCATGGCTGCCGCCCCGCTTTCTACCGCGCTCGGCTCGCCGGTCTCTGCCGCGCTGCTGGAGATGCACGGTCTGCTGGGCTACGCCGGCTGGCAGTGGATGTTCGTGTTAGAAGCGATTCCGGCGTTGCTGCTGGGCATCGTGGTGCTGTTTTTCCTCACCGACCGTCCGGCGCAGGCTAAATGGCTGAACGCAGAAGAGCGGCGCTGGCTGCAGGAGACCATGCAGGCTGAAGAGCAGGCGCGGTCGACGCAGCACGGCCACAGCAGCGCCTGGCGCGGGCTGGCGGACAAGCGCGTACTGGCCCTGGCGCTGGTGTACTTCGGCACGTCGGCCGGGCTGTACACGCTGGGGATCTGGTCACCGCAAATCATCCGCAGCTTCGGCGCCTCCTCGCTGGAAATCGGCTTCCTCAATGCTTTCCCGGCGGTGATCGGCGTGATTGGCATGATCCTGTGGGCACGTCACTCCGATCGTCGTGGCGAGCGCAGCTGGCACGTCATTGGCGCCTGTTTACTGGCTGCCGCCGGGCTGATTTATGCCGGTAACGTCAGCACGCTGCTGGCGGTGATTATTGCGCTGACGCTGGTCACGGTCGGCATCAGCGCCTCCAAGCCGCCGCTATGGAGCATGCCGACGCTGTTTCTCAGCGGGCCGGCTGCAGCCGCCGGCATCGCCACCATTAATTCCATCGGCAACCTCGGCGGTTTTGTCGGCCCGATGATGATTGGCGTGATCCGCCAGCAAACCGGCAGCTACACCTGGGGACTCTATTTCGTCGCCGCGCTGCTGGCGTTGTCCGCGCTCATCGTGCTGATTCTCGCCGCGCACACGCCAAAACCGCAAAGCGCCGATCTGCCTCATCCTCATACCCATTAATTGACTGGAGAAGACTATGCGTAACTACAAAATTGCCGCGATTCCGGCAGACGGTATTGGCCCGGAAGTGATTTCGGCTGGCGTTGAGGTGCTGCAGGCGCTGACGCGGCACGATGAACAGCTGACGTTTGACGTGCAGACCTTTGACTGGGGCTCGGACTACTACAAACAGCACGGCGTGATGATGCCGGAAGATGGCCTGCAGACGCTGAAGCAGTTTGATGCCATCTACTTTGGTGCGGTGGGCGCGCCGGACGTGCCGGATCACATCACGCTGTGGGGGCTGCGCCTGCCGATTTGTCAGGGCTTCGATCAGTACGCCAACGTGCGGCCCACCAAAATTCTGCCGGGCGTGACCTCGCCGCTGCGCAACCGTGGACCGGGCGATCTTGACTGGGTGATCGTGCGCGAGAACTCGGAAGGGGAATACTCCGGCAACGGCGGCCGTGCGCATCGCGGCCTGCCAGAAGAGGTGGGCACTGAAGTGGCGATTTTCACCCGCGTCGGCGTGACGCGCATCATGCGCTACGCCTTTAAACTGGCGCAGTCGCGGCCGCGCAAACTGCTGACGGTGGTGACCAAATCCAATGCCCAGCGGCACGGCATGGTGATGTGGGATGAAATTGCGGCGGAAGTGGCGCAGGAGTTTCCGGATGTGCAGTGGGACAAGATGCTGGTGGATGCCATGACGCACCGCATGACACTGCACCCGCAATCGCTGGATACCATTGTCGCCACGAACCTGCATGCGGATATTCTCTCCGACCTCGCCGGCGCACTGGCCGGCAGTCTCGGCGTCGCGCCGACTGCCAACATCGATCCGGAGCGGCGTTTTCCGTCGATGTTCGAACCGATTCACGGCTCGGCGTTTGATATCACCGGCAAAGGCATCGCTAACCCGATCGCCACCTTCTGGACCGCGGTACAGATGCTGGAGCATCTGGGCGAGCGCAACGCGGCCGCGCTGATAATGCAGGGCATTGAACACGTGTGCGCGGCGGGCATTCTGACGCCGGATGTCGGCGGCAGCGCCACCACCGCTGACGTGACGCGCGCGCTGGTGCAGTTTATTGAGGCCAAATCTCAGGTGGCGGCAACCGCCTGAGTCGAAAGGCGGGGTGTTACAGCGCCGCCGCCAGCCGGTCCAGCACCAGCAGGATGCCATAGCGCCGCGCCGGTGCTGCATCCGGCAGCGGCAGCCAGTAGTTGGCCTGGCTGGCGAGATCCAGCGCCGCCGGGCACAGCGCCATCACTGGGGTCTGCTGGATGTGAGCGTGATGCACCGCGCTGAGCACGCTGCTGTTGATGGTGTCCGGCGCGAGGATCAGCAGCAGATCGTCCGGCTGCAAACGGCTGAGCGTCAGGCGCAGCAGGTTGTCGTCCTGGATCCACGCCAGCGCCAGCCCGGCCTCACTCAGCCGCTGCTGCACTTCCGCCACCAGCGGCGTGTGCTGGCCGGCGGCACCGATCAGCAACACGCTACGTGCCTGACGCAGCGCCTGCGCCGCCTGCTGCCAGCGGCTGTCATCCAGCTGCTGCCACTGCTGGGCCAGCGCCTGATGCAGACTCACCAGCTGCGGCACCGCACCGTGGCTGGAAGTAGCCGGTTCAGCGCTGGCGCGTGCCAGCCGCATACGCAGATCGCGAATATCGTCGCAGCCGACCGAACGGGCAAAGCGGGTAATGGTCGCCGCACTGACTTCCGCCCGGCTGGCCAGCTGTTCAATGGTGGCCGAGGCCGCGAACGCGGCGTCACGCAGGATGGCGCGCGCCACCCGCTGCTCCTGCTGGCTGAGCGAAGCCTGCCGCTGACGAATCACCGTCATAAACGCACTTTCCTGCTGGCCGGCCTGGCGCACCTGGTGCAGAAAATCATCCAGATCGCGGTAGCCCGCCGAGGCAGCAAAGCGCTGGAGTACAGCCGGGCTAACACCCGCCTGCGTCGCCAGACTCTCCATAGTGGCCTGCGCGCTGGCGTGCAGGTTATCCAGAATAAATCGCGCCAGCTTTGATTCCTGCGCATCAAAACGCGCCGACTGCTGCTGCAGTTGCCAGACAATATCCATTAGCTCATCACATCCTCAGTAACGAACTCTCATGATGCATGAAAATATTTTTCATGGTGAGATTTTTTTCAGCTGAGCGCACTGAATTTTCCTGGAATTAAAGCACTCGCAACAGAAAATCATCGTACCGATCACACCAATGAAAATTATTTTCATGGCAATTTCATGATTAAGCTATTGATAAATAACACTTTAAATAACTTTCATCACAAAATCATCTGGCCGCAGGGTATTTACAGTGCAACTGCGACAGGTCTTAAATGCCGGAGTCAATTCACAGGAGGATAAATTATGCGCATTGTTCTTTGCTGTGCCGCTGGCATGTCTACCAGCATGCTGGTGAATAAAATGCAGCACGCTGCACAAGCGCGCGGGCTGGCGATCAACATTCAGGCCGTCCCGGTGGCCGATTTCGAACGTATCCTGCCGGATGCGGATGTGGTGCTGCTCGGCCCACAGGTGCAGTTTGAAGCTGCCCGCCTCACCGCCATCGCGGCCCCGCAGGGCAAGGCGGTCGCCGTGATCGACATGATGGATTACGGCATGATGCGCGGCGAACAGGTGCTGGATAAAGCGCTGGCGCTGCACGCTTCCTGATTCTTCGTTTCCCCTAATCTGACTGATAACACACGGCGTTGCGCTGTGGGAGATTCTGCATGCCTGAAGATGACGTAATGGTGGTTCCGGAAGAGGAGATCATGCTGCTGCTGGTGCAGGCCGGTGCCGCGCGCAGCGCCGCTCTCAGTGCCCTGCGGCTGGCGCGCGCCGGCCAGTTTGAGGCGGCACAGCAGCAGCTGGCGGCGGCGCGGGAAAACGTGAGCAGCGCGCATCAGCAGCAGACGGCGCTGATTAGCCTGGACGAAGGCAGCGGCCGGCTGCCGGTTACCCTGATTCTGGTTCATGCCCAGGATCACCTGATGAACGCCATGCTGATTCAGGATTTAGCGGGCGAAATCATTGAACTCTATCGCCGTACCACGGCAGGAGAAAACGATGCTTAAGATAGCAATCATTGGCGGCGGCAGCAGCTATTCGCCGGAGCTGGTGGAGGGAATCATTAACCGTTATGCGCAGCTGCCGGTAACCGAACTGGCGCTGGTGGATGTGGCGGCAGGACGCGAAAAGGTACAGATCATCGCCGATCTCACGCGCCGTATGCTGCAAAAGAACGGGCTGGAGCAGGTTAAGGTCAGCGTGCATTTCGCGCTGGATGAGGCGATTCGCGGTGCGCGCTTTGTGCTGACACAGCTGCGCGTCGGCCAGCTGGCGGCACGCGCCGCCGATGAACGGCTGGGCCTGAAGTATGGCCGTCTCGGTCAGGAAACCACCGGTGTCGGCGGCTTCGCCAAAGCACTGCGCACCATTCCGGTGATGCTGGAGATTGCGCGCAAAGTGGAACAGCTGGCGCCGGACGCCTTCATCATCAACTTCACCAATCCGGCGGGCATCGTCACCGAAGCGGTGGCGCGCTTCAGCAACGCGAAGATCATCGGCCTGTGTAACGTGCCGGTGAATATGCACCATATGATCGCCGGCATGTTACAGGCGCCGTTTGACGAGGTGGCGCTGCGCTTCGCCGGGCTGAACCATCTGGTGTGGGTGCATCAGGTGCTGTGCCGCGGCGAGGACGTGACCGCCGGGGTGATCGAACAGCTGTGCGAAGGCCAGTCGCTGACCATGAATAACATCAAAGAGATGCCGTGGTCGCCGGCGTTTCTGCGGGCGCTGCAGGCGATTCCCTGCCCTTATCATCGTTATTACTGGCAAACGCCGCAGATGCTGGCCGAGGAGCAGGAGAAAGCGCAGCACGGCCAGGCCGGAACGCGTGCCGAGCAGGTGATGAAGGTGGAAGCCGAGCTGTTCGCGCTGTATGCCGATCCGCAGCTGGCGCACAAGCCGGAGCAGCTGAGTTTTCGCGGCGGCGCGTATTACTCCGAAGTGGCCGTTGAGCTCATCAGCGCCATCCATAACAATAGCGGGCAAAATCTGGTGGTGAACTGCCAGAACCGCGGGGCGATTCACGGTCTGCCGGACGACGCGGTGGTGGAAGTCAACTGTGTGGTCGATGCACAGGGCGCGCACCCGCTGGTGTTTGGCGCGCTGCCACCGCTGATGCACGGGCTGACGCAGCAGATCAAAGCCTTCGAGCGGCTGACCATCGACGCGGCGGTACACGGCGATCGCGGTGCCGCGCTGCTGGCGCTGGTCGGCAACCCGCTGGTCGGCGACGTCGCCAGCGCCGAAGCGCTGCTGGACGAGGTGCTGACGCTGAATCAACCGTGGCTGCCGCAGTTTGCGTGATATCCCTGTCGCAAACCGCACCCTGGCCGTCGTGGCGCGCTTTATCGCGTAATAAATTGCGCCGCGACGGCGGGTGCAGGTATCCGCTGCCGCGCCGAAATGACACGTATTGACCTGTTAATTTGTTGCGCCATTGTGCCCGAGGAGGCCCTATGTCCAACCGTAATATCATCGAACGTTATGTGCTGCCCGCCGCGCTCAAGGTGGCCGGGCAGAAGCATGTGCTGTCCGTGCGGGACGGCATCATTCTCAACATGCCGTTCATGCTGATCGGCAGCTTTTTTCTGATCTTCGCCTACCTGCCGATCCCGGCGTGGGGCCATCTGATGGCCGACCTGTTCGGCGACAGCTGGCGCAATAAACTGCTCTATCCGGTGCGTGCCACCTACGACATCATGGCGCTGATCTCCAGCTTCGGCATCGCCTACCGGCTGGCGGAGAAATACCGCACGCTCGACCCGCTGACCAGCGGCGCGATGGCGCTGGTGGCGTTTGTGATGACCATTCCGCAGCAGACGCTGTTCGCCCCGGTTGAAGGCGCGCCCGCGCAGCTGGTCACCGGTGTGCTGCCGATTTCACTGATCGGCAGTCAGGGCCTGTTCGTGGCGATTGTGATTGCGCTGCTCTCCACCGAAATCTACCGCTTTGTGCACAGCCGTAACCTGGTGATCAAGATGCCGGAAGGCGTGCCGCCGGCGGTGGCGAAATCGTTCCTCGCGCTGGTTCCCGGCTTCTGCGTGCTGGCCGTGGTGCTGCTGCTGCGCCTGGCCGTTGAAGCCTCACCGTTCCACGACATCAACAACCTGATCGCTACTGTGATTGGTTTGCCGATGCACCACGTCGGCGGCACGCTGCCGGGGATGATTTTCTCGGTGCTGCTGATTGGCATTCTGTGGACGCTCGGCCTGCACGGCGATGCCATCGTGCTGGTGTTCATTCAGCCGGTATGGCTGTCGAACATGAGTGAAAACCTCGAAGCCTTTCAGCATAACCAGCCGATTCCGCACATCTTTACCCAGCAGTTTTACGATTTATGGATTGCGCCTGGCGGCACCGGCGCGCTGCTTGGGCTGGTGATCTTTATGCTGATCCGCGCGCGCAGCCGCCAGATGAAACAGCTGGGGAAAATCGCCGCGCCGGCAGCGCTGTTCAACATCAGCGAGCCACTGGTGTTCGGCATTCCGCTGGTGATGAACCCGTACCTGTTCCTGCCGTTTATCCTGACGCCGGTGCTGCTGGTGATTGTTTCGTGGGCGGCAATGAGCAGCGGTCTGGTGGCGCCGCCAGCCGGCATCGCCCTGCCCTTCACCACGCCAATTTTCGTCAGCGGCTATCTCGCCACCGGCGGCCATATCTCCGGCACGGTGTTGCAGGTGGTCAACCTGACGATTTCGCTGGTGGTCTACTATCCGTTTTTCCGCGTGTGGGATCGCCTGAAACTGCGCGAAGAGCAGCAGAACGAACAGCAGGCGCAGGCCGCCAGCGGCAGTGCCGTCGTGCCTTCCTGAACCACTCCCTCTGCCGGGTGAGCCCTGCTGCGCACCCGGCCGCATCCTTCCACTTTTTGCAATAATGACTTCGCAGATCTGGCTATTCTGCCAGCAATACGGCTGTGCGAACCTTAGGCCACGGCTCGGGATCACCCCGGCCACAACCTGAGGAACCGCATGATGAAACTTTACAATTTAGCACTCTCCGGCCACGCTCACCGCGCACTGCTGGCACTGTCACTGCTCGGCATAGCGCATGAAACGGTCGAAGTCGACCTGCCTGGCGGCGAACATAAAACCCCGGCGTTTCTCGCCATCAACCCGTTCGGTCAGGTGCCGGTGCTGGAAGACGATGGCGTTTACATCGCGGATTCCAATGCCATTCTGGTGTACCTGGCGAAGAAATTTAACCGCAGCGACTGGCTGCCGGAAGATGCGCTGGGCGCCGCCCAGGTGCAGCGCTGGCTGTCGGTAGCGGCCGGTGAACTGGCTTACGGTCCGGCGGCGGCGCGCCTGATTACCGTGTTTGGTGCCAAATTCAACGCGGAAGAGGTGCTGGCGCGCGCGCATCTGATTCTTTCGCGGCTGGAAAGCCATCTCAGCCAGCGTGAGTGGCTGGTGGGCGACCATCCCACTATTGCTGACATCGCTTTATATAGCTACCTGGCCGGAGCGCCGGAAGGCAATGTCGAGATGTCCGGTTACCCTGCGGTGAATCAGCTGCTGCGCCGGATTGAAGCGCTGCCCGGCTTTGTGCCTTTTCCGCAGACCGCCGCCGGCCTGCGCGCCTGACAGGAGCCAGCATCATGGGCGAGAAACTGATTACGCTGCCGGTATGGCATGACGGTGAAATTGCGCTGCAGCAGCAGGCGGGAGTGGCAGAACGTATGGCCGATGTCGGGCAGCGCGTGATCCGCGATTACATGCCCGATCAGCATCGTGACTTTTACGCGCAGCTGCCGTTTATCGTTGCCGGCAGCGTTGATGCACAGGGTGATGCCTGGGCCACGCTGCTGGAAGGCCAGCCCGGTTTTATCTTCTCGCCCAACGCCACCACGCTGGATATCGCGGCCCGTCCTGACGCCAGCGATCCGGCGGCCGGCGGGATGACCGATGGCGCGCCGGTGGGCCTGCTCGGCATTGAGCTGCACACGCGGCGGCGCAACCGCATGAACGGCGTGCTGACGGCGATTGGCGGCGGCCTGCGCGTGCAGGTTGACCAGAGCTTCGGCAACTGCCCGCGCTATATCCAGCTGCGCGATTTCCGCTTCGACCATGCGCCCGGCAGGGCTTATCAGGGCGAAGTTGAGACGCTCAGCGCGCTGGATGACACCGCGCGCGCCGCCATCCGTCAAGCCGACACGTTTTATGTCACCACTTATGCCGACCAGGCGCGCCGTCAGGTGGACGTTTCGCATCGCGGCGGCAAAGCCGGTTTTGTGCGCATCGCTGCCGATGATGTACTGACCATTCCGGACTTCAACGGCAACCTGTTCTTCTCCACCCTCGGCAATATCGTACTCAACGGCAAGGCCGGGCTGCTGTTTATCGACTACGCCAGCGGCGATGTATTGCAGATGAGCGGCGATGCCACGGTGATAACCGATTCCGCCGAAATCGCGGCCTTTCAGGGAGCCGAGCGGCTGTGGCGCTTTAGCGCGCGCTGCATCGTGCGCCGGCGCGCTGCCCTCGCCCTGCGCTGGGCCGATCAGCCCGACGGCATATCGCCCGCCTCGCTGATGACCGGTGACTGGCCGTCCGCCAGCGAACGCCTGCAGGCGCAGCAGCTGGCGGCGCAGTGGCGACCCTTCCGCATCACGCGGATCGTCGATGAGAGCGCGCAGATTCGCTCGTTTCACCTTACGCCGGATGATGGCGCTGGCGTGCTGCCGCATCTGGCAGGCCAGCATCTGCCAATCCGCCTGACGCTGCCGGGCAGCACTAAGCCATTGATTCGGCAATATACGCTGTCAGTTGCGCCGTCGGATGGTTATTACCGCATCAGCGTGAAGCGTGAAGGCGCCGTGTCGCAGTATCTGCACGATGCCCTGCGCGTCGGCGATCGGCTGGAGGTGCGCGCACCGGCAGGTGACTTCACTATTGATGCACACGAAACGCGGCCAGCGGTGCTGCTGGCGGCGGGCGTCGGCATCACGCCGCTGCTGGCAATGCTGCGTCACCTGATTTATGAAGGACGACGCAAACGCCGGATGCGCCCCGTGTATTTGCTGCAGTCGGCGCGTAACCTGGCCGAACGCCCGTTTGCGCGTGAGCTTGATGCGCTGCTGGCGGCCAGCGAAGGTGCGTTGAAACTGGTGCGGGTGCTCAGCCAGCCGGGCGAAGCCGAAGCGGGCGTGGATTATGACGTTGCCGGACGCATCGATATGGCGCTGCTGTCGCAGGTGCTGCCGTTCAACGATTACGATTTCTATCTGTGCGGTCCGCCGTCATTTACCCAGGCGATGTATGACGGACTGCGCGGCCTGAATATTGCCGACACGCGTATTCACGCTGAAGCGTTTGGTCCGTCGTCGCTGCAGCGTCAGCAGGAGAATGTACCAGAGTCCGCCGCGCTGCCGCCGGTGGCGACCGAAGCGGTGCCGGTGGTGTTTACTGAATCGCTGAAAGAAGTGCGCTGGACGCCGCAGTCCGGCACGCTGCTGGAGCTGGCCGAAGCGCGCGGCCTGAGCCCGGCCTACAGCTGTCGCGCCGGACATTGCGGCAGCTGTAAGACCAGACTGGTGCAAGGTGCGGTGACTTACACTTCCCGGCCAGGCATCACGCTGGCGCAGGATGAAGTGCTGATCTGCTGCGCGGTGCCGGCGCAGGTCGAAGACGGGGACGCGGCGGTGCAGCTGGCGTTGTGAGGTGAGTGCCCGGCAAGCCGGTTATTCCTGGTTATGCATGGATCATATTCGGGGTCAGGGTGAAATTGAAAACATTACTAACATCACAGCGTATTAATCAAAGGGGAGCAGGTCAGTCTCAACAACCAGCCAATGTTTCAGCAGCCTGAGAGAAACGCTTACGCGGTTGCCATCTAAAACTTCATGACCTGAGAGAAGTGCTGCTTTTGCAGTGGTCTATCCGCTCAACCTCTTAATGCGGATATCACCTGTGTGATGAGGTTCTTTGTACTGACCAGCCAGCGCGGCATAGCTATCTGCGCTTCCTGACGGAAAGCATTTATCCGTCAGGGATGAATGTTTCTCCGTCACTATTTCCCACTCCTGGAGTAAACATCATGACTGCTACCACTACTAACAATGCTGCAAACAACGCCAACACTACTTCTACCAAAGCTGAATACTTCAATCTCAACATCAAAGGGCTCGGTTATCTGAGCAATATTCGCAGAATTGAAACCCTCACTGGCGGCTTCCTTAGCGTGGTGATTAATGCGCTGAGCGGCCCCACTGACAACCCTACCTATGTGCGCTTTGATGCCACTGTCGCCGGTAAAGAAGCAACGGACCTTAAAAGTCGCTGCCAGAAAACCGTAGACGAGGACCAGAAAGTGCTGCTTGTTTTTTTTACTCTCAGCAACCTGACGTCTGACATTTTCATGCTCAACAAGGGTGATCATGCAGGCGAACAGCGCGTTAGCTTGAAAGCCAGATTGATTAAGGTCGATTGGATCAAGATTAGTCAGGCGATGGTTTTTAAGGCTGAGAAAAGTGATTCCATCCCACCTAACTCACGTAATTATAAAGGAAATTATGCTGAGAATTCATTTTAACCTCAATGGCCCCCTTAACTAAGGGTGCCATTTTCTTAGGGCAAAATAGGTTTGGTGTAATTGAAATTAGCTGTTATCTGCATTTTTTCATCCAGTCTTGCCTGACGAACCACCAATACTGTATATTAATACAGTCAAATAATTATCTATAAATTTTTTTTTAGTGTGCTGATATGATATCCGCCTGATAAAACAACAATTCAAGGTATCTTTATGACACACACAGCAGACGTCGAAATTGAATGCCCGGCATGCGGAAGTGAAGTAGATGCAGGCTCTCTCTGTGGTTGCGGGTATGACCCCACTCTTGAGCTTAAGCAAAAAGACTACCTACCTCAGTTTGCGCTTACAGCCACTTTGGAAAGGGAACAAGGCAACAATGGGCCAGTTTTTGTTAAGGATCTCGGTCTGCCTTGGACGCTCAATAGCGACGATGTTCAGCAGTTTATCCAGCAAATTGAGAAAAAATTCAAATTCAAAAGAAAGATTCACGGTGTCATTGAAAAAAACATCGTGCCCTTGAGCCCTCCTAAAATACTTAATGGCTATTTAGATCAGAAAGTAGGTTTTGAGTCATTCGTTGATTCAATGATGGAGTTAATGAAGCGTGAGGCTAATGAAGACAAGGCAAAGCTTACCGGCGGGGCTATTGTGTTCATTCATTATAAGGTTGATGAAGATATCGAAAGTGATGGTCGACTTTTCATAATAATGGTTGACCGGAAAGGTGTATTTAATTTTGATGATGACTTAATTCCAGAGAAATTGCCCTCAATTGATATAGATTCTTTAAGACAAGCCGTGTTAGTTGACTTAACTCTTTTTCGCGCAAGCTATCCTGAAAATAATGGTGATCCGTACCTTCATTTTATCAATGGAAAGTCTCGTAGTGAATTTTTCAAACGGGCCCTTGGTTGCAACCCTAAAATTGATAATAATCGCAGCATTCAGCAATTACATCAAGCTATTGATGATTTTGCTGACAACGCCAACCTTTCAACTTTTGAAAAGGTAAAGGTAAGACAAGCTATTGAAGAGCTTTTAAATAAAAAAGCCAAAGAACCAATCGATAAAAAAATCTCAATTGAAGACATTGAAAAAACGATCAATAATTCACTGTCTGATAATAATAATGTTATCGGAAAGTTCGTTTCTTTTGTTAATGCCAATGATTATGCAATCGATGATTTCTTTGAACCAAGTGTTTTCTCTGGGAAAAACTTTGGAGAGATAAAAATTACAGATGATGAAGATGATTATGTCTTTAAGGTCGATATTAATGCCATTAGTGATGATGAGACATCTGGGAAGAAAGTTTATTATGATCGTAAAAATGGTCACCTTGTTGTAAAATTAACAAGATCAGGTGTTGAGGAAGTTGAAAAAATAATTGGCCACGAATGATTCGTTGCAAAGGAGGGGTATGATGAGAAATGAAGACTTTCAAAAATTTGTAAACATTACTTTTTCGGCAGATATTAAATCCGATGGTAATATTATGACTTTTAACTTTGTTGACTCATCCCCCTCCAATTTGTCTTTCATGCAAGATAAATTTGTCGAGTTCGGTCTTTCTAAAAAACCGGATATTGAAGGAAATGATTTAGTAATTACAACTAACTCTCGCTCTTTTGAAGAGGACTCAATCATTTTTCCTTCTTTGGATAGTTTGTGGCGGAAGGCAAAATCATTGGGTAAACTTCCGCAAGACTACATAGTTCTAAGAGAAAAAATCTCATCAATAGAGTATGTTAGCCAAGCTCTTGCTATTTCCCTTTTTTTGAAGTGGAGTTATATCTTAGAATGTGTTTCTAATCACTCATATAAAGAAAAATTCATCATTTACATCCCCAGTGATGATGGTGGTAAGGAACTGGTTGTTGAATCTTATGAACGCCTTGATTTAATACTAAATATCAATCCTATTTCAGAGTCGGAGTCTGCTGCTGATGATTTTTTAAAAATACTCAGCATTAGTGATGCACAAGAAAAAGAGAGAAAGGCAATTATTAGAAATGCCATTTATGACTTCGTGAGTAATGAGGAAAACAAAAATATAGATTCCTTGATCTCATTGGGTGAAAGAATTTACAATCGCTATAACGATTTACTTGAGTTATATACAAATCGATTTTCGGTTAATAAATTACTTTCTGAAATTGAACAAAAAAACCTTGAATACACTTCAAAAATAAATGAATTTGTATCCTCAAGCCAAACTAAAGCTTTTGCCATTCCAGGAGCTTTGATAGCGATTGGAGGTATAGCTAAATCAAATGGTTTTTTAGATTCATTTTTAATTATGGTAGGTTTGTTTTATGTCTATCATATCACCCACATGTCAAACCAAGTTTTGAATGATTCTTATAATTCTCTAAAGAAAAGCATTAAAAAATCATTTGAAAGATATTCTAAGTTTGAAGAAGGCCTGGAAGTTAAAGAAGCAGCAAGTGAGATTAACAAAGATCTATTAGATAAAGTTAATAGTGCACAAACCAGAATATCTAAAGTCAATGGAATTGGAAAAGGGATGCTTTGGGTTGGCGGTGTTTATCTTTTGTTAAAATGGCTATTCTTAGATAGCTAATCTTCATTTACTTAAAATTAACCTTCACCTTTCATTTCCACTTTTCAGCTTAAGAACCAACTCGCATTCACTATGCTAAATCCACGATTAACTCGTGATCAGGATTTAGAAGTGAAAATATCAAACCTTCTCCTTTTATTTGTAATATCCACTCCTAGCCATGCAAGTTTTGAAGCGGGAACAGGGCAGGATATAAGTTTGAAGTCTTCAAGTGATTTTCAATCACTCAATAAGTAAAACAACATTTTCTCAACTCAGTGAATCAGAACATGATCGCTTTAAAGAACTTATGTCGGGCCTCAGAGGAATACAGTCTCCCAAGTCAGACCCATTAACCATTCTTAGTATCGAGGCTCGTAATGAGGCCGAACGTCGTCATTACGTTGAACTCTGGGTAAAGCAAGAATACGAGTGCACCGAAAAGGAACTCAAATTCCAGCGCGAAGTTGATGCGGCCTGGAAACGCCTGATGCCATACATGCTGCCGGTTAACATGGGCAACGCCGCAGGTATCGCGCATGACTTTGGTGGGCGGCTCGCGCTGTTTGTACGCGAAGCTGATTGCCAGCGCTGCGATGCGCGACTCTCCGCCGTTCTCGCCGATAAACGCCCCGTTGATATCGACCTTGTCGATAGCGAAGGTAGCGATAAAAAACTCCGCAACTGGGCCCAACAGCACCGTATTCCCGCCGAGCAAGTTCGTGAGCGACGTATCACCCTGAACCACGACGCAGGTCGCTGATACGCTACGGCAATGGCATCATGCCGGTTCTTCATCCAGCAATGGGAAAGTGGATGGCATATCGCAGCGTTCTAACCGCCGCTTTATTGTTAAGTGCCGCCAGCTCTGTGGCGTCAACCAACATGCAAAGTGTGCCGCCGGGTTATCAGAAAGTCGCGCTGCAACATGGCGTGCCTGCTGAATCACTTTATTCCCTAGCGCTGGCTGAATCATCACGTAAGCTGCCGCACGGCACGCAACCGTGGCCCTGGACAATCAACGTCGCGGGTAAAGGATACCGCTATGAAAGCAAACAAGCTGTCTGGCAGGCATTGCAGCAGTTTATAAAAATTCATCCGTTTAAGAGAATCGATGTCGGCATCGCGCAGGTCAATCTCGGCTGGAATGGCCATCGCTTCAACTCAACGTGGGATGCGTTTGATCCATATATCAACCTGAACGCAGCGGCGCGCATTCTTCGCGAGTGCTGGGAACGCAGCCCCGGCAGTTGGTTGAAAGCTGCTGGCTGCTATCACCATCCGGCTGGCGGCAAACCTGCAGCGCGCTATCGGCAGATTATCAGCCAAAAGCTGGCTTCACTAACGCCTGCTCAACCCCGGCCAATCGCAACACAGGCTCCTGCCAATCTCGTGAGCAATCAAACACCTTCAACCGAAATCATCTGGACAGAACCCCGGAGGCAGCAATGAAAAAATTGATGCTGGCTGGCGCGATCGCCGCGTTGCCATTTCTCTCACATGCGGAACTGAACGTTATCGCAGATCTCGGCGGTCAATCGGCAGTACCGTTCTATGAGGGAATCAACGCTGAGCCTCAGCCGCAACAGCAATCAATCCAACCTGATTACAGTGAAGGTTCAGGTGTTGCCAGTGGCAACACCTGAACTCACTCCCGGCATCATTGAGCCGCGCTCGTTGAAGCTGCCTGGAATTGGTGCGCTGTTTCTGGTTGGCGATGATGCTCAATCGCAGGAATGGCTATCACGTAACGCTAAACTGCTCAGCCGTCGTGGTGCGGTTGGGATGGTGGTAAATGTCAGCAGCTCGGCATCCTTGCAGCAGCTGCGTCAGATTGCACCAGATCTACAGCTAGCACCGGTATCAGGTAGCGATCTGGCGCGCCGCCTCAAGCTGGAACATTACCCGGTGCTGATCACTGAGCATTCATTGAGCCAGCAGGTTTCAGGCCAATGATGGGATTTTCTGGATTGCATGGAATGCCCCACGCAGTGCTGATGCTCCTTCCTCTGTTCTTCATCCTTTTTCTGGCTCTGCTGCGCGCTTACTGGTACTGGCGCAATCTGCATCACCCCACGCGCAGCACGCCTGAATCCTGCAATAAGTGAGTCACTGCTATGAGCGATCGCTATGTTATTGAAGCGCTACTACGTCCCGCAGTTGAGTTCAACACCACGCTGGTAGCCGCCACCGCCAGTTATGTTTGCGTTGCAGCGCCCTGGGCTGTCGCGCTGTCGCCATCAGTGAGTTATGTCACCGCTACCGGCTTTGCGGTGCTGGCCGCAGTTCGTGCCCGTCAGGGATGCCTGGTGATCAGGTATCGCCGAAATCTGCGCCGCTTGCCGCGCTATGTGATGACCAGCCGCCAGGTGCCAGTAAGTAATCACCGGCTGTTCCTGGGGAAAGGTTTTCTGTGGCAGCAAAAACACACTCAGCGCCTGCTCGATACGCGTCGCCCAGAAGTAGAAAAGTATGTGCAGCCAGCGAAGCTCTATCAGATCGCGCGCAGGCTTGAGCGCGCGTGCGAGCATTCTCTGCCCTGGCTGTCATCGTTGATTTCAGCTGATACGCCGCTGAATCCGGTTCGTCCGTTGCCACCGGTTGGCGGTAATCCGGCGCTGCACGGCATCGAACCGCACGAGCGCGATGTATCGATGGATCTCCGCGAGCGCGTTGGGCATACGTTAGTCGTTGGCACTACGCGCGTTGGCAAAACACGGCTGGAAGAGTTGCTGGTTACGCAGGATATTCGACGCGGCAATATCACCATTGTCTTCGACCCCAAAGGTGATGCCGATTTGCTAAAACGCATGTGGGCTGAAGCGCACCGCGCCGGTCGTCAGGATGACTTCCACGTTTTCCATCTTGGCTGGCCAGAGATCTCGGCTCGTTACAATGCGGTTGGCCGCTTCGGGCGTGTGTCGGAAGTGGCTTCGCGCATCGCTGGTCAATTAGGCGCTGAAGGTAACAGCGCAGCGTTTCGCGAGTTCGCCTGGCGATTCGTGAACATCTTGACACGCGCGTTGGTTGCGCTTGGTCAGCGACCCGATTATTCGCTTATCCTTCGCTACGTCACCAACATCGGCGAGCTCTATCAGCGCTACGTGGAACATCTGGTTGATAAGCACCTGCCGGAGCTGCGCAGCAAAATTGAGAATGGCAGTAATGTGCTGAAGGAGAAGGATCTGCCGCGAAACATGCAGGGGCAATCAAACGCCACGCGCATCTGGGCAATGGAGCTGGCGCTGAGTTCTGAAGCCAGTAAAAAGCTCTATGATCCCATCCTTGAAGGGTTGCGCTCAGCAGTACGTTACGACCGAACCTACTTCGATAAAATCGTCGCCTCACTGCTGCCGCTGTTGGAGAAACTTACTACCGGCAAAACGGCGGCTCTGCTTTCACCGGACTATGAAGACCTCGATGATCCGCGTCCGATTTTTGACTGGCAACAGGTGATTCGCCAGCGCGGCATCGTTTATGTAGGGCTGGATGCGCTCTCTGACAGTGAAGTCGGTGCTGCCGTCGGCAATAGCATGTTTGCTGATTTGGTGAGTATCGCGGGGCATATCTACAAGCACGGCATCAATGATGGCTTACCGGAAAATGGCGACGGCAAGCTGCCGATCAGCCTGCACTGCGACGAGTTTAATGAACTGATGGGCGATGAGTTTATTCCGCTGATTAACAAAGGCGGCGGCGCGGGTATCGAGGTGACCGCGTACACCCAAACGATTTCTGATATCGAGGCGCGTATTGGCAGTAGCGCCAAAGCCGCACAGGTCACGGGCAACTTTAATACGCTGATCATGTTGCGGGTGCGTGAGAATCGCACCGCCGAGCTGCTAACCAGCCAGCTGCCTGAAGTGGATGTGTATTCCAAGACGTTGGTTTCGGGTTACACCGATATCACCAACCAGGAGCAAGGCACTGATTTCACCTCCAACACTCAGGACCGTGTAAGCATGGTGAAAACGCCGATGCTCACTCCGGCTGATATCATCAATCTACCTAAAGGTCAGGCGTTCGCGCTGCTGGAAGGCGGCCAGCTGTGGAAGATTCGCATGCCATTGCCTGCTGCTGATAAAACCGATTTGATGCCGGAAAGCCTGCAGAAGATTGCTGCTGAGATGCGACGCAATTACCGCACCAGTGAAGCGTGGTGGTCTGGTGGGGCAGGCGCAGAGCTGCCGGGAGGTGAATGATGCCGCCACCAAACACAACGGCCCCCCCGACGCGCGTTCAGCAGCCCAAAGAGCACGGCTTTCTGTTTAATCTGTTATGGGGATGGCCATGGAAGCTGATCGGTATGCTGCTGGCATCGCTATTTTTTAGCTTGGTAATGGAGTACGTCGGCATTGCTTTCTTCTGGCCAGAACAAGGTGCGGCGCATAGCCAGCAGGTGATGCAGATCGAGAGCGGCTATCTCTCCACTGAGTTTACGCGCAGCCTGCTGCTGTCACAGCCTACGGTGACGGTCACTGCCTGGGTAACGCAGGTTTATCAGTGGCTGGTTGTTGATAGCGGCTTGCAGGGATGGATCGCTCAGCAAAATCAGGCGATGGAAAGCGGCGGTAATGCGGTTGCTGCCGGATTGAGTGCCGGTAGCCGCTGGCTGGCATCGGCGCTGCAGGATTATCTGTTGGCTACGGTTTATGTCGCGGTGGTGACGCTGATTCGAGTGACAATTTTGGTGCTTTCAATACCGCTGTTTCTGATGGTGGTGCTGGTTGCGGTGGTTGATGGTTTGGGACGGCGAGATCTGCGGCGTTACGGCGCGGCATATGAATCCAGCTTTGTTTATCACCATGCTAAACGCTTCGTTAAACCCGCGTTCTATGTGCCCTGCATGGTTTATCTGTCATGGCCATCGGCTGTGTACCCCAATCTGTTGTTGCTGCCTGCGGCGTTGATGCTGGGAATGGCACTGGCGGTGCTGACGGCATCATTTAAGAAGTACCTGTAAGCTGGACGACAGCGTGCAAAGCTCGACTTTGTGCGCTGTCGTCAGCAGGCAAGCCGCTTTGGCGGCGCGGCAGATTCACGTCTAATGAAGAAGGAATATTATTTTTTTGCCAGAACAGCCTAAACTGAATGCAACCAACTTGAATGAGAGTTGATATTGCAGGTTGTTTGAAAACTTGTTCAGCTCAATGTAAGAACCCAAATAGAGCTAAAGTAAACACATTTATATTCTTCCCTTTAGCTATTTCCATTTCCCCATTATTATCTTTTCCATCCTCGATGGATTAAATGATTTCGAATTATAGTCGACCGTTCAATTTTTACGCTCCGGGGGGTATTGCGAGAACATCTACATTCACTGAATTACATGGAATTTAGACGTTGATCTCTACTTCTTCATACAAATCAAAATTATCTAAGAAATTGAATGGTCCTATGGTGAAACTACTTTCATTAGTTCATCATAAACAAATTGCAAATGCTGAGAGATGCCTTTGTCAATAGAGGGCTCCCAATTGGATATTGCATTATGAACTTCTCGTAAGTCGGAGGGTTCAAAGCACTTCAACTTGTCAGTTACGGCTATGGCGTTACCATAAAACTCCAACCAATGATTGGTATAATTCCCTGTCACACCCTGACAATACTCAATACCCTGATAGCCCCGCATTTCAAAATACAATCCTAGAACTTCACACCAAGCCTTATTTGTTTTGTCTTTTCTAAGCTGGAATCTTTCTGGAATTACAGCCCAGTTCATCTTTCGTAGAGATATATCAATTTCCGCAAACTCATGTTCAATAAACTTCGGTTTTAGGTTTATCTTTACACGATACTTCTCAACTTCATCATAGGCCTCCCGTATTGTTTTAATACCTCTCAACGGGTCATTACTATCATCTTGTAGCCTGCTCCTATATGAATCCAATGCCTGTTTTAACTCGCTAGCGAACTCTGAGCATACTGCTTCTATTATTGTTATACACAGCGAGCCAAGAAAGAACATCTCTGCAATTGAGTTTGGATGTTCCTGATTTCTCGTATAATCACTGAGCAAAATAACTTCATCCTTGTCGGTTTCCTCCCTAAAGTTATGAGCGGCGAGTGCGTTCCTATAAGATCTTAATCCTTTCAGTTCTTCGATTCTGTCAAGCGCTGGCTTAGTCACTCTACATACATTCCTAACTCTTTCACTATCTTTAGCTAATGATCTAAATGCTCTAAATTCATCTAAAAATGCACAGACATCAATAACTTGCTTTAAGAATAGCGACTGTTTGAGGTCTTTATTGAGTTGATTAAGATCTTTGCATCGCCTACCGTATTTTCTTGTTAAAGATACGGAGGATTCAATTATGTATAAATCTCTTTCAAATTTTTCTTTGAGGAGATCGAAGATTATTAAACTGTTATGTAATTTTTTCACTATGACGCCTTTTAAATATATATTTTTAAATGTGATTCTGCTGTCATTATAACTCTCAGAGCTAAGCGCCGCTTTCATTCTAATTGAAAATGGCACCAGAGTTCGACATCTACGTAAATCAATGAATAGGTGTTCTTCCGTAGATGCTTTCAATAGATTGCTCTTGGCACAGAGCGGGCTGTCACTCAAGTTAAATCTCATCAGCTACAGGTAGTTGGAGATGCTCATACCATTACCTGTAATCTGGACGACAGCGTGTAACTAGATACTTTGTGCGCTGTCGTCAGCAGGAAAACAGCGCGAAAATTTCTGTTCTGAGAGAAAGTAAAAGAAATAATGATGCATATCATTTACAGTTGAGGTGTGTTTTAAATCAGCACTCAACGAATTGTCTTGGAAATAATTCTGCTTTTTAATTCAATTTCCAATTTTGATAATTGGTCATTCACTTTTTCAGAAAGAATCTTATAGTCTTCAGTAACCTGCTCCTGACTCTTGTTTGCAAGGAAAAATAATGTGCCTGATATTGCTTTCAGCAAAATAATAGCACTGTCTTTATTGCTGATGCCATTGTTATTAGACCATCGCTCTATGGCTTTCTCTGTCAAGCTTAACAACGGCTCACGGAATAACCCTGAGCCATTGACTACTTTTAATGCTTCTCTTTGAATAGTAATTCGGTTATTAAACTCACTCATGTTTATCACCTATTATTTTGATTTTATCTCGCATCCAAGACTCTATTAAGCCTAATTGGGATTTGGCATTTTTAATGTCATCAGTACTGAGGATTTCACCAGTGCCTCTGGTACAAAGTACTCTAGCCCTTTCAAGTAAATGATAGGTTAGACCACTAATTGGTATGCTATGAATGCCCAGATTACGCGCGGAGTTCCGCGAAAAGTCGGGCCTTACATTGCAATTTAAAGAAAAACATGTTGCAAAATTTCGTATCGACAAAAACACTGAAGATAGGTCAAAAACCTCTGTAAGAACAGATGATTCAATGGAATCTTTAGCACTGATAAATATCTCTAAGAACTTCTCACAATCAATCAAGCCTGAATTATAACTACTCGGCTTCCCTAATCCCCGTAAATAATCAACGCTATCGGGTGAGTAAATAAGCATGGATTCCAAAAATAGATGCCAAGCGAAAGGGTTACCTTCTTTCCAGAGTTCATTTATCCGTTCATATGAATAAATTGAGTAATCTATCGGATTAAACCTTTCATCCCGGCCACTTACAATAGCCAACATGTCAACATCTGAAAACGAATCAACTTCCCCGCGACATATCGAACCAAAAGCGTAAATATGCATAATTAACGCCTATTGAACCGTTTAATCATTATGGACATAAAGAAACCAAACATAATCAACCTTACTAAAACGACTATTGTCAAAAACGATGCTGAATATTGAGAAAGTGTCAGTGTTCCCAGAAATATTTGAGGGGAAATGGCTAATGCATCAATATATGAGCTAACTAATCTTGGGTCACCATAGTTAATGACGTAATGTAAAGCTATGATTAATAAAATAACAATGACAGCCCTACACAATTTTAAAGCAGACTCTCCGTTCCCCCAGATAAGATCTAACACCTTGAATTCAAACCATTCAGCAAACATTTTTAATCGGTCAAATCCCTTATATTTTTTTCGGTAATAAGATTCTTTGGATTTCCATGCTTTATGCAAGTGCGCTTCTGTTGCCTGTAATTCTATTGCTATTGCTTTATTCGCTGATTTTGAATCACCTATTTGCTGATAATTCAAGCGTAATGAACGCGCAAATTTGAGTTTTAGGTTATCCAGTCCAGGGCATCCATTTTCAAGAATGTCATTATCAATGTGAGATTTATCAAAAGTGGCGTAGTTAAATTTACAGCCACTAAAGCTTGAGCCCATTAAGTTACAGTTTAAAAATCTGCAACCGGTAAAGTCACAATCCTGAAAACTACAGTTTCTGATGTAAGCAGCATCAAAAATACAGTAGCTGAATTTAACATTTTTGAATTCAATATCTAATGCAACTAGCCGTTCAAAAAATTTATTAACAAAGTTATCTTTTGCGACTAAAGAGTCAAATCTTTTGTCTGACAGTTTTTCTCTTCCGCTATCTTTTATCATTTTTTTCTCGATAAGCCAATGTACTAATCTTTATGAATTATAATGGCTTTTTAGGGAAATTGAAGTCATATTGACCTGCTATAGCAACTTCCATCCTTGGCACAAAAGGAACATATCAACTGAATGATAATTTCTTCTGAGCTGGCAACAGCGCACAAGACTCGAATTTGTGTGATGCTGTCGCCAGGAAAGCCTCGCAGAGCGTGGCAGTTTATTTTAAGTATTTAGATGAGAAGGTACATATGGATTTATCATCACATTAACTTTTATTAATGATACTTTGGATGGCGATTTTAAAAGTGTCTTTGAGGTTTTTTTAATTTCTTTTTTATCTTCACCCTCAGAAAGCTCATATAACGTCAATCTTTTTGTGTGTAAATCGAATGGCAATTTTGATTTATCGCCGAGACTTTCATTCATTACCAGAATAATACGTGAATCACCTAATGCTTTAAATGCATAACCCAACTCAAGCATTACATTCGAGTTACAATAACCATTTGCAATTAATGAAACATCCGCAATAAATATACTACAGGAGTCGATCTTCTCACAAATTGTATTGAAAATATCAGGGGCACCACTTACACCATTTGTGTCATGGTCAAGTTGGTAAGTTTTTTCCCCTTCATAACTGTCCCTTTCCTCAATTGGTAGCTCTTTATTCATTTCTTTCAGAGCATCACGCAGAGCCGATTTAATAAAGTGATTATTAAGGCTTTTTTCAGTAGATGACTGCCACGAGTAAAATATTTTTAGAGGCTTATCTTTAGGCAGATTTTCAATTATTTCTTCGAGTGTAATGACAATCAAATCAATTGCTCTATAAGCAGCTCTATTTTGATTTGACTGACTTGATGAACCATTAGTCCAAAAACTTAGAGTTGCAATAGTATTGAGCGCATCAATAAATTCCGACTGTTTTGCTATATCAACCTTATCGATGACGTCACTTTTAATATGGCCCTCCTTATAAAAAGGAGGGATTATAGACTTCATGAGTTTAAAATCTGGAGCGCCACCTACTCCGGGGCTCTTAAAGTTATTCATGTATGTTCTTATTTTTTCGCAAAGCTGATGTAGTTCAATGAATTTTTTCTTATCCATGCCCATCTCTTTTTATTAATATTTTTGGATTTCACTTTAATCATGAAATGCTTTCGGAATTATATAAACCTTACTTTCGGTAATTTCAATTCCGAGGCTAACATGCATCATATTATTAAAAAACTCATCGAATTTTCAATAGCTTTTTCCAGTCTGTCATTCACAGTTAATGCCTGCTCATCTGAACTCGACGAACTTGCCACCACCCAGCGCCTGCTAGACCAAGTCCAGCTCTCCCTCGACCGTGCCCGCACTGTCGCTGCTCAGTCCGCCCCCAATAACCGCCGCCGCTAACTGTTCGACTACAAGAAAGCCAGCGAAGACCTCAACACAATGCGTGCTGGCATCGACCGCTACACGCAGCCTTCGCGTGCACAGCCGCTGGATTACGGTAAGGTCAGCGGCGATTACACGCGAGGCCGTCCGCTATGGCGATGATTACCGCGCAGATCAACGCATTTAAAACGGCATCCGGCAACATCGATATTAGCGTTCTGTAACTGGAGTCCGTTGGGCTACCACTGTGAGTTGTTTCTCTGGTCAGCCTGAGCTGCATTGGATGTCTGGCATGGACGGGAAAATACCTAAGTCAGGGATGCCGCGCTAGTCCGATTTGTTATCCGTTCTATGGCTTAACCGATCGTCTGCATCTGGATGTTCACCAGTTAACGCAGACATTTTCGAAGTGCTTTTACCCGTCAGATTGCTTAAGAGGAAGACTCATACTGGATAGCTGAAGCAGTACTATGACCTCAGCAGTCAAAGTGACCAGAAATCATTGGTGCTTCAAAAAGCAAAAACCCAGCCATAAAGGCTGGGTTTTCAGAATGTTGGTGCCCGGACGCGGAATCGAACCACGGACACGGGGATTTTCAATCCCCTGCTCTACCGACTGAGCTATCCGGGCAACGGGGCGCATTAAACCTTACTCGCGCCGTACCGTCAAACGCTTTTCGGTAAAAATCAGCTGACTGCTGCCTTTTGCAGCAACCGCCGGACCCGATGGTAAAAACCTGCGCAACCGGGTTATTTAGTGGTGAATTTTTAGCCACTCACGCCGATAACCGTGCTGACATCCCATAACCATAATAAGGTCCACCATGTTCAGCACTATTACATCGGGAATCCTGTCGCGCCTCGCGTGGCAGAAACGCAGTCACAGCAGCGCAACGCTCAGTTCGCTGCAGGAGGCCATCGCCATGGTTGAGTTTACGCCTGATGGTCACATCCTCACCGCCAACGCGCTGTTTCTGGAGCGCATGGGCTACACGCTGGCAGAAATTGTCGGCCAGCATCACAGCCTGTTCTGCACGCCGGATATGGTGCAGTCACCGCAGTATCGCGAGTTCTGGCAGCGTCTGAATCGCGGCGAAGGCTTCAGCGATAAGTTTTTGCGCGTGGCGAAGCACAGCCGTCCGATCTGGCTGGAAGCCAACTACGTACCGGTGCAGGATCGCCACGGCCGGGTGATTAAAATCGTTAAGCTGGCGAGTGATATCACCGCGCGCATCATGGATGCGCAGGAGCAGCGCGCCATGACCACCGCCATTGAGCGCTCGATGGCGGTGATTGCCTTCAACCTCAAAGGTGAAGTGCTGATGGCCAACGATAACTTCTTCAATACCATGGGCTATCGCGCTGATGAGATCATCGGTCGCCATCACAGCCTGTTCTGTCCGCCCGAAATGCGCACCAGCGAGGCCTATCGCCGCTTCTGGCACAAGCTCAATCAGGGTGAATATATCTCCGGCCAGTTCGAGCGCGTCAATAAGCAGGGCAACACCGTCTGGCTGCGCGCCACCTATAATCCGGTGTTTAACAGCGCCGGCGAGCTGTACAAAGTGGTGAAGTTCGCCACCGACGTTACCGCGCAGGTGGAAAAAAACCAGCTGGAGCGCGAAGCAGCGCAGCAGGCATGGCAAACCGCGCTGCATACCAGTGAAAGTACGCAACAGGGAGCGGCGGTCATTGAAAACAGCGTGCAGAATATCAATGCGCTGGCCAGCGAACTGCACGGTATTTCTGGTGATATCAATGATCTGAGCGACTCTTCCGATCGCATCGGCGCCATCGTGGAGAGCATCCGCCGCATTGCCGACCAAACCAATCTGCTGGCACTCAATGCGGCAGTGGAAGCCGCGCGCGCCGGTCAGCACGGCCGCAGCTTTGCGGTGGTCGCCAGTGAAGTGCGCACCCTCGCGGCAAACATCAATCGCGCCACCAGCGAAATCGAGAATCGGGTGAGGCATAACCATCTGCTGGCGGATAAGGCGCAGAAAGGCATCGCGTCGAACCTGAAACGTGCCGATCAGGGCGTAGTGCTCGCGCAGCAGGCGGGCGGTGTGATTGCCGAAATTCGCGGCAGCTCCAGTGAGGTGGTGCGCGCCATCAGCCACGTCGCCGATACACTAAAAGCTCCGCAATAAGCGCAGCAGCGAGCGCTGGCCGGCGGTGACATAAAAGTGTCATCGCCGTGCCGTAACCTAAGATTATTCCTAATCAACGCCAGACTCTTTCTCATGCAGCAGCCTGATTTCCGCACCGGGCTTAGCGCCCTGACGGGTCGTGCCCGCGCGCGTTCGCTGTGTATTGCGGTGCCGTTCGTCACGCCAGCGATGGACAACACGGCGGTAATGGCGCTGTTTAGCGAACACAAAGATTTGATTGGCCTGCCGGTGGTGGAAAACGGCACGCCGTTCGGCATGATCAACCGCCACATCTTTCTGTCGCAAATGACGCGCCCGTTCTTCCGCGAGCTGTACGATCGTAAAAGCTGTATCGCCTTTATGGATAAACAACCGCTGGTGATCGATGCCGAAACCGAACTCGATCGGGTCGCGCAGCAGGTGGTCGCCAGCGGAGATAAATCAGTGACCGATGGCTTTATCGTGACTGAACAGGGCCGCTATATTGGCATCGGCCTCGGTATCGACCTGATTCGCACCGTCTCCGATTTGCAGGCGCAGCAGCATCAGCAAATTTTACAGAGCATCGATTACGCGCGGGTGATTCAGGACGCGATGCTGGACCGCTCGCGGCAGCAAATGGCGCAGCAACTAAGCGACTGGTGCCTGCACTGGCAGCCGCGCGATGGCGTGGGCGGCGACTATTACGCCTTTCACCGCGACGAGCACGGCTGGCTGGCGCTGATTGCCGACTGCACCGGTCACGGCATTCCCGGCGCGTTTATGACGGTGATTCTGCACGCGGCGCTGGAGCGTGCGCTGCAGCACAACCATCGTACGCCGTCTGCCCTGCTGCAGGCGCTTAACCGCCACATCAAACAAACCCTGGGCCAGCTTAACGCCTCGCAGCAGACCTCGCTGTCCAACGACGGCTGCGATGCGATTGCGCTGCGGCTGGAGACGGCCAGCCATCAGCTGAGCTGGGCCAGCGCGCGCATGCACGCCGTGCTGCAGCCGTTACAGGGTGAAGCCGCCGCGCTGCAGGCCGATCGCGTCGGTGTTGGCTACACCGATACGCCGCACGACTATTGCTGGCCGCAGCAGCAGCGCACACTGCAGCCCGGCGATGTGCTGCTGGTGATGAGCGACGGCGTGACCGATCAACCCGGCGGCGCGCGGCAAATCATGTTCGGCAAAAAGCGGATTCAGACGGTCATTGCACAACATAAAACCCTGCCGATGGCCGAGCTCTCCGCGGCGTTTGCGCAGGCATTTCTTCACTGGCAGGGCAACCAGCCGCGACGCGATGACGTCACCTGGTTTGGCCTGCGTTATTAACGAGCCTCTTATGCCTCCAGCTTCCACCGGCACGCACCTGCCGCCCGACAGCGTTGCGCTGCACTATACCGGCTTCTTTTCGCCGCAGAACATCACCGCGATGGGTGAAGTGATCAAAGTGTTTCTGGAAAACCAGCAGGCCTCGCTGAAAGTGCGCCGCCGGCTGTTCTCCAGCTTTGTCGAGATTGTGCAGAACATCCTGCGCTATTCGCAGGACAGCCGTACCCTGAGCCATGCCGAACAGCACTTTCGCTTTGGCACTGTAACGCTGCACGTGGAAGGCGATAACTACGTGCTCGAGAGCAGTAATCAGGTCGAACAGGCCGCCTGCGAGCAGCTGCGCGACTGGCTCGATCTGCTGCGTACCATGAGTAACGACGAAATTAAGCAGGCCTACCGTGTCGGTCTGCGCACCGAGAGCCCCGCCACCAGCAAAGGGGCCAATATCGGTTTGCTGACGCTTGCCCGTGATGTCAGTGAACCGCTGGAGTATGAACTGCGTCCGCTGCCCGCCAGCGGCTACGCCACGTTTTGGCTTAAAGCCACCATTCACCAGGATTGAGGTTGTATGCAAAACCTGATTATCGCTGCCACTGAGAGCACGCCCGAAGTGAGTTTTGATTTTGCCACCCGCCAGTTTGCGTTGCGCGGCGAGTCGTGGCCGGAGAACGCAGCGGCGTTTTATCGCCCGCTGCTGGATGCCCTTGAGCAGTGGCAACCCACCGACAACGACGCGGTGGTCGTCACTATCGCGCTGCGCTACTTCAACAGTTCCAGTACCAAAATGCTGTTCAGCCTGTTCGATCTGTTCAACCAGCTGGCGCAGCGCGGTCAGCGCGTCACGCTAAACTGGCTGTTTGATGCGGAAGATGACATCGCGGAAGAGTTTGGTCAGGAACTGGCGCTGGATTTTACCGATCTGCAGGTTAATCTGCAGGCGGAACTGGCGTCATGATGGACCTCAATGAGCTGTTCCGTGAAGAGAGCGAGGTGCTGAATCGCTCACAGCATGTGACGGCACAAAACACGCTGAGCGCGCAGGATTACCGCGAGGCGCTGCTGCACCTGAATCGCCACTATCAGCGCCTGATGCGCGAAACCTGGCGGCTGATCTCCCGCAGCGATCGCGCGGAGCGCGAGCTGAACCGCGTAAATGAGCAGTTAAACCAGCTGGCGCAGGAGCTGGAGTACAAAGCCAGCCACGATCCGCTGACGGCGGTTTGGAATCGCGGCGCGATTATTCAGCGCATCAGCCAGACGCTGGAGAGCGGCCCGGCGGCGCTGATCATTCTGGATATCGACCACTTCAAAAAAATCAACGACGAATACGGCCATCCGATGGGCGATAAGGTGATTTGCGGGCTGGTGACGCGCATTCAGGCGCACTGCCCGGCCGGTGCCAGCATTGGCCGCATCGGCGGCGAAGAGTTTACCGTGCTGCTGCCGCACTATCGTCTGTCCGACGCGGTGATTGTCGCCGGTGCGATCCACGCCTCGCTTAACGCCTCGCCGCTGGCGGTGCTGCCGCAGCAGCTGGTGACCGCCAGCCTCGGCGTGAGCTACGGCAAGCCGGGCTCCGATTTCGACACGCTGTACAGCAATGCCGATGCCGCGCTCTACGATGCCAAACACCACGGCCGCAACCGGGTATTTTTCCGCTGATCAGCGCGCCTGCGCGGTGCTGGCCGTCTGCATCGGCACGCTGCTATCCGGCGGCGGCAGGAAAATGTGGTCGAGGATATTGCGCATCACCGGCGCGGCCGTAATGCCTTCGTTACCGCCGTTTTCCAGAATCAGCGCCACCGCCACCTGCGGGTTGTTAAACGGCGCAAAGGCGGTATAGAAAATGTGGTCGCGCAGGCGCACCGGGATCATCTTCGCGTTGTAAGTCTGGTTCTGCTTCAGGCTAAACACCTGCGACGTACCGGACTTGGCGGCGATGCCGTACGGCGCGGTATGGAAATATTTATAACCGGTGCCGTTAGGCGCGTTAGCCATACCAAACATGGCGTGGCGCACCAGCGACCAGTACGGTGATTTCGCATCGCCAATCTGCGGCTGCGGCGCGGTCGGCTGGTAAACCTGCTGCCAGGTGCCGCGCTGCGCTTTGGCCAGCAGGTGCGGATTAATCACCCGGCCGTTATTGATCAGCGCTACCATGGCTTTCACCATCTGAATCGGCGTGGCTATCCAGTAGCCCTGGCCGATGCCCACCGATACCGTATCGCCCTGATACCACGTATGTTTATGCACTTTCTGCTTCCATTCGCGGCTCGGCAGCAGCCCGGCGTACTCTTCATTCAAATCGATACCGGTAGGTTTGCCGTAGCCGAACTGGCTGAGCATGCTGTGGATGCGGTCGATGCCCATCATGAACGCCACCTGATAGAAGAAGGTGTCGGCGGACTCTTCAATCGCTTTGGTGACGTCAAGCATGCCGTGGCCGGACTTTTTCCAGTCGCGGTATTTGCGATCGGTGCCCGGCAGCGTCCAGGTCGGCGCGCCAAAGAAGGTGGTGCCCGGCGTAATCACTTTGCTCAGCAGCGCCGACATCGCCATATAGGGTTTTACCGTCGATGCCGGTGGATACAGCCCCTGGGTGACGCGATTGATCAGCGGCAGGTTTTTATCCTGCAGCAGCGTTTTATAGGCTTTGTAGCTGATGCCCTTCACGAACGGGTTGGGATCGTAGCTTGGGCTGGAAACCATCGCCAGCACGCCGCCATCGTGCGGATCCTCAATCAGCACCGCCGCACGCTGCCCGGCCAGCTGGCTCTCCACATACTGCTGCAGATGCAGATCCAGCGTCAGCCAGATGTTTTTGCCCGCCACCGGCGGCACCTCTTTCAGCACGCGCACGATGCGGCCGTGGTTATCCACTTCCACTTCCTGATAGCCGGTTTTGCCGTGCAGCAGAGATTCGTAGTAGCCCTCAATGCCCTGCTTACCGATGTTGTGGTCGGCGGCGTAATTCTCCCCGACGCCCTCGGCATTGAGCCGCTTGTAATCGTTATCGTTAATCTTCGACACGTAGCCGACCACGTGCGCCAGATCGGCGCCGTACGGGTATTCCCGATCCTGATAGGTATCAATGGTGACCCCGGTGAAGCGGAACTGATTGACCGAGAAGCGCGCCACCTCTTCGTCGGTGAGCTCGGCCTTCAGCTCCACCGGTTTATAGCGGCTGCTCTGCTTCAGTTCATGCTCAAAGGTTTCGATATCATCCGGTGTCAGATCGACGATGGGCGTCAGCGCCTTCAGCGTCGCCTGAATGTTGTCGATTTTGTAGGGCGTGACGAGGATGTCGTACCAGGTAACGTTGCGCACCAGCGGGATGCCGTTGCGATCGAAGATCAGCCCGCGCGTCGGCGCGATGGGGATCATTTTGATGTCGTTCTCGTTGGAACGCGTCTGGTAATAGCTGTGCTGATCCACCTGTAAGCGATACAGGTTGATGCCAAGAATGGTGAAGCAGATAACAACCAGGGCAAACGCCACCAGCGCGCGGCGCACAAACAGTTTCTCTTCGGCTTCGAAATTGCGGAAATTCATCAGGGGCTTAGTCTCTTCATTATCACGCTAATGATAGGGAGAGATCGCCGCAGAGCCAGCAGGAAGATGCACAAGCCTGGGTAAAAGTGTGTCAGATGTTTACGGTGGAGCGGCTGCGTCAGGAATGCGGGACGGGGCGATGACCGGGCATTAACCGTTGCTCGATCGTCCCCTCTCCCGCACGCGGGCGTTGACCGTTGCACGATCGTCCCCTCTCCCGCGCGAGGGCGTTGACCGTTGCTCGATCGGTCCCCTCTCCCGCGCGCGGGAGAGGGTTAGGGTGAGGGCGAAGGAAAAGCGAGGAAAATCAATCCCCCAGCAGCACCGACTCCAGCGCGATCTTAATCATATCGTTGAACGTCGTCTGACGCTCTGCTGCGGTGGTTTGCTCGTGCGTACGGATGTGGTCCGACACGGTACAGATGGTCAGCGCTTTGGCACCAAACTCTGCCGCCACACCGTAGATGCCGGCGGCTTCCATCTCCACACCGAGGATGCCGTACTTCTCCATCACGTCGAACATCTGCGGGTCCGGCGTATAGAACAAATCAGCGGAGAAGATGTTACCGACGCGCGCGTCCACGCCCAGCGCTTTAGCCGCGTCAACCGCGTTACGCACCATGTCGAAATCCGCGATGGCGGCAAAATCGTGATCCTTGAAACGCATGCGGTTAACTTTTGAGTCGGTGCAGGCACCCATACCAATCACCACATCACGCAGTTTCACGTCTGCACGCACGGCACCGCAGGAGCCGACACGAATGATCTTCTTCACGCCGAAATCGGTGATCAGCTCTTTGGTGTAGATCGAGCAGGATGGAATACCCATACCGTGGCCCATCACGGAGATTTTGCGGCCTTTGTAAGTCCCGGTGAAGCCCAGCATGCCGCGCACGTTGTTCACTTCGACCACATCGTCGAGGAAAGTCTCGGCAATGTGTTTTGCACGCAGCGGATCGCCTGGCATCAGCACCACGTCCGCGAAATCGCCCATTTCGGCATTAATATGAGGAGTTGCCATTGTTGTTCTTCCTTATCAAAAAGTAGTGGCTGTTTTACAGCAAGCTTTTGCCGTAGTCCATGCTGGACAGGCCAAAATAGCTGGCGATGGTCTGGCCGATATCGGCGAAGGTATCGCGGTAACCCAGCGAGCCCGGTTTTACTTCTGGACCGTAGATCAGAATCGGGATGTGCTCGCGCGTGTGCTCGGTGCCATGCCAGCTCGGATCGCAGCCGTGGTCAGCGGTGAGGATCAGGATATCGCCCTCTTTCACCAGCGCCATCAGCTCCGGCAGACGACGGTCAAACAGCTCCAGCCCACCGGCATAACCGGCGATATCGCGGCGATGGCCCCAGGTCGAGTCAAAATCGACGAAGTTGGTGAACACAATTGAGTTGTCCGGCGCCTTCTTCATCTGCTCAATGGTGGCGTCAAACAGCGCATCCAGACCGGTGGCTTTAACTTTTTGCGTGATGCCCTGCTCCGCGTAGATATCAGCGATTTTACCCACTGAAATCACTTCGCCACCCTTCTCATCCACCAGCTTTTTCAGCATGGTCGGTGCCGGTGGTTCGACCGCCAGATCGTGACGGTTACCGGTGCGCTGGAAGTTACCGGCTTTATCGCCGACAAACGGACGCGCGATTACGCGGCCGATGTTATAGCCGCCGTTGGTCAGCTCTTCACGCGCGATTTCACACAGCGCGTACAGGCGATCGAGGCCAAAGGTCTCTTCATGACAGGCAATCTGGAACACCGAATCTGCCGAGGTGTAGAAAATCGGCTTGCCGCTTTTCATGTGCTCCTCGCCCAGCTGGTCGAGAATTACCGTGCCGGAGGAGTGGCAGTTGCCGAGGTAGCCCGGCAGATCGGCGCGTTTTACCAGCGTATCCAGCAGCTCCTGCGGGAAGCTGTTCTCTTTGTCGCTGAAATAGCCCCAGTCAAACAGCACCGGCACCCCGGCGATTTCCCAGTGGCCGGACGGCGTATCTTTGCCCGAAGAGAGTTCGCTGGCGTAGGCGTACGCGCCGATAATTTCCGCCTGCGGATCCAGTCCCGGCGGGAAGCGGCCGGTAGAGAGTTCCGCCGCTTTGCCAAGGCCGAGCGCGGTCATGTTGGGCAGATGCAGCGGACCTTCGCGGCCTTCATTGGCGCGGCCTTCAAAGCACGCTTCGGCGATATGGCCGAGCGTATCCGATCCTTCATCACCGAATTTATCGGCGTCTTTGCTGGAACCAATCCCGAAGGAGTCGAGAACCATAATAAAAGCACGTTTCATGCAAGTCTCCTGCGCCATAGCGCGATGACAAGTCAAAAAAAAAGCGATCAGATCAGTATACCCGAACGGCCGCTGCCTGGCACGCAGTTACGCCACTATTCGCTGATGCGGCGATACACCACCGGCGTGGCCTCCGGGGCGTGGTCGCTGAGCGTTATCGCCGCTTTCACTGCCGCAGCGGCCTGCTGCCACTGCGCTTCCGATGCGGCATGAATCACCGCCAGCGGCTGCTGCGCATTGACCTCACTGCCCAGCGTGATCATGTCGCTGAGGCCCACGCTGTAATCAATGCTGTCGCTGGCGCGCTGACGGCCACCGCCCAGCGCCACCACCGCCAGGCCCAGCGCCCGCGTGTCCATGGCGCTGACGATGCCGGGACGATCGGCGTACACCGCTTTGCTCAGCATCGGTGCCGGCAGGTAGCGGTCCATCTGCTCGATGAAATCCGTCGGGCCGTTCTGCGCCGCCACCATGCGGGCAAACACCTCAGCCGCTTTACCGTTATCCAGCACCTGCTGCAGTTTTTGCCGCGCTTCGGCTTCGTTCGCCGCCAGTTTGCCGGAGATCAGCATCTCAGCGCACAGCGCCAGCGTGACCTCCAGCAGCCGCGGATTACGCGCCTCACCGGTGAGGAAATGCACTGCTTCGCGCACTTCCAGCGCATTACCGGCGCTCGATGCCAGCACCTGATTCATGTCGGTGAGCAGCGCGGTGGTTTTGCATCCCGCACCGTTGGCGACGCCGACAATCGCCTGCGCCAGCTGCTGCGAGGCCTCAAAGGTTGGCATAAACGCCCCGGATCCGACTTTGACATCCATCACCAGCGCGTCTAATCCTTCGGCTAATTTTTTGGCGAGGATCGAGGCGGTGATCAGCGGAATAGAATCCACAGTGGCGGTGATATCGCGCGTGGCGTAGAACCGCTTATCCGCCGGCGCCAGCGAATTGGTCTGACCGATAATGGCAACGCCGACCTGTTTGATGATCTGGCGGAAGCGATCGTCGCTGGGGAAGATATCGAAGCCGGGAATGGCTTCCAGCTTATCCAGCGTGCCGCCGGTGTGACCGAGGCCGCGCCCGGAAATCATAGGCACGTAGCCGCCGCAGGCCGCCACCATCGGACCCAGCATTAGCGAAGTGACATCGCCCACGCCGCCGGTCGAGTGTTTATCAACAATCGGTCCGTTGAGATTCAGCGCCTGCCAGTTGAGTACCGTGCCGGAATCGCGCATCGCCATGGTCAGCGCAACGCGTTCTTCCAGGTTCATGTCGTGAAAATAAATCGTCATCGCCAGCGCGGCGATTTGCCCTTCAGATACGCTGTTATCACGCACGCCGTTGATGAAAAAGCGGATTTCCGCTTCGCTCAGCGGCTGGCCGTCGCGTTTTTTACGAATAATTTCTTGTGGCAGGAACAAGGTTGCCTCCCCGGAAAAGCGATGTATCGCTGAATGACAGCCGCCAGCTGCGCAGCAATGCGCACCTGACGGCAGTGACGCCGTGGGCCGCCATTTTAGCGACCGCGTGGATCAATAACCGGCTTTGCTGGTCGCCGTAGCGTGGCCCAGGGTATTCAGCAGGCTGGCTAACAGGCTGGAAGCGCCGAAGCGGAAATGACGCGCATCCGCCCAGCCGCTACCGAGGATGTCGTCGGCCAGCTGCAGGTAGATAGCGGCATCTTCCGCCGTGCGCACGCCGCCAGCCGGTTTGAAGCCCACCTGCTGCTGCACGCCTTTGTCACGGATTACCTGCATCATGATCGCCGCCACCTCTGGCGTGGCGTTGACCGGCACTTTACCGGTAGAGGTTTTGATGAAATCCGCGCCGGCATCGATCGCGATTTCGGACGCTGCACGAATCAGCGCTTCCTCTTTTAGCTCGCCGGTTTCAATGATCACTTTCAGCAGCACGTTCGCCGCCGCGCAGGCCTCTTTACAGGCTTTTACCAGCGCAAAGCCGACGTCACGATTACCGGCAATCAGCGCACGGTACGGGAACACCACGTCAACTTCATCCGCGCCATAGGCGATTGCCGCACGGGTTTCCGCCAGCGCGATGTCGATGTCGTCGTTACCGTGCGGGAAGTTAGTGACGGTCGCGATACGAATTTCCGGCGTGCCCTGCTCGCGCAGCGTCTTACGTGCAATCGGGATAAAGCGCGGATAGATACAGATCGCCGCCGTGTTACCGGCCGGTGATTTCGCCTGATGGCACAGCGCGATCACTTTTTCATCGGTGTCGTCTTCATTCAGGGTGGTCAGGTCCATCAGTTGCAGCGCGCGCTGCGCGGCCGCGTTCAGATCGGTCATGGTGCTCTCCAAAGTCAGGCCGGTGAAATCTGCTCACCGGAGAATGTGATAATTATAACAACCCACGCCGCGTGGAATTGCGAGGTTTGTCACAAGGAAAAGGAAACCGCGCTCTGATATACATGCATTTAGCGATTTTAATCACATTAAATCGCTATTTTGCCGAACAGCGCGGCATGATGCGATTGTGATTATTATCACAAATGTTGCCGCAAAAAGGTATCGGATATCGTTAAAGCGTAGTTAATTTGCGACAGAGCGGGAGTTGTCAGCACATCATCAGAAGTGGCAGAGGGTTTGCAGCGACGCGATTCATCGCGCAATAAATTGTGCCGCTGGCAAAATTGCAACGGCCATTAACCGTGACGGCCCTATTAGATGAAGTGAGGTGACGGCAGGCGCAGGATCAATACTCAATCCGGCAGCGCGAACAAACGCAGGCTGTTGTGCCACAGCGCATTGGCGATCTCATCGGGCGGTTCCGGGCGCAGCTGGCACAATACTTCGAACACATTACGCGCGCGCTCCGGGCGATTGGGCTGGCCCTGAAAACCGTGCAGCGGCATATCCGGCGCATCGGTTTCCAGCAGCAGCGCCTGCAATGGCAGGCTGGCGATGGTGTGGCGGGTTTTGCTGGCGCGCGCATAGGTAATGGTGCCGCCGACACCAATCGCGTAGCCAAGGGCGATGAAACGCTCCGCCTGCTGCTGGCTGCCGGCAAAGCCGTGCACCACGCCGCGTCGCGGCACGTCGTGACGGCGCAGATACTGCGCCAGCTGATCGTGCGTACGTCGCGAATGCAGGATCACCGGCAAATCATAGCGCTTTGCCAGCTTCAGCTGCGCCTCCAGCAGCCGGGTTTGCCGCGCAAAATCCGGCGCTTCCATATACAGATCCAGCCCGATTTCCCCGATCGCCACGCGTTTTGCATCCGGCGTTTGCAGGTACTGCTCAAGGCGATCGAGATCGTCATCCTGATGTTGCGCAATATTGATCGGGTGCAGCCCGAGCGCGCTATACAGCGCCGGATGCTGCTGCGCCAGCTGGCTCACCACGGCAAAACGGCTGGCATCCACGCACGGCACGATGATGCGTTCCACACCCGCCTGCGCCGCCTGCGCGATACTGTATTCGGCAGCGGTGACGAATGGCGGAAAATCAAAGTGGCAGTGGGTGTCGAAAAATCTCATGCCAGCGATCCTGCATCGTAGTCGGCGTCATTGCCCGCCAGCGGCGGCGTGCTGACCGGCCGGTTATCCGGCGCGTTGGCGACGGCGGCGGGCGGCGTCACGGCAATCGGTCGCGCCAGCGGTTCAGCATCGCTCAGCCACTGGCCCAGCGTCGCCAGGAAATAGCGCCCGCTGCGGCGGCCCAGATGATAATCCTGATTCAGCGACGCCAGACGACTGCCCAGCGCCATGCTGGCCAGCGGCTTTGGCGGAAAGATTTCAATGATGCGCAGATTATCCGGCGGCTGTTCAATAAACTGCTGAATCTGGCGGTAGCTCTCTTCGTGCTGATGCAGAATATTGATCATTGGCTGCAGGGCGCTGTCGCTCAGCCAGCGCTCCATGCGTTTAAACCACTTCGGCGTATACGCCATCTGTGACGGCACGGTACGGATCACCACAATAGTATCGGCGCCACGCCGCGCCGCTTCGCGCACCGGAATGGCGTCGCTGATGCCGCCGTCGAGATAGCTCACACCATCCATCAACACGCCGCTGCGGTAGAAACCGGGGATCGCGCTGGAAGCCTTAATGATGTCATGCCAGGTCAGATTGGTGGGATTGAAATACTGCGCGCTGTAATCATCGCTGCGGCAGGCGCACATGTAAAATTCGCTGCCTTTGGCAAACAGGCTTTCGGCGCTGCTCAGCGCCAGCGGGAACTCCTGTTTAGTGATATCCACCAGCCAGTCGAGATCGATCAGGTGACCACCGCGCACAAAACGCAGCGGATCGAAAAACAGTTTACTGGTGGTGTATCGGGTAATCACGCGCCGCGCATAACCGGGCTGAGCACAGACAAAGGCTGAGAGGTTTTGTGCACCGGCCGACGTGCCGAGCATTAACTGAAAGGGGTTAAAGCCTGCGCGCTGAAATTCATCCAGTACGCCCGCCGTGAAAATGCCGCGTTGCCCGCCGCCTTCGCAGACCAGCGCGATTTTTTTGGATTTGAATGGCGTGAGTGCCAGTGGCTCAAAGGTGTCCAGCGACACCGGGATGCGTATTCCCAATGGATGTCCCTCAGTGTTTGCTGCTCTGAGGGAGGCGCTCAATCAGCATCCCGGAGAACCAGTCATTGTCGTTCCCTGACCAACCGCATCCTGCAATCGTCGCGGCTCACCTTCAATGGTGGCAATGACTGGCCTCCGCTTTATGTGACTAGCGGGTTAACATGGTTAACGCAGTGGGTCAGGGTCGTTTGCGCCCGGTAAACAGGCTCACGAGGAACAGAATAATACCGACAATAAAGACAATTTTAGCTGCCCATGCTGCCGTACCCGCCAGACCGCCAAAACCTAATGCTGCAGCAATCAGAGCGATGACCAGAAAGATAATACCCCAACGAAACATAAGCCTCTCCTTTACCATAGTGAAAATCGAACTGCTTATTCTTCACATCACTGTTTTTAATACGGAACGGCACCGTTGGTGATGCCGTTCCGGTTGCGTTAAGATTTCACCTTGAGGTCATTCTTCACGCTTTTCACGCCTTCAATGGCTTTGGCGATCTTCTCAGCCCGATCGGACTGGGCCTGATTCGCCACTTCCCCGGACAGCTGTACCACGCCATCGGTGGTTTCCACCTTCACGTTGCGCGATGGCACAATGTCATCTGCTAAAAGTTTAGCTTTTATTTCACTGGTGGTTGCTGCATCACCTGCATAACCTTTCAATGAACTCTGTTTGCTGTCTCTAACGTGTAGTTTGTCGCTGACGGATTTAACCCCTTCCACCTTCTGCACCAGCGCCACAGCCTTCTCAGCCTGGTCCTGCGAGGTGACAAAACCGCTCAGCGTCACGACGCCTTGCTGCGTTTTTACTGAGATATCCGTACTTTTAATCGCTTCATCGTCCACCAGAGCGGCTTTGGCTTTGGCGGTGATGCCGCTGTCATCCATAAAGCCATCGACTTTTTTCATAGAACTATCGATTTTGGAACCCGCGCTGCTGCTGGTATCAGCCGCCATTGCCGCGCCGCTTAACAGCGCAGTACCGGCCAGTGCAGCAATCAGGGTTTTAGCAATCTTAGTCTTATTCATCGATATCATCCTTCTATCAGTTAACCCACTCGCAACCGCGAATGCGCCAGCAACACACCACGTTGCTGCGTGATGGACGTAATCAGACCCACAGGTCCGTTTTCTCGTCCGACAGAATAATCATAGTAGGGATTACAGCTTTTGCTGGCTTTTGTGGTTGATATCTCGCCAAAAAGCGATAACCGCAGCGCAATTAAGAGGAGTCTGTATCGGAGAAAACCGGGCCGCACAAAGTGACAGCCCGGTCGGAACGGCGAACTTAGTGTTCGCGCGTTTTACGGAAGGTCACGTCAGGATAGCGCTCCTGCGTGATGTTGAGGTTGACCATGGTCGGGGCGATATAGGTGAGGTTGTCACCGCCATCGAGCGCCAGGTTGATCTCGTTTTTGCGCTGGAAATCGTCGAACTTCTTCGCATCGCTGCATTCAACCCAGCGGGCAGTCGACACGTTGATGGCCTCGTAAATCGCCTCAACGTTGTACTCGCTCTTGAGACGCGCCACGACCACATCAAACTGCAGCACGCCCACCGCACCCACGATCAGATCGTTGTTGTGCACCGGACGGAACACCTGCACGGCGCCCTCTTCCGACAGCTGGACCAGCCCTTTCAGCAGCTGTTTCTGCTTCAGCGGATCGCGCAGGCGAATGCGACGGAACAGTTCCGGGGCGAAGTTCGGAATACCGGTGAACTTCATGGTTTCGCCCTGGGTGAAGGTGTCGCCAATCTGGATGGTGCCGTGGTTATGCAGGCCGATGATATCGCCCGGATAAGCTTCCTCAACGTGCGAACGGTCGCCCGCCATGAAGGTCAGCGCATCGGAGATCACCACATCTTTACCGGTGCGCACCTGACGCAGTTTCATGCCCTTCTCATATTTGCCGGACACCACGCGCATAAAGGCCACGCGGTCACGGTGTTTCGGGTCCATGTTGGCCTGAATCTTAAACACGAAGCCGCTGAACTTCTCCTCTTTGGCTTCGACTTTGCGGGTATCGGTCTGGCGCGGCATGGGCGCCGGCGCCCAGGCAACCAGACCATCCAGCATGTGATCGACACCAAAGTTGCCCAGCGCGGTACCAAAGAACACCGGCGTGATTTCGCCGCTCAGGAACAGCTCTTTGTCGAACTCGTGCGATGCGCCCTGCACCAGCTCCAGCTCGTCACGCAACTGCTGCGCCAGCTCTTCGCCGACGGCCGCGTCCAGTTCCGGGTTCGCCAGCCCTTTTACCACGCGCACTTCCTGAATCGTGTGGCCTTTGCCGCTCTGATACAGGTAAGTTTCGTCGTTGTAGAGGTGATACACGCCTTTGAACAGCTTGCCGCAGCCAATCGGCCAGGTGATCGGCGCACAGGCGATTTTCAGCTCGCTCTCGACCTCATCCAGCAGTTCCATCGGATCGCGAATGTCGCGGTCCAGTTTGTTCATGAAGGTGATGATCGGCGTGTCGCGCAGACGGGTCACTTCCATCAGCTTGCGGGTACGATCCTCAACCCCTTTCGCGGCGTCGATCACCATCAGGCAGCAGTCCACCGCCGTCAGCGTACGGTAGGTGTCTTCCGAGAAGTCTTCGTGCCCGGGGGTATCCAGCAGGTTAACCAGGCTGTCGCGATACGGGAACTGCATCACCGAGGTGGTGATGGAGATACCGCGCTGCTTCTCCATCTCCATCCAGTCTGATTTGGCATGCTGGCTGGAGCCGCGACCTTTGACGGTACCGGCGGTCTGGATCGCCTGTCCGAACAGCAGGACTTTTTCGGTGATTGTGGTTTTACCGGCGTCCGGGTGCGAGATGATCGCAAAGGTACGACGGCGCGCCACTTCTTCTAAAAAGGGAGCAATAGACATGAGTGAATTCTTCTTCAGGGCAACGCGCGAGCGGCGCGCTGCGAATAAATCATTCCGGAGCCAGTCCGGCGGATAACGGTGCCAATGGCGACGCATGCGCGTCGGGTCACAGCAGGGTGTGTGCGATCTACATTGGCGGCAGTCCGGTTATCCCATCAGCATTGAGGCGGCATAGCATACAATATTTCAGCAGGCGGGGGAATCTGCGGCAGGATGAGACGATGCTCGCGCAGTTCAGGACATGTCTTGTAAACACTAAGCGATGCCTGGCTGAGAATGCCTGTCCGGAACCGTCACCCCGGCAAGGACAGCAAAATGACCCTACAGCTTAACCCACATACCTATAGCCCGTCGCACCGAAACGCCGCCCTGTCGTCGTCCGCGCAGATGTACCGCAAACCCGGCGAGATGCTGCTGATCAACGCGCCGGATAACCCAGTGCTGCCTGCCACCGGCCGCGCTGATTTTTCCCGCAGCAGCCTGCCGGCGCACCTGCATTATCTGCTCACGCCGCGTCCCGGTTTTTCTGCCGGTCAGCATTTTGTCCCGGAGTATCCGTACATGCTGGACGCCGCGCTGTCGGTCACTGCCCGCCGGGGCGCGGTGTCGTTAGCACCGTATCACGCCGACAGCGACAAGTGCGCGCTGGTGATTGAGCGGCAGACGCTGGTGAAGTTTGATCTGCCGCCGCTGCACGATTTGGTGCTGAGCTACATCGGTCTCAACACCTACTTTAGCGAAGTGCGCTTTTACAACCGTGCCGGACGCATCGTGGCGTTTCGTCGCCTGAACGCCAGCAAAAAGCGCCACGAAGTGTTCTGCTTCGCCGGCATGAAGCCGTTCTCACTGGTGATTGAGACCAGCCAGCACAGCTCGATTTTGCTCGATGAGATGGTGTGGAATCAGACCGTGGGCGCGGGCGCGCGCTGAGGCGCGTTATCCCAGCATGCGCACCACCGCCGCCTTGAAGATCTTCACGCCGATCTCCAGCGAACTCAGCTCAAAGCGCATCTGCGGATGGTGCAGTCCCGGCACCAGATTGGTTCCCAGTCCCCAGAAACCGGCTTTCACCTGCGGATTTTTCACCGGATAGTAGAAGAAATCCTCGCTGCCCGGCGTGGTTTTCGCCGCCAGTAATCCCTGCTCGCCGAGCACATCGACAATCGCGGCGCTCAGCAGCGCGGTGGCATCGGCATCAATTTCCGCCGCCGGCATCTCTTTCAGCACCACCACTTCAGCGGTTGCGCCCAGCGCGGCCACGCTGTGCTGAATCGCCTGGCTGACTTTCTCTTTAAGCAGTTCCATCGGCGCGTTCTCCTGCGAACGCAGATCCCACACCACGCGCGCCTCGTCCGGCACCGAGTTGGTCACGCCGGCGTCGCACAGGAAGCGCGTCGCTTTTACGCTCCAGGTGAGGCCCGGTGCCAGATGAATGCTGTTCACCGCCTGCACCGCCTGGACTGCCGCATCAAGCGCGTTGACGCCGAGATGCGGTCGCGCGGCATGGGCCGGAACACCTTTAATGGTGGCCTCCAGCGTGCTGCACGCTGAATAGATCACCGCAGGCGTCGCCTGCCCGACCTGGCACTCCTCCAGCGGGCGCAAATGGAAGCCGAGGATCATCTCCACGTCATCCAGCGCGCCGCCCTCAATCATCGCCAGCGCGCCGGCCCCCAGCTCTTCAGCCGGCTGGAACAGCAGCTTCAGCCGCCCTTTTTTAATAGCGCCTTCCTGCAGCAGCTCCTGCGCGGCGGTCAGCACCACCGACGAGTGGCCGTCATGGCCGCAGGTATGGCGGGCGCAGGCAACGCCGTCGATCACATGCCCGAGCGCATCCATGTCGGCGCGCAATGCCAGCACCGGGCCCGGCACGCCGCTGTCGATCTCCGCCACGATGCCGGTGGTCTGGTTGATGCCGCGCGTGACCTTAATGCCAGCCTGTTCCAGCTGACCGGCGATGTAGGCCGAGGTTTTAACTTCCTGAAACCCCAGCTCGGGGATTTCATGCAGAAAATGGTAGTGATCGAGAACTCTGGACACCGTTTCGCTCCTAAACAAAAAAACGCATCACGAACATAGCGATAACCGCATTGATAATGCTGGTGAGCATCAGCAGCGGCCAGTATTTTTTCGGCACATCAGCAACGCCCAGCAGGCGGCCCATGTACTGCAACTGCGAACCCATGAGAAAAATCGCCGGTGCGAGGATGGTGATGTCGGTACCGCTCAGCAAGCCTTTCGCCATCAGGCTCACCGCCACCCCGACGCTGGCCGAGGATGACAGCCACGCAGTCAGCAGCACGGTGATCGCCTCGCCGGGCAAACCGAACATTCCCATCAGCGGCGCAAACGCGTGACCAAGAAACTGCATGATGCCGAGCAGATTCAGCACTTCCGCCAGCACATAGGCCATCACCACATTGGGCATCAGATTGTGAATAGCAATATGGAAGCCTTTAAGCGCGCCGACAATAAAAATATCAAACGGATTATTATTGACCCGCGTCTGTACGTTATTTGACATCAGCAAAATCCTTCTTATAAACACTGTTTAACACAAAACGGACAAATGCCGCACCGACGAATTTCAGCACAAACATCAGCAGCAGCGGAATAATGATCGGCGCACTCATGGACGTAAATAGCGCCGAGCCAATGGCAAAATAGTTATTGATCAGTCCGGCACCGGAATATTGCCAGGCGCTCATCACCACCAGCTCTTTTTTACCAATTTGCTGCTGATCCGCCATCTCTTTAGTGAGCGCCGCGCCGGCATCGGTACTTTGCAGATCGGTAATCAGCGCCAGGCCGCAGCGTCCCGGCAACCCCATCAGCGGTTTCAGCAGTGGCGTCAGCAGCGTGTGGGCGGCACGAATCGCGCCGTAGTGGGTGAAAATCTCCAGCACGCCCAGCGCCAGCATTACAGTAGGTGCCAGCGACAGCGCGAACAGAAAGCCGGCTTTGGCGCTGATGCCGCCGGCACCGAGAAAGGTGGAACCTGACTCTTTGATGGTGCCAAAGCTGCCACCCAGCGTGGTGAAATCAAACGCGCCCAGCCAGCTAAAGCCTTCGACCTTATAAAGCAAACCGGAAAAAAACAGTATTGCCAGTATCAGCGCGAGGTAATTTCCGGCGCTCGCCGTGACCGTTTGTGGCGCGGCCATGATTTTTTCTTCAGACATCTTTTCTCCTGCTGACCCTATTTCTGCCAGACGTGGTTGCAATATACGGAACTATTAACCAAGCAGGATTTATGCCAATGCGCACTTTCTTTAATTTCGCTATGGCTAATTTTGTTCAGTAACAAGCAGCAGCCGGAATAAGCGTTTATATCGCCGTGCCAGGTTTATTGCTGGTCGCGCCAGTGCTTATTTTATCGGCGGGTTGACTGGCGAAGAAGTGATCGGTGCGGTTGTGCGCTGCACCGCCAGCAGGCAACGCAGCTGCACTAAAACAGTGCTGCGGACTGTGAATGAAAATTAGTCAAAGTTGAGAATTCTTCGCATTCAACTAGCGGAATAATTCCATTTATAATCAATAAGATAAATTCAACTTTTTTACGAAAAAACCTTCACAAAAAAGTATAGATTGATGCATAATTCGCCGTACTTCACCTGACAAATTAAAAAGGACTCAGCCATGTTAACCGCTGAAATGACCTCACGCCTGAACGACCAGCTCAATCTCGAATTCTTCTCCGCCAACCTCTATCTGCAGATGAGTGCCTGGTGCAGCGACAAAGGCTTCGAAGGTGCCGCCTCGTTCCTGAAAATGCACTCGCGCGAAGAGATGCAGCATATGCAGAAGCTGTTTGACTACGTCAGCGATGCCGGTTCACTGCCGGTGCTGGGCAGCATCGCCGCGCCGGCGGTAAGCTGGACCTCGCTGAATGACGTACTGGAAGAAGCGCTGAAGCACGAGCAGCTGATCACCAGCAAAATCAACGAGCTGGTGCACGCCGCGCTGACTTCGCAGGATTACTCCACCTTTAACTTCCTGCAGTGGTACGTTGCCGAGCAGCACGAAGAAGAGAAGCTGTTCAAAACCGTGCTGGACAAGCTGGCGCTGGTGGGCAACAAAGGCGAAGGTCTGTTCCTGGTGGACAAAGATCTGGGCCGCATGAACGTCGAAGGCCACGGCCAGTAAAAATAATAAAGATTATGCACAGCAGCATGCACAACGCCCGACTCTGTCGGGCGTTTTTTTGTGCTTACTCCAGCGCTTTTAGCCTAAGCTCCGACGGCTGTGGCCGGCCAAACAGGTAGCCCTGGAACAGCGTACAGCCCTCTTCGCGCAGGCGGACAAACTGCTCATTACTCTCCACGCCCTCTGCGGTGATCTGAATATCCAGGCTGCGGCTCATGCCGGTAATCGCGCGGATGATTGCCAGCGCCTCGCGGCTGTCGCCCATATCATTGATAAATGACTTGTCGATTTTGATCTTATCGAACGGGAACGAACGCAGATAGCTGAGCGACGAGTAGCCGGTGCCGAAGTCGTCGAGCGCAATCTGCACGCCCAGCGTTTTCAGGCTCTGCAGCGTACGGATATTGCCGAGCGTATCATCCAGCAGCACCGATTCGGTAATCTCCACCTCCAGCCGATGCGGCGCCAGGCCGGATTCCCGCAGCGCGCCCTCCACCACCGACACCAGCGAGCTGTTCTTAAACTGCAGCGGCGACAGATTGACCGACACCGACTGTTCGGTTTCCCAGCTCTGCGCCTCGCGGCAGGCTTCGTACAGCGCATAGGCGCCGAGCATATGGATCAGGCCGGTCTCTTCGGCAATCGGAATGAAGTCATTCGGCATGATCAATCCTTTGATCGGATGATGCCAGCGCATCAGCGCCTCATAGCCAATGATGCCGGTTTCGTTGGTGATCGGCTGATAGTAGAGCTTGAGCTGCCGTCCGGTAATTGCCTCGCGCAGATCGTTCTCGATCACCCGGCGGCTGCGCGCCACATTATCCATCTCCAGCGTAAAGTGCTCATAACGGTTACGGCCGTTACGCTTGGCTTCATACAGCGCCATGTCGGCGCAGCGCAGCATGTGTTCCGGCGTATTGGTGGCCTGCGAGGTCAGCGCGATGCCGACGCTCAGCCCGACCGATAGGTTGTGGCCTTCAACATTCACCGGCGGGCGGATCGCCTCGATCAGGCGCTGCGCCACAATCGCAGCCTCATCGGCATTCCGCACGTTGGGCAGCACGATGGCAAACTCATCGCCGCCGATGCGCGCCAGCGTGTCCTGATCGCGCAGTACGCTGCGCAGCCGCTTCGCCACTACCCGCAGCAGATCGTCACCGATCTGATGCCCCAGCGCGTCGTTCACGTTCTTGAAGTTATCCAGATCGAGACACAGCGTGGCGCTGGTCTGGCCCTGCTGCTGATCGACGCGCAGCGCCTCGCTCAGCTTCTGGCGAAACAGGATGCGGTTTGGCAGGCTGGTAAGATTATCGTGATGCGCCATGTGACGAATGCGCGCATCGGCTTCACGCTGGTCGGTGACATCTTCCACAATTAGCATCACGTAATTCTGCCGCATGTCTTTGCCGCTGATGGTGGTGGCGCGGGTGTGCAGCACCCGCTCACCGCCGGCGGTCAGCAACAGCTGCTCGCGCGTGTGGATGCCTTCGCTGCGCAGCGCGATATCCGCCAGGCTGTTGAAGTAATCACTCAGTTCCGCCGACATACATTCGTGCGGCCGCTTATGCATAATCAGCGACTTACTGAAGCCAAACAGCTGCTCGGCTTTGTCATTGACCATCAGGATTTCGCGGCTGATGGCGTCTTCGACGATCACGCAGGAGGGAATGTTGCTGATGATGGTGTCGAGGAAGCCGGAAAGCTCCGACATTTTGGCGCTCTGCGCCTGCGCCAGATCGCGCGCACGCAGCAGCTGCTGCTCGTGCTCACGCCGCTCGGTGACGTCGCGGGTGATCTTGGCGAAGCCGATCATTTTGCCCTCTTCATCATGAATCGCGTCAATCACCACATGCGCCCAGAAGGCGGAGCCGTCTTTGCGGTAGCGCCAGCCCTCGTCCTCAAAGCGACCGGTTTTCAGCGCGATGCCCAGATTGGCATCCGGCGTACGCGCCTGACGTTCCGGTGAGCCGTAGAACACGGAGAAGTGCTGGCCCACGATCTCGTCAGCCATGTAGCCTTTGGCGCGCTGCGCGCCGGCGTTCCAGTTCACCACCCGGCCCTGTAAATCCAGCATGTAGATGGCGTAATCCGTCACGCCTTCCACTAACAGGCGGAAGGTTTTCTCGTATTCACGCTGCTTGCGCAGCAGCGCCTGCTGTTCGGTGCAGTCGCGGGTGATTTTGGCATAGCCGATCAGTTTGCCGGCGTCATCGCGAATCGCATCGATGATCACGTGCGCCCAGAAGGCGCTGCCATCTTTGCGATAGCGCCAGCCTTCGTCTTCAAAGCGACCGGTTTTAAACGCGGTGGTCAGGTTGCGTTCCGGGATATGGTTCAGGCGATCCTGTGCGCTGTAGAAGCGCGAGAAGTGCTGGCCGACAATCTCTTCAGCCACATAGCCTTTGGCGCGCTGCGCGCCGGCGTTCCAGTTTTCGACATTGCCGTCAAGGTCGAGCATGTAGATGGCGTAGTCCGTTACGCCTTCAACCAATAAACGGAAACGCTGCTCCTGTTCCTGTTGTTTACGCTGCTGCGCCTGCTGTTCAGTGCAGTCGCGGGTGATTTTGGCAAAGCCCAGCAGTTCGCCGTACTCATCGCGGATGGCGTCAATCACCACGTGCGCCCAGAAGGCGCTGCCGTCCTTGCGATAGCGCCAGCCTTCGGTTTCATAGCGCCCGGTGGCGGTGGCGATGGCCAGACCGCGCTGCGGCGCGCCGTTGCGCCGATCCTCTTCACTGTAAAACAGCGCAAAATTCTTCCCGATGATCTCTTCGGGGGTATAGCCTTTGGCGCGTTGCGCCCCGGTGTTCCAGTTAGCCACCGTGCCATCCGGCTTAATCATGTAGATGGCGTAATCCACCACGCTCTGCACCAGTAGCCGGTACATTACGTCAGAGTTATTGTTCATTGTTGTTCGCCTATGCTGGCCTGGTCTCGATGCGCAGTTAAGATAATTCTTAATCTTCAGGCAGACTTAAACGCAAAAGCGCATCGCTTACAAGCGCAAATCATCCGCAGACAAAAGTTGGTAGTGTGGTTATCGGCAGTGGCGAGAAAATGTTCAGTGGGATAGTGGATTTATTGCGCAAAGTTGACAGCACGCCGCGCGGAGATTCTCCGGCGGCGTGCGGTCAGGTGGCATTAACTGACGTCATCTGGCGCGTTCAGGTTAAATGCATGCCGATATAGCGTTCATAACGCGCGGGTTTTACGCGTGACAGATCGACCAGCACCAGGCCATCAATACAGTGATTGAAATCCGGATCGCTGCCGAAATCGATAAACTGCACGCCGCCCGGCTCGCACACTTCCGAATACTGTTTGTACAGCGTCGGAATCGCGGTACCGAGATTAGCCAGCAAATGCTTGAGACGACGCAAATCGTCGGCATAGTTATCGCCGGTGAACTGCGCCAGCACCTCCGGCAGCGACGCCGGATAAGGGCGGCGCGATTTCGCCAGCGGCAGATCGGTCGGAAAGTAGAGACGGTAAAACGCCACCAGCAGATCGCGCGCCGCCAGCGGCATGGTGCCGGAGATCGACACCGGGCCAAACAGGTAGCGCGTCTGCGGATAGCGCGCAATGTAAGCGCCGATGCCCATCCATAAATAATCCAGCCCGCGCTTGCCCCAGTAGGCCGGCTGAATGAAGCTGCGTCCCAGCTCCAGCCCCTGTTGAATAATCGGCAGCATGCGCTCGTCATAGTGGAACAGGCTGTCGCTGTAGATGCCCTGCAGCCCGCGCCGCGCCAGCTGCTCGGCGCCGGGAATAAAGCGATAGGCACCGACAATCTCCAGCGCCTCGTCATCCCACAAAATCAGGTGATAGTAATCATCGTCATACTTGTCGAGATCGCGCCGCCGGCCGCTGCCCTCGCCCACCGCGCGGAAGGCGATTTCGCGCAGCCGGCCCAGTTCACGCAACAGCGGTACCCAGCTGGCCCCGTTGCGCCGCCACAAATAGATCTGTTTGCCGTCCGGCAGCGTCCCGAGCCGTTCACTCTCCAGCAACGCTTTTTTCAGCTCAGCGCGATCTTCCGGGCGGGCGATGGCGGCTTCGGTAAGAAACAGACCGCGCCGTCCCTGACCGATGCGGTACAGGTGCTTGCGCAGCCGCTTCGCCAGCTCTTTGCCCGGCGTATGGCCATCGTGCCAGTTGGCGAAGGGAATCTGTTCGCCGATATGCAGTTTGATGCGCGTGCCGCGCTGGCGGAACATTTCGCGCACCAGCATCAGCAGCGCCAGCGGTGCCGCCACCTTCGCCGCGGCGTAAAACGCCAGGCTGTTACGTCCGACTACGTGCACCGGCACCAGCGGCGCACGGGCGCGGGCGGCGAGGCGCAGAAAACTGTGGTGCCAGTGACGGTCACGCACGCCGCGGCTGGACAGGCGCGAGACTTCACCGGCCGGGAAGATGATCAGCGCGCCCTGGTTGTCGAGATGCTGCTGCATGCGCGTCAGCTGCTCGCGGCTGGTGCGGTTGCCCATGTTATCCACCGGCAGCATCAGGTTGTTGATGGGTTCCAGCATCATCAGCATGCGGTTGGCAACGATTTTCACGTCGCGCCGCACCTGCGATACCGCCGCCAGCAGCGCCAGGCCGTCCAGCGCGCCAAGCGGATGGTTGGCGACGATCACCACCGGCCCATGCGTCGGGATCTGTTCAAGGTCGCGTTCGCTGAGCTCACAGCGCACATCCAGGTGTTCCAGCACCTGCTCCACCATATCCACCCCTTTCAGATGCGGATAGCGCTGGGCAAAGTCCTGAAACTCCTGTTCACGCACCGCCCACTTCAGCAGGCTTTTCTGCCAGTTTGCTGGCTGCTGGCCTGGCCAGTAAGTATTGAGAAGCTGATCAACGGAAAACATGGTGCACCTTTTTATACGCAGCGATTTATTCCCCTGACGTTAAAACGGCTTGTTTTCAGATTTATGACCATGGCAGATGCGGACAGGAAAAAGTATCGGCGCGCTTTGTGCTGGCGCATAAAAAAGTCAATTTTACCTTAAATGAGAATTTTCCAGACAGGACTTAAATCTTATTCTTAAGACCCGTGAATTAATCTGGTCACACCTCTGCTAATGAATTTTCATCGGTGTTTATTCCTTGCATTCTTTTTTTTGTTTATTTTTGGACTACACATATGATTCATTCGGTATTTATAGTTGATGACCACCCATTAATCTGTGCGGGTATTCAGGCACTGCTGCACGCTTATGACTATTCGGTTGCGGGCATTGCCAACAAAGGCGATTTATTGATTAGCGAATTACATCATGCGCAGCCAGACGTGGTGCTGCTGGACCTGACCATGCCCGGCCGCGCGGGCATTCCGCTGATTGCCGACATTAAGCGTATTTTGCCGCAGCAAAAAATCATTGTTTTTACCGCCTCAGAAAGCCTGTTTTATCAACGCTGTTGCCTGCAGTTAGGGGTAGAAGGCTATGTGTGTAAACGCGGCGATTTGGAAACTTTATTGACAGCAATAAAAGAAGTCGAGCGCGGAAAACGTTTTTATCCGGTCACGCACAGTGCGGCGGATGCCGCCGAGCTGATTGAAAGCGAGAAATTGATGAGTTTAACGCGCCGCGAATTGGTTGTGCTGGTGAAACTGGCCTCCGGGATGAGTAATAAAGAGATCGCCTCACAATTACAGCTGAGCAGTAAAACCATCAGCACTTATAAAATTAAAATTCTGCGTAAGCTCGGCCTGAAAGGGATTAGCGGAATTAATACGGCGGCGCGCGCCAATGAGCTGGTGTGAGTCAAATCCGGCCCGGCCCGCCAGCGTGACGACCGGGCAGCAGGTCAGAGCTTGAGCGGCGGCAGCTGAGAGAATACGCTCAGCAACCCTTTGCTCCACAGCTGGCGGATCTGGGAAAAGTAGGGATGCTGTTCGGTGATGTGGTACTGCTCGCTGTCGCTAAAGCTGTCGCTGTGGTAAACCATCGCGTCGAGCGGCAGGCCGACGGAGATGTTACTCGCCAGCGTCGAATCCATGGAGATCAGCGCACACTGCATCGCCTGGCTGAGCGAGGTCTCATAGCGCAGCACGCGATCAATGATCGGCTTACCGTATTTGCTCTCACCAATCTGGAAGTACGGCGTGTCGACGCTGGCTTCAATAAAGTTGCCCTGCGGATAGATCTGGAACAGCCGCGGCTCTTCGCCGCGAATCTGCCCGCCCAGCAGCAGCGTGCCGCCAAACTCCTCGCCGTCGCGCGCAATCACTTCACGCAGCGTGGCGCCTACCAGCAGCGCAATGTCGTACAGTGAACGCCCGTTGAGCAGATTGGGTTGTTCGCTGTCGTTACAGTTGCGCCGCAGCAGGCTCATCACGCTCTGCGTCGTCGCCAGATTGCCGGCGCTTTGCAGCACCAGCGTGCGCTCATCATCCACCTGAAACACATGCAGTTTGCGAAACGAGGAGATATGATCCACGCCCGCATTGGTGCGTGAATCCGAGACAAAAATCATCCCGGCCGATAAACGCATTGCCACACAATAAGTCATAGTTACGCCTGTTCCGATTACTGCTGCCCGTGCACCTGTTGCACCGCAGCCACCGCCAGCATATCTTCACCGCCGCCGCCCAGACGAATGCCGCGTACCGGACAGGCATCGAGATAGTCGACACCCACCGCCAGCCGCAAATGCTGCCGCGTACTGCGCGTGTTATTGGTGATATCAAAGCTGTGCCAACTGCCATCCAGCCAGGCTTCAACCCAGGCGTGGGTAGCAACGTGTTCAACGTTGTCAGTATACAGATAGCCACTGACGTAGCGCGCCGGGATCCCCAGGCTGCGACAGCAGGCGAGAAACACGTGGCTGTGATCCTGGCAAACGCCGCTGCCGGCAGCAAACACTTTCGCCGCGCTGTCGCTTACCTGCGTGCTGCCGGGCTGGTACGGCATTTTCAGCAGCAGCTCGTCCATCAGTTTTTCCAGGCTGGCGAGCGGTTTTTCCGCCTGCCAGTAGCGCCGGGCGAAGTCGCGGATTGCCCCGTCCGGCTGGGTCAGCGGCGTAGCGCGCAGAAAAACCAGCGGCGACAGCGTCGACTGCGGATCCGGCGCCAGCTCGCTGGCATCCAGAATCTCGACCACGCCGCGCGCGGCAATCTCCAGCAGCTGATGCGGCCTGTCCAGTGTCAGCACGTGCAGCACGTTGCCGTAAGCATCCAGCGTGCGCGTCGCCTCACACGGCAGATCGAGCTGCCACGACAGCACCTGCTGGTGCACCGAATTCTGCGGCGTCAGGCGCAGATACTGGGTGCTGAGTTTTACCTGCTGCTCATAGGCGTACCAGGTTTTATGCTCAATGTTCAGTCTCATTTCGCCTCCAGATAGGTGTGATTGATGCTCTCCGCCAGCGCGTTGATGCGGCTGAGAAAATGGTCCAGCCACGGCTGCAGGCCGTCGCGCGTCAGGCTTTCCCAGGTGCTGAAGCGCATCTCCGCCAGCAGGACCGTACTGAGATAGCGCGGGCGATCCTCGCCGCTGCTGCCAATCTGCTCCAGCTGGCTGGCGATCTCCTCAATGCAGGAGTGCAGCGAGCGCGGACTTTCGCTGCGCAGGATCAGCATTTCGTTGACCAGCGGCGGCATCAGCTGCTGCTTAAAGATGGCGTTGTAGGCCTCGCGCGCCGACACCGCGCGCAGCAGACTGTCGAGGCAGTAATATTCCCGCACCGTGTCGGGATGCTGCTCCAGCAGTTGCTGGTTAACGCTCAGCAGCCGCGCGGTGCCGTCGCTGCGCTCCATCAGCGTGCCAAGCCGGATAAAACGCAGCGCATCGCCGCGCAGCAGCGTGCCGGACATCGCGCCGCGAAACAGATGCGAACGCTCTTTCACCCAGTCGAAGAAGCTGTCGGCACCGGCCGGCGAGATGCCGCGGCGGCGCGTGTTGCGCATCTCAATCCACGTCGAGTTAATGCTCTCCCACACTTCGGATGACAGGCTACCGCGCACCGCGTGCGCGTTGTTCCACGCCGCCTGCCAGCAGCTGAAAATACTGCTCGGGTTACGCTCATCCAGCGCGAAGAAGTTGAACAGCTGCGGCATGGTGCAGCGCCCGTTGAGGGTTTCAAACAGCTGACGCGTACCGGTCAGGTTGAGCGGCAACAGCAGTTCGTCGCCCTGACGATTGCGCACCGGCATCAGCGACAGGCGATGGGTCACATCCAGCACCCGGGCAAGTTGTTCTGCGCGCTCCAGATAGCGCGCCATCCAGTAAAGGCCACTGGCCGTCCGGCTTAGCATGATGTGTCATCCTCCAGCACCCAGGTGTCCTTGGTGCCGCCGCCCTGCGACGAGTTCACCACCAGCGAGCCTTCGGTCAGCGCCACGCGCGTCAGGCCGCCCGGCACCAGCCGGATATCCGCGCCGTACAGCGCAAAAGGCCGCAGATCGATATGGCGCGGCGCCAGACCGTTGTCGATAAAGGTCGGGCAGGTGGAGAGCGACAGCGTATCCTGCGCGATGTAATTATCCGGCCGCGCCAGCAGCCGCTCGCGGAACTCGCTCAGCTGCTGCTGGCTGGCGACCGGACCAATCAACATGCCGTAACCGCCGGCACCGTGTACCTCTTTCACCACCATCTGCGCCAGATTGGCCAGCACGTAGCTCAGATCCTGCGGCTTGCGGCACTGCCAGGTGGGCACATTGTTGAGGATCGGATCTTCATCAAGGTAGTAACGGATCATCTCCGGCACGTACGGATAGATCGACTTGTCATCGGCAACGCCGGTGCCGATCGCATTGGCCAGCACCACATTGCCGGATCGGTATACCGACAATAATCCCGGCACGCCGAGCATCGAATCCGGCCGGAAGGCGAGCGGATCGAGAAAGGCGTCATCCACGCGGCGATAGATCACATCCACTTTGCACGGCCCGGCGGTGGTACGCATCAGCACCACGCCGTCTTTGACGAACAGATCGGCGCTCTCCACCAGTTCCACGCCCATCTGCTGGGCGAGAAAACTGTGTTCGAAGTAGGCGCTGTTGAAACGTCCCGGCGTCAGCACCACCACCACCGGATCGTTAACCGGCGAGCTTTCGCGCAGCGTCTGCAGCAGGTGCGACGGATAACGCTCCACCGGCGCGATATGCTGCGCGGCAAACAGCTCCGGATAGAGGCGCATCATCATTTTGCGGTTTTCCAGCATGTAGGAGACGCCGGACGGCGTGCGCAGATTATCCTCCAGCACGTAATAGTCGCCGTCGCTGTTGCGTACCATATCGACACCGGTAATGTGCGCGTAGATCTGGCGATGCAGATCGACATCCTGCATACAGGGCTGATACTGATCGTTAACCAGCACCTGCTCGGCCGGCACGATGCCGGCTTTGAGAATATATTGCTGATGGTAGATATCGTGCAGGAAGGCGTTGAGCGCCTGAACGCGCTGGCGAATGCCGCGTTCCAGCATCGCCCACTCGCTGGCAGGAATGATGCGCGGCACGCTGTCGAACGGGATCAGCCGCTCGGCACCGCCATCGTCACCGTAGACGTTGAAGGTGATGCCAACGCGATGAAACAGCAGTTCTGCCTCTTCACGTTTACGCGCCACCGCCTCTTTGTCCGCCTGTTGTAACCATTCCCAGTAATGCTGATAGTGAGCGCGGTGCTGACCGTCGCTCTGCAACATCTCATCGTAGAAGGTTGATGCTATCTGGTCGCGTGCTTTCATGATTTACCCGGCGCTTGTCAGAGGACCTGACTTCTCTCCTGCACAAAGTGTGCCAGAGGCCCGCCGCCGCAACGGCAGGCGCGCCCCAAAAGCGGAGCCGCGCCGGATAATCCTTGCCTTGCACCTTACTGGTGCATCAGCTGCTGCGCCACTGGCAGCCAGATTTCGGTCATTGCTCCTTCGCCGCCGGTAAACGGATCGCGATCCGGCAGCGGCACGCGCTGGATCTGCTCTTTTGACGCGCGAAGCCGGGAAGGTTCGTCGCGCACGGTTTCCGGTGACATCCCTTCAGAATAGGCGCCAACGGTGAAAAAGTCGTCGGAGGCAAACACCTGTTTATGGCCCACGCCGGCCGGGATCAGCACCGCATCCCCCTCACGCAGCGTCACCATGCGACCGCTGTCGCCGCCAAACAGCACTTCCGCCCAGCCCGCGCCGACGCCCAGTACCTCATGGGTGTTGGGATGATAGTGGGTGTAAGGAAAAATCGGCGCGCGCCACGCCGCAGGCCAGCCGCTGGCGCTAAAGGTTTTTTCAAACCAGGCCGCGCTGTCCTCCTCCTCTTCCGGCACCACGCACGGCCAGATGATCAGCGGCAGCGGATTATTGGGTACACCGCCGGACGGCAGCGATAACATTAAATGCTGCGGGTTACCTGACGATCCCGCGGAAAAGGTACCGGCGGCGAAAGACATCAGTAACAGCAGACTGGAAGATTGGGCAGACATACTCTTTCTCCGGATAGCCACATTGCCTAATTGTGGCAAAGCCACCGGGCATTGCAATGTGCGCACACCGGCAAAATTCACATAAAAGAATGATTTAGCTTACTAAAGCCAAATTACTTATTAACATATTTAACATTTCGTGGCATGCCGTGGCGCGCCTCGTTTACCCGGCATCTGCCGCAGCAAAAAACAGGCAAAAAAAACCGGTGGATTTCGCCACCGGTAGAATCAACAGTTGATTCAAAGGCACTGACAGGTTATCGCAGGCGGTCAGCGATGGGTTTCACTACGTTCTCCCCTTCACGACCATAAAACTGAAACAGCGTCTCGGCGGCCGCCTCGGTGAGCACCATGATTTCAATGCGGCGGTTACGTGCGCTGAGCGGATCGGCTTTGTCCAGCGGCATACGGGACGACATGGCATTCACCTGCAGCACGCGCGTGCTTTCCAGCCCGCCGCGCTCCAGCGCGCGCCGCGCCGCCAGCGCACGGTCACCGGAGAGATTCCAGTTGTTGTACGCCGCGTTGCCGCTGTACTGCGCGGCGTCGGTGTGGCCGCTGATCATGATTTTGTTGTCGATACGGTTAAACACCGGACCGAGTTCGGTCAGCAGACGCTGATAAAACGGCGTCAGCACCGCGCTGCCGCGCGGAAACATCATGCGATCCTGGTCATCCTGAATCAGGATACGCAGCCCCTGCGGCAGGGTTTCCAGCGTCAGCAGGTTCTGGGCGTGATAGCTGTTGATGATGCTCTGGATCTGCTGACGCAGCTGCGCCAGCTCGGCGTCAGAGCGCGACAGCACGCTGTCCAGATCTTCCTTAGCCTGATTGGCGTTGCTGTCGCTGTTTTCCGCGCTGGTGTCACTGACGGTGGCACCCTCGGTCGGCGGCGCAATCGCCAGCGTTTCACCAATGATGGCGGAGCCGCGTCCGGTTTCGACATCGAACGGATTAAAGCCGGAACCGTTAAACACCGAGGTGCCGTTGAGCTGCGCGACAATCTCCTTACGCTCGTCTTCGGTGACGGCGCCCATGATCCACAGCACCATAAACAGCGCCATCATCGCCAGCGTGAAGTCGGCAAAGGCCACCTTCCATGCGCCGCCGTGAGCCCCGTGATGCGCTTTCCTGCTGCCGCGTTTAATGATCAACTTTGTGGTGGTGACCAAAGGGGCCGAGCGTATTTCTGAAGTGTCGGCGCGCTTTACCCTCGACGCGCTGCCGGGCAAACAGATGGCGATCGACGCCGATCTCAACGCCGGGCTGATTAACCAGGAACAGGCGCGCGTACGGCGTCAGGATGTGGCCAACGAGGCGGACTTCTACGGCGCGATGGACGGCGCCTCCAAGTTTGTGCGCGGTGACGCCGTCGCTGGCATCATGATCCTGCTGATCAACGTGCTGGGCGGCATCCTGATCGGCGTATTCAAACACGGTTTACCTGCCGGCCAGGCCTTTGAACAGTATGTGCTGCTGACCATCGGTGACGGTCTGGTGGCGCAGATCCCGTCGCTGTTGCTGTCGACGGCGGCGGCGATCATCGTGACGCGCATCAGCGACGGCGCTGACATGGGCGAGGACGTGAAGTCGCAGCTGCTGGCGAAACCGGCCACGCTGTATACCGCTGCGGGCGTGATGTTTGTGCTGGCGATTGTGCCCGGCATGCCGCACATGGTGTTCCTCGCCTTCACCGCCCTGCTGCTGTTCGCCGCGTGGCGCCAGAGCCGCGGGGTGCAGAAGCCGACGCAAAGCCATGTCGACATGGAGGCGATCAATCAGGCGCTGGCGCAGCCGGACGAACAGCCGACCATCAGCTGGGACAATATTCCGCTGGTCGAGCCCATCGGCCTTAATCTGGGCTACAAGCTGGTCACGCTGGTGGATAAAGGCAAAGGCGCGCCGCTGACTCAGCGTATGCGCGGCGTGCGCCAGGTGGTGTCGGAAACCAGCGGCGTGCTGCTGCCGGAGATCGCCCTGCGTGAAGATTTCCACTTAAAGCCGTCGCAGTACGCCATCAAGATCAACGGCGTCCGCACTGCGGTGGGCGAAGTGCACGCCGACCGCCTGATGGCGCTGCCGACGCCGGATCAGTACGGTGAGATCGACGGCCTGCTGGATACCGATCCCGCGTACGGTATGGCGGTGACCTGGATCCTGCCGGAGCAGAAAGCCAAAGCGCTGAATCTGGGGTATCAGGTGGTCGACTGCGCCAGCGTGGTGGCTACCCACGTCAACAAAGTGGTGCGCGAAAACCTGCCCGAGTTGTTCAACTACGATGATATTACCCAGCTGCATCAGCGGCTGGCGAGCGTGGCACCGAAGCTGTCAGAGGATCTCAACGCGGCCGTGAACTACAGTCTGCAGCTCAAGGTGTATCGTCTGCTGCTCAACGATCAGGTATCGCTCAAGGACATCACCACCATTGCCACCACGCTGCTGGAGAGCGTGGCGATCACCAAAGATCCGATCCTGCTAACCTCCGACGTGCGTTACGCGCTGCGCCGCGCCATGGTGGCGGCGATTGCGCCGGACAACAAACCGTTGTCAGCCTATACGCTGGATAACAACCTGGAAAACCTGCTGCTGGCAGCGCTCAATCAGGCGCAGCAGGGCGGCAAAGTGGCGCTGGACAGCTTCCCGGTCGACCCTAACATTCTCACCCAGCTGCAGAGCACGCTGCCGGTGATGATGGAGCAGCTGAAAGCGCAGAACCTGACGCAGGTGCTGCTGGTGACGCCGCAGCTGCGGCCGCTGATTGCACGCTACGCCCGATTGTTCGCCAGCGGGCTGAATGTGCTGTCGTATAACGAGGTGCCGGACGATGCCAATCTGCAGATTGTCGGGCAGGTGAGCTGATGCGTTACGGAAAACTGTTATAAAAAAACACCGCTGATCTGTCTCTGCCGCCCTTCACTGTTATGTGGTTTACTGGCAGGCAGTGATATTCAGAGGTGAATAATGGACGCGATTAAACAAATTCTGATCGATGAAATCGACACGCTCAACCGCGAAGAGCGGCGCGATAATCTGCCGCGTTTTAGCTTTAACTTCCTGAAAACCCATCCGGGGCTGTGGGGCGTGATGTACCTGTGCTACGGCCTGTGCGTGGCGCTGATTTTCTCGACTGAGATGCTCGGCTGGCCGGCCTTCTGGTTCGCCACGGTGTTCGTGCTGGTGATGAGTTTTCTGATGCTGCTGGACATCAACCCGAAATACCGCTTCGAGGACATCGATACGCTGGATTTGCGCGTGTGCTACAACGGCGAGTGGTATTACGTGCAGCCGGTCTCACAGCAGGCGCTGGACAAGATCCTGGAGAATCCGGGTACGCCCGAGCGCGTGCGCAGCGGCATCGATCGCCTGATGCAGCAGAAAGGAGAAGTGGATTTTTATGATGTCTACTACCTGACCTGGGGCCATCAGCGCGCCGCGAAAATCTGATCGGGCAGATTCATTCCTGCTTCCATGGTATTTATAAGTCTTTAATGACTCACTGCTTAATTACTACCCCCAGCGTCTTTACACAGAAGGTATTCAAAGATAAGGCGGTTAGTAAGACAACGCCTGAAGGCTGGGTCTGGAAGTTTCGCCGCGCGCACCAAATCAAAACGCCGGTACGCCGCTGTGAAAGCGCAGCTCAGCGTCCGGTTCGCTGATCAAACGCGCTTCCGCTGCCCCAATCGCCCGCACGCGCGGCGCGATATCCTTCGGTGAAATCTGTGCCGCCAGCGTCAGGTAATCCTGATAGTGGCGCGCTTCGGAACGCAGCAGTGAGATGTAAAACTTCTCCAGCTGCGCATCCAGATACGGCGCCAGGCTGGCGAAGCGCTCGCAGGAACGCGCTTCGATATACGCCCCGCAAATCAGTTTATCCACCAGCGTATCCGGTTCATGGGTAGTCACTTCACGCAGCAGCCCTTTGGCGTAGCGGCTGGCGGTGATCTTGCGATAGGGCAAACCGCGCGCCTGCATGATTTCCCACACCTGATAAAAGTGGTGCAACTCCTCTTTGATCAGCAGCACCATCTTTTCCACCATCTCATCAGCCCACGGCAGTTCATTGCGCACAATAATGCTTTTGCTGAGATTCTTGTGGGCATTGATAAAATCGCTGTCGTGATTCTCGCCGAAAATAAAATCTTCGTACGGCTGCAGCCACGCCAGGATCGCGTCACCACTGGGTTTATCCGCGACGTATTTACGAATCAGCCACACCGCGGTCTGCGCCGCTTTCAACTCGCATACCATGTGATCGGTAAGCAGCAGCGTGAGATTTTCCGGCTTGCGCGCTTCATCAATCCACGCCTGCGGCGTGCGGCACTGTAAAAACTGGTGAATGGGGTCTAATAGCGAAGCGTAATTCATCGGAGGTTCTTTGCTGGCAGGAAAATTACCGGGCGGCACGTGCCGCCCGTCAGGGCTTAGTGACGCACACCGTCATCGTCTTCGTCGTCGATCTCTTCGCCGTCGTCTTCATCTTCGGCATCCGGATCTTCAAAGTAGGTGCCCCAGCCGTCGTAATCGACGTTGTATTTCCCGGCCAGATTCACCAGCTGCTCGACCTGCGCGTCAATCAGTTCCGGCTTCAGCGCCGATTCGCTCAGGATGTCGACGCACATCACGGTGCTGCCGTCTTCCAGCTCCAGCTCTTCCGGCTCGGTGACTTCATAGCCCAGCTTGAACGCGTCAACCGCGGCCTTCTCCAGCGAGTCGAAGTTGTTGCAGGAGAGATGATGCTCGATGGTGTAAAGCGCATCCGGATCGCTGCCGTCTTCCAGCAACTCTTCAATGATCAGGCGCGTCTCTTCGCGCTGTTCTTCCAGCAATGCTTCGTATGCCATGGGCGTGTCCTCAAAATGGTGGCAGTGAATGCAATTATTTTCCCACACTGCCTCGCGCGCCACTACACAAAACAGAAAGTTTCTTATCGCTGGGGTTGAAAATGCATATTCATACGGTTAGATTGAATTTTAATTCATTATTGATGTAATACGGAGCGCAGTATGAGTCAGCTGTATTCGAGACATTTCCTGAGATTGCTGGATTTCACCCCAGCCGAAATCACCGGTCTGTTATCACTCGCCAGTGAATTAAAACATGCAAAGAAAAACGCCAGCGAAACCCAGTACCTGAAAGGCAAAAACATCGCGCTCATCTTCGAAAAAGACTCGACCCGTACCCGATGCTCTTTCGAAGTTGCCGCCTACGATCAGGGCGCTAACGTCACCTATCTCGGCCCGAGTGGCAGCCAGATCGGCCATAAAGAGTCGATGAAAGACACCGCGCGCGTACTGGGACGCATGTATGACGGCATTCAGTATCGCGGCTACGGTCAGGCGCTGGTAAAGACGCTGGCCGAATATGCCGGCGTGCCGGTGTGGAACGGCCTGACCACCGAGTTCCATCCGACGCAGCTGCTGGCTGACCTGCTGACTATGCAGGAGCATCTGCCGGGCAAAGCGCTGAGCGAGATGACGCTGGTGTACGTCGGCGATGCGCGCAACAACATGGGCAACAGCATGCTGGAAGCGGCGGCGCTGGTGGGGCTGGATCTGCGGCTGGTGGCACCGAAAGGCTGCTGGCCAGAAGAGGAGCTGGTGGCGCAGTGCCGCGCGGCAGCACAGCACACCGGCGGCAAAATCACCCTGACGGAAGAGATTGCCGAAGGCGTGCAGGGTGCTGATTTCATCTATACCGACGTCTGGGTATCAATGGGCGAAGCGAAATCAGTGTGGGAAGAGCGCATCGCCCTGCTGCGTCCTTATCAGGTGAACAGCGCGATGCTGGCGCTGACCGGCAATCCGCAGGTGAAATTCCTGCACTGCCTGCCCGCGTTTCATGATGACCAAACCACGCTCGGACGGCAGATGGCTGAACAGTATGGTCTGCATGACGGCATGGAAGTCAGCAACGAGGTGTTTGAATCCGACCATAGCGTGGTGTTTGACCAGGCGGAAAATCGCATGCACACCATCAAAGCGGTGATGGTGGCGACGCTGAGTCAGCGCTAAGCCCGCGCGGCGCAAACGTTTACCTCGCGCGTGATTTCTGCTTGATGCGGCTCAGTGAATGCGTATAATGCGCCACAATTTGCCGGAGGAAACATGCAACAGCGCAGCGCACAATTTGCCGCTCCCGTACGCCTGAATGCAGGCGGCGCACCTGTTTCTTTCCGTCATTCATCGATCGCCAGAAAGCCCCTGTAAAGGGGCTTTTTTTTGTCCGCAATCCGGCAGCGCAGAGGAGAGAGCTATGGCCAACCCGCTATATCGCAAGCACATTATTTCCATCAACGATCTCAACCGCGATGAGCTGGAGCTGGTGCTGCATACCGCCGCCCAGCTGAAAGCCCATCCGCAGCCGGAGCTGCTGAAACACAACGTTATCGCCAGCTGCTTCTTTGAGGCCTCAACGCGCACCCGCCTGTCATTTGAAACCGCGATGCACCGGCTGGGCGCGTCGGTGGTGGGGTTTGCCGACGGCAGTAACACCTCGCTGGGCAAGAAAGGGGAAACCCTCGCCGATACCATCTCGGTGATTGGCACCTATGTGGATGCCATCGTGATGCGCCATCCGCAGGAAGGGGCGGCGCGGCTGGCCACGGAATTTTCGGGCGGCGTGCCGATCCTTAACGCCGGCGACGGCGCCAACCAGCACCCGACGCAGACGCTGCTCGATCTGTTCACCATCCGGGAAACCCAGAGCCGCCTCGATAACCTCAACGTGGCGATGGTCGGCGACCTGAAATATGGCCGCACCGTGCATTCGCTGACCCAGGCGCTGGCGAAGTTCAGCGGCAACCGCTTCTACTTCATCGCACCGGATGCGCTGGCGATGCCGTCCTACATCACCGATATGCTGGATGAACAGAACATTGCCTGGTCGCGCCACGACAGCATCGAAGAAGTGATGCCGGAGCTGGATATTCTCTACATGACGCGCGTACAGAAAGAGCGTCTCGATCCCTCAGAGTATGCCAACGTGAAAGCGCAGTTCATCCTGCGGGCGGCCGACCTGGCCGGTGCGCACGATAACATGAAGGTGCTGCATCCGCTGCCGCGCATTGATGAGATCACCACCGATGTCGACAGCACGCCGCACGCCTGGTATTTCCAGCAGGCCGGCAACGGCATCTATGCCCGCCAGGCCCTGCTGGCGCTGGTACTGAATAGCGAACTGGCACTGTAAGGAGCAGAACGATGACCCACGATAACAAACTGCAGGTTGAAGCCATCAAACGCGGCACGGTGATCGACCATATTCCGGCGCAGGTCGGCTTTAAGCTACTGTCACTGTTCCGCCTCACCGAAACCGATCAGCGCATCACCATCGGCCTTAATCTGCCGTCGGGCGAGATGGGACGTAAGGATCTGATCAAAATCGAAAATACTTTTCTGACCGATGATCAGATCAATCAGCTGGCGGTGTACGCGCCGCACGCCACGGTGAATCGCATTGATGAGTATGAAGTGGTGGCGAAGATCGCACCAACGCTGCCGGAACGCATCGAGCGCGTGCTGACCTGCCCCAACGGCAACTGCATCAGCCGCAGCGAGCCGGTGTTCTCCAGCTTTGCAGTGAAGCAGCGCGATGACGATGTGCACCTGAAGTGTAAATACTGCGAGAAAGAGTTCGCGCGCCACGTGGTGCTCGGTCACTGGTAATCGCCCGTTTCCTCCCTATAATGGGGCGAACATTTTCGCGGCGGGCAAGGGTTCGCCGCGCATGCCTAAGGAGAAACAATGTCTTGCGAAATCAGTACTGAAAAAGCCCCGGCAGCGATTGGCCCGTACGTCCAGGGCGTGGATCTCGGCAGCATGATCATCACCTCCGGCCAGATCCCGGTCGATCCGGCCACCGGTGCGGTTCCGGACGATATCGCCGCGCAGGCGCGTCAATCGCTGGAGAATGTGAAGGCGATTGTGCTGGCCGCTGGCCTGCAGGTGGGCGACATTGTGAAGACCACCGTGTTCGTCAAAGACCTGAACGATTTCGCCACGGTCAACGCCACCTATGAAGCGTTTTTCACCGAGCATCAGGCCAGCTTCCCGGCGCGCTCCTGCGTGGAAGTGGCGCGTCTGCCGAAAGACGTGAAGATTGAGATCGAAGCCATCGCGGTACGTCGCTGATTTAGCTGTCATCATTCACACAGCATGCAGGGGGGCGTATCCGTGCGCACCTGGCGTGATCGCCTGGTCGTCATCAATGATGCCCCTGCATAGTTCGTGACTTCCAATCTTCCCTATCTCGACGATCGCAGCAGTTTCTCCAGCGGTCGCACCAGCGCCAGCACCGTTTCATCCTGCACCTGCGCCGCCGCATCCAGCTGGGCGTGCATCTGCGCCACCTCGCCTGCGCCGTAGGCCTGGTTACGCTCCAGTGCGTTCACCAGATCCAGCCCCATCCGGCTCAGCTCTGCGACCTGGCGCACCTGCGGCTGCAGTGCTTTCAGTTGATAATTGCCCAGCACCAGCGGCATCACCGCATCGCTGTTGCGCTGCCAGCGCTGTAGCTGATGGCGCAGGGCGCTGGCGGCAGCATGATCGCCGCGATTGGCAATCAGCGCATCCACCTGCTTATCCAGCAGCCGCACCGGCTCGCTCTCGGCCGGCAGTACGTCCGCCAGCCGGTTCAGCGGCTCAAAATAGTCATAATGCCCGGCCTGAAACTTCAGGTGCTGGCGGGTGTAATACTGCGCGGGTTCCAGCACTTCCGCCAGCACGCGCAGCGGAGTGATATCACTGCTGTTGGCCAGCCGCATCATCTGCACCTCGGCCTGCTGATGCTGCTGCAGGCCGACTGACACCGCCCCCCAGCGATCAATCGCGCTGAGCCGCTGGTACATATTCTCGCTGTCGGTCACATCCTGCGCCGACCACAGCCGCTCCGCCACCACAAAGGCGCGCGGCCACAGCCGCGTATCAATCACCCGGCTATTCACGTTCTCCGCCCACAGCGCCGCTTCACCGCCCAGCAAATCACGCTGCAGCTGAGCGGGCGTGGGCACTACCGGAGCAATACCGGCCGGTATCTGCGCCAGCCTGCTGCCTGTGGTCGGATAGCGCACGTTGCCCACCAGCACGTAGCCGGTCAGGCTGTCACGCGTCAGCGTCACCACCGGCTGAAACGGCCCCATCCAGCTGTCGACGCTGAAGGTCAGCTGCGTCGGCGACAGCCAGCGAATGTCGCTGACCTGGCGCCGCGCCTTGCCGCTGAAATCGATAAAACCGCGCCAGCCGTTTTTGCCCTCAATCAGGGTGAAACTGCCCTGCACCGCGCTGCCTTTCAGACGCGGCATAGTGAACTGCCAGCTTTGCGCCTGATCGTCGGCGCGCAGTTGATCGACGCCGTTCAGCCCCTGCGGCCAGGGATCATTGCGATAGTGATACGCGGCGCTCTGCGGCTGGTCGAGATAAAAACCGGTGGAAAGAATGCCGCGATATCCCTGCTTTATCACTTCGCTCAGCGCGTCCTGCCCCTGCCACGACTGAATCACAATACTTTTCGGCAGGTCGGGATGGTACACCTCATCCCAGCCAAGCATGCGCCGCTGATGCGCGGCGAGAATCTTCTCAACCCGCTGGTTGAACCACGACTGCAGCGCATGGGCATCCTGCAGGCCGTGGTCGCGCATAAACTGCTGAATCTTCGGTGAGGCGTTCCACTGACTGGGATCGACTTCATCCCCGCCGATGTGAATGTAGGGATCGGGAAAGATCGCCGCGACTTCGCCAATCAGCGTGTCGATAAAGCGAAACACCGCTTCATTGCTGGGATCGAGCAAAGGTTTAAATACCCCCCAGCCGCGCTCCATGGCATATGGCCCCGGCGCGCTCATCAGCTCCGGCATCGCTACGGCCAGGGCAGAAGCATGGCCGGGCAGATCGATTTCCGGCACCACGCGCACGCCGCGCTGAGTGGCATAGTGCACCAGCTCGCGCATTTGCTGCTGGCTGTAGAACAGCCCATCACTGGCCTGCTGCTGCAGCTGCGGATAGTGACTGGAAGCAAAGCGCCAGCCCTGATCGTCGGTCAGGTGCCAGTGAAACACATTCATGCGCGCCGCGGCGATACCATCAATCTGCCGCTTGAGGGTTTCCAGCGGCAGGAAATGGCGCACCGGATCGATCAGCACGCCGCGCCACGGGAAGCGCGGCCGATCGTCGATGGTGACAAAGGGAATTTGCGTGCCGCTGGCGGTGTTGGCGATCAGCTGCAGCAGGGTTTCCATGCCGCGCATCGCGCCAAAACGGGTAGGTGCCTGCAGCAGTACGCCACTGCTGCTGACCTCCAGATGGTAGCTTTCGTCGCTGTCCGGTTGCGGTAGCGGATCGACCGCATCGGCAATCCGGACCTGAATGGCGGGACGATCGCTGGCCGGGCTGGCGGGCAGCAGCGCCCAGCCGGTTTGCCGCGCAATGCGGGCGCGCCAGCGCGCTTCGGCCCCTTCCAGGTGATCGCCGGTGATGTGCAGCGAAAATTGCGGCGTCAGGGTAAACGCGCCACCGCCTGCGGGCTGCGTCACCTGCTGTGGCCACGGCATCAGCGGCAGATCGCCTGCCGGTGCGGCCTGCGTGGAAAACGTCAGGGAACACAAAACGGCCAGCAGCGTACGGGGCAGAAGCATGGTGGGCATCCTTGTAAGGCAAAACGATGGGCCGGAAATGGCGCAAAACGCTCATTAAACCTGTTTCGCAACGCAAAGCAAGTTGCAACCGGCTGAAGTTTGTGCGGCTTAAAACTTTTCAGTGTAGCGGCTGTTGACCACTGCACGGCTTTCAGGCGCTGGCCGCGCTTCTTTGCGACAGGTCAAAAACAGTGCGATTAATTCCCTCTGAAACACCACATGTTGCGATTACACTCCTTAAAATTATCTACATGTAGTTTCCAGCGGAGAAAGGGAAGATGGCAACGGTAGTGATTAAGCGTGACGGCTGCAGGGTGCCGTTTGATGCCCGGCGCATTGAAGCTGCAGTGCGGGCCGCCGCGCAGGCCGCCCAGGTTGACGACCTGGCCTGGTGCACGACAGTCGCTCAGCAGGTCAGCGCGCAGCTGGCAACCCAGGCTGAAGTCGATATTCGCGACATCCAGTGTGCCGTGGAAGAAGCACTGATGAGCGGACGCTGGCCACAGCTGGCGCGCGCCTATATCGAATACCGTCACGACCGCGATCTGGCGCGCGAGCAGCGCGGCAAGCTGCACCATGCCATTCGCGGCCTGGTGGAACAGACCAACGCGGCGCTGCTCAACGAAAACGCCAACAAAGACAGCAAAGTGATCCCGACGCAGCGCGACCTGCTGGCCGGCATCGTGGCCAAACATTATGCCCAGCAGCAGTTGCTGCCGCGCGATGTGGTGATGGCGCACGAGCGTGGGGAAATCCACTATCACGACCTCGACTACTCTCCCTTCTTCCCGATGTTTAACTGCATGCTGATCGATCTGCACGGCATGCTGACGCACGGCTTCAAAATGGGTAACGCCGAGATTGAACCGCCAAAATCCATCGCCACCGCCACCGCGGTGACGGCGCAGATCATTGCGCAGGTCGCCAGCCATATTTACGGCGGCACCACCATAAACCGCATTGACGAAGTGCTGGCGCCGTTTGTCACCCTCAGCCTTGAAAAACATCGCCAGATTGCCCGCGAATGGCAGATTGCTGATGTGGAAGCTTACGCGCGCGCGCGCACGGAAAAAGAGTGCTACGACGCGTTTCAGTCGCTGGAGTACGAAGTCAATACGCTGCACACCGCCAACGGCCAGACGCCGTTCGTCACTTTTGGCTTTGGCCTCGGCACCGACTGGGCGGCGCGCCTGATTCAGCAATCGATTCTGCGCAACCGCATTGCCGGGCTGGGCAAAAACCATAAAACCGCGGTGTTTCCTAAGCTGGTGTTTGCCATTCGCGAAGGCGTCAATCGCCGCGCCAGCGACATCAATTACGACATCAAACAGCTGGCGCTGGAGTGTGCCAGCAAGCGCATGTATCCGGATATTCTCAACTACGACAAAGTGGTGGAAGTCACCGGCTCGTTCAAAACGCCGATGGGCTGCCGCAGCTTCCTCGGCGTTTACGAGGAAAACGGCGAGCAGATTCATGAGGGCCGCAACAACATCGGCGTAATCAGCCTCAACCTGCCGCGCATTGCGTTAGAAGCCCAGGGAGACGAAGCCCGCTTCTGGACGCTGCTGGATGCGCGCCTGGCGCTGGCGAAGCGGGCGCTGATGACCCGCATTGCCCGGCTGGAAAAAACCAAAGCGCGCGTCGCACCGATTCTTTATATGGAAGGTGCCTGCGGCGTGCGGCTCAACGCGGACGACGAGGTGGGCAAGATCTTCCGCAACGGCCGCGCGTCGATCTCGCTGGGCTATATCGGTCTGCATGAAACACTCAACGCGCTAAGCGGCAACGCCGTGCATCCGTATGATGCCGCGCACCTGCGCGCAACCGGCGTGGCGATTGTGACGCATCTGCGCCAGGCGGTGGATGCATGGAAAGCGGAAACCGGCTACGGCTTTAGCCTGTACAGTACGCCCAGTGAAAACCTGTGCGATCGCTTCTGTCGCCTTGATGCCGCCGAATTTGGCGTAGTGCCGGGCGTGACCGACAAGGGCTATTACACTAACAGCTTCCATCTCGACGTAGAGAAAAAGGTCAATCCGTACGACAAAATCGACTTTGAAGCGCCCTACCCGGCCATCGCTAACGGCGGCTTCATCTGTTATGGCGAATACCCCAACATTCAGCACAACCTGCGGGCGCTGGAGGATGTGTGGGATTACAGCTATGACCGCGTGCCCTATTACGGCACTAATACGCCGATCGATGAGTGCTACGAGTGCGGCTTCAGCGGCGAGTTCAGCTGTACCAGCAAAGGCTTTACCTGTCCGAGCTGCGGCAATCACGATCCGGCGCGCGTTTCAGTCACGCGCCGCGTCTGCGGCTATCTTGGCAGCCCGGATGCGCGGCCGTTCAACGCTGGCAAACAGGAAGAGGTGCAGCGCCGCGTCAAACACCTTGATACCGGACAGCTGGGATGATGCACATTCATCGCTACTACGATGTGGATATCGTGAATGGTCCCGGCACGCGCTGCACGCTGTTTGTCGCGGGCTGCGAACATCAGTGCCGCGGCTGCTACAACCAGAGCACCTGGCGGCCTGACTCCGGCGTGCCGTTTACGCTGGCCATGGAGGAGCAGCTGATCGCCGATCTGCAGGATCAACACATTCCGCGTCAGGGGCTGTCGCTGAGCGGCGGCGATCCACTGCATCCGCACAATGTGCCGCATATTCGCCGGTTGGTGAAGCGCGTGCGGCGCGACTGTCCGGATAAAGATATCTGGCTGTGGACCGGCTACACCCTGGCGGAGCTGACGGCGGCGCAGCGTGAAGTGATTGCGGAAATCGACGTGCTGATTGATGGACGTTTCATCGAAGCGGAAAAAGATGCGCGGCTGCTGTGGCGCGGCAGCCGCAATCAGACTATCTGGTATCTACGCCAGCCACAGTGCGAGGATGCCGAGCAGCATGCCGCTGACGGCCACGCCGCAGAAGGCGATCCACAGCGCGCGCGGTGGGAACGCGCGATGCAGCATCAGTAGCGACGGCACGCTGACCGCGGGCAGCGTCACCAGCAGCGCCAGCGCCGGTGCGACGCCCATGCCCGCCAGCATCATGGTTTGCACGATGGGGATCTCGGCGGCGGTCGGGATCACAAACAGGCAGCCGGCGATGGCCATCAGCATCACCCAGAACAGCGTATTCCCTACCGCGCCGTCCGCGTGCGGAAACAGCCAGACGCGCGCGGCGCCGAGCAGCAGCACCGCTACGATGTAGAGCGGAATGGTGTTACAGAACAGCCGCCACATCACGCGCAGCCAGCGCGTCACAAACCGTTCATGGCTTTCTTGCGGCAACAGCGGCGCGGCAACGGCGGTTTCCGGCACGCTGCGCTGCACCAGCATGGCAATGCCCAGCACCATCACCCCACCCGCCACCAGCCGAATGGCGGCAAACTGCCAGCCGAGCACAAAGCCCATAAACACCAGCGTTGCCGGATTGAGCAGTGGATTCGCCAGCCAGAACGCCATCGCCGCGCCGCTTGAAACCTGCGCCTGGCGCAGGCCGACGGTCACCGGCGCGGCACAGCAGCTGCACATCATGCCCGGCAGGCCAAAACCGGTGCCGACCAGCGTGGCCCCCAGCCGGTTGCTGCCCATCAGGCGCAGCAGCCAGCGGCGCGGAATCAGCACCTGCACCAGCGAGCCCAGCACCACACCGAGCACCGCGGCTTTCCACACCGCGAGAAAATAGACCATGGCGTAATCCAGCGCGGCGCGCCACGGCGAATCTGCGGCATTAGCAAGAATAGAGCGGCCGATGGAATGGGTTTCTGCGGCCGTGAAGGCTTTGCCATAGTAAGGCTGCCATTTAACGTACCACAGACCGATAAGCACCACGGCGAGGAACAGCAGCGGTTTCCACCAGGCGAAGCGGGCCGCTGGTGCAGGTGAGGCGAATTGGGTCATAACCGGTTCCGTATTCAACTGAATAACGTATGCCGCGCGGAGGGCGCGACGCAGATCCCACAGTGTTATTCAGGTTATGTCTGTGTGCCAGCGTCGTCACGCTTAAACTTGATCTGTCTCCGGAATTTAACCAATCCCGCCTGCGCCGGCTGGCTTGCGTTTCCGCGCTCAGGGTCCAGACTTGTCTGTTGAAACGTGTCACGCACAGCAGGTGCGTGACCAGCAAGGAGGAGAAAGATGAGCAAGAAAATAGCGGTTCTGATTACCGATGAATTTGAAGACTCAGAGTTTACCTCACCGGCCGAGGCCTTCACCAAAGCGGGCCATGAAGTGGTCACCATTGAGATGCAGGCGGGCAAAACCGTGAAGGGAAAACAGGGCAAAGCCGAAGTCAAAATCGACAAGGATATTGACCATGTCAGCCCGGCCGAGTTTGACGCGCTGCTGCTGCCCGGCGGTCATTCGCCTGACGCGCTGCGCGGTGACGATCGCTTTGTCACCTTTACCAAAGAGTTTGTCGCCAGCGGCAAACCGATTTTTGCCATCTGTCACGGTCCGCAGCTGCTGATCAGCGCGAACGGCGTGCGCGGTCGCAAAATGACCTGCGTGAAAGCTATCGCCATCGATCTGCGCAATGCCGGCGCGGACTTTTACGATAAAGAGGTGGTGGTTGATGATGACAAGCTGGTTACCAGCCGCACGCCTGAAGACCTGCCCGCGTTTAACCGCGAATCCCTGCGCATTCTGAACGCAGCGTAAGGCGGTCGCCCGGTGCGCCTCTGTGCGTGCCGGGCTAACGCTGCCAGACAATCTTTTTGCCAAACCCCAGCGCGTTATCGGTCATTTTCAGCTCATCAAGCGTAATTTCCCACAGCGGCGCGGTGACTTTTTTTGCCACCGGAAAGCGGGACTGATAGGCCTTCAGCGCCTGCGCCTCATCAGTCAGTTGTATACGCCCGCGATACTGCACGCCTTTAATCAACAGCACCGTTTTCGGCTGGCCGTTCACCGTGCCGGCGACGCGTGGATGACGTGCCATCAGCGCGCCGTGACGCGTATCCGCTTCGGTCATCAGCCAGAACGCCATGCGCGCTTCATCGAACACGTAGAAACAGTTGGCGCACCATAGCGCATCACCGTCGCTGGCACATAGCGACAGCACGTGCTGCTTTTTCAGATAGCGAATCAGATGAGAATGGTCAGACAAGAGCAACTCCGTGCGTTGATAGCGATGCGGCCGCAGGCGCGTTACACTGCCCGCCAGCACATGAACGAGGTTTGTAAATGGAACAGGGCTGGCAGCTGTATATGCTGCAAACCGCCGCCGGGATGCTTTATACCGGCATCACCACTGACGTCAACCGTCGCCTGCAGCAGCACCAGCAGGGGCGCGGTGCCCGTGCGCTGCGCGGCAAAGGTCCACTGACGCTGGTGTTTCACTGCGCGGCCGGCGATCGCGCGGCGGCTTCCCGGCTGGAGTATCAGGTAAAACAGCTGAGCCGGGCGCAGAAACTGCTGCTGGTTGCCCAGCAGCCAGCCTGCTTAACGGCGTGGTTTAGTCGATACGATTGAAAGGTGCCGAGAAGGCGATCAGCCCTTCTGCCCCATCGAACGCATCGTCCGCCAGTTTATACACCTGAAACGCCGCTTCGCTGCCGGGCCAGCGGCAGTGCAGGCCGTGACGCGCCGCCGGCTCAAAGCCGAGCGGATTGTAGAACTGCGGATCGCCCAGCACCACCACGGCGCTGTAGCTGAACTCATTGAGCGAATCGAGCCCTTCATACACCAGCTGTTTAGCAATGCCCTGACTGCGCACCGAGGCATCAACCGCCAGCGGCGCCAGCGCCACCCAGTTACGATCCTCGCCCTGCAACGTCACCGGACTGAAGGCGGCATAACCCAGCACCTGGCCTTCGTCATCGGTAGCCACCACGCCCAGCGTGAGTAAACCGTCTTCACGCAGCTGCTGTACCAGTTCCGCTTCGGCTGCGGTGGCAAAACTGCGCTTTAACAGGCTGTCGATGCCTGCCGCGTCCACACCAATTTCAGTACGAATCAACATGAGATCCCCGCGCGCGCCTCAGCGGCCTTCGCGTCCTGTGTCATTCCTGCCTCAACAAAAGCAGCCAGCTGCAGCAACCCCGTGCGCAATGGCGTGGGCATGGCGTCCAGTTCTATGGCATCCATCAGATTCTTCACCTCCAGTCCCAGCTCCGTGTCGCCCTCAATCACCAGACGGCGCTGAAAGAACAACATATCGGGGTCGGCTTTGCGTGCTGCTACCAGCAGCAGATCGTTGGCTTCGCCACGAAACCAGACATCTGCTTCGGCGTCGCGCGAAACGGTCAGGCGCCCGTCCTGCAGCGTGGTGATCCAGCGCAGATTGACGTCCGCGATCTCAATGCCGAGATAGCGCCCTTGCAGAAAGTCTAACTCACCTTCAGCCAAAGCATGACGAAATTGCCAGTTTAGGAGTTGTTGCAAAACCGTTTTTTTCACGGCGAATGGTGTTAGCGACACCGGTAAAGCGAGGAATTCCGGCCCTTTTTCAATTAACAGGCCGCGTAAGCGTGCGAACATGCGCTGCACTCCCTTGAGAAAATTTTATCTATATTGCCACATCCGTCGGCTTTCGCCTCAACCGGGATCAAGGAAATCGCCCCGCGTCTGTGCGAAAATTCTCCATTCCGCCCTGGCAATCCCGCTTTCACTGCCTTAAATCAACATTGCTGCACCTGCGCTTCCTTACACTCAACGGCGTTCAGAATCCGGGGGAGGAAATTGTATGGAACTGCTGTGTCCGGCGGGGAATTTACCTGCGCTGAAATCGGCGGTGGAGCACGGCGCTGACGCGGTGTACGTCGGCCTGAAAGATGACACCAACGCCCGCCACTTTGCTGGCCTCAATTTTACCGATAAGAAACTGGCAGAAGCCGCGCGCTTCCTGCATCAGCACCGGCGTAAACTGCACGTGGCGATCAACACCTTCGCCCATCCTGACGGCCTTAACCGCTGGCAAAGCGCCATTGACGTCGCCGCACAGAACGGTGCCGATGCGCTGATTCTGGCCGATATCGCCACGCTGGAGTATGCCGCCAGCCGCTATCCGCAGGTTGAACGTCACCTCTCAGTGCAGGCGTCCGCCACCAATCTGCAGGCCATTCAGTTTTATCACCGCCACTTTGCGCTGAGCCGCGTGGTGCTGCCGCGCGTGCTGTCGATGCACCAGGTGAAGCAGCTGGCGCGCGAAACGCCGGTGCCGCTCGAAGTATTCGCCTTTGGCAGCCTGTGCATCATGGCCGAAGGCCGCTGCTATCTCTCGTCGTGGCTGACCGGCGAGTCGCCGAACAGCGCGGGCGCCTGTTCACCGGCCAAATTTGTGCGCTGGCAGCAGACGGCACAGGGCATGGAGTCGCGCCTGAACGAAGTACTGATTGACCGTTACGCCGCCGATGAGAGCGCGGGCTATCCGACGCTGTGTAAAGGACGCTACGAGGTGGATAACCAGCGCTATCACGTGCTGGAGGAGCCCACCAGCCTCAATACCCTGGCGCTGCTGCCAGAGCTGCTGCGCGCCAATATCGCCTCGGTGAAAATTGAGGGACGCCAGCGCAGCCCGGCCTATGTGGCACAGGTGGCGAAAGTGTGGCGTCAGGCGATCGATCGCTGCATGGCCGATCCGCAACAGTTCACGGTGCAGGCGCCGTGGATGCGCGCGCTCGGTGAACTTTCTGAAGGCAGCCAGACCACGCTCGGCGCCTATCACCGCGACTGGCAATAAGGAGACCGTATGAAATACGCCATCGGCCCGGTGCTGTGGTACTGGCCTACCGATACGCTGGAGCAGTTTTACCAGCGCGCCGCAGAGAGCAGCGCAGAGATTGTCTACCTCGGCGAAGCGGTGTGCAGCAAACGTCGCGCCACCGCGTTCAGTCAGTGGATGGAGATGGGCCGCACGCTGGCGGCCAGCGGCAAACAGGTGGTGCTGAGCACGCTGGCGCTGCTGCAGTCCCCTTCGGAAGTCAAAGAGCTGCGCCGCTATGTTGAAAACGGTGAGTTCTTACTGGAAGCCAACGATATCGGCACCGTGAACATGGCGGCAGAGCGCAAACTGCCGTTTGTCGCCGGTCCTACCCTGAATGTGTATAACGCGCAGACGCTCCAGCTGCTGCTGCAGGAGGGCATGACGCGCTGGTGCATGCCGGTGGAGATGTCACGCGACTGGCTGATTCAGCTGTTGCAGCAGTGCCATGACGCTGGCCTGCGCGACCGGTTTGAGGTTGAAGTGCTCGGCTACGGCCATCTGCCGCTGGCGCTATCGGCGCGCTGTTTTACCGCGCGTTCCGAAAACCGTGCCAAAGATGATTGCCAGACCTGCTGTATTGATTATCCCACCGGGCGCCGCGTGCTGTCGCAGGAGGGCCAGCAGGTATTTGTCCTGAACGGCATTCAGACCATGAGCGGCTACTGTTACAACCTTGGCAACGATCTTGCCGGTATGCATGGCTGGATCGATATTGTGCGCCTGTCGCCGCAGGATGAGAGCACGCTGGCACAGGTTGATCGCTTCCGCGCTAACGAAGCGGGTGAAGCGCCGCTGATGATGGCGCGCGGCAGCGACAGCAACGGTTACTGGCGCCGCCTGGCCGGAATGGCGCTGGATAGCGGCGGTTAAAGGCACATTCCGGCTATATTCCTGCCGTTATTAGCAGTTTTAATATGGGTAATGATGCGTAATACTGACTGGTGCAGGTTTACTTATCACCTGCGCCATCCTTTGCTGGAGTACCCATGTCTGAGAAGAAAACTGTTCGCCTGTCCGTGCTGGATCTGGCCCCCATTCCGCAAGGCTCGTCTGCGCGCGATGCCTTCCATAATTCGCTGGCGCTGGCGCGTCAGGCTGAAGCCCTTGGCTTTCATCGCTACTGGCTGGCCGAACACCACAACATGACCGGCATCGCCAGCGCCGCAACGTCGGTGCTGATTGGCTATCTCGCCGCTAACACCGAAACGCTGCGCCTCGGCTCCGGCGGCATCATGCTGCCCAACCACGCACCGCTGGTGATTGCCGAACAGTTTGGCACCCTGGAATCCCTCTACCCTGGCCGTATCGATCTCGGACTGGGCCGCGCGCCCGGCTCCGATCAGCGCACCATGCTGGCGCTGCGCCGTCATCTTTCGAGCGCCCAGGCCGACAGCTTCCCGGAAGATGTGGCCGATCTGATCCGCTGGTTCGATGCCGAAGAGGGCGAACATCCGCCGGTGCAGCCGGTGCCTGGCCTCGGGCTGAAAATTCCGGTGTGGCTGCTGGGTTCCAGCCTGTATAGCGCGCAGCTGGCGGCGCAGCTTGGTCTGCCGTTTGCCTTTGCTTCGCACTTCGCGCCAGACCTGCTGTTGCAGGCGCTGCACCTGTATCGCGAAAAATTCCAGCCCTCTGCGCGTCTGGCAAAACCTTACGCTATGGTGTGTGTCAACGTGGTGGCGGCAGACAGCGATCGTGATGCGCGCTTCCTGTTCACCTCGATGCAGCAGCAGTTCATTAATCTGCGCCGCGGCAAGCCCGGCCCGCTGCCGGCGCCGGTGGAGAACATGGATAACCTGTGGTCGCCGTCCGAACAGTATGGCGTGCAGCAGGCGCTGAGCATGTCGGTGGTGGGCGATAAAGGTAAAGTGCGCCACGGCCTTGCCGCGCTGCTGCGCGAAACCCAGGCGGATGAGATCATGGTCAACGGCCAGATTTACGATCCGCAGGCGCGCCTGCGTTCGTTCGCGCTGGCGATGGAAGCCGCACGCACACTGTAAGCCTTACTGCGGTGGGGAGAGGAGTCCTTCCGGCCCCACCGCCATCTTGCGCACATCGCGCGCCGGTGACTGGCCATAAAAACGGCTGTACTCCCGGCTAAACTGCGACGCACTCTGATAGCCTACCCGATAGCCCGCCGTCCCGGCATCCAGCTTCTCAATCATCATCAGCCGGCGCGCTTCGTTGAGCCGCAGCTGCTTCTGATACTGCATCGGCGTCATCGCCGTAACCGCTTTAAAGTGATGGTGCAGCGATGAAATGCTCATGCCAACGCTGCTGGCCAGCTGATCCACCTTCAGCGGCTGATGAAAGTTTTCGCGCAGCCAGCGCGCCGCGCGCGCCACTTTATTGCCCGGGCGCTCGGTCAGCGCCATGTTCAGAATACGCGGCCCTTCCGGCCCGGTCAGCAGGCGATAGAAAATCTCCTGCTCAATCAGCGGTGCCAGCGCGGCGATATCCTGCGGCTGATCCAGCAGCGCCACCAGCCGCATCACCGCATCCACCAGCGACGGCGCGACTTTATGGACGGTAATGCTGCGTTCGGGGGCAGCGCTGCCAATCTGCTGCGGCGGGAAATGCTCCAGATAGCGCAGCAGGCGCGCTTCGTTGATGGTGATGCCGACGCCAAGACAGGGTTTCTCTGGCGTCGCCAGCACCACGCAGGACTGCACCGGCATGTCCATGGTGACCAGCAGCAGATCGCCCGGCCCGTAATGCATCACATCATCGCCCATGCGCAGTGCTTTCTGGCCCTGGGCCATCAGCGCAAACCCCGCCCAGCTGGCAATATGCGCCAGGCTGGAGGGGTGCGAGCTGCGGCCAAAAGAGAGAAAGTCAATCGCGCTGGCGGTACGCCCATCCTGCTGCGCGTGACGGGCAATCATCGCCACCAGCTGCTGCCACTGTTCCTGATGAATCATGCGTTATGCACTCCGCGATGAAAAATCACTGAATCCCCATTCTTACCTGCCGATGCGGTTGCGCCTAGTCCCTGCGCCACAGATTTGCAGGATCGTGCAAAAAGCTTGCAGGATTGCGCTACCGCACAAAGCGGCAACAGCGCATGCTTTACTCACCCGAAATCTCAGGTGGAGAGACACAATGCAAGCACTTGAAGGCAAAATTGCGCTGGTGACGGGCGCGTCGAAAGGCATTGGCGCCGCCATCGCCATGACTTTCGCCGCGGCCGGCGCCCGGGTGGTGGTGAATTATCGTCAGGATGAAGCGGGCGCGGCGGATGTGGTGACCGATATCTGCGCGCTGGGAAGCGACGCCATCGCCGTACAGGCCGATATATCCCGTGAAGCTGAGGTGCAGCGTCTGTTCGCCAGCAGTATTGCGCAGTTTGGCGCGCCAGACATCGTGGTCAATAACGCCGGCATGTTTCACCATGGCGACTTCGCCAGCCTCAGCGTCAGCGACATGCAGCAGCAGCTCAACGTCAATCTGCTCGGTACGCTGCTGGTGTGCCAGCAGGCGGCGCAGCATTTTCCGGCGCGCGGCGGCTGCATCATCAACCTCAGCGCGCTAAACAGCCAGCGCAGCCTGCCCGGCTCGGTACTGTGGTCAGCGACTAAAGGCGCGATCGACACCTTAACGCAGGGGCTGGCACGTGAGCTGGGCCCGCGCAATATTCGCGTCAACGCGCTGGCACCGGGGATCATTCTGACCGAAGGGCTGCTGGCAGCGAAAAAAATGAATGCAGAATTTAAAGCGCAGCTGATCGCGGCCACGCCGCTGGGACGCTTTGGTCTGCCGGAGGATGTGGCGCAGGTGGCGCTGTTTCTGGCGTCGGAAGAGTCGGCTTATGTTACCGGTGAGCGGGTGCTGATTGCTGGCGGCGTGTAAAGCCCGCGTTACAGACATAAAAAAAGGACGCTTGCGCGTCCTTTTTATTTTTAAGCGATTAACGCTTATGCATCACGACGACGTGGTGCAGCTGCGCCTTCGTCGCGACGTGGGCCACGGCCACCTTCACGGCTGAAACGTCCGCCTTCACGACCGCCTTCGCGACGCTCAGAGAAACGACGCGGTGCGCCACCTTCACGGTTGCCACCCTCGCGGTTACCACGACGCTCACCACCGAAGTCACGACCGCCGCTACGACGCTCGGTGCGCTCGTGTGGCTGTGCATCGCCCAGCAGCTGCATATTCATCGGCTTGTTGAGAATACGCGTACGCGTGAAGTGCTGCAGGACTTCACCCGGCATGCCTTTTGGCAGCTCGATAGTGGAGTGAGTACCAAACAGCTTGATGTTACCGATGTAACGGCTGCTGATGTCGCCTTCGTTAGCAATCGCGCCCACGATGTGACGCACTTCAACACCGTCGTCACGGCCCACTTCAATGCGGTACAGCTGCATTTCGCCAACGTCACGACGTTCGCGACGTGGACGATCGCCACCTTCGCGGCTGTCACGGCTGTCACGACGTGGACGGTCGCCGCCACGCTCATCGCGATCGCGGAATTCACGACGCTGTGGACGTGGTGCATCCGGTGGCAGAATCAGTGGACGTTCGCCCTGCGCCATTTTCAGCAGTGCAGCGGCCAGCGTTTCCATATCCAGCTCTTCTTCTGGCTGCATTTTAGCCAGCAGCGCACGGTACTGATCCAGATCGCTGCTTTCCAGCTGCTGCTGAACTTTCGCAGCGAACTGCGCCAGACGACGCTGACTCAGCAGCTCGGCGTTAGGCAGCTCAACTTCCGGAATAGTCAGCTTCATGGTGCGTTCGATGTTGCGCAGCAGACGACGCTCGCGGTTCTCAACGAACAGCAGCGCACGGCCAGCACGACCCGCACGACCGGTACGGCCGATACGGTGCACATACGATTCGGCATCCATCGGGATGTCGTAGTTAACCACCAGGCTAATACGCTCAACGTCCAGACCACGGGCCGCAACGTCAGTCGCGATCAGGATATCCAGACGACCGTCTTTCAGGCGCTCCAGCGTCTGCTCACGCAGCGCCTGGTTCATGTCACCGTTCAGCGCGGCGCTGTTGTAGCCGTTACGCTCCAGCGTTTCTGCGACTTCCAGCGTGGCATTTTTGGTGCGCACGAAGATGATGGCAGCATCGAAGTCTTCCGCTTCGAGGAAGCGCACCAGCGCGTCAGACTTACGGCCGTAAGCGGTCCAGTAAGACTGAGAAATGTCCGGGCGTGTAGTGATACTGGACTGGATGCGCACTTCCTGCGGATCCTTCATGAAACGCTTAGTGATACGGCGAATCGCTTCCGGCATGGTTGCAGAGAACAGTGCGGTCTGATGACCTTCCGGGATCTGCGCCATGATGGTTTCAACGTCTTCGATGAAGCCCATACGCAGCATTTCATCGGCTTCGTCCAGTACCAGACCACGCAGGCTGGACAGGTCCAGGGTACCGCGTTTCAGGTGATCCAGCAGACGGCCCGGGGTACCAACCACGATCTGTGGACCCTGGCGCAGTGCGCGCAGCTGCACGTCATAACGCTGGCCACCGTACAGGGCCACGACGTTAATACCGCGCATGTGTTTAGAGAATTCTGTCATCGCTTCAGCCACCTGAACCGCCAGTTCGCGGGTCGGCGCCAGCACCAGGATTTGCGGTGCGCGGACAGAAGGATCAACGTTGTTCAGCAGCGGCAGCGAGAACGCTGCTGTTTTACCACTACCGGTCTGCGCCATACCCAGCACATCACGGCCCGCCAGCAGGTGAGGAATACACTCAGCCTGGATTGGCGATGGCTTAACGTAGCCCATACCGTTCAGTGATTCGAGGATGTCGGCGTTCAGGCCCAGATCAGCAAAAGTGGTTTGAATATCAGTCATGTAGTACACGTGCCTCTTAGATTGCGGCGGCCAGTCTACATAACTCGTCGTGAAAACTTTCAGTCATTTTCATCAAAAAGTGTGAACCGGCTCAAATTAGAAGTTTTGACGAACAGAAAAGCCCTCACCTGTTCAGGCGATGACTTTACGGGTAAATCAGGCAATAAAAGTTCGTCAGCTATTGCTGGTCAGATTCTGATAAATCGTCTTGTGTCTGGCCGAGTTGCGCCAGTTCCAACAATGCGTATCGGTGTTCAACAAAGTTATTGACGTTGTTGGCCACCGCCAGTTTGAACAACGCTTTCGCGTCGTCCTTCTCCCCCAGACTTAGGTAGTACTTACCTAAATAGAAGTTGGTTTCACTGAGATGTTCAGCGAGCGAGGTGTTATCCGTTGCGTCCGCCTTGAGACGTTCCATCAATGTTTTTTCACTGATGTCGCCCAGGTAGAACTCGACAATATTCCATCCCCATTGGTCCTTAGCCGCCTTGTCGTAACGCTGTTGTAGCGTCACTTTTGCCTTATCGGCGTCCATCTCGCGTTCAACGAGGTAGAGCCACAGGCTGCGGAACGGATCGTTAGGATCGTCTTGATAAAACGCCAGCAGATCATCTTGCGCTAACTTGTATCGACCGCCGTAATAGAGGGCGATACCACGGTTTAAATGCGCATAGTTGTAAGTTGGATCAAGCTCAAGTACAGAATCAAACGCTTCATAGGCAGCATCAAAATTGCCTGCCTGCGTTAAGTAAATGCCGAGATAGTTAAACACTTCCGGCATATCCGGTCTGATAGACAGCGCTTGCGAGAAATCGTTCCGCGCCAGTGCCCTCAGACCCAAACTATCATACAACACTCCGCGCTCATATAACAGCTGTGCGCGTTCATCATCGGTCAGGGCCCGACTGGCAAGAATTTGTTCCATTCGCGCCAGAATAACCTCTTGCTGCAGTGTGGGCTGCAAAGGTACTGCCAGAACTTCGTTCTTACGCCAATTGGAGTTGCTGCATCCTGCCAGCGTGATAGCTGTCGCAACAAAACACCAGCGCAAAAAAGGCTTCATTTCCCACTCCCGAATACAAACATTGGGATAACCATCCTGTCATCCGCCTGCTATGCACAAGGGTTCCCGCCCTCGCGATGATACCCGTCCTGCTTCAGCTGCACTGACACGCTGACCAGCGCGCCACGCATTCCGGGTATACAAACACCGCTCCCCGCCAGCTGGCAGGGAGCGGCTGATCAGGAAAAACGCTTACTCGGCGTCAGGCGTCGTCACCGCAGCGGTTTCTTCTGCTGGCTTCTGCTCTGTCGCTTCTTTGATGCTGAGACGAACGCGACCCTGACGATCCACTTCCATCACTTTAACTGGCACTTCCTGACCCATCTGCAGGTAATCGGTCACTTTCTCTACGCGCTTGTCGGCGATCTGAGAAATGTGTACCAGACCTTCTTTACCGCCGCCGATCGCCACGAAAGCACCGAAATCAACGATACGGGTCACTTTACCGGCGTAGATACGGCCCACTTCGATCTCAGCGGTGATCTCTTCGATGCGACGAATCGCTTCTTTGGCTTTCAGGCCGTCGGTCGCTGCGATCTTCACGGTGCCATCATCTTCGATTTCGATGGTGGTGCCGGTCTCTTCGGTCAGCGCACGGATAACCGAACCGCCTTTACCGATGACGTCTTTGATCTTGTCTGAGTTGATCTTGATGGTATAGATACGCGGCGCGAACTCGGAGATCTCCTGACGCGGCGTGCTAATCGCCTGTTCCATCACGCTCAGAATGTGCAGACGCGCACCCTTGGCCTGGTTCAGTGCCACCTGCATGATTTCACGGGTGATACCTTCAATTTTGATGTCCATCTGCAGCGCGGTGATACCTTCACGGCTACCGGCTACTTTGAAGTCCATATCGCCGAGGTGATCTTCGTCGCCGAGGATGTCAGACAGCACCACGAACTTCTCGTCTTCTTTCACCAGACCCATCGCGATACCGGCAACGGCCGCTTTGATCGGTACGCCAGCGTCCATCAGTGCCAGCGATGCACCGCACACGGAAGCCATAGAAGAAGAACCGTTCGATTCGGTGATTTCAGACACGACGCGCACGGTGTACGGGAACGCATCCTGTTTAGGCATTACTGCCAGCACGCCACGCTTCGCCAGACGGCCGTGACCAATTTCACGACGCTTCGGTGAGCCAACCATACCGGTTTCGCCCACGGAGTACGGAGGGAAGTTGTAGTGGAACAGGAAGCTGTCAGTACGCTCGCCCATCAGCTCATCGAGATTCTGTGCGTCACGCGCGGTACCGAGGGTGGCAGCGACCAGCGCCTGCGTTTCACCACGGGTAAACAGCGCAGAACCGTGGGTACGCGGCAGTACGCCAGTGCGCACGTCCAGACCACGGATCATATCTTTTTCACGGCCATCGATACGCGGTTCGCCGTTCAGGATACGGGTACGCACCACGTTCTTTTCCAGGCTGTGTACGATGTCACCGATTTCGGCATCATCCAGCGTTTCGTCTTCAGCCAGCAGTGCGGCGATGGTTTCGTCTTTGATGACGCCAACCTGCGCATAGCGCTCCTGCTTGTCAGTGATACGGTAAGCATCGCTGATGCGCGCTTCGGCCAGGGCGGCAACGCGTGCGATCAGCGCATCGTTCGCCGGCTCTGGCTGCCAGTCCCAGCGTGGTTTGCCTGCTTCAGCCACCAGCGCATTGATGTTTTCAATTACAACCTGCTGCTGGTCGTGGCCGAACACCACAGCACCCAGCATCTGGTCTTCGGTCAGGATGTCCGCTTCAGATTCCACCATCAGCACTGCATTCTGCGTACCGGCAACCACCAGATCCAGACGAGACTGTTTGATCTCATCCGCGGTTGGGTTCAGCACGTACTGATCGTTGATGTAACCGACGCGTGCCGCACCGATTGGGCCGTTGAACGGAATGCCAGACAGTGACAGCGCAGCAGAAGCACCGATCATCGCAACGATGTCCGGGTTAACCTGCGGGTTCACAGATACCACAGTCGCGATAACCTGTACTTCGTTAACAAAACCTTCCGGAAACAGCGGACGCACCGGGCGGTCAATCAGACGCGCAATCAGGGTTTCGCCTTCGCTTGGACGGCCTTCACGACGGAAGAAGCTGCCCGGAATACGGCCAGCGGCGTAAGTACGCTCCTGGTAGTTCACCGTCAGAGGGAAGAAGTCCTGACCGGCTTTAGCTTTTTTCTGGCCCACGACGGTAACGAATACCGCGGTGTCGTCCATGCTTACCATTACTGCTGCGGTGGCCTGGCGCGCCATCATGCCGGTTTCCAGCGTGACGGTATGCTGACCATATTGGAATTTGCGTACGATCGGGTTCAGCAAAATTTAAGTCCTTAAATTCGTGGCAAAGCCTGCTCGGCCCGCCGGGGATTACCGATCTTTAGTTGCATCCTCGCGACTAATGACAACCCTTAACCGCCCCTGCGGTAAAGCCTCTCATTAGCCGCGCGAACCTCTGCAAGCAAAGATCACTCTCAGCAACAATACATGAGTTTGGTCCGGATTGCTGCGGATTGCTCGAAAAAAGGGGCCATAAAGGCCCCCTTTTCGCGAAACTCGCACAAATCTGATCGCCAGATGCGGTTTTTTGCATACTGCATGCGCTACATCGTTGATCAGATTCTTCAGACTTAGCGACGCAGACCCAGGCTTTCGATCAGGCTGGTGTAACGTGCAACGTCTTTACGCTTCAGGTAGTCCAGCAGCTTACGACGCTGGGATACCATGCGCAGCAGACCGCGACGGCTGTGGTGGTCTTTCTTGTGCTCAGAGAAGTGACCCTGCAGGTGGTTAATCTGAGCAGTCAGCAGAGCAACCTGAACTTCAGTTGAACCGCTGTCGTTAGCGCCACGACCGTATTTAGCAACGATCTCTGCTTTAGCTTCTACGCTTAGAGACATAATAAACTCCAGTAAAAAATGAATGTATGGGTGCCGATCTCTAATTCAGCAGCCCGCTTTTAAAGCCGCGCTATTCTACTCTTCGCCCGGTAGCAACGCAAATGCGCTGTAACGGCCAGCGGTAATACGCGGTCAGTCGGCAAACTCCACCACCAGACGACGCGGAGCCACGCGACCATCGTCGACGATTTCCGCCATGCCGATAAATTTCTGCTGCTCACCTTCGGTCACCCGCACCAGCCCGCTGGCCGGCGCGTTTTCCGCCTGGACCGGCATGCCCTGTTTGAACCAGGCCGCGACCGGCGTGGGCAGATTGACCGCTGGAAAATCTTCCGCCGGGCTGTCCATCGGCAACAGCAACGCGTCCAGCGGTGCGTAATCCGGCGTTTCCGCCGCATTAACCTGCGCCGCCAGCGCCTGCAGCTGTTCCAGCGTCATCATGCGCGCAATCGGGTAGCGAGCCACCTGCAGACGGCGCAGCATGATCACGTGTGCACCGCAGCCGAGCTTCTCACCTAAATCGTCAATGATGGTGCGAATGTAGGTGCCTTTGGAAACATGGATTTCCAGCTCCAGCTCGTCGGCCTGCCAGCGAATAAACTGCAGTTCAAACACGGTAATCGGTCGCGCTTCACGCGGCACGGTGATGCCTTCGCGCGCATATTCGTACAGCTTGCGGCCCTGATACTTGAGCGCCGAGAACATGGTGGGCACCTGCAGCGTCTCGCCGCGAAAGCTCTCCAGCGCGGCGTCCAGCTCAGCCTGGCTGAAGGTCACCGGCCGCGTTTCGACGATATTGCCGTCCGCATCGGAGGTATCGGTGCGCTGGCCCAGACGGGCAATCACGCGGTAACGCTTGTCCGAATCCAGCAGATAGCGGGAAAACTTGGTGGCTTCGCCGAGACAAATCGGCAGCATACCGGTGGCCAGCGGATCGAGCGCGCCGGTATGGCCTGCCTTGTTAGCGTTAAACAGGCGTTTTACTTTTTGCAGCACATCATTGGAGGATGCGCCCTGGTGTTTATCCAGCAGGAAAACACCGTGGACATCACGACCACGGCGACGAGGACGACTCATCAGTCCTCCTTGTCGTCTTCCGCCGGGCTTTCACCCCGTCGCTCAGCATCGTTTCTGATCACGTTAGACACCAGATTCGACATGCGCATCCCTTCAATCAGCGAGTTATCGTAGAAGAAGGTCAGCTCCGGCACGATGCGCAGACGCATCGCTTTACCGAGCAGAATACGGATGTAGCCAGACGCTTCTTTCAGCGCTTTGAGGCCGTTTTTCACCGCTTCTTCATCCTGGTCGTTCAGGAAGGTCACGAACACTTTGGCATACGCCAGATCGCGTGACACCTCAACGCCAGACACGGTGACCATCATACCCAGACGCGGGTCTTTGATTTCGCGCTGCAGGATGATCGCAATCTCTTTCTGCAACTCCTGCGCCACGCGCTGTGGGCGACCAAACTCTTTCGCCATACTATTTCTCCCAAATAATTCGGGAGGCCAGAGGCCTCCCAAATTGCATCACATCGACCAGCAATTACTCGATGGTGCGTTTAACTTCAATCACTTCGAACACTTCGATCATATCGCCAACGCGAACGTCGTTGTAGTTCTTCACGCCGATACCACACTCCATGCCGTTACGCACTTCGTTGACGTCATCTTTGAAGCGACGCAGAGATTCCAGCTCGCCTTCATAGATAACCACGTTGTCGCGCAGTACGCGGATCGGGTTGTGACGTTTGATGTTGCCTTCGGTGACCATACAGCCGGCAATCGCGCCAAATTTCGGTGACTTGAACACGTCACGGACTTCGGCCAGACCGATAATCTGCTGTTTGAACTCCGGTGCCAGCATGCCGCTCATGGCTGCTTTCACTTCGTCAATCAGGTTATAGATGACGGAGTAGTAGCGCAGGTCAACGTTTTCAGCGTCAATCACGCGACGCGCAGAGGCATCAGCACGCACGTTGAAGCCGAGGATGATTGCGTTGGACGCAGCGGCCAGGGTGGCGTCGGTTTCGGTAATACCGCCCACGCCAGAACCGATAATCTTCACCTTCACTTCGTCGGTGGAGAGTTTCAGCAGTGAGTCGGAGATCGCTTCCACAGAACCCTGTACGTCGGACTTCAGGACGATGTTCAGCTCGGACACTTCGCCTTCGGTCATGTTGGCAAACATGTTTTCCAGCTTGGACTTCTGCTGACGCGCCAGTTTGACTTCGCGGAATTTGCCCTGACGATACAGCGCCACTTCACGCGCTTTCTTCTCGTCACGCACCACGGTCGCTTCGTCACCCGCTGCCGGCACACCGGACAGACCGAGGATTTCCACCGGAATCGATGGACCCGCTTCCAGCACTTCGCGACCCAGTTCGTCACGCATCGCACGCACACGGCCGTATTCGAAGCCGCACAGTACGATATCGCCCTTGTTCAACGTACCTTCACGCACCAGCACGGTTGCTACCGGACCACGACCTTTGTCGAGGAACGATTCGATCACCACACCGCTCGCCATACCCTGACGAATCGCAGTCAGCTCCAGTACTTCCGCCTGCAGCAGAATCGCGTTCAGCAGGTCGTCGATGCCGGTACCGGCTTTCGCCGAGACGTTAACGAACATGTTCTCGCCGCCCCACTCTTCCGGAATGATACCGTACTGGGTCAGCTCGTTCTTCACGCGATCCGGATCGGCTTCTGGCTTGTCGATCTTGTTCACGGCCACGACCACCGGCACACCGGCCGCTTTCGCGTGCTGGATAGCTTCGACGGTTTGTGGCATCACGCCATCGTCCGCCGCCACCACCAGGATAACGATATCCGTGGCCTGCGCACCACGTGCACGCATTGCGGTAAACGCGGCGTGGCCCGGGGTGTCGAGGAAGGTGATCATGCCGTTATCGGTTTCAACGTGATACGCACCGATGTGCTGGGTAATCCCGCCCGCTTCGCCGGAGGCGACTTTGGTGGAGCGGATGTAGTCCAGCAGCGAGGTTTTACCGTGGTCAACGTGACCCATGATGGTCACGACCGGCGCACGGCTTTCCTGCGCAGCATCGGTATCACGATCGTCCATTACCGCTTCTTCCAGCTCGTTCTCGCGGCGCAGGATCACTTTGTGACCCATCTCTTCGGCCACCAGCTGGGCGGTTTCCTGGTCGATAACCTGGTTGATGGTCGCCATGGCACCCATCTTCATCATCGCTTTAATAACCAGCGAGCCTTTCACCGCCATTTTGTTGGCCAGTTCGGCAACGGTGATGGTTTCGCCAATGATGACGTCACGGTTCACCGCCTGAGCAGGTTTGTTGAAGCCCTGCTGCAGCGTGCTTGGTTTACGATGTTTGCCACCTTTACCGCCGCGTACCTGAGCACGCGCTTCTTCACGGTCAGTTTTGGCTTCAGAGTGCTTGTTGCCTTTTTTGGCCGGACGCGCTGCCTTGGTGGTGCGGGTGCGACCACGACCGCCTTCGACTTCGCGATCGTTTTCGTCTTCTGCCTGACGGGCATGAGTTGAAGTGGTGACGTGATAGTCGCCCTTATCTTCTTCCTCTGGTTTTTCCCATTCAGCGGCTTTCTCTTCGGCCAGACGACGGGCTTCTTCCGCCGCGCGGCGCGCATTCTCTTCCAGCTTACGGCGCGCTTCTTCTTCCGCTTTACGCTTCAGTTCGGCGGCTTCAGCTTCACGACGGGCTTTGTCAGATTGCGCAGCCTTGGTCATTTCGTCGGTAGGTTGATTAGTCACTTTCTCATTTTCCGCTGCTTCACGCTTAGCCTTGTCAGCGGCTTCGCGCTTGGCTTTCTCTTCGGCTTCACGTTGCGCTTTTTGTTCAGCTTCGCGACGGGCTTGTTCTTCAGCCTCGCGACGCGCCTGCTCTTCCGCTTCACGCTGCGCCTCGGCTTCTGCTTCCGCCTGAGCTTGCTCAGCGTCGGCATCACCTTTCACGTATGTGCGCTTTTTGCGGACTTCGATTTGCACCGACTTACTTTTACCCCCGGTGCCTGGAATATTCAAGGTGCTGCGCGTTTTGCGCTGCAACGTCAGTTTGCCTGAACCGGTCTGACCGTGCTCACGATTCAGGTGGGACAGTAAGGTCTCTTTCTCTTGCTGGGATACGGCGTCGTTTTCAGACTTACGGATCCCTGCATCAGCAAATTGCTGTACCAGGCGATCGACCGGAGTCTGAATTTCGGCGGCCAGCGATTTTACGGTTACATCTGTCATGCTGTTCCTTCCTGTTATTACGCGTCATCGCCGAACCAGCAGATATTACGTGCAGCCATAATCAGCGCACCGGCTTTCTCATCATCCAGCCCTTCAATATCTGTCAGATCGTCAACACCTTGCTCAGCGAGATCTTCCAGCGTGCAAACGCCTTTTGACGCCAGGCGATACGCCAGCGCACGATCCAGGCCTTCAAGATTCAGCAGGTCCTCAGCAGGTTCCTGATTACCAAGGCTCTCTTCTTTCGCTAATGCCAGGGTGGTTAACGCATTTTTTGCTCGTTCACGCAGGGCTTCAATGGTCTCTTCGTCGAGGCCGTCGATTTCCAGCAGCTCGTTGATTGGCACGTAAGCCAATTCTTCCAGCGAAGAGAAGCCCTCTTCCACCAGAACGGTGGCGAACTCTTCGTCGATGTCGAGATATTTAGTGAACATATCGATCGCTGCATGGGCTTCGGCCTGATGCTTCGCCTGCAGATCATCGACGGTCATCACGTTCAGCTCCCAGCCGCTCAGCTGGGATGCCAGACGCACGTTTTGGCCATTACGGCCAATCGCCTGAGCCAGATTGCCGGCTTCAACAGCGATATCCATGGTGTGATTGTCTTCATCCACCACAATTGACGCCACATCGGCAGGTGCCATGGCGTTAATCACGAACTGTGCCGGGTTGTCGTCCCACAGCACGATATCAATACGCTCGCCGCCCAGCTCGCTGGACACCGCCTGCACGCGCGCACCGCGCATACCGACGCAGGCACCGACCGGATCGATACGTTTGTCGTTAGTTTTTACCGCAATTTTGGCGCGTGAACCCGGATCGCGCGCTGCCGCTTTGATCTCGATAACTTCTTCGCCAATCTCCGGCACTTCAATGCGGAACAGTTCGATCAGCATCTCTGGTTTGGAGCGGGTAACGAACAGTTGCGCACCACGCGCTTCCGGACGCACGGCATACAGCACGCCGCGAATACGGTCACCCGGGCGGAAGTTTTCACGCGGCAGCATGTCTTCACGCACAATCACCGCTTCGGCGTTGTTGCCGAGATCCAGTGAAATGTTGTCGCGATTCACTTTCTTCACCACGCCGGTGATGATTTCGCCTTCCTGCTCGCGGAACTGATCGACCACCATCGCGCGCTCGGCTTCACGCACTTTCTGGACGATAACCTGTTTCGCGGTCTGCGTGGTGATACGGTCGAAGGTGACAGATTCGATCTGATCTTCAACATAATCGCCCAGATTGAAGGCTTCATCTTCAAAGCGTGCTGCTTCCAGCGTGATCTCGCGCGTTGGCTGCGTGACTTCTTCTACAACCACCCAGCGACGGAAGGTGTCGAAATCGCCACTGCGACGGTCAATGCTGACGCGCACGTCGATTTCCTGCTCATACTTCTTCTTGGTCGCAGTGGCCAAAGCGCTCTCCAGCGCTTCGAAGATTTTCTCACGCGGCAGGGCTTTTTCGTTAGAAACGGCTTCTACTACAGCTAAGATCTCTTTGTTCATCCTGGTTAGCCTCAATCCGGACTTTTAAAAGTGGGGGACCAGGTTCGCTTTCTGAATGTTGCTCAGCGCGAACACTTCATCGTTACCCTCAACGGTTACCGTGATCATCTCGCCTTCGACAGACTTGATGATGCCCTGCCATTTACGGCGGTTCTGCACGGCCATACGCAGTACCAGGCTCACCTCTTCGCCAGCGAAACGCGCATAGTGCTCCGCGGTGAACAGAGGGCGATCGAGACCCGGTGAGGAAACTTCAAGGTTGTAAGCCACCGTAATAGGATCTTCCACATCCATTACAGCGCTGACCTGGTGGCTAACATCGGCGCAATCATCAACATTGATACCCTCTTCACTATCAATATAGATGCGCAAGGTTGATGTGCGACCACGAATGAACTCGATACCGACCAATTCGTAGCCAAGCGCTTCTACCGGAGCAGAGATCAACTCTGTCAACTTTTGCTCTAATGTGGACAAGCCCACCCCCAAGACATAAAAAAAGGGCCTAAAGCCCAGTGTTACGATTTCCTGATAACAAAAAACCCCGAAAATTCGGGGCTTTTTGTGACTGGACCCTGTATGCCGCGATGCGGCTTCGGCACACCATCCAGCAGAATTTTTTTCAAAACTGACTGCGGATGCGTCCGTCGATGCATACAGTATATTTGAAAAAGAACTCTAAGGGAAAGTGGTTGCGGGGGCCGGATTTGAACCGACGACCTTCGGGTTATGAGCCCGACGAGCTACCAGGCTGCTCCACCCCGCGTCCGAAAACGTGGCGAATATTACGCCGATCTTGCGAAAAATGCAAGTTATACTGAGATTTGGTACCGAGGACGGGACTTGAACCCGTAAGCCCAATCGGGCACTACCACCTCAAGGTAGCGTGTCTACCAATTCCACCACCTCGGCACTTCACTGACTGCGACGATACGATGTCGCTTTAGCGCTGACGATCTTACTGCGGGATATCATTGCCCGGCGTGGCCGGTTTAGCTGGCTGAGTCTGCTGTTGAGACTGAGCCGGCGCGCTGAGGTTTTCCCACTCGCTTCCTTTGGAAGTCTTGTTACTGTTCAGATTGCCCAGAATCAGACTGATAATGAAGAACAGCGTAGCCAGTACGGCGGTCATGCGAGTCATAAAGTTACCAGACCCGGTTGAACCGAACAGCGTACCAGAAGCGCCTGCACCGAATGAGGCTCCCATATCAGCGCCTTTGCCTTGCTGCAGCATGATCAGACCAACGAGGCCAATCGCTACAATAAGGAAAACAACCAACAGAGCTTCGTACATAATCAACCTGTTTCCTTGCGCGTTATCCGCACAGTTAAAGCTTCAACCAATATTGACGGGGAGTCTCGTCATCACCCATCAGAAGCGGGTGTGAATACTAACCAAAGGCGCATACCTCTGCAAGCGCAATTTACATGAAGTTTTGCGATTGCGGAAAAAAGCGCCATCCCGGTGATTTTACAGGCGGAAAGCAGCAAACTGACCGCCCGTAACGCGGTTAAACCGCTTTTACCGCATCGGCAATTTTGTGCGCCAGCTCGGTCACCTGCGCCTCATCCTCGCCTTCCACCATCACGCGAATCAGCGGCTCGGTGCCGGATTTACGCAACAGCACGCGCCCGCGCCCGGCCAGCGTTTTTTCCACCTCTGCGGCAGCCGCTTTGACGCTGTCGCTCTCCAGCGGATCGTGGCTGCCGCTGAAACGCACATTCACCAGCACTTGTGGCAGCATCTTCATGCCGCTGCACAGATCGTGCAGACTCATGTGGTTACGCACAATCGCAGTAAGTACTTGCAAACTTGCTACGATGCCGTCACCGGTGCTGATTTTATCCAGCAGGATCACGTGGCCGGAGTTCTCCGCGCCCATGCGCCAGCCCTTCTCCTGCATTTTTTCCAGCACATAACGGTCGCCCACTTTGGCGCGGGTAAACGGAATCCCCAGCTGTTTCAGCGCCAGCTCCAGTCCCATGTTGCTCATCAGCGTGCCGACCACGCCGCCACGCAGCTGGCCCTGACGCAGCGCTTCACGCGCAATGATGTAGAGAATCTGGTCGCCATCCACCTTCTGTCCAAGGTGATCCACCATCATGATGCGGTCGCCGTCGCCGTCATAGGCCAGGCCGAGATCGGCTTTTTCATCCAGCACGCGCTGCTGCAGCTGACGCAAATCGGTAGCGCCGCACTCTTTGTTGATGTTCATGCCGTCCGGCTGCACGCCAATCGCAATCACCTTCGCACCCAGTTCACGCAGCACATTCGGCGCGATGTGATAGGTCGCGCCGTTGGCACAGTCCACCACGATCTTCAGCCCGTTCAGGCTCAGCTCGCTGGGAAAAGTGCCTTTGCAGAACTCAATGTAACGCCCGGCGGCATCGACGATACGGCTGGCGCGGCCCAGCTCAGCGGACTCGACGCAGGTCAGCGGCTTCTCCAGCTCCAGCTCAATGGCGGCTTCGACGTCGTCCGGCAGTTTGGTGCCTTCGGCAGAGAAGAATTTGATGCCGTTGTCGTCAAACGGGTTGTGCGACGCGGAGATCACGATGCCCGCCTCGGCGCGGAAAGTGCGCGTCAGGTAGGCAATGGCCGGCGTGGGCATCGGGCCGGTGAACGCGGCAGACAGCCCGGCAGCCGCCAGACCGGCTTCCAGCGCCGATTCCAGCATGTAGCCGGAAATCCGTGTATCTTTACCAATCAATACTTTGCGCGAGCCGGAACGGGCCAGCACTTTGCCGGCAGCAAAACCCAGCTTCAACACAAAGTCCGGGGTAATGGGCGCTTCACCCACTTTGCCGCGAATCCCATCCGTACCGAAATATTTACGATCGCTCATGCCTTTATCCTTTTGCTCTCCGTGTCGCCTCGACGATGCGCATCGCTTCGACAGTTTCTTTAACGTCATGCACGCGAATAATCTGCGCGCCCTGCATGGCGGCGATCACCGCGCAGCTCAGGCTGCCGGTCAGGCGCTGTGCCGGGCCGACGTTTAACAGCTGGCCAATCATCGACTTACGCGACATGCCCACCAGCAGCGGCAGACCGTGATGGTGAAAATCACTGAGATGCGCCAGCAGCTCATAATTGTGGCTGAGATTCTTACCGAAACCGAAGCCCGGGTCGAGCAGCAGACGCTCTTTTTTAATGCCGGCCGCTTCACAGCGGGCGATCTGCGCGGCGAAGTAAGCGTCCACTTCGCTTACGATGTGCTGGTATTCCGGTGCCTGCTGCATGGTGCGCGGTTCGCCCTGCATGTGCATCAGGCATACCGGCAGACCGGTCTCTGCGGCGGCCTGTAACGCACCGGGCTCGGACAGCGAGCGGATATCGTTAATGATGTGAGCGCCCACTCGCGCGGCTTCGCGGATCACTTCTGCTTTTGAGGTATCAACTGAAATCCACACTTCAAAGCGCTGCGCAATGGCTTCCACCACCGGGATCACCCGCGCCAGTTCCTCTTCCACCGAGACCTCATCAGCACCGGGACGGGTTGATTCGCCGCCCACATCGATAATCGTGGCACCGGCATTCACCATCTCGTTGGTGTGCGTGAGCGCGTCGACCAGCGTGTTGTGCGTTCCGCCATCAGAAAAGGAGTCCGGCGTGACATTTAAAATTCCCATCACATGGGGAAACGACAGATCGAGATGGGTATCACGGGCGTACAACTTCATGGCGAAAATCTCCCTGAGGAATCACTGGATTGTGGAATGTAAAAAACCCCGGACCAGCCGGGGTTTTTGCTTAGGAACAGGCCTGTTACTTGTCGAACTGTTCTGACATGGTGTTGCCTGGGTTTGGCGTACGCGGTTCATCAACCGGACGTGGCGCCTTTGGCGTACCGTTGCTGTCAGAGTTGTTGCTGCCTGGATCTTCCCAGCCTGCTGGCGGACGCACTTCGCGGCGCGCCATCAGGTCGTCGATCTGCGGTGCGTCGATGGTTTCATACTTCATCAGCGCGTCTTTCATCGCGTGAAGGATGTCCATGTTCTCACCCAGAATACGGCGTGCACGCTGGTAGTTGCTGTCGATCAGGTGTTTAACTTCCTGGTCGATGATGCGTGCCGTTTCGTCCGACATGTGTTTGGCTTTCGCCACTGAACGACCGAGGAACACTTCACCGTCCTCTTCCGCATACAGCAGCGGACCGAGTTTTTCCGAGAAGCCCCACTGCGTCACCATGTTGCGCGCCAGGTTGGTCGCCACTTTGATGTCGTTTGAAGCACCGGTTGAAACGTGTTCCGCCCCGTAGATGATCTCTTCTGCCAGACGGCCGCCGTACAGCGTTGAAATCTGGCTCTCCAGCTTCTGACGGCTGGCGCTGATCGCGTCGCCTTCAGGCAGGAAGAAGGTCACACCCAGCGCACGGCCGCGCGGGATAATCGTCACTTTATGCACCGGATCGTGTTCCGGCACCAGGCGACCAATAATCGCATGGCCCGCTTCGTGATACGCGGTGGATTCTTTCTGCGCTTCCGTCATCACCATGGAGCGACGTTCCGCACCCATCATGATTTTGTCCTTCGCTTTCTCGAACTCGACCATCGACACCACGCGCTTGTTGCCACGCGCAGCGAACAGCGCCGCTTCGTTGACCAGGTTCGCCAGGTCCGCACCGGAGAAGCCCGGCGTACCACGTGCGATAATCGCAGCATCAATGTCGGTTGCCAGCGGCACGCGACGCATATGCACTTTCAGAATCTGTTCACGGCCGCGCACGTCTGGCAGACCTACCACCACCTGGCGGTCAAAACGGCCTGGACGCAGCAGCGCCGGGTCCAGTACGTCCGGACGGTTAGTCGCGGCGATAACGATGATGCCTTCATTGCCTTCGAAGCCATCCATCTCAACCAGCATCTGGTTCAGCGTCTGCTCACGTTCGTCGTGACCACCGCCTAAACCGGCACCACGCTGACGACCCACCGCATCGATCTCATCAATAAAGATGATGCACGGTGCCGCTTTCTTCGCCTGCTCGAACATGTCGCGCACACGTGATGCACCGACACCGACGAACATTTCTACGAAGTCAGAACCGGAAATCGTGAAGAACGGTACTTTCGCTTCGCCAGCAATCGCTTTCGCCAGCAGCGTTTTACCGGTACCCGGAGGGCCCACCATCAGCACGCCTTTCGGGATTTTACCGCCCAGCTTCTGGAAGCGGCTCGGCTCACGCAGGTATTCCACCAGCTCACCCACCTCTTCTTTTGCTTCGTCGCAACCCGCAACGTCAGCAAAGGTGGTTTTAATCTGGTCTTCGGTCAGCATACGGGCTTTGCTCTTGCCGAAGGACATCGCGCCCTTGCCGCCGCCGCCCTGCATCTGCCGCATAAAGAAGATCCACACGCCAATCAGTAGCAGCATCGGGAACCAGGAGATGAAGATAGAAGCCAGCAGGCTCGGCTCTTCCGGTGGTTCACCCACAACTTTGACGTTTTTGGTCAACAGGTTATCGAGTAACTTGGGATCGTTGACAGGAATGTAGGTCGTGTATTTATTACTGTCTTTTTTGGTTACGTTGATCTCACGCCCGTTAATACGTGCCTCGCGGACCTGATCCTGGTTCACTTCCGACAGGAAGGTTGAATAATCAACCCTACGGCCATTCGACTCGCTGGGCCCAAAGCTCTGGAATACTGACATCAGCACGACCGCGATGACTAACCAGAGAATCAGGTTTTTCGCCATGTCACTCAAGGGATTAACCTCATATTACAACGGTGTTAACAGACAGCGTAGGGTACTATATATCCTTCATACCTGGAATCGCGGCGCTGATGATTTTGCCTGTTTAGCCTGAAACTCAGAATTACGCATCAGAATAAACGCCGTTTCGCCTTGCTTTGATTCCGGTATGGAGGGCTACAGTTTGCGCCCTGTCGCCACAATGTACACTTCGCGCGAACGTGATCGCGAAGCGTCCGGCTTACGAATTTTCACTTTCGTAAACAGGGAGCGAATTTCCCGCAGGTATTCATCGAAGCCATCTCCCTGAAACACTTTCACTACAAAACTGCCGCCAGGTGCCAGTACATCCCGACACATTTCTAACGCCAGTTCAACTAAATACATGGAACGCGGGATATCGACCGCAGGCGTACCGCTCATGTTCGGCGCCATGTCCGACATCACCACCTGCACTTTCTGGTCGCCCACGCGCTCCAGTAACGCTTTCAACACCGCTTCGTCGCGAAAATCGCCCTGCAGGAAGTCAACGCCGACGATGGGATCCATCGGCAGCAGATCGCAGGCAATAATACGGCCACCCGAACCAATCTGTTGTACCACATATTGCGACCAGCCGCCGGGCGCAGCGCCCAGGTCAACCACGGTCATACCGGGTTTGAACAGCTTGTCACCCTGCTGAATTTCATCCAGTTTAAACCAGGCGCGCGAGCGCAACCCTTTTTTCTGTGCCTGTTGCACATATTTATCGCTAAAGTGTTCCTGAAGCCAGCGACTGGAACTGGCTGAACGCTTTTTACCCGTCATAATATTTCCAGTTAAATCGTCATCGTAGCGATAAATCAGCACGCAATGGGTCGCGTTGATTTGGCGATATACCCGAGATGGCGGTAGAATGAACCGTTTTCAATCCCTGAGTAAGCAAAAAATACGATGAATCTGAGTACCAAACAAAAACAGCACCTGAAAGGCCTTGCCCATCCACTGAAGCCAGTGGTCATGCTGGGCGGCAATGGCCTGACTGAAGGCGTGCTCGCCGAGATCGAACAGGCGCTCGAACATCACGAATTGATCAAGGTAAAAATTGCCTCGGAAGATCGTGAAACCAAGCAGCTGATCGTGGACGCTATCGTGCGTGAAACTAAGGCAAACAACGTTCAGGTCATCGGCAACGTGCTGGTGCTGTATCGCCCTGCCAAAGAGCGCAAAATTACTCTGCCACGTTAAGCGTACCGTTACGGCTCGTCCGACGGGCAGAGAAAGTGCCATGCTCCTGCATGGGATAAAAGGCCGCAGCGCGGCCTTTTTCCTTTCTTTACAATATGCAGCTGCGCATTTCAAAGCGTAGCAATATCTTAAATGTATTCCACTTTCAGCACTTCATATTCCACATCGCCGCCTGGGGTTTTGACAATAGCCACGTCATCGGCCTCTTTGCCCACCAGACCGCGCGCCATCGGCGAATTCACGGAAATCAGGTTCTGTTTAAAATCCGCTTCGTCGTCACCGACAATCCGGTAAGTAAACTCTTCATCGGTATCGACATTCAGCACGGTGACGGTGGCGCCAAAAATCACGCGGCCGGTTTTCGGCATGGCGGTCACGTCAATCACCTGTGCATTGGAGAGCTTGGCTTCGATCTCCTGAATACGCCCTTCGCAGAACCCCTGTTCTTCGCGCGCAGCGTGGTATTCGGCATTCTCTTTCAGATCGCCGTGCTCACGGGCTTCGGCGATAGAGGCGATGATGCGCGGACGCTTAACGGTTTTCAGTTCGTTCAGCTCTTCACGCAGCTTCTCAGCGCCTTTCAACGTCATCGGAATCTGATTCATTTTGGCTCCTCGTCATCTATCCTGGTTAACGGCGTCATCCTGACCGGTGACAGCAGAAGATCGGCTTCTGCGGCGCGTAACCTCTTTTCACAAGCAAAAGAATCCTGACCCGGAAAGCTTTCCGGGTCAGGTATCGGTTTTGCATTTTGATACGTATTTTACCCCAGAGTTCCCTGTGGGTCATTGTTTACTTTGCACCGTCCGGGGACATAGTATTGACGCCTTCACCCGTCAGTTACCGCGAGATTATGCGATTTTCACGACTTGTTACCGGATTAACCTGTGCGTTTATGCTGCAGGCACAAGCAGCACCCGTTGAAGAATACATGCAGTATTTGCCAGACGGCGCAAACCTGGCGCTGATGGTACAAAAAGTGGGCGCATCCACCCCGATAATCGACTATCACGGCAAACAGATGGCGTTGCCGGCCAGTACCATGAAAGTGATCACCGCGCTGGCGGCACTGCTGGAACTGGGCCCGGACTTCCGTTTTCAGACCACGCTGGAGACCAAAGGCGCGGTCAGCGATGGCACCTTAAATGGCGACCTTGTGGCGCGTTTTGCCGGCGATCCGACGCTTAGCCGCCAGGATCTGCGCAATATGGTGGCGGCGCTGAAAAAGCAGGGCATCAACCATATCAAGGGCAATCTGGTGATCGACACCTCGGTGTTCGCCAGTCACGATATGGCGCCAGGCTGGCCGTGGAACGATCTGACACAGTGCTTCAGCGCCCCGCCAGGTGCGGCGATTGTTGATAAAAACTGCTTCTCGGTTTCGCTCTACAGTGCCAATACGCCCGGCGAAAACGCCTTTGTGCGCATCGCCTCTTACTATCCGGCGCACATGTTCAGCCAGGTGCGCACGATCGGACGCAACAGCGGTGACGGGCAGTATTGCGAACTGGACGTGGTGCCCGGCGAGCTCAATCGCTACACGCTGACCGGCTGTATGCGCCAGCGTGCGGAACCGCTGCCCCTGGCGTTTGCCGTGCAGGATGGCGCCGCGTGGGCCGGCGAGATCCTTAAAGCGCAGCTGCGCGACGCCGATATTGATTACAGCGGCCATTTAGTGCGCCAGACGCAGGTGACGTCACCGGGTACGGTGCTGGCCTCGACGCAGTCCGCACCGCTGCACAACCTGCTGCACACCATGCTGAAAAAGTCAGACAACATGATCGCTGATACCGTGTTCCGCACCATCGGCCATCACTACTTTAACGTGCCGGGTACTTTCCGCGCCGGTTCGGATGCGGTCAGGCGTGTGCTGCGCGAAAAAGCCGGCGTCGACCTCGGCAACAGTATTCAGGTGGATGGCTCCGGCCTGTCGCGTCACGACCTGATCGCGCCGGATACCATGATGCAGGTGCTGCAGTTCATCGCCAAAAATGACGCCACGCTGAATTATATTTCGATGCTGCCGCTGGCGGGTTATGACGGCACGCTGCAGTATCGCGGCGGTCTGCACGAAGCGGGGCTGGATGGCAAAGTGTCGGCAAAAACCGGTTCGCTGCAGGGCGTCTATAATCTGGCTGGGTTCATCACCACGTCGAGCGGTGCGCGCGTGGCCTTTGTCCAGTTCCTCTCTGGCTATGCGGTACCGCCGGAAGACCAGAAAACGCGGCGGATTCCGCTGGTGCGCTTTGAGAGCCGGCTCTATACCGACATTAACAAGAACAACTAATGAAACTGTTGATCGTTGAAGATGATGCGTTGTTACAATCGGGCCTGGCGCAGGCGCTGAGCAGCGAGGGCTACGCCGTGGATTGCGCTGGCAGCGCGGCGGAAAGCAACGCCCTGCTGCGCAGTAGCCAGTACAGCCTGATCGTGCTGGATCTCGGTCTGCCGGATCGCGATGGCGCCACGCTGCTGCGCCAGTGGCGGCGAGACGGCATCGCGGTGCCGGTGCTGATCCTGACCGCGCGCGATGCGCTGGAGGATCGCGTCGACGGGCTGGACGCCGGTGCCGATGATTACCTGGTCAAGCCGTTTGCGCTGGCAGAACTGCAGGCGCGGGTGCGCGCGCTGATCCGCCGCTATCAGGGGCACAGCGACAACCTGCTGCAGCAGGGCGATCTGACGCTCAATCTCAGCTCGCAGCAGGTGCTGCTGGAGAATCTGCCGCTGGAGATCACCCCCAAAGAGTTCGCCCTGCTCACTCGCCTGCTGATGCGCGTGGGGCAAAATGTGCATCGCGAAACGCTGCAGCAGGATCTCTACAGCTGGAACGACGATCCCGGCTCCAACACTTTAGAAGTCCACATTCATAATCTGCGCCGCAAGCTGGGGAAAGATCGCATCAAAACCGTGCGCGGCGTTGGCTACCGGCTGGAACTGCGCGAATGAACAGCATGCGTCAGCGGTTACTGATCATGCTGGCGCTGATTCTCCTCACCTGCCAGGTGATGAGCGCCATCTGGCTGTGGCATGAAAGCCGCGAACAGATCAGTTTCCTCGTCAATGAAACCCTGTCGGCCCAGGCGCGTAACGATCGCGTGGAGAATGAGATCCGTGAGGCCATCGCTTCGCTGTTGCTGCCTTCGCTGGTGATGGTAAGCCTGACACTGCTGCTGTCGTTCTGGGCCATCAACTGGATTATCCGTCCGCTCAAATCACTACAGGACAGCCTTGCCCACCGCTCTGCCGACAACCTGACGCCGCTGCCGATTTACTCCGAGATGGATGAGATCGTTGCGGTCACCTCCTCCATCAACCAGCTGTTTTCCCGTCTCGACCACACGCTGCAGCAGGAGCGATTATTCACCGCCGACGCCGCGCACGAGCTGCGTACGCCGCTGGCCGGGCTGCGCCTGCATCTTGAGCTTCTGCATCAGCAGCAGGTGCCGCAAAGCGCCATGCTGATTGAGCGTATCGACCAGCTGATGCACACCGTCGAACAGCTGCTGATGCTGTCGCGCGCCGGTCAGGCGCTGGCGGGCGGCCACTATCAGCAGCTGCAGTGGCAGCGTGACATCATGCAGCCGCTGATGCCGGAGATGGCTGAACTGTATGCCCAGCGTCAGCAGACGCTGCACTGGCCAGACGGCGACGATGTGCCGCAGCAGGGTGAAGCGGTGCTGCTGCGCCTGATGCTGCGCAATTTGCTGGAGAACGCGTCGCGCTACAGTCCGGAAGGCAGCAGCGTGCAGGTGAAGCTGCGTCAGGTGCAACAGCAGGTCTGGGTTGAAGTGTGGGATCAGGGGCCGGGTATTGATGCCGATGCGGCAGAAGAGCTGACGCAGGCGTTCCGGCGGCGCGATCAACGCTATGGCGGCAGCGGCCTGGGCCTGAACATTGTGCTGCGTATTGTGCAGATGCATCGCGGCAGGCTGGAACTGGTGAACCGCGAAGACAGCAGCGGACTGGTCGCCCGCTGCTGTTTGCCAACGCAACTGATTGGCTGAACGCCATCAGAAGTGGGTGTTGAGGCTCATATAGTAAGTACGGCCTGATTCGTTATAGGTATTGGCACCGGCACCGTAGAGATAAGCGCCGGTGGTGGCGTTACCGGTGGTTTGCGCATTGCCCTCACGGAAGTGGCGCTTATCGAACAGGTTATCGATGCCCAGCGTCACGCTGGCGTACTTATTAATATCGTAAGTACCGCTCAGGCCGACAATCGAGTACGGGCTCACTTTGTCGGTGGCGCTGCCGGTCACCGGCTGTCCTTTGTAGTCGTACTTCTTCGGCGTCTGGGTGCCGTACCACGTCAGGGTGGTTTGCAGCGACAGATCCTGCGTTGCCTGCCAGCTCAGCGTCGAGTTCAGCGTATACTCCGGAATGATCGACAGACGATCGCCGGTCTCCTTGTTCTTGCTCTGCAGCATGTAGGTGAAGTTGTTATTCCACATCACGCTGTCAGAGAAAGGAACATTGACCGTACCTTCCAGCCCTTCCACCACCGCTTTCGGCACGTTCTCCCAGCGATAGATATCCGTGGTGCCGTTAGAGGCTTTACCTGAAGGCGCATAGCCGGCTTCAATCTTGTTACGGTAATCGTTACGGAACCAGGTCAGACCGGCCTGATAACCTTCATGCTTCCACTCCAGCCCAACTTCTTTATTGATGCTGTTTTCCGCTTTCAGATTCGGATTACCCTGCAAATAGCAGGCGCCGGTGCTGGCGGCGCAGCCCTGGCCGTTGCTGTACAGCAGGTAGTTCGGGTTCGTCTGGTACAGACTCGGCGCTTTGTAGGCTCGGCCAATCCCCATCTTCAGCGTGAAGTCATCACCCAGCCCCTGTGACAGGTTAAGCGACGGGCTCCAGTTGTTGCCAACGATGGAGTGATGATCGAAGCGCAGCGCCGGCGTCAGCATGGTGCTGTCGGTCAGCTCCATGTTGTCTTCGGCAAACAGGGAGAAAATCTCCGCCTGGGCATAAGGACTGCGGCCGGTGCTGGCGATGCCTGGCACAGCGCCGTTGCTGGCGGCCTGGGTGGTCGACGAAGGATCTTTCATGCGCTGCTGGTTCCACTCGGTGCCCAGCGTCGCGGTCTGATTGACGCCCAGCTCAAACGGCAGGCTGATTTCACTGTGCAGCAGCACGTCGTCCAGCTGAATGGTATTGAACCCGCTGTTGGAGAAGATCCCTTCCGTGCCGCCCGCCAGACCTTCATTGATGCGCGTATTGCGGGTTTTTTCGTAGCGCGCCCAGCTGCTGGTGCTGATGCCGTTATCCCACGCGCCGGTCCATTTCAGTGAAATATTCTGGCGATACAGACGGTTGGTTTCATCGCCGTACAGGCTTTTCACCAGCGCGTTAGTGTTGGTGTTCTGCGTATCGCCCGCGTACAGGTTGCCCTGACGACTGTAACCGGCCTGCAGCTCCAGCGTCTGCATAGGGGCAAACGCCCAGCTCAGCAACGCATTGATATCTTTGTTAACCGAGCCTTCGCGGCCTGCCGGGTAGCTGCCAGCATAGCTGCCGGTGCGCGCTGCCGCATGCCCTTCATTGATGTCGTACGCGTCGGCCTGGGTTTTGGCTAAGCCGCCATACAGCCGGAAGTTGAAGTCGTCGCCCAGCGGCCCTTCAAGGCTGAAGTTGGTGCGTTTGGTCGCCCCTTCCGATTTGTGTTCCGGCGCGTTGAAGTAGGTATTCCACGAACCGTGCCACTGCTGATCGCTGTACTTTTTGGTGATGATGTTCACCACACCGCCCGCCGCGCCGTTACCGTAGCGCACCGCGGCCGGCCCGCGAATCACGTCGATGTGATCAATCATCTCCGGCGGCACCCAGTTGGTATCGCCGCGCGTATCACGCTCACCGCGCCAGCCGAGACGCACTGAGTTACGGCTGGTGATCGGCATGCCGTCCACCATGATCAGTGTATTTTCCGGTCCCATGCCGCGAATATCGATCTGACGGTTGTTGCCGCGCTGGCCGCTGGTCGAGTTACCGGTCAGGTTAACCCCCGGCATGGTACGGATAATTTCTGAGACATCGCGCGCCGGCGGATGCTTTTTGATCTCATCGGCGGTGATGGTGGAAACCCCCGGTGCCTGCAGCGTCTGCTGCTGGGCCGTCACCATTAAGGTGCCACCGTCCATCGCGCTGGCGTCGGGAGAAGAGGCGTTGCTGGAAGTCGTCTTGCTGGAAGTCTCTGCTGCCCAGGCGCTGCCGGAGAGCAGTGAGGCGCTGAGCCCCAGTTCGATCAAAATAGCGAAGGTTAACCGCGAGTAATGCTTCATTTTTTTTCATTCCTGGAAGGCCAGTTCTGCGCCACAGCGGAGTGACTGGCGAGCCGGTGAGAAGATCCCTGTCTTTATCGCGCAGCCGTTCACACCTGGCAGGGCCATCCTTTGCTGAATCCCATGACTTACCGGGTGCCAGACGGAACGTGCGTGCTCATTTTGAGCGCAGTCACCCTATTGCAAATGCAAATAATTATCAATATTATTATTTATCAATCCTATGTAAACCTCCCCGTACAGACGGCGACTGGCAGCCCCTATGACCTGGCGAAATGATGGAATTGGTAGCGAAGCCTGGTGGCAGGAGCAACAGACTCAGGGCATTCCGCGCATTGAGCCGCAGCAGGATGGCACCTGTCTGGTGACCTTCTTCTGGCGCGATCCGCAAGGCAGTGAAACCACCTCCCACACCCAGCGCGTGTGGATCAACATCACCGGCGTGACCGATCACCACCAGCGGCGCCCGCCGCAATCGCTGATGCGCGTCGCCAGTAGCGATGTCTGGTACTGGCAAACCGTGCTGCCGTCACACTGGCGCGGCAGCTACTGCCTGATGCCGGATCGGCAGGCCAGCGATTTCAGCGGCGAGCCTGACATGCATGCGCTGCGCCACTGGTGGCGCGAAAAATTCCCTGCCGCGCAGGCCGATGCGCTCAATCCGCTGCGCAGCTGGTCCGGCGGACGCGGCATGGGCGTGTCACCGCTGCACCTGCCTGACGCGCCCGACCAGCAGGTGTGGCGTGCGGTGGATGAGGGCCGCGCCCCGACGCTGACGCTGCAGGAGCAGCAGTGGAACAGCGCGCTGCTCGGCAATCGTCGCCGGGTGTGGCTATACGCCACAGGCGAGGCGCAGCACGGCCCGCGTCCGCTGGCGATACTGCTCGATGGTCAGTTCTGGGCGCAGCAGATGCCGATCGCCGGCCCACTGCAGCAGCTGACCGCCGCGGGCAAGCTGCCGCCGGCGGTCTACCTGTTTATCGACATCATCGATCGCGAACACCGCAGCCGCGAGCTGCCATGCAATCCGCAATTCTGGCAGGCGGTGCAGCAGGAGCTGTTGCCGCAGGTGGCACGCTGGATGCCGTACGATGCGCAGCCGGCGCGCACGCTGGTTGCCGGGCAAAGCTTCGGCGGTCTGGCCGCGGTGTTTGCCGCGCTGCACTTTCCCCACACCTTTGGTAACGCGCTCAGCCTGTCCGGCTCCTTCTGGTGGCCGGAGCGCGGTAACCCGCATGGCTGGCTGTTGCAGGCGCTGGACCATGGCCTGGCACCTCGCCAGCCGCTGCGTTTCTGGCTGGAGGCAGGCCAGCGTGAAGGCCTGATTCTGCAAGCCAATCAACAATTACAACAACAACTTACCGCTGCCGGCTATCAGGTGCATTACCAGCCGGTAGAGGGCGGCCATGACGCGCTGTGCTGGCGCGGTGGCCTGCTCGACGGTCTGCAAGCTTTGTGGCGCAATCCAAATTCATTCATCACGCCAGACGTGAACCGGAGCGACAGTAAATTCTCTGATGAACGACACTATGATTGACCAACAAACTCTGCCGCTGGTGGCGGCGCAGCCTGGCATCTGGATCGCCGACCAGCTCAGCCGCCATCACAACGCTTACGCGGTCGCGCACTTTGTCGAACTGCGCGGCGACATCAACAGCGCGCTGCTGGCGCAGGCCATCGTCGACGGGATGCAGGAAGCCGATACCCTGAATATGGCGTTCGGCGAAATCGACGGCGAGCCGCTGCAGTGGCCGCAGCCGCAGACTTTCAGCCTGCCAGACATCGTTGATCTGCGCAGCGAAGCGGATGCCGCTGCCGCCGCGCGCGCCCTGATGCGTGCCGATATGCAGGGCGACCTGCGTGTGCTGAGTGGCGCACCGCTGTGGCACCATCGTCTGTTCCGCCTCGGCGAACAGCACTGGTTCTGGTATCAGCGCTATCACCATCTGGTGGTGGATGGCTTCAGCTTTACCGCGCTGACGCGCCGCATCGCCAATCTGTACAGCGCCGCCGTACAGCACCAGCCGCCTGAGCCGACACCGTTTATTCCGTTCAGCGCCGTGGTTGACGAGTATCAGCGCTATCAGCAATCGGCGTCTTACACCCGTGACGGCGAATTCTGGCGCGAAAAAGGCCGCGCCCTGCCCGCGCCCGCCTCGCTGTCGCCGCTGCCGCTGGCCGGTCAGAGCGCCAGCACCGATCTGCTGCGTCACAGCGTTACGCTGGATCGTCACCGCTTCCAGACGCTGACCAGCCAGCATCCACAGCACAGCGCCGCCGATCTGGCCTTTGCGCTGGTAGCGCTGTGGCTGGCTCGCCTCAGCGGACAAAATGATTTTGCTGCCGGCTTCATCTTCATGCGCCGCATCGGCTCAGCCGCGCTGTGCGCCACCGGTCCGGTGATTAACGTGCTGCCGATGGCGGTGCATTACCAGCCGGGACAAACGCTCGGCGATCTCGCCGCTCAGCTGGCCGCGGAAGTGAAAAAAATGCGCCGTCATCAGCGCTACGATGCTGAACAGGTGCAGCGCGATCTCGGCCGCCCCGGCGATAGCGATCCGCTGTATGGCCCGGTGATCAACCTGAAGATGTTTGACTACCAGCTCGATTTCGCCGGCATTGAAGGCATCACGCATCAGCTGGCCTCCGGCCCGGTGCGCGATCTGGAAATCGCAATTTACCTCAGCGAGCACGGCGATCTGACGCTGGAGCTGCTGGCGAACGCGCAGCGCTATGCTGCCGAGACGCTGCAGCGCCATGCCAGCCGCTTTGCCCTGCTGCTCAGCCAGCTGGCCGCGCAGCCGCAGCGCGCGCTGGGCGAGCTCGATCTGCTGACGCCAGCGGAGCAGCAGCAGATTGCGGCCATCAATCAGACCGCCCATCCGCTGCCAGCGGAAACCCTGGCGTCGCTGCTGGCGCAGCAGGCGCAGCGCACCCCGGACGCACCGGCGCTGGCCGATGCGCAGCACCAGCTGAACTATCGCCAGATGCAGCAGCAGGTATTCGCGCTGGCGGCCGATCTCAGTGCGGCCGGCGTGCAGCGAGGTGATATCGTCGCCGTGGCGCTGCCGCGTTCGGTGCAGCTGTCGCTGGCACTGCAGGCGATTGTGACGCTCGGGGCCGCTTATCTGCCGCTGGATACCGGCTATCCGGACGAGCGGCTCCAGCTGATGCTGGAAGACGCCGCGCCCAAAACGCTGATTACCGCTGCCGCGCTCAGTGCCCGCTTCCGCGCCATCGCGCCGGTCAGTCAGCTGCACTTTGACACCCTGTATAATGCCGAATATGCACCGGCACCGGCCAGCGCGCCGACGCCGCAGGATGGCGCGTACATCATCTATACCTCCGGCTCTACCGGCCGGCCGAAAGGCGTGCTGGTCGGCCATCAGGCGATCGTTAATCGCCTGCTGTGGATGCAGGATCGTTATCCGCTGCAGGCGGATGACGTGGTGCTGCAGAAAACGCCGAGCAGCTTTGATGTCTCGGTGTGGGAGTTCTTCTGGCCGCTGCTGGTCGGCGCGCAGCTGGTGATGGCGCCGCCGGATGCACACCGCGATCCGGAAGCCTTACAGCAACTGTTTGCCCGCTACAAAGTCACCACCACGCATTTCGTACCCTCGATGCTGGCGGCCTTTGTCGCGGCGCTCGATCACCCGGCCGCGATAGCGTGCTGCGCCAGCCTGCGCAACGTGTTCTGCAGCGGTGAAGCATTGCCCACCGATCTGTCGCGCAGCTGGGAAACATTGACCCGCGTGCCGCTGCACAATCTGTATGGGCCGACCGAAGCGGCCGTTGATGTCAGCTGGTATCCGGCGTATGGCGCGGCGCTCGCCGCCGTCGATGGCCCGAGCGTACCGATCGGATTCCCGGTGTGGAACACCGGCCTGCGCATTCTTGATGCGCAAATGCAGCCGGTGCCGCCGGGCGTGGCCGGCGATCTCTATCTTACCGGCATTCAGCTGGCGCACGGCTATCTCAACCGGCCGGAGCTGACCGCCAGCCGCTTTATCGCCGACCCGTACGCCGCTGGCGAGCGCATGTACCTGACCGGCGACGTAGCGCGCTGGCTGGACAACGGTGCGGTGGAGTATCTCGGACGCAGCGATGACCAGCTGAAGATCCGCGGTCAGCGCATTGAGCTGAACGAAATCGATCATGCGCTGTGCGCCCAGCCCGGCATTGAGCAGGCGGTGACGCATGCGGTGGTGCTGGGCAGTGCGGCGGCACAGGGCGATGCGCGTCAGCTGGTGGGCTACGTGGTGGCGCCTCAGCCGGTGGATGGCGATGCGCTGCGTCAGGCGCTGGCACAGCAGCTACCGGCACACATGGTGCCGGTGGCCATCGTCCAGCTGGAGGCGCTGCCGCTCAGCAGCAACGGCAAACTGGATCGCAAAGCGCTGCCGCTGCCGCAGAGCACCACGCAGCGCCAGGGGCGCGCGCCACTGCCCGGTTTAGAGAGCACGCTGGCCGCAGCGTTCTGCCGCCTGCTGGCCTGCGACACGATCGGTGCGCATGATGATTTCTTTGCGCTCGGTGGCCATTCGCTGCTGGCGATGCGCCTTGCTGCGCAGCTGCGCCGCGAGCTCCAGCTGCCGGTCTCGGTCGGGCAGATCATGATCGCCCCGACGGTGGAAAAACTGGCGGCGCTGCTGAGCGATGGACAATCCCATCAGCAGGCGGGCTTTGAAGCGGTGCTGCCGCTGCGTAAAGGCAGCGGACCGACGCTGTTCTGCTTCCACCCGGCGTCCGGCTTCGCCTGGCAGTTCAGCGTGCTGCAGCGTTACCTTGACCCACGCTGGTCACTGGTCGGCATTCAGTCGCCAGACACGCAGGGACCACTGAACCAGAGCGCGCACCTCGATGAGGTCTGTGAAGCGCATTTGCATACGCTGCGAGAGGTACAACCGCACGGGCCCTACTATTTCCTCGGCTACTCGCTGGGCGGTACGCTGGCGCAGGGCATTGCTGCCCGGCTGGAAGCGGCGGGTGAAGAGGTCGCCTTCCTTGGCCTGCTCGACACCTGGCCGCCGGAAACGCAGAACTGGGATGAGAAGCGCGGCGAGAATGTGCTGGATCCGGCGGTGCTGGAGGAGGTGAATCGCGAGCGCGAACAGTTTATCGCCGCGCAGCGCCATCAGGCCGGTGAAGAGATGCAGGCCATGTTCGATACCATCGAAGCCAACTACGCCAGCTCGGTGCGTCTGCTGGCCACGGCGCGCAGCGCACGCTTCGGCGGCCGCGCTAAGCTGTTCCTCGCCGAACAGACGCAGCAGCCAGGCCAGGATGCGCGCCGCGCCTGGGCGCCCTATGTCGGTGAGCTGACGGTGTGGCCGATGGATTGCGCCCACGTCGAGATTATCTCGCCTCGCATGTTTGAGCAGATCGGGCCGCTGTTGCAGCAGTTGCTGGCGTAGCGGTTTTGTCCTCACCCTCTCCCGGCGGGAGAGGGAAACGTATGGCAGAAAACGTTTACATCACAGCCCCTTCTCCGCCTTAGCGCCCGCGCCCCAGCGGCACAATCATTGGCGTATGCGCCACCGGATCCTCAACAATCACACAGCGTAATCCGTACACCTGCTCAATCAGCGCCGGCGTCACAATCTCGCCAGGCTTGCCCTCGGCAATGATCCTCCCGTGACGCATGGCGATCAGATGGGTGGCGTAGCGGCAGGCGTGATTAAGGTCGTGCAGCACCACCACCAGCGTGCGGCCATGCTGCTGATTGAGCTTCTGCATCAGCTCAAGCAGCTCAATCTGGTGGGTTATATCCAGCCAGGTGGTGGGCTCATCCAGCAGCAGCAGCGGCGTCTGCTGCGCCAGTACCATGGCGATCCACACGCGCTGACGCTGCCCGCCGGACAGGGTATCGACCGCCTGTTGCGCCAGGTCCGCCACGCCGGTGGCCAACATCGCCTGCTGCACCGCCGCTTCATCCTCCGCGCGCCAGCGGCCAAACAGTGACTGATGCGGATAACGTCCGCGCGCCACCAGCTCGCTCACGCTGATGCCCGCCGGTGCGTTTGAACTCTGCGGCAGCAGGCCAAGGCGGCGCGCCACCTCTTTGGTGGGATAACGTGCAATTGCCTCGCCGTCCAGCAGCACGTCGCCTTTCAGCGGTGCCTGCAGGCGGCTGAGAGTACGCAGCAGGGTGGATTTACCGCAGGCGTTAGGGCCGATAATCACGGTCAGCTCCCCTTGCGGAATCGCCACCGACAGATTTTCCGCCACCACTTTTTTGTCATAACCCAGCGTCAGGCCTTCGCCATACAGCCGTGAAGGAATATCGATCATTGGCGTCGCGCCTCCCGCACCAGTAACGCAATCAGATAGAGTCCGCCCAGGCTGACGGTGATCACGCCAACCGGCAGTTGATAAGGCAGGAACAGATGCTGCGCGGCATAATCGGCGGCGCACAACAGCAGCGCGCCGCACAGCGCCGCCAGCCATAATGCGCCTTTTTCCCCGCCGCTCAGCCGGCGCGCAATCTGCGGTGCCAGCAGCGCCACGAACGAGATCGGCCCCGCCAGCGCGGTGGACGCCGCGGTCAGCAGCACGCCCAGCAGCATCAGCCACAGGCGGCTGCGCTCCACCGGCACGCCGAGCGCGCAGGCGGTGTCATCGCCCATCTCCAGCAGACGCATGCGGCGCGTTAACAGCGCCACCAGCAGCAGCGACAGCAGCAGCATCGTCACCACCGGCGGCGTTTTCGCCCAGGTGATGCCGTTGAGCGAGCCGGCGCTCCACAGCCCGGCGCTGAGCGCCGACTCCAGCGAAGCGCTGATAATCAGCCAGGCATTGAGCGCCATCAGCAGCGCGCGCACGCTGATGCCCACGATGATTAACCGAAACGTTTCCACCCCGTTGCGCCAGGCAAACAGATACACCAGCGCAGCCGTCGCGATACCGCCGATCAGCGCGGCCCCGGTCATCGCGGTAATACTTTGATTGAACAGCACCAGCGCCACCAGCACACCGCTGTAAGCACCGGTATTGAAGCCGAGAATATCCGGGCTGCCGAGCGGGTTACGCAGCAGCGACTGAAAAATTGCCCCGCTGACACCCAGCGCCGCACCGATCAGCAGCGCCATCAGCACGCGCGGCAGCCGCCACTCCACCACAATCAGCTGCACGTTGGCCGCTCCCTGCCCGCGCAGCGCCTGCCACACCTGCTCCGCCGTAATCGGCAGCGCACCGCGCGTCAGCGCCAGCCACGTCAGCAGCGCACACGCTAATAGCAGCCAGCCGCCATGCAACCCGGCACGCCGCGTCATAATCCACCTCGCCCGCGCTGGCGCCGTACCAGCAAAATCAGCATCGGCGCGCCAAGGATGGCGGTCACAATTGAGACACGCAGTTCGCCTGCCACCATCATCCGCCCCAGAATATCCGCCGCCAGCAGCAGCGCCGGGGTGATCAGCGCCGTCGCCGGCAGCAGCCAGCGGTGATCGTTGCCCACCAGCCAGCGGGCAAAATGCGGCGTCATCAGGCCGATAAAAGCGATCGGTCCGACGGCGGCGGTCGCCGCGCCGCTCAGTAAGGCAATCGCCAGCAGGCCCAGCAGTTGAGTGCGCAACACGCGCGTGCCCAGCGCCGCCGCCATATCGCCGCCCATGCTCAGGCTGTTCAGCGACTGCGCCAGCCCCAGCGCCAGCGCCGCACCGGCCAGCACCGCCGGGCTCAGGGTGCGCAACACGCTGAAATCGCGGATATCCAGCGAGCCGCTTTGCCAGAAGCGCAGGTGATCGTAAATGTCCGGATTGAGCAGCGACAGGCCGGAGGTTAAACCCTCCAGTACCGCTGCCAGCGCCACGCCTGCCAGCGTCAGACGCACCGGATTGACGCGCCCGCCGCCCATCGCGCCAATCACCGTCATCAGCAGCGCCGCCAGCAGCGCGCCGCTGAAGGCCAGCGTCAGCCACTGCAGCGGGGAGTCCGCTCCCAGCAGCGCGATGCCGAGCACGATGGCAAAACCGGCACCGGCGTTCACGCCCAGAATGCCCGGCTCGGCCAACGGGTTACGCGTCAGACTCTGCATCAGCGCGCCCGCCAGCCCCAGCGCCACGCCCGCCAGCAGACCGGCCAGCGTGCGCGGCAGGCGCGCATCGCGCACGATGATGCACTCCGCGCTGGAGCAGGAGGCGGTGAGAGCGTGATACACATCGGAAAGCGGTATTGATTTGGCACCCAGCATCAGACTGAGCGCCATGAGGAGCAAAAGCAGAATCCCTGAGCCTGCTAATGCACGGATCTGGCGCATAGCGTTCTAAACCTTCACTGTTCGACGTCGTTGCAGTGCAACGTAATGTGATAATGATATTTGTTATCGTTATTACTCGCGTTTGCCTATGTTACCATGAGTCGCCTCGCGGATGATGAGGAAAATTGGTGCAAAAAGGCGAAACAATGAACAAACCCTCTCACTTTATCGATCTCTCACTGCTGAAAACCCACGCGGCGTTTCGCGCGGTGTTTATTGCGCGTTTTATCTCGATTGTGGCGCTCGGCATGCTGGCCGTTGCCGTGCCGGTGCAGATTCAGCAGATGACCCATTCACCGCTGCTGGTGGGCCTCGCCGTCACGCTGTCCGCTGCCGGCATGTTTACTGGCCTGCTGACCGGCGGCGTGCTGGCCGATCGCTATGAGCGTAAGACGTTGATCCTGCTTGCCCGCACCACCTGCGGACTGGGCTTTGTCGCGCTGGCGATAAATGCCGCGCTGCCCGCGCCTTCGCTGCTGGCGGTCTATCTGCTGGGCTTGTGGGACGGCTTTTTTGGTGCGATTGGCGTCACGGCGCTGCTGGCCGCTACGCCAGCGCTGGTGGGACGCGAAAACATCATGCAGGCCGGTGCCATTACCATGCTGACGGTGCGCTTCGGCTCGATTTTATCGCCGGCAATTGCTGGTGTGGTGATCGCGCACGGCGGCGTGCTGTGGAATTATGGACTGACCGCCTTCGGCACGCTGCTGACGGTGCTAACGCTGCTGAAGCTGCCTGCGCTGCCACCGCCTCCGCAGCCGCGCGAGCATCCGCTGCGGGCGCTGGCAACCGGCGTGCAGTTCCTGTTTGCCAGCCCGCTGGTCGGCATGGTGGCGCTGACCGGTGCGCTGGTGACGCTGGCCAGCGCCATCCGCGTGCTGTACCCGGCGCTGGCACCGCACTGGTCAGTCAGCGCCGACCAGCTCGGTATGCTGTACGCTGCCGTGCCGCTCGGTGCCGCCGTGGGTGCATTTACCAGCGGCAGGCTGAAACAGGCAGCGCGCCCGGGCCGGCTGGTGCTGGGCAGCGCCGTGGCCGGTTTCGTCGCCCTGGGCCTGTTCAGCCTGATGCCGACGCTGTGGCTGGCGCTGCTGTGTCTGGCGGGCTTCGGCTATTTCAGCGCCATCAACAGCCTGGTGCAGTACGCGATGATTCAGCTGCTGACGCCGGATCATCTGCTGGGCCGCATCAACAGCCTGTGGACGGCGCAGAACGTGTGCGGCGATGCCCTCGGCGCCGCGCTGATTGGTGCCCTCGGTTCGTGGCTGCTGCCGGCGCAGGCTGCCGCGGCGTTTGGCTGTGCCGCGACACTGCTTGGCGTCATGATGTGGCTGATGATGAAAGGATTGCGGCGCTATCAGGCGCCCGCGCCGGTGCTGGCGCAGCAAACATCATGATTTGACGAACAGCTGATGCAGACGCGTCAGCAGATTGCTGGCGCTGTAGTAATCCAGGCGGAAGGTGTCGATACCCAGCGCATAGACCTGCTTATCGCGCACCGCCGCGTTTTGTGCCAGGAACGGGTTGCTCAGCACTGACTGCGCAGTTTTGTCATCGCCGGCAAACAGCAGGAAGCTGTGACCGGTCAGGCTGGCGGCGAGATTCTCGCCCGAGAGCTGAATAATGTCTTTGCGCTGGCCCATGCTGTGCCCCTGTTGCGTGCCGGCCGGCGGCTGCGCCAGGGTAAAACCGAGCTGCTGCAGCAGTTTGCCCTGCGCCGATGCGGCGGTCCATAGATTCACTGCCCGGCCATCACCGTTCCATACCATCGCGGAGACCGGCTGCGGCGGCAGCGTAATGGCCTGCTTCAGCGCCGCTTCGCGATCGTCGAACTCTTTTACGCGCTGCGCCGCCTGTGCTTCATGGCCGGTGGCCTGCCCCAGCAGCGTAACCACATCCTGCCAGCTCTTATCGTCGTAGTTGACCACCAGCGTGAGGGCAATGGCGGACAGCTGACTGACCAGCTTCAGGGCGGAGTCATTACCGGTGGCGCTGACGATGATCAGATCCGGGGCTTGCGCCGCAATCGCCTCGGCGCTCGGCTCACCAATGTACAGCCGCTTAACGTGGCGCTGTTTTGCCACCTCGCCCCACTGACGGAAGAAGCCCTGATCGTCGGCCAGGCGGCTTTTCGGTGCGGTCGCGCCTGAGGCGATGACCGGCGCGTCAATCGCCAGCAGCGAGCCGGTCAGCGTGACGCTGGTGGAGACAATACGCTGTGGTGCCTGGTGAAGCGTTACCGTTCCGGTCGCGCCCTGTACGCTGCGCGGCCAGCCCTGGTCGGCCCGCGCTGTCCCTGACAGCGACTGGAAAATGAACAACAGGACAGCCATGCCCCATAAACCGCATTTATTCATAAGTTTTGATCCACCTTTTAGCTTAATGCCTTGCCCGGCGTCAGCCGCCGCTTACGTCTGACAGCACGGTAAATCCCGCGAATGGATTGACTCTTTGCCCCTTTCGACGTAGGTTACAGAGCCATAATAAAAATGATAATCATTCTTAATAATCTTATCATTTATAGGTGAAAATTATGGTGGAAAGCTCCACGTTTGAAAATGCCTGGCTGAAGGATTTTTCCGCGCTGTGCCGCGGTTTCCTTTTCACCTCGCCATGGCGCAGCCTGGCCACCCAGGGCTGCTATACCACGATCAACACGCCGGTGGGCGATGCCGCGCTGCTGCAGGGCGACTTTCAACAGCAGCTGCGCCAGCACTTTGCCGCGGCGAAAAAGCAGGGGATCGCCAATCCGCTGCTGGTGGGCGCGATTCCGTTTGACGTCAGCCAGCCAGCGTCCCTGTTCATACCCGAATCCTGGCAGAGCTTTAATCGCGCCGACCTGCAACAGGCGTTACCGGCGCAGCAGAGCGATCTGCCGGCAGTGCGGCGGCGGACGGCAGTACCGGATCACGCGGTGTTTACCCGCATGGTGGCCGACGCCGTTGCCACCATCCAGCGCGGCGATCCGGACAAAGTGGTGCTGTCGCGCCTGATGGATATCGTCACCGAGCAGCCGGTCGATACCGCCGCGCTGATGCAGCGCGTGATCGCGCAAAATCCCAATAGCTACCATTTCCATCTGCCGCTGGCGGAAGGAGGCGCGCTGGTGGGCGCCAGCCCGGAACTGATGCTGCGCAAACAGGGGCGCGATTTCTCCTCCTGCCCGCTGGCCGGCTCGGCGCGCCGCCATCATGACGACGCCAGCGCCGATCGCGTGGCAGGTAACACCCTGATGGCGTCAGCCAAAGACCGCCACGAACATCAGCTGGTGACCGACGCGATGCGCAGCACGCTGCAGCCGCGTAGCCGACTACTGTCAGTGCCTACCGTGCCGTCGCTGATCACCACCGCCACGCTGTGGCATCTGGCGACGCAAATCGATGGCGAAGTGCAGGATGAGCGCGAAAACGCGCTGTCGCTGGCGGCGCTGCTGCACCCAACCCCGGCCCTGAGCGGCTTCCCGCACGCCCGCGCGCAGCAGCTGATTCAGCAGCTCGAACCCTTTGATCGCCAGCTGTTTGGCGGCATCGTCGGCTGGTGCGACAGCGAAGGCAACGGCGAATGGGTGGTGACCATTCGCTGCGGAACGGTAAACGGCACGCGCGTGCGGCTGTTTGCCGGCGCTGGCATCGTCGCCGACTCGCAACCGGAATCAGAATGGCGTGAAACGGGTGTGAAGCTGGACACCATGTTGCGCGCTTTTGGACTGCAATAAAGGAACAAGCATGAGCATTCCCTTCAGCCGCTGGCCGGCACATCTGGCCGCGCGCTATCGCGAGAAAGGCTACTGGATCGACGTGCCGCTGACCGACATCATCGACCGCCATCGCGAAAACGACGCTATCGCCGTGATCGACGGCCCTGTGCAGCTCAGCTACCGCCAGCTGGCGCAGCGCAGTGATAATCTGGCGGCGGCGCTGCAGCGGCGCGGTTTACAGCGCGGTGACACGGCGCTGGTGCAGCTCGGCAACGTGGCGGACTTTTACGTTACGCTGTTTGCGCTGTTTAAGCTGGGCGTGGTCCCGGTGTACGCACTGTTCAGCCATCAGCGCACTGAACTGCAGGCCTATGCGCAGCAGATTGCACCGAAACTGCTGATCGCCGATCGCCAGCACGCGCTGTTTGCCAGCGACGACTTCATCGCCACGCTGTGCGAGGCGCAACCCACGCTGCAGCAGGTGATCCTGCGTAACGACGCGCAGGCGGAAAATACGCTGGCGTCGCTGCAGGATGAAGCGGCTGGCGATTTTGTCGCGACACCGACGGCCGCCGATGAAGTGGCGTTTTTCCAGCTCTCCGGCGGCAGCACCGGGACGCCGAAGCTGATTCCGCGCACCCACAACGACTACTACTACAGCATCCGCGCCAGCGACGAGATTTGCCACATCAACGCCGACACGCGCTATCTGATCGCCCTGCCCGCGCCGCATAACTTTGCCATGAGTTCCCCCGGTTCGCTCGGGGTGTTCTATGCCGGTGGCCAGGTGATTCTCGCCGCGGATCCCAGCGCCACGCTCTGCTTCCCGCTGATTGAGCAGCACCAGGTGACCGATACCGGACTGGTGCCGCCGGCGGTCAGCCTGTGGTTGCAGGCAATTCAGGAGTGGGGCAGCAATTCAGCGCTGGCCTCGCTGCAGCGCATTCAGGTGGGCGGAGCCAAACTGGGCGAAACGCTGGCCGCACGCATTCAGCGTGAAATCGGCTGCCAGCTGCAGCAGGTGTTTGGCATGGCGGAAGGGCTGGTTAACTACACGCGCTTCGGCGATGACGAGCAAACCATTCTGACTACCCAGGGGCGTCCGATTTCGGAAGATGACGAAGTGTGGGTGGCCGACGAGAACGGCAATCCGCTACCGCCAGGCCAGGTGGGTCGCCTGATGACGCGCGGCCCTTACACCTTCCGGGGCTACTACAACAGCCCGGAGCACAATGCCGCCAGCTTCGACGCCAACGGTTTTTACTGCTCAGGCGATCTGATTGAGATCAACGCTCAGGGTTACATCACCGTACAGGGACGCGAAAAGGATCAGATCAACCGCGGTGGCGAGAAGATCGCCGCAGAAGAGATCGAAAACCTGCTGCTGCGCCATCCGGATGTGATCCACGCCGCGCTGGTGTCCATGCACGACGAGCTGATGGGTGAAAAGAGCTGTGCCTTCATTGTGGCGCGCCAGCCGGTGAAACCGGTCGCGCTGCGCCGCCATCTGCGCGAGCTGGGCATTGCCGAATTCAAACTTCCCGACCGCATTACCTGCGTCGACGCCCTGCCGCTTACCCCGGTGGGCAAAGTGGATAAAAAACGTTTACGCCAACAGCTTGCTGAGCAGACGCAAGCCTGATTTTTTCCGGAGATTGTAATGGCTATTCCAAAACTGACCTCTTATGCGCTGCCCGCCGCCACTGAGCTGCCGGCTAACAAAGTACAATGGGCGCTGGAGCCGCAGCGCGCGGCGCTGCTGATTCACGATATGCAGGCCTATTTCCTCAACTTCTGGGGCGAAGACAGCCCGCTGGTGAATCAGGTGGTGGAGAACATTGCCCGCCTGCGCGCTTACTGCAAAGCGCAGGGCATTCCGGTGTTCTATACCGCCCAGCCCAACCAGCAAAGCGATGAGGATCGCGCGCTGCTGAATGATATGTGGGGACCAGGGCTGAACAAACATCCGGATCAGCAGAAGATCGTCGACACGCTGGCGCCGGATCAGGACGATCAGGTGCTGACTAAATGGCGCTACAGCGCGTTCGTGCGCTCGCCGCTGGAGTCTATCCTGCAGGAGATGGGCCGCGATCAGCTGATCATTACTGGCGTGTATGCCCACATCGGCTGCCTGACCACCGCTACCGACGCCTTCATGCGTAACATCCAGCCGTTTATGGTGGCCGATGCGCTGGCCGACTTCTCGCGCGACGAGCATATGATGGCGCTGACCTACACCGCAGGTCGCAGTGGCAAAGTGGTGATGACCGCCGACCTGATGCCGCTGCCACAGAGCAAGGACGCACTCCGCGCACTGATTCTGCCGCTGCTGGAAGATGATGACGTGCCGGAAGATGATGAAAACCTGATCGATTATGGGCTGGATTCAGTGCGCGTGATGGCGCTGGCGGCGCGCTGGCGTCAGGTGCACAGCGATATCGACTTCATCAGCCTGGCGAAAAACCCCAGCATTGATGGCTGGTGGGCGCTGCTGTCACGGGTGCCAGCCCAATGAGCGCCTGTTTTGATTTCAGCGGAAAAATTGTCTGGGTGACCGGTGCCGGCAAAGGCATCGGCTATCACACCGCGCTGGCGTTCCATCAGGCCGGTGCGCAGGTGACCGGTTTTGATTTGCATTTTGGCCAGGATGACTATCCGTTTGCCACCTGCCAGCTGGACGTTGCCGACAGTGCTGCGGTGCGCGACTGCTGTCAGTCACTGCTGGCCAGCCAGCCGCGGCTGGATATCCTGGTGAACGGCGCGGGCATTCTGCGCATCGGCAGCACCGATGCGCTGTCGTTTGCTGACTGGCAGGCGTGCCTCGCCGTGAACGCCGGCGGCGCGTTTAACCTCTTCCAGCAGACGCTGCCGGTCTTCCGCCAGCAGCGCGCTGGCGCGATTGTCACCATCGCCTCTAACGCCGCGCACGCCCCGCGCCTCGGCATGTCAGCCTATGGCGCGTCCAAAGCAGCGCTGCGCAGCCTGTGTCAGACGGTTGGGCTTGAGATGGCACCGTATGGCGTGCGCTGCAACATTGTCTCACCGGGATCAACCGATACCGATATGCAGCGCAGCCTGTGGCATACGCCGGAAGCCGAGCAGGAGATGATCAACGGTTTCCCGGATCAGTACAAACTGGGGATCCCGCTGCGTAAGATCGCCCAGCCGCAGGAGATCGTGAACAACATCCTGTTCCTGGCCTCGGATCTTGCCAGCCACGTGGTGCTGCAGGATATTGTGGTGGACGGTGGCGCAACGCTGGGAGCCTGAGGCATGGCAATCTGGAAACGTACGGTGGATCTCGCCACGCTGAATCAGCTGGGCGATAACTCGCTGGTGGCGCATCTCGGCATCGTGTTTACCGCCATCGGTGACGATTATCTGGAGGCCACCATGCCGGTAGATAGCCGCACGCAGCAGCCGTTTGGTCTGCTGCACGGCGGCGCGTCGGTGGTGCTGGCGGAGTCGATGGGCTCCATTGCCGGTTACCTGAGCGTGGAAGAAGGTAAAAGCGTGGTGGGCATTGAGGTGAGCGCCAGCCATCATCGGGCGGTGAGCAGCGGCGAGGTGCGCGGTGTTTGTCGTCCGCTGCATCTGGGGGCGCGCAATCAGAGCTGGCAGATTGAGATACGTAATGGTCGCGATCAGCTGTGCTGCAGTTCGCGGCTGACGGTGGCGGTGCTGGGGTAGGTTTGGCTCCTCTGCAGCCTGATGCCCTCACCCTGCCCTCTCCCACGGGGAGAGGGAATGATTGTGCGGGCTGGTGCTCTGCGCTAAGCAGCAATAAAAAAAGCGGCCATCTGGCCGCTTTTTTTTGCTGACATCAACGCTGATAAATGATCTCGACGCCTTCGTCGTCGTCTTCATCCCAGTCGTCATCCCAGTCTTCGTCTTCTTCCACTTCCTGAGCATTTTCCAGCGCTTCACGGTGGTAATCATCCCACATGAAGGCCACTTTCTCTGGCTGCTTCGCTTCTTCTTCCGCTTCTTTTGGATTCGCAATGATAAAGCTCATCACATCCCAGCACAGCTCATTGACACCGTCACGGCTGGCGGCGGAGATCAGATAGTATTTCTCATCCCAGCCCAGCGCTTCGGCAATCGCTTTAGCGCGGCTTTCCGCCTCTTCACGGCTCAGCAGGTCAGTTTTATTGAACACCAGCCAGCGTGGCTTCTGGTACAGCTTGTCGCTGTATTTCTCCAGCTCGCCGAGAATGATGCGGGCGTTCTCTACCGGATCGGATTCGTCGATTGGCGCGATGTCGATGAGGTGCAGCAGCACACGGCAGCGCTCCAGATGCTTGAGGAAGCGAATTCCGAGGCCCGCGCCTTCCGCTGCGCCTTCAATCAGGCCGGGAATGTCGGCGACCACGAAGCTCTTTTCGCTGTCCATACGTACCACGCCGAGGCTTGGCACCAACGTGGTGAACGGATAATCCGCCACTTTTGGCTTCGCCGCCGATACCGCGCGGATAAAGGTCGATTTACCAGCGTTAGGCAGACCCAGCATCCCCACGTCTGCCAGCAGCATCAGTTCCAGCTGCAGGTCGCGCTTCTCGCCCGGCGTGCCCATGGTTTTCTGACGCGGCGTACGGTTCACGGACGATTTGAAGCGGGTGTTGCCCAGACCGTGCCAGCCGCCTTTCGCCACCATCAGCTTTTGCTCATGGCGCGTCATGTCGCCCAGCGTTTCGCCCGTGCCCTGATCGATCACGCGCGTACCCACCGGCACTTTAACAATGATGTCTTTACCGCGTTTACCGGTACAGTCACGGCTCTGGCCATTCTGGCCGCGTTCGGCGCGGAAAGATTTTTCGAAACGATAATCGATCAGGGTGTTGAGGTTTTCATCCGCCAGCAGGTAAACATCGCCGCCGTCACCGCCGTCACCGCCGTCCGGTCCCCCTTTGGGAATGTACTTCTCGCGGCGGAAGCTGACGCAACCGTTGCCACCATCACCCGCGACCACCAGGATCGTCGCTTCATCAACAAACTTCATTTTTTATCTCCGTCACACTGTCGTTTGCGCCACGCTGCGGGCGACAAACGGGTCCGCCAGGGTCTTCTGCGCTGACCGGCGGCGGATAATACAGGATTGGCAAAGCCATGTGTACATAAAGTGTACAGCAAACTGAGGCGCAAGGTCAGCGTGATTGCCGTAACCTGCGGCAGAATGTAAAAAGCCCCGCAAAGCTGCGGGGCCTTCCATTCGTGTGTTCAGACGTTAATCGTCTGCGGCACAACAACCTTACTCAGCAACGATACTGATGTATTTACGGTTGTTAGGACCTTTAACTTCGAATTTAACTTTGCCGTCTGCGGTAGCAAACAGAGTGTGGTCACGACCACAACCTACGTTGTTACCGGCGTGGAATTTGGTACCACGCTGACGAACGATGATGCTACCTGCCAGAACAGATTCACCACCGAAACGCTTAACACCCAGACGTTTTGCATTGGAGTCGCGACCGTTACGAGTCGAGCCACCAGCCTTTTTATGTGCCATTTGTCAGATCTCCTCTTACGCGCTGATCACAGTGATTTTCACATCAGTGAACCACTGACGGTGACCAGCTTGCTTACGGTAGTGTTTACGACGACGAAACTTAACGATTTTAATTTTCTCGCCACGACCGTGAGCAACAACTTCTGCCTTGATCACACCGCCTGAAACCAGTGGCGCGCCGATTTTCACGTCTTCGCCATTTGCAATCATCAGAACCTGGTCGAACTCGATGGTTTCACCGGTTGCGATGTCCAGCTTTTCCAGGCGAACGGTCTGACCTTCGCTTACTCGGTGTTGTTTACCACCACTTTGGAAAACCGCGTACATATAAAACTCCGCTTCTGCGCATGCCTTTCTGTTCATCAGGCGGCGCGATAAATATTCACAATAGGGCGCGAATTCTACGCAAAACTCCAGCAGAAGACAAGTGCACTTTGCACTCTCTTGCAGAAAAAAAGCGCAGGACGAATGCAAACGTTTCTCAACCCGATTTTTCAAGTACAATCAGTAACAGATTACCTGAACTCACGCTGGGTAAAAGCGCTTACCATGCAGAAAACGAGTCAAAGCTGAACAGACGAATGAACTTAGAACAGATTAACGAATTAACCGCGCAGGACATGGCGGCCGTCAACCAGACCATCCTCGACCAGCTGAATTCAGATGTCTCACTGATTAACCAGTTGGGCTATTACATCATCAGCGGGGGAGGCAAACGCATCCGTCCGATGATCGCGGTGCTGTCAGCACGCGCGCTGAATTATCAGGGATCGCTGCATGTGACCAATGCGGCGCTGATCGAATTTATCCACACGGCGACGCTGCTGCACGATGATGTGGTGGATGAATCCGATATGCGCCGTGGCAAAGCCACCGCTAACGCCGCGTTCGGCAATGCGGCGAGCGTGCTGGTCGGGGATTTTATCTATACCCGCGCCTTCCAGATGATGACCAGCATGGGATCGCTGAAGATCCTTGCACTGATGTCCGAAGCGGTGAACGTGATCGCCGAAGGGGAAGTGCTGCAGCTGATGAACTGCAACGATCCGGATATCACCGAAGAGAGCTACATGCGGGTGATCTACAGCAAAACCGCCCGCCTGTTTGAAGCCGCTTCGCAGGCTTCGGCGATCCTCGCGGAGGCCACGCCAGCGCAGGAGAAAGCGCTGCAGGATTATGGCCGCTATCTCGGTACGGCGTTTCAGCTGATCGACGATCTGCTGGATTACAGCGCCGACGGCGAGACGCTGGGCAAAAATACCGGTGACGATCTGAGCGAAGGTAAGCCGACGCTGCCGCTACTGCACGCCATGCACAACGGCACGCCCGAGCAGGCGCAGATGATCCGCAAGGCCATCGAAGAAGGTAATGGCCGTCATCTGCTGGAGCCGGTGCTGGCGGCAATGCAACAAACCGGTTCGCTGGAATGGACGCGCAAACGCGCCGAAGAAGAGGCGGATAAAGCCATCGCGGCGCTACAGGCACTGCCAGAAACGCCGTGGCGCAGCGCACTGGAAGCACTGGCGCATATGTCGGTGCAGCGCGATTTCTGACCTGCTACGGGGCCGTCCGGCCCCGTTTTTATTTCTCCCCCTGCTCTGCCCGTCTGATTACATTCCCTTGCAGCATTTTTGCGAAAAACTGCGCAGTTTCGTGCACAGGCAAAACAATTACTGGAAACATATGGAAATTATTTGCTATAAAAATCCGGATTTTTCCAGTTATCTCTGCGCAGGAGAGCCACAGCGCTGCAGAGATGGAGCACTAACACGGACACGGAGAAGAGAGTTATGCATGCAAGGAGAGAAGACTGGCATCCGGCAGATATCATTGCGGCCCTGCGCAAGCGCGGTACGTCACTGGCCGCCCTGTCACGTCAATCTGGCCTCAGTTCATCGACGCTAGCCAACGCGCTGTCTCGCCCCTGGCCTAAAGGTGAATGGCTGATCGCCACGGCGCTGAAGGTCCATCCTTCCGAGATCTGGCCCAGCCGCTATTTTGATCCGGTCACACAGCGTCTGCTGGATCGTAAAAAACGCATTCGATCGCCCCAGGATCTGAAAAAGATCGTCTCACGCGGGTAAAGCAAAAAAAAACCAGCCACGCTGTCGTGACTGGTTTTCATGCCTGGCAATCAGGACAAAGGATTACTCGCCGCTGACGCGCTCGATGTTGGCGCCTAACGCTTTCAGCTTGTCTTCAATGTGCTCGTAGCCACGATCGATGTGGTAGATACGATCCACCAGCGTCGCACCTTCTGCAATGCAGCCTGCCAGTACCAGACTGGCTGACGCACGCAGATCGGTCGCCATCACCTGCGCGCCGGACAAGGTTTCAACACCGTGACAGATAGCGGTGTTGCTTTCGATTTCGGCGTGCGCACCCATACGAATCAGCTCCGGGATGTGCATGAAGCGGTTTTCGAAGATGGTCTCGGTAATGACGCCGGTGCCTTCAGCCACCAGGTTGAGCAGCGTAAACTGCGCCTGCATGTCGGTCGGGAAACCCGGGTGCGGTGCGGTACGGATGTTAACCGCTTTCGGACGCTTGCCGTGCATATCAAGGCTCACCCAGTCTTCACCGACTTCAATCTCCGCACCCGCATCACGCAGTTTCGCCAGCACGGCGTCCAGCGTGTCTGGCCGCGCATTGCGGCACACCACTTTGCCGCGCGAGATAGCGCCGGCCACGAGGAAGGTGCCGGTTTCGATACGGTCCGGCAGCACGCGATAGACGCCGCCGCCGAGGCGCTCAACGCCCTCGATGGTGATTTTGTCGGTGCCGGCGCCGCTGATTTTCGCGCCCAGCGTGTTAAGGAAGTTTGCCGTGTCGACAATCTCCGGTTCACGCGCCGCGTTTTCAATGATGGTGGTGCCCGTCGCCAGCGTTGCGGCACTCATGATGGTCACGGTCGCGCCCACGCTGACCTTATCCATCACAATGTGCGCGCCCTTCAGGCCGCCATCCACAGAGGCTTTAACATAGCCCTCTTCCAGTTTGATCTCGGCACCCAGCTGCTCCAGGCCGGTAATGTGCAGATCGACCGGACGCGCACCAATCGCACAGCCGCCTGGCAGAGAAACCTGGCCCTGGCCAAAACGCGCCACCAGCGGCCCCAGCGCCCAGATGGAGGCGCGCATAGTTTTCACCAGATCGTACGGCGCACTGAAGACATTAACTTCGCGCGCATCAACGTGGACCGAACCATTGCGTTCCACGCGCGCACCGAGCAGGCTCAGCAGCTTCATGGTGGTATCGATGTCACGCAGCTTCGGCACGTTCTGAATCTCTACCGGCTCTTCAGCCAGCAGCGCAGCAAACAGAATCGGCAGCGCAGCATTCTTCGCCCCGGAAATGGTCACTTCACCGCTTAAACGGGTGGGGCCTTGCACACGAAATTTGTCCATTAACACGGCTCTCAATTATCTATCAACAAAACAGCCAGAGTGGCGCTTAGAAACCGTTGAGTTTACGGTCGCGCGCCCACTCGGCTGGGGTATAAGTCTTGATGGACACCGCATGAATACGGTTATCCGCAATATATTCCATCAGCGGTGCGTACACAGCCTGCTGTTTCTTTACGCGGCTCAGCTCGCCAAACATTTCGCCCACGGCAATGACCTGGAAATGGCTGCCATCGTTGCTGAGAACATGTACTTCTTCTAACGGCAGCGCCTGCATTAGCACGGCCTGAACTTCACTATTTTCCATCGCTCATTGCTTCACTTGATAATAATAAGGCGGATATCTTAGAGGAAAGCGCCTGACTCTTAAATACGCAAAAGCCCCTGAAAAAATCAGGGGCTTTGTCAGCAGCGCCGTTAATCAGGCGATTTGTTCCGCAGAAACAATAATCTGCTGCAGGTTGTACAGCTTGATTAACGAGTCGAGCTTATCGGTGATACCACTGAAAAGCGGCGTCGTGCCCTGCGCCCGCGCGATTTCGCGCAGATGCACCAGCAGCGCCAGTCCGGCAGAATCAACCCGATCCAGCGCCGCCACGTCAATCGTGGTGATACCGGCCATGGCGCTGTCACGCGCCTGCCACAGCGCCAGCAGCGTATCGCGGTCCAGTTTGCCGCTCAGGGCCAGCGTGCTGGCAGTGCGCTGCCAGCGTAACGGTTCGCTCATTATTGCTGCTTGTCCAGGGTGATAGGCTGCGCGGCATAGGTTTTCAGCTGCGCAGTCAGGCCGTCGATGCCTTTGGTGCGCAGCAGATCGCTCCACTCATTCTGTTTGGTGGTGATCATGCTGATGCCTTCGGCAATCATGTCATAAGCCTGCCAGTTGCCGGTCTGGCTGTTCTTGCGCCACTGGAAATCAAGGCGCACCGGCGGACGGCCGTTGGGATCGATGATGGTGACGCGAATTGCCACGATATTGGCATCGCCAATCGGCTGCTCAGGCTGAATCTGGTAAGTCTGGCCGTGATATAACGCCAGCGCCTGACCATAAGCCTGCGCCAGATAATCCCCGAACGCGGCAAAGTAGGCGTCGCGCTGCGCCGGCGTGGCTTCGCGGTAGTAACGGCCCAGTACCAGCGCCCCCGCGTATTTAATCTGCACGTACGGCAGCAGCTCCTGGCGCACAATTTCGCGCAGGTAATTCGGATCCTGCTTAATCTTCGGCTGTTCGTTCTTCAGGCGGGTAAAGGTTTTCTCCGCCGCTTCGTTCATCATCTTGTACGGATTGCTCTGGTTGGCGTCCGCTGCGTTTGCCGCCAGCGGCGCGATGGCCAGCAGGGCCACCATCAGGAAACGTTTTAACATCGTGTTGTACCTCTCTGGGTTATTCCGTTGTAGCAGGTGCTGCCGGGGCGCTCGCGCTGGCGGCGCCCGACGATTTCTCATTGTCCTTGTTGTCGCCGCTCTTGTAGAGGAACTGGCCGATCAGGTCTTCCAGCACCAGCGCCGATTTGGTATCCCGCAGCGTGCCGCCATCTTTCAGCATCGCCGAGCCAAGCTCCGGATCGTCAAAACCTAAGTTGAGCGCGAGGAACTGCTCACCCAGCAGACCCTGGGTGCGAATCGCCAGCGAGCTGGTGTCAGGAATTTTATTGGCATACTGCTCGCTGATGTCCATGGTGACGCGCGGCGACAGCGTTTTGTCATCCAGTGAAATGTCGGTGACGCGGCCAATCACCACGCCGCCAATTTTCACCGGCGAGCTGACTTTCAGGCCGCCGATATTATCGAAGGTGGCGTACAGCTTCCACGTTGGCTCGGTACCCAGCGATTTAAGATCGGCGACGCGCAGGCTGAGGAACAGCAGCGCCAGCAGCGCAGCCAGCATAAACACGCCAACCCAGATTTCGTTTTTTTTGCTTTGCATTGCATTAATTCCCAAACATCAGTGCCGTCAGCACAAAATCCAGTCCAAGCACCGCCAGCGAAGCATGGACTACGGTACGCGTCGTCGCGCGACTGATCCCTTCCGAAGTCGGGATGGCGTCATACCCATTGAACAGCGCGATCCAGGTCACCGTGATGGCAAACACCGCGCTCTTGATCAGGCAGTTGATCACATCGGTACGAAAATCCACCGCGTTTTGCATCGCCGACCAGAAAAAGCCCGGGTCGATGCCTTTCCAGGCCACCCCGACCAGCGCGCCACCGGCAATGCCCACCGCGGTAAAGATCAGCGCCAGCAGCGGCATACTGATAAAGCCGGCCCAGAAGCGCGGCGACACCACGCGGCGCAGCGGATCGACCGCCATCATCTCCATGCTGGAGAGCTGCTCGGTGGCTTTCATCAGGCCGATTTCCGCAGTGAGCGCCGAACCGGCGCGCCCGGCAAACAGCAGCGCGGTGACCACCGGCCCCAGTTCGCGCAGCAGCGACAGTGCCACCAGCATGCCCAGGCTGGTTTCCGCACTGTACGTGGTGAGTACCAGATAGCCCTGCAGCCCCAGCACCATGCCAATGAACAGGCCGGAGACCACAATGATCAGCAATGACAGCACGCCCACGCTATACAGCTGCTTCACCAGCAGCGGCGCATGCTTACGAAACGCCGGTTTACCCACCAGCGCATGGAAGAGCATTAAGCCCGCCCGGCCAAAGGCCGCACAGGTGTTAATTCCCTGACGCCCAAATGACGCCAGTGCCTGTAACCACATCAGTTTAGCTTCTCCCTGTGCGGGTCAGATCGCTGAGGTAATCCCCGGCAGCGAAGCGGAACGGCACCGGACCATCCGCATGACCCTCAATAAACTGGCGCACGCGCGGATCGGGATTCTCCCTCAGCTGCGGCGCACTACCCTGAGCAATAATCTTTTGCCCGGCAACAATATAGGCATGGTCGGCAATGCTCAAGACCTCCGGCACATCGTGTGAAACCACTATGCAGGTGACGCCCAGCGAATGGTTGAGCTCATCAATCAGCTTGACCAGCACGCCCATGGTAATGGGATCCTGGCCGACAAAGGGTTCGTCGAACATGATCAGCTCCGGCTCCAGCGCAATTGCACGCGCCAGCGCCGCCCGGCGCGCCATGCCGCCGGAGAGTTCGGCCGGCATCAGCTGCGCTGCGCCGCGCAGTCCCACAGCTTCCAGCTTCATCATCACCGTACTGTGCAGCAATTCCGCTGGCAGCCGGGTGTGCTCGCGCAGCGGCCAGGCAACGTTTTCATAGACGTTAAGGTCGGTGAACAGCGCACCGGACTGGAACAGCATGCTCATTTTTTTACGCACGTCATACAGCTTACGGCGCGACAGCGTCGGAATGTTCTGGTCACGAAACCAGATCTCACCTTTGTCCGGCTGCAGCTGCCCGCCAATCAGGCGCAGCAGGGTGGTTTTACCGATGCCGGAAGGGCCCATAATCGCCGTGACTTTACCCGCCGGAACGGTCAGCGAAATGTCGTCGAAGATGGTGCGATTGCCGCGCGTAAAACTGACGCCACGAACCTCAACCAGATTCGTTTGCTGCTGGATCATCATTACCTCTTTAAACGGATCGGGCGTAATTAACGTGGTGGATGGTAGCCTGGTAAACCACAATGCACGATAGTTTTACAGAAACTTACCCGTCCGGTGTGGCGAAAACGGCCTTAAAATTTACTTTTGCCTCTCAGACAGTCAAAATCAGCGCCTGATTCCGCACGCGCACTGCTTTTACCTGTCGGACAAGGTTTGCCGGCACCGTTATCCATCAAGGATTTTTCATGTTCGTAGCCACTGCCCTGCTGTTTATCGGATTGATTTTACTGGCTTACGGAGCTGACCGCCTGGTGTTCAGCGCCGCGATCCTGTGTCGATCCCTTGGCATTCCCCCGTTGATCATTGGCATGACGGTGGTGAGCATTGGCACTTCACTGCCGGAACTGATCGTCTCGTTCTCTGCCGCGCAGCATGGTCAGATGGATTTAGCCGTGGGTACCGCGCTGGGCTCGAACATCACCAATATTCTGCTGATTCTGGGTGGCGCTGCGCTGCTGCACCCTTTAACCGTACACTCCAATCTGATTCGCCGCGAACTCCCTCTGCTGCTGCTGGTCTCACTGCTCAGCGGCATCATGCTGTTTGATAACCAGCTCAGCCGGCTGGATGGCGTGGCACTGCTGCTGCTGGCGCTGGGTTATCTGCTGGTGGCGATCCGCATCGCCCGGCGGGCCGAGCGCGATAATAATGACACCCTGACGCGTGAACAACTGGCGGAGCTGCCGCGTGACGAAAGCGGCAATACGGTGGCGTTTCTCTGGCTGGCGGTGGCGCTGATTATTCTGCCGATGTCGACACGCATGGTGATCGACAACGCCACGGTGTTTGCGGATTACTTCGGCATTAGCGAACTGGTGATGGGACTGACGCTGATTGCTGTCGGTACCAGTCTGCCGGAACTGGCCACGGTGCTGGCCGGCGCGCTGAAAGGCGAAGACGATATCGCCATCGGCAACCTGATTGGCGCCAATATCTTCAATCTGGCGATTGTGCTGGGCCTGCCGGCGCTGGTGCATCCCGGCGCGATCGATGCGCACGCCTTTGCGCGGGATTACTGGATTATGCTGGGCGTCAGCGTGCTGTTCGCCCTGCTGTGCCTGCTGCGCAAGCGCCGCATCGGCCGCATCGCGGGCACGCTGCTGTTAGGTGGATTTATCGTGTGGGTGCTGTGGCTGTGGCTCAGCCCCACGCTTATCGCAAGCTATTAAGGATGACTGACCATGTCACATCAGCAACCGGATTTCGACTTCCAGCAGGCAGGTAAAGCGGTACTGCGCATTGAACGCGAAGGGCTGGAACAGCTCGACCAGTATATTAACACCGACTTCAGCCGCGCCTGCGAAATGATCTTTGCCTGCCGTGGCAAAGTGGTGGTGATGGGCATGGGCAAATCCGGCCATATCGGCAAGAAGATGGCCGCCACTTTCGCCAGTACCGGCACGCCGGCGTTCTTCGTCCACCCGGGTGAAGCCAGCCACGGCGATCTCGGCATGGTCAGCACCAACGATGTGGTGATCGCCATCTCGAACAGCGGCGAGTCAGGCGAAATCCTCGCGCTGATCCCGGTGCTCAAACGGCAGAAAGTGCAGCTGATTTGCCTGACCAGCCGTCCGGAGAGCGCCATGGGCCGGGCTGCCGATGTGCATTTATGCGTGAAAGTGCCGCAGGAAGCCTGTCCGCTCGGGCTGGCACCGACCTCCAGCACCACCGCCACGCTGGTAATGGGCGATGCGCTTGCGGTGGCGCTGCTGGAAGCGCGCGGTTTCACGCAGGAAGATTTCGCGCTGTCGCACCCGGGCGGCGCGCTGGGGCGCAAACTGCTGCTGCACGTCAGCGACATTATGCACAGCGGCGATGAAATTCCCCACGTCACCCGTGACGCCTCGCTGCGCGACGCGCTGCTGGAGATCACGCGCAAAAACCTCGGCCTGACGGTGATTGTCGACGACCTGATGAAAATCGAAGGGATTTTCACGGACGGTGACCTGCGCCGCATCTTCGATATGGGCATCGATTTCCAGTCGGCCCGCATCCAGGATGTGATGACGCGCGGCGGGATTCGCGTGCGCCCTAACCTGCTGGCGGTGGACGCGCTTAATCTGATGCAAAACAAAAACATCACTGCGCTGCTGGTGGCCGATGACGATCGCCTGCTCGGTGTGGTACATATGCATGACATGCTGCGCGCTGGCGTGGTCTGAACGGGAAACAACAATGAGTGCTGAAACCACGATGGTCGACACCTGCTACGGCCCGGTGAGCGCCGACGTGATGGCGCGGGCGGCCAACATCCGCCTGCTGATTTGCGATGTCGACGGCGTGATGTCCGACGGCCTGATTTACATGGGCAACAGCGGTGAAGAGCTAAAGGCCTTTAACGTGCGCGACGGTTACGGCGTGCGCTGCCTGCTGACCTCGGACATCGAAGTGGCTATTATTACCGGCCGCCGCGCTAAACTGCTGGAAGATCGCTGTAAAACGCTCGGCATTACGCATCTTTACCAGGGACAGTCGGATAAGCTTTTGGCCTGGCGCGAACTCCTGGATAAACTGTCACTATCGGCAGACCAGGTCGCGTATATTGGTGACGACCTGATCGACTGGCCGGTAATGGCACAGGCGGGTCTGAGCGTGGCCGTCGCCGATGCGCATCCGGTGTTACTGCCGCGCGCGCATTACGTGACGCGCATTGCTGGCGGTCGCGGTGCGGTACGTGAGCTATGCGACCTGATTTTGCTGGCGCAGAACAAATTTGAGGATGCCAAAGGGCAATCAGTATGAGTAAAAGCAGGCGTTGGATAACGCTGATTCTGGCGCTGATCGCCCTGGTGCTGATCGGCTGGAATCTTACCAACCAGGACGACAGCGCCACGCCGGTGGCGACCAACGATCAGGCGCCGACCTACACCAGCGCCAACTCCAGCACCGTGGTGTATAACCCGACGGGTGCGCTGGCCTATAAGCTGGTCTCGGATAAAGTGACCTACTTTTCGGCCGAAGAAGTGAGCTGGTTCGATAATCCGGTGATGACCACTTACGACGAAAACAAAGTGCCCACGTGGTCGGTTCGTGCTGACAAGGCAAAGCTGACGAAAGATCGTATGCTGTATCTTTATGGCCACGTTGAAGTACACACATTGACGCAGGATTCCCAGCTTGAGCGCATCATCACGGATAATGCTCAGGTTAATCTGGTCAGCCAGGATGTGACGTCTGACGATCAGGTCACCCTATTTGGCCGCAGTTTTAACTCCACTGGCATGAAGATGCGCGGCAACCTACGGACAAAGAATGCCGAGCTGCTTGAAAAGGTCAAAACCTCCTATGAAATTCAAAATGAACAAAAATAGCCTTAAGTTGCTGCTGGTGAGTGCGCTGCTGGCAACCAGCCTGCCGGCGCTGGCGTTAACGGGCGATTCGGACAAGCCGGTTAACATCGACTCGGTGAACCAGGCGCTCGATTTGCAGGGTAACGTCGCCACCTTTACCGGCAACGTGATCGTGACCCAGGGCACCATCAAAATTACCGCCGATAAAGTGGTGGTAACGCGTCCCGGCGGCGACAGCAACAAAACCATCGTTGATGCCTACGGCAATCCAGCCACCTTTTATCAGATGCAGGACAACGGCAAACCGGTGCAGGGGCACGCCGCCAAACTGCACTATGAGCTGGCCAACGATTTCGTCGAGCTGACCGGCAACGCCTTTATTGAGCAGCAGGACAGCAACATCAAAGGCGATCGCATCACCTATCTGGTGAAAGAGCAGAAAATGCAGGCCTACAGTCAGGGCCAGAGCAAGCGTGTCACCACCGTGCTGGTGCCGTCGCAGCTGCAGGATAAAAACGGTTCGTCTGCGAGCCCCAAAAAGAGTAACTGATCGCTATGGCCACATTAGTCGCTGAAAACCTGGCGAAAGCCTACAAAGGCCGTCGCGTAGTAGAAGATGTCAGCCTGCAGGTGAAATCCGGCGAGATTGTCGGCCTGCTGGGTCCCAACGGGGCCGGTAAAACCACCACCTTCTACATGGTGGTAGGCATCGTGCCGCGCGATGCCGGCCGCATTATTATTGATGAAGAAGATATCAGTATTCTGCCGCTGCATGCGCGCGCGCGGCGCGGCATCGGTTATCTGCCGCAGGAAGCGTCGATCTTTCGCCGTCTGAGCGTCTACGACAACCTGATGGCAGTACTGCAGGTGCGTGACGACCTGACGGAAGAGCAGCGTCAGGATCGCGCCAATGAGCTGATGGACGAGTTCCACATCGGCCATCTGCGCGACAGCATGGGCCAGGCGCTGTCAGGCGGTGAACGTCGTCGCGTCGAGATTGCCCGTGCACTGGCCGCCAATCCAAAGTTTATCCTGCTGGATGAACCTTTTGCCGGCGTTGACCCCATCTCCGTTATCGATATCAAAAAGATCATCGAACACCTGCGTGACAGCGGCCTCGGCGTGCTGATCACCGACCACAACGTGCGTGAAACGCTCGCGGTGTGTGAGCGCGCATATATCGTCAGCCAGGGCCATCTGATTGCCCACGGCACGCCAGATGAAATTCTTGCAGATGAGCAGGTTAAGCGGGTTTATTTGGGCGAAGAGTTCAGACTCTGATAAGGTGTCGGCATACCCGACATTTGCTTAGGAAATTCTAGCCGGATTATGAAGCAAGGTTTGCAACTCAGGCTCAGCCAACAGCTGGCGATGACTCCCCAGTTGCAGCAGGCAATCCGCTTGCTGCAACTCTCTACGCTTGAACTCCAGCAGGAACTGCAACTGGCGCTGGAAAGCAATCCGCTGCTTGAACAAACCGATCTGCACGATGAAGTCGACGCCCGCGAATTTCAGGAGAACGAGGCGTTAGATACCCGTGAGGCACTCGAACAGAAAGAGATGCCGGAAGAGCTGCCGCTCGATGCCTCCTGGGACGAGATCTACACGGCCGGCACGCCCTCCGGCACCGGCACCGATTACCAGGACGACGAGCTGCCGGTGTATCAGGGTGAAACCACGCAGTCGCTGCAGGACTATCTGATGTGGCAGGTGGAACTGACGCCGTTCACCGACACCGACCGCGCCATCGCTACCTCCATCGTCGATGCCATTGACGATACCGGTTATCTCACCGTCAGCTTACAGGACATTTGTGAGAGTATTGGTGACGAAGAGCTGACGCTGGAAGAGGTGGAAGCGGTGCTGAAGCGCGTACAGCGTTTCGATCCGGTGGGCGTCGGCGCACGCGATCTGCGTGACTGCCTGCTGGTACAGCTGTCGCAGTATGCGGCCGATATGCCGATGCTGAACGAAGCACGGCTGATCGTCAGCGAGCACCTCGACCTGCTGGCTAACCACGATTTCCGCAGCCTGATGCGCGTGACGCGGCTGAAAGAAGAGGTGCTGAAGGAAGCGATGCTGCTGATTCAGTCGCTCGATCCGCGCCCCGGGCAGTCCATCAATACCAGCGAGCCCGAGTATGTGATTCCCGATGTGCTGGTGCGCAAGACTGGCACACGCTGGACGGTGGAGCTGAACGCTGACAGCCTGCCGCGCCTGAAGATTAATCAGCATTACGCCGCGATGGGCGGTTCTGCGCGTAATGACAGTGACAGTCAGTTTATTCGCAGCAACTTACAGGAAGCCCGCTGGCTGATTAAGAGCCTGGAGAGCCGCAACGACACGCTGCTGAAAGTGACGCGCTGTATTGTCGAACAGCAGCAGGCGTTTTTTGAACAGGGTGAAGAGTATATGCGTCCGATGGTACTGGCGGATATCGCCCAGGCCGTGGATATGCATGAATCCACCATTTCCCGCGTCACCACGCAAAAGTATTTGCACAGCCCGCGTGGCATTTTTGAACTGAAGTATTTTTTCTCCAGTCACGTCAGCACCGAAGGCGGTGGCGAAGCCTCGTCGACGGCGATCCGTGCACTGGTGAAAAAATTAATCTCCGCGGAAAATCCCGCAAAACCCTTGAGCGACAGCAAACTGACCTCCATGTTATCTGAACAGGGCATCATGGTGGCGCGACGTACGGTTGCTAAGTATCGCGAGTCTTTATCTATACCGCCATCAAACCAGCGCAAGCAGCTGGTTTGACCGAAACAAGAAGGAAGACCTATGCAGCTAAACCTTACCGGACTGAATGTTGAGATAACCGACCCACTGCGCGAATTTGTAAATAACAAATTTGCCAAACTGGAACACTATTTTGATCGTATCAATCAGGTTTATATTGTTCTGAAAGTGGAGAAGGTGACGCAGATTGCGGAAGCAACCCTGCACGTCAACGGCGGGGAGCTGCACGCCACATCGGAAGCGGAAGACATGTACGCGGCCATCGACGGGTTGATTGACAAGCTGGCCCGTCAGCTGACCAAACACAAAGACAAACTGAAAAAACACTAACCTTCACGCTTGCAGAGTGCTGACGGGTTCAGCACTCAGAGGAGAAATGGGGCGGGTCACCGCCCCGTTTTGTCATCTGCGCAAGCGCCTGCAGTCACCTGCCCTGCCCGTTCGCGGTGTCCCGGTACGTGCCTTACGGCTATGTGAACACGCAAGTGAAACGATGATGAACAACGATCTGACACTGGAATTGAGCGCGGTCCTTTCGCTGGACTGCACCCGCAGCGGCGTACACTGCCAGAGTAAAAAGCGCGCGCTGGAAATTATCAGCGAGCTGGCCGCTAAGCAGCTCAATCTGCCGCACCAGACGCTTTTTGAAGCCATCCTGACCCGTGAACGCATGGGCAGTACCGGCATTGGCAACGGCATCGCCATCCCGCACGGCAAGCTGGAGGAGGATACGCTGCGCGCCGTTGGCGTGTTTATCAGCCTCGACCAGCCTATCGCCTTTGACGCCGTCGACAACCAGCCGGTTGACCTGCTGTTTGCCCTGCTGGTGCCCGCAGACCAGTGCAAAACCCATCTGCACACCCTGTCGCTGGTGGCGAAACGCCTGGCGGATAAAACCGTCTGCCGCCGTTTGCGCGCGGCACAGAGCGATGAAGAGCTCTACGCCATCATTACAGAAGCTCAGGAAGATCACGCTTAAGCGACAGACACTTTTACCGGCCTGCGTGCCGGTTTAACACGGGAGAAATGTGATGGTGCTGATGATCGTTAGCGGTCGGTCAGGCTCAGGAAAATCAGTCGCGCTGCGCGCCCTTGAGGATATGGGCTTCTACTGTGTCGATAACCTGCCGGTGGTGCTGCTGCCGGAGCTGGCGAACACCTTAACCGAGCGCAATATCTCAGCGGCGGTTAGCATTGACGTGCGCAACATGCCGGAATCACCGGAGGTGTTTGAGCAGGCACTGAACAATCTGCCGGAAGCGTTCTCGCCACAGCTGCTGTTTCTGGACGCCGATCGCAATACGCTGATCCGCCGCTACAGCGACACGCGCCGCCTGCATCCGCTCTCCAGCAAAAATCTGTCGCTGGAAAGCGCCATTGATGAGGAAAACGATCTGCTGGAGCCGCTGCGCTCGCGTGCCGATCTGATCATCGATACCTCAGAGATGTCGGTGCATGAGCTGGCAGAAATGCTGCGCACGCGCCTGCTGGGCAAGCGTGAGCGCGAACTCACCATGGTGTTTGAATCCTTCGGCTTCAAGCACGGCATCCCGATCGACGCCGATTACGTGTTTGACGTGCGTTTCCTGCCTAACCCGCACTGGGATCCGAAGCTGCGTCCGATGACCGGGCTCGATCGTCCGGTGGCGGCCTTCCTTGATCGTCACACCGAAGTGCATAACTTTATCTACCAGACGCGCAGCTATCTCGAGCTGTGGCTGCCGATGCTGGAAACCAATAACCGCAGCTATCTGACTGTGGCGATTGGCTGTACCGGCGGTAAGCACCGTTCGGTCTACATTGCCGAACAGCTGGCAGACTATTTCCGTTCGCGCGGTAAAAATGTGCAGTCCCGTCATCGCACCCTGGAAAAACGCAAATCATGACCGTGAAGCAAACCGTTGAGATTCGAAATAAGCTGGGTATGCATGCGCGCCCGGCGATGAAGCTGTTTGAGCTGGTGCAGAGTTTTGATGCGGAAGTGCTGCTGCGTAACGAGGCCGGTACCGAAGCCGAAGCCAGCAGCGTGATTGCGCTACTGATGCTCGACTCCGCTAAAGGCGGTCATATCGAAATCGAGGCCAGCGGCCCGCAGGAAACCCAGGCGCTGGCCGCGGTCATTGAGCTGTTTGAAGCCGGTTTTGACGAAGACTAACCGCGTCAGTGCAGCTGGTAACGGTTGAGGAAGCCCTCGCCGCCCAGCTGGCGCATCTGGCGCATAATCCACTGCTGGCGCTGACGAATGTAGCCGGACGGTGCATCCGCGCGGAAGCGAATCGGATTCGGCAGCACCGCCGCCAGCAAAGCGGCTTCCGCCATGCTCAGGCGACTGGCAGGCTTGTGGAAATAGCGCTGCGATGCCTCTTCCACACCAAACACCCCGTTCCCGAATTCCGCAATATTCAGGTAGACTGTCAGAATGCGGCGTTTGGTCCAAACCGTTTCCAGCCCCACCGTCAGCCCGGCCTCCAGCCCTTTGCGCACCCAACTGCGGCCATCCCACAAGAACAGGTTCTTCGCCGTCTGCTGAGACAGCGTTGATGCGCCGCGCATCCGTTCGCTGCCGTCATTGTCCAGCACCTGCTGAATGGCATGCACGTCAAAGCCCCAGTGCTCAGGAAACTTCTGATCTTCCGAGGCGATCACCGCCAGCGCCATCCACGGTGAAATCTCATCCATTCCCACCCAGTCTGAATGAGCGACATAATCGAAGCGTCCGCTGAACCACGCGCCAAGCTGCCGCTCCACCATTACCGCCGAAAACGGCACCGGCAAAAATGCGAACAGCACGATGCCGGCCAGCCACAGACCCAGCCATGCCAGAAGCACCCTGCCAGCCAGCCGCTTCAGGCGCTGGACCATCTTCCCTTTACTCTTACTCATGCAATCGTCTCTTACCGGTTCCCTGGATTAATCAATTACTCAGGTCATGATTTCAAATAGCGGTGATGCAAGCCGGAATTTTATCTCTGCGGCATCGCGACCACCAGCCAAACTCATTGCGCGGGCAACCATCGTTCCTCTATTAGAGCCAGTCGCATCAAGCACTTCCGGCAAAAAGGAATCGGTTCCATGCAGAAAAATCGCGCAGCGCGCACAGGCATAAATACTTAACCGATTGTGATACCGCTCACGTCAAACCTTTCACGATGTTTAACTATCATCTTTAGTAGTCAGTGAAGATGTTCATTGACAACCGAGACCATTCTGAAAAACACGGCGCAAATAGCGACAATTACGCTTCAGGCCAGGGCGCAACATGTAAAACGTTTTATCGCCCATCCGGTTTACGCTAACCGTTCAATGCCCGAACTGGAACTTTCAGCCGGGGGTTTCCAAAACGTTTTGGATAACCGCCGCAAAATCTGGTTATTCATTATTAGAATCAATAACATGAGCATAAAAACGGCCGTTGCGCTGCGCTTTTTGCCGTTTCCCTTCGCCGCGCAGCGCTTTCCGGACCGCGACTGTGGGAAAACCAGGCAAAAAACCGAACATTTGCTCAAAAATAGTGCAATACGCCAAAGAAATTGATTCCTTGCTTGACTGTGTCAGCAAATTAATGTTTTCTGTATTTAAACGCTGCTCAACATCACACAATTTAATGAATCTTGTCACAAGCTGTGGCGAATTTGCTAAGGTGATTTTGAAGCGTTAACCAATACCACGCTGTTGCTTTTGTATTCGATTTCTAATAATAGCAGCAGCGCCCATTTCCCTGGTGTTGGCGCAGTATTCGCGCACCCCGGTTTCGACTGGGGTCATTTTTTTTCTGGCCCGCGCTATTTTTCACGCTCCGCAACCCAGTTCCGTAATACTTCAACGTCGTGCCGCCACTCGTGCTTCAGCTCGTCAACCCACTCCTGCACGTTATCCCACCAGGCCGGCAATTCCGGTGACTGAATCTGTTTCGCCAGTTTCTGCAGATGCAGCAGGCCGACCGAGCCCGCCGCGCCTTTGATCTTGTGCCCCTCTTCGGCGATGCCCTTCTGGTCACGCGCCATCATGTTGGAGTCCAGCACCTCAAGATAACCCGGCATCATCTGCTCGAACATCGTCAGGCTTTGGGTGATCAGCCCCGGACCAACCAGCTCGATATACTGCTCCAGCATGTCGACATCCAGCAGCGTGCGTGACTGTTCCGCGTCGGCGTCACTCACCACCGCTTCGGCTTCGGCCTGGTAATCCCAGAATTTCTTGATCATCGCGGTCAGCGCCGGCACCGCCAGCGGTTTGCTCAGCACATCGTCCATACCGGCATCGAGATACTCTTTTTTATCCTTCAGCACGTTGGCAGTCAGCGCCACCAGCGGCGGCAGCGTCACGCCGGCGTGCTGCTGATGAATGGCGCGCGACACATCGAGGCCGGTCATGTCCGGCAGCTGGATATCCAGCAGCACCAGGTCAAACTCCTGCGGATCGAACATCGCCAGCGCCTCACCGCCGGTCATCGCCACCTCCACGCTGCAACCCAGCTTCTCCAGTACCGAGCGCGCCACAATCACGTTGAGTTCGATATCTTCTACCAGCAGCACGTGCAGCGCCGGCAGCGGCATGCTGTCGTCCTGATCCTCATCTTGCACTTCATCCGCCACGCGCGGCGCGTGGATTTCCACGGTAAAGCACGAGCCCTGACCCGGTGCGCTGCTGACGGTGATATCGCCGCCCATCGCCTGCGCCAGCCGGCGTGACACCGCCAGGCCAATCCCGGTGCCGGTGGCCGGTTTACCGCCGTGCTGATCTTTTACCTGGTAATACATGGCGAAGATTTTGTCCTGCTCTTCCTGCGGAATGCCCATCCCGGAGTCCTGCACCTCAAAGTGCAGCGTTTCGTCCTGGCGATAGGCGACGCGCACCACGATTTCGCCCTGCCGGGTAAACTTCACGGCATTGCCGATCAGGTTCCACAGAATCTGGCGCAGGCGCGTGCCGTCGGCGGAAATCTTGTGCGGCAGCGGCAACTCCGGTGCCATGACGAACTTCAGCCCTTTCGGCTGCGCCAGCAGGCCGGAGAGGTTTTCCAGGTCGGCGAGGAAGCCGGTGAAATCCAGCGGCTGGTTATCCAGCTGCACTTTGCGCCGTTCAATCTTGTCGACTTCAATCACATCATTAAAGATGTTGCCGAGGGTGATGGCCGAGACGTGAATGGTTTTCAGGTACTTCAGCTGCTCCTGGTTGAGATCGGTATCCAGCAGGATACGGCTTAACCCGACGATGCCGTTAAGCGGCGTACGCAGCTCGTGGCTGATGGTGGAGATAAAGGTGGTCTTTTCACGGCTGGCGTTCTCCAGCGCGTCCTGATAGCGCTTACGCTCGGTAATATCGCGTCCGAAGCCCATCAGGCCGCTGCGCTTACCGACGCGGTCGTAATACGGCACTTTGCGGATTTCAAAGCAGGCTTTGCGCCCGTCCGGATACTGCAGCCACTGTTCATAGGTGAGCGACACATTGTGGCGAAACACCTTCTCATCGGTCTCCAGCACTTTGGTGGCGGCATCTTCGTCATAAATGTCGCGCGGCGTCAGACCAATCAGCTGCTTCTCGCTCAGGCCGGTGAGCAGTTCCATGGCACGGTTACAGCCGGAGAACTGTTTGTCGATGTTGCGATAGAACACCAGGTCGGGCGAGGCATCAAGGAACGAACGCAGGAAGGAAGATTGCTGCTCCAGTTCAATCTGCGCCTGTTCACGCCGCGTCATCTCTTCGCGCAGCTTATCCATCACTTGCTCGCGCGCCTGCTCTGCTTTAATACGGTCGCTGATTTCCTGGTTCAGCTGGCTGATGGTCTCTTTCATCTGCTGATTCAGTTCAAGGTCGCGCGTGCGCATCTCCTCCAGCTTGTCCACCAGCTTCGACAGCCGCTGGCGCGACTCCTCCAGCTGATCGACCACCACGGAGAGAAAGTAGACCGCCCACGGGGTAATCAGCAGGCCAAAAAACACCGAACGCACGACGTCGATACTTTCAACGTGGCCACGCAGCACCATGGTGACCGCCATCTGCACCACCATTGCCAGCACCACCAGCGCCGAAGCCAGCAGCAGCGAAAACCGCACCAGCCCGAGCTTGACCATTAAATCCACGTAGTACTGTGCTAAAAGACGAATCTGTTTCATTACGCGCTCCCTGAACGAATCTGGCTCATCATAGCGTAATTATCCGCGCGCTGCGCCGCCGCACGCGCCGTGCGGACTGACTTTACGCCCTGTTATGGTGCAGCAGCGCGGCGTTTCGCCGACGTTCGCGCCTTTATGCCTAAAGCGCTTGACTAATTCTGCCAACTGAATAATCTGGAGGGCCGCGCTTTTGCGGGTCCCGGTGCCGCGTGCCCGGCGCATCCGCTTTCTGCAGCCATCCCTCCTGATGGTTGCCTTCCGTTATTGCATATCCATTCAGCTTAAGTGCTGTTTTAATCACACCCTGGTTAATTAATTTTACTAATGGCAACCGTGTTTTGATTCAAATGTTCCGCCATAAGAAAAACAGATACATGCTGTGCACGAAACGGTCCAAACAGAATTTTGTGCTGGCATCCCCACATTCAACAGCATGGTCTGGAAATATGAGGCCGATCACACAGTGAGACGGCTCACACTTCATAAGGGAATCAGAAAGGTCAGATTGACATATATTTACGTAATAAAAACATAATAATCATACAGTTAAATCGCAAAAAGGCTGATTAACCGTAATAAAGCTGGCTATTTGACCTGAGTTCGCTTTCCCGATAAGTTGGAATTCCGCTGGATGCTTTCCAGTCGGGACTGTGTCTCGGCATATCTATGCAGCAAGAAGACTCCCTCTGGATGCAAGTTATCTCCCTTAGAGACCGGATTTTATGGACAGCCAATCAAGGACGTGAATCAGTGCCTTGATTGTCGTTGTCCGGTGTTGCGACGTCCGCGTAAAAGCGCGCGAAAACAAATTGATACAGCACGCAGCAGCGCTCTGTGCCTGAAATAATGCAGGTAATGTCTAAAGCAGTTTAAGGAGACCCTCAATGTCCACTCAACAACCTAACCCCTGGGGTTTGTATGATCCATCAGCAGGAAGCGACAGCTGTGGTGTAGGTTTTATTACCCGCAAGGACGGCGAGCAGACCCATGAAATCCTGCAGATGGCGCATAGCGCCCTGTGCACGGTACCGCACCGTGGCGGGATGTCTGCAGAGGGTGTGGGTGATGGCGCGGGCGTTAACGTTGACCTCTCCCTGAACTTCTTCCGTAAGCTGACCGGTCAGGCGCTGGAAGCGGGCCGCTTTGGCGTGGGCAACTTCTTTGTGCCAAAAGATGCGGCGCTGCGCGCGAACGCAGAGCGTCTGGTTGAAGAGACGCTGGCCGCTTACAACTTCCCGGTGCTGCTGAAGCGTGATATGCCGCTGGACAACAGCGTCACGCGCCCGGCCGCACAGCAGTTCCAGCTGCCGATCGTGCAGTGGGTGTTTGCCGCACCGCAGGACGTTACCGAGCAGAGCGACTTCGAGCGCCACATTTACCGTGCGCTGCTGGACATCGAAGCACGCGCCTTTACCGAAAGCGAATTCGGCGGCCTTTATCCGCTGTCGCTGTCGTCGCGCACTCAGGTGTTCAAAGCCCGCCTGAACTCCAATGAAGTGATTCCCTACTTCAAAGATCTGACCGATCCCGATCATCAGGTGCGCGGACTGTTTTTCCATACCCGCTTCTCCACCAATACCGATCCGCATACCACGATGGCGCAGCCGTTCCGCCTGATGGCGCACAACGGTGAGCTGAACACGGACCGGAAAAACCGCATCGCGGAAGCGGCACTGATGCTGGCGCGCGGCAAAAAGATCGTGCGGCCAAAAGGCCAGTCTGACAGTTCGCGTCTCGATCAGAGTATCCACAGCCGTCTGATGGAAGATAACCTCGATCTGATCAACGCCGTGGTTTCAATGATGCCGCCGGCGTGGGAAAACGACACCTCGCTGTCAGCTGAAGTGCGCGCCATGCTGGAATACTTCTCGCTGTATGAAGAGAAGAACGACGGCCCCGCCGCGCTGATCTTCGGTAACGGCGAAGTGATTGGCGCACGGCTGGACCGTCTTGGCCTGCGTCCGCTGCGCTCCGTCGAAACCGCTGAGTATATCGGTGCGATGTCAGAAGCCGGCCAGATCGCCTTCCCACCGGAGAGCGTGCTGCGCCGTGGCCGTATCGAAGCTGGCGGCATGCTCTATTACGATCACAAAGAGAAACGCTCTTACACCACCGTGCAGGCGCTGGAAAAGCTGGCGGCGGAAAAAGATTATCTCTCCCTGGTGCAGGCGGCACGCGTTGAACTGCAGCAGCTGCCGGAAGTGCCGGCAGAGAAACTCGGCTCACCGCTGCGCTATCGCGGCGACCTGAAAACCTATCAGCGCTTTGTGGCTTACTACTACAACCAGGAAAGCTTCAAATTCATGATGGACCCGATGCTGCAAACCGGCGCTGAGAAGATCTCCGCGATGGGTTACGGCAATGCCATCAATGGCCTGTCCGATCATGAAGGCGGCATGGCGCACTACTTCTCGCAGCGCTTTGCGCAGGTCACCAACCCGCCGCTCGACTCCATCCGTGAAGCGGACGGCATGACGCTGCGCGTGGCGCTCGGCGCTAAACCGCACCTCGGCCGCAGTAAAGGCCAGCAGATCATCGTACCAAGCCCGATCCTGACGCACCTGGACATGCTGCGTCTGCGCGAGCAGAAAGTGGCGCCGTATGCGCGCTTTGAGATGCTGTATGAGCCGGTCATCGGTAAAGACATCGTCAGCCGCGCCGCCAACGCCAAAGCGCTGGAAAACGCTATCGATAACCTGGCGCAGCAGGTGGTGGATTTTGCCCGTCAGCAGGGCGGCATCGCGGTGATCACCGATCGCCATATCTCTTCAACCCATGCTGCTATTCCGATGCTGCTGATGGTGTCGGCCATTAACCAGCGTCTGGTGCAGGAAGGCCTGCGTCTGGATGTGTCACTGGTGGTCGAGAGCGGCCAGAGCATCTCCTCGCACCATATCGCCGCCACGCTCGGCTTTGGCGCCTCTGCCGTGTATCCGCTGGGCGTACAGATGCGTGCAGAAGAGAAGTTTGGCGAAGGTGAAGAAGGCAACAAAGCGTTCAAACGCTATGCCAAAGCGGCAGAAAAAGCGCTGATGAAAACCATGGGCAAAGTGGGCCTGTGTACCGTTGAGAGCTACAGCTGCGGTGAGTTCTTCGAGCCAAACTTCCTCGATACCGAAGACCCGGTGCTGAAGAAATATTTCCCGAATATCAAAACTCCGGTGGGCGGCGCGGGCTTCCCGGCCATCGCGCAGATGGCGGTGGACTGGCACCAGAGCGCGCTGAAAATTCAGGGCGAAGCCGAAGTGCCGCTGCTGGGTCTGTTTAAAGAACGTGCCGAAGGCGCGGGCCACTCGTACGGCACCATCGCGGTGCGTACCTTTATTGATATGACAGAGCAGCCGATTCGCTTCGCTGACAAAGCGCGCGAAGAGGACAACTTTATCCGTCTGATGACGCTGGCCAGGCTGGACAACGCGTTCAGCATCAAAGCCGAGTCGTTTAAAGACAGCAGCTTCGAGCGCATCCCGAATGCGGTGATCGACAGCTTTGCTATCACGCCGGATTACCGTCAGTTCTCCAGCCTGATGCACGCTGAGCGTAAGCGTCGTCCGGCGGCGCTGCGCGACATCCTCGCGCTGCCGTGCGATCTGACCCACGTGGACAGCGAAGCCGAATTTGGCCGCAAGCTGGGCCGCTACTCGCTGGTCAACAACGGCTTCGCCATTCGCGGCCTGCGCTGCGAAGCGGTGAACGGTAGCCTCAACCAGTTTGAGCTGCGTCTGATTGATGCCATTGCCGGCCTGAAGCCGGAGAGCGAGCGTCTGGCCGCGCTGTCACGCGCGCTGAAAACCCGCTTTAACGATGAGATCGAAAGCAGCAGCATCACTGAAGGCGTGTTGCACATTACCGCTTACGGTCAGGCAGCAGACTATCTGGCAAAAATCTTTACCGCGCTGCCCTCGCTGCCGCTGGAAGAGGTCCAGCCGGCGCACGAAATCACCCGTACCTTCGCCTCAGGCGCCATGAGCCACGGCGCGCTGGTCGCCCCGGCGCACGAAGCGGTGGCGCACGGTACCAATATGGTGGGCGGAATGAGTAACTGTGGTGAAGGTGGCGAACACTATTCACGCCACGGCACCATTCGCGCATCGCGCATCAAACAGCTGGCGTCCGGTCGTTTCGGCGTGTGGGCGGCTTATCTGGCCGACCCGATGCTGGAAGAGCTGGAGATCAAAATTGGCCAGGGCGCTAAACCGGGCGAAGGCGGTCAGTTGCCTGCACCGAAAGTGACGGTGGAGATTGCGGCCGCGCGTGGCGGTACGCCGGGCGTTGAGCTGGTATCACCGCCGCCGCATCACGATACTTATTCTATCGAGGATTTGGCGCAGCTGATCCACGACTGTAAAGCGGCACGCGTGCGCGTTATCGTCAAACTGGTGTCGTCTGAAGGCATCGGCACTATCGCAGTCGGCGTGGCAAAAGCCGGCGCAGACGTCATCAACGTCGCCGGTAACACCGGCGGCACCGGCGCGGCGTCGGTCACCAGCCTGAAATACACCGGGCGCGTGGCGGAAATCGGTATCGCCGAAGTACACCAGGCGCTGTGCGCTAACGGGCTGCGTGACAAAGTGCAGCTGCGCTGTTCCGGCGCACAGCAGACCGGCAGCGATGTGATCAAATCGGCCCTGCTCGGCGGCGACAGCTTCGAGTTTGGCACCACCGCGCTGATGATGCTGAAATGCGTGATGGCGAAAAACTGCAACGTCAAATGCCCGGCTGGCCTCACCACTAACGCTGAAGCCTTCGATGGCGATCCGCGTCAGCTGGCGCAGTATTTTATCAACGTGGCGCAGGAAGTGCGTGAGTTCCTCGCACGCCTCGGTCTGCGTTCGCTGCGTGAAGCGCGCGGCCGCTCTGACCTGCTGCATCTGATGGATCATCCGCTGGAAGTGGGCAAACTCGATCTGCGCGCCATGCTGACCGTGGTGCCGGAGCAGAAGATCGCTCAGCCAGTGTATCTGGAAAAAGATTTCGAGCTGGACGATGGCTGGGTAGAAGAGCTGAAAGCGCAGCTGGTTGATGCCGCCCGCCGCGAGATTACGCTGGGTAACGGCGTGACGCTGAACAACCGTAACAAGAGCGTTGGCGGTCAGCTGGCGATCGATATTGAGCGCATGCTGAACCACGAGCTGTCGGCGCAGCAGCTGACCGCGCTGCCAGCGGTACTGCAGGATGACCGTGGCCGGAAATATCTGGCACCGCGCACAGTGCAGATTGATACCCGCGGGTCAGCCGGTCAGTCATTTGGCGCGTTCTGCAACGACGGCATGCAGATGAAGCATTACGGCACCTGTAACGATGGCGTCGGTAAAGGTCAGTGTGGCGGCGAACTGGTGGTGATGTCACCGGGCGGCGGCGCACAGGACAGCGACGGCAACGTGCTGATCGGTAACTTTGCGCTGTTCGGCGCGACCGGCGGTCGTCTGTTTGTTCAGGGCCAGGCCGGTGACCGTTTCGCCGTGCGTAACTCGGGCGCCACCGCGGTGGTTGAAGGCGTCGGCGACTTCTGCTGTGAATACATGACTAACGGCGCGATTCTTAACCTCGGCACCTTTGGTAAAGGTTTCGGTAACGGCATGAGCGGCGGCTTCGCCTATCAGTACGATCCGTACCGTTCCCTGGCCGCGCACGCCGCCGGTGATTCGGTGCTGTTCGGCTCCATCGCTGACGAAGACGAAATGGCGCAGGTGCACAAGCAGGCAGTGCTGACCATGCTGCACTGGCACCTCGAAGCTACCCAGTCGCCGCGCGCGGCGTGGCTGCTGGAGAACTGGGAAACCGAGTGTCAGCACTTCGTTTATGTGATGCCGCGCTCGCTGCTGCTGTATCAGGATGGCGGCGAAATTCTGAAAGCGAAAACGCGTAAGGATCTACTGGAAGAGCTGTCCACGTCGCTGGCCGCGCATCAGGTTGCCAAGTTCAAATCAGCCTGGCGTGCGGGCAAAACCATCGCCGACGGTGCGGTACCGGCCTACGGCGCGACCGATACGCAGGAGATGTTTGTTCTGCTGAATAACTACACCGTTCTGAGCTTCGCGCAGCAGCTGGCGCTGGGCAAACTGCCGAAAGGCACAGCGGTGGAAGACGCGGCAGTCGAGAAAGCGGTTCGCAACCTGCTGATGACCGAAGATTTCGCGCTGGTCAGCAAGCTGCAGCGTCATGCCCGTGCGGCCATTGAGAACTACAGCGATGATGAGCTGGCAAGCCTGATCGCCGCCAAGCGTATGTCGGATTACAAAGCCGCGCTGACGCAGCGCAACATTCGCTCCATGGACAGCCTGGCAACCTATGGCTGGATCATTTATCAGGACGCCTGCAACCGTGAGGTGCTGGGCCATCTGCCTGATTTTGAAGAGCTGTTTGCACGCGCCGCACTGCCAGAGATTGCCGCCGCGGTCGGGAAACTCTCCTGATTGCGCTGCGAAAGAAGATTGATGACGATAAAACGGTTTGAGTACTGATATCCATGAAGATTCCTTACATTCCTGAAGACGCGCCGTTTAACGGCGAACAGAAATACTGGCTGGCGGGGTTTCTCGCCGGTCTCCACTCGCGCCTGCTGGTATTAGAAGACAAGCAGACCGCACCGGCAGCGGGCGCCAGCGCCACCACCCAGCTGCATATTCTGTTTGGTTCCCAGACCGGTAACGCCGAAGCGCTGGCGCAGACCGCAGCCAAGGCGGCGCGCGCTAAAGGCCTGGTGCCGGTAGTGCAGGCGCTGGGTGAAGTGGATCTGGATGTGTTCGCCACCATGCGTCATGTACTGATCGTCACCTCCACCTACGGCGAAGGCGAAATGCCAGACAACGCACAGCTGTTCTGGCAGGCCATCTCAGCCAGCACCGCGCCGCGTCTGGAGCAGATGCACTTTGCCGTGCTGGCAATCGGCGATACCGGCTACGACGGTTTCTGCCAGGCCGGTAAGTTCATTGATATGCGCCTGGAGCAGCTGGGGGCGAAACGCGTGGTGGATCGCATCGACTGCGACATCGATTACGAAGAGCCTTCCAGCGAGTGGATTGGCAGCGCCATGCCACAGTTTGCCGCCAGCGCGGGCAGCAGCGGCACGGTGCTGGAGAGCGCGCCGGAAGCGCCGGTGATCCCGGGCAGCAACAAGCAAAATCCTTACGCGGCGGCGCTGGTGACCAATAAGCGTCTGTCCGGCGAGCAGTCCGCCAAAGATATCCGTCACTTCGAATTTGACCTGAGCGACAGCGGCCTGAAATACGAAGCCGGTGATGCGCTGGGCGTGATCCCGGTGAACGATGCCGGTCTGGTGAGCCTGCTGCTGAGCGAGCTGAAAGCCGACTACGAAACCCCGGTGCCGGGCTTTGACCGTAACCTCGGCGATCTGCTGACCTATCAGTTCGAGATTTCTGAGCCGTCGCGCAAGCTGATTGAGTGGGTCGGACAGCACACCACCAACCAGGAGCTGCTGCACGTCCTGCAGCACGACGATAAAGACACGCTGGCTAACTGGCTGTGGGGCAAAGATACGCTGGATCTGCTGCAGCTCGAACTGAAGCGTAATCTGTCGGTGCCGGAGCTGGTGGCGATGCTGCGTCCGCTGCAGCACCGTGCTTACTCCATTTCGTCCAGCTCGAAGGCGCACCCTAACCAGGTGCATCTGACCATCGCTTCCGTGCGCTATCACAGCGGTGGCCGCGAGCGTAAAGGCGTGTGCTCCACCTATCTGGCTGAACGCGTGCGTCGCGGAGAGAAGCCGGCGATCTTTATTTCGCCGAACAAAGCGTTCCGCGTGCCGGCGAATAATAACGCCCCGCTGATCATGGTCGGTCCGGGTACCGGCATCGCGCCGTTCCGCGCCTTCCTGCAGGAGCGCCAGGCGACCGGTGCTGAAGGTAAAAACTGGCTGTTCTTCGGCGACCAGCATCAGGAACATGATTACATTTACGCGGATGAGCTGGCGGGCTGGCAGCAGAGCGGTCTGCTGACGCATCTCGACCTGGCCTTCTCCCGCGATCAGGAAGAGAAGATTTACGTGCAGAACCGCATGCTGGAGAAAGGCGCTGAGCTGTACGCCTGGCTGCAGGAAGGCGCCTACTTCTACGTCTGTGGCGATGCCTCACGCATGGCGAAAGATGTCGACGCCGCGCTGTATGAAGTGGTGCGTCAGTTCGGTGGTCTTTCCAGCGAGCGTGCCGCAGCCTATATCGATCAGCTGAAGAAAGATAAGCGTTATCTGCGCGACGTTTATTAAGATCGGTACAAACGGAGCGCTGCGCTCCCTTTGGTCTGCTGCGCACTAAGCCGCGCCGCGACACAGGCATAAAAAAACGGGCTAATCAGCCCGTTTTTTATTTTCCGCGATTTACTTCACTACGCGCAGTGAAGGACGTCCACCGCGCGGCGGCGGTTCGTCATCCGGTGAAGAGTCGTCATCCGTCGCATCGTCCGGACGGTCACCATCAATCACCGACATTAACGTCTCTTCCTGGCCGCCTTCCTGCTCGTCGCCGGACAGCTCATACGCGGGCTCCGGTTCGAACATGGTGCCGGCGCCGTTTTCGCGCGCGTAAATCGCCAGCACCGCAGCCATCGGCACAGATACCTGGCGCGGCACGCCGCCGAAACGCGCATTGAAGCGCACCTGATCGTTGGCAAGCTCAAGGTTGCCCACCGCGCGCGGCGCGATGTTCAGGACAATCTGTCCGTCACGAGCGTACTCCAGCGGCACCTGTACGCCAGGCAGATTGATATCCACCACCAGATGCGGCGTCAGCTGGTTGTCGAGCAGCCATTCATAAAAGGCCCGCAGCAGATAGGGACGGCGGGCAGTAAGTTGCGACATTTCCATAGATTAGCCCCGGGCTTGCAGGCGCATTTCACGTTCGGCTTCCGTCAAAGAAGCGAGGAAGGAGTCACGTTCAAATACGCGCGTCATGTAGCCTTTCAGCTCTTTCGAACCTGCGCCAGCCAGATCCACACCCAGCTGCGGCAGACGCCACAACAGCGGCGCCAGATAGCAGTCAACCAGGCTGAACTCTTCGCTCATAAAGAACGGCGTACGTGAGAACAGCGGCGCAATGGCCAGCAGCTCTTCGCGCAGTTGCTTGCGCGCGGCATCGGCTTCGGCACCGCTGCTGGTTTCAATGGTACGCATCAGGCTGTACCAGTCCTGCTCAATGCGGTGCATCATCAGACGGCTTTCACCGCGCGCGACCGGATAAACCGGCATCAGTGGCGGATGCGGGAAACGCTCATCGAGGTATTCCATGATGATGCGGGATTCATACAGCGTCAGTTCACGGTCGACCAGCGTTGGCACAGTGCGATACGGGTTGAGGTCAATCAGATCCTGCGGCAGATTATCCGTTTCAACCTGCTCGATCTCCACGCTGACGCCCTTCTCAGCCAGCACGATACGTACCTGATGGCTGAAAATGTCAGTCGGACCAGAAAACAGCGTCATTACCGAACGTTTGTTGGCAGCGACAGCCATGAAAACCTCCAAGTTTGTTCACAAAAAAATACTGCGAATAGCCAACCACGCGGCGACTCACCTGCTCATCAGATTCGCACACAGCCGGGCGTTACGGGCATTGTCCGGTCGTCCCGACAGGAGCAGTATGCACAACGCCGCGACTCGCGGGCGCAAAGTGTCAGTCAGTTTACCAGATTTTAAGCAGCTTGTGGGGCGGGGATAATCATTTGCGGGCAAAATGCGGGGAAAGCTCGCGTTTTTGCGCTGAAAAAGCCGCGATTCAGGCAATAAAAAACCCGCCGAAGCGGGTTTTTTGAGCCAATTGTAACTGCCGAAGCAGCCAGCAATTAACGCTTGGAGAACTGTGGACGACGGCGTGCTTTACGCAGACCGACTTTCTTACGTTCAACCTGACGCGCGTCACGGGTAACGAAGCCCGCTTTACGCAGTTCAGAACGCAGAGACTCGTCGTATTCCATCAGAGCGCGGGTGATACCGTGACGGATCGCACCAGCCTGACCAGAAATACCACCACCTTTAACGGTGATGTACAGGTCCAGTTTACCAACCATATCAACCAGCTCCAGCGGCTGACGCACGACCATGCGTGCAGTCTCACGACCGAAGTACTGCTCCAGAGAGCGCTGGTTAATTACGATGTTACCGCTACCCGGCTTGATAAAGACGCGAGCGGCAGAGCTTTTGCGGCGACCAGTGCCGTAGTTTTGAGTTTCAGCCATTGCCTATAATCCCGATTAAATGTCAAGAACTTGCGGTTGCTGCGCCGCGTGGTTGTGCTCGTTACCTGCGTAAACTTTCAGTTTACGGTACATAGCACGACCCAGTGGGCCTTTTGGCAGCATGCCTTTAACCGCGATTTCAATCACACGCTCAGGACGGCGTTCGATCATCTCTGCAAAGGTCGCTTGCTTGATACCACCGATGTGGCCAGTGTGGTGATAGTAAATCTTGTCGTTACGCTTGTTGCCGGTTACAGCAACTTTGTCAGCGTTCAGAACGATGATGTAATCACCGGTATCAACGTGCGGAGTGTATTCCGCTTTGTGCTTACCACGCAGACGGCGCGCCAGTTCAGTCGCCAGGCGACCCAGGGTTTTGCCAGTTGCGTCAACAACATACCAGTCACGCTGTACGGTTTCTGGTTTAGCTGTAAAAGTTTTCATTGAAAAGCTTACCCAAATAAAAGTTACACGTTGGTGAAATCCCAAACGCTAAGTTAACGATTGAGGCTCACACGACCAATTCGCCCAGCAAGCCCACCCCCTCAGGTAGAGTTACCGGATCACACAGTTTTCCGGGAAAAGAAAGCCTGTGCTGTAACGTGGGGTCGCAAGATTATAGAGAAGTCGAATCTAAAGATCGACTCTTTTTGCGCCCGAAGCGGTGATTTCTGTTTGCCCCTCAGGGCAGGTGCGGCAGGCGAAGATACTCCTCGCTCTGCATCTCCTGCAGGCGCGAGAGACAGCGCTGATATTCGAATTTCAGCCGCGTGCCCTGATAGATTTCAAACAGCGAGGTTTCTGCCGCCACCACCAGCTTGACGTGGCGCTCGTAGAACTCATCCACCAGCGCGAGGAACCGCCGCGCCTGGTCTTCCGTTTTGTAAATCATCACCGGCACATCGTACAGCAGCACGCTGTGGAAGCGGCGCGACAGCTCAATGTAATCGTGCTGGCTGCGCCCTTCACCGCACAGCGCGAGGAAGTTGATGGCCAGTACGCCTTCATGAACGCCAAGCGTCGGCAGCTGACGATGGTTAATCTCCAGCACCGGCGCGTCGCCGCGCGGTTTACCGGACAGCGCGCTGAACATGCGCTCCATCTCCGCGTGCGTTGTGTCGTTAAGCGGGAAATTCCACAGATGGGCCGATGTCAGGGTGCGCAGGCGATAATCAATGCCGGCATCGACATTCATCACATCGCAGTGGCGCTTAATCTGCTCGATAGCCGGCAGAAAACGCGCCCGCTGCAGGCCGTTGCGGTACAGCTCATCCGGCGGAATGTTGGAGGTCGCCACCAGCGTAATGCCGCGGGCAAACAGTGCTTCCATCAGGGTACCAAGCAGCATTGCGTCGGTAATGTCGGAGACAAAAAACTCGTCGAAACAGAGAATATCGGTTTCCGCTTTGAAACGGTCAGCGACTATCAGCAGCGGGTCGCTGTGGCCCTGCAGCTGCGTTAACTCTTCGTGCACGCGCAGCATGAAGCGATGGAAATGCAGACGCAGTTTGCGATCGCCAGGAATAGACTGAAAAAACAGATCCATTACCCAGGTTTTACCGCGTCCGACGCCGCCCCACATATACAGGCCACGCACCGGCGCTTCATGGCTCTCCGGCGCTTTATTCATCAGCTTTGATAAGCGGCCAAACAGCCCTTTAGCTGCCGGCTGCGGCTGCTGCTGGCGGGCAATCAGGCCTTGCTGAATGCGATCTAAACGGGTGATGGCGTCACGTTGTACATCGTCCGGACGAAACTCGCCCTGCGACAGCGCCTGCTCATAGCGCGCAAGCGGAGATGAGGTTTGCATGGTTCTCTCAGAATCCCTGAAAAAGTCCGATTCACGTGTCGGTTGTCGAAAATTAGGCCGCTCTACACTAAGCGATACAGCCCGAGGATTCCACTTCCGATGGATTAACGGGTATAGTGGCTACTATTGAAGTTGAAACAGAAGCAATGCCCTACGAAGCAACGGAAATTACACGGGAGTCATTATGACCTGGGAATACGGGCTGATTGGTTTAGTGATTGGCATTATTGTCGGCGCGGTAGCGATGCGTTTTGGCAACAAAAAGCTGCGTGAGCAGCGCAGCATGCAGTACGAACTGGAAAAATCCAAAGCGGAGCTGGCGGATTACCGCGAAGAGCTCACCAACCACTTTGCGCGCAGCGCAGAGTTGCTGGACAACATGGCGCGCGACTATCGCCAGCTGTATCAGCACATGGCGAAAGGGTCGAATGACCTGCTGCCAAATCTGCCGGGCGAGAAAAACCCGTTTGCTTACCAGCTGACGGAAGCCGAGGCCGATAACGACCAGGCGCCGGTGCAGATCCCGCGCGACTACTCTGAAGGCGCATCGGGCCTGCTGCGCAGCGGCGAACGCACCACCCGCAGTTAATCGTTTTGGGGCACAGCATGGCTGTGCCCTTTTTGTTTTCCGAACGCTTATTACCAATAACTGTCACACTTCTTTTATCCCCCTTTTCGCAGCGAGAGCGTCATAGCAATGAAAAAACAAGCACGACTGTTAAGCGCATTAGCCTTGAGCATTGGGATGAGTCTGGCGGCGACGCCGGGTGCCATGGCCACGTTGCCGGCACAGATTCAGGGACAAGCACTGCCAAGCCTGGCACCGATGCTGGAAAAAGTGCTGCCGGCGGTGGTCAGCGTGCATGTCGAGGGCACCGACAGCGGTCAGCAGGGCCAGGATATTCCCGAGCCGCTGAAGCGCTTCTTTGGCCAGGCGCCCGGCCAGTCTCAGCCACAGCCATTTGAAGGACTGGGTTCCGGCGTCATCATCGACGCGGCCAAAGGCTACATTCTGACCAACAATCACGTGGTAAACGGTGCGGATAAAATCAGCGTGCAGCTGAGCGATGGCAACGAATATGACGCAAAGCTGATTGGTCATGACGAGCAAACCGACATCGCGCTGATTCAGGTAGAAGGCGCAAAAAACCTCACGCAGGTGAAAATTGCTGATTCTGACGCGCTGAAAGTGGGTGACTTCGCCGTGGCGATCGGCAACCCGTTCGGCCTCGGCCAGACGGCGACGTCCGGCATTATTTCGGCGCTGGGCCGCAGCGGGCTGAATCTGGAAGGGCTGGAGAACTTTATTCAGACCGATGCCGCCATCAACCGTGGCAACTCCGGCGGCGCGCTGGTGAACCTCAACGGCGAGCTGATCGGCATTAACACCGCCATTCTGGCGTCGAGCGGCGGCAACATTGGTATTGGCTTTGCCATCCCCAGCAATATGGCGATGAATCTGGCGCAGCAGCTGATTCAGTTCGGCGAAGTGAAGCGCGGTCAGCTCGGGATCAAAGGGACAGAAATGACCGCCGATATCGCGAAAGCGTTTAACGTCGATGCGCAGCGCGGGGCATTTGTCTCTGAAGTGCTGCCGAAGTCGGCGGCGGAACAGGCGGGCATCAAAGCGGGCGACATCATTACCGCCATTAACGATAAGCCAATTACCAGCTTTGCCGAGCTGCGGGTGAAAGTCGGCACCACGCCGCCAGGCCAGCAGGTGAAAATCGGTCTGCTGCGCGATGGCAAACCGCTGACGGTGACCGTAACGCTGGAACAGAGCGCGCAGAGTACCGCCAGCGCCCAGCTGATGTCGCCAGCGCTGCAGGGCGCCACGCTCAGTGACGGCAATACCAAAGCCGGCGATAAAGGGGTCAAAGTCGATACCATCGAAAAAGGCACGCCGGCAGAACAGGTTGGCCTGCAGAAAGACGATGTGATTGTCGGCGTTAACCGTACGCGGGTGCAGAGCCTCGCCGAAATGCGCAAAGTGCTGGAGGGCAAACCGCCGGTACTGGCGCTGAACGTGGTGCGCGGCGACGAGAGTATTTACCTGCTTCTGCGATAATCCTCGCAACGGGCGGACAAGCAGGTGTTTGTCCGCCCTTCTCGTGCTATTCTGCCCTGCGATCAACTCTTGCCTGAAATAACACCATGTTTCTTAAACTTTTACGTTCTGTGGTGATGGGCCTGATCGTGGCAGGTTTACTGCTTGTCGCGATCCCGGCGCTGCGAATGGGCAGCAACGTCACCTTTGATCACGACAGCAGCGCCGATGAAGCGCCCTTCAGTTTCAATCAGGGCGTGCGCCGTGCTGTGCCGGCGGTGGTCAACGTCTATAACCGCAGCGCGCACGGTAACAATAATCGCGGCATTACCACGCTCGGTTCCGGCGTCATCATGAACGCGAAAGGCTACATCCTCACCAACAAACATGTCATCAATAACGCTGACCAGATTATCGTCGCGCTGCAGGACGGACGCTTTTTTGAAGCGACGCTGGTGGGCTCCGACGCCATGACCGATCTGGCGGTGTTAAAAATCAGCGCCTCTAATCTGCCGGTAATCCCGATTAACGCCAAACGTGTCGCGCATATTGGTGATGTGGTGATGGCGATTGGCAACCCGTACAACCTCGGCCAGACGGTCACCCAGGGCATCATCAGCGCCACCGGCCGCATCGGTCTGAGCTCCTCCGGTCGGCAGAACTTCCTGCAAACCGATGCCTCGATCAACCAGGGGAACTCCGGCGGCGCGCTGATTAACTCGCTGGGCGAGCTGATGGGCATCAACACGCTGACCTTCGACAAAAGCAACGACGGCGAAACTCCGGAAGGCATTGGTTTTGCCATTCCGACCGCGCTGGCGACCAAAATCATGGATAAGCTGATTCGCGATGGCCGGGTGATCCGCGGTTATATCGGCATTACCGGGCGCGAACTGCCGCCGCTGCACGGTCAGGGCAGCAACCTCGATCGGGTGCAGGGCATTATCGTCAGTGAAGTGACGCCGGGCGGTCCGGCGGATCGCGCCGGCATTCAGGCCAACGATGTCCTGCTGCAGGTGAACGGTAAGCCGGCGCTGTCCGCGCAGGAGACCATGGACCAGGTGGCGGAAATCCGCCCGGGATCGGTGATTGATGTGCAGGTGCTGCGCAATGAGCAGAAGATGACGCTGCCGGTTACCATCCAGGAGTTTCCGGAAGCGGCCAATAATACCTCGCCGTAAACGCATCCGGCCGCGGACAGCGCTGTCGCTGAGCCGCGGCCGGGTGTGCAGAAACGCGGCGTAACTAGCTGCGATCGACCGGGAAAGCGATCACCTCACTGAGCGCATCGGCCTTCAGCGCCAGCATAATCAGGCGATCGACGCCCAGCGCCACGCCGGAACAGGCCGGCATGCCGTGCGCCAGCGCATCCAGCAGGTAAGTATCAATCGGATGCTGTGGCAAACCGCGCGCAGCGCGACGACGATTATCCTGCTCAAAGCGCTGACGCTGTTCGCGGCTGTCGGTCAGTTCGCGGAAACCATTGGCCAGCTCCACGCCTTTGTAATAGACCTCAAAACGCTCTGCCACGCGGTGATCTTCGGTACTGATCTCCGCCAGCGCCGCCTGACTGGCCGGGAAGTGATAGACGAAGCACGGCTTATCGAGACCAATTTTCGGTTCCACGCCCAGCATAAACAGCAGCTGCAGCAGCGTGTCGCGATCGTCTTCGCGATTCGCCAGCTCGCCCTCACCCAGCTTTTCCGCCGCTTCGCGCAGCTGCGCCTTGTCCGCCGACAGCGGATCGATCTCCAGATGACGGATAAACGCCTGCTGATACGATAGCGATTCGGCGCTGTCGCACTCCAGCACCTGCTGCAGCAGGTCGTCGACTTCGTTCATCAGCCGATACATGTCGTAGTGCGGCCGATACCACTCCAGCATGGTGAATTCCGGATTATGGTGGCGCCCGGCCTCTTCATTACGGAAGCAGCGCCCCATCTGATAAATCGGGCCGCTGCCCGCCGCCAGCAGGCGCTTCATGTGATATTCCGGACTGGTCATCAGCCACAGATCGCGCCCGTCTGCCGCGCCAGGTCCGACAAAGCGCGTCTGGAATGGCACCAGGTGGATGTCGGTGATCGTCGCCTGGCTCATGGCAGGCGTATCCACTTCCAGTACGCCGCGATCGGCAAAGAAACGCCGGATTTCCGCCAGGATGGCGGCGCGTTTCAACAAATTGGCAATGGGTGCGCTCGGCTGCCAGCTTGCCGTTTCGCTCATGGTGATGACTCCTTATACAGACAAGGGGAGGAAGTCTACCCGTATTGCTGACGGCAAACAACGGCACCGCCGTCGCGGCAGGCAGTTTCAGAAATCACAGGTGCTGGCAGGACAACAGGAGGAAGAGAAAGCCGGTACGAAAGCAAGTTTCGCACCGGTTTTAGTTACTGCGCGCTGCGCTGAATTGCCTGACCGCCCGCTTCAACATCTTCGCCTACGCCACGCGTGGTGTTACAGGCAGAAAGCAGCGAGGAAAGCACCAGTACCGAGAAAATCGCGACAATACTTTTCTTTAACATAGCCATATCCTTGTTGGTTGCAGTAAAAGTACAGCTTTTAAAGCATAGACCGGATACGCCATGATGGCGGTTAAGCTGCTGAAAAAAGACGCGGACGCGGTGGGGGGAAGAGCGCGGAAATAAAAAAGGCGCATCGATGATGCGCCTGATTTGACGATTATTTTACGCGGGAAACGTATTCGCCAGAGCGGGTGTCCACTTTTACCACTTCGCCAATCTGTACGAACAGTGGCACTTTGATCACGGCGCCGGTAGACAGCGTCGCTGGCTTGCCGCCGGTACCGGCAGTATCACCTTTCAGACCTGGGTCAGTTTCGGTGATTTCAGCTTCGATGAAGTTCGGTGGCTGAACGGCGATCGGTTTATCGTTCCACAGGGTTACGATACACTCGGCGTTGTCCTGCAGCCATTTGGTCACGTCGTCCAGCACCTTGGCTTCAACCTGATACTGTTCGAAGGTTTCCGGGTGCATGAAGTAGAAGAAGTCACCGTCGTTGTAGGAGTACTGCAGCGTCATGTCACGCACGTCTGCGCCTTCGGCGGAGTCGGTAGACTTGAAGGTTTTCTCAACGCGTGAACCGGTCAGCAGACGACGCATTTTAACACGTGCAAACGCCTGGCCTTTACCCGGCTTAACGAATTCACTGGATTCGATGGCATAGGGTTCGCCTTCGAACATGATTTTAAGACCGGCACGAAAATCGTTGCTAAGATAAGTCGCCATAAAGGCCCTCTGTAGATATTAACTGGTAATAGCCAAAAAAATGGCACACATTGTAACCCTAAATCCCCCCGTCAGAGAAGATTGGTTGCAGCAACTTGCTGATGTTGTCACCGATCCTGCTGAATTACTGCAACTTTTAGCCCTCGAAAACCACGCGGATCTGGCAGCCGGGAGCGAGGCGCGCCGTCTGTTCGCCCTGCGCGTACCGCGCGCCTTTATTCAGCGCATGCAGCGCGGCAATGCGCAGGACCCGCTGCTGCTGCAGGTGCTGACCAGCCGTCAGGAGTTTACCGATGCGCCGGGCTACAGCACCGATCCGCTCGATGAGCAGAGCAGCGTGGTGCCGGGCTTACTGCATAAGTATAGAAACCGCGCGCTGCTGCTGGTCAAGGGCGGCTGCGCGGTGAACTGTCGCTACTGCTTCCGCCGGCATTTCCCCTATCAGGATAATCAGGGCAACAAGCGCAACTGGCAGGCGGCGATTGATTACATTGCCGCCCATCCCGAGCTCGACGAGATCATCTTCTCCGGCGGCGATCCGCTGATGGCGAAAGATCAGGAGCTGGCGTGGCTGATTGGCGCGCTGGAAAACATTCCGCACCTGAAACGCCTGCGCATTCACAGCCGGCTGCCGGTAGTGATCCCGGCGCGCATTACCGAAGGGCTATGCCAGCTGCTGGCGGATACGCGTCTGCAGGTGCTGCTGGTCAGCCACATCAACCACGCGCAGGAGATTGACGAGGCGCTGCGCGAACGCATGCAGAGGCTGAAGCGCGCCGGCGTCACCCTGCTGAACCAGAGCGTGCTGCTGCGCGGCGTTAATGACGATGCGCAGACTCTGGCACAGCTCAGCAATGCGCTGTTTGATGCCGGCATCCTGCCCTACTATTTACATGTGCTGGATAAGGTGCAGGGGGCGGCGCACTTCTTTGTGCCGGATGAGCAGGCGCGGGCGCTGGTGCGGCAGCTGCTGACCATGGTATCGGGCTATATGGTGCCGAAGCTGGCGCGGGAAATTGGTGGTGAGCCGAGCAAAACGCCGCTGGATCTGCAGCTGCGTCAGGAGTGACGTTCCCTGCCAGCTGCCCGGTGCGCATTCATGCGCACCGGGCAGCTGGCGCCATCACCGTAGTGTCGCCATTGATGGCGACCGCGCAGGGACTGAACTCAAAAACAAAAAAGCCGCTCTCGCGGCTTTTTTATTGCTGCTCTGCCATTACGGGCACTTATACACCTGACCCGACATTTTGCTGTCGAGCGGGGCAAAGGCAGACAGCAGGTTCTGCGTCGGGCTGGTGGCACCATAAATCACGTTGCCGCCCATCTCTGCTGCGCGGTTACGCAGGTCGTTGGCCGCGCCGCGCAGTGAACTGCCTTCACCGCCTGAGCCGGTCAGCCAGTTGCTCTGCGAGCCGGTAACATTGCCCAGCAGCTGACATTGGCTGCCTGGCTGTTGATCAACAAAGGTGACACGTTCGCCGGCGGCACTCAGTTGGTTGGAGGTGCTACAGCCCGCCAGCAGTAAGGTACCGACTGCCAGTCCGAGCGAGAGGTTAATCCGCATTATAATCCCCATTTATTATCATCAGTGTCGGGCGGCAGCGTAGCAGAAAAGCGCACATTTTTTCTGAACATTCATTGCCCTAAACCCGCAAAGCCGAAGTATTGCGCCCTTACTTATACCTTGTTCGCCGGCAAAAGAAAAACCCCCGACCGTTTCCGATCGGGGGTTTCTCAACAGCTCAGACGTTCAGGGCAATTACATCATGCCGCCCATACCGCCCATGCCACCCATGCCGCCAGCGCCAGCACCTAAGTCAGGTGCGTCGCTTTTCGGCAGGTCGGTGACCATCGCTTCGGTGGTGATCATCAGACCGGCCACAGAAGATGCGTACTGCAGCGCAGAACGGGTCACTTTGGTTGGATCCAGGATACCGAAGTCGATCATGTTGCCGTACTCTTCGGTCTGTGCGTTGTAACCGTAGTTACCGTCGCCCGCTTTCACGTTGTTAGCAACCACAGATGGCTCTTCACCGGCGTTAGAAACGATCTGACGCAGTGGCGCTTCCATCGCACGCAGAGCAACCTTGATACCGACGTTCTGGTCTTCGTTCTGACCTTTCAGGCCAGATGCTGCGATTTTCGCCGCAACACGCACCAGCGCGACACCACCACCGGCAACCACGCCTTCTTCAACCGCAGCACGGGTAGCGTGCAGGGCATCTTCAACGCGTGCTTTCTTCTCTTTCATCTCAACTTCAGTCGCTGCGCCTACTTTCAGTACGGCTACACCGCCTGCCAGTTTTGCAACGCGCTCCTGCAGTTTCTCTTTGTCGTAGTCAGACGTCGCTTCTTCGATCTGCTGACGGATCTGCGTCACGCGGCCAGAGATTGCGCCCTGATCGCCCACACCATCGATGATGGTGGTGGTGTCTTTGTTGATCACCACGCGTTTTGCCTGACCCAGGTCTTCCAGCGTCGCTTTTTCCAGCTCCATACCGATCTCTTCAGAGATCACGGTACCGCCGGTCAGGATAGCAATATCCTGCAGCATCGCTTTACGACGGTCGCCGAAGCCCGGTGCTTTCACCGCAGCCACTTTCACGATACCGCGCATGGTGTTGACCACCAGCGTAGCCAGCGCTTCGCCTTCCACGTCTTCTGCGATGATCAGCAGTGGTTTGCCGGCTTTCGCCACAGCTTCCAGCACTGGCAGCATTTCGCGGATGTTAGAGATTTTCTTGTCAGCCAGCAGGATGAATGGGCTTTCCAGCTCCACTGCACCGGTTTCTGGCTTGTTGATGAAGTACGGAGACAGGTAGCCACGGTCGAACTGCATACCTTCAACCACGTCCAGCTCGTCCTGCAGACCGGTGCCTTCTTCAACGGTGATCACGCCTTCTTTACCCACTTTGTCCATCGCCTGAGCGATCAGGGTACCGACGCTTTCATCGGAGTTGGCAGAAATGGTACCTACCTGCGCGATAGCGCGGGAATCCTGGCATGGTACAGACAGGGTTTTCAGCTCTTCAACGGCTGCTGCAACGGCTTTATCGATACCGCGCTTCAGATCCATTGGGTTCATGCCCGCCGCGACGGCTTTCAGGCCTTCGTTGACGATAGCCTGTGCCAGAACGGTAGCGGTGGTGGTGCCGTCGCCTGCTGCGTCGTTAGCTTTAGAAGCGACTTCTTTCACCATCTGCGCACCCATGTTCTCGAACTTGTCTTCCAGCTCGATTTCACGTGCCACAGAAACACCATCTTTAGTGATGGTCGGTGCACCAAAAGATTTATCCAGAACCACGTTACGGCCTTTCGGGCCCAGGGTAACTTTTACTGCATCTGCCAGTACGTTCACGCCACGCAGCATTTTTACGCGTGCGTCATTACCGAATTTTACGTCTTTAGCTGCCATTTCAAATATCCCTTAAATTCGTTTCGTTCAGTGAATTACGCGTAAATTACGCTTCAACAATCGCCAGAATGTCGCTTTCAGAGATGATCAGAACTTCTTCGTTGTCGATTTTCTCAGTCTTGGCACCGTAGCCTTCGCTGAAAATCACCAGATCACCCACTTTCACGTCCAGCGGCTTCACGTCGCCGTTTTCCAGGATGCGGCCATTGCCAACAGCCAGTACTTCACCGCGGGTTGATTTGCCTGCTGCTGAGCCGGTCAGAACGATACCGCCAGCAGATTTGGCTTCAACTTCTTTACGCTTGACGATAACGCGATCGTGCAACGGACGAATTTTCATTTGATAGCTCTCCTTTGAGAAGTCCAATCATTCATTTTTGGGTTGAACGCCGGGCTTGAGGGTTCCGGCCTCGTGGAGAGAGAGATAGGGGCAGAAAAGGGGCTTTCAAGGGCAAAAAAATAAAAAATTTTCGTTTGCGTAACAGATGACGAAAAAGACAGCAAAAAGGGCGGCTTACGCCGCCCCGCTTACATTCAGCGATCTTTATCGTGACCGATACGATCCTGATCTTTGCGCTCAAACTCGCCGTCCATGGTGACGCCGCTATCCGGGCCCTGCCCCGGGCCGCGCCATACGCGCAGGTGCGGCATCAGTTTTAGCGTCAGGTGCTTCTGCACCGGCGGCAGCAACAGCAGCAGGCCGAGGAAATCGGTAAAGAAGCCCGGCAGCAGCAGCAGAAAACCAGCGATGATCAGCGACACGCTTTTGATCATCTCCGCCGCCGGGCTCTCGTTACGCGCTAGCTTCTCCTGCATCAGCATAAAGTTCTTCATGCCCTGATTTTTCACCAGCGACACACCAATGCACGAGGTAAAAATCACCAGCAGCATGGTCAGCAGCACGCCGAGCGCGTGCGCCACCTGGATGAAAATTGAGATCTCAATCCAGGCCAGAACAAAAAAAATCACTAACGGTAACCAGCGCACCGATATCTCCTGTGAGTCGCGCCGCCACGCAGCGTGCGGGGCAGCAAAATTGAAGGGTCAGCATGACCATAACGTATGAGATGGGCACGCGGCCGGGGAAATTCAACCGCCGCTGTTAAATTTATGCCACTGACTTAAAATTGCGAAGTACATCACATATCGTTATTACCGCTGGGCCAGCAAATGTCCGTAAAGTGATCTGTGCACAAGCATTTCTGCAGTGACAGAATATGATCGTGCTCGCCAGCCCGAAGATGGATAAAATGTCGGCACTGGTATTCCACGACAATATAATTGCTTCACCTGCACGTTATTCGCCGCCCATCCATTCCGGATGCCCGGCAGTAACACAGCAGCAATAATAAGAAGGTAATCATGGCGAACAACATTCGTATCGAAGAAGACCTGTTAGGCATGCGTGAAGTTCCGGCAGATGCCTATTACGGTGTTCATACTCTGCGTGCGATTGAGAACTTCTATATCAGTAACAGTAAAATCAGTGACATCCCTGAGTTTGTTCGCGGCATGGTGATGGTGAAAAAAGCCGCCGCGCTCGCCAACAAAGAGCTGCAAACCATCCCCCGCCACATCGCCAACACCATCATTCAGGCTTGTGATGAAGTGCTGAACAACGGTAAGTGCATGGACCAGTTCCCGGTTGATGTCTATCAGGGCGGCGCGGGCACCTCAGTCAACATGAACACCAACGAAGTGCTGGCTAACATCGGTCTGGAACTGATGGGTCACCAGAAAGGTGAATATCAGTACCTCAACCCGAACGATCACGTGAATAAGTGTCAGTCCACTAACGACGCTTATCCTACCGGTTTCCGCATTGCGGTTTACGCCTCGATCCTCAAACTGCTCGACGCGATTGGCCAGCTGAGCGAAGGTTTTCAGCGCAAAGCGGTGGAGTTTGAAAACATCCTGAAAATGGGCCGCACCCAGCTGCAGGACGCGGTGCCGATGTCGCTCGGTCAGGAGTTCCACGCGTTTAACGTGCTGCTGAACGAAGAGACGCGCAGCATTCTGCGCACCGCCGAACTGCTGCTGGAGGTTAACCTCGGCGCCACGGCGATCGGCACACGCCTCAACACGCCGGACGGCTACCAGCAGTTGGCGGTACAGCGCCTGGCGGAAGTCAGCAACCTGCCGGTGGTGCCTGCCGAAGATCTGATTGAAGCCACCTCAGACTGCGGCGCTTACGTCATGGTGCACTCAGCGCTGAAGCGCCTGGCCGTGAAACTGTCGAAAATCTGTAACGACCTGCGCCTGCTGTCATCCGGTCCGCGCGCCGGCCTGAACGAAATCAACCTGCCGGAACTGCAGGCCGGTTCTTCGATCATGCCAGCGAAAGTTAACCCGGTGGTACCGGAAGTGGTCAATCAGGTGTGCTTTAAAGTGATTGGCAACGACACCACGGTGACCATGGCTTCCGAAGCCGGTCAGCTGCAGCTCAACGTGATGGAGCCGGTGATTGGCCAGGCGCTGTTTGAGTCGATCAGCATCCTGACCAACGCCTGCTACAACCTGCTGGAAAAATGCGTGAACGGCATCACCGCCAACAAAGCGGTCTGTGAAGCCTACGTGTTCAACTCCATTGGTATCGTCACTTACCTCAACCCGTACATCGGCCATCACAACGGCGATATCGTCGGGAAAATTTGTGCTGAAACCGGTAAGAGCGTACGCGAAGTGGTGCTGGAACGCGGTCTGCTGACCGAAGCCGAGCTGGACGATATTTTCTCCATCCAGAACCTGATGCACCCGGAATACAAAGCCAAACGCTACACCGACGAAAACGAACAGTAATCCGTTCCGGATCAAGTCGTCTGAAGCACGCCTGTATACAATACGGCGTGCTTTTTTATTTTGACGTCTATAACTAAAGTGGCTGCGTGTGGCGGCACTTCAGGGAGTGAAACTATGGTAGTGGTGGAATTGCTCATTGTCCTGCTGGCGATCTGGCTGGGTGCGCGCCTCGGCGGCATCGGCATTGGCTTTGCCGGCGGTTTAGGCGTGCTGGTGCTGACGCTGGTTTGCGGCATGAAACCCGGCGCGATCCCGTTCGATGTCATCGAGATCATTATGGCGGTGATTGCGGCCATCGCCGCGATGCAGGTGGCTGGCGGCATGGATTATCTGGTCGGGCTGGCGGAACGCCTGCTGCGCCGCCATCCGCGCTATGTCACTTTCCTTGCGCCGCTGGTGACCTATGCGATGACGCTGCTGGCGGGTACCGGGCACACTGCTTTTTCAACTCTGCCGGTGATTGCGGAAGTGGCCAAAGAGCAAGGCGTACGCCCTTCGCGCCCGCTGTCGATAGCCGTAGTGGCGTCGCAAATCGCCATCACCGCCTCGCCGCTTTCAGCCGCAGTGGTATTTTTTGCCTCGATTCTTGAACCGCGCGGCGTCAGTTATCTGGCGCTGCTCGGTGTCGCGCTGCCTGCCACCATGCTGGCCATTTTCTGTGCCGCCGTGATCACCAACTTCCTCGGCAAAGAGCTCAAAGAAGATGACGTCTATCAGGCACGCCTGGCGAAAGGTGAAGTGACACTGCGCGGTGAGCAGGTTTATCACATCAAGCCGGGTGCCAGACGCGCGGTGCTGCTGTTCCTGATCGGTATTGCGGCGGTGGTGCTGTACGCGACGGCGATCAGCGACAGCGTGGGCCTGATCAGCAATCCGGTGCTGCCGCGTAACGAAGCCATTGTGGTGTTTATGCTGACGGTTGCTACGCTGATTTGCCTGACCTGCAAAGTGGAAACCGGTGAAATCCTCAGTGCCAGCACGTTTAAATCCGGCATGAGCGCCTGTATCTGCGTGATGGGCGTCGCCTGGCTGGGCGATACCTTTGTCAAGGCGCACCTGAGCGACATCCAGACGCTGGCCGGCGACATGCTGCAGAGCTATCCGTGGATGCTGGCGCTGGTGCTGTTCTTTGCTGCCACGCTGCTCTACTCGCAGGCGGCCACCACCAAAGCGCTGATGCCAGCGGCACTGATGCTCGGCGTATCGCCGCTGGCGGCGGTCGCCTCCTTCGCCGCGGTGTCCGCGCTGTTCGTGCTGCCCACCTACCCGACGCTGCTGGCCGCGGTGGAGATGGATGACACCGGCTCGACCCGCATTGGGAAGTACGTGTTCAACCACTCGTTTATCATTCCCGGCGTGCTGGCGATTACCTTCTCGGTGGCGTTTGGCTTCCTGTTCGGCAGCCTGATTCTGTAGCGTCGTGGTTACATCCTGAAAACCTCGTGGCGAATGAGCCGTGTTATTATCGCGGCTCATTCGCCACCGGAGCTGATTAATTCGTCATGGCTGCTCGATTTTCCCGCCTGTTAAGCCTGTGCCTGGCACTGCTGTTTTGCCTGTCGGCGCAGGCCAGCCTGTTCTCGCCCACCACCAACAACCGCTTTGTGCCGGTCGATCAGGCCTTTGGCTTTGATTTCAGCCAGCAGGGTCATCAGCTGACGCTGAGCTGGAAAGTGAAGGACGGCTATTACCTCTATCGCCAGCAATTCCACATCAGCGCGCAACATGCGCAGCTGGCACCGGTCACGCTGCCGCCGGGCCAGCCACACGAAGATGAGTTTTACGGCAAGAGCGAAATCTATCCGCAGGACGTAAAGCTGCCGATCACCCTGCGCCAGGCCGATGCCGGTGCAACGCTCAGCGTGACCTATCAGGGCTGCGCCGCAGCCGGTTTCTGCTATCCGCCGGAGACCCGCTCAGTGCCGCTGACGGCGATTGCTGCCGATAGCGCCCCGCCGGCAATGGCGGCATCACCGGCCGCTCACCGCACGCCGCTGCCGTTTTCGCCGCTGTGGGCGCTGCTGATTGGCATCGGCGTGGCCTTTACGCCGTGCGTGCTGCCGATGTATCCGCTGATCTCCGGCATCATTCTTGGTGGTCAGCGCCGCTACTCGCTGGGCCGGCTGTTCGCCCTCGCACTGGTCTACGTGCAGGGTATGGCGCTGACTTACACCCTGCTCGGTATGGTGGTGGCTGCGGCGGGCCTGCGTTTCCAGGCTGCGCTGCAGCATCCTTACGTGTTGATCGGCCTCTCCGTGCTGTTTGTGCTGCTGGCGCTGTCGATGTTTGGCCTGTTCACGCTGCAGCTGCCTGCCAGCCTCCAGACGCGTCTGACGCTGTGGAGCAACCGTCAGCAAGGCGGCTCGCTGGCGGGCGTGTTTATGATGGGCGCACTGGCTGGGCTAATCTGCTCACCCTGCACCACCGCGCCGCTCAGCGCCATCCTGCTGTATATCGCGCAGAGCGGTAATCTGTGGGCCGGTGCCGGCACGCTGTGGCTGTACGCCTTCGGCATGGGACTGCCGCTGATTGCTGTAACGATGTTCGGCAACCGGCTGCTGCCGAAAAGCGGTCCGTGGATGCAGAGCGTGAAAGAGGGTTTTGGCTTTGTGATTCTGGCGCTGCCGGTGTTTCTGCTGGAGCGCGTGCTGGGCGATATCTGGGGACTGCGGCTGTGGAGTCTGCTCGGCGTGGCGTTTTTTGCCTGGGCATTCAGCCTGAGTCTCAGCGCGCGCGGCACAGCGCGTGTGCTGCCGATTCTGATGCTGGCGGCTGCGCTGGTGGTGGCGCGCCCGCTGCAGGACTGGGCATTTGGCAGCAGCAGTACGCAAAGCGTCGCACACCTGCCGTTTCAGCGCATCAGCAGCAGCCAGCAGCTGGACAGCGCATTACAGCAGGCGCAGGGCCGTATCACCATGGTCGATCTCTATGCCGACTGGTGCGTGGCCTGCAAAGAGTTTGAAAAATACACCTTAAGCGATGACGGCGTGCGCAGCGCCCTGAGCAACGTGCAGCTGCTGCAGGCTAATGTAACAGCCAATAACGCGCAGGATAACGCGCTGCTGCAGCATCTGCAGGTGCTTGGCCTGCCGACCATCCTGTTCTTTGATGCGCAGGGCAAAGAGATTGCCGATTCACGCGTCACCGGCTTCCTTAACGCCGCGGATTTCCGCGCCCATTTGCACAATCTGCCGCGTTAAACGAAACTGGTTGCACGACACTGCCCGGGCGTACGCGCCCGGGCCCGCATTCCGGAGGAGAGTCTTTTGCAACGCGAACAGATCCTTGAGCATGCGCTGAATGTGCTCGAACAGAGCGGCCTGGCCGCGACCACCTCGCTGCAGCAGCTGGCTGGCGAAAGCGGCCTCGCCAGCGATCAGCTGGAGCGCTACTGGCCCGATCGCGATGCCCTGCTGTATGACGCGCTGCGCTTTCACGGCCAGCAGATCGACAGCTGGCGCCGCCAGGTGCAGCTGGATGAGCGCCTCAGTGCGGCACAAAAGCTGCTGGCGCGTTACGACGTGCTGGCAGAGCACGTCAGTAAAGGCCGCTTTCCCGGCTGCCTGTTTATTGCCGCCTGCAGTTTCTATCCCCAGCCGGATCAGCCGGTGCATCAGCTCGCCGAACAGCAGAAGCGCAGTTCCTGGCAGTTCACCCATGAAATCCTCGTCGACCTGGCGCTGGACAACCCCAGCATGGTGGCCGATCAGATGGAGCTGATCCTCGAAGGTTGTCTGAGTAAGCTGCTGGTGAAGCGCAACGTGCAGGATGTCGCTACCGCACGGCGTCTGGCTGAAGATGTGCTGAGTATCGCACTGTGCCGGCAAAACGGCGCGCTGGCGTAGGCTTTTTGCCCACCCTGCCTGAAAAGCAGGCAATCAGTCACGATTGCTACGCTTTTTTTAAGAAACCCGTTGACGGCTGTGAGCCATTAGGGTTTAATGCGCCCCGTTGCCCGGATAGCTCAGTCGGTAGAGCAGGGGATTGAAAATCCCCGTGTCCGTGGTTCGATTCCGCGTCCGGGCACCACTATTCAGAAAACCCAGCCTTATGGCTGGGTTTTTGCTTTTCTGCGCCGGCAGAATCGCTCACCCTGCGGCCTGGCAGAAACCTTTAAAGCTGGAAAATCCGCCCGTCACCGGCTGGCAGTTCAACGGTTACGCTCAATTTTCCGCCTAACGCCTCAACGTACTTTTTCAGGCTGGAGAGTTTCAGTTCATCACCGCGCGCCTCGATGGCTGCAATAGCAGGTTGCGAAACCCCCATCTTTTCAGCCAGCTGTACCTGTGAAAGCGCCAGTTCTTCCCGCAGCTGGCGCAGGCGAATCTCGAGGATTTTTTCCGCCGCCTTATTTCTGATGCGCGCCTGTGATTCAGGCGAACGCTGAGCAATCAGGTCTTCAAGTTTTGGCATGATTCATCTCCTCCAGATGCTGTTGATACTCGCGGTCAGCCAGTTTAATCATCGCCTGATAAAAACGCCGCTGATGCGTTCCGGTTTTGTTTCCCGCGCAGAGCACAATGGCCCGTCTGACCGGATCGAAGGCAAAAAACGCACGAATCGCCCGGCCATTACTCTGAACACGGAGTTCTTTCATATTGGAAAAACGCGACCCGACGAGGGTATCAACATCAGGTCGCCCTAACGTGGGCCCGAACTCCCTGAGAACCGCCAGGCTGGCCAACACATCCTCAATCATCGCGTCATCCTGCGCCTGCAGCCATGTGGCAAAGCGCGTGGTGGTTTCTACCTTCCAGCTGTTCAAAATCACCTCATATAACCTGTAGTTTATAGCGCTCTGATATAAACCGGAAGTTATATTGAAAAGATGACCTGTATCATGCCGGATGCCAGCATCGCTGGAAACGTGTTCAGCTTGTGCGGAGTACCTGAAAAAACTGCAATCCCATGCAATATCGATTAGCTCCATTACGACCCTGACTGCTTCGGCCTCATTTGCGCGACGCGTCGCACACTTTTGCGATTGCGCCCAAACCTTTCCAGCGAATTGCGCCACCGGTCACGCCGCGTTGCGCGTGTCGATGTTAAAAAACTGTTAATCGTAGTGCCTGCCTGCCGTCTTGGCGTTTGTCCTGAACTCAGTGTCTGCTGCATCTCACCGTGCCGGACGCTTTTGATACACCGAATCTTGTCGCCAGAGGGAGTAATCGTGAACCTTCGTCGCCTTAAATATTTCATCAAAATCGTCGACGCGGGCAGCCTGACGCAGGCCGCTGAAAGTTTGCATATTGCGCAACCGGCGCTAAGCCAGCAGCTTGCCACGCTGGAAGGAGAAGTGAATCAGCAGTTACTGATCCGCACCAAACGCGGCGTAACGCCTACCGAAGCGGGGAAAATGCTTTACCATCATGCCTTCACTATTTTGCATCAGTGCGAACAGGCACAGCGCGCCATTGACCAGATCGCCGCAGCGACTGCAGAAGGCATGCGCAGCGGCTCCCAGTAAAGCACGGATGCCGCCTCGCTGCCTCTCACTCCGGTTAAATTTCGTCAGCTAATCAGCACTCAACCCACACCGCACCGGCATCCGCCGATTTGACACACTGTTCCACCCAGCGTACCCCCATCAGCCCGGCGTGTACGTCCGGATACCAGAAGTCCTGCAGGAAGGCGTGATCGCCGCGGTCGGTGGCGTCCATCGCCAGCGCAAAACGGCGATAGAGATTCGACCAGGCTTCAAATAATCCTTCGGGATGGCCGCCACCAATACGGTCATCGGCCAGCGCGCTGGCATGCAGATAGCCCATGCCGCGCTCAAGAATCTGCACCGGCTCGCCCTGCACTTCATAGCGCAGTTGGTTTGGCTGTTCGTCCCACCACTCCAGACTGGCTCGGGCCCCCACCACGCGAATTTTCTGGCCGTGCATCGATCCGCAGTTCACCGCTGACGCCCACAGCGTACCGACCGCGCCGTTGTCGTATTCCATCATCACAAAGGCGTTATCTTCCAGCGGCGCACGCGAGGCCACAAAGCTCTGGCGGCTGCACAGCAGGCGTTTTATTTGTAACTGCGGCAACAGGGTTTCAGCGATAAACAGCGGATGGGTGGCCAGATCGCCCAGCACATAGCTCGGTCCAACAAAACGCGGATCGACGCGCCATTTGGTGCTGGCATTCTGTAATTCGACCGCTTCGTGATGAAAGCCATGAGCAAACTGCATGTTCACAATGCGGATCTCACCCAGCAGCCCGTCAGCAATCATGGTGCGCGCCTGCTGAATCAGCTGATGGCCGGCATAACCGTAGGTCACGCCGATGATCTTCTGCTGCGCTTTACACAGTTGCTGCAGCTCCTCAGCTTCAGCGGAGGTGAAACACAGCGGTTTTTCACACACCACGTGCAGCCCGGCGCTGAGCGCAGCGCGGCAGATAGCAAAGTGCGTATTGTTCGGCGTGGCAATGGAGACGGCTTCAATGCCATCAGCGCGCGCGGCTTCGGCTTTAAACAGGGTTTCGTAATCGCCATAGCAGCGCTCCGCCGCCACGCCCAGCGCGCGACCAAACGCCCGCCCGCGCTCCGCATCAATATCAAACGCACCCGCCACTAAGGTGAAGTTGCCGTCGCGTAAGGCTGCGGAACGGTGGATGTAACCGATCTGGCTGGTGCCGCCGCCGCCCACCATGCCCCAGCGCAGCGCGCGATCCAGTACTTTGCTCCCGTTAATCATGCTGTTCTCCTCAGAATCCGATGGAATGCAGGTAGTGCAGGCTGGCCGTGACGTCCTGCAGACTGGTGGCGGCGTTGCGCGGATCGCGCTCCTGCTCAATGGTGATCCAGCCCTGGTAGTGACGTTCAGCGAGAAACGCCCGCAGCGCCGGGTAATCAATCGCGCCCTGGCCAAGCGGGCACATCACGCCCTCGGCACAGGCAGTGAAAAAGTCGACGCCGCGCGTAATCACATCGCGCCAGACGGCCGCATTGATGTCTTTGAAATGCAGATAGTCGATGCGCGACCAGTAGCGTTGCAGCCAGGTCTGCGGATCCATGCCGGAATAAAAAAGATGGCCGGTATCGAGACACAGTCCGGCGACCTCGTGCGGGATGTCCTGTACCAGCTGCTCCAGTTCATCAGCAAACTCAATGCAGCCACCGGCATGAGGGTGAATCACCGGTCGCACGCCGTAGTCATGCCAGGCGATGTGACTGAGCTGAGTGATGTGCTGCATCATGCGCTGCCAGTCCGCGGGTGCCAGGCGTGGCGCTTTCTCTGTCTGACCAGCAAATTGCGCCCGCTGCGGGTTGCCGAAATCGATAATCACCAGATAGGGCGCGGGTCGGTTATCACCGTGCGTGCGTGCCGCGCACGGCACCTGCGACAGGTTGCGGCAGATGTTGTGCGTCAGCTCAACCATCGCCGGGAAATTCGCCTCGCTGACCAAATCATCAAAAATGGTGCCGGCCACCAGCGACAGCTGATGCGCTTCCAGCTGCTGGCGCAGTTCGGCGGCATCGGTCGGCAAATAGCGCCACGGCCCGAGTTCAATGCTGCGGTAACCGGCCTGGGCCGCCTCGCGCAGCACCGTTTGCCATGGTGGCAGGAAAGGATTGTCAGGATCGTCTACGCCCCAGCTGCAGGGCGCATTGGCAATGTGTAGGGTCATGATGGTTCCTTATGATGAGGGCTGGCGTCAGTATCAAATAGATATTTCACCAACCTCAATCATGGAACTTTCATTCTTTGATAGCGATCATAAATTTAATTATCAAATTTTTGATAATTTTTTATCAAATGCTGTCGTCATGCGCGATGGCGCGGCTGTCGCCCGGTGAGCGATAACAAAGGGTGACGGCGCAACGCCTCAGACATTTTCCCGCATGACGATCTCAAACGGCAGGGTGACCTGAGAAAAATGGTCGCTGCGCTCAGCGTGACGTTGCAGTACGGTTTGTGCCAGCTGTCGTGCCATGTCAGCGATCTGATGGCGCAGCATCACCGTGATGGTGCCATCTATCAGCGCCAGGTCGCCGTCATTGACCGGGCCGTGACAAATCAGCGCCACCTTACGCTGCGGCTTCTCACGCAGCGCCTGAACGACCCCTTCTATACCGCCACACGGCGCGTAGATCAGCGCCAGATCGGCATGTTGCTCCAGCAGCTGGCGAGTCGCCTGATAACCCCCGGCAATCGATTCGTGGGTTTTGAGCGGTTCCAGCACGCGCCGCGCACTATCCTGCTCGCGCAGATACGAGCGAAAACCACTCTCGCAGTTCTCCTGACAGATAAAGCGGTGATCTCCCAGCAGCACGCCCGCCGGCCCCGGCTGATGCAGCAGATGGCTGGCGATCCAGCCAGCGCTGCGCCCGGCTTTCTGATTATCCAGGCCGAAATAGCCAGCATGCCCACAGGGCGAAAAGTCAGAAAACAGCGCGTAGACGCGCACGCCCTGACGCGAAACGTGCGCTATCGCGTGGCGGATCAGCGGATGATCCAGCGCCACCACGCCGATAGCCTCCACCTGCTCAGCCAGCCGGTAGAGCGAATCCACCACCGCTGCCACCTCATCAATCTCGTGCCAGACAAACAGCGGCTCGCTGCCGGCCGGATGAAATGGCTGCGTCTGCTGGCGCAGCGCATCGGTTAGCGTTTGATAAAAAGAGTACGAAGCCGACAGCAGGATAAACCCCATGCGCAGCGTCACGCCGTCGCTCTGCGCACTGAGCGGGGCGTGGCTACTGCGGTAACCCAGCCGATGCGCGGCTGCCAGTACTTTCTGTTCGGTTTGCGCCCGCACCGGCGCGCGGCGATTGAGCACCCGATCCACGGTGGCGATCCCCACCCCGGCAGCGGCGGCAATCGCGCTCATGGTAATTTTGCTCATCGTTAAGCCCCTAAATGATAATAAACTATCAAAAATAATGCCTGACGTTATGCTTTCACGCCATATAAGCCGGTCGTTATCTCTCAATTAATGAGTAAATCCTCTCATTCTTTTGATCGCTGTCGCACAAACACCATCATTCGTTTCATTTCTCACGCAAATAGAATAATTATTTGGCAAATATCGCCGCAGCGGGCCGCCGGCACTGATGGAAATGCATCAGCAAAGCATTAGAGCCGGTGCCGGGCTGTTTTTATAGTTGACGCGACACCAGCCGCCGATTGCGGAGGTGGGTAACGTAACGCGCAGGAGAACAACAATGAAAATCGCTTTTGATGTGGATGTTATCCGCGATCTCGGCATCACGCGTATGGTGCATCAGGTCGCGGAGTGGGGTTATAAATACATTGAACAGTCGCCGCATCCGCAAATCAATCCGTTCTATAAACACCCAAAAGCCAGCCGGGAGATCATGCGCGAGTACAAAAATGCGCTCAACGCTACCGGACTGGAAATCTCCTCGTTTATTACCGTCTATCGCTGGTCGGGACCGGATGAGCTGCGGCGCCAGGCGGCGGTGAAAAACTGGAAGCGAATGATTGAGATTGCCGTGGAGATGGGCGTGCAGGTGATCAATACCGAACTCTCCGGTAACCCGAACGAGCCCGAAATCTGCGAAGAGATGTTCTATCGCTCAATGGACGAGCTGCTGCCGATTTTCGAGCGAGAGGGGATTCGCGTGGAAATTCAGGCGCATCCGTGGGATTTCTGCGAAGAGAGCAATGAAACGGCCGATATCGTCAAGTCATTCCGCAGCGACAACGTCAAATACATCTACAGTGCACCGCATACGTTCTACTATGACAAGGGCAAAGGCGACGTGAAGAGTATGCTGCATTACGCTGGCGACGATCTGTCGCACATGCTGATTGCCGATACCATGAACCACACCAAACACTGTCGCTACATCGTTAACCCACCGGGCGTCGATGCCACCATCCACCAGCACGTGGCGGTTGGCGAAGGTGAGGTGAATTTCGACGCGCTGTTCGAAGCGCTGCGCGAGATGGATTTCGCTAACCGCCACTATAAAGTGGGCGGCGAGTCGATTATCTCCGCCGCGCTGTTTGGCTATCCGGAGAAGATGAAGTATCAGGCGGTGGAAACCCGCGAGCTGATTGAGCGCGAGCTGCTGAATTTGTAAGTTGCATGCACAATCAGCCCCCTCTCCCGCCTGCGGGAGAGGGTCGGGGTGAGGGTAAACGCCATCGCCCATTCCCCATCACACCGTCACCCACTCCACCTCAACAAACTCGCCGCGCGTCAGCGACAGCTGCGCCGCTTCCGCGATGGCCTGCGCGCGCAGCCCGTCAATCAGCCCCGGCAGACCAGCCACTTTCTCGCCGCCCAGATGGCGCACAAACGCATCGAGATGGCTGTAATAGGTCTCCTGTACCCGGCTGAACCAGTCCGCATACAGTCCCGGCTGGCGGATGTGCTGCCCCTGATAAAGGGTCGCACCGCGCACCGCCTGGCTTTCCGACGCCAGCATGCCCAGACTGCCCATCACGCTGATGCGCTCGTCATAACCGTAAGCGGTACGACGGGCATTATCGAGCTGCGCCAGCGCGCCCTGCTGCAGGCGCATAATCAGCACCGAGGTATCGACGTCAATGTCGCGGATCGCCGGCATCGCCAGCGCGGCACCGAGCGCGCCCACGGTGACCACTTCATCCTCAGTTAGCCAGCGCAGCAGATCGAAAAAGTGGATGGCCTGGTCGCGCATCTGTCCGCCGGACGCCTGCAGATAGCTCAGCGGCGGCAGTTCAGAGGCGCGGCACACCATCTGGATGAGCTCGCTGCGTCCAATCACGCCCTGCTGCAGCTGGGCTTTCAGTTGTGCATGGCTGCGATCAAAACGCCGATTAAACCCTACCGTCACCGGCACCTGCAGCGGGGAGATGCTGGCTACTACTTCCCGGGCGCGTGACAGCGACAAATCGATCGGTTTTTCACAGTACACCGCTTTGCCCGCCAGCACCGCCTGCTCCAGTAGCGGAGCATGAGTCGGCGTCGCACTGGCAATCAGCACCGCATCAATGGCCTTACTGCTCAGCGCCTGCGGCACGCTGGCGGCCCGCGCCCCAAACTGCTCTGCCAGCGCAGCGGCGCGCGCGGCGTCAATATCGCACACCAGCGCCAGCTCAACGCCGGGATGGCGCGCCAGGTTTGCGGCATGCACCTGGCCAATAAATCCACAGCCAATCAAGGCAAAACGTTGCGCACTGCGCATGATAACGCTCCTGTTGCTCACACTTCGGCATCGTCGGTCTTGTCAAAATATCGCTTTCTGGCAGGCTGTCTGAACGCGGTTTTTGATGGAATTCACTCAGATGAAAACAATGACGCTGGCCGAACTGGCTAAGCGGGTGGGTGTGGGCGTCGCCACGGTAGATCGGGTGCTGAACGACCGGGGCGGCGTGTCGCCCGCGATGACGAAAAAGATTTTACTGGCGGCGCGCGAAGCGGGTTTGAAACGCATCCTGCCGGAGGAACACCGCCACGCGTGGCAGATAGAAGTGCTGCTGAGCGGTAACGGTTCCTTCTTTTTTCAACAGCTGGCGCAGGATTTTGCCCGGCTGGCGGATGAGCTCGGCTATCGTCGCCTGCGGCTGCACCGCACGCTGATTCCGGAGCATGCGCCCGAAAAGCTGGCGGCGCATATCGAAGCCAGCAGCTCAAAGATGGACGGGCTGATTGTTTTCGCCCATGAAAATCCGCTGATTTACACGGCGCTTGAGGCCTGTAAAGCGCGTGGCGTACCGGTCATTACGCTGGTGGCCGATCTGCCTGATGCGCCGCGCCTGTGTCATGTCGGTGTTGATCAGCTGAAGGCGGGACGCACTGCCGCACTGATGCTCGGCAGCATGCTGCCCGTGGCGGGAGATGTGGTGCTGGTTAGCGGTCGCGCTGATTACGCCGCGCACCGTCTGCGCATCGAAGGATTTCAGGCGGTGCTGGCGGAGCGTTTCCCGCATCTGCGGCTGCGGGAGATCATCGCAGGCCAGGACGAGCGCGAGCGCATCAGCCGGCTGCTGGAGAAAACGCTGGCCGCATCGCAGCAGATTGTCGGCTTGTACAATACCGGCATGGGCAACACGCAGATTCACGAAGCGCTGGCGCGCCACCGGCTGTGCGGCAAGGTGGTGTATGTGACGCACGAACTTTACCAAACCACCCGTGAGCTGCTGGCCAAACGCGTGCTGACGCTGACGCTCGATCAAAACACCCTGCGTCACGCACAACTGGCGCTGACGCTGCTGCTGCGACATCTGGAAGAGGGTGAGCAACCAGAGACCTATCAGCCCGGCAAAGTCGACTTTATGCTGTTTACGCAAGAGAATTTTGCCTGATTCGACTTTGTCTTTTATCGCCAGCGCGGTTAAATCGGCGTGATAGCGTGCTGCTACACTCAGTAGCAGCAAAAATCTTCTCACAACAAGGCGAACGCATTATGTCGGAAAATCAGTATCAGCCCGCGAAAGTCTGGACCTGGGACCCGGAAGCCAAAGGTAACGGGGCGAAGACTAACCGTCCAACCGCCGGGCCGACGCATGAGCAAACGCTGCCGGTCGGTAAGCATCCGCTGCAGCTCTATTCGCTGGGGACGCCAAACGGCCAGAAAGTGACCATTCTGCTGGAAGAGCTGCTGGCGCTCGGCGTGCAGGAAGCGGAGTATGACGCCTGGCTGATCCGCATCGGCGACGGCGATCAGTTCTCCAGCGGCTTCGTTGAGGTTAACCCCAACTCAAAAATTCCGGCGCTGCGCGACCACTCAATCACGCCGCCACTGCGCGTGTTTGAATCCGGCAATATCCTGCTCTATCTGGCAGATAAATTCGGCCACTTTATTCCCTCCGACGTGGCGGGCCGCACGGAAACCCTGAACTGGCTGTTCTGGCTGCAGGGATCCGCGCCCTACCTTGGCGGCGGTTTCGGCCACTTCTATCACTACGCGCCAGAGAAAATCGAATACGCCATTAACCGCTTCACGCTGGAAGCCAAACGTCAGCTTGATGTGCTGGATCGCCAGCTGGCGGACCACCGTTTCCTCGCCGGCGACGAATATACCATTGCCGATATCGCAACCTGGCCGTGGTACGGCAATCTGGTGCTGAATAACCAGTACGGCGGCGGCGAATTCCTCGATGTGCAGTCGTACAAAAATGTGGTGCGCTGGGCAAAAGAGATTGCCGACCGTCCGGCGGTGATCCGCGGACGTAAAGTAAACCGGGCATTTGGCGCCGAGCCGCAGGATCAGCTGCTGGAACGGCACGATGCGAGCGATTTTGATACCAATACTGAAGACAAACGTCAGGCGCGAGGCGAACAATAATGGCCGCATATGTCGTTATGATTAAAGACGAAACGCTGGACAAAGACGAGCTGGCCACCTATTCGCAGAAAGCCGGCGCGGCGCGTGGCGATCACCACATCACGCCACTGGCGTTTTACGGCGATCTGGAGGTACTGGAAGGGCGCGATGCTGAAGGCGTGGTGGTGCTGCAGTTTGAAGATGCCGAGGCCGCCAAAGCCTGGTACTTCAGCCCGGCCTACCAGGAAGCCAAAGCGCATCGCCTGAAAGGCGCCAACTACCGCGTACTGCTGGTGAACGGCGTGGCGTAATGGATGACGTAACCCGTTGCTAAGCAAGGGTTATCCGCGGCGCGATCCCTCGCGCCGCGATTAAACCCAGCGCGGTTAATCCAGCTTAATCCGCACCACGCTATCCGGCCCTTGCGGCGAGCGATCTTTATTGAGCCCCTGCTTCACCGTCACATACAGCGTCTGACCATCTGGCGACACCAGCAGGCTGTTAGGGTGGGTCGGCAGCGTCCAGCTATTTTTCACTGCGTAAGTCGTCGCGTCCAGCTGCAGCACTTTGCCGCCGAGTCGCTGGCTGATGTAAATCTCGTTGCGCTTCGCATTGAATTTGATGCCAAGCGAATCGCCGACATCCAGGCGTTTGATCACCTTACCGCTGCGCTCATCGAACACCAGCGTGGTTTTGCCCTTAGAATTGTCAGTGACGTACAGGCGGCCATTGGCGGCATCTTCCGCCAGATTTAACAGCAGATACTCTTTGCCATCGCCTGGCGTCCAGCGCTGCTCAATTTTGTGACTGCGCGGATTGATCACCAGCACTTCGCCGCTGCCGTTCGCCGCGTAAATACGGTCGGTTGACGCAGAATAGAGCAACCCGGTCACCCACTTACCGGCGTTTTTGATGGTGGTTTTCAGCCGCAGCGTATTCGCATCGACCACCCAAATCATCGCCGGATTCTCAATCGCACCGATGTACAGCAGGCCGTCATGCAGCAGGATTTCACGCGCGCCAACCGGATTGCCTTTGTCGTTTTTCAGGCCAAACAGCAGACGCTGCAGCACTTTACCGCTTCTGGCGTCCACTTTTGTCACGCCACCGTCCAGCGTGTTGGTAATGTACAGCACGCTGCCGTCCGGTGAAGCCGTCATGCCAAAGTTTTTCAGATCGGTGTGGGTTTCGCCCAGCGTCGCCAGCGTGCGGGCATCCAGGCGATACAGCACGCCACCGTTGACGGTTTTAAACGCCTGCGCGCTGGCCACATACAGCGCAGCCGGATCGCCCGGCACATAGGCCATTTCATACAGGCCGTCGCCCAGTTCACGCTGCTGTACCTTCTCCGCTGCCGCTGGCTTAGCCGCGGCGGCAGGCGCTACTGATTTTTTAGCCGGCGCCTGACAGGCGCTCAGGCTCATGGCTGCCAGCAGCGCCAGAGCCAGCGCGGTGGCGCGCGGGCGTAATGATGAAGTCATTGCTGTCTCCGGTAAGGACCGATGGGTTACCTGCGCGAGCAGGAAGCATAAAAAGGAATGAGAATCATACGCATTATTGTATCAGTCGTAAATGTGCCTGATCGGCGGCAGGAGGCGCAGGGCTGCGCTGCGTCAATGCCCTCCCCTCAAATTGCCACTTGTAGTATGCTTGACGGCATTCCTGCCTCAGATGTTGACTTAAAAAATGATGGTTCCTGACTATTTAATCAGTGTGTTGCTAACGGCCCATAACAGTGAAAAATTTCTGCCTGACACGCTGGCGAGTTTAGAAAAGGCCTGTCATGGTGTTGAGCAGTATATTGAATTTATTCTTATCAATGACGCATCCGTCGACAACACAGCAGCGTTACTCGATAATTTTTCCCGGCGGCATCCGCAGGCAAAAGTATTTAATATTGATTACCGCAACATTGGCCGGGTGCGTAATTTTGGCGTTCAGCAGTGCAGCGGTGAATATATTACGATGCTGGATGGCGACGATCAGTTGCTGGCCGACGCCCTCGCCGATATTGTCCGCTACCTGAAAAGCCATCGTCCGGACGCACTGTTTACGGCGCTTAATGAGGTATATGAATCCCGGCCTCAGCACATCACGTGGCAGGGCCTGCAGGCGGAAACACTGTCACGGCATCAGGCCATTGAAAAATTCCTGATTCATCGCGATTTGCAGGCGCACTTTATCGGTCAGTTTATTAAGCGCACCATGCTGCTGGCACATCCCTTCCCGGATTATACCTGCTACGAGGACGCCTGGCTTTTCCCGGAAATCCTGGTCAGCAGTGATGCAATCGCTTATAGCCGCCAGAGCCCTTATCTCTATTTTAAACGCGGCAACAGCTTATCCAGCCAGCTGGATAAACACAAAATTTCACTCTTAGTGAGCGCAACGCAGCATATGGATGAGGTGTTGCAGGCGCGCTATCGCAATCTGCTATCCTGCCACTGGATTAATATTGCACATAAACATCGGCAAGCCCTGGATAATCCTGACGACAGAAAGCAGGTTATTGAGGCGATCACTAAAATCAGGCCGCTGTCTTTTCTTTTCGATAGTAAAATCAGAACCAGCTTTAAAAAGAAATATCTGGCTCTGAAGTTAAACAAACCGCTGTAACTACCGGGCGCTATGGCAGCGCCGGTTTATCAGGACGATGCTTTCTCAGGCGGATGAATCATGGCATAGCTGATGATAATCGCCATCACCAGGATTAGCACCGAACCACTCTGAATTAACACCGTGTCGGTCAGCCCAAAGATGATAATTGACAGCGGCAGCAGCGTTAATCCGGCGACGCCGCGGCGTGCGGCTACTATCAGTAGCACCAGGTAAAAAATCAGCAGGGAAAGTGCGCCAGCGATCCCCTGCAGCGAAAGCGTTTCAAGGAAATCATCGTGCAGGTGATACATGACGTTTTTATACGCTTCGGGATTGTGGCGCTCATGCTGCGTGATGTATTCCCGCGCTTTTGCCGTGCGCTGATCCGGACTTTGCCCCAGCAGCGACCACGAAACGCTGTGCCAGCCGCCTTTCCAGATAGAGAAACGGGCACCAATCGAGGTGTTGTTGTTGGTTTGATAAGTATCGACTTCATTGTGGATGCTGTCTAAGCGCTGCCAGACGCTGCCCGGCATAAATAAAGCGCCCACGATAATAAACAGCGCTAACACCACCAGCGAAATTTTACCCGCCCAGCGATGGGTAAAATAAAACCAGGCCAGATAAATCAGTGGCAGGGTTAATACGCCGGCGCGTGACTCGGTCAGAATCATCAGCATCATATTCACGACAAAAACCGCGCTGAATAAGACCATTTGTCCGCCGCGATGGGTGATTACCCGGTGGCCGGTGTACAAAGTACAGAGCGCCAGCGCGGTAATCAGATATGAGACGGTACCGGCGGAATCGGTCAGCAATCTGATGCGGGTCAGCGTTTTTGCGTGTTCACTGATAGCGAAACCTAACGTCACCAGCAGCCCGACAAACAAGATGGCGCTGCAGGTTATCAGGAGTGGACGGCTAAGATAGTGGCGCCAGGCGACGATAAAATAGCTGAGAAAAGCCGCGATAATAAACAGCTTACCGCCCTGGAAGTAGTTATTCACCACGTCACTGAATTCAGCGTGGGAAAACATCTTTGCCCAGATGAGCCTGACCAGCCCAATCAACAGCAGCGGAAGCGCTACCGTTATGGCCGTTTTATCTGTTAGCCACTGTTTTTTCACCGCCAGAAACAGTAAATAAAGAGCCACCAGATAACTGGAAAAATAGAATATTTTGCGCGGTAAGGCTTCAACCACCAGTGACGACGCCAGCGCGATACTCAGCAGCACAAAACAGAGCTGGTAAATATTTTTTCCCGTCATCAGCTGGCGAAAAGCGTGAGCTTGCACTTAACAATACCTCATCTTGATATGTTTCAGGCGCCACAGCATGGCCTGCCACCATCTTTTTTGACGAAAAAGCGACTTATACATTCTTTTTGCCTGCTGCGCATTGGCTGGCTGGTCAAACGCCATGGTGGACAGCGGTGAATCCTGATAAATATCGCGATAATGGTGAACCACAAACTGTTGATTCCATACCTGCCAGGGCTTATCCGCACCGGCATAATGAATCAGGCAGGTTTCCGCCGGCACGTCGAGCGTATAGCCACGATCGTCATGGGCCAGCATGGTCAGGGTATTGAAGCGAGGAGAAACAAAAGTCACTTTATCTTCCAGTAAAATATTCAACGCATCCTGGTCGAGATACTGGAAGTTTCGCCCGTGTTCGGACAGTAAAGTAAACGCGCGTTCGCTGATATTGCCAGCGCGCCATTGCGCTACATCAATCAGCATCATGCCGGCGTTAAAATAGCGCTCGCCGCGCAAGCCGGCATTCTTCGCCAGCACCGGCTGCAGCGAGGCAATTTCACCGACCACCAGCGCAACCGCCTCAGGGCCGGTCGGGATCTGCCACAGTTCATTGAGCGGATTAATGCACACCATATCGGCATCAAGATAAAGCAGTTTTTCCGCCTGCGGCAAAATCAGCGGTGCCAGAAAGCGATAGTAGGTCGCACGGGTAAAAAGTTCGGTGACCGGCAGCGTGGCAAACAGCTGGTCCGGCAGATGATGCAGCGTCACGCCGTGGCGCGATCCCTGAAACAGCCTGGCGAGCCGGGGGTTATCGGCCGGTGTCAGTTCTGAAGAGATCAGATGGAAATGATACACGCGGTCTCCGGCGTGTTTCATGATGGACAGAATCGTGATTAGCGCATGCGCTTTAAACTTTCCGTCAACGCCAAAAACAATATGTTGATCGCTCTGTACCGGAAAAAGTGGTTCGGCGTTTATTTCCTGAAGAACATCATGATTCATTGCGCGCTTCTCTGCTGCGGAGCGCTACACTCCGTAACCACTTAATATGTAGACAATAAAATTGGGTTTACCAAAACGGTGAAAAGATTACCATTTTGGTAAACCCAAAGAAAGCGTAGCACGATAAGCCAGGAGTTTTCGCAGACGAGACATAATCAGCCTCTTCCATCCTGTTTTTTACGATGGGAGAGGCACGCTGGAGAATAAAGCTACAGCGACGCGCCGCCGCAAATTACCAGCTCCTGTCCGGTAATGGCAGCCGCAGCCGGCGACAGCACAAAACCAGCCAGCGCGGCCACCTCTTCGGGATGGATATAGCGTCCGATAGGCGGCAGTTTCGGCGGCGAGCTGGCGCGGTCCGGCTGCAGCAGCATCGGCGTGGCGGTGGCACCGGGAGCGATCACATTGACCGTAATGCCCTGCGGAGCCAGTTCGGCGGCCCAGCTGCGCGCCATGCCAACCATCGCCGCCTTGGTGCTGACATACTGGCTGCGATTCGCCGCGCCGCGTGATGTACGGCTGCCGAGCAGCAGAATACGATCGCCGTGGCCCATCTGCGGCAGCAAGGTATTGGCCATGATTTGCGCCACCTGCACGTGCAGATACCACAGCCGCGCCCCCTGCTCTTCCTCCAGCTCACCCAGCGGCGCGGCCAGCATCATGCCTGCCGCGTGCACCAGTGCATCCACTTTCGCCAGCCCGGCCAAAGCCCGTTTCAGCTGACCGGCGTCAAACAGGTCGACGCTGACGGAGGTAAACGCCGAATGATCTTTCTCCACCGGCGTACGGCTAAAACCGGTGACCTGCCAGCCCTGCGTCAGCAGCTCATCGGCAATGGCCGCACCAATGCCGGAACTGACACCGGTCACCAGCGCATGGCGGCTCATGCTTTTTCCCTCACCCAGCTCTCCTCCACGCGCACGTATTTGATGGCCTGGCGAAAATAGGTGTAGGCAATGTGCAGTGCACCGTCCGCGCTCTGCTTAATGCTGGGATAGGAGAACTCACGGTTCAGTTTCTGCTGTGAATTGTTGGTCATGCAGTAGCCATCCCCCTCATCCAGATTACGCTGCCACGGCCAGCTCACCCCGCCATCGGCAGAAATAGCCAGCGTCATCGGTGCGCGCGGAGCCCCCCAGAAGGCGGTGCGTGCGCCCTGAACCACCGGCTGCGCCGCCACGTCCACCGCAGCGTCATCTTCGTCTTCGATTTCGTCGTACAGTGACAGGCGACGCTCGCTGGCATCACGTGCGCTCATGGCATTAAACACCAGCGCCAGATGGCCGTTGTGCAGCGTAGTCACCTGAATCGATGAGTTATTATTTGGCAGATCGGTTGCCTGCGGCGTGCTCCAGCTTTCACCGCCGTCGTCCGAACGGCTCTGGTAGATATAATCAGCCCAGCGGCTGCGATACAGCGCCAGCAGGCTGCCATCCTGCAGCAGCGTAATGTTCATGTGCACGCAGCCGAGGCTGTCCGGCACCGCCACATCGCGCCAGCTCTGGCCTTTGTCACTGGAGATTTTTACCGCACTGATGTCATCGTTGCCCACCCATTTCACTCCCGGCTGGGTGCGACAATAGAACACCGGCAGCAGCCAGTTACCGTTCGGCAGCACCACCAGCGGCTGGCGGATAAACGTGCCCGGCTGATCGAGCAGCGTATCGATGGCACTCCAGCTGTGACCCAAATCGTGTGACTGGCGATAGCGCACAATCGCCGTGTCCTGATTACCGGACTTCTGCGCGGTCCACAGCAGCCACAGCACGCCCTCGGGATCGATGAACAGTACCGGATTCTGTTCCGATCGCGCCGGATCGTCGGATAACTGCAAGGGATCGCTCCACTGTGCGCTGCCCTGCGCCAGCCGCGAGCACCACACCGAAATATCCGCGATGCCTTCCTGCGTGCCGCCAAACCACACGCACAGCAGGTCGCCGTTCGGTAACGGCAGCAGATTAGCGGCGTGGTTCTGCGGACAGACCGAAGGCAGCATCGCCGTGAGCTGCTGCGCGTCCTGCGCGTGCGGATGAAGCTTACCGTTGCGTTCGACGGTAATGGTTGAGTCGGTCATGTCAGGCTCCACTGTTTTGCATTGATGAATCAGGTGCATTTTTGCGCTGCGGCTGGCGTGACGGGATCAGGCGGTCAATCAGCATGATCACCGCCGGTGTGACCAGCGCGACGTACATATTGTTGATGCCGAACGGATCGCCCAGCAGATACCACAGCGAGGTCATGACGCAGGCACCAATCAGGCCGGCGTTCGCGCCGCGCGTACTTTTATAAAACGGCAGGTAGAAAGCGATGATCGCCACCACCGAAATTGACAGACGGATGGCGCGGGTAAAGAACGACAGCTTCAGCACTTCCGGTACAAACAGCACGAAGATCAGCGGCAGGAAACCGATCAGCAGTGACAGCCAGCGCGTCATGCGAAATTCGCGTTCCGGCGTCGGATTACGGTACGGCACATAAAAGTCCTTTACCACCAGCGAAGCGATGGCCAGCGCCACGGTGCTGACGCTGACAAAAATCGATGCCACCAGCGAGGTGGTGACAATCCCTGCCAGCCACGGGCTCATGTCCTGCAGGAACACCGGCAGCGCGTACAGGCTGTTAATCTCCGGATGCAGATACTTTGCCGCCACGCCAATCAGCGCAATGGCGATGGCAATCGGCATACAGAAGAAGAAGGCGACCCAGGTGGCGCGCTTCGCAGACGCCGCACTTTTGGTCGAGGCAATGGCCTGAATCACAAACTGGGTGCAGAAGATCGACCCGATGGTGCCAATCATCCAGGCAAAAATGGTGCTGGCGCCCACGTTACCGTCCCAGGTCCAGTAAAAGTGCGGCATCTCTTTGATCATCGGGCTGACGCCGCCGGTCATGTGCAGCGCCACGCCGAGAATGACCAGAATACCGATATATTTCAGGCCGCTGTGCAGCAGCGTCACCCAGGCGATGCCTTTCATGCCGCCGAACATAAAATAGAAGGTGCTGACCAGCGCGGTGATCACCGCCGCCGTGGTGAGATCAAGGTTCAGTACCGTAGAGATCGCCGCCGCACCGCTGACATAGTTACCGACGTTCACCAGCAGCAGCGCGTAGATCATGATGATGGAAATAATATTTTTGGTGGAGTTGCCATAGCGCTCGGCAATCGCGCCGGAAATGGTAATTTTGCCGGTGTTGTAGATGCGTTTGACCAGCAGAATACCAAACAGCGGAAAGCCGATGGCGGCACCGATCACCGACCAGGACGCGGCAAAGCCATCCTCAAAAGCCGCCTGCGCCGTACCGATGGTTGACTTGGCGCCAATGTATTCAGACATCAGCATTACGCCGACCACAAACGCTGGCATCACGTTTGAACCCGCCATAAAGTCGCCGCTGTTTTTACTGCGCAACCGCCAGGTCAGCCAGGTAGTGAACAGGATGTAGGCAATGACAATCCCGACAATAATCACCATCCCTTCTGCAGAGAACTGTTTCATGTTCGCCTCATTGATAACGTAGGGTCGTGGTGCGTGCCGGGCTTCACACGCACCGTTAATGAGGCGGCCATGATTATTGTTGTTGCGTCGCTGCGCTGGCTACCCCGCACCGTGCAAAATGATTTACTTCACTCAAAAATGAATAAATTTACGCACAGGCAGGGCAATTTATAGATTAACTGGCGCTTAATTAGTTTGATCATGCTCACAAACAGTCAAATGTGATTAATAATAATCAATTTTGACGGTGTGAGATAGCGAGGCAGACTGCGTGCCCGGCCACGGCCACCGTGCCAGGCAGCCGCGAACGTCAGGCGAGACTGTCGTTTTCCAGTTTCTGCCGTTTGCGCAGATGAGGGAACAGCGCCATCCACAGCGCCACGACCACCAGAGTGCCGACACCGCCAATCGCCGCTGCGGGCACCGCACCGAACCATGCGGCCAACAGGCCGGATTCGAACTCCCCCAGTTGGTTAGAGGTATTAATGAAGATGGCGTTGACCGCATTGACGCGCCCGCGCATCTCATCCGGCGTGTCCAGCTGCACCAGCGCGCCGCGAATCACCATGCTCACCATATCGAAGCCGCCGAGTCCCGCCAGCGCCAGCAGCGAGAGCCACAGCTGCGTCGATAGCGCAAATACCAGCGTAGCCAGGCCAAAACCGGCTACCGAGCCAAACATGATCATGCCCACGTGCTTTTCCAGCTTGTGACGGCTGAGCCACACCCCAACCAGCAGCGCCCCGACCGACGGGGCACCGCGCAGCATGCCCAGCCCCCACGGACCGGTATGCAGAATATCCTGGGCGAAGATCGGCAGCAGCGCCGTGGCGCCGCCCAGCAGCACGGCAAACAGATCGAGCGAGATCACCCCAAGCACATCTTTGCGCTCGCGGATGAAGCGGACACCGGCAAACATGGTGCTGAGGCTGGCCGGAATACGTGCCTGCGGCGGTCGTTCGTAGCGCAATCGGCTGACCAGCACAATCGACAACAGATAGAACAGCGCCGAAACACCGTACACCACCTCCGGCCCGGCCACATACAGTAAGCCGCCCAGCGTCGGACCGACAATCACCGCCGCCTGACCGCCCACCGAGCTGGCCGCCATGGCGCGCGCGAGAATGGGCGGCGGTACCAACGCTGGCAGCATTGAGGTGATTGCCGGCCACTCCAGCGCTTTGGCCAGCGAAATCAGGAATACCAGTCCCCAGATTTCAATCCGGCCCGCCCAGTGCAGCAGCGTCAGCGCCACCAGCCCGAGCAGCGCCAGCCACTCAATCAGCTGCCCCAGCAGCACGATGCGGCGACGGTCATACTGATCCGCAAGGTGACCCGCCGGCAGCGCCAGCAATACCGAAGGTAAAAATTGCATCAGACCGATCATGCCCAGCGCCATAGCACTGTGGGTAAGCGCATAGATTTGCCAGCTGACGGCCACGGAGAACATCTGAAAACCAAACGATGAACAGGTACGCGCCAGCCAGAAGGCGACGAACGACCTGTGTCGCAGCAGCGAATCTTCCGCTGCGGTGACCGGTGAACCCATAGTTTTATCCCATCCTGAAGCAGAACCGGCCGGCGTCATGGCACTGGCCTGGTGAAAAGCCACCATCGGCTTTCCTTATGTTTTTCACGCCATAGAGTGCGATAACTGACCGGGGCAGGCAATGGCTGGATGTGCGCTGTAAAAACAGGTGTTTATCCGGATTGACAGTTAAACATGGCGTTCTGAATATTAGCAGACTGATTGTTTTACTTTGAAAATAGCCGAATCATTCCAGATAATTCAGTAAAGCGTTAATTAATGCCTGGCCAATCCTTTTTATCTCTTTATCAGAAACAGCTAAAAAAGGTGATCTTTGCCGGCGAATCGATCTATATTGCCCCCTGTGATAATCACAGCAGTCTTCCCGTCCTTATAATAATTAAGACGCTATCGTTCATTAATTTATTCATAGAGATAAATGGAAAACAATTCATACCATCCTTATGTCACTGAGCGTGTCTGTCGCTTCGACGGCACACCTATCGGCGCGTGTTATTCAGCGTCCTTAATGCATTGCGTGCCGGAACGTGATGCATTACTTCATGAAGGTGAGATAATTACTCAACATTATCAGTCAGCGGATGCTGCGGGATTAATAATTATTCCACTGGCGGGAAATAGTGTAATGTCCTTTTTGCATGACGCGGATAATTATTCCAGCCTGCAACATGAGAATGTAAGACTGGCGATCAACTATGCCACTTTATGTCAGGCAGGATCCGCCTTACGCGCTGTGGCGTCTCGTTTTTCCTTCTGGCTTTACGATCTCGCGCCGCCGGGAACCGAGTGGAAAAATATCACCGATTTTCCCTTCAGCGGTATTGTTCTGAGCGATGACTTCTTCCGCGAAAATTATCTCAAGTTCAGCTTTCCTTTTCTGCTCGCTTCGCTGCGGGAAACACAAGCAGAGGTAATATTACGTACGCCTCAGCTTCAATTACCGGCCGAAGATTACCTGCATTTACAGCTAAGCGGCTGGCAAACGCAGCGGAGCTGTCATCCGATCTTCCCGGGGTAAACGTTTACACAAAATTCTGCGCGTCGGCGTTATCACCCGATTACGCCGGACAGGATGGTGCAATATCCTCATAAAATGTCGTGTCACTGCCTGATAAAAAGAGCAAAGCGCTAAAAAAATCAAACCTGTTAACGTTTTTAAGATAAAATTTAACGCAAAGGGATCATCCTGCTTAACGGAAAAGCACTGACAGAACACCTTAAGTCACTTCGTACTCTATGTCGGGATACAGCCTAATCGGTTGTTTCCTTTGATTTTATGGCAAAGAAAGAGGTCAATATTATGGGGAAAGCTTCCTCATCTTTTGGCGTAATTCGCTTCCTGACGGTGCTGTTTGCACTGCTGACGGGCGCATTTATGCTGATTGGCGGCGTTTGGTTAGCCGCCATTGGAGGTTCCTGGTACTACGTTATTGGCGGTGTGATTATGCTGATCACCGCTGTCCTGCTGTGGCGCCGTAGCGGTTCCGCACTGCTGCTGTATGCCCTGTTGCTGCTGGCAACGCTGGTATGGGGCGTATGGGAAGTCGGCTTCGACTTCTGGGCGCTGGCCCCACGTACCGACGTGCTGGTGATCTTCGGTATCTGGCTGATTCTGCCGTTTGTTTATCGCGGCCTGAATCATGCGGGTAAAGGTGCGCTGGGTGCGATGGCCGTTGCGCTGGTGGCCAGCGTACTGGTGCTGGCGTGGGCAGTATTCCACGATCCGCAGGAGCTGAATGGCAATCTGCCGGAAGCCGCTAACGTTCCGCAGGCCCAGCCGCTGAGTAACATCAACGATGCTGACTGGCCAGCCTATGCGCGTGACCAGCAGGGCACTCGCTTCTCGCCGCTGAAGCAGATCAACACCAGCAACGTGAAAGAGTTGCAGGTTGCCTGGCAGTTCCAGACCGGCGATCTCAAAACCGCCAACGATCCGGGTGAAATCACTGACGAAGTGACGCCGATTAAAATCCGCGACACGCTGTACCTTTGCTCGCCACACCAGATTCTGTTTGCGCTGGATGCGACGACCGGTAAGCAGAAGTGGAAATTCGATCCGGGCCTGAAGCCGAATCCTACCTTCCAGCACGTGACCTGCCGCGGTGTTTCATACCATGAAGTGCCTGCCGCTGCCGATGCCGCCAACAGCCAGCCTGCGCTGTGCTCACGCCGCATCTACCTGCCAGTGAACGACGGTCGTCTGTTCGCGCTGGATGCCGATACCGGTGCCCGTTGCCCATCCTTTGGTAACAACGGTGAGCTGGATCTGCAGCACAAGCAGCCGGTACAGACGCCAGGCCAGTATGAGCCTACGTCACCGCCGGTCATCACTGACACCACCATCGTCATTGCTGGTGCGGTCACCGATAACTACTCTACCCGTGAGCCGTCTGGTGCCATCCGTGGCTTCGACGTCAACACCGGTAAACTGCTGTGGGTGTTCGACCCGGGCGCGAAAGATCCTAACGCGATTCCGGCTGATGAACACACCTTCACCATGAACTCGCCGAACTCGTGGGCGCCGGCGGTATACGATCCAAAACTGGATACCGTTTACCTGCCAATGGGCGTTTCCACCCCGGATATTTGGGGCGGTAACCGCACACCAGAGCAGGAGCGCTACGCGAGCAGCGTTCTGGCGCTGAACGCCACCACCGGTAAGCTGGTGTGGTCGTATCAGACCGTGCACCACGATCTGTGGGATATGGACCTACCGTCACAGCCGACGCTGGCCGATATTACGGACAAAGATGGCAACACCGTACCGGTGATTTATGCCCCGGCGAAAACCGGTAACATCTTTGTGCTGGATCGTCGTACCGGTAAGCCGGTCGTGCCTGCACCGGAGACGCCGGTACCGCAGGGCGCGGCGAAAGGTGACCACGTGGCACCGACCCAGCCGTACTCCGAACTGACCTTCCGTCCGAAGCAGAACCTGACGGACAAGGACATGTGGGGCGCGACGATGTATGACCAGCTGGTGTGCCGCGTGATCTTCAAGCGTCTGCGCTACGAAGGTCCGTTCACGCCGCCGTCTGAGCAGGGTACGCTGGTGTTCCCGGGCAACCTCGGTATGTTCGAGTGGGGCGGCATCGCGGTTGATCCGCATCGTCAGATCGCCATCGCTAACCCAATGGCGCTGCCGTTTGTGTCTAAGCTGATTCCGCGCGGTCCGGGCAACCCGATTGAACCACCGCAGGGCGCAGAAGGCGGTTCCGGTACCGAAACCGGCATTCAGCCGCAGTACGGTGTGCCGTTTGGCGTCGAGCTGAACCCGTTCCTGTCGCCGTTTGGTCTGCCGTGTAAACAGCCGGCCTGGGGTTACGTTTCAGCGATCGACCTGAAGACCAACGAAACCGTGTGGAAGAAACGTATCGGTACCGTTCGCGATAGCGCACCGGTTCCGCTGCCGTTCAAAATGGGTATGCCAATGCTGGGTGGCCCAATCACCACCGCCGGTAACGTGTTCTTCATCGGCGCGACCGCAGATAACTACCTGCGTGCGTTCGATACCAACACCGGTGAGATGCTGTGGCAGGCGCGTCTGCCAGCGGGTGGCCAGGCTACGCCGATGACCTATGAAGTGAATGGCAAGCAGTACGTTGTCATCGCGGCCGGTGGTCACGGTTCGTTTGGTACCAAGCTGGGCGATTACGTGATTGCCTATGCGCTGCCAGATGCGAAGTAATTTTTCGCACTGAAGTAAAAAAGCGGGCAATGCCCGCTTTTTTTTCACGCCGGTCGGCATTACGGTCGATCTGGCGATCAGGGTTTACGCAGCACCCGCGCATTCAATAGCGCGCACAGCGCCATAATCACGCAGGTGGCGAGAAACACCGGGCGCATACCAAACGCGCCGCCGATAAAGCCACCGAACAGCGGGCCGCTCACCTGGCCGACATACTGGGCTGAGGTCGCATAGCCCAGCATTTTCCCGACCTGCCGCTGCGGCACATTATGACGAATCAACGCCGTTACGCAGGGCATCAGGCCGCCCAGCGCCATCCCCATCAGGAAACGCAGCACCACCAGCTGCCACGCCGCGCTAATAAATGCCTGCGGAATCAGCAGCAGCGCGCAGACCAGCAGGCCATAAATCAGCACGCGCGCATGTCCGATGCGATCGGCCAGCCGGCCAAGGCGCGGCGCGGAGAGAATGCTGCCCAGCGCGGCGGCCGCCATCACCAGCCCGGCCATTACCGTCACCGCGTGATCGCCGTGAACAAACTGCGCGATATATAGCGTGATAATCGGCTCAATCGACATATTGGCAAAAATCAGCAGCATGCCCGACAGCCACATCAGCCGCACCACTGGCCGGTTGATCGACGCCTCCGGCTCATCACCCTCCCCGGCTGCGGCTTTCTTCGCCGCACGTGGCGCTTCTTTCAGCAGAAAAGTGGTGGCGAGAAACGCGAGAAAAATCACCGCACCGGTGAGCCAGAAAGTGTGGCGGATACCGATCAGCGGCGGCAGCACGCCGCCCAGCAGCGGGCCGACCACGTTACCGGCCATGATGACGGAGGACAGCACGCCCAGCGCCCAGCCGGTCTGCGCTTTCGGCGTTTGCGCCGCCACCAGAATGGTGGAACCCGACGCATAGCCGCCGAGCAGGCCGGCCAGCAGGCGCAGCGCCACCAGTTGCCACGGCGCGGTGGCCATACCAATCAGCGACATGGCGACGGCCATTCCGAGGCTGGCGCGGATCAGCATCAGCTTGCGGCCATAGCGATCCGCCAGTTTGCCCCACAGCGGTGCCGTCAGCGCCGCGCTAAGAAAGGTGGCACCGTAGGCGGCGCCTGACCAGCGCGCAATCGCTGCCGGTTCCTGCACGCCCAGCTGCTGCACGTAGAGGGGCAGAAAGGGCAGCAGCAGGGTCATGGCGACGATAGTACTGAACGAGCCCAGCACGCAAACCCACAAATTGCGCCGCCAGTGTTGCTGCTCAGGCGCTAACGCGATAGAAGAATGCGACATAGTGATATCCCTGTTTTTGGCTTTTTTAGCAGGCTATCAGCGGTAGCACACAGAAAACAGGGAGAAGCGGATATTTGCCAGCCAGCGCGCTATTGTTGTCAGAAAACAACAATCACGGCGCACCCAGCGCAGTGATCAGCGCGTCGCAGAGCAAGGTGATCGGTGACGAGGGCTGCGGCTGCTCTTTCAGCAGCAGGTAACTGTGCAGGCGATCCATCTGCCATTCCGGCAGCACCTGCTGAATCTCGCCGCGCGCCAGCGCCTCCTGCGTCATATAGGCCGGCAGATACGCCACGCCGGTTCCGGCCAGGGCCGCATTGAGCAGCGCCATGCTGTTATTCGCGCGAAAGCGGCTGTGCACATCCAGCGCCAGGCGCTGCTTATCACGGCGAAACGGCAACGCCGCCGTGTGTGCCGGGCCGTGAAACAGCAGCAGATCGTGGCGCATCAGACGTTCAGGATGATCGATGGCCGGATGCGCGGCCAGATACGCTGGCGACGCATACAGTCCCCAGTCAATGCTGCTCAGCTCGCGGTAGTTCGCCACCTCCGGCGCACGTGCGCGGATCACAATCGCCACGTCCGCACTGGGCTGCGGATCGTCGCTGGTGGTCAGTTCGAGATCGACGTTGATGTGAATATGACGGCGGATAAAGGTGTTCAGCGTCGGCACCACGCACTGACAGCCGAAGGTGATCGGCGCCTGCAGCCGCACGTTGCCGGCAGGCTGCTGATGCACCTGCTGCACAAACGCGTCGGCGCGATGCATCTCTTCCAGCATGCGGGTGCAGAACGGATAGTAAGCCTGGCCCAGCTCGGTCAGCGCCACTTTGCGCGTGGTGCGCTGCAGCAGTTTGATACCCAGCCGCACCTCCAGCCGGGCGATTTCGCGGCTGACGTGCGATTTTGATACCCCCAGCGTACGGGCCGCTTCGCTGAAGCTTTGCCGCTCAACGACGCGTGCAAACAGCATCATGGCGGTGAGATTATCGCTGTTGTCCATGTTCTCTGGCTGATTCGAAAGAGTGAGAACCGCAGCTTAAAAGTAAACACGCGAATGCGCACCCGATTTCCCGTTACGCAGCGGCCACGGGAAATCGGGCGAGGGATGTCACACCGCCACCGCTAGCGGAAACAGCAGGCGGTCCGGCTCGACGCGACGCTGACGCCGCAACTGGCCTGGCGTGACGCGAAAATAATTTTTAAAGGTGCGGGTGTAAGCCTGCTGGGTATCAAAGCCGTAGCTCATCGCTACCTGCAGAATCGCCTCATCACTGTTGATCAGCGTGAGCGCTGACTCAGTCAGCCGGCGCTGGCGAATGTATTCTGCCAGTGAAAAACCGGTGTGCTGACGGAACAGACGTTGCAGATGCCAGCGGGAATATCCCGAGCGGCGTGCTACTTCATCCAGATGCAGATCGTGCCCTAAATTTTTTTCAATCCACTCCAGCAAACTACGGATAAATTCGCGCTGATTCATGACTTCCTCCGGCGTCGGTAAAATGTCCAGTGACGTCACTGTAGCGCGTTAAATTTATCCCTTAATTAGCAGAAAATTAGCGCAGAATTAGCAAGCAAAAAACGGCTTTCCCGACGAAACAGCGCGCCAGGTTAATTCTGCGCTAATTATCGGGCGCTACACTGCGACAAGTTATTCAGGAGGGCATCATGCGTGTGCTGCTGGTAGAAGATGATGAAATGATCGGCGCCAACCTGCAGCAGGCGCTGGAGGCCGCCGGCTGGTCGGTGGACTGGGTGCGTGACGGCGTATTTGCCAGCAACGCCTGGCAGGAAGGCGGTTACACCTGCGTCCTGCTCGATCTCGGTTTACCGCGTGAAGATGGCATCAATGTGCTGCGCCGTGCGCGCACGCGCGGTGACATGACGCCGGTGCTGGTGCTGACCGCGCGTGATACCGTGCAGCAGCGCATCCAGGGCCTGGACAGTGGCGCCGATGACTACTTACTCAAACCCTTTGATCTGCAAGAGGTTCTGGCGCGTATGCGAGCCATCACCCGACGCCGCCACGGTGCGGCGGACTCCCTGCTGGGCAACGGCGACGTGCAGCTCGATATGATGACGCGTGAAGTGCTGTACAAAGGCCAGCGCGAGCAGCTAACCGCACGTGAATACGCCCTGCTCTATGCGCTGCTGGAACGCCCGGGGGCGATCCTGTCGCGTGAGCAGTTAGAAAACCGCATCTACGGCTGGGGCGAAGAGGTCACCAGCAACGCCGTGGACGTGCTGATTCACGGCATGCGGCGCAAACTCGATAACGAAGTGATTCGCAACGTACGCGGTCTGGGCTGGCGGGTGCCGGCAATATGAGATCCTTTACGTTTATGCGGTCGCTGCGCAACAAACTGCTGGCCACGCTGGTGCTGCTGCATCTGGCGATGATCGGCGGTGTCACCTGGTATTTCTACCACTGCTATGGCGACATGATGGGCACCATGAAGGACGACCAGCTCGCCAAAATTGCCGATGCCTGGTCAAGCAGCCAGCGCATGCCGGCACTGATGCCAATGGTGATGCAGCAGGAGAAACTGAAAAGTACCTATATCGTTCAGCTCTGGGACACCAATAATCACCTGCGCGCCAGTTCCTGGCCGGCGCTGCATGCGCCCCTGCAGAGCAAAAAAGGCTGGTCAGATTTAAAAGTTGGCGACTGCGGCGATGACTGCCAGTGGCGCGTTTACACCCGTCCCGGCGAGCTGGGCAGCGAGATCGGCAATATTCAGGTGCTGCACAACGTCGGCTACATGAAGAGCCTGATGGTGAAACGCGTACTTTCCGCCATCATTCCGCTCATCCTGATGATGCCGCTGTCGCTGCTGGTGATCTGGCTGGTGGTACGGGCCATTACGCGCGATCTGCGCGTAGCGTCGCGCCAGATTGCGGCGCAGGAAACCCTGCATCCGCACAGCGTGTCGCCGGACGGTCTGCCGGACGAAGTGCTGCCGCTGGTCGATGCCTATAACTCGCTACTGGATAAACTACGCGCGGCCTGGTCGTCACAGCGCCAGTTCCTTGAGGATGCCGCGCATGAACTGCGCACGCCGGTCACCGCCGTCACGTTACAGCTGGAGAACCTGCGTCAGCACATCCTGCCGGGCGAAGCCAGCCGCCAGTTTGATCAGCTGGAAGCGGGCGTCACGCGCACGCGCCATCTGGTGACGCAGTTGCTGAATATCTCACGCCAGGAGGATCAGTCCGTGGTCGCCAGCGTCGAGACCATTGAGCTTGATGACCTGCTGAAGGAGAGCATTGAGCAACTGATGGTGGTGGCGGACAAGCGCGGCATTGATATCGGCTTCAACGGCACCGCGCACTATCGTCTGCACGCCAGCCGCTCCGATCTGCGCAGCCTGTTCGATAACCTGATCGGCAACGCCATGCTGCACACGCCGGAAGGCAGCCTGGTGGATGTGCTGCTGCATCGCGTCGGTCATCATACGGTAGTGGATATTGTCGACAACGGCCCCGGCATGCCGGAGTCGTTTATCGAGCGCGCCTTTGATCGCTTTACCCGCTCGCCGGATGTCCAGGCGCAGGGCAGCGGCTTAGGATTATCGATCGTGCGCAGCGTGGCGCAGAAGCATCAGATGCAGGTGGCGCTGTCGAATTGCCTTAACCCGCAGGGTGAAGTGTGTGGCCTGCAGGTGCGCGTTACCCTTCCCTGACGTCTTTCCTCCTCCGGCGCGTTAATCCGCGCCGGCTATTTTCTTCTCCTGCCAGTTCTCTGCGTATCCCGACAACGTAAACGGTTGCGGGGTTCCGTTCGTTACACGACCTTTATGTGATCAAGTTCACATATTTACTGAATCGAAATGCAACACTTTTTGACAAACGTGATCAAAATCTATTTTCTATCGCTCTGTTACAGGCACATTACGCGGGCCTGAAAATCCGGCGCGTCAGACCGGCGACAACAGCACACTGCCCATCCCCTGGGATCGATTTCACCCGATCGCAGCATTTGCGCGGCGATCACGAGCAAGTGGTTAAAAAATAATGAAATTTAAAACGTTGATAGCAGGGGCCTTACTGGCCAGTAGCTGGACCGGCGCCGCACAGGCGGCGGAAAGCGATCCGCAGTACCTTTCTGACTGGTGGCATCAGAGCGTGAACGTGGTAGGCAGTTATCACACCCGCTTCGGACCTCAGTTCAACAATGATGTGTATCTCGAATACGAAGCCTTTACTAAAAAGGACTGGTTTGATTTCTACGGCTACCTTGACCTGACCAACTTCTTTGGCGTGGGTAATAGCAATGCCAACGGTATTTTTGACCACGGTTCGCCGATGTTCATGGAAATTGAGCCACGCTTCTCCATTGATAAGCTGACCGGCACCAGCCTGGCGTTCGGACCGTTCAAAGAGTGGTACTTCGCTAACAACTACATCTACGACATGGGTCGCAACAGCGACAGCCGTCAGAACACCTGGTATATGGGTCTGGGTACTGACATTGATACCCATAGCGATATCGGCCTGTCACTGAACGTGTACGCGAAATATCAGTGGGAAAACTACGGCGCGGCGAACGAAAACAGCTGGGATGGTTATCGCTTCAAGGTGAAATACTTTGTGCCGATCACTGACCTGTGGGGCGGCAAGCTGAGCTATATCGGCTTCACCAACTTTGACTGGGGCTCCGATCTGCGTGACAAGTCTGACCGCTCGCGCACCAGCAACTCAATTGCCTCCAGCCACATTCTGTCGCTGAACTACGATCACTGGCATGTCTCTACCGTGGCGCGTTACTTCCACAACGGCGGCCAGTGGGCTGATGGCCAGGAGCTGAACTTCGGCAACGGTCCGTTTGAAGTGAAATCAACCGGCTGGGGTTACTACCTGGTGGTGGGTTACAACTTCTAAACCGCTTCCGGCGTGGCCGCTCACCATCGCGGCCACGCCAGTCTGTTACGCCTGTGGCTTCACCACGTTGATGCGCCATGGGATGCCAAACTTATCGATAAACATCCCGAAGCCGTTCGACCAGAAGGTTTTCTGCCATTCAGTGGTCACTTTGCCGCCCGCAGAGAGCTTATCAAACCAGGCTTTACCCTCCGCTTCATCTGGCGTGGCCAGGCTCACCGCATAACCGGCATGTTCGGACGCCGGTGGCTGGGCGGTATTGCCATCACTCAGCATCAGCTCGCCCTGACCAATGCGCAGATGCGCATGCATAATCTTTTCCGGCGGCAGCGGCGGCGCCGACTGATCGCCCACCTGCTCGCCCTGCTCCGGCATATCGCCAAACGTCATTTTTTGCAGAATTTCGCCGCCGGTGGCCTCCAGATAGAAGGCAATGGCTTCTTCACAGCGGCCGTAGAGAAATAAATAAGGACTCACCTGCATCGTAACCTCCGTTGAGAGTGCGTTAACGCGTGTCGTACACCTAAAGTGTAGACGATGCAGTTTTTCACCCGTCACGGCTGGCAGTAGCGGCGGAACAGCTGCGCCATGTAAGCGCTCATCGGCGTCAGCGCAGTGTCTTTACGCTGAATCAGATAGAAGGTGGCTTTCGGCAGCGGATCGTCGAGATCCAGCGCGATCAGCTGCCCGCCGTGCGTAGGGTCTTCAATCACGTCGCGCGCAATGATGCTGACAAAATCACTCTTTGCCACCAGGCTGGTGCAGGCCATAAAGGTCTCGCAGGTCACCGCGATTTTGGGTGCCATGCCGCGCTCACCGAACAGGTCATGCAGCAGTCGGTAATAACTGCCCTGCGGCGTCGGCATGGTCCAGTCGCAGTGTTGCAACTCGGCCAGCGAGCGCGCATGCGCCATCGGATGCCCTTTACGCATCACCACCTGATACTCGCGCTGCATCAGACGCTCGAAAATCAGCTCCTGATCGAAGTGATGCCGGTCGTAGGTATTGATGGTGAAATCCAGCGCGCCCTGACGCAGTTCATGCACCATCGACACCAGCTGACCCTCAACGATACGCACTTTCACCAGTGGATACTCACGATGAAACTGGGTTATCACCTGCGGCATCACGGTACGCGCAATGCTGCCGCCCACTCCAATATTCACTTTGCCACCGGCCAGACCGAGCCGCTGCTGGATATCCTCCTGCGCCACGCGCAGTTCCTCCAGCACCAGACAGGCATGACGAAAAAAGGTTTCACCGACATCGGTCAGCATCACGCCCTGCTGACGACGCTCGAACAGGCGCGCGCCCAGCGCCAGCTCCAGTTCCTGAATCGCTTTGGTTAATGCCGGCTGTGACAGGCCCGACAGCCGGCTGGCGGCGCGAATACTGCCCTGGCGCGCCACGTCAACAAAGGCGCGCAGCTGATGAAGTTTGAGATTGGCCGCCATGATCAGGTGATAACCATTGTCTATCGGTCACAAGATATTCGCATCTTATGCACCCTAATACCATTGTGTAGATTCGGTTGAATGCATAAAAAACCAACACTAAGGAACAGCCGATGAACACCCTTTCCGACCTCGTCAACGCGCGGATACCGCAGATGCAGACATGGCGCCGCGACCTGCACCAGTATGCTGAATCCGGCTGGCTGGAGTTCCGCACCGCCACGCTGGTGGCGGAAGAGCTGCATCGTCTTGGTTATCAGCTGCAGCTGGGCCGTGAGGTGATTGATGCCGATGCGCGCATGGGTCTGCCGTCTGCTGAAGTGCTGGCGCAGCAGGAAGCGCGGGCGCTGCGGCAGGGCGCGCTGCCACAGTGGCTGCCCCACTTCTCCGGCGGTTTCTGCGGCGTGGTGGCAACGCTGGACACCGGACGTCCCGGTCCGGTGATGGGCTTTCGTGTTGATATGGACGCGCTCGACCAGACGGAAAGCGCCGCCGCCGATCACCTGCCGACGCGCGAAGGCTTCGCCTCGTGCAATCCCGGCATGATGCACGCCTGCGGCCACGATGGTCACACCACCATAGGTCTGGCGCTGGCGGGCGTGCTGATGGCGATGAAGCACCAGCTTAGCGGTCGCATAAAACTCATTTTTCAGCCGGCGGAAGAAGGCGTACGCGGTGCCAAAGCCATGGTGGCCGCGGGCGTGCTTGATGATGTCGATCTGTTCACCGCCATTCACCTTGGCACCGGCGTGCCGCCCGGCGAGATCGTCTGCGGCAGCGACAGCTTTCTCGCCACGACCAAACTGGACGTGCGTTTTACCGGGGTCGGCGCGCATGCCGGTGGCAAACCGGAAGAGGGACGCAACGCGTTGCTGGCGGCGGCGCAGGCCACGCTGGCGCTGCACACTCTGCCGCAGCACAGCGGCGGCGTGGCGCGCGTTAACGTTGGTGTCTTACAGGCCGGCAGCGGACGCAACGTAGTGCCGGATGTTGCGCTGATGAAGGTGGAAACGCGCGGCGCGAGTAATCAGGTCAACGACGATATCTATCAGCAGGCGCTGCGCGTGATTGACGGTGCCGCGGCGATGTACGGCGTTGAGCACGAGGTCACGCTGATGGGCGGTGCACGCAGCTGCACGCCGAGCCCGGCGTGGGTCAGTTTTATCCATCAGCAGGCCGAGGCGACTGGCCTGTTCAGTTCGGTGATAGACAGCAAACAGCAGGCGGCCGGTTCCGAAGATGCCACCTATATGATGGAGCGCGTGCAGCAGCGCGGCGGCCAGGCGTCTTACGTCATCTTCGGCTGCGAGCTGGCGGCGGGCCATCACAATGCGCGGTTCGACTTTGATGAAGCGGTGATGGCTACTGCCGTGCAGATGCTGGCTACGCTGGCGCTTAATCAGACGCAGTTCGGCGGTGCCCGATGAGCGCACACGACTTCATCGATCGCTACATCGACCAGCATCAGGCGCGTTTCAGTGCCCTCAGCGATGCGATCTGGGACGTACCGGAAACCCGTTTCGAAGAGACGCAATCGTCTGCGCTGCTGGCCGATGCGCTGGCGCAGGAGGGGTTTGAGGTCGAGCGCGGCGTTGGCGGTCTCGACACCGCGTTTATCGCCTCAATCGGCCACGGCCAGCCGGTGATCGCCATCCTCGGCGAGTTTGATGCGTTGGCCGGTCTGAGCCAGCAGGCGGGCTGCGCCACGCCTGAGCCGCTGGTGGAAAACGGCAACGGTCACGGCTGCGGCCACAACCTGCTCGGTACCGCCGGCCTGGCCGCCGCTTTCGCCATCAAAGCCTGGTGGGCAGAACAGGGCGGACGCGGCACGCTGCGCTTTTACGGCTGCCCTGGCGAGGAGGGCGGCTCGGGTAAAACCTTTATGGTGCGCGAGGGGCTGTTTGATGATGTCGATGCTGCCGTGACCTGGCACCCGGAAGGCTTCAGCGGCATGTTCAACCTCAGCACCCTCGCCAATATTCAGGCGGCGTTTCACTTCAAAGGCGTGGCAGCGCATGCCGCTAACTCGCCGCATCTCGGGCGCAGCGCGCTGGACGCGGTGACGCTGATGAATACCGGCGCAAATTTCCTGCGCGAGCACATCGTGCAGGAGGCGCGCCTGCACTATGCGGTCACCCAAACCGGCGGCGTATCGCCCAACGTGGTGCAGGCCGATGCCGAAGTGCTGTACCTGATTCGCGCGCCGCAGCTTGACCAGGCCCAGGATATCTACCAGCGCGTGATCAACATCGCCAAAGGCGCGGCGCTGATGACCGATACGCAGATGACGGTACGTTTTGATAAAGCCTGCTCCAACTATGTGCCCAACCGCGCGCTGGAAGCGGTGATGGAACGTAATTTGCACCATTTCGGTCTGCCGCACTACAGCGCGCAGGAACAGGCGTTTGCGGCAGCGATCCGCGCCACGCTGAGCAAAGACGATCTGCGTAACGCGCGACTGAATGCGGCGCGCACCGGCGGCGAAGCGGGCATCGCCTGGGCTGAGGCGCTGGGGGATAAAGTACTGATGGATGAGGTAGCGCCGTATGCGGTCACGCGCGAGCTGCTGTACGGCTCAACCGACGTTGGGGATGTGAGCTGGGTAACGCCGACGGCGCAGTGTTTTGCCCCCTGCTTTGCCTTCGGCACGCCGCTGCACACCTGGCAACTGGTGGCGCAGGGCCGCACGCCGATTGCCCACAAAGGGATGTGCCTTGCCGCCAAAGTGCTGGCCGCTACCGCGCTGACGCTGTTGCACGATGATGCCTCGCTGGCGCGTTGTCGTGAAGAGTTTGACCGCGTGCGCCGCGAACAGCCGTACGTGTGCCCGATTCCGGCCGGCGTGCAGCCATCGACCTTATAAAGCGAAGCGCACTGGCCCGTAGCGGCGCGATTAATCGCGCGGGTTTAACAAGACGCGCAATAAATTGCGCCGCTACAGGCTGGTGTGAAAGGTCACTCCGCAACACATGCGGAAGCAGTAAATAAAAAAATAAAAAATAACAGCCCCTCCGGGCATGCAAATACAACATGACGAGGATCTACCGATGGAAGTGATGACCGAAAATCGCAGCCCCGGCAAGCTGTTCAGCTGGATTGAGCGGGTCGGCAACAAAGTGCCCAACCCGTTCTTACTGTTTGTCTACCTGATCGTGGTGCTGATGATCGCCACCGCGCTTCTCAGCAGCCTCGATGTGGCCGTTAAAAATCCGGCCAATGGCGAACTGGTGCGGGTCAATAACCTGCTCAGCGTGGCGGGCATTCAGTGGATCCTGCCCAACATCATCAAAAACTTCAGCGGTTTCACCCCACTGGGCTCCATTCTGGCGCTGGTGATCGGGGCCGGCCTGGCGGAAAAAGTCGGGCTGCTGCAGTCGCTGATGGTGAAGATGGCGTCACGCGTCAGCCGTCGCTACGCCAGCTATATGGTGCTGTTTATCGCGTTCTTCAGCCATATCTCTTCCGACGCCGCACTGGTGGTGATGCCGCCGCTCGGCGCGCTGATCTTCCTTGCCGTCGGGCGTCATCCGGTGGCGGGCCTGCTGGCGGCGATAGCCGGCGTCGCGTCGGGTTTTACCGCAAATCTGCTGATCGTCACCACCGACGTACTGCTCTCCGGCATCAGTACAGAGGCCGCCAAAGCGGTCAGCGACACGGTCCACGTCAGCGTGATCGATAACTGGTTCTTCATGGCCAGCTCGGTCATCGTACTGACCGTGGCCGGCGCGCTGCTGACCGATAAATTTGTCGAACCGCGCCTGCCCGTCTGGAACAGCGGCCATCACGATCGCCTGCCACCGCTGACGGCGCAGGAGAATCGCGGCCTGAAGGCGGCCGGTCTCGCCGCGCTGGTGTTCATCGGCGTGATGGCGCTGCTGGTGGTGCCGGAGCATGCGCCGCTGCGCAACCCGAAAACCGGCGGGATCATCCCTTCGCCGTTTATTCAGGGCATCGTGCCGATCATCATCCTGTTCTTCTTTGTGGTGGCGATTGCCTATGGCGCGGTGACGCAGCAGATTCGCCGCGCTGACGACATCCCCCGACTGCTGGTGGATCCGATGAAGAGCATGGCCGGTTTTATCGTCATGGTGTTTCCGCTGTCGCAGTTCGTGGCGTTCTTCAACTGGAGCAACATGGGCAAGTTTATGGCCATCGGCCTGACCGATATGCTGGAGAGCGCCGGCATCAGCGGTGCGCCGGCCTTTCTCGGCCTGATGTTCCTCTCGGCATTTCTGTGCATGTTTATCGCCAGCGGCTCGGCGATCTGGTCGATCCTCGCGCCGGTATTTGTGCCGATGTTTATGCTGCTCGGCTTTCACCCGGCGTTTGCCCAGATGATCTTCCGCATCGCCGATTCCGCCGTGCTGCCGCTGGCGCCGATGTCGCCGTTTCTGCCGCTGTTCCTCGGTTTCCTGCAGCGCTATCAAAAAGACGCGCAGCTCGGCACCTATTACGTGCTGATCTTCCCGTATCCGCTGGTGTTCTTTGTGACGTGGATCGCGCTGCTGCTGGTGTGGTATCTGCTGGGCCTGCCCATCGGTCCGGGCGTTTATCCGCATCTGCCCTGACCTGGCGCCATGGACGGCGTACCGCTTTCTGTGAACTGCAACGCACGTTGCCAAAATGTCACCGCTGCGCCTCTCGGCAACCCCGGACGAATTGATTATTCTGCTATTTCTTCGCTTGCTAACGGTTAATGATTTCTGACAAACCACCACCGGGCGGATCCTGCAAACACCGAGGTAACAATCATAATGACAACCACCTATTCGACAGGGGTGGCGACCGATCGCATCGCGACCGAACGCCAGACGCTGGCCGGGCGCATCGACGCTCTGCCCTCTTCCGCCGGGCTGTGGCGCTTTATTACGCTGCTGGCGCTCGGCGGCTTCTTCGAGCTGTACGATCTGTTTGAAACCGGCTACATCAGTACCGGGCTGGTGGCCGCAGGCGTGTTCCACACCGGCGCCGCAGGCGTGTTTGGTATCGCCGATCAGGCGGCGTTCGCCTCGGCGACCTTTCTCGGCCTGTTTGTCGGTGCCAGCCTGCTGACGCCCTATGCCGACCGCTTCGGCCGTCGCCTGACCTTTATGTGCGCGCTGGCGTGGTACGGTGCGTTCTCACTGCTGATGGCGTTCCAGCACAGCGCGGAGATGATTATTCTGTGCCGCTTCCTGGTCGGTATCGGTCTGGGCGTCGAGCTGGTGACCATCGATACCTATCTGTCGGAGTGGGTGCCGGCCCATCTGCGCAGCCGCGCGTTTGCCTTCTCTTTTTTCATTCAGTTCCTGTCGGTGCCGACGGTGGCGCTGATGTCCTGGTGGCTGGTACCGCAAACCCTGCTCGGCCTCGAAGGCTGGCGCTGGGTCGTGATCGCCGGTGCGCTGTGCTCGCTGGTGATCTGGTTTATCCGGAAAAATCTGCCGGAGTCGGCGCGCTGGCTGGCGCAGCAGGGGCGGCATCAGGACGCGCACCGGGTGCTGAGCGAGATGGAAAAACGCTGCGGCATCGCGCCGGGAGACGATTTCTCTCAGCGTGATGCGGCGACACAGCTGCCGAAAAAAGGGCGCTTTAGCGAAATCTGGGCACCGGCTTATCGCCAGCGTACGCTGATGCTGGTGGTGATGAACTTCTTCCAGGCGATTGGTTTCTTCGGCTTCGGTAACTGGCTGCCGGCGCTGCTGTCCGGCAAGGGCGCCACCGTTACCCACAGCCTGCTGTACGCCTTTTTCATCACGCTGGCCTATCCGCTCGGCTCGCTGATCTGCAGCCGCTACGCCGACCGGCTGGAAAACAAATGGCAGATCGTTTTTTCATCGCTGATGACGGTGGTGTTCGGCACACTGTTCGCGCTGACCAGCAACCCGCTGCTGATGGTGGTGTGCGGTTTCCTGATCACCTACAGCAACGCCTGGCTCACCTTCAGCTATCACGCGTATCAGACTGAGATCTTCCCGACGCACATTCGTGCGCGCGCCGTGGGCTTCTGCTATTCATTCAGCCGGCTGTCGACCGCTTTCAGCAGTATTTTGATTGGCCTGATTCTGCAGTATGCCGGCAGTCAGGGAGTGATCGTGTTTATCGTGCTGAGCATGCTGATGGTGATGCTGTCGGTCGGGATTTACGGGCCGAAGACGCGGGGACTGGATCTGGAAAACATTTAAACCGGACGGGCGCAGGGTGGGCGGCGGCCGGTTCAGCCCGGCAATGCACACCCTTTGGAGCGGCACGATTCATCGTGCGATAAATCGCGCCGCTACGTCCTGGTGCAAACTTTTGGGGGCGTTTCCGCCCCCCGCCAGATTTACACCAGTTCGGTTTTCACCCCCTCCTGGATCAGCACGTCGGCATCGACGCCGCTGTGGCTGTAAACCTGATATTTCACGCCAGCCACCGTGGTGCTGCCCTGCTGTTTCACCCAATCGCCCACGTCACCGCCGTCGCCGAGGATGTCATCCAGTTTTACCACGTCCTGCGCATCGCCTTTGATCAGCAGCTGGGTTTTGCCGTCTTTCACGAACAGATCCTGACTTCCAACCTGCAGGATATCGTCAACCGCTACGCTCAGGACGTTTTTGCCGTGACCCGTCATATCGATGGTGCTGCCCTGCTTGCCCTGCGCCAGCACATCGCTCAGGGAAACGGCGAATTCATCGCCCACGGTGATGACGGCAGGAACATCAAAGGCGGTGATACCGACATGATCGTCATGCATGCCCCATTCAACGTCACTGATGCGCACGCCGCCCGGATTGTTCACCGAATCCACTTCTGCCGGATTGACGCGCACCACGGCTGAACCGATCAGCTTACCGGCCGGGGCGTGGTACTCGACAATGTCGCTTCGCAGGGTGCCAGGGTGCGCCTTCAGCTCATAGCTGTGCAGCAATTTACCTTGCGTGTCATAGAAATCGATGTAATTGCCTTTGCTGTGCACATAATCCGATTTCAGCACCACTTTCTCCGCCACGCCGTCGAAATCCAGCTTCATCTGGCCGCCACGGCCAACAATGATTTCGCCATGCTTCAGCGTTTTTTGCTCGCCGCCGATATTCGGTCCTTTAATCAGCGTCATTTTCAGACTGTCGTCGATGGTATAACTGACCCCGGTTTTAAAATCGATATAGCGCGGATGACCGTTAGCATCTTTCACCAGATCAGGTTGTCCACGAACCCGGCTGATTTCTTTAACCCCGATGTTATCGATAGCGAAATCGTTGCCGTTACCGTTATTAACCTCATTGGTTACCGCCACGCGAACCACTTCTGTTTTGCTGGCGGTATACAGTCCGCTGAAATGATTCCAGGCAGCATCCAGGCCCATGTTGGGAATCACTTTCTGTCCATTAACGTCCAGACCGATTTTCGGTTTCAGGCTACCGCCAGGAATACGGTAGCCATCAAAATCGAACTGGTAGGTTTTACCCGCTTCGACCTGAATATAGCGATAAACCACTTCTCCTTTGAAGCCGTTGGTGTTTGAACCGTTGGTCATGGAACCCAACTCATAAGAGGAATTGCCTGCGCTCCAGCGCTTAACCGCGATGTTGTCATTTTTGTGATACAGACCGCTGGCGATCCAGCCCTGCTGGGTGCCGTCGTTGAAATTCCACAATAACCCCTTGTGATCGACCTTCGGCGGATCGACATTGATCTCCAGCAGAAAGGTTGGCGCATTCACATCACGAATGGCGCTATCACTGACCTGAAATTGCGTCAGTCCTTTCCACGGCGAGCGATCGTAAGACTGGTAGCTCCAGTTACCCGTAGCATCCGCTGTGACCGAGTCCATTAATACCCAGTGGCCCTCAATATGGCAGCCGAAAATGTACACCACCTTATTGGGTGCAGACGTGCCTTTCAGGGTTGGCGTCATATCATCGGTGATATCACCGCTTTTCAGCTGGCCCTGCTTTGGTCCGCTGTCATCCCACGCAGAAATAATCTCTGTCTTGCCGGAGATTATCGTCAGGTCGAAAACGTCGGCGGCGGCGTCACGCACCGGGCTGTCTGACACCTGGAACTCATATTTGCCAAAGCCGCCGCGTAACGCGCGCACTTCGCTTTGCCAGTGACCATGAGCATCCGCAACGGCGCTGCCGAGCGTCACCCATACTCCGTTCACGTGGCGGGCATAGATATAAACCACGCTGTTTGCTGCAGCATGGCCTTTCAGCGTTGGCGTCAGGTCATCTGTGACATCGCCCTGATGCAGCACGCCGGTCTGCGCGCCAAAATTATCCCAGGCAGAAACGATGCCGGGTTTTTCCGGCACCATGTTGAGACTGAACACCTCGGCGCTGGTGTCGCGATCGGGGGTTTTGGCAGCCTGAAACTCATAAGTGCCGTATCCCCCGCGCAGCGCGCGCACTTCCGTTATCCAGTTGCCCCAGGCATCGGCCTTAACGCTGCCTAACACCACCCAGTGGCCATCAATATGCCGCGCATGGATATACACCATGCTGTTGGCTTCGGCTTTGCCCTGCAGCGTCGGCGCCATGTCATCGGTGATGGCACCATTGATTAATTTGCCCTGCTCGGGCCCGACATTATCGTGCGCCGCGTTGATGGTGGGCTTCAGGCGGGTGCCGTTGTCTGACACATACAGGTCGAAAAGCGGCGCAGCGGGATCGCGCGTCGGGCTGTTACTGGCCTGGAAGTGATACGGGCCGGCACCGCCATCCAGTCGGGCGATTTCCACCTGCCAGTGGCCAAAGGCATCCGCCTGGGTGCTGCCTTTCAGCCACCAGCTGCCGTTTTCGCGCGTGGCATACACATAGACGATACTGTTGGCTTCCGCCGTGCCTTTGAGCGTGGGGGTGAAGTCATCGGTCAGCGCGCCGTTTTCCAGTTTGCCCTGTGCCGGGCCAAAATTATCAAGTGCATACTCAATCTTCACCGGCGCGGTGGGCACCACCGTATAGGTAAACGGCTCGCTCGCATGGCTCAACTCACCACGGTTATTTTGCGCGCGGGTGGTAATGGTGTTTTCACCGTAGCCCAGCAGATCAACGTTGCTCTCCCAGCGCCATTGCCCGTCAATCACCGGTGCCACGCCGACGCGTACCCCGTTGACGTAGATGATGACGTTTTCTGCATCCAGCGGCGCGTTGCCGCTCAGGCGCGGGCTGCGATCGTCGCTTGCGCTACCGGCTTTGATCACACCGGTATTCACCCCTTCATTATCAAATACTTCCAGCAGCTGCGGCTTATCGATGCGCGGCGTATTGACGAACAGCGTATAGACCGGGGAATCGACACTCACCTGACCAAATTTGTCGGTGGCGGTGACGGACAGGCGCTGTTCACCGTCGCTCAGTGCCGGCGTAATGGTCCACTGACCATTTTTCGCCGCCTGCACGCTGCCAGTCAGCACGCCGTTGCTGTACAGGCGGACAATGCTGTCCGGCTCGGCATAACCGGAAATAGCTGGCGTTTTATCATCGGTGAAGCCTTTATTGCCAACCGGGCCCTGCACCGGTCCAAAATCATCCAGTACGCGCATAATCGCCGGCATATCGGGCGGGCTGAGATCGACTTCCAGCCGCGTCTGGAACGGAATCCCGGCGTTGCCGGCCCGGTCGAAAAAGCGCACGGTGAGATTGTGGCTCCCCTCTTCCAGCCGCAGCGGCAGCTGATACTCCCAGCTGCCATCGGCCTGAACCTGGGTGGTAAACAGCTGGCCGTTAATGGCAAATTCGATATAGCTGACGCTCTTATCCTCAATCACCCCTTTCCAGTACTGATAAGGTGAATTGACGTAGTTCTCCTGCCCCGGTTTGGTCGGGTCGTAATAGCCTACAGACATATGGTCATCCTTTTCGCCAGAGTTAATATCGTTAAAGTAACGCTTAATAAGCGGCAGGGATTTTTAAACGCAGGGGAAGGAATCTCTTACAAGAAACGTCTGAAAGGAAAATCTAAGATAATGAATTTTAGTGGGATTTTTCGCACCCTTCAGGCCATGAACCGCGCCATGACCTGAAGGAAATGCTTAAGACAGACTTACTGCTTTTCCAGCACCCGGATATCCGCGCTGCCCTGTTTTGGCTGCACGCTGTCATCCTGGCGCAGTTTCGCCACCTGTTTCGCCGTGACTTTGGTCTGCACGCCGTTGCCCCAGCTGCTGCGGATAAAGTTCACCACATCCGCCACCTGACTGTCGTTCAGACGCCAGCCAAACGCCGGCATGGTGATCGCGGTCGGTGCGCCTTGCACGCCCGGCAGCGTGCCGCCGACCAGTGCGATGTGAATCAGCGACGTCGGATCCTCTGCCATCACCACCGGATTCCCGCGCAGTGCCGGGTAGAAGCGTTGATAGCCGCTGCCGTCGGTTTTATGACACGCCGCACAGCTGTCGACATACACGCCGGCACCCGGCTGGCTGTCGTCACCTTTCCACAGCGCCCGGGCCACTGCGTCATCCTCACGGAACACCGCCTGAGACGGATCTTTCGCACCCAGCGATTTCAGGTAACGGGCAATCGCGCTGATATCCGCATCGCTGAGATACTGCAGGCTGTGCTGCACCACCTCGGTCATGCCACCAAACGCCGCCGTGTGATCGTTACGGCCATAGCGCAGGAACTGCTGCAGATCCGCTTCGCTCCAGCGCCCCAGGCCATCGCGGTTGTCACCGCGCAGGTTGCTGGCGGTCCAGCCGTCAATCGGCGCGCTGCTGCCGGCAAGATAATCATTGCCCTGGCCGTTATTCAGCGCCTTCTCCTGCATGGTGAAGCTGCGCGGTGTGTGGCAGGCACCACAGTGGCCCAGCCCTTCCACCAGATAGCGACCGCGCGCCAGCGCCGGATCTTCCTGCGCGGCCGGCTGAAACGCCTTCACATCTGGCGCAAACAGGCCGCGCCAGATCGCCAGCGGCCAGCGCATCGACAGCGGCCACGGAATATCGCTCTCTTTGTTAGCCTGCGCCACCGGTGCCACGCCGTGCATGAAGTAGGCATACAGCGCCTTCATGTCGTCATCGCTGACCACCGCATAAGATGGATAGGGCATCGCCGGATAGAGCGTGTCGCCGTTTTTCGCCACGCCATGACGCACCGCTTTCTGGAAGTCGTCATAGCTGTAGTCACCAATGCCGGTTGCCTTATCCGGCGTGATATTGGTGGAGTAGATGGTGCCAATCGGCGTCGCCATCGGCAGGCCGCCGGCAAACGGTTTGCCGCCTGCGGTGCTGTGGCAGGCGACGCAGTCACCGGCGCGCGCCAGATACTCACCGCGCTGCACCAGCGCATCGGCGGCGGTGTCCTCCGCCAGCGCGGCGAACGACAGGGTGCCCAGCAACAGGGCTGTTAAACTTTTGATCATCGCCATGTTCCTTATGCCTGTACCAGCGGGCCGGGGTTCTTCAGATACTGTTCACGAATCGCTTTAGCGGACCAGTAGCTCAGGGCCGCCACCATGCCGGTGGGGTTGTAGCCCAGTCCCTGCGGGAAGGCAGAAGCGCCGGCGACAAATACGTTCGGCACATCCCAGCTTTGCAGATAGCGGTTCACCGCGCTGGTTTTAGGATCTTCTCCCATGATGGCGCCGCCGCTCATGTGTGTGGTCTGGTACACGGTGGTATCGAAATGGGCACCCGGCCCTTTCGCGCCGCCAATGATCATCTTCGGATTCATCGCTTCGGTGATTTTGCGCATCTTGCCGATCATGAACTGCGCCATTTTGATGTCGTTGTCCTGCCAGTCAAAGGTCATACGCAGCAGCGGCTGGCCGTAAGCATCTTTGTAGTTGGGATCGAGATCGAGGTAGTTAGCGCGATACGACTGGTGCGCACCGTGCGCATCCATCGACACGTGATGGTTATAGGTATCCGCCACCGCCGCTTTCCACTGGCTGCCCCAGTTCGGCGTGCCCTTTGGCGTCGGCAGGCCGGAGATCGGCTTGGTGCCCGCCTGGTTGACCCAGAACGGTGAACCGCCGACAAAGCCGTACGGGCCATGGTCAAAGTTATCGGCGTTGTAATCATCCACCGCCACGCCGGCGCCACCGGCACCGATGAACGGATTGGTGGTGGTGTTTTTATCAAACAGCGCCTTCAGCGTGGAGATGTTCTGGTAGGCAAAGTTACGGCCGACCACACCCTCGTTGCTGATAGGGTTGTACGGCTTGCCAATGCCGGATAGCAGCATCAGGTGCACGTTGTGGAACTGGAAGGCGGAGAGGATCACCAGATCCGCCGGCTGCTCTACTTCACGTCCCTGACCGTCCAGATAGGTGACGCCGGTCGCGCGTTTTTTATCGTCGGTCAGGTTGACGCGCAGCACATACGCGTTGTTGCGCAGCTCAAACTTCGGCTCCTGGCGCAGCGCGGGCAGAATGTTAACGTTCGGCGACGCTTTGGAGTACATGTAGCAGGCGTAGCCGCTGCAGTAGCCGCAGAAGTTACACGGCCCCATCTGCGCGCCGTAAGTATTGGTGTAAGGACCGGAAGTGTTGGCCGACGGCATATCGTAAGGGTGATAACCCACCGACTCCGCCGCCTGGGCAAACAGCTGGGCCGACCAGGTGCGCTTCTGCGCGGGCAGCGGGAAGTCGCTGGAGCGATCCGGCGCATACGGGTTGCCGCCTTTCTCTTTGCCCACCACTTTACCCTTGATTGACCAGGCGCTGCCGGAGGTGCCGAACACTTTTTCCGCCTGATCGAAGAACGGTTCCAGCTCGTCATAGCTGACGCCGAAATCCTGAATGGTCATGCCTTCCGGGATAAAGTTTTTGCCGTAACGCTGCTCGTAGTGACTGCGCAGGTTCAGCTCGACCGGGTCGACGCGGAAGTGCACGCCCGACCAGTGCAGGCCAGCGCCGCCGGTGCCGGTGCCCGGCAGGAATGCCGCCAGCTGACGATACGGTACGGCGGTTTGTGAGGCATCGTGACGGATAGTTACGGTGCTTTTTGACAGATCCTGGAACAGCTTTTTGCGGATGTTATAAGTCAGTTCATCAATCGACTGTGGATAGGATCCATCCGGATAGGTATCGCGATGCGGCCCGCGCTCCAGCGCCACCACATGCAGACCGGCCTCGGTCAGCTCTTTCGCCATGATCGCCCCGGCCCAGCCAAAACCGACGATCGCCACATCCACTTTTTTTAACGCATTTGCCACGGTTACGCCCTCTCGCCGCGAATATCAACTGACGGGAACGGATAACGTTCGCCGCGCTCTACCCAATCCATAAAGTCGGCGCGTGCACCGGGGAAGCCGATCAGCTTCCAGCCCACCATGCCCTGATTGCCGCCGTGGATCGGATCGCTGAAGTAGCCCTCGCGGGTGTTTTGCAACAGAAAGGCGAAGAAGGTTTTGGCCGGCACCTGCGGGAATTGCGCGCTGCCGTTTTCGAAGGCGCTCAGCAGCGCGTCCTGCTGCGTGGGCGTCAGCTCAGCAAATACCTTGCCGTGCTGCTGTTTGCTCCAGCCATCGGCATCGGCCAGGCCGAGACGGTAGATCTGCTGCGGCACCAGCGGCAGCTGATAGCCGAGCTCTTTCGGCAGATCCGGATTGAACGGTCCCTGCATATACCAGTTGCTGCCGGTGGCATACGGCGTATTCATCTGGCGATCGATAAACTCCGGTACGCCGGCTTCCAGCGCGCCAGGACCGCGTTCATCGTTGGGGATCAGGCGCGCCACGGCGGCTTTGATGAAGGCAAACTCTTCGGCGGTAAACCACACCGGTTGATATTCGCGCGCCTGCTGCGGCGCAGCGGCTGTAGACGCTGCCGCACCGGCGGCCATTGGCGCGACCAGTGCGCCCATCGCCGTACTGCCTACCGCCATTGCCGGCGCCAGGGTAATGGTTCTCAGCAGGAAATCCCGGCGAGTGTGACCCTTTTTTTCTTCTGACATGACATTGCCTCATTACCGCATATAATGCGGCATGAAAGTTAAGTAGTTGCGTTGTAATGATTTTTATTGGCGTTTTAAGGGATACAGCAAGACTGTTACCGGTAACAGTTGGCATAGTGTAACACCATCGCCGTTAATAATTTAGTTTCCCGAAACAAATGAGCACAAAAAACTTAACAACTAACTCTGCCGCTTTACATAAATGCGGCGATGCTGTCATCGTCGGATACAACCGACAACAGACAGATAAATGCCGGAAGCGGTATAAAGAGTACACACAACAGCGGAGTGCCTATGTTTAAGTCCTATTTTCCGCGGCCGGCGCTGTTTTTCAGCTCGGCCGCGATTTGGAGCCTGATTGCCATTTTTGCCTGGTTTGGCTTTTTCAATGATTTTCCGGCGCGCTTTCCCGCTTTGCAGGCGGCGATGCAGCAGCCGCTGCCGACCAACGCCAGCCGCTTTATCCACGCCAGCCAGCTGTGGTTTTATGCCTATTACTGGATCATGGGCGGCGCCTTTGCGCTGGTGTGGCGCATCATCGACAACCATCCGTGGCAGCGCTGGTCGGTATGGGGATCGTTACTGATTATCTTTGTCACCTGGTTTGGCGTGCAGGTAGGCGTCGGCGTTAACGCCTGGTATGGTCCGTTTTACGACATGATTCAGCAGGCGCTGACCAAAGCCGGCTCGGTGAGCATCAATCAGTTCTATGTGCAGGTGCTGGCGTTTCTCGGCATTGCGCTGATCGCGGTAGTGATCGGCGTGATGAACTCGTTTTTCGTCAGCCACTGGGTGTTCCGCTGGCGTACCGCGATGAACAACTACTACATGCATAACTGGCAGCGCCTGCGTCTGGTAGAAGGTGCCGCACAGCGTGTGCAGGAAGACACCATGCGCTTCGCCAGTACGCTGCAGGACTGGGGCATCAGCTTTATCCAGGCCATCATGACGCTGGTGGCGTTTCTGCCGGTACTGGTGACGCTATCGCATCATGTGAAAGAAGTGCCGATCCTCGGCAATATCCCTTATGCGCTGGTGATCGCCGCGCTGCTGTGGTCGCTGTTTGGTACCGCGCTGCTGGCGCTGGTGGGGATTAAACTGCCGGGGCTGGAGTTCCGCAATCAGCGGGTGGAAGCCGCGTACCGTAAAGAACTGGTGTACGGCGAGGACGATCCGCAGCGCGCCGCGCCGCCTACGGTGCAGGAGCTGTTCAGCCGCGTGCGTCACAACTATTTCCGCCTCTATTTCCACTATCTCTATTTCAACATCACGCGCATTCTCTATCTGCAGGTGGACAATGTGTTCGGGCTGTTCGTGCTGTTCCCCTCGATTGTTGCGGGCACCATCACGCTGGGGCTGCTTAACCAGATCACCAACGTGTTCGACCAGGTGCGCTCCTCCTTCCAGTATCTGATCACCTCGTGGTCCACGCTGATTACGCTGATGTCGATCTATAAACGTCTGCGCAGCTTCGAGCAAATTCTGCAGGATATTCCGCACGACGAAATGCTGCGCGAAGCCTCGGAGTAAGCGGAAAAAGCTGGGCGGCAGGAGCGCGCGCTATACTCCGACATCACTCCGGACAGTCCCCTCTCCCGCCCGCGGGAGAGGATTAGGGTGAGGGCCGGGTGCAGACCTGCACTGTACTCCGACATCGCTCAGAACAGTCCCCTCTCCCGCCTGCGGGAGAGGGTTAGGGTGAGGGCGAACCCCGCACCCATCCGCCCCATCCTCAGCCCGCCAGCACCCCAAACACCCTCTCGATGGCGTACGCGCCCGGATCCTTCACGCCATCCAGGCTCTGCTGATTGAGATAAGCCGAACGACCTGCCTTCGCACTCTGCATCTGCGCCGTCGCGTCGGCGCCCCGTTGCGCCGCCGCCGCCGCCGCAGCCAGCGACTCTCCGGCCGCTAACGCCTCCAGTGCCGGCTGCAGCGCATCCACCAGGGTGCGATGTCCCGGCTGCGCGCCGCCGTAGTGCTTCATCCGTTTCAGCCCGTGCATCAGCGCCTGCGGCAGCGTGCTGCCCTCCTCCAGCTGCTGTCCGGCCGAAGTAAACAGAATCGACATCAGCACGCCGCTCGATCCGCCCATCACCGTCGCCAGCTGTTCGCCCACCAGCGCCAGCAGCGTAGGCAGCTCATCCAGCGGCAACTGCTGTTCACGCAGGCCGCGCTGGATTTTCTTCGCGCCGGCGGCAAAGGTCGAGCCGGTATCGCCATCGCCGACTTTGGCATCCAGCGCATTCAGCTCGCTCTCCAGATCGATCAGCGTCTGCGTCACGCGCTCAACCACCTGCGCCACTTCAGCGTTATCGGAAGGATCGAAATCCAGCACGCTGCCGATGCGTTCAGCGCGCTGCAGGCTGATGGGCGCAAAGTCGTACATTGGCGTCCAGCCCAGCACCTGCACCGGCGCATGCAGCGCCTCGAAAAACGCCTCTTCCAGCGCCAGCAGCGTCAGCGAAAACCCTTTCATATCCAGCGCGCTGACCAGGGTTGCCGGGCCAATTAAATGGGTGATGCGTGCCGCCAGCGGCGACTGCAGTACTTCGCGCGTGAGCAGCGCCAGCTCCAGCTGGGAAAAGCCGCCGAGATTGTTGATCATCAACAGCGCCTGTTTGCCGTCGGGCAGCGCCTGCGCCAGCTGATCGGTCATGATGCTGGTAATTTTACGGCTGTTTTGCGTATCCAGCGTGATCACGCCCGGCTCACCGTGAATGCCCATCCCCAGCTCGCTGTGACCGGCTGCCACACGATCGTCGCGCTTTTCACCCGGAATATGACAGGTGGCAAACGCCAGGCCGATAGAGGACGTGGCGTCGATGGTGCGCTGCGCCAGCGCTTTTACCTCGTCAAGCGATTGGCCGTGCTCCGCAGCGAAGCCGGCGATTTTGTGCACCAGCACGGTGCCGGCAATGCCGCGTGGCTGCGGGTTCTCCGGCAGTGCGATATCGTCCTGCACCATCACCAGCTCCACCTTGTAACCGAGATTTTTCGCCTTCTCCGCGGCGAGACCAAAGTTGAGGCGGTCACCGGTGTAATTCTTCACAATCAGCAGACAGCCCGCCTCACCGGTGACGTTAACGATGGCGTTCAGCACCGCATCAACGCTCGGCGAGGCGAAGATATCGCCGCACACCGCAGCGGTCAGCATCCCTTTGCCGACAAAGCCCGCGTGCGCTGGTTCGTGGCCGGAGCCACCACCGGAAATCAGTGCGACTTTGCTTTTATCCCAGTCCGAACGCACCACCACGCGAATCTCATCGCCCAGATCGAGACGGGTCAGGTTGTGCCACGGTGTGCTGAGTAACACGCCTTCGATCGCTTCGTTCACCAGATCGTTTTTTTCATGCATAAAAAACTGGCTCATTGCACTCTCCCCTTAGGTGTTGTCGTCCTAAAGGTAGCGTAAGCCGGGCGGGAAAGGGGGGATCAAGGCCGGAAATGCAAAGGGCGACACACGTCGCCCCTGAGTTTCGGATAATTACGCCCTACAGCGCGATGCGTAACACGCTGTCCGGGTTTTTTGGCGGTTCCTTGCGTGAGCCCGGCTGCTTGATGCTGACGAACAGCGTGTTGCCATCGGCGGAGAGCGCCAGGCTGTTCGGCAGGCCCGGCGCTTTCACCGTGCGTTTCACTTTATAGCTGCTGGCATCGATGATGCTGATCTCACCGGCTTTACGGTGCGTGACATACAGCTCGTCACGGTCAGCATTGAACAGCACCGCCAGCGATTCCGGTACCTCAATACGCTGAATCACCTGCTGTGTCCGGGTATCCAGCACCAGCACCTGTGGCTGCTTCGCATCGCTGAGGAAAGCGCGGTGGCCTTTGCTATCCAGCGCAATATTCAGGAAAAAGTGCTCTTTATCACCGTCAATTTTCTGACGCTTTTCAATCGCGTTCAGGCGGGTATTGATGGTGACCAGCTCGCCATCGGCATTGGTGACATACAGTTTCTGCGCGGCAGCATCCAGTGCCAGCCCGGTGCCCATTTTGCCGGTATTCGGGATAGTGCTGATGAGCTGTAGCGTTTTGCCGTCCACCACCCACACCACGCTTTGCGCACCGAGACCGGTGATGTACACGCGATTGGTTAGCGCATCCGCGACCAGTTCACGCGGCTGCAGCGGACGAACCGTGTCACCGCGCTTGCGGCCATCCAGCACCAGCGTGTTGATCACCTCACCGCTGCTGGCATCCACTGCCGTCAGCGCACCGTTAACCGTGTTGCCAAAGTACAGCACGTTGGTGTGCTGATTGATGGCGGCACCAAAGGTCTTCAGCTCAGTGCTGATGGTTTGTTTCACCGCCAGATTCTGCGGATCGAGACGGTACACGGTACCGCCCTGCGGATTGCCGGCGTTTTGCGCCGTGGCGAGGAACAGCGCGTTGTCGCTGTTGCTGAAGGCCAGTTCGTAGGCACCTTTGGCGATCGGCTGATTGAGCGGCTGCGTTTCCGCCGCCTGCAGCGCGCTGCAGGACAGCAGCGCCGTGGCCACCAGTAGCGGACGCAGCGCCCACTGCATTGTTTTATTCGCTTTCATAACTTCTCCATAGCAAAACCACCGCCGTGCGGCAGTGAAATGAAAGCCCGACATTGCAACCAATAGGAAATTCAGCCCGAGGCGAGCCGATAAGGATGTTAGTTTTTGCGAATAATAATCATTTATGCGGAAAAGGGACAGGATTTTATGGCGTTAGCAACGCCGCCAGGGCGCCCGAAGGCACCCTGTCAGCACAGAGGGTAAGGCAAACTTATTGGGTCAGTTCTGCGGTCATGTGAACGCCGTTGTTGAAGTTGGCTTCAGTCACTTTGTAGGAAGCACCAAGTTCCTGTGCTTTAGCAGCGATTTGCGCTTCAGCACCGTCAAGCGTAGAGGCGGTAGCGGTCACGCTTTGCGCGAAGCTGGCAAATGGCAGAACAGAGAGAGCAATAACAGCAGCAAAAGTTTTGATGGTTTTCATGGTCATTTCCTTAATGATGTTTGGTTGAATAAGGCGACATCGCCTTGATAAGAGATATAGTAGGCCGGAAACCGATCAAAAAAAAGCGCAGAGATTTGCCTAAGTCATTCGAATATTTTGACTATAAAAAGCACATTTAGCGCAACCTGTGCGCAAAGGGTTAAAAAACCACAATTTGATTAAAAGGCAGGATTTATTGCTGTGATTGGTGAGACCAGGCATACGCGGCAAAAGCGGCGCCGCGACACACCCTGAAGCGTGTCGCGGCGCGCCTGATGGCGGTAAACGGATTTAACCGTGATGCCGCACGCGGGTAAAGATGGTGATGGCGGCCAGCAGCATCAGCACGCCGCTGGCAAGGAAGACGCCGCCCGCGCCCTGCAAATCGAACATCCAGCCACCGGCTGCCGCACCGGCGGTAATCGCCAGCTGAATAGTGGCCACCAGCAGACCGCCGCCCGATTCGGCGTCGTCCGGCACCGCGCGCGACAGCCAGGTTGACCAGCCAGTCGGCATTGAACCAAACGCCAGCCCCCACAGCGCGACGCCGCTCGCCACCAGCCAGGAGACGTGGCCAAAGCTCACCAGCAGCACCGCCGTCACGCTCATCACCAGCGCCATGCCGGTCAGCGTCAGCGACACGCTGCGCGTCACCAGCCACGCGGCCAGCGAGGTGCCGAAGAAGTTCGCCACGCCGAACGCCAGCAGCACCAGCGACAGCTGATTCACACTCAGCTGCGCGCTGGTTTCCAGGAACGGACGCAGATAGGTAAAGAAGGCGAAATGGCCGGTAAACATCATGATCACCGCCAGCATGCCCCAGCGCATCACGCTCTGACGCAGCAGGTCCAGCACGCCGCCGCTGCGCGCTTTGTTCTCCGGCGGCATCGACGGCAGGGTGAAGAACTGCCAGAACAGCGCCAGCACGCCCAAAACACCGGTCAGCAGGAAGATATTACGCCAGCCAATCAGCCCGCCAAGATAGCTGCCCAGCGGCGCGGCAATGATGGTGGCCAGCGAAATACCGCTGAACACAATCGACAGCGCGCGCGGCACCTGATCGGCGGGCACCAGCCGCATGGTAATGGCGGTCGACAGCGTCCAGAAGCCGCCAATCGCCATGCCGAGCAGCACGCGCGCCAGTAAAATCATCGGCAGATTTTCGGCAAACGCCACAAGTAGCGCCGAGGCGATGAGCAGCAACGTGAACGCCAGCATCACCAGGCGGCGGTCGAGGCGGCGCGTGACGTTACCAATCACCAGGCTGGTCAGCAGCGCCACCAGCGCGGTAACCGTGACCGTCTGGCCCGCCTGCCCTTCGCTGACGCGCAGCGAGTCGGCAATCGGTGTCAGCAAGCTCACCGGCAGAAATTCTGCGGTGATCAGGCCGAAGACGCCAAACGCCATGGCGAACACCGCGCCCCATGCGGGTTTCTCTACCGCAATGCTTGTTTCCACTACTTCAGTATCCAGACTCATCTGCGATCCCCATCACAAAATATCAGGCTGTAAGCATAGAGAGACGACGCAAGACGATCTATGATACAGAAACTTTGTTTTTTGATAATTCGTCTGGATTGTATGAGCCGCTATGAAGATTTGACCAGCGAACTGCTGATGGGCATGCGCCTGTACGGCGTCAAATATCAGCGCATCGCGCTGCATGCGCCGTTTGGCCTGCAATATGATGACGCGCCGGGCAAGGCACAGCTGCATTTTGTTGGCCGCGGCTCGCTGCTGATTCGCTCCGCTTCCGGCACCGTCTATCCGCTGCAGGCGGGCGATGCACTGCTGATTCCGCACGGTAAGCCGCACGCGCTAATCTCCGGCGAAGATGCGGTGTGCGTGCCGATCGCCACGTTTAACAGCAAACCCATCTGTGACAGCGTGTGCGCGATTAACGATGCGCCGGACGCGGATGCCTGCCCGGACGACAGCGATGTGATTTTATTCAGCGCCTGCATGGCGTTTGAGCTGGGCGGCATGCAGCCGCTGGTGCACACCATGCCGGATGTGATGCTGGTCAGCACACTGCTGGCGCAATACCCGGAAATCCAGCCGATTCTGGATGCCATGGAGCGTGAAACGCGTCAGCGCAAAGCGGGCTTTGCCGGCATTTTGTCGCGGCTGGCCGATGTGGTGGCGGCGCAAATTGTGCGGGGCTGGGTGGAGAATGGCTGTGGCCAGGGCAGCGGGCTGGTGCAGGCTCTGCGCGATCCGCGCCTCAGCCTGGCGATGGCGGCCATGCACCGCGCGCCCGGCGAAAACTGGACGGTGGAGCGGCTGGCGCGCGAATCCGGCAGCTCACGCTCGGTGTTTGCCGCGCGCTTTCAAAACGCCACCGGCATGACGCCGCTGCGCTACCTCACCGAACTGCGCATGCGTCTGGCGGTGGAGCGCATAGTTAACGATGGCGAAGCGGTGGAGAGCGTGGCGTTCCACCTCGGTTACGGTTCACTGGCCGCCTTCAGTCGCGCCTTCAAACGCATTGTCGGCACACCGCCCGGCGCGCTGCGCGCCGGACGTGAAGCGTCGTGAAACTTAGCGAAACACGCTGATCGCTTCAACCAGCCGGTTGGCCTGATGCGCCATTCGGCCAGAGGCTTCTGCGCCTTCCGCCACGCGCGCCGCGTTCTGATGGGTGATGTCGTCGAGATCCTCCACCGCGCTACTGACTTCGCTCAGCGCGATGGATTGTTCGGCCGTCGCTGCGCTGATTTGCGCGATCAGGGCGGTGACATTCTGCACCTGATCGACAATCGCCTGCATCGTGTGGCCGGCCGCATCGGCGTGATCGCTGCCCGACTGCACGCGGCCGGCGCTGGTTTCCACCAGGTTTTTGATCTCGCTGGCGGCTTTGGCGCTGCGCTGTGCCAGATTGCGCACCTCGCCCGCTACCACCGCAAAGCCTTTACCCTGCTCACCGGCACGTGCCGCTTCCACCGCCGCGTTCAGCGCCAGAATATTGGTCTGGAAAGCGATGCCGTCAATCACGCTGGTGATGTTGGCGATACGCTTCGAGCTGTCGGCAATTTCCGCCATCATGCCGACCATCTCCTGCATCACTTCACCGCCTTTGATCGCCGCTGCGCTGGTGCTGGCCGACAGCGTATTTACTTCACTGGCAGTTTCCGTGTTGCTTTTGACCGTGGCGGTCATTTCGTTCATGGTCGCCGCCGTTTGCTGCACGTTCGCCGCCGCCTGCTCGGTGCGACGGCTCAGTTCATCATTGCTGCGCGCGATGGCGTCGCTGGCGCTCAGGACGTTGATCGCCTGGCCGCTGACGTCATCCACCAGCCAGCGGAACATCAGGCCCAGCTGGCCGATAGCGCGCTGCGTCATGCCGATCTCATCCACCCGATCGATGTGCTCGACTTTGTGGCTGGCGCCGGTGGCCACGCTCAGCGCCTGACGGCACATGCGCTCCATCGGGCGCGAGATCTGCTGATCCAGCCACAGGCTGGCCAGCAGCAGCAGCCCGGCCATGCCGCCGCTGAAGCAGCCGATCGCCAGCGGTGCCATGCCCAGCAGCCAGACGCTCAGCACCGACAACGGCAGCAGCGCGATCAGCGTACTGCGGATGCGCCAGCGCAGCGGCAGCGTTTTCAGCACTGAGGTCAGTCGCCGCCAGCCGCTGCCGACAATCAGCCCTTTATGAAAGCGACGCCCTTTGGCACGCCCTTCACGAAAATCACGGTACAGCGCCTCGCACTGACGGACCTCCTCCGCCGACGGTTTGGTGCGTACCGACATATAGCCCTGCAGCTTGCCCTCGCGCACCACCGGAATAGCATTGGCGCGCACCCAGTAGTGATCGCCATTCTTGCGCCGGTTCTTGACCAGCGCGGTCCAGGGTTCGCCCTGCTTCAGCGTGCTCCACATATCGGCGAACGCTTCCGGCGGCATATCCGGATGACGCACCATGTTGTGCGGCTGGCCGTTGACCTCTTCCGGGCTGAATCCGCTGACCTCAATAAAGGCGTCGTTGGCGTAGGTGATGTGGCTGTTGAGATCGGTGGTCGACATCAGCGTGGCGCGATCGTCGAAGACGAATTCACGCTGGGTGATGGGCTGGTTATTACGCATGTGTGAGTCCTTGCAAAACGCAGGCTGAAGAGAAATCGATAATACTTTTTTACCTTTTCGGCAGCACAATGGCCTGGCTTTAGCGCGGCTATTTAATTTTTGTTCTTAATAAAGCCGGAGTGCGCGGCGCTTCACAGTTCTGGCCGCGGGCGGGATCGATAAAAAATCATTTAGGGTAAATGAGATCGAGCTTTGGCTGAGTACAATAAGTTTGTCAGTTGAACCTCAAACTGTTCGACAATCGTTGCACATTTGGTAGCGGCGCAATTTATTGCGCGATAAATCGCGCCGCTACAAATTTTGTGCGATTTGCGGCTGCCCTGACCGGTCGGCATTACACCGTTCACGGCGACCGCGTCATGTGCACGTACTGTCAGAACTGCCAGCGCACGCCGAGGTTGTAACGCCAGCCTCTGGCGCCGTTGCCGTCGATCTCCTTGCGGTAATCCGCTTCGGCGTACAGCGACACATCCTGCTGCAGCGTCACCGTGCCGCCGGCACCCACTTCCCACATCTGGCCAAAATTACCGCTGCTGAAGCTGGCGCCGAGCGCCGGGTTATCGGCTGCCGACACCGACGCCTGCGCCGTACCGCCCCAGCCTTTGTAATAATTCGCGCGCAGATAAGGCGTGTACTGGCGGTTGCTGTCATCGGTCCAGCTGCGGTCGAGACGCGCGCCGAGACGGCCAATCGTCTGGTGATAATCGCCATAGCGCACCTGGTTATTGTCCTCGTCCGTGAAATCATTCATGTTCAGTTTCAGGTACATCAGCTGCGCCTGCGGCTCCAGCTTGTAGCCCTCGCCGAGTTCAAACGGATAGCCGCTCTCCAGCGAGGCGGTCCAGCCGTGGCCCTTCAGCCTGGCCTCGCGCTGCTGGCGCGCAATGTCGGTTTCACCACGATGCCAGTCAAACGACAGCACGCCGTCAAGGTAAAAGCCGCTCTGGCGCTGCCAGGTGCCGTACAGCGCCAGGCTGTCGCTATCGAAGCTGGTGCTGCTGTAACCGTCTGCCGCCTGCGGACGGATGCGCGTATTGCCGCGCGTGTAGGCCACGCCGCCGCGCAGGCTGTCCTGCTCACCGTCGAGATGCAGCAGATTGCCGCCAAGCTGCACCGCGCTGTAGTCGAGGTCAAATCCGTAGCCGTAATCGCTAAAGCTGCGGTCGCTTTTGTATTTCAGATTCGAGCCGATGTAGCGCAGGAACATCTCACCGCCATTACCCGCCGGACGCGTCTGCTCGTGACGCAGTTCGCCGAGACGCTTGTGCAGGTCATCGATAATCGCGGCGGTGTAATAGGCGAGGCCAACCGGTGCTGAAATGTACGAAGGCACCTGCGGCACCACCGCCGGACGCGCATCGTAGCGCTGTGGCGTACCAAATCCGCTGGTCACCAGCGCCGGCTGGCAGCTGTCGCTGTCCTCGCACACGTAGTAGTTTGCCAGCCGGTAGTCCCAGTAATTGTTGCCGCTGCCGCTCAGCAGGCGCTGCGCCGGATCACTGCTGCCCGGCGCGAAGCTGTACAGCCGGTACTGCCACGGTCCGGCACCGAGATAGCCATCCCTGAGCGCAAAGCTGTTCTGGCCAGCGTTGCCGCCCACCTGCGCCAGCGAAATGCCTTCGTTGCCCTCAATGCCGCCGTTGCGGTTGAGATCGGTGAGCGCCGCGCTGCTTGCCGCATCAAGCCTGACGTTGAGCAGCGTGGTGCCGCTGGCGTTACCGCTGACGTTGATGTGGTCGGTGAACTGGTTGCTCAGCGCGCCGCCGTCATTCAGGCGGGTCACCAGATTCGCCTGACCGCCCATCGACGCCAGCGAGCCGTTGATGTCCAGCGTATTGCCTGGCGAACCGCTGCCATTGGTGAGATCCAGCGTGCCGCTGTTATTCACCTGCAGCGAATCCGCTGTGCCGCCCGCCAGCGTGGGATGCACGTTGTCACCGGCATACAGCGTCGAGCGCCCATCAATGTTGATGGTGCTGTGCGCCAGCTGCAGATTGTCGGTCAGCGTCCAGCGGCTATCCGCGAAGTTAATGATGCTCCAGCCGCTGCCGAGGTTAACGCCTTTGCTCAGGTCATCGGCGCTGAAGCTGCCGCCGCGCGCCGTAATCTGGTCAAAGGTCAGGCTGTTACCGGTGCCGTTGCCGCTGGTGAGATGGTAAGTAGTGCTGAGATCGACGCCGCTGACGTCGGCGATATTGTTGTTGTCTGCGCCCATGGTCAGGCTGCCGTTGAGCGTGCCGCCGGTCCAGCGGAACGTGTCGCTGCCGCCGCCAGGATTGATGTCGCCCAGCACGTCACCCTGGGTCAGCAAAATCACATCGTCGGCGTTACTGCCCGCCACCGCCACGCTTTGCGCCGTGGCGGTTACGATTGTGCCAAGGTTCTCGAATACCGTTTTGCCGCCGCGCAGATCGACCACCGGTGCCGTCAGGCTGCTGGAGCGGAGTGTGCCGCGGTTGACGATGGTGCCGGCGGTGCTGGAGACCAGCGCCGAACCGCCTGCCGCATTAGTGATATTAACGCTGGCGGCGGTGACGATATTTCCTGTGGTGTTGGCGCGAATCCCGGTGCCGCCGGCGCCGGTGACATTGAAAACGTAACCCGAACCCAGCGTCAGATCGCCGCCGGTGGTCGATCCATCGGCGTTGGCGACAGTCAGGCCGTTACCGCTGCCGGATACATTGGTGGTCACGGTGGAGGCGGGATCGAACGCGACGGCAGTGCGGATGCCGTTGCCATCGCCAACGTTAAGCGTCAGGTTGCTCAGGCTCACGTTGTCCAGCTCCGCGCGGTTTTCGATGCCGTTGCCGCTGCCCAGTACGTTGATGGTGGCGTCGCGCGCGCTGAGCGCCGCCGCGCCGCTGTCGAGCAAAATGCCATGCGCCGTGCCGCGCGTGGTGATCAGCGTATCGCTGCCGGTCAGCGCCAGCTGTGCGCCGTCGCTGATGCGCACGCCGGCCACGCCGTTATCAACATTAATGCTGCCGCCCTGTGCCAGCGTGGTGCCGTTGCCGCCGACATCTAACCCGGTGCCGCTGCTGATGTTAACCACGCCATTGTTGGTCAGCGTGCTGCCGGCGCGCGAGCGCATGCCGATGCTGTTGCTGCCGGTCAGCGTCACTGCGCCATTGTTCTCGAGTTCCGCGCCGTTGGTCAGGTCGAAACCCACGGCACCGTTGCCAGCGCCGCTGATGCGGGCGTTGCTGGTGACGCGGGTGACGGCAGCGCTGCCGTCCAGCACATTGCTGAGATCGCTGCGCAGGGTATTCACCAGCACGCCCACCGCGTTGTTGCCGCTGAGCGTGATATTGCTGCTGCCGTCGAGCGTCGCCGCTGCGCCGCCCTCGACGCGCACGGCGGTGCTCTCCTCGCCGCTGGCGGTCAGATTGAGGTTGGCGCTGTTGAGGCTGCTGCCGCTGCCGGAGACAATTACGCCGATGCTGCTGGCGGCGCTGGCGCTCAGGCTGCTCGGCGTGCTGAAGCTCAGCGCCGCGCCGTCATCAAGGCGGTAGCCGGTGGAACCACGCGTGCTGACATCCAGCGCGCTGGTGGCGGCGCGAATGCGCGAACCGTTACCTGCGGCGTGATAGGCGATCTGGTCGCTATTGTTAAAGATCGGTGTCGATCCGGCGGCAATATTCACCAGCGCACCGTCCAGCGCTTCGGCGCCGATGGCGCCACTCCCGTTGAGCGTGAGCGTGCCGCCGTTGAGGTTCGCCACCGCCTGGCTACCGCTGGCGCTGACGCCGCGCGTACGGCGGATGGTGTTGCCGCCATTGACGTCGATGTTGCCGCTGTTGCTGGCGGTGGTGGCGAAGGTGCTGCCCGCGCTGTTCACCGCAATACCGGTGCCGCCGTCGCTGATGCTGATGTTGCCGCTGTTGCTGCCGGTCGCCCCGCTCTCCACGCGCAGGCCGGTGGTATTGGCCCCGCTGAAGTTGATGTTGCCGCTGTTGCTGAGCTGCGCGCGGTTGCGAGCCAGATAGCCGGTGATGCCGTTCTGCGCCGAATTGAGTTCTGCGGCGGAGGTCAGCCGCGTGCTGGCGACCGGCGCACGGCTGTTAGCACCGGTCAGCGTATGTTTCTGCCCGTCGGCAATCGCGCCCGTGGCGTTGCTGCCACTGAGGGTAATGGTGGTCGCCGCGTCAATGTTGCCCTGCGCACCGCCCTCGATATTGACGCCGGTGGCACCGGTGCCGCTAACGTTAATCGTGGCGTTGTTGGTCTTCACCAATGTTCCGCCACCGCCGGTGCCGTTCACCGCCACCGCACCCGCGCCGGAGGCGGTCAGCGTGGTATTAGTCCCGTCAAACGTCGCGCCCTGTTCGATGCGGAAGAGCGTCGAGTTAGTGGTGGTGACGTCAAACGCGTTGTTGTCGTCCACGTTGATCAGCGCATTCGGGCCATAGGCAAAAAAACCGATTTGATTGCTGCCGGTGCTGAAACGGGGAATGGCATTCTGCGTGACGTTAACCGTGGCGTTGCCGCGCGCGTGCACGCCAATCGCGCCGTTGCCGGTGAGGTTAATCGGCCCGTCCACGTTCGCTGCGGCAGTGCCGCTACCCTGACCTTCCACCCACACGCCAAAGTTGCGTGTGCCGCTGGCCGGATCGGCTCCGCCCGCCACATTGATGGTCCCGGTGGAGCTGGCGGCGGCGCTGTTACCACTGGTGGCCAGCACTTTCAGGCCGGTGCCGTTAACGCCGTTGAGGTTGATGGTGCCGCGATTCTCCAGCGTACCGTTGCTGTTAGTGACCAGCATGCCGACGTTCTCGCGCGGCACGCGCGCAGCGCTGCCGTTGACGTCGATGGTGCCGCTGTTGATCAGCGTGGCATTGCTGGCACCGCTGACCGACATCCCGGCGGCGTTCTGTACGCGCGAGCCAATCACAATCGCCCCGTCGTTGGTGGCGCTGCCGTTGGCCAGCAGCGCAATGCCGCTGGTCAGCCCGCTCTGGTTCAGGGCTGTCTCCGCCACGTTGTCGCTCAGGCTGTTCTGCGCGCCTCGCCCGAGGTAAATCGTGCCGCCGCTGGTGTTGGTAAATCGGCTGCTGTCGCTGGTGAGCAGCACGCCGGAAGTGGTGCCACGCGCGCTGGAACCGTTGACGCCCACGTTGATATTGCCGCTGTTAGCGGCCTGCGCATTGGCATCAAGGCGGATGCCCGCCACGCCGTTGGTCAGATTGCTGCCGGTAGTACCGAGGTTAAGCACGCCATTGTTAGTGAAATCACCGCCGTTTTGCACCGTTACCGCCGTGGCGTTGTTGCTGGCCGCGCCGACGCCGGTGCCATCAATACGGTTGAGGAAGCCGCCGTTGATGACGCCGCCGCTGCTGTTGGTAGCCGTCGCGCCATCCAGCGCCAGCGCGGTGCCGCGGCTCGCCAGTTTCCCGTCGATGGTGGCATTGGCCCCGCTGGCCACGCGTACCGCGCCATCGCTGGCCCCAACCACTTCCAGCGTTTTACCGGCGGCGATAGTGACCTGCGAACCGGCGCCTTCGGCATTGATCACCACGCGGCTACCTATCGGCTGCGTCACTTCATCCGGCGCAGTGGCGCTGACGTTATAGACAATATCGCCGTTGGTGATAGTGACCGCCTGATTGAACGCGCTGAGGTAGCTGGCCGGCGCGAGATTGCCGGCCTGCAGCTGGCTCACCAGCCAGTTATTGTAGCTTTGCAGCTGGCTGGCATTGGTAACGTTGAAGGCGGTGGTTTTGCCGTCCAGCGTCTGCACGCTAAAGCTGCCGTTATAGGTCGCAAGGTTTTGTACCGCCAGGCTGTCGGTCACCTGGCCGCCGGAGACGTTGGCCGCAGAACCGTTGAAGGTGATGCGGTTGTTGTTGTTCCAGTTGAGGGCGCCGCCGTTACTGACCTGAAACAGCGTGGTGTTTTTGGCCGCCATGGTCCAGGCGTTGGTGCTGGCGCTGCTGTTGGCGTTAGCCTGACCAATGCTGACATCCAGCGAACTGCCGCTGCCGCTGACGTCGGCGATACGCGCGTCGATATACTGACTGTCATTCACGTTTTGCAGATCCGGCACCACCGTGCTGGCGGTAACCGGTGCCTGCGCCACCAGGCTGGCGGAATCAAACACCTGAAAGGTGGTGTTGCCGCCGGTAGTGGGATCCGGCACGGTGATGGCGAGGTTTTGCGGACCGGGATCGAGACGTGCCTGATTGAGATATTGTGCGCCCGCCGCGATGGTCACCTGGCCGAGCGTGGTGTTGACCGCCCCGTCAATGCCCGGCTCAAACGCCTGATTACCAGTTAAGGTTGCGCTGCCGCCGTTAACAATCAGCGCGCCGCTCTGCTGGTCGTTATCGCGCGGATTATACGCGCCCAGTGTTGCCGCTTCCCCTAAGCCGGGGAAATAAAACACCGCCTGCGCAGCGACGATCCCTAACGCAATGGGATTCCGGGTGAATCTCATACAACCTCCAGTAACAAGCAATCAGCGACGCTGTGAAAGCACAGCGAAAAAAAGAACAAAGGGGCAGATGGGCGAACTCTATTTTCACAAAACGAATCAAGTGGTTAATTATGGGCACAGAGGGTGCCGCTGATGCGTGAAAATCAGGAGAAAGCTGTTGCTTATATAGACTTTATGGCTGCACAGATCAAAAGCGAGCCCGGAGATATTTATCGGAATGAAATAAGAATTTTGCAGGAAATGAAAGGCTATAACCCTGGTTTAAATAAGGCTTATAGGGATAACGCATTAATATCACGTGATTTATTTTCATCCACTCCAGTAAAGTCTGGATGGGTGATAATTCTCACGCTCAATAATAAGCAGCGCTAACGAAATGCTGCAATTGTGAGCCAGGCCACAATTGCAGCAAAATCATCCATTTAATGACATCGGACCTCTTGACGGTCTGCTGGCGCGGGCTTTTCTAACTTAAATCAACGTTTTTGGTGCCGCCCCACCAGGTAAAGACGAAGCCGCCGATCCACGCCACGATCAGCCCCACCAGATAGACCGCCATCCCGGCAAAGATGCCCTGCGAAGAGGTCATCAGCGGCAGCGTCACCAGTCCTGACGGGCCAAACACCGTGTTCATGCCCACCGGCAGACCGAGCCACGCCACCAGCCCGATAAAGAAGCCGCCCAGCGCACCGCCGAAGCAGGCGGTGATAAACGGTTTAAGACGCGGCAGCGTCACGCCATAGATAAGCGGCTCACCGACGCCCAGCAGACCTGGCACGATAGCGCCTTTAATCTGGCTGCGCAGCAGCGAGTGCTTGTCGGCTTTGCACCACAGCGCCAGCGAAGCACCGACCTGACCGGCACCGGCCATGGCGAGTATCGGGAACAGCGAATTGAAACCCTGGGTTTCCATCAGCGCAAAATAGACCGGAATAAAGCCCTGATGAATGCCGAACATCACCGCAATCAGGAATAAGCCGGCCAGAATGGCACAGCCGAACGGGTTATTGTTCAGGTGGATAAACAGCCACGACATGCCTTTAAACAGCTCGCCGCCAATCGGCATGATCACCAGAAACGTCACCGCGCCGGTAATTAACAGCGTCAGCAGCGAGGTAAGGATCATATCGAGATTATCCGGGATAATTTTGCGCAGCTGTTTCTCCAGCCAGGCACCAAATATCGCCGCCAGCAGCACGCCAATAATATTGCCGCGCGGATCGATAGTCAGGCCGAAGAAATCCTGCATGCCGCTGTAATAGCCGACGGTCGCGTTCGGGACATAACCCAGCACAAACAGCGAGGCGATGATCGCGCCGTTCACGCCGGTGCCGCCAAACGCTTTCTGCGCGTTATAGCCGATTAAGATACTCAGGAAGGTGAACAACCCTTTACCGAACACCTTCATATAAGCCACGGTGTCCAGCAGCCAGCGGGCGTGTTCCCCGGGCTGATTAAGATGGCACACCTGCTCAATCAGCGTGGCAAACCCCAGCAGCAATCCGGCACCGATAAAGCCCGGGATCAGCGGGGTAAAAATGGTGGCAAAGCAGGAGAGAAAACGGTGCAGCGCGCTGGTTTGCTTCGCTTTCATCTGCTGCTTCTGCGCGCTGGCGATGCTGTGCAGATCGCCCGGCGCCTCTGGCGTGGCGCTGTTCAGCATCGCCTGCATTTTTTCCGCTGCGGTTTGCGCTTTGCCAGGGCCGAGCACAATCTGCAGCTGGGCATCGCTGTCAATCACGCCCAGCACGCCGGGCAGCGTTTTCAGCCGGGCGCTGTCGACCCGCGCGGCATCGGCCAGCGTCAGACGCAGGCGCGTCATGCAGTTACCGCAGTGCACGACGTTGCCTGCGCCGCCGACCGCCTGCAGGATATCGCGCAATAAGCTTTCGGTAATCGCCGCCATCATTGCGCTCCTGCGTGGTGTAATGCCTGGCGGATAAAGCCGTGGTTCTGCGCCAGCAGCGCCTGCGCTTCATCGGCGTTCAGGTCCGCCAGTATCATCACAATGGCGGTTTTACAGTGGCCGCCACACGCTGCCAGCGCCTGCTGCGCGCGGGCATCGTCACATTCGGTGGCCTGCTTAACGATGTTGATTTGCCGCTGCACCAGTTTCTGATTGGTGGCTTCTACGTCCACCATCAGGTTGCCGTACACTTTGCCGCTGCGGATCATGGCGCCGGTGGTCAGCATATTGAGCACCAGCTTCTGCGCGGTGCCGGCTTTCATGCGTGACGAGCCGGTGACCACTTCCGGGCCTACCACCGGCGTCAGGGCGACGTCCGCCGCCTGCGACATGGCGCTGTTGGGATTACAGGTCAGCGCGGCGGTGAAGGCGCCCTGCTGCTTCGCCCAGGCCAGCGCACCAAGCACATAAGGCGTGCGGCCGCTGGCAGCAATGCCGACCAGCACATCGCGCGCCGAAAAGTCGATATCTTTTAAATCCTGCGCGCCCTGCTCGCGGTTGTCCTCGGCGTTTTCCACCGCCTGCAGAATGGCGGTATGGCCGCCGGCGATCAGCCCGACCACCTGACTGCGCGGCGTGCCGAACGTGGGCGGGCATTCACTGGCATCGAGAATACCGAGACGGCCAGAGGTCCCGGCACCGCAGTAAATCAGACGTCCGCCCTGGCTGAATGCCGCCGTGATGGCATCCACCACCTCAGCAATCTGCGGCACGATAGCTTCCACCGCCAGCGCCACCTTTTTGTCTTCATCGTTAATGACGCGCAGCATCGCTTCCGTGTTCAGCTCGTCAATGTTCTGGCTCGCCGGGTTGCGGCCCTCGGTGATCATCTGGCTCAGATCGATGTTCATGTTCGCTCCCTTCAGGAATAATTTATTCTTGAAAATATATACCATACAGAATTGTTAATTCCTCCTGCTCAGGTCAATTTTTTTGCCTTTTGCGGCAGCGGGCATAAAAAAACCCGCCAGAAGGCGGGTTGGATTAAGGAGAAGCGCTAGATGTTTGCCAGCTCTCTGCGTGCCAGCGCGGCGAGAAAGCCGCTACGGGAGCCGTATTCGCGGTGTGCTTCTACGTGGCTATCGATTTTGGTCAGTAAGTTTTGCGGCAGGGTGATGTTCAGCTTCACCGCTTTACCTTCGTAACGACTGAGATCAATCTCAACGAAAGCCCAGTAACCTCCCTGGCACTCTTCATCATTAATATGGGTTTCAACGCTGGCTGCTTTTGGAATGGCCTTGCCTGCGTCCGCTAACGATTCCACATGCGCATCGATTGCACCAAATGCATCGCTTAACGCCTCGTCAACGGTGTTGCCCGCAAAAAAACATCCCTGCACGTCAGGTACGAAACCTGACCAGCTGCCGTTTTCTATTTTGTGCAAATAAACGGGGAATCTCATGGTGAGTCCTTATGTAAATTGCCTTCTTGATTATCTACGGCGGATGCGAGTGGTTATGGTGGGTATAAATTTAAACTTTCTTAAGCAGCTCACCACGACAGGACTTGTCTGCAAAATATAAAAAAACCCGCCAGAAGGCGGGTTCAGTCAGAGAGCGTGCCGCTTAGCTGGCGCTTTGCGTGCGCAGCTGCAACTCGTAGGCGGCGGCCTGTTTGGTATCAAACTGGTTTTCCCAGCGGGCGATAACCAGCACCGCCAGCGCGTTACCGATGACGTTGAGCGCGGTGCGCGCCATGTCCATGATACGGTCGACGCCGGCGATAAACGCCAGACCTTCCAGTGGAATACCGACGCTGCCCAGCGTAGCCAGCAGCACCACAAACGAGACGCCCGGCACACCCGCGATGCCTTTCGAGGTCACCATCAGGGTCAGCACCAGGATGATTTCATCGGTCAGCGACAGGTCAATGCCGTACAGCTGGGCGATAAAGATCGCCGCAATGCTCTGATACAACGTTGAACCATCCAGATTGAACGAATAGCCGGTTGGCACCACGAAGCTGGTGATCGCCTTCGGCGCGCCGTAGGCTTCCATCTTCTGCATGATGCGCGGCAGCACGGTCTCTGAGCTGGAGGTGGAATACGCCAGAATCAGCTCATCTTTCAGAATGCGCATCAGGGTGGTAATACGCAGCTTGCAGAAGCGCGCCACCGCACCCAGCACCACGAACGCAAAGAACAGAATCGCCACGTACACCAGCAGCACCAGCTTGGCCAGCGGGTAGAGCGAGGCAAAACCGAAGTTAGCAATGGTGACGGCAATAAGCGCAAACACCCCGACCGGCGCATAGCGCATGATCATGTGCGTCACTTTAAACATGGTTTCGGAAATGGAACGGAATACGGTCACCAGCGGATCGCGATGCTCCGACGGCAGCGCCGACAGTCCCATGCCAAACAGTACCGAGAAGAAGATAATCGGCAGCATGTCGCCTTTGACCAGCGAGGCGAAAATATTCTGCGGGATCAGCGACAGAATGGTGGTCACCAGGCCATGTGGCGCACCCTGCACGGCTTCCGTGGTGGCTTCGTATTTAGAGATGTCCACCGTTGCCAGCGTTGACATATCAATGCCGCTGCCGGGTTGGAATACGTTGGCCAGCGTGATGCCGACCACAATGGCAATGGTGGTAATCACTTCAAAATAGATGATGGTTTTCACACCAATCCGCCCGAGCTTTTTCGCATCACCCACGCCGGCGATGCCGACAATCAGTGAGGAAATAACAATCGGCACCACAATCATCTTGATGAGATGAATAAAGATGTCGCCGGCAGGAGTAAGAATGTTAGTGATTAACCATTCACGATCGTCTGGCTGATTATGCAGCACGGTTCCGACGATAACGCCGAGAATCAGGGCAATCAGAATCTGCCACGCGAGGGTGAGTTTAAAACCTTTCATAACGCGTTATTTCCTCAGTTAAAACCCCTTTGCTCTGCTGCGAAGGTGCAGAAGACATTACACACAGGGAAGTGAGCAAAAGCCCGATAAAATAGAGGGTTATAATGGACTGCATCGGTTACCGCCTGCGCCGGCATTATGCGCCCGCGCGATGATGCAGCCTGAGTTGATACCTGCTGAACAGGGCCGAGATAAGTACCATTTTCACTACGGTAAATGCAACCCCTGGGGCGATAGCTTAAATCCCGCACAGCCAGGTAGCATAAAATGCTGCTGACATGCGCCTGTCATAACTCGCTGTTATGAAAAGTGTTAATTCGATAATTTTCCGCATAGCTATTCAGGATTGCTGAAAAAACGTGCCGGTCTGTTTGCTGCTTATTTAACCGGCTGGTTCATAATTTTATTGATCCAGCCAGTGGTTTTGCCTCATTTCCTGCGCCGGTAAACAGATTGAATTGGGTGACTTTTCAGCCTTACACAAGGTCGTGATCCAGACTGCAAAACAGAAACAAAGCCCGGCCTCACTCTTCAATTAACCTTTGATTGACATATGATTAACATCTTCAAGGAGGTCAGCCATGAGCCAAATACACAAGCATCCCGTACCCGCTGCCATTGCAGCGAATGCCCTGATAAATGCCGATCAGTATGCGGCGCTGTATCAACAGTCGGTTGACGATCCTGAGGTCTTTTGGGGCGAACAGGGCAAAATCCTCGACTGGATGACGCCCTACAGCAAAGTGAAAAATACCTCGTTTGCCCCCGGCAATATTTCGATTCGCTGGTATGAAGATGGTGCGCTGAACCTTGCCGCCAACTGTCTCGATCGCCACCTGGCTACGCGCGGCGATCACCCGGCGATTATCTGGGAAGGCGATGACGCCAGCGAAAGCAAAACTCTGACCTTCCGTGAACTGCACGCCGACGTCTGCCGCTTCGCCAACGTGCTGACCGGCCTTGGCGTGAAGAAAGGCGATGTGGTAGCGATCTACATGCCGATGGTGCCGGAAGCCGCGGTCGCCATGCTGGCCTGCGCGCGCATCGGCGCCGTGCACTCGGTCATTTTTGGCGGCTTCTCACCTGAAGCGGTGGCCGGACGCGTAGTGGATTCCAGTGCAAAACTGGTGATTACCGCTGACGAAGGCGTACGTGCCGGACGCAGCATTCCGCTGAAGAAAAACGTGGATGATGCGCTGAACAATCCAAACGTCACCAGCGTGAAAAACGTGGTGGTGTTCCAGCGCACCGGCAAAGAGACCGGCTGGCGCGAAGGCCGCGATCTGTGGTGGCATGAACTGATGGCGAAAGCCAGCGATCAGCATCAGCCGGTAGCGGTCGAGGCCGAACATCCGCTGTTTATCCTTTATACCTCCGGCTCCACCGGCAAGCCGAAAGGCGTGCTGCACACCACCGGTGGTTACCTGGTGTATGCTGCCACCACCTTCAAATATGTTTTTGATTATCATGAAGATGATGTGTACTGGTGCACCGCCGACGTGGGCTGGATTACCGGGCACAGCTATCTGATCTACGGTCCGCTGGCCTGCGGGGCTACCACGCTGATGTTCGAAGGCGTACCCAACTGGCCCCAGCCCAGCCGCATGGCGGAAGTGGTGGATAAACATAAGGTCACGCTGCTGTACACCGCGCCAACCGCTATCCGCGCGCTGATGGCCGAGGGTGATAAAGCGATTGCCGGCACTCAGCGCAGCAGCCTGCGCATCATGGGATCGGTCGGCGAGCCCATCAACCCGGAAGCCTGGGAGTGGTATTACAAAAAGATTGGCGACAGCCGTTGCCCGATCGTCGATACCTGGTGGCAGACCGAAACCGGCGGCTTTATGATTACGCCGCTGCCCGGCGCCACCGAGCTGAAGGCCGGCTCGGCCACTAAACCGTTCTTTGGCGTCCAGCCGGCGCTGGTGGATAACGAAGGTAATACGCTGGACGGTGCCACCGAGGGCAACCTGGTGATCGTTGACTCATGGCCCGGCCAGGCACGCACGCTGTTTGGCGATCACGATCGCTTTGAGCAAACCTACTTCTCGACGTTTAAAAATCGCTACTTCAGCGGCGACGGCGCGCGCCGTGACGACGATGGCTATTACTGGATCACCGGCCGCGTCGATGACGTGCTGAACGTCTCCGGCCACCGGCTTGGCACGGCGGAGATCGAGTCCGCGCTGGTCTCGCATCCGAAAATTGCCGAAGCCGCGGTGGTGGGGATTCCGCACAGCATTAAAGGCCAGGCGATCTATGCTTATATCACGCTGAATCACGGCGAAGAGCCGTCGCCAGAGCTGTACAGTGAGGTGCGCAACTGGGTGCGTAAAGAGATCGGCCCGATTGCCACGCCAGACGTGTTGCACTGGACCGATTCGCTGCCAAAAACCCGCTCCGGCAAAATCATGCGCCGCATTCTGCGCAAGATCGCCGCCGGCGATACCAGCAACTTTGGCGATACTTCAACGCTGGCCGATCCGGGCGTGGTGGAGAAATTGCTCGAGGAGAAACAGTCGATCACCATGCCATAACCGGCATTGACCCGGCGGAGAGTATCAGCCTGTCCCCGGCAGGCAGCTCTCCGCTCTTCCATCCTTACGCCGTATGCTTTTCACCATCGCACAACCTTTATAACTAGAATATTCAGCCAGTTAAATCACGTTGCCGTGAGTTTTCTGTCTGCCTTGCCTCTGGAGAAAATGTGATGAACGAAGCCCTGAACCAACAGGAAGCCGTCTGGCAACAAATCGAAAGCAATCCGCGTTTTCAGGAGCTGGTGCACAAACGTCAGTCGTTTGCGCTGCTGCTCAGCCTTATCATGCTGGTACTGTATGTCGGCTTTATTCTGCTGATTGCCTTCGCGCCCGGCTGGCTCGGCACGCCCTTGCACGCCGGCACTAATGTGACGCGCGGCATCCCCATCGGCGTCGGCCTGATTGTGGTGTCGTTTCTGCTGACCGGCGTTTATGTCTGGCGCGCCAACGGCGAGTTTGATCGTCTGACCAAACAGATTGTCAGCGAGGTGAAATCATGAAGCGCCTGCTCTCCGCCTCGCTGGCTATCGTACCAGCCAGCGTATTTGCCGCCGATGCCATTACCGGCGCGGTGCAAAAACAGGCCACCAACTACGAAGCGATCATCATGTTCGTGGTCTTCGTGGCAGCCACGCTCGGCATTACTTACTGGGCTTCCAAACGCACCCGCTCGCGCAGCGATTACTACACCGCCGGCGGCAACATCACCGGTTTCCAGAATGGCCTGGCGATGGCCGGTGACTTTATGTCGGCCGCCTCGTTTCTCGGTATCTCCGCGCTGGTCTACACCTCCGGCTACGATGGGCTGATCTACTCGCTCGGCTTCCTCGTCGGCTGGCCCATGATTCTGTTCCTGATTGCCGAACGCCTGCGCAACCTGGGCCGCTATACCTTTGCCGATGTGGCGTCCTATCGCCTGCAGCAAAAGCCCATCCGCACCCTTTCCGCCTGCGGTTCGCTGGTGGTGGTGGCACTGTATCTGATTGCGCAGATGGTGGGGGCCGGTAAGCTGATCCAGCTGCTGTTCGGTCTCGACTACCACATCGCCGTGGTGCTGGTCGGCATTCTGATGGTGCTGTACGTGCTGTTTGGCGGCATGCTCGCCACCACCTGGGTGCAGATTATCAAAGCGGTGCTGTTGCTGTTTGGTGCCAGCTTCATGGCCATCATGGTGATGAAAGCCACCGGTTTCAGCTTTAATACGCTGTTTACCGAGGCGATGGCGGTGCATCCGAAAGGAAGCGCAATCATGCAGCCAGGCGGTCTGGTGAAAGACCCGATCTCCGCGCTGTCGCTCGGTCTGGGCCTGATGTTTGGCACCGCCGGCCTGCCGCATATTCTGATGCGTTTCTTCACCGTCGCCGATGCGCGGGAAGCACGCAAAAGCGTGTTCTGGGCTACCGGCTTTATGGGCTACTTCTACTTCCTGACCTTTATTATCGGCTTCGGCGCGATTCTGCTGGTCGGCGCTAATCCGGCCTTCAAAGACGCCAGCGGCGCGCTGATTGGCGGCACTAACATGGCGGCAGTGCATCTCTCCAATGCGGTCGGCGGCAGCCTGTTCCTCGGCTTTATCTCGGCGGTAGCCTTCGCCACCATTCTGGCGGTGGTGGCCGGACTGACGCTGGCCGGCGCTTCGGCGGTGTCGCATGACCTGTATGCCAGCGTGATCCGCAAAGGTCAGGCCACCGAGCGAGAAGAGCTGCGTGTGTCGAAAATTACCGTGCTGGTGCTGGGCGTGGTGGCGATTGCGCTGGGGATTCTGTTTGAGAAACAGAACATTGCCTTCATGGTCGGCCTGGCGTTCTCGATTGCCGCCAGCTGTAACTTCCCGATTATTTTGCTGTCGATGTACTGGTCAAAACTGACCACGCGCGGCGCCATGGTGGGAGGCTGGCTGGGCCTGCTGACGGCGGTGGTGCTGATGATTCTCGGCCCGACCATTTGGGTGCAGGTACTGGGACACGCAACGCCAGTCTATCCGTATGAGTATCCGGCGCTGTTCTCGATGCTGGTCGCGTTTGTCGGCACCTGGCTGTTTTCCATTACCGATCATTCCCAGCAGGGGGCGCTGGAGCGGGCGAAATTCCGCGGACAGTTTATCCGTTCACAGACGGGCGTCGGGATTTCGCAGGGGAAAGCGCATTAAAATTGAAGCAGTGCGGTGATTGACCAGGTCGCCATGAACGTAGTGCGGTGATTGACCAGGTCGCCATAAATGGCGACCCTACGGAATTTCGTAGGGTGCGCATTCATGCGCACCTGGTCCCGTCATCAGAAACGCAGCGACGCACCGACGTACGGGCCGTCGACCAGCACGTTATCTTTGCGGTCGCCTTTGTTGTTCAGCTCAATGTACTGATAGCCAACACGCAGGTTCAGCAGTGAAATCGGCGTAAAGCTCAGGCCGCCTGAGGCTTCTTTATAGCTGTCCAGACGATCGGAGAACGCTTCCGGCGCATAGTAATATTCGCCGTACAGGCCCCACATGCTGTTGAAGTTATACTGCGCACCGGCACCCAGCGCCACGGTGAAGCCATCACGGCCATCTTCCGGATGGGTGAACAGCGCTTTCGCCGTCGGTGCCACGCGGAAATCACCCACATCCAGGTTATACCCCATACCAAGGCCGTAGGTGCTGCCGTCGTGATCGCTGCGCAGCCAGTTGCCTTTCAGAAACAGACCCGGTGAAGCGGTGCCGAGGCCAAGGTTCAGGTTGGTGCTGTGCTCACCCACGTCAACACTGCCCTCAATCGCCTGCGCGCCGCCGCTCAGCAGTGCCAGGCCTAAAACGCTTCCCGTAACAAGTTGCTTAAACATAACAATCCACTCCATGAAGGACACATAATTCGGCGCAAAGGGTAAACAGCGCGGCGACGTGACACAACTTTATTTGGAAAGCTTTACGTAAAAATGGGTTACAGCGGGCAGAAACTGACCGCATCCGATAACACGCAGGACGATGCGGGCGCAGATTTGCTCGTCAGGCATGCCACAACAGCTGTCCCAGCAGCGGGGCCAGCAGCACCGTGAGCACGCCGGAGAGCATCATCACCAGGCTGGAGACCACGCCCTCCTGCTGGCCGAGCTGATAAGCGCGTGCCGTGCCGGCACCGTGCGAGGCGGCGCCAAAGCCGGCGCCCTTCGCCACGCCCTGCTTAATCGCGATGCGTAAAAACAGCACGTCGCCCACCGCCATGCCAAACACGCCGGTAATCACCACGAACAGCGCGACCAAATCGGGCTGGCCGCCAATCGGCTGGGCCGCTGCCAGCGCAAAAGGCGTGGTGATGGAGCGCACCGCCAGGCTACGCTGGATGCTCTCCGGTAATGTCAGCAGCCGCGCCAGCCACACCGAACTGCACACGGCCACCAGCGTGGCGGTGATCACGCCCACGCTCAGCGACAGCCAATGGCGACGGATAATGTGCAGGTTTTCGTAAACCGGCACCGCAAAAGCCAGCGTCGCCGGACCCAGCAGCCACAGCAGCCAGTGGCTTTCGGCGATGTAATCCTGCCAGCTGACGTGCGTCAGCAGCAGCAGCGCCACCAGCACCAGCGGCGTTAACACCAGCGGCATCAGCAGCAGCGTGGGCCTGCGCCGGTACAGGCGTTTATTGAGGTAGTAAACCAGCAGCGTCAGCGCCAGACACAACAGGCTAATGATAAAGTCAGTCACGATCGCCCTGCTTACGCGCCGCGCGCGCCAGTTCGAAGCGGTATAAGCGATCGACCACCAGCGAGGTGGCTGCCAGCACCATCAGCGTACTGACGGCGATCACCACACAGATGCGCCAGCCCTCACTGCGCAGCAGGTCGCTGTAATTCACCACCGCGACCACCGCCGGAATAAAAAACAGCAGCATTTCGGCCAGCAGCCAGTTGGCCCCGGCTTTAACCCAGCGCAGCGGCACGATACCGCTGACGATCAACAGTAACAGCAACACCATACCCACGACATTGGCCGGTAACGGCAGATGCAGCCAGCTCACCAGCTGACCGCTGGCAACGAACAGGGCGATATACAGCACCAGCTGCAGCGGCACCGTGACGCGTTGCAGGATATCCGTGGTGCGCGGACGAAGCGCGGACGCCATTTCTCTCTTCCCGTTAAAAATTCAGGGTTGCAGTATAAATCCGCGCCAGAGTGTGAAAGAAATGAATTAAAATTATTCAAACTATGCCAAAAAGGAATGTTTATGGACGTGCGTGCCCTGCGTTACTTCACCGAAGTGGTGCGTCAGCAGAGCTTTACCCGCGCGGCGGAGAAGCTGTTCGTGACGCAACCCACCATCAGCAAAATGCTGCGCCAGCTGGAAGAAGAGCTGGGCTGCACGCTGCTGCTGCGCGAGGGACGCAAGCTGCATCTCACCGACAGCGGCCAGGCGGTGTATCAGCGCGGCCTGGCGATTTTGCAGGAGTTTCATCAGCTGGAGGCGCAAATCAGTGACATCAACCAGTTGAAAACCGGTGAGCTGCGGCTGGGCATTCCGCCGATGGTCGGCATGCAGATTGCCGGGTCGATCTCCGCGTTCCGCCGCCGCTATCCCGGCGTACAGCTGAAAATCTCCGAATTTGGTGGCCTGACGGTGCAGCAGGCGGTGCTGAGCGGCGGGCTGGATATTGCGCTGACCGCCCTGCCGATTGATGCGGAGCTGCCGCTGAACACGCTGGAACTGATGCGCCATCCGCTGTGCGTGCTGCTGCCGCGCAGCGCGCGCTGGCTCAACCGCACCAGCCTGACGCTGGCCGAGCTGGCTCAGCATCCCCTGCTGATCCTCAACGAAGAGTTTTCGCTTAACCGCCAGCTGATGAAAGCGTTTCAGCGCCAGGGAGTGATGCCGGATATCGCGCTGCGCAGCGCGCAGTGGGATTTTCTTGCCGCGATGGTGCAGGCGGATATGGGGCTGGCGATCCTGCCGGAGCCGATTTGCCAGCGGCTGGATAAACAGGCCTTGCTGTGGCTGCCGCTGGAGTCGGAGCTGCAGTGGCGTCTGGGGCTAATCTGGCGCGAAGGCAGTTATCTGTCGCGCAGCGCACAGGCGTGGATTGCCTGCTGCCGCGAACACTGGCCGGATAACGCGCCACGGCTATCGCTGTAGCAAAGCGGCCGCCCTGTAGGTCAGGCGGCCGCGGGATCGGAGAGCAGCAAAACGCGGCGGCTATTCCTCTTTCTCTATCAGCAACGCTTCCAGCAGGTCGAGATCGCGCAGCAGGCGCTGCATGGTCTCGTTGGAGATCTGCTGGGTGGCGCGCAGATGATAAACCTCGGCACGTTCGGCGCGCAGCGCGGTCAGACGGAAACGGCGCTCCAGATTTTCCGCAAACAGCGCCTGCTCCATATCATCTTTGCCATCGACGCGACGACGCAGATTACCAATCACCCGCAGGCTGACCTCTTTCAGCAGCTCAGGATCGATGTTCTCTTCAGCGTCGTTTTCCAGCCGCTGCTCCATTTTGTGCAGGCTTTCGATCGCCACGCCGGCCATCGCAGCACGCGCACTCTGGATTTCGCGACGGTGCCCCACTTTGTCGTGGCTCTCCATGCCGCGCAGCAGAATCGGCAGCAGAATCACGCCGACAAACAGCGAGAACAGAATCACGCCGGTGGCGATAAACACCAGTTCGTAGCGCGCCGGAAAAGGTTCGCCGTTGCTGAGGAACAGCGGAATCGACAGCACACCGGCCAGCGTGATAGCACCGCGCACGCCGGCAAAAGAGGCGATCAGCAGTTCACGCAGCGAGTAGCTGGAGAACTCCAGCGGCTTCTTCTTCAGCAGGCGCAGGCTGGTGCGCTTCATGATCCACAGCCAGCCGAAGCGCACGATCATCAGCGCCGCATAGACCAGCCCGACGTCGGCGAACAGCATCCACAGCTCGACGTTAGGATCGGCGTTCGCCTGAGCAATCGAGGTGGAGAGAATGTCCGGCAGCTGCAGGCCCAGCATCAGGAACACCATGCCGTTGAACACAAACTCCAGCATCTGCCATACGCTGTTGGCGCGTAGGCGCATTGCCAGCGGTGCCTGACGGATGATGCCGGAACGGGTGATGGTCATACCGGCCGCTACCGCCGCCAGAATGCCGGAGACGCCGAGGTGTTCAGCAATCAGGTAAGAGGCGAACGGCAGCAGCAGCAGCAGTACGGTTTGCGTTGCCGGGTCGTCACCGCTCCAGCGGCTGAGCAGGCGCAGCGAACGACCGTACAGCCAGCAAACGGCGACACCGGCCACCAGGCCGCCAATCGCCACTTTAAGGAATTCGACGCTGGCGCCGCCCCAGGTGAACACCATGGTGCCCATCGCCACCGCGACGGCAAACTTGAGTGACACCAGGCCCGACGCGTCATTCATCAGCGCCTCGCCCTGGACAATCGACATGATCTTTTTCGGGATGCGCCCTTCGCCGACGATGCCGGAGAGCGCCACCGCATCGGTCGGTGACAGCACCGCCGCCAGCGCGAACGCCGGAATCAGCGGAATGCCCGGCACCAGCCAGTAAATCAGGTAGCCGATACCGACCACGGTAATCAGCACCAGCACCAGCGCCAGGCCGATAATTTCACGGCCGTGATGCAGAAACTCGTTGATCGGCGTTTTCCAGCCATCGGCAAACAGCAGCGGCGGAATAAACAGCACGAGGAACAGTTCGGGGTCAAAATCGACGTGCAGACCAAAGGTTGGCCAGGCCAGCAGCGCGCCGGCCGCGATCTGTACCAGCGGGAGCGGGATCTGAAACGGCAGGATACGTGCCGCAACGCCGGACAGCGAAACCACCAGCGTCATGATGAGAATAGTAAAGAAGATTTCCATGCTTTCCTTAGGCGAATCATATTAATCGAAGCGATGTTGCGTCGGAAAGTGTAAAACAAAACGCCGCCCGGCGGGGCTACCCGATGTGCGGCGTGTGCGATAAAGAGAATAATCCGGACTGACGCCCGGATTGCGGTCAGATAGCCCAGCCGCCCGCGTAGAACGCCACCAGCGCCACAGCAATCACCACCGTGCCAGCGTTGAGCTTGCGCCACTCGCCGGCAAACAGACGGCCAATCACCAGCGCGGCAAAGCCGAGCATGATGCCGGTGACGATGTTGCAGGTCAGTACGATGAATACCGCCGTCAGCAGGCCAGACATCGCATCGACGAAATCATTGAAGTCGATTTTGGCCACGTTGCTCAGCATCAGCAGGCCGACATACATCAGCGCGGGTGCGGTGGCATAGGCCGGAACCAGATAAGCCAGCGGCGACATAAACAGAATCAGCAGGAACAACAGACCCACGACAATCGCCGTCAGGCCGGTTTTACCGCCGGCGGCAGTACCCGCAGCGGACTCGATATACACTGCGGCGGGCGAAGCACCCACCAGTCCGGCAAACAGGCTGCTGATAGAGTCGGTGGTCAGCGCGCGACCGCCATTGATAATCTGGCCCTCTTTATCCAGCAGGTTCGCCTGCCCGGCCACCGCACGAATGGTGCCGGTGGCGTCAAACACCGCGGTCATCACCAGCGCCAGCACGCTCGGTAACACCACCGGCTGCAGCGCGCCCATGATATCCAGGCTAAACATTGCCGACTGGCCGCTGGCATCACGCAGGCTTGGCATGGCAAACAGCCCCTGCCACTTTACCGCCGGGTCGAAAATCAGCCCAAGCAGCGAAATCGCAATGATGGTCAGCAGAATGCCGCCCGGTACCCTTCGTTTTTCCAGACCAAAAATCGCCGCCAGCCCGATCAGCGCCATGATCACCGGGAAAGAGGTGAAGTGACCAAGCGCCACCGGCAGGCCTGCCGCCGGGTTTTTTACCACCAGACCAATGCCATCGGCGGCAATCAGCAGCAGAAACAGGCCGATACCGACGCCCGTGCCGTGCGCCACGCCCATCGGCAGGTTACGCAGAATCCACGCGCGAATGCCGGTCACGGAAATTAGCGTGAACAGCAGGCCCATCAGGAAGACCGCGCCCAGCGCCACCGGCACGCTAATGTGCTGGCCCAGTACCAGGCTGAACGCGGTAAAAGCGGTCAGGGAGATGGCACAACCAATCGCCATCGGCAGGTTGGCCCACAGTCCCATGATGAGGGAGCCAAAGCTGGCCACCAGACAGGTGGCGACAAACACCGCCGTCGGTGAGAAGCTCGCTTTACCGAGCATGCCAGGCACCACGATGACCGAATAGACCATCGCTAAAAAGGTGGTGAGGCCAGCCAGCACTTCCTGCCGCACGCTGCTGCCGCGTGCTGAAATGTGGAACCAGGCGTCCAGTTTTCCCCTGGCCGGGCGTGATTCGCCAGACATAGTTATTCCTCTGTGTTTTTTAAGATATAGGTCACCGCGCGGCTCGCGTTTGCGCATCATCCTGGTGAAGATGTCTCAGAGAGAAAAGCAGGCAAACGATTACGTGGCCGCGTATTCCAGGTCAAAAAGGGGTGACGCGGAAAAAAGGCAAACGATTATCTGGCGTTTGGGGTGGCGTTTTCAACTGCTAATCACCTGGCAGGCAGGATAATGCGCAGCTCAGGCGCAATTATGGCTGGCGTTACGCTAGCGGAAGCAGGAAATCATGGAGGAAAAATGCTGGCATTTCAGGTGGTTTGCTGCGGTGCCGCGACAGCGCGTCGCGGCATCCTGTATCGTCGCGTTACCGCTGCGCCTCAGCCGTTATTGAACTGAATCGGGCCGCCCTGCTCCAGCGCGCGCTGCCACGCGGCGCGCTGCTGCATATTCTCCAGCCAGTGCGCCGTGGCGGGCATCTCACCCAGCGCGCCGCGCATCTGTAACGCCAGCAGCGGAAAACTCATCTGCACATCGGCAATACTGAAGCGTGAACCGGCAAAAAAGCGCTGCTGGCTCAGATGCTGTTCAATCACGCGCCCGTGGAGCGCCAGCTGCTTGTTCAGCCACGCTTTCTGAATGCCTTTACTCAGCGCCACGCCGGCCGGGCGCAGCAGCCATGGCACCGGCTTTTTGCCCAGTTGCGCAAACACCAGCTTCATCACCAGCAGCGGCATCAGCGAACCTTCAGCATAGTGCAGCCAGTAACGCGCCTGAATTTGCTCCTCTTCCTCATGCAGCGCCAGCAGATGCTCGCTGTCGTATTTCAGCTGCAGATATTCAAGGATGGCACCCGATTCGGCGATCACCCGATTGCCATCGGTAATCACCGGCGATTTACCCAGCGGATGCACTTTCTTTAATTCGTCCGGCGCCAGCAGGGTATTTTCCCGCTGATAGCGTTTGATTTGATACGGCACCGCCAGCTCTTCCAGCAGCCACAGCACCCGATGAGAACGGGAGTTTTCCAGATGGTGAACGGTAATCATGCGCGATTCCTTGCTGCTAAGGGTTGGCATCTAGTATAGCGGATTAACGTTGCGGCTCGTCCTGTTGCGGATCGAGCAGGACCGCTCCGGAGCCCTGCTGTCCCAGACGGTCACCCGGATTGCGCAGCGGACAGTCGCGCATCGACAGGCAGCCGCAACCAATGCAGCCGTCAAGATCGTTGCGTAGACGCGTCAGGGTTTCGATGCGTTTATCCAGCTCTTCGCGCCAGTGCTGCGTCAGCGCGTCCCACTCCTGCGTCGACATGCGCTTATTCGCCGGCACATGCATCAGGCTGTCGCTGACCGTCGCCAGCGGAATCCCGATGCGCTGGGCAATTTTGATGATTGCCACACGGCGCAGCACATCACGGCTGTAGCGGCGCTGATTACCGCCATTGCGCGTGCTGCTGATCAAGCCTTTGCTTTCATAGAAGTGCAGCGCCGATACCGCCACGCCGCTGCGTTTCGCCACTTCGCCCGGCGTCAGCACCGGTTTCGGGTAATTGCGTTCTTTTTTCATTTAGGGCCTTTACCTCAAGTTAACTTGAGGAATTATACTCGCACCCCAGCAAAACAGCGAATTTCAAACCAGGCGATAACCTTGCAGAAGGAACAGGCTATGATGCAACAGGAAATCATCCATTCACTGACTAACTGGATCGATCAGAATCTGGATAAAACATTGTCGATTGATGAAGTGGCGGCAAAATCGGGTTACTCGAAATGGCACCTGCAGCGTATGTTCCGTACGGTTACGAAACAAACGCTGGGTGGTTATATTCGTGAGCGCCGCCTCACGCTGGCCGCCGAAGCCTTGCGTCAGACGCAGCGTCCGGTATTCGACATTGCGATGCAGTACGGCTACGACTCGCAGCAGACGTTTTCACGCGTGTTCCGCCGTCAGTTCTCGCAAACCCCTACCGCTTACCGTCACAGCATGCGTCGCCAGGCGATGGTGCAGCGTCCGCGTCTGGTCAACTTTGACTGCAGCGAAGGCATGAACAGCTTTGCCCAGCGCACCACCGGCGAGTGCTGCCCGGTACGCTGAAGTCAGTGCGCCCCGCGCGGGCGCGCCTTTCCCCTTCTCTTCACCTTCCTCCAGCCCTTTCTTAGCCTGCCATACCAGGTCTAAATTTTGTTCAAATTTTCAAATCCAGTGATATAATGTGACCCAAGTCACAGATTCAAGCTGTATTAAGACGACAGAAGGGCTTCCCTGACCTCCCTTGTCTGCCGCCAGTGATGTCCGATGAATGTCAGGGATATTACTGATTTCAAGAGGTTTTTCGCCGATGGCTACGTTAACTACCAGTCTGATCGTCATGCGTTGGGAACTGCTCAGCGCGGTAATGATGTTCTTCGCCAGCACCATGAAAATTAAATTGCGTCAGAACAGCCACCACGTGATGGCGCTGATGTGCGGCGGCGTGGGCGTAGCGATGTCATGCTGGTTCGTTACCGGTCTGCTCGGCATTACGCTGAGCATGGAAAACGTGCATAACTTTATGTCCATCACCAAAGAGGCGTTTATTCAGGTGATGAGCCAGACACCAGCCGACTGGCCAATGCCGTAAACGCGGCGCATAAAAAACCCCGCTAAGCGGGGTTTTTTATTTTGCTGTGTGATTTCAAATTTTCTTCAATACGGCTGGAAGTGGTACTTCCGGCACCGTGACGTCCGATCTCTGCGTATCGCGACGATCCTGAATCCACATATCACCCATCATCTGATTGAGCCCCCGATCCAACCCGGTGACCAGCCCGGCGCCTGGCGTGAACGTCAGCTCACCGAAGTAGATCTGTTCGCCATCGATATACCAGTCCACACGCACATAATCGAAGTCGCTGGCCAGCGTTTTACTCAGCGCCAGCGCGTGCTGCAGTTGGGGCAGCAGCGGTGACACATCCAGCCCGGTGTCACGAATTTTGTGATACGCCTCGTTAAGATTGTTGACGTAAAAGTTCATCGACAGCAGCGGATTACAGCGGTTGTAGATCACCTGCAGCACATATTCAAAATTGCCGTCGCGCTTGTTGAACATGTGAAACTTGTAATCGATCGGCGCGGTTTTGCCATCGCCGATGTACTTCTCTACCAGAATGCGCGGCTTAATATAGCGATAGTGAATCTCGCGCGCCTCGTTGGCGAAATCGGTCTTCAGCCAGCGCTGGCAGTCGCTGATAATCTGCTGTTTTTTTAGCGCATCCGGTTCTTCCAGCAGGATCTCAACCATGTTGGAGCCGTGATTCGGCTTGATAACCGTGTTCTTCCAGCTCGGCAGCGTATGCAGTGAGTGCGGATCGCTGGTCTCATAAACCAGCGGAATCAGATACTCACTGCCCACCTTTTCGGCAATGTACTCACGCACCGAAAATTTGTCCGACAGGCGGCCATAGCACTGGTAGTCGCCGTAGACGAATTTGCGATACAGCACTTTCTCGTTGAACACCTTCGGCTGACGCAGGTTCGGCAGCTTACGGAATTTGTGAAAGTAGTAAATGCGATCCTGGTAAGCCCAGGGCATCTTTTTGATGAAATACTGTACGCTTCTTCTGAGTTCGTCTTTCAACCTGATCATATCTGACCTCATTTGTAGGTTTTGTAGTCGAGTGAGGAAACCTGAATTTTTTGGATGACGCCGTTTTTGAAGAAGTAATTCATTACGGTCAGGGACAGTAACTCCGTGATGAAGACGCTCCAGGCGGCACCCATGATGCCGTAGCCCTGGATCAGCCACCACGACAGCGGCAGGCTGATGACCATCAGACAAATGATCTTCTTCAACAGATAGTTAAACCCGCCCTCTTTCACCATGTAGCGATAAGCGACGGTCCCCATTGCCGAAAAGCAGGTTGCTAACGACAGTAACGTAATGAGACTTCCGGACTGTGTGTACTCGTGACCATATAAAGCGATGATGATTTTTTCGCCGTATAAGGCGATCACCGCTAATAGCAGCAATGAAACTCCCATGACATAGCCGTTCAGCCGCGCGGTGAGCTTGATCGCGGCTGCTCCACGCTCGCGGAAAATCTCCGAGAAGCAGGAAGTGATGATGGCAACCGGGATAAAAATCCAGGAAGCCGAAATGGTATTCGCGGCGGCGAACAGGCCAAGGTCGCGCGCTGAGGCGATGCCCGCGAGGAACATCTGTGCGGCTTTCACCTGCACCGAGATAAAGATGCTGGAGATAGCCAGCGGCAGGCCGGCATACATTAGGTAGCGCAGGTAGGTGGTGCGCTTGTCCTGCGGCGGCGCCAGATCCTGATGTTCGCGATAGAAATTGACGCGCTTGATGGCGTACGGCACCAGCGTGACGGCCACAATCGAAGCGGTGAGCCACAGTGGATTGAGGTGCAGCCAGGCGATGGTGAAGCTCATGGCAAAGCCCAGCAGCAAGCCGGCCGAGTTGGCAATGGTATTGAGCCGTGACGCCAGCCGCGCATTGTTATACACGCTGAACGTGTCCTGGGTAACAAACACCGACGAGATAAACGAGGCCAGTGCAAACGCAAGGAAGTTTTCCTGCATGTTGTACCAGACCCAAATCAACACCGGGATTGATGTCAGCAACAGCAGCACCAGGCGCATGGTCCGCGCCACGGCCATTAACCGCAGGCCTTTCGGCGCACTTTTGCTGATGCGCTTGAACAGGATGGTTTCGGTACCAAAAATCGCCACGGTTTGCACCATGGAGAACAGCGAGGTCGAAAATGCCATTTGGCCAAACACCGTTGGGCCAAAGGATTTTGCCACGTAGGAGGTCACAAATATGACGCCGAATACCGAGACGATCTTCTCAGACATCATCCAGGCGGCATTAGACATTACGCTCAATTTCATTGACTGGTCCTTAGTATTACGTACAGCAACTGCTTTTCGGTACAACGTCCTTGAAATGAATTAACAAGCGCTCAGTGGGCCTGACACAATTTAATAACTTCAAACCAGGCTGGTCCGAAAAATGAGACTCGCGTCAGAGTTTAGCGATTAAATTCAGGAAAATTCCGATTAAACCTGGTGCGAAGCCCGATGGATGTAAACGATTTCAACCCGAATTCAGGACAAAAGTTCACAGGCATATCCTGAGTTTTTTGCAAGCAGGCTATGCCGAATTTCCAATGATTGTCGTATTTTTCTGCATTTGGGATGGAATGAATCTATATCAAAAACCCAGCACCAGGAAGGCGTTCAATGGCATTCAGAATAAAATAAGATTTATCCCATGATGATATTTATTCTAAATAACTTAATTTAACCCTCGCAATTCTAATCGCGCACTTTAATACTGCATTAATACCGTTTTTGCAGTACCAGATATTAATACAGTAATTCTCATCCACTAATTGATAAGAAAGGTAAGAGCATTTATGAGAAAGTCACGATATAGCGAAGAGCAAATCACAAATGCCATTAAAGCTTCTGAAACGGGAGTGAAAGTCAGGGAGATTTGTGAGGAGCTGGGCATTTCCGAGGCCACCTTCTATAGCTGGAAGAAGAAGTTCTCCGGGCTTTCTTCAGAGGAGGGTCGAAAAATCAAGGAGTTGGAGGATAAACTGCAGAACCTTACGCGCGAGCTGCAGACCCTGAGCTCCGACAAGGAGATGCTGCAAAGCGTGCTGAAAAACTTCTTCACTACGAATGAAAAGCGTCAGGCGGTCAACTTCCTGCAAACCACTTTCGACATCGGTACCCGTCGCAGCTGTCGTTTACTGGATATTAGCCGTAGCGTTTATCATTACCCTTCCGGTTCCGATAATCGCTAATACCATTGAGGCCGATGTTATATGACTTAATGCTGAGATTTGTTCTTACCAGAAGAGATGAAGATCATTAAATTCGGCATTCGCTACATAACAATTCGAACCACTTTTTCCTGATGAATGCCATCACGGAATCACTTCCTTTTTTGCGGTAAAATTGATTCACACCAGCAAAAGCCTCGCGTTTCAAGCCATTTAGACTTAGCCCAATCTCATTTTGGTGAGATTGGTGCTTAGTCTATTACTTCACGATTACTAATAATCAGACCTGATCACAGACAATTCTGTTAAGCGTTAATGAACAACACGGTGTAACCGCTCACACATTGGCTCAGTTTTAAACTGGATCTGGCCGCTGCGTTTATGATCGCTTTGGCGATCAGCGCTAGTCGGCTAACTCTTAAACCACACCAGGAATACTCCGGTTCAAAAACGTTATGATGTTTAAACTATAAAGTCGAAAAACGGTTATCCACGGTAAATACTGCGCTTAAATCCATCGTCATCTTTAATCTTTTTTTCTGGCAGCTGTTGGGAATCATTCTTAACAATGCCGGTAACGCTTAAGGCTAAGGTGGCTTCTCACGCTGGAATTTCAGTGCCACAGTCGGGTAAAAATCCGACTGGCGAAGAGTTTTTTACGCGCCAAACCGGCGAATTGTTGCCCGATATGCGCTTTTTTTATCCCACCGGAATGCTAAAAGGCAGCTAAAGTCGACCTTTTACCGTGCTGACGGCAGGGAGTTTTATAGCGGAAGAGAATGAAAACCGGGCAGCCGTAGCGCTGCTCGGTTATATAGCGTGCGCGTGGCGGCCAGTATCAGGTCACTGAGGCGGGATTATCGGCTGGTCAAATTCCTAAAATATCAGAGGAAAGCGCTGCTGAGTGGATGACTCAGCAGCAGGGCAGGGTTAAGGAAGTGCGGTCAAGCGCTGCGGTTTAATGCGCATGGCATAGATCACGCCAACGATCAGACAGCCGATACCGATGCTGGTGAGCAGCGGTGGCCAGCTCTGGCGGTAAATAAAGGTCCACAGCAGGCCAGAGAGCGTCTCGAATACGATGAGCGGCCCCATCACTACCGTTGGCAAACGCTGACTGGCGGCATTCCAGCACAGCGCCGCCAGCCATGAGCAGAACAAACCAATCGCCAGCATCAGCCAGATAAAGCGCGCCGGCTGCGGGCCGAACGGCAAAGCGAAATCGGGCTGCTGCCAGTGAATCTGCAGGCTCACCAGCCCATAAAACACCAGCGCCAGCGGCAATGTCACCAGCCCCTGCGCGGTGGCCCAGCTCGACGGTTTGTGCTGAGGATGTTCGCGCAGCCAGCGCGCATTACGCAGCGGATACCAGGTCCAGCACACCACTGCCAGCACCGCCAGCAGCAGGCCACTCAGGTAGCCCCAGAGATCAAATGCCGGCCCCTGCCCGTGCAGTTCCGCCGCGTTGACGCAGCCCAGCCCGGCAGCAATGATGATCAGCGCGGGCATCAGCCGGCGCCATGGCAGGCGCCCTTCGAGATGGCCGTAACAGAGGTTAGCGGTGACGGTGATCACCACCGGCAGCGTACCGATGATCATGGTGGAGACCGGTGCGCCGGTGCGCTGAATCGCGCTGGCAAGGCAGGCGTAATAGAGCAGATTGCCCACCAGCGACAGCTTCACCGCCTCCGTCCAGTCCGGGCGCGTCAGCTGTTTTAGCCGGCGCCGGCTGAGCCACGCCAGCGGCAGCACCACCAGACCAAAGGCAACATAGCGACCCGCCGATTGCAACGTGCCCGGATAATCGGGTATCAGCAGCGGCCCGACAAAAATCATGCCCCACATCAGCCCCGCCGCGAGAGCAAACACTATTCCTGCAAACATACACCCTTCCTTTATCTTTAATCCGCCACAGTGTGACGCAGGAAAAGGTGCAAGGCTTGTAGCAGATTGCGGTTAACGTCCGCTGAACACCTGCTTTTGATAGCGTCCCGGCGTGATGCCGTAACGATGGGCAAACGCCCGCGTCAGATGCGCCTGGTCGGTGAGGCCAACCGCCGCCGCCACACTGGCGGCGCTTTCGCCCTGCGCCAGCCGCTGCTTGGCCTCGAACAGGCGGAAGGCCATCAGCATTTGATGGGGAGTGACGTGAAAGTGTTGTTTGAAACTGCGCAGAAAATGCCACGGCGACAGCGATACCAGCGCCGCCAGCTCCTCCAGCCGCACCGGTTCTGCCAGGTTATCGCGCAGCCAGGCTTTTACCACATCAAAGCGGTGGGCGCCTTCGCGCGGCCGCGCGACGCCCTGCTGCGCCAGCGGACGCAGCCACTCCAGCAGATCCAGCAACGCGCCCTGCCGCTCCAGCGCACTTTGCGCCTGCCACATCTGTGCCAGCGCGTGGGAGAAAGGTTGCGCCAGGCGCGCATCGGTGCGCAGCGCATCGCTGAACCACCAGTTGCGATCGCCGGTCAGCCGATCCATCTCCGCCGGATCGATATAGATCATGCGATAACGCCAGCCTTCGGCACAGGCCGATTCACCGGTGTGCAGTTCATCGGGATTCATCATCACCAGCGAATGCACCGGCGCGACATAATTGGTGCCGCGGTAGCGAAAGCGCTGCGCGCCGGATTCAATGGTGCCAATCCCGAAGGCTTCGTGGGTATGGGGCTCAAAAGCGTAGCGGGAGATGTGCGCCTGATAAAGCTCAATGCCCGGCAGCTCAGCAAAGTGCTGAAACTGCGCACGATCCTGCTCACAGGGAAAGACTTCGGGAACCACCGTCACCACACACCTCCATACGCTATCAGGCAGTAAGCATGCGCGGCGCGCACAAAAAAAGCAAAGCCCAATCGCTTTACGCGCCTACCCCTTCAGCGCGACACTGGGGCCTGACCTATAAAGGAGGCGACAATGGCACAACGGGTGGTAATGGTAGTGGATATGCAAAATGGCGTGCTGGCAACGCCGCGTTACGACCGCGCCGGACGCTGCGCGCGCATTAATCAGCTGATGGCCGCCGCCGATCAGGTCATTTTTATTCAGCATAGCGGGCCGGATTTAGCCGTTGACTCCGCAGACTGGCAAATAGTCGCCGAACTGGAACAACCCGCCGGCGCGCTTTACATCACCAAAACCGCCTGCGACAGCTTCTGGCAAACCGGGCTCGCGGCGCAGCTTGAACAGCATCAGATTGAAAGCTTTGTCATTTGCGGCTGCGCCACCGATTATTGCGTCGATACCACCATCAAAGTCGGGGCCAGCCTTGGCTATCACGTCACCGTGGCGGCCGATGCCCACACCACCGCCGATCGCACACATGTGTCGGCGCAGCAGCTTATTAATCAGCACAACGAAGTGTGGGCGGATTTGATCATGCCGGGCAATCCGGTGCGGGTTAAAACCACGGAAGAATTACTGCGGGAGTGGCGCGCGCATTAAGGGTTGCGCTATTGAAATAATCTGACAAGTGTCAATAATAGAGCATGACACTTGTCTGTATGGAGTTTCTCACATGCGAGCTTATATTCCTCAGCCTGGGGCCAATGACAACGCGCTGTGGCGGGTTGCAGGCCTGCCTCCACGTGGTATTGAGTTAACGCGTATGCTGGAAGCCGGTTTGCCGGTGGCCGTCATTGATGATATCCGTCACTGGTCGGCCATGACGCGCGCCGAAATCATGAAGGTCACAGGGATTAATGAACGCAACATTGCCCGTCGTAAAAGCACGGGTAAAAGTCTGTCACCCGACGAGAGTGAACGTGTCGCCCGCTTCGTCCGCGTGATGGATGCCGCCGTTCAGCTTTTTGCTGGTAATAAAGAAGAGGCCACCCAGTGGCTGAGCCGACCGGTGAAAGGGTTAGGCAATGTTGCGCCCATCACCTTACTGACGACGGAGAGCGGTGCGCTGGATGTGCTCGATTTGATCGGCCGTCTGGAGCACGGTGTTTTCTCGTGATTTTTTATCGGCTGACGAAGAGCCAGTATGCGGCTGAAGCCTGGTCCGGTTATGGGGCAAAACAGTATGGTGGACGCTGGAATCATAAAGGCTATCCCACCGTTTATGTTGCCACGTCGGTGTCACTGGCGGCACTGGAAGTGCTGGTTCATATCGGAAGAGAGTCGGTGCTGGATGAGTACACCTTACTCAGTATCGACATCCCGGATGCAGAAGTTGCCTATCTTGCTGAAGCATTTTTGCCGCCGGACTGGCGTCATGATCCAGCGCCACTCTCGACAATGGATCTCGGCACCGGCTGGCTGCAATCCGCTGAAGGCGCCGCGCTGATGCTACCTTCCACGATTATCCCGATGGAAAACAACGCCATTCTGAACCCTCTCCATCCTGCCTTTAGTGACTATCTGCCGGGCGTGAAAGCGTTACCGTTTATGTTTGATCGCCGGCTTATCAGGACATAAAAAAACCCTCGCAGAAGCGAGGGCTGGATAACGCGGTGATCGGTGCGCCAATCAGAACGGGATATCGTCGTCGAAATCCATTGGTGGTTCGTTGTTCGCCGGTGCGCTCTGCTGCTGTGGACGCTGCTGCGCGCCGCCGCTGAACTGGTTGCCCCCACCCTGCGGCTGCTGCGGCTGGCCCCAGCCGTTATTGTTGCCGCCGCCCTGGCCGCCCATGGGTGCGCCACCGCCGTTGCCGCCCTGCTGACGGCCGCCCAGCATCTGCATGGTGCCGCCCACGTTCACCACCACTTCGGTGGTGTATTTGTCCTGACCGCTCTGGTCCTGCCATTTACGGGTGCGCAGCTGGCCTTCAATGTAGACCTGCGAACCTTTACGCAGATATTCGCCGGCGACTTCAGCCAGCTTGCCGAACAGCACGACGCGGTGCCATTCGGTGATCTCTTTGTTTTCACCGGTTTGCTTGTCGCGCCAGCTCTCTGACGTGGCCAGCGTAATGTTGGCTACCGCGCCACCATTCGGCATGTAGCGCACTTCCGGATCCTGACCCAGATTCCCGACAAGAATCACTTTGTTTACGCCACGACTGGCCATGTTGCTGTCTCCCGATGAGTTGATGCTAAAAGTCTAAGCGAAAAATTGTATCACGTCACAATGACGCTTCCCACTTTCGAGCGGGATTCCAGTTTTTCGACCGTGACAGGATAGCAAAAACACTGGATATTTATTCAGTTTATTTTTTGTGCCATAATGATGCGTTTCTGCTGGTCGTGCTGGCAAGGCATGGCGAGCGTTGCCTAATCCGGGAAAGGTGAATGGATAAGATTGAAGTCCGCGGTGCTCGCACCCATAATTTGAAGAATATCAACCTGATCATCCCACGCGACAAGCTCATTGTAGTGACCGGTCTGTCGGGTTCCGGTAAGTCTTCGCTGGCGTTTGATACGCTGTATGCCGAAGGCCAGCGCCGCTATGTTGAATCGCTTTCTGCCTATGCGCGCCAGTTTCTTTCCTTAATGGAGAAACCGGACGTAGACCACATTGAGGGGCTGTCGCCTGCCATTTCCATTGAGCAGAAATCGACGTCGCACAACCCGCGCTCGACCGTTGGCACCATCACTGAAATTCATGACTACCTGCGTCTGCTGTTTGCCCGCGTGGGTGAGCCGCGCTGTCCGGATCATAACGTCACGCTGGCGGCACAAACCGTCAGCCAGATGGTCGATCAGGTCCTGGCGCAGGAAGAGGGTCGGCGCCTGATGCTGCTGGCGCCGGTGGTAAAAGATCGCAAAGGCGAGCACACCAAAACGCTGGAAAATCTGGCGGCGCAGGGCTACATCCGCGCACGTATTGATGGCGAAGTGTGCGATCTGTCGGATCCACCCAAGCTGGAGCTGCAGAAGAAACACACCATTGAGGTGGTGATCGATCGTTTCCGCGTGCGTGACGATCTGGCGACGCGTCTGGCCGAATCCTTTGAAACGACGCTGGAACTGAGTGGCGGCACGGCGATCGTCGCGGATATGGACGATCCCGATACCGAAGAGATGCTGTTCTCAGCTAACTTTGCCTGCCCGGTATGCGGTTACAGCATGCGCGAGCTGGAGCCGCGCCTGTTCTCGTTCAATAACCCGGCCGGTGCCTGCCCGACCTGTGACGGCCTCGGCGTTCAGCAATATTTCGATCCCGATCGCGTGGTACAAAATCCGGAGCTGTCGCTGGCCGGTGGCGCCATTCGCGGCTGGGATCGCCGTAACTTCTACTATTTCCAGATGCTGCGCTCGCTGGCGGAACATCTGGATTTCGATGTCGAAGCGCCGTTCAATAGCCTGAGCGACAAAGCGCGCGAAGTGATTCTGTACGGCTCCGGCAAAGAGAACATTGAGTTCAAATATATCAACGATCGCGGCGATACCTCGGTGCGTCGTCATCCGTTCGAAGGCGTGCTACATAACATGGAGCGCCGCTACAAAGAGACGGAATCCAACGCGGTGCGCGAAGAGCTGGCGAAGTTTATCAGCAACCGCGCCTGCGCCAGCTGCGAAGGGACGCGCCTGCGTCGTGAAGCGCGCCATGTGTTCGTGGAAGACACCAACCTGCCGACCATCTCGGATATGAGCATCGGCCACGCTATGGACTTCTTCCGCAATCTGAAGCTGAGCGGCCAGCGCGCCAAAATCGCCGAGAAAGTGCTGAAGGAAATTGGCGACCGTCTGAGCTTCCTGGTCAACGTCGGCCTGAATTATCTGTCGATGTCGCGTTCAGCGGAAACGCTGTCCGGCGGTGAAGCACAGCGTATTCGTCTGGCGAGCCAGATTGGTGCCGGTCTGGTTGGCGTCATGTACGTACTGGATGAACCGTCCATCGGTCTGCATCAGCGCGACAACGAGCGCCTGCTGTCGACGCTGATTCACCTGCGCGATCTCGGTAATACCGTGATCGTGGTTGAGCATGATGAAGACGCGATTCGCGCCGCTGATCATATTATTGATATCGGTCCGGGCGCTGGCGTGCACGGCGGCCAGGTAGTAGCCGAGGGCGATGTGCATGCCATCATGGCGCACGAAGATTCTCTCACCGGTCAGTTCCTCAGCGGCAAGCGTGAAATCGCGGTGCCGGCAGAGCGGGTAAAAGGCGATCCGTCCAAAGTACTGAAACTGAGCGGCGCGCGCGGTAATAACCTCAAGGATGTCACGCTGACGGTTCCGGTTGGGCTGTTTACCTGTATCACCGGCGTGTCCGGTTCCGGCAAATCAACGCTGATTAACGATACGCTGTTCCCGATTGCGCAGCGCCAGTTGAATGGTGCTACCAGCGGTGAAGCTGCGCCGTATCGCGAGATCGCCGGGCTGGAGCACTTCGATAAAGTGATCGACATCGATCAGAGCCCGATCGGCCGGACGCCGCGCTCAAACCCGGCCACCTACACCGGGATTTTTACCCCGGTGCGTGAACTGTTTGCCGGCGTGCCGGAAGCGCGTTCGCGTGGCTACAATCCGGGCCGCTTCAGCTTTAACGTGCGCGGTGGGCGCTGTGAAGCCTGTCAGGGCGACGGCGTGATTAAGGTCGAAATGCACTTCCTGCCGGACATTTATGTGCCGTGCGATCAGTGCAAAGGCAAACGCTATAACCGCGAAACGCTGGAGATTAAATACAAAGGCAAGAGCATTCACGAAGTGCTGGAGATGACCATCGAAGAGGCGCGTGAGTTCTTTGATGCAGTACCTGCGCTGGCGCGTAAGCTGCAGACGCTGATTGATGTCGGCCTGTCGTATATTCGTCTTGGCCAGTCGGCAACCACACTGTCCGGCGGTGAAGCGCAGCGCGTTAAGCTGGCGCGTGAGCTGTCGAAGCGCGGCACCGGTCAGACGCTGTACATTCTCGATGAACCGACCACCGGCCTGCATTTTGCCGACATCCAGCAGCTGCTGGAAGTGCTGCATCAGCTGCGCGATCAGGGCAATACCATCGTGGTGATTGAGCATAACCTCGACGTGATCAAAACCGCTGACTGGATTGTCGATCTCGGTCCGGAAGGCGGCAGCGGCGGTGGTGAAATCCTGGTGGCCGGCACGCCGGAAACCGTTGCACAGTGCGAAAAATCGCATACTGCACGCTTCCTCAAGCCGATGCTGAAAAAATAGGTTTAACGCGCCGCACCCGCTGTTGCGGCGCGTTTTTTCTGATCTCGCCACGGCTCACCGCTCCGGTTGCTTACCAGCCGGTGCCATTGTCTGAATGCCTTAGCAAATGCAGAAACAGGCAAGAAACAGACAACTTCAGGCATATACGCATCGCGTCCCGCTGACTATTCTTACTGCGTTCCTTTTGGCGCCGCTGACGCGCCTCTGTCCTTCAGTGTCATCACTGAACGGACCCCTCGCAAAAAATACTCACGACACATCTGACTGGAGACACCATGAATATTACGCATGCCTATGCCGCACAGGACGCGAAAGCCAAACTCGCCCCGTTCGATTATAAGCCGCGCGAACTGCGCGCTCATGATGTGCAGATTGAAGTGTTGTACTGTGGCGTCTGCCACTCGGACCTGCACCAGGCGCGCAACGAATGGCGCAACACCGTATTCCCGGTGGTGCCAGGCCATGAAATCGTGGGTCGCGTTACCGCCGTTGGCGCGCACACGCACAAATATAAAGTGGGCGATTTAGTCGGCGTCGGCTGTATGGTCGACTCCTGCCGCAGCTGCCCAAGCTGTCAGGAAGGACTCGAGCAGTACTGTGAAAACGGCTTTGTTGGCACTTACAACGGCCAGGATCGTGAAACCGGTGCCATCACCTACGGCGGCTACTCCACCAGCATGGTGGTTGATGAAAGCTTTGTGCTGCGCGTACCGGAAAACCTCGATCTGGCGGGCGTTGCGCCGCTGCTGTGCGCCGGTATCACCACCTATTCCCCGCTGCGTCACTGGAATGTCGGTCCCGGCAAAAAAGTCGGTATCGTCGGTCTGGGCGGCCTCGGCCATATGGGCGTGAAGATCGCGCATGCGATGGGCGCGCACGTGGTGCTGTTCACCACGTCACCGTCAAAAATTGAAGACGGCAAACGCCTCGGCGCTGACGAAGTGGTGATTTCGAAAGAGGCTGACCAGATGGCGCAGCACGCCAACAGCTTCGACTTCATCTTAAATACCGTCGCCGCGCAGCACGATCTCAACCCGTTTATCGCCCTGCTGAAGCGCGACGGCAACATGACGCTGGTCGGCGCGCCGGAGCACGATCACCCGGCGCCACAGGTATTTAACCTGATCCTCAAGCGTCGCAGCATTGCCGGTTCACTAATTGGCGGTATCGCCGAAACCCAGGAGATGCTGGATTTCTGCGGCAAGCACGGCATCACTTCGGATATCGAGCTGATCGCCATGAACCAAATCAACGACGCCTACGAGCGCATGCTGAAAAGCGACGTGAAGTATCGCTTCGTGATTGATATCAACACCCTGCGTGAAGAGTCTGCGGCTTAATCAGCGCGTCTCATCATCATGGCTGACGCCCGCCGCGCGCGTGGCGTCAGCCTGTTGCCATGACGCATCAACCAGATAGTAAATCTGCGAATCCTTCAGCGATCCATCCAGCCACAGCGTGCTCCAGTGCGACTTATTGAGATGTTCACTGGGAAACACATCGTGGTGTTCATCGCGCAATAACTCCGCCAGCGCGGGCGAGGTCTTCAGCGACAACGCCGGTCGCCCTTCAACGTCATGCACCATGGCAAACAGCACGCCATCGCTCTTCACCTGGGTTGCGTCCCACTCATCTTTATAACTTTGTGAAGCGCCCGGTTTGCTCATGCAGTAGGTCAGTAAATCCGACGTGTTCATGTTTTATTCCCCTTGTAAGGTGGCGACGATGCGCCGCGCGCCGCCGTGTACCCGATGTTCGCCCAGCCAGATCCCCTGCCAGGTGCCGAGCAGCAGTTTGCCGCGGCTGACCGGGATCAGCAGCGATACGCCAAGCAGTGACGATTTGATGTGCGCCGGCATGTCATCAGCGCCTTCATAGTCGTGCTGGTAGGGCGCATCCTCTGGAACGTGCCGCAGAAAGTGCTGCTCCATGTCGCTGCGCACCGTAGGAACGCAATTTTCATTGAGCGTCAGCGACGCTGAGGTGTGCTGCAACAGCAGATGCAGCTGGCCGATGCGCAGGTCCGTTAAGCCCTTAAGCTGGCCGACAATCTCGTCGGTAATCAGATGAAAGCCGCGCGCCTTCGCGCTCAGCGTGAGAGTTTGTTGCTGCCACATGCCACATTCCTGGGTTAAACCGTTTACTTAAGTGTGCAGCATGTCGGCGAAAGGTAAACCCTTCAGCGGGAAAAAGCGGCAGAGCGCTTGCTCTGCCGCCGGCACATCAGTCGCTCAGCTTGTCAGCCAGCGCTTTTACCGTGGTGATATCGTCCTGCGTTACCGCCGCCAGACGCGTGCCGTACTCGCTATCGGCCTTATAAAAGAACGAAAGCATCGCCAGCCGGCTTTGCGCGTCGGCACTTTTCAGCGCGCCACCGAGCGAGGTGATCAGATCGCCCCGCTCTTTCGCGTTAAAGGTACGATACAGCTCCCCTGCCTGGCGGAAATTCTGCGGCTTGGCGATCATCGCCTGCTGCGTACTGCCGTTAAGCGGCGTATGGCTGTAACGTGCGCTTTGCAGCTCTTCACGCGGATAGATGCGGCTTGGCTGGTAATTAACGCCCTTGTCATCGGCGTTACCGCTGTCCATCAGGCCATCCTGATTGCCATTGCTGACCGGTACGCGCGGCGCATTCACCGGCAGGCTGAGGCCGTTAGCGCCCACGCGGTACAGCTGGGTATCAGCATAGGAGAACAGGCGGCCCTGCAGCAGGCGATCTTCAGACGGCTCAATGCCCGGCACCAGATTGGACGGCGCCATCGCCACCTGCTCGGTTTGCTGGAAGAAGTTGTCGACGTTGCGATTCAGCACCATCTGCCCCACTTTCACCTCTGGCACATTCGGCCAGATTTTGGTGGAGTCGAGCGGATTGAAATCGAACTTATCCAGTTCGCTGGCTTTAATGGTCTGAATGTAGAGATCCCACTTCGGAAACGCTTTGCGGTTAATCGCCGCCACCAGATCTTCAGTCATGTGGCTGTAGCTGCGGCCCTGGATCGCTGCCGATTCAGCCGGATCGAGGTTGCGTTCGCCCTGTAGCGTCTTCCAGTGAAACTTCACGTAGTGCACTTCGCCCTGGCTGTTCACAAACTTGTAGGCGTGCACGCTGTTACCGTCCATTTCGCGATAGCTCGCCGGCGTGCCCATGTTGGAGAACAGCATGGTGAGCGCGTGCGTGGCTTCCGGTACGTGGGAGAAGAAGTCGAAGGTGCGCGCATCGTTATCGAGGTTAGTGCGCGGATCCGGTTTAAACGCGTGCACCATATCAGGGAACTTGATCGCATCGCGGATGAAGAACACCGGCAGGTTGTTGCCCACCAGATCCCAGTTGCCCTGGCTGGTATAGAATTTGGTGGCAAAACCACGCGGATCGCGCAGCGTTTCCGGCGAATGCTTGCTGTGCACCACGCTGGAGAAGCGCACAAAGACCGGCGTCACCGTTCCCGGTTTAAACACCTCAGCGATAGTCAGATCGCTGATATCTTTGCTGGCGCGAAATTCACCGTGCGCGCCGGTGCCACGCGCGTGCACCACACGTTCCGGAATACGTTCACGATCAAAGCGCTGCAGCTTTTGAATCAGCTGCACGTCCTGTAACAGCACCGGGCCATTAGCGCCGGCAGTTTGTGAATTCTGGTTATCGCCGACCGGCGCGCCGTTATCACGCGTCAGCTCAACGGCCGCAGCAGGCAGTGCGAGCGCCAGCGTCATGGCAATGCAGAGGGGTTTCAGTGCGGAAGGGAAATAGCTCATGGGCGGTTCCTTATTGTGATTGGCGAGCGCTCTGGCAGTGCGCCAAAGCGCGCCGGCAAAAAATAGCGCCCTCACTAACAGGAACACACAAGACCCGTCCCGATTACCCGGGGTTAAGGTGTTATACCCATGCGGAATGCGGCCGCCAGCCAGCATCGCCGGCAAAGAGAAGCGTGGAAAAGCGGGGGGGCGGCAGAAGGTACAGCGGGAACAGACAATGCGTGGATGGCTGAACGAATGCCTGCCAGCCGCGCGGCTGACAGGCATCGCGTCAATTACATTACGGCAGCAAACGCCTCAGCCACCTGATTGACGTTGCGGCTGTTGAGACCGGCGACACACATGCGGCCGCTGGCGATCAGGTACACGCCGAACTCTTCGCGCAGGCGGTCCACCTGCTGTGCGCTCAGGCCGGTGTAGCTGAACATGCCGCGCTGCTTCAGCAGATAATCAAAGTTTTTGCCGGGCAGTTTACTGTTCAGCACATTGACCAGCACCTGGCGCATTTCGATGATGCGCAGGCGCATCGCTTCCACTTCCGCCAGCCAGTTGTTCAGCAGCGCTTCGTCGTTCAGCACGCAGGAAACCACCTGAGCACCGAAGTTCGGCGGGCTGGAGTAGTTGCGACGTACGGTCGCTTTCAGCTGACCCAGCACGCGTGCCGACTCTTCTGCGCTGTCGCAGACAATCGACAGGCCGCCCACGCGCTCACCGTACAGCGAGAAGATTTTCGAGAAGGAGTTGCTCACCAGCGCCGGCAGGCCCGCCGCGGCAATCACGCGAATCGCGTAAGCGTCCTCTTCCATACCGGCACCAAAGCCCTGGTAGGCGATGTCGAGGAACGGAATCAGCTCCTGCGCTTTCAGGACCTCAACGGTTTGATCCCACTGCGCGTTGGTCAGATCCGCACCGGTCGGGTTGTGGCAGCACGGATGCAGCAACACGATGGATTGCTTCGGCAGCGTTTTCAGTTTGGCGATGAAGGCATCGAACTTCACGCCGTTGGTGGCGTCGTCGTACCACGGGTAGGTGTTAACGTTAAAACCGGCACCGTTAAAGATCGCCACATGGTTTTCCCATGTCGGATCGCTGACCCATACGCTGGCGTCCGGGAAGTAACGCTTCAGGAAATCTGCGCCCACTTTCAGCGCGCCGGAGCCGCCCAGCGTCTGGATGGAAGCAATGCGCCCCGCCTGCAGCATCGGGTGCTCTTTACCAAACAGCAGCGGCGCAATGGCGTTACGGTACGGACCCAGCCCTTCCATTGGCAGATAGAGCGAAGCCTGATGTGGCTGCGCCTGCAAACGCTCTTCCGCGGCGGCCACCGCCTGCAGCTGAGGAATGATGCCGGCTTCGTTGTAATAGAGGCCGATGCTCAGATTCACCTTGTGGTCACGCGGGTCCTGTTTGAAGGTTTCCATCAGCGACAGAATCGGATCGCCAGCATAGGCATCAACGTTTTGAAACACGGTGCAGATCTCCATGATTATTCATAAATGTGTGGGTCGACGTCATCAAACAAAATAGCGGCCGGGACGGTGATTCATGGCGATGATGAGATTGAGCATCACCGCGCCGGCGATGGAGGCCAGCAGCATCGGCAGCGATACCACAAAAAGCGAGGCCAGTACCACACAGGTATCCAGCGCCATTTGCAGTTTGCCGGCGCGCAGACCAGAGCGATCCTGCAGCCAGAGCGCCAGAATATTGATACCACCGAGGCTGGCTTTGTGACGAAACAACACTATAAACCCAATCCCCATCACCACGTTACCGAACAATGTCGCATAAAACGGATTTAGCGCAGAAAAATGGATAAACAGCGGGTGCAGATGGGTGAACAGCGATACCAGCCCCACCGCACAGAAGGTTTTCAGGGTAAATTCCCAGCCCATGCGACGAATGGCCAGCCAGTAAAACGGCAGGTTAATCAGAAAGAAGGCGCTGCCGAACGAGAGCGGCGACAGGTAGCTGATGAGAAAAGCCACGCCCGCCGTACCGCCGGTCAGCGCGCCCGCCTGTTTCAGCAAAATGACGCCAAACGACACCATCAGCGTGCCAAGCACGATAGCCAGCGCATCTTCTGTAAGGGTGTGAGGAATGCGGGAAGGTTGTACAGCGTTATCCATGGCGCGATCTCTTTGCAAATGATGGCGTTCATTTGCAAAAAACGCACCACATCGGCGGCTTCCTGTCGCCGCCGATGGGTGCCAGCGATTATCCAATTGATAACTAAGGCGCTTTATTGCAGGTTTATGTGCATCAATCTGCCGTAAAATAATCGACTCATGCACAAATTCGGTTTCTGGTGCGCGCTTTACGCGAAAAATGGCAGAAATCTGCACCACACTGGCACATCACGCACTCTTTTGGCGCACTTTGTGCTCGGGGATCATCATCAGGCCGTTCTCTTTTAAACGATTGAGTACCACCGAGGTTTTCACGTGCGCCACGCTTTGATGGCCAGCGACGAGCTGACTGATCAGCGCGCTCAGCGCCGCTAAATCGGCCACCGCGACTTTTAACAGATAGTCGGCGTCGCCGGTGGTTTTGAACGCATCGACAATCGCCGCTTCCTGCTCCACCATGCGGTGAAAACTCTCTTCGTAATCGGGCGTGTGATTTTTCAGTCGCACCTCGATCAAGCCGACCATGCCCAGCCCTACCGCGTCCGGCGAGAGCCGCGCGTGATAGCCGAGAATAAGATTTGCCTGTTCGAGATTAATGCGCCGGCGTGAACATTGCGACGCCGAAAGTCCGACTAAATCACTGAGTTCCTGGTTGGTAAGGCGGCCGTTAGATTGTAGTAGTGTCAGTATCTTAAGGTCGTAATCGTCTACCTGAGTCATTCTGTGTCCACAGCGTTATAGGATTCGCTTTGCTACAGATAACCTGATAATTGACGAGGTTGTCCAACACTATTTTCTGATGACGTGAAATGCATGCACAAATCGTGCATGCAACTGCGGAAGCGCGGTTATTCGTCGTCGTATTGCGGTCCGGCGTAGTTATCAAAGCGTGACCACTGGCCGTTGAACGTCAGACGTACTGTGCCGATCGGGCCGTTACGCTGTTTACCGATAATGATCTCGGCGATGCCTTTCAGATCGCTGTTTTCGTGATACACCTCGTCACGATAGATGAACATGATCAGGTCCGCATCCTGCTCGATCGATCCCGATTCACGCAGATCCGAGTTAACCGGACGCTTATCGGCGCGCTGCTCCAGCGAGCGGTTAAGCTGCGACAGCGCTACCACCGGTACATTGAGCTCTTTCGCCAGCGCTTTAAGCGAGCGTGAGATCTCGGCAATCTCCAGCGTACGGTTGTCGGAGAGCGCCGGTACGCGCATCAGCTGCAGGTAGTCGATCATGATCATGCTCAGGCCGCCGTTTTCACGGAACACGCGGCGCGCGCGTGAACGCACTTCGGTAGGCGTCAGGCCGGACGAGTCATCGATGAACATGTTCTTCTTTTCTAACAGGATGCCCATGGTGGCCGAGATGCGCGCCCAGTCTTCATCCTCCAGCTGACCGGTACGGATACGCGTCTGATCAACGCGCGACAGCGAGGCCAGCATACGCATCATCAGCTGTTCGCTGGGCATCTCGAGACTGAAAATCAGCACCGGTTTGTCTGTCAGCATGGCGGCGTTTTCGCACAGGTTCATGGCGAAAGTGGTTTTACCCATCGACGGACGCGCCGCGACAATGATCAGATCTGAGCCCTGCAGACCGGCGGTTTTCTTGTTGAGATCCTGATAGCCGGTATCGACGCCGGTCACGCCATCGTGCGGCGTTGACACCAGCGCTTCAATGCGCGATACCGTCGCTTCGAGAATCTGCTCAATATTTTGCGGGCCTTCATCCTTGTTGGCGCGCTGTTCGGCAATTTTAAAGACGTTGGATTCAGCGAAATCCAGCAGCTCTTCGCTGCTGCGGCCCTGCGGATCGTAACCGGCGTCAGCGATCTGGTTAGCCACCGAAATCATCTCACGCACTACCGCACGTTCACGCACGATGTCGGCATAAGCACCGAGGTTCGCCGCACTTGGGGTATTTTTTGCCAGCTCGGCCAGATAGGCAAAGCCGCCCGCCATCTCCAGCTCACCGCGCGTTTCCAGCGACTCTGACAGGGTGATCAGATCGATAGGCTGACCGGCTTCCAGCAGGCGCTGCATTTCAGAGAAAATCATGCGGTGCGAACGGTTGAAGAAATCTTCCGCGACCACGCGCTCGGAGACGTTATCCCAGCGTTCGTTATCCAGCATCAACCCACCGAGCACCGACTGCTCCGCTTCGAGAGAGTGCGGCGGCATTTTCACGCCTTCGAGCTGCCGATCGCGGGGTTCGTTCGATTTGTTGGTGGGTTTATTTCCTGCCATAGTGAATGCATTACCGATCGTGAAAGGGACGCGCAAGTATACCGTCCCAGGATGAACAATCACAGGAGTCAGAATGGCAAAGCGAATTCAGTTCAACCAGCACGGCGGCCCGGAAGTATTGCAATGGGTCGATTTCACACCAGCCGATCCCGCCGACCATGAAGTTCAGGTGGAGAACAAGGCGATTGGTATTAACTACATCGATACCTACGTGCGCAGCGGATTGTATCCGGTCTCCTCGCTGCCGTCCGGCCTGGGCACTGAAGCGGCAGGCATCGTGAAAAAAGTGGGCAGCGCGGTTTCGCGTTTCAAGCCGGGCGATCGCGTGGTGTATTGCCAGGCCGCGCTGGGTGCCTACAGCGAGCTGCACAATGTGGCAGAAGATCGGCTGGTGATTCTGCCGGACAGCATCAGCTTTGAGCAGGCTGCGGCCTCTTTCCTCAAGGGCCTGACGGTGCAGTATCTGCTGCGTCAGACGTACAAAGTAAAAGCCGATGAAATTTTCCTGTTTCATGCCGCCGCAGGCGGCGTGGGCCTGATTGCCTGTCAGTGGGCGAAAGCGCTGGGCGCGCATTTGATTGGCACCGTCGGGTCTGCGGAGAAAGCGCAGATCGCCAAAGATGCCGGCGCCTGGGCCACCATCAATTATCGCGAAGAGGATATCGCCCAGCGCGTCAGCGAACTGACCAACGGTGAAAAAGTGGCGGTAGTGTACGACTCAGTGGGCAAAGATACCTGGGAACCGTCCCTCGACAGCCTGCGCCGCCACGGCCTGATGGTGAGCTTTGGTAATGCCTCCGGCCCGGTGACCGGCGTTGACCTCGGCATCCTTAACAAGAAAGGCTCGCTGTTTGTCACCCGCCCTTCCCTGTTTGGCTATATCACCAACCGTGAAGAGCTCGATCGCGCCAGCGGCGAACTGTTTTCGCTTATCGCCAGCCGCGCTATACAGCTTAACGTGCCGGAGCAGCAGAAATTTGCTCTGAGCGATGCAGTGCGTGCGCATCAGGTGCTGGAGAATCGTGCCACTCAGGGTTCCAGCCTGTTAATTCCCTGATAGCAGAAATGATGAAGGGCTTCCCGAAGGAAGCCCTTTTCTTTCTTTTTTATAGTTCGCGCTGGTGTAGGGACAGCGGCGATGAATTCGTCTGAATTTCTTTACCTATCCTGACAGAAAACATAAGTAAAAAATATGTTTAATTGCGAATTCGTACTAAGCAATCACCAACTCTGTGATCGTAACCGCATTTAGCGCCAGCTTCTCTTCTCTAAGTTGCTGATTTTCCTTTTCAGCCGGTTAAGTTTCACCTCTCCCTGCGGCGTGGTAAATGCGCGATAAAGCCACACGGCGACCACCGCCAGCACCAGCCACGGCAACAATTTTATAACAAGCGCAAACAGCCCGCCGAGAAACATCACCACGGTGGCCACCACCAGCGCGGCGATCACGCCCAGCAGCGATACGCCTGTCAGCAGCAGCATCATAAAAAAGCCGATAACGAATAATATTTCCACGAGCGCTCTCCTGTATCAGTAATGCAGAAGGTATTACAAGATACGTGCCAGGTCGTAACGATCGCTAAGCCATTGAATTATCGCTTTGATGCAGGACAGAGGGGACGTTGATTTGGTGAAATTGACTAACTGGTGGTGAATTAAAAACCGCACGATGAAACCGTGCGGTTTAAACCGGTCTGCCAGCCTGACCAGGCCGGCTCGCGGGATCAGGCTTCCTGCACGATGCGGTCGGCCACCAGCGCCAGCGCCGCTTCCAGCACGCGGACGTCGGCGCCCGGTTTGTGGGCATTTTCGCTCAGATGACGGCGCCACTGGCGCGCGCCGGGAATGCCCTGGAACAGGCCCAGCATGTGGCGCGTAATGTGTCCCAGATAAGTGCCCTGGGCCAGTTCGGCTTCGATGTAAGGGTACATGGAACGCACCACGGCGACCGGATCGGCCACCGGTGTCTCGCGGCCAAATAGCTGGCGATCAACCTGCGCCAGAATGCCGGGATTTTGATAGGCCTCGCGCCCCATCATCACGCCGTCCAGGTGCTGCAGATGCGCTTTGGCCTCTTCAAGCGTCTTAACGCCGCCGTTGATTGCCATGGTCAGCGCCGGGAAATCCCGCTTCAGCTGGTAAACACGCGGATAATCGAGCGGTGGAATTTCACGGTTCTCTTTCGGGCTGAGACCCGACAGCCACGCTTTACGCGCATGAATAATGAACGTATCACAACCGCCCTGCTGCGCCACGGTGCCGACAAAATCGCACAGGAAGGCGTAGCTGTCCTGATCGTCAATACCGATGCGGGTTTTCACCGTGACCGGAATGCTGACCACATCGCGCATCGCTTTGATACAGTCCGCGACCAGCGCCGCCTCACCCATCAGGCACGCGCCAAAACGGCCGTTCTGTACCCGATCGGACGGACAACCGACGTTCAGGTTGATCTCATCGTATCCGCGCGCTTCTGCCAGCTTTGCACAGGTTGCCAGCGCGGCCGGATCGCTACCGCCCAGCTGCAGCGCCAGCGGATGCTCCGCCTCGCTATAGGCCAGATAGTCGCCTTTGCCGTGGATGATGGCACCGGTGGTCACCATTTCGGTGTACAGCAGCGTGTCGCCGCTCAGCTGACGGTGAAAATAGCGACAGTGACGGTCGGTCCAGTCCAGCATTGGGGCGATGGAGAAACGTTGCGAAGAGAATGTATCGGTCATGAAACGCAGTAAATCCGCAGTTAAGTGATGAGAAACTGCGCAATGATATCACAGCTGTGACGGGCGACACAGCCGCCCGTCATCGTGTGGTCAGAAGTTAAACCCGAGCTGCACCATGGCGCCCCAGGTATTGTCTTTGCCGACCGAACCGGCCAGGTCCAGATGCACCGCATTGTTGAACGGCGACACGCCGAGACCGGCCGTAAACACATCGGTGTCATTCGACTTCATATCCGCGCGATAGCCGGCACGCAGCGCCAGCCAGTCCAGCACGCGATATTCACCACCCACGCCAGCGTACTGACTGCTCTCCTGCGATTTAAAACGTTTGGTTTCCGTCAGATCAACATCGCCGGTCAGGGTAAAGGGTCCGCGATTCCACGCCAGGCCGGTGGTTACCAGTGGGCGAATCTGATACGTATCGCGATAGCCGTTAACCTCTTTGGTGTCGATATCGCGCGAGACCAGGTTCTGCCCGGTCACGCCGAAGGTCCAGTTCTCCGCGAAGTCGGTAGCGATACCGGCATCGACGTTGAAACCGGTATCGGTGCTGCGATAGCGGCTGTCGTTAATATCATTCTTGTCGTAGTTATAAACGCTGGCGGTGTAGTTATACAGCCAGGTTTTCTGCAGCTTTGGCGTGACGCCAACGGAGACCGGGTGACCGGCGATGGTGAACTCGTGCGCCATTGCGACGCCGTAATCGGTGATCAGGGCAGCCAGGCCGTTGGCACTGGAGCGCAGATTATTTTGGTCGCCCGGCAAGGGAATGCGGCCATTTGCGACCTGATCCAGATAATCGATATCGCTCTGTACCACGTTAGCGCGGATGTGCGCCGTGCCGTAGGCTTTGGTGATGAAGGCGAAAGGAAGGGTCTCGTTGGGAATGCTGACGGCTAACGCCACGCCTGCGGTGCCATTCGCTTTATCACCGCGCAGATCGCGCAGCTGATTGGCCATATCACCTGCCGCCGCTCTGACCTGAGGCGCGCCATTGATGATCTCCGGCAGCGTGATGTTGTTGATCACGTCACGATAGCGGTCCACCGTATCAGTAATTTCGTCTACGCGATCCACTAATTTGTCTTTGTCAGTAATCTGCACACCGGCTGAAGGAAAAATGATGCTGACGTTATCTTCAGGCTGCGCTTTGGTCATCAATGCCGGGTTAGCCAGCACTGCCGAGCTCCAGGTTGAGGAAGCGACACCGGTTCCCCCCATGGCATCGTTACGCGCATCGTACCAGGTGCCAGCAGCAAATGCTGACGTGGTAACAAATACCGCATTAAAACCAACAATATAAGCAATTTTCTTGCGTCTGAATAATGTCTTCACCATGAGTCTGCCATCACCTTTTAATTGTCGTGGACTGTCTCTACGACGGAATAGTTTATTAGCCCTATTCTGAACGCTGGCTAACGCTTTATTGCTGTGAATTGAAAGGAATTAGCATTGCTATTCGCAGAATTGGTCACGCCCGCACCATTCTGCTGTTGTTTTATGCAGAAATATGAACGTCAGCTAAATTGATGCCAGAAATTACTTAAAACCTTTTGAACCATAGCCACTAAGTCAGTGAGTTGCAAAGCAAAAAGATGGGTTAACCTGTGAGAAAAAACTCAGGAAGGAAAAGCATGGCTTAACAGAAGGAGGTACCAGGACGTAACGCGGCAGATAAGTGGCTGAAAGCCGGACATTTCCTGGATGATATAAGGTAAAAAAGCAATGTCAGCAGCGTAAAAGTTTGTGTGATAAAATAACATCACCCATCACCTGGAGAATGCTTATGCCAAACCTCACGCCCGAACAACTGCTCACGCAGGCTGAATCTCTGTGCCTTGACCGTGGCGTGCGCCTCACTACGCAGCGCGCAGAAGTGCTGCGCCTGATGGCGGAGCAGAACGGTTCCATTAGCGCTTACGATTTGCTGGACCAGCTGCGCATCAGTGAACCCCAGGCGAAACCACCGACTATTTATCGCGCGCTGGATTTCCTGCTGGAGCAGGGATTTATTCATCGGGTAGAGTCAAATAACAGTTATGTGGTGTGCCACCATTTCGACGAGCCGGCGCACACATCGGTGATGCTGGTGTGCGACAACTGTGCCGCCGTCAGTGAGAAGCACGCGCACGGCGTGGAAAAGATCATTGCCGGGTTGGCCGATCAGGCAGGTTTTACCTTACGTCATAGCGTTATTGAGGCGCACGGCCTGTGTGAAAACTGTGCCGAAGTGGCGGCCTGCACGCAGCCGGGTAGCTGTCAGCACGATCATGAAGTGGAAAGTAAGAAGAAGGTGCGTAAAGGGTAACTGGCACGTCCGTGTGCCAGGCCGATCGTAACGATCAGCGGGTAGGAGCATCATCCTTAAAGCGGGAGACTTACCAGCGGTAATCTTTGTTTTGACTTTCCCAGTCTTTCAATTCACGTTCAGCTTCATCTTTGGCGTAACCGTAACGTTCCTGGATTTTACCCACCAGCTGATCGCGTTTCCCCTCGATCACGGTCAAATCGTCGTCGGTCAACTTGCCCCATTTCTCTTTAAACTTCCCTTTAAACTGCTTCCAGTTTCCGCTCGCTTCGTCTTTGTTCATAACAATCCTCCACGTCTTCCTGAGTGAGATGGTGTATTTCTCATGTAATGCCGGAAATAACCATATAACGCGCTACTTATCTGCGCCGTTTGAGATAATTATAGTAGCCGCTTCGGATTGTGCACGGAATTACAGATTATTCTGGTGCCTGCGCTGCGCTTATGGCTGGCTGAACCAGCTGTCACGCTGCCAGTGGCGGCGCCACATCCACCCCAGAGTCAGGCCACGCAGCGCCAGAAACACCGTGATCGCCAGCCATAAACCGTGATTCCCTAACCACGGCAGCGTCAGCAAAGTGATACCGAAACCGGCTGCTGCCATGATCATGCTGTTACGCATTTCGCGGCCGCGTGTCGCGCCGATGAACATACCGTCCAGCAGATAACACCAGACGCCGATCAGCGGTAAAATTACCTGCCACAGCAGAAAGCGATCGGCCATCTCACGCAACGGTTGCAGCGAGGTAAGCAGCGCAACAATGTGCGGGCCGCTGAGCGCATAAATAAGCGCAAACAGCAGCGCAACGATACCCGCCTGACGACAGGCGGCATGCCAGATCAGCAGCAGCTGGCTGCGATCTTTTGCCCCTACCGCTTCACCCGAGCAGGCTTCCACCGCGTAAGCAAAGCCGTCCAGCGCATAGGCAGTAAACGTCAGGAACATCAACAGCACCGCATTAACCGCGACCACATCCGGTCCGATGCGTGCACCCAGCAGGGTCAGCGAGGCGAAGCAGATCTGCAGCATGAGCGAGCGCAGCATGATGTCGCGATTAAGGCGAAATAACCGTGCCGCGTCACCGCGCCAGCTGTTTTTCAGCAGTTTGAAATCGATACCGCGCAGTTTCAGCACGCGCGCCACCATCCATAATCCCACTGCCAGCGTCACGTATTCGGCCAGCGCCGTGGCGGCGGCAGCACCGGCAACGCCCCAGTGCAGTTTCAGCACCAGCAGCAGATCGAGCAGGATGTTGACCAGGTTTCCGACAAGCAGCAGCACCATCGGCGCACGCGCATACTGCACGCCCAGCAGCCAGCCGAGAATCACCAGGTTAGCCAGCGTAGCCGGTGCGCTAAGCCAGCGGATTTCAATGAAGATCTGCGCCTGCTGCTGGACTTCCGCGCTGCCGCCCATCAGCGTTGCCGCCAGGCTACTGGCAGGAGAACGCAGCAGCGCCAGCAACAACCCGGCGGCGAGGGCGATCAGCAGCGGCTGCATCAGTGCGCGCGCCAGTGCCTGTTTATCGCCGGCCCCGAACGCCTGTGCGGTTAAACCGGTGGTGCTCATACGCAGAAACAGCAGCAGCATAAAGATGAAGCTGGTTGCCGTGGTGCCTACGGCCACGCCGCCGAGGTAGATCGGGCTATCAAGATGGCCAATCACGGCGGTATCGACCACGCCGAGCAGCGGCACGGTGATATTGGAGAGGATCATTGGCAACGCCAGTCGCCACAGCGCTTTATCAGAAGAGGAAAATAGCTGCATCAGCCCCATCCCGAGGGTTACGGTGGTCGGCCTGAGCGAGCGCCTTACGGGCCGGGAACAAAAGTATGATTAGAGCAGACTGCGGACAGCGCGCGAGCGCCGCCGCAGCGGGGGAGATCAACCGGGTTTCAGAGCCACTCGCCGTTGCGCACGATGCCTACGGCCAGCCCTTCCACGGTTAGCGACTGTTCACGGGTATCCACGACAATCGGCTGGAAATCATTGTTTTCCGGCAGCAGCTGGACAATCGCGCCCTGCTTCTTCCAGCGTTTCACCGTGACTTCATCATCGATACGCGCAACCACCACCTGGCCATTGCGCACTTCCTGCGTTTTATGCACCGCGAGCAGATCACCGTCCATAATGCCGATATCTTTCATCGACATACCGCTGACGCGCAGCAGGAAATCGGCAGAGGGTTTGAACAGGTTGGCGTCAACCTGATAGTGGGCTTCGATATGTTCCTGCGCCAGCAGCGGTTCACCGGCGGCGACGCGACCGATCAGTGGCAGCCCTTCACTCGCCTCTTCTTCCATCAGCAGGCGGATACCGCGCGATGCACCGGAGACGATTTCAATGACACCTTTACGCGCCAGCGCTTTCAGGTGCTCTTCAGCAGCGTTAGGCGAGCGGAAGCCCAGTTGCGAAGCAATTTCAGCACGCGTTGGCGGCATGCCGGTCTGATTAATATGGTCGCGAATCAGGTCATAGACCTGTTGCTGCCTGCTGGTTAACGCTTTCATCCCGCCCCCTGGTTGTTTATACAGTCGCTGTGAGTATATACAGGTATTGGCGAAATGAAAACCGAAACAGAGGGAAAAATCAGCGGCTTGATGAATGTGGAATGTTTATCGCAAATGCGACCAAAGCAGCGCGATCCAGACAAACAGAGCCAGTAAGATAGCCAGCAGTACCGCCGCCGAGCCCATGTCTTTGGCGCGTCCCGCCAGCGGATGGCGCTCCTGACCGATGCGGTCCACCACGGCTTCGATGGCACTATTAAGGATCTCAACAATGACCACCAGCACCACCGAGCCAATCAGCAACACACGCGTAATGGCATCGACATCCAGCCAGCAGGCAATGGCAACCGCGACCAATGCGGCAATCGCTTCCTGGCGAAAAGCGGCTTCATGCTGCCAGGCAGCGCGCAGCCCCTGCCAGGAATAACCGGCGGCTTTAATGATTCTCAGGAAACCGGTGACGTTATTTGCCATGTTGTGGAACCCTTAACTGTTTTTGACGTCAATGTCTGGGCGCGCGAGGTGGCACAGCCACAGATCTTCGCCGCACTTTCTGGTATGCTTGCCGCGCTTTGCTAACAAGAGGCTTCAAGTTGTCTATGTCAGGTTGGCGTAAACTCTATTACAAATTGTTGAATTTACCACTCTCTATTTTGGTAAAAAGTAAGGTCATTCCGACCGATCCGATCTCGGAACACGGTATCGATCCGACCCGTCCGGTGATGTATGTTTTGCCTTATGATTCAAAGGCAGACCTGCTCACGCTACGCGCACAGTGCCTGAAGCACGATCTGCCGGATCCGCTGGCGCCGCTGGAGATTGACGGCACCCTGCTGCCGCGCCACGTATTTATTCACGATGGGCCGCGCGTCTTCCCCTATTTCGTGGCGAACCCGGAGTCGGTCAAGCTGTTCCATGACTATCTCGATCTGCACCGCAACAATGCGGCGCTGGACGTACAGATGCTGCCGGTTTCCGTGATGTTTGGCCGGGCGCCAGGCCGTGAAATTCAGGGCGAACCGACGCCACATCTGCGTATTCTTAACGGTATACAGAAGTTCTTTGCCATCCTGTGGCACGGCCGCGACAGCTTTGTCCGCTTCTCACCCACGGTTTCACTGCGTCAGATGGCCACCGAACACGGTACCGATCAGTCGATCGCGCAGAAGCTGGCACGTGTCGCGCGCATTCATTTTGCCCGCCAGCGGCTGGCAGCCGTCGGCCCGCGTCTGCCGGCACGCCAGGATCTGTTCAACAAGCTGCTGCAATCCAAAGCGATTGAGAAAGCGGTTGAAGACGAAGCGCGCAGCAAGAAGATTTCGCATGAAAAAGCGCAGCAGAACGCCATCGAAATGATGGAAGAAGTGGCGGCGGATTTCTCGTACGAAGCGATCCGCGTGACTGACCGTGTGATGGGCTGGCTGTGGAGTCGGCTCTATCAGGGCATTAACGTGCACGGCGGCGAACGCGTGCGCCAGCTGGCGCAGGATGGTCACGAAATTGTTTACGTGCCCTGCCACCGCAGCCACATGGATTATCTGCTGCTGTCCTACGTGCTCTATCATCAGGGCCTGGTACCGCCGCACATTGCTGCCGGTATCAATCTCAACTTCTGGCCAGCCGGACCGATTTTCCGTCGCCTCGGTGCCTTCTTTATTCGTCGTACCTTCAAAGGCAACAAGCTCTACTCCACGGTGTTCCGCGAGTATCTGGGCGAGCTGTTCAGCCGCGGCTATTCGGTTGAGTATTTTGTTGAAGGCGGGCGCTCACGTACTGGCCGTCTGCTCGACCCGAAAACCGGCACGCTGTCGATGACGTTACAGGCGCTGCTGCGCGGCGGCAGCCGTCCTATCACCTTTGTGCCAATCTACATCGGTTATGAGCACGTGATGGAAGTCGGCACTTATGCCAAAGAGCTGCGCGGTGCCGCAAAAGAGAAAGAGGGCTTTATGCAGATGGTGCGCGGCCTGCGCAAGCTGCGTAACCTCGGCCAGGGCTATGTGAACTTCGGTGAGCCGCTGTCGCTGGTTAACTATCTCAACAAACAGGTTCCGGAGTGGCGTGAAGCGATTGACCCTATTGATCCTCAGCGTCCGGCGTGGATGACGCCGGTGGTGAACGATATCGCGGCACGTCTGATGGTACGCATCAACGAAGCCGGCGCGGCCAACGCCATGAACCTGTGCGTGACCGCGCTGCTGGCATCGCGCCAGCGTTCGCTGACGCGTGAACAGCTGACGGAACAGCTGGAGTGCTACACCCAGCTGCTGCGCAATGTGCCGTACTCACCCGAGTCAACCGTGCCGGATCTCAGCGCTGAAGCGCTGCTCGATCACGCCATGGGCATGAACAAGTTCGAGACCGAGCAGGACAGTATTGGCGAGATCATCATTCTGCCGCGTGAGCAGGCGGTGCTGATGACCTACTACCGCAACAACATCCACCATATGCTGGTGATGCCGTCGCTGATTGCCGCTATCGTGCAGCAGCATCGGGAGATCAGCGAGGCGGAACTGCTGCGTCAGGTCAGCCTGGTCTATCCAATGCTGAAGAGCGAACTGTTCCTGCGCTGGGACAGTGCCGAACTGCCGGCCCTGCTGAATGCGCTCTGCGCCGAAATGGCGCGGCAGGGGCTGATCACCGTACAGGAAGGCCAGCTGAAAATGAGTGCGGCACGTTATCGTACGCTGCAGCTGCTGGCGGCCGGGATTCGTGAAACGCTGCAGCGTTTCGCCATCACCTTCGCCATTCTCAGCGCCAAGCCGACCATTAACCGTGGCACGCTGGAGAAAGAGAGCCGCACGCTGGCTCAGCGTCTGTCAGTGCTGCACGGTATCAATGCGCCGGAGTTCTTCGACAAGGCGGTCTTTACCGCGCTGGTGCTGTCGCTGCGTGATGAAGGCTATATCAGTGATTCCGGTGATGCAGATGCTGAACGTACCAATATGATGTGGCAGATGCTGGCCGAACTGGTCACCAGCGATGTCCGTCTGACCATTGAGAGTGCCGTGGCGCACGACTAATGGGCGACTGAAAACCGCGGCGCATCTGTCACACGCCAGATTGCGTCGCGGTTTTCGTTGTCAGAATTCAGACGCGGAAAGAACGCGCTTCCCACTGCGGCGACCGACGCACCGCCGGGGTTAATCACCCCACCATCAGAACAGCGCAACAAACGGCTGGGTATTGAGCAGCACGCCAATAAACAGCACCAGGCCAACGTAGTTGTTGTTGAGGAATGCCTGGAAGCACAGCTCACGTTCACGCCCGGCAATCAGTTTCTGCTGATGCACAAACAGCCCGCCCGCCAGCAGCAGCGACCAGTAAAACGCACCGTTCAGATGCAGTAAAATGCCCACCAGCGCCATCAGGCCCAGCGCGGCCAGCTGTAACAGCCCGATAATCAGCTTGTCGTAACGCCCAAACAGAATCGCCGTCGATTTCACGCCAATCTTCAGATCGTCGTCGCGGTCAACCATGGCGTACTGGGTGTCATAAGCCACCGTCCAGCAAATATTGGCGAGAAACACCAGCCAGCAGACAAAGGGTAAGGACTCACTAACCGCCGCCCAGCCCATCGGAATCGCCCAGCCAAACGCTGCGCCCAGCACCACCTGCGGCAGATGGGTATAGCGCTTCATAAAGGGATAAACCCACGCCAGCGCCAGCCCGCCAAACGACAGCAGAATGGTCATGCGGTTCATGGTCAGCACCAGCAGGAACGCCAGCAGACCGAGGCCGGCAAACAGCAGCTTCGCCTCTTTCTCCGTTACCGCGCCGCTGGCTAACGGTCGCGCGGCGGTGCGTTTCACGTGGCCGTCGACGTTACGGTCGGCGTAATCATTAATCACGCAGCCCGCCGCGCGCATTACAAACACGCCAAGGACGAACACCAGCAGCACCGACAGCGGCGGAATCGCCATGCCGGACAGCCACAGCGCCCACAGTGTCGGCCACAGCAGCAGCAGCGTGCCAATCGGTTTATCAATACGCATCAGGCGACTATAGGCCTGCCATTTGCTCATGGTTAAAGTCTTTTGCACGGGGCGTTATCCTTGCTTCAGCGCGCGGTACAGCGGCGACGCCGGTAAAAACAGTTCAGTTAACAGCAGCGGTTTTCCGGACAGGCGCAGCCGCGAGCGGCGTCCCCACAGGTCATCAATCTGGCCCGGATCGATAAAATCGCGGCTCAGCGTCGAGGAGGAAAACAGGTAGCGTCCCAGCGGTCGCGTGCCGAGATTTTGCAGCATCTGTTCCGGGCCGTTCAGCGTGCTCTCCGGCACCACGGTACGGCCAATCAGCCAGGGTTCATTGTCACCGCACAGCACGATTTCACGCAGCCAGAAGCGCGTGTCGGCAGGCAAAAACGCCGCTTCCTGCAGCATCTCATCGGCGGTAATGAACGCTTCCCGCAGCAGTTGTACGGTAACCTGCTGGCAGTGCTGCTCAAAGCGGCGCGTCATTGAGTCTTCTTCCAGCAGCCAGTCAAGCAGCGGCGGTGAAAGTAACGGGGAAGAGGCTGGCAGCCAGTGCAGTGCGCGTAACTGGGGCAGCGCGTCATGCGACATCAGGACATCTCCGGTAAAAAAGTTGCCCTAGTGTAGCGCACCGCGCTCAGCGTGACACATCTGCTTGTGCCACGCTGGCGTCGCGGGAGGAATTACTCGCGTTTCAGGCGGTTACTGTTGGCCAGCCACAGCGTCACCACCAGAATCAAAATGGCCGCCGAGTAGCACAACGTATCGAAAGGATTTTTATGGTCGACAATGATCAGACGAATAATCGCCGTGATCCCGATATAGACGAAGTAGCGCAGCGGAAAGTGATAGCCGGACTGAAAGTACTTCACAATCAGCGCGATAAACTCGAAATAGAGAAAGTAGATCACAATGCCTTCGATCAGCAGATACGAGGACGCTTGCTCACCGGTACTGAACAGCACATTCGCCAGGTGAATAGTCTCTTTACCAAGAAACACCACCAGAATAACGGCCAGAATCACCAGGCCAATGTTCAGTACCCATTGTAATACCGAAGCAATAAGCTGCCCCGCCGCTGGTTTTGTTGTCATTATTTTGCGCCTCAGATGACGAGATTCTTCTGGCGCTATCATGCTGTAATGTGATCTAAATCACAATACATCACACCTCAACATCAACGCACAGCGCGTCATAACGCCAGTACTCGCAGTCGCAGTCAATCACCCGCTTATGCTGGTCACGGTTGATACGCGTAATCAGCAGGCCGGGCGTGCCGCTCGCCACGTTCAGTGCGGGCGCCGCCCGCGCCGGAAGCGGACCGGGCACAATGGTAAACCGTGCGCCGCCGTAGTGAATGCCGTAGCGCTGGTCATACAGATCGGTCAGCGAGCGGGTGAGATCTTCTCGCAGCAGACCGGGAAAGAAGGCCGGATTGAGGTAATGCTCGACGTACAGCACTGCGCGGCCATCTATGCGGCGCAGGCGGCGAATGCGGTACACCTGATCGCCTTCCAGTAGTTGCAGATGGCGCGCAATTGCCAGCTGCGCCGGCACCTCGCGCGCCTCCATCACCTCAGTGCTGGCAATGCGCCCCTGCTGCAGCGCCATGGCGTGAAAGTGGCTGTGATGTGCCGGGTTATAGATGAGGCGCGGCGGCGCAATAAACCAGCCGCGCCGCAGTTCGCGGTAGATGACGCCCTGCGCTTCCAACAGGCCAAGCGCTTCACGCAGCGTGATGCGCGTGGTGGAATATTGTTCGCTCAACGCGCGCTCGGCCGGCAATCGTCTGGTGACAAACTCTCCGTTTTCGATCCGTTCGCATAGTGCGGCGGCGATCACATCTGCGGTTTTCGACGACATTTTTTTCAGCCTCATTTTGGGGCAAATCTGCACTATGACAGTTCGATGACTACAATGTGACAAGGCACATCCCACGCTTTAGCGCGCTGTAACCGCATGTGGAACGACGCGCCACATCCCATTTCAACACCCCGGTCATAAAACCTTCATCTATCCGGGCTACATTGGCTCGGTTCTTGCTGGACTAGACCACGACGACCCACAACTTACACCCGGAGCAATCGAGATGAAAGCGTTTATCTCTTCTGTAGTAGCCAGTGCCGTTCTGCTTGCGCTGCCCGCCGCGCATGCCGCCGATAACGATGTTGCCGCGCTGGAAAAAGCCGCGCGCGCTGAAGGCCAGGTGAACAGCGTCGGTATGCCTGACACCTGGGCTAACTGGAAAGATACCTGGAACGATCTCAGCACCAAATACGGTCTGAAGCACAGCGATACCGATATGTCTTCGGCGCAGGAGCTGGCGAAGTTTGCCGCCGAGCAGGATAACGCCAGCGCCGATATCGGCGACGTGGGCGCCGCTTTCGGCCCGATTGCCGTCGCCAAAGGCGTGGCGCAACCCTATAAACCGACACACTGGGATCAGATTCCGGCATGGGCGAAAGACGCCGATGGCAACTGGATGCTGGCCTACACCGGCACCATCGCTTTCCTGATCGACAAGCAGCAGGTGAAAGACGCACCGCACAGCTGGGCCGATCTGAAAAAAGGTAAGTATGTGGTCACTATCGGCGACGTCGGCACGGCAGCTCAGGCGGCAAACGGCGTCCTCGCCGCCAGCTATGCGCTGGGCGGTGACGAGAAGAACATCAAGCCGGCGCTGGCGTTCTTTGGCGAGCTGGCGAAACAGGGCCGCCTTGGCGTGACCGACCCGGTGATCGCCAACATCGAAAAAGGTGAGATTCAGGTCGCCGTGGTGTGGGACTTCAACGGTCTGAACTACCGCGATCAGATTGATAAAAATCGCTACGAAGTGGTGATTCCGTCGGACGGGTCCGTGACCTCTGGCTACACCACCATTATCAACAAATACGCCCGCCACCCGAACGCGGCGAAGCTGGCGCGTGAATACATTCTGTCGGATGAGGGCCAGATAAACCTGGCGAAAGGCTATGCGCGCCCGATTCGCGCCGAGCATTTAACGCTGCCGGCGGACGTGCAGGCCAAACTGCTGCCGCAGTCGGAATATAAAAATGCCCGTCCGATCAAAGACCAGGCTGCCTGGGATAAGACCTCAAAACTGCTGCCGCGTCTGTGGCAGGAGAATGTGGTTATTAACATGAAGCAGTAATGCAGACGTTTTGCCAGTCGCACATACCGTAGCGGCGCGACGTATCGCGCATCCGTTTTCCGGCAATGCGCAATACATTGCGCCGCTACCTATCACCAATTTTTACAGGGTGCGCATTCATGCGCACCTGAGGGAGCGGGGATGAAAACAATCCTGGTGGTACTCGATGGGCTGAGTAATCAGGTGGCGCAGCACGCCATGGGCTATCTGTTTGCCGAATGCAAACAGGGCAACGGCCACTATTACACGCTGACCTGCGAACTGCCGTCGCTGTCGCGTCCGCTGTACGAATGCATTCTGACCGGCATTCCGCCGGTGCGCAGCGGCATCATTCACAACGGCGTCAATCGCCTGAGCAATCAGCGCAGCATCTTCCACTACGCGCGCGACGCCGGACTCACTACCGCCGCTGCCGCTTATCACTGGGTGAGCGAACTGTATAACCGCTCGCCGTTCAACGCCGCGCGCGATCGCCACACTAACGCACCCGACCTGCCGATCCAGTACGGCCATTTCTACTGGGACGACGGTTACCCCGACTCGCATCTGTTTGAGGATGCCGAAAGCCTGCGCCTGCAGCACGATCCTGATTTCCTGCTGATTCACCCAATGAACATCGACGATGCCGGGCACAAGCACAGCCTGTCATCACCGCAGTACCGTAACCGGGCACGAATGGCGGATGGCTATCTGTCGCAGTGGATGCCCGGCTGGCTGGCCGCCGGTTATCAGGTGATTGTCACCGCCGATCACGGCATGAACGACGATCGCTCGCACGGCGGTATTCTGCCGGAAGAGACGCAGGTGCCGCTGTTTGTTTTTGGCCGCGGCTTCTCGCTGCAGCCCGACCTTGAGCCGCAGCAAACCGACCTGTGCGGCACCGTCTGCACCCTGCTCGGCGTCCCGCACGACAAACCGCTGTGTCGCGGTCTGCTGGCGGAGCCGCGCTGATGAAGGGCAAAACCCTGGCCTCGCTGTTGCTGCTGCCGTTCGTACTGTTCTGGATCGCCTTCCAGCTCGCGCCGCTGCTGTGGATTGCCATCAACAGCTTCTGGAGCGATATCAACGAGCGCTGGGGCATCGATAACTACAGCGATATCCTCACTTCACCGTTCTACCTGCAGGCTTTTCGCCTGTCGCTGGATATTTCGCTGTGGTCGAGCGTTTACGGCCTGCTGATCGCGCTGCTTGCCGGTTATTCGCTGCACAAGCTCGGCACCGGGCGTTTTCAGCGCTTTTTGCTGTCGTTCACCAATATGACCAGCAACTTCGCCGGCGTGCCGCTGGCCTTCGCCTTTGTCATCCTGCTCGGACTGAACGGCTGCCTGACGCTGCTGCTGCGCCACTACGGCTGGCTGGACAGCTTTAAGCTGTTTTCGCGCGACGGCATGGTGCTGGTTTACACCTGGTTCCAGATTCCGCTCGGTATTCTGCTGCTCTACCCGGCGTTTGACGGGCTGCGTAAAGACTGGGAAGAGTCGGCGGCACTGCTCGGTGCCAGCCGCTGGCGCTACTGGTGGCACATCGGCCTGCCGATTCTGTTTCCGGCGCTGCTCGGCACCTTTGTGATTTTGCTGGCCAACGCGCTGGGCGCCTACGCCACCATTTACGCGCTGACCACCGGCAACTTCAACGTGGTGCCGGTGCGCATCGCCGCGCTGGTATCAGGCGATATCTCGCTCGATCCCAATACCGGCGGCGCGCTGGCGATGCTGCTGGTGCTGATTATGGCGCTGATTACCGTGGTGCAGCAGTATCTGGTGCGTCGCAGCTATCTGCATGCCCGCGTACAGGAGTCCTGACATGTCTCGCGTCGAAAAACTCTACCATCGCCTGATTGTCTGGCTGCTGCTGATTGTGCTCGCCGCACCGCTGCTGGCGACGCTGCTGTACGGCATCTCCAGTGAGTGGAGCGATACCATTCTGCCGCAGGGCTTTACCCTGAAGTGGCTGACGCAGTTGTGGAGCGATCCGCGCTTCCTCACCGCGCTCGGTCATTCACTGCTGATCTGCGTGGGTGCGCTGCTGTTCTCCCTGCTGCTGGTGCTGCCTGCGATGTTTGTAATCGCTTACTACTATCCAAAACTGGACGCGGTGATGAACGTGCTGATTCTGATGCCGTTTGCCGTGCCGCCGGTGGTCTCGTCGGTCGGGCTGCTGCAGCTCTACTCCTCGGGCCCGCTGATGCTGACCGGCACGCCATGGATTCTCATCGGCTGTTACTTCACCATTGCGTTGCCGTTTATCTACCGCGCCATTGCCAACAATATGCAGGCCATCAACCTGAAAGAGCTGATTGACGCGGCTCATCTGCTGGGCGCCAGCACCTGGCAGGCAGCCCTGTTTGTGGTGCTGCCAAATCTGCGCAAAGGGGTGTTCATTGCCGTGCTGCTCTCCTTCTCTTTTCTGATTGGTGAGTTTGTCTTTGCTAACCTGCTGGTCGGCACCCGCTATGAAACGCTGCAGGTTTATCTCTACAACATGCGCAACGGCAGCGGGCATTTCACCAGCGCGCTGGTGATCTCTTATTTTGCGGTTGTCCTGCTGGTCACCTGGCTGGCCAATGCCCTCAATCCTGAACGAGGCTGACCATGAGTTACCTGAACGTTACCCAACTGAATAAAAGCTACGGCCCGACCACCATTTTTGAAAACATCGATTTCAGCGCCGATGAAGGTGAGTTTGTCACCCTGCTCGGCCCGAGCGGCTGCGGCAAGTCAACGCTGCTGCGCTGCATCGCCGGCCTGACCGATGTCGACAGCGGCACCATTCTGCTGCAGGGCCAGGATCTGGTGCCGCTGCCGCCGCAGAAACGTACCATTGGCATGGTGTTCCAGAGCTATGCGCTGTTTCCCAATATGACGGTAGAGAAGAACGTCGCCTTTGGCCTGAAGATGCAGAAACTGCCCGCCGGTGAGATTCAGCAACGCGTGATGGAAGCGCTGGCGCTGGTGGAACTGGCCGACTTCGCGCGCCGCTATCCGCATCAGCTGTCGGGTGGTCAGTGTCAGCGCGTGGCGCTGGCGCGTTCGCTGGTGACGCGGCCGCGCCTGCTGCTGCTGGATGAACCGCTGTCGGCGCTGGACGCCCGCATTCGCCGCCATCTGCGCGAGCAGATTCGCCACATTCAGCAGGAGCTGAAGCTGACCACCATTTTTGTCACCCACGATCAGGAAGAGGCGCTGACGCTGTCGGACCGTATTGTGCTGATGAATCGCGGTCGCATTGTGCAAAACGGCAACGCGGAAACGCTCTATACCCAGCCGGTGGATCTGTTCGCCGCGGGCTTTATTGGTAACTACAACCTGCTGAGCGCCGAACAGGCAACGCAGCTGACCGGCCAGCCGTTCAGCTGCCAGGTGGCGATTCGTCCGGAATCCATCCTGCTGTGCGCACCGCAGGCAGGCATCGCGGCCACCATTCTCAGCCATAGCCTGCTCGGGAACGTGATCCGCTATCGCGTGCTGGCAAATCAGGTCGAGTTGTCGGTGGATGTGCTCAACCGCAGCGTGGCAGATTTACACCCCGCCGGCATGCAGATTGGACTACAGTTAGAGATGTCGACGTTGCGCCAGGTCGCTTAAATTAAACGAAAAATTGGCAACGCAGCGCGACGCAGGTATTTATCGGCTGTGCTTATCGCCAGGCAGGCAGCCGCCTGTTTTCTGCCTGGCGCATAGGAGCCTTTATTCGTGCTAACCCTGCTTAACCTTCTCTCCGCCGTCGCCCTGCTGGTATGGGGCACCCACATTGTCCGCACCGGCGTGATGCGCGTGTACGGTGCCGATCTGCGTCGCGTGTTAAGCCGCAGCGTGGAAAAAAAACCGATGGCGTTTCTTGCCGGGATTGGCGTTACCGCGCTGGTGCAGAGCAGTAACGCCACCACGTTATTAGTCACCTCATTTGTGGCGCAGAATCTGGTCAGCCTGACGCCCGCGCTGGTGGTGGTGCTGGGAGCTGACGTCGGGACCGCCATCATGGCGCGTATCCTGACCTTCGATCTCTCCTGGCTGTCGCCGCTGTTTATCTTTTTTGGCGTGGTATTTTTCCTCAGCCGCAAACAGACGCGCGCCGGTCAGATCGGACGCGCGGCCATCGGCCTCGGGCTGATTCTGCTGGCGCTGCAGCTGATTGTCGCCGCCGCCAAACCCATTACGCAGGCCGCTGGCGTGCAGGTGCTGTTCTCGACGCTGACCGGCGATATCATGCTGGATGCGCTGATTGGCGCGGTATTCGCCATCATCAGCTACTCAAGCCTGGCTGCGGTGCTAATTACCGCCACGCTGACCGCCACCGGCGTTATCTCGTTCAAAGTGGCGCTGTGTCTGGTGATTGGCGCTAACCTCGGCAGCGGCTTGCTGGCAATGATCAACGCCAGCGGATCCAATGCTGCCGGCAAGCGGGTGGCGCTCGGCAGCCTGTTGTTCAAGCTGATTGGCAGCATCGTTATTTTGCCGTTTGTCGATTACATCGCCGATCTGCTGGATAAGCTCCCGGTTAACGATGAAGAGATGGTGATCTTCTTCCACGTGTTCTACAACCTGGTGCGCTGTCTGGTGATGGTGCCGTTTGCCGAACCGATGGCGCGCCTGTGCCGCCGCATGATCGCCGACGATGCGGAAAACCAGACCCATCTCAAACCTAAGCACCTCGACAGCAGCGCGCTGGATACCCCGGCGCTGGCGCTGGCCAACGCGGCGCGGGAGACGCTGCGCATTGGCGATGTGGTGGAGCAGATGCTGGAGAGCTTCAACAAGGTGGTGATGGGCGAACTGCGCGAGGAGCGCGCGGTGCGGCGGCTGGATGATGATGTGGACGTGCTGTACACCGCCATTAAGCTCTATCTGGCGCGCATGCCGAAGGAGGACCTGGCGGAAGAGGATTCACGCCGCTGGGCCGAGGTGATTGAGATGGCGCTGAATCTGGAGCAGGCAGGCGACATTATTGAACGCATGAGCGCCGACGTGGCGGACAAATCGCTGCAGGCGCGCCGGGCGTTTTCGCCGGAAGGGCTGGAAGAGCTGAATTCGCTGCAGGAGCAGGTGTTAAGCAACCTGCGCCTGAGCCTGTCGGTGTTTCTGTCGCACGACGTCACCAGCGCGAAGCGCCTGCGCCGTGCCAAGCACCGTTTCCGCATCCTGATTCGCCGTTATTCCCACGCCCACGTCGAGCGCCTGCACCGGCAGAATGTGCAAAGCATCGAAACCAGTTCGCTGCATTTAGGTTTGCTGGGAGATATGAAGCGCCTGAATTCGCTGTTCTGTGCGGTGGCGTACACCGTGCTGGACCAGCCGGACGATGAGCGCGAGGTGGATTAATCATTTTTACAACGCGCGATAAATCGCGCCGCTACAGGCTGTGCATTAATCTGTAACGGCGCAATTTATTGCGCATTGCCATTACGACAACAAACTAAACGCGATCATCCCGACGATGGCGCCGGTGGTGCCGAGAATCGTCTCCATCAGCGTCCAGGTCTTCAGCGTCTCGCCTTCGGTGGCACCGGTGAAGCGGCCGAACAGCCAGAAACCGGCATCGTTGACGTGGCTGATAATAATCGAGCCGCCGCCAATGCAGATCGACAGCGCCGCCAGCTGCGCACCGCTGTAATGCAACGGTTCAATCACCGGCATCACCAGCCCGACGGTGGTTAAACAGGCCACCGTGGCCGAGCCCTGAATCACCCGAATCGCGCCGGAGAGAATAAAACAGGCCAGCGCAATCGGCATGCCGGCGCCGGTCAGCGCGTGGCCCAGCACCGGGCCAACGCCGGAATCCACCAGCACCTGTTTGAACACGCCGCCCGCACCAATCACCAGCAGAATAATCCCCGCCGGCTGCAGCGCGCTGCCGCATACCTGCATCACCTTCTCTTTATCCATGCCCTGACGGTAAGCCAGGCCGTAAATCGCTACCAGCAGCGCCAGCAGGATGGCGGTAAACGGATGGCCGATAAACTCCAGCCACGCATACAGACGTGTATCCGGTGTGGTAAAGCGCGCGCCGATGGTTTTCAGCCCGACCAGCAGCAGCGGGAACAGAATCAGCGACAGGCTAAAGCCAAACGACGGCAGCTGGCCCTCGCTGACGTCCGGCTGATGATCTTCCGGCGGCGCGCTGAACGTCACATGGCGCGCAATCAGGTTGCCAAACAGCGGACCGGCAATCAGCATGCCGGGAATCGCCGCGCACAGCCCCAGCAGGATCATCCAGCCAAAGTCAGCGTGCATCTGCGCCGCCAGCAGCATCGGTGCCGGTCCGGGCAGCAAAAAGGCCGCCGCGGCGGCGACGCCGGCAAACAGCGGGATCACCAGTTTGACCAGATTATCGTGGGTGCGGCGTGCCACAGCGAAGGCGATGCTGATCAACAACACTACGGCCACTTCAAAGAACAGCGGCAGCGCACAGATCAGCCCGGCAATGCCCATCGCATAGTGCGCGCGCCGCTCGCCAAAGGTTTTCAGCATGCGAATGGCGATCTGATCGACCGCACCGGTTTCATGCAGAATTTTGCCGAACATGGCGCCCAGCGCCACCACAATGGCGAGAAAGCCGAGCGTGCCGCCCATGCCTTTTTGCATGGTCTCGGCAATTTTATCCAGCGGCATACCGGAGAACAGACCGGCACCCATCGATACTAACATCAGGGCGACAAAGGCGTGCATCCGCGCTTTCATCACCAAAAACAGCAGCAGCAGGACAGAGCCTGCTGCGGTTAACACCAGCGTTGCGGTACTCATGACTAGCCCTTGTTGATTGCGCCCTCGATGGTCGCAACCGTGGCCGCAACTACCTCATCCAGTGAGTGATTGATATCGACAACCAGCACATCCGGCTCGTCGGCACCCGGTTCCTGCAGGGTTTCAAACTGTGTCACCAGCATCTGCGGTTTGAAGAAGTGGCCTTTGCGCGCCTTGAGACGAGACTCAATGGTGGCAAAATCGCCCTTCAGATAGATGAATTTCAGGTTGTGATTGCCCTGACGCAGGATGTCGCGATAGGACTTTTTCAGCGCTGAACAGACGATGATCGAGATCGCCTGGGTGCGCTGCATCGCGAACGCCGCATCATTCAGCGCCTGCAGCCACGGCTGGCGATCGTCGTCGTTCAGCGGATGGCCTTCCGCCATTTTGGTGATGTTGCTGCGCGGATGCAGGAAATCACCATCCAGAAACGCGGTGCTGAGCTGATGAGACACCTGATTGGCGACGGCAGACTTTCCGCTGCCGGAAACACCCATCAGGATAAAGACGTGGTGCGATGGAGATGGCGTGGTCATGGTTTTGCGCTCCGGCAGGTTAAGCTGCCAATGTTACCGATAACAATTTTGATTGCCATTGTCCGAGCGCGCTCAGACGCTGGCAACCCTTGTCAGGCGGAAAAGCACGAAAGTGTGAACTGACTCAAAAAATCGCCAAAATCAGATGCTGCCACCTTCGGCAATCTCAAAACCGACATCCAGCGGCGCGGTCACGCTGCGATCGCCGCCAATCCGCGCCAGCAGCATGGCGGCTGATTCACGCCCCATGCGTTCGCGTGGCGTCAGCACCGTAGCCAGCCGCGGATTGACCACCTGCGTGATGTCGTGGCCGTGAAAGCCGGCGATCGCCATCTGCTCCGGCACGCGCAACCCCTGGCGCTGGCACTCAAACATCGCGCCTACCGCCAGGTCATCATTGGTACAGAACAGGCTGTCAGTGTGCGGATAGCGCTTCTGCGCCTCGCGCAGCAGCTGGGCACCGGCGCTGAAGGAGGAGGCATCTTCCATCATGACGCTGTGTGGCGTCAGCCCGGCTTCGCGCATCGCCTGTTCGTAGCCCTGCTGCTTTTGCAGCGTACGCTCATCGAGGCGCGCGCCCAGATAGACGGTGTGACGATGGCCTTTCCTGAGGATAGCATGCGTCATCTGCCGCGCCGCCTCGACGTTGTCGAAGCCCACGGCCATATCAAGACACGGCGTGACGCAATCCATCATTTCGATCACCGGAATGCCCGCCACTTCCAGCATGCGCAGCGTGCCCGGCGTGTGGGAACGTTCGGTGAGGATCACGCCATCAATATTCCAGCCCAGCAGTGAACGCAGCTGCAGCTCCTCTTTGTGCGGGTTATAGCCGAAGTGCGCCACCAACGTCTGATAGCCCGCTTCATCGGTCACGGTTTCAATGCCGCGCAGCACGTCGGCAAACACCTGGTTGGTGAGCGAGGGCAGCAGCACGCCAATCGCGCGGCTGGTGGCGTTAGAGAGCATGTCGGGCGCACGGTTGGGGATATAGCCGAGTTCATCCAGCGCCACGGCGATTTTGTCGCGCAGCGCCGCAGAGACCTGCTCGGGGTTCCGCAGGTAGCGGCTGACGGTCATTTTTGTGATGCCGACGCGATCGGCAACATCCTGTAATACCGGTCTTTTCTTCTTCATCGTGTGCGCCTGAGGTCAGAGATACGCTGAGTTTATCATTTTTTTGTCATGTTATGCCGTTGCGGCCACGGAAGGAAAAGAGGGATAAAGTACTGAGGACGGCGGGCGCCTGAGGCGCAGGCAAAAAAAAAGCCAGCACCCGAGCTGGCTAAGAAACACTGGAAGCAATGTGAGCAATGTCGTGCTTACCCGGTTTGTCAGGAGACGCTGCCGGACTCGCGTTGACAATAATAATCATTATCATTCGCGTCTGTAAAGCCCTTTCCCGATTTTTTTACCGTTGACGTTGCGCTCGAATTCCCTGATGTTAAAGGGGATTTCATTCACTGATTGCAAGGAGCTGCTTTATGAGTCAGGTTACTGTTCGTCACGCAACGCCCGAAGATGCCGCCGTTCTGACGCGTATCTATAGCCAGCCGGAAACCCAGGCGGGCACGCTGCATCTGCCGTATCAGTCACCGTCACTCTGGCAGGAGCGGCTCGCGAATCCCCGTCCCCATGTCACCATGCTGGTGGCCTGTATTGACGGGCAGGTTGTCGGTCAGCTGACGCTGGAAGTTATGGCGGTGGCACGCCGCCGTCACTGCGCCACTATCGGCATGGGCGTTGATCCGGCATTCCATCGGCGCGGCGTGGGTAAAGCGCTGATGGCGGCGATGGTGGATCTGTGCGACAACTGGCTGCAGGTCACGCGGATTGAACTGACAGTGTTTGCGGATAATTACCAGGCCATGGGTTTGTATCAGCAGTTTGGTTTTGAGATTGAAGGTACCGCCAGAGGTTTCGCGGTCCGCGACGGCCAGATGATCGATACGCACTACATGGCGCGTCTGAAAGGGAATGCGCGATGAATCGCGCCGCTACCGGCCAGTGCACGGTGAGGTAGCGGCGCAATTTATTGCGCGACGTTAATACCCGGCACTCAAATCATCCACCGAGCGCGGGTCGGACGCGCCGTAGCGCATGCCGTCCGGGCCAATCATGATGCTCTGCGTGCTGCCCATCGCCGGCAGCACTTTCACATGCTGACCTTTTGCTTCCAGCAGACGCAGCGTATCCGGGCTGAAGCCCTTCTCGACGCGCAGCTGATCCGGCAGCCACTGATGGTGGAAGCGCGGCGCATTGGTGGCTTCCGCCACGTTCATGCCGAAATCGATACTGTTCACCACCATTTGCAGCACGGTGGTGATAATCCGACTACCGCCCGGGCTGCCGGTCACCAGCCAGGTTTTACCGTCTTTCGCCACAATGGTTGGCGACATTGATGACAGCGGACGTTTGGCCGGCTGGATCGCGTTCGCCTCACCGCCCACCAGGCCATAGACGTTTGGCGTGCCCGGCTTGGCGGAGAAATCATCCATTTCATTGTTCATCAGAATGCCGCTGTTACCGGCCACCACGCCGCTGCCAAAGTAGGTATTCAGCGTGTAGGTCACCGCCACCGCGTTGCCGTCTTTATCCACCACCGAGAAGTGAGTGGTTTGATTGCTCTCGTACGGTGCCAGCTTGCCGGGCTTGATGTCGGCTGAGGGGCGCGCCTTGTTGACGTCAATCTGCTGGGCCAGCGTTTTGGCGTAGGCTTTGCTGGTCAGCGCCTGCTGTGGCACCTTAACGAAGTCGGGATCGCCGAGATACTCGGAGCGGTCGGCGTAGGCATATTTTTCCGCTTCGGCCATAACCTGCATCGCGTCCGCGCTGCCAAAGCCCCATTTCGCCAGATCGAAGTTTTCCAGGATATTGAGGATCTGCACGATATGAATGCCGCCGGACGACGGTGGCGGCATGGAGAACACCTCGTAGCCACGGTAGCTGCCGCTTACCGGCTTGCGTTCCACTGCGCGGTAGGCCGCCAGATCCGCCTTGCCAATCAGTCCGCCGTGCTGCGCCATTTCGGCAGCGATCTCATCGGCAATTTTGCCTTTGTAGAACGCATCCGGCCCCTGTTGGGCAATCAGCTGCAGGCTGTGCGCGAGGTTTTTCTGCACCAGGCGATCGCCCTTCTGGTAAGGCTGACCGTCGGCTTTGTAGAAAATGGCGCGACTGTTGTCGTGGTTGATCAGGTTCTCTTTACCGTAGGTAGCGAGATCGTCAGCCAGCGCATCGTTAACGATGATGCCGTCGCGCGCCAGCTTGATCGCCGGCGCCAGCAGCGTGCTGAGCGGCAGCGTGCCATACTTTTGCGCCGCCAGGGCAAAACCGGCTACGGTTCCCGGCGTGCCGGAAGCCAGATGAGAAGTGAGTGATAACTTACTATCCGCATTGCCCTGCTTATCCAGGAACATATCGCGCGAGGCACGCGCCGGCGCCATCTCGCGGAAATCGATGGCGGTGGTGCGGCCGGCAGCGGTGCGCAGCAGCATAAAGCCGCCACCGCCCAGGTTGCCCGCCTGCGGGTGGGTGACCGCCAGCGCAAAGCCCACCGCAATCGCTGCATCTACCGCGTTACCCCCCTGTTTGAGGATATCGACGCCCACCCGGGTTGCCATGGCGTCCACTGATGCAACCATCCCGTGCTGCGCTTTCACCGGATGAAAGGTGTCGCTGTCGACGCCATATGACACCGGCGGTGCGCTGGCTGGCGCCGCCTGCGCCCCCTGCACCACGGTAAAACTCATTAACAGCGCCCAGCCGAACTGGCGCACACCGTTATGTATCCTCATCCCGCCACCATCCTTTCAGTTGTTTACATTTGTTATTGATTGCTGCAAGTGTTTGCAAATACTGTAAAAAAGATAGCAGTTAAGCCAAATTAGGTGCACTCCTGGTTTTGGGGTTTGTGATATCGCATAAACTTATGGTTGCGGCGGTTGCTGCCGGGTGGCGAGCAACCTCACACAGCAGGCCGCACTGATGGAGGAACACCATGAAAAAATGGCTGATTGTTATCGCGGCACTGATGCCGCTGAGCGGCATGGCGAACATGCTGAACAACACTAACCAACCGAATCAACCCGGCTATAACCCAAGCCAGCAGCGGATGCAGACGCGCATGCAGGTCCAGCAGCAGCAACAGCAGCAGCAGTTGCGTCAGGATCAGCAGCAGCAAAATCAGGAGATGCAGCGTAAGCTGCAGGAGCGGCGCGATAGCGCCCGGCAGCGCGTGATTCAGTCGCAGCCGGGCCAGCAGAATAGCAATACACAAACGCAGTACGGCAATTAACGGAAGTCCGGGCCGATAGCATCAATGCGATCGGTACAGATGGCATCCACGCCCCAGCTCAGCAGCTCGCGCGCCCGCGCGGGCTGATTCACGGTATACACCAGAATACGCAGACCGGCGGCTTTAAGCGCGGCGGTGCGTCTGACGTCCAGCAAGCGATGATTTAAATGGATGGAGACGCAGTCGAGCGCGGCGGTCAGCGCCTGCCAGTCGTCGTGCCACTCATCCAGCAGCAGGCCGCGCGGCAGCTCCGGCGCGGCCTGCATCGCCGCTTCCAGCGCCGCGTACGAGAACGAGGACATTAGCGGTGCCGTTTGTCCCTGCCACAGCGTTCGTGCGGCCAGCGCCACATCGCGCCCGGTCTCTACCTCTGTACCGCTGCTGGGTTTGATCTCAATGTTGGCCATCATCTGATGCTGGCGGCAGCGCGCGGCCACCTCGCTCAGCAATGCCAGCGGTTCACCGTCAAATTCACGGCTAAACCAGCTGCCGGCATCCAGCTGCGCCAGCTGCTGCCACGGCAGATCGCCCGCCACGCCCCAGCCGTTGCTGGTGCGGTCCAGCGTGTCATCGTGCAGCAGGAAAATCTGCTTATCCTGTGACAGTTTGGCGTCGAATTCGATCATGGTATGACCGTAGTGCGCGCCGACATCAATCGCCGCCAGGGTGTTTTCCGGGGCCAGCTTGCCGCCGCCGCGATGCGCAACAATGTGCGGATAGGGCCAGTTTTTTACACTCATTCCAGACGCTTTCCATGGGTAGAATCGAAGAAGTGTAACGCATCTGGCGGCAGTTGTAGCCACAGGCTGCTGCCAGCCTGCGGTCGCTCGCTATGCGGCAAACGCACCACCAGCCGCGTGTTGCCAATGTGGCCATGCGCAAGATTGTCCGCGCCGAGGATCTCCAGCGTATCCACCACCAGCGGCACACCGCCGGCCTCACGACTGCTGAGCTGAATATGCTCGGGACGAATGCCGAGCGTCAGCGGACGGTTGGCCCATCGCGCTTTGCCGGCGCCGAGCGGCAGGCTGTTGAGCGCGTCGAGCGTAAAGCGCGAGCCATCGCTGTTAATCTGACCGGGTAGCAGGTTCATCGCCGGCGCGCCGATGAACGACGCAACAAACTGACTGGCCGGACGCTCATACACCTCCACCGGGGTGCCCACCTGCTCCACCACGCCTTTATTCATCACCATCACGCGCTGCGCCAGCGTCATGGCTTCAACCTGATCGTGCGTGACGTACAGGCTGGTGGTTTTCAGCCGGCGGTGCAGTTGCTGCAGCTCCAGACGCATCTGCACGCGCAGGCGCGCATCCAGGTTCGACAGCGGCTCATCAAACAGAAACACCGCCGGTTCCCGCACGATGGCGCGGCCCATGGCCACGCGCTGACGCTGGCCGCCGGAGAGCTCGCGCGGACGGCGCTGCAACAGGTGATCAAGCTCCAGACTGCGCGCCGCATCCATCACCCGCTGGGTAATCTGTTCCTTGCCCATGCCGCGGATTTTCAGGCCGTAAGCCATGTTTTCTCCCACCGTCATGTGCGGGTAGAGCGCGTAATTCTGGAATACCATGGCGATGCCGCGATCTTTCGGCTCCATGTCGGTGACGCGCCGATCATCGATGTAGATATCGCCCGACGTGACGCGCTCCAGCCCGGCCACCATGCGCAGCAGCGTCGATTTTCCACAGCCGGATGGGCCGACCATCACCATAAATTCACCGTCATTGATGGTGATGTTCAGCGGCTGAATGATTTGGTTTTTGCCGTCATACGATTTCGTAACGGTCTGAAGGGTTACCGCTGCCATCTATTTCTCACTCTCCACCAGGCCACGCACAAAAGCGCGCTGCATCACAAGCACCACCACCACCGGTGGGATCAGGGTTAATAACATCGCCGCCATCACTTCGTTCCACTGCGTCGGACCGCCGCTGGTGTTGATCATACTTTTCACCCCCGCCACGGCAGTGCTCAGGCCGGCATCGTTGATGATCAGCAGCGGCCACAGATACTGGTTCCAGCCGTAAATAAAGGTGATGACAAACAGCGCGGCGAGATTGGTTTTTGACAGCGGCAGCACGATATCCCAGAAAAAACGCATCGGACTGGCGCCGTCAATGCGCGCCGCTTCAATCAGCTCATCCGGCAGCGACATAAAAAACTGGCGGAACAGGAACGTGGCGGTCGCGGAGGCCATCAGCGGCAATGTCAGACCGCTGTAACTGTCCAGCATGTGCAGCGTGGAAATCACCTCCACCGTCGGGAAAATACGCACTTCTACCGGCAGCATCAGGGTGATAAAGATCAGCCAGAAAAACAGCGTGCGCAGCGGAAAGCGAAACCACACCAGCGCAAACGCCGAGAGCATCGACACCGTGATTTTGCCCACGGTGATGCCCAGCGCCATGATCAGGCTGTTCAGCATCATCAGGCCAAACGCCGCGCTGCCGTTGACGCCATCGCGCCAGATGTGGGTGATGTTGTCGATGAGATGCGGGCCCGGCACCAGCGTCATCGGCACCTGATACACCGCGTTGTTATCCAGCGTCGCGGCGACAAACGCCACGTACAGCGGGAACAGAATGGTCAGCACCCCCAGCGCCAGCAGCGTGTGGGCGAAGATATCCAGCCCGCGTCGGTTTTCAATCATTGGTATTGCACCTTACGCTCGACAAAGCGGAATTGCAGAATGGTCAGGCCGATAACCAGCAACATCAGCACCACCGACTGCGCGGCGGACGACGAGAGATCGAGTCCGGTGAAGCCTTCGCGGTAGATTTTGTAGATCAGCGTGGTGGTGGCCTGTACCGGCCCGCCGCCGGTGGCGGCATCGATCACCGGGAAGGTGTCGAAAAAGGCGTAAACCAGATTCACCACCAGCAGGAAAAAGCTGACCGGCGTAATCAGCGGCAGCGACAGATTAAAGAAACGGCGCACCGGTCCGGCACCGTCAATCGCCGCGGCTTCCACCAGCGATTTAGGAATGGACTGCAGCGCGGCAAAGAAAAACAGGAAGTTGTAGCTCATTTGCTGCCAGATCGACGCTAATACAATCAGGAACATCGCCTGACCGCTGTTCTGCGCATAGTTCCAGTTGTAGCCAAGCTGGTTCAGCAGATGGCTGAACAGCCCCAGCCCCGGATTGAACAGGAACATCCACAGCACCGCCGCAACCACCGGTGCCACCGCATACGGCAGCAGCAGCAGCGTCTGATAGAGCTTTTTCAGCCGGATAACGTAATCCACCAGCGCCGCCAGCAGCAGCGAGAATGTCATGCCGCATACCGTCACCAGCGCGCTAAACACGAGGGTGGTCCAGAACGAATCAAGGTAGTAGTCGTCACTGAACAGGCGGCGGAAGTTATCAAGGCCAACAAAGGTGCTGGAGATGCCAAACGGATCGATGCTTTGCAGCGAGTACCACAGCGCCTCTCCGGCGGGCCAGAGAAAAAAGATCGCGGTGATCGCCAGCTGCGGGGCCACCAGCAGATACGGCAACAAACGGGCGCGGAAAACCGGACGTGATGATGAGGACATAGCAGGCTCGTCAGAAAGAGACAGCGGGACGGACTTACCGTCCATCCCGCCATTACGGAGTTACTTCACTTGCTGTTCAAAGCGACGCAGCAGTTCGTTGCCGCGTTTCACCGCGTTGTCCAGCGCTGCCTGTGGCGACTGTTTGCCGGTCCACACGCCTTCCAGCTCTTCGTCGACGATGGTACGAATCTGCGGCATGTTGCCCAGACGCATCCCTTTGGTGAACGGCAGCGGATCTTTATTCAGCATCTGCCGCGTGGCGATGTCGGCGCCCGGGTTTTTGTCATAGAAGCCCTGCTGTTTGGTCAGCTCATAAGCCGCGGTGGTGATCGGCAGATAACCGGTTTTCTGGTGCCATTCTGCCGCAATATCCGGCTGGGCGAGGAACTTCATGAACTCCGCCGCGCCTTTGTAAGTCGCTGCATCTTTGCCTTTCATCACCCACAAGCTGGCGCCACCGATAATGGCGTTCTGCGGTGCGTTCGGCACGGTGTCATCGTACGGCATCATGCCCACGCCAAAGTTGAATTTGGCGTAATGCTTAATGTCGGCCAGCGAACCGGATGAGGCGGTGGTGATACCGCAGTCGCCGTTGTAGAACTTGGACGTCGACTCGTCTTTACGGCCAAAGTAGGTGAAATCACCTTTCTTATTCATCTCTTCCAGCAGCTGGATGTGGCGCACCTGCACGGGTTTGTTGAACTCCAGCACCGCGTCGGTACCGTCAAAGCCGTTGTTTTTGGTGGCAACCGGCAGGCCATGCCAGGCGCTGAAGTTTTCGATCTGAATCCAGCCCTGCCAGCCGCTGGCATAGCCGCAGCTCATGCCGGCTTTACGCAGCGCGGCGGCATCCTGCGCCAGCGCCTGCCAGGTTTTCGGTGGCTGATCCGGGTTGAGACCGGCTTTTTTGAACGCGTCTTTGTTGTAGTACAGCACCGGCGTGGAGCTGTTAAACGGCTGCGAGATCAGCTGGCCGTTGCTGTCGCTGTAGTAACCGGCAACGGCAGGAACAAACTGTTTCGGGTCCATCGGCACGCCGGCGTCTTTAAACACTTCATGCACCGGCACGATGGCTTTAGAGGCCATCATGGTGGCGGTGCCCACTTCGTAAACCTGCAGAATGGCCGGTGCCTTACCGCTGCGCACCGCAGCGATACCCGCGGCCAGGCTCTGCTCATAGTTGCCTTTGTAGGTCGGAACGATTTTGTAATCCGGGTGAGCCTGGTTAAAACGCTGTGCCAGAGAATCGACTTCTTTGCCTAACTCGCCTTCCATTGAGTGCCAGAAAGGGATTTCGGTAGCAGCCAGCGCATTACCGCTGATCGCCAGACCGAGCAGCAGACTCATCAGGCGGGGACGAAGCGTAAAAGCGGACATAAGGGTTTCCTGTGCTTGTGGCGCGCGCGATATCACGCATTTTTTGTTCGCGAAGTAACATGACACGGGGAAATGACGGAAAAATAACAGGATTATGACGGGAGTATGACGGGGTTAGTGCGCGCTGATGCCCTCACCCCGGCCCTCTCCCACAGGGAGAGGGAGATGAAAGGCCGTGCGCGCTGATGCCCTCACCCCGACCCTCTCCCACGGGGAGAGGGGGATAAAAGGCGGTGCGCTGATGCCTTCTTCTGCAGGGCGAGAGAAGTCCGGGAGGATGCCAGGATAGCAACCTGGCCTGAAAAACGCTGCCGTACGGTTCCCTCTCCCGCGTGCGGGAGAGGGTTAGGGTGAGGGCAAATTACCGCACCAACGTCATGACCAAAGCCCGGTCAGGCGCCTAAATACGCGCTTCTCACCGCTTCATTGGATAACAACGCTTCACCGCTATCCTCCAGCACCACGTGACCATTCTCCAGCACGTAACCGCGATCGGCCAGCTTCAGCGCCTGGTTGGCGTTCTGCTCGACGAGGAAGATGGTCATGCCCTCTTTACGCAGCTGTTCGATGGTGTCGAAAATCTGCTGGATAATGATCGGCGCCAGACCCAGCGACGGCTCGTCCAGCAGCAGCAGGCGCGGCTGGCTCATGAGCGCGCGGCCAATCGCCAGCATCTGCTGCTCACCGCCGGACATGGTGCCGGCGCGCTGCACTTTGCGCTCCGCCAGCCGGGGGAACAGCTGATAAACGCGCTCAATGCGCTCCTGATACTGCTGACGCGTCGCGAAAAAGCCGCCCATCGCCAGGTTCTCTTCCACCGTCATGCGCGAAAACACGCGCCGGCCTTCCGGCACGATGGCAATCGCTTCACGCATGATTTTTGCCGTCTGCCAGTCGGTAATGGTTTTGCCATCAAAGGTGATGGTGCCGCTGGTGGCGCGCGGCTCGCCACACAGCGTACCGAGCAGCGTGGTTTTTCCTGCGCCGTTAGCGCCAATCAGCGTCACGATTTCGCCCTGGCTGATGTGCAGATTGATGTTATGCAGTGCCTGAATCGGGCCATAGTGCGCACTGACGCCCTGTAAAGTTAAAATCGGGTTCGCCATGTTACGCCTCACCTAAATAAGCACGGATCACATCCGGGTTGTTACGCACTTCTTCCGGCGTACCGTTGGCCAGCGGCGTTCCCTGATTCACCACATAAATGCGGTCAGAAATGCCCATCACCAGTTTCATATCGTGTTCAATCAGCAACACCGTCACCTTGTGTTCGCCGCGTAGTTCAGCGATCAGCTCATCCAGCTCGTGCGTTTCGCGCGGGTTGAGGCCGGCGGCCGGTTCATCGAGCATCAGGATTTCCGGACGCGTCACCATGCAGCGGGCGATCTCCAGCCGGCGCTGCTGGCCGTAAGCCAGATTTCCGGCCTGGCGGTTAGCCAGCTCCAGCAGGCCAATGCGCTCCAGCCAGCTGGCCGCGCGGTCCAGCGCTTCGCTCTCGCCGCGCCGGAACGCCGGGGTTTTAAACAGCCCGGAGAACACGCCGCTTTTCAGATGCTGATGCTGCGCCACCAGCAGGTTTTCAATCACCGTCATCTCACGGAACAGGCGCACGTGCTGAAAGGTCCGCACCACGCCCATGCGCGCAATCTTCTGCCCCGGCAGGCCCTGCAATGGCTGATCGCGCAGTTTGATGGTACCGCCCGTTGGCTTATAGAAACCGGTCAGGCAGTTGAATACCGTGGTTTTCCCCGCCCCGTTGGGGCCAATCAGCGAGACGATCTCCTGCGGATGCAGTTCCAGCGCCACGTTGTTGACGGCCAGCAGGCCGCCGAAGCGCATCATCAGGCCTTCAACGGCTAATAAAGGCTGACTCATGCCTGCTCTCCTTGTTTTGCCTGTTTCAGCTTCAGGTGCGGACGCTTCATCGGCAGCAGCCCCTGCGGACGCCAGATCATCATCAGCACCATCAATCCACCGAGCACCAGCATGCTGTACTCGTTCAAATCACGCATCAGCTCGCGCGACACCACCAGCAGAATCGCGGCCAGGATTACCGCCAGCTGCGAACCCATGCCGCCCAGCACCACAATCGCCAGCACAAACGCGGACTCGACAAAGGTAAAAGATTCCGGGCTGACAAAGCCCTGACGCGCGGCAAACAGCGTACCGGCGAAACCGGCGAACACCGCGCTGATGGTAAAGGCCGTCAGCTTGATGCGCGTTGGGCTGAGACCGAGCGAACGGCAGGCGATCTCATCTTCACGCAGCGCTTCCCACGCACGCCCCAGCGGCATGCGCAGCAGACGATTGATGACGAACAGCGTCAGCACCACCAGCAGCAGCGCCACCAGATAAAGGAAAATCACGCGGTGATTGGGATCGTACGCCAGGCCTGTCAGATCGTGGAAGGTGGTCCAGCCGCCTTCACTGACGCGCCGGCCAAATTCAATACCAAACAGGCTCGGCTTGGGAATCTGCGCGATTCCATTGGGACCGCCAGTGATTGATGTGCTGTTCAGCAGCAGAATACGCACGATCTCACCAAAGCCGAGCGTCACAATCGCCAGATAGTCACCGCGCAGCCGCAGCACCGGGAAGCCCAGCAGCAGGCCAAAGGCACCGGCGACAATACCGGCCAGCGGCAGACTTTCCCAGAAGCCAAAGCCGTAATAGTGATTCAGCAGCGCAAAGGTGTAAGCACCGATGGCGTAAAAGCCGCCGTAACCCAGCACCAGCAGGCCGGACAGGCCCACTACCACATTCAGGCCGAGGCCGAGCATCACGTAGATCAGCGTCAGTGTGGCAATATCCACGCTGCCGCGCGACACGAAGAAGGGCCAGGCGACGGCGGCCACAATCACCAGCAGCATCAGCAGCTTTTGTTTTGGTGTCGAACCGTCAAAACCCGGCAGCACCAGCCCTTTGCCACTGCGTTTGAGCTTGCCCTGCAACAGCGGACGCAGCAGCTGGAACACAAACACCACTGCGCAGCCGAGGAAGATCCAGTTCCAGCGCACGGCACCCGCATTCGCCACCACCAGTTTGGTACCGTCGAGATCGAGGCGCATGCCCATAAAGAAGCTGGCGAGCACCAGCAGCATCACCGTGGAGACCACGGCGTTAACCAGACCGAGGCGTTTCATACTTTCTCCACCTCCGGACGGCCCAGGATACCGGTTGGCATCACCAGCAGCACCACGATCAGCAGCGCGAACGACACCACGTCTTTATATTCGGTCGACAGATAGGCTGATGTCAGCGCTTCCGCAATGCCCAGCACCAGGCCGCCAATCATCGCGCCCGGAATGCTGCCGATGCCGCCCAGTACCGCCGCGGTAAAGGCTTTCATGCCGGCCATAAAGCCGATGAACGGGTTAATGGAGCCGTAAAACTGCCCCAGCAGCACGCCAGCCACGGCCGCCATCGCTGCGCCGATCACAAAGGTCAGTGAGATGACGCGGTCGGTGTTGATGCCCAGCAGGCTGGCCATTTTCAGATCTTCAGCGCAGGCACGGCAGGCGCGGCCCATGCGCGAATAGCGGATGAACAGCGTCAGCGCCAGCATCGCGAGGAAGGTGACGACCCAGATAACCAGCTGCATGGTGGTGAGCGTGGCGGCAAAGCCGTTGCTCTCACCCAGCGTCCACTGGCCGGTGATCAGGCTGGGCAGCGCCAGATCGCGCGAGCCCTGCGTCAGGCTGACGTAGTTCTGCAGAAAGATCGACATACCAATCGCCGAGATCAGCGCGATCAGGCGTTTGGAGGAGCGCACCGGCTTATACGCCACGCGCTCGATGCTCCAGCCGTAGGCGCTGGAGATAATTACCGCCATCACGAACCCGGCGGCAATCATCAGCCACGAGGTGTCGATACCCATCATCATCAGGGCGGCAATCACGATAAAGGAGACATAGCTGCCGATCATGTACACCTCGCCGTGGGCGAAGTTGATCATGCCGATGATGCCGTAAACCATGGTGTAACCGATGGCGATCAGCGCGTAGGTGCTCCCGAGGGTGACCCCGTTGAACATCTGCTGAATGAAATAGAGAAACTGCTCGGACATAGTGAGGACCTGCATGTAAACGGGAAATCCCCGGTGCGTTCGGCACCGGGTTAGGGTAAGAGCACCGCGTCGCAGCGCCTCATTCAGCGCGCGTGCGCGGTGCCGCACCCTGCCCTCGCCCATCGGGAGAGGGACAATTCAGGAGCGTGCTTACTTAACTGCGGTAGAAGAACCGTCTTTGTGCCATTTGAAGACGCCAAATTCGAAGCCCTTCAGATCGCCCTTCTGGTCCCAGCTCAGGTTACCCATCACGGTGGGCACCGGCGCACCCTCTTTCAGGTTTTTAGCAATCGCATCAGGCTCATCGCTTTTGCTGCGCTCAATGCCCGCCACCAGTGACTGAATAGCCGCATAGGTGGTCCAGACGAACGGGCCGGTTGGATCTTTGCGGTTTGATGCGCTGTTGGCTTTGATCGCGTCCACAATCGCTTTGTTGTCTGGCAGCTGGTCGTAGCGCTTCGGCAGCGTCACGTACAGGCCTTCAGAGGCGTCACCCGCGATGTTAGACAGGGAAGCGTTGCCGACCCCTTCTGGTCCCATAAAGCCGGCTTTCAGACCGGCCGTTTTAGCCTGACGCAGAATCTGGCCCAGCTCCGGGTAGTAACCGCCGTAGTAAACGAAGTCAACGTTCTCTTTCTTCAGGCGCGCAATCAGCGTGGAGAAGTCTTTATCGCCAGCGGTGATCCCTTCGAACAGCACTACGTTGCCGCCTTTCGCCTTCAGGGTTTTCTGCACGGATTCCGCCAGGCCCTGACCGTACTGCTGCTTGTCATGTACCACGGCAATACGTTTTGGTTTGATCTGATCGAGGATGTAGTTGGCCGCGGTCGGGCCCTGATCGGAATCCAGACCGGTGGTACGCATCACGTCGGCATAGCCGCGCGCGGTCAGTTCAGGCGCGGTAGCCGCCGGGGTGATCATCAGAATGCCTTCATCGTTATAAATGTCTGATGCGGGCTGAGTGGAGGAGGAGCACAGGTGGCCGATAACGTATTTGATGCCGTCATTGACCACTTTGTTGGCCACCGCAACCGCCTGTTTCGGGTCACAGGCGTCGTCATATTCTACGCCGACCAGCTTGTCACCGTTTACGCCGCCTTTGGCGTTGATGTCCTTGATCGCCTGGGCCGCACCGGTGAACTGCATGTCACCGTACTGCGCCACCGGGCCGGTTGCCGCACCGACAATTGCAATTTTGATGTCTTTCGCCAGTACCGCATGGCTCATCGCCAGCGCTACGCAACCCGCCAGTAATGCGCGTCCTTTACTCATTTTCATGCGAACTTCCCCATCTGTTGTGTCGTGTCTGTTGTGATTGGTTATTTATCTGCCAGTCAAAAGAGCAAAACTGATTTGAGAATAATGAGTTAGCGCTCTTTTCTGGCATTTTTTGTTAAGAAGGCTTTATTTTTCAGGTTATTAAACAGGAACTTTCTTCTGTAAATCAACTGACATATTCAGTAAAAGCTGACGGGAACAGCAGATTACTCTGGTTTTTATGGCCGGTTTTTCACCACCAGGCCAGCGCGTTATGCTGGCTTTTTCAGCGATCGATGCGGGCTTACTCCACAATCCTGGCAAAGTGGCTGGCATTTGACCTCTTTTCATCGCAAAAAAGTGACAGCGCTCTGACTGTCTAAATTCGCTACACTAAGGCCTTTCTGCCAGTACAGGTAAGGGTTATGAAGCTCACTATTCAGCGCATCAGCACGCTGACGCCGCAGGATCGACTGGATTTAGCCAAAGTCTGGCCGCAGCAGGATATCGCGCAGCTGGAAGCCAGCCTCAGTGAAGCGCAGCGGCTGTATGCAGCGCGCTTTAACGATCGCCTGCTTGGGGCGCTGCGGCTGGAGATTCGCGGCACGCTGGGCAAGATTACGCAGCTGGAAGTGCGTGAAGTCACGCGGCGGCGCGGCGTAGGGCAGTATCTGCTGGAAGAGACGATAGCGCAGAACAGCGCGCTGGATCACTGGTGGGTTGCCGATGACGGCGAAGACGATCAGCGCGTACGCGCGGCGTTTATGCAGGCGTGTGGTTTCCGCGCGCAGAGCGACGGGTGGGTGCGTTAAGCGGCGATTTTACGCCGTGCAGAGCGGTGCGCATGAATGCGCAGAACGAGTGTACAGATTGCGTGGGATCGTGATTAACGATGCCTATGCATGCGTGTCCTGTAGGGTCGCCATTCATGGCGACCGTGCTGCAATCCGCACAGGTCATACGTCGTCGCCGGTTATTGCGCGCATAAAAAAGGACGACCCGCTGGTCGCCCCATTTATCTGTCAGCCGTTAATCAGGCTTCAATCGCCATACGCAGTTTCTTCATGGCGTTCTTTTCCAGCTGACGCACGCGCTCGGCAGACACACCGTACTGGTCGGCCAGCTCCTGCAGCGTGGTTTTGTTGTCATCATCCAGCCAGCGGGCGCGGATAATGTGCTGGCTACGCTCATCGAGGCTCAGCATTGCATCGCTCAGCTTGTCAGCGGCGTGCGCATCCCAGTTATCTTCTTCAATGCCGTCGGCAAAGTCAGAGGTTTTATCCTGCAGATACAGCACCGGTGCCATCGGCTTGCCTTCGCCCGCATCGTCATCAGACGACATGTCGAAGGTCATATCCTGGGCCGCCATGCGCGACTCCATTTCCAGCACGTCTTTGCTGCTGACACCCAGCTCGCGCGCCACCATTTCGACTTCATCCTGATTGAACCAGCCGAGACGCTGCTTGGTTTTACGCAGGTTAAAGAACAGTTTGCGCTGTGCTTTGGTGGTGGCAACTTTCACGATACGCCAGTTACGCAGCACGTACTCGTGAATCTCCGCTTTGATCCAGTGCACGGCAAACGACACCAGACGCACCCCGACTTCCGGGTTGAAGCGACGCACCGCCTTCATCAGGCCGATGTTACCTTCCTGGATCAGGTCCGCCTGCGGCAGGCCGTAACCGGAATAGTTACGAGCGATATGAACAACAAAGCGCAGGTGAGACAGGATCAGCGTCTTAGCTGCATCCAGATCGCCCTGGTAATGCAGCCGCTCAGCCAGTGCTTTTTCCTCTTCTGCCGTTAATACCGGCCAGTTGTTAGCAGCCCGGACGTAAGATTCCAGGTTGCCCAGAGGAGCAATCGCTAAAGTTTGCATTTCTTTGGTCATTCAAACCCTCACAAATTCAATGGACTTGCTGCTCGTTTCCCTGCGCAGCCGTTACATTATGTCAACGACGCGTGAAAACCAAAAGCAATCTGTGCTACTTGGACGTCAAAGTTATCCACAAGTTCAATTATAGCAGTGAATATTTTACACACAGATGACGGCGGGGGAAATCGGAGAAATCCTCTGCTCCCAGGTCGTCGGCAGCAGAGGAAGAGTATATCAAAAAATCGTTGCTATGGGTTACTGCTGCGTAAAACGACGTAAATGTTGTACCGTCGCCAGCCAGGCGGCAATCCAGCCGATGATGGCCGCGATTAACAGCAGCAGCAGACCTTCATCCCACGAAAAGCCCTCCAGCGCGAAGCTAGTACCGAAGACGGAGGCGACCTGCGCCACCACCGACTGCAGGCGCAGCACCAGCACTTCCGACAGAATCAGCGACAGCACCGCACCGCTGAAACCGAGCAGCGCGCCGCCGTAGAGGAAGGGCCGCAGAATAAAGCCATCGGTCGCGCCAATCAGCTTCTGCACGTTGATGGTGTCGCGCCGGGCAAAAATGCTCAGACGCACGCTGTTACCAATCACCAGGAACACCGCCACCACCATCAGCAGGCCGATCATTGACGCCACCTGCCCCACCAGCCCGGTGAGTGCGGCTAAACGCGCAAACCAGCTGTCATCCATGCGCACCTCATCCACGCCCTGCACTTTCGCCACGCGATCGCGCAGATTGGCCATGGTATCGGAGTTCTGGAAGTTCAGCTTCGGCGTGATGATCGCCACCGCCGGCAGTGGGTTCTGCTCCAGCATATCCATCGCACCACCAAAACCGGACCAGTTGCGGAACTCGCTTTGCGCCTCTTCACGCGTCAGGTAGTTCACCTTGTCCACGCCATCGAGCTTTTTCAGCTCGGCGGTCACGTTCTCTGCCGCCGTGTCATCCAGCGCTTTGTCGAGGTAAACCGTCAGCTGCGGGGCCGGGTACCACTGCGCGGCGGCCTGGCTGACGTTTTTCCACACCATGTAGCACACGCTGGGCAGCGTCAGCGAAATCGCGATCACCATTACCGTCAGCAGCGTCGCCAGCGGCTGACGATACATGTCGGACAGCGTACCGCGCCACGCGTAGCGCCACTGCTCCTGCCAGCCGCCCTTCAGCGCTTTGCTCTTTGAGGGCTGCTTCGCCGCTTTCGGCGCAGCCGGACGCTTGTTACGTTTATTGACCATCGTGGCCTCCGTGCAGACGTCCCTGATTAAGCGTCATCACGCGATAATTGCGGCGTGCGATCAGCCCGATGTCGTGCGTCGCCATCAGTACCGTAACGCCCACGCGGTTGAACTCTTCGAACAGGCGCAAAATATCTTCTGACAGCGCGTTATCGAGGTTACCGGTCGGTTCATCCGCCAGCAGCACCGCCGGTTTATTCACTACCGCGCGGGCAATGCCGACGCGCTGCTGTTCACCGCCAGAGAGCTGAATCGGATAACTTTTTGCTTTGTCGAGCAGGCCGACTTTGTCCAGCGCCGCCGATACGCGACGGCGAATATCCTCGCCGCTGGCGCCGGAAATAATCAGCGGGATCGCCACGTTGTCGTAGACCGAACGATCCATCAGCAGGTGGTGATCCTGGAAAATCATGCCGATCTGGCGGCGCAGGAAAGGCACTTCGCTGTGACGCAGCCGGGAAATATCGTGACCGCTGAACCAGATTTGCCCGGCGCTCGGGCGCTCAATGCCACAAATCAGCTTCAGTAAGGTACTTTTCCCCGCGCCTGAGTGGCCGGTCAGAAACGCCATCTCACCGGGACGCAAATGGAAATCCACGCCCTGCAGCGCCTGGCGTCCTCCCAGATAAGCCTTACTGACCTCTTCAAAGCGAATCATGCCAATTATTCCTCTCGGGCAAACAGTGCCTCAATAAAGTCGGCGGCCTTAAACGGCCGTAAATCTTCGATGCCTTCCCCGACACCGATATAACGAATCGGAATGCCAAACTGATCGGCCACCGAGAAGATCACGCCACCTTTTGCGGTGCCGTCGAGCTTGGTCAGGGTGATGCCGGTCAGGCCGACCGCTTCGTGGAACAGCTTCGCCTGGCTGATGGCGTTCTGGCCGGTGCTGGCGTCAATCGTCAGCATCACCTCATGCGGTGCCTCTTCGTCCAGCTTCTTCATCACGCGGGTGATTTTTTTCAGCTCTTCCATCAGGTGCGCTTTGTTCTGCAGGCGGCCGGCGGTATCGGCGATCAGCACGTCAACGTGGCGCGATTTCGCCGCCTGGATGGCGTCAAAAATGACCGACGCAGAATCCGCGCCCGTATGCTGCGCGACCACCGGAATATTGTTGCGCTGGCCCCAGACCTGCAGCTGCTCTACCGCCGCCGCGCGGAAGGTGTCACCCGCCGCCAGCATGACGGACTTGCCCTGCGCCTGATACTGACGCGCCAGCTTACCGATGGTGGTGGTTTTACCCACGCCGTTAACGCCGACCATCAGGATAACGAACGGCGTTTTGCCCGCCACGTCCAGCGGGGCATCGACCTTTTCCAGAATGCCGGCCATTTCAGCCTTCAGCAGGCCATACAGCGCTTCGGCATCGCGCAGCTGCTTACGGCTGGCCTGTTGCGTCAGGCTGGTGATGATGCGGCGGGTGGTTTCCACGCCGACATCGGCAATCAGCAGCTGCTCTTCCAGCTCTTCAAACAGCTCGTCATCGATTTTTTTGCCGCGGAACAGGCTGATAAAGCCGGATCCGAGGTTTTCACGCGTTTTGACCAGGCTGCGTTTCAGGCGGGCAAAGAAGCCCTCTTTGGTGGGGCGCTCCTGCTCCTGAGCCACAATCGGCGCGGCCGCCAGCGGCAGATCGCTCACGGTGTCTGTCGCCACAAGCTCTTCTGCCGCGTCTTCGGCATAGGTTTCCGCTAACGCCAGCGCTTCCAGCTCTTCATCGCTCAGCGGTGCGTCTGCGTCCTCTGCGTCCTCTGGCTGAGGCGCCTCAGATAAAACCGGTGCTTCAATAATCAGTTCTTCAGCCTGCGGCTCCTCTTCAACCGGCATCAGCTCCGGCTGCGGATGATCTTCCGGCAGTACCTCTTCTTCAATCGCGCTGACGGCAGCGGTTTCTGCGTCATCAGCGTTAGCATCGGATTCGGCTGCGGTTTCTGCTTCCGCAACGGGATGCGTTTCAGCGTCGGCGTGAACCGACGATTCGGCCTGCTGTTCTGCCACCTGCTCAGTGACGATCACGGTTTCGGCGGCCTGCGCTTCGGCGCTTGCTAACGCGCTCTCTTCAGCGGCGGGTGCCGGTTGATCGGTCGGCTGCTGCTGCGCCTGCTCTTCCGCTGGCTGCTGCTCTTCTTTGCCAAAGCCCAGCCAGGAAAAAAAGCCGCGTTTTTTCTCTTTTGCCATTGTGTGACCACACTCCTCGATGGCTTATTCCCGGTAGCACGCTGTTCCCAGGGGATAAAAAATTCACTTTTTCGCGCGTGAGCGGCGTAAAAATCAGGCAATTACGTCCGCTTTATCAACTTAGTAGTCTAACACTTTCCTGCCAGCGCACCACAGCACCCTTTTTTAACGTTTCTTCTGCCTGCTACGCCCGTTAAACTACGCAACAAATTATGACGAGTTGTGAGCGAAATGAGTAAATCCCCCCGCAACAGCGGCGCGGCAGGCCAGATTCGCCTGATTGGCGGACAGTGGCGCGGCCGCAAATTGCCGGTGCCGGACAGCGCCGGCCTGCGCCCGACCACCGATCGCGTGCGTGAAACGCTATTCAACTGGCTGGCGCCTGATATCCAGCAGGCGCGCTGCCTCGATTGCTTTGCCGGCAGCGGCGCGCTGGGCTTAGAAGCGCTGTCGCGCTATGCCGCCTCCGCGACCCTGCTGGAACTGGAACGTCACGTGGCGCAGCAGCTGACGCAAAACCTGCACACGCTGCGCGCCACGAATGCCAGCGTCGTCCAGACCAATACGCTGCAGTGGCTAAGCCAGCCCGGCGAACCGTTCGACGTGGTGTTTGTTGATCCGCCGTTCCGCAAAGGCCTGCTGCAGGAGACACTAACGCTGCTGGAGAACAATGGCTGGCTCGCCGCCAATGCGCTGATTTATGTTGAGAGCGAAGTGGAACACGGCACCCCGCTGGCACCGGCTAACTGGGACCTGTATCGCGAGAAGATTGCCGGTCAGGTGGCCTATCGCCTCTATCAACGCCAACAGGAGACCGATGATGTGGCTTAATCTGGGACGTTTGCTGATGATTTGCGTCTGGGCATTTCTGCTGCTTAACCTGGTGCACCCTTTCCCGACGCCGCTGCGCTACTTTGTCCACGTTGCGCTGTTCTTTATGGTGGTGATGCACGGCCTGCAGCTGGTGCTGCTGCGTGCCACGCAACCAAAGGAAGCGCCAAAGCTGAGCCGCGCCACGCAGGCGAAAATCTTCTTCTTTGGCGTATTTGAGCTGCTGGCGTGGCAGAAAAAGCACTATCCGTCGTAACGTAAGACAGCGCGCGCGGCTTCAGCCCCGTGCGCTTTAGTGCCTATTGCGCCGGGGTAAAGCTGACAAAGCGCGTGCCCTGCATTTTCAGCTCGCCCTTTACGCCTTTGTCCATCTGGTGATAATCGCTGGCGCTGACGTTGACCTTAAAATCACCGGCGCCGTTCAGCGGATGGAACCAGGCTTCATACTTCATCTCTTCCGCCACAATCTCTTCGCGTTGACGCGAACGGCGATTGGGGGCCGGAAACTCTCGCTTGGTTTTCACTTCCACACTCATTGAGCGCACCGGTGAAGCGTCGTTGACCGCGGCTTCACGGCGCTGCTTGATAAACTGACGGGTTGCCAGGATGGCAATTACAGCCAGGACGATAAAAAAGATTAGCGGTGGTTTGCTCATGTTTTCTCTCGCACTTTACGTCGGGGGTTAACAGATAAAAGACGCCAAAGCATACAACCAGAGTTGCCCGATTGTCACATTTGCCGCCAGTAACTTAAACTGAGATCGCGATTTTGGGAAAATTCATCAATGTGGGCGACACGTTCACAAAAGGGAGAAAAAATGCTTTGGTCTTTCCTTGCAGTCCTTTTTTCCGGTTGGCTGTATGTCGATGCCTCCTACCGCGGCCCGCAGTGGCAGCGCTGGCTGTTCAAACCCGTTACGCTGCTGTTGCTGGTTGCCTGGGCGTGGCAGGCTCCCACGCTTAACACCACCGACTACCTGATTCTGGCTGGCCTGGTCGCTACGCTGGTGGGCGATGCGTTAACCCTGCTGCCGCGTCAGCAGATGCTGTATGCGCTCGGCGCCTTTTTCCTTTCGCATCTGCTGTACACCATCAGCTTTGCCGCGCACATGACCATGAGCTTCTTCTGGCCAATTCCACTCACCTTCCTGGTGATTGGTATCATCGTGATCGCCATTATCTGGTCAAAACTGGATACGCTGCGCTGGCCGATCTGTACGCTGATTGGCATGACGCTGGTGATGAACTGGATGGCGGCGGAAAATTACTTCTTCCGTCCGACCGATTACAGCTTCTCGCTGCTGGTGGGTGCCGTGCTGCTGTTGCTGGCTAACATCGTGTGGTTTATCTCGCACTATCGCCGTCGCTTCAGCGCTGACAGCGCCATCGTTGCCGCCTGCTACTTCGCCGGTCACTTCATGATTGTGCGTTCACTGTGGCTGTACTGAAAAAAGTGACCTCATCGCTTGACTCTGGAGTCCACTCCAGAGTGTAGCATGCAGACTGCGGGCATCGGCCCGCTTCTGCAACCGGAGGTCACATGCATCAACATGCCCACTCTTGCCGCTGTGGCAAATCACACCGTCAGCCAAAACCGCTATGTGCGGTACGCAGCGTTCAGCCTGCATCCCTGAAGATTTCTGCCGCACAGCCGGTGGCCGCGTCCAGTGATTGCGGCTGCTGCACCAGCGATGACGACAGTCCCGGCGGCGGCGACGCCGACAGCGACAGGCGCGCGTCCGCGCCCTATCAGTTCCGCTGGCAGATTGCCGGCATGGACTGCCCGAGCTGCGCCCGCAAAATCGAAACCGCCGTGCAAAAGCTGCCGCAGGTCGCCAGCGCGCGGGTGATATTCGCCAGTGAAAATCTGCTGGTTGAGGCGCACAGCGATATTCGTCCGGCTATCGAACAGGCCGTTAACCACGCCGGCTTTAGCCTGAAATCCACTGAGAACCCCGCACCGGCGGCGCGCCGCTGGCGCGATAATGCCTCGCTCATACTGCTCACGCTGTTGATGATCGCCAGCTGGCTGCTGAGCCAGCTCACGCCGCTGTGGGGCGATCGCCTGTTTGTGCTTACCACGCTGGTCGGTCTGGTGCCGGTAGCCCGCAGCGCGTGGCAGGCCATACGGAGCGGCTCACCGTTCAGCATTGAAACCCTGATGACCCTCGCCGCCGCGGGCGCGCTGGTGATTGGCGCCCACGCCGAAGCTGCCATGGTGCTGCTGCTGTTCCAGCTGGGAGAACGGCTGGAAGCCTATGCCGCCGCGCGGGCGCGCCGTGGCGTCACCGCGCTGATGGCGCTGCGTCCGGACACCGCCACGCGCGTCAATGGCACACAGCGTGAGCAGGTGGCACTGGCGGCGCTCCAGCCCGGTGATGTGATTGAAGTAGCGGCAGGCGGTCGTCTGCCCGCCGATGCCGAGCTGCTGCACGCCAGCGCCAGCTTTGATGAAAGTGCGCTGACCGGCGAATCGCTACCGGTGGCCCATCAGCCGGGCGATGCCGTGATGGCAGGTGCCACCAGCGTGGATCGGCTGGTGACGCTGCGCGTGACCTCACAGCCGGGCCACAGCGCTATCGACCGCATTCTGCAGCTGATAGAAGAAGCTGAAAGTCACCGCGCGCCGGTGGAGCGTTTTATCGATCGCTTCAGCCGCCTCTACACGCCGGCCATCATGCTGCTGGCACTGCTGGTGATGGTGCTGCCGCCGCTGCTCGGATTAGGCGCCTGGCTGCCGTGGATCTACAAAGGGCTGACGCTGCTGCTGATTGGCTGTCCGTGCGCGCTGGTGATCTCCACGCCTGCCGCTATCACTTCCGGCCTGGCGGCGGCGGCTCGCCAGGGCGCGCTGATTAAAGGCGGCGCGGCGCTCGAACGCCTCAGCCGGGTGCAGGCGCTGGCGTTTGATAAAACCGGCACCCTGACCGCCGGTAAACCGCAGGTTACCGACGTGCAGCCGTTTGGCGCGGATGCACAGCAACAGCTGCTCAGCCTCGCGGCCGCTATTGAGCAGGGCTCCGGCCATCCGCTGGCGCGGGCGATAGTCGCGGAAGCGCAGCGCCAGCAGCAGGTGATTCCACCGGCGCAGCATCAGCAAACGCTGGCCGGCAGCGGCATTCGCGCACAAATCGACGGCGTGATGCATCAACTGCTGGCACCGCGTGATGCGGCGGCGCTGAGTGACGCGCAGCAGCAGCAGATTGCGCAGCTGGAGGCACAGGGCAAAACCGTGGTGGTGCTGTTGCGCGAAGCACAGCCGCTCGGGCTGCTGGCGCTGCAGGATTTGCTGCGCGAGGAGGCCCGCAGTGCGCTGGCGGCGCTGCAGGCGCTGGGAATTCGCAGCGTGATGCTGACCGGCGATAATCCGCGCGCCGCCGCCGCGATTGCCGCCGAACTCGGCATCAGCTATCGCGCCGGTCTGTTGCCTGCGGATAAGGTAGCCGCCGTGCGTGAACTGGGCGAGCAGCAGCCGCTGGCGATGGTCGGCGATGGCATCAACGATGCGCCAGCCATGAAGGCCGCGACGCTGGGGATTGCCATGGGCAGCGGCACCGATGTGGCGCTGGAAGCGGCCGATGCGGCTCTGACGCAGAATAACCTGGCGATTCTGCCGCGCACCGTGCAGCTGGCACGCCGCACGCGCGCCATTATCCGTCAGAATATTGCGCTGGCGCTGGGGCTGAAGGCGATTTTCCTCGTCACCACGCTGCTCGGCTTTACCGGCCTGTGGCTGGCGGTGCTGGCCGATTCCGGTGCCACCGCGCTGGTCACCGCCAACGCGCTGCGCCTGCTGCGTCAGCGCTGAGGCGGGCGGATGCCGCGATCAGGCATCCGCGCCTTTCTGGATCAAATACTGGTACGGCAGGCTCTCGGTCTGCTGTGCCAGCAGCTGATGCTCCATAAAGCGGCAGAAGCCGGGAATATCACGCGTGGTCGCCGGATCGTCGGCGATGATCAGCAACGTTTCGCCCGCCTGCATGGTACGCACGGTTTTGCGCACCATCATCACCGGCTCCGGGCAACGCAGCCCAAGCGCATCAAGCGTATGGTCCGCAGCGGAAAAAGGATCGCTCATGATTCTCTGTCTTTATTCAGGGTGGGCGCTCATTCTAACGCGCTACAGCGCGCGCGCAAGGCGAGAACGATTGCGTTAAAATTAACCATTGCATTTGTTGCGCAACACGCTAAGATGCCGTCCGATTTTTTATTAAGCAATACCAGACATCCCCAGGATCGTTGGCTTTTCTGCAAGGCGGCAAGTGCGCGTATCCCCGGGAGCTTACTAAAGTAAGTGACCGGGGTACGCAAGCGCGGCCAACGCAGCAAAAATGCCAACGATGAAGGGGATTGGGTTCCCTCACCCCATTTTTAAAAAAAAGGCCTTTATGATCAACTTCTCTGCTCGTCAGCGTATGCATGCGCTATTCTGGCTGTCGCTGTTTCACCTGCTGGTGATTACCTCCAGTAACTATCTGGTGCAGCTGCCGGTCGCGATTTTCGGTTTCCACACCACCTGGGGTGCGTTTAGCTTCCCGTTTATTTTTCTCGCCACCGATCTCACCGTGCGTATTTTTGGCGCACCGCTGGCACGGCGCATTATCCTTGCGGTGATGATTCCGGCGCTGTTTATCTCCTACATCGTGTCGTGCGTGTTTTATCAGGGCGCGTGGCAGGGCTGGGCCTCGCTGCAGGAGGTCAATCTGTTCGTGGCGCGTATCGCCTGCGCCAGCTTTATGGCCTATGCGCTGGGGCAGATCCTTGATGTGCACGTGTTTAACCGCCTGCGTAAACTGCCGCAGTGGTGGATTGCGCCTGCCTGTGCCATGTTCCTCGGCAATATCAGCGATACGCTGGCCTTCTTCTTTATCGCCTTTTATAAGAGTCCGGACCCGTTCATGGCCAGCCACTGGGTGGAGATCGCACTGGTGGATTACAGCTTCAAAGTGCTGATCTGCATGGTTTTCTTCCTGCCTGCTTACGGTGTTTTGCTCAATGCGGCACTTAAGCGCCTGGCGGAACGTTCGGCTCAGCGCCAGATGAATTTCGGCTAATTGAACGTAGACGAAACGCCACGGCACGCTAAGATTTCCTGACAAAGCGCTGATTGCTTTTAAGCACCGATTCCGTTTTGATAACGGCTGATGGAAACCTTACGAAGGGATAAGAATGCGTAACTTAGTGAAATATGCGGGCATCGGCCTGCTGGTGTTAGGCCTGGCGGCGTGTGATCAGAAGAAAGACGACACGGCGGCAAACAGCAACGGCGCCAGCGCCAGTCAGTCAGCACAGACGGTAAACCTGATGGACGGTAAGCTGAGTTTCAGCCTGCCAGCAGGCATGTCAGATAAGAGCGGCAAGCTGGGTTCGGAATCCACCAATATGCACGTGTATGCTGATGAAACCGGCCAGCGCGCAATTATCGTGATTGCAGGCGATCCGACCAGTGAAGCACTGGATGCGCTGGCTCAGCGTCTGGAGCAGCAGCAGCGCAACCGCGATCCGCAGCTGCAGGTGGTGTCGAATAAAGCGGTGACGCTGAAAGATCAGCCGGCACAGCAGCTGGATACGGTGATTTCCGCCAACAATCAGACCTCCTGGTCCTCGGTTATTCTGGCGAAGGTGGACGGTAAACTGCTGACGCTGCAGATCACCCTGCCCGCCGACAATCAGCAGCAGGCGCAGAGCGATGCCGATGCGATTGTGAAGAGCATTACTCTGAAGTAAGTTCGCACCAACGGTAGCGGCGCGATTTATCGCGCGTTGTTAAAAACCGCGCAATAAATTGCGCCGCTACAGAATGTGCCTCGTTTACAACCTCACCGGCGAAATATGCCAGATCTCATCCGCGTACTCCTGAATGGTACGGTCGGCGGAGAAATACCCCATATTGGCGATGTTCAGCGCCGCACGCCGCTGCCACTCTTCCGGTTGGCGATAAAGCTTATCCACCTTATCCTGGGTATCCACGTAACTGCGGTAATCCGCCAGCAGCTGATAATGATCGCCAAAGTTGACCAGCGCGTCGAACAGGTTACGGTAGCGTCCCGGCTCCTGCGGGCTGAAGACGCCGCTGGCGATTTGCGTCAGCGCCTGGTGCAGTTCCGCATCCTCTTCATAGTATTTGCGCGGGTTATAGCCCTCAATGCGCAGCTTCTCCACCTGCGGCGTGGTGTTGCCGAAGATAAAGAAATTCTCTGCGCCGACGTGCTCGCGCATCTCCACGTTGGCCCCGTCCAGCGTACCGATGGTCAGCGCGCCGTTTAGCGCAAATTTCATGTTACTGGTGCCGGAAGCTTCGGTGCCGGCGGTAGAGATCTGCTCGGAGAGATCCGCCGCCGGAATGATGATCTGCGCCAGGCTGACGCCGTAGTTAGGGATAAACACCACCTTCAGCTTGTTCTTCACCTGCGGATCGTTGTTGATCACGTTGGCGACATCGTTGATCAGGTGAATGATGTGCTTGGCGACGTAATAGGCCGACGCCGCTTTCCCGGCGAAGATATTGACGCGCGGCACCCACTCTGCGGTCGGATCGGCTTTGATGCGGTTGTAACGCGTGATGACGTGCAGCACGTTCAGGAGCTGACGTTTGTATTCGTGAATACGCTTGATCTGCACGTCGAACAGCGCCTGCGGATCCAGCACGATATCCATATTCTTCGCCACCCACTCCGCGAGGCGCTTCTTGTTGGCGAACTTGGCATCGGCGATCTGTTCAATAAACGCCGGATAGTCAATGTGCGGCACCAGCTCGCTCAGCTGAGCCAGATCGGTACGCCAGGTGCGGCCAATGGCGTCATCCAGCACTTCTGACAAGGCCGGGTTGGCCAGCGCCAGCCAGCGGCGCGGCGTCACGCCGTTGGTTTTATTGCAGAAGCGCCCCGGGAACAGACGGGCAAAATCGGCGAACAGCGACTGCACCATCAGATTAGAGTGCAGCTCCGACACGCCGTTAACTTTGTGGCTAACCACCACCGCCAGCCACGCCATGCGGATGCGGCGACCATCGTTTTCGTCGATGATCGAGATGCGCGCCATCAGATCCCAGTCGTCCGGATAGTAGTCCTGAATGGTCTTCAGGAAGTAGTCATTGATTTCGAAGATGATGCTGAGGTGACGCGGCAGGATCTTGCCGATCATGTCCACCGGCCAGGTCTCCAGCGCTTCGCTCATCAGCGTATGGTTGGTGTACGAGAACACCTGGCAGGTGACTTCAAAGGCGTCGTCCCAGGTAAACTTGTGCTCATCAATCAGCAGACGCATCAGCTCAGGAATCGCCAGCACCGGATGGGTATCGTTGAGGTGGATGGCAATTTTGTCGGCCAGGTTGTCCCAGGTTTCATGCATCTGCCAGTGGCGATTGAGGATATCCTGCACCGTGGCAGAGACGAGAAAATACTCCTGGCGCAGACGCAGCTCGCGCCCGGAGTAGGTCGAGTCGTCGGGATAGAGCACGCGCGACACGTTCTCCGAGTGGTTTTTATCTTCCACCGCCGCGAAGTAGTCGCCCTGATTGAACTTGCCGAGGTTAATTTCGTTACTGGCCTGCGCGCCCCACAGCCGCAGCGTGTTGGTGGCATCGGTGTCGAAGCCAGGGATGATTTGATCGTAGGCCATCGCCACGATCTCTTCGGTCTCAACCCAGCGCACCCGGCTGCCTTCATGCTGCAACCGCCCGCCAAAACGCACTTTGTAACGGGTGTTAAAGCGCTGGAACTCCCACGGATTGCCGTACTCCAGCCAGTAATCCGGCGATTCACGCTGCTGGCCGTCAACAATGTTCTGTTTGAACATGCCGTAATCGTAGCGAATACCGTAGCCGCGTCCGGGCAGGCCCAGCGTGGCCAGCGAGTCGAGGAAGCAGGCCGCCAGCCGGCCAAGACCGCCGTTGCCGAGCCCGGGATCGTTCTCTTCTTCCATCAGCTCGCTGAGGTCGAGTCCCATCTCATCCAGCGCCTGATTGAGATCGTCATAGATGCCCATCGCCAGCAAGGCATTGCCCAGCGTGCGCCCCATCAGAAACTCCATCGACAGGTAATAAACCTGGCGCACATCCTGCGACAGCTGCGCACGGCTGGAGCGCAGCCAGCGCTCCACCATGCGATCGCGTACCGCCAGCAGCGCGGCGTTCAGCCACTCATGCTTGTTGGCGATCGACGGATCTTTACCAATGGTAAACATCAGCTTATAGGCGATTGAGTGCTTGAGGGCGTCAACCGTCAGCGTGGGTGAGGCATAGGTGAAAGGTGCGTTCATATGCGGTATCCCAATCTCTCATTACAGCAAGCGTTGATAAAGATCGCGGTAGGCTTGTGCTGCCACCTGCCAACTAAAATCCATCCCCATCGCCTGGCGCTGAACATAACGCCAGAGTGAAGGACGGGACCATAAAACAAAAGCACGACGAATCGCGCGCAGCAGTGACCAGGCATTGCTGTCTTCGAAGCTGAAGCCGCTGGCTACGCCGTCGGCGAGGTTTTCCAGCGAGCTGTCCTGTACGGTATCCGCCAGTCCACCGGTGCGCCTGACCAGCGGCAGCGTGCCATATTTCAGGCCGTACAACTGCGTCAGACCGCACGGTTCGAAACGGCTGGGCACCATAATGACGTCCGCGCCACCGACAATGCGGTGCGAGAACGCTTCGTGATAACCAATTTGCACGCCGACGCTGCCCGGATGCTCAGCAGCTGCGGCGAGGAAGCCCTGCTGCAGTTCCGCATCGCCCTGGCCCAGCAGCACCAGTTGCCCGCCCTGTGCCAGCAGTCCCGGCAGTGCTTCCAGCACCAGATCCAGCCCTTTCTGTTTGGTTAAACGGCTGATAACGCAGAACACCGGCACTTTGTCATCAACCTTCAGCCCCATGGCAATCTGCAGCTGACGTTTATTCTCCGCTTTGCTCTCCAGCGTGTCGCGGTCGTAGCGGGCGGTGAGCAGCAGGTCGTGTGCCGGATCCCAGATGCCGGGATCGACGCCGTTGAGAATTCCGCTCAGCCGTCCTTCGCGCAGCCGCTGCTCCAGCAGCGCTTCCATGCCGTAGCCAAACTCCGGCCGGGTGATCTCCAGCGCATAGGTCGGGCTGACGGCAGTTATATGATCGGCATAAAACAGGCCGGCCTTTAGATAAGAAATCTGGCCGTAGAATTCCAGCCCGTGCATTTCAAAATAGGCGCGCGGGATCTGGATTTCGTCCAGATGCCGCGCGGAAAACAGCCCCTGATACGCCAGGTTATGCACGGTAAACACCGTTTTCGCCGGACGTCCGCGTGCGGCGATATAGGCCGGAGCCAGACCGGCGTGCCAGTCGTGCGCGTGCACAATGTCCGGCTGCCAGTAAGTATCCAGCCCGCTGGCAAGCTCAGCCGCCATCCAGCCGAGCAGCGCAAAGCGCAGGTAGTTATCGACATAGGCAAACTGCGACGTATCGTGGTACGGGCTGCCGGGACGATCGTACAGTCCCGGCGCATCTATCAAATATATCCCCACGCCGTTGAAGGGCCCAAACAGCAAGCGGACCGGCCCGGCAAAGGTTTGCAGCTCCGCCACCACTTCGGTATCAGGAATCCCTTTACGCAGATCCGGAAACGCCGGAATCAGCACCCGCGTGTCCATACCTTCGGCAATTTGTGCCTGAGGCAATGCGCCGACGACATCAGCCAGTCCGCCGGTTTTTAGCAGCGGGAAAAGCTCTGAACAGACATGTAAAACCTGCATCCTGAACCCCTATTGTGTTATCGCCCGCGTTCCACGCGGCAATGTTCTTTGCCTTTCGTCACTTACTGACCCGCAGCGGCCAATTTGGCCAGCATGGCGCGCGTCACCAGTACGATGCCCTCTTCTGAACGGTAAAAACGGCGACTATCCTCATCCGGATTTTCGCCAATCACCATGCCTTCCGGAATGACGCAGGCACGGTCTATGACGCAGCGACGCAAACGGCACGATCGCCCGATAACCACATCGGGCAGCAGCACCGCCGAATCAATATTGCAAAACGAGTTAACGCGCACGCGCGGGAACAGCACCGAATTCACCACCACCGAGCCGGAAATAATGCAGCCGCCGGAGACCAGCGAGTTCATGGTCATGCCGTGACTGCCGGATCGATCCTGGACAAATTTGGCCGGCGGCAGCGGCTCCATGTGGGTACGAATCGGCCATTCGTGGTCATACATATCGAGTTCGGGCGTCACCGAGGCCAGATCGAGGTTGGCGCGCCAGTAAGCTTCCAGCGTACCGACGTCGCGCCAGTAAGGTTCCGCGTTTTCGTCGTTCTGTACGCACGACAGCGTGAAGGAGTGCGCGTAGGCTTCGCCGCTGGCGACGATCTTCGGCAGCAGATCTTTACCGAAATCGTGGCTTGAGTCGGCGATCTGCAAATCCTCCTCCAGCAGCTCATAGAGGTAATCGGCGTTGAACACGTAAATGCCCATGCTGGCCAGCGCTTTGCTGTCGTCGCCCGGCATGGACGGCGGCTGCGCCGGTTTCTCAACGAAATCGATTACATTGTTGTCCGCATCGACTGCCATCACGCCAAACGCGGTGGCCTCATGCAGCGGTACGGGCAGACAGGCGATGGTGCACTTGGCGCCACGATCGGCGTGGTCGAGCAGCATGCGCGAGTAATCCATTTTGTAGATGTGATCCCCGGCGAGAATCACGATGTACTGCGCGTTATAGCGGCGAATGATGTCGAGATTCTGCGTGACCGCATCGGCGGTACCGCGATACCAGTGTTCGGTCGAGGCGCGCTGCTGCGCCGGCAGCAGATCGACAAACTCATTCATCTCTTCGTTGAACAATGACCAGCCGCGCTGAATGTGCTGCGTCAGCGTATGTGACTGATATTGGGTGATGACGCCGATGCGCCGAATCCCGGAGTTGATACAGTTGGAGAGCGCAAAGTCGATGATGCGGAACTTGCCGCCGAAGTGCACGGCAGGCTTGGCGCGTTTGGCGGTAAGATCTTTCAGGCGCGTACCGCGCCCGCCAGCAAGGATCAGGGCAACCGTCTGTGTAGGGAGCTGGCGCGCCAGCATCAGGGGGTCGTTTCTATCTAATTTCACCATGTCTGACTCCTTATGATTGCTTTAGGAACACACACACGCCGTGTGCGGGCCCGTGCCAGACAGTTGTCAGGATGGGGTTATCTTCCCCGGCGAAAGGAGGAATGGCTCGCCATTCTCCGTCTGGTAAGGCAAGGTCACTCACCGAATCCGTGGCGTTTATCGTTAGTAACCAGCGGCCGGAGAGCAGGATCTGCAGTCTGTGCATCCCCTGTTCCCACTCATCCCTTTCCAGTGGTTTGCCGCTGGCATTCAACCACTGCACGTTACCATCGCCCTCCTGCCACCAGCTGTCCTGCGTCAGCGCGGGAATATGCTGACGCAGCCGGATTAACGCGGCAGTGAAGTCGACCAGTCCAAAATCATCCTGTTGCCAGTTCAGCCAGGTGAGTGGGTTATCCTGACAGTACGCATTATTGTTGCCGTGCTGGCTGTGACCGCGTTCGTCACCGGCCAGCAGCATCGGCGTGCCCTGCGCCAGCAGCAGCGTGGTCAGCAATGCGTGCACGCTGCGCCGCCGCCGCTCGACCACATCGAAGTTGCCCTGCAGCCCTTCAAAACCATGGTTATGGCTGAAATTACTGCTGCTGCCGTCGCGATTATCTTCGCCGTTGGCCCGATTATGCTTCTGGTTATAACTCACCACGTCACGCAGCGTGAAGCCGTCGTGCGCGGTGATCAGATTAATGCTGGCGTGCGGCAGACGCGCCGCGCGCTGAAATACATCGCTGGAGCCGGCAAAGCGGCGGGCAAAATCACCGTTACTCAACTCACCGTGCAGCCAGTAGCGGCGCGCCGTATCGCGAAAGTGGTCGTTCCATTCGGCGAAGCCGGGCGGAAAGTTGCCCACCTGATAGCCGCCGGGCCCGATATCCCAGGGTTCAGCGATCAGCTTCACCTGCGACAGCACCGGACAGGCCTGCATGGCCACAAACAGCGGTGCATCCTGGCGATAATCCGGCGTGCGCCCGAGCACGCTGGCCAGATCGAAACGAAAGCCGTCAACGTGGCAGGTTTGCACCCAGTAACGCAGCGCGCCCAGCGCCCAGTCAAGCACCTGCGGATCGCTGAGGTTCAGCGTATTACCGCAGCCGGTCCAGTTGTGATATTCACCGTTATCGCCCAGCCAGTAATAGCTGGCGTTGTCGACGCCGCGCAGCGACAGTGTCGGGCCAATCTCTTCCAGCTCGGCGCTGTGGTTGAACACCACGTCCAGAATCACTTCAATGCCCGCCGCGTGCAGCGCTTTTACCGCCTGCTGAAACTCCTGCAGCGGCGTCTGGCCCGCTTCACCCGCCGCGTAATGCGGATGCAGCGCCCACAGCGCAAACGGGTTATAGCCCCAGTAGTTGCTCAGGCCGAGCCGTTGCAGGCGCGGTTCGCTGGCAAACGCGGCTATCGGCAGCAACTCCAGCGCGGTGATACCCAGCCGGCGCAGATAGCTCACCATAGCAGGATGCCCCAGCGCCGCATATGTCCCGCGTAGCCTTTCCGGAATTTCCGGATGCTGCTGCGTCAGGCCGCGTACGTGTGCCTCGTAAATCACCGTCTTGCCCCACGGCGTGCGCGGCGCACAATCGTCCTGCCAGTCAAAATCGTCGGCGATCACCAGCGATTTGGGCGCAACGCCAGCGCTGTCGGCATCATCCTGCTGCCACTCTCCACCCAGCAGGCGCGCGTCGTCTGGCACCGCGCCGCATACCGCTTTGGCACAGGGATCGACCAGCAGTTTGGCCGGATTGAAACGATGACCGCGCTCTGGCTGCCACGGCCCATGCACGCGGTAGCCATAGCGCTGGCCCGGCTTTAGCGCCGGAACATAGCCATGCCAGATGTCACCGCTGCGCGCCGGCAGAGGAAAACGCTGCTCACTCCCCTGTTCATCAAACAGGCACAGCTCCACCCGCTCCGCGTGGCGCGAGAACAGCGTAAAGTTGACGCCGCGCCCGTCATAATGGGCACCCGGCGGTACCGGCTGGCCCGGCTGGAGCATCAATCGCCCTCCCGCACCAGCCACAGCGTGGCGAGCGGCGGCAGCGTCAGGCTTAGCGACTGCGCGCGCCCGTGGCTGGCGATGTCATCGGTATGGACGATACCGTGATTACGCAGATCGCTGCCGTGATAATCATGCTGATCGGTGTTCAGCACTTCGCGCCAGCCGCCGCGCTGATTCACGCCGAAGCGATAGTTGTGGCGCGGCACCGGCGTAAAGTTACTGGCGACAATCAGTTCGTTGCCCTCGCGGTCGCGGCGCACAAACACAAAGACCGAGTTTTCGTGATCGTCGACCACCAGCCACTCGAAGCCGCTGGCATCGAAATCGAGCTGATAGAGCGGCGAAAAGTGGCGATAGCTGTGGTTTAGGTCACGTACCAGTCGCTGCACGCCGTGGTGCCAGTTATCCAGTCCCTCCAGCAGATGCCAGTCGAGGCTGGTGTCGTGGTTCCACTCGCGTCCCTGAGCGAATTCATTGCCCATAAACTGCAGTTTTTTGCCGGGAAAGCCCCACATCCAGCCGTAATAGGCGCGCAGGTTGGCAAACTTCTGCCAGGTATCACCCGGCATGCGGTCGAGGATCGACTTTTTGCCGTGGACCACTTCGTCGTGCGACAGCGGCAGCACAAAGTTTTCCGTGTAGTTGTACAGCATGCCGAAGGTCATCAGCTGATGATGGTAGCGGCGATGCACCGGATCGAGCTTCATGTAGTCGAGGGTGTCGTGCATCCAGCCGAGGTTCCATTTGAACCAGAAGCCCAGGCCGCCATCCTCGGATGGCCGCGTCACGCCGGGATAATCGGTAGACTCTTCCGCCACGCTGATGCTGCCGGGCGCAGCACGGCCCAGCGTGCGGTTGGTATGGCGCAGGAAGGCGATGGCTTCGAGATTTTCACGGCCGCCAAACTGGTTAGGTACCCACTCCCCCTCTTTGCGGCTGTAGTCGCGATAGATCATCGACGCCACCGCATCGACGCGCAGGCCATCAATGCCGAAGCGCTCCATCCAGTACAGCGCATTGCCGGAGAGATAGTTGCTGACCTCGCGCCGGCCAAAGTTGTAGATCAGCGTATTCCAGTCCTGATGGTAGCCTTCGCGCGGATCGCTGTGCTCGTACAGCTCGGTACCGTCGAATTTGGCGAGGCCAAAATCGTCGCTGGGGAAATGGCCCGGCACCCAGTCGAGCAGCACGTTGAGACCCGCCTCGTGGGCAGCGGCGATAAAGTGACGAAACTCATCGCGCGTGCCGAAGCGGCGCGTCGGCGCGTACATGCCGAGCGGCTGATAGCCCCAGCTGCCGTCGAACGGATGCTCGTTGATCGGTAACAGCTCGATATGGGTAAAGCCCATCTCTTTGACATAGGGCACCAGCTGTTCGGCCAGCTCTTTGTAACTCAACCAGAAATTGTTGTCGGTGTGACGACGCCACGAACCGAGATGCACCTCGTAGATGGAGATCGGCTGGTCAAAGCCGTTGGCAATTTTGCGCTGTGGCTGCATCTCCAGCTTCGGCGGCAGGCCGCAGATCATCGAGGCGGTCTGCGGGCGCATTTGCGCCTCGAAGGCGAACGGATCGGCTTTGATGCGCATCTGACCGTGCGCATCAATGATCTCGAATTTATACAGCTGGCCGTTAACCGCGCCGGGGACAAACAGCTCCCAGATGCCGAGTTCGCGGCGGAAACGCATCGGATGGCGGCGACCATCCCAGAAGTTAAACTCGCCCACCACCGAAACGCGCTGCGCGTTCGGGGCCCAGACGGCGAAGCGCGTGCCGGCGACGCCATCAATGGTGGTGCCGTGCGCGCCGAGCGTTTCATACGGCCGCAGGTGCGTGCCTTCGGCCAGAAGCCAGGCATCCATCTCCGCCAGCAACGGGCCAAAGCGGTAGGCATCGTCGATCAGGTTTTGCTGGCCGTGCCAGTTGACTGCCAGCTGGTAGCGAAACAGGTTTTTACGGCGCGGGATCACGCCGCTGAAGAAGCCGCGCGAATCAAGACATTTAAGCTGGGCGCATTTGCGGCCGGTGTTGGTTTCAATCACCCAGACTTCGGATGCATCCGGTAACAGCGCACGCACTTCAAGACCTTGTGTGGTCTGGTGCATCCCCAGTACTGAGAAGGGGTCGGCATAATTCCCGGCGAAAAGGGCATTGATCGCATGGCGATCGGGAAGCTCTGACATGACTTTCTTCCTATGATTTTTTGCGCAGGCGACCGGAGAGACAGGATTGTCGCTATAGGTGCGCTGCTTTTCATGAGCCATACATACAGCAGCAAGGAAGGACACCCTCCGTGGGAAAGATCCTGGCCGTGTACAACAACTATTCCATTCGCAAAGTAAAAACAGTTAACAACCGGCACATCACTGTTAAATCATAGCTTGGGGTTGGCAGAAGCCAGGGTGGAACGCAAAAAATTGTTATCGGGCGAGCAAAAAGGGGAAGCTGATCACTTGTCGGGCGCAATTTGGGTTAAGTTTTGCACTCCCGTGGAAAGAAAAAAGGCCGGGAAACCCCGGCCTGTCTGGATTCGCGCTGCGCTTAGTCGATCAGCAAACGCAGCATGCGACGCAGCGGTTCGGCAGCGCCCCACAGTAACTGATCGCCGACGGTGAAGGCCGACAGATACTCCGGCCCCATGTTCAGCTTACGCAGACGGCCCACCGGCGTGGTCAGCGTACCGGTCACCGCAGCAGGCGTCAGTTCACGCATGGTGATGTCGCGATCGTTCGGCACCACTTTCACCCACTCGTTGTGCGCGGCCAGCAGCTGTTCGATTTCGTTCAGCGGCACATCTTTCTTCAGCTTCAACGTGAACGCCTGGCTGTGGCAGCGCAGCGCGCCGACGCGCACGCACAGGCCATCGACCGGAATGGTGTGACGGGTCGAGAGAATTTTGTTGGTCTCCGCCTGGCCTTTCCACTCTTCGCGGCTCTGGCCGTTGTCCAGCTGCTTGTCGATCCACGGGATCAGGCTGCCGGCCAGCGGTACGCCGAAGTTGTCGGTCGGCAGCGTGCCGGAACGGGTAAAATCAGTCACGCTGCGCTCGATGTCGAGAATGGCGGAGGCCGGGTTTTGCAGCGAAGTCGCAACGTGGTCGTGCAGCATGCCCATCTGGGTCAGCAGTTCGCGCATATGGCGCGCGCCGCCGCCGGAGGCCGCCTGATACGTCGCGACGGAGGCCCACTCGACCAGGTCGTTAGCGAACAGTCCGCCCAGCGACATCAGCATCAGGCTGACGGTGCAGTTACCGCCGACAAAAGTTTTGATGCCGCTGTCGAGGCCCTGACGAATCACCTGATGGTTGACCGGATCAAGAATAATGATGGCGTCATCTTTCATACGCAGCGTGGAGGCCGCATCAATCCAGTAGCCCTGCCAGCCGCTCTCGCGCAGCTTCGGGTAGACTTCACTGGTATAATCGCCGCCCTGGCAGGTAATGATGATATCCAGCGCCTTCAGCGCCTCAATATCAAACGCATCCTGCAGCGCACCGGTCGACTTACCGCCAAACGTCGGCGCAGCCTGACCCAGTTGCGAAGTGGAGAAGAAGACCGGATTGATCACATCGAAATCGCGTTCTTCGCTCATACGTGACATCAGCACAGAGCCGACCATGCCACGCCAACCAACAAAACCTACATTCTTCATTTTCTGTCCGTCTCAGGAACTCGGGCCGGGGCCTGGGTGGTGCGAAAAAAGACCAGCGCCAGCAATGCGCCAGTCTGCGTAATAATCAGGTTTACCTATGACCCACAACTCTACAAAATGCAGCACTTCTGGCAAGTGAATTAATTCGATTGCGCTAACTTTTTCAGCAGTACAACTTATAACGGCTGTGGCCGACCTGAAGGGATGGTTTACCTCTGATGACTGAAATGATATCCGCGACCATATTGTTGCTGTTGATTATGGACCCGCTGGGCAACCTGCCGATTTTCATGTCGGTGCTAAAGCACCTGGAGCCGAAGCGCCGCCGCGTGGTGCTGATGCGCGAGATGCTGATCGCCTTGATTCTGATGCTGCTGTTCCTGTTCGCCGGTGAACGCATCCTGGCGTTTCTTAATCTGCGCACCGAAACGGTATCGATTTCCGGCGGCATCATTCTGTTTCTGATCGCCATTCGCATGATTTTTCCGTCCGGCGAGACCAGCACCAGCGGCCTGCCCGCCGGCGAAGAGCCGTTCCTGGTGCCGCTGGCGATCCCACTGGTCGCCGGGCCCTCGCTGCTCGCCACCCTGATGCTGCTGTCACACCAGTATCCCAATCAGATGACGCACCTGGTCGGCGCCCTGCTGATTGCCTGGGGCGTCACGGTAGTGATTCTGCTGATGTCCGGCCTGTTCCTGCGCCTGCTGGGGGATAAAGGCGTTAATGCGCTGGAGCGATTAATGGGTTTGATCCTGATTATGCTGGCGACGCAGATGTTCCTGGACGGGATTCGGGTTTACCTGAAGCTGTAATGTTTCGCATGCTGGCGGCGCTAATTAATAATACCAGGAATGGCATGATTCAACACATGTTATTGCCTGGTATTCAATATACAACATTCAGGTTCACAACACGCGTAATCCGTTTTATCGTAAAATCGCTATTTTACGTGTTTTTCGACGGTGAACAGCTTGCTGTCTCTCATCATTTTTGTGGTGGTTAGAATAAAATGGCGCTGCCCCTCTTATTAACATCCATAAAGAATGGATTGATTAAGACGTTTGATTATAGTGGCAAAGATAGCCGCTTATGCTACATCATTTTTATAATGTTCCAGATTATCTGGTTTTGTTGTTATCTCAGTGTGTTCGCTTCATCCACGAATGAAATAGCATGGATTCCTTTACTGCTTTTCGTTCTGCCATCGCTGGCTTGTGGCAGCAGAAGAATAAACGATGCGGGATATTCACGGGGAGTGTTTATTCTTTTGATCGTTGCGCCTTATTTACTGTTTCCCTTTCTGGCTTTTCCTGCATCAGTAAAAAAAGAATAAAACGGGCCGGCCCGTGTAGGGGTTCCTGGTGCTTGCATATTTATATGAGGTGAGGATTAGTGCGCCAGTGGAATATTTTTGAATGACGATTGGTGACGCCACGCTGTCCGTTGCGTGTTTGCGGTCGCCATGAATGGCGACCCTACAAGATTATTGCGTTTTTGCAGAGGGAGCATTTATTGCGCCCTCTGCAAGGTTATCGCGTGTTTTTTGTAGGGTGCGCATTTATGCGCACCGGCATCAACAGGACGATGGTGCGTAACCGATCGTCATTGATGACCACCGGTACGCATGCCCCGTTATTTCTGCTTCTTCTCAATCGTTTTACCCGACCAGTAACCCGCCAGCAGCGAACCGGACAGGTTGTGCCACACCGAGAACAGTGCGCCGGGCAGCGCGGCCAGCGGTGAGAAGTACAGTTTGCCCAGCGTGGCCGCCAGTCCGGAGTTCTGCATACCGACTTCCAGCGCCAGCGTGCGACAGGTGGATTCGTCAAAGCCAAACAGCTTGCCACCCCAGTAGCCGCCGAGCAGCCCAATGGCGTTGTGCAGGATCACCGCCGCGATCACCATCAGCCCTACCGAGCCGATAAAGCCCTGGCTACCGGCGACCACCGCGCTAATGATCAGCAGAATACACACCATCGAAAACGCCGGCAGATACGGCTCAACGCGGCGCACCACGCTGTTCATGGAGTGGTGAATAATCAGGCCAAGCCCAATCGGGATCACCACGATTTTGACGATGCTGAGCAGCATGCCCACCACATCAACCTGAATGTGGGTATCTACGTAGAAGCGCGTCAGCAGCGGCGTCGCGAACACACCCACCAGCGCCGAAACCGAGGAGATGGTCACCGACAGCGCCACATCGCCCTTCGCCAGATAAATCATCACGTTCGAGGCTGTCCCGCTGGCCACGCTGCCGACCAGGATCATCCCGGCGGCCAGATCCGGCGGCATCTGGAACAGTTTCGCCAGCGCCCAGGCCGCCAGCGGCATTACCAGATAGTGCAGGAACGTGCCGGCAATCACCGGTGCCGGACGCACCAGGACGCGTTTGAAATCGTCAATGTTGAGCGTCACGCCCATGCCGAACATGATCAGCATCAGCAGGTAGGTTACCCACGGCCCGATGCCGAGGAAGGTGGACGGCGAATAATAGGCTGCAACAGACAGCAGTACGGCCCAGAGCGGAAACAGGCGGGTGAGTTTGGCGAGCATGAAGAAATGTCCTTAGCGTTTTACTTAATTGGTTTTTTGCCACAGATGAAAAGGCGCGCGGGGAACGACCGCAGCGACCTGCGCCGGATCATAACATTTCATTATCATAAGCGTGGCCGACGACAGAAAATGCCTATCGGCTGCTAAAGATCGCCGGGCAGACACGGGCATTCCGCTGGCATTTGTCCGAAATAGCGTCAGGCTGAACGGCAGAGATAAAAAAAGCCGGACATTGTCCGGCTTCGGGTGACTTACGCGTCAATTAAGATTCGAACAGATTCTTATGCAGCGCGCGCACCACCTCTTCCGCGTCCGGCGTTGGCACCAGGAAGCACAGGTTGTAGCTGCTTGCGCCGTAGCAAATCATGCGCAGGTTAAACGGCTCCAGCGCGCCGAACACCTCTTTGCCGACGCCGCAGGCTTTCGACAGGTTGTTGCCGATGATCGCCACCAGCGCCAGATTCTCTTCCACTTCCACCCGGCACAGGGATGAGAGCTCGGTCAGCAGCGCCTGGGTCAGCAGACTGTCGGCGGTGCTGGTTGAACCGGTGGTATCCAGCGTCAGCGCCACGCTCACTTCCGAGGTGGTAACCAGATCAACCGAAATACTGTGGCGCGCCAGGATAGCAAACACTTCGGCCAGAAAGCCGTGCGCGTGCAGCATGTTCAGGCTGTGCAGTGTCAGCAGCGTCTGTTTGCGCCGCAGCGCCAGCGCGCGGAACAGCGGCGGATTTTTAGTTTCGTTGCAGACGCGCGTGCCGCCCGCCGCCGGATCTTTGCTGGAGCCGACAAACACCGGAATATCACTGCGCACCGCCGGCAGCAGCGTCGCCGGATGCAGCACTTTCGCGCCGAAGATCGCCATCTCCGCCGCTTCTTCAAAGGTGATCTCTTCGATGCGTTTCGCCTGCGGCACCACACGCGGGTCGGTGGTGTAGATGCCCGCCACGTCGGTCCAGATATCTACGCGCGTCGCCTGCAGCGCTTCGCCGAGCAGCGCAGCGGTGTAATCGCTGCCGCCACGGCCCAGCGTGGTGGTGCGGCCTTTGCCTTCGCTGCCAATAAAGCCTTGCGTGATCACCAGCGCTTCTGCGGTGCGCGGCTGCAGCTGAGCCGCTGCCAGCGTTTTCAGCTCGGCCACATCCGGCTCGGCGCGGCCAAAACGGTCGCTGGTGCGCATCACTTTGCGTACGTCAAACCACTCGGCATTCACCTGGCGCTCGCGCAGAATCTCCACAAACAGCAGGCTCGACATCAGTTCGCCGTGGCTAACCAGCTCATCGGTCAGCGCGGTCGAACGGGCTAATGCCGCCGCTTCCGCCAGCATGATGATGTTCTCCAGCATGCGATCAATCTCCTGACGGATGACGTCCGGCGACTGCAGGCGATCGATGATGGCATATTGAATGGTGCGGATTTGATCCAGCAGATAAGCGCGCTGCTCGAGTTCCTGGCCTTCAGCCAGCGAAACCAGCAGGTTAGTCACGCCCGCCGAGGCAGAGAGCACCACCAGACGGGTATTGGCATCAGACAGCACGACGTCCGCGCTGCGGTTCATGGCATCGAAATCGGCAACGCTGGTGCCGCCAAATTTTGCCACGATCAACGATTGAGACATGTAACAAAACCTCGTGTCAGGTTATCTCCTCCCATTCGCGGAAGAGAAGATCGGGTAACAGCCTTGGCACAAGAGAAGAGCAGAATTGGACAGACAAGATCAGGAGATGAGTCACCAAAAGCACTTCACCTTGCGAAACGTCCGACTGCGGACGCTTCTGGTGACAACCCAGAGGATTCAGCCCCTGCAGCCGACAGCACAACACTCCGCGTGTTGCACCACCTCGGCGTCGCACCCCCTGATGTGTTCTCGCTGGATACGGATCCTCAAACACACTGCCTGGGCGACGCGCCTCTTCTGGCTTGCACCCGGAGGTGCAAGTCGCGCGCACAAAATACTGATTAATTGTTCCGCTGTCCAGCCTTGCGGCGCCGGGAAAATTCATTTTTACACTTATGCAGCGCATTGCTAAACAAACCCGGAAGCCGCCAGCCGCCTAAAGTAGTCAGCGGTGCGAAAAAACCGGTGTTTTGCTGATGCCGCGCAGAGTAATGCGCGGCGAACCGGCCGACAATCGCCGCCGGATTTACCTGAAACGCTGCGGCTGGCGTCACAAATTTTTTCCTTTCAGTTGCAACTGTGGTCATACTGAAACGCGTGCAAGCCGTAACAAATGCTCAGCATGCCGGGCCAGACAGGATGCGCCCGGATGGAATGACGGTTCTTATATCAACAAGAGTGTTGCCATGAAAAATATCAATCCGACACAAACCGCAGCCTGGAAAGCGCTGCAGCAGCATTTTGATCAGATGAAATCGGTAGAGATTGCCGACCTGTTTGCGCAGGATGCCGATCGTTTTGCGAAATTCTCTGCCACCTTTGATGATCAGATGCTGGTGGATTTCTCAAAAAACCGCATCACCCAGGAAACCCTCGACAAACTCCAGGCGCTGGCGAAAGAGACCGATCTGGCGGGCGCCATCAAATCCATGTTCTCCGGTGAGAAGATTAACCGCACCGAAGATCGCGCCGTGCTGCACGTGGCCCTGCGCAACCGCAGCAATACGCCGATCCTCGTGGATGGCAAAGATGTAATGCCGGAAGTGAACGCGGTGCTGGCGAAGATGAAAGCCTTCTCAGAGCGCATCATCAGCGGCGAGTGGAAAGGCTACACCGGCAAGCCGATTACTGACGTGGTGAACATCGGTATCGGCGGTTCAGACCTCGGCCCATTCATGGTGACCGAAGCGCTGCGTCCGTATAAAAACCACCTCAACATGCACTTTGTTTCCAACGTTGATGGCACGCACATTGCCGAAACGCTGAAACCGCTTAGCCCGGAAACCACGCTGTTCCTCGTGGCGTCGAAAACCTTTACCACGCAGGAAACCATGACCAACGCCCACAGCGCGCGCGACTGGTTCCTGAACACCGCCGGCGATCAGCAGCACGTGGCGAAGCACTTTGCCGCGCTCTCAACCAACGCGAAAGCGGTCGGCGAATTTGGTATTGATACCGCCAACATGTTCGAGTTCTGGGACTGGGTCGGCGGCCGCTACTCACTGTGGTCCGCCATCGGTCTGTCGATCATCCTGTCCATCGGCTTCGAAAACTTCGAACAGCTGCTGAGCGGCGCGCATGCCATGGACCAGCACTTCGCGAACACGCCGGCGGAGCAAAACCTGCCGGTGCTGCTGGCGCTGATCGGTATCTGGTACAACAACTTCTTTGGTGCCGAAACCGAAGCGATTCTGCCGTACGACCAGTACATGCACCGTTTTGCCGCTTACTTCCAGCAGGGCAACATGGAGTCCAACGGTAAGTACGTCGACCGCGACGGCAACCCGGTGGATTACCAGACTGGCCCAATTATCTGGGGTGAACCCGGCACCAACGGGCAGCACGCGTTTTATCAGCTGATCCATCAGGGTACCAAGCTGATTCCATGCGACTTCATTGCGCCGGCGCAGACCCACAACGCGCTGGCCGATCACCACCAGAAGCTGCTTTCCAACTTCTTTGCTCAGACCGAAGCGCTGGCGTTTGGTAAAGCCCGCGAGGTGGTAGAGAAAGAGTTTACCGATGCCGGTAAATCGGCGGAGTCCGTCGCGCATATCGTGCCGTTCAAGGTGTTTGAAGGTAACCGCCCGACCAACTCGATTCTGCTGCGTGAAATCACTCCGTTCAGCCTCGGCGCGCTGATTGCGCTGTACGAGCACAAGATCTTCACTCAGGGCGCGATTCTCAACATCTTCACTTTCGATCAGTGGGGCGTTGAGCTGGGCAAACAGCTGGCTAACCGCATTCTGCCGGAGCTGGAAAACGATGCGCAGATTAACAGCCACGATAGCTCCACCAATGGCTTAATTAATCGCTACAAATCCTGGCGTTAATTTCACGCCCAGGCTCATCAGGCGGCAGCACATGCCGCCTTTTTTTTGCTCCGATATACCGCCCCGCGGAAAATAAGCGGATTTTGCTGCCACGCTGCGGTTAGATAATTCTTAAAATGCCCTAAGGAAAATCGGAAGATGCCATCATGCGTGGTGGGCTTATCTGATAAAAAATGGATCTAATTTATCCACCTCACCCACCTAAGCAACTGATTAAATTCGCCTTTCTATTTTAACCCTTTCAGGAAAATCTGATTATTCCTATTCCGTGCCATTTTTTAATGCAAAAGTGAAAAATGCTGCTGTGCTATAACGTCCTGCGCAAATATTCCAGCCAGCGAAAAAAGCGCAATTAAAAAAAGCAGCTAACGCCAATTCGCCTTATTTATCACCAGAAATGTCCTGCTTAATCCCCCTCTTTTTCTGGCGCTGAACTCTGGTAATTTGTTGCCCTATACTGAACGCGCCTTCAAGGCTGCCCTGAATACTTCCCCGCTGTCGCCCGGCGGCCCGGGAAACATTATTGCGCGCTGACCACGGTTAGCCAGCTGCATGCGGCCCAGCGGCCATCGGACGGCAGCGTACGGTATGACGGGTAATATCCTTCATTCACGTTTTATCAAGATGCAGGAAACGTTGTTATGAAAAAACTGATGGTTGCCGGTGCAGCCTTACTTTACGTTGCCGTTTCTTCCGCTGCGATTGCCGCACCGGAAGAAGCCGGTGCTGCAGCAGGCGCGCAGGCGGGAGCAATCTCGACCGGTGCGACCACCGCTGTGGGTATCGGCGCACTCGGTGCGTTAGTGGGTCTCGGCGTTGCCGCTGCTGGCGGTGGCGACGGTGCAAATACCGGTACAACAACCACTACCACAACGAGCACCACTCGTTGATGTAGCACCTTTAAACATAACCACACAGTCGTGTGGTTATTTTTTGTTTTTTTGCCTCTATTGAGACAGGGATACACAGTGCGCCGACTCTCTTTGCTGCTTCTTTGCCTGTTGCTGCAGGCTTGCACACAAACGCAAAAAGGCCTCGAACAGACCGTAATGCTCGCCATCAGCGGTCCGGACGATGTCACCGTCAGCGATGAACAAATCGCTAACCTGCCCTATGCCAGCCTGTATGCGCGCGTCGACAACGGTCCGCGCATTTTTGTGGTGCTGGGCTACCTGGAAAACGGCCAGCAGAAATGGGTAACCCAGGATAAAGCCATGCTGGTGATGCAGCACGGCCGCCTGGTGAAAACCCTCGGCCTGCGCGACAACCTGCAGGCCGTCAGTAACCTGGCGCAGGATCCGCTGGCCGATGCGCTGCGGCTGCAAAATGGCGCGCAGTGGACGCGCGTCGTGCAGTGGCGCGAGCAGGACAACGTGCGCGCCGCCACCGCCCACTCCACCTTTCAGCGCGGCGACGATGAAGTGCTGAACCTCGCCGGCGAGCGGGTGCCCTGCCGCGTCTGGCACGAAACGGTAGAGATGGAGAGCCCCGGCGTCAGCTGGCAGAACACCTTCTGGATCGATAACCGCGACGGTACGGTGCTGCAGGCGCAGCAGATGCTGGCGGCTGACCAGTTCCCGATTGCAACTACCCTTCTGAAGCCGGCGAAATCATGAAAAAAATCAATTCTTTGCTGGCGACATTCGCCCTCACGGCGGCCAGCCACGCGCTGGCGGATAGCCAGGTGACGGTACACCCTGCGCACGATCAGCGCAGTTTCCAGATCGATCATGCCAGCACGCTGAGCGAACTGGTAACGAACCCGGCGCTGCACAGCTGGTGGCCGGGCACGGTGATTGCCGAACGCGGTGCGACCGCCGTGGCGCAGCAGCAGCACGCTCAGCTGCTGGCGGATCTGCGCGCCTGGCAGGCCGACAGCGGTACTTCACTGGCCGCAACCATCGGCAGCGTAATCCAGCAGCTCAGCGCCCTGCAGGTTACCGGGCGCCAGTTTACTTCGCTCGATCCCGACTGGGTGCGGCTGCGTCCGGAAGCCAACCGTAAACTGCAGGGCAGCTACGACCTGTACATCGTGGCAGCGCCGACGCAGGTACGGGTGATGGGCGCACTCAGCCATCCCGGCAGTGAGAGCTGGCAGCCAGGACGCACGGTGCGTGACTACCTCGCGCCGCATGCGCGTTTATCGGGTGCCGAACGCAGCGTGGCCACGGTGATTGCGCCGTCAGGTGAGACGCAGCAGGTGCCGATCGCTTACTGGAATCAGCGGCATGTTGAAGTCGAGCCTGGCAGCATCATCTGGCTGGGCTTCTCCACATGGAGCCTGCCCTGGGGCCAGCCTGATTTGAATGCGCGCATGCTTTCCGTTCTGACTCACCGGATGCCAGACTGATGAAAAAACAATTACTCCTCAGCCTGTTGGCTGCTTCTGTCGCCGCCGCATGCCAGGTGCAGGCGGAAACCTGGCCGGAACCGGTCGGTCCTTCACAATCTGATTTTGGCGGCGTGGGCCTGATGCAAACGCCGACCGCGCGCATGGCAAAAGAGGGCGAATTTAGCCTGAACTTCCGCGATAACGATCAATATCGCTACTATTCTGCGTCATTGCAGCTGTTCCCGTGGCTGGAAACCACGGTGCGCTATACCGACGTACGCACCCGCCGCTACAGTGCGGTGGAAGGCTTCAGCGGTAACCAGAGCTATAAAGACAAAGCCTTCGACCTGAAACTGCGCCTGTGGCAGGAGAGCTTCTGGCTGCCGGAAGTGGCGGTCGGCTCGCGCGATTTGGGCGGTACCGGCCTGTTCGACAGTGAATATCTGGTGGCGAGTAAAGCCTGGGGGCCGTTTGATTTCAGCCTCGGGCTGGGCTGGGGCTATCTCGGCAACAGCGGCACCATCAAAAACCCGTTCTGCTCCTACAGCGATAGCTTCTGCAGCCGCACCGGCGGCGGTTCGGCGGGTTCCATTAACGGCTCGCAGATGTTCCACGGTCCGGCGGCACTGTTTGGTGGCATCGAATACCAGACGCCGTGGCAGCCGCTGCGTCTGAAGCTGGAGTATGAAGGCAACGATTATCAGGACGATTTTGCCGGCCGGCTGGAGCAGCGCAGTAAGGTCAACGTTGGCGCAATCTATCGTCTTACCGACTGGGCGGATATCAACGCCAGCTACGAGCGCGGCAATACCTTTATGTTTGGCGTGACCGTACGCACCAACTTTAATTCCTTACACCAGTCGCACCTTGATAGCGCAAAACCGGCTTATCAGCCACAGCCGCAGGGCGATCTGCTGCAGCCGACGGTGGTCGCTAATCAGCTTACCGATCTGAAATACAATGCCGGACTGGATGGTCCGCGCATCCAGACTAAAGGCCGCACGCTGTACGTCTCCGGCGAGCAGACCAAATATCGCGACACGCGCGAAGGCGTTGACCGCGCTAACCGCATCATCATGAACAATCTGCCGGCTGGCATTGATACGATTGAAGTCACCGAGTCGCGCTTTAACATGCCGCAGGTCACCACGCGCACCGATGTGGCCAGCCTGAATAACGAACTGCGCGGCTATCCGCTCGGTCACGAGCAGCCGCTGCAGCAGACGCGTGAAGAACCGATCGATCCGGGCACCACCGAACAGGGCTATTTCATCCGTAAGGATCGCCTCAACTACAGCCTGTCGCCGGTGCTGAACCAGTCGGTCGGCGGTCCGGAAAGCTTCTACATGTACCAGCTCGGCGTAATGGGCAATGTCGATTACTGGCTGACCGATCACTGGCTGATTGGCGGCAGCCTGTTTGGCAACATCGCCAATAACTATGACAAGTTCAACTACAACGGCGCGCCGGCCGACTCGACGCTGCCGCGCGTGCGCACCCACATTCGCGACTACGTGGAGAACAACGTTTACGTGAATGATCTGCAGGCCAACTACATGCGCTATCTCGGCAATGGCTTCTACGGCCAGGTGTACGGTGGCTATCTGGAAACCATGTACGGCGGCGTGGGCGGCGAGCTGTTGTATCGCCCGGTGGACAGCAACTGGGCTTTTGGTCTCGATGCGAACTACGTGAAGCAGCGTGACTGGGACAACATGATGCAGTTCACCGACTACAAGGCGCCAACCGGGCACCTTACCGCTTACTGGCGTCCGTGGTTCATGCAGGATGTGCTGGTGAAAGCCAGCGTCGGTGAATATCTGGCGAAGGACAAAGGGGTCACGCTGGATGTGTCGAAGCGCTTTGACAGCGGCGTGATGGTCGGCTTCTACGCCACCAAAACCAACGTGTCAGCCGAAGCGTATGGCGAAGGGGATTTCACCAAAGGTTTCTATATTTCGATTCCGATGGATCTGTTTACCGTCACGCCAACCCGTGGCCGTGCGCAGGTGAACTGGGTGCCGCTGACGCGTGACGGTGGTCAGATGCTGGGCCGTAAGTACCAGCTGTACGATCTGACCGCCGATCGCGATGCGCGTTTTAATTAAATTGCAGCGCGGGGTTAAACCCGCGCCATTTAACGGTGCGCATTAAGGTACGACCGGGCACATGGGTAACAGATCAGACCGGGCACACAGGTAACACTTTTTGTGGTCAGTCGATCCGGATAATACGCTTTTCTGCCCGGTCATAATACGCAAGGATGAGCCTGTCGAAGAGGATGACGTCAATGCCGTCGTCCACTTCCAGGAACCGCACGTATTCCCCCCGTAACGCCGCGCTCAGGAAGGTTCGCCCGTTCAGCCTCAGGTCGCCTTTTTCACCGACTTTGTACAGCTTCGCCCCCTCCGGATAGCCCACCTCCGGCACTTTTCCGTCCCATCTTCGCGGTGAAGGCGTCCATATTTTCGCGGGCGGCTGCTGCCCGTGCGCCTCATGCGGCTTTTCCTGATTGAACTCGTTCCGCCATCCGCTGCACCACGCCTGCTGCTCCGGCAGCGAGCCAAAGACGTCGTGGTGGCTCATGGCGACCTTCAGCGACCGGTGCATCCGCTCGTGGCGGGCGTTCTGCCCCGGACAGCCCGGCGCGGTTCTTTCCGGCTGTATCCCCAGCTTTATCAGCCACACGCTCAGCTGCGTCAGCGCGAGAATGCCCGGCGCAACGAAGGGCGAGCCGTTGTCGGTGCGGATAACGTCGGGCAGCCCGCCTTCCAGGAAGGCCCTTTCCATGCAGCCGCGCACGAACACCGTGGTCTCCGACGTGCCCGGCTCGCAGGACAGCAGGTAGCGGCTGTGGTTATCGGTAAGCGTGAAGGGGCGGCACCAGCTGCCGTCTTTCAGGCGGAAGCGCCCTTTAAAATCAGCGCTCCAGACGTGGTTATTCCTCACGGGCGTCGTGAGGCTGCGCAGGTTGCCCGGCGTTCGCTTGCGCGGCGTCCGCGGCTGAACCATTCCCGCCGCCTTCAGCAGGTCGCCGATAGTGCTGGCGGCAGGGACGCTGAAGTCAGCGCCGTTGCTGAGGAACCAGTGGCGGATTTTTTTTGGCCCCCAGTCGGGGTGCTGCTGGCGGAACTGAACGAGGCGCGCGGTGATGTCGGGGGCGATTTTATCGGGCTGGAGATGGCGGGCGCGGGAGAGATTTTCAAGCGAGGAGAGCTCGCCGGGGTTAAAGCGGCTGAGCCACTTGTAGCCGGTTTTGCGGCTGATGCCGTGGCGGTGACACAGCTGCGTCATGGATTCCCCGCCTGCCTGGCAGGCGAGGATGAATTCAAGGCGTTGCATGGTAACAGTCTCAGTCCAGGGCATAGTGAGTCTCCTCTGCTATGCCGTTTATAACTGTTACCCATGTGCCCGGTCTAAAGTGTTACCTATGTGGCCGGTTTGTACCTTAATGCGCACCCTACGTGAACCATGTAGGGTCGCCATTGATGGCGACCGCCTGCCAGCATTTCATTGCGCGCGCTCTGCGCCGGCAATTCATCAATCCGCGTCGTAGCCTAAATTCGGTGCCAGCCAGCGCTCCACGTCGCTGACGCTCATGCCTTTACGCGCCGCGTAATCTTCCACCTGGTCGCGCTGAATCTGCGCCACGGCGAAATATTTACTCTCCGGATGACTAAAATACCAGCCGGACACCGCGGCACCGGGCCACATGGCAAAAGATTCGGTCAGTTTCATGCCGGTGTGATGCTCCACATCCAGCAGCTGCCAGATTTGTGCCTTCTCGGTGTGTTCCGGACAGGCCGGATAGCCCGGCGCCGGACGAATGCCCTGATAATTTTCGCGAATCAGCTCGTCGTTGCTGAGATTTTCATGGGCGGCATAGCCCCAGATCACCTTACGCACGCGCTCATGCAGGTATTCGGCAAACGCCTCCGCCAGGCGATCCGCCACAGCTTTTACCATGATTTTGTTGTAATCATCGTGCTGCTGGTCGAACGCCGCCGCCAGCGCATCCTCCTCCAGCCCGCCGGTGACGGCAAACGCGCCGAGATAATCCGCTTTACCACTGGATTTCGGCGCCACGAAGTCCGCCAGACAGTAGTTGGCGAAGTCGGTTTTTTCCGTTTGCTGACGTAAATGATGGCTGACGCACAGCACTTCGTGCCGGGTCTCGTCACGGTAGATTTCAATGTCGTCGCCAACCCGGTTAGCCGGGAAAATACCGACCACGCCGCGCGGCCTGAGCGTACCCTGCGCGCTGAGGTTGTCCAGCATCGCATTGGCATCGGCAAACAGCCGCGTGGCTTCTTCGCCCACCACCTCATCTTCCAAAATGCGCGGATATTTGCCGGCCAGCGACCAGGTCATAAAAAACGGCGTCCAGTCAATGTAGTTGCGCAGCGTATCGATACTGGCCTCCACTGTGCTGACGCCGGTACGATGCGCCACCGGTGGCGTGTAACGTTGCCAGTCAATGACGTAATGATTATCGCGCGCGGCCTGCAGCGTGACCGGCGGCGTACGCGGCTTTTTACGCGCGTGCTGAATCCGCACGGTCTCGTACTCCTTACGCGTGCGCGCCACGAACGCCTCTTTCAGCGTGGGCGACAGCAGCGAAGAGACCACGCCGACGGTACGCGAGGCGTTCTGCACATAAACCGTCGGGCCGCTGTAATTCTGCTCAATCTTCACCGCCGTGTGCGCTTTCGAGGTGGTGGCCCCGCCAATCAGTAGCGGCAGCGTAAAGCCCTGGCGCTCCATCTCTTTCGCCACGTTCACCATCTCATCGAGCGACGGGGTAATCAGGCCGGAAAGTCCGATGATGTCGGCGTTTTCCTCACGCGCGGTTTTCAGGATTTTGTCGCCCGGCACCATCACGCCCAGGTCGATGATTTCGTAGTTGTTACACTGCAACACCACGCCAACAATATTTTTGCCGATGTCGTGCACGTCGCCTTTTACCGTCGCCAGCACGATTTTACCGTTGCTGCGGCCGGCCTCTTTGCTCGCCTGGATAAAGGGTTCGAGGTAGGCCACCGCCTGCTTCATCACGCGCGCCGATTTCACCACCTGCGGCAGGAACATTTTGCCCTCGCCAAACAGATCGCCGACCACATTCATGCCGGACATCAGCGGCCCTTCAATGACTTCAATCGGCCGTGCCGCGCCCTGGCGCGCCTCTTCGGTGTCCTGCTCGATAAACTCGGTGATGCCTTTCACCAGCGAATATTCCAGCCGCTTCACCACGTCCCAGCTGCGCCATTCGGCCTGCTGCTTGTCCTGCTCACCCTCGCCTTTGTTGCCGCGATACTTCTCCGCCAGCGCCAGCAGTCGCTCGGTGCCATCGTCGCGCCGGTTGAGGATCACGTCCTCAACCGCATCGCGCAGCTCCGCCGGCAGATCGTCATAAATCGCCAGCTGACCGGCGTTGACGATGCCCATGTCCATGCCGTTGCGGATGGCGTAGTAGAGGAACACCGCGTGAATCGCCTCGCGCACCGGTTCGTTACCGCGGAACGAGAACGACACGTTGGAGACGCCGCCGGAGATCATCGCATGCGGCAGTTCGCGTTTGATGTCTTCACAGGCACCGATGAAATCCATCGCGTAGTTGTTGTGCTCTTCGATGCCGGTGGCCACGGCAAAGATATTGGGGTCGAAAATAATGTCTTCCGGCGGGAAACCGACCTCTTCAGTGAGGATGTGGTAGGCGCGGCGGCAGATCTCAATTTTGCGCGCGCGGGTGTCCGCCTGGCCCACTTCGTCGAACGCCATCACCACCACCGCCGCGCCGTAGCGCCGCACTTTGCGCGCGTGCGCAATAAACGGCTCGACGCCCTCTTTCATCGAGATGGAGTTGACGATGCCTTTGCCCTGAATGCACTGCAGGCCTTTTTCAATCACCTCCCATTTCGAGGAGTCGATCATGATCGGCACACGCGCGATATCCGGCTCACCGGCAATCAGGTTGAGAAAGCGCACCATGGCCGCTTCCGCGTCCAGCATGCCTTCATCCATATTGATATCGATAATCTGCGCGCCGTTTTCCACCTGCTGGCGCGCCACGTCCAGCGCTTCGTTGTACTTCTCTTCTTTAATCAGGCGCTTAAATTTGGCCGAGCCGGTCACGTTAGTGCGCTCACCCACGTTGACGAACAGTGAATCGGCCTGAATATTGAGCGGTTCGAGGCCAGACAAACGGCAGGCGACGGCTATTTCCGGTAGCGGCCGCGGTGGCACGCCCTCGACCGCTGCCGCCATCGCCGCAATGTGTTGCGGCGTGGTGCCACAGCAGCCACCGATAATGTTGAGGAAACCGGCGCGCGCCCACTCGCCAATCTGCGCCGCCATCGTCGCCGCATCAAGGTCATATTCGCCGAAGGCATTCGGCAGACCGGCGTTGGGGTGGGCGCTGACATAGCCTTCGGCAATGCGCGACAGCTCCTGCACATACTGGCGCAGTTCGTCCGGGCCAAGCGCGCAGTTGAGGCCGAACGACAGCGGCTTCGCGTGGCGCAGTGAGTTGTAGAATCCTTCCGTGGTCTGGCCGGAGAGCGTACGGCCTGACGCATCGGTAATGGTGCCGGAGATCATCAGCGGCAGCGTCACGCCCATCGCTTCCATCTCGCTCTGTACCGCATAGATCGCCGCTTTAGCATTCAGGGTATCGAACACCGTTTCGATCATGATGATGTCAGCACCGCCGCTAATCAGCGCATGGGTCGATTCGCGGTAGGCGTCCACCAGTTGATTGAAGGTGATGTTACGAAACGCGGGATCGTTGACGTCAGGCGAGATCGAGCAGGTGCGGTTGGTCGGGCCGAGCACGCCAGCAACGTAGCGCGGGCGGTCGGGTGTTTTTGCCGTCCACGCGTCGGCGCAGGCGCGCGCCAGTTTCGCCGCTTCGAAGTTGATCTCCGCCGACAGCGCGGCCATTTCATAATCGGCCATGGCAATCGGGGTGGCGTTGAAGGTGTTGGTTTCGAGAATATCCGCACCAGCCGCCAGGTAAGCATCGTGGATTTCGCGAATGACGTCCGGCTTACTCAGCACCAGCAGGTCATTATTGCCCTTCACATCGCACGGCCAGTCAGCGAAGCGGCTGCCGCGAAAATCCTGCTCATCCAGTTTGTAACTCTGGATCATGGTGCCCATGCCACCGTCCAGAATCATAATGCGTTGTGCCAGCTGCTGCTGTAGCGTTGCGGTTTTCTTGCTCACTCTTGCCCCATCCACGTCATTACGCTGGCTAAATGCCAGCCAGTCATACTGGCACAACTTTCAAATGAGCAAAAGTCACCCGTTTGCGGCCACCGGCGGCAAAATGACCAGCAGATCCGACCAGTCAGCCAGCGTTTGCATTCATACCATTAAAAACGAAAATGGTTTCCATACCTGCAATGACTGTGGAGATGTTATGGCAACCCCTGCGCCCGCGAAACGCGGCAAAAAACCCCGTACGGCTCCGGTGGCCAGTGCCCCTGCCGGCGGCCAGGTACAATCTCTGACGCGCGGGCTGCGTTTGCTGGAGCTGATTGCCGAATCACACGGTAGCGTGGCGCTGACCGAGCTGGCGCAACAGGCCGGGCTTCCCAACTCCACCACTCATCGCCTGCTGACCACCATGCAGCAGCAGGGATTTGTGCATCAGGTGGGCGACCTCGGTTTATGGACCATTGGCGCTCATGCCTTTGTGGTCGGCAGCAGTTTTCTGCAGAGCCGCAATCTGCTGGCGATCGTGCACCCGATCCTGCGCCGGCTGATGGAAGAAGCCGGCGAAACCGTGAATCTGGCGGTGCTGGATCTCAGTGATTATCAGGCGGTGATTATTGACCAGGTACAGTGCACCCAGCTGATGCGCATGTCAGCGCCGATTGGCGGCAAGTTGCCGATGCATGCGTCCGGTGCCGGCAAAGCGTTTCTCGCTCACCTTAGCGATGATCAGGTCACCGCCCTGCTGCATCAGAAGGGATTGCATCATTACACGCCGAAAACCCTGATGTCGCCGCATAGCCTGAAGGAGAATCTGGCGCTGATCCGTAAGATGGGTTTTTCGCACGACGATGAGGAGCACGCGCTCGGCCTGCGCTGTGTGGCGGCACCGATTTATGATGAACACGGCGAACCGTTTGCTGCCATCTCCATCTCCGGCCCGCTGGCGCGCATGACCGACGACCGCATTACCGAACTCGGGGCGCTGGTGATCCGCGCGGCGAAGCAGGTAACACTGAGCTATGCCGGCCGCTAGGCGGCCACTGACGCGTAGCGCGCGCTGAAACGCTGTCCGGCGCGCCACGCCATCACCTCTTCAATATGCCCGGCACGGATCCGCGCCTGCAGTGCGCGCCACCAGCCGGGATCGAACAACTGGGGATGCAGCGCCTGCAGCAGTTTTCCGGTCGCCGGTTCGCTGCACAGCGCGTAGCGGAAGGTTTCCGGAAACACATCATCCGGCCCGACGCTGTACCACGGCTCGGCCTGCAGCTCATCCTCTTCGTAACGCGCCGCCGGAACATCGCGGAACACCAGCTCGGTCATCGGGCGGATTTCATCATAGTCGTAAAACACCACGCGGCCATGGCGCGTCATGCCGAAGTTTTTAAACAGCATATCGCCGGGGAAGATATTGGCCGCCGCCAGCTGACAAATCGCATCGCCGTACTCCTCAATGGCGTGCTGGCGCTGTTCCGGGGTCGCCTGCATCAGCCACAGGTTAAGCGGCTGCATGCGACGCTCCAGCCATAAGTGGCGGATGATCACTACGTCATCGCGCAGCTCGATTTTTTCCGGAACCTCGCGCTCAAATTCCGCCATCAGCGCCGCCGGAATGCGCGCGCGCGGGATGGCGAAATGCTCAAACTCCTGGGTGTCAGCCATGCGCCCGACGCGGTCATGCTCTTTGACCAGCCGGTAACAGGCGCGCACCTGCGCATCCGTCACCTCTTTTTGCGGCGCGAAGCGATCTTTAATCACCTTAAATACCCGATCAAAACCAGGCAGCGTAAATACCAGCATCACCATACCGCGCACGCCGGGCGCGATGGTGAATGCTTCCTGACTGTGCGCCAGGTAATCTAAATATTCGCGATAGCATTCGGTTTTACCGTGTTTCTGACAGCCAATCGCCATATAGCGCTCGGCGAGGGTTTTGCCCGGCAAAATCGGCTGCAGCCAGGCCACCAGCGCGGCTGGCACCGGCGCGTACACCATGAAATAGGCGCGGGCAAAGCCAAACACGATGCTGGCGTCATTGCTGTCGGTGAGACAGGTATCAATCCACAACCGGCCGGCGTCGTCGCGCTGGATCGGCAGCAGACACGGCACGATCTCGCCCGCGCTCAGCTGCAGCCGCGCCACAATCCAGGCGGTTTTGTTGCGATAAAACAGCTCGCTGGCGACGTCCAGCGTGGCATGGGCCAGCTGTGCCGCGCTGAACTGCTCGTGCAGATGACGCACAATCCAGCCGATGTCGCGCGTCTGATCCTGCCACGTCAGCCGCAACGGAATGTCATTTAATATCTGACGCAGCATCTCATGCCAGCTGTGCTGCGGCCGGTACAGGCGTGACAGCGGTCGCTGCGCCGGTGGTGCGGGCGCGTACGGCTGTGACGGCAGGATAAATAGCCGCTCAGGCAGTAAGTGGCTGTGCCCCAGCAAGCGACAATAGACAGAATTAAAAAAGCTTTCGGCAATTTCATGACGCGGATAGCCCGGCAGCAGCGTGGCATAGTGGCTTTTCACCCGCAGCCAGAAGGCGTCATCCCAGTCGGCCATCTCGTTGAGGATGCGCAACTGATTGGCGACCAGCCCGACGTGATGGTCGTACAAATGGATACGCGCTTTCATCGCCTGCTGCACCGCCTGCCAGTCCGCCTGTTCAAAGCGCTGCTGCGCGCCTGCGGTAATATCGAGAAAGCGGCCGTACTGCGCATCAAAACCCTGCAGAATCGTGTGGGCGATAAGGGATTCTCTCGGTGACATCGGCAATCTCCGGCAAGCGTGAGCCAGTGAAACGGTGCGCCATGCTGCGCACCGCGAGTACGCTGATCAGAACTGTGCGGCTTCGGTGGAGCCGGTCAGCGCGGTGACCGACGAGCTGCCGCCCTGAATCACCGTGGTGATGCGGTCAAAATAACCGGTGCCCACTTCCTGCTGATGCGCAGAGAAGGTGTAGCCGCGTTCGCGTGCGGCAAATTCCGGCTGCTGCACCTTTTCCACGTAGTGGCGCATACCTTCGCCCTGCGCATAAGCGTGCGCGAGGTCGAACATGTTGAACCACATGCTGTGAATGCCGGCCAGAGTGATGAACTGAAAGCGGTAGCCCATCTCGCTCAGCGCCTGCTGGAAGCGGGCAATGGTGCGATCGTCGAGATTCTTCTTCCAGTTAAACGAAGGCGAGCAGTTGTAAGCCAGCAGCTTGCCGGGATACTGCGCGTGAATCGCCTCGGCGAAGCGCTGCGCCAGCGCCAGATCCGGCGTGGAAGTTTCGCACCACAGCACATCGGCATACGGCGCATACGCCAGGCCACGGGCTATCGCCTGTTCGATACCGGCATGGGTGCGGAAGAAGCCTTCAGCGGTCCGTTCCCCGGAAATAAACGGCGCATCACGCTCGTCGCAATCGGAGGTGATCAGATCGGCAGCGTCGGCATCGGTGCGCGCAATCAGCACCGTGGGCACATCCATCACATCGGCCGCCAGCCGCGCCGCCACCAGTTTCTGAATCGCTTCCTGCGTCGGCACCAGCACCTTGCCGCCCATGTGCCCGCACTTCTTCACCGCCGCCAGCTGATCTTCAAAGTGCACCGCGCCGGCGCCGGCCTGAATCATCGCTTTCATCAGCTCAAAAGCATTGAGCACCCCGCCAAATCCGGCTTCCGCATCGGCGACAATCGGCAGGTAGTAATCGATAAAGCCGTCATCGTCCGGCGACAGTCCGCTCGCCCACTGGATTTGATCGGCGCGCTGAAAACTTTGGTTGATGCGTTCCACCACGTTCGGCACCGAATTGACCGGATACAGCGACTGGTCCGGATACATCTGCCCGGCCAGGTTTGCATCGGCCGCCACTTGCCAGCCGGAGAGATAAATCGCCTCAATGCCGGCTTTCGCCTGCTGCACCGCCTGTCCGCCGGTCAGGGCACCGAGGCTGTTGATATAGCCTTTGCTCGCCTCGCCATTCAGGAGTGCCCACAGCTTTCTCGCGCCGCGATCCGCCAGCGTGCAGGCGGGATTAACGGAGCCGCGCAGGTTAATGACCTCTTCAGCACTGTAAGGACGGGTAATGCCCTGCCAGCGTGATGCCAGCCAGCTGTTTTCCAGTTGAGCGATCTGTTGGGTACGATTTGACATAGCAGTATCTCCAGAGTCAGGGCAGCAGGCGGTAGCCCGGCAGGGTGAGGAAAGGAACCAGTTGTTCGTCGGTGGTGATTTGCGCCATCAGCGCAGCCGCATCTTCATAGCGACCGGCGTCAAAGCGCGTGTCACCCAGGCTGTGGCGCAGGGCCGCCAGCTCTTCATCCAGAAACTGTTCGAACAGCGCGGCGGTCACCAGCTGACCATCGCTGAGGATTTGCTTGTGGTGAATCCACTGCCAGATGGAGGTGCGGGCAATCTCCGCGGTAGCGGCATCCTCCATCAGCCCATCAATAGGCACGCAGCCATTGCCGCTGATCCACGCTTCCAGATACTGCAGCGCAACGCGGATGTTGGCGCGCATCCCGGCTTCGGTGCGCTGACCACGGCACGGGCGCAGCAGGCGCTCGGCGGTGATCGGCGTATCCTGTTCACGACTGACGTGCAGCTGATTGGGGCGATCGCCCAGCTGACGGTCAAACTCCGCCATGGCGATATCCGCCAGACCGGGATGTGCGACCCAGGTACCGTCATGGCCGTTGCCCGCTTCACGCGCTTTGTCCTCCTGCACTTTCTGCATCACCCAGGCGTTGCGTTCAGCGTCTTTGGCCGGGATGAGCGCCGACATGCCGCCCATCGCCAGCGCACCGCGCCGGTGGCAGGTTTTGATCAGCAGGCGCGAATAAGCCTCGAGGAACGGCTGGTCCATGCTGATCTGCTGACGATCCGGCAGAATGCGGTCACCATGCTGGCCCAGCGTTTTGATGTAGCTGAAGATGTAATCCCAGCGACCACAGTTGAGGCCAACCACGTGATCGCGCAGTTCCCACAGGATCTCATCCATCTGGAATACCGCGGGCAGCGTCTCGATCAGTACCGTGGCTTTGATGGTGCCGCGCGGCAGATCGAAGCGATCTTCACTGAAGCGGAAGATTTCCCGCCACCATGCCACTTCCGCCGCATGCTCGGTTTTCGGCAGATAGAACCACGGACCGTGGCCCTTCTCCAGCAGCGCGGTGACGTTGTGAAACAGATAGAGCGCAAAGTCGAATAACCCGCCGGGAATGGCCCGATCGCGCCACTCAACATGCTTTTCATCCAGATGTAAGCCGCGAACCCGGCACATCAGCAGCGCCGGATCGGATCGTAACTGGTAGATCTTGCCGTTTTCGCTGGTGAAGCTCAGCGTGCCGTTAACCGCATCGCGCAGCGCCAGCTGGCCATCAAGCAGTTTTTGCCAGGTCGGTGCCAGCGAATCCTCAAAATCGGCCATGAACACTTTGACGTTGGCGTTCAGCGCGTTGATCACCATTTTGCGATCTGGCGGACCGGTGATTTCGACGCGGCGATCGCGCAGTAGCTGAGGAATGGGCCTCACCTGCCAGTCACTTTGCCGAATGGAAGCGGTTTCCGAATCGAAATCTGGCAACGCCCCCTGATCGTAGCACTGCTGGCGCTGCTGACGCGCTTTCAGCAGACGCTCGCGCTCGGGTGCAAAGCGCACTACCAGCGAGTGCAGGAAATCAATGGCTTCGGGCGTGAGCAGCTGCTTTTCCGCGTGGGTAAAGGGCTGGCTAAAGGTCAGTGTCGGGCTGATAACCGTGTCTGTCATGCGGGCTGCCTCCTGGTTTGATCCTTTTTCTAACAACAGGGTCGGGCTGTAGGGTGTTTTTTAACCGGCAAGATCAGAGCATAATCATTTTTATTTTAATTTCAAAAACTATTTCATTTTAGTGTTTATTGGATTTTATTTATCTGATTTAACTGTAATTTAATCTCACGAAATAAAGGCAATACGTTCCATCATAGAAAAAAGGCAAAAAAAAGCCGCGACAACACGCGGTTGTCACGGCAGGTTTAAACGCGTTGTTAGCAGGCGTTTTACTCGAGCGTTGGATTCATGTGGCGCAGATCGAATGGCGTAATCTGGTAGACGTAGTAGTTGAGCCAGTTGGAGAACAGCAGGTTGCCGTGGCTACGCCAGGTGGCGCGCGGCGGCAATTCCGGGTTGTCCTGCGGGAAGTAATTGAACGGTACCTCAGGGTGCAGGCCGGCCTCGTAGTCCCGATGGTACTCACCCGACAGCGTGAGAGCGTCATATTCCGGATGGCCAGTGACAAACGCCAGGCGTTTGTCTTTACTCGCCATCAGATAGGCACCGGTGCTCTCTGATTCGGCAAACAGCTCGAGATCGGTGTAGTCGCGGATCAGCTGGCTGGGGAAATCTGCATAACGTGAATGCGGCGCCAGGAAGTTGTCATCAAAACCGCGCGTCAGCAGCGCGTGCGGATGAAGGATCTGATGCTCATAGACGCCAGAAAGCTTGTTCTGTCGCGTCTGTTTAGGAATGCCATACAGGATGTTAAGCGCCGCCTGCACCGCCCAGCAAACAAACAGGGTAGAAGTGACGTGCTCTTTCGCCCAGTGCAGCACGCGCTGAATCTGTGGCCAGTAGGCAACATCATTGAAATCAACCAGCCCCAGCGGCGCGCCGGTGACAATCAGGCCGTCAAAGTTATCGTTAGCGATATCGTCGAAGTTGCAGTAGAAGTTGTTCAGATGCTCGCTTGGCGTGTTGCGCGACTCGCGGCTGTCGATGCGTAACAGCTGAACATCGATCTGCAGCGGCGAGTTAGAGAGCAGGCGCAGAAACTGGTTTTCGGTTTCAATTTTCTTAGGCATCAGGTTAAGGATCAATACTTTAAGCGGACGAATCTCCTGAACACTGGCGCGCGATGAGGTCATGACAAAGACATTCTCATTACGCAAAAAATTCACTGCCGGTAATTCGTCGGGGATCCTGATTGGCATAACCTGCTGACCTCTTGCTGATAACCATATAAACGTTTAGACATCCAGATGCCCGAGATTAGCCTGGCTGCCGCTGGATGTCGAGTCTTCATGCGGTTTATGAAAATGTTTCAGCATTGAACGGCAATAGCCGCGAGCGCCGCGCGGTGAGCAGCAGCAATAAGGTCTGAAAAAGAGCGCGTTAGAATTTTTTCATGATTAAATAAGTTGTTATGGAGGAGGTTTTTGGCGGGAAATTTTCTGAAGTACGGACGTAAAAAAGCCCCGGACTCTCGTCCGGGGCTTCTTCACGGGTTTGATGCCTGGCAGTTCCCTACTCTCGCATGGGGAGGCCCCACACTACCATCGGCGCTACGGCGTTTCACTTCTGAGTTCGGCATGGGGTCAGGTGGGACCACCGCGCTGTTGCCGCCAGGCAAATTCTGGTGCGCGAAACGAATCTTTTTCACTGATGCCGCGTTGGCCGCCCTCGTAAAGTCAGTCACATACTCGTGTATGCTCCTTCCTTTCCTCCGGCCTGCCGCCTTGCCTCAGCGCAAAATCTTTCGTTTCCGCTAATTTTTCCGTCACAAGCTGAAAATTCTCCGGTCTCTCAGACCAAAACGCCTCTGGCGTTGTAAGGTTAAGCCTCACGGGTCATTAGTACCGGTTAGCTCAACGCATCGCTGCGCTTACACACCCGGCCTATCAACGTCGTCGTCTTCAACGTCCCTTCAGGACCCTTAAAGGGTCAGGGAGAACTCATCTCGGGGCAAGTTTCGTGCTTAGATGCTTTCAGCACTTATCTCTTCCGCACTTAGCTACCGGGCAGTGCCATTGGCATGACAACCCGAACACCAGCGGTGCGTTCACTCCGGTCCTCTCGTACTAGGAGCAACCCCCCTCAATTCTCCAGCGCCCACGGCAGATAGGGACCGAACTGTCTCACGACGTTCTAAACCCAGCTCGCGTACCACTTTAAACGGCGAACAGCCGTACCCTTGGGACCTACTTCAGCCCCAGGATGTGATGAGCCGACATCGAGGTGCCAAACACCGCCGTCGATATGAACTCTTGGGCGGTATCAGCCTGTTATCCCCGGAGTACCTTTTATCCGTTGAGCGATGGCCCTTCCATTCAGAACCACCGGATCACTATGACCTGCTTTCGCACCTGCTCGAGCCGTCACTCTCGCAGTCAAGCTGGCTTATGCCATTGCACTAACCTCCTGATGTCCGACCAGGATTAGCCAACCTTCGTGCTCCTCCGTTACGCTTTGGGAGGAGACCGCCCCAGTCAAACTACCCACCAGACACTGTCCGCAGCCCGGGTAACGGGCCTACGTTAGAACATCAAACATTAAAGGGTGGTATTTCAAGGTTGGCTCCACGCAGACTGGCGTCCGCGCTTCAAAGCCTCCCACCTATCCTACACATCAAGGCTCAATGTTCAGTGTCAAGCTATAGTAAAGGTTCACGGGGTCTTTCCGTCTTGCCGCGGGTACACTGCATCTTCACAGCGATTTCAATTTCACTGAGTCTCGGGTGGAGACAGCCTGGCCATCATTACGCCATTCGTGCAGGTCGGAACTTACCCGACAAGGAATTTCGCTACCTTAGGACCGTTATAGTTACGGCCGCCGTTTACCGGGGCTTCGATCAAGAGCTTCTCCTTGCGGATAACCCCATCAATTAACCTTCCGGCACCGGGCAGGCGTCACACCGTATACGTCCACTTTCGTGTTTGCACAGTGCTGTGTTTTTAATAAACAGTTGCAGCCAGCTGGTATCTTCGACTGGCCTCGGCTCCGGGAGCAAGTCCCTTCACCTACGCGCCAGCGTGCCTTCTCCCGAAGTTACGGCACCATTTTGCCTAGTTCCTTCACCCGAGTTCTCTCAAGCGCCTTGGTATTCTCTACCTGACCACCTGTGTCGGTTTGGGGTACGATTTCGTGTTACCTGGAGCTTAGAGGCTTTTCCTGGAAGCAGGGCATCAGTTACTTCACCGCCGTGGCGGCTCGTCGTCACGCCTCAGTGTTAAAGAAGACCGGATTTGCCTGGTCTTCACACCTGCACGCTTAAACCGGGACAACCGTCGCCCGGATAACCTAGCCTTCTCCGTCCCCCCTTCGCAGTAACACCAAGTACAGGAATATTAACCTGTTTCCCATCGACTACGCTTTTCAGCCTCGCCTTAGGGGTCGACTCACCCTGCCCCGATTAACGTTGGACAGGAACCCTTGGTCTTCCGGCGAGCGGGCTTTTCACCCGCTTTATCGTTACTTATGTCAGCATTCGCACTTCTGATACCTCCAGCGTGCCTCACAGCACACCTTCAGCGGCTTACAGAACGCTCCCCTACCCAACAACACATAGTGTCGCTGCCGCAGCTTCGGTGCATGGTTTAGCCCCGTTACATCTTCCGCGCAGGCCGACTCGACCAGTGAGCTATTACGCTTTCTTTAAATGATGGCTGCTTCTAAGCCAACATCCTGGCTGTCTGTGCCTTCCCACATCGTTTCCCACTTAACCATGACTTTGGGACCTTAGCTGGCGGTCTGGGTTGTTTCCCTCTTCACGACGGACGTTAGCACCCGCCGTGTGTCTCCCGTGATAACATTCTCCGGTATTCGCAGTTTGCATCGGGTTGGTAAGCCGGGATGGCCCCCTAGCCGAAACAGTGCTCTACCCCCGGAGATGAGTTCACGAGGCGCTACCTAAATAGCTTTCGGGGAGAACCAGCTATCTCCCGGTTTGATTGGCCTTTCACCCCCAGCCACAAGTCATCCGCTAATTTTTCAACATTAGTCGGTTCGGTCCTCCAGTTAGTGTTACCCAACCTTCAACCTGCCCATGGCTAGATCACCGGGTTTCGGGTCTATACCCTGCAACTTAACGCCCAATTAAGACTCGGTTTCCCTTCGGCTCCCCTATGCGGTTAACCTTGCTACAGAATATAAGTCGCTGACCCATTATACAAAAGGTACGCAGTCACCTAACAAGTAGGCTCCCACTGCTTGTACGTACACGGTTTCAGGTTCTGTTTCACTCCCCTCGCCGGGGTTCTTTTCGCCTTTCCCTCACGGTACTGGTTCACTATCGGTCAGTCAGGAGTATTTAGCCTTGGAGGATGGTCCCCCCATGTTCAGACAGGATACCACGTGTCCCGCCCTACTCGTCGGACTCACAGCTCATGCATCTTCGTGTACGGGGCTGTCACCCGGTATCGCGCGACTTTCCAGACGCTTCCACTGATGCACAAGCTGATTCAGGTCCTGGGCTGCTCCCCGTTCGCTCGCCGCTACTGGGGGAATCTCGGTTGATTTCTTTTCCTCGGGGTACTTAGATGTTTCAGTTCCCCCGGTTCGCCTCGTTTGACTATGTATTCATCAAACGATGATGCACAGAGTGCACCGGGTTTCCCCATTCGGACATCGACGGCTGTAGCGGTTCATATCACCTTACCGTCGCTTTTCGCAGATTAGCACGTCCTTCATCGCCTCTGACTGCCAGGGCATCCACCGTGTACGCTTAGTCGCTTAACCTCACAACCCACAGACGTTTCATGTCCGGAATCACTGCGCCGGAAAAATGCTGCGTTGCAGCGGTGCTCGCCATGCTCACGTACGTCAGTACGCTCCGCAGGCTGTGCGCCGACGCGCCTTGCCTTTTTCCATGCTCGTAGATTCCTGCATTCCACATGGGGTGTGAAAATTTGAGAGACTCGAACACATCGTAAATTTCATTCTTATTACGGAGAATGAACACGACGTGTCGTTTCAATTTTCAGCTTGTTCCGGATTGTTAAAGAGCAAATACTTCGCAGCATGCTTAATCAGCACACTCTGAAGTATTATCGGTAACGCCTTTCACTCATTACCAGCAAGTGGCGTCCCCTAGGGGATTCGAACCCCTGTTACCGCCGTGAAAGGGCGGTGTCCTAGGCCTCTAGACGAAGGGGACACTGAAGTCTCTTTCGTAAGACGCTTTGCTCATTACTTTTTCATCAGACAATCTGTGTGAGCACTTCGCGGGAAGGTATCTTCAGGTAAGGAGGTGATCCAACCGCAGGTTCCCCTACGGTTACCTTGTTACGACTTCACCCCAGTCATGAATCACAAAGTGGTAAGCGCCCTCCCGAAGGTTAAGCTACCTACTTCTTTTGCAACCCACTCCCATGGTGTGACGGGCGGTGTGTACAAGGCCCGGGAACGTATTCACCGTAGCATTCTGATCTACGATTACTAGCGATTCCGACTTCATGGAGTCGAGTTGCAGACTCCAATCCGGACTACGACGCACTTTATGAGGTCCGCTTGCTCTCGCGAGGTCGCTTCTCTTTGTATGCGCCATTGTAGCACGTGTGTAGCCCTGGCCGTAAGGGCCATGATGACTTGACGTCATCCCCACCTTCCTCCGGTTTATCACCGGCAGTCTCCTTTGAGTTCCCGGCCGAGCCGCTGGCAACAAAGGATAAGGGTTGCGCTCGTTGCGGGACTTAACCCAACATTTCACAACACGAGCTGACGACAGCCATGCAGCACCTGTCTCAGAGTTCCCGAAGGCACCAAAGCATCTCTGCTAAGTTCTCTGGATGTCAAGGCCAGGTAAGGTTCTTCGCGTTGCATCGAATTAAACCACATGCTCCACCGCTTGTGCGGGCCCCCGTCAATTCATTTGAGTTTTAACCTTGCGGCCGTACTCCCCAGGCGGTCGACTTAACGCGTTAGCTCCGGAAGCCACGCCTCAAGGGCACAACCTCCAAGTCGACATCGTTTACGGCGTGGACTACCAGGGTATCTAATCCTGTTTGCTCCCCACGCTTTCGCACCTGAGCGTCAGTCTTCGTCCAGGGGGCCGCCTTCGCCACCGGTATTCCTCCAGATCTCTACGCATTTCACCGCTACACCTGGAATTCTACCCCCCTCTACGAGACTCAAGCCTGCCAGTTTCAAATGCAGTTCCCAGGTTAAGCCCGGGGATTTCACATCTGACTTAACAGACCGCCTGCGTGCGCTTTACGCCCAGTAATTCCGATTAACGCTTGCACCCTCCGTATTACCGCGGCTGCTGGCACGGAGTTAGCCGGTGCTTCTTCTGCGGGTAACGTCAATCGGCAAGGTTATTAACCTCACCGCCTTCCTCCCCGCTGAAAGTACTTTACAACCCGAAGGCCTTCTTCATACACGCGGCATGGCTGCATCAGGCTTGCGCCCATTGTGCAATATTCCCCACTGCTGCCTCCCGTAGGAGTCTGGACCGTGTCTCAGTTCCAGTGTGGCTGGTCATCCTCTCAGACCAGCTAGGGATCGTCGCCTAGGTGAGCCATTACCCCACCTACTAGCTAATCCCATCTGGGCACATCCGATGGTGTGAGGCCCGAAGGTCCCCCACTTTGGTCTCGCGACGTTATGCGGTATTAGCTACCGTTTCCAGTAGTTATCCCCCTCCATCGGGCAGTTTCCCAGACATTACTCACCCGTCCGCCACTCGCCACCCAAAGAGCAAGCTCTTCTGTGCTGCCGTTCGACTTGCATGTGTTAGGCCTGCCGCCAGCGTTCAATCTGAGCCATGATCAAACTCTTCAATTTAAAGTTTGATTTGCTGCAACCAGTGCAGCGATGCTCTGTGAATTAAACTTCGTAATGAATTACGTGTTCACTCAGCAAAGACTTGATATTTTTTACGTCCGGAGACGCTGATATCAATCCTGCGAGTGCCCACACAGATTGTCTGATAAATTGTTAAAGAGCGGTGCGACGCGGCGTTCGGCCTGCTGTCGCGAGGTGGCGTATATTACGCTTTCCTCCTTCAGAGTCAAACACTTTTTTCAGCGTTTTTCTCCGGCGGAAGTTCTTAACGAAGCTTCCTCTCTACACCGCATTCCGTAAGTCGTTGTGCCGTGTCGATGGAGGCGCATTATAGGGAGTTGTTCGGCACGCGCAACCGCTAAATTCAATAAAAACAATCGTTCGCTGCATTCCACAGCAAAACCCCGCCTTATACCCGGTTACACACAAAGTTATCCACATCTGCAGCCGGTAATAAATTTAGGCGAGCATCGCGCAAACGTTTTCGCTACAATGCCCCGCGACGTCAAGGATGCCCCTTTTGGGGCGTTACCTGAGGTAAATGTTCTCTTCTATATATAGAGAGAGAAAGTTAAGCCTGATGTAACGCTCTTATTTACGCGAAACAAAGCCAAGGGATAAAACCACCATGCAACAACGTCGTCCTGTACGCCGCGCTCTGCTCAGTGTCTCTGACAAAGCCGGTATCCTCGAATTTGCTCAGGCCCTCTCCCATCGTGGTGTTGAGCTGCTCTCCACAGGTGGCACCGCGCGCCTGCTGGCAGATGCCGGCCTGCCCGTCACGGAAGTTTCTGACTACACCGGTTTCCCGGAAATGATGGATGGACGCGTCAAAACGCTGCACCCCAAAGTGCACGGTGGCATTCTGGGCCGTCGCGGTACCGATGATGCCATCATGGCCGAGCACGCCATCAATCCTATCGACATGGTGGTGGTGAACCTCTATCCCTTTGCCCAGACCGTGGCGAAAGCCGACTGCAGCCTGGAAGATGCCGTTGAGAACATTGATATCGGCGGTCCCACCATGGTGCGCTCGGCAGCCAAGAACCACAAAGACGTGGCGATCGTGGTGAAGAGCAGTGACTACGACGCGATCATCGCGGAGCTCGATGCCAACGAAAACTCCCTGACGCTGGAAACCCGTTTCGATCTGGCCATCAAAGCCTTTGAACACACCGCCGCTTACGACAGCATGATTGCCAACTACTTTGGCAGCCTGGTACCGGCCTATCACGGCGAAAGCTCTGCGCCGGCGGGCCGCTTCCCGCGCACCCTGAACCTCAACTTTATTAAAAAGCAGGATATGCGTTACGGCGAGAACAGCCATCAGGACGCTGCTTTCTATATTGAAGAGCAAGTCAGCGAAGCGTCGGTCGCCACCGCACAGCAGCTGCAGGGCAAGGCGCTGTCCTACAACAATATTGCCGATACCGATGCGGCACTGGAGTGCGTCAAGGAGTTCAGCGAGCCAGCCTGCGTTATCGTCAAGCACGCTAACCCATGCGGCGTCGCCGCAGGCGATTCAATTCTTGCTGCCTATGAGCGCGCTTATAAAACCGATCCGACCTCGGCATTCGGCGGCATCATCGCCTTTAACCGTGAGCTGGATGAAGCGACCGCGCAGGCGATCATCAGCCGTCAGTTCGTGGAAGTCATTATTGCGCCATCGGCCAGTGAAGCGGCACTGCGCGTGACCGCAGCCAAACAGAACGTCCGCGTTCTGGTGTGCGGTCAGTGGCAGAGCCGCGTGGCCGGTCTCGACTTCAAACGCGTCAACGGTGGCCTGCTGGTTCAGGATCGCGATCTCGGTATGGTCGATGCCAGCCAGCTGCGCGTTGTCAGCCAACGTCAGCCGACCGAACAGGAACTGCGTGACGCGTTGTTCTGCTGGAAAGTGGCGAAATTCGTTAAATCCAACGCCATTGTGTATGCACGCGACAACATGACGATCGGTATTGGCGCGGGCCAGATGAGCCGCGTTTACTCTGCCAAAATTGCCGGCATCAAAGCCGCTGACGAAGGACTGGAGGTGAAGGGTTCCGCCATGGCTTCCGACGCCTTCTTCCCGTTCCGCGATGGCATTGATGCCGCAGCAGCAGTGGGCATCACCTGTGTGATCCAGCCAGGCGGTTCCATCCGTGATGATGAAGTGATTGCTGCCGCCGACGAGCATGGCATCGCGATGATCTTCACCGACATGCGTCATTTCCGCCATTAATAGCCTGGAGCCGTAACGATGAAAATTTTAGTGATTGGTAATGGTGGACGTGAACACGCGCTGGCGTGGAAAGCAGCACAGTCGCCGCTGGCAGAAACCGTATTTGTTGCGCCAGGCAACGCCGGTACCGCGCTGGAGCCGGCCCTGCAGAACGTGGCCATCAGCGCCACCGATATTCCGGCACTGCTGGCGTTTGCGCAGCAGGAAAACATCGACCTGACCATCGTCGGGCCGGAAGCGCCGCTGGTGATTGGCGTAGTCGATGCGTTTCGCGCTGCCGGCCTGAAAATCTTTGGCCCGACGCAGGCGGCCGCGCAGCTGGAGGGCTCAAAAGCCTTCACCAAAGATTTCCTTGCCCGCCAGCAGATCCCGACGGCGGAATACCAGAACTTCACCGAGGTGGAACCGGCGCTGGCTTACCTGCGTGAGAAAGGCGCGCCGATCGTCATCAAAGCGGACGGTCTGGCCGCGGGTAAAGGCGTCATCGTCGCCATGACGCTGGCCGAAGCGGAAGCGGCGGTGCAGGACATGCTGGCCGGCAATGCATTTGGCGACGCAGGTCACCGCATCGTCATCGAAGAGTTTCTTGATGGTGAAGAAGCCAGCTTCATCGTGATGGTGGACGGCGATAATGTCCTGCCAATGGCCACCAGCCAGGATCACAAACGTGTTGGCGACGGCGACACCGGCCCGAACACCGGTGGCATGGGCGCTTACTCACCGGCGCCGGTAGTGACCGATGAGATCCACCAGCGCGTGATGGATCAGATCATCTGGCCAACCGTCAACGGCATGAAAGCGGAAGGTAACACCTACACCGGTTTCCTGTATGCCGGTTTGATGATCGACAAAGCCGGTCAGCCGAAGGTGATCGAATTCAACTGCCGCTTCGGCGATCCGGAAACGCAGCCGATCATGCTGCGCCTGCAGTCGGATCTGGTCGCGCTGTGCCTCGCCGCCGTCGACGGCAAGCTCGATCAGCAGCAGTCACAGTGGGATCCGCGCCCGTCACTCGGCGTGGTGCTGGCCGCAGGCGGTTATCCGGGCGACTATAACACGGGCGATCAGATCCACGGTCTGCCGCTGGAAGACGTACCGGACGGGAAGGTATTCCATGCCGGCACCACCCTGAAAGATGATCTGGTGGTGACCAGCGGCGGTCGCGTACTGTGCGTGACTGCGCTGGGTGAAGATGTGGCGGCAGCGCAGAAGAATGCCTACGCGCTGGCGCAGCACATCTCATGGAACGGCAGCTTCTGCCGTAATGATATCGGTTACCGCGCGATTAACCGCAAGTAAGCCCCCGGCGGCGGCCAGCCGGTCGCCGCTAAAAATCGGCCTCTTTCGGCTGCCGGCGGCACTCATCTTCCGGCGTGGCACGCAGCAGCTGAATCCCCTCTGGCGCTTCCAGCCACGACAGGGTAATCGGCTGTTGCTGCCCCTGCTGCTGTCGATACAGCGTCGCCAGCGTGTCGCGATCGAACGCCACATTCACCTGCTGCCCCTCACAGTCACGAACCTGCGTACCGCCCTGCCAGTGCCCCTGCCGCAACAGTACCCGGCCATTCAGCAGTGCATTGCTCTGCGCCAGCATGCGCTGCGCGTCAAACCGGTACAGCTCGACGCTGTCGGCGCTGACGGCTTCACGCCGGCCAGCCAGCTGTCGCTGCATAAAATTAAGGTTGCCCTGATGGTCGAAACGCAGGGTTACATCGTCCGGCTGCTGGCCAGTGACGTGCCGTTCCACACTCAGCAGTTTATCCGCCTGCCAGATATAGTCGGTGGTTTCCCGGCTATCGCCATTGAAAGGGGTATAGACAGTACGCAGATGGACGGCTTCGTGGTCGCCGTTTTTACGCCAGATTCGCACCGTGCCACGGTCAGACAGATAGCCGCTGGCGGTGAAAGCCGGAAGATCGGGAGTGGCACTGCAGCCGGTGAGTAATACCCCGAGGAGGATGGCGCAGAGGCGCTGAGGAGAGATGTTCAGCATAGCAGGCCCCGGTAACAAAAAGGGGCGAAATCGCCCCTCTTTTAAAGCTAAACCGCGATGCGGAAAACTTACTTAACAGCGTCTTTCAGTGCTTTACCAGAGACGAACGCTGGCACGTTAGCTGCAGCGATTTTGATCTCTTTGCCAGTCTGCGGGTTGCGACCGGTACGCTCAGCGCGGTGGTTCACTTTAAAAGTACCAAAACCAACCAGTTGTACAGCATCACCTTCTTTCAGAGACTCAGTGATCGCAGCCAGGGTAGATTCCAGCGCAGCTTTAGCCTGGGTTTTAGACAGGTCCGCTTTCTCTGCGATCACATCAATCAGTTGAGTCTTGTTCATAAGTTATCCTTAAAGTGTATTTATCGCTTGCTAAGCAACGAGTGCGAGGGAAAAGCCATATTCTGGCACTCTTCAGCCTGCACGCACCGATAGCCACAATTTTCAGCCCCCCAAATGTAGACCAGACAGGGGGCTGATGTGAAGCCTCCAGGCGCGGTAATTCGGGCCTGAAGTCACGTTTTCTCGCCTTATTGCTGAAAATTTATACCGATGTTACTGATTCCGGCTTCACGCAGGTCTGCACGTAGTCCTTTGATTAGCTCCAGGTCCCGTTCTTCGCACTCTGCCAGCAGGCGGAAAATCTCCCACTGCAGGTCCCATTCGTCAATTACCGCCTGGTTGTCACGAAGCTCTTCGTCGCTCATTTCGCGACCGGCCTGGGTCATTTCAAGGATGGCCACGGTGGTGATCGACGTGCGGCTGACTTCGATGGCGTGCTCCAGCGTTTCACCGCTCAGCTGCGCGTGCAGGAGTTCACTCAGCGCCACGCAGGCGTCAATCGCCGGGTGCACGCCGTAAACGTCAAAGTCGTCACCGTTTGGGATCGCCGCTTCCAGTTTCTCCAGCTGGCTGTCGAAATTGATTTTGGCATCCTTCACCGTCAGGCTTTCCCACACCAGGTCGAGAATGCGGCGATAGAGCTGCGGATCGGCAAACTCGGTCTGCTGACAGAAGGCCCAGTAATTGGGGAACATCCGCTCGCACAGACAGGCCATAAAGGTCATGTGCTGCCAGCTTTCCAGCTTCGCCAGACGCAAATGGACGGGGTTCTGTAACATCAAACTTACTCTCGGTAGATTAGCTGGCGGCAGTGTACCGCAAAAGCCGCGCACAAACAGCGTTAGCGCGCATTTTGCCACTTCACAAAAGCGGGACGGCCAGATGCCACGGCATCAGCCCAGCGCGTTGGCTCCGGCAAGCGGTAGCCGGCCATGCAGGCTTCAACCCAGTACAGGGCGCTGTCGAGGCTGACGCGGTGGCCGGTTGAGACAAACAGCGGGTTGCAGCGCGTCTTGCTGCGCCACACCCAGGCAATCTGCTCGCCTTTATCCATCAGCGGCTGACGACTGCCCGGTGCCGCATCCAGCTCAGCGAAACGGCCGCACAGGCGCTTTTTCGCTACGCCGATAGTCGGCACATCCAGCAGCGAGCCGAAATGCGCGGCAACGCCCAGCCGGCGCGGATGAGAGATGCCATGGCCGTCGACGAACAGCAGATCGGGCCGCTGCGACAATTGCTGCCACGCCGCCTGCAGGGCTGGAATTTCGCGAAACGAGAGAAAACCGGGGATATAAGGCATGGTGGTCGCGACACGCGCGATGCGATGCTCCACCAGCGTTAATGAAGGGTATTCGAGGATCACCAGGGCGGCACGCGTTACCTCGCCGCCCTGTTCAAAACCAACATCGGCGCCGCCAATGAAGCGCGGCGGCAGTACGTCAAAATCATCCTGCCGCACCACGCTGGCGGCGAGCTGTACCTGTTGCTGTCGTAGTGCGGCTAAATCCATGCTTATCCCTGATGATATGGTCGTGATAGCCGATGCACCGCCTCCACAAACGCGCCAGCGTGCTCTGGCGGAACATCCTGATGAATCCCGTGACCGAGGTTGAAGACGTGACCTTCGCCTGCGCCAAAGCCTTCCAGAATCCCCGCCACTTCCTGCTCAATTCGTGCAGGGGGTGCATACAGCATAGACGGATCCATGTTGCCCTGCAGCGCGACCTTATCGCCCACGCGGCGCCGCGCTTCGCCAATATCGGTGGTCCAGTCAAGGCCCAGCGCATCACAGCCAGTGGCGGCCATCTCTTCCAGCCACTGGCCGCCGCCCTTGGTAAACAGGGTGATGGGCACGCGTCTTCCTTCGTTCTCATGCAGTACGCTGTCGACGATTTTGTGCATGTAATAGAGCGAGAACTCGCGATAGTCGCGCCCGGTCAGCACGCCGCCCCACGTATCAAACACCATCACCGACTGCGCACCCGCTTTAATCTGCGCGTTGAGGTAAAGGATCACGCTCTCTGCCAGCTTATCCAGCAGTGCGTGCAGCGTCTGCGGCTCGGCGTACATCATCTTCTTGATTTTGGTGAAAGCCTTGCTGCTGCCGCCTTCTACCATGTAGGTTGCCAGCGTCCACGGGCTGCCGGAGAAACCGATCAGCGGCACTTCGCCTTTGAGGTTGTGACGGATGGTGCGCACCGCATTCATCACGTAACCCAGCTCCTGCTCTGGATCCGGCACCGGCAGTTTATCCACATCGGCACGACAGGTGATTGGATGGGAGAAACGCGGGCCTTCGCCGGTCTCAAAGTAGAGTCCCAGGCCCATCGCATCCGGAATGGTGAGGATGTCGCTGAAGAGGATCGCGGCATCCAGCGCATAGCGGCGCAGCGGCTGCAGGGTGACTTCGCACGCCAGCTCCGCGTTCTTACACAGCGACATAAAATCACCGGCCTCAGCGCGCGTGGCTTTGTATTCCGGCAGGTAACGCCCGGCTTGTCGCATCATCCATACCGGGGTGATATCCACCGGCTGGCGTAACAGGGCGCGCAGATAACGATCGTTCTTCAGTTCACTCATAATGGGCTCTCTCATGCTAAGGCCGGCAGTGTAGCATTTTCACGCCGCGCTGGCGCGACACAGCGCAACCGTATCTTCAATCAGCCGGCGCGCCACGGTGCCCGGCGGCGGCAACAGGGGCAGATCGTCGTAGCGATACCAGCCAGCATCCAGCAGCTCTTTACCATCGTGCTGCAGCTCGCCGCCATCGTACTCCGCCATGAACGCCATCATCAGCGAGTGCGGGAACGGCCACGGCTGCGAGGTCACGTAACGCACATTTTTTACCCGCACGTTACTCTCTTCCATCACCTCGCGGGCCACCGCCTGCTCCAGCGTTTCGCCGACTTCGACAAAACCGGCCAGCACGGTGTAGATGCTGTTGCGATGGCGCGCATGGTTTGCCAGCAGAATCTCCTCACCGCGACGAATCGCCACAATGATGCAGGGGGCGATTTGCGGATAGTAGCGCTCGCGGCAATGGCTGCACAGGCAGGCGAATTCGCGCTTGCTGTGCTGCATTTCATGGCCGCAATAGCCGCACCAGCGATGCGAACGGTAGAACTCTGCCAGCTGCACGCCGCGCCCGGCGAGCTGAAACAGACCGACATCTTCGTCAATCAGCTGGCGCACCGAGGCCATATTGTCCGGACGCGCTTCGCATACCAGCCAGACGTTTTCGCCCTGCCACTCGCCAATCACTCTGCCGCTGCTGCCGGTCAGGCCAAACTCGCCGGATAAGCCATGCGGCAACTCACCTTGCGGCAACCAAAGTTTCTGCGCGGAGCTGACAATCCACCAGCCAGCGTCTACGCTTGAGATCTCACGTTGCATCTTAATCGTTGTCCTTAGCGTCAAATAGCACGCTGAAATCCTGATGTTAAGTGTGTAATAAACAACTATAACTCACCTGGAGCCCCGTATGCTTACCCAGTTAGATAACCTGACCGAGCGTGTAGGTGGCGGTAATGAATTAGTCGACTCATGGTTGCGCGCCCGTCGACAGCTGCTCGTCACCTATTACGAGTTAATTGGCATGAAGCCGAACAAAGAAGCGCTGACCGCGCTGGATGAACAGGCGCTGGATGCGTTTTGCCATCGTCTGGTGGACTATCTCTCTACCGGCCACTTCAGCGTTTACGAGCGCATCATCAGCGAGATGTCCGGCGACAGCCCGATGATTGCGGCGGCGCAGATCTATCCGGCGCTGGAAGGCAATACTGAACGGCTGATGCAACTGTATGACAGCCATCTGCAGCAGGCCATTAATGACGACAACTGCGTGGATTTCCAGCAGGCGCTGTCAGAAGTGGGCGAAGCGCTGGAGTCACGCTTTACGCTGGAAGACAAACTGATTCAGCTCGCCTGGGATAACCAGCTGGCGCGCCCGCCGGTGGCCAATGACAGCACCATTGCTCGTCCGGCCTGAACCGCTGCAGTTGTAAAAGACTTGTTATTCAGGAAAAGCCCTTTTATGCTGAATGGGCTTTTTTATTGTCTTTTTAACGACAATCCACAATCAAACTTTGCGATATAAGCGCAGCGTGCAGCAGTCAGTAAAGTCGCTTATCGCGTAAAACGTAAACTTGTCGGAGTGCCCTTAGGGGCTGAGACCGTTAATTCGGGATCCGCGGAACCTGATCAGGTTAGTACCTGCGAAGGGAACAAGAGTAGATGTGATCAGCACGGTGCAGTCAGGCGCCCGCACCGTTTCTGTTACTCCTTCCGGACTCCGGACAAGCAGCTTCCCCTTGTTTTCAGGAAACTTGCTATGTCTGATGCTAAAACCTCACGTCGTGAACAACGCGCGCAGGCGCAAAAATTTATCGATTCGCTCCAGGGAACCGCCTTCCCTAACTCCAAACGTATCTGGATCAGCGGCAGCCGCGCGGATATCCGCGTCCCGATGCGCGAAATTCAGCTCAGCCCGACGCACACCGGCGGCAGCAAAGATCATCCGCAATACGCAGAAAATGAACCGGTGCCAGTGTATGACACCGCCGGTGCCTATGGCGATCCCCACGCGACCATCAATGTGCATCAGGGTCTGGCAAAATTGCGCGCCGGCTGGATCGCCGAACGCAACGACAGCGAAACCATCAGCGCACTCAGCTCAAGCTACAGTCAGCAGCGGCTGGCAGATGACGGGCTGGATCATCTGCGTTTTGAACACCTCCCGCTGCCGCGCCGGGCCAAAGCGGGTCGCCGCGTCACGCAACTGCACTATGCGCGTCAGGGCATTATCACGCCGGAGATGGAGTTCATCGCGCTGCGCGAAAACATGGGACGTGAGCGTATCCGCAGTAAAACGCTATTGCAGCAGCACGCCGGTCACGGCTTTGGTGCGCAGCTGCCGGAGAATATCAGCGCCGAATTCGTGCGCGCCGAAGTGGCCAGCGGCCGCGCCATCATTCCTGCCAACATCAATCACCCGGAATCGGAGCCGATGATCATCGGCCGTAATTTTCTGGTGAAGGTCAACGCCAACATCGGCAACTCGGCGGTAAGTTCGTCGATTGAAGAGGAAGTGGAAAAACTGGTGTGGGCCACGCGCTGGGGGGCAGATACCGTGATGGATCTGTCGACCGGCCGCTATATCCATGAAACGCGCGAGTGGATTTTGCGCAACAGTCCGGTGCCGATCGGCACGGTGCCAATCTATCAGGCGCTGGAAAAGGTCAACGGTATTGCAGAAGATCTTAACTGGGACATTTTCCGCGATACCCTGCTGGAACAGGCTGAGCAGGGTGTTGATTACTTCACCATTCACGCGGGCGTGCTGCTGCGCTATGTGCCGATGACCGCACAACGGCTGACCGGCATCGTGTCGCGCGGCGGCTCAATCATGGCGAAGTGGTGCCTGTCACATCATCAGGAAAACTTCCTCTACCAGCATTTCCGCGAAATCTGTGAAATCTGCGCCGCCTATGATGTCGCGCTGTCGCTCGGTGATGGTTTACGTCCCGGCTCGATTCAGGACGCCAACGACGAAGCCCAGTTTGCCGAACTGCGTACCTTAGGCGAGCTGACGCAAATCGCCTGGCAATATGATGTGCAGGTCATGATTGAAGGCCCCGGTCACGTGCCGATGCAGATGATCCGCCGCAATATGACCGAGCAGCTGGAACACTGCCATGAAGCGCCGTTTTATACGCTGGGCCCGCTGACGACCGATATCGCGCCGGGCTACGATCATTTCACCTCCGGGATTGGCGCCGCCATGATCGGCTGGTTTGGCTGCGCGATGTTGTGCTACGTCACGCCGAAAGAGCACCTTGGCCTGCCGAATAAAGAGGATGTTAAGCAGGGGCTGATTACCTACAAGATCGCGGCGCACGCTGCCGATCTGGCTAAAGGCCATCCCGGCGCGCAGATCCGCGACAACGCCATGTCGAAAGCTCGCTTCGAGTTCCGCTGGGAAGATCAGTTTAATCTGGCGCTCGATCCACATACCGCGCGGGCCTATCACGACGAAACCCTGCCGCAGGAATCCGGCAAAGTGGCCCACTTCTGTTCCATGTGCGGCCCCAAATTCTGTTCAATGAAAATCACCCAGGAAGTGCGCGAATTTGCCGCCCGTCAGCAGACTGAAGCCCAGCCGATAGCGCTGGGCATGGCGCAAATGTCCGATGCCTTCCGTAGCCGTGGCGGCGAGCTGTATCACGCCGCCGATGCCCTGAAAGAGGAAAAATGATGACTGAAGCCTTCCCTGCCACCGCGCCAAAACTGGGGCTCTATCCGGTTGTCGACAGCGTGTTGTGGATTGAACGCCTGCTGGCAGCCGGCGTGCGCACCCTCCAGCTGCGCATCAAAGATGGCGATGATCGCCAGATTGAAGCCGCGGTACGCGATGCCATCGCCCTGGGCAAACAGTACGGCGCGCGGCTGTTTATCAACGATTACTGGCGTTTAGCGATTAAGTACAACGCCTATGGTGTGCATCTTGGTCAGGAAGATCTGGATGTGGCCGACCTGGACGCTATCCGCCACGCCGGCTTACGCCTGGGTCTGTCGACACACGATGACGCCGAGCTGGATCGCGCGCTGGCGCTGCGTCCGTCCTATATTGCGCTCGGCCACATCTTTCCGACACAAACCAAAGAGATGCCCTCTGCGCCGCAGGGCATTGCCGAGCTGAAGCGCCATCTGGCGCGGCTGCAGCATATTCCCACCGTGGCGATTGGCGGCATTTCGCTGGCACGCGTGCCGGAGGTGCTGGCGACCGGTGTCGGCAGCATTGCCGTGGTCAGCGCGATTACCCAGGCGGAAGACTGGCAGGCGGCCACCCGCCAGCTGCTGGCGCTGGTAGAATCCCCAGAGCATGTCGCAAAAGCGTTGTAACTGACTGCAACGGCGGTAAAAATCCGCGAATACGGCGCGCAAACGGCAGCAGTCAGGGCTGGCGCGACCGGGGACAATCGCTAAAGTGAGCCTGCCCGCTGTCGCTTGCAGCGGGCCAGGGCTGGCTTCCCCGACTCTCTGTCCGGCCCTGCCTTTCCACCGTTATTCTGTCAGGGAGGTGATATGGCGCGTTTCCGCACTGCAGGCCTGCATGGCACGCTCCACAGCTGCGCCGAGGCTGGCAATCGCCTGCTCGGTTTGCTCATTCATTGGCAGACCATAATTGAGGCGCAGACAGTTGCGATATTTACCCGCCGCCGAAAACAGCGAACCGACCGCCACCTGGATTTTCAGCTCCCGCAGCTCCGCATTCAGCCGCACCGCATCGAAGGCTTCCGGCAGCTCAATCCACATCAGGAAACTGCCTTGCGGCCGCGAGACGCAAATGCCGCAGGGAAAATAGTGGCGCACCCAGCAGCTAAACGTCTCATAGTTACGCTGATACACATGGCGCATGCGGCGCAAATGCGGCAGGTAATGGCCCTGACGAATAAACTCTGCGACCGCATACTGCGGCTGCGTTGCCGTCGAACCGGTGCCAATATATTTCATGTGCAGTACGCGATCGCGATAGCGTCCCGGCGCGACCCAGCCCACGCGCAAGCCGGGCGCCAGGGTTTTGGAAAACGAGCTGCACAGCAGCACGCGGCCATCCATATCCAGCGATTTGATGGTGATCGGACGCGGATACTCCCACGCCAGCTCGCCGTAAACATCATCTTCAATGATCGCCGCGTCAAAGCGCTGCGCCAGCGTCAGCAGCGCGCGCTTACGCGCTTCCGGCATGATAAATCCGAGCGGGTTATTGCAGTTGGGTACCACCACCACCGCTTTGATTGGCCACTGCTCAAACGCCAGCTCCAGCGCCTCAAGGCTGATCCCGCTGACCGCATCGGTAGGGATTTCAATGGCGCGAATGCCCAGACCGCGCAGTGTCTGCATGGTGCCGTGAAACGCTGGCGACTCGACGGCAATGATATCGCCTGGCTCGCACACGGCGCGAATCGACACCGACAGCGCTTCATGGCAACCGGTAGTGATGACAATATCTTCCGCCGTCAGTTGACAGCCGCTGTCAATTGTCAGCCGCGCAATTTGCTCGCGCAGCGCTGCCACGCCGAGCAGGCTGTCGTAGTTGAGCTGATCAATGTCCTGCTTCTGCGCCATGCGGCCCATGATTTTCCACAGCGGCTTGAGCGTCGGCTGGGTCAGGTCCGGCATGCCGCTGCCCAGCTGCAGCACGTCGCCATTAATGCGGCTGCTCAGCAGCTCCAGCACCGATTCCCACTGGGTGATCTCAACCGGACGCTGTACGGGTCGGGTCATCGCGGGCACCGGCGGCGTGGCTTTACGGGTAGCGACAAAATAGCCGGAACGCGGCTGCGGCACGATAAGCTGCTTCTCTTCCAGCAGATGATAAGCCTGCTGCACGGTACTGATGCTGACGCCGTGCTCAATGCTGAGCGTACGCACCGAGGGCAAGCGTTCGCCGCTGCGATACAGCCCCTGCTCAATACGGTCTGAAAGCAGACAGGCCAGATGTTGATAGCGCGTCATTGTGTGCCTCGCTGCGTTAACGGTGATCAAAAATCAGTACAGATGACGCCTATTTCTACCATTCAGATCGGTACGGGCGCAATCTGTATGTTAAAGATAAGTGATTTTTGAACCTGTATTGAATTCGCCATCAGAGGGAAAATGTCGTTCAGACATCATACTGAGGGCTGGGATTATGGAATTTGATCAGAACCGGGCGGCAAAACCGTTCAGCGTGACCTTACTCGATATCTTTCGTGGCGGCGTGCGCGCGATAAAACGCTGGCATGCCAGACGGGAAACGCGGGAGATTCTTTCGCACCTGAGTGATGCGCAGTTGCGTGACATCGGGCTGACGCGTCAGGATATCAATCAGAAATAACGCGGATTTCAGACGAAAAAAAACCCTGCCGAGGCAGGGTTTTTTCATGGTCAGCAGAGCAGACGATTATTCGTCGTCGCTACCGCCCAGACCGGCGTTCAGCAGCTCAGCGAGGCTGGCAGAGGCTTCATCCGCAGTCACCTGCGGTGCAACCGGTGCTTCACCCGCCTGACGGCGACGCATACGATCCTGGTGGTAAGCATAACCGGTACCGGCCGGGATCAGACGACCCACGATAACGTTCTCTTTCAGGCCGCGCAGTTCGTCGCGCTTGCCTGCTACCGCTGCTTCGGTCAGGACACGGGTGGTCTCCTGGAACGATGCCGCAGAGATGAACGATTCGGTTGCCAGCGAGGCTTTGGTGATACCCAGCAGGTCACGCATGTACGTCGCGCCGATTTTGCCGTTCGCTTCCAGATCGCGGTTGGAGATCTTGATACGAGAGACTTCCGCCTGCTCGCCTTCCAGGAACTCCGAGCTACCCGCGCTCAGGATGGTTGCTTTACGCAGCATCTGACGCACGATGACTTCGATGTGCTTATCGTTAATCTTAACGCCCTGCAGGCGGTAAACTTCCTGCACTTCGTTAGTGATGTAACGGGTCACAGCATGGACGCCACGCAGACGCAGGATGTCGTGCGGAGACTCTGGGCCGTCGGATACGACGTCACCACGTTCTACACGTTCACCTTCGAATACGTTGAGCTGACGCCATTTCGGAATCATCTCTTCATACGGATCGCTACCGTCAACCGGGGTGATCACCAGACGACGCTTGCCTTTGGTCTCTTTACCGAAGGAGATGATACCGCTGATCTCCGCCAGGATAGCTGGCTCTTTCGGACGACGCGCTTCGAACAGGTCGGCAACGCGTGGCAGACCACCGGTGATGTCCTTGGTACCGCCAGATTCCTGCGGAACACGCGCCAGGGTATCACCCGAGCTGATCTTCACGCCATCTTCCAGCTGCACAATCGCTTTACCTGGCAGGAAGTACTGTGCCGGCATGTCGGTGCCCGGGATCAATACGTCGTTGCCGTTGGCATCAACGATTTTCAGTGCCGGACGCAGGTCTTTACCGCCCGCAGTACGCTCTGCAGAATCCAGTACCACCAGCGATGACAGACCAGTGAGGTCGTCAGTCTGACGGGTAATGGTCTGACCGTCGATCATGTCGGTGAAGCGGATGAAACCGCCCACTTCGGTGATAACCGGCATGGTGTGTGGATCCCAGTTTGCAACGGTTTCGCCCGCGGCAACCTGCTCGCCATCACCTTTCGCCATGACCGCACCGTAAGGCACTTTATAGCTCTCTTTGGTACGACCGAACTCGTCGATCATCTTCAGCTCAACGTTACGCGAGACGATAACCAGTTTCCCGGAGGAGTTGGTTACTGACTTGGCGTTGGTCAGCTTGATAGTACCTTTGTTCTTCACCTGAATGCTGGATTCAGCTGCCGCACGCGATGCCGCACCACCGATGTGGAAGGTACGCATGGTCAGCTGGGTACCCGGCTCACCGATGGACTGTGCTGCGATAACGCCGATGGCCTCACCTTTGTTGATGATGTGACCACGTGCCAGATCGCGACCGTAGCAGTGTGCACACACACCGAAGTCGGTTTCACAGCTCACCACGGAACGCACTTTAATTGCGTCCACGGAGTTCAGTTCAACCACGTCACACCAGTGCTCATCGATCAGGGTGTTACGCGGGATCAGGATGTCCGCAGTGCCCGGCTTCAGCACGTCTTCTGCCGTCACACGACCCAGTACACGCTCACGCAGCGGCTCTTTAACGTCGCCACCTTCGATGACCGGAGTCATCATGATGCCTTCGAATGTGCCACAGTCGTCTTCGGTGACTACCAGGTCCTGCGCCACGTCAACCAGACGACGGGTCAGGTAACCGGAGTTCGCCGTTTTCAGTGCGGTATCGGCCAGACCTTTACGCGCACCGTGGGTCGAGATGAAGTACTGGAGTACGTTCAGACCTTCACGGAAGTTCGCGGTGATCGGCGTCTCAATGATGGAGCCATCTGGCTTCGCCATCAGACCACGCATACCTGCCAGCTGACGAATCTGTGCCGCAGAACCACGCGCACCGGAGTCGGCCATCATGTAGATGCTGTTGAACGAAACCTGCTGCTCTTCTTCGCCGTGACGGTTGATCACGGTTTCGGTCTGCAGGTTATCCATCATCGCTTTGGATACGCGTTCGTTAGCCGCAGCCCAGATATCGATGACTTTGTTGTAACGTTCGCCTGCGGTAACCAGACCAGACTGGAACTGCTCCTGGATCTCGGCCACTTCCGCTTCGGCTTCTGCAATGATTTCTGCTTTCTTGGCAGGAATCACCATGTCGTCGATACCGACTGAGGCACCTGAACGGGCTGCATAGGCAAAGCCGGTGTACATGGTCTGGTCAGCAAAGATAACGGTCGGCTTCAGGCCCAGGATGCGGTAACAGGTGTTCAGCATCTTAGAGATCGCTTTCTTACCCAGCGCCTGGTTGACGATGGAGTAAGGCAGACCTTTCGGTACGATCATCCACAGGATCGCACGACCAATGGTGGTGTCGATCAGGCTGGTTTTCGCAACGAGCTCTTCCTGCTCATTTTTGCTGTATTCAGTGATACGCACTTTAACGCGTGCATGCAGCTCGGCCTGGCCAGCGCGGTAAACACGCTCAGCTTCTTTCGGGCCGGTCAGCACCATGCCTTCGCCTTTGGCGTTCACTTTGTCGCGGGTCATGTAGTACAGACCCAGAACAACGTCCTGTGAAGGAACGATGATTGGCTCGCCGTTCGCTGGAGACAGAATGTTGTTGGTAGACATCATCAGCGCACGCGCTTCCAGCTGGGCTTCCAGCGTCAGCGGTACGTGAACAGCCATCTGGTCACCATCGAAGTCGGCGTTATACGCCGCACACACCAACGGGTGCAGCTGGATCGCTTTACCTTCGATCAGTACCGGTTCAAACGCCTGGATACCCAGACGGTGCAGGGTTGGTGCACGGTTCAGCAGTACCGGGTGTTCGCGAATCACTTCATCCAGGATATCCCAGACGACCGCTTCTTCGCGCTCAACCATTTTCTTGGCCGCTTTAATGGTGGTCGCGAGGCCACGCAGTTCCAGCTTGCCGTAGATGAACGGTTTGAACAGCTCCAGTGCCATTTTCTTCGGCAGACCGCACTGATGCAGACGCAGGTATGGACCTACGGTGATAACCGAACGACCGGAGTAGTCAACACGTTTACCCAGCAGGTTCTGACGGAAACGACCCTGCTTACCTTTGATCATGTCGGCCAAAGATTTCAGAGGACGTTTGTTAGAGCCGGTGATGGCACGACCGCGACGGCCGTTATCCAGCAGGGCATCTACCGCTTCCTGCAGCATACGTTTTTCGTTACGTACGATGATATCTGGCGCAGCCAGATCCAGCAGACGCTTCAGACGGTTGTTACGGTTGATCACGCGACGATACAGATCGTTCAGATCCGACGTAGCGAAACGACCGCCGTCCAGCGGTACCAGCGGACGCAGATCTGGCGGCAGCACCGGCAGAACGGTCAGGATCATCCACTCTGGCTTGTTGCCAGACTGCACGAACGCTTCCAGCAGCTTAATACGCTTGGTCAGCTTTTTACGTTTGGTCTCAGAGTTGGTTTCGTTCAGCTCTTCACGCAGCTGCTCGCACTCCTGCTCCAGATCCATATTTTTCAGCAGCGCCTGGATAGCTTCCGCACCCATCTTCGCGTCGAATTCGTCACCGAACTCTTCCAGCGCGTCAAGGTACTGCTCTTCGGTCAGAATCTGACGTTTTTCCAGGTTGGTCATGCCGCCTTCGACCACAACATAAGATTCGAAGTACAGCACGCGCTCGATGTCACGCAGCGGCATATCCAGCAGCAAACCGATGCGGGACGGCAGTGATTTCAGGAACCAGATGTGCGCGGTCGGCGAAGCCAGCTCGATGTGGCCCATACGCTCACGACGCACTTTGGTCTGCGTGACTTCAACGCCACACTTCTCACAGATCACGCCACGGTGTTTCAGACGCTTGTACTTACCGCACAGGCATTCGTAATCTTTTACTGGTCCGAAAATACGGGCACAGAAAAGACCGTCACGCTCCGGCTTGAAGGTACGGTAGTTAATGGTTTCCGGCTTTTTAACTTCACCGAAAGACCAGGAACGGATCATGTCTGGCGAGGCCAGCGCAATTTTGATCGCATCAAACTCTTCGGTTTTAGTTTGCGCTTTCAGAAACTTAAGTAAGTCTTTCACGGATTAGCTCCCGTCGGAGTGGAACTCTCAGGGACGCGCCAGGCGCGTCCCATAACCAGTACTTGCGAGTGCTTACTCGTCTTCCAGCTCGATGTTGATACCCAGCGAGCGAATCTCTTTCAACAGTACGTTGAAGGATTCCGGCATGCCCGGTTCCATCTGATGGTTGCCGTCAACGATGTTTTTATACATCTTGGTACGGCCGTTGACGTCATCAGACTTAACGGTAAGCATTTCCTGCAGGGTATACGCGGCACCGTATGCTTCCAGTGCCCACACTTCCATCTCACCGAAGCGCTGACCACCGAACTGCGCCTTACCACCCAGCGGCTGCTGCGTAACCAGGCTGTAAGAGCCGGTAGAACGGGCGTGCATCTTGTCGTCGACCAGGTGGTTCAGTTTCAGCATGTACATGTAACCTACGGTTACCTGACGCTCAAACTGCTCACCGGTACGGCCGTCGAACAGGGTGATCTGACCGGAAGAAGGCAGACCGCCGAGCTGCAGCAGCTCTTTGATTTCGCTCTCTTTCGCACCGTCGAACACTGGCGTCGCGATTGGCATACCTTTTTTCAGGTTCTCTGCCAGACGCAGCACTTCGTCGTCCGAGAAGGTGTTCAGGTCAACTTTCTGACGCACATCGGTGCCCAGATCGTAAGCACGCTGGATAAACTCACGCAGTTTGGCGACTTCTTCCTGCTTCTTCAGCATCGCATTGATCTTCTCACCAATGCCTTTCGCCGCCATACCCAGGTGGGTTTCCAGAATCTGACCGATGTTCATACGCGATGGTACGCCCAGCGGGTTCAGTACGATGTCGACCGGCGTACCGTTCTCATCGTATGGCATGTCTTCGATTGGGTTGATCTTCGAGATAACACCTTTGTTACCGTGACGACCCGCCATTTTGTCACCAGGCTGAATCTGACGCTTAACGGCCAGATACACCTTGACGATTTTCAGCACGCCCGGTGCCAGATCGTCGCCCTGGGTGATCTTGCGACGCTTCGCTTCGAGTTTCTTCTCAAACTCGTGCTTCAGCTCGTCATACTGCTCAGCCAGCTGCTCCAGCGCGTTCTGCTTCTCTTCGTCGGTCAGACCGAGTTCCAGCCAGCGCTCACGTGGCAGCTTGTCCAGTTTCTCCGCTTCCACGCCACCTGAAATCAGGACGGCCTGGATACGGCTGAACAGGCCCGCTTCGAGGATCTGCAGTTCTTCAGACAGGTCTTTTTTCGCCTGCTTCAGCTGCATCTCTTCGATTTCCAGCGCGCGCTTGTCTTTTTCCACGCCATCGCGGGTGAAGACCTGTACGTCGATAACCGTACCGGAAACGCCGTTTGGCACGCGCAGTGACGAGTCTTTCACGTCAGAGGCTTTTTCACCGAAGATCGCACGTAGCAGTTTCTCTTCTGGCGTCAGCTGGGTTTCACCTTTCGGCGTCACCTTGCCTACCAGAATGTCGCCACCGGTCACTTCCGCACCGATATACACGATGCCGGATTCATCCAGTTTGGAGAGCGCAGCTTCACCCACGTTCGGGATGTCAGCGGTGATCTCTTCCGGCCCCAGTTTGGTGTCACGCGACACGCAAGCCAGTTCCTGAATGTGGATGGTGGTGAAACGGTCTTCCTGTACTACACGCTCAGAAACGAGGATGGAGTCTTCGAAGTTGTAACCGTTCCATGGCATGAACGCCACGCGCATGTTCTGACCCAGCGCCAGCTCACCGAGGTCGGTAGACGGGCCGTCAGCCAGCACGTCGCCACGCTCGATAGGTTCACCCAGAGAAACACACGGCATCTGGTTGATGCAGGTGTTCTGGTTAGAACGGGTGTACTTGGTCAGGTTGTAGATGTCGATACCTGCTTCGCCCGGATACATCTCGTCTTCGTTAACTTTGATAACGATACGTGACGCATCGACGTACTGCACGGTACCACCACGTTTCGCGACAGCAGTTACACCGGAGTCGACTGCAACAGCACGTTCCATACCGGTACCAACCAGCGGCTTGTCAGCACGCAGGGTAGGTACAGCCTGACGTTGCATGTTCGCACCCATCAGGGCGCGGTTAGCATCATCGTGCTCCAGGAACGGGATCAGTGACGCACCGACAGAAACCACCTGCTGGGTGGAAACGTCCATGTAGTCAACCTGATCGCGGCTGAACAGGCTCGATTCACCTTTGCTACGGCACGTGACGAGATCGTCAACAAAGCTGCCGTCATCGGCGAGGTTGGTGTTCGCCTGAGCGATAACGTAGTTACCCTCTTCGATAGCAGAGAGGTAATGAATTTCATCACTCACTTTACCGTCAACCACGCGGCGGTACGGCGTTTCGAGGAAGCCGTATTCGTTAGTCTGCGCGTAAACAGAGAGTGAGTTGATCAGACCGATGTTCGGACCTTCCGGGGTTTCGATTGGACATACGCGACCGTAGTGAGTCGGGTGTACGTCACGCACTTCGAAGCCGGCGCGTTCACGGGTCAGACCGCCTGGGCCCAGAGCAGAGATACGACGTTTGTGCGTAATCTCAGACAGCGGGTTGTTCTGGTCCATAAACTGGGACAGCTGGCTGGAACCAAAGAACTCTTTCACCGCGGCCGAAATTGGCTTGGCGTTGATCATGTCCTGTGGCATCAGCGTGTCGAGGTCGCCCAGAGACAGACGCTCTTTCACGGCGCGCTCTACACGCACCAGGCCAACGCGGAACTGGTTTTCCGCCATTTCGCCGACCGAACGGATACGACGGTTGCCGAGGTGGTCGATATCATCCACTTCGCCAATACCGTTACGGATACCGATGAGCTTCTTCATCACTTCGATGATGTCGTCTTTGCTCAGGATACCGGAACCTTCGATCTCGTCACGCAGCAGAGAACGGTTAAACTTCATGCGGCCAACGGCCGACAGATCGTAACGATCTTCAGAGAAGAACAGGTTCTCGAACAGGTTTTCTGCGGCTTCACGCGTTGGCGGCTCGCCAGGACGCATCATGCGGTAGATCTCAACCAGCGCGCTCAGGCGATCGTTGGTTGGGTCAACGCGCAGCGTCTCAGAAATGTACGGGCCGTGATCCAGGTCGTTGGTGAACAGGGTTTCAATGCGCTTGTGACCGGACTGGCTCAGTTTCGCCAGCAGATCCAGTGACAGCTCCATGTTCGCCGGTACGATCAGCTCACCGGTGTTCAGATCGATGTAATCTTTCGCGACCACTTTGCCCGCGATGTACTCGACCGGCACTTCGATGTGCTGAATGTTGTCTTTTTCCAGCTGACGGATGTGGCGCGCAGTGATGCGACGACCTTTCTCAACGTAGACCGTGCCGTTGGCTTCGATATCGAAGGAGGCGGTTTCACCACGCAGGCGCTCAGGCACCAGTTCCATCTGCAGCTTGTTGTCGCGGATTTCAAACACCACTTTTTCGAAGAACAGATCGAGAATCTGCTCAGTGGTGTAATCCAGCGCGCGCAGGATGATACTGGCCGGCAGCTTACGACGACGGTCAATACGGACGAACAGGTTGTCTTTCGGGTCAAACTCGAAGTCGAGCCATGAACCGCGGTAAGGGATAATACGTGCGTTATACAGCACTTTACCGGAAGAGTGCGTTTTACCCTTATCGCTGTCAAAGAATACGCCAGGACTACGATGCAGCTGAGAAACGATAACACGCTCAGTACCGTTGATGACAAAGGTACCGTTGTCGGTCATGAGCGGAATTTCGCCCATGTACACTTCTTGTTCTTTGATGTCTTTGACGGTGCCTTCCGGCGCTTCGCGCTCGTAGATCACCAGACGCAGTTTAACGCGCAGCGGTGCGGAATACGTCACGCCACGGATCTGACATTCTGTCACGTCAAACACCGGCTCACCCAGACGGTAGCTGACATACTGCAACTCAGAGTTGCCGCTGTAGCTCGCGATTGGGAACACGGAACGGAAGGCTGCTTCCAGACCGTACTGGCCTTCTGGATCTTGCTCGATAAACTTCTGGAACGAGTCAAGCTGGATAGAAAGGAGATAAGGCACATCCAGTACTTGTGGACGTTTACCAAAATCCTTACGAATACGTTTTTTCTCGGTATAGGAGTAAACCATAGGGTTCCTCAGCTAGCTGACAAGTCGACCCACGCTGTCCGTCCTGAAGGGACAGTTCATGCAACACTATTTTGTTTTTCATGCGATGCGCGGCACCCCATGCAATACATCTTTCTATCACTCTTAAATCATTTCATCGCCGTTGCGCAGGCAGGGAACCCTCACAGGAAAGCGGTATATTAAGTCGTCGATAGAAAAAGATATTGAAGAGGAACAATGGACAAACAGTGCGAAACGCCATCATTCCCCTGTAGCGCAAAAAGGCTGGTGACCAAAAAGTCACCAGCCATCAGTCTGTTTACGCAGACTGCAACCCGAGGGTTGTCTTACTTAACTTCAACTTCAGCGCCAGCTTCTTTCAGAGCAGCTTCAAGTGCAGCTGCGTCGTCTTTGCTGATGCCTTCTTTGATTGCAGCTGGAGCAGCTTCAACCAGGTCTTTAGCTTCTTTCAGGCCCAGACCAGTTGCGCCACGAACGGCTTTGATTACAGCAACTTTGTTCGCGCCAGCAGCTTTCAGGATAACGTCGAATTCAGTTTTCTCTTCAACAGCTTCAGCCGGGCCAGCAGCAACAGCGACAGCAGCAGCAGCAGAAACGCCGAATTTTTCTTCCATAGCAGAAACCAGCTCAACTACTTCCATTACGGACATAGCTGCAACGGCTTCCAGGATTTGATCTTTAGTGATAGACATGACAATTGTTCCTAAGAATCAGTAAAAGTTTATACGTTAGCAAGTACGAAGAAAAAGAATCTGGCCTTAAGCCGCTTCTTTCGCGTCGCGAACAGCAGCCAGAGTGCGGACCAGCTTGCCAGCAGCAGCTTCTTTCATGGTCGACATCAGACGTGCCAGTGCTTCTTCGTAAGTCGGCAGCGTTGCCAGACGGTCAATTTGTGCCGCCGGGATCAGCTCACCTTCAAAGGCTGCAGCTTTGACCTCAAAGTTTGCATTCGCTTTCGCGAACTCTTTGAACAGACGAGCAGCAGCGCCCGGGTGTTCCATAGAGTATGCAATCAGGGTCGGACCAACAAACGTGTCTTTCAGGCACTCGAATGGAGTACCTTCAACGACGCGGCGCAGCAGGGTGTTACGAACAACACGCATGTAGACGCCAGCTTCACGACCTGCTTTACGCAGTTCAGTCATTTTATCAACGGTAACGCCACGGGAATCCGCAACAACCGCTGAAAGCGCGCCTTTGGCTACTTCGCTAACTTCAGCAACAATTGCTTGTTTGCCTTGAAGATTTAATGCCATTAGCTTTGCTCCTGGATTTGACCGGGAAAATTTCCCGGAACTCACTTCACTTACACACCCGAAGGCCGTAAGCGCGTTACACGGTGAGCAGAATCCAGTGAAGAAAAAATTCTTTTTGGTTCTGTCACCGTCTACGCAGGATATTAAGCATCACTTCCGAAGAGGTTCTGCTCCTGCGGTCTTGGACGGAGGCCAGGATCAGGCCTGGCTCCAACCTTAATCGCTGAATGACAAGGTGTTTAGACCTGTGCACTCCGCGACTATGAATTTGGGTTCTGAATTGACGGATCAACCAGAACAACGGGCGTAAGATTCTAGATGAATTTTTCGCCCGTTACAAGCAGCAATTAGTTTGCTGCTGCGTTCAGACCAGCCTGGTCAACGGCAACGCCGGCGCCCATGGTGGTAGAGATGCTGACTTTCTTGATGTACACGCCTTTCGCCTGAGCAGGTTTAGCTTTTTTCAGCGCAACCAGCAGAGATTCCAGGTTTTCTTTCAGTTTGTCAGCATCGAAGTCCACTTTACCGATGGTGGTGTGGATGATGCCGTTTTTGTCGTTACGGTAACGAACCTGACCCGCTTTAGCGTTTTTCACAGCTTCAGCAACGTTAGGAGTTACGGTACCAACTTTCGGGTTTGGCATCAGACCACGTGGGCCCAGAACCTGGCCCAGCTGGCCAACAACGCGCATTGCATCCGGAGAAGCAATAACAACGTCAAAGTTCATTTCGCCTTTCTTGATCTGATCAGCCAGGTCTTCCATACCTACCAGCTCAGCGCCAGCTGCTTTAGCAGCTTCAGCGTTTGCGCCCTGGGTAAAGACGGCAACACGTACTGAACGACCAGTACCGTGTGGCAGAACGGTCGCGCCGCGCACGTTCTGGTCAGATTTACGTGCATCGATGCCGAGGTTAACAGCAACGTCCACGCTCTCTACGAATTTAGCGGTAGCCAGTTCTTTCAGCAGAGCAACAGCTTCGTTGATGTCATACTGTTTAGTCGCATCAACCTTGTCACGGATCACGCGCATGCGCTTGGTCAGCTTAGCCATTTCTTAGTCCTCCACTACCAGGCCCATGGAACGAGCAGTACCTTCGATAGAGCGAGTCATCGCTTCTACGTCAGCACCAGTCATGTCCGCAGCTTTGGTTTCTGCGATTTCACGTACCTGAGCACGAGTTACTTTACCGACTTTATCTTTGTTCGGCTTACCAGAACCAGACTTGATGCCTGCTGCTTTTTTCAGCAGAACGGCAGCCGGAGGCGTTTTGGTAACGAAGGTGAAAGAACGGTCGCTGTATACGGTGATAACTACTGGAGTCGGCAGACCCTTTTCCAGTGATTCTGTTTTGGCGTTGAACGCTTTACAGAATTCCATGATGTTAACACCCTGCTGACCCAGAGCCGGACCAACTGGTGGGCTCGGGTTAGCCATACCAGCTGCAACCTGCAGCTTGACGTAGGCTTGTACTTTCTTGGCCATGATATTTCCTCTATTGGGTATAGCGCCTGGCGAACAGGCTCCCCGTGATAACGATTTACACGCTGTTGCCAGCGCATAAAAACAAAAGGCGCGAAATTATAGGTAAATTTCGCGCCTTCCGCAAGAGCTAAAAAGTGAACAAACGGCTTAGCCTTTCTCCACCTGAGCAAAGTCGAGTTCTACCGGCGTTGCACGGCCGAAGATAGAAACAGAAACCTTCAGGCGGCTCTTCTCGTAATCCACTTCTTCGACCACACCGTTGAAGTCGGCAAACGGGCCGTCGTTGACACGCACCATCTCGCCTGGCTCGAACAGCGTTTTCGGACGCGGCTTATCACCCACCTGCTGCAGGCGGTTCATGATCGCATCCACTTCTTTATCACTGATCGGTGCCGGACGGTCAGAGGTACCACCAATGAAGCCCATTACACGCGGTACACTGCGCACTAAGTGCCAGCTGGCGTCATTCATCACCATCTGGACCAGTACGTAACCAGGGAAGAATTTGCGTTCACTTTTGCGACGCTGGCCGCCACGGATTTCCACGACTTCTTCAGTCGGCACCATGACTTCGCCAAACAGTTCTTCCATGTTGTGCAGTTTGATATGCTCTTGCAGCGACTTGGCTACGCGGGCTTCAAAACCGGAAAACGCCTGAACGACGTACCAGCGTTTTTTTGGAGCTTCAGACATCTCAGAACCTCAGGCCAGTGATAAACGATACCAGACGGACCAGAATACCATCCAGCCCCCACAAAATCAGTGACATCACGGCAGTGACCGCGGCAACGATTAACGTGGTGTGCAATGTTTCCTGGCGAGTTGGCCAGATGACCTTACGCATTTCGGTTCTTGCTTCACGTGCAAAAGCCACGGTTGCTTTGCCTTTGGTGGTCAGCAACGCAATGCCGCCCGCCGCAGCGATCAACACCACGACAGCCAGCGCGCGTAAAGGCAGTGTCACATCGCGATACAGGTAGTTACCGACGATTGCTACCAGCAGCAATGCGATCACAACTACCCACTTTACCGCTTCCAGGCCGCGCCCGCTCCCTTGAGCTTCGGTATTCGCACTCATAAACCAACCTGCCACAATAATTCAGAAACTATTCTGCCCCGCAGAGCGAGGCATCCAAACCGAATGCGCTTTTGGGCATAACTCGGTATCCAGCGCCGTAATACAGAGCCTGTCTCAGCAATGATTATGATCGAAAATCACTGATGAGCCAGGTTCTGGTTAACAGCGTACAAAAGGGCATCAAATGATGCCCTTTCCGTGTGCATTGCGTCAAATATTATCGCTATTACGCGATAACTTTAGCAACAACGCCCGCGCCAACGGTACGGCCGCCTTCGCGGATTGCGAAGCGCAGACCTTCGTCCATTGCGATTGGATGGATCAGGGTAACAACCATTTTGATGTTGTCGCCTGGCATTACCATCTCAACGCCTTCTGGCAGCTCTACTGAACCGGTTACGTCAGTGGTACGGAAGTAGAACTGTGGACGGTAGCCTTTGAAGAACGGAGTATGACGGCCGCCTTCGTCTTTAGACAGAACGTAAACTTCTGACTCGAACTGGGTGTGTGGCTTGATAGTGCCTGGCTTAGCCAGAACCTGACCACGCTGGATCTCTTCACGCTTGATACCGCGCAGCAGAACACCACAGTTCTCGCCTGCCTGACCCTGGTCCAGCAGTTTGCGGAACATTTCAACACCGGTACAGGTAGACTTGGCAGTCGCTTTGATACCAACGATTTCTACTTCGTCGCCCACTTTCACGATGCCGCGCTCAACACGACCGGTAACAACGGTACCACGGCCAGAGATTGAGAATACGTCTTCGATTGGCAGCAGGAACGGCAGGTCGATAGCACGGACTGGATCGGGGATGTAGCTATCCAGGTGCTCAGCCAGCTCAACGATTTTCGCTTCCCACTCAGCTTCGCCTTCCAGCGCTTTCAGCGCAGAACCGCGTACGATTGGGGTATCGTCGCCAGGGAAGTCGTAAGCAGACAGCAGGTCACGCACTTCCATCTCAACCAGTTCCAGCAGCTCTTCGTCATCAACCATGTCGCACTTGTTCAGGAACACGATGATGTAAGGAACGCCAACCTGACGACCCAGCAGGATGTGCTCACGGGTCTGTGGCATTGGGCCATCAGTCGCAGCAACAACCAGGATCGCGCCGTCCATCTGCGCAGCACCGGTGATCATGTTTTTCACATAGTCGGCGTGGCCTGGGCAGTCAACGTGTGCGTAGTGACGGGTCGGGGTTTCATATTCAACGTGAGAGGTGTTGATGGTGATACCACGAGCCTTCTCTTCTGGCGCGTTATCGATCTGATCGAATGCACGCGCCTGGCCGCCGTAGGTTTTAGCCAGAACGGTGGTGATTGCCGCAGTCAGAGTGGTTTTACCGTGGTCGACGTGACCGATGGTGCCCACGTTTACGTGCAGTTTGTTACGTTGAAATTGCTCTTTAGCCATCGCTTGTCCCTCTAAGACACGGATATATCAAAGATATCGTCACATTAACCAGGCAAAACCTGATGTTAGTTTTACAGAGAGAGAATCAGGAGAGAGATAAAGGAAGTGGTGCTGATACCCAGAGTCGAACTGGGGACCTCACCCTTACCAAGGGTGCGCTCTACCAACTGAGCCATATCAGCACATCTGGAGCGGGCAGCGGGAATCGAACCCGCATCATCAGCTTGGAAGGCTGAGGTAATAGCCATTATACGATGCCCGCATCCTGGAACTCGGCTACCTGTTCTTTCTGTAGCTTATGAATAATAAAAGAAGACCTTCTATTATTCGAGCCAGTCAGAGTTTCCGACTGACGGTGATCACGCTACTGCGCAATCTGAATTCGAAGGTGAGAGAGTTGAACTCACCCATCAGATAAGCCTTTATCTGACGCTCAACCGAGAGGTTGAGATGGTGGTGGGAGAAGGATTCGAACCTTCGAAGTCTGTGACGGCAGATTTACAGTCTGCTCCCTTTGGCCGCTCGGGAATCCCACCTACTTGATGGTGCCGGCTACCGGAATCGAACTGGTGACCTACTGATTACAAGTCAGTTGCTCTACCAACTGAGCTAAGCCGGCATCAAGTGACGCGCATTCTAGGAAGACCGGGTTCAGGATGCAACAAAAAAATTGCTAAATTTGCACTACCGCTTACTATTTGTGCAAATCCTCGCAAAACGCCCCGCCAGCGCAGCAAAAAGCAGCAAACATGGTTTGTTTTTCCGCCAGCCCACAGCCTGATTATTCTTTGATACCGCGTTAGCCTCACACTGTGATCATAAAAATGCGGGCCTGCTTACGAAAGCGTGCTCAGGTTTATCATTTTACTTCTTTTTAAAGTCACACTGGTGTTACCCTCCTGCCCATTGTTCTCGTTAAATTACCCCTGTGACGTGCAACTGAGTTCGACACATCGCTGTATGCCTGTTGCTGCAAGGTGTTGATGAGCCAGAATTTGCGGTCAGATGCATGCTTATGAGTAAAAAAACGACGCCACTGACGACGCCCTACCTGCAGTTTGATCGCCAGCAATGGGCTGCGCTGCGAGATTCCGTACCGATGACGCTGGCCGCCAGCGAAATTGAACGGCTGCGCGGTATCAATGAAGATCTTTCGCTGGAAGAAGTCGCTGAGATCTACCTGCCGCTATCACGTCTGCTGAACTTCTATATCAGTTCAAATCTGCGCCGTCAGGCGGTGCTGGAGCAGTTCCTTGGCACCAATGGCCAGAAGATCCCTTACATTATCAGTATTGCCGGCAGTGTCGCCGTCGGTAAAAGCACCACCGCGCGCGTGTTACAGGCGCTGCTTAGCCGCTGGCCCGAGCACCGCAAGGTGGAACTCATCACCACCGATGGCTTTTTGCACCCTAATGCGGTGCTGAAAGAGCGCGGCCTGATGAAGAAGAAAGGCTTCCCGCAGTCGTATGATATGCATCGACTGGTGAAGTTCGTATCGGATTTGAAATCGGGCGCCAGTCAGGTCACCGCACCGGTGTATTCACACCTGATATACGATGTCATCCCGGATGGCGATAAGGTGGTGCAGCAGCCGGACATCCTGATTCTGGAAGGGCTGAACGTCCTGCAGAGCGGTATGGATTATCCGCACGATCCGCATCATGTATTTGTCTCAGATTTCGTCGACTTTTCAATATATGTCGATGCGCCAGAAAACTTATTAGAGCGCTGGTACGTTAATCGCTTTCTTAAATTCCGCGAAGGTGCCTTCAGCGATCCGGACTCTTATTTCCACCACTATTCCCAGCTGCCTGAAGAGGAAGCAGAGAGTATTGCACGTGGGTTATGGAAAGAGATTAACTGGCTGAATTTAAAAGAAAACATCTTACCTACACGTGAGCGGGCCAGCCTGATCATGACCAAGTCTGCGGATCATGCCGTGCAAAGCGTGCGGTTACGGAAATAGTATTAAAACGCCCTGCTTTGTCAGGGCATTTAATGCATTACTGTTTACTGTGTTAATTAGCGGGACGTAATGAGATTTCCCCACCGACCCAGGATTTAATCTCACCATCCTGTTCCAGCAATAAACCGCCCTGCTTATCAATTCCGCGCGCAATGCCATGCACTTCACGATCGCCAATCAGCAGTTTCACCGGACGATGGATAAAGTTATCCAGCGCTTCCCAGCGGCCGACAAACGGCGCCAGCCCATCGCGTTCAAACAGCGGTAAAGCTTCACGCAGACGGTTTATCAACCTGGCGGCGAGTTCGTTACGATTGATCTCAATGCCGGCTTCCTGCAGATTGATCCAACCCTGATTGATTTCCGCCGTGCCTTCGCCCCGCATCACCAGGTTGATCCCCGCGCCCATCACAATTTGCGCCGCATCGCCGGTTTTACCGGTGAGCTCAACCAGAATACCCGCCAGTTTACGATCCTGCAGATAGAGGTCATTTGGCCACTTAACGCGGACGTCTGCCGCGCCCAGCGACTGGATAACCTCTGCCATCACGATACCAATCACCAGACTCAGGCCCATTGCCGCAGCTGGCCCCTGCTCCAGTCGCCAGTACATGGACATGTAGAGATTGGCGCCAAACGGCGAGAACCATTTCCGTCCGCGCCGGCCGCGCCCGGCCTGTTGATATTCCGCGATGCATGCATAGCCGGAGTTCAGCTGGTCCATGCGATCGAGTAAATACTGATTCGTGGAGTCAATAACCGGAATCACCGCCAGATCTGCCTGATGCAGATGCGCCAGGATCGCCTCTTCATTCAGCAGCTGAATGGGCGCTGGCAGGCTGTAGCCTTTCCCTGTCACGGTGTAGACATCCAGGCCCCAGCTTTTCAGCGTCTGAATATGTTTATTCACGGCAGCGCGGCTCATACCGAGCGCTTCACCCAGTTGTTCACCAGAGTGAAATTCGCCATCGGCCAGCAGGGCGACCAGTTTTAATGGAACGCTATGATCTTTCATGAAATCACCTCGACGGCGTTACGCTCGCCCTGCGCGCCAATAAACCGCACCTCTGGCTCCAGCCACACGGCAAATTTTTTCCCCACCTCCTGGCGCACATGATGGGCCAGGGCGACAATATCCTGCGGTGTGGCATTGTCTTCATTGATCAGTACCAGTGCCTGCTGACGATGCACCGCAGCGCCGCCAAGACGGTAGCCTTTCAACGCACACTGATCGATCAGCCAGCCGGCGGCCAGCTTGACTTCACCACTGTGCTGTGGATAGTGCGGCATAGCAGGATAGTGCGTGAGCAATACCTCTGCCTGCTGAGCGGAAATCAGGGGGTTTTTAAAGAAACTGCCTACATTGCCTGTTACGCGCGGATCGGGCAGCTTACTTTGCCGCATATGGCACACCGCATTGAATACGTCCCACGCGCATACGGTGGCGGGATTGAGCTTCGCCAGATCGCCATAGCTCAGCACCGGTTTCCACTGCTTCGCCAGACGCAGCCCGACGGCCACAATCACATAGTCATGCTTCATCGCGTGTTTGAAGATGCTGTCGCGATAGCCAAACTGGCACTCATCACGGTGCAGACGCGTGACTGTGCTATCCGGCAGGTGTAACACCTCGACGTACTGGCAAATATCTTTAAATTCAACACCGTAAGCGCCAATGTTCTGGATGGGTGCCGATCCCGTCACGCCTGGAATCAGCGCCAGATTTTCCAGCCCGGTGAGGCCTTTCTTTAGAGTGTGCTCAACCAACTGATGCCAGTTTTCGCCAGCACCCACGTGCAGATGCCAGGCTTCGTCGTGCTCTTCCAGGGTGATGCCTTTAATCGCGTTAATCACCACGCAGCCGGCAAAATCTTCGAGGAACAGGACGTTACTGCCCTCGCCAAGCACCATAAACGGCTGATTATTCTGCTGGCTGGCGTGCCAGGCAGAGGAAATGGCTTCTGCGCTATCCGCAACAACAAGCTTTTCAGCCGCGATTGCAAGACCCAGTGTGTTGAACGCTTTCAGGGAAGTCTGAGGGCTGGACATGTTACGGCCTTTACTGATTAATCTGGCCGTAGTTTACCCGATTGCACGGTTTTACAGTGGGGAGTTTTCGCGTTTTTAGCGGGAAATTTGCCGGAGTACGGACGTAAAAAAGCCCCGGACTTTCGTCCGGGGCTTTTTTACGGGTTTGATGCCTGGCAGTTCCCTACTCTCGCATGGGGAGGCCCCACACTACCATCGGCGCTACGGCGTTTCACTTCTGAGTTCGGCATGGGGTCAGGTGGGACCACCGCGCTGTTGCCGCCAGGCAAATTCTGGTGCGCGAAACGAATCTTTTTCACTGATGCCGCGTTGGCCGCCCTCGTAAAGTCAGTCACATACTCGTGTATGCTCCTTCCTTTCCTCCGGCCTGCCGCCTTGCCTCAGCGCAAAATCTTTCGTTTCCGCTAATTTTTCCGTCACAAGCTGAAAATTCTCCGGTCTCTCAGACCAAAACGCCTCTGGCGTTGTAAGGTTAAGCCTCACGGGTCATTAGTACCGGTTAGCTCAACGCATCGCTGCGCTTACACACCCGGCCTATCAACGTCGTCGTCTTCAACGTCCCTTCAGGACCCTTAAAGGGTCAGGGAGAACTCATCTCGGGGCAAGTTTCGTGCTTAGATGCTTTCAGCACTTATCTCTTCCGCACTTAGCTACCGGGCAGTGCCATTGGCATGACAACCCGAACACCAGCGGTGCGTTCACTCCGGTCCTCTCGTACTAGGAGCAACCCCCCTCAATTCTCCAGCGCCCACGGCAGATAGGGACCGAACTGTCTCACGACGTTCTAAACCCAGCTCGCGTACCACTTTAAACGGCGAACAGCCGTACCCTTGGGACCTACTTCAGCCCCAGGATGTGATGAGCCGACATCGAGGTGCCAAACACCGCCGTCGATATGAACTCTTGGGCGGTATCAGCCTGTTATCCCCGGAGTACCTTTTATCCGTTGAGCGATGGCCCTTCCATTCAGAACCACCGGATCACTATGACCTGCTTTCGCACCTGCTCGAGCCGTCACTCTCGCAGTCAAGCTGGCTTATGCCATTGCACTAACCTCCTGATGTCCGACCAGGATTAGCCAACCTTCGTGCTCCTCCGTTACGCTTTGGGAGGAGACCGCCCCAGTCAAACTACCCACCAGACACTGTCCGCAGCCCGGGTAACGGGCCTACGTTAGAACATCAAACATTAAAGGGTGGTATTTCAAGGTTGGCTCCACGCAGACTGGCGTCCGCGCTTCAAAGCCTCCCACCTATCCTACACATCAAGGCTCAATGTTCAGTGTCAAGCTATAGTAAAGGTTCACGGGGTCTTTCCGTCTTGCCGCGGGTACACTGCATCTTCACAGCGATTTCAATTTCACTGAGTCTCGGGTGGAGACAGCCTGGCCATCATTACGCCATTCGTGCAGGTCGGAACTTACCCGACAAGGAATTTCGCTACCTTAGGACCGTTATAGTTACGGCCGCCGTTTACCGGGGCTTCGATCAAGAGCTTCTCCTTGCGGATAACCCCATCAATTAACCTTCCGGCACCGGGCAGGCGTCACACCGTATACGTCCACTTTCGTGTTTGCACAGTGCTGTGTTTTTAATAAACAGTTGCAGCCAGCTGGTATCTTCGACTGGCCTCGGCTCCGGGAGCAAGTCCCTTCACCTACGCGCCAGCGTGCCTTCTCCCGAAGTTACGGCACCATTTTGCCTAGTTCCTTCACCCGAGTTCTCTCAAGCGCCTTGGTATTCTCTACCTGACCACCTGTGTCGGTTTGGGGTACGATTTCGTGTTACCTGGAGCTTAGAGGCTTTTCCTGGAAGCAGGGCATCAGTTACTTCACCGCCGTGGCGGCTCGTCGTCACGCCTCAGTGTTAAAGAAGACCGGATTTGCCTGGTCTTCACACCTGCACGCTTAAACCGGGACAACCGTCGCCCGGATAACCTAGCCTTCTCCGTCCCCCCTTCGCAGTAACACCAAGTACAGGAATATTAACCTGTTTCCCATCGACTACGCTTTTCAGCCTCGCCTTAGGGGTCGACTCACCCTGCCCCGATTAACGTTGGACAGGAACCCTTGGTCTTCCGGCGAGCGGGCTTTTCACCCGCTTTATCGTTACTTATGTCAGCATTCGCACTTCTGATACCTCCAGCGTGCCTCACAGCACACCTTCAGCGGCTTACAGAACGCTCCCCTACCCAACAACACATAGTGTCGCTGCCGCAGCTTCGGTGCATGGTTTAGCCCCGTTACATCTTCCGCGCAGGCCGACTCGACCAGTGAGCTATTACGCTTTCTTTAAATGATGGCTGCTTCTAAGCCAACATCCTGGCTGTCTGTGCCTTCCCACATCGTTTCCCACTTAACCATGACTTTGGGACCTTAGCTGGCGGTCTGGGTTGTTTCCCTCTTCACGACGGACGTTAGCACCCGCCGTGTGTCTCCCGTGATAACATTCTCCGGTATTCGCAGTTTGCATCGGGTTGGTAAGCCGGGATGGCCCCCTAGCCGAAACAGTGCTCTACCCCCGGAGATGAGTTCACGAGGCGCTACCTAAATAGCTTTCGGGGAGAACCAGCTATCTCCCGGTTTGATTGGCCTTTCACCCCCAGCCACAAGTCATCCGCTAATTTTTCAACATTAGTCGGTTCGGTCCTCCAGTTAGTGTTACCCAACCTTCAACCTGCCCATGGCTAGATCACCGGGTTTCGGGTCTATACCCTGCAACTTAACGCCCAATTAAGACTCGGTTTCCCTTCGGCTCCCCTATGCGGTTAACCTTGCTACAGAATATAAGTCGCTGACCCATTATACAAAAGGTACGCAGTCACCTAACAAGTAGGCTCCCACTGCTTGTACGTACACGGTTTCAGGTTCTGTTTCACTCCCCTCGCCGGGGTTCTTTTCGCCTTTCCCTCACGGTACTGGTTCACTATCGGTCAGTCAGGAGTATTTAGCCTTGGAGGATGGTCCCCCCATATTCAGACAGGATACCACGTGTCCCGCCCTACTCGTCGGACTCACAACTCATGCATCTTCGTGTACGGGGCTGTCACCCGGTATCGCGCGACTTTCCAGACGCTTCCACTGATGCACAAGCTGATTCAGGTCCTGGGCTGCTCCCCGTTCGCTCGCCGCTACTGGGGGAATCTCGGTTGATTTCTTTTCCTCGGGGTACTTAGATGTTTCAGTTCCCCCGGTTCGCCTCGTTAACCTATGTATTCAGTTAACGATAGTGTGTCGAAACACACTGGGTTTCCCCATTCGGACATCGACGGCTGTAGCGGTTCATATCACCTTACCGTCGCTTTTCGCAGATTAGCACGTCCTTCATCGCCTCTGACTGCCAGGGCATCCACCGTGTACGCTTAGTCGCTTAACCTCACAACCCACAGGCGTTTTGCAACGCTGCAGACTGCAAGCATTTGAGAGACCCGAACGCATCGCCATTTCATTCTTATTACGGAGAATGAACACGACGCGTCGTTTCAAATTTTCAGCTTGTTCCGGATTGTTAAAGAGCAATATCTCAAACACGACGTTACCGTCAGTTTTGAGATATTCTGTGGAGACACCTTTCACCTGTCACCAAGCAGTGGCGTCCCCTAGGGGATTCGAACCCCTGTTGCCGCCGTGAAAGGGCGGAGTCCTAACCGCTAGACGAAGGGGACACAAAGTGTCACGACTTCGCAGCCGTCCTGCTCGTTACTTTTCTATCAGACAATCTGTGTGAGCACTTCGCGGGAAGGTATCTTCAGGTAAGGAGGTGATCCAACCGCAGGTTCCCCTACGGTTACCTTGTTACGACTTCACCCCAGTCATGAATCACAAAGTGGTAAGCGCCCTCCCGAAGGTTAAGCTACCTACTTCTTTTGCAACCCACTCCCATGGTGTGACGGGCGGTGTGTACAAGGCCCGGGAACGTATTCACCGTAGCATTCTGATCTACGATTACTAGCGATTCCGACTTCATGGAGTCGAGTTGCAGACTCCAATCCGGACTACGACGCACTTTATGAGGTCCGCTTGCTCTCGCGAGGTCGCTTCTCTTTGTATGCGCCATTGTAGCACGTGTGTAGCCCTGGCCGTAAGGGCCATGATGACTTGACGTCATCCCCACCTTCCTCCGGTTTATCACCGGCAGTCTCCTTTGAGTTCCCGGCCGAGCCGCTGGCAACAAAGGATAAGGGTTGCGCTCGTTGCGGGACTTAACCCAACATTTCACAACACGAGCTGACGACAGCCATGCAGCACCTGTCTCAGAGTTCCCGAAGGCACCAAAGCATCTCTGCTAAGTTCTCTGGATGTCAAGGCCAGGTAAGGTTCTTCGCGTTGCATCGAATTAAACCACATGCTCCACCGCTTGTGCGGGCCCCCGTCAATTCATTTGAGTTTTAACCTTGCGGCCGTACTCCCCAGGCGGTCGACTTAACGCGTTAGCTCCGGAAGCCACGCCTCAAGGGCACAACCTCCAAGTCGACATCGTTTACGGCGTGGACTACCAGGGTATCTAATCCTGTTTGCTCCCCACGCTTTCGCACCTGAGCGTCAGTCTTCGTCCAGGGGGCCGCCTTCGCCACCGGTATTCCTCCAGATCTCTACGCATTTCACCGCTACACCTGGAATTCTACCCCCCTCTACGAGACTCAAGCCTGCCAGTTTCAAATGCAGTTCCCAGGTTAAGCCCGGGGATTTCACATCTGACTTAACAGACCGCCTGCGTGCGCTTTACGCCCAGTAATTCCGATTAACGCTTGCACCCTCCGTATTACCGCGGCTGCTGGCACGGAGTTAGCCGGTGCTTCTTCTGCGGGTAACGTCAATCGGCAAGGTTATTAACCTCACCGCCTTCCTCCCCGCTGAAAGTACTTTACAACCCGAAGGCCTTCTTCATACACGCGGCATGGCTGCATCAGGCTTGCGCCCATTGTGCAATATTCCCCACTGCTGCCTCCCGTAGGAGTCTGGACCGTGTCTCAGTTCCAGTGTGGCTGGTCATCCTCTCAGACCAGCTAGGGATCGTCGCCTAGGTGAGCCATTACCCCACCTACTAGCTAATCCCATCTGGGCACATCCGATGGTGTGAGGCCCGAAGGTCCCCCACTTTGGTCTCGCGACGTTATGCGGTATTAGCTACCGTTTCCAGTAGTTATCCCCCTCCATCGGGCAGTTTCCCAGACATTACTCACCCGTCCGCCACTCGCCACCCAAAGAGCAAGCTCTTCTGTGCTGCCGTTCGACTTGCATGTGTTAGGCCTGCCGCCAGCGTTCAATCTGAGCCATGATCAAACTCTTCAATTTAAAGTTTGATTTGCTGCAACCAGTGCAGCGATGCTCTGTGAATTAAACTTCGTAATGAATTACGTGTTCACTCAGCAAAGACTTGATATTTTTTACGTCCGGAGACGCTGATATCAATCCTGCGAGTGCCCACACAGATTGTCTGATAAATTGTTAAAGAGCGGTGCGACGCGGCGTTCGGCCTGCTGTCGCGAGGTGGCGTATATTACGCTTTCCTCCTTCAGAGTCAAACACTTTTTTCAGCGTTTTTCTCCGGCGGGGTGAATCACTCCACGCCCTGCTGAGCCGTCTGCGTTGCCGCTTTGCCGTCTCAGTGGTGGCGCATTATAGGGCGTTAATTCTGGCTGACAAGGGTTTATTGCAAAAAAATAATCGTTCGGCCTAAATTTCACCACTACGCGTTATTTTGCGGCAATTTGCCTGGTAACTGTGCGAAATCCTGGGCAAAACGCGTGACTTTCTCCCAGTCGGTGTATTCAACTTCCTTCGATGTATCCGTTTCGCCGCCGGTCATACGCATAATGAACTGAATCATGATGCGATCGAACCAGCGATAGCGTGGATAGCGTAGCGCACCGGCAAACACCGCACAGCGATCCGGTTGCCACGGTGACTGCGCCAGGAACTTACGCGTATAGGCATTGGTTTCCGGCGTGCACTTATCGGCTTTGCGCGCAGTAAGATTGACGCTGAAAAAGCCGCTGACGCGCTGCTGCAGTGCCGCTTTATGTTGCGTGACGAATTTCATCAGCTCAGGCTGGAAATGGCCATAGCGGATCGAAGCACCAATCAGCACGCGATCATACTGTGCCCACTCCACCTGCGGCGCCTGTGCCAGATCCAGCACATCGCACAACTGCTGCGGTGTCAGCGTGCGGGCAATACGCGCCGCGATTTCACGGGTTTGCCCGTCACGGCTGGAATAAAGAATCAACGCTTTCATCACTCATTCCTGTTTTATTATTCGCGCCAGAAGGTGGGCGTGAACAGCACCAGCAGCGTGAACACTTCAAGGCGTCCAAACAGCATGGTGGAGATTAAAATCCACTTGGCGACATCATTCATCGACGTGAAGTTATCTGCCACCACACCCAGACCCGGGCCAAGGTTATTCAGCGTCGCCGCCACTGCGGCGAAGGCCGAGAAGTCATCCACGCCGGTGGCGATAATCGCCAGCATGCTGACCAGAAACACCAGCGCGTAAGCCGAGAAAAAGCCCCACACCGCTTCGAGAATACGTTCCGGCAGCGCACGGTTCCCCAGTTTAATGGTATAGACCGCATTGGGATGCACCAGGCGTTTCAGTTCGCGCGACCCCTGCTTGCACAGCAGCAGAATACGAATCACCTTCAGGCCACCGCCGGTCGAACCCGCCATACCGCCGATAAAGGCTGAACACAGCAGCAGCACCGGCAGGAACAGCGGCCAGCGCGCAATACTGTCGGTGGTAAAGCCCGCCGTCGTCGCCATCGATACCACCTGGAAAAACGCCTGATTGAGGGTTTGCCAGCCGCTGGAATAGACATTATGAAACCACAGCACCAGGGTACAAATCAGCACCAGCGTCAGCTGCACGCCAATGAACATGCGGAATTCCGGATCGCGCCAGTAGACTTTCAGGTTTCGCCCGCTGAGCAACGAGAAGTGCAGGCCGTAGTTACAGCCGGAGATCAGCAGGAAAATCGCCACGATGGTATTAATGGTCGGGCTATTGAAGTAGCCGATGCTGGCATCATGGGTAGAAAAACCGCCGATGGCGATGGTCGAGAAGCTGTGACCGATGGCATCAAACATCGGCATGCCCGCCAGCCACAGCGCCAGCGCACAGGCCACCGTTAGCAGTACATAAATCAGCCACAGGGTTTTAGCCGTTTCGGCAATGCGCGGGCGCATTTTGTTATCTTTCAGCGGCCCCGGCATTTCGGCGCGATACAGCTGCATACCACCGACGCCAAGAATCGGCAGAATGGCCACCGCCAGCACGATGATCCCCATGCCGCCAAGCCACTGCAGCATCTGGCGATAGAACAGAATCGCTTTGGGCAGCGAGTCGAGCCCTACTAACGTAGTGGCACCGGTGGTGGTTAAGCCAGAGAACGATTCGAAGAAGGCGTCGGTCACCGACAGATGTGGCTGCTCGGCGAAGATAAACGGCATTGCCCCCACGCTGCCCAGCACGGTCCAGAACAGCACCACAATCAGAAAGCCTTCACGCGGTTTCAGCTCACTTTTTTGTTTGCGGTTGGGCCACCACAGCAGCGAACCGATGACGATCGCCATCATAAACGTCTGACTGAACGCGCGCCCGGCACCGTCGCGATAAATCAGGGCCACTAAGCCTGGCAGGATCATGGTTACCGAGAACAGAATCACCAGCAGGCCCACGATGCGGGTAATGGCGCGAAAATGCATTCAGCCGTTTCCTTTAAACAGATGCGGTTAGTTGTCCAGCGGGATCAGCGCCAAAGCGCCCCGGCTGTAATCAGAAAGGTTTTGCCTGAAGCCATCAATCTGCGGATGGGGCAACGCCAGACGCAGCGTAATGCGATCCTGATAATGGCTCTGTTCAATGCTGCCGTCAAAACGCTGCAGCAGGCGCTCTATATCGCTCAGCTGCGCATAGTCACACTGCAGGGTAAAACGTTGCATCGGCACTTTGCGCTGGCGCGCCAGCAGCTTCAGCCCCTGCTGCACGCCGCCACCGTAGGCTTTTACCAGCCCGCCGGTGCCCAGCATGATACCGCCATAATAGCGCACCACCACGGCGGTGATCTCGCCCACGCCGCTGCCCATCAGCTGCGCCAGCATCGGCTTACCGGCCGTGCCGGAGGGTTCGCCATCGTCAGAAAACCCCAGCTGTTGTGAATCATCGGGCGCGCCCGCCACCCAGGCCCAGCAGTGATGCCGCGCGGTCGGGTGTTCGTGCTTTACCTGCTGCACAAAGGCGCGCGCAGCGGCCACCCCATCGGTATGCGCCAGCAGGGTAATAAAGCGGCTCTTTTTGATGGTCTCCTCGCTGAGACTGACGGCCTCAGCGGGAATGTCGTAAGCGTCCATCAGGCCAGATGCAAGTCACGCGTCATGTTTTCGATGCGGCTGGCGTGAATCACCACATTATCCTCGATACGAATGCCCCCGTACGGCTTCAGGGCATCAATCGCCTGCCAGTCAAAGTGCTGACTGAACTTACCGCCGCGCAGCGGCGCCAGCAGTGAATCGATAATATAGAAGCCCGGTTCAATGGTCAGCACCATGCCCGGCTGCAGCACCCGTGTACAGCGCAGATAAGGATATTGCGATGGCGCCGCCAGATGCGTGCCGCTGTCGTCCTGCATAAACCCGGCAACGTCGTGCACCTGCAGGCCCAGCGGATGGCCGAGGCCGTGCGGCATAAACGGCCCGGTGAGGTTTTCCGCCACCAGCGTCTCTTCGCTCAGCCCCTGCACCAGTTCAAACTTCAGCAGCAGACGCGCGATACGCTGATGCATTTGAAGATGGTAATCGGTATAGCGCACGCCGGCTTTCAGCGTAGCGATCAGCGCCAGCTCCTCTTTATTCATCGCAGCAACCATTTCCGCGTAGCGCGTTTTGCTCTGCGCCGCGTAGCTGCGCGTCAGGTCTGCCGCATAGCCAAGATACTCTGCGCCGGCATCAATCAGGAAGCTGTGACGTTTCGCCGGCGGCTGATGGTCAAGCCGGGTGTAGTGCAACACCGCAGCATGTTCATTCAGCGCGATGATATTGCCATACGGTACATCAATGTCACGGTGGCCGGTGGCGGTCAGATAGGCAAGATTGATATCAAACTCGCTCATGCCGGAGAAGAACGCCTCTTTCGCTGCGCGATGGCCTGCCACCGCCAGCTTCTGCGCTTCGCGCATACAGGCCAGCTCGTAATCGGTTTTGATGCTGCGATGATAATGCAGGAAGTCGATAACGCCCTGAGGATTGATCCCCTCGCTGTGGATGCCCAGCTGGGTGGCGCGGGACGGTACTGGCCCGATATAAGCTACATTGTCGCGCTGTGCCGGCAACAGCTGAGCGATATCGTCAGCGTTTTTCAGGCCGATGACCTCAACATCCTGGGTCCAGAAGCTGTCCGGCAATGGCTCGACGTTGTGCCAGTAATCGACCGGCGAGTAGAACCACAGTTTGGGTTTATTCACGCCATCGATCCACAGCCAGCAGTTGGGCACCTGCGTCACTGGTACCCAGGCTTTAAACTGGGGATTCACCTTAAACGGATAGTCATGATCGTCAAGAAATACGGTCAGCAACTCGCCTGAATGAATCAGCATGGCGTCCAGCTTAAAGCGCGCCAGCACCTGTTGCGCACGCTGCTGCAGCGTTGAGATATGCGCGTGATACAGGGTTTTCAGTGAATCCATGGACTTGTCTCCGATGTCGCGAAAGTGGCGGCAGTGTAGCACAGCCGCGCGGGGGATGCCGTGCTGCGCGCGCTGTGATCGCCGTATCAAATAAGCAAACTCTCGTTTGCAAAAAATTAACATGACACCCACACTCCTGATCATCTGGTATGACCAGATCACCTTTCGCGTTTCAGGAGACGGACATGCTCTACCAAGGCGATACCCTTTCAGTGCACTGGCTTGACGATGGCATCGCCGAGCTGGTTTTTGATGCGCCCGGTTCGGTGAACAAACTTGATACCAAAACCGTCGCCGCCTTAGGCGAGGCGCTGAGCGTACTGGAGCAGCAAAGCACGCTGCGCGGCCTGCTGCTCTCTTCCGCCAAACCGGCGTTTATTGTCGGGGCGGATATCACAGAATTCCTGTCGCTGTTTGATGCGCCCGCTGAGCAGCTTAGCCAGTGGCTGACATTCGCTAACAGCATCTTTAATCGTCTGGAAGATTTGCCGGTGCCAACCATCGCCGCCATCGACGGCTACGCGCTGGGCGGGGGCTGCGAGTGTGTGCTGGCGACCGACTTCCGCGTGGCCACGCCCACCGCGCGCATTGGCCTGCCGGAAACCAAACTCGGCATTATGCCGGGCTTCGGCGGCAGCGTGCGTCTGCCGCGCCTGCTCGGTGCCGACAGCGCGCTGGAGATCATCGCCGCCGGTAAAGATATTGATGGCGCGAGCGCGCTGAAGCTCGGTCTGGTGGATGCGGTGGTCAGCAGCGAGAAGCTGCGCAGCGCGGCGCTGACCATGCTGCAGGATGCCATAGCCCAGGGCAGCTGGCAGGCGCGTCGTGCGCCGAAGCTGGCACCGCTTAAGCTCAGTCCGATTGAAGCCGCGATGAGTTTTACCCTCGCCAAAAGCATGGTGCAGCAAACCGCCGGTAAACACTATCCGGCCCCGATCGCCGCAGTGCGAACCATCGAAGCGGCAGCGGGCTTAGGCCGTGATGATGCGCTGAAGCTGGAAACCGCGGCCTTTGTGCCGCTGGCGCAGAGTGATGTGGCACGCGCGCTGGTCGGCATCTTCCTCAATGACCAGTACGTAAAAGGCCTGGCGAAGAAACACAGCAGCGCGGCCGGCACGCCAGAGCAGGCGGCGGTACTCGGCGCAGGGATCATGGGCGGCGGCATCGCCTGGCAGTCGGCCTGGAAAGGCGTGCCGGTGAAGATGAAAGATATTAATCCGCAGGCGCTGACGCTGGGCATGAATGAAGCCAGCAAGCTGCTTAATAAGCAGCTGGAGCGCGGCAAAATCGACGGTACCAGGCTGGCGAGCGTGCTGGCGAGCATTCAGCCGACGCTGGATTACAGCGGCTTTGATCGCGCCGATGTGGTGGTCGAAGCGGTGGTCGAGAATCCGCAAATCAAAGCCAAAGTGCTGGCTGAAACCGAGCAGCAGCTGCGGGATGATGCCGTGCTGGCCTCGAATACCTCCACCATTCCAATCAGCCAACTGGCGCAGGCGCTGCAGCGTCCACAAAATTTCTGCGGCATGCACTTCTTCAATCCGGTGCCGCGTATGCCGCTGGTCGAAGTGATTCGCGGTACGCAAACCTCTGAAGCCACCATCAGCAAAGTGGTGGCGTGGGCCAGCAAGATGGGCAAAACACCGATTGTGGTGAATGACTGTCCCGGCTTCTTTGTGAACCGCGTGCTGTTCCCCTACTTTGCCGCCTTCAGCCTGCTACTGCGCGACGGCGCGGACTTCCGCCAGATCGATAAAGTGATGGAGAAGCAGTTTGGCTGGCCGATGGGGCCGGCGTGGCTGCTGGACGTGGTGGGCATTGATACCGCGCATCATGCGCAACAGGTGATGGCGCAGGGCTTCCCGTCGCGGATGCAGAAAGATTACCGCGATGCCATTGATGTGCTGTTTGAAGCCAAACGCTACGGCCAGAAAAATGGCCAGGGCTTTTACCGCTGGGAGCAGGATAAAAAAGGCAAAGCACAGAAGCGTGCCGATGCAGATGTCGATGCGCTGCTGGAGCCGGTATGTGAACCGAAGCGGGTATTCAGCGATGAAGAGATCGCCAACCGCATGATGCTGCCGATGCTGAACGAAGTGGTGCGCTGCCTCGAAGAAAACATCATCGCTTCCCCCGCCGAGGCGGATATGGCGCTGGTGTATGGCTTAGGCTTCCCGCCGTTCCGCGGTGGCGCGTTCCGCTATATGGACACGCTGGGCATCAGCAATGTCGTCGATCAGGCTAAACGCTACCTCGCGCTCGGCCCGCTGTACGCGCTGCCTGAGCTGCTGGTTCAGAAAGCCCACCAGCATCAGAGCTGGTATCCCGTCGCTCAACCGATTGACGCAGCGGCGCTGCAAACTGCCTGAGGTAATGAACATGGAAAACGTAGTGATTGTTGATGCCGTGCGCACGCCGATGGGCCGTTCCAAAGGCGGCGCCTTTCGCCAGGTGCGCGCCGAGGATCTCTCCGCCCATCTGATGCGCGAACTCCTCAGCCGCAATCCGGCCGTCGATGCCGCCGCGCTGGATGACATTATCTGGGGCTGCGTGCAGCAGACGCTGGAACAGGGCTTTAATATCGCCCGCAACGCCGCGCTGCTGGCGGAGATCCCGCATCGCGTGCCGGCCAGCACCGTCAATCGCCTGTGCGGCTCGTCCATGCAGGCGCTGCACGATGCGGCGCGCGCGATTATGGTCGGCGATGCCCACAGCTGTCTGATTGGCGGCGTGGAACATATGGGCCACGTACCGATGAACCACGGCGTGGATTTTCATCCTGGCCTGGGGCGCACCGTGGCGAAAGCGGCGGGTATGATGGGGCTGACCGCCGAGATGCTGGCGCGCATGCACCACATCAGCCGTGAACAGCAGGACGCCTTCGCGCTGCGTTCACACCAGCGCGCTGCGGCCGCCACTCAGCGCGGTGATTTCAAACGCGAAATCGTGCCGACCTACGGCCACGATGCCGATGGCGTGCTGAAACGCTATGACAGCGATGAAGTGATTCGCGAGGACACCAGCCTTGAAGGCTTAGCCGCGCTGCGTCCGGCGTTCGATCCGGTCAACGGCACGGTTACCGCCGGCAGTTCGTCGGCGCTGTCCGACGGCGCGGCCGCCATGCTGATCATGAGCGAAAGCCGGGCGCGCGAACTGGGACTGTCGCCGCGCGCACGCATCCGCAGCATGGCGGTGGTCGGCTGCGATCCGTCGATCATGGGTTACGGCCCGGTACCGGCCAGTAAGCTGGCGCTGAAGCGCGCCGGGCTGAGCGTGCAGGATATCGATCTGTTCGAACTCAACGAAGCCTTCGCCGCGCAGACGCTGCCGTGCCTGAAAGATTTAGGGCTGCTGGAGCAGCTGGATGAGAAAGTGAACCTTAACGGCGGCGCAATCGCACTCGGGCATCCGCTGGGATGTTCCGGAGCTCGTATCAGCACCACGTTGCTGAATCTGATGGAGCGTCGCGATGCACAGTTTGGTCTGGCAACCATGTGCATTGGCTTAGGCCAGGGCATCGCGACGGTATTCGAACGGGTTTAATACGTTGACCACTACACTTGCACGTGTTCCCGCCCAACCGGGCGGGCTTTTTTTTGCAGCGGCACGTCGATGCGCACCGTGTCACACATCAGATAAAGGCAAACGCATCGCCATACATCTGCGCTTCTAACGCACCACGTTCGGCACAGAAGCGCTCGCGGGCAATTTTTGCCATCTCAAACCGGCCAGCAATATAGATATCGTGTCCGCTCAGGCTGGCATAATCCTGCATCACCGCGGTCAGCACCGTGCCGCTGCGCCCCTGCCAGTCCTCCGCTGGCTGCTCCACCACCGGAATCACTTTCAGGTTCGGATGCTTCACCGCCAGCGCATTGAGCTCATCCAGATCGTACAGATGTCTCAGCTCGCGGCCGCCCCAGTAGATAGCGATATCGCGATCCGGCTGCTGCGCCAGCGCGGTCAGCAGAATCGAACGCGCATAGGAGAAGCCGGTGCCGCCGGCAATCAGCACAATCGGCCGCGCGCTGTCTTCACGCAGCCAGGCGTCGCCGTGCGGCATATCTACGGTGATCTGCCGATCATTTTTGATGCGATCCATCACCGCCATGGCGTACAGGTTCAGCTCTGAGGCACCAATGTGCAGCTCAATGATGTCCTTTTCCATTGGCGTCGATGCCAGCGAAAACGGGCGCTTGTCGCGCTCATCCATCACCACCATCAGATACTGGCCGGCGCGGAAGCTAAAATCCGCCGCCGGAATTAACCGCACGCGGTAAACCGTGTCCGTAATTGCTTCAACCGAAGTCACTTTGCAGCTTAACGTCGTCATAGGTGCCCTTTTTTATGGTTCTCAGCCGCCATCAGCGCTGCGGCGGCTCGGCAAAGATCGCTAACTCATCCCAGATTGCATCAATACGCGCCGTAACCGCAGGATCTTTCACAATCGGCGTCCCCCATTCACGCTGGGTTTCACCCGGCCACTTGTTGGTGGCATCCAGTCCCATCTTCGAGCCAAGTCCGGAAACCGGCGAAGCGAAGTCGAGATAGTCAATTGGCGTGTTTTCTACCAGTACCGTATCGCGCGCCGGATCCATCCGCGTGGTGATGGCCCAAATCACGTCGTTCCAGTCACGCGCGTTGACGTCATCGTCACACACAATCACAAACTTGGTGTACATAAACTGGCGCAGGAACGACCACACGCCGAACATCACGCGCTTGGCGTGACCGGCATACTGTTTTTTAATCGTCACTACCGCGAGGCGATAAGAGCAGCCTTCCGGCGGCAGATAGAAATCCACAATCTCCGGGAACTGTTTGATCAGAATCGGCACCAGCACTTCGTTCAGCGCCACGCCCAGTACCGCGGGCTCATCCGGCGGACGGCCGGTGTAGGTGGAGTGGTAAATCGGGTTGCGCCGCTGGGTCACGTGCGTCACGGTAAACACCGGGAAGCTGTCTACTTCATTGTAGTAGCCGGTGTGATCGCCGTACGGCCCTTCCGGCGCCATGTCGCCCGGTTCGATGTAGCCTTCCAGCACGATTTCGGCGCTGGCCGGCACTTCCAGATCGTTCGAGACGCACTTCACCACCTCGGTTTTGTTGCCGCGCAGCAGACCGGCAAACGCATATTCCGATAGCGTATCCGGCACCGGCGTCACCGCACCAAGAATGGTGGCCGGATCGGCGCCCAGCGCCACCGCCACCGGGAAGCGTTCACCGGGATGCGCTTTGCACCACTCCTGGAAATCCAGCGCGCCACCGCGATGCGACAGCCAGCGCATGATCACCCGATTTTTACCAATCACCTGCTGACGATAAATGCCGAGATTCTGCCGCTCTTTATGCGGTCCGCGCGAGACGGTTAATCCCCAGGTAATCAGCGGCGCCGCATCGCCCGGCCAGCATTTCATGACCGGGATGCGCGCCAGATCGACCTCGTCACCACTGAAAATCTCTTCCTGACACGGCGCATTACGCAGCCGTTTGGTCGGCATGTTCAGCACCTGTTTGAACTGCGGCATCTTATCGAACAGATCGCGGAACCCCTTCGGCGGCTCCGGCTCTTTCAGAAACGCCAGCAGCTTACCCACTTCGCGCAGCGCGCTGACCTCTTCCTGGCCCATACCCATGGCCACGCGCTTCGGCGTGCCAAACAGGTTGCACAGCACCGGCATGCTGTAGCCCTTCGGGTTTTCGAACAGCAGCGCCGGGCCACCGGCCCGCAGCGTGCGGTCGGCGATTTCGGTCATCTCGAGGACAGGATCGATCTCCTGAGTGATGCGCTTTAACTCGCCGCGCTGTTCCAGCAGCGCGAGAAAGTCTCGTAAATCCTGATATTTCATGCGGCGTTAGTCTTCCGGCCAGAGTGAAGCGTCATTATAAGTTTGTTCACGCCAGCGTGTTTAAGTTTCTGCGTCAGGCGGGCTGACAGGAAAACGGCACCAGCGACTGCAGGGCCAGCACATCATGATAAGCGGCAATCGCTTCACCGTGACGGAACACTTTGAAATCTTCACCGCGCGCGCTGTAGTAGCGCAGACGGTTCTCACTGACGTGCAGGAAGCTGGCTTCACGCAGCGCAATCACCGACTCCTGCGGATTCACCGCGCAGAACTCGGCCAGACGCTCATCACGGGTTTCGCCCATATGGCCGCTGACGTGCGCATCAAGATAGTGAGGATTGATTTGCACCGGGAACAGCCCCAGCGCAGGCAGCACCACGCTGCTGCGTACCGGCATATCATTGGTGGTGCGAATCGACGGCGTCGCAACGTTGCAGCCCGCGCTCCAGCCAACGTAAGGGACGTCGCGCTCGCGCACTGCGCGCTGAATCGCCACGATCAGCCCCTGCTCGTGCAGCATCTGGTTCAGCAGCCAGGTATTGCCGCCGCTCACCAGAATCAGCTCCGCCTGCTCAATGGCCGCAACCGGTGTCTCGAACTCGTGTACCGTGCGCACCGGAATGCCCAGTGACTGAGACAACGCCTGCGCACGCTGGGCGTGATCGTCACGAATAATGGCGTAGGGCACCAGCACCGCCGAGGTGATGCCGCGCTGGGCAATCATCGCGTGCAGCTGCGGATGCGCATAGCTCAGCAGCGGCGCATCGTCGGCCACTTTGCCATTGCTCAGTAAAAACAGTTCCATCAGCCCGTCCTTTTTCTTCGTCTAATGGGTTGGCAGTCTGATACAGATGATCGCCAGACGTCAATTTTCTTGCTGAAAAGCGTTAGTTCGCCGCACCAATCGGAAAATTCGTAGAGATTTTTCTTGTGTGACCGGGTTTCCGGCCGCCGATGCGCTATAACTCTGACAACAGGTTTGTTATTCTTAGCGTCCATTATTTGGGAGCAGTTATGGAATCCTGGTACTTACTCTATTGCAAACGTGGTCAGCTGTTGCGCGCGAAGGAGCATCTTGAGCGGCAGGAGGTGAATTGCCTCAGCCCGATGATCGCTCTGGAGAAGATTGTGCGCGGCAAACGCACCACCGTGAGTGAGCCGCTGTTTCCCAACTATCTGTTTATCGAATTCGATCCGGAAGCGATTCACACCACCACCATCAGCAGCACGCGCGGCGTCAGCCACTTTGTGCGCTTTGGTGCCATGCCCGCGACGGTGCCGTATGAAGTGATCGAAGCGCTGCAAACCGATGCGCCGCAGATCCTGCTGGATCCGGAAACGCCGCAGGTCGGTGATGAAGTGCTGATCACCGACGGCACCTTTGAAGGGCTGCGCGCTATCTTTGCCGAGCCCGATGGTGAAACCCGCTCAATCCTGCTGCTTAACCTGCTGAATAAACAGGTGATGCGCAGCGTGGACAACAAGCAGTTCCGTAAGGTTTAAGCCAGCCTGAATAGCTGACGTGCGTTGTGGTCGACGCGTGCCGCCAGTGCGTCTGGCTGTTCACCACGCCAGTGCGCCACCTGCTGAACGATATGCGGCAGAAAGCAGGGTTCGTTACGGCGCGAGGTCGGACGCGGACGCATATCGCGCGGCAGCAGATAGGGCGCGTCGGTCTCCAGCAGCAGACGATCTGTTGGAATCAGCGGCAGCATGTCACGCAGCGCCATTCCGCGCCGTTCATCGCACACCCAGCCGGTAATGCCCACCGATAACCCCAGCGCCAGGCAGGCTTCCAGCTCGTCACGCGTGCCGGTAAAACAGTGCACCACCGCGCCCACAAGTTTCGGCAGCCACGGCTGCAGCACCGCCAGAAAACGTTCATGTGCCTCACGACAGTGTAAAAACACCGGCAGCTGCAGTTCCGCCGCCAGCTGGAGCTGCGCATCAAACGCGTACTCCTGCTGCTCGTGCGCGGAAAGGTTCCGGTTGAAGTCGAGCCCGCATTCACCAATCGCGACCACCTGCTCGCTGTCAGCCAGGCGGCGCAGCGTACTGGCGGTTTCCGCCGACCACTCGCTGGCATGATGCGGGTGCACGCCGGCGGTCGACCAGCAGTAGCCCGCGTGCCGGGTCGCCAGCTGACGCGCCTGCTGGCTCTCCAGGGCATTGGTGCCGGTGATTAACAGGCCGGTGACGCCTGCTTCGCGCGCGCGTTTTACCACCTGATCGCGATCTTTTGCGAATTGCGTGCTGGTCAGGTTTACACCGATATCAAACATGTTTGCTCCCCATTCCGTCTTAAAGCGACGGATAGAAAAACCGCCCGGCAGGCGGGCGGTTAAGATTCATCATCACCCCATCAGCGGGATGCCCTGCATAAAAGACATCAGGCGTCGGGGTTCTGTTCCTCATCGTCTGCCGCCTGACGTCCTTTACCCACATAGTAGCGGGAGAAGAATACGCCGACTTCAAACAGGCAGTACATCGGAATAGCGAGCAAAGTTTGCGAGAAAACGTCCGGCGGTGTGAGCAACATCCCAACCACAAACGCGCCGACCAGAATATACGGCCGTTTCTTTTTCAGATCGTCCGGGCTGGTAATGCCGGTCCAGCACAGCAGCACGATGGCAATCGGCACCTCAAACGCCACGCCAAACGCCATGAACAGCGTCATGACAAAGTCGAGGTAGTTAGTGATGTCCGTGGCGATGGTGACGCCCTGCGGCGCGGTTTTGGCGAAGAAGCCAAATGCCAGCGGGAATACAATGAAGTAGGCAAAGGCCACGCCGACATAAAACAGCAGCGTACTGGAGAACAGCAGCGGCATCACCAGGCGGCGCTCATGGCGATACAGCGCGGGGGCGACAAACGCCCAGACCTGATAAAGAATCACCGGCACCGCAAGAAACACCGACACAATGATGGTCAGTTTGATCGGCGTAAAGAACGGTGAGGCCACGTCAGTGGCGATCATGCTGGCGCCGGCGGGCATCTGGCTAATCAGCGGCGCTGCCACCGCGTGATAAATGTCGTTGGCGAAGTAAACCAGACACAGGAAGATAACAAACACCGCGATGATGCAGTTCAGCAGACGCTTGCGCAGCTCAATCAGGTGGCTGATGAGCGGTTGGGTATCTTCAACGGCCATGTTTATCGTTCATCTTTTACGGGAGGAGTGGTCGCAGGCGCGACGGAATCGGTGTGGCTGGTGGCTGGTGCAGGCTGCGGCGCCTGCGCCGGGGCGCTGGCCTGATGCGCCGCGCTGGCCGGCGTCACAACGCTGTGCGGCTCAGCGGGCTGCGGTGCGGCAGCGGGCTGTGGCGCAGCAGCGGGCGGCTGATGAATGGTGTTGGCTTCATCTTCCGCTTTTTCGATATCGATGCTCTGCTGCACCGAGCGCTTCATGGAGTCCGCGGTTTTACGCAGCTCTTCCATGGATTGTTTCAGCTCCGGCGACAGCGTGCCGCGTCCTGCCTCTTCGACCTTTTTCAGGCTGTCCTGCAGCTCCTGCAGTTTCAGCTCCTGGGCCAGTTCGTTCTGCACATTAGCAGCCAGCGAGCGAATGGCCCGGATCCAGCCAACAACGGTTTTCACCGCAACCGGTAAGCGCTGCGGGCCCAGTACAATCAGCCCGATCACGAACACCAATACCAGTTCACTAAAACCAATATCGAACACAGTTTTACCTTACTTGTCCCGGGCGTCGTCTTTGCTCGCCGGGGTGTGCTGTTTGTCTGCCAGTTTGGCGTTGAAGTCAGCGTCCTGCTCTTTCGGTTGATCCTTTTTCTCGTCTTCATCGCTCATGGCTTTTTTGAAGCCGCGAATGGAAGAGCCTAAATCCGAACCCAGGTTACGAAGCTTATTGGTACCGAACAGAAGTACAACAATGACGGCAATGATTAACAATTGCCAAATACTGATACCGCCCATGAGATATGCCTCTAATATTCTGTGAAAAACGGTTAACTGTAACGCACAGAAAGTCCGTTTTTACCCGGACTTAAGCCTGCGACATTACGCGATTTGCACCAGGCAGACAATCAGTTTGTCTTGCGCCAGCCGATGAGCCAGGTGACGATGCCGGCGGCCATTAACAGCGCCGGGAAGAAGTCCCAGTCAGGCCGGCTCAGCAGCACTGCGGTGCCACTTAATAACAGTGTAGCCCCGACGCCAAACAGATAACGTGCCTGATGATGACGGGTGCGCTGCGCGTTCAAATCGGTGACGAGTTTATCGACACTGAGCTGCAATAACTTGTGCTGGCGCATACTGTCGTAAAAAAGCTCCGGCAGCTCCGGCAGTTTCTCCGCCCAGAACGGCGCCTTCTCTTTCACCGCCCGCAGGATGGCCGGAATGCCGATCTGATCCTTAATCCAGTCCTCCAGGAACGGCTTGGCGGTTTTCCACAGATCGAGCTGCGGATAGAGCTGACGGCCGATGCCCTCGATGTACAACAGGGTTTTCTGCAGCAGCACCAGCTGCGGCTGCACTTCCATATTGAAACGGCGCGCGGTGTTGAACAGATTGAGCAGCACGTGACCAAAGGAGATTTCCGCCAGCGGCTTTTCGAAAATCGGCTCGCATACGGTACGGATCGCGAACTCAAAATCTTCCACGTTGGTATCCGGCGGTACCCAGCCCGAGTCGACGTGCAGCTCGGCCACTTTGCGGTAGTCGCGGTTGAAGAAGGCGATGAAGTTTTCCGCCAGGTAGCGCTTATCTTCTTTGTTCAGCGAGCCAACGATGCCGCAGTCAATGCCGATGTACTGCGGATCTTCCGGATGCTCGTAGCTCACGAAGATGTTGCCGGGATGCATATCGGCGTGGAAGAAGCTGTCGCGGAATACCTGAGTGAAGAACACCTGCACGCCGCGTTCGGCCAGCAGCTTCATGTTGACGCCGTGCTGCTCCAGCGTGGCAACGTCGGAGATAGGAATGCCATAAATGCGCTCCATTACCAGCATGGTTTCGCTGCAGTAGTCGGAGAACACTTCCGGCACGTACAGCATGCGGCTCTGGTCAAAGTTGCGGCGCAGCTGAATCGCATTGGCGGCTTCACGCAGCAGATTGAGTTCATCAATCAGCGTTTTTTCGTAGTCGCGCACCACTTCCATCGGACGCAGACGGCGACCGTCCGGCAGCAGACGTGGCACCCAGCGCGCCAGGCGGTAAATCAGCTTCATGTCAGCTTTGATCACCGGCAGGATATCCGGGCGAATCACTTTGATCACCACTTCGCGGCCGTTGGATTTCAGCGTCGCGGTATGCACCTGGGCAATCGAAGCGGATGCCAGCGGTTTGATATCGAAGTCGTCGAACCAGGTTTCCACCGGGCCGCCAATCGAACGCTCAATCTGCGCTTTGGCTTTCACGCCGTCGAACGGCGCCACACGGTCCTGCAGAATCGCCAGCTCATCGGCAATTTTCGGCGGGAACAGGTCGCGGCGCGTCGAGAGCATCTGACCGAACTTGATCCAAACCGGACCGAGCTGCTCCATGGCCAGACGCAGACGGATGCCCATCTCGGCTTCTTTGTGCCGGTTGGGGATCCAGAAAACACAGCGCCGCCACAGCCGCAGCGGCAGCGTAATGCGCATATGCGGAATCAGTTCATCCAGCCCGTAGGTCAGAAAAACTTTGATAATGAAGTATAAGCGCCGAATTTCTCCCAGCGTCATTTCGCCTCCAGCTGTGCCAAACGCGCCTCAAACGCATTAAGCGCACGTTCCATCGCTTCTACCTCCTCACAAAACCACGCCTGCTCCAGCGCCCCCGGAGCCACGCGCCACTCTTCGGTCAGCACCTGCCCCAGATAATCCTGACGGCGGGTGACCTGCTGTCTGAGCTGGGCCAGCGCACGCTGAGCGGCCTGGCTGATGCCCTGTGCCGCAATGTCGCCCACCCACGGCGCGAGATATTCGGCCGGGTCGAGTTCAGCCAGATCCATCAGCGCGGAGAATTGCTGTACCACCTGCAGATCGCCTTCCACGTCCAGCTCACCGCTGCGAATCAGGCTGGTCAGCTGCTGACGATCGCGCAGCTTAGGCAGCGTGCTGAAACGCAGGCTGACGTTACAGTCGCTGCGGTCCTGCCAGTCACTCAGCACATCCAGCTGGTTTTCACTGAACACCAGCACCAGCGGAAAATCCAGCTCCTGCAGGCGCAGCAGCAGGACTTTGCCGGCCAGACGCTGGCGTGCGGTTTTCAGGCTGCGATCGCGGTACAACACACGGTTCAGGGCGGTCTCAAGACCGCCGGTGATGAGAGGGGTAAAAGTCATGATTAATCAGAACTTAAAGCCACGATGCAGCGCCACAATGCCGCCGGTCATGTTGTAGTAGCTGGTATTTTCAAAGCCCGCGTCGTTCATCATCGCCTTCAGGGTTTCCTGATCCGGATGCATACGAATCGACTCCGCCAGATAGCGATAGCTCTCCGCGTCTTTTGCCACCAGCTGGCCGATGCGCGGCAGAATGTGGAAAGAGTAAGTGTCGTAGGCTTTGCTCAGCGGATCGAAAACCGGTTTAGAGAACTCCAGCACCAGCAGACGACCACCTGGCTTGAGCACGCGGAACATCGACGCCAGCGCCTTCTCTTTTTCGGTCACGTTACGCAGGCCGAAGGAGATGGTGATGCAGTCGAAATAGTTATCCGGGAACGGCAGCGCTTCTGCGTTAGCCTGCACGTAGCTGACGTTGCCGGTTACGCCGAGGTTGCGCAGCTTTTCGCGTCCCATCTTCAGCATTGAGCTGTTGATGTCCGCCAGCACCACCTGACCGGTTTCACCGACCAGGCGCGAGAATTTTGCCGTCAGATCGCCGGTACCGCCGGCCAGATCCAGGACGCGCTGACCGCGGCGCACGCCGCTGCTGTCGATGGTAAAACGCTTCCAGACGCGATGGATGCCGAACGACATCAGATCGTTCATCAGGTCATATTTCGCCGCGACGGAGTGAAACACGTCCGCGACTTTATCGGCCTTTTCACTTTTGGCGACGGTCTGAAAGCCAAAATGGGTAGTTTCCTGCTGTGATTCATCTGCCATCGGTTTTACCTGCTCCACAAACAATACTTCCCGAAGTGTATCAGAGTCGGGCGATCCGAGCACGCCACCGGCGTGTTATTCGTTGATGCGGCGCAGGGAGGCGGCGGAAGAATCTGCCGCATTTTCAGCGGGCTCGCTGTCATCGGCCCATGCATCATCCGCCGTGTCGGGCTGCGCCTGCTCCGCCAGCTGCGGGTTGATGGGCCGTTTGATCTCCACGCCAAGCGCACGAAACGACTCGCTCTGGGCGATCAGGTTGCCGCGCCCCTGCGCCAGCTTTTTCATCGCCAGCTGATAACTCTGCTGCGCTTTGTCGAGGCTATGCCCGATGCCACTCATGTCATCAACAAACAGCCGCATCTTGTCGTACAAGCGCGCAGCGCGGTCGGCGATGCGCTGGGCATTACGGCTCTGATGCTCATAGCGCCACAGATTATTAATGGTGCGCAGCGCCACCAGCAGCGTGGTCGGGCTGACCAGCATAATGTTTTGCTGCAGCGCTTCGCTGATCAGCTCCGGCTGACGATCGATCGCCAGCAGAAACGCCGGTTCGACCGGAATAAACATCAGCACATAATCCAGCGAGCGTAAACCGGGCAATTGTTGATAATCTTTACGCCCCAGCAGCCGGATATGGCCGCGCACCGCGTTGATGTGCTCCTGAATCGCCTGCTCGCGCGTCAGCTCATCGTCGGCGTTGAAGTAGCGCTCATAGGCAATCAGCGTCATTTTGGCGTCAATCACCACATCTTTACCCTGCGGCAGACGCACAATCACATCCGGTTGCATACGGCCCTGCTGCTCCAGCTGCACACTGACCTGGGTCTGGTACTCGTAGCCTTCGCGCAGGCCTGAGGCCTCCAGCACCCGGCTGAGCACCACTTCGCCCCAGTTGCCCTGAATTTTATTGTCGCCCTTCAGCGCTTTGGTGAGGTTGATCGCTTCCTGCGCCATCTGCGCGTTGAGCTGCTGCAGCTGGCGAATCTCGTGCGCCAGCGTGTGGCGTTCACGCGCTTCCTGGCCGAAGCTATCGTTGACCTGGCGACGAAAGCCGTCCAGCTGTTCGCGCAGCGGGCCGATCAGGCTATTGAGGCTCTGCCGGTTCTGCTCGTCGACGCGTTTTCCGCTGTTTTCGAAGATTCGGTTGGCGAGGTTTTCAAACTGCGCACTCAGGCGCTGTTCGCTGTTGGTCAGCAGACGCTGCTTCTCCTCAGCGGCGAAACGCGTCTCTTCTAATCGAATGGTGACTTCCCGCAGTTCGGCTTCCTGCGCGCTGTTAACTTCCAGCTGATTACGCAGCTCGCGGCTGAGCTGTTCACTCTCGGCCCGCCAGTAATCCAGCTGCTGCAGGCGCTCCTGCGCGCCGCTAAGCGTGCCGTGAAGCTGGCGCAGCTCCTGTTCGCGCTGCTGCAGTTGCTGTTGCAGCTGTTCCAGCTGCTGCTGCTGACGCTGCTGCGCCTGTTCCAGCAGGCGGCGTTCGGTGGTGAAGCTGGCGTGCTGATGGCCGGCGCGCAGCTGGGCAATAATCCAGCCAATGCCCAAACCGGCCAGCGCCAGCGCGCCGCTGATGATAAGTTGCTGATCCATAATCCCCCCGCGGATCGTCTCGCTGAGGAGAAGGTAGAGCGCCACTGTATGAATGTCCAGAACATTCATGGCAACCCGCGGATTTTATCGCGGGCGCAATAGGCACCGTCCGGGTAACTACAGGGCGCGTACGGTCAGGTCGCCGGCTTTCCAGGCGTCGATCAGGAAAAACGGCATCGGCAGCACCCATTCGCTGTCGCTTTTCACCTTCGCCGGATAGCACCAGCTGTTGCCGCCGTAGGTCAGCTCCACCTGCTGCTGGCCATTTTCGGCGTTGGCCACTTTGCCGGCCATGCTGGCGAAACCGGCATTGCTGCCGACGTGGAAGCTGTCGGTCTGCCAGCGAATCGGCGCATGCGCCGGCCACGGCTGCGCGTGGTGGAAGTGAAAAATATCGTCGTGATTGAGGATGCTGTCACGCACCGTCGGCCACAGCGCTACCTTGAGGAAGTACTGGTCGGTAAAGCGCTCGCTGCCGTCATACTGCGCGATAAAGTCGCGCATCTGCTGCTCCACGTTGTGAAACACGCCGTGACAGCCGCCCCACATGCCGGCCAGTAACAGCTCGGTGTGCGAATAATAATCGCGCATGTGGTGGAACCAGAATGGCGAAGCCAGCCAGGCGTCGACGGCCGCCACTTCGCGCTCTGAAAGCAGCGAATCCGCATCCCGCACGATGTAGCGTTTTACGCTGGCATCGTCCATCACCAGAAAGCGCCACAGCGTAGGGAAAATGATTTTCTCCTGCGACATATCCACCAGCTGGGTGTTTGACTGGGTCAGGCGCTGCCACACGTGCTGCGGCACACTGTCGTCGAGATAGATGCGGCACATCCAGTCCGGATAGAGCTCACGCGCCACCTCAACATTTTTAATCAGGGTTTCGCAGTAGCGCGGCTGACCGCCATACAGGCTGAAGGAGATGATATTTTCTGCCGGATTGCTGCGGTTAATCGGCGCAGGCGCCGGTGCGGGAAAAGTCGCTTTCGCGCCCTGACTGAAACGCATATCGGATTGGGTGAGCGATTCCAGGCCATAACGCGCCACTTCATCTGTCTTATCCAGCCAGCCACACACTTCCGTCAGGCCATCCAGCCAGGTTTCCGACGCCTGCGCGCGCTGCGCCGCCGGTGCCTGATAGATTTTCTGGTAAATCTTGTAGGATTTTTTATGTTCGCCGACGCGCATCAGCGTCAGCGCGTAGTCGCTGAGCACCTGCATCTGGTTAGGCATGACGCGCAGCACTTCTTCGCAGCACTGGCGCGCCAGAGGATAATCTGACGCGGCCATTGCCTGACGAAAGCGCGCGGCGGCACTCTCAACGCAGGCCTGCATTGCAGCAGGGCGGCTGGTAAAACCCGGACGTGGGACAGAGATCGTTTTGCGCATAGGAAATTTCTCAGAATCGGCTGAAATTGCGCGCATTCTAATCAGGCAATTGCTGAGCTCCCTATAAGCCTGGTCTCGAAATCATTCCCTGACTGGCGCGCTAAAGTAAACGACGCGCGGCATCCACCACAATTTTCACCGCATCGCTTTCTGTCTGCTTCATGGTGGCCGCATCCGGGATCTCTTTTTGCGTGCGATTCACGATGACGCCAGCCACCATGCCGGCACGCAGTCCCTGACTGGCGCACATGGTTAACAGTGTAGCGGATTCCATCTCATAGTTAAGCACGCCCATTTGCTGCCACTCTTTCATCGAGCCCTGGAAGCGGCTCACCACGCGTCCGGAGAAGGTGTCGTAGCGCTCCTGGCCAGGATAGAAGGTGTCTGACGAGGCGGTGACACCAATATGCGTGGTCGCGCCGCAGGCTTCTGCCGCGGCCACCAGCGCGGTGGTGCAGGCGAAGTCAGCCACCGCCGGGAATTCCATCGGCGCAAAGTGCAGGCTGGCACCGTCCAGACGGACCGAGGCGGTGGTCACCAGCACATCACCCACGTTGATGTGTGGCTGAATCGCGCCGGTGGTACCCACACGCAGGAAGGTACGCACGCCCAGCTGCGCCAGCTCTTCAACGGCGATAGAGGTAGACGGACCGCCAATACCGGTGGAACAGACAACCACCGGTTTGCCGTCGATCTCCGCCAGCCAGGTGGTGAATTCACGGTGCGACGCGAGGTGCTGTGGATTCTCCATCAGCGCTGCGATTTTCTTCACGCGCTCCGGATCGCCAGGAACAATCGCCAGCGTGGCTCCTTTCAAATCGGCTTTGGTGATGCCAAGGTGGAAAACGTCAGACTGGGCCATATCAGACTCCTGGAAGATAAGGGGAATAAGCGCGCCACTTTACGTCAGCGGCCCGGATAAATATGTGACTGAATTCACTATCAATAATGAAAGTTACATTGAACTAAAGATATTGTGTGACTCCAATCACATATTAGCGGTCTGCTGCGCTGAATTGCTACAAGCGGTGCTGTGTAACCGTAAAAGGCAGTGTTAATAGAGAAGCAGACCAGGTTAACCATCCCCCGTCCCCTACGCCAGCCTTGCCGTAAGGCCAGGCTATAGTTACGTGATTGCGCACTTGCTAGCACGGAGAGAACCATGAAAACCGAAGACAATATGGCACAAAAATCCGCCACCGACGGCTTTGCGCCAGCGGTGCAGCCCACCGCAGCCAGCACCATCATTACCGCCAGCGATGCCATTCACGCGGGCGAGACGTCCGTGCCGAGCCAGGGTGAGAACCTGCCGGCTTATTATGCTCGTCCGCAACAGTTTAGCGGCACGCTGCCGGTCGTGCTGGTGGTGCAGGAAATTTTCGGCGTGCACGAGCACATCCGCGATCTGTGCCGCCGTCTGGCACTGGAAGGCTATCTCGCCGTGGCGCCGGAGCTCTATTTCCGCGAAGGCGATCCCAACGATTACAACGATATCCCCACCCTGTTCAAAGAGCTGGTGAGCAAAGTGCCGGATTCGCAGGTACTGTCGGATCTCGACCACGTGGCCAACTGGGCGGCGCGCCACGGCGGCGATATCCGTCGTCTGGCGATCACCGGTTTCTGCTGGGGCGGTCGCATCAGCTGGCTGTTTGCCGCCCATAATCCGCAGGTGCGCGCCGCCGCCGCCTGGTACGGTCGCCTGGAGGGCGAGAAAACGCTGAAGCAGCAGAAACATCCTATTGATATTGCAGTAGATTTGAATGCACCGGTGCTGGGCCTGTATGGCGGCCAGGATGAAAGCATTCCATTGGAAAGCATCGATAAGATGCGCCAGGCCCTGCACGCGGCCAATGCCAAAGCCGAGATTGTGGTGTATCCGGAAGCTGGCCACGCCTTTAACGCCGACTATCGTCCGAGCTACCACGCCGATTCCGCACAGGATGGCTGGCAGCGCATGCTGGCGTGGTTTAAGCAGTATGGCGTCGCGCCGAACGCGGAATAAAAAAGGGGCGCCAGCGCGCCCCAACTCAACAACACAACGTATTATCCTGTCATCCAACGGTTTCGGCGCGCAGCTTCTGCGCCGCTTTCACCATGTTGGCCAGCGCCTGACGCGTTTCACTCCAGCCACGCGTTTTCAGGCCGCAGTCCGGGTTCACCCACAGACGCTGCTGCGGAATACTCTGCGCCGCTTTGCGCAGCAGATCTTCCATCCATTCCACGCTCGGTACGTTGGGTGAGTGGATGTCATACACGCCCGGCCCGATTTCGTTCGGATACTCAAACGCTTTAAACGCATCCAGCAGATCCATATCAGAACGTGAGGTTTCGATAGTGATCACGTCGGCGTCCAGCGCGGCGATCGAATCCATGATGTCGTTGAACTCGCAATAACACATGTGGGTGTGAATCTGCGTCTCGTCCTGCGCCACCGCAGCGTTGAGGCGGAACGCGTCCACCGCCCAGCGCAGGTAGGCTGCCCAGTCAGACTGATGCAGCGGCAAGCCTTCACGCAGCGCCGGTTCGTCAATCTGAATGATGCCGATACCGGCTTTTTCCAGGTCCTGCACTTCGTCGCGCAGCGCCAGCGCAATCTGTTTTGCGATGGTTTCGCGCGTCACGTCTTCCCGCGGGAACGACCAGCACAGGATGGTGACCGGTCCGGTCAGCATGCCCTTCACCGGTTTGTCGGTCAGCGACTGCGCATACTTTGCCCACTCGACGGTAATCGGCTGCGGGCGGCTGACGTCCCCGATGATCACCGGCGGCTTAACACAGCGCGAGCCGTAGCTCTGTACCCAGCCGTTCTGCGTGAAAACAAAGCCGTCGAGGTTTTCGCCGAAGTACTCCACCATGTCGTTACGCTCGGCTTCGCCATGCACCAGCACGTCGAGCCCCAGACGCTCCTGCTCCGCAATCGCCTGCCGGATGTGTTCCGCGATACCGGTGCGGTAGTGGCCGCCGTCAATGTTGCCTTTTTTGAAGTCAAGGCGCAGGCCGCGGATCTCGGTGGTCTGCGGGAAAGAACCGATGGTGGTGGTAGGCCACGCCGGCAGGTTAAAGCGCTGACGCTGCGCCTGAGCACGCACGGTGTAGCTGCTGTTGCGCTCAGTGTCTCTGGCCTGGATTTGCGCCAGACGCTGCGCCACGGCGGGGTTATGCACGCGAGCAGAGTTTGCCCGGGCACGAATCGGCGCGCTCCAGGCGTGCAGCGCAGCGGCATCGTGCTGGTTCAGCGCCTGACTCAGCAGCGACAGCTCCGTACACTTCTGTAACGCAAAGGCGAACCAGCTTTTTACCTCGTCGTCGAGACGGGTTTCCACGCTCAGGTCAATGGGGCTGTGCAGTAGTGAACAGGAAGATCCAATCCACAGTTGCTGACGCTGGCCGATCAGCGGCTGCAGGCGCTCAAACCAGCGGGTGAGATCGGCGCGCCAGACGTTACGGCCATTGATCACCCCCAGCGACAGCAGCCAGTCCGCCGGGATCTGCTGGTTGAGTTGCTCAAGGTCATCTTTGCCGTGCACCAGGTCCACGTGCAGGCCCTGCACCGGCAGCGTTTTGATGACATCAAGATTCTGACCAATGCTGTCAAAGTAGGTGGTCAGCAGCAGTTTCACTTCGCCCTGTAGCGCGTCGTACGCCGGTTTAAACGCCTCGCGCCACGCCTGCGGCAGTTCCAGCGCCAGCGCCGGCTCATCAATCTGCACCCATTCGATGCCGCGTTGATGCAGTTCAGCCAGCACCTGACGGTACACCGGCAGAATGGCCTGCAGCAGCGACAGGCGGTCAAAGGCGTCACCTTTCACCTTACCCAGCCACAAATAGGTCACCGGCCCCAGCAGCACCGGTTTGATGGCGTGGCCGAGCGCCAGCGCTTCATCCACCTCGTCCAGCAGCTGCGTCCAGCTGAGACGGAACTGCTGACCCTGGGTAAATTCCGGCACGATGTAGTGATAATTGGTGTTAAACCATTTGGTCATCTCTGCTGCCGCTGCAGGTTCGCCGCTGGGCGCCCGACCGCGACCGATACGGAACAGGGTGTCGAGGTCAATCGAGCCGTCTTTATTCTGGTGCCGTGCCGGTACGTTACCGAGCAGCAGACTGGTGGTCAGCACGTGATCGTACCAGGCAAAATCGCCGACCGGCAGCAGATCAACACCGGCGTCTTTCTGCTGCTGCCAGTGACGGGCGCGCAGTTCACGACCCACCGCCAGCAGTTCGTCCTGTGAGCTGTTCCCGGCCCAGTAGCTTTCCTGCGCTTTTTTCAGTTCGCGGCGCAGTCCGACGCGAGGGAAACCGAGAGTATGGTTCAGAATGGTCATGTGAGATTCTCCAGAAATTGTTCGCTGTGCGACAGTCGCAGCAACCGATTTACGTTCATCCAGCGGGCAATCCTGCCGTGCGCTGAGCGTGTTAGCTGGACAAAGGTAAAGTGGCCGTCGCGTCTGACTGAGATGTTTAGCCGTCCAGATGTTTACACCGCTATAATCTGCGGGTACTGTATGTGTCTCAAGCGCAATTTGTTCAATCTCGATGTGAAGGACTCTCATGATCGAACTCAAACACCTGCGGACGCTGCAGGCGTTACGGCACACCGGCTCGCTGGCTGCCGCCGCCGCCCAGCTTCATCAGACGCAATCGGCGTTGTCTCACCAGTTCAGCGACCTGGAACAGCGGCTGGGCTTCCGGCTGTTCGTGCGTAAGAGCCAGCCGCTCCGTTTTACGCCGCAGGGAGAGATTCTGTTGCAGCTGGCGGAGCAGATTCTGCCGCAGATCCAGCAGGCGCTGCAGGCCTGTCATGAGCCGCATCAGACCACGTTGCGCATCGCTATCGAATGCCACAGCTGCATCCAGTGGCTGACGCCGGCCCTGAACAATTTCCGTCAGAGCTGGCCGCAGGTGGTGATGGACTTCAAATCCGGCGTGACCTTTGATCCGCAGCCGGCGCTGCAGCAGGGCGAACTGGACGTGGTGCTGACGTCCGATATTCTGCCGCGCAGCGGTTTGTTCTATGCGCCGATGTTTGATTTTGAGGTGCGGCTGGTGCTGGCGCCGGATCACCGCCTGGCGCAGCTGGCCCACATCACGCCGGAAGATTTGGCCGATGAGGTGCTGATGATCTATCCGGTACAGCGTCAGCGGCTGGACGTGTGGCGTAACTTCTTACAGCCAGCCGGCGTCAGCCCGGCGCTGAAGAGCGTGGATAATACGCTGCTGCTGATCCAGATGGTGTCGGCCGGCATGGGCATTGCCGCGCTGCCGCACTGGGTGGTAGAGAGCTTTGAGCACCAGGGGCTGGTGGTGACGCGCACGCTGGGCGACGGATTGTGGAGCCGTTTATACGCGGCGATGCGCGACGGCGAGCAGCGGCAGCCGGTGCTGGAGGCCTTTGTGCGCTTTGCCCGTCAGCACGCCTGCGAGCACCTGCCTTACGTGCGCGATGCCTCGCGCCCCGGTTCCCTGCAGCCGGTCTCGTCCTGATGCCGCGGGCGGCCAATGTCGCCCGTGCTGTTATCCCCGCCCTGCCTGCTCTATAATGCGCCGCCTTAACCGCTACCGGAGAGTTTCACCATGACCAATAACGATGTGCTGCGCAGCGTGCGCTATATGCTGGATTTGAGCGACAGCAAAGTGGTGGAGATTTTTGCGCTGGCGGGCAGTGAAGTACCGCGTGAAGATGTGCAGGCGTGGCTGAAGAAAGATGACGATGAGGCGTTTCGTAAACTGCCGGATGTGCTGATGGGCTACTTCCTCAACGGTCTGATTTTCTACCGTCGCGGCAAAAGCGAAGACGCGCCGGCCCCGTCGGTTGAGCGCCGCATGAACAATAATATCTTTCTCAAGAAGTTACGCATCGCCTTCGCGCTGAAAACCACCGATATCCCGGATATCTTATTGAAGGCTAACTTCAAGGTGTCACAGGCTGAAATCGGCGCGATTTTCCGCAACCCGGATCATAAAAATTATCGCGAGTGCGGTGACCAGATTCTGCGTAACTTCCTGAAAGGTTTAACGCTGATTCAGCGGCCATCGACACCCGCGAAAAAAAGCTAAGCGCCTGAGCTGCTGCTTTTGGCCGTGTGTCCCAGTACCCAGCGTTTATGCACGTACAGGGACGCAAAAATCACTATCGCCCCGGTGATAAAGCTCGGCCAGTGCGGCTTCTCCTGCCAGATCGCCAAATTCACCAGTAATCCTGCCGGCACGTGCATGTTGTTCATAATGCCCAGCGTCCCGGCATCGACCTGGGTCGCGCCGTAGTTCCACATGAAGTAACCCAGCCCGGACGCGGCCACGCCCAGCCACACCAGCACGCTCCACTGCAGCGTGGTGGTCGGCAGCTTGTGCGGATTGCCCCAGATGCACCAGGCGATCACCGCGATCAGCACTGCGCCGAGATAGAACCACGAGAACGCGGTGTGCTGCGGCATCGGGCGGACTTCCTGCAGGCGCTTATAGCCCACCATGCCAATCGCAAAGCAGATGTTGGCCGCCTGCACCAGCAGCAGTCCGAACCAGAAATCATCGCTGACTTTGTCGTAGCGGATAATGGCCGCACCGAGCACCGCCAGCAGCGCGCTGAAGGCATAGCCAATGCGCAGCGGGCGCTTGCTGAGCAGGTCATAAATCAGTGTGACATACAGCGGCGTCATCACCGTAAACAGCAGGAATTCCGGCACGCTGAGATAGAGATAAGCCTCGAAGCTGATCAAATACATAATGCCTAATTGCAGCATGCCCACCAGCATATAGAGCAGCAACGTTGAAGCGCGGTAACCGCGCCAGCGCAGAAACGGCAGAAAGACCAGCGCCGCCAGGCCTAAACGCATCAGCACCGAGAACCAGGTATCCACCTGCCCCGCCAGATACTCCCCGATTAAACTAAAAGAAAAAGCCCACAGAATGGTGGTAACGATCAGCAACAGCACGGTTATGCATCCTAAAGTTCAACACTGGCGCTAGTGTAAACAAACTACAGCGCGCTGGCGGGATAATCTGGTTGACATGTGATGAAATTAAACACGATCGCATCTTCGCTGACTGGTCAGTAGGCACGTGTTCGCATGGCGGGTTGACCGATGGGCGGCGATTTTTATGAGGCAGCGCGCCGTTTTCTCTGGCAGAAATGCGCGAAATCCAACATTTACTGGTTTATATCGCTCTTTATTGTCATAAAACTGTAACATATGTGTCACACGTCACAGTAACTGCGCGTAACCATCACTATTCTGTGCGCGAAATGGAAAGGTTGCTTTCTGTTCGCTGTCGTACTTTTTTTTGCCCCAACCTGCTGGGAATCGATAACTATATTGCGCCCTGGAGGGCCATTCTGATGTTGAGTATTTTTAAACCTGCACCACACCAGCCCCAGGTGGCGGACGATCGCGTCGATCCGCTCTATCGTCGTCTGCGCTGGCAGATCTTCTTCGGCATTTTCTTTGGCTACGCCGCCTATTATCTGGTGCGCAAAAACTTTGCGCTGGCGATGCCTTACCTTGTCGAACAGGGCTTTTCCCGCGGCGACCTTGGCTTTGCCCTCTCCGGCATCTCCATCGCCTACGGTTTTTCCAAATTCATCATGGGATCGGTCTCGGATCGCTCCAACCCGCGGGTCTTTTTGCCCGCCGGCCTGATTCTCGCCGCCGCCGTGATGCTGGTGATGGGCTTCGTGCCCTGGGCAACCTCGAGCATCATGGTGATGTTCGTGCTGCTGTTTCTGTGTGGCTGGTTCCAGGGCATGGGCTGGCCACCGTGTGGACGCACCATGGTGCACTGGTGGTCGCAGAAAGAGCGCGGCGGCATTGTGTCGGTATGGAACTGCGCGCACAACGTGGGTGGCGGCATTCCTCCGCTGCTGTTCCTGCTCGGCATGGCGTGGTTTAACGACTGGAAAGCCGCGCTCTATATGCCGGCGTTTGGTGCCATCCTCGTCGCCATCATCGCTTTTGCGCTGATGCGCGATACGCCGCAGTCGTGCGGGCTGCCGCCGATTGAGGCATGGAAGAATGACTATCCGCCGGATTACAGCGAGAACCACGAACAGGAGCTGACGGCGAAGCAGATTTTCATGCAGTACGTGCTGCCGAATAAGCTGCTGTGGTACATCGCGCTGGCCAACGTATTCGTTTATCTGCTGCGTTACGGCATCCTCGACTGGTCACCGACCTATCTGAAAGAGGTGAAGCACTTCACGCTGGATAAATCCTCGTGGGCCTATTTCCTGTACGAATACGCCGGGATTCCGGGCACGCTGCTGTGCGGCTGGATGTCGGACAAGGTATTCCGCGGCAATCGCGGTGCCACCGGGGTGTTTTTCATGACGCTGGTGACCATCGCCACCATCATTTACTGGCTGAACCCGCCGGGCAATCCGGGCGTGGATATGATCTGCATGATCGTCATTGGCTTCCTGATCTACGGTCCGGTGATGCTGATTGGTCTGCACGCGCTGGAGCTGGCACCGAAAAAAGCGGCCGGCACTGCAGCAGGCTTTACCGGTCTGTTCGGCTATCTCGGTGGATCGGTAGCAGCCAGTGCGATTGTCGGTTACACCGTGGATTTCTTCGGCTGGGACGGCGGTTTCTTAGTGATGATTGTCGGATCGGTGCTGGCGGTGGTGTTACTGCTGCTGACCATGGTCAGCGAGCATCGCCACAAGCAGCAGCAGGCATAATCTGAGCGGGCCGGTGAATACCGGCCCGTTTTTATTCAGGCCAGGAACAACTTACGCAGCGTCTGCGGCACCGCGTCATCGGCGTTGCTGCCAATCACTTCCAGCGTCGGCAGGGTATCTTTCAGGCGCTGATGGGCGTTACGCATGATGCAGCCTTTGCCCGCCATACTCAGCATCTCGACATCATTCATGCCGTCGCCAAACGCGATGCACTCTTTTAGCGAATAGCCAAGCTGTTTCGCCACCGCTTCCAGCGCGTGCCCTTTCGAGACGCCGCCAGCCATCACTTCCAGACAGGTGGGCAGCGAGAAACTGACGTTAACCCGGTCACCCCAGCGCGCTTCAATCGCCTGTTCCAGCGGAACCAGATGATCCGGATCGTCGCAGGTGAAGAACACTTTGCTGATGCCGTCGGTGGCCAGCATGCCGGGCTGATACACCTGATAGGTGAACACCGATTCCTGGAAAAACTCCGCTTCCTGCGGATTATGGCGGCTGATGTGCCACTCATCGTCGCGGTAAACGTGCGTCAGGATTTTCTCATCGTGATACTTCAGGCCAAACAGCTCGCTGGCGATATCGCTGTCCAGATTGTGGCTGAACACCAGTTCGCCGTCGGCGTTATGCACGCGCGCGCCGTTTGAGGTGATCATATACGCCGGAATGCCGAGCTTATCGCGCATCTGACCGACGTCGATGTAGTGGCGTCCGGTGGCAAAGATAAAATGCACATCGCGCGCCACCAGTTCCTGCAGCGTGGTGCGGGCAAACGGCGTCAGACGATGTTGCGGAGAAAGCAGCGTGCCATCCAGGTCGGATGCAACGATGTGGTACATGTAGGCCTCTGGTATTGATGTCTAAGAATACATTAGTCACGGTGGCGCTGATAAAAGTTGACCACCGCATTGAGCGCTTCGGCGCGCATGGCGTCTGTTTCAAACAGGATCTCGTGACGCGCGCCCTGAATGATGTAAGGCGTGGTGCCTTCCACCGCATGTCCCGCTGCCGCCATGGCTTCACAGAACAGATCCTGCGCGCGGTTATCCACCACGTCGTCTTCACTGGCCTGCAGCAGCAGAATCGGTGTCGTAATCTGCGCCACCTGATTAAGGATATGGCGTCCGGCCTGAATCCCTTCCCGCACCCAGTGATAGGTGGGGCCGCCGACGCGAATCGCCGGATCGTCGGCATAAAAGCGCAGATTGCGACGATAACGTTCGCGACTGTGCGTCAGCCGGTTAATGCCAAACGGGCTGGCGCGCCAGCGTCCGGTGCCCAGCGCGTAGCCGTCGCGCAGCGCGGGCAGCTTTTCCGCCCAGTCGAGAATACGGTGCGCCAGAAACGGCGGCAGCGGCAGCACGATACCAAACATCGGCGCACAAAACACCGCCGCGTGGAAGGCCTGCGGCTGACGCGCCAGGAACAGCGCCACAATTGCGCCGCCCATCGAGTGCGCCAGCACGTAGCGCTGCTGATAGTGATGGCTGACGATCTCTTTCAGATACAGCGTTTCCAGATCGTCGACATAATCGCTGAACTCCACCACGTGACCGCGATGCGAATCGGCCAGCAGCCGGTCTGAACGCCCCTGACCGCGATGGTCGATAATCACCACATCGTAGCCGCAGTGGAACAGGTCATAGGCCAGCTCGGGGTATTTGATGTAGCTTTCGATGCGTCCGGGCACAATCAGGATGACACGGCGGTGTTGCGGTGAGGTGAAGCGCACATAGCGAATGGTCAGATTGCCCACGCCGCTGAATTCACACTCTTCACGCTGACGCCAGAAGTCGAGCAGCGGACCGGTAGCAAAGGCTGAAAAAGCGTGCTCACGTCCGAGCCAACTCTGTTTATGCTGCTGCATCAGTCCCCCTGAAAAAACGTCAAACGCGGCCCTGCACTTAATAGCGCAGCGCGATTTTCTGGCGTATTGTGTCACACTTCACTCTCTTCAGGGAATGTCACCCATGACCATTGAATGGTGGTTAACCTACCTGTTAACCACGACCATCCTCAGCCTCTCGCCCGGTTCCGGCGCGATCAACACCATGAGCACCGGCATCAGCCACGGCTATCGCGGTGCGGCAGCCTCAATTACAGGATTACAGCTGGGTCTCGCCGTGCATATTGTGCTGGTGGGCGCCGGTCTGGGCGCGCTATTTTCGCAGTCGGTGCTGGCGTTTGAGGTACTGAAATGGGCGGGCGCGGCCTATCTGGTGTGGCTTGGCATTCAGCAGTGGCGCTCAGCGGGCGGAATCGATCTCAATGCGGTGGCCAAAGCGATGCCGCGTCGTCGTCTGTTTCAGCGCGCGCTGCTGGTGAATCTCACCAATCCAAAGAGCATTGTGTTTCTCGCCGCGCTGTTTCCGCAGTTTATCGTGCCGCACCAGCCGCAGCTGATGCAGTATCTGGTGCTCGGCGTGACCACCATCGTGGTCGACATCATTGTGATGATTGGTTACGCCACGCTGGCGACGCGCATTGCTGGCTGGATCAAAGGTCCGAAGCAGATGAAGCTGCTGAACCGGGTGTTTGGTGGCTTGTTTATGGCGGTCGGCGCACTGCTGGCCAGCGCACGTAAAATGGCGTAACGATTGGCACTGATCGTAGCGGCACGCTTTATCGCGCCCAGTTGAAACGCGCAAAAAATTGCGCCGCTACGGTTCGGGATCTTATCGGGAGATGATGAGGTGAATACCAAACCCGGCAAACAGCACGCCCGCCATACCGTCCACCCACTTCGCCATCCGCTGATACTTATCGCGCATCCACGGCAGGGCAAAAATCGCCGCCACCAGGGTAAACCAGGCAAAGGTTTCACCGACGATCAGCAGGAACAGGCCCCAGCGCTCAATCGCGCCCACATCGTTACCCACGAACAGTGAAAACACACTGCCGAAGTAGATGATGGCTTTCGGGTTAGACAGGTTGGTGAGAAACCCTTTGAGGAAGCTCATGCCACGCTTTGGCAGCTCAACCACCGGCGCTTCCGTATGAGGTTGCTTGTGACGCTGACGCGCCGAGCGCAGCAGCTGCCAGCCCATCCACAGCAGATACAGCCCGCCACCGACCATGATGATTTCATGCAGCCACGCCATTTTCTCCAGAATCAGATGCAGGCCCATCAGCGCGACGCCGGCCCAAATCACAATCCCCAGCGTAATGCCGAGCACGCCCATCATTGCCTCTTTGCGCGAGCGGCTGGCGGCGGTCTGTGAGACAAAAAAGAAGTCCGGTCCCGGACTCATCAGCGCAACCAGATGTACCAGCGCGACGGTGGCAAATAACATCAGCATGGTTTATTTCCCTTATTCTTCATCAAGATGTTCTTTGATCATCAGCAGGAACGGCTTACCGAAGCGCTCCAGTTTGCGATGACCGACCCCGTTCACGCTCAGCATCTCTGAAGCGCTGACCGGCATTTGTTCTGCCATTTCAATCAGCGTGGCGTCGTTAAACACCACGTAAGGCGGAATATTCTCTTCGTCGGCGATGGCTTTACGCAGCTTACGCAACTTGGCGAACAGCTTGCGATCGTAATTGCCGCCGTAGACTTTTGGCGCGCTGCTGCGGCTTTTCACCGTCACGGTACGCGGTACCGCCAGCATCAGCGGCACTTCAGCGCGCAGCACCGGGCGCGCGGCCTCGGTGAGCTGCAGCGCCGAGTGCATGGCGATGTTTTGCGTCACCATGCCCAGATGGATCAGCTGGCGCAGCACGCTGACCCAGTGCTCCTGACTCTGCTCGCGCCCGAGGCCGTACACCGGCAGTTTGTCGTGGCCGTTATCGCGGATGCGCTGGTTGGTTGAGCCGCGCAAAACTTCAACAATATAGCTCATCCCAAAACGCTGCCCGGTACGATAAATGCCCGACAGCGCTTTTTGCGCTTCGACCAGGCCGTCATAGCGACGCGGCGGATCGAGGCAGATATCGCAGTTGCCGCACGGCTGCTGGCGACCTTCACCAAAGTAGTTAAGCAGCACCAGACGACGGCAGGTTTGCGCCTCGGCAAACGCGCCCATGGCATTGAGTTTGTGGCGTTCAATATCCTGCAGCGGCCCGGGCGCTTTCTCTTCCAGGCACTTACGCAGCCACGCCATGTCGGCCGGGTCGTACAGCATCATCGCTTCGGCTGGCAGGCCATCACGCCCGGCGCGGCCGGTCTCCTGATAGTAGGATTCGATATTGCGCGGAATGTCGAAGTGCACCACAAAACGCACGTTGGGTTTGTTGATGCCCATGCCGAACGCCACGGTCGCGACCACGATTTGCAAATCGTCACGCTGAAACGCTTCCTGCACGCGTGCGCGCTGCTCGCTGTCGATGCCGGCATGATAAGCGCCAACGCTGATGCCGCGACTCTGCAGACGCGCAGCGGTGTCTTCCACTTTGGCGCGGCTGTTACAGTAGATGATGCCGCTTTTGCCGCGCTGATCCTGCACATAGCGCAGCAGCTGCTCGGTAGGCTTAAACTTCTCCACCAGCGTGTAGCGAATGTTGGGACGGTCAAAACTGCTGATCTGAATCAGCGGATCGTGCATCTGCAGCAGATGCACGATGTCGTTACGCGTGGCTTCATCGGCGGTGGCGGTCAGCGCCATCACCGGCAGCTGCGGAATGCGCTGGCGCAGCTGACCGAGCGCGCCATATTCCGGACGAAAATCGTGGCCCCACTGCGAAATACAGTGCGCTTCATCGACGGCCAGCATCACCGGATTCCAGTGCTGCAGGGTGTCGAGGAAGTTATCCATCATCAGACGTTCCGGCGCGATGTACAGCAGCCGCAGTTTGCCGCTGCGGCAGTCCGCAAACACCTGCTGCTGCTGCTCACGCGTCTGCGTCGAGTTAAGGCACGCCGCCGCCACGCCGTTCGCCAGCAGCTGATCAACCTGATCTTTCATCAGTGAAATCAGCGGCGAAACCACCAGCGTCAGCCCTTCGCGCACCAGCGCCGGGATTTGATAGCACAGCGATTTGCCGCCGCCGGTCGGCATCACCACCAGGCAGTCGCGCCCTGACAGCGCGGTTTCGATGATGGTTTGCTGACCCGGACGGAACTGCTGATAGCCGAAGGTATCCTGTAATACCTGCTGCGCCAGCATTTCCTGATTAAGCACTGCCGATGTTGCCACGGTAATCCTGTTTTGACTGGTTAGAACAGATCGTTAAGCGTTACGCCGACGCCAAGACGCGTCTGGCGATGGTTATAGTCAATAAGGGATTCACCATAACCGCTGAACAGCTGCGTGTAAAAGCGCACGTGTTCAGAAATCGGATAGCTCCACGCGAAGGTTGCACCGCCGTAGCCGCTATTCCAGTTGTAGTTGCCTTCCACGCTGAAAATGCTGTCGCCGAGCATATAGCCCAGCTTCGCGCGGTAGTAGCCCATGTATTTGGTGATGTCCGGGTTATCGTCGTTGCTGGCACTTTCCGGCAGACGATACCAGGGTTTGATTTCCGCCAGGAAGTTGCCGTTCTCCGCCATCAGACGGGCGTAAGCGCGGTTCCAGCTGCGTGACGTGGGATCGCTGCGGCCATTTGACTGATGATTCAGACCCAGCTCGACGTCGCGTAATGTCCAGCCGCCCAGCGAATAGTCGGTGGCCCAGCCGAGAAAAATCTGCGGCTCATAGTTGGTTTCACGAAACGGTGATGAAGCCCCCCGGTTCGACAACTGCCACCAGGAGCGCTGAGTATACGACGCGGCCAGCACCGAGTTGTCACCCAAAATGCCGCGCCACAGCGGAAACGCCAGGCTGAGCTGGAATTTTACTTCATCCTTTTTCGCTTTGTCTGCCCAGTTGTAAGAGGAAATCGCCTCTTTATTCATGTCGCTGGTGTAGGTGTAAAGCAGATAGTTATTTTCATAGGGATAAAGCACGAATGGGTTATCGTGTTTTTCCAGCAGGTTAGCGATAATACTGCCCTTCACCGCTGGTGCGTCATGAACCTCTTTCACGGTGGCTTCATCGGCCTGCGCCAGCGCAGGAACCATAAATGCCGCGGCCAGCAAGGCGTACTGCTTACGCATAGAATTCTCCAGAGCGCTGCAAAGTTATCGTCGGGCGACGGTTCAAAAAGCACGCCATTCTACACGCAAACCCGGTGGTTGATTAGCGCGGATTTCTGAAACTGGAAAGCGGCGCGAACGCGGCATAATATACACAATTCTTTAACATCTTAAGGCAGGAAAAATGTCATCCCCGATGCTGACACAGCAGGAAGCGCGCCGGCTGATTGGCGAAATTTTTGTCTATCACATGCCGTTTAATCAGGCACTGGGCCTTGAGCTGGATCGCCTTGAAGCCGATTACGCTGAACTCGGCTTTGCCAATAAAACCATGCTGGTGGGTAATGCCGCGCAGCAGATTCTGCACGGTGGCGTGATTGCCTCAGTGCTGGATGTTGCCGCCGGGCTGGTGTGCGTCAGCCATGCGCTGTCGCGCCAGCAGAGCATCAGCGAAGAGGAGCTGCGTCAGCGCCTGTCACGCATGGGCACCATTGATATGCGCGTCGACTACCTGCGCCCGGGCCGCGGCGAGCGCTTTGTCGCCACCAGCAGCCTGCTGCGCGCCGGGAATAAAGTCGCGGTTGCGCGCGTCGAATTGCACAATCAGCAGGGCGATTACATCGCCACCGCGACTGCGACCTATCTTATTGGTTAACTTCGTGCGGCCTGCCACACTCGCCGCTTTTCTGGAATAGATGATGGATACGCAACAAACGCGTCAGGGCATTTTTTATGCGCTGGGCGCTTACTTTATCTGGGGCATCGCGCCGGCCTATTTCAAGCTGGTCAAAGAGGTGCCACCGACAGAAATTATGACCCACCGCGTAATTTGGTCGGCCCTGTTTATGCTGGGGCTGATTACCCTGAGCCGCAGCTGGCGTCAGGTACGCAGCGTGCTGGCCCAGCCGAAAAAAGTGCTGCTGCTGGCGCTGACCGCACTGACTATCGGCGGCAACTGGCTGCTGTTTATCTGGGCGGTGAATAATCAGCATATGCTGGAGGCCAGCCTCGGCTACTTTATCAACCCACTGATTAACGTGGTGTTTGGCATGCTGTTTCTGCGTGAGCGCTTCCGCCGTCTGCAGTGGCTGGCGGTGCTGCTGGCGGCCACCGGCGTGCTGGTGCAGCTGTGGCAGTTCGGTTCGCTGCCGATCATCGGTCTTGGTCTGGCGCTGAGCTTTGCGCTGTACGGGCTGGTGCGCAAGAAGATTAAGGTTGATGCACAGAGCGGTATGCTGATTGAAACCGCGTGGCTGTTCCCGCTGGCGGCCATCTATCTGTTTGGCTTTGCCGACAGCGCCACCAGCCACCTCAGCGCTAATCCGCTCAGCCTGAATATCAAGCTGATCGCCGCCGGCATCATTACCACCATTCCGCTGATGCTGTTTGCCGCCGCCTGCGCGCGCCTGCGCCTGTCGACGGTCGGTTTTTTTCAGTACCTCGGGCCGACGCTGATGTTCCTGCTGGCGGTGCTGTTTTACGGTGAGAGCCTGACGCCGGATAAAATGGTGACCTTCGGCTTCATCTGGCTGGCGCTGGCGATCTTCATTCTGGACGCGCTGCTGTTTTCAGCCCGCACGCGCGTGCGCATAGCGTGAGATAAAACGGGCCATCGCCGGGCCGGTGAGCAGAATGGTAAACAGACGCAGCGTCTGCAGCGCCATAACAAACGCAATATCGACCCGGCTGCCAGCAGCAATAATCGCCACCGTATCCAGCCCGCCCGGGCTGGTTGCCAGATAAGCGGTCATCAAATCGACGTGCAGCACGCGCGTCAGCATCCACGCCAGCCCCCCGCACAGCAGCATCAGGCCGATAATCGAGGCGATCATTTGCGGCAGCGTGCGCAGCGCCAGCAAAAAGATCGGCCGGGTAAAGCGCAGGCCAACGCTCCAGCCGATCAGCGCATAGGCCAGTGCCAGCAGCCACTCCGGCACCTGCAGCGTCGCGACCCCCGTTCCGTGCAGCGTGGCACCCATCAGCGCCGGCAGCAGGAGCGCGCCGGACGGAATACGCAGTTTCTGCCCCAGCCACGCACCCGCCACCATCACCAGCAGCGTCAGCACGAAGCCACTGTGCAGCGGCGGCAGCCAGACAATGTGGGCGGCAGCCCCGCTGCTGCCAAGGCCGATGCGGGCCACCACGGCCGCGGCGGTGGCGACAAACAGTACGCGCAGATATTGCATAAACGCCACCAGCCGCACGTCGGCGCCGAAATCGCCCGCCATCGCCACCATTGCGGACGCGCCGCCCGGCGACGATCCCCACGCGCCGGTCGGTCCCGGCAGCGAGCTAAAGCGCACCAGCAGAAAACCGGACAGCCCGCTGGCCGCCAGCGTCAGCAGCAGCACCGCCAGCACCACCGGCCAGTCATCGAGCAGCGGTGAGAGGATCGCAGGCGACAGGCTCTGGCCGATCATGCAGCCCAGCACCGCCTGTGCCAGCACGAACAGCCGTTTGTCGATGCGCACGGTTGCGCCGCTCAGACCCATAATGGTACCGACAATCATCGGACCGAGCAGCAGTGCAGCCGGCAGGTGCAATAGCTGCAGCAGGCAGCCCAGCAACAGCGAAGCCGTCAGCAGCAGCGCCCACTGCTGCCGCAAAGAGAAACGCGCCATAAGGTGGAAATCAGAAAGTGAGTTGAGGCAACAGGTTAGCAGATTAGCGCTGGCGCGTCAGGGGTAAGGCGCCAGCAAAAGACCGCACGCTGTTGTAGCGGCGCAATTTATTGCGCTCAGGTTTGCGTATTAATAACGCGAATGCCACGACGCAATATGCTGAGCATCCGTTAGACAAAGCGCGATGAATCGCGCCGCTACGGTTCTGTGCGATGATGCAATGCTGTGCGATTACAGCCAGTTCTTCCGTTTGAAATAGAGATACGGCGCCAGCCCGGCGAGAATCATCAGGCCAATCGCGCCGGGATAACCAAAGCTCCACTTCAGCTCCGGCATAAACTCAAAGTTCATGCCGTAGCTGGAGGCCACCAGCGTCGGCGGCAGGAACACCACGGACACCACCGAGAAGATTTTGATGATGCGGTTCTGCTCGATGTTAATAAAGCCCATCGCCGCCTGCATCAGGAAGTTAACCTTCTGGAACAGCGATTCGTTGTGCGGCAGCAGCGATTCGATGTCGCGCAGGATCTCGCGCGCCTGCTCCAGCTGATTGCCCGGCAGCCGCGCTTTACGCACCAGGAAGTTCAGCGCACGCTGGGTATCCATCAGGCAAAGACGCACTTTCCAGCCGATATCTTCCAGCTCCGCCAGGCGCGACAGCGCGTCGTCGTACTCTTCGCCCTGTTGCCCTTCCATGATTACGCGGCTGAGTTTTTCCAGCGCGCTATAGATGTTCTCGATCTCATCCGCCAGCTGCTCGATTTTGGTTTCGAACAGATCGAGCAGCAGCTCGTAGGCGTTGCCGTCGGTCAGCTGCTGATTGCGCGCGCGCATGCGGTACAGGCGGAACGCCGGCAGCTCACGCTCGCGCAGTGTGTACAGGCGATCTTCGCGGATGGTAAACGCCACGGTGGAGTTGCCAGCGTGGTCTTCAGCATCTTCAAAAAAGAAAAAGGAGTGGATGTGCAGGCCGTCTTCGTCTTCGAAGAAACGCGCCGAGGCCTCAATGTCCTCCAGTTCGGGACGCGTTGCCAGGCTCTGCCCCAGTTCTGACTGCACGCGCTCACGCTCGCTGTCGTCCGGCTCGATCAGATCGACCCACACCGAGGTGTTGAGTTTGTCGTTGTTGTCTTCCAGCTCGATGCGCGTCAGGCGATCGCGCTCCAGTTTAAATGCGCTCAGCATAGCAATACTCCCCATTGCAGACGACATGGGACAAGGCGGTGAACCGCAGTGCTGCTGGCACCACGGGCACGGCAAAGCCTGAACGCGGAAACTTTCGCTTCAAGGGTAAATCAGTGCTGACTCGTGCGACGGGATCAAAAAGGGAGGTCGCTGATAACCGCTAAGGCTACCCGCGTTAAAGAGGTAGCCTTAGAAATTGTCCCTGTTAACCAGGGTATAGAGCCAGCATCGACTGGGCGCGTCCAAGGCATTGTCCTCTCATGATAATAGTGCGCGCATGTTACGCTGAGACGAAAAAGTCGTCAAGGTAGCGCAACCGCGCTACACGGTTTCCAGCCGGGCGTAAGCCGCCACCAGCCACTTAATGCCCTGGCCCTGGAAGGCCACCTGCAGACGACTGTGCTCGCCGCTGCCTTCCAGATTGATAATGGTGCCTTCGCCGAACTTAGCGTGGCGCACGCGCTGCCCGAGCGCGAAGCCGCTGTCGCTCTTCGCCACCGGTGTGCCCATGCGCTGATGACTCACCGGCCGGCTCACGCTGGCGCGCAGCCGCACCTCTTCCACGCACTCTTCCGGCAGTTCACCAATGAAACGCGATGGCCGGTGATACACTTCCTTACCATAAAGGCGACGGGTTTCGGCGTAGGTGAGCGTCAGCTTCTCCATCGCGCGCGTCACGCCGACATACGCCAGGCGACGCTCCTCCTCCAGCCGGCCGCCTTCGTCCAGCGACATCTGGCTCGGGAACATGCCCTCTTCCATGCCGACGATAAACACCTGGCTGAACTCCAGCCCTTTCGCCGAGTGCAGCGTCATCAGCTGCACCGCATCCTGCCACTTGTCCGCCTGGCCTTCACCGGCTTCCAGCGCCGCGTGCGACAGAAACGCCTGCAGTGGCATCAGATCTTCGTCTTCGTCCTGATAGCTGAACTGGCGCGTGGCGGTGACCAGTTCCTCTAAGTTTTCGATACGCGCCTGACCTTTTTCGCCCTTTTCCTGCTCGTACATCAGCCACAGGCCGGAGTCTTTAATCACCCGATCGGTCTGTACGTGCAGCGGCAGCTCAGCGGTTTCCGTCGCCAGCGCATCCACCAGTTCGCAGAAGCGCTGCAGCGCCGAGGCGGCACGGCCAGCCAGCGCTTTGGATTGCAGCAGTGCGCGTGTGGCCTGCCACAGCGTCAGCTGCTGCTCACGTGCGGTCTGGCGCACCACGTCGAGCGTGCGATCGCCAACGCCGCGCACCGGCGTGTTGACCACGCGCTCGAATGCCGCATCGTCGTTGCGGTTGGCCAGCAGCCGCAGATAGGCCAGCGCATCTTTGATCTCCTGGCGCTCGAAGAAGCGCATGCCGCCGTAAATGCGGTACGGCATACTGCCCTGCAGCAGCGCCTCTTCCAGCACGCGCGACTGGGCGTTGCTGCGATAGAGAATGGCGCAATCCTGCAGCGCGTTGCCGTTTTCATGCCAGGTTTTGATGCGATTGACGACAAAGCGCGCTTCATCCAGCTCGTTGAACGCGCAATACAGCGAAATCTTTTCGCCGTCGCTGCCGTCGGTCCACAGCTCTTTCCCCAGGCGGCCATTGTTGTTGGCAATCAGGGCGTTGGCTGCTTTCAGAATGTTATTGGTGGAGCGATAGTTCTGCTCAAGACGGATGGTCTCCGCGCCTGGGAAATCCTGCAGGAAACGCTGGATGTTCTCCACCTGCGCGCCGCGCCAGCCGTAAATGGACTGATCGTCATCGCCAACGATGATGACCCGGCCGCTGTCGCCAGCCAGCATGCGAATCCACGCGTACTGAATGTTGTTGGTGTCCTGGAATTCGTCCACCAGAATATTGCTGAAGCGCTCGCGGTAGTGATTGAGAATCTGCGGCTTGTTGAGCCACAGCTCATGCGCCCGCAGCAGCAGTTCGGCGAAGTCGACCAGCCCGGCGCGATCGCAGGCTTCCTGGTACGCCTGATAGATACGCAGCCACGTCTGCTCCACCGGATTGCCGTAGCTTTCGATGTGCTTAGGCCGCAGCCCTTCGTCCTTTTTGCCGTTGATGTACCACATGCCCTGACGCGCCGGCCACTGCTTCTCGTCGAGGTTCATGGCTTTGATCAGGCGCTTGAGCAGACGCAGCTGATCTTCGCTGTCGAGGATCTGGAAATCCTGCGGCAGCCCGGCATCCAGGTGGTGCGCACGCAGTAAACGGTGCGCCAGGCCGTGGAAGGTACCAATCCACATGCCGCCCTGGCTGGTACCGATCAGCTGGTCGATACGGTGGCGCATCTCCGCCGCCGCCTTGTTGGTGAAGGTCACCGCCATGATTGAGTAAGGCGAGCAGTTCTCTACCGACAACAGCCAGGCGATGCGATGCACCAGCACGCGGGTTTTACCGCTGCCTGCTCCGGCCAGCACCAGCAGATTGCTGCGCGGCGCGGCGACCGCTTCGCGCTGTTTGTCATTCAAGCCGTTAAGCAGATCGGAAACGTCCATAAGCACCGTTTTAAGCAAGTAGGATGCGTATCCTGCACCGTTCGCGTTGCCGCCAGACGGCAAGGGCAGACATCTGCGAGGGCGTAATCAGCTATGCGATCAGGCTGGTGACGCACAGCCTGCACGGCCGCGCGTTGCAGAATACAGAATACGACTGGATAAATTTACAGCCATTATAGCAGCGAGGTCAGCGATGCCAACTGATGAATTTCCACGTGTGGCAGCAGGCGCGCGTCGTCAATCTTCATCAGATTGCCGTCACGCAGGTTGATCCAGCACGCCTGCAGACCAGCGCGCAGCGCACCGGCGACGTCGGTGGTCAGGTCATCGCCGACGTGCAGAATATGCTGCGGCGCAATGCCCAACCGTTCGGCGGCCAGATGGTACATATCCTGCCACGGCTTGGCGCGCCCGTGCGGACCGGCGCGCAGCGCGAACTGGAAGTAGTGATCGATGCCGAGCTTTTGCGGGTCGGCGTTGCCATTGGTGATCGCCACCAGCGGCACGCGCTCGCCGAGCCAGGCCAGCGTCTGATGGGTCTCTTCTGGCATCTCCACCGCACTGCGCCACTGATGAAACACGCTCATCACGTCGCGGGCACCTGCGCTGGCTTGCGCGGCCGGCAGTCCGGCGTTGAGCAGCGCCAGCTCTACCGAGCGGCGACGCCACTCAGAGACATCGTGATAAATTTCCGGCTCACGCAGCAGCAGTTCATCGCGCAGCGCCTGATAATCTTCCGGCGTAAACTCGCGCAGCGCCGGGTGATACGCCTGCAGTGCAGCGTGCGATTCCGCCGTGGTTTTGCGGATCACCGGATAGTTGTCATACAGCGTATCGTCAAGATCGAAGGTGATGGCTTTGATCGGGCCCAGCGGGCGATAAAACTTCATTCAGACTTTCCTCGTTTGGCACGCGGGTGTGCCGCATCGTATACCGACGCCAGATGCTGGAAATCCAGGTGGGTATAGATTTGCGTGGTCGAGAGGTTGGCGTGGCCGAGCAGCTCCTGCACCGCGCGCAGATCGCCGCTCGATTCCAGCAGATGGGTAGCAAACGAGTGGCGCAGCTTATGCGGGTGGATATGGCTGGCGACGCCCTGCTTAATGCCCCATTCGGCGAAGCGTTTCTGCACATTGCGCGCCGAAATACGGCTGCCGCGCGTCGACACAAAAACTGCATCATCCTGCGGCGCGAAGCTGTTGCGTAGCGGCAGCCAGTGCTGCAGCCAGGTGACGGCGGTGCCGCCAATCGGCACGCGGCGCTCTTTGCTGCCTTTGCCCCGCACCCAGACTTCACCGCTCTCCAGGTCCAGATGACGACAGTCGATGCCCACCAGCTCAGCGAGACGTAAACCGCCGCCGTACATGGTTTCCAGCATGGCGCGGTCGCGCACCGCCAGCGGATCGTCGAGGTCGATCTCCAGCAGCTGGCTGACTTCGTCGACATCCATATTTTTTGGCAGATGCCGTGCGTTGCGCGGCGTGGCGATGCCTTTCGCCGGATTGGCGCTCAGCATGCCCTGGCTGACCTGCCAGTCGAGAAAGCTGCGCAGCGCCGACATGCGCAGGGCCAGGCTACTGGCACCGAGACCGCCGCGCCGGCTGCGCGCCGCCAGACTGCGCACCTGTGCCGGTTCCAGCTGCGACCAGGCGGTGATGTGCATGTCATCCGCCATGGCGATAAGCGCCTGCAGCTGGCGCTGGTAATTCTTTTGCGTCAGCGGGCTGAGCTGGCGTTCGACTTTCAGATAGCGCAGAAAGCCCTCAACGGCCGGCAACAGCGGGCTGGCGCTGCTCATGCGCGCTCCACCCAGCGAGACAGCAGGTCGGGCAGCATTTGTGCCAGATGCTGCAGCAGCAGCGTGCCCATGCCCGCCTGATAGTGCTGGTTGTCGCGGCTGCTGAAGATCAGTACGCCGAGATCGCCCTGCTCGCCCATCAGCGACATCGCCACCGATCCGACGGCTTTTGCCTGCGGCAGCAGCAGCAGCAGCTCCGGTCCGTTCAGGCTGCCAAGGTAGTGATGCTGCTGACCAAAGCGCTGGATGCGCAGCGGCTCAAACGCCTGGCGTGACAGACCAAGCTGGGTGAAATCGGAGGGTGCGCCGATGCGCCAGCGGTCGCTGAACAGCCGCACATTAGCGCCCGCCAGGCCAAGCTCGCGCGCCCAGCGATGCAGGCGCGTCAGCATCTCCTGCAGGCTATCGGCCGCCGCGAGATGGCTCTGCAACGCCAGCAGGCGATCGAACAGCTGATGATTGGCGGTTGCCTGCTCCATCAGCAGCGTGATCTCCTCTTCCAGCTGCTGGATGTGGTTGCGCTGACGCGCCATATGCCACTCCACCAGCGATACGCTGCCGCGCACCGGATGCGGCACCATCATTTGCTCAACCTGGCGCGCATTGCGAATAAAGAAATCGGGGTTGTGACGCAGCCAGGCGCTCACCGCCTGATCGTCCAGCAAAACCGCGCTGTCGGTCTGCTCTTCGATATTTTTCATAGATGAATAAACCCATCATAGACGTGTGTGGCTGGCCCGGTCATAAACAGCGGCTGACCGGCCCCTTTCCAGGCGATATGCAGCGTGCCGCCGGGCAGATCGACGCGCACTTTCTCCGCCAGAATGCCCTGCTGAATGCCGCAGGCCACTGCGGCGCAGGCGCCGCTGCCGCACGCCTGGGTTTCGCCCGCGCCGCGTTCATACACGCGCAGACGGATGTGTTCCGGATTGACCACTTCCATAAAGCCGACGTTCACGCGCTCGGGAAAGCGCTCATGGCTCTCCAGTGCCGGACCGAGCGTCTCCACCGCGGCGGTTTTCACGCTTTCAACCTGAATCACGCAGTGTGGATTGCCCATTGATACCGCGCCAAACATCACGGTCTGCTCGGCCACGCGCTGCAGATAGAGGTTTTCCGCCTTGTTAGCGCGCAGCGGCACCTGCTGCGGGTCAAAGTTGGGCTCGCCCATGTTAACGCGTACCAGCTCATCGCTGGTGACGCTCAGTACCATGCGGCCGGTCTGGGTGCTGACGCGAATGTCGCTTTTATTGGTCAGCCCTTTGAGGCGAACAAAGCGGGCAAAACAGCGCGCGCCGTTGCCGCACTGCGCCACTTCGCTGCCGTCAGCGTTGAAGATGCGGTAGTGGAAATCGAGATCCGGATCGTAAGGTGGCTCGACGATCAGCAACTGATCGAAGCCGATCCCCAGATGCCGATCCGCCAGGCGGCGAATCAGTTCCGGCGAAAAAAAGACGTTTTGCGTCACGGCATCGACGACCATAAAGTCGTTACCGAGACCGTGCATTTTCGAGAACTGCATTTTCTGCTCCGCCGGATGACTCATCGGGTTTAATTCGCCTGCACGCCAGCCGGTTTGCTGGTGACCAGGCCGCTGGTATCCGCATCCTGTGCCGCTTTCTGCTGCTGCTCAGTCACCGGCTGATTTTTCTGTTGCGGCCGATCGTTGGGCGGGAAATACAGCGGTCCTTTCAGGCCACAGCCTACCAGGCTGACCAGTGCCAGCGCCATACCCAGCTGGCTCATCACTCGTATCATTCTGTCTGCTCTTTTTATCCAAATCCCAGCTGCTTATCATCGCAGTTGACGTTGTAAAAGCAACAGGAAATATCCGGCAGAAGGTTCAGAAACGGGGGCAGGCCACTGCGTACAGCGCAGCGGCTTTAGTGCATCTGGTAGCGCGGCTGGAAGTCGCCGTTGTCGTTGTCCGGCTGGGTGGCGCACAGCTGCGTCAGCGTCTGGCTGCGGAACGGAATCACCTGGAAGCGATCGCCGGCGTGCACAATCTGATAGAACTGCGGCAGGTTGAAATTGATAAAGCTGGAGCCGTAGGTAAAGCGATCGTGCGACGACGAATAGAAGCGGCTGACGTCACGCACCAGCTCCTCTTTGCTGCCTTCGCAATGGTGATACACCTCAACCCGGTTGCTTTCATCGAGAATGTAGATATTGAAGCCGCGATCGTCACTGGTGTCTTCAAAGAAGAACTGAATGATGCCTTCGCTGGCGTAGCCGTTGACCACCGGTGGCAGCGGCGTCTGGTTCGATTCAACTTTGATCGACAAACCGTGCAGCTTGTTGTTGGAAATCGCGCCGTAAAACTCGACCGCGTTTTCCAGCTTCTGCACCGAGACGCTCATGCGTTCGAAAAACAGGCCCCAGGTCTGACCGGCCATGCGCAGCGCTTTAAAGCGGCCCGGCTCCTGACGCGTGCTCGACAGACGCAGCTCAATGCATTCCGACACCAGCTGCTGCACGCGGGTACGAATCAGGCCACGCAGATGCTGGCTGTAGCAGAATACTTCTACCGTGTCCGGCGGTGCGGCGTCCTGATGCATTTTGCCCAGAATGGTTTTCAGCGCTTCAATCATCGCCTGCTCGCCGCTGAAGTGCAGCGTACGCACTTCGTTCCACGAGTTGCGGTACAGCAGATCGATGCTGCCAATCAGGCACTGCTGCTGCTGACCAAAGCTAAACACATCCAGCTTACGGAAGTCGAAGTGCACCACCTGATTGCGGAACGCCGAGGTCGGATCGTGTTCGAGGTTAACGATGATCGCCAGATGCCGGATTTCGCACGGGCTGTAGAGCGCTTTCGGCGTCGGCGCGGGCAGACGCAGCGGGAAGTGGCTGGAGACATCGTTGACCAGCTCCTGCAGGCGCGGCAGATCGCAGAACTCGTTGCCCTTAATGTGCAGACGGGTTTTGCGCGTCAGCAATCCGTTGAACCACGCCCATGCCACTAACTTGTTGAGATAACGGTTATATTCCAGCGGCTGATGGCTGATGATTGAGCTCATGTCCGGCGACTGGTTATACAGATACCAGCCGGCACGGTTGGCGCGCCCGGCCGGCACATGAATAAAGGTCAGGTTCTCTTCCGACAGATCGGGCGAGATTTGCGGGTTCACCAGCGTGACTTTGCCCGGCAGCGCTTCAAACGCGGCGTACAATTTACGCGTCAGCACGCCGATGTCCTGCGGGCTGGCGCTGACGCTTAAATTGTTGCGACGGGCAAAACGGATCAGGTTGCGATAGCTCTGCATCATCGCATCCAGCAGCTCATTGTGCGCCTCGCGCACCCGTTCGATTTTCCACTGCGCGCGATTATCCAGCACCGCCAGCTTCTCATCGTCCCAGCCCCACTCTTTCACCAGCTGCGACAGAATTTCACGCCGCCAGCCCGCGCGCGGATGCTGCTCCTCGCTGGAGAGTTTTTCGCACACTTTGAGGTAAAAACAGCGACGCACCAAATCAAGGCGCGCGGTGTCATCGACGCTGGTCAGATAGCGCGTCACGCGCTCCAGCATCATGCAGTAGGGATCGAGACCGAAGCAGACAATTTCGCCGTCGTGCAGTCGCTGTTTGATATCCATCGCCAGCAGCTGCGTGTTTGGGTATTCCCAGCTGTAAGCTTCCAGCAGCAGGGTTTTCAGCACCGCTTTGTACGGCGAATCGATACTTTTATACAGCTGCCACAGGCTGGCACCAAAATACTCTTCCGCCGACAGCGTGCCGAGACCGCCGAGATCCAGCCACTCATTCGGCGTCAGCACGCCCTGTGAATAGAGCGACATCACGTAATCGTCGTAATGATGTTCTTCTTCGCCAGGCACCATGTTCCACAGAATGCGTTTCCCCGCCATGCGCACGGCGGTACGGTAGAACTCATCCAGCAGTAAAATATGTTGGGTAGAACCGCAGTCCTCACCGCCGAGGCTGCCGCTCTCATTATGGCGGAAGCGGTTTTCGTCGATCAGGAAGAAGCTGACTTCCACACCCAGCGACACACACCATTTTTGCAGGAGCGTACACTTGCGCTGCAGATTGAGACGCTCTTCGTTATCCAGCCATGACTGATGGCATACCCAGATGTCGAGATCGGAGACGCTGTTCTGGCCGACGGACGAGGTGCTGCCCATTGAGTAGATGCCGGTGATAGGCAGTTCGCCCTTCACCGCGCTGCTGAGGTCGAGCGGATGGTCGCCCGCTAACTGTTGCAACAGTTGCTGTTGGTTTTCATCAGGCGCAAAGAAGCTGACGCCATGGGGAACGCTACCTTCAAGGTAACCCGGCATCAGCGGATGATGATAATGCAGTAATGTTGGCAGCAGACTGTAGACGTGCTGGAAAGCAGGTCCCATGGCAGCCAGTGCGCGATCTACACGCAGCTGGTTAATCGCATCCAGTCTCTGTTTCAGTGTCTCAATGTAGAGGTACAAGACGATTCGCCTGATTGTCCCAGTGTTAAGCACCCTGTTTCCAAAATCTGCCGCTTAATAATAAAGATGTCGGGCAAATTATTGCTGGAAACGTGATCAATCTAACACCTGGAAGATTGACCGTAAAGAAAGTTGCGCTACCTGACAGTTTAGCACGTTCCAAACGTAGCCCTGCATTTTCGGACTCCAGCCTCAGAATCTGACGCCGTAAAAAGCGGGCTCCGGTCTGAGATTGCAGCCTGGTCAATCCGTTGAAACTGACAGCATTCCCCTATCAATGATAGGATAATCGATGAACGATCAAAATGGTTAACAGCATGTTAAACAAAATTTTCAGAATTGCTACCAGGCAAAGCCCGCTTGCCTTGTGGCAGGCACAATATGTCCAACAGCGCCTGATGGCTGCGCATCCCGGCTTGCAGGTTGAGCTGGTGCCGATGGTCACCAAAGGTGATGTCATCCTTGATACGCCGCTGGCGAAAGTGGGTGGCAAAGGACTGTTTGTCAAAGAGCTTGAGCTGGCGATGCTGGAAAACCGTGCCGATATGGCGGTGCACTCCATGAAAGATGTGCCGGTCGATTTTCCCGACGGTCTGGGACTGGTGACCATCTGCGAGCGCGAAGATCCGCGCGACGCTTTTGTCTCGAGTCATTATTCCTCGATCGACGCGCTGCCGCAGGGCGCGGTGGTCGGCACGTCCAGCCTGCGTCGCCAGTGCCAGATCAGCGCACGGCGCCCGGATCTGGTGATTCGCTCGCTGCGCGGTAACGTTGGTACGCGTCTCAGCAAACTGGACGCCGGCGAGTATGACGCCATCATTCTTGCTGTCGCCGGACTGAAACGCCTTGGACTGGAAGATCGCATTCGCCAGGCGTTGCCGGCGGAGTTTTCCCTGCCGGCGGTGGGCCAGGGCGCGGTCGGCATTGAGTGCCGCCTTGACGATCAGCCGTTAATTACGCTGCTGCAGGCGCTAAACCACAGCGACACAGCCGTCTGCGTGCGCGCCGAGCGCGCCATGAATACCCGTCTCGAAGGCGGCTGTCAGGTGCCGATCGGCAGTTTTGCCGTGCTGGAAGATGATCAGCTGTGGCTGCGCGGCCTGGTCGGTGCGCCGGATGGCAGCCAGATGGTGGTGGGCGAACGCCGCGGCCCGCGTGAACAGGCCGAACAGATGGGGATTTCACTGGCCGAAGAGCTGCTGGACGGCGGTGCGCGTGACATTCTGCGTGAAGTTTATCAGGGACAGCCGCCCGCATGACTATCCTCGTGACCCGTCCGGAACCCGCCGCCAGCGAACTGGTCGCGCGCCTGCGCAGCCAGGGCAAACTGGCGTGGTCGTTTCCGTTGATTGAATTCACGCCGGGTCGCGATCTCCCCCAACTGCCGCTGAAGCTGGCCGCCCTGCAGCCCGGTGACCTGGTATTTCTGCTGTCGCAGCAGGTGGTGCACTTTGCCCAGCCCGCTTTACAGCAGCAGCGCAGCGCGTGGCCGGCATTTCTCGACTATTATGCCATTGGTCGCAGCACCGCGCTGGCGCTGCACACCGTCAGTAATCTGAAAGTTGACTATCCGCATGCGCGGGAAACCAGCGAAGAGCTGGTGCGGCTGAATCGCCTGCAGCAGGTCAGCGGCAAGCGTGCGCTGATTCTGCGCGGCAGTCCGGGCCGTGAACTGCTGGCGGAGACGCTGATCGCCCGCGGCGCGGACGTGCAATACTGTGAGTGCTATCAGCGCTGTGAAAAGCAGTACGACGGCGCGATTGAAGGCCGTCGCTGGCGCGATCGCGGTATTACCACGCTGGTGGTGACCAGCGGTGAAATGTTACAACAACTGTTTGCGCTGTTTCCGCCAATCGATAGGCGGGAATGGCTGCTGCACTGTCGACTGCTGGTCGTCAGTGAACGTTTGGCTACCCAGGCCGCCGAATTAGGCTGGCAGGAGATTGAGGTAGCCGATGGTGCGGATAACGACGCGCTGCTGCGTGCGTTACGCTGAACTTAACATTGGGATGAGCCACAATGACGGAACAAAAAGACTCCTCCGCCATGGTTGAAGAAACCACCCCTGCGGACACTTCCCCGACGCCAGCCAGCCAGCCGCCTCGTGCGAAAAAGAGCGACGGCAAGGTGCTGAGCGCGGTGGCAATTGTCATTGCACTGGCGATTGGCGCGGGACTTTACCTGAATGGGAAACACCAGGCCGACTTACAGGCTCAGACTAACCAGAACCTGAGCGAGCAGCTGAGCGCCCTGCAGCAGCAACTGGGCAGCGATAAACAACAGCTCTCGCAGCAGCTGGCGGACGCCAACACCGCGCTGCAGGAAGCGCGCAGCCAGCAGGATAACAGCGCCAAAGAGCTGGAGACGCTGCGTGAAAAAGTGGCCACTATTTCCGGCAACGATACCCGCACCTGGCTGCTGGCGCAGGCCGACTACCTCGTCAAACTGGCGGGTCGCAAACTGTGGAGCGATCAGGACGTCACCACCGCGGCAGCGCTGCTTAAAAGCGCGGACACCAGCCTGGCGGAGATGAACGATCCCAGCATCATGAACGTGCGCCGTGCGCTGACTCAGGACATCAGTTCACTGGCGGCGGTCAGCCAGGTAGACTACGACGGCATCATCCTCAAGCTGAACCAGTTGTCGAACGGCGTGGATAATCTGCGTCTGGCCGATAACGACAGCGATGAGTCGCCGATGGATGCCGACAGCGGTGAGCTCTCCAGCTCGCTGCACGAATGGCGTCAGAATCTGGTGAAGAGCTGGCACAACTTCATGGATGATTTCATCACCATCCGCCGCCGCGATAATACCGCGCAGCCGCTGCTGGCACCGAATCAGGATGTTTATCTGCGCGAAAACATCCGTTCACGTCTGCTGATTGCCGCGCAGGCGGTGCCGCGCCATCAGGATGAGATCTACAAACAGTCCATCGATGCGGTATCCACCTGGGTGCGTGCCTGGTACGACACTAACGATGCGGCAACCAAAGCCTTCCTCGCCCAGCTCGACGAGCTGAGTCAGCAAAGTATTTCGATGGACGTGCCGGACACGCTGGAGAGCCAGGCGCTGCTGGAAAAACTGATGCAAACGCGCGTGCGCAATCTGCTGGCGCAGCCATCGGCTGCGGCTGATCAACAGGGAGGCTAACCATGCTGAAAGTATTGGTGCTTTTCCTGCTGCTGATTGCCGGCATTGTGCTGGGACCGATGGTTGCCGGCCATCAGGGCTACGTGCTGATCCAGACCGATAACTGGAACATTGAGACCAGCGTCACCGGTCTGGCCATCATCCTGATTCTCAGCCTGCTGGTAATTTTGCTGGTTGAATGGATTCTGCGTCGCCTGTTCCGCACCGGCGCCCGCACCCGCGGCTGGTTCACCGGGCGGAAACGTCGTAGCGCCCAGCGTCACACGCAAAGCGCGCTGATGAAGCTGGCGGAAGGCGATTATCGTCAGGTAGAAAAGCTGCTGTCAAAGAATGCCGATCACGCCGATCAGCCGGTGGCGAACTATCTGCTGGCGGCGGAAGCAGCGCAGCAGCGCGGCGATGAAATCCGTGCTAACCAGCACCTGGAGCGCGCCTCTGAGCTCTCCGAGAACGATACCATTCCGGTTGAGATCACCCGCGTGCGACTGCAGCTGGCGCGTAACGAAGATCACGCCGCACGTCACGGTATTGATCGCCTGCTGGAAGTGGCGCCGCGCCATCCGGAAGTGCTGCGTCTGGCCGAGCAGGCTTATATCCGCACCGGCGCCTGGGGCGCACTGCTGGATATCCTGCCCTCTATGCAGAAGGCGCAGATTAACGATGAGAACCAGCGTAACGCGCTGCAGCAGCAGGCGTGGCTGGGTCTGATGAATCAGGCTATGGCCGATCAGGGCAGCGAAGGCCTGAAAAAATGGTGGCAGAACCAGAGTCGTAAAACCCGCCAGGAGACTGCCCTGCAGGTGGCGATGGCTGAGCATTTGATCGAGTGCGACGATCCGGACACAGCGCAAAGCATCGTGCTGGAAGGGCTGAAGCGTCAGTATGACGATCGGCTGGTGCTGCTGATGCCGCGTATCAAAAGCGGTGACCCGCAGGCGCTGGAAAAAGCGCTGCGTCAGCAGATCAAGCAGCACGGCGCCACGCCGCTGTTGCACAGCACGCTCGGCCAGCTGCTGATGCGCCATGGTGAATGGCAGCAGGCCGCAGAAGCCTTCCAGCAGGCGCTGGCACAGCGTCCCGATGGCTTTGACTACGCCTGGCTGGCGGACGTTTACGATCGCCTGCATCGCCCGGAAGACGCGGCTAAAATGCGTCGCGAAGGTCTGTTACTGACGCTGAAGAACAATCCTGGCGCCTGATTTTACTGTTGTTATTTTTGTGCACGCCGGGCCAGTCCCGGCTTTTTTTTGCCTCAAAGAGCGTGCAGGGAATACGGCATCAATCCGTGAACGGCAGATAAAAAAACACCTGCCAGAAGCAGGTGTAAGATCAGGTCGGTAAGACAACTGATGGTATCCGACTCAACGTAATGTCCTTCTTACTGCAGTAGCGCGTACACGTTACTGCCAGCTGGACAACGGATACCGTAAGGGGCTCTGCATCATTCCCAGGTTTATGTAGCATTAGCAAACATAAGAGGTGGAATGAGCATCTACGCTGAGATTATTGCACAAAGCGTGCCAGAATGGCATGAATCACGGGAAGTTATTTTATATCAGTCAGTTAGATGACCCCTGCCTGCTAACAGCGGTTACGATGTCGCGAAAACGCGACAGACCGGTTTAAAGCTGTCTCCGCTGAGCGACAGGCTGTGCAATGAAAGGTAAGACTATTAAAAATCAGCAGGTTATATGTCGCGTAATAGCGACAATCGCTGCGCCCGGCGCAAACCTCCTTCGGAGGTTCTCATCCTCTTTTGCTGCGAACGAAAAAAGCCCGCTTTTTGCAAAGCGGGCTTTTCGAATATGGTCGGCGAGAGAGGATTACGCTTCTCTGCGAGAAGCGCCCTGCGGGCCGTTGCTGACGCAACGTTGTCTCGCTGCGCTCGGCTCAAACCTCCTTCGGAGGTTCTCATCCTCTTTTGCTACGAACGAAAAAAGCCCGCTTTTTGCAAAGCGGGCTTTTCGAATATGGTCGGCGAGAGAGGATTCGAACCTCCGACCCACTGGTCCCAAACCAGTTGCGCTACCAAGCTGCGCTACTCGCCGATTTTGTACTGCCTGTTACTGCTTACTTGTTTTGCCTGGTGCGAAGAGAGGGACTTGAACCCTCACGTCCGTAAGAACACTAACACCTGAAGCTAGCGCGTCTACCAATTCCGCCACCTTCGCATGTCCCAGCAAAATCTGGGGTGGCTAATGGGACTCGAACCCACGACAACTGGAATCACAATCCAGGGCTCTACCAACTGAGCTATAGCCACCATAATTCTGGTGCGTAAGCGTAACCGCTTACTTAATGCACTGCATAACGCGGTTAAACCAACCACCGAAGCTCTTGCGCACAAACTAAATGGCGCGCCCGACAGGATTCGAACCTGAGACCTCTGCCTCCGGAGGGCAGCGCTCTATCCAGCTGAGCTACGGGCGCGTAGCGCCGTTGCGGATGGGCATACTACGTATTTGACTCCAGGCTGTCCAGTGCTTTTTCATAAAAAAATCGCGTTTGCTTACGCTTTGTGCATTCCGTCGATAAATAACGCAATTTGCCTGCTTAACCTGCCGGAATTACAGCACTATTCCTGCCGCGTTACAGATCGCCGCGCCAGTGATAGCGTAAATATTTCAGCAGTTTTAACTGACGGCGCCAGCGTGATGGCTGGCGTATCAGGCGATAAAGCCACTCCAGCCCTAATTGCTGCCAGATGCGTGGCGCACGCGTGACGTGGCCGGTAAAGACATCATAGGTGCCGCCGACCCCCATATATAGCGCGTGCGGCCAGTGTTCGCGGCAGTCGCGCATCAGCAGCTCCTGGCGCGGCGATCCCTGCGCCACGGTCACAATCTGCGCCCCGCTGGCGGCAATGCGCGCAAATAGCGCCTCGCGTTCGGCTGGAGCGAAGTAGCCGTTCTGGCTGCCCACGATGTTGACATTCCACTGACGGCGTAATTTATCGCAGGTTTCCTGCAGCACCTGCTCACGCCCGCCGATTAAAAACACCGGAATACCGCTGCGGCCCGCCTGTTCCATCAGCGCTTCCCACAGATCGGCGCCGGCGATGCGGTTCACCGTTAGCTGCGGGTATTTCTTTCGCAGCGAACGCACAATGCTGATGCCGTCCGGGTACTTGATCTCCGCGGCGGCGATCAGCGCGCGCAGCTGGGCATCCTCTTCCAGCGTCAGCATCTTTTCAGCGTTGATTGCCACTAGCGTGCCGCTGCGCGGCTTGCCGTCCGGCAGCAGAAAGTGAAGAAAGCTCGCCATATCAGCGAAAGCGTGTAAATCGATGCCGCGCAGGGTATAACGCGGATGATCGGTTTCCATGGTCGGTATTTCCCGTCAGGCCCGGAGGTTAAGCAGAGCGCGATAATACTGGCTCCGCGCGCGGGCGAATCAGCCCGGCACGCGCTAACAGCCAGAAAAGTAACTTCGCCAGCCCAACGCAGGCGGCGAAAATCAGGCAAAAGAACACCACGCGCGAGCCGAATGCATCCAGCCCTTCGCGCGCCAGCACGATCATATTGAACACCGCGCCAAAGCAGAAGCTTTGCAAAATGGCACCGCTGTAGCGGTTGCCGGCTTCGCGCCCCTGCTGGTAGAGAGAATCAAACCCTTTCATCAACAGCCCGACCGCTATCGCCCCAAGGGGAATAAAGCCTGCGCCGCCCATGATCAGCAGCGAACCGAGTAACGTGGGCGAAATCGCCAGCCCGGAGTGGTTATTCAGCACTTCCCAGGTGAAATAGTTGGCGCTGTTGAGCACCATCGATGGCCGATCCGGCCACAGCCAGCCCGGGATAAACACGTAGAAATCACGCCAGATCGGTGCCAGCCCCTGAAAATCGATTTTGTCGTAATTCTGCAGCAGCAGCGCAAGGTTTTCCCACGGCGAAAAGGTGTCGCGCGTCAGATAGAGAAACGTGTAAAACGCTTCATCGCCCACCACGTCGAGATTGTAACGACGCAGCGCCAGCCAGAACATGCCGCCAATCGCCATCACGCCGGCCCCCACCAGCATCCACAGCGTAATCCAGCCGCGCGTAATGCCGATGAACAGGAACAGCGCAAAGGCGATGATGATATTGGCGCGCGTCCCGCCCACCAGCGCATAGGTCAGCAGACCAAACGCCACCGTGATCAGCAAAAACAGCAGCCACTGGCGCTGGGTAGGATTAAGGAAATAGCGGATCAGCATCGCCGGAATGAAGAAGTAGAAGAAACGCTTGAGCGCCACGCCGGACACTTCGCTGGAGAAGATCTGGTTATAGGCCGACAGCCGGAACAGCAGCAGGCCGTTATGCATAAAGAACACCGTGACGGTTCCCACCGCCACCAGCGCCAGCAGCAGGCAGGTCAGATGGGTTTCCACCCGGTTCATCGTCAGCCAGGGTTTGCGCGGCGCCGCCTGCGCAGGCCGCAGCCGCACTTTGTAGCTGACGTAATAGATGGCGTAGAAACTGGTGGCGGCCAGCAGCGCCTGCAGCAGATAGTCTGCCGGCACCACGCTGACGTTAAAGCGGAATACCAGCACGCTGGTCAGTGGGAAGCCAAAGTAAAAGGTCAGTAAAAACAGCAGAGTAAAGAACAGGTGGAAATTAAAACGCACCCGTTTAAATTCGCGCCAGGTCAGCGTCAGAATGAAGCCCAGCGAAAACAGATACACCACCAGCAGACCACTAAACTGCAGCAGGCTCATGTTGACTCCCTTTCACTCTCCGCCAGCGCGTGGCGCCATCCCGCCAGATAGCCCGGGGCAAAAAAGGCGATAGCAGAACAATCGCACTGCGCCAGCTGACGCTGCGCCTCCGCCACGCGCGTGCGATCCAGCGCGTCAGCGCTAAATAACACCGGCAGCCCCTGCTCGCTCAGGTCACGCCAGAACGGATTCTTACGGTTAACCACAAACGGAATGCCGGCCTGAATCAGCAGGCACAGCGTACCGATGCCCTGCTGACGTTCGAACATAAAATAACCGAGCTGACAGCGACTCAGCAATTGCAGATAGGCAGTGAAGTCGATTTTGTCGCGCAGCAGCGTCACCTGGCCGCGCGGAAACAGGCGCTGCGCGGCAGCATCAATCTCATCGATGTACTCATAGTTGCTGGCCGGATAACCGAGCGGGATCACCACGTTAACCTGCTCACCAAACTGGCGGCGAATCGCCTGCAATCCTTCAATGTGCCGGTTGCTGCGATCGCCCGAGTTGCCGAGCAGAATGGTAAAGCTATCACTGGCGGCAGGGGCGGGTATCGCGGTCTCCGGCATACGCGTTGGAAAATAGAGCAGCGAAGTGGGTACGCGCGGATGGCGCTGCTGGAAAAAGTGCAGATCGCCGCGCGTGGCAAACACCTGCGCCATGCGCCCCTGGGCGATACGCCGCAGCAGATAAAACAGGCGGTACTTCAGCCCGGCGCCCTCTTCGTAGAGATCGGCGCCCCAGACGTGCCAGAACGCCTGCTGTCGCCGCAGTTTGCCGCTGAGCAGCGCCAGCCACAGGCGCGGATTGAACTGGCCGTGAAAGAAGAAGCGCTGACGGCGATCGGCGGCGCGTGCGATCACCGCCTGCGCCAGCGCGCGCTTGCTGGGATACACGTCGATCTGCAACTGAGGATAGGCCAGCAGGGTATCCGGCGCGGCCGATACCACCATAAACTGACGCGGCGCGTCGGCTGGCGCTTCGACGCTCATGACGTCGTTAAAAAAGCGCAGCAGCGTGTGATTGTGATGCGGGATATCGGAGCCCAGCACGTGAAATAGCGTCATTTTTTCCGGCAATAAATCAAGAAAGCGCCACAGCAAAGGGCAAAGTAGAGCACGTAGGTCGCCATGTAAGCCTGCGCCGCGCCCGCCGTTCCGTGCAGTGGGATCAGCCAGTGCGCAAAGGCGGTCAGCAGCACAAACTGGCTGATTTCCGTGAGAATATAAAAGCGCAGTGAGGCTTTGGCGATCACCAGGTATCCGAAAACATAGGCGCCTACTTTAAAGACGTCACCGCACAACTGCCAGACAAAAAGATCGCGCATGGCGCTGAACTGCGGGGAAAACAGCAGCCAGATGGCGACATCGCGCAGCAGCCAGACACAAAAGCTGGCCGCCGCCACCGCCGGCAGCACAAAGCGCAGCGCACGGCCAATTTCGCGCGCGATGTCGGCTTTATGCTCCAGCCGCGCCAGCGTTGGCAGCAGCCAGACGCTGAACGTGGCGGTGATAAATTGCAGATACGCATCGGAGATGCTGGTGACGCCCTGCCACAGACCGACCTGCGCCCAGCCCTGCTGCTGCGCCAGCAGATTACGCATCATCACCCAGGCTACCGGCAGGGTCACGGCCGTCATCAACGCCATCAGGGTAAATTTGGCCAGATTACGCGCCAGCGCCGGCTGCCACTGCGGCATCAGCCAGCGCAGCGGCAGTTCCTCGCGGTGGCGTCGCAGCATCCACAGCGCCGGCCCGACCAGCAGCGCCGGCACCAGCGCCAGCCCGACCAGCGCACCGGCATAGCCACCCAGCCACCAGCACAGCACATAACCCACCACGCCGATCAGGCTGCCGGCGATCAGCGCCAGCGCGTTACCGCGCGCATCGCGAAAACCTTTCAGCAGCGCCAGTGTCAGGTTGGCCCAGGCAATGCCCAGCTGCAAAAAGGCGACGATACGCACCACGTTTTGCCAGGCGGCGTGGCCAAACAGCGCCCGGCTGATGGGCTCCGCCGCCAGCAGGAACAGCAGCGCCAGCAGCGTGGAAAACCCCAGCACCATTGCCGACGCGGTGCCGGTCACGGCGCGCAGCTGCGCCGGCTGCTGGCGGAACTGCGCGACATAGGTGGTTACGCCGTTGAAGATACCCGCGCCGGCCAGCACGCCGAGCACGGTAATCAGCTGGCGAAAGTTACCCGCCTGGCCGACGCCCTCGGGGCCGAAGCTCACCGCCAGCAGTTTCACCACCAGCAGGCCAGCGACAATTTTTACCAGCGTGGACGAGGCGGTCCACACTGAGGCTCTGGCTAACGACATCAGGCAAAGAAGCTCAGCAGCGAACTGATTACCGTACGCTGGTTGTTGTCCGACAGGTTGTAGAACAGCGGCAGCCGCAGCAGGCGCTCGCTCTCGCGCGTAGTGAACGCATCCGTGCCGTGGAAGCGGCCAAAACGCGTGCCGGCCGGTGAGGAGTGCAGCGGGATATAGTGGAACACGGTGAGGATCTCCGCTTCCTTCATCCAGTTAATCAGTGCCTGGCGATCCTCACTGTCGCGCAATTTGAGATAGAACATGTGGGCGTTGTGACGGCAACTGGCCGGCACCGCCGGTAACGCAATGCGCCCGCTGGCCGCCAGCGGCTGCAGCGCGTCGTAATAGTTCTGCCACAGGCGCAGACGCTGCTGATTGATGCGTTCCGCCGCTTCCAGCTGTGCCCACAGATAAGCCGCCTGCAAATCCGCCATCAGGTAGCTGGAACCAATATCGCGCCAGGTATATTTATCCACCTGTCCACGGAAGAACTGGCTGCGGTTGGTGCCTTTTTCGCGGATGATCTCCGCACGCTCGATCAGTTTCGCCTCGTTGATCAGCGTGGCGCCGCCTTCACCGCCAGCGGTGTAGTTTTTCGTCTCATGGAAGCTAAAGCAGCCAATATGGCCGATGGTGCCCAGCGCGCGCCCTTTATACTGCGACATCACGCCCTGCGCCGCATCTTCAATCACATACAGCTGGTGCTTCGCCGCCAGCGCCATGATGGTATCCATCTCGCACGCCACGCCCGCATAATGCACCGGCACGATGGCGCGCGTTTTCGGCGTGATTGCTGCTTCAATCTGCGTTTCGTCGATATTCAGCGTATCCGGGCGTACATCGACAAACACAATGGTGGCGCCGCGCAGCACGAAGGCGTTGGCGGTGGAGACAAAGGTGTAGCTCGGCATGATCACTTCATCGCCGGGCTGGATATCGATCAGCAGCGCTGCCATCTCCAGCGAAGCGGTGCACGAGGGCGTCAGCAGCACTTTTTTGCTGCCAAAATGCTGCTCCATCCACTGCTGACAGCGCCGGGTAAAGCCGCCGTCGCCGCACAGCTTGCCGCTGGCCATCGCCGACTGCATATAGTCAACTTCGGTGCCCACAACCGGGGGCGCATTAAATGGGATCATCAGGCTTTCCTGTAAAACCAGTAGGCGGTGCTTTCCAGCCGGGCACCGCTGCGTAAATAGAGGCGCATCGCCGTAAGATTGCTGAGCTGGGTTGCGACCCGCAGACGTTCGAGCTGGCGCACCCGGCCCCAGTCGGCTGCCGCCAGCAGCAAACGCTGCCCGACGCCATTGCCCTGCGCCGCCGGCAGCACCGCCAGCAGACCGATACGCGCGTCACCAGCGACTTCGCGCATGGAGACGAACCCCTGCAGCGCGCCCTGCTCGTCGCAGGCGATCAGACACTGGTGATCAAATGTGCCGCGCACCGCGTTCTCAATCCACTGTGCGTAGAAGCGGCCGCTGTCTTCAGCGTCAAACCAGGGAGCACGAAAACGGCTCTGGCTAAACGCCTGGGCCGCTGCCGCGCGCAGCTGCGTGATCTGCGCTTCGCGCGCGATGCGCACGCCGGTCTGCCGTTCGGTGCGTTTGATATTGATCGCCAGATCCGCTTCGCCTTCCACCAGCTGAAAACCGTGCTGGCTCAGCGCATCTATCGCCGCGCTGTCCTGCGCTGGCACCTTAACCTGCCACAGCGTGTAAGGCTGCTGCAGCGCCTCGGCCAGCGGCACATCGCCGTCCAGCGTCAGCCGCGCCGTGGCGCAGCGGAAGAAGTCGCTCTCCCACGCAAGGGGATCAATACTGACGCGGACGGGCATGAAGAATATCCAGCAGATACTGGCCGTAGCCGGTTTTGGTCAACGCCTGTGCCGCTGCCAGCAGCTGCTCATCGCTCAGCCAGCCGTTGCGCCAGGCAATCTCTTCGAGGCAGGCAATTTTAAAGCCCTGGCGTTTCTCAACCGTTTGCACGAACACGCTAGCCTCAATCAGGCTGTCGTGGGTGCCGGTGTCCAGCCAGGCAAAGCCGCGCCCCAGCAGCTCCACCGCCAGTTCGCCCTGCTCCAGATACATCTGGTTGATGGCGGTAATTTCCAGCTCGCCGCGTGCCGAAGGCTGCACCTGCTTCGCAAAATCCACCACGCGGTTGTCGTAAAAGTAGAGGCCGGTGACTGCCCAGCGCGATTTCGGCTGCTGCGGCTTCTCTTCAATCGACAGCGCGTTGAAGTCGTCATCAAACTCCACCACGCCAAAACGTTCCGGATCCATGACCTGATAGGCAAAGACCGTGGCACCGTGGCTGCGCGCGGCCACCTTTTTCAGTTTCGGACTGAAGCCCTGGCCGAAGTAGAGATTGTCGCCCAGCACCAGACAACAGCTGTCGTCGCCAATGAAGGATTCACCGATGATAAAGGCCTGCGCCAGGCCATCCGGGCTCGGCTGCTCGGCATACTGCAGCTGCAGGCCAAATTCACTGCCATCCCCCAGCAGCCGCTCAAAATGGGCGCGATCGTCCGGCGTGGTAATAATAAGAATGTCGCGAATCCCCGCCAGCATCAGCACCGACAGCGGATAGTAGATCATCGGTTTGTCGTACACCGGCAGCAGCTGCTTGGATATCGCCCGGGTTATCGGGTGCAGGCGCGTGCCCGAGCCACCGGCTAAGATGATACCTTTCATCGTTGCTCCTCCTGCATGCGTGCTTAACGCGGGGTGGCTAAGCCCAGTCGCTCGCCGCGATAACTGCCGTTGAGAATCGCCTGCCACCACTGCGGATTGGCCAGATACCACTGCACGGTTTTACGGATGCCGCTGTCGAATGTTTCCTGCGGCGTCCAGCCCAGTTCACGGGCGATTTTACTGGCATCAATGGCATAGCGCAGGTCGTGGCCGGGACGATCGTGGACAAAGGTGATCAGTTCCCGGTAGCTGCTCAGCCCGGCAGCGCGCTGTTGCGGTGCCAGCTCATCCAGCAAATCACACAGCGTCTCCACCACCTCAATATTGCGCCGCTCGTTGTGGCCGCCAATGTTGTAGGTCTCGCCCACTTTGCCGCTGCTGACCACGGTGTAAAGCGCGCGGGCGTGATCTTCCACATACAGCCAGTCACGAATCTGGCTGCCGTTGCCGTACACCGGCAGCGGCTTACCGGCCAGCGCATTGATAATGGTGAGGGGAATCAGTTTTTCCGGAAAATGGTAAGGGCCATAGTTGTTGGAACAGTTGGTGACCACCACAGGCAGTCCGTAGGTGCGCAGCCACGCGCGCACCAGATGGTCGCTGCTGGCTTTGGTCGCCGAATAAGGGCTGCTCGGGGCGTACGGCGTGGTTTCGGTAAAGAAATCTTCCGTGCCGTGCAGATCGCCAAACACCTCGTCGGTGGAGATATGGTGCAGGATGAAGCCCTTCTTGCGCTCATCCGTCATGCCGTTCCAGTAATGGCGCGTCGCCTCCAGCAGCTGGTAGGTGCCGACAATGTTGGTTTCGACAAAGGCGATTGGCCCGTCAATCGAGCGGTCCACGTGACTCTCAGCCGCCAGATGCATGATGCAGTCCGGCTGGTACTGCGCCAGCACGCGATCCAGCGCGGCGCGGTCGCAGATATCGACCTGCTCAAAAGCAAAGCGTGCATCCTGCTCAACCGGTGCCAGCGACGCCAGATTGCCGGCATAGCTCAGCTTATCCACCACCACCACCCGGTGGTCGGTATTGGCAATCAGGAAGCGCACCAGCGCGGAGCCAATAAAACCGGCACCGCCGGTGACTATAAACTGTTTCATCGCCAGACTCCTTTGGTATCCACAATCCACGGCTGCGTCACCTGTTCAGGGGTAACGGCGCGGAACTGTGCATGATCGACCAGCATCACCAGGATGTCGGCGTGTTGCAGGGCATCAGCCAGCGGCACCAGCGTAGCGCGTTCGGCGAGCTGCGGCGGAATATCCGCCACATGCGGCTCGACCACCCAGGTGCGGCCGCTGTGCCAGCCCGCAATACGCTGCGCCACCGACATCGCCGGGCTTTCACGCAGGTCATCAATATTAGGTTTGAATGCCAGACCGAAACAGGCGATGGTCACGTCCGTGGCACGCTTGCCGCTGGCCGTCAGGCACTCGGCCAGCGCCTGTTTAACCTGATCCAGCACCCAGCCCGGCTTGGCATCGTTAACCTCACGCGCGGTCCGGATCAGCCGTGCCTGCTGCGGGTTTTGCGCCACGATAAACCATGGGTCGACCGCAATGCAGTGGCCGCCAACGCCCGGTCCCGGCTGCAGGATATTGACGCGCGGATGGCGGTTCGCCAGCGCAATCAGTTCCCATACGTTGATCCCCTGTTCGGCGCAGATCAGCGACAGTTCGTTGGCAAAGGCGATGTTCACATCGCGGAAACTGTTTTCCGTCAGCTTGCACATCTCTGCGGTGCGCGCGTTAGTTTCCACACACTCGCCGCGCAGGAAAATGCGATACAGTTCGCTGGCGCGCGCTGAACAGGCCGGCGTCATGCCGCCAATCACGCGGTCATTTTCCAGCAACTCGACCATCACTTTCCCCGGCAGCACGCGCTCCGGGCAATAAGCGATAAACACGTCAGGTTGCTCGCCGTGCTGCGGGAAGCGCAGATCCGGGCGCGCCGCCGCCAGCCATTGCGCCATCTGTTCAGTAGCGCCCACCGGCGAGGTTGATTCGAGGATCACCAGATCGCCGGCCTTCAGCACCGGCGCAATCGACAGCGCTGCCGCCTGCACGTAGCTGAGATCCGGCTGATGATCGCCGACAAACGGCGTCGGCACGGCAATCAGAAAGGCGTCGGCAGCTTCAGGCTGGGTGGTGGCGCGCAGGTTGCCGTTGTGCACCGCTGCACGTACTACGTCGCCCAGCTCAGGCTCGACGATATGAATTTCGCCGCGATTAATGGTTTCCACCGCGCGCGCATTGATATCCACGCCGATGACCTGTTTCCCGTGCGACGCAAAAACGGCTGCCGTCGGCAGCCCAATGTAGCCCAGTCCGATAACGGAAATGGTTGAAAAACGCATAGTTAAACTCTGTGTTGTTTAAGTGCATGCAGGATGCGCGCGCAGGCATGGCCGTCGCCATACGGATTGTGCGCGCGGCTCATCGCCTGCCACGCCTCGTCGTCCTGCAATAGCAGGCTGACTTCAGCAACAATTTTATTCACGTCGGTGCCGACCAGCTTCACCGTACCGGCCGCGACCGCTTCCGGCCGCTCGGTGGTTTCACGCATCACCAGCACCGGTTTGCCCAGCGACGGCGCCTCTTCCTGGATACCACCGGAATCGGTAAGAATCAGCCAGGCGCGATTCATCAGCCAGACAAACGGCAGGTACTCCTGCGGCTCAATCAGAATGATGTTGTTGATACCGCTCAGAATACGGTTCACCGGCTCGCTGACGTTAGGGTTGAGGTGCACCGGATAGACGATTTGCAGCTGCGGATGCTGACGCGCCAGCTGCGCCAGCGCGCTGCAGATGCGTTCAAAGCCTTCGCCAAAGCTTTCGCGCCGATGGCCGGTAACCAGAATCAGCTTTTTACCGGCCTCAAGGAACGGGTAACGCGCCGCCAGGCGGGCATTGAGATCGGCATCATCCAGCACGCGATCGCGTACCCACAGCAGCGCATCGATCACCGTATTGCCGGTGACGAAAATGCGCGCGTCGGGCAGATTTTCGCGCAGCAGGTTTTGCCGCGAATTTTCTGTCGGCGTGAAGTGATAGCTGGCGAGATGGCCGGTCAGGGTGCGGTTGGCCTCCTCCGGCCACGGTGACATCAGGTTACCGGTCCGCAGACCCGCCTCAACGTGGCCCACCGGAATTTGATGGTAAAACGCGGCCAGGCTGGCGGCAAAGGTAGTAGTGGTATCGCCGTGCACCAGCACGACATCCGGCTGGAAGTCTGCCAGTACGGTCTTCATACCCTGCAAAATGCGGCTGGTGATCTCGGTCAGCCCCTGTTCGGGCCGCATAATATTGAGGTCATAGTCGGGCTGCAGCCGGAACAGGCGCAGGACCTGGTCAAGCATTTCACGATGCTGTGCCGTCACGCACAGGCGCGATTCGAAGGCAGCATCCTGCGCCAGTGCCTGCACCAGCGGAGCCATTTTGATCGCTTCAGGGCGCGTGCCAAATACAGTCAGAACTTTCACGCGGATTCTCTTAGTGACGGTTGGCGAATGTTGCACGCGGACGACGCACCAGCGCTACGCCGGCACCCACCAGCGCACCGATCGCGCCCCACATCACCATCATAAACAGACGACGTGGGCTATCGCGGCTGACCGGCTCTTCCGGCGTGCGCAGGTAACGGTAGGTCTGGAACGGTTTATCCAGGCGCGGCCCGGCCTGCAGTGTGTTGAGCATCGCCCTGTTTTGATCATAGCTTAAATCGTAAGCAGGTCCGCTGGCTTGCAGGGTATCCAGCTGCGCCTGCAGCATCTGCTGCCCCAGCAGGAAGCGATCGCTGTCCGGCAGCGCTTCTCCGCTGACCGGCGCGCGGTTCTCTTTAATGCCCTGCTGGCTGGCCACTTTCAGCGCCTGCTCGATGCGCTGGCGACGGCGATCAAACACCGCCTGTGCCACTTCCTGCTGACGACTGACCTGCGCCTGCAGCTGCACGCTGCGCGCCTGCCACGCACCTTTGAGCTCATCGTTGAGATGACGCGCGGCGCGTTCGCTGGCATAGGCAATGTACTGCCGCAGCAGATTGTTGGCGTCGCCGGCGGTCTCCGCGATCAGCTTAATGTTATCCAGCGTATTGTGGGTGGCATCGGCCGGGGTGAACTGAATGTTGGTGATCAGATCGTCGAGCAGCGCGGCATCATTGTGCGCATTACCGCTTTTGCGGCTCTTATAGTAATCAGTCTGCAGCCAGAAATCGCGACGCGTATCCCACGACGCCAGCTGCATGGTGAACTCCTGATAGACCTCATCCATCACCGTCGGTGCTGGCGTATTCAGGCTGACGGTCTCGTTGCGCACATCCAGATTATTGAGGAACTGCTGCTGCACAAAGAATGCGCCCAGCATATTCACCGTCGGCCGATCGGTCACCGCCGTGGCGCTCCAGGATTGCTTCATTAGCATGGAAGCCAGCCACGCCAGCAGCGCAAACAGCAGCGCCAGGCCAATAATCCAGCCTTTGCCGCGCCACAGCGTGCAGCCGAGGCCGCGTACATCCAGTTCGTTCTCCACAACGACAGAGGTCATAACAAAAGTGTCCTTATCCGGGTACTTATCTGGGTAATTATTTTTTCTCTTCGCCGCTGCTTTGCCAGCGACGTTTGATACGACGGATTTTGCGCGCGACGCGCCATGCATGTTTCAGGCAATAACCGTAAAGGAGGAAAGCAGCGAGGAACAGCGCCAGCATGACCCACTCGGGAATAAATGCCAGATATTCGCCCAGCACGCCGATCCCGGCCAGCAGCGCGGCGGCCACGGTAATCAATAAAAAGGCCTGGCGGGAGGTAAAACCGGCCCGCATGATCAGGTGATGGATATGCTGACGATCGGCCGAGAACGGGCTCATGCCCTTGCGCAGGCGACGATACATGATCGCCACCATGTCCATCAGCGGAATAGCAATCAGCCACAGGGCGGTAACTGGCGTGATGGGATGGCTGAGGCCCTGCGTCGTTTCCAGCAGAATCCAGATGATGGTGAAGCCGATCATGGTACTGCCGGCATCACCCATAAACACTTTATAACGGCGGCCTAAAAAGCCGAGATTAAGCAGAATGTAGGGAATAGTGGCGGCGATCATCGCGAAGCACCACATCGCCAGGCTGGTCTGTCCGTCAAAGTAGAGGATGATGCCCATCGCGGCGAAGGTGACGCAGGATAAGCCACCCAGCAGACCATCAATACCGTCCACCATATTGAAAGCATTGATCGCTGCCCATACCGCGAACAGCGTCAGCACATAGCCGAAAGGCCCGACGATCAGCTCGACCGGACCAATGATAAACCCCAGGCTCAGTAAATAGAGTTTTGCCCCGACCATCATCACGATGGCAATCGCCGCCTGAACCACGGCACGGATTTTGACGCTGATATCAAAGCGGTCATCGAGCGCGCCGACCAGCACCAGTACCCCGGCGCAGAAAAGGTACAGTACGGCGTGCGGCAGATAATAATTTGAGATGGCAAAGGCGAAGCAAATCCCCGCATACACGGAGATACCGCCGACTAACGGAATGGCGCCATGGTGTCGTTTTCTGGAATTCGGCGTGTCCACAAGCCCAATTTTTTTAGCCGCTTTACGAGCAAAAAACAGGAACGCTAAAGAAAAAAGAAATACTAAACCAAGCTCAGTACTCATAGTGAGTAAATTCACGTTAACGCTCTCAGCTAAAATCATGGGCAACAATAAGCAATTTTCCCGCCATTGCTGTATATCCCTGGTCTGAATTCTGTCGCAGCGCGTGCGTTTGCTGAAAAAACCGCCGCTTTGCTGCCTCAGTCAATATGTCTGCTTCCTGACAGGCATAATCCTAATGCCCACAAATGAAAAACGCCACGTTAAGACGTGGCGTTAGTCATAAATCCTGGCAATTTGTGCCTTTAGCCGGCTGGCTCAGGCCGTTACCGGCGGCAACAGATTACGAGCGTTTCATCATATCGAAGAATTCGTCGTTGGTTTTGGTCATTGCCAGTTTATTAATGAGGAACTCCATCGCATCAATTTCACCCATCGGATGGATGATTTTGCGCAGGATCCACATTTTCTGCAGCTCTTCCTGAGAGGTGAGCAGCTCTTCTTTACGCGTACCGGAACGGTTGTAATCGATAGCCGGGAACACGCGCTTCTCAGCGATTTTACGTGACAGGTGCAGTTCCATGTTACCTGTACCTTTAAACTCTTCGTAAATCACTTCGTCCATCTTCGAACCGGTATCAACCAGCGCGGTGGCGATGATGGTCAGGCTGCCGCCCTCTTCCACGTTACGTGCCGCACCGAAGAAACGCTTCGGACGATGCAGGGCGTTGGCGTCAACACCACCGGTCAGGACTTTACCCGACGCCGGCACTACGGTGTTGTAGGCGCGCGCCAGACGGGTGATGGAGTCCAGCAGGATGATAACGTCTTTTTTGTGCTCGACCAGGCGCTTAGCCTTCTCGATCACCATCTCTGCAACCTGCACGTGACGCGAGGCCGGTTCGTCAAAGGTCGACGCGATAACTTCGCCTTTCACCAGACGCTGCATTTCGGTCACTTCTTCCGGACGCTCGTCAATCAGCAGCACCATCAGTACGCAGTCAGGGTAGTTATACGCGATGCTCTGCGCGATGTTCTGCAGCAGCATGGTTTTACCGGCTTTCGGCGGTGCGACGATCAGACCACGCTGACCACGACCGATTGGCGATGCCAGATCCAGCACGCGCGCCGTCAGGTCTTCGGTCGAACCGTTACCACGCTCCATGCGCAGACGGTTGTTCGCGTGCAGCGGCGTCAGGTTTTCAAACAGAATCTTGCTACGGGCGTTTTCTGGCTTGTCATAGTTAACTTCGTTAACTTTCAGCAGCGCAAAATAGCGTTCACCTTCTTTCGGTGGGCGGATTTTGCCAGAAATGGTGTCACCAGTGCGGAGGTTGAAGCGGCGGATTTGGCTGGGAGAAACGTAGATATCATCGGGACCGGCGAGGTAGGAGCTGTCTCCGGAGCGGAGGAAACCAAATCCATCCTGCAGTATCTCCAGCACACCATCACCGAAGATGTCTTCGCCGCTCTTCGCGTGTTGTTTCAGGATGGCGAAAATAATGTCCTGTTTGCGCATACGCGCCAGGTTTTCCAGCCCCATATTTTCGCCGAGAGTAATCAGCTCAGAAACCGGCGTATTCTTTAATTCGGTAAGATTCATAGTGATGGGTTCTTAAACTCGGGGTAATTCTCGAAATGTTTGTCGTGAATGGTATGGCAAAAATTCCATGCCTGTTAATGGCTCTTTTTCAACGCTGCTCGACGGTTATCGTCAGATGTGGCGATAGGAAGCGAGGAGACGGTCGAAAGGTGATGCCGAATGTGCTAGCCGTCAGATTGCCAAACCACGAAAACGTTCAATGCGAGCTGGGTCTGACAAGGGAAAACTTTAGATGCAAACTACAAGGTAAGTGCGTAATGCAGTGAGGTCAACTTAACACGCCTGAAGGGAGACGTCCAGCAGTGGCGAAAAAATTCACCACTGCCGAACAAACACCGCGCCGGGCTTAGGCCAGGTTAGCGTTCAGGAACTCTTTCAGCTGACCTTTAGACAGCGCACCCACTTTGGTCGCCGCCACTTCGCCGTTCTTGAACAGCAGCAGGGTCGGAATACCGCGAATACCGTATTTTGGCGCAGTACCTGGGTTTTCATCAATGTTCAGCTTGGCGATGGTAAGCTTACCGTCGTACTCTTCTGCGACTTCGTCGAGAATCGGGGCGATCATTTTGCAAGGACCACACCATTCAGCCCAGAAATCTACCAGCGTCACACCGTCGGCTTTCAGCACGTCAGTGTCGAAACTGTCATCGGTCAGGTGAACGATTTTATCGCTGCTCATGTTTAACTCCAAAGATTATGCCTGGCGAATTGGCGTAAAATATACCAACGTAGGTTGACTTTATTTCATCGGATACGCTTTCGTAAAGCGATAGTAAGCTGATATTCTACCACACTATGAGCAAAACACACTTAACAGAACAGAAGTTTTCCGACTTCGCCCTGCACCCACAGGTAGTGGAAGCCCTTGATAAGAAAGGCTTTCATAACTGCACGCCGATTCAGGCGCTCGCGTTGCCTTTTGCGCTTTCAGGGCGTGATGTCGCGGGTCAGGCGCAAACCGGTACCGGCAAAACGATGGCGTTCCTGACGTCAACGTTTCATTATCTTCTTTCTCATCCTGCTGCTGAAGGCCGTCAGGTTAATCAGCCACGCGCGCTGATCATGGCACCGACGCGTGAGCTTGCGGTGCAGATTCATGCCGATGCCGAGCCGCTGGCGCAGGCCACCGGTCTGAAGCTGGGCCTGGCCTATGGTGGCGACGGCTATGACAAGCAGCTGAAAGTGCTGGCAGACGGTGTCGATATTCTGGTGGGCACCACCGGACGCCTGATTGACTACGCCAAACAAAATCACATCAACCTCGGCGCCATTCAGGTCGTGGTACTGGATGAAGCGGATCGCATGTTCGATCTCGGCTTCATTAAAGACATTCGCTGGCTGTTCCGCCGCATGCCGCCGGCCACCCAGCGCCTGAGTATGCTGTTTTCGGCCACGCTTTCTTATCGCGTACGTGAACTGGCGTTCGAGCACATGAACAACGCCGAATACGTCGAAGTTGAGCCCGAGCAGAAAACCGGCCACCGTATTAAAGAAGAGCTGTTCTACCCTTCGAACGAAGAGAAGATGCGTCTGCTGCAGACCCTGCTGGAAGAAGAGTGGCCGGATCGCGCCATCGTCTTCGCCAACACCAAGCACCGCTGTGAAGATATCTGGGGCCACCTGGCTGCCGATGGCCACCGCGTGGGCCTGCTGACCGGCGACGTGGCGCAGAAAAAACGCCTGCGCATTCTGGACGACTTCACCAAAGGTGACGTGGATATCCTCGTTGCCACCGACGTCGCCGCGCGCGGCCTGCACATCCCGGCAGTTACGCACGTCTTCAACTACGACCTGCCGGACGATCGCGAAGATTACGTGCACCGCATTGGCCGTACCGGTCGTGCTGGCGCCAGCGGTCACTCCATCAGCCTGGCCTGTGAAGAGTACGCGCTCAACCTGCCGGCGATTGAAGAGTACATCGGTCACGGTATTCCGGTGAGCAAGTACAACAGCGACGCCCTGCTGAGCGACCTGCCGCCACCGAAACGCCTGCAGCGTAACCGCTCGGGCAACGGTCCACGTCGCGGTGGCAACAACAGCAACCGTCGCGGCGGTGCCCCGCGCAACAACAACCGTAAACGTTCGGGTTAAGCACACATGCTAAGCGCATCGTCACTTTATGCTGCGATTGATTTAGGTTCTAACAGCTTTCATATGTTGGTGGTGCGCGAAGTGTCCGGCAGTATTCAGACCGTCGCGCGAATTAAACGCAAGGTGCGTCTGGCGGCAGGTCTTGATGCGGCCAACCATCTCTCGGCTGAGGCGATGCAGCGCGGCTGGCAGTGCCTGCGTCTGTTCTCCGAGCAGTTGCAGGACATTCCCCCGGAACAAATCCGCGTGGTGGCAACCGCCACGCTGCGCATTGCCAGTAACGCGCAGGATTTCCTGACTCAGGCGGAACAGATTCTCGGCTGCGCGGTGAACGTCATCAGCGGTGAGGAAGAAGCGCGCCTGATCTATCAGGGTGTTGCGCACACCACCGGCGGCTCTGACCAGCGGCTGGTGGTCGATATCGGCGGCGGCAGCACCGAGCTGGTGACCGGCGAAGGTGCGCATGCTACTACGCTGTTTAGCCTGTCGATGGGCTGTGTGACCTGGCTGGAGCGCTTCTTCAGCGATCGTCATCTCGCCAAAGAGAACTTTGCCCAGGCCGAACAGGCCGCACGTGAAATGATCCGTCCGATTGCGCCGGCACTGCGAGAGAAAGGCTGGCAGATTTGCGTGGGCGCGTCCGGCACAGTCCAGGCGCTGCAGGAGATCATGGTGGCGCAGGGCATGGATGAGCGCATCACCCTGAGCAAACTGCAGCAGCTTAAGCAGCGTGCCATTCAGTGCGGCAAGCTGGAGGAGCTGGAGATTGAAGGCCTGACGCTGGAGCGTGCGCTGGTGTTTCCCAGCGGCCTGTCGATTCTGATCGCCATTTTCCACGAGCTGAGCATTGAGAGCATGACGCTGGCCGGCGGCGCACTGCGCGAAGGGCTGGTGTACGGCATGCTTCATCTGCCGATTGACCGCGATATTCGCAGCCGCACGCTGCAGAACGTTCAGCGTCGTTTCGCCATTGATGTTGAGCAGGCGGGCCGCGTGCGCCAGCTGGCAGAGAGCTTTTTCCGTCAGGTGAGCAGCAGCTGGAAGCTGGATCAGCGATGTCGCGATTTACTCCTCAGCGCCTGTTCAATCCACGAAATTGGCCTGAGCGTTGATTTCCGCCAGGCACCGCAGCACGCCGCGTATCTGATTCGCCATCTCGATCTTCCTGGTTTCACCCCCGCACAGAAAAAAATGCTGGCCTGCCTGCTGCAGAACCAGAGCGGCAGCATTGATCTGGCGCTGCTGACGCAGCAAAACGCCGTGCCGCCGCGCATGGCAGAGCGGCTGAGCCGTCTGCTGCGGCTGGCAATTATCTTCTCCAGCCGGCGGCGCGACGACACGCTGCCGGCGGTGCGTCTGCAGGCGGATGATGATGCGCTGCACCTGACGCTGCCGGCAGGCTGGCTGGCTGCGCATCCGCTGCGCGCCGAGCTGCTGGAGCAGGAGAGCCATTACCAGTCGTATGTGCACTGGCTGCTGACGATTTCCTGATCGAACCTGCTGATGCTGCGTTGAAAAACGCCCGGCAACTGCGCTTTTACGCGAGTGAAGTTTGCTTTGCCGGGCGCTTTGCCTCTGCGGCGCGCGCAACAGATTTCGCCACAGGCCAGGCTTGCGGCTGTGACGAAACCATTACCCCTTCTTCGCATTCTCCAGCATCGCACGTAAGCCGGCGACGCGCGTTTGCCCGGTTTTCACCCGCTCTTCGGCGCTGATCACCTTTTTCTCACGCTCCCACGCCACATCATCCTGCGGCAACTCCAGCAGGAAGCGGCTTGGTTCCGGACGCACCAGCTCGCCGTACTGACGGCGCTCGCGGCACAGGGTAAAAGTCAGTTCTTTCTGCGCGCGGGTGATGCCCACGTAGGCCAGGCGACGCTCCTCTTCGATGTTGTTCTCATCGATACTGCTCTGATGCGGCAGCAGCCCCTCTTCCATGCCCACCAGATAGACATAGGGGAACTCCAGGCCTTTCGAGGCGTGCAGCGTCATCAGCTGGACCTGATCGAGCTCTTCGTCACTCTCACCGCGCTCCATCATGTCGCGCAGGGTAAAACGCGTCACCACCTGCGCCAGCGTCATCGGCTCGTTAAGTTCGTCGCCCTCCAGCATTTCGGTCATCCACTGAAACAGCGTATTGACGTTCTTCATGCGCATTTCCGCCGCTTTCGGGCTGGGGGAGGTTTCAAACAGCCAGCTTTCGTAGTCGATGCCGCGAATCAGGTCGCGCACCGCATTCACCGGTTCACGCTCGGTGAGCTGAACGATTTCATTCAGCCAGTGGGTAAAGCGCTGCAGATGCTCCAGCCCGCGCCCGGAAAGCGTCTGTTCCAGCCCCATATCAAAGCTGGCGTTAAACAGGCTTTTGTTGCGCAGATTGGCCCACTCACCCAGCTTCTGCAGCGTCGCGGGGCCGATCTCGCGGCGTGGCGTGTTCACGATGCGCAGAAACGCGCTGTCATCTTCCGGATTGGTCAGCACGCGCAGATACGCCAGCAAGTCTTTGATTTCCGGCCGCGAGAAAAACGACGTGCCACCGGAGATGCGATAAGGAATACGGTTCTGCATCAGCAGCTTTTCAAACACGCGCGACTGATGGTTACCGCGATAAAGAATCGCGTAATCTTTGTACTGGGTTTTATTAATAAAGTGATGGGCAATCAGCTCGCCCGCCACGCGCTCGGCTTCGTGATCTTCGTTGTTGGCGCTCAGCACTTTCAGCTCGCTGCCCTCGCCCAGCTCAGAGAACAGCCGCTTTTCAAATACGTGCGGATTGTTGGCGATGAGGATATTGGCGCATTTAAGAATACGCTGCGTCGAGCGATAGTTCTGCTCCAGCTTCACCACTTCCAGCGCCGGGAAGTCCTCTTTCAGCAGCACCAGGTTCTGCGGCCGCGCGCCGCGCCACGAGTAGATAGACTGATCGTCATCACCGACCACGGTAAAGCGCGCCCGGGCACCGACCAGCAACTTTACCAGCTCATACTGGCTGGTGTTGGTGTCCTGATACTCATCCACCAGCAGATAGCGGATGCGCTGTTGCCAGCGTTCGCGCACTTCCTGATTCCGCTGCAGCAGCAGGGTCGGCAGCAGAATCAGATCGTCGAAATCCAGCACGTTACAGGCTTTCAGATGCTGATCGTACAGCGCGTAGCAGTGGGCAAAAATCTGGTCGCGCTGCGATTTGGCGAGACCGGCCGCACCCTGCGGATCGACCAGGTCATTTTTCCAGTTGGAGATGGTGGAAATCAGCTGCTGTAACAGGGTTTTATCTTCTTCCAGCCACTGTTTGGTCAGGTCCTTAAGCAGCGCCAGCTGATCCTGATCGTCGAACAGCGAGAAGGTCGATTTCATGCCGAGCGCCTTGTATTCGCGCTTGATGATCTCCAGGCCCAGCGTGTGGAAGGTTGAGATCATCAGGCCGCGCGCCTCTTTGCGTCCCAGCGTTTGCGCCACACGTTCTTTCATCTCGCGCGACGCCTTGTTGGTGAAGGTTACCGCCGCGATATGGCGCGCCTGATAGCCGCATTCACGGATCAGATGGGCGATTTTATTGGTGATCACGCGGGTTTTACCGGAACCCGCACCGGCCAGCACCAGACAGGGACCGGTGACAAATTCGACAGCACGTTGTTGGCCGGGATTAAGACGCATAGAAAAACATCACTCAATTTAATCAGACAGGAAGATTTACATCGCGCCGTAGGGTGCGCATTGATGCGCACCTGAGCGCAAAGGTCGCCATCAATGGCGACCCTACAACTGACGCGCACTACGCTATAATGCGTCGAATATTATACATACATAACGGGAACACCATCATGGCGAAAACCGCGGCGGCTTTACATATCCTGGTGAAACAGGAAGCGCAGGCGAAAGCGCTGCTGGCGCAGCTGGAAAAAGGCGCGAACTTTCAGCAACTGGCAAAAAAACACTCGACCTGCCCGTCCGGGCGTAACGGGGGCGATCTGGGGGAGTTTCGCAAAGGGCAGATGGTGCCGGCATTTGATAAAGCGGTGTTCACCTGCCCGCTGCTGCAACCTTACGGACCGGTGAAAACCGCTTTCGGCTACCACATCATCAAAGTGCTGTGGCGTAACTGATCACTTTTTGCTTTTCATCTGCTGGAGCACGTTGCTGCACTGATTATCATCGGTGTCGCTTGGTGAAATCAGCGCCAGCAGTGCAGCCGCCGGCGCGACCACTGCCCCCAGCGCGACGGCTGCGGCACCACGCGCCAGCAGCGGACCGGCTTTGACTCCGGCATCCGGGTTTTTGAAGGTGCCGCGCACATACAGCGGCGAACGCAGCGTAATGATACGAATGCCCTTGCTCTCCGGATTGATCGACAGATCCAGTCGCTCATTAGCAAAGTTAGCGTTGCCGGTAACGTTAATCACCGCGTTCTCGGTATCAAACACGAACAGCCGCGGCGTCGCCAGTCCCTGACGGATATTCAGGTCGGTCGCGGCACAGTTGATGCGCACCTCATCGTCGCCAAACAGTTTACCCACCACATAGTTACCGACGTTCAGCCCGGCAATCTCCATCAGGCTGCGACTGATCAGGCCATCGTTCATCAACAGTTTCAGCTCGCCATTGCTGGTGCCCAGCAGGTCGGCCACCGAATTGCCGATGCCGGTCAGGCTGGCATCCCCGTTGAGCTGGCCGAGACTACGCTGCATGGCGGTGACATCCGGGAACAGCTGACGCAGTTGCAGCTTGCGCGCATGCAGATCGGCGCGGCCGCGCATCGGTGAGCGATCGCCCTCCAGATGGATGGTCGAATTAATGCTGCCGCCGGCCATGCCGAAGCGCAGCGGATCCAGCAGCAGGTCGCCATTTTTCAGCTGCAGATGGGTATAGAGATCGCTGAGCGGCAGCTTGCTGCTGTGCTCGATACGCTTGCCGCTGAACTTCACGTCAGCGTCCATCACATCCCAGTTTTTGGTATCGAACTTGTCATGTGGCAACACGCGATCCGCCGGCTGGGTGCTGGCCTCACCGCGCTGTGCTTTGGCCTGCGCCGTTTTTTCACTGCCCTTGCCGGAGTTAACCCCAATCAGCGGCCCAAGGTCCGCCATACGCAGCTGGTTCGACGTCAGCTCGCCGCTCAGCGTCGGACGCGGTTTGCCCTGACGGTAGCTGAGCGAACCGTGAATATCGCTGTCACCAATATGACCGTTGAATTTTTCGTAGCGGAACAGCGGCCCTTTCTCTTCGTTGAAACGCGCAATCAGGTGGCCGTCAGTTTCATACGGTGGCGTGTCCGGCAGCAGCACGCCGGTTAAGCCGTACAGATTTGCCAGCGTGTCGCCGGAGAAGCGCAGCCGCACATCCAGCCCGCCGAGATTGAGCGGATCCTGCAGGGTGCCATCCACGCGCACACGTGTGGTGCCATTGCGTACGTCGAGCTGCAACGGGAACGGCGTAGTTTTGCTGCGCAGGGACAACATACCGCCAATCTTACCGTCGCCATCGAGTTTCTGGTTGTTGTAGGTCCCGCTCGCCTGCCAGCCAAACACAAAATCGCCGGCCCCTTTTTGCTGGTCGTTACCGCCCGCGACCTGCGCGTACGGCACCGGTTTACCCAGCGGATTGATCTTCACCGTGACATCGGCTTTGTTGATGGCGTCGCGATAGCGCAGCTGTCCTTGATCGAACAGGATATTATCAAGGCGGAATGACCATGCCGAAGGCGGCGCGTTGGGGTCGCTGTTTTCGCTGCTGGCGAGGTTGAAAGTCCAGTTATTTTTCTTATCGGCGGTCTGCACCAGTCGCGCATCCGGCTGCTGCATCTTAATCCACGGCAGGTAAATCTCTTTGTGCAGCAGCGCCAGCGGCGCCAGCGTGGCTTCCACCCGCTGCAAATGCACCATTGTCACTTCCGGCACGCTGGGCGGATTACCGAGCATAACATCGTCAGCGTGCACCTGCGGCCACGGCACCCAGCTGCGCCAGCCTGGCTCTTCGCGATTGCGCACCCAGGCAACGCCAAGATCGCCGCGAATAGCGAACGGTCGGTTCAGTTCTGCCGAGACTTTCTGGTTGATGGTTGGCTTCAGGCGGTTCCAGTCAAAGGTGGCGATAATCACCACGACCACCACAACCAGCAACAATAAAATCCCGACCACCCAGCTAATTATTTTTCCTGTACGCGACATTTTGCCTCCTCCTTGCCCTTCCACGTCTCCTTAAAGATAGTCGAGACGCGGCAGAACGGAATTACGGAAGCTCAAGTACCAGGTTTTCCAGCTGGTTAAACGGCAGCGGACGTGAAAAATAATAGCCCTGTGCGGCCATGGCGGGCGAGTTGCGTACCTGCTGCCACTCCTCCTCGTTTTCCACCCCTTCGACGATCACGCCGTTACAGTAACGGTTGATCAGCGCCAGCAGCATGGAGAACAGCGAACGCCCTTCATCACTGGCGCGCAGCAGAATAAACAGCTCGCGCGAAAGCTTGATGTAGTCGTAGCGCAGTTCGGTCAGCGCGGAGAAGTTCGCCATGCCGGACCCAAAGTCATCCAGCCACAGCGGGCCCAGCTCCGGCATCTGCGCCACCATCTCTTCCTGCGGCAGCGCGTGGTGCTCGGTCAGTTCGAAGCGCACCCACGGCAGTTGAACGATCAGCGCGCGCACGGGCGCATGCTGCTGAATGGCCAGTAACGTGGGTCCATCAATATTGACGGAGGCCACCAGCTGACGCTGGCTGAAGAAGGAAGCCCACTGTAATAACAGTTCAAGCTGCTCCTGGACGATGTCGAGACGCTGGGCAATGGTCAGCGCCTCGAAATAGTCTTCGGGTGACACGTTTTGCTCAGGTGCGGCGGGATGCACCACGGCGGTAAGCAGTTCAATAGCCAGTAAGCGGCCAGAAACCTGGTAAATCGGCTGGAAAGTGTAGCACCGTTGGCACTGCTGCCAGTAGAGACGGGTTTCCTGTTGTTGCTCAAGTTCGGGAGAAAAAGGCAGCCGATGACTCAAATTCTTCATCACCATGGTGTTTTCCTGGTTGGTATTGAGTGCCTGCAAATAGCATCTCAGTGGCAAGTATCGGCTCTCCCCTGGATAACTTTATTGGTCTGCGCAGCCACACGAGCTGTTGAGTCTAGCAGCGTGTCTGCGGCTTAATCGGCAAAACAACCCCCGGTTTGGCCGCTAAATCGGTGCAGAAGCGCGGTTTTACGCCTTAAGGCAAATTAAAACAGCGTTTTAAAAAGCATTGACGACTGCCATACCAGACGCGAGACTAGAGCGCAGCATTCACTACAGGCCAACACCATGACGCAGAAAACCATCGCCATTATTGGCGAATGCATGATTGAGCTGTCCGAAAAAGGTGAGAACATCAAACGCGGCTTTGGCGGCGATACGCTGAATACCGCGGTCTATCTGGCACGGCAGAGCGATCCCAGCCAGCTGCGTGTGGAGTATGTCACCGCGCTGGGCACCGACAGCTTCAGCGACCAGATGATCGCGGCCTGGCAGCAGGAGCAGGTGCACACGCAGCTGGTGCAGCGCCTGCCGGACAAAATGCCCGGGCTTTACTTCATCGAAACCGATGCCCACGGCGAGCGCACCTTTTGGTACTGGCGCAGCGATGCTGCCGCGCGCTTCTGGCTGGATAGCCCGCAGGCCGGGGCCATCTGTCAGCAGCTGGCGCATTACGACTATCTCTACCTGAGCGGCATCAGCCTGGCGATCCTACCTCAGGCCAGCCGCGAAAAGCTGATGGCGCTGCTCAGTGCCTGCCGGCAAAACGGTGGCACCGTGATTTTTGACAACAACTACCGGCCGCGTCTGTGGGCGGATAGCGCCAGTGCGCAGCAGGCGTATGCGGCGATGCTACGCCACACCGATATCGCCTTCCTGACGCTGGATGATGAACACCTGCTGTGGGGCGAACAGCCGCTGGCGGACGTGATTGCGCGCACGCGCACCGCCGGCGTGCAGGAGATTGTGATTAAACGTGGTGCCGACTCCTGCCTGGTGGCGCGCGGCGACGATCCGCTGCGGGACGTTGCGGCCATCAAACTGGCTCCGGCGCAGATTGTCGATACCACCGCCGCAGGTGATTCCTTCAGCGCCGGTTATCTGGCGGTGCGCCTCGCGGGTGGCAGCGTGGAGCAGGCCGCAGCGCGCGGCCATCTCACCGCCAGTACGGTGATCCAGCATCGCGGCGCGATTATTCCGCCCAGCGCGATGCCAAAAACCGTTTAACACCGCACACGATTGTCGCGCCGCGCTGCCTGCTGCGCGTCGCGACAATTTCCCCTCTGCCCTGACGACAAATTGATTATTACGCTGAAAAATATCACCGCGAAAATTTGGCTTAATGACGCAGATTCGCCGGGCAATTTTTACTAATGACGCATGCCATCCAGCCTCCTCTCTGCCTGACGCTCACCACTTAAATGCCGCTAATCAGACTGATTTAAATTCAATGCATTACGATGATAAACCCGACCGCCAGGCATAGTCCGAAACTGGCGACGCCGGCGGTTTTCGGCTGGACGATCGCGCGAAAAAAGACCATGTTTTAATCAACCACAGCAGGAAGCTGTCAGGTCGACCGCGAACACAATAACGACAACATGACTCGCTCAGGACAGATTTATGCACACAGAAATTATCAATATCTGGCCGCACGGCGACGCGCCAGGCGCGAGTGACTCGCGCGCTCAGCCGCAGATCGTCGATTTGGCCAGAGAGTTCGAACCTTACGACCGCGCCGCCACCGGCGTGCGCTGCCCGGAGATGGCGATCTGGCATCCGGAAACCTCAAACGGTATCACCCTGCTGGTGGCACCGGGCGGCGGGTATCAGCGCGTGCTGATCGACCGCGAAGGCAGCGCCCTCGCCACCTTTTTCACCTCGATGGGCTACACGCTGGCGGTAATGACCTATCGCCTGCCGTACGACGGCCATCATGAAGGGCCGGATGCGCCGCTGGCCGATGCCCAGCGTGCGGTGCGCGTGCTGCGCGAGCGCTCACAGCGCGGCCTGAACGGAAAGTACATCGTGATGATGGGCTTTTCCGCCGGCGGGCACGTGGCCGCCAGCCTCGGCACCCGCTTTGGCGAAAAAATCTATCCGCTGCAGGATCAGGCCGACAGCCTGTCACCGCGGCCTGATGCGATGGTACTGCTCTATCCGGTCATCAGCATGCGCGACGGTCTGGCGCATGAAAGTTCACGCACCCGCCTGCTGGGCGCGTGGCCGGATCAAAAAAGCATTGATGCTTATTCGCTGGAGACGCGCGTGCACGGCCAGACGCCGCCGACGCTGCTGATCCACGCTGCTGACGATGAGACGGTTTCCGTTAATAACAGCATGGTGTTTTTTAGTGCCCTGCGGGAGCACAAGGTGCCGGCGGAAATTCATTTTTATCAGAAAGGCGGCCACGGCTTTGGGATTCGTGGCGTGGCGGATCTGCCGCTGGCCAGCTGGCCGATGCTGGTGACCGAATGGCTGCGCGCAAAGACCTGATGCCCCTGCTACGTTGAACCGCAGCGGCGCTGGCGGCGCGCGTTCATCCCGGTCGCTTACGTAAGCTTCTGAGGATGAACATCCATGCCGCCTTGCTGTAGCGCACCTTATTGCGGGGATTCATGCGCCCTGTGTCATGACGAGGGTTGAGCCGGATCGGTCGCGCTCGCGCTGCCATTATTTTCGGGTTTAGCTTCGTCCGGGGTAGCAGCGGCGGCAGGCGCATCCGGAACCTTCATCACCTTGTCCCAGCTGTCCTGCAGCATCCTGACGTTGGTTTCGGGCTCACCCTGCGGCTGAATCAGCACCATGGTCAGCTCCTGCGTTAACTGCTGGCGCAACTCCTGGTTGAGCTGGTCGCGCGTTAACTCACTGAGAAACGCCTGACGCAGTTTCTGGTACTGCTCCGGCGCGATATCCACCACGGAATTCTGCTGCGAGCGCAAACGTTGCCCCATCAGAATATCGGTGTCGGTGCGCGCGTAGGTGGCAAACAGTTTGTTCAGTTCCAGCAGCTTTTGCGCCATCAGCGCATCAAACTCCTCCTGCGGCAGACCTTTGTCACGCACGGTGGCCAGCTCACGCGCCACCTGGTTCAGGTTTTGCGCCAGCGACGCGTTAGGCGAATCCATGTTAATGGCGCACTGCGCACGCTGATACAGCACGCGACAGTCGAAGCCTACCTGCACGTTTTGCGCTTTGCTGTCGGCCAGCGCGCGCTGGACGTGCCAGAACAGCGCTTCGCGCGCCAGATCGCTCTGCCAGTAGCGCTGCAGATTCTGCGAGTCGCGGATCGGCTGCCATGGCGTATCCCACACCAGCGACAGGCGATCCTGTATCATGCCGCCGTTAACCAGGTTGATTGGCTGATGCGGCAGCGGCGACAGCGTGGGCAGCGCCGCGGGCGCCACCCGTTTGCCTTGCAGTGGCGAGAACGCTTTGTTGATCTGCTCCGCCATGCTGCGGCTATCCACGTTGCCCACCACGTACAGCGTCATGCCGTCCGGCGTGTACCACTGCTGGTAAAACGCATTAAGCTGCGCGATATCCACCGGCGCACGCGGCTGTTCGCCCGGATCATGCGCCAGCATGGTCGACCCTTTCAGGCGATAGCGCCACCACACATCCTGCGTATTGGGCGGCCAGGTCGCGATGGGATCGGTGGCGGTCAGTGCGGTCGACACCACCTGCTCATTGATGGTCATTTTACCGGCGGTAGCCGCCAGCCAGCTGAGCGCCTCTTTCAGCAGCTCCGGCCGGTTGTTCGGCAGGCTAAGGTTGTATTGGGTGAAATCATAAGATGAGATGGCCGGCGGCAGCGGTCGCTGCGGATCCATCGCCTGTTGCCACAGTGCGCGCTGCTGATTGGTATCCAGCGCGGTGTTATGCACCATCGCCAGACGCGGTAAAAGATGGCTGAACCCGGTTTGCTGGGCGCTTTCCACCAGCGAACCGGTATTAACTATCAGGCGCAGCTCGATGCGATCGCTCGGACGTTGTGGTGTGGTCAGCAGCTGCCAGCTGAAACCATTGTCCAGTTTGCCTTCCTGCCAGGCGGGATCAGGCTGAAGTGTTTCGGCGTGGACGCCGAAGCCAGATGCCGCAAGCAGCCATCCGCCAACCAAAAGCCGAATTCTGGTGCCCTGCATGTGAACCCCTACTCAAACAGATAAACGCTCGTGCGCGCCATAGGCGGCCGCTTTTCAGCGAACCACGGCGGCAGGCTGCCGCCACGTTTATACGACGACAGACTCTTTGACCACAGGAAGGTCAGGATGTCGCGCGACGAGGAAAAAAATCGGGAAAAAAATCAATGGGGTTATTATGCAAATGCCCGCTGTCAGGGCAAGCGACAGCGGGCATTTCACGACAAATTAACGCAAATAGAGGATTACGCGCTGGTCTGTGAAGCGTTATTGACCTTTTTCGCTGAAGAAAGCGTCGCTTTCATCTGCGCTTCATCGAGCTGGCCGACCCACTTCGCCACCACCACAGTCGCCACACCGTTACCCACCAGGTTGGTGAGCGCACGGGCTTCCGACATGAAGCGGTCAATGCCGAGAATCAGCGCCAGACCGGCCACCGGCAGATGTCCCACCGCCGACAGCGTTGCCGCCAGCACGATAAAGCCACTGCCGGTCACCCCTGCCGCGCCTTTGGAGGAGAGCAGCAGCACCACTAACAGCGTGATCTGGTGGAAGACATCCATGTGGGCGTTGGTCGCCTGAGCGATAAACACCGCCGCCATGGTCAGGTAAATCGACGTGCCATCGAGGTTGAACGAGTAGCCAGTTGGAATCACCAGCCCGACCACCGATTTCTTACAGCCCAGCTTCTCCATCTTATCCAGCATGCGCGGCAGCGCCGACTCGGACGAAGACGTTCCCAGTACAATCAGCAGCTCTTCTTTGATGTAGGCAACAAACTTAAAGATGTTGAAGCCGGCCCAGCGGGCAATAATGCCCAGCACAATCACCACGAACAGTACGCAGGTGATGTAGAAGCAGATAATCAGCTGACCGAGCTGCACCAGCGATCCGACACCATATTTACCGATGGTGAACGCCATGGCGCCGAACGCACCAATCGGCGCCAGACGCATGATCATGTTGATCACGCCAAAAATCACTTTCGAGAAGCTCTCGATGACGTTGAACATCACGGTGCCGGCGTTACCGAGGCGATGCAGCGCAAAGCCAAACAGGATAGCGAACAGCAGCACCTGCAGGATGTTACCGCTGGCGAAGGCACCGACCACGCTGTTCGGGATCACGTCCAGCAGGAAGGCTATCACGCCCTGCTGCTCAGCCTGCTGCGCGTAGACCGCAACCGCTTTGGCATCCAGCGTCGCCGGATCGACGTTCATTCCCGCGCCCGGCTGGATCACGTTGACCACCACCAGACCGATAATCAGCGCGATGGTGCTGACAATTTCGAAATAGAGCAGCGCCACTGCGCCAGTCCGTCCAACTGCTTTCATGCTCTCCATGCCGGCAATACCGGTCACCACCGTACAGAAAATCACGGGGGCGATGATCATCTTGATCAGCTTAACGAAGCCATCGCCAAGCGGCTTCATTTGCGCGCCTAACTCAGGGTAGTAGTGGCCTAACAGGACGCCGATGCCGATGGCAACCAGCACCTGAAAGTAGAGGCTTTTGAACAGTTTCATAACAGGTGTCCAGGTATAGACGGCATTCACCGCCATTGTTATGGAGAAACGCATGCGGCAAGCCGCCTGGAAGCGTATGACCTTACCGATGGCGAGGAAAATAACACTCTGTTAACAGGATTAGTATACCCTTACATTCCTTACAAAAGTTACAAAACTCTAACTATGAACTGAAACGCTTCAGCACCCCATAACGGTGCAATTCTGCAAGGAAAATCAATAAATAAGGTGATTATTCAGACGGTGACGAGCTGGCCAGCCAGCGCTGGTTAAACACCGGTAACGGCAGGGCTTCAGCATATAAATAGCCCTGTCCTATAGTAATTCCGCGCGCCAGCAGCCAGTCGCGCTGCTCGGCGGTTTCGACGCCTTCGGCAATCACGTCGAGGTGAATGATATCGGCAATTGCCGCCACGATGCGCACCATGGTGTCATCATCCGGCAGCGCGGCGACAAAACTGCGATCCATTTTTAGCTTATTGACCGGCAGCGCTTTGAACTGATGCAGGTAGTTGAGGTTGGAGTAGCCCATGCCGAAATCATCCAGCGCGACCGCCACCCCGGTTTGCTGCAGCGAGCGCAGCAGCGCCATCGCCTGTTCAGCATCGCCAATCTGCGCGGTTTCGGTGATCTCCAGCACGAAGTTACCCGGCGCAATGCGGTGGCGCTCCAGCAGCCCCTGCAGATGGCTCACCACGCTGGCATCGCGCAGCTGTACTGCGGAGATATTCACGCTGAGCGGCAGATTGATGCCGTGGCGCTGCCAGCCAGCGATAATGCGGCACGCCTCTTCAAATACCCAGCGGCCGAGCGCGGAGATGACGCCAATCTCTTCGGCGCTGGCGATGAACTCTTCGGATAAACCATAGCTGCCGTCCGGCATTCGCATGCGCAGCAGCGCTTCTGCGCCGGCCAGCTCGCCGGTGGCCATATTGATTTGCGGCTGCAGATAGAGCGCAAACTGGCCATCCTGCAGGCCCTGCAGGATGTCGTGCTCCTGGGTTAAGCGCTTCTGCGCCCGCTCGGTCAGCGCCGGGTCAAAGAACAGAATCTGGTTTTTACCCTGATGGCGCGCCGACATCATCGCCGACGTGGCGCGCGCCAGCTGTTCGCCAGCGGACACGGTGTTGTCATCATGCAGCGCCAGACCAATGCTGGCGTTGGGGCGCAGCTGCAGCTGATACAGGTTCACCGGCTGGTTGATGCGTAGCATCAGGTTGCGCGCCAGCCGCATGGCGCGAAACGGGTTGTGCGCACGCTTCATCAGTAGCGCAAAGTCGCTCGGTCCGGTCTGTGCCAGCAGGGTATGGTCATCAATGGTACTGCGGATTTTTTCCACCAGCGTCAGCATCAGCGTATCGCGTTGCTCATCGCTCAGGACGCCATTGGCTTCCTGCAGGGTTTCGATGCGGATCACCATCAGCCCCCACGGCTGCTGGCTGTGGCGATGGCGGATGTGCTGATCAAGCAACGCCAGAAACAGCGCGCGGTTGGGCAAATCGGTCACCGCGAAATGGGTGGTCAGCCGGCTCATCTCATCGTGAATCGACTCCAGCACCTGCTGGTTGCGGTTGTAGCTGCGAATCAGCATGCCGATCTCATCGTCGCGATGATTGTGCGGCAGCGCCAGCTTATGGGTGAGAATGGCGGGCGGCGGCAGCTCCTGCAGCTCACGCGAAATATTACGCAGCGGATGCACGATCAGCCGGTTGATACACCAGCTGATCGCCACGGACAGAATCAGCGCCAGCAGCAGATAGGTGGTGATCATGGTGGACAGCGTGCTGAGCAGGAACTGATAAACGCGCGACGAATCAGCCTGCAGCACCAGATAGGCAATCGGCTTCGGCAGCCCGCTGCGCTCGACCGAATAGAGCGGCAGCGTAATCTGCACCGGCAGTTCGAACAGCCGGGCGACAAAGCGCGGCACCGGTTTCTCCGGCGCGAAGTCAGCATGCAGCGCCTGGAAGGCGTTCGGCAACACCACATCGGCGCGCGACAGAATGCCCGCTGGCTTAAGGGTATTCAGAATGCGTTCGGCCTGCGGGATATCGGCTTTAAGCACCGCTTCGGACAGCGGCTGACGCACGGTATGCGCGACGTTCTCCATCTGCTGGGCGTAATCCACCCTGCGCTGCTGCACAAAATGGAATAACTGGATGACGATAAAAATACAGATGGTGACCAGCGCCACGGCGGACACGGTGGCCATCTGCTTTATCGTTAACGAACGACTGACGCGCAACAAAACCTCTCCTGGCCGCCGGGGGCCGTGACAGTTGCCGGAATGCGCAGCAAGTATATCCCAGGTCAGCATTTTTTTGCGCCGGGATAAAGGCGAAAATCACGCAACTGCCCCGCTTTGCGCGCGGTTTCAGCATTTTGTCAGCCATTAGCGGCGCAGAGACAAAACGGTGCGCGCCAGCCCGCACCGTTTGCCGCTCAGGTTTTACTGCGGATAGGCTACCCAGTCGCCGCCGTTAAGGCGAATCCACGGTTTGCCCTGATACATCATCACGACGGCGTTATCATTTTCCGACACCACCGGCGTCTGCGGCAGGTTATCCGCCAGCACCGACATGTTGACGTTCGGTGCGTTAAACACCTGACCGTCCACCACCCGCGACACCAGCTCGGAAATTGCCAGCAGGCTGACAGGCGTATCGATGGTCAGCGGCTGGCCCTGATGCGGCGCTTTCATGCCAACAAATTTAATGCCAACCGGCACGTGGGTGATGCCCGGGCTCGGAATGTCGCGCAGCCCGGACATTTGCATTTTATCCCCCTGCAGTGCCGCACCGTGCTCTGGCACAACCAGCACCATCACCCGGCGTCCCGACTTCTCCAGATTGGTCAGGAAGGTATCGAGCTGGTCGAACAGCACCCGTGCGCGCGGCTGCCACTCGGCGGTGCGGGTGCTGCCCAGCTCGCGCGTACCGTCGTGCAGCGGAATCAGGTTGTAGAAGGTGGCGCTGCGCGCATCGCTGCTTTTGCTGCGGTCATCAAGCCAGCGCTGCATCAGCTGCCCGTCGTTGTACACTGGCGAACCATCAAAAGACGTCAGCTCCGGCGCAATCCCGGCCTGCGACATCAGCGGCGCCTGCATGTTGCCGTCCTCGCGCAGCTCTTTCAGGTAGTTACCGAACACGCCGGTATGGTCCATCATCAGCTGCTGCTTAAAGCCCAGCTTCGCCAGATTATCAAACAGATAGCAGCGCTGGTCGGTGGCTTTATACAGGTTACTGTGTGAGGTCTGGCCGCAGCTGGCGCGCAGCAGGCGAATACCAGCCGGACCGCTGTAGCCGGTGGCGGAGTTGTAGTTGTTCAGCACGATATCAAAGTGCTTCCACAGCGGATGGTCACGCAGCTGTGCCACATCAATGTCCGACCACGCCAGCGAACAGATGTTGATCACCAGAATATCGAACGGCTGCGAATCGGCGGGCAGCGCATCCGGGAAGTGCGTGACGCGCTGGCGTTCGCTGTCGTAAAAGCGATTCAGCCACGCGGTGAGGTTGGCGCTGGTGGGCGGCGCGCTTTGATCGAGTCCCGCCGCGGCCGGGCTGGCGGCCGGTTTGTCATTCAGCGCCACCGGCGGTACGGCGGCTTTGCTGGGCAGCAGGCTGACCGCCGGGCCGGCGAGCGTCAGCACGTTCAGCCAGATCAGCGCCAGTGACACCAGCACGGTGACGCGAATCCACTGCGCCACGAACAGGTAAATTACCAGCAGCACAAAGGCCGCGCCGATCATCTCCCAGTTAATAAAGCGCTGCAGCAAATCCAGCAGATAGGCCGGCGAGAATCCCGCCACCTGGCTGCCCTGGCTGAGCAGCGAGTTCAGACCCGGCAGCCAGGTATCGTGCCAGAACAGCGCGAAGCCAATCGGCAGCGAAACCCACTGGCGCAGACGATGCAGCCGCGCTGATGGCAGCGGAAACAGCAGCCACGCCAGAAACACCAGATTACTCAGCGCATGGAAGTTGAGATAGCCGTACCACAACAGACCAAATTTGATCAGAAAGTAAAAGTTCCAGCCGCCGAGGCCGCGCCAGCGCGCCGCGTGCAGCGTCGAAGGTGTGTTATCCATGTTTATCCGTTTTGGTCGATTGGCGTTGCCACTGCCCTTCCGATTTGAGGGCGCGGGCAGGTAACAGGCGCATCAGCAGGCTGGTGCTGCGCTGCGGCAGCCAGCGTCGCCACAGCGATTTCAGGAACAGCAAAATCAGTAACAGCAGGATCGCCACCTGCACACCATCCATCAGCGTCATACGTGCGGCTCCCCGAGGTCGATGATGATCGGCTGCGGCGTCTGAGGGCCGCGCGGCGCGGCCGCTGCCGGCGCGGCAGGTTGCGCAGCGGCCGGTACTGTTAGCGGTTCGAACTGCGCCACCGGCGTCAGCTGCCGCACTTTATTCACCTCCGACAAAATCTGATTGTCGGCAAACCACACCATGCGGTTGCTGAACAGCTCGTCGTGCGGCAGGGAAAATATCGATTTCAGGGCAATGTCCAGATCGTTAAAGCGGCAGGAAGAGAGGAATAAATAGAGCCGATCGTCAACCAGCGTCATCAGGTCGCCAAAACGACGCGGTTTACACAGCGTCAGCACCTGCGGCGGCGACAGCTGCGGCACCGGGCGCAGCGCCACCATCAGCCCTTTGTCGTTTTCCGGCAGCAGCGTATTGTTCATCAACTGCTGTACCGCCGCACAGAAACGCTCCAGCGGCAAATAGCCTTTCTGCTGCAGCGGCTGTAGCGCCTGCACCAGCGCCGGCAGATCGGCCGGCACGTGGCGGGTAAACTGCTGGCCCTGCACGCCTTCCAGCGCGGTCAGCAAGCGCGACAGCGGCGCCGCCGTCGGGACAATGCTGTTAACGCCGCACGCCAGTAGCAAACGTTCGTCACTGTAGCGCAGGCTGGTGCCGAGTTCCCGCACCACGATTTTCAGCGCGTTGCCACGCGAGCGCCGCAAACCATGGACCATGCTCGCCAGAGTCGGCACATCCTGATTATGGGCCAGGCTAAAGATGACCGTGGCGGCGTTGGCCTGCTGCCCGCGCGCATACACGCTCTCGTTATCGCTGAACAGTTGCCACTGCGCGGAAAGCGGCGGCGCCCCTTCCAGCACATCCTGCTGGGCCAGAAACTGGTTTTCATCATTGAGGCTCAGCGGCTGCGACGCGGCGGCTTCAGCCTGCGCAATAAACTGATTATCAATACAGTTCAGGCGGATAGCGCGGTCGGCCAGCAATTTATCGGCGGAATACCACCAGTTAATTCGATATTGCCAGCTATCCTGCTGAAATTCTAAATGAGCGACACCATCAAGCTGACGAAAATAACGCTGCAGATGATTTCGCAGGGGAATAATTGCGGTTCCGCAGGTGATCATTAGCAGCGTCATTTGTTTTTTTAACAGAACCCGGCGCAAGCCTTTTATCCACACGGTTAGTTCATCCGGGGATAATTTGCTCCACAGCGCCGCCTGACTATAAAACATGACCAGACCGCTACGTTTATTCATTACGCGCGCCATATCGCTGGCCAGATGTTGCAGGCTGGCTTTATTGGCAGGCAGCGAAAATAAGGGAATACGCGCCGGACCGTCGGGCGGATCGGGCGTTAACAGCGCCTGCGGGGATGCATCCGCACTCACCAGCGTGGCCGCCTTTTGCTGGCTAACCACCTGACGTAACAGCGTTCGTGCGTCTTCGGGCCGCTGGCAGGTTATCCAGTAAAATCCCGGCGACTGCAGGGCGATTAATTCCTGTTGTACCTGCTGCAGGCCAAGCGTATAAAGATTTTTCATATTAGCGTCGCGATCTGTACAATCCAGGCTAGTTTAATATAGACGGCAACGATTGGAACTGCTGAAATAAAAAAAGCTGCGCACGCGCCAGACTGTTTGACTTTGCCGGGCCAGAAATCGCTGGCTGCGGTTTTATACGCGACAAGAAAAATATCACCCCTCTTTATCCGTTGTCGTTTCTTTGGTGGCAAAAAAGTAATGAAAACTGAAAATGCTTTTTCACTGATCGCTGTCGGCAGCGAAGATCAGGATGATATTAACGCCCTGAGTGACGCCTTTTCCCTGAAGGCGTTTCGCTATATTGATATTGCCCGTGAAGCGCGTCTGCAACAGCTGCTGTCGCGCTGGCCGTTGTTGCAGGAATGCACGCAGGGGCCGGAGTCACCACGCTAATGCCGGTTCTCGCCTTACAGGGGCTGCGTGGCGGGTGCGGCGCGACGGCACTCAGTGCTGCGCTGGGCTGGGCGCTAAACGCGCTGCAGCAGTCGGTGCTGCTTATCGACCTTTCGCCAGCCAACCAACTGGCGGCCCACTTTAATCTGCCGCTCGACACGCCGCACGGCTGGCTGCGTGCGCAGCTGGATAACCAGCCGTGGCAGCACAGCGCGCTGCGCTATCAACCGGGGCTGGATTTTCTGCCGTCTGGCACGCTCACGCATCAGCAGACCTTATCCTTAAACGCAGCGACAGCGGAAATTGCACAACCGCTGCTTAAGGCTTTGCCGGCCCTGAAACAGCGCTATCAGTGGATTATTTTTGACCTTCCGGCGGATCTGCTGCCGTGGCAGCAGGCGTTCATCCCGGCCGCCGATCGGCTGCTTCAGCTGCTAACGCTGGATGCCAACTGCCAGCTACGCCTCCACCGCGCGCACTTTTCGCCGCAGACGCTGTTTCTGATTAACCAGTTCAACGCCAACAGCCAGCTGCAGCAGGATCTGCATCAGCTGTGGCTGCGCTCGCTTAAAAACCTGATTCCACAGGTGATTCATCGCGATGAAGCGCTGGCGGAAGCGCTGATGATGAAACATCCGGTGGGCGCCTGGCGTCCGCATGCGCTGGCCAGCGAAGAGATCAATACGCTGGCCAACTGGCTGCTGCTGCATGTTGCCGGAGGTGGCGCATGAATGCGCTGCGCTGGCTGCTGGTGCCGCAGGCCTCGCAGGCATTGCAGCAGCGCGCGCGCCTGGCGCGTCAGCACGGCGCCGGGCGGTTAACGGTCGCGCTGCATCTGCTGTGGTGCGTGCTCGCCTGGTCGCTGCTGCGGCTGGAAACGCCGGCGTGGCAGCGCGTGCTGCAGCAGCGCCAGCGCTACTTTCCGCATATCTCTCCGCTGCGCCCGCGTCCGCTCGATATTGTGCGCTATGCACTCCAGAGCCTGTGGCTGCTTATCATGCTGCCGCTGGACGGCAGCGCGCGCAGCGAGCGTAAACGTTTTAACGCCTTTGGCTCGCTGTTCCGCTGGCGCCAGCAGCTGTATCAATGGCTGGCGCAGCTGCCGGCGCGGCTGGAACACAGCGGCGTGCCGCAGCGCAGCGAACGCTGGCTGCAGCGCCTGCCACGGCGCGTGCGTCAGTTGCTGTTCATCGTAGTGGCGATCGCCGCCAGCCTGCTGGCGCTGCTGTGCATCTCGCAGCCGTTTGATATCACCACCCAGTTTGTGTTTGTGCTGCTGCTGTGGGCGCTGGCCATGCTGGTGCGCCGTATGCCGGGCCGGCTGGTGACCATCATGCTGATTGTTCTGTCGCTCACCATCTCCTGCCGCTATCTATGGTGGCGCTATACGGAAACCCTTAACTGGGACGATCCGCTCAGCCTGACGTTTGGCCTGCTGCTGATTGGCGCGGAAACCTACGCGTGGACGGTACTGGTGCTGGGCTATTTCCAGACGCTGTGGCCGCTCAACCGCCAGCCGGTCTCTATGCCGCCGGAGATCGCCAGCTGGCCCAGCGTCGATATTCTGGTGCCGACCTACAACGAGCCGCTCAGCGTGGTCAAACCCACCATCTATGCTGCGCTGGGCATCGACTGGCCGCAGGATAAACTCAACATCTATATTCTTGATGACGGCACGCGCGAGGAGTTCCGCGAGTTTGCCGCCAGCGTGGGCGTCAATTACGTGGTGCGCCCCAGCCACGAACACGCCAAGGCCGGCAACATCAACCATGCGCTGAAAACCACCTGCCGCAGCGAATACGTGGCGATTTTTGACTGCGACCATGTGCCGACACGCTCATTCCTGCAGCTCACCATGGGCTGGTTCCTGAAAGATCACCGGCTGGGCATGCTGCAGACGCCGCACCACTTCTTCTCACCGGATCCGTTTGAGCGCAACCTCGGCCGCTTCCGCCAGACGCCGAATGAAGGCTCGCTGTTTTACGGTCTGGTGCAGGATGGTAACGACACCTGGGATGCCGCCTTTTTCTGCGGCTCCTGCGCAGTGCTGCGCCGCAGCGCGCTGGATGAGATTGGCGGTATCGCGGTGGAGACGGTGACGGAAGATGCGCACACCTCACTGCGACTGCACCGCCGCGGATACACCTCAGCCTATATCCGCATTCCACAGGCCGCCGGGCTGGCGACCGAAAGTCTGTCAGCGCATATTGGCCAGCGCATCCGCTGGGCACGCGGCATGGTGCAGATCTTCCGTCTCGATAATCCGCTGTTTGGCAAAGGACTGAAGCTGGTACAGCGGCTGTGTTACGCCAACGCCATGCTGCACTTTCTTGCCGGTATCCCCCGGCTGATCTTTCTGCTGGCGCCGCTGGCGTTCCTGCTGTGCCATGCCTACATCATCTATGCGCCCGCGCTGGCCATCGCCATCTACGTGCTGCCGCACATGGTACATACCAGCCTGACCAACTCGCGCATCCAGGGGCGCTGGCGCCACTCGTTCTGGAGCGAGGTGTATGAAACCGTGCTCGCCTGGTATATCGCCCGCCCCACCACCGTCGCGCTGTTTAATCCGCACAAAGGCAAATTCAACGTGACCGCCAAAGGGGGCCTGGTAGAAGAGCGCCATCTCGACTGGGTGATCACCAAACCCTATATGCTGCTGGTGCTGCTGAACATTGCCGGTATCGGCATGGGCTTCTGGCGCATGGCGCACGGCCCGGCCAATGAGCTGCTCACCATCTGGGTCAGTCTGGTGTGGGTGGTTTACAACATGATTATTCTCGGCGGCGCGGTGGCGGTGTCGGTGGAAGCGCGTCAAATCCGTGAAGCGCACCGCGTAGAGATCGCCATGCCGGCGGCGCTGGCACGCGCCGATGGTCATATGCTGCCGTGCACGCTGCGCGACTACTCTGACGGCGGCGTGGGCGTCGAACTGCGCGAGCCGGATGCACTGCGCGAGAACGAAAGCGTCTCGCTGCTGCTGCGGCGCGGACAGCAGGAGTTCAGCTTCCCATGCCAGGTACAGCGCGTATTTGGCCGCCGCGCAGGTATCCGCCTGCACCAGCTCTCCACCCGCCAGCACATCGAATTTATTCAGTGCACCTTTGCGCGCGCCGATACCTGGGCGCTGTGGCAGGACGGTTTTCCGGAGGATAAACCGGTGCAGAGCCTGGCGGACATTATGCTGCTCGGCTTCAAAGGCTATTTGCGGCTGGCGGAGTATGGTCCGGCACCGCTGCGCCGCCTGTTCCGTGGCCTGACCGCCGGACTGCACTGGCTGGCAACGCTGTTGCCGCATAACGTCCGTCCGCGACCGGCAACGCTCAACACTGATTTTACCTAAGCTGATGATATGACCATGACGAGAAAACTGAGTTGGTTCACCGCCCTGCTGCTGGGCACGGCGTCTCTGGCGCAGGCGGCACTTCCGGCGGCGCTTCCTGCTGCACCGCCTGCGGCAACCTCTGCGCCGCTGCCCGACGTGAACCAACCGCTCGATGCCAGCGCCCCGCTGCGCGATAGCCAGCTGCTGTTTACCCAGGTGGCACCGCCGCCAGGTAGCATGACGCTGCGCGGCACCGTCCCCACCAGCCAGATTGAGTTCGGCGTGCGCAGCGACGAGGTGGTCACGCGCGCGCTGCTGACGCTCAACTACCGGCCTTCGCCGGCGCTGCTGCCGACGCAGTCGCAGCTCAAGGTGTATCTCAACGATGAACTGGTGGGACTGGTCACCGTCACCGCCGATCAGCTCGGCAAAGAGAACCAGACGCAGCTGGCGATCGACCCGCGCTACATTAGCGATTTCAACCGCATCCGCCTGGAACTGGTCGGCCACTACGCCAACGTGTGTGAAAATCCGGCCAACAGCACCATCTGGCTGGATATCGGTAAAGCAAGCAAACTGGACCTGACGCTGCAGAAGCTGCCGCTGAAAAACGATCTCTCCCATTTCCCGGAGCCATTCTTTGACGCGCGCGACAACCGGCCGCTGCAACTGCCGATGGTGTTCAGCGGCCAGCCGGATGTGCAGCAACAGCGCGCGGCAGGCCTGCTGGCCTCGTGGTTCGGTAGCCAGGCGCAGTGGCGCGGCCAGTCCTTCCCGGTGCTGTATAACCAGTTGCCGGAAGGGCAGCATGCGGTGGTGTTCGCCACCAACGATCGCCGGCCTGACTTCCTGCAAACGCTGCCGCCGGTGGACAAACCCACCGTGGAAATGGTCAGCCAGCCGGACAATCCCTATCAGAAGATGCTGCTGATTCTCGGCCGCGACGATAACGATCTGATCACTGCAGTAGAGGGCATTGCGCAGGGTGAACTGCTACTGCGAGGCGAGCGCGCCACCATCGACAGCGTGAAACTGCTGGCCCCGCGCCAGCCGTACGATGCGCCAAACTGGGTACGCACCGATCGCCGTACCACCTTTGGTGAACTGACGCAGTATCAGAACCAGCTGCAGGCCGATGGCCTGCAACCCAACCCAATTAGCCTGACGCTCAACCTGCCGCCGGATCTGTTCCTGGTGCGCGCACGCGGCATTGATATGGACCTGATCTATCGCTACACCTCACCGGTGCAGCAGGACGGCTCACGGCTGGCGGTGCATCTCAATAACCAGTTCATGCAGGATTATCCGCTGACCAGTAAAGATGGCGCGGGCCAGCAGCTGATGCGCATTCCGCTGATGCAGGGCCTGCAGGACAACAGCCGTCAGCTGACCATTCCGGCACTGCGTCTCGGTGTGGTGAACCAGCTGCGCTTTGATTTTGATTACGCCAATACCTTTATCGGCGGCACTGCCGATGGCCGCTGTGAAACCGTCACCCCCGTCGCGCATCATGCGGTGATCGACGATCGCTCCAGCATCGATTTCTCCGGCTATCGTCACTACATCGAAATGCCCTCGCTCGGCGCGTTTGCCAGCGCTGGCTTCCCGTTCAGCCGCTACGCCGATCTGGCGCAAACCCTGGTGCTGGTGCCGGCAAAACCGGAGAGCGGCGAAGTCAGTACGCTGCTTGACGCGCTGGGGGCGATCGGCGCCCAGACCGGCTATCCGGCACTGCGCGTGCAGATGAGCGATGACTGGCGCAACGCGAAAGACCACGATGCCGATCTGCTGCTGATCGGCAGCATTCCGCCGGATCTGCAGGCGGACACGGCGATCAATCTGCTGGTGGATCGCACGCGCAGCACCCTCAACATGCCATCGCGCCCGGGCAGCGCGCCCAACGTGCCACTGTCAGCCAGCGAGCGCACCGCCGAAAGCCAGACCGGCATCAGTTCGCGCGGTCCGCTCGGCGCTCTGGTTGGCTTCCAGTCGCCGTTTCACGATCAGCGCAGCGTGGTCGCGCTGCTGGCTGACAGCCCGCGCGGCTGGGATTTGCTGAATGCAGCGCTGCGCGACAGCGGCAAACGCGCGGCGATGTTCGGTTCCGTCAGCATCGTCCGGGAGTCCGGCGTCAACAGCGTGCGCGTGGGTGATACCTACTTTGTCGGGCATCTGCCGTGGTGGGAGCGGCTGTGGAATCTGCTGGCCACCCATCCGGTATGGCTGGCGATATGTGCCGTGCTGGTGGTGATCCTGTTCGCCCTGATGGCCTGGCGCCTGATGCGCATGGTGAGCCGTCGTCGCCTGGCTGAGCTGGATGACGATGAATAAGTTACCGCTTGCGCTGCTGATCGCCAGTGCGCTGGCCGGCAGCGTGGCGGCCGCACCCGGTCCGCAGGTGGCGCCGGTGGCGTGGCTGCTGATGCAGATTCGTACCGGCGAATCCACCAACAAATACGATTTGGTGCAGCAGTCGCTGTACCGGCTGGAAAAAATCGATCCGGATAACCCGCAGGTGCTGGCGGCGCGCATTCGTATGGCGCTGCGTCAGGGCGATCAGGCCAAAGCGCAGCAGCTGTTCGATGCGCTGCAAAAGGCTGCGCCGGATGACGCCGCCACACGTGAATCTGCGGCAGGTTTGCGCCTGATGAGCCCCGAAGGGCGTCAGCAGCTGCAGCAGGCGCGGCTGCTGGCCACCGCCGGACGGCTGCCGGAGGCCAAAGCAGCGTGGGATGCGCTGTTTCACGGCGTCTTTCCCGATGTAAACACCGAACTGGAGTACTGGCGACTGGTGGCGCGCCTGCCGGGCCAGCAGCCGCTCGCCTGGCGTCAGTTACAGGCGCTGGAGCAGCGTTATCCGGGCAATATCGGCGTCGAGCTACAGCTGGCGCGCATGGCGTTTGATAATAATCAGCCGGATCAGGCGATGACCCAGCTGCGTCAGCTGGCCAACCGCGACGGCGGCCGCGATGCCGCGTCCGAACTGTGGCTGCAGCAGATCCAGAACCAGCCGGTAAGCGAGCGCAGCGTTGCCAGCCTGCAGCAGTATCTGCAGGTGTTCACCAGCGGCGATGCGCAACAGCGCGGAGCGGATGAGCTGGCGCGTCAGCAAAAAATGCTGGCCGATCCGGCCTTCCGCCAGCGCATGCGCGGCCTGGCGCTGGTCGAGGCTGGCGGCGGCGCGGCGGCAATCGGCGCATTACAGGCGGCGCTGAAGGCCAATCCGGACGACGCCGAACTGCTCGGTGCCATGGGCCAGGCGCAGGCGCGTGCCGGTCACCGCGCCGCCGCCATCAGCTGGCTACAGAAAGCGATTCAGGCGGGCCAGGCCAGCACGCAAATCGGCAAGTGGCAGTCCCTGTTACAGACCAATCGTTACTGGCTGGCCATCGACAGCGGCGACGCGGCGCTGAAGCAGGGGGATTTGTCCGGCGCTGAGCAGCAGTACCGCAGCGCGCAGGCTATCGACAGTAATGACAGCTGGGCGCTCATCGGCCTCGGTGATGTGGCGCAGGCGCGTAAAAACAGCGCGTTAGCCCGACAGTACTGGCAGCAGGCGCTGCGCCTTGACCGCAGTAACGGCACGGCGCAGCAGCGCCTGAGCAATTTACGTATTGAGAGCCTGCTGGCCGACGCAGATACGCTGGCGCAGCAGCAGCAATGGCCGCAGGCGGTAGCGAAATACCGTGAGGCGGCTCAGGCGCGACCGGATGATGTCTGGCTGGCCTGGCGGCTGGCCAGTGCGCTACGCAGCAGCGGTGACAACCAGGCAGGCGCGGCGGTAATGGCCGCGATGGTGCGCCAGCAGCCGCAGCAGCCAGCCGCGCTGTATGCCACGGCACTGTGGCAGTCATCCGGCGACGACGATGCCGCCGCGCTGGCCACGCTGCACCGTTTACCCACCGCCCGCTGGGACAGCAACATGCATGAACTGGCGGATCGCCTGGCGCAAAACCAGGCGTTCGGGCGTGCCGGGGAGCTACGCGCCCGCGGTGATGAAGCCGCCGCCATCCGCTTGCTGCAACAGCAGCCGGCCTCGCCGCGCCGCGACATTACGCTGGCCGACTGGGCGCTGGAGCGGGGCGATGCCACAACAGCGCTGGCCGGGTATCAGCAGGTGCTGCAGCAGGACGCCAGCAACAACGATGCCGCGCTCGGCCGCATCGAGGCGCTGCTGGCGCTGCAGCGCACCACCGAAGCGCGCGCAGCGTTGCACAGCCTGCCGGACAGCGTGGCACAGCAGAGCCTGAACAGCGGCCGGCGCGTGGCGCTCGCCTGGCAAAACAGCGGCGATCTCCTCAAAGCGCAGCAGCTGTTCAGCGCGCTGAAAACCCGCGCCGCCGCTGTCGCGCCGTCACAGGAAAAAGCGCTGGTGCTGCGTGATGCCGCGCGGCTGGAGAGACAGCAGCGCCAGCCCGCGCTGGCACAGCAGGATTACCGCGCGGCGATGGTCGCCAGCGGCATTACCCCTGCGCTGCCAGACGATAACGCCCGCTATACCCGGCTGACGCGCACGCAGGCCCAGGACGACTGGCTTAAGCGCAGCATCCGCAGCGACGCCGCTGACCTGTATCGCCAGCAGGACACCACTGTGACGCTGGAACAGGACTACTCGCGCGATAAGGGCAACGGTGGCACCTCTGACTTTACCGCCCATACCACCATGCTGCAGGCGGAAACCCCGCTGGCCGATGGCCGCAGCTTTGTGCGCGTCGATCACGTACAGGTGTCTGCCGGAACATTTTCCACCACTGATGGCAGCCACAGTGAACAGTTCGGCAGCTGTAACGATGCCAACGCCGGGGGCTGCCGGCGCGATTTCACCCAGCGGGACGAAGGCACCGCGCTGGGCGTCGGCTGGCACAACGATCGCTGGTCAGCCGATATCGGCACCACGCCGCTCGGTTTCACCGTCACTAACTGGGTCGGCGGCGTAAGCTGGAAGACCGACATCGACGATCTCGGGGTGACCTTTACTGCTTCACGTCGCCCGATCTCCAGTTCGCTGCTGGCTTACGCCGGCGCGCGCGATCCGGCCACTAACGGCGGCAAAAACTGGGGCGGCGTCGTCGCGACTGGCGGCGGCATCGGCCTGAGTTACGATCGGGGCGGCGCGCACGGGGTGTGGGCCGATCTCAGCGCCCATCAAATCAGCGGTGAAAACGTGGCGGATAACAGCCGCGAACGGCTGATGGCAGGCTATTACTACAAGCTGATCAATAGCGACAACCAGCGCGCCACCATCGGCCTGAACAGTATGCTGTGGCACTATCAGAAAGATTTGAGCGACTACACCTTTGGCCAGGGCGGCTATTACAGCCCGCAGCGCTACTTCTCGCTGGCGGTGCCGCTGACCTGGCGTCAGCGCACGGAAAACTGGTCGTATGAACTCGGTGGCTCGGTGTCGTGGTCACAGTCAACCACCGACGCTCAGGCGCGCTACCCGGTGAATCCCGGCTTTACGCTGGCCAGCAATCCGTCATCGGACAGCAGTTCCGGACGCGGTTTCGGCTATACCGTGCAGGCGTTGATAGAGCGGCGCATCACGCCGCACTGGTCGCTGGGTTTGGCCATGGATATTCAGCAGGCGAAAGATTACACCCCAAGCCACGGGCTGCTGTATGTGCGCTACTCAATGGCCGGCTGGAACGGCGATATGGATATGCCACCACAGCCACTGGAACCGTATGCGGATTTTAAATAAGCACACTATTTACCCTGCAGTTCTCTTAGCATCGCGGCTCGCAGGATCGCGTTGAGGCGCGTCTGGTAACCTTTGCCAGGCGCCTTCAACCACTCAAGAATATCCGCATCGATTCTGATCGAAGCCTGGGTTTTTACCGGGCGGTAAAAACGCCCCCGTTCGGCAGCCTGCCAGAAACTGTCATCTAACGGCGCAATATCATCACACTGGATGTCGCTGTCCTGTTTCCGGCTCAAAGCATCCAGCTCCGCCTGTTGCTTATCGGTGAGCGGCGGTAATTCACTGCGTTTAAACCTGACTTTGCTCATAGCGCCTCCTCTCAATACGCGTTGCATGGCGTGCGCTGATAATCCTTATTCGCTCAACATCTGTTTCGAAGCGCACCGTATGGGCCACCAGAATGACCACATGCCCCATAACATTACCAATGGTTTGCCAGCGATATTCCCCATTTTCATAACGATCCTGCACCGACAGGTGGAAAGGATCCTCAAACACGCGGGCTGCAACTTCAAAGCGGATACCATGCTTGCGGAAATTTGTTTCCGCCTTGGTGGTATCCCACTCAAACTCCGGTTCCGTTTGCATTTATCATACACTTTTGTCTATACATTTTAGCATGACAAATTGCGTGTAGTACGCGACGATGGTGTTGATCGGGCGCAATAGCTGCGCAGTCAGTACAGGAATGAAATGAAATACAGACAGGTCTGGAATCGAGTGAAACGGTGGAACAGGGTTTGAAGCCAGGCGGGCGGGCCTGATGGTGATCGGCCGGACGGAAGGTTAATTCCGTCCGGCACAGAGAGGCTATCGCTTCTCCTGATAAGCCAGCCAGGTCAGCAGTTGCAGGCTGGCGGAGAAATAGTTTTGCTCCGGCGCTAAGCGGTCGCTGAGGTAGCCGGTTTGGTTGAGCGTCAGGTCGCGCACCGCGGTCAGGCCACCTTCCATATTGTAAGGCGCCGGGGTGTTGGCCAGCACATCAAACCACGCTGGCGTGGTGTCGCGCGCGTAGCCCTGCCAGACGCGCTGGAAGGGCACCAGCCGCAGGCTTTGCGGATCGTACCACCAGATATTCAGCGGAATACGGATCGCGTCATAGCTGAAGTGGTTGGAATAGCCGACCGCCGGCGCGACGGAGCCATCGGCGTTCAGCGCCACCCAGTCCAGCGGCAGGCCGGTTTTGCCAAACTGCATGTCGCCCAGCAGCGCAAGGCCATCATCAATCAGCGTGTTCCACACGCGCAGATGGCTGTGCTGCGCAAACTCCTGCCATGCGGCGAACAGGAAATAGGAAGGGTTAAGCACCACATAGCTGGTTTTATTGAAGCCCTGCGCGCCCGGCAACATCACCTTGCGGCCGGCGTAGTCGATCACCGTTAGCTTGATGACCGCGCGCTGAATGCGATCCGACGCCTGCTGATAATCACCGCCCCACTTCTGTGCCGCGCGCTGCAGCGCCCAGGCGATCAGCACATCCCCGTCCGAGGCATCATTTTTATCGGCGATGGGATCGGCTGCACCCGGCGTATAGCGCCAGTAGAACAGGTCATTCTGCGGATTGCGCAGATGGGTACGCGTCCACTGCCACAGCAAATCAAAGGTGGCGCGATCGTTATACGCCACCGCCAGCAGCATGCCGTAGCCCTGGCCTTCGGTGTGGCTGACGTTGTTGTTGGCCGTATCGCTGATGCGGCCGTCGCTGCTCATAAAGCGGCTTTTGTAACTGCTCCAGCCATCGGCCGCCGCCTGAGCACTGAAAAATATCACCATGAAACACAGCATCCACTGACGCCAGAACCGCATCACTCTCATCACAGCTTCCTATTGGTATCGATAATGCAGCGTGCCGCCGTCGATTTTTTCCAGCGTCAGCGGTACCGCCGCGCTGCCACCCTGCGCACGTAGCCACTGCGCGTACACGCCGGCCAGCACTGCGCTCAGCGCCAGCTGCCAGCGTTCTGCATCAAGCTGGCTGTCGCCCTGCGGCAGGGCATGGTGCTCAAGCATAATCGCGTTCTGCTGCGGCTGCAGCTGAACAAAGCCCCAGTTAAAGCGCGCCAGCTGAAGATTAATTTCGCGCTCCAGATCCTGCACGGTGCGCGCCTCCGGCAAAGGATAGCGCGTTGCCAGCAATTCGCCCACGCCGTTGAGGAAGGCTTCCGCCTCCGCGCCAGCGTTATCCAGCATGCTCTCAATCATCACGCTGACCAGATCAAACCAGCCCGGCTGATACGGATGGCTGATGCGTGCGCCCGGTTGCTCACTCATTAGTTGTCTCCAAACAGATAACGGAAGTACAGATTGGCTGTGCTTTCGTTGTAATCGCCAAAGGTGTCATAGCCGAGCTGGCCGCCGATGGTGACATCTTTATTAATCTTATAATCGGCACCGGCGTGCAGGTTATAGCCAATGCCGTTTTTGCTCTCACCGCTATAGTAGGCGCTTTTGACAAAGCCCTGATCGGCGAGGCTTTGCAGCTGGGACTGCAGCGACGGATCGTTGGGGAAATACGCGCTCTTGTCCTGGCTGTACGACTGATAGCCGACCGAACCGCCAACGTTGACTTTCAGGTCATCAAACTTGCGGCTGAAGTCGACAGGGAACGACACCGCGGCATAATTCTGCGGACTGAAATAGCCGCCCTGACCGTAGCTGAAGTAACTCAGGTTTTTGGAGAAATCCATCCACGACAGGCTCATGCCGACCTTTAGCTCGCGGTCGTCGTAGTGGAAAGGCCGCACGTAAGCGCCAGCCGTGGCCTGCACGCTGTTGTTGCTCGCCACGTTCTCGCCCAGATAGCTGTAAGCACCGCCGCCGACGTAGAAACCCGCGTCGCCGTTATCGAAGCTCAGCATGGCGTTGCCGCCGTTTTTGGTGACGCGCCCCCAGCGCTTGCCGCTGGTCTTGTCCTCCACGCCAACGTACGACAGCAGACTGTCGGTCATGGCGCGGCGTTCACCGGTGAGGATCAGCGTCAGGAAATCGGTCAGCTTCGGTGACCACTGCACGCCGCCCACCAGCGTACTGAGATCCTGGCCGAGCGGCGTGCTGCCGAGATCGATCTTATAGCTGTCGCCCTTCAGCGCCATATTCAGTTCCACGCCGGTGGCCTTTTGCGAATCGGTCGACGAAGACGGCGTGTCGTCTATTTTGGCCGCGCCGGATGCCACTACATTGCCCTGCACCAGCGCGTTGCTGCCGAAGCGACGCCACGCATCACCGGCCGCACTGCCAGCGGTGAGCGACACCGGCGTCATAGTAAAGTCGAAGCGTGACTCGCCGAACGGCACGGTCGAGAAGGTCAGCGGCGCTTTGGCTTCAGTCAGCTTGCTGAGCCCCGATTCGCCGTCGCGTCCGCGCACCTGCATCTGCCCCTGTACCCAGGTGCCGGTTTTCTCCTGCAGATTGTCCATCATCTCGTCAATCTGACGCAGCGTCTGGCTCTGCCGGACCTCCGGCGTGGTGCTCGCCAGCGTGACGTCCTGCGCGCTGCTGCTGGTGGCCGGTGCCGTTTGCCAAGGCATCACTGTGCCATAACTGGAAGGCGAACCGGACACTGGCGAGGTGCTGCGGTTGATAAACGGATTGTCCGCCAGCGCCAGGCCGCCAACGGTCGGCACGCTGCCGCTCTGTGCGCCCTGCAGACCAATCAGCTGGCCGCGCGCGCTGCGCAGGTAGCTCATCGCCTGGCTGTGCTCGCCGTTGGCTTCCGCCACGCGTGCCAGCAGTAACAGGCGATCCGGCGTCTGCTCATTGCGCAGGCCGCGGGTTAAGGTGTTCGCTTTGTCGATGTCGTTCTGCGCCAGCGCCACATCAATAGCACCGGTGCGCGCATCCTGAGTGGGCGTATCCTGCGTCAGCAGATAGTCATACACCACGCCCGCTTCTTTGTTCATCTTGCCGGACTGATACAGACGCGCCATGGCAAACATCAGATCGCGGTTCTGCGGATCGTGCTGCAGCGCGCCCACCAGCTTGTCATAGGCGGCGGCGTACTGCTTCTGCTCGCGCAGGCGATCGACTTCATTGATGAGATAACCGTTGCGGATACCGGCCAGCTGCGTGGGCGTACTGCGCGCCTGCAGCTCCGGACTGCTGAGGAAGCTCTGCGCTTCTGTCGTCAGTCCCGCCTGATTCAGTACCGCCACCTGCGCGGCGTAATCACCGGCGTTGCCCTGCACGCCGCGCTGCATGTTGCCGTGCACCACCGTCACCGCCGTGGTGAGATCGCCGGCTTTGGCCAGTTTCTGTGCCAGATTACCGGCATCGACCGGATTGGCGGGCGGCGTGGCGGCCAGCGCGCGCAGCGTATTGGCCGCTGCCGCGTCAGAGCCCTGCGCCAGATAGCGATCGGCGGTGGCCATTTGCAGATTGAAATTCACGCGCTGCGCCAGTTCGCGCATCTCGCTGTTCTTGCTGCCGTTGGGAATGCGCGCCAGCAGCTGGCTGGCCTGCTGCCAGGCACCGCTCTCGCTGGCGTTGAGCGCACCGGCATACAGCTCGCTGGTGCTGGCACCGCTGCGCAGGGTCGGCTGCATGACGTTGGCAGCCAGTAAACTATCGCCCTGCGCGCGGTAGATGCGCGCCAGATCGAGTCGCAGCCAGCCGTCGCTGGGATAGCGCTGAATGGCGCTGTTCAGCGTGGCGATGGCCGCACTGCGGTTGCCTGCCGCCAGCTCGCGTTTTGCCTGCGCACGCAGCGGATCGCTGCTGTTACCGCGCGGTGCCACGCTCTGGCGCACGCTGTCGGGCAATGATGCCAGCAGGGTATTGGCTTCGGCGCTGCGGTTTTGCTGGCGCAGCACGTAAAACAGTCCCTCTTTGGCGCTGCGGTTATCGGCATCGCTCTGCAGAATGGTCCGGTAGGTTTGCTCCGCCTGCTGCAGCTGATTGCTGCGGCGCAGCACATCAGCGCGGAACAGCTTCGCCGATATACCTTTTTCGCCCTCAGCCTGCGTCAGCGGCTCACTCAGCGCCAGCGCCTGCGCGCTGTCACCGTTTTTCAGCGCCTGCTGGGCATTCGCCAGCTGCGCGTAAAAGCGGGCGTCGGCCGCCTGCTGCTGACGCTGCTGGCTCTGATCGCCGCCCATCTGAGCGGCGCGCGTCAGATAAGCGGCGGCTTCGGCGTAGCGTCCGGCGCGCTGCGCCACGTAGCCCATACCGGCCAGCGCATCGGCGTCCTGCGGGTTGGCCTGCAGCACTTTTTCAAAGTTATTCTGCGCACCGCTGACGTCGCCGCTGTTCAGCGCGCTAAAGCCCGCGCCCTTCTCCGCGCCGCCGACATTTTTGCGGTAGTAATCCACCACGGCGCTGTCCTGCGGATGGCGCTGCTGCCAGGTCTGGTACAGCGCGGCGTCCGACGCCTGCGGCGCCAGCCACAGCAGCGCCTGACGCAGCGAGCGATCGGCCTCTTTATTACCGTCCGCCATGCTGGCCAGCACATCAATACCCTGGCGGCGCGTCGCTTCCTGATAGGTCAGCGCTTTGCCCAGCGCCAGCTGAGCGCCGGTATCCTGCGGATGGTCGGCGGCAAACTGCCGCAGCGCCTCCACCGCCTGGGGCAGCAGCGTGCGGTCGCCGGCCATGGTCAGATAATATTCTGCCGCCACGCTGGGTGGCGGCTCGTTGCCGCTGAAGGTGTTGCGCCAGGTTTGCAGCGCGGCGGCGATGTTACCGCTGCGCGCCTGCTGACGCGCCAGCGACAGCTGCGCCTGCGGAATGCTCTGCAGCTGCCGCGCGTTGTCCAGCTCCGTCAGATGCGGATCGTTGGGCGATACCGCACTCAGGCGGGCGCGCCACTGTGCCGCATCGGCCGCGCTGCCGCTTTGCTGTGAATAGAGCGCCAGCAGATACAGCGCCTGGGTATTGTTCGGCTCCACCATCAGGATTTTTTGCAGCGAGGCTTTCGCCAGATCGTCATGCGCTTTCTGATGCCAGTAGGCCGCCTGGTCGAACAGTGCCTGTAACGCCGGATTGGTGCTCTCCGCCGCCAGCAGCGGCTGTGAGAACGTCAGCGCGCCGCCCAGCAGGAACGCCTGACGAATACCGGCACTTATCAGCTGTTTTTTCATTATTTTTATCCTTACTTCCGGCCGGAGTGGCTATCGTCTTGCGGGTGGAGACGGCGCCACGCGTGGCGCTTCAGCATCACCCAGGCCGCACTGCCGATCAGCGCCGACAGCAGCAGCGCCGCCAGCGCCATCAGTACCGAGTGCTGGTTGGCATACCACACCACCATCATGTACCACGGCATTTCACCGCTCGGGAACTGCGGCCCGACGCGGAAGCTACGGATGCCGTTCTCATCGGTGATGATGGCGGTATCACCGCGGATGCCGGCGTTGATGCGCGCCGAATTCAAATCATCGTGCAAACGCAGCAGTTGCTGATCGCTGGTGGCAACCGTCATCACCACCAGACGATCGGCGCTCCACGGTGAGCGATAGCTGACAAAGCCGCGCCACGCTTCATTCGAGGAGAAGTAGCGATCGGCATCCAGCTGCTGGCGAGACCAGTCACCGGTCAGCCAGCCGCGCAGCTTATCGACGGTGGTCGGCTCTTTAACGCCCAGCGTGTTGCCGCTGGTCTGGTAAGCGGTGCCGGCCAGCATCTGCTGCGTGAAGGCGCTGTGCTGCATGGTGCTCACCGCCAGCACATCGCTGTGCTGCAGGCGCGTCAGATTGGTGCCACCGTTCGGCAGGCCAAATAACACCTGATTCTGCACCAGCGGCACGCCGGTGGCGTTACCGGCGCGCGCGGCCATGTCCAGTAACGTGGCGATCTCGGCATCACCCGGCGCCTCCGGCAGCAGCAGCGTGGTCTGCGAAAAATCCGCCAGCCGCGAGAACGGGAACGAGGCACCGACGAAGTACGACAGGTTCGGCAGCATGGTGAAGTGGCGCGTGTGGCTCAGATCGATCCACGAATCCTCTTCGATACGACTCTTGATGTTGTTGTTGAGCAGCACGCCGCACGGCGCATCCGCCTTTGGCTTGATATTGAAGTAGAGCGCCAGCTGGTTGTCGCCGTAAATCAGGTATGGCTCCAGCTTCAGCGTGTACTGCTCCTGGCGTGCATCCCCGCCCAGCCGGTGCCAGGCGCTCTCCAGCAGCCCGACTTTGTTCACCGTCAGGTTGCGCAGAAAAGTACCGTTCAGCGTGACGTTGAGGAACGAATTGTTTTCATCGATCCAGCTTTCCGACGGGAAACGGTAGTGCAGATTGACCGGAATCGCGTCGCCGTCCCACAGGAACAGATCCGGCGCCGCGCGGAAGTTAACCCGCAGCGCATCGTGCCAGATACCGGTGGTGGTCAGGCTCTGATCTTTACGCAGCAGCTCGCTGAGACGCACCGGGCGGCTGGTGTTGATCCAGCGCGGTGCGTCGTACGGTTTGCGCGTGCCAATCGGCTGCGGCGGTACGTTCAGGCTGCTGGCATCGGTGGCCAGCGGCTGCGTGGTCAGGCGGTTGGCCGCCTGGCGCAGCTGGGCATCATCTGCACCGACCACCAGCAACAGTTTGTACACCGGATTGTTGGGGTTATCGATCACCTGCAGCAGCGGCCCCTTCGCCGCAGGCAGCGTCACGCTGCCGATTTTGTCACCCGGATGGCCGATCAGGATACCGTTGTGCTCGGGCAGATCGCCGCGCACCACCGGGAAACGGATGCCACGGTAATCCGACTGAATGCCGAGCCAGGAAGCCACCAGCGCGGCGGCGCTGACGCTATCCGGCGAAACGTTAGCGGCAAAACCAAAGGTCACGCTGGCGGGCGTCATGCGCTGCACATCAATAAACGGACGCGGGAAGTTGCGCAGGCTGGTGCCGATGTTGAGCTGCTGGCCTTCTAGGCTGAGCGTGGTTTTCGGCAGAATGGTGACCTGATACTGCTGCGCGCTCTCTTTTTCGCACAGCAGCTTGTCGGCATCGTTGATTTTAAAGCTGAGGTTATTACTGGAAACCACCATCGCCGCCGGAATATCCAGCTGATAGTCGCTGACATCGCTGTCGCTGGCACCCAGCGGCAGCGTGCCGAGCGGCTGGCCGTTGAGCATCAGCTGCAGCGACGTGTTGCGCGCCGCCAGCGCGGCAGAGACGCGCAGCGACAGGTTGAGCCGCGCATTAGTGATCACCTCATCACCCGGCAGGGTAAACAGAATACCGGACTGCAGCTGGCCGCCGGTCAGGGTGATGCCGCGCGGCTGTCCCATCTGCGCCACCGAAATGGTGCTGCTCACCGGCTGGTTTAACAGCGCGCCAGCGGGCTCAGCGGCAGCCGGTGCCTCTGCAGCCACCGGCGGTATGACGATGTCAGGCGCCGCCGATGCTGCTGGCGGTGCTGCCTCTGCCGGCGGTGCTGACTCTGCTGGCTGTGCGGGTGCTGTATTTTCCTGCACCGGCGCTGCATCGCCCGGCGTGTACGGCGCGTCGCCCGCGGCCTGCTTCAGCTGCGGATCGGCACTGCCATCCAGCCCCTGCGGCGGCGGTACGTCAGAGAGCGCGGCGCTGTCCTGGGTTACCGCCGGCGTCTCTGCCCAGGCAGGGGCGAGCAGCAGCGTGGTGGTCAGCGCGCTGGCCAGCAGCGTGTACGTCAATGTTTTCATGCTGCGCTGTCCTCTTTGGCCGTTGTCTGGCCATCACGCTTGCGCGCCTCACGGCGATCTTTCCAGCTCAGCCAGAACAGCTCAAAGACGGTACGGATGATGGTGCCGAGCGACACCAGCGGATTGTCCTGCTTATACTCCGGCTGGATCCACGCATCGGCCCGCGCCAGCACCACGCGCACCAGTTCACGGCGGCGCACCAGCGGCATCGCGCCAAAGCGCAGGCGAATGGTCTCCTCATCACCGGAGATCTTGCTCACCGGAATGGTGATGGCACCCGATTTCAGCAGCAGATCGATCTCTTCGATTTCATCGTGCTCATGCCGGTTGTCTGGCGCATCCAGCTGCGCGCCGCCCATCGACAGATCGCTGGTTTGCGTGCGCGAAGAGATGCCGCTGGCATAGTGAATCACCGCCGGGATCTGCACTTCGATACGAATGGTTTTACGCACCTGTTTGGTTTCACGCGCCACGGCAATCGCCGCCATCAGGATGATCAGGCTGAACACCGCCCAGCCGACGTTGAGCGCTATCACATACGGGTCCACCCCGAAGTAATCATGCGCCACGGCGCGCACCACGCCGGCCACGATGCCAATCGACAGCAGCGCGGCAACGATGACGTGAGGCCGCACGATGTGGAAGTCAAAGAAGCCCTGGTCCAGCAGGCCGCCTTTATCCGTCACGTTGAATTTGCCGTGCTTTGGCGACAGCAGGGTCAGCAGGGTCGGAATCACCAGGTGGAAGCACATCACGGTTTCGTAGATTTCACCCCAGAAGGTGTAGCGGAATTTGCCATTCATGCGCGAGTTAACGTACAGCGACATCACCAGATGCGGCAGTACGTAAGCGAAGATGAGTGACGCCGACGAGTGGATAATATTCAGGTTAAACAGCAGGTAAGCCAGCGGCGCAGTGAGGAACGCCACGCGCGGCAGGCCAAACTGGAAGTGCAGCATAGCGTTGAGGTAGCACAGACGCTGCTGCCACCTGAGCCCACGGCCCAGCAGCGGATTGTCGACGCGGAAAATCTGCGTCATGCCGCGCGCCCAGCGGGTACGCTGAATCACGTGCAGGCCCAGACGTTCGGTCGCCAGTCCCGCCGCCAGCGGAATTGCCAGGAACGCCGAGCCCCAGCCGAGACGCTGCATTTTCAGCGCGGTATGCGCGTCCTCGGTGACGGTTTCCACCGCGAAGCCGCCAATCTGTTCCAGCGCGCTGCGGCGGATCACCGCACAGGAGCCGCAGAAGAACGTGGCGTTCCAGTTGTCGTTGCCCTGCTGCACCGGACCGTAAAAAAGCGAGCCCTCATTCGGGATGCTGCGCGCGGCGCGCAGGTTACGTTCGAACGGGTCCGGCGAATAGAAGTAGTGCGGCGTCTGCAGCAGCGCCAGCTTCGGATCTTTCAGGAACGGACCGACGGTGGCCTGCAGGAATGTGCGCGTCGCCACGTGGTCGCAGTCAAACACGCAAATCAGCTCGCCTTTGGTGATTTTCATGGCGTGATTGAGGTTGCCGGCTTTGGCGTGGCGGTTATCGTCACGCGTGATATAGCCGACGCCAACGTCGGCGGCAAATACCGCGAACTCGCTGCGTTTGCCATCATCCAGCAGGTAAACTTTGATCTTATCGCGCGGGTAGTCGATACACTGCGCCGCCAGCACGGTATCCCGCACCACGTCGAGGCTTTCGTTATAGGTCGGCACGTAGACATCGACCGTCGGCCACAAGCGGGTATCATCCGGCAGCGGTTCGATGGTGCGTTTTAATGGCCAGCTGGTTTGCAGGAAGCCGAGAATTAAGATCAGCCAGACGTACAGCTCGGCCAGATATAAGCCGATACCGAGAATCGCTTCAATCTCGGAATTAAACTGCAGCGTTTCCGTGGTGCGCCACCAGATATATCGGGTCGACATCAGCGCGGAAAGAAAAACCATCACAATGGTTATTTTACGGCTTTTACTGAAGCCCAGTAAAAACATCATGCCAATACTGATCAAACCAAAAATATACTGTTTCTGGCTGTCCATAGGCGTGATGACGATTACCGCAGCGACCGGTGCAAGCACCAGCAGCAGCAGGTAAAACCCGAGTTTACTCATGATTCACCCTGAAAAAGCTGTGTTGTTATTATTTGAACCAGGCCGCTGGCGGCCGGGCTTGTTAATAATGACTGCGGATCGGTGCCTGAACTTCGCCGTTGCCTACGTTGATATTCAGGATATTCGCCACCCGTTTTGCCACCAGTTCAATATCAAACGCCGCTGCCGAAGCCGGGCTGAAATCATAGATTGACTGCTGCGAGGCATTGGCCTCAGCCACGCTTTCATCGCGGTGCACCACGCCGAGTAAATTATCGCCCAGCCGCTGCTGCATAAATGCGGTCACTTCACGGCTGATATTCCGGCGATTATCACTTTGGTTGAGCACGAAATAATGACCGTGCTGATTATTTAATGGCTGGCCAATCATGCGATGGTTTTCAATTTGCGGCAGCAGCGCCACCGAGGCGGTATCTGCCAGCATCACCACTAAATGCATATCGGCCAGCGCCTGCATGGCTTTTAACGCCGGACCGGGTCCCGGCGGAAAATCCGCAATAATCACCAGACCCGGATAATTCAGGACGGTATCCAGGCCGCGTTTTAAGAAATGGGTATCGTGCGCCAGGTTGTGTTCGAAGCGCTCACGCTGCGCTTCAGTCACTTCACCGTAAGGCATGACAAAGATGTTGCTGCCGGTGGTGAGGATCGACTGACTCCAGTCAGCCTGCTCTTCCGAGCGCGCCACAAAGCCGCGGCTGTCGTGCAGCGGTACGCCAAAATGCAGGCGCAGCGCATTTTGTACGTCAAAATCGATCGCCAGCACTTTGCTGCCGGCACGCGCCAGACTCCAGGCCAGGTTGGCCGCCATGGTGGTTTTTCCTACTCCCCCTTTTGGCGAGCACACACAAACTAATGGCATAGCGCGATCTTCTCCAGTAACGGTTTGAGCAGTGTTTCTTTAGATAAATGAACCGGTTCCGCCGCACGCGAGCGGAACAGTGCGCCAAAGCGCGAGGGCGTAGCAGGCTCCGGCTGCGCCACGGCGGGCGCAGTGGCCGGTGCTGCGGCAGCAGGGGCAACCGCCTGTTCAGCAACCGGCGCGCTGATCGGCGGCGGTGGGAACAGTGAAGTGGCCGCCTGACGCGCTACGTGCGTGGCTGCCGGTGCCAGTGACGACACTGACGCGGCACTGGGCGCGCTGCTTGCTGGCGGGAATAACGCGCTGCGCGGTGTTTCTGTGTCGGGTGCCGGCGCGCTGGCGGCGAGGCTCTGCAGCAGCGATGCCTTTTCACTGCGGGCGACGGGCGCCGGATTGAGAGCCTGCGGCGGCGCGACAAACTCATCGCCGCGAATCGGCTGCGGCTGCGGCAGATCGACGCGCTGGCCGCTCCCCAGCTCCGGCTCATCATCCGTCGCCAGCTGACGGATGATCGCCCACTGGCTGTGATCGGCTTCCAGCGATTGCCCGGACATATCCTTAAAAGCAATGTCCAGCGTTTGCGTTTTTTCCTGGAAACGCTGCAGATCGTCGTAGTTCTTCATGATCAGAGCCTGTTAAAGCGGAGGGGTAATTTCCGCGAATATAACACACACGTTAAGACACGGTGAGAGAATTCTGATTATTAAAACCGCAGATTCGACAAAAGAGTTTTATCTGAAAGATTGAAAATATGCAGATGCAAAAAGCATGCACTGATTAATTGAGCAGGATTAATAAAAATCGATTAACGGAAATAGCAGCCGGAAGATAATTAGGGTAATTAACTGATAGTAAACAACATATCATTGAGATGTGCAGTTATCTCTGGCCGTGACGGCGCTCACACAATGCGGCACGGATTCAGAATTTGCCTTAACCTTTTCGCTGTGGTTCAGGACCAGCGATTTAAAGATTCAGTCGCGTAATACATTTCTGCCATCGCAGGCGATTAAGACACGTCAGGTTAATTTTACTCATGTATCAGGCCACCAATAACAAAGGCTCCCGCAGGAGCCTTTCGCACTGGCTGGCCGTAATTACGGCGTCGCCACCGGCTGATTCTCATCCTGGTCGACGGCGAAGCAGGCGATTTGCTGCTCACCATACTGCTTCAGTTTCGGCTGCAGCTGCACGCAGGTACCGAAACGACGGCGGCAGCGTGCGTTGAACGCGCAGCCCGGCGGCGGATTCAGCGGGCTCGGCAGCTCACCGGTCAGTTTGATGCGCTCGCGGCGTTCGTCCGGATTGAGGCGTGGCGTGGCTGACAGCAGCGCCTGGGTATACGGATGGCGCGGGTTGCTGAAGATCGCCTCTTTGCTGCCCTTTTCCACACAGCGTCCGAGATACATCACCATCACTTCGTCGGCGATGTGCTCCACCACCGACAGGTCATGCGAGATGAACACATAGGACAGGCCGAGATCCTGCTGTAAATCCATCATCAGGTTGAGCACCTGAGCGCGCACTGATACGTCGAGCGCCGAGACCGGCTCATCGGCAATAAGCACGTCCGGATCGAGCATCAGGCCGCGCGCAATAGCGATACGCTGGCGCTGACCGCCGGAGAACATGTGCGGATAGCGATCGTAGTGCTCGGTTTTCAGGCCCACTTTGGCCATCATCTCCAGCGTTTTTTCCCGCCGTTCCGCTTTGCTCAGCGCGGTGTTGATCACCAGCGGCTCTTCCAGAATCTGGCTGATTTTCTTACGCGGATTGAGCGAGCCATACGGGTTCTGGAACACAATCTGGATTTTCTGCCGGCGCAGCTTTTGCGCCTGCGGATCGTGTTTCAGCAGATCCTGCCCGTGCCAGTACAACTCGCCGGCGGTCGGCGTTTCAATCATCGTCAGCAGGCGACCCAGCGTGGATTTACCGCAGCCGGATTCGCCCACCACCGCCAGCGTTTTGCCACGCTCGAGGTTAAAGGAGACGCCGTCCAGCGCCTTCACCAGGCGCTCCTGGCCGAACAGGCCCTTTTTCACCGGATAGTGTTTTTTCAGGTCAATCGCCTGCAGCAGGTAATCCTGCTTCGTGTTATCAAGACTCATAAGTCGGTCTCCCGGCATCATCCAGTGGGAAGTGACATTTGGACTGGCGGCCCGGAATATCGCGCAGCTCAGGTTCTTCAGTACGGCAGCGGTCGGTCACGTACGGGCAGCGCGGATTGAGCAGACAGCCGTTAGGGCGGTCATACTTGCCCGGCACCACGCCCGGCAGCGACGCCAGCCGCGCTTTGTCGGCGGCAAACTCCGGCAGCGCACGCAGCAGCGCCTGCGTATACGGGTGACGCGGCGCTTTAAAGATATCCACCGCTTTGCCGCTCTCCACCACCTGACCGGCGTACATCACGATGATGTGCTGCGCCGCTTCGGCCACCAGCGCCAGATCGTGCGTGATCAGGATCAGCGCCATGTTCTCCTGCTTCTGTAACTCCAGCAGCAGTTCGATGATTTGCGCCTGAATGGTCACGTCGAGCGCCGTGGTAGGCTCATCGGCAATCAGCAGCTTCGGCTTACAGGCGATGGCCATGGCGATCATCACGCGCTGACTCATGCCGCCAGACAGCTGATGCGGATAGACATCGAGCCGCGACGCCGGATCGGGAATGCCCACCTGCTCCAGCAGGTCGATGGCACGCTGACGCCGCGTGCGCTTGCTGCCGCCCTGATGCACCTTCAGCGCTTCCATGATCTGGTAGCCCACGGTATAGCACGGGTTGAGGCTGGTCATCGGGTCCTGGAAGATCATCGCCACTTCTGCTCCCACCAGCTGGCGGCGCTCTTTTTCGGAGATGCGCTGCAGGTCGCGCTGATTGAACTCCAGCTTCTCCGCTTTCACGCGGCCGGGATAGTCAATCAGCCCCATGATCGCCAGCGAGCTGACCGATTTACCGGAGCCGGACTCGCCGACAATCCCGACGACCTGGCCCTGTTCTACCTGGTAGCTGATGCGGTCAACCGCACGGAACGGTGCCTTTTCGTCGCCGAAATGCACCGACAGTTTTTCTACATTTAATAACGCCATCTCGGTGCCTCTTTACTGCTTGAGTTTCGGGTCGAGTGCATCACGCAAACCATCGCCCATGAGGTTAAAGGCCAGAACCGTCAGCAGGATGACCACTCCGGGGAAGGTCACGACCCACCAGGCACTCTGCGCGTACTGCAACACGTCGGAGAGCATGGTGCCCCACTCCGGCGTCGGCGGCTGCGCCCCCATACCGAGAAAGCCCAACGCGGCCATATCCAGGATGGCGTTGGAGAAACCTAACGACGCCTGCACGATCAGCGGTGCCAGGCAGTTAGGCAGAATATTGATGAACATCTGGCGCAGCGTACCGGCACCGGCCACGCTGGAGGCGGTTACGTAGTCGCGATTGACTTCCACCAGCACCGCTGCGCGCGTCAGGCGAATGTAGTGCGGCAGTGCGACGAAGGTGATCGCCAGCGAGGCGTTGACAATCGACGGGCCAAAGATGGCCACCAGCACCAGCGCCAGCAGCAGGCTTGGCAGCGCCAGCATGATATCGACGAGGCGCATGATCACTGCATCCACCACGCCGCCGAGATAACCGGCCATCAGACCGAAAATCACCCCCAGAATCAGCGACAGCACCACCACCATGCAGCCCACCAGCAGCGACAGGCGCGCACCAAACATCAGGCGCGACAGGATGTCACGGCCGACGTCATCGGTGCCCAGAATAAATTTCCAGCTGCCGCCCTCCTGCCACACCGGCGGGTGCAACAGCGCATCGCGGAACTGCTCAGCCGGGGCATGCGGTGCCAGCACATCGGCGAAGATGGCGATCAGCAGCATCAGAATGATGTAAACCAGGCCGATAACCGCGCCTTTGTTACGTTTAAAATAGTGCCAGAATTCCTGAATCGGGGTCATCGGCTTCGGTGCAGCGGTGACGCTTGCGGGATCAACAGCAGACATGATTCCCCCTTATTTCTTATGACGGATGCGCGGATTCACCACGCCGTACAACAGATCAACCAGCAGGTTGACCAGAATGATCAGGATTGCCACCAGCAGCACGCCGCCCTGCACCACCGGATAATCACGGCGCTGCAGTGCTTCGATCAGCCAGCGGCCGAGTCCCGGCCAGGAGAAGATGGTTTCGGTGAGGATGGCGCCCGCCAGCAGCGTGCCCACCTGCAGACCGATCACCGTGACCACCGGCAGCATGGCGTTACGCAGCGCATGCACCACGATCACGCGCATGCGCGTCAGACCTTTGGCGCGCGCGGTGCGGATGTAATCTTCACCCAGCACTTCCAGCATCGAGGAGCGCGTCATACGTACAATCACCGCCAGCGGAATGGTGCCCAGCACGATGGCCGGCAGGATCATGTGCATCACCGCATCTTTGAAGTCGCCCTCTTCGCCCCACAGCAGCGTATCAATCAGCATAAAGCCGGTGAGCGGATGGCTGTCGTCAAGGAAGATGGTGTCGCTGACGCGGCCGGAGACAGGCGTCAGGTTGAGCTGCACCGACACCAGCATGATCAGCATGATGCCCCACCAGAAGATCGGCATTGAGTAGCCGGTCAGCGAGATGCCCACCGCGGTGTGATCGAAAATTGAGCCGCGTTTCACCGCCGCCAGCACGCCGACCGGAATACCCACGGCAACGGCGAAGATCATGGCACAAATGCCCAGCTCAAGCGTGGCTTTAAAGCGCGGCACGAACTCATCCCACACCGGGATGCGGCTTTTCAGCGAGATGCCGAGATCGCCATGCAGCACGCCGTTGATGTAAGTGATGTACTGTTTCCACATTGGCTGATCGAGACCAAACTGGGCCATCAGCTGCGCATGACGTTCGGGGGAGATACCGCGTTCACCGGCCATGATCAGCACCGGGTCGCCGGGGATCAGGTGAACGAAGGCAAAGGTCAATAATGTAATACCGATGAACGTCGGGATGACAAGGCCCAGACGTCGGAGTATGAATTGCAGCATAAGCCGGATTCTCAGTCATTTTCCGTGGCGCTAACGCCATGGACTACATTGCTCACAATCCGCAGCCGGCATAGCCGGACGCGACGCAAGAAGCGCTTCAAAATCCCCGTCATACTTCACGCTGCATCAGCGCAAGGTAGTGAGGGTTTATAAGAAATTAGCCGGAAATAAAGTGCGGAGTACGGGCGGCGAAGGTGCCGCCCGAGGGCCAGCCATGCTGGCCCTGACCGCGATAATCCGAAAGGTTATTCCTGGATGTCGACGTTTTCGAAGTGATGTTTACCTAATGGATCAACCACATAGCCACTCACTTTCTTGCTCACTGGCTCGTACACGGTTGAGTGCGCGATGATCAGTGCTGGCGCCTGGTCGTGCATCACCACCTGCGCCTGCTTATAGAGCTCAATACGTTTGTTGTGATCGGCTTCAGCACGTGCTGGCTGAATCAGATCTTCAAACGGCTTGTAGCACCAGCGTGAGTAGTTGGAACCGTCTTTCGCTGCCGCGCAGCTGAACAGGGTGGCGAAGAAGTTATCCGGATCCCCGTTATCACCGGTCCAGCCCATCATCACGGTCTGGTGTTCACCGGCTTTAGCACGCTTCAGGTACTCGCCCCACTCGAAGGTAACGATTTTGGCTTTCACGCCGATTTTCGCCCAGTCAGCCTGAACCATTTCCGCCATGCGACGGGCGTTCGGGTTGTAAGGACGCTGTACCGGCATCGCCCACAGGTCAATGCTGAAGCCATCCGGCATGCCCGCTTCTTTCAGCAGCTCTTTGGCTTTGGCTGGATCGTAAGCGTAGTCTTTGACGTCATTGTTGTAGCCCCACATGGTTGGTGGGATCAGGTTTTTCGCTGCCTGACCGGCACCCTGATAGACCGCATCAATGATCGCTTGCTTGTTCACCGCCATGGTCAGAGCCTGACGCACTTTGACGTTATCCAGCGGTTTTTTCTCGGTGTTGAAAGACAGGTAACCGACGTTCAGCCCTGGCTGTTCCATCAGGTTGATTTTGGTGTCTTTCTTCATGCTGGCGATATCAGCCGGGTTGGGATACGGCATCACCTGACACTCGCCTTTCTGCAGTTTGGCGTAGCGCACTGAAGCATCTGGCGTGATGGAGAACACCAGGCGATCGATTTTTGGCTTGGTGCCCCAGAAGTCCGGGTTGGCTTTGTACAGAATACGTGAGTCTTTCTGGTACTGCTGCAGCACGAACGGACCGGTACCCACCGGGTTGAGGTCCAGTTTTTCTGGCGTGCCGGCTTTCAGCATGTTGTCGGCGTACTCTTTCGACAGGATTGACGCGAAGTCCATGCCAAGGTCGGCGAGGAACGGCGCTTCCGGACGGGTCAGCGTGAAGCGTACGGTGTAGTCATCCACTTTTTCGATTTTGGCGATCAGCTTCGGCATGTCCATGCCTTCGAAGTATTCGTAGCTGCCGCCGGAGACACCGTGGTACTTGTTGTTTTTATCGAGCTGGCGCTCGAAGGAGAACACGACGTCATCAGCGTTGAAGGTGCGGGTCGGCTTGAAGTCTTTGGTGGTTTGCCACTTCACGCCCTGACGCAGATGGAAGGTATAGGTTTTACCATCTTCGCTGACGTCCCATTTTTCTGCCAGGCCCGGCTGCAGCTCGGTGGTACCGGTTTTGAACTCAACCAGACGGTTGTAGATCGGTACTGAGCTGGCATCGTAAGTGGTGCCGGATGTGAACAGCTGCGGGTTGAAGCCTTCCGGCGAACCTTCTGAACAGTAAACGAGGGTTTTCGCCTGAACGCCCGCGGCCACGGTCATAGCAATCAGGCTAAGACCGACCTTCAGCATCCTGGATTTGGCCAGGGAGTTGATCATGTTTTGCTCCATTGTGATGTGATGTTGTGTGCGTCGCCCGACCTCTGATTTTTTTATGCGGTTCGGGCAGGTCAGTTATGTAATGACCAAAATGCGAGCGGTTATTGTTGTAGCGCTGACGCCGTGGAACCTGCCAGCGCTGGCCGTCTCTGCATCTTATTGACGCATCAATTTGTCAACAGTTGCAATGAACGTCAATACAACGTGGGGTTATTTACACAGAGTGTGAGTAAGTGCAAGCAACGATAAAAAACAGTGTTTGCACGCTAAGCCAAAATTTAAAAAGGTGATAAAGCGCGCAATGCCGTGTGATTCTCTGGCAATAGCGCCTGATGACAGTGATTATCACCGTTAAAAAACGTCTTAAAGTTGTCGGTAAATGTTGAATATCTGAACGATTCCCCGTGCGTTATGACGTTCAGGCAGCGAAATATGCTGGCGTAATGGCATAAGAAATCAGCAAAAAGCAAAAGCCGGTCATAAGCAGAATGTGTCGCGAATTAAGAGAGGTGCTTTGATGCAGCAAGGGATGAAGAGCGGTGTTGAAGGATAATACGGTTTATCCCGGTGATGATTAATGGAACGCGTAAATTGATGACTTTGCTTGATGGCTGCCGGGATGTGAGTCTGGTTCAGGGAAAGCCCCATCAGATCGCCATTAATGATGGGCGTGGGTTCCGGCATGGTCATCCGGTCGCCATGAATGGCGACCCTACAGGGAATATGCCGCTGAATGATGAGCGTGGATTCCGGCGCGGCCATCCGGTCGCCATGAATGGCGACCCTACAGGATTATGCACTTTTGTAGGGTGCGTATTTATACGCACCTGGGGATGTGCACGGCAGTCAGTAAACCTTCAGCCATCGCCGAAGCCGGATAAAGGGTGGAATGCGGGGCCGTGGAGTAAAGCGTCACACGCCAGGGATGGCGTGTGCCGAGCGATCAGGGACGAGACAGCGTCTTTACGGAGCGGTCGCGTATTTCACCCTGAAACTGCAAAAACGACAGACGAAAAAAAACCTGCTTTTTGCAAAGCAGGTTTCTTAAATGATGGTCGGCGAGAGAGGATTACGCTTCTCTGCGAGAAGCGCCCTGCGGGCCGTTGCTGACGCAACGTTGTCTCGCTGCGCTCGGCTCAAACCTCCTTCGGAGGTTCTCATCCTCTATTTGCCACAGACGAAAAAAAACCTGCTTTTTGCAAAGCAGGTTTCTTGAATGATGGTCGGCGAGAGAGGATTCGAACCTCCGACCCACTGGTCCCAAACCAGTTGCGCTACCAAGCTGCGCTACTCGCCGATGGGGGCGAATATTACTGCCGTGACTTTAGAGCGTCAATCCCTTTTCCCGAAAATCCGCCTGATTGCCTGGAAAGCAAGCAGTGCCTTAAACACCTGCCTGCTCAATAAGATCCAGGCACGAATTACAGCGCTTTCGCACTGCTGGCAGTGGCAGGTGCCTGGCACCAGTTATTCGCTGCTTTAATACCGCCATCCGGCGAGGTATAACCCAGACACCCTAAAATGGTGTCAAACAGCTCAACATGACGATGGGTTTTGCCGACGCGCTGCTGCGCCTGTAACCGCTCAAAGTTGCTGCGGTTAGTCGGATCCTGCAGATACTTATCGGACGCCCAGACAATCATCGGCACGCGGAACTGCTCCGGCGGCGCCATCTCGCGCGGCGTACCGTGCAGGTGCATATTTTCGCTGATCGACTCGCCGTGGTCGGCGGCATAGAACACAATCGCCTTCTTATCACGCAGCTGATCCAGCACGCTGTCCAGCATGGTATCGACATACAGAATCGAGTTGTCGTAGGCATTGATCAGCTGGGCTTTGCTGCACTTATCGTCCACGCCAATACATTCAGGCTGATAACGGGCAAACTCGCGCGGATAACGCTGCGAATAGAGATAGTGTGAACCTTTCGTGTGCAACACCACCAGATGCTTGCCTTTCGGGAAGCGCTGCAGCGAAGCCTGCAGCTCCGGCACCAGCAGCATATCGTCCACCGCTTTGCCCTGATTGCGCTTCTCAGAACCAATCTGCTCGCGGAACGAGAAGTTATTCACATCGGCGTTGTCGTAGAACCACACTTCGCTCTGCATGGCGAACAGCTCGGAGGTGAAGCCCAGCTCTTTCATCACCGCAAAAATGTTCTGCTCTTTCAGCGTACGGCCAGGGTTATCCATGGTGCCGCCCTCGCGCACAAACATGCAGCGCAGCGAGAGCTTGGTGGCGGTATCACAGGATTCACCGCGGAATGCCACCAGATTCTTCTCTTTCGACAGCTTCGGCGTGGTATCGCGGTTATAGCCCAGCATGCCCATGTGATCCCAGCGCGTGGTCTCGCCAATCACAAACACCACATAGGTATCGTCAATGCCAGGCGGCGCTATATAGGTAAACTTCTTCGCCGGATCGAGCAACTCCTGGCTGTCCAGCTTCTCATCCACCTTGGTCCAGGCGAACAGGCCCAGCGCCGCAATCCAGTTCGAAGGCAGATAAGAGTGCGCCACTACGCCACCATAGCTTGGCAGGTCGATATTGGTGATCTCTTCATTGGCTTTTTGCAGTTTGTCGAAGTAGCGAATCGGCAGCCATACCAGCGCTACGCTCAGCAGCAGGATCACTGTAGGTTTCAGGCGCTGACCGGGAGTTTTCAGCTGTTCAATCAGCGTCAGGCTCAGGTTATTGCGCCAGATCAGCAGCAGCGGCAGTGCGCTCACCAGCACCATCCACAACACAAAGTGCAGCCCGATAACCTCTTTAGAGAGATCGACATCGGTGGTCATGACCGACGCCACGATGCCGTAACCGATCACCACGTTAAAGAACGCCATGTAATAGGCGGCGGCCACCGAAATCACCACCAGCAGGCTGGCGATGACGCGATAAAACCATTTGCCACCCAGCGACAGCAGTCGCATCAGGAAGAAGGTCAGCAGTACGGCCGCGGTCACTTCCGCCGCGGCGGATAACCAGTTGGTGACGGTGGATTTCGTTAAGAAGCCGTCAAAACGGCGATAAAAGATTGGCAAATTCAATAAGATGCCAAGATAGAGCGCCAGCAAAAGCGACAACTTTTGCTGCGTTAAACTTTTAATGTAATTCATATAAATTTCTGTTCCCGACCTGGTGTCGATGCTTCAACCGTAAATGTGACTGTGCAAAGAGCGTAAGGTTCGCTTGCGTAGCAGAAAAGCGTGACCTGGCGAGTAGGATCGGGACGAATCTGAACCCAAATAATTACGATGATGCACGGAGCGCAGCAGTAGAACATTTAACCAATGGTAAGACCAGAAAATTCTTTAGTTCGATGGGATGCGGGATGTTGTTCGTGATAAAAAAGGCTCCCGCAGGAGCCTTTTATGCAGGCATCAACTTAGTTGATGATATTCAGCGTCACGTCGATGTTGCCGCGCGTCGCGTTTGAGTACGGACAAACAATGTGTGCCGCATCAACCAGCTTCTGCGCTTCCGCCGCGTCCATCTCTGGCAGATGGATATTCAGTTTTGCTTCAATGCCAAAACCGGTGGGGATAGGACCAATCCCTACTTCGCCCTCAATCCACGCGTCTTTTGGCATGGCGATTTTGTCGCGGCCGGCGACAAATTTCATCGCGCCGAGGAAGCAGGCAGAGTAGCCGGCAGCAAACAGCTGCTCCGGGTTCGTCACCTCGCCGCCCGCGCCGCCCATCTCTTTTGGCACGCCCAGCTTCACGTCCAGCACGTTATCAGACGAGGTGGCGCGGCCATCGCGGCCACCGGTTGCTTTGGCTTTGGCGGTGTAAATCACTTTTTCTAAAGACATCATAACCTCACTATTCGCTATATAATCGCGTGCTATTTATAAGGCACAGGGGAAAACTTCACTCTCAGGATGCCGCCGCAGCGACATCCCTGATGCTCAGGTGGCGCGATTCAGGTTGCCGCGCAGATCGTCCAGCTGCTGTTTCAGCGCCGCTATGGTGTCGGTATCGCAGGCGGTCGCGCACTGTACCGCTTCCGGAATGCTGGCGGCTTTTTCCTGCAGCGCGCGTCCCTGGTCGGTCAGCGTAACCACGACCTGGCGCTCATCCTGACGCGAACGCTGACGGCGCAGCAAACCGGCGCTCTCCAGTCGTTTCAGCAGTGGCGTCAGGGTGGCCGAATCGAGAAACAGCTTTTCACCAATCTCCGATACCGTCAGATCATCCTGATGCCACAGCACCAGCATCACCAGATATTGCGGATAGGTGATCTCCAGCGCCGCCAGCAGCTGACGATAGACTTTATGCATCGCCAGGTTCGCCGAATAGAGCGCGAAACACAGATGCTGATCAAGCTGGAGTGGCGCAGGCTTCACTTTTTTGTCATCTTGATTACTGTTCATGCGACTCAATATAGATAGCGCGCTAGATAATTGCAAGCAACTTTTTCCTGGAGTGTGAAGATGCGTGATTCACTGGAAGAGCAGGCGCGCCGTTATGCCACGCAGGCACATGCCGATGCGGGCCAGCGTCGTAAATACACCGACGAACCCTATATTGTGCATCCGGCTGCCGTCGCGGAGCTGGTGCGCAGCGTCAGCGATGACGAAGCGATGATCGCTGCCGCCTGGCTGCACGACACGGTGGAGGACACCGCCAGTACTTTACAGGATATTGAAGAACACTTTGGTGCGCGCGTTGCACATCTGGTGGACATGCTTACCGACAGCGCCCAGCCGCAGGCGAAAAATCGTACCGCCCGTAAGCTGGCACACTTTCGCCACACTGCCGAAGCCTCGCCCGAAGCGCAAACCATCAAGCTGGCCGATATCATCGATAACACCCGTGCCATCGTGCAGTTCGATCCCAACTTTGCCCGGGTTTACCTGGTGGAGAAACAGATTCAGATTCAGCTGTTACAGCAGGGCGATCGGCGTTTGTGGCAGCAGGCGAATCACATCATTGAACAGGGCATCGCGCAGCTGGCAAAACCGCCGTACAGCGTGCCGGAGAGCTGGTTTGTCAAACAGGCGGCGAAATACGGTGGCTTAAGCTAAAAAAAACCCGCCGTGCAGGCGGGTCACAGAGAACCGATAGTCGGCGTTATTCCAGCAGCTGTCGGCCCAGATACGGATTGGCCTGCAGCAGTTTCATCAGTTTGCGAGCCGTGGCGGATGGGCGCGTACGTTGCGCTTCCCAGCTTTTTACTGACGAGACGCTCACCCCCATCACGCGGGCGAATTCATCCACCTGCATGCCGGTCATCTCGCGTAAACGCTGCGGTTCGGGAACGGAAACGGTATTGAGTGCAATTTCTGATACGGGAGTCTGTGCATCACGTGTCAAAACAATTTGCTCAAGACTGCTGAGTAATTCGACCATTGGATCTTTTATTTCCATAGAGAACTCCTTAAAACTCACTATGAAGCACGTGAAAGTAGAGAGGTAAGCGCCACCAGGCGCTGAAACCGGCCTTATCAGGCTGTATCCCGAAACAGTTTTCCCTTATCAGGGCGAAAATAGTGTTTTAATGAAACCGTTACGGGACACAGCCTGTTGCACACTGCGAAAAGTTGTCAGGGCAATGCAACATTGAACCGGGTCTCTAAGTATGGGTCAGATCCCCGGTTTTGCTGCCTGTTTCCTGATTATTTTTTCTTCTTTCTTATACTGCAAACGGAGCGATCACCATAAGTAACTGACCCGCCTGCACTTGCTGCCCGGCCTGGCGTTGCAGGCTGTGGATTTTGCCACTGACCGGCGCCACGATCGGGATTTCCATCTTCATGGATTCGAGAATGCCTACCGTGGCACCCGCGGTCACATCACTGCCTTCCGCTACCAGCCATTGCCACACGCTGCCCGCCACCTGGCTCTCCACGCTGTGGCAGCCCGCCGGCACCACCACTTCCTCGCTGCTCTGCGCCTGCAGCTGGCTGTCGAAGGTGAACTGGCCATCGGCGCGCCAGCGTGCCAGCTCGGCGTCAAACGCCTGCTGACGCTGCTGCTGGAACGCGTCAATCTCCGTCGCCTGGGCAGTCAGCAGCGCCTGATAGTCGGCGAGGCGAAATTCTCCGGCTTCCACGCGCAGCGGATAATCGCCCCACGGGAAACGTTCGCGGATTTGCAGCAGTTCGTCGGCACTGACCGGATAAAAACGGATTTGGTCGAAGAAACGCAGCAACCACGGCTGGGTAAAGGCGCTGGTGCGGCGATCGCGGTTCCACATCTGCAGCGTACGTCCGACGAACTGATAGCCGCCCGGCCCTTCCATGCCATAAACACACAGATACGCGCCGCCGATGCCCACCGAGTTTTCCGCCGTCCAGGTGCGCGCCGGGTTGTATTTGGTGGTCACCAGGCGGTGACGCGGATCGAGTGGCGTTGCCACCGGCGCGCCGAGATAGACATCGCCCAGCCCCATCACCAGATACGAGGCGCTGAACACAATCTGTTTCACCGCCTCCACGCTATCGAGCCCGTTGATGCGCCGGATAAACTCAATGTTGCTCGGGCACCAGGGCGCATTCGGACGCACCGACTGGCTATAGCGTGTTACGGCTTCGCGGCAGGCGGCATCATCCCAGCTGAGCGGCAGCCACACGGTGCGCGACGGCACAGCCGCGTCGGCGAGGTCGCCCAGCAGATTATCAGCGTGCAAAATTTGCGCCAACAGCTCACTTCTTGCGCACTGCTGCGCATCATAATGCACCTGTAACGAGCGGATGCCGGGCGTCAGCTCCAGCTGACCCGCCAGCGGATGCGCCTCCAGCCACTGCATCAGGGCGTGAACGCGGAAACGCAGCGCAATGTCCAGTGTCAGCGCGCCATACTCCACCAGCAGAAAACGGTCACCCGCGGCGCGCACGCACAGTGCAGGCCGCCCGGCGGTTGCTGCATGCTGGTGCAAGATCGGATCGATCAGCGGCAGTGCTGGCGCCACGCACACCGCTTCCGGTTGCAGATGCGCGATCTCGTGACGCTGCGCCTGCGCCAGACGATCGGCATCAGCAAGGGCGATCGGCACAAAGCGCAGTCGATCGCCCGCTTTGAGCTGACCCAGCTTCCACAGATCGGCGTCGATCACCGTCGCCGGACAGACAAAGCCGCCCAGCGAAGGGCCGTCCGGACCAAGGATCACCGGCATATCACCGGTAAAATCCACCGTGCCAAAGGCATAGGCGTTGTCGTGAATATTGGACGGATGCATGCCCGCCTCGCCGCCGTCGCTGCGTGCCCAGTCAGGTTTCGGGCCGATCAGCCGAATCCCGGTGCGGCTGGAGTTGTAGTGCACCTGCCACTCGGCAGCGAAAAATTCGTCGATATCGTCATCGGTAAAGAAGGCAGGTGCGCCGTGCGGACCATAAATAACGCGCAGCTGCCATTCACCGTTAAGCGGCGGCAGCAGCGTCTCGGGCAGGCGCGCCGCCGCAGCCTGACGCGGCGCGGCCAGCTGCAGCACGTCGCCGGCGCGCAGCGCCCGCCCGGCGTGACCGCCAAACTTACCCAGCGTAAAGGTACTGCGGCTGCCCAGATAGCGCGGCGTATCCAGCCCGCCCGCCAGCAGCAGATAGCTGCGGCAGCCGTCGCGCACGTCACCCAGCGTCAGGGTTTGCCCGGCCTGCGCATGCAGCACCTGATGCATCGCCAGCGGCTGGCTGTCGAGGGTGGCCGCCAGCGGCGCGCCGCTCAGTACAAAGCTGCATGCCTGATTAAAGCGCAGCGTCGGACCGCGCAGCGTGATTTCCAGCCCGGCCGCCTGTGCCTCGTTACCCAGCAGGCGGTTGCCGAGCTGGAAGGCGCGGCTGTCGAACGGCCCGGAAGGCGGTACGCCGACGTGCCAGTAGCCGACGCGGCCCGGCGCATCCTGCACCGTGGTGAGGGTGCCGCCGCTGAGGATATCCAGCGTCGGCGGCTGCCACGCCACGCTGCCGAGCGTGGCGGTAATGATGCGCCCCTGCTGCACGTCCGGCAGCGTACAGAGCTGACGCAGCCAGCGCAGGTTGGTCTCGATGCCATACAGCTCACTCTGCGCCAGCGCCGCGATCATGCCGTCGAGCGCGCGCTGGCGATCGGCCGCGTGCACGAGGATCTTCGCCAGCATCGGATCGTAAAACGGTGAAACTTCCATGCCGCTCTCTACGCTGCTGTCGATGCGCAGCGTAGCGTGATCGAGCGCCGTCGGGAACTGCACGTGGCTGAGCAGTCCGGCGCTTGGCTGAAACTGCTTCGCCGGATCCTCAGCGTACAGCCGCACCTGAATGGCATGGCCCTGCGCCACCGGTTGCAGTGTCGCCAGCGGCGGCAGGCGCTGCTGCGCCAGTTCGACCATCCAGCGCACCAGATCCACGCCGTACATCAGTTCAGTGACGCCATGCTCGACCTGCAGGCGGGTATTCACCTCCAGGAACCAGAATTGCTGGCTGACCTCATCATAGACATACTCCACCGTGCCGGCGCTGCGATAGTTAACCGCGCGCGCCAGCCGTACGGCGGTAGCCTGCAACTGCGCGCGCACCGCATCGCTCAGCCGCGGCGCGGGTGTCTCCTCCAGCACCTTCTGATTACGGCGCTGCGCTGAGCAGTCGCGTTCGCCCAGCGCAATCACGTCGCCCTGGCCATCGCCAAAAATCTGTACTTCGATATGGCGCGCCCGGGCGATAAATTTCTCTAAAAACACGCCATCGTCGGCGAAATTGTTACCTGCCAGCCGCTTCACGCGGGTAAAGGCTTCCTCCAGCTCGTCCGCGCTGTTGCAGCGCTGCATCCCGATACCGCCCCCGCCGGCGGTGCTTTTCAGCATCACCGGATAGCCAATCTGTTGCGCGGCGGCCTGTGCCTGCTGCAGGGAGGTCAGCAGGCCGCTGCCCGGCAGCAGTGGCACCGCGTTCTGCTCAGCCAGTTCGCGCGCGCGATGTTTCAGGCCAAACGCCCGCATCTGCGCCGCATCCGGCCCGAGAAAATGCAGGCCCGCCGCTTCGCAGCGCGTAACGAACTCCGGGTTTTCACTGAGAAAGCCATAGCCCGGATGCAGCGCCTGCGCGCCGCTCTGCGCGGCAATCGCCAGCAGTTTGTCCTGGTTGAGATAGGTGTCGCGCACCTGGCCCTCGCCCAGCGACCAGGCTTCATCGGCCAGCCGCACGTGGCGCGCATGGCGGTCGGCTTCGGCATAGACGGCAATCGCCCGGATATTCATGGCCTGCAGGGTACGGATGATACGCACGGCAATCGCGCCACGGTTGGCAATCAATACGCGATCAATCATGACTGAATACTCTTATTGCGGCAGGTCGTCCTGCACCAGCTGTGACGGCGTAAAACGGGTCGTCCCGTTGCGTCAGAGAATCACCACACGCTGACGGCAATCGGCGTCGGGTTGTAACCGTTACAGGGATTGTTGAGCTGCGGACAGTTGGAGATCAGCACCAGAATGTTCATCTGCGCCACCATCTCAACATACTTACCCGGCGCGGAGATGCCATCGGCAAACGTCAGGCCGCCGTCGTGGGTCACCGGCACATTCATGAAGAAGTTAATGTTGTGCGTGATATCGCGGCGCGTCAGGCCAGACTCCGGATGCGCGGCGACCGCCAGCATCCAGCTGTCACGGCAGGAGTGCATGTGGCGCTTTTCGAGGTCATAACGCACCGTATTACTCTCGCACGAGCAGGCGCCGCCGAGCGTATCGTGACGGCCACAGGTATCGGCGGTGATGGTCAGCATCGGCCGATCAAGATTAGAACGCAGCACGCTGCCGGCCGTGAGAAACACGTTGTGCTGGCCGCGCAGCGTCTCGCTCATGCTGTAGCGCTCGGCGGTATCGTCGGCGTTGAAAAACAGCGTATCCGCCGCCTGATTGCCTTCCAGATCGGTAATGCGCAGCGTTTCTCCGGCGGCAATGCGCTGCAGCCAGTAATCACCGGCGTCGATCTGCTGCTGCAGACGCGCCTGCGCCGGGTTTCGTTCACTCGCTTTAATCATCACATTTCTCCCTGCAGTTGATAGAGGGCGTTATTGCGCAGGCCGCGCTGGTTTTCCGCGCGCTGCAGACAGATTTCCGGCAGCGGCGCACGCTGCGCATCCAGCGTCAGCTGCAGCGGCTGACGCGGATAATCGCTCGCCGGGCTGAGCGGGTGCGGACAGGTGTGCAGCAGCACCAGCGTGTCCATGGCGAAACGCAGCCGAACCTGCGCGCCGGCTTCGCCCTGCCGCTCCAGCGTTAAGCGCCCGCTGTCATCGGCGCGCACCTGCGCAAACAGGTTGAGGCTGGCCGCCATGTCGCGCTGGCCAAGGCCATATTTCGCCAGCTCGACGAGGAAGCTGTCGTAGCCGTTTTGATGGCGCAGGTTGCGCACCTGCTGATAGTCGCTGACTCCATAGCGCGCGGCCGTTTGTGCCGCGTTCAGCGTGCCGCACACACTCTCGTGCCAGCCGAAACTGTCGTGTTCAATGCCGCAGAAAATGCGCCCCATGTCCGAGTAGAGACAGTGGCCGGCGGTGAGCCGGAAAGTGTGCTGGCATTTGAGCGTATCCGGCGCGTTGTAGCGCTCCAGCAGGTTTTCCGGGTTATAAAACAGCAGGCCGGCGCTGGCGCCGCCCTCCACATCGGTCAGCGTCAGCGCGCTGCCGCTGCGCATGACAAAAGACCAGTGCGCCCCGGCGGGCAGCAGGGTTTGGTATGGCTGCATCGTGCTCTCCTTTAAGCCACCTGCGTTGCGGACAGCACTTCAGCGGCGGGCTGAGTGCGATCCAGCGGCAGGTCGTAAGTGATAGTGGCGCCCCAGGCTTGCGGCGCGTGCGGATCGTGGCGCAGTTTGTCGAACACCAGCAGGCGTGACGCGAGGCTGAAGCCCTCTTTCAGATCGTGGGTGATCATGAAAATGGTCAGCTGATGCTGCTGCCACAGCTGGGTGATCAGCTGATGCATCTCGCTGCGAATACCGGGATCGAGCGCGCCAAAAGGTTCATCCAGCAGCAGAATGCGCGGCTGTTTCATCAGCGCCTGCGCCAGGGCCAGACGCTGCTGCATGCCGCCCGACAGCTGATGCGGATATTTGCTCTGCGCCTTTTCCAGTCCGACCTGCGCCAGCATTGCCTGCGCGCGCTGGCGAATCGCCTGACGTTTGCGTCCCCAGACGCGTCCCAGCCAGCGTGCGCTGCTGAACTCGTCAGCCAGCATCACGTTGCCGAGCACCGTCAGATGCGGAAACACCGAGTAGCGCTGAAACACCACGCCGCGATGGGCATCCGGCTCGTCGGGAATCGGTGCGCCATCCAGCAGCAGCTCGCCTTTGGTCGGCGCTTCGGTGCCGAGCAGCATATTCAGAAACGTGGTTTTGCCGCAGCCGGAGGCGCCGACAATCGCCACGAATTCGCCGCGCTCGACCTGCATATTCAGCCGCTCCAGCACCACCTGATCGCCGTAGTGTTTTTCCAGATTTTTCAGTTGCAGTAAGGGCATCGCGCGCTCCTTATTTGGCGTGATACCACGGCCAGCAGCGTCGGCTGACGAGCCGCAGCAGCAGGTCGAGGGCAAAGGCCAGCAGGGTGATCCACGCCACGTACGGCAGAATCACATCCATGGCCAGATAGCGGCGCATCAGGAAGATGCGGTAACCGAGGCCTTCCGTGGCCGCAATCGCTTCGGCAGCAATCAGGAACAGCCACGCCGAACAGAGCGACAGCCGCACCGCATCGCACAGGCGCGGCATCAGCTGCGGCAGAATCACCCGCCACAGAATCTGCGCGCTATGCGCACCCAGCGTCTGCGCTTTGACCAGCTGCTCCTGCGGGATTTTCTGCACCTGCAGCTGCAGATCGCGCGCGATCAGCGGCGTGATGCCGATAACGATCAGCACCACTTTGGAGACTTCGCCAAGGCCAAAGCAGATAAACAGAATGGGCAGAATCGCCAGCGGCGGCACCAGCGCAAACAGCGTCACCAGCGGTGCCAGCACCGCGCGCACCACCGGCAGCGCGCCGGTGAACAGGCCGATTGCCAGCGCCAGCAGCGCGCTGATAGCAACGCCGCTCAGCAAACGCAGCAGGCTGGCGGCGGTATCGCTCCATAGCAGATACTCGCCGGTGCGCGGGCTGGGCTGAAACGCCATCCGGCTGATGGCCTCGCCCATAGCGTTAAATCCCGGCAGCAGTTTGTCTGCCGCGTTCAGGCTGAGACGCGCATCCGACGCGAACAGATAGACCAGCAGCACCGCCAGCAGCGGCAGAATGCCAAGCAGCAGGCGGCCGAGCGGCAGCGGTTGGTAGTTGATCAATTTACGCATCGGCAGCGCCTCGCTTACAGCTGACCGGCGGCGGCCAGTTTGGTGAAGGTGTCGGTAAAGCGCAGTTTGATGTTGCCGGCATCGCCCCAGTTACCGGCCGGGGTAGCGACCCCTACCGCATCGGCCCCCGGCGCGCCTTCGCCCAGCAGACCGTGTTTAAAGGAGAATTCGGCCACCAGCTGCATCGTGGCTTTTAACTGCGGGCTATCGACAAAATCCAGCGTGGTTTTGGCATCGCTGAACAGGTGTGTCGCGGCAAGCTGCTGATCAAAACCGGCCAGATCGGTACCGGATGCCTGCGCCATCTGCGTGCGCGCCGCTTTGGCACTGTCGCTCTGTCCGGCCATGCTGTGCAGCGTCTCGTACCAGGCACCGGTCAGCGCTTTGCCGAGCTGAGGATATTTGTTGAGCGTGGCGGTGTTGACTACCAGCAGGTCAAGGATTTCGCCCGGGATCTGCGCCGAGGAGAACACCAGATGGCTGTCCGGCTGCTTCTCTGCTTCCGCCAGCAGCGGATTCCACGTGACGATGGCGTTAACGTCAGCAGTGCCAAACGCCGCCACCAGATCGGCATCGGCGGTGTTAACCACCCTGACGTCTTTCTCGCTCATGCCGGATTTCTCCAGCGCGCGCGCCAGCAGATAGTGTGAGACCGACAGTTCGACGAGGTTGATGGGTTTGCCTTTCAGCGCGCTGACGCTGTCCGCGCCTTTAAGCAGAATGCCGTCGTTACCGTTGGAGTAGTCGCCGACAATCAGCGCGGTGCTGTCGACGCCGCCAGTGGCCGGAATGGTCAGTGCATCCATATTGGTCATGGTGCAGCCGTCAAAGCCACCTGCGGTGTACTGATTGACCGACTCGATATAGTCGTTAACCTGCACAAACTGAATATCGATGCCGTACTTATCGGCCCACTTTTTCACGATGCCGCTTTGCTGGGCATAATCCCACGGCATCCATCCAGCGTAGATGGACCAGCAAAGCTTAAAGGATGGTTTAGCGGCGGCCAGCGACGGAACGCTGAACAGGGCGACGCTGCAAATCAGCAGCAGGCGCAGACAGGCTTTAATCATGATGATTCCTCTGGCGTTAACGGACGAAAATCAGGCAGGAGGCGGCGAGCAACGTTCTCGCTTTCCTCCCGGGCTTTTTTCCCGCCGTGTAACCGTCAGAGGACGGTCGGTCACTCTCGGACCAGCATCTCGCGATCGGAACCCTAGTGACCCATTGCAAATTGTGTGGCGACGTCGGTTGCCCGCGATCGCTCCTGCATCTGCCAGAAAGCAGGCAATATCAATGCCAGGTTGCTATCAGCCTGAATTACATGAGTTATTGCACAGCGCTGCGCTTGCAGGCAGGCTGCGCTGCACAGTTGTGCAGCAGGCACGCACCAGCGTGAAGCACTGCAGACCAGCCGTTGTACAGCCGGGGCCATTGCACTATTCTTTAGGACCTTTCCCAGCGAATCGAATTTAGCCATCGTCACAACAGGAGTTGAATTATGGCGTCAGGAATTTCCCGCATCTGGATGCGTAGCGGCATGCTGCTGACCGGCGTGCTACTTGTGCTGCAGCTTACCGCCTGCGGCGATAAAGAGGGCGATCAGCGCAAAGCCTTTACTGATTTTCTGCAAAACACCGTGATGCGCAGCGGTGAACATCTGCCCAGCCTGAGCGAAAACCAGAAGCAAACCTTCGGTAACTACGCCAGTGATTACGCCATCCTGTATGGCTTCTCGCAGCAGGTGAATCAGGCGGTGGATCAGGGCATGCGCCCGGTGGTTGATGAGCTGGCGGCCATCCGCGTGCCGCAGGATTATCTGACACGCCGCGACAGCCTGCGCCAGGCGAGCGGCAATCTGAGCGTGCTGACGCAGCAGATTCAGAGCGCCAAAATGCAGGCCGACAGCAGCAAAGCCACGCTGAAGCAGCCGGACGATCTGAAGAAAGTGTACGACAGCGTGTACGCCAAAGTGGTGACGCAGCCAGCCAGCACGCTGATCCCGCTGCTGCCGCAGCTGCAGGCGCTGAGCCAGTCGGCAGTTCAGGCCGGCGATTATCTGCAGTCGCAGGGCGCACGCGTCAGCTTCAATGACGGCGGCGTTCAGTTCCCGACGCAGGAGCAGGCCACGCAATACAACACGCTGATGAGTAATCTCGCCAGCAATACGCAGGCGCTGACCCAGGCACAAAATGCCGTACAGGGTGGTTTGCAGTAAGCCGCTCAGCGGGCAGTTCTCCACTGCCCGCTTTTTCAGATTTTCGTCACTTCCTTACATCGGCTTTTTCTGTCAGCACAGAGTGTGATCTGGCGCATTTTCAACCAAAAATAGTTTGTGATCTCAATCACATTTGTGAAACAAACCGGCCCAGGTGAAAGGTGATTTTTGTCACATTTCTACCGCTGTTGCGCGCATTTTTTCGCCGGCGTTGCTTTCTTACAGGGTATTTTTGTGATCAAAGTCACCTTTAATCCCCCTGCCCACCCCAACTTAGCGTGATATGCATCACACTTTTTCCTGACGCTACGCAGTGTAATCAACTAGTGCTAGAGTCCGCGTGCATACAGTAATGCCACGGCCCCCGCCGTAACGTCTTAACAAAAACAAACGCGCTCTCTTATTGCAGCGCGTCTCAATAAGGGGTGGGTTTATGTCCTCATCAGTCAAGGTCAAGGTTCAGAGCTTTGGTCGCTTTCTGAGTAATATGGTGATGCCAAACATCGGTGCGTTTATCGCCTGGGGTATCATCACAGCACTGTTCATTCCAACCGGATGGATTCCTAACGAAACGCTGGCCAAGCTGGTCGGCCCGATGATTACCTACCTGCTGCCGTTGCTCATCGGCTTCACCGGTGGTCGTCTGGTGGGTGGCGATCGCGGCGGCGTGGTCGGTGCCATCACCACCATGGGCGTGATCGTCGGTGCCGATATGCCGATGTTCCTTGGCTCGATGATTGCCGGTCCGCTGGGCGGCTGGGCGATCAAGTCGTTTGACCGCGCGGTTGACGGCAAAATCAAAAGCGGCTTCGAGATGCTGGTCAACAACTTCTCGGCCGGTATTATCGGTATGCTGCTGGCGCTGCTGGCCTTCCTCGCTATCGGTCCGCTGGTAGAAGGTCTGTCACACATTCTCGCCGCCGGCGTAAACCTGATGGTGCAGAACAACCTGCTGCCGCTGACCTCAATCTTTGTTGAACCGGCGAAAATCCTGTTCCTCAATAACGCCATCAACCACGGTATCTTCTCGCCGCTGGGTATCCAGCAGGCCAGCGAAGCGGGCAAATCGATCTTCTTCCTGATTGAAGCGAACCCGGGTCCGGGTATGGGCGTGCTGGTTGCTTATATGATCTTCGGCCGCGGCAGCGCCAAGCAGTCGGCGGGCGGTGCAGCGATCATCCACTTCCTTGGCGGTATCCACGAAATCTACTTCCCGTACGTGCTGATGGCGCCGCGCCTGCTGCTGGCAGTGATCCTCGGCGGTATGACCGGCGTGTTCACCCTGACGCTGCTGAACGGCGGTCTGGTATCACCGGCTTCACCAGGTTCGATTCTGGCCGTGCTGGCGATGACGCCAAAAGGCGCTTACTTCGCTAACATCGCGGCTATCGTTGCGGCTTTCGCCGTCTCCTTCGTGGTCTCCTCGATTCTGCTGAAAACCAGCAAAGTAAAAGAAGAAGACGACATTGAAGCGGCGACCCAGCGCATGAAAGACATGAAAGCGCAGTCAAAAGGCCAGGCCGTTGCCGGTTCACCGGTGATTGCCGATGCCAGCAGCGTTGACGTCAGCCACGTGCGCAAAATCATCGTCGCCTGTGATGCCGGTATGGGCTCCAGCGCGATGGGTGCAGGCGTGCTGCGCAAGAAGGTGCAGGATGCGGGCCTGAGCAATATCTCTGTGACCAACAGCGCGATTAACTCGCTGCCGGGCGATGTCGATCTGGTGATTACTCACCGCGATCTGACCGAACGTGCGATGCGTCAGGCGCCACAGGCGCAGCACATCTCGCTGAACAACTTCCTCGACAGCGCGCTGTACACCAACCTGACTGAGCGTCTGGTGGCGGCGAACCGCAGCGAAGCCCACCGTGAAACGGTGCAAACCGCGCTGGCAGACAGCTATGACGACGGCAGCGCGCACCTGTTCAAACTGGGCGCTGATAACGTGTTCCTCGGCCTGAGCGCCAGCAATAAAGAGCAGGCGATTCGCTTCGCAGGCGAGCAGCTGGTGAAAGGCGGTTACGTGCAGCCGGAATACGTTGAAGCGATGCTGGCGCGCGAGCAGCTGACGCCAACCTACCTCGGTGAATCCATCGCTGTGCCGCACGGCACCGTCGAAGCCAAAGACCGCGTGCTGAAAACCGGCGTGGTATTCTGTCAGTATCCGGCCGGCGTGCAGTTTGGCGATGAGCCGGACGAAGTCGCGCGACTGGTGATTGGTATTGCCGCACGCAATAACGAACACATTCAGGTGATCACCAGCCTGACCAATGCGCTCGACGACGATAGCGTAATCGAGAAGCTGGCGAACACCACCAGCGTGCAGGACGTGCTGGATCTGCTGTCTGGCAGCACTGCTAACGCGTAATTCGCGGTTTTAACTTCCCTGGGGCGGGCAAGCCCGTCCCCACTTTCCGGGGCGGACATGCCCGCCCCTTCGTCATTTGATATGGGTCAAATTTATGAAAGCGTTACATTTTGGAGCAGGTAACATCGGCCGTGGATTTATCGGTAAGCTGCTGGCGGATGCCGGTATCGAACTGGTGTTTGCTGATGTGAATCAGGTGGTGCTTGATGCCCTTAACGCCCGTCATGAGTATCCGGTTCACGTGGTGGGCGAGCAGGCGCAGGTCGAAATCGTTACCGGCGTCAGCGCGGTGAACAGCACCAGCGACGACATCGTCACGCTGATTGCTGAGGTTGATATCGTTACCACGGCGGTTGGTCCGCAGATCCTTGAGCGCATCGCGGGCAGCGTGGCGCAGGGTCTGGCCAAACGCAGTGACAACGGTAATGTCCGTCCGCTGAATATTATCGCCTGTGAAAACATGGTGCGCGGCACCAGCCAGCTGAAGCAGCACGTACTGAAGGCGCTGCCGCCGCAGTATCATGCGTGGGTTGAAGAGCATGTTGGCTTTGTTGATTCGGCAGTTGACCGCATCGTGCCGCCATCTGAAGCCGGCAGCACCGATCCGCTGGAAGTTACCGTAGAAACCTTCAGCGAGTGGATCGTCGACAAAACCCAGTTTAAAGGCGCGCTGCCGGACATTCCTGGCATGGAGCTGACCGATAACCTGATGGCGTTCGTCGAGCGCAAGCTGTTTACCCTCAACACCGGCCACGCCATTACCGCTTATCTCGGTAAGCTGGCCGGTCACGCCACCATTCGCGAAGCCATTCTCGACCAGAAAGTACGTGCCGTGGTGCAGGGCGCGATGCAGGAGAGCGGCGCGGTGCTGATCAAGCGTTATGGTTTCGATGCGGAGAAACATGCCGCGTATATCCAGAAAATCCTGACGCGTTTCGAAAACCCGTACCTGAAAGATGACGTTGAGCGCGTCGGCCGTCAGCCGCTGCGTAAGCTGAGTGCCGGCGATCGCCTGATCAAGCCAACGCTGGGCACGCTGGAGTATCAGCTGCCGCACGCCAGCCTGGTGCAGGGCATTGCCGCCGCGATGCACTATCGCAGCGAAGCCGATCCGCAGGCGCAGGAGCTGGCGTCACTGATCGCGCAGAAAGGCCCACAGGCGGCGCTGGCGGAGATTTCTGGCCTTGATGCCAATAGCGAAGTGGTGAGCTCAGTGGTGAGCGCTTACCACGCTATGGCATAATGCGCGCCCTTTAGTGGTCAATTCGGGCACGGCAGCCGCGTGCCCGTCGACGGTAGCTGAATGATGCAGGCAATAATGGAAGAGAAGCAGGCTTTTGAAAACCGGGTGCTTGAGCGGCTGAACGCCGGTCGTTCGGTGAGAAGCTTCCTGATCGCCGCTGTCGAACTGCTGGCGGAAGCAGTCAATCTGCTGGTGCTGCAGGTCTTTCGCAAAGATGACTACGCGGTGAAATATGCGGTGGAACCGCTGCTGCTGGGCGACGGCCCGCTGGGCGAGCTCTCGGTACGCCTGAAGCTTATCTACGGCCTGGGGGTGATCAATCGCCACGAATACGAAGACTGCGAGCTGCTGCTGGCGCTGCGTGAGGAGCTGAATCACGACACCAGCGACTACCGCTTTACCGACGATGAAATACTCGGCCCGTTCGGCGAACTGCACTGCGTGCTGGCCTGGCCGCCGCAACCCGATTTCACCCGCGACGACGCCGCGCTGCGCGCCATGCAGCAGCAGCGCTACCTGCAGATGGTGCGATCCACCATGGTGCTGTCGCTGACCGAGCTGATTTCCCGTATCTCGCACAAACAGGCCTTCAAGAAGCCCGCCGTGTAACGCTTCCCCTGCGGCGCTGTTGCCACGCGCCGCTGTTCTCTCCGCCGCAGACAAAATATTACGCAGGATATTGATGCAGCGCTTTTTTTGGCGGTTGATGATTTTGCCAACAATCGTCAGATAGCGATATACTTACCGCTCCTGTGGCAAACAGACGACATCCCTATGAAATACGATACATCTGAACTCTGCGACATCTACCATGAAGAAGTGAACGTTGTTGAACCGCTTTTTTCGAACTTTGGTGGGCGCACCTCATTCGGTGGTCAAATTACCACAGTGAAATGTTTCGAAGACAACGGCCTGCTGTATGACCTGCTCGAAGAGAACGGTCGCGGTCGCGTGCTGCTGGTCGATGGCGGCGGCTCAGTGCGGCGCGCGCTGGTTGACGCTCAGTTAGCAAGACTGGCGGCGCAAAACGAGTGGGAAGGCATCGTGGTGTACGGCTCGGTTCGCCAGGTCGATGAACTGGAAGAGCTGGAGATCGGCATTCAGGCGATTGCGGCCATTCCGGCTGGCGCCGCAGGCGAAGGCATCGGCGAGAGCGACGTGCGGGTTAACTTCGGCGGCGTCACCTTCTTCTCCGGCGATCATCTCTACGCCGACAACACCGGCATGATCCTGTCTGAAGACGCACTCGACATCGAGTAAGCGACAAACAAAAACGGGTGCCGCGGCACCCGTTGGTTTAAGCGCTGAGGCTTAAACTTCTTCCATTTTTCCCAGCAGTGCACGCAGGCGCTCCTGCCATACATGCTGCTCTTCTTTCAGGTGCTGATTTTCACGCGCCAGCGCTTCGTGATTGCCGGATGCCTGGCTCATTTCATTTTTCAGGTTATTGTTCTGCTCTTTCAGCTCTTCAATTTCCATCTGCAGCAGGGTGATGGTATCAATCGCCTGCTGTACTTTCGCTTCCAGTTTCTCGAATACTTCAAATGACATCTTTCTGACCTCTCCTAAATCGTGCAAGGCGTTGATAGACCGGGCGTGCCTTAAAATAGTGCGTCCAGCCACGATGTCCCGATTGTATGTAGCCACACCCGGCAAGTCCAGCAGCACAAGGCCTGCGAGGGAAGTCTGTAACACTTTTCAGTTTATACCTGGAAAACGCGCAACTTCGCGCATTTTGCGCGCGGTCACACGCGCGGGGTGCAGCGCAGCGGGGGTTTTTGGCCCTAAACACAGGCAAAAGACGCGAAAACGCGCATTTTTATGACACGGCACACAAAATTCGATTTCGCTATTTCTCGTTTATGCTCGTTAACGATAAATTCACATCAACCCTACATTAGAGCTGGGCGACTCAAGGATTGAGAACAAAAACTGATAAAATTTAACCTCGCTTCAGGAATTCCATTATGAGTCAGACAACGAACACACTCAAAGGTCAGTGCATCGCCGAGTTTCTCGGTACCGGTTTGATCATCTTTTTTGGTGCCGGCTGTGTGGCGGCGCTGAAGCTGGCCGGTGCCGCATTCGGCCAGTGGGAAATTTGTATCATCTGGGGTCTTGCTGTCTCCATGGCGGTTTATCTGAGCGCAGGCGTATCCGGCGCTCACCTCAATCCGGCAGTCACGGTTGCCCTGTGCCTGTTCGCCAACTTCGAAGGCCGCAAAGTTTTACCTTATATTGTGTCGCAAATCGCTGGCGCGTTCTGTGCGGCGGCGCTGGTCTACGGTCTTTACTACAATCTGTTCTTTGATTACGAAGCCAGCCACCAGATGGTACGCGGCAGCGTGCAAAGCCTCGATCTGGCCGGTATCTTCTCCACCTATCCGAACCCGCACATCACCGTGGCGCAGGCGTTCCTGGTAGAAATGGTGATTACTGCCGTGCTGATGGCGGTGATCATGGCGCTGACCGACGATGGCAACGGCGTACCGCGTGGCCCGCTGGCGCCGCTGCTGATTGGTCTGCTGGTGGCGGTGATTGGCGGTTCCATGGGTCCGCTGACCGGCTTCGCCCTGAACCCGGCGCGTGACTTCGGTCCGAAGCTGTTCGCCTTCTTCGCGGGCTGGGGTAACGTGGCGTTCACCGGTGGTAAAGATATTCCTTACTTCCTGGTGCCAATTTTTGGCCCGCTGGTCGGTGCCTGCCTCGGTGCCTTCGGTTACCGTGCGCTGATTGGCCGTCACCTGCCGGGCAACCTTGCAGAAACCAGTAAAACAGAAAAACCGGTCGCGCGCGCTGAGCAGCGTAAAGCGTAAGTTTCATCGTTAATCATCAGGAAACCATAATGACTACGACTGATAAAAAATATATTGTCGCGCTTGATCAGGGCACAACCAGCTCACGTGCCGTGGTGCTCGATCATGACGCCAACATCGTCGCCGTCTCACAGCGCGAATTCACCCAGATCTACCCGAAAGCCGGCTGGGTTGAACACGATCCGATGGACATCTGGGCCTCACAGAGCTCCACGCTGGTGGAAGTGCTGGCGCACGCTGATATCCGTTCTGACCAGATCGCCGCCATCGGTATCACCAACCAGCGTGAAACCGCGATTGTCTGGGACAAAGAGACCGGCAAACCGATTTACAACGCCATCGTCTGGCAGGATCCGCGTACCGCCGACTACTGTAACAAGCTGAAGAAAGAGGGTCTGGAAGAGTATATCCAGCACACCACCGGTCTGGTGATTAACCCGTACTTCTCCGGCACCAAGGTGAAATGGATTCTTGACCACGTGGAAGGCGCACGCGAGCGGGCGAAACGCGGCGAACTGCTGTTCGGCACCGTCGACACCTGGCTGGTGTGGAAAATGACCCAGGGCCGCGTGCACATCACCGATCACACCAACGCATCGCGTACCATGATGTACAACATCCACAAGCTGGAGTGGGATGCGCGCATGCTGGAGATTCTGGATATTCCGCGCGAAATGCTGCCGGAAGTGAAAGGATCGTCCGAAATCTACGGCCAGACCAACATTGGTGGTAAGGGCGGCACGCGTATTCCTATCGCCGGTATCGCCGGTGACCAGCAGGCTGCGCTGTATGGCCAGCTGTGTGTGCAGCCTGGCATGGCGAAAAACACCTACGGCACCGGCTGCTTTATGCTGATGAACACCGGTACCGAAGCGGTTACTTCGACGCACGGTCTGCTGACCACCATCGCCTGCGGTCCACGCGGCGAGGTGAACTACGCGCTGGAAGGTGCCGTGTTCATCGGTGGTGCGTCCATTCAGTGGCTGCGCGATGAGATGAAGCTGATCAGCGATGCGGGCGACTCCGAATACTTCGCGATGAAAGTCAAAGACACCAATGGCGTGTACATGGTGCCGGCCTTTACCGGTCTCGGCGCACCGTACTGGGACCCGTATGCGCGCGGCGCAATCTTCGGCCTGACCCGTGGTGCCAATGCCAACCACATCATTCGCGCCACGCTGGAGTCCATCGCTTACCAGACGCGTGATGTGCTGGAAGCGATGCAGAACGATGCCGATACCCGCCTGCAGTCGCTGCGCGTGGATGGCGGTGCGGTGGCCAACAACTTCCTGATGCAGTTCCAGTCCGATATTCTCGGCACGCGCGTGGAGCGTCCGGAAGTGCGCGAAGTGACTGCGCTGGGTGCGGCTTACCTCGCCGGTCTGGCGGTCGGTTTCTGGAACGATCTGGAAGAAGTTCGTGCTAAAGCCGTGGTGGAACGCGAGTTCCGTCCAAGCATTGAAACCACCGAACGCAACGTGCGCTATGCCGGCTGGAAAAAAGCCGTGGCGCGCGCCCAGGCGTGGGAAGAAGAAGAGTAACACTGTGCTGACCCGCGGCGCCCTGCCGCGGGTTTTTCCCGTCCCCCTGCCCCGCTGTGCTACACTGCCCGCCTGTTTTTTGTCAGGTGCAGACCATGAAACGAGAACTCGCGATTGAATTTTCCCGTGTGACCGAAGCCGCTGCGTTAGCGGGCTATCACTGGTTAGGACGCGGCGACAAGAATGCCGCCGACGGCGCCGCCGTCAACGCCATGCGCATTATGCTCAACACCATCAATATCGACGGCCAGATCGTGATTGGCGAAGGCGAAATCGACGAAGCACCGATGCTCTACATTGGTGAAAAAGTCGGTACCGGCCACGGCGATGCGGTGGACATTGCAGTTGATCCTATCGAAGGCACGCGCATGACTGCGATGGGCCAGGCCAACGCGCTGGCGGTGCTGGCGGTGGGCGATAAAGGCAGCTTCCTGCACGCACCTGATATGTATATGGAAAAGCTGATTGTCGGTCCGGGCGCGCGCGGCGCTATCGATCTCAACCTGCCGCTCGCCACCAATCTGCAGGCGATTGCGCAGGCGCTCAATAAACCGCTCAGCCAGCTGACGGTGTCGATTCTCGCCAAACCGCGTCACGATGCGGTCATCGCGCAGCTGCAGCAGCTGGGCGTGCGCGTGTTTGCTTTTCCGGACGGCGACGTGGCTGCCTCGATTCTCACCTGTATGCCGGACAGCGAAGTGGACGTGCTGTATGGCATCGGCGGTGCGCCGGAAGGCGTGGTGTCGGCGGCGGTGATCCGCGCCATGGATGGCGACATGCAGGCGCGCCTGCTGGCTCGTCATCAGGTCAAAGGGGATTCGGCCGAAAACCGCCGTCTGGGTGAGCAGGAGCTGGCGCGCTGTGCCGAAATGGGCATCAACGCCGGGGAAGTGCTGACGCTGCAACAGATGGCGCGTAACGATAACGTGATTTTCGCGGCGACCGGTATCACCACGGGCGATCTGCTAAAGGGCATCACGCGCCAGGGCAATATCGCCACCAGCGAAACGCTGCTGGTGCGCGGTAAATCGCGCACCATTCGCCGCATTCAGTCGATCCACTATCTGGACCGCAAAGACGCGGCGCTGCACCCTTTTATCCTGTAACCGTCTGTTTGCCGCTCTCCGGATGACGCGAGAGCGGCCACCAGCACAGCAGCATCACCAGCGACGTCACAAACATCAGCATACCGAGGCTCGACTGATCGTGCTGCGGCAGCAGCGCTGAGAGCCACGCCACCACACCGGAACCCAGATTCTGCAGGCCGCCAATCAGCGCACCGGCACTGCCGGCCAACCACGCGTAGGGCTCCATCGCGCCAGAAGTTGCCAGCGGAAACAGCATGCCTGCGCCGAAGAAAAACAGCGCGGCCGGCACCAGCAGCGTCCAGATAGTCATCACGCCAAACCACGCCGGCAGCCACATCAGCAGGCCCGCCAGCAGGCAGCTGTTCACGCCATACCACATCAGCGTATGCCAGGATTTCTGCTCGCGGCCGGCAAACCAGGCGCCGAAAAAGGCCGCCGGAATCGGCAGGATGAACAAAATACTCACCGTCAGCCCGTCGAGCCCCAGCACGCCCGCCATCAGTACGCCACAGCTGGCCTCAAATACCGCAATGCCCGCCAGCGCGCCGATCAGCAGTAGCAGATAGCGCACAAAGTTGCCGTCGCTGAGCAGCGTGATGTAGCGGCGCAGAAACGGTGTCGCGGGCGCATCCACCGGACGGGTCTCCGGTAGCCAGCGTGCCATCGCCGCCGTTACGCCAACACACAGCAGCAGCAGGAAAGCAAAGCAGGCGTGCCAGCCAAACAGATGGGTCAGCAGCGCGCCGATTACCGGCGCCAGCAGCGGGCTGACCAGAATGCCCATGTTGAGCAGGCTGTTGGCCTGGCGCAGCGCAATGCCGGAGTAAAGATCGCGCGGCATGGTGCGCGCCATCACGCCAGCCACGCCGGTACCCAGTCCCTGCACCGCACTGCCCAGCACCAGCACACTCAGCGACGGCGCAAACAGGGCGATCAGCGCGCCCGCCGCGAAGATCGACATTCCCGCGAGGATCACCGGACGCCGGCCAATACTGTCCGACAACGGGCCGTAGATCAGCTGCGATCCGCCGTAGGTCATCAGATAGGCCGCCATCACCTGCTGCATGGCGCCGCTGCGTACGTTAAGCGCCTCTGCCATGTTCGCCATGGCGGGCACATAGATGGTCTGCGCCATCTGCCCGACCGCCACCAGCACAATCAGCATGAACAGCAGGAAGCGGTTTTGCGTATTACTCATCATCATGGAACAAAATGTCTGCCTGAGAAACAAAGTAATGACAGCACTAAACAGGGCTGCCGGAGAGTTATGGCGGCAAAAATATCAGGAATTGCGCACAAAGCGAGAGGCGGGCGTAAAGCGGCAGCACAGGCACCGTCAAGCTTCTGTACCAGGCTGTAACGTGGCCGCTACAGTTGCTGATGTGTGCGGACGATTTGTCGCAGAGAGCCCTTTGACCGCTGCGGGGCTGGAAATCTGGTGCCGGGCTGACGAAGATAGAAAGAGACCAATTATCAATCATCAGGAGCGAACATGGCAGAGTGGGTCAATGCAGAAGTAAAAGAAGTGAAAAACTGGACCGACGCACTGTTCAGCCTGCGCGTCACGGCGCCCATCGACCCTTTTACCGCCGGCCAGTTTGCCAAGCTGGCGCTGGAAGTCGACGGCGAGCGCGTGCAGCGCGCCTACTCCTACGTCAACGCGCCGCACGATCCGCTGCTGGAGTTCTATCTGGTAACGGTGCCGGAAGGGAAGCTCAGCCCGCGTTTACAGGCGCTGCAGCCCGGCGATCAGGTGATGGTGACCAAAGAGGCGGCCGGTTTCTTTGTGCTGGATGAGATCCCCGACTGCCAGACGCTGTGGATGCTGGCGACCGGCACGGCGATCGGCCCGTATCTGTCGATTTTGCAACAGGGCGAAGGGCTGGAGCGCTTCGATAACATTGTGCTGGTGCACGCTGCGCGCTATGCCGCCGACCTGAGTTTTCTGCCGCTGATGCAGCAACTGCAGCAGCGTTATCAGGGCAAGCTGCACATTCAGACGGTGGTCAGCCGCGAGCAGATGCCCGGTTCACTGCATGGCCGCGTACCGCAGCTGATCGAGAGCGGAGAACTGGAAAACGCCGTGGGCCTGCCAATGCACGCCGACACCAGCCACGTGATGCTGTGCGGTAACCCGCAGATGGTGCGCGATACCCAGCAATTGCTGAAAGAGACCCGCGATATGCGCAAGCATTTCAAACGTAAACCCGGTCACATGACCAGCGAGCATTACTGGTAATCGCGCCGGCAGCAAAATGTCAGATTTTTCCCGGCGCGGGTTTTGACTTTCAGCGGTAAAAACCGTTCTAATCGTGGGCTAAGTGAATGATTTAGGGCCGAAGCAATGAAGAATCTGCCAGTCGCGCTGTTGCTCAGCGTCGCACTGACATTTCCCGCCTGGGCAGAGGACGCGCCCGCGCAGGATCGCAACGATCACCTGCCTGCGGCGCCGTATCTGCTGGCGGGTGCGCCCACCTTTGATATGACCATCGCGCAGTTCCGCGAAAAGTACAACGCCGCCAATCCTGACCTGCCGCTGCAGGAGTATCGCGCCATCGATAACCGCGATGACAAGAGCCACCTGACACGTGCCGCCAGCAAAATCAGCGAAACGCTGTATGCCTCTACCGCGCTGGAACAGGGCACCGGCAAGATTAAAACGCTGCAGATTACCTGGCTGCCGGTGCCGGGCCCGGATATGAAAGCGGCACAGACACGCGCCATGGATTACATGACTGCGCTACTGCGCTTTTTTGTGCCCGGTTTGTCAGCGGAAGAGGGACACAAGAAGCTCGATGGCCTGCTCAGCGCCGGCAAGGGCGCACGCTATTTTTCCCGCACCGAAGGTGCACTGCGCTTTGTGGTCGCAGACAACGGCGACAAGGGACTGACCTTCGCCGTTGAGCCCATTAAACTGGCGCTCGCTAGCCCCTGATCTCCCCGGCAAAAATGACGAAAAGCAAAGCCAGCGCCCCATTTGATCTCTATACTGTCTGGCAGACATCGCTGCCCCGATGGCAGCGCTATTTCATGAATCGCGTTATGCGGAGGAAAGAATGCGACATCCACTGGTTATGGGTAACTGGAAACTGAATGGCAGCAAGCACATGGCGGGCGAGCTGATTGAAGGCCTGCGCAAAGAGCTGTCAGGTGTGGAAGGCTGCGGTGTGGCGATTGCTCCGCCGGCCATCTATCTGGATCAGGCCAAACACGCCATTTCCGGCAGCCACATTGCGCTGGGTGCGCAGAACGTTGACGTGAACCTGTCTGGCGCTTTCACCGGTGAAACCTCTGCCGAGATGCTGAAAGACATCGGCGCGAAATACATCATCATCGGCCACTCTGAGCGCCGCACCTACCATAAAGAGAGCGACGAGTTCATCGCGAAGAAATTCGCCGTGCTGAAGGCCGCAGGCCTGGTACCGGTGCTGTGCATCGGTGAGACCGAAGCCGAGAATGAAGCCGGCAAAACTGAAGAAGTGTGCGCACGTCAGATCGACGCCGTGCTGGAAACCCAGGGTGCAGCGGCCTTCGAAGGCGCGGTTATCGCCTATGAGCCAGTCTGGGCCATCGGTACCGGCAAATCAGCGACCCCAGCGCAGGCGCAGGCAGTACACAAATTCATTCGTGACCACATCGCGAAGAAAGATGCCGCTATCGCTGAGCAGGTAATCATTCAGTACGGCGGTTCGGTTAACGACAAAAACGCCGCAGAACTGTTCACCCAGCCGGACATCGACGGTGCGCTGGTGGGCGGTGCGTCGCTGAAAGCCGACGCTTTCGCGGTGATCGTCAAAGCCGCTGCGGCAGCCAAAAACGCGTAAGTTTCTCACGCAGAAAAAGGCGGCTGATAAGCCGCTTTTTTTATTGCCTTAATCGGTCGCGATGCCACTCACCCCAGCAAACGGCACTGGTGATCCTGCAGTTCTTCCGCCGAACCGCGATTCAGCTTCAGCCAGTTGCGCTCCAGCGCCAGCAGCGCCAGGCGTCCATCCGGCAGCCGGGCCAGCGCCAGCCCGTATTTGCCCATCTCACCGCGTGCATGCGGTACCTCTTCTGCCAGCCGGATAAACACGCTCTGCTGCGCCAGTTCGGCGGTGCTCAGCGTGCGAATCAGCCAGGTATGCCGCAGCAGCGTTGCCGTCTGCCACTGCGCATTCAGCTTCGGTGCCAGCGTATCCAGCTGCTGACGCACATCCGGTCGCAGGCAGGAGATATGAATGTGCAGCTGATTCTGTGTACGACCATACTGCGCGTTGATGGCAAGCGACAGCACGCGGTCGTCGACAGGCGCACCGCGCTTCTGCGCCAGCAGGCGGCGCTGCTGCCAGGCGGCAGCAAACAGGTTCGGCGTGGTGGGTTCGAGGAGGATTGGGCTCTCCATGCCGGTGATTTTTGCTATCGGCATCAGCAGATATTGCAGCGGGCCATTCAGATCTTTGAGCGTGACGTAACCCTGCGCCAGATTGACCTGCTGACAGGGGGCAGGATTACCGCGTTGCGTCATGTCCGGTACGCACTTTTCGCTGACAATCTGCCACAGCGCGTCGGCGTTTTTATGTAAATGCACCGCACCGGCGATCATCCCGGCAATCAGAAGGATGAACGCGATAATCAGCAACGTAAGACTACGGCGGCGCGCCTGCATGGCCAGATCCTCAGTGATGAGCTGTCAGCATCCTCACCTGTCGCCAGCGGAAAGTCACGGCTTTTTCCGCGCCGTAAAGCAAAACGGCCAGCGCAGGGCTGACCGTTTCGTCATGATGAAAACGCGGTTACGGTTTCATGACCTGATCGTAGCTGCCGCCGTCGGCAAAGTGTGCTTTCTGCGCTTTGCTCCAGCCGCCAAACTTGTCATCAATGGTGAAGAGTTTGACCGGCGCGAAGCTGCTGGCAAACTTCTTCGCCACCTCAGGATCGCGCGGACGATAATAGTTTTGTGCCGCGATGGTCTGGCCTTCCGGTGAGTAGAGATATTTCAGATACTCTTCTGCCACTTTACGCGTGCCCTGCTCATCCACCACTTTATCGACTACCGAGACTGTCGGTTCGGCAAGGATTGATTCGCTCGGCGTAACGATTTCAAACTTGTCTTTGCCCAGCTTATCGACGGCCAGATAGGCTTCGTTTTCCCATGCAATCAGCACATCACCGATACCGCGCTCAACGAAGGTATTAGTCGCGCCACGTGCACCGGAATCCTGCACTTCAACGTTTTTGAACAGCGCCCGGACGTAAGCCAGCGCTTTGGCCTGGTCACCGTGGTTCTGGTCCAGCGCCCAGCCCCAGGCCGCCAGATAGTTCCAGCGTGCCCCGCCGGAAGTTTTCGGGTTTGGCGTGATTACGGAAACGCCTGGCTTAATCAGATCCGGCCAGTCATGAATGCCTTTAGGATTGCCTTTGCGCACCAGGAACACGATGGTGGAAGTATAAGGTGCCGAGTTGTCCGGCAGACGCTTAATCCAGTTTTTATCGATACGACCACGGTCAGCAATAGCATCCACGTCGGACTGCAGCGCCAGCGTCACCACATCTGCGCGGATGCCATTGATCACGGACGTCGCCTGCTTACCCGAACCGCCGTGCGACTGGCGGATCACCACGTTATCACCGGTTTCCTGCTTATAGTGTGCGCTAAACGCTTTGTTGTACTGCTCGTACAGCTCACGGGTTGGATCGTAAGAGACGTTTAACAGCTGAATATCCTTTGCCAGAACACTGGTTGAAGCCAGTAACAGGGTGACACCAATACTCCACTTGTTCATTGCTTGCTCTCCCGAGGTCGTTATAGAACAAGACTGACACAAAGCAATCCATGGATTAAAGAATTAAAAATAAGCTGTTATAACTATGGAGAATATAGCAAGGCATAAAAAAGGGCGCGAGAGCGATCGCGCCCGATTTATCGTTGATTAGTAGAGTTTTTTCGCGGTATCCAGCCAGTCGCGCTTGAACGGACGCTTCATGTTTTCGATAGCGTCGATGATGTCATGATGCACCATCTTCTCGTTCTGAATACCCACGCAGCGACCGCCGTAGCCCTGCAGCAGCAGCTCAATTGAATAAGCGCCCATACGTGATGCCAGAATGCGGTCGTAAGCGCATGGCGCACCGCCACGCTGGATGTGGCCGAGCACGGTGGCACGGGTTTCACGCTTGGTTTCCGCTTCAATAAAGTGCGCCAGATCATCGATGTCACAGATGTGTTCGGTGATCGCCACGATGGCGTGTTTTTTACCTTTCGCAATGCCAGCCTGGATTTCTGCCACCAGCTCTTCGCGCGTGTAAGGGATTTCAGGCAGCACGATGAACTCACAGCCACCGGCGATGGCCGCCGCTAAGGTCAGGTCACCGCAGTAGCGGCCCATCACTTCTACGATGGAGATACGCTGATGCGAAGAAGAGGTGTCGCGCAGACGGTCAATCGCTTCAACCACGGTTTCCAGCGCGGTGAAATAACCGATGGTGTAATCGGTACCGGCGACGTCGTTATCGATGGTGCCCGGCAGGCCAATGCACGGGAAACCCATTTCGGTCAGGCGTTTGGCACCCATGTAAGAACCGTCACCGCCAATCACCACCAGCGCATCAATGCCGCGCTTTTTCATGTTTTCGATCGCGACCTGACGCACTTCTTCGTTGCGGAACTCCGGGAAACGCGCCGAACCGAGGAAGGTGCCGCCACGGTTAATCATGTCCGACACGCTGTAGCGGTCGAGGTTGATCATGCGGTCTTCGTACAAACCCAGATAGCCGTCATAGATACCAAAAACTTCAAGGCCTTCACTCAGCGCGGAACGGACAACTCCGCGAATGGCTGCGTTCATGCCTGGGGCGTCGCCGCCGCTGGTCAGTACTCCGATTTTTTTGATCATGACAACCTCTGGATTGTTCAAAACTAAGGATTATTCCTGCCTGTCGACCGGTGTGGACCAGCTCGCGATCGCACGGCTTAATAGTTGCAGATAGTATATCAAAGGCTTGATGCTGAATTGATTCAGGTCAGACAAGTTTTCGCTAATTTTTTACAGAGTTGTTAGCGTTACGTCATTTTTTTCACGCAATACTATGTTTTATAACGGCTAAAACTGAAAAAAACCCTGCTGATTTTGCGGCACGACAGAACAGGGGTCCTGATGAATGATCACATCTGAGCCGGGAAATTTTTGCCGTAATGCCTGCTCAATTTGATCGGCCACCTGATGCGCCTGCACCAGCGGGAGATGATCGTCCATCTCCAGATGAAGCTGAATAAACCGCGTCGGGCCAGACTGCCGCGTACGTAACGCATGGGCACCGCGTACGCCGGGCCAGTGGCTTACCAGCGCGATAATCGCCTGTTTTTCCTGCTCCGGCAGCGCACGATCCAGCAGCGACTGCACCGCTTCATAGCCCATGCGCAGCGCGTTATAGAGGATATATACGCCGATGCCGAGCGCAAACAGCGCATCCGCACGCTTAAAACCATAACTACTTAAGCCTAGCGCAACCAGAATGGCACCGTTCATCACCACATCCGACTGATAATGCAGCATGTCCGCGCGTATCGCCTGGCTGCGGGTACGCCGCACCACCCAGCGCTGAAAAGCGACCAGTACCAGCGTGGAACTGAGGGCGATCAGCGTCACTACTATACCCACCAGCGGCGCGCGCAGCGTTTCCGGCGTGGCCAGATGCTGCAGCCCGGTAAGAAACAGAAACAGCGCCGATCCGGAGATAAACATGCTTTGCGCCAGTGCCGCCAGCGATTCCGCTTTACCGTGACCAAAGGTGTGATCGTCGTCGGCAGGCTGCAATGAATAGCGCACCACCAGCAGATTGGTCAGTGACGCGGCGATATCGACCAGCGAATCCACCAGCGCCGCCAGCACGCTGACCGAACCGGTGTACCACCAGGCGAAAATTTTCACGATCAGCAACAGCGTTGCCAGCGTGGTCGCCGCCAGCGCCGCGCGGTTTACCAGTTTTGCGTAGGAAGGTTCCATGCCTTGCCTCGTCAGGCGCTGCAGCACGCCATGCAGTGGAAAATGGCTCAAGTTTATCACCGTCCCGTGCAGACTGCGTGACAGGATAGCGAAACGGATGCAGTTTGCCCGCAAATCCAGGGCAAAAAAAACCCCGCCATCATGGCGGGGAAGACAGGGATGGTGTCTATGGCAAGGAAAACAGGGATACTATGTTACTGGTTACTGCTGGTACTACTCACTGCTTGCAGCGGTGATGATGGCTGCAATCCGGAGAGCCGACGCGCTTCGTTCAGACGCCGCTCAAAATTCTTCTGCAATGTCGCTTGCTGTGCAGGCGTTAGCAGGTGATACATCTGATTACGAACCCGGGCCATCTCGATTTGCAGTTCTACCTGCTCACGGGCCTGTTTCTCTGCCTGCTGGCGGATAGCCGATTCGTTAAATTTGTCTGCAATGACAAGGTCATGCATAGTTTCTATGTCCTGAACGCTTAACACCGGGCGTTCATGGCGCGCTTGCTGCATCAGGTCACGCATCTGTTGCCGCTGTTGTTCAGTCAGCTCAATGCCATCGAACATGTGGCTTTGCGGATTTTGCGTCATACTGCCTGTCGTCAATCCGCCGTTATGATGCATCTCGTCAATCGTCGTCGTGTCTGCTGCTTCTGCGCTGGCGTGACTGAGAACCATCGCTGAGGCAAAGACGACGGCGGTTAAGTAGCGCATCGTTTACTCCCGGTTCGTTCCGTTTCGCGATTCAACGAGAGCTAGTGTACGGCGACAGCTGCAAACATCCGTCAGGGGGTGTAAAACTACGTAAAGCGTTGGATTGCCACTATAGGAACACGGTATTTTGCCTGCGGAGGGCAACAAAAAATGAATAAAATCCTGTTGGTTGATGACGACCGCGAATTGACTTCGCTGCTTAAAGAACTGCTTGAAATGGAAGGTTTTGAGGTGATTGTCGCCAGCGATGGCGAGCAGGCGCTCAATCTGCTGGACAACACCGTCGACCTGCTTTTGCTCGATGTCATGATGCCGAAGAAGAACGGTATCGACACGTTAAAAGAGCTACGCCAGCAACATCAAACCCCTGTCATCATGCTGACCGCCCGCGGTAGCGAGCTGGACCGCGTTCTGGGCCTGGAACTGGGCGCGGATGACTATCTGCCAAAGCCGTTCAACGATCGCGAACTGGTGGCGCGTATCCGTGCGATTCTGCGCCGTTCCAACTGGAGCGAACAGCAGCAACAGCACGATAACAGCTCACCGACGCTGGAAGTGGATTGCCTGCGCCTGAATCCGGGCCGTCAGGAAGCCAGCTTCGACAGCGAAACGCTGGATCTCACCGGCACCGAGTTCACCCTGCTCTACTTACTGGCGCAGCATCTTGGCCAGGTGGTGTCACGCGAGCATCTCAGCCAGGAAGTGCTGGGCAAGCGCCTGACGCCGTTTGACCGCGCTATTGATATGCACATCTCTAACCTGCGTCGTAAGCTGCCGGAACGTCGTGATGGTCATCCGTGGTTCAAAACTCTGCGCGGACGCGGCTATCTGATGGTTTCGGCATCATGATCGGAAGTTTGACCACCCGCATCTTCGCCATCTTCTGGCTCACCCTGGCGCTGGTGTTGATGCTGGTACTGATGGTGCCCAAACTCGATTCGCGCCAGATGACCTCGCTGATGGAGAGCGAACAGCGCCAGGGCACCATGATTGAGCAACACGTTGAGGCGGAGCTGTCACAGGATCCGCCCAACGACCTGATGTGGTGGCGCCGGCTGTTTCGCGCCATCGACAAATGGGCACCGCCCGGTCAGCGCCTGCTGCTGGTGACCAGCGAAGGACGGGTGATCGGTGCGCAGCACAATGAAATGCAGGTGATCCGCAACTTTATCGGCCAGTCTGATAATGCCGATCATCCGCAGAAGAAAAAGTATGGCCGCGTGGAGATGGTCGGCCCCTTCGCGGTGCGCGACGGCGAAGACAATTACCAGCTGTATCTCATCCGTCCCGCCACCAGTTCCCAGCTCGATTTCGTTAACCTGCTGTTTGACCGTCCTCTGCTGCTGCTCATCGTCACGATGTTAATCAGCTCACCGCTGCTGCTGTGGCTGGCGTGGAGCCTGGCGCGTCCGGCACGCAAACTAAAACATGCCGCGGATGAAGTGGCGAGCGGAAATTTGCGTCAGCATCCGGAACTGGAATCGGGCCCGCAAGAATTTCTCGCTGCCGGCTCCAGTTTCAACCAGATGGTGAGCGCGCTCGAACGCATGATGACGGCACAGCAGCGTCTGCTGTCGGATATCAGCCATGAATTACGCACGCCGCTGACGCGTCTGCAGCTGGCGACGGCGCTACTGCGCCGGCGTCATGGCGAAGGCAAAGAGCTGGAGCGCATTGAGACCGAAGCGCAGCGTCTGGACGGCATGATCAACGACTTGCTGGTACTGTCGCGCACCCAGCACAAGAACGCGCTGGTGAGCGAAGCGATGAAGGCCAACCAGCTGTGGAATGGCGTGCTGGAAGATGCCAAATTCGAAGCGGAGCAGATGGGTAAAACCATGGACGTGCCCTATCCGCCCGGTCCATGGCCGCTGTACGGCAACCCGCATGCGCTGGAAAGCGCGCTGGAGAACATTGTGCGTAACGCGCTGCGCTATTCACACACGCACATCAGCGTTAGCTTTGCGGTGGATATTCAGGGCATTACCGTGCACGTGGACGACGACGGTCCCGGCGTCAGCCCGGAAGATCGCGAGCAGATTTTCCGTCCGTTCTACCGCACCGATGAAGCGCGTGACCGTGAATCCGGCGGCACCGGGCTCGGGCTGGCGATTGTCGAAACCGCCGTGCAACAGCACCGCGGCTGGGTGAAAGCCGATGACAGCCCGTTAGGCGGTCTGCGCCTGACGCTGTGGCTGCCGCTGTACTCCGCCCGGCAATAATTTGCTATGCTGCGGCCCTCGTTTCCGGGGGCCTTATGCTAAACATCGTCTTATTTGAACCTGAAATCCCGCCAAATACCGGCAATATCATCCGCCTGTGCGCCAATACCGGCTTTCAGCTGCACCTGATTGAGCCGTTAGGCTTCGCCTGGGATGATAAACGCCTGCGCCGCGCCGGACTGGATTACCATGAATATACCGCGCTGAAAAAGCACGCCAGCTACGCTGCTTTTCTGGCGGCAGAAGCGCCACAGCGCTTATTCGCGCTGACCACCAAAGGCACACCGGCGCACAGCGCCGTCAGCTATCAGCCGGGCGACTATCTGCTGTTTGGCCCGGAGAGCCGTGGCTTACCACCAGAAATTCTTAATGCGTTGCCGGCAGAACAGAAGATCCGCATTCCGATGCGCGCGGAGAGCCGCAGCATGAACCTGTCGAATGCGGTTTCAGTGGTGGTGTATGAGGCGTGGCGCCAGCTGGATTATGCGGGCGCGCTGATCAAAGGCTAGATGCCGTCGCCGTACTCAAACCCGGCGCCGGTGAAGTGCTGATCCATATCCATCGACGGTTTGTCGCTGGCTGGTTTGCCGACAATGCGCGCCGGCACGCCGGCCGCCGTGGTATGGGGCGGCACCGGCTGCAAGACCACCGAACCGGCACCGATTTTGGCACCGCGCCCGACTTCAATATTGCCAAGGATTTTGGCCCCTGCGCCAATCATCACCCCTTCACGGATCTTCGGATGGCGATCGCCGCTGGTTTTACCCGTACCACCCAGCGTGACCGACTGCAGAATGGAGACGTCATTTTCCACCACAGCCGTTTCACCAATCACGATGCCGGTGGCGTGATCCAGCATGATGCCGCGCCCGATGCGCGCCGCCGGATGAATATCCACGGCAAAAGAGACCGAGATTTCGTTTTGCAGATACACCGCCAGCGCGCGCCGTCCCTCTTTCCACAGCCAGTGGCCAATACGGTACGCCTGCAGCGCGTGGAAGCCTTTCAGATAGAGTAACGGCGTGGAATATTTGTCGACCGCCGGATCGCGCTGACGCACCGCCTGAATATCGTACGCGGCCGAGACAATCATCTCAGGATCCTGACGATAGGCTTCTTCAACAATTTCGCGGATGGCGATAGCGGGCATGATCGGGTTAGCGAGCTTGTTAGCCAGCATGTAGCTGAGCGCGCTGCCGAGATTTTCGTGCTTGAGCAAGGTCGCATGGTAAAAACTGGCCAGCATCGGTTCACAATCGGCCAACGCTCTGGCTTCGGCTTTGATATGGTTCCAGACCAGTTCTAACTCTTCAGACGACATTGCTGTTTGCTCCCGATAAAAAAGCGCCCGATTAGGCGCTACAGGTGATAATGCTTAAGCGTCCTGCTTTAGCTTTGGCTGTTCTCGTCCTTCCTTGTACGACCAAGCAGGCTCAATGCTGCCTCTCGCGCCGATTTTTCGCAATATAATACCTGATAAATTTGCTCGGTTATTGGCATTTCCACGCCCACACGCGCAGCTAATGCTTTGACTTCTTTGGTATTTCTGTAGCCTTCTACAACTTGTCCGATAATGCGTTGCGCCTCATCCACGCTTTCGCCCTGCCCCAGCATCATGCCGAAACGGCGGTTGCGCGACTGATTATCGGTACAGGTCAGCACCAGATCGCCAAGACCCGCCATGCCCATAAAGGTCGTTGGATCGGCACCCAGCGCAGCACCGAGACGGCTCATCTCCGCCAGACCGCGGGTGATGAGTGCCGTACGCGCGTTGGCACCAAAGCCAATGCCGTCGGAGATCCCGGCACCAATCGCAATGACGTTTTTCACTGCGCCGCCCAGCTGCACGCCGATAAAGTCCGGATTGTTGTAAACGCGGAAGCTTTTGCCGCAGTGCAGCTTTTGCTGCAGATCGTCGGCAAACTGCGCGTCAGTGGCCGCCAGCGCAATCGCCGTCGGCAAACCGGCCGCCAGCTCTTTGGCAAAGGTCGGGCCGGAAATCACCGCCAGCGGAATGCTGTCGCCGAGGATTTCGCGCGCCACATCCTGCAGCAGCCGTCCGGTCTCTTTTTCCAGTCCTTTGGTCGCCCAGACAATGCGTGAGTCGGCACGCAGCAGCGGTTTGAGCTGCATCAGCACGTCGCCGAACACATGGCTTGGCACCACCACCAGCAGATCGCGGCTGGCGCTGACGACGCGGGCCAGATCGGCTTCAGGAACGAGATTATCGGGGAAAGGAACATCGGGCAGGAAAGCGGTATTGCATCGGTCAGCCTGCAGCTGCGCCACGTTTTGCGGATTGTGGCCCCACAGCAGCACCGGATGGCCATTACGGGCCAGCGTAATGGCCAGTGCGGTGCCGTACGAGCCGGCACCGATGACGCTAATCGAAGCGTTGAGTGTAGTCATCAGGCATCCTGACGTGGCGCTTCGCCTTCACCCTGCTGCTGCAGATAATTCATGAACAGCGCATCAAAGTTGACCGGCGCCAGATTGAGCTGAGGGAAGGTACCGCGTGACACCAGGCTGGTGACACATTCACGCGCATACGGGAACAGAATGTTCGGGCAGTAAGCGCCGAGGCAATGTGCCATCTGCGTGCCTTCGATACCGCTGATGGTGAAGATACCGGCCTGCTGTACTTCGCACAGGAACGCGGTGTCTTCGCCCACGGTGGCGGTGACAGTAACGCGCAGCACGACTTCATACACTTCATCCGCCAGCTGAGAAGAGGCGGTGTCCAGATCCAGCTTCACTTCCGGTTCCCACTCTTTCTGGAAAACCTGAGGTGCGTTTGGCGCTTCAAATGAAACGTCTTTGGTGTAAACGCGTTGAATCTGGAACTGCATTTCGTTGCTGCTATGCTCTGACATGTTACTGAATCCTTTAAGTGAAAATTGTCGGTCGAAAATATTATGCGCGGAGTAAGGGATCGAGTCCCTGACGCCCGTCCAGCGCGTAGAGATCGTCACAGCCGCCAATGTGCTGCGCGTCAATAAAGATCTGTGGCACCGTGGTGCGGCCGCTGCGTTTGATCATCTCTTCGCGCTTTACCGCGTCCCCATCAATGGGAATCTCCTGGTATGACACGCCTTTTTGATCCAGCAACGCCTTCGCCCGGTGGCAGTAAGGACAGGTCACTTTGGTGTAAATCTCAACATTAGCCATGCGGTGATACCTCAGGAAGTTATTTACCGCGAACCAGCGGCAGGTTTTCGCCACTCCAGCCGCTCACACCATCTTTCAGCACGGTCACTTTGTCAAAACCCGCTGCGCTAAGGGTGGCTGCCGGTTCTGCGGCGCTCTGGCCGGTGGCACATACCACAATTATGGGCTGCGACTTGTGCTTTTCCAGCTCGCCGAAGCTGCCTTTTTTGATATCGGCTGCGGCGATGTTAATAGCCCCTGAAATGTGTCCTTTGCGATAGTCGTCGCGTGAACGAACGTCTACCACCACCGCGTCCTCTTTGTTGATCAGGTGGGTTGCTTCACCACGGCTGATGGTTTTTACCTTAGAGAACATACCCTTAACGGTGGTTACAATCACCAGAATAAGTAAAGCGACCCATGCCAGACTAAGGATGGGGTGATTGCTTGCAAACTGCATAATTTCTTGCATGAGGGGTAACGACTCCAGACCGGGGCTAATAAGCTAAAACAAGGGTTCTGAGTATACCTGCGCCACTTCGCATGTACAGTCGCGAAGCGGGCAGAGTTACGATTTGTGCGTCATTTTCCAAAAAAAGTGTTCTAATCGCAAAATTGAGACAATCTTTATCCCGGTAAGCTGTGGCCGACATCTTTCGTAAAGCAAAACCCGGCCGGGATAACTGGTAAGCGGCTGTTCATCGTGGAATAATTATCGACTATGAAGGGAAAAGCGACCGTTACACACACAAGGACCCGTTACAACGACCCGGCATCTCCGTTGTCATTTCGCTGGTCCGATATCTCCCTCAGCCTGCTTTGTGCGGGTGCGTTGCTGTTGCCCGTCGCCGCGCATAGCGCCGATGACAGCAAAACGCAGCTAAAGTCCATTCAGCAGGACATCGCCGAAAAAGAGAAAAGCGTTAAAGCGCAGAAGCTGCAGCGCAGTAAGCTGCTCGATCAGCTGCAGAGTCAGGAAAAAGTGATTGCCCAGGCCAGTCGCCAGCTGCGTGAAACCCGCAACAGCCTGAGCGCGCTGAACGGCGAAATCGCCCAAACCACCGCCGCCATTGCCCGGCTGGAAAAGCAGCAGGCGCAGCAGGAAAAACTGCTGGCGCAGCAGCTGGATGCCGCGTTTCGTCAGGGCCAGCACAACGGCGTACAGCTGCTGCTCGGCGGTGAAGAAGCACAGCGTAGCGAACGCATTCTGGCCTATTTTGGCTACCTCAATGCCGCCCGGCAAAAAAACATCGACGAGCTTAAGCAGACTCAGCAGGAGCTGGCGCAGCAGCGTCAGGCGCTGCAGGGCAAGCAGGAGCAGCAAAAGTCGCTATTAGCGCAGCAGCAGACGCAACAGAACAAGCTGGAAACCGCCAGCGCCGCGCGTAAGAAAACACTGTCCGCACTGGAGAGCGCGCTGGAGAAAGATCAGGCCGATCTGGTCGAGATGCGCCAGAACGAAAGCCGCCTGCAGGACAAAATCGCCAAAGCCGAACGTGAGGCGCGCGAACGGGCGCAACGCGAAGCGCGCGAGGCGGAAAAAGTGCGCCAGCGTCAGGCCCAGGCAAAAGCCAAAGGCTCCAGCTATTCCCCTACGCAAAGCGAGCGCGAGCTGATGGCGCGCACCGGCGGCCTTGGCCGGCCGGGCGGACAGGCCATCTGGCCAGTGCGCGGTCGCATTGAACATCGCTTTGGTGAAGCAATGCAGGGCGAACTGCGCTGGAAAGGTCTGGTGATTGATGCCCCGGAAGGCACTGAAGTCAAAGCGATTGCTGATGGTCGCGTGCTGATGGCCGACTGGCTGCAAGGCTACGGCCTGGTTGTGGTCGTCGAACACGGTAAAGGCGATATGAGCCTTTATGGCTACAATCAGAGCGCGTTGGTGAGCGTCGGTGCGCAGGTGAAGGCAGGACAGCCTATCGCCCTCGTGGGCACCAGCGGCGGCCGCGGCACGCCCTCGCTCTACTTTGAAATTCGTCGTCAGGGACAGGCCGTCAATCCACTGCCGTGGTTAGGAAGATAAGTGTTGTTTCAGTCCCAAAAGCTTAGCGCCGCCCTGTGCGGGCTGTTTTTCACCTTTACCGCCCATGCGGGAAAACTGGCTATCGTCATTGACGACTTCGGCTACCGCCCGGCTGAAGAGAATAAAGTGCTGCAGATGCCCGCCGCGATTTCTGTGGCGGTGCTGCCCAACGCGCCTCATGCGCGTGATATGGCAACCAAAGCGCATCAGGGCGGTCATGAGGTGCTGATTCACCTGCCGATGGCACCGCTGAGCAAGCAGCCGCTGGAAAAGGACACGCTGACGCCGGAGATGAGCAGCGAAGAGATCGCGCGCATCGTGCGTGACGCCAGCAACAAAGTGCCGTATGCGGTTGGCCTGAACAACCATATGGGCAGCAAAATGACCTCCAGCCTGCCCGGCATGCAGAAAGTGATGCAGGTGCTCAATCACTACAACTACTACTTCCTCGATAGCATGACCATTGGCAACAGCCAGTCGGTCCCGGCCGCACAGGGCACGCAGGTTAAGGTGCTGAAGCGGCGCGTATTCCTCGACGACAGCCAGAATGAAGCGGCGATTCGCACCCAGTTCACCCGCGCAGTGAAGCTGGCACAGCGTGATGGCTACGCCATCGCCATTGGCCATCCGCATCCCACCACGGTACGGGTGTTGCAGCAGATGTTGCCGACGCTACCGGGCGATATCACTCTCGTCCGCCCCAGCCAGTTGCTCAACGAACCGCTGCGCCAGGGCGCTACGCCGCCGGCCAGCACGCCGGTGCAACCGCGTACCCCGGTATTCCGCGCGCCTGGCGTGTGTAAGCCGGGCCAGCCGCTGCCTGCCGTACCGCAGAGTCGTGCGGTGGAGGTGGTGACAGAGAGCATTACCGGCAGTTCACTCGTGCAGTCGCTTAAACAGCTATTCTGATTATCAGGCGCAGCGGGCTGCGCCTTATTTAACGCCACACCTTTTCCGCGCAAGGATATCGGAACAGATGACGTCAACCAGAAAGAAAATTCTGCTGCTGGATACCGGGCGCGAATGGGGCGGCGGCACCAACAGCATGCTGGAATTACTCAAGCGCATCGATCGCCAGCGTTTCGCTATCACCTGCTGTTTTTATCAGAATTATGCGCGTGGCAATCAGGAGACCATTGCCTCGGTATTAGACGCGATCGGCATTCCGGTGCTATTTATTGCGCAGCGCCGCCAGCCGCTCTGGGCAAAAATCACCAAAGAGTTGCTGCGCACCCTGCTGTTTTTTAACCGCGCGGTGAAAAAAAGCGCCATCGACCGCATCGATCGCCAGTGGCGCATGCAGCCTAACGCCCGCCAAATCGCGACGATTTTACGCGACGGTGGCTATGATGCGCTGTACATGAATAATCAGCCCAGCACCAACGTTGAAGGCTATTTCGCCGCTGAACAGACTCACGTGGCGTTAATTCAGCACTGCCGCATTGATCCGTTACTCAATAATGCGCTGGTCAAGATGATTAATCGGCATTGTGATGCGGTGATTGCCGTGTCACAGGGCGTACACCGCACCTTAAGCGAAAGCGGTGTTGATGCGCAGCGCTGCTTTACCGTATCCAACGCTATCGATATTCATCAGCCGCTGCCGGTGCGTGAGGCGGTGCGTCAGCGCTTTGATTATCCCGCGGATACCTTTATTTTCGGCTCCATCGGTTCCCTGATTGCGCGTAAATCCAACCATCATATTTTGCAGGCGCTAGGTGCATTCAGCCGCGCGCATCCTGCCGCTAAATGGAAAATGGTGATCGTCGGTGCCGGCCCGGAGCAGCAGCACTTACAACAGCTGGCGCAAAAAGAGAGGATTGCCGCGCAGGTTATTTTTACCGGCTTTCAAAATAACGCACTGGATTATCTGGCGGCATTCGATACGTTTATTCTTGCCTCAGCCAGTGAAGGGTTACCGCGCGTGGTGCTGGAAGCGATGCTGGTGAATACGGCGGTGATAGGTTCGAATGTCGTCGGTACGTCGGAATTAATTCAACACGGCGAGACCGGTTTACTGTTTGACTATGGCAATACGCAACAGCTTAGTCAGCATCTTAGCGCGCTGTGGCAGGATACTGCACTGCGTCAGCGTTTAATCGCCGCCGCCGCCGCCCGGGTGCGCGAGCGCTATAGCATTGAACATTACGTGTCGGGCGTGGAAAACATTCTGGAAAACGTCATGGAGAGAAAAAAGCATGTTTGATTTTTTAAATAAACACCGTCGCTATATTCTCTCGCGCCACAACATTCCCGTCACGCAGGCGGATGCGCAGGGCACCATTGCCGTCAGTTCCGTGGTCATTCCCTGTACCGGCGCTGATTACATTGAAGAAGCGGTGCTCAGCGCTTATTTTGCCAGCCGCTGCGCCGACACCATCAGCGAAATTGTCATCGTCAGCGATCAGCCTTCGAGCGCTTTTCCGCCGCTGCCGACACGGGTGCGCGTGGTGACGCTGGAGGTGCCGTTTCGTGAAGAAAACTACCGTTATAAACAGATCTACCGCAGCCGCCTGATTAAACTTCAGGCCCCCTTGCAGGCGACCGGTGAAGGTATATTGATGATCGATTCCGATCTCAATTTATTAAAAACGCCGGATATTGCGATGCGTGAGCATCATCTGTACAGCAGCTTCCGTCAGGGCAAGATGATCGCCAAACTGGCCAGCGCACCAGAAGAACATATTCCGGCCTATTACCACCACACCGTTCGCCCTTATTTGCAGGATCACGTGAATGGCGCCTATCTGGCGGCCTCCCGTCGCACATGGCAGCGTATTTGTCCGCTGTGGCTGACGTTATTTAATGATACCTGGGAATTGATGAACGACGACCAGCCGCCAACCGATCAGCTACCGCTCGCGGCCCTGCTCGACCTGCTGGATGTCCGCACGGTCAATCTGGGCGAATGGGCTAACTGGCCGGTGTCGAAACGCATTGGTGGTCAGTCGGCCGTGATTCCACCGCAGGTGATTGGCGCGCATGGCGGTTTTCCCTTAAGTGAATGGCAAAAATATTTGCAGGATCCGCACCAGCCGCTGAGCTTTAAAGGTCAGGACTACACGCGAAAGGTGCGTTACCTGACCGATGCGGAAAAACAGCAATCCTGAGCGTCACCGGCCCGCAGGCCGGTGTGTCGTTTAATCCCAGCTCAGCACCACTTTGCCTGAACGACCGGAGCGCATCTCGTCGAAGCCCTGCTGGAAGTCATCAATGTGATAGCGATGCGTGATGATCGGCGTCAGATCGAGGCCGGACTGAATCAGCGCGGCCATTTTGTACCAGGTTTCAAACATCTCACGGCCGTAAATCCCCTTGATAAACAGCCCCTTGAAGATAACCTGATTCCAGTCAATCGACATCTCACCCGGCGGAATGCCCAGCAGCGCAATGCGTCCGCCGTGATTCATGGTCTCCAGCAGGGTACGAAACGCCGGCGGCGCGCCGGACATCTCCAGTCCGACATCAAAGCCTTCGGTCATGCCCAGTTCCGTCATCACCTCGCGCAGATTCTGCTGCGCCACGTTGACCGCACGCGTCACGCCCATTTCACGCGCCAGCCCGAGGCGGTACTCATTGATGTCAGTGATCACCACGTTTCGTGCGCCGACGTGCTTACACACCGCTGCCGCCATAATGCCAATCGGTCCGGCACCGGAGATCAGCACGTCTTCACCTACCAAATCAAACGAGAGCGCGGTATGCACCGCGTTACCGAACGGATCGAAAATCGCCGCCAGCTCGTCGGAAATATTGTCGGGAATTTTGAACGCGTTAAACGCCGGGATCACCAGATATTCAGCGAAGCAGCCCTGACGATTAACCCCGACACCCACGGTATTACGGCATAAATGGGTACGGCCGGCGCGACAGTTGCGGCAGTGGCCACAGGTGATGTGACCTTCACCCGATACGCGATCGCCAATGGCGAAACCCTTCACTTCCTGACCGATGCCGACCACTTCACCCACGTATTCGTGGCCGGTGATCATCGGCACCGGAATGGTTTTGCGCGACCAGTCGTCCCAGTTATAGATATGCACATCGGTGCCACAGATGGCGGTTTTGCGGATTTTAATCAGCAGATCGTTATGACCGGGCTCCGGCACCGGCGCGTCGTGCACCATCCAGATCCCCTCCTCCGCTTTCAGTTTAGCCAGTGCTTTCATCCGTTGGCTCCTGCAGTGATAACCCCTAACTGATGTCCGATGCGCGTGAAGGCCGCCACCGCGTGCTCCAGCTGCGCCTGAGTGTGGCCGGCAGAAATCTGCGTGCGAATGCGCGCCTGGCCCTGCGGCACCACCGGATAGAAGAAGCCGGTAACGTAGATGCCTTCCTGCTGGAGCAGGCTGGCAAACTGCTGCGCCACTTTGGCATCGCCCAGCATTACCGGAATGATGGCGTGATCGGCACCGGCCAGCGTAAAGCCCGCGGCGGTCATTTTTTCCCGGAAGAAGCGGGCGTTTTCCCACAGCCGCTGCCGCAGTCCATCGCCTTCGTTCAGCAGATCCAGCACGCGCAGCGACGCGGCCACAATCGCCGGTGCCAGCGAGTTGGAGAACAGATAAGGGCGCGAGCGCTGACGCAGCCATTCAACCACCTCGCGTTTTGCCGCCACGTAACCGCCGGACGCGCCACCCAGCGCTTTACCCAGCGTGCCGGTCAGAATATCCACGCGATCCATCACGCCGCAGTATTCATGCGTGCCGCGTCCGCTTGCGCCGACAAAGCCTACCGCGTGCGAGTCATCCACCATCACCAGCGCATTAAACTCATCGGCCAGGTCGCAAATGCCCTGCAGGTTAGCGATCACGCCATCCATGGAGAACACGCCGTCGGTGGCAATCAGCAGATGGCGCGCCCCCTTGTCGCGGGCCTCCTGCAGGCGCGCGCGCAGCTCAGCCATATCATTGTTGGCGTAACGATAGCGCTGGGCTTTGCACAGGCGGATGCCGTCGATGATCGACGCATGGTTGAGCGCATCCGAGATAATCGCGTCTTCCGCGCCCAGCAGGGTCTCAAACAGCCCGCCGTTGGCGTCGAAGCATGAGGAGAACAGGATGGCCTCTTCCATGCCGAGGAACTCCGCCAGCCGGCGCTCCAGCAGCTGATGGCTGTCCTGCGTGCCGCAGATAAAACGCACCGACGCCATGCCGAAACCATACGTATCCATACCGTCTTTGGCGGCCTGAATCAGCGCCGGATGGTTCGCAAGGCCGAGATAGTTATTGGCGCAGAAGTTGATCACCGGCGGGCTATTGGCGACGTTGATTTCCGCCTGCTGCGCCGAGGTCAGGGTGCGCTCCTGTTTGAACAATCCGTCCTGCCGCGTTGTCTCAAGCTGTTGCCGGATTTGTGAATAGAACTGATCGGACATGATTCTGCTCCTCAGATAGCAAAATTTTGGCACATATTACTGATCGAAAAGCGAATGGACGACAATTCAGCCAGGGAAATCTCCGTTTTGCAGCATAGTTCACGCGGCGCGCAGGATTTGTGCAGCGCGATCGGCGTCATCTGGCTGTCCGCATCGGGCTGAAATGTTATGATGTTAGGTATTCGTGCGTGAAACCTCCTGTTTCACCCCAACTGTTTAAAGGCAAAGCATATGATTATCGTAACCGGCGGCGCGGGCATGATTGGCAGCAACATTGTGAAAGCGCTCAACGATCGCGGTCATACCGATATCCTGGTGGTGGATAATCTGAAAGATGGCACCAAATTCGTGAATCTCGCGGATCTGGACATCGCGGATTACATGGATAAAGAGGAGTTCCTCACCTACATCATGTCGGGTGAAGATCTGGGTCCGATTGAAGCGGTGTTCCATGAAGGTGCCTGTTCAGCCACCACCGAGTGGGACGGTAAGTACATGATGGATAACAACTATCAGTACTCAAAAGATCTGCTGCACTTCTGCCTCGAACGTGAAATCCCGTTCCTGTATGCCTCATCGGCCGCCACCTATGGCGGGCGTAACGAGAACTTCATTGAAGAGCGCCAGTACGAGCAGCCGCTCAACGTGTACGGCTACTCAAAAATGCTGTTCGACCACTATGTCCGCCAGATTCTGCCGGAAGCAGATTCGCCAGTGTGCGGCTTCCGCTATTTCAACGTGTACGGGCCGCGTGAAGGCCATAAAGGCAGCATGGCGAGCGTCGCGTTCCACCTCAATACGCAAATCAGCAACGGTGAAAATCCTAAGCTGTTCGAGGGCAGCGACAGCTTCCGTCGTGACTTCATCCACGTTGATGATGTAGTGGCAGTCAATCTGTGGTGCTGGGAAAACGGCGTTTCCGGCATCTATAACTGTGGTACCGGCCGCGCCGAATCTTTCCAGGAAGTGGCGGATGCGGTGCTGAAGTTCCACCAGCAAGGCCAGATCGAATACATCCCGTTCCCGGACAAACTGAAAGGGCGCTACCAGGCCTTTACGCAGGCGGATCTCAGCAAACTGCGCGCCGCGGGCTATGACAAACCGTTTAAAACCGTTGCCCAGGGCGTGGGCGAATACATGGCCTGGCTGAACCGTCACGCATAAGGAAACCGGCACCGGCGATGAAAATTCTGGTTATTGGCCCCTCCTGGGTCGGCGATATGATGATGTCGCAAAGTCTCTATCGCACGCTGAAACAGGCGCACCCTGAGGCGGTAATTGATGTGATGGCGCCGGCCTGGTGCCGGCCGCTGCTGTCACGCATGCCGGAAGTGAATCAGGCGCTGGCGATGCCGCTTGGCCACGGTGCGCTGGCGCTGGGTGAGCGCCGTCGCCTGGGCAAAGCGCTGCGGGCCAGCGGTTACGATCGCGCCTATGTGCTGCCAAACTCGTTTAAATCGGCGCTGGTGCCGTTTTTTGCCGGCATCAAACGCCGCATCGGCTGGCGCGGTGAAATGCGCTATGGCGTGCTGAATGACGTGCGTGTGCTGGACAAAGCCGCGTTTCCCTTAATGGTGGAGCGCTATGTGGCGCTGGGCTATGACCAGCCGGTTGCGGCGGCAGCACAGTTGCCGCAGCCGCTGTTGTGGCCGCAGCTGCGCGTCGACGACGATGAAAAACGCATGACCGCGGCGCAGTTTGCGCTGTCGGCCGATCGCCCGGCCATCGGCTTCTGCCCCGGTGCCGAATTTGGTCCCGCGAAGCGCTGGCCACACTATCACTACGCCGCGCTGGCGGAACAGCTGATTGCTGAAGGCTATCAGGTGCTGCTGTTCGGCTCGGCTAAAGATCGGGAAACCGGCGAGGCGATCCTGCAGGCGCTGCCGGACACGGCACGCGCGCACTGCCGCAATCTGGCGGGCGAAACGCAGCTGGAGCAGGCGGTGATTCTGATCGCCCACTGTGCTGCGGTCGTCAGCAATGATTCCGGACTGATGCACATTGCCGCCGCGCTCAACCGGCCGCTGGTGGCGCTGTATGGCCCGAGCAGCCCGGACTTCACGCCGCCGCTGTCCCATCAGGCGCGCATCATTCGCCTGATTACCGGCTACCACAAAGTGCGCAAAGGCGATGCCGCAGAGGGCTATCACCAGAGCCTGATTGATATTCAACCGGCACGCGTGCATCAGGAACTCAATGAGTTACTGCATCCGGTGCAGGAGTAACCATGCACGTTTTGATTGTTAAAACCTCGTCGATGGGTGATGTGCTGCACACGTTGCCGGCGCTGACCGACGCGATGCAGGCGATTCCCGGCATTCGCTTCGACTGGGTGGTGGAAGAGAATTTTGCGCAAATTCCTGGCTGGCATCCGGCCGTCGACAAAGTTCTGCCGGTGGCGATTCGTCGCTGGCGCAAACACTGGTTTGGCAGCCAGCAGCGCGAAGAGCGCGTGCAATTCAAACGCGAGCTGCAGTCACGTCAGTACGACGTGGTGATTGATGCCCAGGGGCTGATTAAAAGCGCCGCGCTGGTGACGCGCCTGGCTAAAGGCATCAAACATGGTCAGGACAGCCGCAGCGCACGCGAACCGTTCGCCAGCTGGTGGTATGACAAGCGTCATGAGATTGGTAAGCAGCAGCACGCCGTGGAACGCACGCGCGAACTGTTCGCCAAAAGTCTGGGCTATGAAAAACCGGCCACGCAGGGCGACTATGCCATTGCCGGTCATTTTCTCGCGGCACAACCGCAGGATAGCCAACCGTATCTGGTGTTTCTGCACGCCACAACGCGCGATAACAAACACTGGCCGGAAGATCACTGGCGTCAGCTCATCGCGCGGGTTCAGCCCACTGGCCTGCGCGTCAGGCTGCCGTGGGGCGCCGAACACGAGCACCAGCGCGCGCAGCGGCTGGCAGCAGGGTTTGATCATGCAGAGGTGTTGCCGAAGCTGACGCTGGAGCAGGTGGCACAGCAGCTGGCGGGCGCCCGTGCGGTGGTCTCAGTAGATACCGGTTTGAGCCATCTGACCGCCGCGCTGGATCGCCCCAACATCACCCTGTTCGGCCCGACTGACCCGGGTCTGATTGGTGGCTACGGCAGGAATCAGCATGCGTTACGGCCCGCGCAGGGCAGCAGCAGCATGGCAGACATTCAGCCTGACGACGTGATGGCCATGCTGGCTGAGATCGCGCTGTAACGCGATTGGGCGGCTTAGCGCTGCTGTTGCTTCAGCCGGGCAAACTCCGTGAGCGTCATGCCCTGCGTCCTGGTCGCCAGCCAGCTGAACAGGCCTTCCAGATCGTCATACAGGCGTTCAATATCAGCCTCCGTTTTAAACGTGGGGCTGCCATCTGGCATAAACTCGGATGAATGCAGCATGAACTCCACATAGTCGTTGCCCTGTGCGAGCGTCTGTTCTGCCACCTGTTTCATCTGGGCCAGATTTCCCCCCACCGGACGCAGCCAGTTCACTGAAGGTCCACGCTGCCTGCCGCGGATGCCATTCCACACTTTTTTGAGCTGATTGGTGAACGCGCCATAGCGATACTGAATGCTCATTGGCAGTTCCAGCAGCGGACTGTCGCCCGGCCTGGAAATATCCTGTTCATCAAGGAAATAAGCGCGATCGGGGAAATGGCTGTAATCCGTTCCGCCCTGTCCCTGCGGTGCGCCCTGTGCATTACGCCAGCTCACGCGCGGCGTAACCGAGCAGTCAACCAGATAGCCCTGATCGATCAAGGCGCGGGCGTACACTTCATTAAATGCCCAGCGGCCGGCGCGGTGGCTGGTCATTTTACGCTGAAAAGCGTTCTCCAGCAGATCGGTCATAAAGGCGACTTTATCGCGCAGGACGTTTTCCGGATATTCGATCAGATAAGGTTGGTAACGCCACTCATCGTCGGTCAGCGCATATTCAGGTGGACTGTACCAGGCATGTAAATGCATACCGATTTCGCCCTGACCGCGCGCCAGCAGATCGCGCCCGAACTCAACATAAGCCGGGTCACTGGCCATCTCATAGTTGGTCAGCCAGGTCGGTTTAAAAGCGTATTTCTCACACAGCGCCTGGAAGCGCGGTAAAAACCGGACGTTATGGGTAGTGACCTTGCCGCTGCGATTGCGCCACAGGTTATCCCCTTCGGTATCAAGGGTAATTAAAAAGGCAGGTTTTTCCATAACTTATCCGGTGAATTACAGTGTTATAATCGCTATGGTACGCAACGCTCCTGACGGGCGCAAACTTTTCCCATGCGGGTTCAGGGGGAAGTCGATAGCGGTATAAGATTAGTTAAACTAGAATAATTTAAACTCTTCACTGGCCTGAATTTTAGCAATTAACCGAGCGCACGTTCGTGTAAAATTACCTGGCCATAAAAATAATTAATTGAATTTTCTTATATTAAGTCCTGATAGCACCGGGAATGATAGCAGCTAAGTCTTTACAGCAGACTGGCATGTAGGGGTAAAAAATTTTGTCGAAACGCATTTTAATGGTGATTGATGGCCTGCCTGGCGGCGGCGCCGAAAAAGTCGTACTGACTCTGGCGGGGGGCTTCCTCAGTCAGGGACACCAGGTTTCGATCTTCTCATTGCGGAAGGTATGTGATTACCCTATTCCGGCTGGCGTGGATTACCAGGTGATTCTTGATCGCTGTAACCACCCGTGGCGCAAGCTGACAGAAACATGGCGCCGCGCGCGCCTGCTGGATCGTGCGGTGCGCGACAGTGAAGCGCGGCACGGCAAATTTGATCTGATCCTCTCTCATCTGCATAAAACTGACCGCATTGTCAGGCAAACGCCTGCGCTCGATGGAGACAGAACCTGGTTTTGTCTGCACGGCGTGTTTTCTGCTTCGTATCTGGCACGTAAAACCGGCTTCTCGCTGTGGCTGAAGCGTCTGAAAATCCGTCACGTTTATCAGGATCGCCAAATCGTCGGGGTTTCGCAGTACGTCATCGACGATATGGTGCAAAACATTGGCGTACAGCCCCGCCAGGCCAAAGTGATCGCTAATCCTTTCGATTTTGACAGCCTCGCCCGACTGGCCGCTGAACCCTGCCCGTTAGCCGGCACCGATTTCCTGGTGCATGTGGGACGCTTCCATGAAACCAAACGCCATGACCGCCTGCTCGAAGCCTATGCCCTGAGTGGCATCACCGCGCCGCTGGTTTTGCTGGGACAGGGAAGCGAAAAAATAACGCAAAAATTGCGTGAGCAGGCGCAGAATTCAGACATTGCGGAGCGCGTGCGCTTCGAAGGTTTTCAGCGCAATCCTTATCCCTGGATACGGCACGCGCGCCTGCTGGTGGTCAGCTCCGACAGTGAAGGTTTTGGTAATGTGCTGGTCGAAGCCCTGAGCTGCGGCACCCCGGTGGTCAGTACGCGCTGTCCGGGCGGTCCTGTTTCGATCCTCACCGGCGAACTGTCACGCGGTCTGGCAGAGATGAATGCCACATCGCTGGCAGAAAAAATGCGAGAAATTTATACAACTCCCCCCAGGTTGCAACATCTGGACTTAAGCATTTATAGTTTGAGCGTTGTTTGCCAGCAATACCTGCAGCTTATTCAGGTGGCGGAGACGTCATTTTCAACCACGCAGCACGTTTCAGGTTAACAGGTCCCCCATGACGGTGTGACCGAATCATGGGGATGACTACTTGACGTACGTACTACTGTTTATTCTTTTTTCGCCGGTCAAATGGGTGATGAAGTTTGTTCATGGCCGCACCGGTAAAAACCTGGTGATACAGACCGCTAAAATTGGCGACTATATTAATATCACGCCGTTATTATCTCACCTGGGAAAAAGCGATGCCCTGCTGAGCTATAGTGTCGCCCCGCTGGCTGAACGTGACGCCACGCTGGAGCACATCTGGTATATCGAAGATCATCGCTCCGGTTTGATGAAAAAAATAAAACTGGTGTGGCAGCTGCTCAATCGCTACGACAATATTTATTTGCTGCATCCCACCAATCTCAATTTATTTATTGCCGCCTGCTGCAATGCCAGCAACAAACAATTTCTTTCCAGCTATCGGCGCAAAGGCTATCAGGGCCTGTTTTATTTAACGGCCAGCGGCGTGGTTTATCACGAGAAAAATACCTTAACGCTGGAAAATTACCTGAAACTGGCCGATCGCTCTTTTACCAAAGAGAGTTATCCCAAACATGCCACCCTGCCACTGTGGCAACCGGAAACCCTGCCCGCGGAAATTACGCAGGCGCCGGGCATCCGCATTGGTATTAGCGTAACGGCAGGGAATCAGGCCAAAACCATTCCGCCGTTAATCTGGTGTCGGCTTTTCGACCACCTGAGCGATCTCCCCTGCACTTTTTTTGCTTTCGGCGCACCGAATGAACAATCACGCGTTCAGGAGTTGTTTAAAGTTGCCGGTCAGCGAAACAATCTGGTGAGTCTGGTAGGTAAAATTCCGCTCGAGGCGCTGCCTGCCGCCATTAACGAGATGGATTTCTATATCGCCTCGGATTCCGGCAATGTGTATATTGCCGACGCGCAACAGGTACCGGTGATTTTAATTTATGGTCCCTGCTGCGTAGAGGAGCAAAGGCCGCTGGGTGACGTGCTCTTAATTGGCCCGAACCACATAGCGCCCTCTTCGTTTGTGTTCGCTGCGCAATACAAATTTGCCCATCCGGTTGAACAGCTGTTTGAGCTGGATGAACGCAAGCTAAATGATATCCATGATTTTATCCGCACCCGGCAGCAGCAGCGCCTGGCGCGACGGAACAACGAAGAACATGACAGCGCAGCCCGATAGCTCATCCCCGCTACTCAGTCTCATTATCCCGATGTTTAACGCTGGTGCTGATTTTACTGGCTGTATCAATGCATTGCTGGCGCAAACCCTGACGTCGCTGGAGATCATCATTGTTGACGATGGCTCCACCGACGGTTCCGGCGAGCGCGCCGACGCGCTGGCGCAGCAGTACCCGCATATTCAGGTGATTCATCAGCCGAACGGTGGCGTGTCGCGTGCGCGTAATGCCGGGCTGGCCGTGGCGCGGGGTAAATACGTCAGCTTTCCCGACGCCGACGACACCATGGACCCGGCGATGTACCAGACGCTGGTCGACATGGCGGAGCGCGATCGGCTGGACGCTGCGCAGTGCAACGCCGAGTGGTTTTTCAAGGCCAGCCAGACAATTAAGCCGATGATTCCGCGGGATCGTCTCACCAGCACCGATGTATTAAGCGGGCCGGAGTGGCTCAACAAGGCGCTGAAAACCCGGCGTTACCTGCACGTCGTGTGGCTCGGTATCTACCGCCGTGAGCTGATCGAACAGCTTAATCTGCAGTTTGAACCCGGTCTGCATCATCAGGACATCCCGTGGACCACCGAGTTCATGCTCAACGTTAAGCGCGTGCGCTACACCGATCGGGTGCTGTATCGCTACTACATGCACGATGCGTCGATCAGCAACCGCAAGCGCACCGGCCAGCACAACGTCGACTATCAGCGTCACTACCTGAAAATCGCGCGCATGCTGGAAGAGATCAACACGCGCTATCGTCACAAGGTGAAGATTTACCCGAGCTTCCACGCGCAGATTACCCGCGAAGCGCTCAGCGTGTGCCACGCTATCCGGCGCGAACCGGACGCCGCAGCGCGCCAGGCAATGATCGCCGATCTGTTTAGCAGTCAGACGCACAAACGCATGCTGCGCAATGCGCGCGGCGCGCGTCAGTGGTATCAGCTGCTGCTGTGGCTGAGCCGCATTTATCGCTGGCGCAATAAATAAGCGCCCGCCGCGGCTTTAACCCCTCCAGGGTTTGCCCTACAATCAGCTCACTGAATTTTGAGATGATTTGAGTATGGCAAGCCCGATTCCAGCCCACTTTGCACCGCAAAATATTTTGCTGATAAAGCTGCGTCATCATGGCGATATGCTGCTGACCACGCCTGCCATCAATGCGCTGCGCCAGCGCTATCCGCAGGCCAACATTGATGTGCTGCTGTATAAAGAGACGCGGCCGATGCTGGAAGCGCATCCGGCGATCCGTCAGCTGCATATCATCGATCGCAACTGGAAAAAGGAAGGCGGCTGGCAGAAGTTTCGCCATGAGGTCGCGCTGGTGCGGTCGGTGCGCGCCTGCCATTACGATATGGTGATTAATCTGGCCGACCAGTGGCGCAGCGCCATTATTACCGGCCTGTCCGGTGCCCCGGTGCGCATTGGCTTTGCGTACCGCAAGCGCGACAACGCGTTCTGGCGCTGGTGCCATAACCAGCTGGTTTCCACCGACCGTCACCATCAGCTGCACACCGTGGAACAAAACATGACGGCGCTGCAGCCGCTCGGCATTCCCACCGCCGGGGCGACAGCCTCCATGCATTTCAGCACCGCCGACCAGCAAAAAGTGCAGGATGTCCTCGCTCAGCAGTCGATTACCGGCCCGTTTGTGGTGCTGCAGCCCACCTCGCGCTGGGTTTTTAAGTGCTGGGAAGATGAAAAGGTGGCGCAGCTGATTGATGCGCTGGCCGCTGATGGTCGCAGCGTGGTGCTGACCGCCGCGCCCGATCAGAAAGAGCTGGCGATGATCGCCCATATCCAGTCGCTGTGCCGCACGCCGAACGTGGTGTCGCTGGCGGGCCAGCTCTCGCTGCCGCAGCTGGCGGCGCTGATCGACGCCGCACAGCTGTTTATTGGCGTCGATTCCGCACCGATGCACATGGCTGCGGCGCTGCAGACGCCGTGCCTGGCGCTGTTCGGCCCGACCAAGCTGCAGCACTGGCGCCCGTGGGGCGACAATAACCGCGTTATCTGGGCAGGCGACTATGCGCCGCTGCCGTCACCGGATTCGATCAATACCAATACCGAGCAGCGCTATCTGAATGCCATCCCGGTTGAGGATGTGCTTGCCGCCGCCAGGAGCCTTTTGCATGACTAAGTTACGGCTGGCGATTGTCCGGCAGAAATACCGGCCGGACGGCGGTGCCGAGCGCTTTATCTCACGTGCGCTGGAAGCGCTGGACGGCGAGCAGCTCGATCTCAACATTATTACCCGCAGCTGGCAGGGCACGCCGAACCCGGCCTGGCACCTGCACATCTGCAATCCGGCAAAATTCGGCCGCATTTCGCGTGAACGCGGCTTTGCCCGCGCGGCGCGCGCCTGCTGGGAGCGGGAAAAGTTCGATATCGTACAGAGCCACGAGCGCATCGCTGGCTGCGATATTTTCCGCGCCGGCGACGGTGTGCATCGCGTATGGCTGGAGCAGCGCGCGCGCATTGTTTCGCCGTGGCAGCGGCTGAGCGCCAGCCTGAGCCCGTACCATCGCTATGTGCTGCAGGCGGAAGCGGAGATGTTCAACGCGCCCTCGCTGAAAGCGGTAATCTGTAATTCACACATGGTGAAGCAGGATATTTTGCGTCACTTCGCGCTGGATGCCAGCAAAATCCATGTGATTCACAACGCCATTGATAGCCAGCGTTTTCAGCCTGCCAGCGATACGCTGCGTCACGCCGCGCGTCAGCGACTCAACCTGCCGCAGGACGCCACGGTGATGATCTACGTCGGCTCCGGCTTCGAACGCAAAGGGCTAAAGGCCGCTATTGAAGCGGTCGCTAATAGCGATCGCTACCTGGTGGTGGTCGGCCAGGACAAACAGCTGGCGCGCTATCAGCAGCTGGCGAACCAGCTTAACTGTCTTGACCGCCTGCGCTTTGCGGGCGTGCAGCAGGACGTTCAGCCGTTTTATCATGCTGCCGATGCGCTGCTGTTGCCAACGCTGTACGATCCGTTCCCCAATGTGGTGCTGGAAGCGATGGCCTGCGGGCTGGCAATCATTACCAGCACCGGCTGCGGCGGCGCAGAATTTATCACCAACGGTGAACAGGGTTTTGTCTGCGATGCGTTGGATATCAAAGCGTTAAACGAAGCGGTAATGGCAACGCCTGCACTTTCGCACAATCCGGCGCTGGGCGAAGCCGCACGTCGCAAAATTGAACCTTATGGTCCGCAAAGACTGGCGCAGGCGCTGACTTCGCTTTATCAGCACGTCCTGCAAACCCGTTGACGAAGTGGTATGAGCAGGCGGTCAGTTTCTGTTAACATGCCGCCTTTACTGTGTTTTTTGACGCGAACTGGTCGTAACCTTAACTATGACGACTCTCTATACAGCCCTGCTTTATCTGATTCAGCCACTGATCTGGCTGCGCCTGTGGCTGCGCGGTCGAAAAGCACCGGCCTATCGTAAACGCTGGGCGGAACGCTACGGCTACTGCAGCGGTAAAGTAGCGCCACACGGCATCGTGCTGCACTCGGTTTCGGTCGGTGAAACGCTCGCCGCCGTGCCGCTGGTGCGCGCGTTGCGTCATCGCTATCCGACGCTGCCCATTACCGTGACCACCATGACGCCCACCGGCTCCGAGCGCGCCCAGTCGGCGTTTGGCAAAGATGTGCACCATGTTTATCTGCCGTACGATTTGCCCGGTTCAATCAACCGTTTCCTCGATACCGTCGACCCGCGGCTGGTGATTATCATGGAAACCGAGCTGTGGCCGAACATCATTCGCATTCTGCATCAGCGCCAGATTCCGCTGGTGATTGCCAATGCGCGCCTGTCTGAACGCTCCGCCAGAGGTTATAAAAAGCTCGGCGGTTTCATGCGTGACCTGCTGCAGCGCATTACGCTGATCGCCGCGCAGAACGTTGAGGACGGCGATCGTTTCCTCAGCCTCGGCCTGAAGCGCTCGCACCTGGCCGTGACCGGCAGTCTCAAGTTTGATATCTCCGTCACGCCGGAACTGGCAGCACGCGCAGTGACGCTGCGCCGCCAGTGGGCATCGCGCCGGCCGGTGTGGATCGCCACCAGCACGCACGAAGGCGAAGAGGCCATCGTGCTCGACGCCCATCGTCGCCTGCTGCAACAGTTCCCGGATCTGCTGCTGATTCTGGTGCCGCGCCATCCGGAACGCTTTAAAGATGCCTGCAACCTGACGCAAAAACGCGGCTTCAGCTTTACCCTGCGCAGCAGCGGCGAGATCCCCTCCAGCGCCACGCAGGTGGTGATTGGCGATACCATGGGCGAACTGATGCTGCTGTACGGCATCGCCGATCTGGCCTTTGTCGGCGGCAGCCTGGTGGAGCGCGGCGGCCATAATCCGCTCGAGCCCGCTGCGCATGCCATTCCGGTGCTGATGGGCCCGCACATCTGGAACTTCAAAGATATCTGCGCCCGTCTGCAGCAGGCGGAAGGGCTGATTACCGTTACTGATGTGGTGTCGCTGGAAAAAGAAGTGGCGAACCTGCTGCAGGATGACGATTATCGCCGCTACTACGGCCGCCACGCGGTAGACGTGCTGCACCAGAATCAGGGCGCACTGCAGCGTCTGCTACAGTTACTCGAACCGCATCTGCCTCCACGAGCCCATTAACGCATGTCGCAACGCCAACGTCTCTCCGTAGTGATGATCGCCAAAAACGAAGCTGAACTCCTTCCGGAGGCGCTGGTTTCCGTCAGCTGGGCAGATGAAATCATTCTGCTGGATTCGGGCAGCAGCGATGCGACCATCGAGGTGGCACGCGCGCACGGTGCGCAGGTCTATCAGGCAGACGGCTGGGCCGGCTTTGGTAAGCAGCGTCAGCGCGCCCAGGCCTTTGCCAGCGGCGATATGATTCTGATGCTGGATGCCGATGAACGGGTTACGCCAGAACTGCGCCGTGCCATTGAGCAGGTGCTGACACAGCCGCCCAGCGATAAGGTTTACAGCCTCGGGCGCAGTAATCTGTTTCTCGGCCGCTTTATGCGCCACAGCGGCTGGTATCCCGACCGCGTGCTGCGCCTCTATCCTCGCCATCTGCGCTATAACGACAATCTGGTGCACGAATCGCTGGAGACGCAGGGCACGCCGTTGGTGGCGCTGCCGGGTGATTTGCAACACCTGACCTGCCGCGACCTGATTGCCTTCCAGCGCAAGCAGATGAACTATGCCGAAGCCTGGGCGCAGGAGCGCTTTCAGCGCGGCAAGCGCTGCAGTATTCTCTCTGTTTTCAGCCACACCGCAGGCGCGTTTATTAAGACGCTGCTGCTGCGCGCCGGCTTTCTCGATGGTAAACAGGGCTGGATTCTGGCGGTGGTCAACGCACAATACACCTTTAACAAATACTCGGCGCTCTGGGCGCTGCATCACACCTCAACACAGGGCCGCGTATGAGCACTAAAGCGATTTATCCCGGCACGTTTGACCCGATGACGCTGGGCCATCTGGATATCGTCACGCGCGCCGCGCAGATGTTTGATCGCATCGTGCTGGCGATTGCCGCCAGCCCGAGTAAGAAGCCGCTGTTTAGCCTTGATGAACGTGTCGATCTGGCGCGCCAGGTTACGGCCCATCTGCCAAATGTTGAGGTGGTTGGCTTTAGCGATTTGATGGCGAACTTTGCCCAGGCGCAGAACGCGAACGTGCTGGTGCGCGGTCTGCGTGCGGTATCGGACTTTGAGTATGAGCTGCAGCTGGCGCACATGAACCGTCATCTGCTGCCCACGCTGGAGAGCGTGTTTCTGATGCCGTCCGAAGGTTTCTCATTTGTTTCGTCGTCGCTGGTCAAGGAAGTGGCGCGCCATCAGGGCGATGTGCAGGCATTTCTGCCTGCCGTGGTGCATCAGGCGCTGCTGGCGAAGCTGGCGCAGCCGTAATCAGTGCTGGCAGCGTGGACACCAGAAGGTGCTGCGCTGGCCGTGTTTACCGCTGAGGATCGGCGTACCGCAGGCGCGACAGGGCTCGCCGGTACGGCCATACACCTGCAGCTGCTGCGCAAAATAGCCCGGCTTACCGTCGGTCTGCAGGAAATCACGCAGCGTGGTGCCGCCCTGCTCAATCGAACGCAGCAGTACGGCTTTGATGGTGTTCGCCAGCAGTTCCGCTTCCGCTTCACTCAGGCTCATCGCCGGACGATCGGGTAAGATCCCGGCGGTAAACAGCGATTCGCTGGCATAGATGTTCCCCACGCCCACCACCACTTTGTTATCCATCAGCCACTGCTTGATCACCGTGCGTTTGCCGCGCGACTTTTCATACAGATACCCGCCGCTGAAGGCATCACTCAGCGGTTCCGGCCCGAGGTGCGCCAGCACGCTGCTGCCTTCCGGATCGGTAGTCCACAGCCAGGCGCCAAAACGCCGCGGATCGGTATAGCGCAGCACTTTGCCATTGCTCATCACCAAATCAACGTGGTCGTGCTTCGCAGCCGGCATTTCGCCGGGCAGGACGCGCAGGCTGCCGGACATGCCAAGATGAATGATAATCCAGCCGTGCGGCAGCTCCAGCAGCAAATACTTGGCGCGGCGCTGTACGCTGAGCACCGGCTGGTCGCTCAGCGCGTGGATTTCATGGGAAACCGGCCAGCGCAGACGCGGATTGCGCACAATGGCATGCAGAATGGTTTCTCCCACCAGGTGAGGTTCTATACCGCGTCGGCTGGTTTCTACCTCAGGTAATTCAGGCATCTCATCTCCTCAACGTAGCGCAGAAACAAAAAACCCGGCCGGAGCCGGGTTTTTCGCAAGAACACCAAAATTACTTAATTTTGGCTTCTTTGTAGATCACGTGCTGACGTACAACCGGATCGAACTTTTTCAGTTCCAGTTTCTCAGGTTTAGTACGTTTGTTCTTCGTGGTGGTATAGAAGTGACCTGTACCAGCAGAGGAAACCAGCTTGATCTTCTCACGAATACCTTTAGCCATGATTCAGTTCCTTAGTACTTCTCACCACGGGCGCGGATTTCGGCCAGAACCGTATCGATGCCCTTTTTATCAATAACACGCATACCTTTAGCAGATACACGCAGAGTAACGAAGCGCTTCTCGCTCTCAACCCAGAAACGGTGAGAGTGCAGGTTCGGCAGGAAACGGCGTTTCGTCGCGTTCATTGCGTGGGAACGGTTGTTACCGGTCACCGGACGCTTTCCAGTTACCTGGCAGACTCGTGACATTTCTATTCTCCAAAAATCAAATCAGCTCGAGCTTTAAAAACTAGGTTTTGGCCGCCTCGTCAGGCCTTAGCCCGCCCAGGCGAGTTCCATGTGAACCCGCTAAGCTGGCCCAAACGCCAAACCCGAGATTCTCAAAGGTGGCGTAGTATACGCCGCTAAGCCGAAGTGCTCAAGTCCCGAACAGATAAAGATCCCTCCGGATCGCGCAAAAACGCCGGATTTCTGCCCAGTTGACGCCGCGAATTACAGCCAGCCGCGCTCAGCGAAAGAGGTAAACTCGCCGTGACCAATCACCAGATGATCTAATAAGCGGATATTCAGCAGCGCGCAGGCCTGCGCCACCTTGCTGGTAATCTCGCGATCGGCACGGCTCGGTTCCGCCATGCCGGACGGATGATTGTGCGCCAGTATCACCGCCGCCGCGTTGAGCTTTAGCGCCTCACGCACGATTTCACGCGGATGCACTTCCACGCTGGCAATGGAGCCGGAAAACATCTTCTGCGCCTGCAGAACGCGGTGCTGGTTATCCAGAAACAGCGCCATAAAGATTTCACGCTCCTGATGTGCCAGCACGCTTTGCAGGTAGTGGCGCGTGACCTGCGGATTCTCCATCACATTTTCGCGCGCCAGCTGGCTGGCAAAAAAGCGCCGCCCCAGTTCCGCAATGGCATGCAGTTGCGTCATTTTGGCGCTGCCGACGCCCTTTATCTGCCCGAGCTCCTCTTTACTGGCGGTCATGATGCGATACAGCGAACCGAATTCATTCAGCATCAGCCGCGCCAGCCCCATCACGCTGTTGCCGCGCGTGCCGGTACGTAAAAAGATCGCCAGCAGTTCGGCATCGCTTAGCGCCTCGGCGCCCAGCAGCGTCAGTTTTTCCCGTGGTGCCAGTTCCGTCATCGTTCCGCCCTCCCTGCAATGCCGCCATTCTGCGCCGGTGCATTGCAGGCCACCAGCGGCGCGTGACAAATTCCAGAGCCGGCTCGCAAAGGGCGCAGGCAGTGAAAAGGCGGGTCGCCGATTTTGTGATAAAGTTGCCTGCATCTGTCGCGCCAGGCGCGGCACTCTGCGTTGAAGTGAGGCAAACAACATGATGGGATTAGCCGGAAAAAAAATTCTGCTGGGCGTCAGTGGCGGCATCGCGGCCTATAAAGCACCGGAACTGGTGCGCCGTCTGCGCGATCGCGGCGCGGATGTCCGCGTGATGATGACCGATGCAGCCAAAGCCTTTATTATGCCGCTCAGTCTGCAGGCGGTTTCCGGCTATCCGGTATTTGATGACCTGCTCGACCCGGCGGCCGAAGCGGCGATGGGCCATATCGAACTGGCAAAATGGGCCGATTTGATTGTGCTTGCGCCCGCAACCGCCGATCTGATTGCACGCATTACCGCCGGCATGGCAAACGACCTGGTCACCACCGCCTGCCTGGCCAGCGCGGCACCGGTCGCCATCGTGCCGGCCATGAACCAGCAGATGTACCGCGCGGCAGTCACGCAGGAGAATCTGCAGCGTCTGGCGCAGCGCGGCGTGCTGGTCTGGGGACCGGACAGCGGCAGCCAGGCGTGCGGTGATATCGGCCCGGGTCGCATGCTGGACCCGCTGGCCATCGTTGCGCATGCGCTGGAATGGGCCGCGCCCGTCAACGATCTGCAACATCTCAACATTATGATCACCGCCGGTCCGACGCGTGAAGCGCTGGATCCGGTGCGCTATATCAGTAATCACAGCTCCGGCAAGATGGGCTATGCGGTTGCTGCGGCGGCGGCAAAGCGCGGCGCAAACGTGACGCTGGTTTCCGGTCCGGTGAACTTAGCCACGCCCGCCGGCGTGACGCGCATTGATGTCAACAGCGCACTGGAGATGGAAGCGGCGGTGATGGCGCAAATCAGCCAACAAGATATTTTCATTGCCAGCGCAGCCGTGGCAGACTACCGGGCGGCAAACATTGCCGCAGAGAAAATTAAAAAACAGGGTGGCGATGATAACGTCACGCTGCAGCTGGTGAAGAACCCGGATATTGTCGCAGGCGTCGCGGCGCTCAAAGTGCAGCGCCCTTTCGTGGTGGGATTTGCTGCCGAAACCCAGAATGTGGAAGAATACGCGCGGCAAAAACGGGTGCGGAAAAACCTGGACCTGATTTGCGCCAATGATGTGGCGCAGGCCGGGCAGGGCTTCAATAGCGACACCAATGCTCTTCACCTTTTTTGGCAGGAGGGAGAGAAAGTCTTACCGCTCAGTGATAAGACGCTCCTTGGCCAACAATTAATAGACGAGATTGTCAGCCGTTATGATGAAAAAAATCGACGTAAAAATACTTGATGCGCGCGTAGGCAAGGAATTCCCACTACCCACCTATGCGACCTCTGGCTCCGCGGGTCTCGATCTGCGCGCCTGCCTTGATGACGCACTGGAAATCGCACCGGGCATGACCACGCTGGTGCCGACCGGCCTGGCGATTCACATTGCCGATCCGTCACTGGCTGCCGTCATCCTGCCGCGCTCCGGTCTCGGTCACAAACACGGCATCGTACTGGGTAACCTGGTGGGGCTGATTGACTCCGACTATCAGGGCCAGCTGATGGTTTCAGTGTGGAACCGTGGCCAGGATAGCTTCACGCTGCAGCCTGGCGATCGCCTGGCTCAGCTGGTGTTTGTACCGGTGGTGCAGGCCGAATTTAACCTGGTGGAAGATTTTGACGCCAGCGATCGCGGCGCAGGCGGTTTCGGTCACTCTGGCCGTCAGTAATACGCTCACTTTTCGCATAGCCATCTTTTTATTTCTTGTCGCCACAGGCCGCTTTATCTGTGGCAGATAAGGCAGTATTGCCTGTTTTTGGTGAATTTCAGGGGTGTTGAAGGTCATGGCAGAAAAAAAAGTCGCGAAACGGAATCGTCGCGAAGAGATTTTGCAGGCGCTGGCGCAAATGCTGGAGTCGGGCGATGGCAGTCAGCGTATCACCACCGCCAAGCTGGCCGCCAATGTCGGCGTTTCGGAAGCGGCGTTATATCGCCACTTTCCCAGCAAAACGCGCATGTTTGATAGCCTGATTGAGTTTATTGAAGACAGTCTGATTACCCGCATCAATCTGATCCTGAAAGATGAAAAAGAGACGATGGCGCGTCTGCGCCTGATCGTGCAATTACTGCTGGGATTTGGTGAGCGTAATCCAGGGCTGACGCGCATCCTGACCGGCCACGCGCTGATGTTTGAACAGGATCGCCTGCAGGGGCGTATTAATCAGCTGTTTGAGCGTATCGAAGTTCAGCTGCGCCAGGTGATGAAAGAGAAGAAGATGCGCGACGGCGAAGGTTTCCAGACCGATGAGACGCTGCTCGCCAGCCAGCTGCTGGCGTTCTGCGAAGGTTTGCTGTCACGCTATGTGCGCTCGGAGTTCCGTTATCGTCCGACCGCCGATTTCGACAGCCGCTGGCCGTTGATTGCCGCACAGCTGGTTTAATACGCACAGCGGATTTGTAGCGGCGCGATTCAGCGCGCAATAAATTGCGCCGCTACGCTATCGTGCGGCGCTGACTACCGCAGCAAACCTTAAATACCGTACTCTTTGCGATACGCCTTCACCTTCGCCAGATGGTCGGCCATCTCTGGCTTCTCCGCCAGGTAATCAATCAGCTCGCTCAGCGTAATGATCGCCGTGACCTTGCACTGATAATCGCGCTCCACTTCCTGAATCGCGGAAATCTCGCCACGGCCGCGCTCCTGGCGGTCGAGTGAGATCAGCACGCCGGCCAGCGTGGCGTTGTGGGCATTGATGATGTCCATCGATTCACGAATTGCCGTGCCGGCGGTGATCACATCATCAACCAGCATCACTTTGCCCTGCAGCGGACTGCCCACCAGTAAACCGCCTTCGCCGTGATCTTTGGCCTCTTTACGGTTAAAACAGTACGGCACATCGCGGTCATGATGATCGGCCAGCGCCACGGCAGTAGTGGTCGCAATCGGAATGCCTTTATAAGCCGGGCCAAACAGCAGGTCGAAATCGACGCCGCCATCCACCAGCGCCTGCGCATAGAAACGGCCCAGCAGCGCTAAATCGCGCCCGGTATTGAACAGACCGGCATTAAAGAAATAGGGACTTTTACGGCCGGACTTCAGGGTAAACTCACCAAACTTCAGCACCCCTTTGTTCAGGGCGAACTCAATAAACTGACGCTGCCAGGCTTTCATTTCTCACTCCTCAAATAAAGAAAAGGCGACTCTGTGGTCGCCTGTTACATCAATCAATTAACGCCGCTTTCTGCGCCTGAATCAGTTGCTCAATGCCGCCGCGCGCCAGCGCCAGCAGCTGCAACAATTCGTCATGGCTGAACGGCTCGCCTTCTGCGGTGCCCTGCACCTCAATCATGCGGCCATCTTCGGTCATCACCACATTCATATCCGTTTCAGCGGCGGAGTCTTCGACATACTCTAAATCGCACACCGCTTCACCGGCTACGATGCCGACCGAGATCGCCGCCACCATACCTTTCAGCGGGCTGGCTTTCAGTTTACCGGCTGCCACCAGCGCGTTCAGCGCATCCGCCAGCGCCACGCAGGCACCGGTGATCGCCGCGGTGCGCGTGCCGCCGTCGGCCTGAATCACGTCGCAGTCCAGCGTGATGGTGAATTCACCCAGCGCCTGCAGATCAACCGCCGCACGCAGCGAGCGGGCGATAAGGCGCTGAATTTCCAGCGTACGTCCGCCCTGCTTGCCTTTGGCGGCTTCACGCGCCATACGGCTGTGCGTCGAACGCGGCAGCATGCCATATTCAGCGGTTACCCAGCCCTGACCTTTGCCTTTGAGAAAACGCGGCACGCCCTCTTCAACGGTCGCGGTGCACAGGACTTTGGTTTCGCCGAACTCGACAAGAACCGAGCCTTCCGCATGTTTGGTAAAGTGACGAGTGAGGGTGACGGAACGTACTTCAGAAGTGCTACGGCCTGCTGGACGCATGGTTTCTCTCCGGCTTGCTTGGGTTTGGCTGCGCATTATACGGACTTCACAGGCGGCTGTCCTGCCCGCGTGCAGGCAGCGCGTGTTACAGCGCCGCGCACACCAGCGAGTCGATACGCGTTACCGGTTGTGTCGCAAAACGATTTTTAAACTTATCGCGCAGCGTGTTAATGCTTTCGGAGCTGGCCCGATCCGCCGGATGAAGCAATACCAGTACCTTGCGATTGCCCTGCGGGCCGCGGGCATCGAAAATCGTCAGCGGCGAGGGAAAGTGCGGCGTGATGTCGCGTTCAGCAAACTGCGACCAGGCCGCTGCGCCAGCGGAGGACGGCAGGTCAAACCACAGCGTGGTTTGCATCATCATCTCGCCGGCCCCGCACACGGCCACGGGCGCGGTGTGCGGCGGAATAACCTGCGGGGTGGGCGGAGAAGTCTGACATCCGCTTAACATCATGGCGAAGCCCAGCGGCCTCATCCATTTATTCAACATCTTAGCCTCAGAAGTTGCCTGTCTCATCTGTCACAGCATAGGCCGCCGATGACCATTCCGTCATCATTTTTGCCTTCAGCTGCAGCAGGCTTTCATCTGTTGGATAGAGAGTCAGCGCCTGACGCAGCAGCCTGCGCGAGCGCTGATAGTGACGCAGATGCCACTCAATCATCACCGCATTCCGGAACACGTTGAGATCGTTATGGCGCTCCAGCCACAGCGATGACTGCTGCACAAAGCGCGCCAGCAGGCGCTCATCCCGCGTCTGGTTGTAGCGCATCAGGCAATGCACCATTTCGCCGAACTCATAGCGCTCGCCCTGAATCCACGGATTCCACAGCTGATCGCGTGAAGGGTACGAGAGGAACTGACCGCGCTCCGCCTGGATGAGCAGCGCGTTGGTCTGCAGGCCGCTGAAGAAAAAAACGGAAACGCCCAGAGTCAATATGGCCAGTGTCAGCCGCAACGAAAAATGTCTCCGCTTTTCTTTACAAGCGGAAAGAGTGGCATCGTCTTCTGATGAGCGCAGCGCCAGATGACCTAATAATAATAGCAACCATAAATGTGGCAAAGATTGATAGAGGGGAAACTCAAGCATGGTATGCAAAACGACAGGAAGGGTAAGACTCCACAAAAGCTGTCGCTCAACATTATTTCTCAGCTTCCACAATGGCAAAAACCATGAAATTAAAATGGCCATCAGTCCTGTAAAGGCCAACACCCCACCTTCAATCCAGTAATAAAGAATCTCGTTATGAGGATGAACAACATCGAAAGAATTTTTATAGGCGTGCGCATCCATGCGTATTCTGGCAAAGTCATGCTCGAATGAACCAAAACCCCAACCACTAAATGGCTTTGCCATAATCATTTCTACAGAATGTAACCACAGCTCAAAGCGTGCCACATTTGAGCCAGTATACTCTCTGGTTCCCAAAGATATTTGATAGCGCACAATGCTTGCAATGACAGCACCTAACACGATGACAAATATGATTTTTATCAGTTTGATACGAACCTGCGGCGAGCTGATTATTAAAATAATCGACAATGCTAGCAAAAAGCCTAACATACCTGTCCGTGACTGAGTGAGAAACAATGCCACGCTAATAACTAATGCGGACATAGAAATTATTAATGGGAAATTTTTATCGTTTTTAATCCATAGCCAGACCGAACAAATAAGCCCGGTGGCGAGGAAACTTGCTAAAACGTTAACCTGCTGAAAAATACCGTAGGGCCTGATTGCTGAAGGTTCAAACCTGAACTCCAGCATAGAATGTAACAATGAGGGGAAAGTTATCTGAAGAATAGAAAGAACAGACTGTAAAACCGCGAATAAAACGATTCCGGTTAACAAAGTGATTTGTTGATTACGAAGCTGGGGAACCTGATTAAGCACCAGCCATAATATAAAAATAAAGCCGAGATTTAAAAAGCGAAAAACCCCAGAAATAAGCGCATGGTCACTTTCCTGCAAAAGAACGGCCAGAGCTATGCAAAATAACATGAATAACTGTGCATGCGTCATATTATTATCATCAAGTAGCGTCGCAAGGCGGAACTTTCGCGTTAACAAAATGCCCGTTACAAATAATGCCAGAAGCCCAGCCGTCATTAAGTTTAAAGGAAGAGCATATGATGATCCTCCATTGTTAGGTATGTAAATCAAGGTTGGAGCAAAAACCGCCAGGCAGGCTATTGACGCTACAGGAACATGGTTTGATGCAGCGCTAAAAATGTCATGGGTATATTTTTTTATATCGCTAAAAAAAGACATCAGACCAGCACCTCTACGCGCCTCAGATAAATACCAGGAGAGAAAGCAACAAAGCAACATCTTTACTCATTATCCGGACATCCTCCGGCATTAATAAATAACAGCTAAAATTTCGACTAAACAGACTATAACATCTGGGATATGTGAATTTTGTGAAAAAATCAAAAATTAATTGTCAAAGTCTGAATTTAATGTGATTAGTTCTGAATGGCCAACATTCAGGATTGCCTGTAAGTCAACGCATGCCTGAAAGATGGGGATAAATTTGTGAGATTCACCCATCATTTCATGCAGATGATTGTGGGATTGAAATTATTGCCCAGAACATACTTTTTATTCTGCAGTCGATATATCCATCCATAATTGATATGCCCTAACGACAAACCGGCGGAGGTATAGCGGGCAATACTTTCATCATCGGCACGATTACCAAGATTATAGGAAAGTGATGTCGTTTCACTACGCAAGACTGAACCTGTGAAACCATATTTTAATTCGAATGAAACATCCACAGGTTCACGTGAAAGAAGCTTATGATCCAGTCCATAATAGCTTATAATACCGTTGTAATTTCCTGTAGCATGTAAAAAACGATTCTGGACTTTCCAGACACCGCGTGACACAACGAGTCTCTCCGCCTCATGTGTAATAATCATGGAATCAGATTCACAATCAGGCAAACGTCTGTTGACGATTAACCATAGCGTTAAGGCCAGTACAAATAATAGCGTTAACAGTCCACCTAAAATAATGAACATCACTCTGCGACGTAGGACATAACTGAACGACATAGCGCATTCTCCTTTTCAATGGGACGCTGACAAATAAACCAGCTAAATCGATCAATCATCTTATCGCTATGAATATAAATATGATTTTCATTATCTTCAAGACTGATTAAGTGCAAAATCTCCTTTTTAATAACAGGCAAAGAATGCTCAATTTTATCCATATGAGCTTTCGTTAAGTCCTGCTGAATATACCAATGAAGAGAGTTTTCCACCCGATACTCTTGATATCGAACATCAACCACCCCTTTAACATCGAAAATCTTAATCCCCATTAACGAAAAGATAAGGAGAACGATACCGCTACTTATTACGCCGATAAAGGTAAACAAAACGTGTCTTATGGCGCTGTGGCTTCCTGGCTTTCTTCGTTTAAATAAATGCCAATAGCTTCTGGCCTTTACATTCGAAAGTTTATTAGCATCCAGAACGCCCAATGGTTTTTCATCATGAGGCTCAATGACAGGGATAAGTGATTTAACAATAATGTCATCATTTAGCCTGTAACCTTTCCTGTGCATCGTAACAAACAAATCACCTTCAATATTAAAATGTGAAAATTGTTTGCGTAATGTTGACAGAACCTGGCGCAGCGAATTATCCGTGACAAGTACCCCCTGATTTCCCCATCCTTCTCTCAACAGCGCTTCACGGCTAATAACATCTCCGGGATTATGCATGAATAATGACAAACAGCGCGATGCACTCGCGTTGAGTTGTAAAGTCACCTTTCCTTTATTTTCAAGCGTCCTGCTTTCCGGATTGAATAATATCTCATTATTAATCAGCCACATAATAACCTCAAAACAAATCGAACTGACTAAACACACTCAGTAACAGCGTAACAGGCGACACAAAAAACAATTATCTTAAATACATTATTCTTAATTATTAATCTATTCCTGCCTGGTGATAATTAATGAAGAGTAAATTAATCATTTATAAATTAAGTTTTTTTATTATTAATACAGCCCAAATATCCCCATGAATTTATCTACCATGCACAAGCCACCCTCGCTATAATTCGAAGAACATTTCCTGAATGAGTAGAAGCTTATGATCCGCAGTATGACCGCATACGCCCGCCGTGAAGCCAAAGGCAGCTGGGGCAGCGCCGCCTGGGAACTGCGTTCCGTCAACCAGCGTTACCTCGAAACCTATATCCGCCTGCCGGAGCAGTTTCGCAGCCTGGAGCCGGTGATCCGCGAACGCATCCGTAACCGCCTGACGCGCGGCAAAATCGAGTGCAACCTGCGATTCGACGCCGATGCCAGCGCCCAGGGTGAGTTGCAGCTGAATGAGTCGCTGGCTAAACAGCTGGTGCAGGCGGCGAACTGGGTGAAGATGCAGAGTGATGAAGGCGCGATTAACCCGCTGGATATTCTGCGCTGGCCGGGCGTGATGACCGCGCAGGAGCAGGATCTGGACGCCATCAACGCGGAACTGCTGGCAGCACTGGATGGTGCGCTGGACGATTTCATCATTGCGCGTGAAAGTGAGGGCAACGCGCTGAAAGCGCTGATCGAACAGCGGCTGCAGGGCGTGACCGAGCAGGTCAGCAAAGTGCGTGCACAGATGCCGGAAGTGCTGAAATGGCAGCGTGAGCGTCTGGTGAGCAAGCTGGAAGAAGCCGAGGTTCAGCTGGAGAACAATCGCCTTGAGCAGGAACTGGTGATGATGGCCCAGCGTATTGATGTAGCCGAAGAGCTGGATCGCCTCGATGCGCACGTGAAAGAGACTTACAACATTCTGAAGAAGAAAGAAGCCGTCGGCCGCCGCCTCGACTTTATGATGCAGGAGTTCAACCGCGAGTCGAACACGCTGGCATCGAAATCGATCAATGCGGACATCACCGCCTCAGCGATTGAGCTTAAGGTGTTGATCGAACAGATGCGCGAGCAGATTCAGAACATCGAGTAACGCTTATCTCTCTATAAAGCCCTGCTCAGGGCTTTATCTTTCCTTGCTAACAGCAGCCATCACGCCGGTTTGTATAGCGCCTGGTTGCTGGATCGCACGGTTTTACGGCCTGCCCACAGGTATGCGGCAACATTATGCTGCACATCGTAGCCATACGGTAAGCCTGTTTGATCTATAGCGCTTCCGCATAGACACAATAGTGTCTGATCATGGCTTTTTTAGCGCCAAATGGACATTACTGTGTCTGAAACTGGCTTACAGAAGCTGCCAGCCAACGCAGTAGACCAATATTTAATTTTCGCAATGTAAGGATTATTGCCTGAATGATGAACAACTGTGTCTGTTACTGACCGAAAATGACATATAAATCTGGCCAGCCAATCCAACAACCTGTTGTTTTTACGCAGTTTAAACCCAATCCGATTTCATTCTCACGCCAGTTAGTGCACGATCTATCAATCATCTGAATCCTGAAGATTGCAGAGTTTACATATCTTATACGGCACTATTTGCTAAAGTGCCGGTCGTAATAACTACAGTTGTACCGCACCGGGAACCATGGACCGACTTCTTCGCGCGTTACATTCACTCCTGACATGAAGGCGCTATGAAGAAAACCGGGCAGTTCTGTTCCAAACTTTTGCATCCCCGCTACTGGTTTACCTGGTTCGGGCTGGCAGTGCTCTGGCTGCTGGTGCAGCTCCCCTATCCTTTATTAATCCGGCTGGGTGTGACGGCGGGCCGGCTATCACGCCACTTCCTGAAGCGGCGCGAACGCATCACGCGGCGTAACATCGAACTCTGCTTCCCGCACATTAATGAAGACGAGAAAGAGGTGATGATTGCCGGCAATTTTGAGTCGCTGGGCATGGCACTGGCGGAAACCGGCATCGCCTGGTTCTGGTCCGATGCGCGCGTGCGACAGCTGTTTCAGGTGCACGGCATCGCCAATCTTCAGCTGGCGCAGAGCCAGCAGCGCGGCGTAATGGTAATTGGCGTGCACTTTATGTCGCTGGAGCTGGGTGGCCGTATCACCGGACTGTGCCAGCCGATGATGGCCATGTATCGCCCGCACAATAATCAGGCGATGGAGTGGGCGCAGACCAAAGGGCGCATGCGATCCAATAAAGCAATGATTGATCGACGCGATCTGCGCGGCATGGTTCAGGCGCTGAAACAGGGCGAAGCCGTCTGGTTCGCGCCGGATCAGGACTACGGCCCGAAAGGCAGCGTGTTTGCTCCGCTGTTCGCAGTCGAGAAAGCGGCCACCACCAATGGCACCTTTGTGCTGTCGCGGCTGGCGAAACCGGCGATGCTGACCATCGTGCTGATTCGTAATGCGCGCAAAGACGGCTATCAGCTGATCATTCAGCCGCAGCTGGAAAACTACCCGCATGATGATGAAGCGGCCGCCGCGGCGTACATGAATCGGGTGATTGAGAAAGAAATTCTGCGCGCGCCTGAGCAATATCTGTGGCTGCATCGCCGCTTTAAAACCCGTCCGCCAGGCGAAGCTTCACTTTACGTCTAACCGGCGCTCGTGAATGATAGTCCGCACCAAGACATAACCTGCGGACTATTATAATGGAACACTCTGAGACAGCAGGCTGGCTGCGACCGCTGCACGCCGACCGGCTTACGCCCTACCTGGAAGTTGATGCTGCGCGCCTGCAGCGTAACCTGCAACGGATGCAACAGAAAGCCGATGCCGCCGGCGTCGCGCTGCGTCCCCACATCAAAACCCATAAAAGCGTCTGGATCGCTGAACAGCAGCGCCAGCTAGGTGCGCGCGGCATTACCGTGTCGAAACCGAGCGAAGGCGTGGCTTTTGTGCACGGCGGGGCACGCGATGTACTGCTGGCTTATCCCGTGGTGCACGCCGCCGCGCTGACCGAACTGCTGCAGCTGGCGGCACAGCATCAGGCACGCATTACCTGCATCGCAGACTGCGCGGCGGGCGTGAGCGCCATTGTCGCCGCCCATCAGCAGCAGCCGGACTGCGCGCTGGCGATCGCCATTAAAGTGGATGTGGGTTTGCATCGCGTTGGCGTCGATCCGCATAGCGATAGCGCGCTGACGCTGGCGCAGCAGATTGTCGCCAGCGGATTGCCCTTCGCCGGGCTGATCTCGCATGCGGGTCATGCGTACGCTGCGGGTCATGCCACGGCGATAGCTGAGGTGGCGCAGCAGGAGATCGCGCTGATGCGTGACCTGCAACGGCGACTGCTGGATGCCGGTTTTGCCCCTTGTCCCATCTCGGTTGGCTCCACGCCCACGGCGCTGGCGGCACCGGTAGCCGCCGGCAGCGATGAAATTCGTCCCGGCAATTATGCCCTGCTGGATCTCACTGCCTGGCGTCTGGGCTTGTGTGAGGCGGATGCGCTGGCGTTAACGGTCGTGACGCGCGTGGTGGCCGTTAATCCTTATTACGCCATCATTGATGCCGGCTCCAAAATGCTGAGCTCGGACAAAGGCCCGCACGGCACCAATGCCAGCGGTTTCGGCATCGCGGTGGACGAGCATGGCCATCAGTATGAAGTGCAGAAGTTGTCGGAAGAGCACGGCTTTTTAACCTATGGCGAACATGCGCCTGCGGTTGGTGCCCTGCTGCGCATCTTCCCTAATCACAGCTGCGCGGTGGTGGCGCAATCCGATCGCTTCGTGCTGCGTCAGGCCGACGGCAGCGCCGGACTGCATGACATTCAGGGGCGTGGCCGTTTTATCTGACAAAAAACGCTGTTGCAGCACACTTCCGTCACCGGGCCGTTTGCAGTCCGGTGCCCTTCAGTTAAGGTGACAGGCAATGTTTCAGGTTTAATTTGTCGTTTACCTGCCCCGCGGAGGCTCCATGCTGCCATCTCAGACAGTGACGCTCACCATTCCCCGTAACTGGTTAGATCTGTACGAAACCATCTGGAAACCCGAATGTTTTGCGAAGTGGGCCAGCGGCCTGAGCAGCAGCACGCTGACGCAGGAAGGCCAGTACTGGAAAGCGAAAGGCCCGGAAGGCACAGTGAAGATTCGTTTCACTCCCTATAACCCGTTTGGCGTGATGGATCACTGGATTGACACCGGCAGCGGTAAAGAGATTTATATGCCGATGCGGGTCATTGCCAACGAGCAGGGTGCCGAAGTCGTCATGGTGGTTTATCGCCAGCCGCTGATGTCTGACGAGAAGTTCGCCGGGGATGTTGCCTGGGTAAAACGCGATCTTGAGCGCCTCCTTCATCTGTTAACCCATTAGAATCAATGCATTATCCCACCAGCCACCCTTTATCCTCCGCTGGACGCAATCGCTAAAAAGCGGCATTTTTTTCGCGCAGCGGTGTTTAACTGTTTCACCGCGCGCAAAGCGCATTTTCGCACCATTCACCAGTCTGGCTAAAGCGTCGTAACCGGGAAAATTCCTGGACGTGCCGGACTGGCGAGAGCTGAGTGCTTCTGATTTAACTCTGTTTTTTCCTGTGCGCTGACTTGTTCAACTTTGCAGCGCCATAAAAGGTGGAAAAGGACTAATAAATTGTAAAGACCAGAACTTATATATTCACATCCATATTCTGAAACCATTTATTCCTGCAGTCGATTTATAGGAGTTTTCTTATGGTGTTAATTTAAATAAAACAAGGTATAACTCGTTCACACACAGCAGTACTTAATAATAAAAACAGCAGGGACATAACATGGATCGCTCAACCTATCCTTTGTTATCTGAAAAAGAATTTGTTGAGATTGCCAGACGGATACTGGCCGGGAAATATAATAATGCAAAAGGATTTTATAACGATCTCGCGGATTTCCTCCTGACCGGAGGAGATACCGCGCAGACGCCACAACAATTACGCGCCAGGGGCATCATTTTATCATCAGAGCATCACTTAATTAACAGCATCGCGACGTGGCCGGCACTGAAAGGTATCTCAGGACTGCGACAGGAAGCGCTGCATTGATGTGATCTGTACTCTGGGCCGCCGCCCGGGTGAACCCTTAATTGCACTGGTACATGTACCATAATGAGCAGAGTATGGCGATACGCGAAAGAAATCTGGCCAGCGCCAAATGGTCAGTGTTGTCATCAATAAAAATCGTTGGCATTGGGGTATTACAGCTTTCACTGCTGGCGCAAATCCTGCAGGCAAATGAGCTCAATTTGCTCGCGATTGCCGTAGTGATCTTATTAGTGATTGATACACTAGCCGATCGCGGCTTCGGTAACGCACTTATTCGCTATCAAAGTTTAAATAACAGCGAACTCTCGACGCTTTACTGGGGTAATGTATTAAGCGGTCTATTTATTTTTGCCGCGCTGTTTATCGGCAGTGACATTTACAGCCGAGTAATGGGACAGCCGGAACTGGCAATTATGCTGGAGATGATTTCCGTCATCTTTATTATTATTCCGCAGGGGCAGCACTATCGCGCCATCCTGCAACGGGAAAAACAATTTACGCGCATTGCCTTTACGGAAACGTCTTCCGTGCTGGCAGGGCTGGCGGTCACGCTGTTTACCGTGTGGCTGACGCCGTCAGTGCTGTGCGCCATCTGGGGTTACCTGGCGATGGTTTCCATCAGAATGCTGATCTACTGCTACTACGGACGTCCCTGGTTCCAGCCGGAGTACCGTTTTAGCCTGAAAACTTTCGCCGCAGTGCGAGCAAGAAACGGATAATAACAACAAGTCTGTATGGTGGGCTCTGGGCATCTGCAAGATGCGTTCGCGTGCTGGTTACCAGCACGCTTTTTTCTTTTTATGCTTCCAGTAACTCTTCCAGCGAATGATAAGCCAGCTCGCTCAGCTTGCCATTGCGGTGCAGGCGCAGCCATCCCACCAGCATGCGCAGCTCATCAATCACCATAAACAGATCGGCCATGTCGTTTTTGCTTTTCACCTGCAGGCGGGTTAGCGCATTCAGCTTGTGTGCATTCACCGTTTTATGGCTGATACCGAGCCGGTTACCAATCTGCTCCGTGTTGTAGCCCCACGCCATCATCAGCAGCACCCGCAGCTGCCGGTCCGGTAGCAGAATGTCAGCCCCCTCCTGCAACTGCGGTATCCCGCCAGCGATACAGGCCAGCAGGCAACGACACAGCGCGGTGTGTGAGGACTTTAAATCGAGGACGCTGAGTCCGGGCAGATAACGACTGAGAGCGTGCATCATCGGCAACAGGCGTCGCGTCAGTACCAGCACCTGCATAGCCGGAAACTGCTGCTGCAGCGCATACAGCACTTTGAAGGTGCCACTCAGCGGCATATTCTCGTGAAAGATAAACACCAGCAAGCGGGGTCGCAGCTTTTCACACTGCGAGATGACGGTACTGAGCGACCAGAGCTCATGCACCCGGCAGCCTACCGGTAATGCCGTCAGCAGGCTTTCCAGCCCGAGTGCCGCCAGCTTATCGGAGGAGTAATAGAGGATGTCTTCGCTGTGTTTTTTCATGCCTGTCCAGAGTTGCTGCACGTCGCGCCCGTAAATGATGAGCCTGAATGAGCAGGCATTAATCAGGTACGACACATCATCGGCGAAACTTAAATCAGGGCCGATCCGCCGTCTCGCATCATTTTTATTGATGCGAAAACACCGGCCGATAACCGCGCTTCCTCTGTAACAAGCTCATTAGCAGGCTCGCCATTAAGATGGCTAATCCGAAAACATTTTTTTAGAAAATCTCAGTGGTCTACACTCTGGGAAATCTTTAGCCTTGCCGCCAGTTTACTGGAGTGCTCTATGTTATTAACCGTCCTGTACATCATTGGTATTACCGCCGAAGCAATGACCGGTGCGCTGGCGGCAGGCCGACGCAAAATGGATCTGTTCGGCGTCATTATTATTGCGTCAGTCACGGCGATTGGCGGCGGCTCGGTGCGCGATATTCTGCTGGGCCACTATCCGCTCGGCTGGGTGAAACACCCGGAATACATCATGATCGTCGCGGCGGCGGCCGTGGTCACCACCTTTGTCGCGCCGCTGATGAATCATCTGCGTAAAGTGTTTCTGGTGCTGGATGCGCTCGGTCTGGTGGTGTTCTCGATTATCGGCGCACAGGTTGCGCTGGATTCCGGCCATGCGGCGATCATCGCCGCCATCGCCGCAGTCATCACCGGCGTTTTTGGCGGCGTGCTGCGCGATATGTTCTGCAACCGCATTCCGCTGGTGTTCCAGAAAGAGCTGTACGCCGGTATCGCTTTTGCCTCCGGCTGGATGTATATCCTGCTGCTGAAAACGCCGCTGGCACATGAAGTGGTGGTGATCATCACGCTACTGTTCGGCTTCTTCGCCCGCCTGCTGGCGCTGCGCTTCCGCCTCGGTCTGCCGATTTTCAACTACCCCCACCCCGAGCACTGACGGCTGCGCCGGGATATTCTGCTGCTGCAGAAAGTGAATCAGCGACTGCAGGCGCGCATCCTGCAGCATCGTCACCAGCCGCTGTGCCAGGGCGTTGCCGATACCCGGCAGCTGCTGCCAGCTGTCGGCTGAACGCGCCAGCAGCTGCGACCACTGCGTATCGGGCAACGCCTGGAGCGCCGTGCGCGGCAGCGGTAAGCCCAGCGCGCTGATCCAGCGGCGCAGCGGCTGCTGGCGCGTCAGGTTAAAGCGATGCCAGATCTGCCGGGCGCGTACGGTCGAGATGCCCTGCGCCTGCGCAATCTGCTCTGGCGTGAGCGTCAGCCAGGAGAACAGGTGGCTGATGCTGCCACCGTCCAGCAGGCGCTGCCAGCTACTGCGCTGCATGCCAGCAATATCCAGCACCGACTTATGACTCAGCCAGCTGAGGCGCGACAGAAACTGCGCGCGACACCCTGTGCTGAAGTGCAGGCAGCTCAGCGGATTGAATACGTCGTCCTGTGGCGGCTGGGGATAGTCGCGCTGCGCCACGCGCCAGATCACCCGTTCCAGCCGCGGAATACCCAGCCCGGCCAGCGACAGCGTGACCTGATCGCCGGCGATCACATCCCACTGCTTCCAGCGACGCAACGAGCCCAGATTGACCCGCCGGACGGTTTTATCCTCCAGCTGCACCGGCTGCAGGTTCAGCACCACGGCAATTTTGCCGGTGCGTCCGACGTTGAAATCCACCGACAGCACCTCGCTGCTGACTTCGGCAGGCTGATATTTCCACGCGGCCGACCAGCTGCCCTGCCCGGGCTGCCAGTCGCGCCCGACGCGCTGCGGTGACTGATGAATCACCACACCATCGGTGACAAAAGGCAGCGGCTGGCGATACCAGCGCTCACGCCAGGCTGCGACCTCCTCTTCATTGCTGACCTGGCGACTCCACTGCTGCGTCAGGGCGAAGCCCCACTTCGTAAGCTGCGCCAGCCGCGCCTGCATCATCGGCGGCCCATCCGGCCATGCCCAGATAAACACGCCAATGCGCGACAGCAGCGGACTGGCTTCGCGCCGCATCATGGCGCCCGCCACCTGGGCGCGCGCATTCTGACCGCCATCGCGCGCCTGCTGGTGATCGGTCATCGTCAGGAACAGTTCACCCTGCAACACCACTTCCGCACGGTCGGTCGCGATATGCTGCGGGATCGCCGCAATGTGCGGTGCTTTCGCCAGCCACTGTTCACCGCGCAGTCCGTCGCCCCGGCTGATCAGGCCAGCCAGTTCGCCGTGGCGATACACCAGCGTCACCGCCACGCCATCGACTTTCGGCTGCACCCACAGTGCCGGTTTATCCTGCATCCAGTAGGCCACCGCCAGCTTGTCGCGCAGCTTGCGCACGCCAGTATGCGCCACCGGGTGCAGCGTGCTGCCGTCGGTGCTGAGCTGTGCCGCATAGCCGGGCAACGCCGGCGTGAAGCAGCGCTGCCACTGCTGTAAGCGCTGCTGCAGGCTGTCGTAGTCGGCATCGCTTACCGGGCTTTGCCCCTGACGGTAGTAGGCATCATCCCAGTGGCGCAGCTGGTTGTGCAGCACGCCCATCTCCTGTTCAGCGCGCACCGGTGACCAGTTGGGACAGACCGCCATCCCATTCGCACATCCCGCCAGCAACATCGCACCCAGCCATCTCCATCCTTTCATCGTCACCTCCTTTTTTGCTGATTGCAGCGTGCCGCAGCGAGTGACACCAGCGTTAAAAAGCCGATTGTGGAGCGAGGCTGACGGGTTTTTGTGCGAATTGCAGAAAGTTGCGCTGCCGCTGGAGGGCGCGCACAGAAAAAGAATTGCCGCGTGCGGGCGGCAAACGCTGCGTGCTGCGCTTAAGCCGTGTATACTGTGCAGGAAATCGACTCCGCTCTTTACTCAATTCAAGATAACCATGGCTCAAGGCACGCTCTATATAGTTTCCGCCCCCAGCGGCGCAGGTAAATCCAGCCTGATTCAGGCGCTGTTAAAGACACAACCGCTGTACGATACGCAGGTGTCTGTTTCTCATACCACCCGCGGCGTGCGCCCCGGCGAAGCGCATGGTGAACACTACTTTTTCGTCTCAAAGCCTGAATTCGAACGCATGATCGCCGAGGATGCTTTCCTTGAGCATGCGGAAGTGTTTGGCAATTATTACGGCACCTCACGCGCGGCGATTGAGCAGGTGCTGGCGACCGGCGTTGACGTGTTTCTCGACATTGACTGGCAGGGCGCGCAGCAGATTCGCCAGAGAATGCCGGCCGCCCGCAGCATCTTTGTTCTGCCGCCGTCCACCGAAGAGCTGGATCGCCGCCTGCGCGGCCGCGGTCAGGACAGCGAAGAGGTGATTGCCCGCCGCATGGCGCAGGCAGTGGCAGAAATGAGCCACTATGCCGAATACGATTATTTGATTGTTAATGATGATTTCGATCTGGCGCTGTCGGATCTGAAAACCATTATTCGCGCAGAACGTCTGCGTATGGGTCGCCAGAAAGCGCGACATGATGCTTTAATCAGCAAACTATTGGCAGTCTGAAGTCACTTTCAGTATTATGCCCAGTCATTTCTTCATCATCTGTGGAGTAGCACACCTATGGCACGCGTAACCGTTCAGGACGCAGTAGAGAAAGTTGGTAACCGTTTTGACCTGGTGTTGGTCGCTGCACGTCGTGCACGTCAGATGCAGGTAGGCGGCAAAGATCCGCTGGTTCCGGAAGAGAACGATAAAGCCACCGTTATCGCCCTGCGCGAAATCGAAGAAGGCCTGATCACCAACCAGATTCTGGATGTCCGTGATCGTCAGGAACAGCAAGAGCAGGAAGCCGCTGAGTTACAAGCCGTTACCGCTATCGCTGAAGGTCGTCGTTAACAGCACTCTGCAGGTCAACCTTGTATCTGTTTGAAAGCCTCAATCAGCTGATTGAAAAATACTTGCCTGAGGAGCAAATCAAGCGCCTCAAGCAAGCTTACCTTGTCGCACGTGATGCCCACGAGGGCCAGACACGCTCCAGCGGCGAACCCTATATCACCCATCCCGTTGCGGTTGCCTGCATTCTGGCCGAGATGAAGCTCGACCACGAAACGCTGATGGCGGCGCTGCTGCATGATGTGATTGAGGATACGCCCGCCACCTATCAGGACATGGAACAGCTGTTCGGAAAAAGCGTGGCCGAGCTGGTGGAAGGCGTTTCCAAGCTCGATAAGCTGAAATTCCGCGACAAGAAAGAAGCGCAGGCTGAAAACTTCCGCAAAATGATCATGGCGATGGTGCAGGACATTCGCGTCATCCTGATCAAACTGGCTGACCGCACGCACAACATGCGCACGCTGGGCGCGCTGCGTCCGGATAAAAAACGGCGCATCGCGCTGGAAACGCTGGAGATTTACAGTCCTCTGGCGCACCGCCTCGGTATTCATCACCTGAAAACGGAACTGGAAGAGCTCGGCTTTGAAGCGCTCTATCCAAACCGTTTCCGCGTGATTAAAGAGGTGGTGAAAGCGGCGCGCGGTAACCGTAAAGAGATGATTCAGAAGATCCTGTCGGAAATCGACGGGCGTCTGCAGGAAGCCGGCATTCCCTGCCGCGTCAGCGGACGTGAAAAGCATCTCTATTCGATCTACCGCAAAATGCACCTGAAAGAGCAGCGATTTCACTCGATCATGGATATTTATGCCTTTCGCGTCATCGTGAAAGACCTCGATACCTGCTATCGCGTGCTTGGTCAGATGCACAGCCTGTACAAACCGCGTCCCGGACGCGTGAAAGATTACATCGCCATTCCCAAAGCCAACGGCTATCAGTCACTGCACACTTCGATGATCGGCCCGCACGGCGTGCCGGTTGAGGTGCAAATCCGTACCGAAGATATGGATCAGATGGCGGAGATGGGGGTGGCGGCCCACTGGGCTTATAAAGAAGCTGGCGAAAGCGGTACCACCGCGCAGATTCGCGCCCAGCGCTGGCTGCAAAGCCTGCTGGAGCTGCAGCAGAGCGCTGGCAGCTCGTTTGAATTCATCGAAAGCGTAAAATCCGATCTGTTCCCGGATGAGATCTACGTGTTTACGCCGGAAGGCCGCATCGTCGAACTGCCCGCTGGCGCCACGCCGGTGGATTTCGCCTATGCGGTGCACACCGATATCGGCCACGCCTGCGTCGGTGCGCGCGTCGATCGCCAGCCGTATCCGCTGTCGCAGGCGCTGACCAGCGGCCAGACGATTGAAATCATTACCGCACCTGGCGCCCGGCCAAATGCCGCGTGGCTCAACTTTGTGGTGAGCTCAAAAGCGCGTGCCAAAATTCGCCAGCTGCTGAAAAACCTCAAGCGCGAAGATTCCGTTAACCTCGGCCGTCGTCTGCTGAGCCACGCGCTCGGCGGCAGCAAAAAGCTGGCCGAGATTCCGGCGGAGAATATTCAGCAGGAGCTGGAGCGTATGAAGCTCTCCAGCATCGACGATCTGCTGGCGGAGATTGGCCTCGGCAATGCCATGAGCGTGGTGGTGGCGAAGAACCTGCTGCAATCCGGTAGCGAACCGTCATCTGGCAGCAGCAAGCGCAGTAAAAAGCTGCCGATCAAGGGCGCTGATGGCGTGCTGATTACCTTCGCCAAGTGCTGCCGTCCAATCCCTGGCGACCCGATTGTCGCGCACATCAGCCCTGGTAAAGGGCTGGTGGTGCATCACGAATCCTGCCGTAACATTCGCGGCTACCAGAAAGAACCGGAAAAATTCATGCCGGTTGAATGGGATAAAGTGACCGATCAGGAGTTTGTCGCCGAGATTAAGGTGGATATGTTTAATCACCAGGGCGCGCTGGCCAACCTGACCGCGGCAATCAATACCGCAGGTTCGAATATTCAAAGCCTCAATACCGAAGAGCGTGACGGTCGCGTTTACAGCGCCTTCATCCGCCTCACCGCGAACGATCGCGTCCATCTGGCCAATATCATGCGTAAAATCCGCGTGATGCCGGACGTGATTAAAGTTCACCGTAACCGTAATTAGTGCATGAACGCTCAACGTTTTGCTCGTATCCAGGAGATGCTGGCCATGCGCCAGCACGATCTCACCGTCTGCATGGAGCAGGTGCATAAGCCGCACAATGTCTCTGCGGTGATCCGCACCGCCGACGCCGTCGGCATCCACGAAGTGCACGCGGTATGGCCCAGCGTGCGTATGCGCACCATGGTGTCCGCGTCGGCGGGCAGTAACAGTTGGGTGAAGGTGAAAACCCATCGCCACATTGCTGATGCGGTGCGCCATCTGAAAGATCGCGGCATGCAGGTGCTGGCGACCCATCTGTCAGACAAAGCGGTCGATTTCCGCGAGATTGATTACACCAAACCGACCTGTATTTTGATGGGCCAGGAGAAAACCGGCATCACCGCTGAAGCGCTGGCGCTGGCCGACCGCGATATCATCATTCCGATGGTCGGTATGGTGCAGTCGCTGAATGTCTCCGTGGCCTCCGCGCTGATTCTGTATGAAGCCCAGCGCCAGCGGCAAAACGCCGGCATGTATCGCCGCCAGCATAGCCTGCTGGACGAGGATGAGCAGCAGCGCCTGCTGTTTGAGGGCGGTTATCCGGTGCTGGCGCGCGTAGCGAAGCAGAAAGGCCTGCCCTATCCGCACATCAACGCGCAGGGCGAAGTCGAAGCCGATGCCGCCTGGTGGGCCACCATGCAAGCGACGGGTAAAAAATGAAAGGCCGTCTGCTGGATGCCATTCCGCTCAGTACCCTGACCGGCGTCGGCGCCAGCCAGGCGGGTAAGCTGGCGAAACTCGGCCTGTTTACTATTCAGGATCTGCTGCTGCATCTGCCGCTGCGCTACGAAGACCGCACCCAGCTGTACAAAATTAACGATCTGCTGCCCGGCATCTGGGCGACAGTGGAAGGTGAAGTGCTGCACAGCGAAATCACCTTTGGCCGCCGCCGCATGCTGGTATGCCAGATCAGCGACGGCAGCGGCGTGCTGACCATGCGCTTCTTCAATTTCAACGCCGGCATGAAAAACAGCCTGGCTCCGGGCCGTCGCGTCACCGCTTATGGCGAGATCAAACGCGGTCAGCGCGGCGCCGAAATCATTCATCCGGAGTATCGCGTCCAGGGCGAGCTGGGTGGCGTTGAGCTGCAGGAAACCCTGACGCCGGTCTATCCCACCACCGAAGGTATTCGCCAGGCCACGCTGCGCAATCTCACCGATCAGGCACTGACGCTGCTGGAGAGCTGCCCGATTGCCGAGCTGCTGCCGCCGGAATTGAGCGGCGGTCTGATCAGCCTGCCGGAGGCGCTGCGCACCCTGCACCGGCCGCCGCCGGACCTGCGCCTGAGCGAGCTGGAAACCGGCCGTCATCCGGCGCAGAAGCGTCTGATCCTCGAAGAGCTGCTGGCGCACAATCTCAGCATGCTGGCGGTACGCGCCGGCGCGCAGCGCCATCACGCCCTGCCCATGCCGGCACGCCACGAACTGGTGGATAAACTGCTGGCCGCGCTGCCATTCTCCCCCACCGCGGCGCAGCGGCGCGTGGTTGCAGAGATTGAGCGCGATCTGGCGCACGACTTCCCGATGATGCGCCTGGTGCAGGGTGATGTCGGCTCCGGTAAAACGCTGGTGGCTGCGCTGGCGGCGCTGAATGTGATCGCCCACGGCAAGCAGGTAGCGCTGATGGCGCCGACCGAACTGCTGGCAGAACAGCACGCCAGTAATTTCCGCCAGTGGTTTGCGCCGCTTGGCGTGGAAGTTGGCTGGCTGGCAGGAAAGCAGAAAGGGAAAGCGCGCGAAGCGCAACAGGAGGCGATTGCCAGCGGTCAGGTGGCGATGGTGGTGGGCACGCACGCGCTGTTCCAGGAACAGGTGAAATTCAACGGTATGGCGCTGGTGATCATTGATGAGCAGCACCGTTTCGGCGTGCATCAGCGGCTGGCGCTGTGGGAAAAAGGCGAAGAGCAGGGTTTCCATCCGCATCAGCTGATCATGACCGCCACCCCGATTCCGCGCACCCTGGCGATGACGGCCTACGCCGATCTCGATACCTCAACCATTGACGAGCTGCCGCCGGGCCGTACGCCGGTGACCACGGTGGCAATTCCCGATACCCGCCGCAGCGACATCATCACCCGGGTGCAAAGCGCCTGCCACGAGGGCCGTCAGGCCTATTGGGTGTGTACGCTGATCGATGAATCCGACGTGCTGGAAGCGCAGGCGGCGGAAGCCACCTGGCAGGAGCTGAAAGTGGCGCTGCCGGACCTGCAGGTTGGTCTGGTACACGGGCGTATGAAGCCAGCGGAGAAACAGGCGGTAATGGCGGCATTCAAGGCCAACGAAATCCAGCTGCTGGTGGCCACCACGGTGATTGAGGTTGGCGTGGATGTGCCCAACGCCAGCCTGATGATCATCGAAAACCCGGAACGACTTGGTCTGGCGCAGCTGCATCAGCTGCGCGGACGCGTTGGCCGCGGTGCCGTCGCCTCACACTGCGTGCTGCTGTACAAAGCGCCGCTGAGTAAAACCGCGCAGAAACGCCTGCAGGTGCTGCGCGACAGTAACGACGGTTTTGTCATCGCCCAGCACGATCTGGAAATTCGCGGTCCGGGTGAATTGCTCGGCACGCGCCAGACCGGCAACGCCGAGTTTAAAGTTGCCGATTTACTGCGCGATCAAAGCATGATTCCGGAAGTTCAGCGCGTGGCGCGCCATATCCACCAGCATTATCCTGAACAGGCTCAGGCGCTGATCGAGCGCTGGCTGCCGGAAACCGAGCGCTACAGCCACGCTTAATCCAGCTGCGGCTGTCGATCCACCGCCATAAAATCGCCGACGAAGCGCTGTAACAGGCGCGTTAACTCAGCGCGCTCTTCAATTGGCCAGTCAGCGAACAGCTGCTGATAGATCTGGGTGCGCGCCGCGTCGATTTTGTCCGTCATCGCTTTTCCCGCTGCCGTGATCACCGCCTCATTGACCCGCTTGTCTCTGGCATTTTTCTGCCGCTGCGCCAGCCCCAGCTCTTCCAGCTTCGCCACCTGGCGGCTGACGGTGGTGTAATCGCGCCCGGCGCGATCGGCCAGCTCGACCACGCCGAGGGGACCAAAGCGGCCAATCTGGATCAGCAACGGAAACAGGGCGCGATCCAGCTGGATACCGGACTCTTTTATCAGTAATTCATCACGTTGCGGACGATTAAAGGTGCCGACGATCATCAGCAGCGCATTGTGCAAATCATCGAAGCTGGCATTATTATGTGTATTTTGCACACTTTTCATTGACGTCATCCCAGAGCAGGCCTAATGTGTGCATATTACACATATTATCCGATGAACTGAAGGTGAAACATGAAAGCAGCCATTGTCAGTGCCGCAGGTGAGAAACCGGTATGGGGCGATTTCCCGCCACCGCAGGCCGATGAACAGCATGTGGTGGTGACGGTGAAGGCCGCCGCCATCAGCCAGCTGGCGAAAGCGCGGGCCGCCGGCGCCCATTACAGCGCCGGTAGCCACTATCCGTTTATCGCCGGTATTGATGGCACCGGCACGCTGAGCAACGGCGATCCGGTCTATTTTCTCGCCTTTAGCGCACCGTGGGGCAGTATGGCGCAGCAGACCCGGGTGCCGGCTGCAGCGGTGGTTGCGCTGCCGCCGACGCTTGATCCGCTGCTGGCTGCGGCAATCGCCAATCCCGGCATGTCCTCGTGGGCCGCACTGACGCGTCGCGCGCAGTTTCAGGCGGGTGAAACCGTGCTGATCAACGGCGCAACCGGCACCTCCGGCGGGCTGGCGGTGCGTATTGCGCGTCACCTCGGTGCCGGGAAAATCATCGCCACCGGCCGTAACCGCGCGGTGCTGGAGCAGCTGCGCACGCAGGGCGCGGATATCATCCTGACGCTGGATGAACTGCCCGGCGCGCTGCCAGCGCTGATGCAGCAGGGCATTGATGTGGTGCTGGATTATCTGTGGGGCCAGAGTGCGCTCGACATCATGCATGCGGCCGTGGCCGGCGGTGAGAAAACGGTGCGCTTCGTGCAGATTGGGTCGCTCAGCGGGCAGGAGATCGCACTGCACAGTAAACTGCTGCGCTCATCCGGGCTGACGCTGATGGGCAGCGGACTGGGCAGCGTATCTGACAGCGAACTGATCGCCTGTATTGGTGAGATGCTGAACGCCGCCGCTGAAAGTGACTTCTCCATCGCTTTTCAGCAGCGTCCGCTGAGTGAGGTAGAGCAGGCGTGGCAGCAGGATGACAGCCGCTGCCGCACCGTGTTTACGCTCTAGATCAATCACAACCAAAAGGGGTACTGCAAACGATTGCTTTCACAACGCAACCGTTTAAAATCGCCCCTTTGTTGTTATTGAGAAGCCACCATGTCCGTCAATACTGCTGAATCCCGCCAGCCTGCCACTGCGCCAGGCGAGAGCAAAAGTGAACTGATTTACCGTCTTGAAGATCGTCCGCCGCTGCCGCAAACGCTGTTTGCTGCCTGCCAGCATCTGCTGGCGATGTTTGTGGCGGTGATTACCCCGGCACTGCTGATATGCCAGGCGCTCGGCTTACCGGCGCAGGATACGCAGCACATCATCAGCATGTCGCTGTTTGCTTCGGGCGTGGCGTCCATTCTGCAAATTAAAACCTGGGGACCGGTGGGTTCTGGCCTGCTGTCGATTCAGGGCACCAGCTTTAACTTTGTCACGCCACTGATCATGGGCGGTATGGCGCTGAAAAACGGCGGCGCCGATGTGCCGACCATGATGGCAGCGCTGTTTGGTACCCTGATGGTGGCTTCCTGTACCGAGATGTTGCTGTCACGCGTGCTGCACCTCGCGCGCCGCATCATCACGCCGCTGGTGTCCGGCATTGTGGTGATGATTATCGGTCTGTCGCTGATTCAGGTCGGCCTGACCTCGATTGGCGGAGGCTTCGCCGCCATGAACGATCACAGCTTTGGTGCGCCGAAAAATCTGCTGCTGGCCGGTGCCGTGCTGCTGGTCATCATCCTGCTCAACCGTCAGCGCAACCCTTATCTGCGCGTCGCGTCGCTGGTGATCGCCATGGCGGTGGGTTATGCGCTGGCCTGGGCGCTGGATATGCTGCCCGCTACCTCTGCACCCACCAACCAGGCGCTGCTGGCCGTGCCGTCGCCGCTCTATTACGGCCTGGGTTTTGACTGGAATCTGCTAATTCCGCTAATGCTGGTGTTTATGGTGACCTCGCTGGAAACCATCGGCGATATTACCGCCACCTCCGATGTCTCCGAACAGCCGGTCAGCGGTCCGCTGTATATGAAGCGTCTGAAAGGCGGCGTACTGGCCAATGGTCTCAACTCGTTTGTGTCGGCGCTGTTCAACACCTTCCCTAACTCCTGCTTTGGTCAGAACAACGGGGTGATTCAGCTGACCGGCGTGGCCAGCCGCTACGTGGGCTTTGTGGTGGCGCTGATGCTGATCGTACTCGGCCTGTTCCCGGCGGTGAGCGGCTTTGTGCAGCATATTCCGGAACCGGTACTGGGCGGTGCCACCATCGTGATGTTTGGTACCATTGCCGCTTCCGGCGTGCGCATCGTGTCGCGCGAACCGCTCAATCGCCGCGCCATTATGATCATCGCGCTGTCGCTGGCGGTGGGCCTTGGCGTATCGCAACAGCCGCTGATCCTGCAATTTGCCCCGGACTGGCTGAAAACCCTGCTGTCATCCGGCATCGCCGCCGGGGGTATCACCGCTATCGTGCTTAACCTCGTCTTTCCACAGGAAAAGTAATGCTGCTGGCAGGCTACGGCCTGCCTGTTATTTATCCGCTTTTTCATCCAGGCTGTTGAGCTGTAACGGTAATTCAGGCATAACAACCACTCACCGGATAAATATCGGGATGGATGGATGCGATGAAATTTTTAGGCAAGTTTTTCCTTACCTTGTTACTGCTGATTCTGCTGGCGCTGGTGGTTCTCTATGTGCTGCTGCAAACCCAGTGGGGCGCAGGCTGGTTTAGCCGTTGGGTAAGCGATAAAACCGCCTGGCATTTGTCGCTGAGTAAGATTGAGCACAACTTCTCCTCGCCTTCCCACATCATCCTGGATGACTTCAGCTTCGGCCACGACGGCCAGCCGGCGGTACTGGTGGCGAAGCGCGTCGATCTCGGTCTGGCACTGGTGCAGTTCAGCGATCCGCTGCATTTCGACAGCATTGAAGTGCGCGACGGCGACATCAACCTCGCTAACCAGTCACCACAAACCACGCTGCCGATTCAGGCCAACCGGCTGCAGCTCAATAATGTGCAGATCGAAAGCCCGCACAGCGCCCTGCCGCTGGCGGCGCAGCGGGTCAACGGCGGCATTGTGCCGTGGAAGCCCACGCCTGACGATATGCTGGGCAGCGATGCGCAGTTCCAGATGAGCGCAGGTGCCATGACGCTGGACGGCGTCGCCGGTAACAACGTGCTGCTGCAGGGCAATATCGCCAAACGCCGGCTGGTGCTGAGCAATATCGGCGCCGATCTGGCGCGCGGCTCAATGACCGGACGTGCCGAGCGCGACGCGCAGGGTAACTGGCAAATCAACCAGCTGCGTCTTAACGATATCCGCCTGCAAACTCAGCAGAGCCTGAGCGAGTTCCTCAGTCCGCTGCGTGACGTGCCTTCGGTGAGCATCAACCGGCTGGATATGACCGATGCGCGCCTGCAGGGCCCGGACTGGGCGGTGACCGATCTCGATCTGACCCTGAAGAACATTACACTGCGCGGCGATGACTGGCAGAGCGACGACGGTTCGCTGGCCATGAACGCCGGCAACTTTATTAACGGCAGCTTTGAACTCAACGATCCGATCGTCAACGCCGAATTCTCACCGCAGGGCATTCAGCTGACGCAGTTCAGCTCACGCTGGGTCAACGGCGTGATTCGCGCCAGCGGCAGCTGGACGCGCAGCGATAAGCGCCTGACGCTTGACGATTTAGCCATTGCCGGCCTGGAATACACGCTGCCGCAAAACTGGCGCGATCGCTGGCAGCAGACGCTGCCGGGCTGGCTGGATAGCGTGCTGGTGAAGCGTGCGACGGCTAACCGTAACCTGGTGATTGATATCAATCCGGCCTTCCCGTTCCAGATGACCGCGCTCGACGGTAATGCAGAAAATCTGCTGCTGGCGCGCCAGCATCAATGGGGCATCTGGGCGGGCAAAGCCAGCTTTAACGCGGCGGAAGCCACCTTTAACCGCACCGATTTGCGCCATCCGTCGATTAGCCTGAACGCCAGCGATCGGCAGATTGAGGTCAGCGAGATGAGCGCCTTTAACGGTAGCGGATTACTGGAAGGCACGGCAACCGCAGGACAGGAAGCACAGCGTCCGTTTACGCTGAACCTGAAAGGCCAGGCGGTACCGGCAAACGTGCTGCAAAACTGGGGCTGGCCTGCGCTGCCGCTGAGCGGTAGCAGTAATTTGCAGCTGCAGCTGAAGGGTTCGCTCAGCGCGGACGCCCCGCTGCGTACCAGCGCAGAAGGCAGTTTGTCGGTGACGACGGATACGCAGTCGCTGCAGCAGACGATGCGTGGCGGGCAGGTGCAGTGATTGCATGATCGATCGCGCTAAAAAGCGCGATGCGGGCGAGTCAGGCCATCGCCAATCGCACAATTCTTGTAGCGGCGCGATTTATCGCGCAATAAATTGCGCCGCTACCAAAAATGCAACTGTTGTTGAATGCATTTGAATCTTAGCTGGCAAGCATTACGCCATGCAGAGTGACCCTGTGGTTTTGTTGCGCGCTGCGTGGTTAATTAATGCGCGCGCCTGAACCGCCCTCTTCCAGCGGTCCGTCGGGATCGGCGGGTAACACGATGTAGACACCTTCAAACACCGCGCCCAGCTCATCATCCCCAAACAGCTCCACCTCCATTTGTACGCGTGCTTTTCGTCCGCGCGCCAGCCGGTCGAGATCGCCGCTCAGCGAGCCGAGATCGGCGATGGCGCCGGGCCGTCCGCTGATGGGTTTGCTGTAGCGAATATGTGCATCGGCCAGAATGATGGTGCCACCGAGATGGCGTTCGCGCAGCAGCAGCCAGATCAATCCCCAGCCGGTGAGCGTGGCGAGTGAAAACAGGCTGCCGGCAAACAGCGTGTGGTGCGGGTTCTGGTTGCCGGCTTCCGGCATGGTGGTAACAAACTTCTGCCCGGTATACTGCAGAATGCGCACGCCCATCTTTTCGCTCAGCGGGATGTGTTCGTACCACGCCTGCTGCAGCTGTCCACACCAGTCGGCGCGATGCAGAATATCATCCAGCGTCACCACCGGTTTAATCATCAGGAAGTGACGCACCGGCGTGGTTTGCGGTGCGGTAATTTCGCCCTGATTGACAAAGCCGAGCTTGGCAAAGAACTCCACCGCATCCTCGCGCGCGCTACAGGTGACGCGTTTGGCCCCTTCCTGGCGCGCCACCGACTCCAGCGTCATCGCCACCAGCGTACCCAGCCCTTTGCCCTGCACCGACGGATGCACCGCCAGAAAGCGGATCGCCGCTTCATTTTCCGCATTGATATACAGCCGGCCTACCGCTACCGGTTTGCCGTGCTCATCCACCACCATCTGGTGATGCGCCAGCGCATCCCAGGCATCACGTTCTGAGCCCTGCGGCTGGCGCAGCGGCTTCCGTAACATTTCCCAGCGGAACTGGTAATACATATCCAGCTCTTCCGCCGTTTGCGGTACGCGAAGATGATACATAAAGTGATTCTCTCGTTCGGAGCTTGCGTGGCTGATCCCTTGCCGCTCGGCTAAAAATCTCACACCTGTAACCAGAAGGTCACCGGACCATCGTTAATCAGCGAAACCTGCATATTGGCGGCGAAGCGCCCGTTGGCGGTGGTGACGCCCAGCGCCCGGCAGCGATCGCTGAAGTCGTGATAGAGGCGCTCGGCTTCCGCTGGATGCGCGCCGCCAGAAAAAGAGGGACGCATGCCTTTTTGCGTGTCGGCCGCCAGGGTGAATTGCGAAACCACCAGCACGCTACCGCCTGTCTGCTGTACGCTGAGGTTCATTTTGTCGTTCTCATCGCCAAAAATGCGGTAGCCCAGCACTTTCTCCGCCAGGCGCTGTGATTTCTGCTCATCATCGCCCTTTTCCACCCCCAGCAGCACCAGCAGACCGGCGCCAATTTCGCCCACCGTGGCGTTATCCACGCTGACGCTGGCGCGCGTCACACGCTGAATCAAAGCAATCATGTTTCCTCTCGTTCTTTATCGCGTTCCTGCTGTTTTAACTGGCGATAGTCATCCAGCGTGACGGTCACTTCCGCGCCTAACAACACAATACACCAGGTCCAGTAAACCCACAGAAACAGGATGGGGATCACCGCTAGCACGCCGTAAATTAACTGATACGAAGGAAACATCGTAACATAGAGCGCGAAGCCTTTTTTGCCCAGCTCGAACAGCAGACCCGCGACCACCGCACCTATCAACGCATCGCGTCCCGGCACGCGCCGCGTCGGCACAATGCTGTACAGCAGCCAGAAGGCGAGAATCGACAAAACCAGCGGGAAGATGCGCAGCGCCTGATCGATCAGGCTGGTGACGCCGGTCACGTTCACCCAGCGCAGCGACAGCAGATAGGAGCTGATAGCCAGACTGGCACCGGCCAGCAGCGGTCCCAGCGTCAGAATCATCCAGTAGACCGCAAAGGAGTAAACCATCGGGCGCGGCTTGTCGCTGCGCCAGATGGCGTTGAGTGCGCTGTCGACCGAGTGCATCAGCAGCAGCGCAGTGACAATCAGCCCGACCGCCCCCACCGCCGTCATTTTGTTGACGTTGGCGACAAACTGATCGAGATAGCGCTGAATCACATCCCCGGCGGCCGGCATGAAGTTAGTGAAGATGAAGTTCTTCAGTTGCACGCTGATGTCGGAGAACACCGGGAAGGCGGCAAACAGCGCGAATACCACGGCAATCAGCGGCACCAGCGCCAGCAGCGACACGTAGGCCAGATTACCGGCCTGCATGGTCATGTTGTCTTCATCGATGCGGCGCCACAGCAGTTTGATCCACAGGAAAAACGCATGCGCCGAGTGGCGCAGATGAGTTCGCATGGTCACTCAGCGACGGCTCGCAAACCAGTCAGGCACAGTTTTCGCATCTTCGACCAGCACGCTCTCAATGCCCAGCGCGCGCGCCGCATCAACATTGGCCTGGTTGTCATCAAAGAATACCGCCTGATCGGCGGTGAAGCCTTCATGCTCCAGTACGTAGTGCCAGATGCGCGCTTCTGGTTTGCGCATGCCGATATCCTGCGACATATAGATGTGGTCGGCAGCCTGCTGCACTTCCGGATACTGCGTTGGCCAGAACTCGAAATGCAGCTGGTTGGTGTTAGACATAATCACCACGCGCTCGCCGCTGGCGCGCAGCTGGTTCATGATCGCCAGCGTTTCCGGACGCACGCCGACAAACACCGCCTGCCAGCCAGCGGTAAACTGCGGATAGCTCAGGGCAATATCGAGCTGGTCACACAGCCGCGCGGCAAACTCCGGGTCGCTGATTTCGCCCCGCTCGTGCTGCTCGAAGGTCTCGTCCATGCGAAAACGGCTCTGCAGCGTGGCAAGCGGCACGCGTCCCAGATCGCTCCAGACGCCGAGTACCCGATTGAAATCGATATCAACAATCACATTGCCTAAATCAAAGATGTACAGCATGACACCTCTCCTCTACGTTCCCTGGATCATTCACTCTAGCGGTAAAAGGCAAGCCTGAACAGGTACGCTTAGGGGAAATCCGCATTCCGCAAGCGGGGTCTGATTTCGTGCGGGTCGCGCTGCCTCAGACGGCAGGCAAAAAAAAGCCCCGCGGGTGCGGGGCTCATTATCAGACGATTTCGCTTACTCTTTGCTGCCGCGAGACGCGCGTTTGCGATCGTTCTCGGTCAGGTGGCGTTTACGAATACGTACTGACTGCGGCGTCACTTCTACCAGTTCGTCGTCATCGATGAACTCGATAGCCTGCTCCAGCGTCATTTTCTGCGGTGGTACCAGGGTGGTCGCTTCGTCAGTACCTGACGCACGCATGTTGGTCAGTTTCTTACCGGTCAGGCAGTTTACGGTCAGGTCGTTAGAACGGCTGTGAATACCGATGATCTGGCCTTCATACACTTCCGCACCGTGACCGAGGAACAGCTTACCGCGATCCTGCAGGCCGAACAGGGCGAAGGCAACCGCTTTACCCTGACCGTTGGAGATCAGCACGCCGTTCTGACGCTGGCCCACTTCGCCCGGACGCACGTCGTCGTAGTGGCTGAAGGTGGAGTACAGCAGACCGGTACCGGAAGTCATGGTCATGAATTCGTTACGGAAGCCGATCAGACCACGGCTTGGGATCACGTAGTCGAGACGTACGCGGCCTTTACCATCCGGATCCATGTTTTTCAGGTCGCCTTTACGCTCACCCATCGCCTGCATCACTGAACCCTGATGGGTTTCTTCGATGTCGAGGGTAACGTTTTCGAATGGCTCCTGCTTGCGGCCTTCGAATTCACGGTAGATAACTTTCGGACGGGATACCGCCAGCTCGTAGCCTTCACGACGCATATTCTCGATCAGAACTGACAGATGCAGCTCACCACGACCGGATACGCGGAATGCATCAGCATCTTCAGTTTCTTCTACGCGCAGCGCTACGTTGTGCACCAGCTCTTTGTTCAGACGCTCAAGGATCTGACGCGACGTCACAAACTTACCTTCTTTACCACAGAACGGTGAGGTGTTGACGTTGAAGAACATGGTTACGGTTGGCTCATCCACGCTCAGCGCCGGCAGCGCTTCCACATTCTGCGTGTCGCAGATGGTGTCGGAGATGTTCAGCTCGCCCAGACCGGTGATAGCGATGATGTCGCCCGCTTCAGCCAGGTCGGATTCAATACGCTCCAGACCCAGATGGCCCAGCACTTTACCGACTTTCGCGTTACGGGTTTTCCCTTCGCTGTCGATTACAGTAACCTGCTGGTTTGGCTTCACTTTACCGCGCTTGATGCGGCCGATACCGATTACGCCGAGGTAGTTGTTGTAGTCCAGCTGCGAGATCTGCATCTGCAGTGGGGCTTCAACTTCAACCTGCGGTGGAGAAACGTGGTCGACGATGGCCTGATACAGCGGGGTCATGTCGTCAGCCATGTCGGTGTGATCCAGACCGGCGATACCATTCAGCGCAGACGCATAAATGATCGGGAAATCGAGCTGCTCGTCAGTCGCGTCGAGGTTGACGAACAGGTCAAATACCTGGTCAACAACCCAATCCGGACGCGCGCCAGGACGGTCAACTTTGTTGATGACTACAATCGGCTTCAAACCGTGGGCAAAGGCTTTCTTGGTTACGAAGCGGGTTTGCGGCATAGGGCCATCCATCGCGTCTACAACCAGCAGCACCGAATCCACCATGGACATGACGCGCTCAACTTCACCACCGAAGTCGGCGTGTCCCGGGGTATCAACGATGTTGATACGGTAGTCGTTCCATTTGATGGCGGTGTTTTTCGCGAGGATGGTAATCCCACGCTCTTTCTCCAAATCGTTGGAGTCCATCACGCGCTCAGTCGCTTCGGTACGGGCATCAAAAGTACCGGACTGTTGCAGCAGTTTGTCAACCAGGGTGGTCTTACCATGGTCAACGTGCGCGATGATGGCGATGTTACGCAAATTTTCGATCACAGCTTTGCCTCAGGCATTATAGAAATAACGCGGTATTGTACACGGATTAAGCGAAAGACTGAACATGATCACAGTTTTCGCCGAAAGATTCTCGCAGTGCGCGTTTTTAGCACCAATAACGGTGCATTAAGCTGCACTTTGATGGCGCTTTGCACCATTTAAGTGCTTACCCCTAAACTGACGGCACTATTTTGGTGCATTCCATCCACGCTGGTGCAGCCGTCGTCTCACCGCAGGGCGCATCACAGCGCCATTTTCACCATTGTAATAAAGTTGGCACAGAATTCGCTTTATATCTTTTAAGCGAAAACGACAGTTGCACAACGGTTGAAGAGCTTGCCGAGATCTTGGTCAGGGGTGGTCAGTAGTCGTGACACATTCCCGGCAACAGAAGTTCTCTCACCACGACGACAAAATGACCATTTCCAGGAGAGTTGAGTATGTCCGCTGAACACGTTCTCTCGATGATGAACGAGCACGAAGTTAAGTTTGTTGACCTGCGTTTTACCGATACTAAAGGTAAAGAACAGCACGTTACTATCCCTGCTCACCAGGTTAACGCTGACTTCTTCGAAGAAGGCAAAATGTTCGATGGCTCTTCCATCGGCGGCTGGAAAGGCATTAACGAATCAGACATGGTGCTGATGCCGGATGCAACAACTGCCGTAATGGATCCGTTCTTCGAAGATCCGACGCTCATCATCCGCTGTGACATTCTCGAGCCAGGCACGCTGCAGGGCTACGATCGCGACCCGCGCTCCATTGCCAAGCGCGCAGAAGAGTTCCTGCGTTCTTCCGGCATCGCCGACACCGTACTGTTCGGACCTGAGCCAGAGTTCTTCCTGTTTGACGACATCCGTTTCGGCTCTTCAACTTCCGGCTCACACGTGGCTATCGACGACATCGAAGCAGCCTGGAACACCGGTAAAGAGTACGAAGGCGGTAACAAAGGTCACCGTCCAGGTCTGAAAGGCGGCTACTTCCCGGTGCCACCGGTTGACTCTTCACAGGACATCCGTTCTGCCATGTGTCTGACCATGGAGCAGATGGGTCTGGTGGTTGAAGCGCATCACCACGAAGTGGCAACCGCGGGTCAGAACGAAGTGGCTACCCGCTTCAACACCATGACCAAGAAAGCTGACGAAATTCAGATCTACAAATATGTCGTGCACAACGTCGCGCACGCCTACGGCAAAACGGCGACCTTTATGCCGAAGCCGATGTTTGGCGACAACGGTTCCGGTATGCACTGCCACATGTCACTGTCTAAAGGCGGCGTAAACCTGTTCTCTGGCGACAAATACGGCGGCCTGTCTGAAACTGCCCTGTTCTACATCGGCGGTATCATCAAGCACGCTAAAGCCATCAACGCCCTGGCAAACCCGACCACCAACTCATACAAGCGTCTGGTCCCAGGCTACGAAGCACCGGTAATGCTGGCTTACTCAGCACGTAACCGTTCTGCCTCTATCCGTATCCCGGTGGTGGCCAGCCCGAAAGCACGTCGTATCGAAGCGCGCTTCCCGGATCCAGCGGCTAACCCATACCTGGCGTTCACCGCACTGCTGATGGCCGGCCTCGACGGCGTGATCAACAAGATCCACCCTGGCGATGCGATGGACAAAAACCTGTACGACCTGCCGCCGGAAGAAGAAGCTGAGATTCCAAAAGTGGCCGGTTCACTGGAAGAAGCGCTGAATGCACTGAACGAAGACCGCGAGTTCCTGACCCGTGGCGGCGTGTTCACCGACGACGCTATCGATGCTTACATCGAACTGCGTAAAGCTGACAACGACCGCGTACGCATGACGCCGCACCCGGTTGAGTTCGAACTGTACTACAGCGTTTAATCCTTAAAAGATTCGCGCAGATGCACCGTAGCCGCCATCGCCGCGACGGTGCTAATCATGGCGCTGAAGATTTTTTGTTGCCGTGGAAACTTTAGCCCATCTCCGGATGGGCTTTTTTCACCGCGAATTCATCGTTCGACGGATAGATTTGCGTCCCCAAAGGCTATAATGCACTAATTTAGTGCAGAGGAACGCTGTATGGCAACTGGCACGCTGCCCGACGCGGGGCAGATTCTCAACTCCCTGATCAACAGTATTTTGCTGGTCGATAACGATCTGGTTATCCACTACGCCAACCCGGCGGCCCAGCAGTTACTGGCGCAAAGCTCACGAAAATTGTTCGGCACGCCCTTACCGGAACTTACCGGCTATTTTTCGCTGAACATTGAGGTAATGAGCGAGAGTTTAGGGGCAGGCCAGGGCTTTACCGATAGCGAAGTCACGTTAGTGGTGGATGGCCGCGCACACATTATGTCGCTCACGGCACAGCGTCTACCCGACGGATTTATTCTGCTGGAAATGGCGCCGATGGATAATCAGCGCCGTCTCAGCCAGGAGCAGATTCAGCACGCCCAGCAGGTTGCCGCGCGCGATCTGGTACGCGGCCTGGCGCACGAAATTAAAAACCCGCTCGGCGGATTGCGCGGCGCGGCACAGCTGTTATCGCGCGCCCTGCCCGATCCGGCGCTGAATGAATATACCAAAGTGATTATTGAGCAGGCCGACCGGCTGCGTAACCTGGTCGACCGCCTGCTGGGTCCGCAGCAGCCCGGACTGCACGTGACCCAGAGCATCCATCAGGTGGCTGAACGTGTGGTTAACCTGGTGTCGATGGAGCTGCCGGAAAACGTCTCGCTGGTGCGTGATTATGACCCCAGCCTGCCGGAGCTGCCGCACGACCCGGACCAGATTGAGCAGGTGCTGCTCAACGTGGTGCGTAACGCGCTGCAGGCGCTGGGCGAAGCGGGCGGCACCATTGTCATCCGCACCCGTACCGCGTTTCAGCTGACGTTACACGGCACGCGTTACCGGCTGGTGGCGCGTATCGACATTGAAGATGATGGCCCGGGCATTCCGGCCCAGCTGCAGGATACGCTGTTCTATCCGATGGTCAGCGGACGCGAAGGCGGCACCGGTTTAGGTCTCTCTATCGCCCGCAGCCTGATCGATCAGCATTCGGGAAAAATTGAATTTAACAGTTGGCCAGGCCACACCGAATTCTCGGTTTACCTGCCTATTCGCCAGTGAGGTTTCTATGCAACGAGGGATAGTCTGGATCGTCGATGACGATAGCTCCATCCGCTGGGTGCTTGAACGTGCGCTCACTGGAGCCGGTTTAAGCTGCGCCACCTTTGACAGCGGCAACGAGGTGCTGGATGCGCTCTCGACCAAAACCCCGGACGTATTATTGTCGGATATTCGTATGCCAGGCATGGATGGTCTGGCGCTGCTGAAGCAGATCAAACAGCGTCATCCGATGTTGCCGGTCATCATTATGACCGCGCATTCGGACCTCGACGCGGCGGTCAGCGCTTATCAGCAGGGCGCGTTTGATTACCTGCCTAAGCCGTTTGATATTGATGAAGCGGTCGCACTGGTAGAGCGCGCCATCAGTCACTATCAGGAGCAGCAGCAGCCGCGCAATCAGCCGGTAAGCGGCCCGACCACCGACATCATCGGCGAAGCGCCGGCGATGCAGGATGTCTTCCGCATCATCGGCCGTCTGTCGCGTTCGTCGATCAGCGTGCTGATCAACGGCGAGTCCGGTACCGGTAAAGAGCTGGTCGCGCATGCGCTGCATCGCCACAGCCCGCGCGCCAAATCCCCGTTTATCGCGCTGAATATGGCGGCGATCCCGAAGGATTTGATCGAATCGGAGCTGTTTGGCCACGAGAAAGGCGCGTTTACCGGCGCGAACCAGATTCGTCAGGGCCGCTTTGAGCAGGCCGATGGCGGCACGCTGTTTCTCGACGAAATCGGCGATATGCCGCTTGATGTACAGACGCGCCTGCTGCGCGTGCTGGCCGATGGCCAGTTCTATCGTGTTGGCGGCTATGCGCCGGTCAAAGTGGATGTGCGCATCATCGCCGCTACCCACCAGAATCTGGAGCTGCGCGTGCAGGAGGGCAAATTCCGTGAGGACCTGTTCCACCGCCTCAACGTGATTCGCGTGCATCTGCCGCCGCTGCGTGAACGTCGCGAGGATATTCCGCGTCTGGCGCGGTACTTCCTGCAGGTCGCAGCGCGTGAGCTGGGCGTGGAAGCGAAAATTCTGCACCCAGAGACCGAAGCCGCGCTGACGCGACTGCACTGGTCGGGTAACGTGCGTCAGCTGGAGAACACCTGCCGCTGGCTGACGGTGATGGCCGCGGGCCAGGAAGTGCTGATTCAGGATCTGCCGCCGGAGCTGTTTGAGTCGAGTACGCCGGAAAATCCGGTGCAGTCGCTGCCGGACAGCTGGGCAACGCTGCTGGCGCAGTGGGCAGACCGCGCGCTGCGTTCCGGTCATCAAAACCTGCTGTCAGAAGCACAGCCGGAGATGGAGCGTACGCTGCTGACCACTGCGCTGCGTCATACGCAGGGCCACAAGCAGGAAGCGGCACGTTTACTGGGCTGGGGCCGCAATACGCTCACGCGTAAACTGAAAGAACTGGGCATGGAATAACGCGGAAAAGTGTAAAAGGGTTATTTATTGCACACTTTCTGCGCGTAACATCTGTACAGACCGGTGCCGTTCAGTATCATACGGGCGGCAATCGGGAGAGGCTAACATGTTGCAATCTGTCATCCAGCTGATCGCGCATAACGTGGCGGCAATCGGTAATGCTGTGACTCACTCACCGCAAACCGCGCTGGCCGCCGTGGTTTGCGCCATCAGCGTCAGTCTGTTCAGTTAACATAAAGGGAGCGCTGGCTCCCTTTATGCTTAAATTACCCGCGAAAATTGCTGCATGCGCGCTTTCTGCCGCAGATAGCGGTCAAAGCACATGCAGATGTTGCGAATCAGCAGACGGCCAATGCCGGTGACCTGCAGCCGGCGCTCACCTATCTCAAGCAAGCCGTCGGCCACCAGCGGCGCCAGCAGCGCTAAATCCTCAGAAAAATAGCGTTCAAACACCACTGGCCACCGGGCTTCGATGTCGGCAAAATCCAGCGCAAAGTTACAGATCAGCGCTTTAATTACATCCCGCCGCAGACAATCATCCTCGCTCAGGGTTAAACCGCGCCACAGCGCATGGCCCTGCTGCTCAACGCTGGCATACCAGGCTTTTAACTCTTTCTGATTCTGCGCATAGCTGTCGCCCAGCATGCTGATGGCCGAAACCCCCAGTCCGAGCAGTTCGGTTTCGCCCTGCGTGGTATAACCCTGGAAATTGCGATGCAGTACGCCGGCGCGCTGCGCCACCGCCAGTTCATCATCCGGTTTGGCAAAATGGTCCATGCCAATAAACTGGTATCCCGCATCGGTCAGCGTCGCGATGGTTTGCTGCAGGATTTGCAGCTTCTGCGCCGCCGTCGGCAGCTCCTCATCTTTGATTTTGCGCTGAGCGGCAAACAGCGCAGGCATGTGCGCATAGTTGAAGACGCTAAGGCGATCCGGATTGAGCGCAATCACCCGCTGCAGCGTAAAGGCAAAGCTCTCTGGCGTCTGCAGCGGCAGGCCGTAGATTAAATCCAGACTGACTGAGCGGAATCCCTGCGCGCGGGCACGCTGCACCAGGGCGAAAATGGTCTCTTCATCCTGAACGCGGTTGACCCGCTCCTGCACCGCCTTGTTGAAATCCTGCACGCCCATGCTCAGGCGATTGAAGCCCTCTGCGCGCAGATGATCGATCATCTCCAGCTCAATTTCACGCGGATCGACTTCGATCGACATCTCAACGTCGTCAGCGATGTCGAAATGGCTGCGCAGCAGCGCCACCAGCCGGCTGACCTGCTGCTGATTAAGGAAGGTGGGCGTGCCGCCGCCCCAATGCAGCTGCGTAACGCGACGGCCGGCAAACAGCGGTGCGCGCTGACGAATCTCCTGCGCCAGAACCTCCAGATAGCGATCGGCCTTGTGCAGCTGGCGCGTCACGATTTTATTGCAGCCGCAGAAGTAACACAGACGATGGCAGAACGGGATATGCACATACAGCGACAGGGCGCGCTCGGGATAGCGCTCAACCGCGCGCTGAAAATCGCACGCGCCAAAGCTTTCACTGAATTCCAGCGCGGTGGGATAGGAGGTGTAACGCGGACCGGCGTAATTGTATTTTTCGATAAGCCGCTGATCCCACTCAATCTGCTGCGATGACATGCTCACTCCTTACGGTGACGTCGTCTGAGGGCGGGTCGCGTGGCAGAAGAGGAGACGAAGCGCTGGGCGGAACGCCGCCGTAAGCGCGATTTCAGCCGCGACAGGCGGCGTAGTTTAAACAATAACCACAGCAGATAACATGTCAGCAGCAGCGCTAAAATTGATCCAGGCCAAAACATAGGTGAATACCTGTTTAGCGCGGCATGCGCAAAGCCGCATGCCGATCAAAAATGGCGGTTAGTGGCCCTTAAGCAGGCGCATCATATCCTCTTCTGCCTGCTCATCTTCGGCGTCGTCGTCCAGCGCAATGCCCAGCGTTTCCATCAGCTCGTCGATGCGATCCAGCGTCTCATCCAGCCACGCCTGATCTTCTGCGCTCAGGGTTTCGCCGCTCTCAAGGCGATCGAGCAGCGTGTCGAGACGCTCATCGTTCTCCAGCTTCGCCAGCTCTTCCTGCGGCGTCAGACGCACTTTTTCGGCTTTGGGCTTTGGCTTCGCCACTTTCTTCTCGGGCAGGGTTTTGCCGTCCGCCACCAGCGCGACCGGCTTTTTGCTGCCCACGCGCGGATCGGCGCTCTTTTTGCTGTGCCCTTTACCGGCGCTTTGCGTTTCCGGGTTGGCGCGGCTGCCGGATTTGTGGCCGCTGTGCTTTTTATCGCGCTTGCGATCGCGGGCTTCCTGGTTCAGTTCTTCACGCGATTTGCGTTTCGCTTTAGCAGCAAGTTTGCCACGCTGGGCTGGTGCAGGTTGCTTCATGTGTTCGGTCTCGGCGATGCCTGGTGAGTTCAGTATAGAATTGCGGCGAAATCTAGCAGAAAGATGACAAAGAAAAAAGGCGATAGCCTGTGCTATCGCCTTATTTCGCACCTTCATATGAAGGAAACACGCGTCAAATCCTTTACGGCTCACAACGTCCCGGTTGCTCCATCGCCACATCGCTCCTGCGAGTAATCCCTGTCCCTGTCCGATTCCTGCCTGAATCGCTCTCCTGCCATGCTCGCGGTCATCCCCGACGCTCCTGAGCTCATCATCCTGATGGGTGCTGCCGTGCACTGACAACAAATGTAGACCAAACAGTAAATTGAACAAGTGAGACTTGTCTCTAATTTAGAGCGGTCTTTTTCATATTTAGCGTAAGACCATGAAAATAAACAGTAATATAATGAATGAATGTTGCATGAATCCGTCATCACTGGTAGCTGTTAGCGGCGATCTCTTACAAAATGGCGCGTTAAGACGCCTGTCGGGCACTTTTGCGCCATAACAGGTATAATCAGCGCCATTGCCCGATCATTCTGCTGGAGTTTTACATTGTCTGCTTTGAACTATCACGTCACCCATTTCATGCTCAGCGCGCCGGATATTCGTCATCTACCGGCGGATACGGGCATTGAAGTTGCCTTTGCCGGGCGCTCAAATGCAGGCAAATCCAGCGCGCTGAATACCCTGACCAACCAGAAAAGCCTGGCGCGTACCAGTAAAACACCAGGCCGCACGCAGCTGATTAACCTGTTTGAAGTGGTGGAAGGCAAACGCCTGGTGGATTTACCAGGTTACGGTTATGCGGAAGTCCCGGAAGAGATGAAGCGTAAATGGCAGCGCGCGCTGGGTGAATATTTGCAGAAACGTCAGGCCCTGAAAGGACTGGTGGTGCTGATGGATATCCGCCATCCGCTTAAAGATCTCGATCAGCAAATGGTTGAATGGGCGGTGCAGAGCGGTATTCCGGTTTTGATTCTGCTGACTAAAGCCGACAAGCTGGCTTCCGGTGCCCGTAAAGCGCAGTTGAACATGGTGCGTGAGGCATCGCTGGCATTTATGGGCGATGTCCAGGTCGAGATGTTCTCATCGCTAAAAAAACTGGGCGTCGATAAGCTGCGTCAGAAACTTGATACCTGGTTTAGCGAGCTGACTCCGGCGCAGGAAGGCGACGGTGAAGCGCTGTCAGAATAGCGCCAGAGCGGGCCTTTGCGTCCGCTTTTTTTCAGAAAAAGCCCAATAAAAAACGCCCCAGTCATAAATGACTGGGGCGGCTAATATTCAGCCAAATCCGATTACGTGAAGTAAAAGGTCTGAAAGATAGAACATCTTACCTCTGTACCCTACGCGATGAACTTTACCCGATTTTTTCTGACCAACAAAGGGTTTTTTGTTGTTAAGTTTCAGAATTCGACATCTTTTTTACCAGCTTCGTCACATTTTCGCGCAGGGCATGTAGTTTAATTACCAAAAAAATGCTTAGCCGATAAGCAGTTACTTAACCTGTATTTTACCGGCAGTTTTGATGACCGGCTGAACCGATTAAGTAAACTTTTTTCTTATGACGCTACCCGCCACCAGCATCTGTGGCGGGCAGCAGGCCCTTAGTGCGCCTGATCCCAGTTATCGCCGGTTCCCACTTCAACCTGCAGCGGTACATCCAGCTTCATGCTGTTCTCCATCAGTTCGCGGATCGTCTGGCTGGCACCTGCGACGGCATCTTTGTGGATCTCAAATACCAGTTCATCGTGTACCTGCATGATCATTTTCACCTCGTCACTGTTCTGCTGCAGCAGCCAGCCGTCAACGGCGATCATGGCACGTTTGATGATGTCCGCTGCGGTGCCCTGCATCGGTGCGTTGATCGCCGCACGTTCGGCAGCTTTACGGCGAATGGCATTGCTGGAGTTGATGTCCGGCAGCCACAGACGACGACCATCCAGCGTCTCGACGTATCCCTTATCCGCGGCTTGCGCGCGCGTCGCTTCCATATAACGCAGCACGCCCGGATAGCGCTCAAAGTAGAGATCCATGTACTTCTTCGCTTCGCCGGCACCAATGTTCAGCTGACGCGACAAACCAAATGCGCTCATGCCATAAATCAGTCCGAAGTTGATTGCTTTCGCACTGCGGCGCTGCTCACCGGAAACCTTGCTCAGCGCCACACCAAACACTTCAGACGCCGTGGCGCGGTGGATATCCTCACCCTGCGCAAACGCATCCAGCAGGCCTTTGTCCTGCGACAGGTGCGCCATAATTCGCAGCTCAATCTGCGAATAGTCGGCAGCCACGATGCGCTTATCCGCGCCCGCAATAAACGCCTGACGGATGCGCCGTCCCTCTTCGTTGCGCACCGGAATGTTTTGCAGGTTCGGGTCGGTCGAGGAGAGTCGTCCGGTGGCCGTCACCGCCTGGTGATAAGAGGTGTGTACCCGGCCGGTGATCGGATTGATCATCTGCGGCAGCTTATCGGTGTAAGTGGATTTCAGCTTTGACAGGCCGCGATGCTCAAGAATCACTTTCGGCAGCGGATAGTCGAGCGCCAGCTCAGCCAGCACTTCTTCACTGGTCGATGGCGCGCCGCCCGGCGTTTTCTTCGTCGGCTTAATCCCCTGCTTCTCAAACAGAATGGTTTGCAGCTGTTTGGTGGAGGAGAGGTTGAAAGGCTCGCCGGCCAGCTCGTGCGCCTTCTGCTCCAGCTCGGCCAGACGCGTGGTCAGCTCCTGCGAATGTTTCGCGAGGATGTTCTGATCGATCAGCACACCGTTGCGCTCTACGCGGGAAATGACCGTCACCAGCGGCATCTCAATCGCCTCGAATACCTGTTTCGGACCAGCTTCCTGCTCCAGCTTCGGCCACATCTGCAAGTGCAGCTGCAGCGTGACGTCAGCGTCTTCTGCCGCATAGTGCGCCGCCTGCTCAAGCGCGATCTGATTGAAGGTGAGCTGATTTTTACCTTTACCGGCGATTTCTTCGAAAGTGACGGTTTTGTGGTTAAGCCAGCGGGCCGCCAGGCTGTCCATGTCATGCTTGCCGCCGACGCTGTTCAGGCAGTAAGACTCCAGCATGGTGTCGAATTTGATGCCGTTCAGCTCAATATCGTAATTTTTCAGCACGCCACGATCGTACTTCAGATTCTGCCCGACCTTCGCTGCTTTACTGTCCTCCAGCAGCGGTTTCAGCTGCTTCAGCACCGCGGCGCGATCCAGCTGCGGTGGCGCGTCAAGATAGTCATGCGCCACCGGCAGGTAAGCGGCCTCGCCCGGTGCCACGGCGAAGGCAATGCCGACAATATTGGCGCTCAGGGTATCCAGCGAATCGGTTTCCAGGTCAAAAGCAAACACGTCGGCGCTTTGCAGTTTTTTCAGCCAGTCGGCAAAGGTCGCCTCGTCGAGGATGGTGACATAGCCGTCGGATGACAGCACGCTGACCGTTTCCGCTGCGGCCACGACGGGTTCATCCGGCAACGATTTCTGCGCCTGGCTATTACTCTTTTTACCCTGCAGCCATTTTCCTTCCTGCAGATCGGCTAGCCAGCGTTTGAATTCATAGCGGCTGAACAGCGTCTGCAATGCTTCAACGTCAGGCTCGTTAACCGTCAGCTGCTCGCAGGCCAGCTCCAGTTCCACATCGGTTTTGATGGTCGCCAGCTGGTAGGAGAGAAACGCCACATCGCGATTCTGCTCCAGCTTCGCCGCCATGGTTTTTGCTCCACGGAAGGAGAGCCCGGCCACTTTATCAAGGTTGTCGTAGATGGATTGCATGCCGCCCAGCCCCTGCAGCAGCGCCTGTGCGGTTTTCTCGCCCACGCCCGGTACGCCCGGGATGTTGTCCGAGCTGTCGCCCATCATGGCGAGGAAATCGATAATCAGCGAAGGCGGTACTCCGTATTTCTGCTCGACTTCTTCCGGACCGAGCACGGTGTTGGTCATGGTGTTAATCAGAGTAATGCCCGGCGTCACCAGCTGCGCCATGTCTTTATCGCCGGTGCTGATCAGCACCGCACGCCCCTGCTTTTCCGCTTCCAGCGCCAGCGTGCCAATCACGTCATCGGCTTCCACGCCGGACACCGCCAGCAGCGGCAGCCCCATGGCTTTTACCATTTCATGCAGCGGCGCGATTTGCGCGCGTAAATCGTCCGGCATCGGTGGACGATGCGATTTGTAATTTTCAAACAGCTCATCGCGGAACGTTTTGCCTTTGGCATCGAAGACCACAGCCACATGGCTGGGTTGATACTGCATCAGCAGGCTTTTCAGCATGTTGAGCACACCATACATGGCGCCGGTTGGCTCACCCGCACTGTTGGTCAGCGGCGGAAAGGCATGATATGCACGGTAGAGGTAGGAAGAGCCATCTACCAGAATCAGGGGATTTTCTGCAATTTGCGCCATAGGTTTGTATTTTCTTCGTTGCGATAATCAGGGTTATAAGGATGCCACAACCAGCGAACAATGTTGAAGTAACAGCAGAAAGTGAGGATCTTTTTCGCGGTTACGCGGCGCGGATCGCAAGGATCATCTTGTGGATAACTTTGTGCGTAAAATTCATAACGTATTGTTATTTACGTTAATTGCAATCATTTTACGGTTAAAATTCTTTTACAATCAGTCAGTTATAATCTTGCCGTGATACGAAACACCTTTTTAAAAAGGCGATCGTCTATGTGGATATTAAGCGAAAGGGTAATCAAAAAACGCTGGCGGTAAGGGATGAATGGCTTAGTGAATTAAGGATATGGTGTGGGTTGGTTTCACTGTAGCGGCGGGTGATAACCGCGCCGCTACAGCATAAGCCATCGCGTTGTCAGCGCTTAATTACTTTTTCTCAACCAGGAATTTCACGACGTTGGCATAATCCGCCACGAAGTTATCCATTGAGCTGGTGTCCAGGCCGCCGTTGTTAACCATGTATTTGCCGTTAACGAAAATCGCCGGTACGCCCTGCAGATTAACATCCGAGGCCGCTTTCTGCTGCTGTGCGACCAGCGCCTTCACGGCGAAGCTGTTCCACGCTGCATCGTAATCTTCAGAGGTGATACCCGCTGCTTTAATAAAGGTTTCTTTCAGGCTGGCTGCGTCGGTAATGGTCTGGGTCTTCTGGATGCCGTCGAAAATCGGTGCGGTCACTTTATCTTCCACACCCAGCGCCATTGCCACTGCCCACGCATGCGTGACCACCGGACCGAAGTCGCCGCCGAGAAAATCAACGTGATATTTGGTCACTTTGGTATCCGCTGGCAGATTCTTTCTCACCGCATCGCTGACGTGGTAAATGCGTTCAAACTGGTAGCAGTGCGGGCAGAAGAAGGAGAAGAATTCCATAACCTGCGGCTCACCGGCGACCGGTTTTGGCAGCGTAACGTACTGTTTACCGTCGTTGAACTGTGCCGCTGAGGCGCTAAATGCCAGCATCAAACCTACCAGCGCAAACCAAATCTTTTTCATCGTGAGAACATCTCCTGAGTACTTCATTAAAATTGCGGGCTAAGCTGTAACGGCGGTTCGTGTAACAGCCTTTCCTGCTCGATAAATAGTGCAATCTGCCGGCGCCAGAAGTCCTCATCGGTCATCCAGGGGAAGGCGCGCGGAAAAGCGGGATCCTGCCAGCGGCATACCACCCAGGCCAGATAATAAACCATGCGCATGGCGCGTAAAGACTCAATCAGTGTCAATTCGTGTAAATCGAAATCACCAAATTCGTTATACGCTTCCAGCAAAATATCCCACTGGATCAATTGCTCCTGACGGCTGCCGTTCACCAGCATCCACAAATCCTGCACTGCCGGACCGGTGCGCGCGTCATCGAGATCGACAAACATCGGCCCATCGCGCCACAGAATATTGCCGGGATGGCAGTCACCGTGCAGCCGGAGCGGTTGCCACTGGCTATGCCAGCTCTGCTGCAGCGTGGCGCTGAGTTTATCTAACGCCTTCAGTAGCGCCTCCTTCAGCGAGGCAGGCACCAGCGTGCTCTGTTCCAGCTGCAGACGTGGCTCAACCACATACTCCTGCAGGCCCAGAGTGGGCCGCTGGCGGAACGGGCTGTGGCGTCCGGTTTGATGGATACGGCCAAGGAAACGACCTACCCACTCCATCTGCTCTTCATTGTCGGTTTCATACTGCCGGCCACCGAGGCTGGGGAACACCGCGAACATAAAGCCAGCGTGCTGATTGAGCGTAGTGCCCTGTAGCGCCAGCGGTGCGGCAACCGGCACTTCATCGTCCAGCAGATCCTGAGCAAACCGATGCTCTTCAGCGATCTGCGCGGCGCTCCAGCGCTGCGGACGATAGAACTTAGCGACATAGCGTCGCTTATCCTCATCGCTGAACTGATAGACGCGGTTTTCGTAGCTGTTCAGGGCGGTTAAGCCGGACTCGACCCGCAGACCGGCATCCCAGAGCGCATCGAGGATGACGTCGGGATTCAGCGTCTGAAAATTAAAAGCGGCTTCGCTCATCATTGTGCCTGTGTGTTACCTGTGCGTTGAACGCGCAAGGATAACACTACTCATCATCCTTGATCACACCGCGCGCACGTAATAGCGCGCTTTTGAAGTCCACTTCATAATCTTTCTTCAGACCCGGGATCACAGCCTGACTACCGGCATCACGCATTTTGAGATGGTAAATCAATACGTCATCGCTTAATTCACTTAATGGGCCACTGAAACCTGATTCCTGCGCCAGTTTTTGTAAAAATGCCAGCAGGTTGAGATCGGGTTCTTGCTGCCAGGCAGGCTGCAGCAGTTCGAGCAGTTCATTGAGTCGGTGATATTTCATCATTGATTCCTTTGCGCAGGTGGTTCGCTACCGCGAGTTAAGTATCGTCCAGAATAAACAGGGAGACGAAGATGACCGCATTTACCGGTGTGATCCTCGCAGGCGGGCAAGGCAGCCGTATGGGAGGTCAGGATAAGGGCTTGCTGCCATTACAGGGCAAACCGCTTTATCAGCACGTTCTGCAGCGTTTACAGCCGCAGGTCAATATTGTGTTGATTAGCGCCAACCGTAACATTGATCGTTATCAGGCAAGTGGTTGTCAGGTTATTCGTGATTCGCTGCCTGATTATCCCGGTCCGCTGGCAGGAATGCTCAGCGGCCTGCGGCACAGCCAGACCGAATGGGTGGCGTTTTGCGCCTGCGATACGCCGTGGCTACCGCAGGATTTTGTTGCACGGCTGTGGCAGCAGCGTGGTGCAGCCGCCGCCGTGTGGGTGACATCGGGTCAGCGTGATCATCCGGCGCTGGCCCTGGTGCATCGTGCGCTGGCCGATGATCTGGAAGCGTGGCTGCTGCGCGGAGAACGTCGTCTGATGCAGTTTATGCGAGAACATGGCGGACACGGCGTACTGTTTGATGATGATGAAGCCGCCTTCCGCAATATCAATACGCCTGACGATTTGGTTAATGAGGAAAGTGCGTGATGAGTGTGCCGTTACTGGCGGTGGTGGGCTGGAGTGGCACCGGCAAAACCACCCTGTTACAACAGGTGATTCCGCTACTGAGAGCGCAGGGCATTCGCCCCGGGCTGATCAAGCATACCCATCATCAGATGGACATCGATACGCCGGGAAAAGACAGTTATCTGCTGCGCAAAGCGGGAGCCGATCAGGTGATCGTCGCCAGCGAACAACGCTGGGCGTTAATGTGTGAAACGCCACAACAGCCGCTTAGTTTAGCGCAGCTGGCAAGCCGTATGGACGCTGCATCGCTGGATCTGGTGCTGGTCGAGGGGTTTAAACAGGAACCCGTGCCCAGGATGGTGCTATGGCGGCGCGGCGTTAAGGGGGAAATTGACGAATTACTGGACGAGTGGGTGATTGCCGTTGCGACGGATGAAGCGTTAGCGCTTCAGGTACCGGTGCTGGATATTAATCAGCCTGATCAGGTTGCAGAGTATATTGTTCAATGGCTAAAAAACCGCTAATCACGCGGTTTTTGGCGGGAAATTTGCCGGAGTACGGACGTAAAAAAGCCCCGGACTCTCGTCCGGGGCTTCTTCACGGGTTTGATGCCTGGCAGTTCCCTACTCTCGCATGGGGAGGCCCCACACTACCATCGGCGCTACGGCGTTTCACTTCTGAGTTCGGCATGGGGTCAGGTGGGACCACCGCGCTGTTGCCGCCAGGCAAATTCTGTTTTCGTCCGCGTCTTTCGCGCTCTGACTGCGTTACCCCGCTCGCGCCGCTCAGTCACATACTCGTGTATGCTCCTTCACGTCGTCTCGCGTGCCGCCTTGTCACAGCACAAAATCCACTGGACGTAATCCGGTGAACAAAGCTGAAAATTCTTTCGGTCTCTCAGACCAAAACGCCTCTGGCGTTGTAAGGTTAAGCCTCACGGGTCATTAGTACCGGTTAGCTCAACGCATCGCTGCGCTTACACACCCGGCCTATCAACGTCGTCGTCTTCAACGTCCCTTCAGGACCCTTAAAGGGTCAGGGAGAACTCATCTCGGGGCAAGTTTCGTGCTTAGATGCTTTCAGCACTTATCTCTTCCGCACTTAGCTACCGGGCAGTGCCATTGGCATGACAACCCGAACACCAGCGGTGCGTTCACTCCGGTCCTCTCGTACTAGGAGCAACCCCCCTCAATTCTCCAGCGCCCACGGCAGATAGGGACCGAACTGTCTCACGACGTTCTAAACCCAGCTCGCGTACCACTTTAAACGGCGAACAGCCGTACCCTTGGGACCTACTTCAGCCCCAGGATGTGATGAGCCGACATCGAGGTGCCAAACACCGCCGTCGATATGAACTCTTGGGCGGTATCAGCCTGTTATCCCCGGAGTACCTTTTATCCGTTGAGCGATGGCCCTTCCATTCAGAACCACCGGATCACTATGACCTGCTTTCGCACCTGCTCGAGCCGTCACTCTCGCAGTCAAGCTGGCTTATGCCATTGCACTAACCTCCTGATGTCCGACCAGGATTAGCCAACCTTCGTGCTCCTCCGTTACGCTTTGGGAGGAGACCGCCCCAGTCAAACTACCCACCAGACACTGTCCGCAGCCCGGGTAACGGGCCTACGTTAGAACATCAAACATTAAAGGGTGGTATTTCAAGGTTGGCTCCACGCAGACTGGCGTCCGCGCTTCAAAGCCTCCCACCTATCCTACACATCAAGGCTCAATGTTCAGTGTCAAGCTATAGTAAAGGTTCACGGGGTCTTTCCGTCTTGCCGCGGGTACACTGCATCTTCACAGCGATTTCAATTTCACTGAGTCTCGGGTGGAGACAGCCTGGCCATCATTACGCCATTCGTGCAGGTCGGAACTTACCCGACAAGGAATTTCGCTACCTTAGGACCGTTATAGTTACGGCCGCCGTTTACCGGGGCTTCGATCAAGAGCTTCTCCTTGCGGATAACCCCATCAATTAACCTTCCGGCACCGGGCAGGCGTCACACCGTATACGTCCACTTTCGTGTTTGCACAGTGCTGTGTTTTTAATAAACAGTTGCAGCCAGCTGGTATCTTCGACTGGCCTCGGCTCCGGGAGCAAGTCCCTTCACCTACGCGCCAGCGTGCCTTCTCCCGAAGTTACGGCACCATTTTGCCTAGTTCCTTCACCCGAGTTCTCTCAAGCGCCTTGGTATTCTCTACCTGACCACCTGTGTCGGTTTGGGGTACGATTTCGTGTTACCTGGAGCTTAGAGGCTTTTCCTGGAAGCAGGGCATCAGTTACTTCACCGCCGTGGCGGCTCGTCGTCACGCCTCAGTGTTAAAGAAGACCGGATTTGCCTGGTCTTCACACCTGCACGCTTAAACCGGGACAACCGTCGCCCGGATAACCTAGCCTTCTCCGTCCCCCCTTCGCAGTAACACCAAGTACAGGAATATTAACCTGTTTCCCATCGACTACGCTTTTCAGCCTCGCCTTAGGGGTCGACTCACCCTGCCCCGATTAACGTTGGACAGGAACCCTTGGTCTTCCGGCGAGCGGGCTTTTCACCCGCTTTATCGTTACTTATGTCAGCATTCGCACTTCTGATACCTCCAGCGTGCCTCACAGCACACCTTCAGCGGCTTACAGAACGCTCCCCTACCCAACAACACATAGTGTCGCTGCCGCAGCTTCGGTGCATGGTTTAGCCCCGTTACATCTTCCGCGCAGGCCGACTCGACCAGTGAGCTATTACGCTTTCTTTAAATGATGGCTGCTTCTAAGCCAACATCCTGGCTGTCTGTGCCTTCCCACATCGTTTCCCACTTAACCATGACTTTGGGACCTTAGCTGGCGGTCTGGGTTGTTTCCCTCTTCACGACGGACGTTAGCACCCGCCGTGTGTCTCCCGTGATAACATTCTCCGGTATTCGCAGTTTGCATCGGGTTGGTAAGCCGGGATGGCCCCCTAGCCGAAACAGTGCTCTACCCCCGGAGATGAGTTCACGAGGCGCTACCTAAATAGCTTTCGGGGAGAACCAGCTATCTCCCGGTTTGATTGGCCTTTCACCCCCAGCCACAAGTCATCCGCTAATTTTTCAACATTAGTCGGTTCGGTCCTCCAGTTAGTGTTACCCAACCTTCAACCTGCCCATGGCTAGATCACCGGGTTTCGGGTCTATACCCTGCAACTTAACGCCCAATTAAGACTCGGTTTCCCTTCGGCTCCCCTATGCGGTTAACCTTGCTACAGAATATAAGTCGCTGACCCATTATACAAAAGGTACGCAGTCACCTAACAAGTAGGCTCCCACTGCTTGTACGTACACGGTTTCAGGTTCTGTTTCACTCCCCTCGCCGGGGTTCTTTTCGCCTTTCCCTCACGGTACTGGTTCACTATCGGTCAGTCAGGAGTATTTAGCCTTGGAGGATGGTCCCCCCATGTTCAGACAGGATACCACGTGTCCCGCCCTACTCGTCGGACTCACAGCTCATGCATCTTCGTGTACGGGGCTGTCACCCGGTATCGCGCGACTTTCCAGACGCTTCCACTGATGCACAAGCTGATTCAGGTCCTGGGCTGCTCCCCGTTCGCTCGCCGCTACTGGGGGAATCTCGGTTGATTTCTTTTCCTCGGGGTACTTAGATGTTTCAGTTCCCCCGGTTCGCCTCGTTAACCTATGTATTCAGTTAACGATAGTGTGTCGAAACACACTGGGTTTCCCCATTCGGACATCGACGGCTGTAGCGGTTCATATCACCTTACCGTCGCTTTTCGCAGATTAGCACGTCCTTCATCGCCTCTGACTGCCAGGGCATCCACCGTGTACGCTTAGTCGCTTAACCTCACAACCCACAGGCGTTTTGCAACGCTGCAGACTGCAAGCATTTGAGAGACCCGAACGCATCGCCATTTCATTCTTATTACGGAGAATGAACACGACGCGTCGTTTCAAATTTTCAGCTTGTTCCGGATTGTTAAAGAGCAATATCTCAAACACGACGTTACCGTCAGTTTTGAGATATTCTGTGGAGACACCTTTCACCTGTCACCAAGCAGTGGCGTCCCCTAGGGGATTCGAACCCCTGTTGCCGCCGTGAAAGGGCGGAGTCCTAACCGCTAGACGAAGGGGACACAAAGTGTCACGACTTCGCAGCCGTCCTGCTCGTTACTTTTCTATCAGACAATCTGTGTGAGCACTTCGCGGGAAGGTATCTTCAGGTAAGGAGGTGATCCAACCGCAGGTTCCCCTACGGTTACCTTGTTACGACTTCACCCCAGTCATGAATCACAAAGTGGTAAGCGCCCTCCCGAAGGTTAAGCTACCTACTTCTTTTGCAACCCACTCCCATGGTGTGACGGGCGGTGTGTACAAGGCCCGGGAACGTATTCACCGTAGCATTCTGATCTACGATTACTAGCGATTCCGACTTCATGGAGTCGAGTTGCAGACTCCAATCCGGACTACGACGCACTTTATGAGGTCCGCTTGCTCTCGCGAGGTCGCTTCTCTTTGTATGCGCCATTGTAGCACGTGTGTAGCCCTGGCCGTAAGGGCCATGATGACTTGACGTCATCCCCACCTTCCTCCGGTTTATCACCGGCAGTCTCCTTTGAGTTCCCGGCCGAGCCGCTGGCAACAAAGGATAAGGGTTGCGCTCGTTGCGGGACTTAACCCAACATTTCACAACACGAGCTGACGACAGCCATGCAGCACCTGTCTCAGAGTTCCCGAAGGCACCAAAGCATCTCTGCTAAGTTCTCTGGATGTCAAGGCCAGGTAAGGTTCTTCGCGTTGCATCGAATTAAACCACATGCTCCACCGCTTGTGCGGGCCCCCGTCAATTCATTTGAGTTTTAACCTTGCGGCCGTACTCCCCAGGCGGTCGACTTAACGCGTTAGCTCCGGAAGCCACGCCTCAAGGGCACAACCTCCAAGTCGACATCGTTTACGGCGTGGACTACCAGGGTATCTAATCCTGTTTGCTCCCCACGCTTTCGCACCTGAGCGTCAGTCTTCGTCCAGGGGGCCGCCTTCGCCACCGGTATTCCTCCAGATCTCTACGCATTTCACCGCTACACCTGGAATTCTACCCCCCTCTACGAGACTCAAGCCTGCCAGTTTCAAATGCAGTTCCCAGGTTAAGCCCGGGGATTTCACATCTGACTTAACAGACCGCCTGCGTGCGCTTTACGCCCAGTAATTCCGATTAACGCTTGCACCCTCCGTATTACCGCGGCTGCTGGCACGGAGTTAGCCGGTGCTTCTTCTGCGGGTAACGTCAATCGGCAAGGTTATTAACCTCACCGCCTTCCTCCCCGCTGAAAGTACTTTACAACCCGAAGGCCTTCTTCATACACGCGGCATGGCTGCATCAGGCTTGCGCCCATTGTGCAATATTCCCCACTGCTGCCTCCCGTAGGAGTCTGGACCGTGTCTCAGTTCCAGTGTGGCTGGTCATCCTCTCAGACCAGCTAGGGATCGTCGCCTAGGTGAGCCATTACCCCACCTACTAGCTAATCCCATCTGGGCACATCCGATGGTGTGAGGCCCGAAGGTCCCCCACTTTGGTCTCGCGACGTTATGCGGTATTAGCTACCGTTTCCAGTAGTTATCCCCCTCCATCGGGCAGTTTCCCAGACATTACTCACCCGTCCGCCACTCGCCACCCAAAGAGCAAGCTCTTCTGTGCTGCCGTTCGACTTGCATGTGTTAGGCCTGCCGCCAGCGTTCAATCTGAGCCATGATCAAACTCTTCAATTTAAGTTTGATTTGCTGCAACCAGTGCAGCGATGCTCTGTGAATTAAACTTCGTAATGAATTACGTGTTCACTCAGCAAAGACTTGATATTTTTTAAAGCCCGGTTAGGCTTGTGATATCAATCCTGCGAGTGCCCACACAGATTGTCTGATAAATTGTTAAAGAGCGGTGCGACGCGGCGTTCGGCCTGCTGTCGCGAGGTGGCGTATATTACGCTTTCCTCCTTCAGAGTCAAACACTTTTTTCAGCGTTTTTCTCCGGCGGGGTGAATCACTTCACGCCCTGCTGAGCCGTCTGCGTTGCCGCTTTGCCGTCTCAGTGGTGGCGCATTATAGGGCGTTAATCTGAAGTGACAAGCATTTCCTGAAAAAAATTGACTGAAAGCTACTTTTTTATACGAACGCGGTAAAAACAGACATTTCCCGTCTAATAATCAGGCAAATCAGCTCTCACAGCGGCACAAATCAGCGCCATCGTCGCAGCGACCGATGCTATCCTGTTTAACTTACGCTCTTTGCTGACCGATTTTCTTCAAGAAGGATTTTCAATGATTCGCTCCGCGCGCAGTATGGCCGGCCTGCCCTGGATCGCCGCCATGGCGTTTTTTATGCAGGCTCTCGACGCCACCATCCTGAATACCGCGCTTCCCGCCATTGCCACCAGCCTTGAACGTTCCCCACTCGCCATGCAGTCCGCTGTCATCAGTTATACGCTCACGGTCGCGATGTTGATTCCGGTCAGCGGCTGGCTGGCCGATCGCTTTGGCACGCGTAAGGTGTTTATTGTGGCGGTTTCCCTGTTCACGCTCGGGTCACTGGCCTGTGCGCTGTCCGGATCGCTGAGCATGCTGGTGGTTTCGCGCGTGGTGCAAGGCGTTGGCGGAGCAATGATGATGCCGGTAGCGCGTCTGGCGCTGCTGCGCGCCTATCCGCGCAGCGAACTGCTGCCGGTACTCAACTTCGTCACCATGCCCGGCCTGGTCGGACCGATTCTTGGCCCTATGCTCGGCGGTCTGCTGGTCACCTACGCCAGCTGGCACTGGATCTTCCTGATTAATATTCCTATCGGCATCGCCGGCATCTTCTATGCACGCAAATATATGCCAGACTTCACCACGCCAAAACGCCGCTTCGATTTCGGCGGCTTTATGCTGTTTGGTTTTGGCCTGGTGCTGATCTCCATCGGTATTGAGCTGTTTGGCGAGCGTATCGTATCGCCGTGGCAGGCGGTGCTGGTGCTGGTCAGCGGCGTGGTATTGCTGCTGCTCTATATTATGCATGCGCGCCGCCATCCGGCTCCGCTGATTAGTCTGCCGATGTTTAAGACACGCACGTTCTCCGTCGGGATTATCGGTAATATTGCCGCGCGTCTCGGTACTGGCTGTATTCCGTTCCTGATGCCGCTGATGTTACAGGTAGGATTTGGCTATCCGGCGATCATCGCCGGCTGCATGATGGGCCCTACGGCGATTGGCTCGCTGCTGGCTAAATCCACCGTGACTCAGGTGCTGCGCCGCTTTGGCTATCGTAAAACGCTGGTGGGCATTACGGTTATCATCGGCGTGCTGGTCGCCAGCTTCGCGCTGCAGTCGCCGGACGGAAGCATCATCATGTTGCTGGTGGCGCTGTTTGTACTGGGCATGGCGATGTCCACCCAGTTTACCGCCATGAATACCATCACGCTGGCGGATTTGAATGATGAGAACGCCAGCGGCGGCAATAGCGTGCTGGCGGTAACGCAGCAGGTGTCGATCAGTTTTGGCGTGGCGGTCAGCGCCGCCGTGCTGCGCTTTTACCAGGATTTTGAGAGCACCACGGTGCAGCAGTTCCACGCCACCTTCTTTACCATGGGCGTGATTACCGTGCTGTCGGCGCTGGCGTTTCTGATGTTACGGCCGGGTGATGGCCGTAACCTGATCGCCAACCGCGAGAAAACGCGTAAAAGCAGTTAAACCGAACCGCGCTCCACCAGCTCCGGCGTCAGCACCAGCGTTTGCTGGCTGGCGTCGGGATCGCTCATACGATGAATCAGCGTATCAATGGCCAGCTCGCCCAGCTCATCTTTCGGCTGATGAATGGTACTGAGCGGCGGCGTCAGATAGCGCGCCAGCTCAATGTTGTCATAGCCCATCACCGCCATATCCTGCGGCACGCGCAGTCCCGCCTGATACAGGGCGTGATAGACGCCCACCGCCATCGCATCGTTGCTGGTAAACACCGCCTGCGGTGGCGGATCGAGCGCCAGCAGCTGATTCATGGCGTTAAAACCGCCCTGAAATTCGAAATCGCCGTCCACCACATAGCCCGGCGGCACCGCCAGCCCACTGGCAGCCATCGCCTGATGAAAACCGTCCAGACGCAGGCGCGCCGGGGTTTTATCCAGCGGCCCGGCAATACAGGCGATGCGGGTGTAACCGCGATCAATCAGATACTGCGTAGCCAGTTCGCCGCCCAGCAGCGCGTTATCCTGAATAATATCGCCGCGCCCTTCAAACGGCGCCCAGTCCATCATCACCATCGGCACCGAAGGATAGCGATTAAGGATGTCGGCGGAGGGCAGATGGGTTTCCGTGCACATCATCAGCAGGCCATCCACGCGCTTCTGCATCAGCGTTTCAAGGCTGCGATTCATGCGCTCTTCATCGCCTTCGGTATTGCACAGAATCAGGCTGTAGCCGCGTTCATAGCAGCTGTTCTCTACACCGCGCACCACCTCCGAGTAGAACGGGTTGCTGCTGGCGGTCAGTAACATGCCAATGGTGCGCGTTTGCTTGATCTTCAGGCTGCGCGCCAGCGCCGACGGCGCGTAGTTTAATTCGCGAATCGCCTGTTCCACTCGGTCGCGCACCTGTTCACTAACAAAACGGTTGTTGTTGATAACGTGCGAAACGGTGGAGGTGGAGACGCCCGCCAGACGGGCGACATCTTTCATGGTAGCCAAGCGCTTAACCCTGTTGCTGCAGGAATGCGTCAATCTCAGTGCGCCACGGCACTGAGGGCTGTGCGCCCGGGCGCGTCACGGCAATGGCTGCCGCCGCATGGGCAAAACGGACCGCATCCTGCATCGCCACGCCTTCCAGCCGCGCGGTAATGAAGGCACCGTTGAAGGTATCACCGGCAGCGATGGTATCCACCGCCTGCACGCTGAAGCCGGGAATACGCTGTCCCTGGCCCTGCTCGCTGAGCCATACGCCGCGCCGGCCCAGCGTAATCAATACGGTATCGATGCCTTTGGCGTGCAGCGCCTGGGCTGCCCGCGCCGCGTCGTCGTCGTCGTTGACGGCGATACCGGTGAGGATTTCCGCTTCGGTTTCATTCGGCGTAATGATGTCGATCAGCGCCAGCAGCTCATCAGAGAGCTGGGTCGCCGGTGCCGGATTGAGGATCACCTGAGTGTGACTGGCGCGCGCGATGCGGGCCGCAGCCAGCACGCTGTCCAGCGGCGACTCCAGCTGCATCAGCAGCGCATCGGCCGAACGAATTACCTGCTGGTGGCGCTCCACACAGGCTGGCGTCAGCGCCGCGTTCGCGCCTGAGTAGATGCCAATGTTATTTTCGCCTTCGCCATTCACGAAGATCATCGCCACGCCGGTGGCTTCCTGCGCCACGGTTTCCACCGGAGCGGTATCAATCTGGTCCTGCTGCAGCTGCTGGCGAATACGTTCGCCGATGTCATCAGCACCCACGCAGGCAATAAAAGCAATGTCAGCGCCGGCCCGGCCAGCCGCGACGGCCTGGTTGGCCCCTTTACCGCCAAAGGCAACCTGATACTGTTTCCCGATCACCGTTTCACCCGGACGGGGAAAATGGGCGAGGTTGAGGATGTGGTCGGCGTTGATGCTGCCGAGTACCGCCAGTTTTGCGCTTTTGCTCATAGGGAGTTATCCAGGAAGTTGCGCCACCGCGAGGGTGGCGCGTTGCCATGCTTTTCTTTGGGTTTTATTTAGTAACCAGTTTCAGGTCAACCGGGTTGATCGCCTGCACTTTTTCGCCCTTCAGAACTTTATCTGCGGTATCGACGCCAATCATACCAATCTTGTCTGGCATCTGTGCAACGGTCGCGCTGAGTTTACCGGATTCTACCGCCTTCACGCCGTCCGCGGTGCCGTCAAAGCCCACCACCAGCACGTCGGTTTTGCCTGCGGTCTGTAGCGCACGCAGTGCACCCAGCGCCATTTCGTCGTTCTGGGCAAAGACTGCCTGCACGTCCGGATGCGCCTGCAGCAGGTTCTGCATCACGTTCAGACCTTTAGTACGGTCGAAGTCGGCTGGCTGGCTGGCCAGCACGTTGAATTTGTGCGCGTCAGCGGCCTGCTTAAAGCCTTCACCACGTTCGCGGGCAGCGGAGGTGCCGGCAATACCCTGCAGCTCAATGATTTTCGCGCCGTCGCCCAGTTTCTTCGCGATGAAATCGCCAGCCATTTTGCCGCCGAAGCGGTTATCAGACGCCACGTGGCTGACAACTTTCCCCTGCGCCGCCATACGGTCCAGCGTAATCACAGGGATGTTCGCCTGGTTAGCCATTTTCACGGCGTTACCGACCGCGTCAGAATCCGTTGGGTTGATCAGCAGCAGTTTGGTGCCGCGCACGGTGAGATCCTGCACGTTTGCCAGCTCTTTTGCCGGGTTGTTCTGTGAGTCGAGCACCACCAGGTTATAGCCCAGCTTATCGGCTTCTTTCTGTGCGCCATCTTTCAGCGACACAAAGAACGGGTTATTCAGGGTTGAGACCACCAGCGCAATCGTATCCTTAGCCATCGCGCCAGCACTGAGGGTGGCGCCAAGGATGACGGCCAATGCAGTTAACTTTTTCATTTCTTTAATCCTGTGTGAAGGTCAGAGTTACTTACTGCTTTTGTTATCCACCAGCACCGCCAGCAGAATGACGACGGCTTTGACAATCATCTGGTAGTAAGACGATACGCCCATCAGGTTGAGGCCGTTATTGAGGAAGCCGAGAATCAGCGCACCGATCAGCGTGCCCATAATGCGCCCTTTACCGCCCGCGAGGCTGGTCCCGCCCAGCACCACCGCAGCAATCGCATCCAGTTCATAACCGGTGCCCGCCGTCGGCTGCGCCGAAGAGAGACGCGCCACTTCGATGGTGCCCGCCAGCGCCGCCAGCAGGCCGCACAGCGAATAGACGATGACTTTAACGCGGTTAACGTTGATGCCGGACAACCGCGTGGCCGCTTCGTTACCGCCCAGCGCATAGATATAGCGGCCGAGGCGGGTGTGATGCAGCATGTACCACGCCAGCGCGAACACCACCGCCATCAGCCATACCGGCGTCGGAATGCCCAGCGGACGGCCAATGCCGAGCCAGCCAAACAGATCGGCGTTATCGCTGAAGCCGGTGTTGATCGGACTGCCGTTGGTGTAAACCATGGTGACGCCGCGCAGCAGCAGCATCATCACCAGCGTAGCGATAAACGCCTGCACCTTGCCGCGCGCCACAATCACGCCGGTAATGGCACCAATAAAGGCGCCGAGCGCCAGCGATGCCGCCACGGCCACCAGCGCATTAACTTCCAGCCCGACAATCGATGCCGCTACCGCGCCGGTCAGCGCCAGCAGCGAGCCGACCGAAAGGTCGATGCCTGAGGTCAGAATCACCAGCGTCATGCCCACCGCCATGATGGCGTTGACCGACGTCTGCTGCAGGATGTTGAACATGTTGGGCAGCGTGAAGAAGTTCGGGCTCTGGCTGGCGACCACGGCGATCAGCACAATCAGTGCGATCAGCGATTTCTGCTCCAGCAGCCAGGCTTTGCTGAACCAGCGACGGCTGGCAGGTAAGGTTTGGGTACTCATACAACTAACTCCTCGCTGTGTTGCTTACCGACCGCCGCTGCCATCAGGGATTCCTGGGTAGCCTGCTCACGGGAAAATTCGCCACTCAGATGGCCTTCATGCATCACCAGAATGCGGTCGCTCATGCCCAGCACTTCCGGCATTTCCGACGACACCAGGATGATGCTCAGCCCTTCGGCTTTAAACTGGTTAATTAACTGATAGATCTCTTTTTTCGCCCCGACATCGACGCCGCGCGTCGGCTCGTCGAGGATTAGCACATCCGGGCGCGTCATCAGGCCACGCGCAATCGCCACTTTTTGCTGATTACCGCCAGACAGCAGACCGATCGGCTGCATCATTGACGGCGTTTTCACATTGAACAGGCGGATAAAATCGCCCACCGCCAGCTGCTCTTCGGCGTGCTTCAGGCCGCCATCGGCGCGGCTGAAGTAGCGCAGCGCGGTCAGCGACATGTTCTCTTTGACCGACATACCGAGCACCAGTCCGTCACGCTTACGGTCTTCCGAGATATAGACGATGCCGTTGGCCAGGCCGTCCTGCGGCGAGCGGGTGACAATCTCGCGGCCGTTGAGCGTCACTTTGCCGTGCGTACGCGGCAGCGCGCCGTACAGCACCTTCATTAATTCGGTGCGGCCCGCGCCCATCAGACCGGAGATGCCCAGAATTTCGCCCTTACGCAGGGTAAAGCTGACATCTTCTACGCCCGGTCCGCTAACGTGCTCGACCCGCAGCCGCACCTCGCCCGGTGTCTGATCGAGATGCGGATACTGATCCTCAAGCTTGCGGCCGACCATCATTTCGATCAGGCCCTCTTCGCTGAGATCGCCTACCGCGCGCTCGGCAATAAACTGGCCGTCACGGAACACGGTGACGTCATCGCAAATCTCAAAGATCTCTTTCATGCGGTGGGAGATATAAACAATGCCGCAGCCCTGCGCTTTCAGCTCATTGATGACGCGGAACAGCGACAGGGTTTCGGTATCGGTCAGCGCGTCGGTCGGTTCATCCATAATGATGACCTGCGACTCGAAGCTGAGCACTTTGGCGATCTCCACCATTTGCTGGTCGCCAATCGACAGATCACCCACCAGCTTGTGGCTGCTGAAGCGCAGATTGAGGCGCTTTAACAGCGCATCCGCCGCGGCATACATCTGTTTCCAGTCGATGCGGCCAAAGCGGTTAACGAATTCACGGCCGAGGAAAATATTTTCCGCAACGGTCAGCTGCGGGATCAGGTTCAGCTCCTGATGGATGATGCCGATGCCGGCTTCCTGAGACGCTTTCGGCCCGGAGAACGTCACTTCTTTGCCCAGCCAGTGCAGCGAACCGGCGTCCATGCTGTAGATGCCGGTCAGCACCTTCATCATGGTGGATTTGCCCGCGCCGTTCTCTCCCACTAACGCCATCACGCGCCCGGGATAAACCGCCAGCGACGCGCCGTTGAGCGCCTTCACGCCGGGAAATGATTTTTCAATTCCCCTGAGTTGCAATAACGGTTGCATAGCGGCCTCAGAAAGTGACGCCCGCGCTCAGGATGACATTCGCATACGGAGAGCACTCTCCGCTGCGAATGACCGCCTGACTGCGCTGAGTGTGTTGTTTGAACTGTTCATGGCTGGTGTAACGAACGCTAATCACATTCCCCTGGTGCTGTTGCAAGGCTTCGAGCACGGCGATCAGCTGGCTATGGAGTTGCGGATTGTGTTGTTGGATCTCTTCCGCTATCAGGGCGCTCTCAACCTGCATCTCCTGCGTGATGACCTCCACCACCTGTAAAAAATCGGGCGTACCGGGCGTAAGCGCCAGATCGATGCGCTGTGGACCGGCCGGGATCGGCAAGCCCGCATCGGCAATCGTCAGCGTATCGGTATGCCCGAGGCGGGCAATCACATGAGAGACTTCAGCGTTTAACAGGCGACCTTTTTTCATTTATTCCACTCCACAGCGAAACGTTTCGCTGTCTGGCAGTGTATTAAATGTACATGGCAACTCAATGACGGGATCACGGAAATGTGATCCCCATCGAAACGTTTCGCCTGGGCCGGGGAAAATTTGAGTTTGGCGGGATGGCGGAGCCCACGACGTGGCTCCGCAGGGGAGGTTAGGGCAGTTTACGCACCTGTTTAACGTCCAGTTCAATCGAATTGAAATCCTTATCCAGTTCGCCGGTCAGCTCGACCTGATCCTTCGGCGTAATGGTCTGGCCGTTCCAGCGTTTGTGGTCGATCTCCACTTTCATGCTGCCGCTGCTGTCGCGGAACAGATAATCTTCATCGCCGATCTGCTTATCAAGCTGGCCGCGCACGGTGATCCAGCTGTCATCCTTCATCTCTTCGGCCTGTTTTACCGTCACCACACTGCTGTTATCGGCCTTAAAACCGCCGGCTTTAGCCTGAGCGGCTGGCGCGTTAGGGTCGACAAAGCCACCCTGCTGGGCGGCTAACACCGGGGTTGCCGCCAGGGCGATAATGGCGAACAGCGCTGCACTCTTTTTCATTTTTCACCTCATTTCCATGTCTGTGCGGATTACGGGAGCTATTTCACCACAGGGTTCTTAACAGGATCTTAAGGGAAAAAAAGAGGGAAAAAATAAGCTAAAACGGGCGAATGACGCTGTACAAGCGCGCATCTGCTTCGTATAAACCCCCAGGTAACCGGGAGAAACGCATGCGCATTTTATTAATTGAAGACGATACGCTGATTGGCGATGGCCTGAAGGTCGGCCTGACCAAACTGGGTTTCAGCGTCGACTGGTTTGTCAGCGGCGAAGCCGGATTTCAGGCGCTCAACGCGGCGCCATGGGATGCCGTGGTGCTGGATCTGTCGCTGCCGCAACGTGACGGGCTGGACATCCTGCGCCAGTGGCGTGAGCAGGGCGCGGATGTCCCGGTGCTGATCCTCACCGCACGCGATGCGCTGGACCAGCGCGTGCAGGGCCTGCAACTCGGTGCCGACGACTATCTGTGCAAGCCGTTTGCGCTGACGGAGGTGGCCGCGCGTCTGCAGGCGCTGATTCGTCGCCGTCACGGTCAGCTGCAGCCAGAGCTGCGTCACGGCGGGCTGGTGATGGCTCCCGGCAGCCACAGCGTGACGTTGGATGGCGAACCGCTCAGCCTGAAAAGCCGTGAGCTGGCGCTGCTGGAGCTGTTCCTGCGCAATCCCGGTCGCGTGCTGACGCGCGCGCAGCTGGAGGAGAAACTGTACAGCTGGGACGACGACGTCTCCAGTAACGCGGTCGAAGTGCACATCCACCATCTGCGTAAAAAGCTTGGCAGTCAGTTCATCCGCACCGTGCACGGCATTGGTTACACGCTGGGAGCGGCAGAATGAGTCTGTTCCTGCGACTGGCCATCGGCTTTCTGCTGTTAATAATTCTGTGTGGTGCCAGCGCCACCTTTAGCGCATGGCAGCAGACGCGCGACACCGTTAATGAGCTGTTTGATACCCAGCAGATGCTGTTCGCCAAACGCCTGCTGGCGCTGGATGCCAGCCGTCTGCAGGCCGCCTCGCTGCCAAAAACCAAAGCGATTTTGCGCCACCATCGCGGCGATCAGGATGACGACGCGCTGGCCTTTGCGCTGTTCAGCGCCGACGGCAAACCGCTGCTGAACGACGGCGAAAACGGCCGCGATTTGCAGTTTACAGCGGATCGTGACGGCTTCCACGATGGTCGCCTGCGTGGCGATGACGATCGCTGGCGGCTGCTGTGGCTGACCTCAGCCGATAAGCAGTGGCGCGTGGTGGTCGGACAGGAGTGGGAATATCGTGATGACATGACGCGCGATCTGGCACTGAGCAGTCTGCTGCCGTGGCTGGTAGCCATGCCGCTGATGCTGCTGTTGCTGCTGGCGCTGGTGTGGTTTGAGCTGCGTCCGCTGAAACGCCTGACTGCATCGCTGCAGCAGCGCGCGCCGGATGATGCCACCCCACTGACGCCGCAGCGCCTGCCGCTGGAGGTGAAGCCGCTGGTGGCGGCGCTTAATGGCCTGTTTGCCCGCATGGCACAGCTGGTCCAGCGCGAGCGACGGTTTACCTCCGATGCGGCGCACGAGCTGCGCAGCCCGCTAGCGGCGCTGCGCGTGCAGAGTGAGGTGATTCAGCTGGCCGGCGATGACGAGGCGATGCGTAACCATGCGCTGCAGCAGCTCGACAGCGGCATCCTGCGCGCCACGCGGCTGGTCGATCAGCTGCTGACGCTGTCGCGCGTCGAAGCAGACGATCTGCGCAGCGAATTTCAGCCGGTCCCCCTCGCGCCGTTGCTGCACCAGTTGGTCACCGAACACCAGGCACAGGCGGCAGCGCAGCACACCAGGCTGACGCTGACGGCTGACGCGGAACCGGTGATGAACGGTCATCCACTGCTGCTGGGTTTACTGCTGCGCAATCTGCTGGATAACGCGCTGCGCTACACGCCTTCCGGCAGTGAGATTCAGCTGCGGCTTAGCGCCCGCAGGCTGGAGATCGCGGATAACGGACCGGGCGTCAGCGCAGAGCAGCTGGCGCGGCTGGGCGAACGCTTCTGGCGACCGCCGGGGCAGGCGCAAACCGGCAGCGGGCTTGGCTTGTCGATTGTGAAAAATGTGGCTCAGCTGCACGGCATCCGGCTAACCTTCAGCGCGGTGCAGCCGCAGGGGCTGCGCGTCACCCTCAGCTGGTGACGCGCGATGCGTCAGATTTCGACCTGAGTACCGAGCTCGATTACCCGGTTCGGCGGAATTTCAAACTGATCCGGCGCGCGCAGGGCGTTGCGCTGCAGCGCAAGGAATAGCTTGCCGCGCAGACGCAGATACCACGGGCGTTTGCCGATGATCAGCGACTCGTGTGACATAAAGAACGAGGTTTCCATCATGCGGCAGTTGAGCCCTTCGAGGCCGCAGCGGTGGAAAATCTCCTCGACGTTCGGCGTTTCGCGCCAGCCGTAGCTTGCCACCACGCGCCAGAAGGTGGGCGACAGCTGCTCAATGGTCACGCGACGCACGTTGTGCACATAAGGCGCATCTTCGGTACGCAGCGTCAGCAGCACCACGCGCTCGTGCAGCACCTTGTTGTGCTTCAGGTTATGCAGCATGGCAAAGGGGATGACATTGAGCGCCCGCGACATGTAGACCGCCGTGCCCGGCACGCGCACCGGCGGCGATTTCTCCAGCGAGGCGATCATCGCCTCCAGCGAATTGCCATGCTCATGCATACGACGCAGCAGGCGGAAGCGCTCGCTCTTCCACGTGGTCATCACGATAAACATCATCAGCGCCAGCGTCAGCGGCAGCCAACCGCCGGAGAACACTTTGACCAGGTTGGCGGAGAACAGCGAAACGTCGATGCACAGCATCGCGATGAGAATCAGCACCACCAGATAGCGATTCCAGTGCCAGTTCTGAATCGCCACCGTTGAACACAGAATGGCGGTCAGCACCATGGTACCGGTCACCGCAATCCCGTAGGCGGCCGCCAGATTACTGGAGTGCTCAAAGCCGACGATCACAATCACCACAGAGAAATAAAGCAGCCAGTTGATCACCGGAATATAAATCTGGCCGGATTCCTCTTCGGACGTGTGCACGATGCGCATCGGCGGCAGATAGCCAAGACGCACCGCCTGGCGCGTCAGCGAGAATACGCCGGAGATCACCGCCTGCGAGGCGATCACCGTGGCCAGCGTCGCGAGAATCAGCATCGGAATCAGCGCCCAGTCCGGTGCCAGCAGGAAGAACGGGTTTTTGATGGCCTCCGGATGCTCCAGCAGCAGCGCGCCCTGGCCGAAATAGTTGAGCACCAGCGACGGCAGCACCACCACAAACCATGCCAGGCGAATCGGAAACTTACCAAAGTGGCCCATATCGGCATACAGCGCTTCAACGCCGGTGATCGCCAGCACCACCGCGCCCAGCGCGAAGAACGATACCGTTTTGTACTGAATGAAGAAGTGCAGCGCCCAGTACGGGTTCATGGCGTGCAGCACCTCAGGATTATTGATGATACTGCGCGCGCCCAGCACCGCCAGAATGATGAACCACAGCAGCATCACCGGCGCGAACAGCTTACCGACAATGCCGGTGCCGTGTTTCTGAATCACAAACAGCAGCGTCAGTACCGCAATCGCCAGCGGCACAATGTAGCTATCAAGGCTCGGTGCGGCGATCTCCAGCCCTTCGATGGCCGAAAGCACGGATACCGCTGGCGTGATCACTACTTCCCCGTAGAAGAAGCTGCCGCCAATCAGCCCCATGATCACCAGAATCGCCGTGGCGCGTGCGCCGGTATTGCGGCCCGCCAGTGACATCAGCGTCAGGATCCCGCCTTCACCGGCGTTGTCGGCGCGCATCACATAACTGATGTATTTAAGCGAAACCACCAGAATCAGCAGCCAGAAGATCAGCGACAGAAAGCCAAACACCGCCTCGCGTTCCACGCCAAAGCCGAACTGACCAGAGAGACACTCGCGCAGGGTATAGAGCGGGCTGGTGCCGATATCGCCATACACCACACCGATCGCCGCCAGAGTGACTGCGCCAAGGGACTGTTTCTTATCCGAGCTCATAAGTTGTCTTTTGTTGGAGCCGCGCAGGCCTCAGCCCGGCGCTCAGATCATCAAAAAGCGCACAGTATGCACATATTCCCGAAAAAACCTACTTTTACCGTCTGGCATTACGCCGTCTGCGCAGCGTTTTTTCGCCGAAAATCGGCGCGAAATACGCTGAAAACCCGCGATTTGCCTCACCTCAACCTTCTGAAACAAAAAAGCTGACGGCTATCAACGCTTTCACGCATGATAAACAGTAGAGTATTGCGCTCGCCAGAATATGACGGCACCAGGATCAGAAGGACAATGATGTGATTATGGCTCAACCCCATCTTTTGGCAGAAAGAATTTCTCGCCTCAGCAATGCCCTGGAGAAAGGGCTGTATGAACGGCATCATGCCATTCGTCTCTGCCTGCTGGCAGCGCTGAGCGGCGAAAGCGTGTTTCTGCTCGGGCCACCGGGCATCGCCAAGAGCCTGATTGCCCGCCGCCTGAAATACGCTTTCCAGCACGCCCGTGCCTTTGAATACCTGATGACCCGATTTTCCACACCTGAAGAGGTGTTTGGCCCGCTGTCGATCCAGGCGCTGAAAGATGAAGGACGCTATCAGCGTCTGACCAAAGGCTATCTGCCGGATGCCGAAATTGTCTTTCTGGATGAGATCTGGAAAGCCGGTCCGGCGATTCTCAATACGCTGCTCACCGCCATCAACGAACGTCGCTTCCGCAACGGCGACAGCGAAGAGCCGATCCCGATGCGTCTGCTGGTCACCGCCTCCAACGAACTGCCGGAAGCCGACAGCGGTCTGGAAGCGCTGTACGACCGTATGCTGATCCGGCTGTGGCTCGACAACGTGCATGAAAAGCAGAACTTCCGCAGCATGCTGACCCACCAGCAGGATGAAAACGCCAACCCGGTGGCGGAATCGCTGTGCATCAGCGATGAAGAGTATCAGCAGTGGCAGAAAGGCATCAGCCAGGTCAGCCTGCCCGATCATGTGTTTGAACTGATCTATCAGCTGCGCCAGCAGCTGGAGAACCTGCCAGAGGCGCCGTATATCTCCGATCGCCGCTGGAAAAAAGCCATCCATCTGCTGCAGGCCAGCGCGTTTTACAGCGGCCGCGTGGCGATTGCCCCGCTTGATCTGATCCTGCTGAAAGATTGCCTGTGGCACGACGTGGCGTCGATGCAGCTGCTGGATCGTGAAATCGATGCGCTGATGACGCAGCACGCGTGGCAGCAGCAGGCGATGCTGCACACGCTGCAGCAGATCAAAGCGCGCCGGCTGGCGCTGCAACAGCAGCAGAGCGTGGCGCAGGCGCTGACGCTGGAGAAGCACAGCGGCATGTTCAGCCGCAAACCGCACTATGAATTACCGGCCTCCATCACGGACGAACAGCTGACCCTGATGCTACAGCAGCCGCTGACGCTGCACGACATGCAGGTCACGCACGTGGTGGTGGCACGCGATGCGCTCAATCAGTGGCTGCTGAAGGCGGGCGAGATCCGCGGCAAGCTCAACGGCATCGGCTTTGGCCAGACGCTCGACCTGCTGGTGGATGCGCACCACTGTCTGACGCTGCGCGACGTCAGCCTGCAGTCCACGCGCCTGACGCTGCCGGGTGCCGCCAGCAGCAGCGACGTGCCGCAGGAAATCATTGAAGAGTACGACGCGCTGGAGGCCCAGCTGCGCGCGCAGCGCACGCTGTTTAGCCAGCACCAGCGCTGCCTGTTTATCAGCGACGACTGGCTGGCACGCGTCGAAACCAGCCTGCAGGATGTGGCGGAACAGCTGAAACAGGCGAGAAAATGATCTCGCTGGAGACGCTCAGCACGCTGCTGTCGATTGGCGAAACCGAGCTGATCGAAGAGCTGATCGTGGCACTGCTGGCCTCGCCGCAGCTGGCGCTGTTCTTTGAAAAATTTCCGCGCCTGAAACAGGCGATGATGGGCGAGCTGCCGCGCTGGCGCGCCGAGATTGCCGCCCAGATGAAAACCACGCCGGTGCCGGACGCGCTGGCACGCGAATTTCAGCTCTTCCAGCAGATGCAGCTGCTCAGCAGCCACGCCTTCAGTGAGCAACTGCCGGCCATCATGACGCAGCTGAAAGCGCTGCCGTCCCCGTTTATCGAAGAAGCCAGCAAACTGCTGCTGCATACCGACAGCGCCCAGCTGAGCAATGCGCAGCACACGCTGTTCCTGCAGCGCTGGCGCCTGAGCCTGACGCTGCAAACCCTGACGCTGAACGAAACCCTGCTGGAAGAGCAGCGGGAACGCCTGATGGCCGAGCTGCAGCAGCGCATGGCCATCAGCGGCCAGCTGGCGCCGATTCTGACCGATGACGACGAAGCCGCCGCCGGACGCTTGTGGGATCTGAGCAAGGCACCGCTGCAGCATGGCGACTATGAGTTGATTGTGCAGTACGGCGATTTCCTCGCTCAGCAGCCGGAACTGATGAAACTGGCGCAGCAGCTGGGACGCAGCCGCGAAGCGAAATCGGTACCGTCACAGGATGCGCCGCTGGAAGCGTTTCATCAGCTGGTGCGCGAGCCGGACAACGTGCCGGAAGAGGTCAGCGGCATCCATCAGAGTGACGATGTGCTGCGTCTGTTGCCGCCGGAGCTGGCGGCGCTGAGCATCAGCGAACTGGAGCTGGAATTTTATCGCCGGCTGGTGGAGAAACGCCTGCTGACCTACCGGTTACAGGGCGATGCCTGGCACGAGAAAGTGACGCTGCGCCCGGCCAGCCATCAGCAGCACGAAGCGCAGCCGCGCGGCCCGTTCATCGTCTGCGTGGATACCTCTGGTTCGATGGGCGGTTTCAATGAACGCTGCGCCAAAGCGTTTTGTCTGGCGCTGCTGAAGGTGGCGCTGGCCGACAGGCGGCGCTGCTACATCATGCTGTTTGCTCATGAAGTGATTGGCTACGAGCTGACCGCCGATAATGGCATCGAGCAGGCAATCCGTTTTCTCAGCCAGCGTTTTCGCGGCGGCACCGATCTGGCCGCCTGCCTGTCTGCGGTGGTCACGCGTATGGAGGGCAGTCAGTGGCAGGAAGCCGATGCGGTGATCGTTTCCGATTTTATCGCCCAGCGTCTGCCGGACGACATCGTCAGCACCATTAAACAGCGCCAGCGTCACCACCAGCAACGCTTCCACGCCGTGGCGATGTCGGCGCACGGCAAACCCGGCATTCTGCGCATTTTCGATCACATCTGGCGCTTTGATACCGGCCTGAAAAGCCGCCTGCTGCGCCGCTGGAAACGCTAATTCATCAGGCAGAAATGCTAATTTGCTATAGTGAATTACCCGCTGTGTTTAATCAGCTTACGGAGTTCACTGTGACAACCGCTCATCTTCATGATCAATTGCCTGCGCCCACCCGCACCGTCCGGCTTTCCGGCAGCAGCAGCGACGCCAAACGCGCCGAACTGCTGGCCTATTTCACCCAGACCTGGGAGCTGTATGAAAGCCTGTTCGACTGCCTCGCCGATGAGCGCGCGTACTTTAATAAAGCCATCACCCTGCGCCATCCGCTGATCTTTTACTTTGGCCATACCGCCACTTTCTACATTAATAAGCTGATGGCGGGCGGTTATCTGCAGCAGCGTATTGACGATCGCATCGAGGCGATGATGGCGATCGGCGTGGATGAGATGAGCTGGGACGATCTCGACGACAGCCATTACAGCTGGCCGGACGTAGCCGAGGTGCGCGACTACCGCGGCAAAGTGAAAACCGTGGTAAGTGAATTCATCCGCACCATGCCGCTGGAGCTGCCGATTGACTGGGACAGCCCGGCGTGGGTGATTCTGATGGGCATTGAGCATGAGCGTATTCACCTCGAAACCTCCAGCGTGCTGATCCGCCAGCTGCCGCTTGAGTGGGTAAAACCGCAGCCGCACTGGCCGGCGTGTCCACAGGCGCGCCACGATCGTGCCTCGGTACCGGCCAATACATTGGTGGCGATGCCAGGCGGACGCGTCACGCAGGGTAAAACCGATGATACCTACGGCTGGGATAACGAATACGGCAGCCTTTCAACGGAGCTGAAACCGTTCAAAGCCAGCAAAATGCTGGTGAGCAACGCCGAGTTCTTTCATTTTATTGCCGCCAACGGCTATAACGAACGCCGCTGGTGGGATGACGAAGGCTGGGGCTGGCGCGAGTTTGCCCAGCCGCAGATGCCGACTTTCTGGGTCGGCGACATCGCGCAACCTGACGATCTCCGGCTGCGCCTGATGACCGAAGAAGTGGCGATGCCGTGGGACTGGCCCGCCGAAGTGAATCAGCTGGAAGCGGCGGCGTTCTGCCGCTGGCTGGCGGAAGAGAGCGGCAAAGCGATCCAGCTGCCGTGCGAAGCCGAGTGGATGCAGCTGCGCGAGCAGGTTGCCGGCGATCAGCCGGACTGGATCGACGCGCCGGGCAACATCAATCTCGCCCGCTGGGCCTCTTCCTGCCCGGTAGACCACTTTGCCCAGGGTGACTTCTTCGACATCGTCGGCAACGTCTGGCAGTGGACCACCACGCCGACCAACGGCTTTGAAGGCTTCAGGGTACATCCGCTGTATGACGATTTCTCCACGCCCACCTTTGACGGCAAACATGCGCTGATCAAAGGCGGCAGCTGGATCTCCACCGGCAACGAAGCGCTGAAATCCTCACGCTACGCCTTCCGGCGCCACTTCTTCCAGCATGCCGGTTTCCGCTACGTGGTTTCCTCGCATCAGGAGAGCATGGCGCTGAATCCGTATGAAACCGACAGCATGGTGTCGCAGTACCTCGACTTCCAGTACGGCCCCGGCTATTACGGTGTGCCGAACTACGCGGCGGCGCTGGTCGACATCGTGCTGCCGCACTGCGCGCAGCGCGGCCACGCGCTGGATATCGGCTGCGCCACCGGCCGTGCCAGCTTTGAACTGGCGCGCCATTTTGCTGCGGTCACCGGCATGGATTACTCGGCGCGCTTTATCGACGTGGCGCTGCAGCTGACCTCGGGCGAGGATTTCCGTTACGTGGTGCCGGAAGAGGGAGAGCTGGTGGAGTATCGCCAGGTGCGGCTAAAAGAGTTTGGTTTCGATGAGACCCTGGCACAGCGCATTCAGTTTGTGCAGGGCGATGCCTGTAACCTGAAACCGCAGCCCGATGGCTACGATCTGGTACTGGCCTCTAACCTGATCGATCGCCTGCGCCAGCCGAAGCGCTTCCTGCAGGACATCACGCCGATGATCCGCTCCGGCGGTTTGCTGGCTATCTCCTCACCTTACACCTGGCTGGAAGAGTTCACGCCGAAGGAGAACTGGCTGGGCGGTTTCCGTGAAAACGGTGAAGCGCTCACCACCTGGCAGGCGCTGCAACGACTGCTGCGCGATGCCTTTGAGGAGGTTGCGCCGCCGCAGGACGTGCCGTTTGTGATTCGCGAAACCGCGCGTAAGTTCCAGCACACACAGGCCCAGCTGACGCTGTGGCGTAAGCGCTAAAAAGCGTGCAGACAGCGGCAGCTCCGCTGTCTGCGCCTTGCCTGTCCCGCTAATTTGCTGCACATTCTCCCTGTTCAGAGAAGAAGAACCTAATGAGGATGGATGATGGCGGAACACCTGCAACTGGATAATCTCGACCGCGGCATTTTAAATGCGCTGCTGCAAAACGCGCGCACCGCGTACGCCGAACTCGCCAAGCAGTTCAACGTCAGCCCCGGCACGATTCACGTGCGCGTCGAGAAGATGCGTCAGGCGGGGATTATTCTGGGTACGCGCGTGGAGATCGATCCACGGCAGCTCGGATTTGATGTCTGCTGTTTTATCGGCATCATTTTGAAAAGCGCGCGCGACTATCCGGCCGCGCTCAGCAAACTGGAAGCGCTGGACGAAGTGGTGGAAGCCTGGTACACCACCGGCCACTACAGCATTTTTATTAAAGTGATGTGCCGCTCCATTGACGCGCTGCAGCAGGTGCTGATCAACAAGATCCAGACCATTGATGAAATCCAGTCCACCGAAACGCTGATCTCCCTGCAAAACCCGATCATGCGCACCATCAAGCCGTGATCGGCTTCCCCGCTGTGCATAACCTTATCCCGGGCGGATCGCTTTTGTGATGCGCCTTGTCGCCTGATGCTATCGGCGATTAACCCTGTTTTCCACAGGTGGATCACCGCTTGATCACAGCGTACAATGCTCGCCTTTAGTGCGGGAGAGCATCATGGCCGATATTACCTTAATCAGTGGCAGTACCCTTGGCAGCGCCGAATATGTCGCTGAACATCTGGAAGAGAAACTGCAGGAAGCGGGCTTTTCAACCGAACTGCTGCACGGACCCGAGCTGGATGAGGTGCCGCAGGAGGGCGTCTGGCTGATTGTCAGCTCAACGCACGGTGCCGGCGAACTGCCGGACAACCTGCTGCCGTTTTATGAAGCGCTGCAGGAGAGCCAGCCGGATCTGTCAGGCGTACGCTTTGGCGCAGTGGGTATCGGTAATCATGAATACGATCTGTTCTGCGGTGCGATCAAACTGCTGGAGACGACGTTAACGCAGCTGGGCGCCAAACGTATTGGCGATCGGCTGGAGATCGACGTGCTGGAACATGAGATTCCGGAAGATCCGGCGGAAGTGTGGGTTGCCAGCTGGCACCCGCAGATTTAAGACGATCTTTGCTGGTCGGGGATCGGGTATTTATGTCGATCCCCAGTTGATTCCGCTGTTTTATCGCCTTTTACCTGCGTCGCTCTGTGGATAAGATCCGTTATTTCATGCGTATAACCAGTAGTTATCCAAAGAACAACCGCTGATGCTTTTTTACGCTGTGTATAAGTAGCAAAGTTGATCTCAGCTTATACGGATCAGGATCACCGATCATTCACAGTAAACGATCCTCGCTAATCCCCTGTTGCCACAGCGCTTTTCCGGGTTATCAACAGACAGGGGCGATCCTAATAAGAGATCTAACAGAGAGATCATATAAAAGACTTAAGATCCTTTCTTTTAAACCGCAGGATCCCGCGACTTTCGCCCTGAACAGAATTTCAGTAGAATCCACCGCCCAGGGCAACGATCCCTGTCCGAACACTAACGAGGACCCACTTCATGTTTTATCCAGATCCTTTTGACGTCATCGTAATCGGTGGTGGTCATGCGGGCACAGAAGCCGCGATGGCCGCTGCCCGAATGGGTCAGCAAACCCTGTTACTCACCCATAATATTGATACGCTGGGACAAATGTCCTGTAACCCGGCGATCGGTGGCATCGGGAAAGGACACCTGGTTAAGGAAGTGGATGCCTTAGGCGGTTTGATGGCCAGCGCGATCGATCAGGCCGGTATTCAGTTTAGGATACTAAACGCCAGCAAAGGCCCGGCGGTGCGTGCCACGCGTGCACAGGCAGACCGGGTACTGTATCGCCAGGCGGTACGCACTGCGCTGGAAAACCAGCCGAACCTGATGATCTTCCAGCAGGCGGTTGATGATCTGATTGTGGAGAACGATCGCGTTGTCGGCGCCGTGACCCAGATGGGCCTGAAGTTCCGGGCGAAAACCGTCGTTCTGACGGTGGGCACTTTCCTGGACGGCAAAATCCACATCGGCCTCGATAACTACAGCGGTGGTCGTGCAGGCGATCCTCCGTCGATTCCGCTGGCTAAACGTCTGCGTGCGCTGCCGCTGCGCGTAAACCGCCTGAAAACCGGTACGCCACCGCGTATCGATGCCCGCACCATCGACTTTTCGGCGCTCACGCCGCAGCACGGGGATGACCCGATGCCGGTGTTCTCGTTTATGGGCCATGCCGGACAGCATCCGCAGCAGGTGCCATGCTGGATAACCCACACCAATGAGCAGACACATGAAGTGATCCGCAATAACCTCGATCGCAGCCCGATGTATGCCGGGATCATCGAGGGGATCGGGCCACGCTACTGCCCGTCGATTGAAGACAAAGTGATGCGCTTTGCCGATCGTAACGCGCATCAGATTTTCCTTGAGCCGGAAGGGCTCACCAGCAACGAAATCTACCCGAACGGTATCTCCACCAGCCTGCCGTTTGATGTGCAGATGCAGATCGTGCGCTCGATGAAAGGTCTGGAGAACGCGAAGATCGTGCGTCCGGGCTACGCCATCGAGTATGACTTCTTCGATCCGCGCGATCTCAAGCCGACGCTGGAGAGTAAATTTATCCATGGCCTGTTCTTTGCCGGCCAGATCAACGGCACCACCGGTTATGAAGAAGCGGCAGCGCAGGGGCTGCTGGCCGGCCTTAACGCTGCGCGTCAGTCTGCGGACAAAGAGGGCTGGGCGCCGCGTCGCGATCAGGCCTATCTTGGCGTGCTGGTCGACGATCTGTGTACGCTGGGCACCAAAGAGCCGTATCGCATGTTTACCTCGCGCGCCGAGTATCGTCTGATGCTGCGTGAAGACAACGCCGATTTGCGCCTGACCGAAACCGGACGTGAACTCGGCCTGGTCGACGACGCGCGCTGGGCTCGCTATAACCAGAAGCTGGAAGCGATTGAGCAGGAGCGTCAGCGTCTGCGTGACCTGTGGGTGCATCCGAAGTCTGAAAACGTCAGCGAAGTGAACACGGTAATCAGCGCGCCGCTGACCAAAGAGGCCAGCGCGGAAGATCTGCTGCGTCGTCCGGAGATGACCTACGAACTGCTGATGTCGCTGCCGAGCTACGGTCCGGCGCTGGCGGATGAGCAGGCCGCAGAGCAGGTAGAGATTCAGGTGAAGTATGAAGGTTACATCGCGCGTCAGCAGGAGGAGATCGATCGCCAGCAGCGCAATGAAAACACCTTACTCCCGGCCGACCTCGACTATCGCCAGGTGAATGGGCTGTCGAATGAAGTGATCGCCAAACTCAACGACCACAAACCGACCTCCATTGGCCAGGCATCGCGTATTTCCGGCATCACGCCGGCGGCGATTTCAATTCTGCTGATTTACCTGAAAAAACAGGGCCTGCTGCGTAAAAGCGCCTGATCGACCCCCGGGGCGGGCACGCTCGCCCCTGTTAATGGAATTCTCGTCGTGATTAATAAACTCTCCCGGCTGCTGCAAGCGGCAAACATTTCCCTCTCCGATCAGCAAAAACAGCAGCTGGTGGGTTATGTCGAACTGCTGCACAAGTGGAATAAAGCCTACAACCTGACCTCGGTGCGCGATCCGCAGCAGATGCTGGTGCGCCACATTCTCGACAGCATCGTGGTAGAACCCCACCTGCAGGGTGAGCGCTTTATTGATGTCGGTACCGGACCGGGTCTGCCGGGGATCCCGCTGGCGATTGTCCGCCCGCAGGCGCACTTTACGCTGCTGGATAGCCTCGGGAAACGCGTGCGTTTCCTGCGTCAGGTGCAACATGAGTTAGGACTCACTAACGTCACGCCGGTGCAGAGCCGGGTGGAAGAGTTTCCTGCTGAGCCACCGTTTGACGGGGTGATCAGCCGCGCCTTTGCGTCGCTGGAGGACATGCTGAACTGGTGTCACCATCTGCCGGGCGCGACAGGCCACTTCTATGCGCTGAAAGGCGTCAGGCCGGATGACGAAATTGCCGCGCTGCCTGCTGGCTTCGCCATCGAAAAAATTGCGCCTCTGCGGGTGCCGGAACTGGAAGGTGAGCGTCATCTGGTGGTGATCAGGCGGCAATAGTCGCGCAAACGGTGTGGATTTATCGTGATTCATGCCGTTTGGCTTAGCGCAGCAGCCGGCTAAAAAAACAGCGGTTGAACGCGTCACGATAAACGCTTTTATTCAACAGGGCAGGGGAAGCGGGTTAACATCCGCCGCGGAAATTATCCGAAAACCTCTGTTACATTTAACGAATAATTCACATTTCATTATCAGTTACATCACTTTAACCGCTGTATTTACTGTGACGAATAGTCACGGCGGAAAATATAACTCTGCAATAAATCGGCGGACGTAATATCAGTTTTACGTTTTTATTGCTGTGGGTGATGTCAATAGAGTGTTTTTATCGAAAATCTGGCGCTAATCCTGGAGCAATAATTCTATCTTACTGATAGAAAAGTAAATTACGGGTTTCATTAATTGCGCGGCAGGGGTTAAAAAGCAAATTATCGCTGCCGGGGGTGCTTATAATGTGATCTGAAGCACGCTTTAAAAGCAAGTCTGCCGGGCAATTTCAAGCCTGTTTCGTCAGGCAGGCCGAAGCGGATGTTTTGAAAAATAGCCCTCCAGAAAGAAATTTAAATAATTGTTCACCTTTTCGCTACTTACCGATTGAAATCGCAGGTGCGGCCCGTATAATTTGCACGGCTTTTGCTGCTTGACTCAAAAGAGTAAAGGCAGTCTTATACGACACGCGACATACCCCGTTCGGGGCAGGAGAGTTAAGCGTCATGTCAGTGTCTCTTTACAGTGTGAAATTAGCCCGAACCGTGCTGGTGATCCAGCTGGTGACCTTTGTCGTAATCGGTGCGCTGTTTGCCCTGAAAGATGTCACCTGGGGCGCCTCTGCCATCGCGGGTGGTGCGGCAGCCTGGCTGCCAAACGTACTGTTTATGTTTTTAGCCTGGCGCCTGCAGGATCAAACTCCGGCAAAAGGGCGTGTCGCCTGGAGCTTCGCCTTTGGTGAAGTGCTCAAGGTGTTTGCCACCGTTGTTTTTCTCGTTGTGGCGTTAGGTGGATTTGGAGCGGTCTTCTGGCCACTCGCAATCACCTGGTTATCGGTGCTGGTGGTACAAATCGTCGCGCCGGCTGTAATTAACAACAAAGGGTAAGAGGCATCATGGCCGCAGGAGAGATCTCAACGCCGCAGGAATACATAGGTCATCATCTGACACATCTTCAGATGGACCTGCGTACTTTCGAGCTGGTGAATGCACACGACGCGCCAGCAACGTTCTGGACGTTAAACCTGGACTCCATGTTTTTCTCTGTTGTACTGGGACTGGTGTTCCTGGTGCTGTTCCGTAAAGTGGCGAAAAGCGCCACCAGCGGTGTGCCAGGGAAAATGCAGGCGGCTATCGAGCTGGTCGTTGGCTTTGTTGATAGCAACGTCCGCGACATGTACCACGGTAAGAGTAAAGTTATCGCCCCGCTGGCTCTGACGATTTTCGTCTGGGTCTTCCTGATGAACTTCATGGATCTGCTGCCTATCGATTTGCTGCCGTTTATCGGCGAGCACTATCTGGGCCTGCCGGCGCTGCGCGTCGTGCCGTCTGCAGACGTGAACATCACGCTGTCTATGGCGCTGGGCGTATTTATTTTGATTCTGTTCTACAGCATCAAAATGAAAGGTGTAGGTGGCTTCGCCAAAGAGCTGACGCTGCAGCCTTTTAATCACCCGATCTTCATCCCCATCAACCTGATTCTTGAAGGTGTTAGCCTGCTGTCCAAACCGGTTTCGCTCGGTCTGCGACTGTTCGGCAACATGTATGCGGGTGAGCTGATCTTTATCCTGATTGCCGGTCTGCTGCCGTGGTGGTCGCAGTGGGTGCTGAATGTGCCATGGGCCATTTTCCACATCCTGATTATTTCGCTGCAGGCTTTCATTTTCATGGTCCTCACGATTGTCTATCTGTCGATGGCATCTGAAGAGCATTGATTTTTATCTCAACAACTTAGCTTTTAACTGAAACAAACTGGAGACTGTCATGGAAAACCTGAATATGGATCTGCTGTACATGGCTGCCGCTGTGATGATGGGTCTGGCGGCAATCGGTGCTGCGATCGGTATCGGCATCCTCGGAGGTAAATTCCTGGAAGGCGCAGCGCGTCAGCCGGATCTGATTCCTCTGCTGCGTACGCAGTTCTTTGTTGTAATGGGTCTGGTGGATGCAATCCCAATGATCGCTGTTGGTCTGGGTCTCTACGTGATGTTTGCTGTCGCCTAAAGCCTGTAGCCGTGGTTCACTCATGGCACGCAGTGTGATGAGGAACGGATTCTGCCGTTTATCGCTGATAGCGGCAGAGCAAGTTAACTTAATAAGAGGCATTGTGCTGTGAACATTAATGCAACAATCCTCGGCCAGGCCATCGCGTTCATCCTGTTTGTCGCGTTCTGCATGAAGTACGTATGGCCGCCGATTATGGCTGCCATCGAAAAGCGCCAGAAAGAAATTGCTGAAGGCCTTGCTTCTGCTGAACGCGCGAAGAAAGATTTGGATCTCGCGCAGGCCAATGCGACCGACCAGCTGAAAAAAGCCAAAGAAGAAGCTCAGGTCATTATCGAGCAGGCGAACAAACGCCGTGCCCAGATTCTGGACGAAGCCAAAACTGAAGCTGAGACTGAACGTAACCGCATCGTGTCTCAGGCGCAGGCAGAAATCGAAGCCGAGCGCTCACGTGCACGTGAAGAGCTGCGTAAGCAAGTCGCGCTGCTGGCCTTAGCTGGCGCCGAGAAGATCATCGAACGTTCCGTGGATGAAGCTGCTAACAGCGACATCGTTGATAAACTGGTCGCTGAACTGTAAGGAGGGAGGGGCTGATGTCTGATCTGATTACTGTAGCTCGCCCCTACGCCAAAGCAGCTTTTGACTTTGCTGTTGAGCATCAAAGTATCGACCGCTGGCAGACCATGCTGGCGTTTGCCGCAGAAGTGGCTCGCAACGAACAGATGGCAGAACTCCTTTCCGGTGCATTGGCACCGGAAGCCTTGTCTGCTTCTTTCAACGCAGTCTGTGGTGATCAACTTGATGAACACGCTCAGAACCTGATTAAGGTTATGGCGGAGAACGGACGTTTGACAGCGCTTCCAGCGGTACTGGAACAGTTCATTCAACTGCGTGACGCTTATGAAGCGACAGCCGAAGTTGATGTGATCTCCGCCAGTGCGCTGAGTGACAGCCAGCTGAGTAAAATCAGCGCCGCGATGGAAAAACGTCTGTCACGCAAAGTTAAGCTGAATTGCAAAATTGATAAGTCTGTAATGGCAGGTGTGGTTATCCGTGCGGGTGACCTGGTGATTGATGGCAGCGTGCGCGGCCGTCTTGACCGTCTGGCAGACGTCTTGCAGTCTTAAGGGGACTGGAGCATATGCAACTGAATTCCACCGAAATCAGCGAACTGATCAAGCAGCGCATTGCTCAGTTCAATGTCGTGAGCGAAGCTCACAACGAAGGTACTATTGTTTCTGTAAGTGACGGTATCATCCGCGTACACGGCCTGGCCGATGTGATGCAGGGTGAGATGATTGCTCTGCCGGGCAACCGTTACGCTATCGCACTGAACCTCGAGCGTGACTCTGTAGGTGCAGTAGTGATGGGTCCGTACGCTGACCTCGCCGAAGGCATGAAGGTGAAGTGTACTGGCCGTATCCTGGAAGTGCCGGTTGGCCGTGGCCTGCTGGGCCGCGTGGTTAACACCCTGGGTGCACCGATCGACGGTAAAGGCGCTATCGACAACGATGGCTTCTCACCAGTTGAAGTGATTGCACCAGGCGTTATCGACCGTCAGTCAGTCGACCAGCCTGTTCAGACCGGTTACAAATCTGTTGATGCGATGATTCCAATCGGCCGTGGCCAGCGTGAGCTGATCATCGGTGACCGTCAGACCGGTAAAACTGCGATGGCCATCGACGCCATCATCAACCAGCGCGATTCTGGCATCAAGTGTGTCTACGTCGCGATCGGTCAGAAAGCCTCTACCATCTCTAACGTGGTACGTAAGCTGGAAGAGCACGGTGCGCTGTCTAACACCATCGTGGTTGTCGCTTCCGCTTCTGAATCCGCTGCGCTGCAGTACCTGGCTCCGTATGCCGGTTGCGCGATGGGTGAATACTTCCGTGACCGCGGTGAAGATGCGCTGATCGTTTATGATGACCTGTCTAAGCAGGCTGTTGCTTACCGTCAGATTTCTCTGCTGCTGCGCCGTCCGCCGGGTCGTGAAGCATTCCCGGGCGACGTGTTCTACCTCCACTCTCGTCTGCTGGAGCGTGCATCACGCGTAAGCGCTGACTACGTTGAGCGTTTCACCAACGGTGAAGTGAAAGGCCAGACCGGTTCTCTGACCGCGCTGCCGATCATCGAAACCCAGGCGGGTGACGTTTCTGCGTTTGTTCCGACCAACGTAATCTCGATTACCGATGGTCAGATCTTCCTGGAATCGAACCTGTTCAACTCCGGTATCCGTCCAGCCGTTAACCCGGGTATTTCGGTATCCCGTGTTGGTGGTGCTGCACAGACCAAGATCATCAAGAAACTGTCCGGTGGTATCCGTACCGCGCTGGCACAGTATCGTGAACTGGCAGCGTTCTCTCAGTTCGCTTCCGATCTGGACGATGCAACGCGCAAACAGCTGAGCCACGGTCAGAAAGTGACCGAGCTGCTGAAGCAGAAACAGTATGCACCGATGTCTGTTGCACAACAGGGTCTGGTACTGTTCGCTGCCGAGCGCGGCTTCCTGAACGACGTTGAACTGGCGAAAATCGGCAGCTTCGAAGCCGCTCTGCTGGCGTTCGCCGATCGCGAACACGCGGAGCTGATGGCTGAAATCAACCAGGCGGGTAACTACAACAACGAAATCGAAGAGAAGCTGAAAGGCCTCCTCGAAACGTTTAAAGCAACCCAGTCCTGGTAATGTCTGGCGGCTTGTCTGAAAAGGCAGGCCGCAAGGCTTTGAGGAGAAGCTAATGGCCGGCGCAAAAGAAATACGTACCAAGATCGGAAGCGTGAAAAACACGCAGAAGATCACCAAAGCGATGGAAATGGTCGCCGCCTCCAAAATGCGTAAAACGCAGGAACGCATGGCGGCCAGCCGTCCGTATGCAGATACCATGCGCAAAGTGATTGGTCACCTTGCTCTGGGTAATCTGGAATACAAGCACCCTTACCTGGATGAGCGCGACGTTAAGCGCGTCGGCTACCTGGTCGTTTCGACTGACCGCGGGCTTTGTGGTGGTTTGAACGTTAACCTGTTCAAAAAATTGCTGGCAGAAATGAAAGGCTGGTCTGATAAAGGCGTGCAGAGCGATCTGGCGATTATCGGTTCCAAAGGCGTTTCTTTCTTCGGCTCTGTAGGTGGCAACGTCGTGGCTCAGGTTACCGGCATGGGCGATAAGCCTGCGCTGTCCGACCTGATCGGCCCGGTAAAAGTGATGTTGCAGGCTTATGATGAAGGCCGCATCGACAAGCTGTATATCGTCAGCAATAAGTTTAATAACACCATGTCTCAGACTCCGACCATTACCCAACTGCTGCCGTTACCGCCAGCGGAAGGTGAAGAAGAGATGAAGGCGAAGACCTGGGATTACCTGTACGAACCCGATCCGAAAGCGCTGCTGGATACCCTGCTGCGTCGTTATGTCGAATCGCAGGTTTATCAGGGTGTGGTGGAAAACCTGGCCAGTGAGCAGGCTGCACGTATGGTGGCCATGAAAGCGGCAACCGATAACGGCGGAAACCTGATCAAAGAGCTGCAGTTGGTGTACAACAAAGCTCGTCAGGCCAGCATCACTCAGGAACTTACCGAGATCGTCTCGGGAGCCTCCGCGGTTTAACCAGGCATATATCCCGTCGCGCGAGCGCGGCCGGATATTCTCGTATTAGGTAGAGGATTCAAGATGGCAGCTGGAAAGATTGTCCAGATTATCGGCGCCGTAGTTGACGTCGAATTCCCTCAGGACGCGGTACCGCAGGTATACAGCGCTCTCGAGGTAAAAAATGGTGATGCTCGTCTGGTGCTGGAAGTTCAGCAGCAGCTGGGCGGTGGCGTGGTGCGTACCATCGCCATGGGTTCTTCTGACGGCCTGAAGCGCGGTCTGGAAGTCACCGACCTGAAAAAACCTATCCAGGTTCCGGTTGGTAAAGCAACACTCGGCCGTATCATGAACGTGCTGGGTGAGCCAATCGACATGAAAGGCGACCTGAAAGAAGAAGACGGCAGCGCTGTAGAGGTTTCCTCTATTCACCGCGCAGCGCCTTCTTATGAAGATCAGTCAAACTCGCAGGAACTGCTGGAAACCGGCATCAAGGTTATCGACCTGATGTGTCCGTTCGCGAAGGGCGGTAAAGTCGGTCTGTTCGGTGGTGCGGGTGTAGGTAAAACCGTAAACATGATGGAGCTGATCCGTAACATCGCGGCTGAGCACTCAGGTTATTCGGTCTTTGCCGGCGTGGGTGAGCGTACTCGTGAGGGTAACGACTTCTACCACGAAATGACGGACTCCAACGTTATCGATAAAGTAGCGCTGGTGTATGGCCAGATGAACGAGCCGCCGGGTAACCGTCTGCGCGTAGCACTGACCGGTCTGACCATGGCGGAAAAATTCCGTGATGAAGGCCGTGACGTTCTGCTGTTCATCGACAACATCTACCGTTACACCCTGGCCGGTACAGAGGTTTCTGCACTGCTGGGTCGTATGCCATCGGCGGTAGGTTATCAGCCAACGCTGGCTGAAGAGATGGGTGTGCTGCAGGAGCGTATTACCTCCACCAAGACCGGTTCAATCACCTCCGTACAGGCCGTTTACGTTCCTGCGGATGACCTGACTGACCCGTCACCAGCAACCACCTTTGCTCACTTAGACTCAACCGTTACGCTGAGCCGTCAGATCGCGTCACTGGGTATCTACCCGGCCGTTGACCCGCTGGACTCTACCAGCCGTCAGCTGGATCCGCTGATCGTCGGTCAGGAGCACTACGACGTCGCGCGTGGCGTTCAGTCGCTGCTGCAGCGTTACCAGGAGCTGAAAGACATCATCGCCATCCTCGGTATGGACGAGCTGTCTGAAGAAGACAAACTGCTGGTGGCACGTGCGCGTAAGATTCAGCGCTTCCTGTCTCAGCCGTTCTTCGTAGCCGAAGTCTTCACCGGTTCTCCGGGTAAATACGTGACGCTGAAAGACACCATCCGTGGCTTCAAAGGCATCATGGAAGGCGAATTCGACCACCTGCCAGAGCAGGCGTTCTACATGGTCGGCGCGATCGAAGAAGCTGTCGAAAAAGCGAAGAAACTGTAATAACGGTTTCCCAGGAGGAGTGGTATGGCTATGACTTATCATCTGGACGTGGTCAGCGCGGAGCAGCAAATGTTCTCCGGTCTGGTGCAGCGTATCCAGGTGTCAGGTAGCGAAGGTGAGCTGGGTATTTACCCGGGTCACGCCCCGCTGCTGACTGCCATCAAGCCTGGTATGATTCGCATCGTTAAACAGCACGGCGAAGAGGAGTATATCTACCTCTCTGGCGGCGTGCTGGAAGTACAGCCGGGCAGCACGACCGTTCTGGCCGACACTGCAATTCGCGGTGAAGACCTCGACGAAGCGCGCGCGCTGGAAGCGAAACGTAAAGCAGAAGAGCACATGAACAGCAGCCACGGCGACGTGGACTATGCTCAGGCCTCTGCGGAGCTGGCGAAAGCTATCGCGAAACTGCGCGTCATCGAGCTGACCAAAAAAGCGATGTAATCAGGCTTTATGCGTCACGAAATGCCAGCCCCCGGGCTGGCATTTTTTTTGCCTACTGCCGGTGCGCATAAATGCGCACCCTACGAATAGCTGTGCTGGTGCCCTGTATGAACGCTATTTATGGCGACGAATCTGCCGGTGCGCATAAATACGCACACTGTCCAAAACCGCACAATTACCCCGTAGGGGCGCCATTCATGGCGACCAAATGTCGGTACGCATAAATGCGCATGCTGTCCAAAACCGCACAATCACCCCGTAGGGGCGCCATTCATGGCGACCAAATGTCGGTGCGCATAAATACGCACCTGTCCAAAACCGCACACTTACCCGCAGGGGCGCCATTGATGGCGACCGAAAATGGCACAACGCCCTTACCTCATGCTCTCCCCGGCGACCCGTGCTGGCCACTCACCGCCGCTGATCCTCTTCCGCTAATTTCGCACGGAGAAAAATGTAGTAATCTCAGGGGTAAACCTTACACTTTCGAAAGCTAAATTGAGTCAGGATAGTTATGTCGACAAGCGCAATGAGCGTGGTGATCCTCGCCGCTGGCAAAGGCACCCGCATGTATTCCGATCTGCCCAAGGTGCTGCACAGCCTGGCAGGTAAACCGATGGTGCAACACGTTATTGATGCCGCTACCGGCCTCGGCGCACAGCAGGTGCATCTGGTCTACGGCCACGGCGGTGAATTGCTGCAGGAGAAACTGGCGCATAACCCGCTGAACTGGGTATTGCAGGCGGAACAGCTCGGCACCGGCCATGCCATGCAGCAGGCGGCACCGTTCTTCGCCGATGACGAAGATATCCTGATGCTGTACGGCGATGTCCCGCTGATCGCCCAGGAAACCCTGCAGCGTCTGCGCGACGCCAAACCTGCTGGCGGCATCGGGCTGCTCACCGTGGTGCTGGATAACCCCACCGGCTACGGACGCATCGTGCGTGAAAACGGCACCATCACCGGCATCGTGGAGCAAAAAGATGCGTCAGCCGAACAGCTGAAGATTCAGGAGATCAACACCGGCATCCTGATTGCCAACGGTGCCGATCTGAAGCGCTGGCTGGCGCAGCTCAACAACCACAATGCGCAGGGCGAATTTTACATCACCGATATCATCGCTATGGCGCATCAGGAAGGCCGCGTGATCAACGCAGTACACCCGGCGCGCATCAGCGAAACCGACGGCGTGAACAATCGTCTGCAGCTTTCCACTCTGGAGCGCACTTATCAACGCGAGCAGGCAGAAAAGCTGCTGCTGGCTGGCGTCATGCTGCGCGATCCGGCGCGCTTCGATCTGCGCGGTACGCTGCAGCACGGTCGTGATGTCGATATTGATACCAACGTGATCATTGAAGGTAACGTCACGCTGGGCCATCGGGTAAAAATTGGCGCTGGCTGCATCATTAAAAACAGCGTGATTGCCGATGACTGCGAAATCAGTCCTTATTCGGTGATTGAAGATGCCACGCTGGCCGCCGCCTGCACCGTCGGGCCGTTTGCGCGCCTGCGTCCGGGCAGCGAACTGGCCGAACAGGCGCACGTCGGCAACTTCGTCGAGATGAAAAAAGCGACGCTGGGCAAAGGCTCGAAGGCCGGCCATTTGTCCTATCTCGGGGATGCGGAGATTGGCGCGGGCGTAAATATCGGTGCTGGCACCATTACCTGCAACTACGACGGTGCCAATAAGTTTAAAACCATTATCGGCGACAACGTGTTTGTCGGCTCGGACACCCAGCTGGTGGCTCCGGTCAGCGTGGCGGCGGGCGCCACCATCGCCGCCGGTACGACGGTGATGAAAGACGTTACCGCTGCCGATCTGGTCTATAACCGCAAAGAGCAAAATCAGAAGTCTGGCTGGCAGCGTCCGGTTAAGAAAAAATAAATGTCAGGGCCGGCAAAGATCGGCCCGGTATTAAAAACCCGACATATTCCGGTTTTCAGGCAACTAACGCACCTGCAACCTGGAATAGGAAGGGATCTCCCCCACTCTCTACAAGGCTCGGGGAACAATCAGGTCAGATGACAACGCAATGGCCGAAAGCCATGACGTCAGGAAATTACTATGTGTGGAATTGTTGGTGCAGTAGCGCAGCGTGATATCGCAGAAATTCTGCTGGAAGGGCTGCGTCGTCTTGAGTATCGCGGTTATGACTCTGCCGGTCTGGCGGTTGTCGATCGCCAGGGCCACATGACGCGGTTGCGTCGTCTGGGTAAAGTGGCCAATCTGGCAGAAGCGGCGGAGCAGCAGCCGCTGATTGGCGGAACCGGCATCGCGCACACCCGCTGGGCGACGCACGGTGAGCCGTCGGAAGCGAATGCGCATCCGCACGTCTCAGAGCACATTATTATTGTGCACAACGGCATCATTGAGAACCACGAACCGCTGCGTGAGCAGATGATCGCACGCGGTTACCGCTTTGCCTCCGAAACCGACACCGAAGTGGTGGCACACCTGGTGCACTGGGAGCAGAAACAGGGCGGTACGCTGCGCGAAGTGGTACTGCGGGTGATCCCGCAGCTGCGCGGGGCGTATGGCATGGTGATCATGGACAGCCGCGATCCGTCGGTGCTGGTGGCCGCGCGTTCCGGCAGCCCGCTGGTGATTGGCCGCGGCGTGGGCGAAAACTTTATCGCTTCCGATCAGCTGGCGCTGCTGCCGGTGACCCGCCGCTTTATCTACCTCGAAGAGGGGGATATTGCCGAAATTACCCGCCGCGAAGTGGCGATTATCGATCGCCACGGTAACCAGGCACAGCGCGCAGAGATCGAATCTAATGCGCAGTACGATGCCGGCGATAAAGGCGTCTACCGCCATTACATGCAGAAAGAGATCTACGAACAGCCGAACGCCATCAAAAACACGCTGGCCGGCCGCTTCCATGACGGCATTGTTGATCTCAGCGAGCTGGGCGCTAACGCGGAAACGCTGCTGAGCCAGGTGGAACATATCCAGATCATCGCCTGTGGCACCTCCTACAACTCCGGCATGGTGTCGCGTTACTGGTTTGAGTCGCTGGCCAACATCCCGTGTGACGTGGAAATCGCCTCCGAATTCCGCTATCGCAAATCGGCGGTGCGTAAAAACAGCCTGCTGATCACCCTGTCGCAATCCGGTGAAACCGCCGATACGCTGGCAGCGCTGCGCCTGTCCAAAGAGCTGGGCTATCTCGGTTCGCTGGCCATCTGCAACGTGGCGGGTTCGTCGCTGGTGCGTGAGTCAGATCTGGCGCTGATGACCAAAGCCGGTACCGAAATCGGCGTGGCCTCGACCAAAGCGTTCACCACCCAGCTGACGGTACTGCTGATGCTGGTGGCGAAGCTGGGCCGTCTGCACGGCATGCGTGCTGACACCGAGCATGAGATTGTTCATGCACTACAGGCGTTGCCGAGCCGCATTGAACAGATGCTGGCGCAGGATAAAGTGATCGAGAATCTCGCCGAAGGCTTCTCTGACAAGCATCACGCGCTGTTCCTCGGCCGTGGCGATCAGTATCCGATTGCCATGGAAGGGGCGCTGAAGCTGAAAGAGATCTCCTACATCCACGCCGAAGCCTATGCGGCGGGCGAGCTTAAGCACGGTCCGCTGGCGCTGATTGATGCCGATATGCCGGTGATTGTGGTGGCACCAAACAACGAGCTGCTGGAGAAGCTGAAATCCAACATTGAAGAGGTGCGCGCGCGCGGCGGTCTGCTGTACGTGTTTGCCGACCAGGATGCCGGTTTCAACGACAGCGAAGGCATGAAAATCATCCCGCTGCCGCACGTCGAAGAGGTGATTGCCCCAATCTTCTATACCGTGCCGCTGCAGTTGCTCTCCTACCACGTGGCGCTGATCAAAGGCACCGACGTCGACCAGCCGCGTAACCTGGCGAAATCGGTCACGGTGGAATAAGCGCCGCATCGTCAGTCAATACAAACCACAGCCTGCCAGCATGAGCGGCAGGCTTTTTTTTAGAAAAAAATCTTCCGCGTTCATTTTTTTGCAATATGTTTCATGCACTATGGCTGGCAATAAAAGGAAGTGACTTTACGATTTATTACCTGACGGTTGCATAATTATTTAACCGCCTGTGCTAAAACTCCTTTTTCAGGCCGCTTATCACCGGTTTATTGTTCTCATGTTTTAATTCCCCTTCGCAGTACAGATAATTTTTCATAAAAACACCCTTCCAATAACCTTATGATTGTAAAGGTTTAATTTTTTCTTGATAAAAAATAAGGAATATTCACAACTGTTTTTATTTCCTTCACGCAACTTATCGCGTATAGGATGGCCCAGCTTTATATCCACGCGGAGGCGAGGGTCTCTTATAAAGCCTCGTGCTTAAAAAGGAGCTGTTGTGAATATCTATCTTATTAATGATGACGTCATTTTTGATAGTGCAGCGGGTATACTGAAATCGATATCTCAGCCAGAAAATGACATCACGCTGCCGACATCTGCCGTCAGCTGTCTTGAGTTACTGCTTGTTAGCCAGGGAGAGCCGGTTAAAAAAAGCACGCTTCTTGAAGGAGCATGGCACCAGCGCGGATTTTTTGTGTCGGACAACAGCCTGAATCAGGTTATTGCCCTGTTACGTAAAAGCTTTACTCAGCTCCATCAGGATAAAAACCTGATTGTAACGGTGCCGCGGGTGGGCTACCAGTTCAGCTATGGTGTCAGCGTGGAGCTACTGGATAAACAGCGCCACGAGGAAACCCTGCAGCGCGTCAGCGTCGGGGATGCGCAGAAAGTGACGGTGGCAATACCCGACAGTAACTGCGAGCAGTATCGCCAGTCCGCTCAGCGTAATAAATTAAAGCTGTGTCTGGTCACGGTTTTATTGCTGGGAACGCTAGGGCTATTGTGGGACAGTCAGCCTTTTCACCGCTGGGTTGCCGAAGAGCAGGTGTTCATCCGGGAAGGCTTTTTAATCAATGATGTAGAGTTGTACGTCAGCGAAAAGATCATCAGAGACAGTACAAAAATCGCGCAGGCTAAGTCGTTAATACACCAGAACGAAGCGTTTAATCACCTGCTGGAAAACAAAAAAGAGATGAAGAAGGTCTACGTTGAAGATGCGATAGAAGCTAACGCATTTAGCTATTTTCTTTGTGATAGCGATATTCATCGCGTCAGGGCGCTTTGCCAGAACATCATCATATTGCAGCATCAGTAACCAGCCAGTTTTTACTGCACACAGCGGGAAGAGCTGTGTGCAGTTCCTCTCAAAACCATTCTAATTTCATTTTGGCCAGCGTTGAATTGCCCTCAATTCCCAGCTTTCTGAAAGCTGAGTATTTATAGCTGGCTGCCGTTTTGACATTGATAGCATGTTTATAGGCGATCTTGCTCAGTGAAATACCGGTTAACAGTTCGCGAATCACCGTATGCTCCCGGCGGGAAAGGCTGGATATCTTGCGGGCCAGCGCATCCTGATGCGGATCGGCATTTAATTGCTGCTCCAGGCGCGGACTGAGTGCGGTTTGTCCCTGAATACTGCTCTGCAACATCTCATTGACGGTGGTCAGCGGCTCGCGCTTGGAGATGACGGAATAAAAGGTGCGTTCACTCATCTTACGCGCAACAAAACTATCAATCGAGGTAAAGACGACGCCCCGGATGCTCGGGCATGCCGTTGAGAAGCTTAAAATGAAGTTCTTCTCTTTTGCGAAGTTTTTCGCTTCATCAGAAAAATAAAAGATGACGGCATGCGGTCGATTGCGCGATTTGCGGCAGTAGTCAATCAGCTCGATCAATTCAACCGGATGATGCCAGATATTCACTTTGCAGTGCTTTAAGTGGCTATTGGTAAAGGTATATAAGGCCGGTGCCATATAACCACTGAAATCAACGATAGCAACGCGGTAATTTTTCATCTGGATTCCTTTTGGTGAAATTACCGCTCCATAGTGTTTTTGCCCGGCAATTAACACAAGTTAATAGCTGTGATAAATGCTGAAGCGCCGGGGAATCCATTTGCCCGGGTACACATCTATAAAAAAACGTAGTCAGCACCGGTTTGGTCTTTTTGCCAGAATTGCACCTTAGGTAACTAAAGTTATTACCTGTAAAACAGACCTGTCGTGTTTTATGTTATGGTGAGTTGTGTTTGTTTTTTGTTGCAATTAACAATGCGATAATATTAATTTGATTATTATTTACATATCCCCGCTTAATTCCGAAAAAACCAAGCGCGATTAATGCCCTCATAACTGATCTGCATCATTCCAGTCCTGTGGGGTTGTGAATCACAAATTGTAAAAACACTATAAAAACAGGCAGTTAAGTTGTTAATTTTGTCAATAATTGTTTTTGCTCTCTGAGTTTGTGAATAGTTGTTTTTGATCTGGGATGTGTATTGCTTAACTTTCTCGTTTATCGAAAATGGGCGCCGAAGCAAACGGCATTGCTGTTGCGATTTAAATAAAACTTGATGACTCACTTTACTTAAACGGGAATGTATAAAAATGAAACTGAACAAAATCATGCTGGCTTCTGTAATGGCATTTGGTGTAGTAGCAGGCGCTCAGGCTGCAGGTAATGGTGCAGGTACCGTAACCTTCACCGGTTCTATTATTGATGCGCCTTGCTCAATCACCCCTGAAACCGTTGATCAGACTGTAGAACTGGGTCAGGTATCTAAAGCTCAGCTGGAAACCGCGAACAAAACCGGTAGCTCTAACCCGCGTCCTTTCCAGATCAAACTGGAAAACTGCGATACCGCGACGCTGAAAACCGTTACCACTACTTTCACCGGTGCCAGCTCACAGTATGACAAAGACCTGCTGGGCATGACCGGTACTGCTACCGGCGCCAGCATCGCCATCACCGACGGTTCTGGTAAGAAAATCGCACTGGGCCAGGCAACGGATGCACAGACTTTACAGGATGGTAACAACACCCTGAGCTTCGCAGCCTTCCTGCAGGGCGGCGGTGCTTCTGCCACCATCAATCCAGGTGAATTCCAGTCTATCGCTGACTTCTCTCTGGCCTACCAGTAATTCAGCACCCTTAGCTGGGGTGTGGCGTGTGGTTATTCACACGCCCGATATAATCAGGCGGAAATTATGAAAGCGTTTATCACTTTTGCCCTCAGTTCAGCGTTGTTGTCTCTTCCGGTATTTGCCACTGAAAGTGATAATGATAATGGTCGGGTAAAAATGCGCGGCGCGATCATTGTTTCCGCCTGTACCATTGATGCAGGTAATCAGGATCAGACGGTTGATTTTGAACAGACATCAATTACCGATGTGATGCGCGATCAGCGCAATGCGACCCAGGCATTTTCGCTGCGCCTGACCAACTGTATTCTGAGCGATACATTAATTAATTATAATAAGCGCAACTTTGACATTTCTTTTGATGGTGAAAAGCGTGACGGTTTGTTTAATGTCAGCGGCAAAAGCCGCGGCCTTGCTTTCAGCATTGATGATGCGCAATCCCATCAGCTTCAGCACTATTTAAGCAGCCACACCGTGGATGATTCCGGTATGGCGCTGAACTATATCGTACACTTTCAGCATAATCATCAAACGCTGGTTGAAGCGGGTGATTATTACAGCTCAGTACGCATGAAAATGGATTATCATTAATGCATCAGATTGCGAATAATAGCCCGCGCTTCCGCTTATCTGGTGCGCACATTCTCAGCGCGTTAATCAGCGTTGCCTTATTCTGGCCGGATTGTGCTCTGAGCGCCGAACTGCAATTTAACACTGACATGCTGGATATTAAGGAACGCGAGAATATTAATATTCAGCAGTTTTCGCAGAAAGGTTATATTCTGCCGGGGACTTACCCGATGGTGGTGTATCTCAACCAGAGTGAACTGCCAGAACAGGACATCACCTTTTTAGCTCCCGAGAATGATCCCGCCGGCAGTGAAGCCTGTATTACCCCTGCGCTGGTGGAACAGTGGGGGCTGCGCCCGGATGCGCAAAAGAAACTCAGCTGGTGGCATAACGGCCAGTGCCTGACCCTCAGCAGCCTGGAAGGCGCAGAAGCGCGCGGCGATCTGGGTAACTCAGCGCTGCGCATCAACCTGCCACAGGCTTATCTGGAGTACAGCTCGCCAGACTGGGATCCGCCTGCGCGCTGGGATGAGGGCGTGCCCGGCGTTTTGTTTGATTACAACCTGTATGCCCAGGCCAGCCGTCAGCAGGCCAGCGGCAGCAAATATTACAACCTGAGCGGTAACGGCACCAGTGGTGCTAACGTTGGGCCGTGGCGCGTGCGCGCCGACTGGCAGGCGTCGCACGTCCAGAACTCTACCGGCATGTCAGACACCCGCTGGGACTGGAGCCGCTTTTATGCCTATCGCGCGCTGCCGCACCTGCGTGCGCAGCTGTCGCTGGGCGAAAATTACCTCTATTCAGACGTGTTTGACAGTTTCCGTTTTACCGGCGTCAGCCTGAACTCCAACGATAATATGCTGCCACCGAACCTGCGTGGCTATGCGCCCGAGGTAACCGGGATTGCCAAAACCAATGCCAAAGTGGTGATCAGCCAGCAGGGACGTGTCATTTATGAAACGCACGTCGCCACCGGGCCGTTCCGTATCCAGGACATTAACGATGCGGTCAACGGTACGCTGGATGTGCGCGTTGAGGAGCAGGACGGCACGGTACAGAAATTTACCGTCAATACGGCGTCGGTGCCGTACTTAACCCGCCCGGGACGCGTGCGCTACAAATTAGCCACCGGCAGACCGTCGGATTTCCGCCATCACATTAACGGCCCAACCTTTGCTGCCGGTGAGTATTCGTGGGGGATCAATAACGGCTGGTCGCTGTACGGCGGCGGTATCGCCAGTGCGCGCTACGGCGCGGTTTCCGTGGGGCTGGGGCGTGACCTGCTGTTCCTCGGCGCGCTGTCGTTTGACGCCACCCAGTCGCAGGCAAAGCTGCCGCACACTGGTACCCAGAGCGGTCGCTCCTACCGCCTGAGCTACTCCAAGCGGTTTGAAGAGTATGACAGCCAGGTGACGTTTGCCGGCTACCGCTTCTCACAGCGCAACTTTATGACCATGGGCGATTATCTCAATGCGCAGCGTGATGCGCGCCGTAACGGGCGCAACAAAGAGATGTACACCGTGACGCTGAACAAATCGTTTCGTGATTTGGGTGTTACCGCTTACCTCAGTTACACCCATCAGAGCTACTGGAACCGTCCGGCGAGCGATAACTTCAGCCTGTCGATGTCGCGCTACTTTGACATTGGCCGCCTGAAAAACGTCAGCGTTTCGCTGGCGGCCTATCGCAACAAATTTAATAAAGTCACCGATGATGGCGCTTATATTTCGCTGTCGTTCCCGTTCGGCAACAGCAGCAATATCAGCTACAGCGCTGATGTGAAGCGCGATGACACCAGTCACGACGTCAGTTATTACGATCGCGTCAACGAAAACAGCAGTTATCAGCTGCGCGCAGGCCACAGCCGGCGCGGTAACAGCATGGGCGGTTACGTGTCGCATCACGGCGATATCGCTGATACCACCGCCAGCATCAACTATCAGGAAGGGCAGTACAGCAGCCTGAGTGTGTCTGCCCAGGGCGGCGCGGTGCTGACCCCTGAAGGCGGCGCGCTGCACCGCAACATGATGCTGGGCGGAACCCGACTGTTAGTGGATACCAGCGGCGTGCCTGACGTGCCGGTGCGCGGCTTTGGTGCACCGGTATACACCAACCGCTTTGGTAAAGCGGTGATCAGCGATGTCAACAGCTATTACCGCAGCAGCGCCCGCATTGACTTTGGCAAACTGGATGACAACGCCGAAGCCACCCGTTCGGTGGTGCAAACCACCCTGACTGAAGGCGCCATAGGCTACCGTCGCTTTAACGTAATTGCCGGTGCTAAAGCGATGGCGATCATTCGCCTGGCAGACGGCTCGGTGCCGCCGTTCGGTGCCAGCGTGATGAACAGTAAAAAGCAGGAAACCGGCATCATTTACGATCAGGGCAACATCTATTTGAGCGGTGTCCATCCGGCGGAACGGATGGACGTGAGCTGGAATGGCCAGGTGCAGTGTTCCGTCACGCTGCCTGCCACGCTGCCTGATGACCTGTACAGCGGATTACTTTTACCGTGCCTGCGGGAAGACGAAAAAATTTAATTCTTTAAAGGGGCAAAGTTAACCATGCATACCTCAGTAAAAACAGTTCTGGCGACGCTGCTCACGCTGGCGACCGCACAGCAGGCGCTGGCCGCGGTGGCGCTGGATCGTACCCGGGTGATCTATAACGGTAATGAAAAGGCGGTCAGCCTGACCATTCGTAACCAGAACGAGAAATTACCCTATCTGGCGCAGGGCTGGATTGAAGATGAGCAGGGCAATAAGCTGAATGGCCCGCTGGTGCTGCTGCCGCCGGTGCAGCGCATCGAGCCGGGTGAAAAGAGCCAGATGAAGGTGCAGGCGCTGCCGGCGGCGGCGCAGCTGCCGCAGGATCGTGAAAGCGTTTACTACTTTAACCTGCGCGAAATCCCGCCGCGCAGCGAGAAGCCTAACGTGCTGCAGATTGCGCTGCAAACCCGTGTCAAGCTGTTCTACCGGCCGGCGGCAATCGTGCCGGATCGCAAAGCGATGGAGAATCCATGGCAGGAGCAGCTGACGTTGACCCGTCAGGGCGATAGCTACATGGCACACAACCCGACGCCGTATTACATTACCCTGGTTGATGCCACGACGCACAAGGAAGGCAAAACGGTGGCGGGCTTTGCGCCGCTGATGGTGCCGCCGAAGGGCAGCATTAAGTTGGGCGGCAGCGCCAGCGCGCTGGGCAACGCGCCGGTGTTAACCTACATCAACGACTACGGTGGCCGTCCGGCGCTGACCTTCCGCTGCGCCAGCGACTGCCGTGTGGTGCCGGAAAAGCGCCAGCAGTAATCACGCGGACGAGAAAACGATGCCGTTCATCACCGCAGAGCGCAGCAGGCGAAATTATGAAGCGTAAATTAACGGGCCTGACCCTGATGCTGGCCGCACTGAACGCGACTGGGCCTTTATTCAGCCACGCCGAGACGGCTTCCACCGAAATAAGAATCAGTGGAACCGTTCAGGCCGGGTCGGGCTGCGTCATTAATAATAATCAGCCGATTACCGTTGAATTTGGCCGGGTAAATATCGATGAAATAAATGGGTTTAATTATCTGCAGCCGGTCCCGTTTACTATGAATTGTAATGAGATACCCAGTAATAGTATGAGGATTCAGGTTACCGGGACGATCTCGAGCTTTCATCCCAGCCTGCTGGCAACCACAAAAGCGAATCTCGGGATTGCTTTTTATGATCCTGATGATTACAACCTTGCGGTGAATAATAGCTGGTACAGTTTCACCTATCCTGATGTACCGAAAATTACGGCTGCGCCCTATAAGCGAAGTAGTGCGACGTTAACCAGTGGGGATTTTACTGCAACGGCGTTGCTGGTAATTGAATTACAATAACCACAGTTAAAGGATAACTAATGAATAAATTGATTTTGCTGGCGATCTTGTTTAATGCGTTTGTATTACCGGTTCACGCGTTCGATATTCAGGCTCAGTTTCACGGTACGCTGGTTGAACCCCCTTCGTGTGAGGTGAATGGAGCCAAACCGATCGATGTGGATTTTGGTAGCCAGGTGGTCACTACCGAAGTTGACGGCGTCAATTATATCAAGCCGGTGACTTTTACCCTGGACTGTAAAAATAACCCGAAAAATACCATGCGCATGCAGTTCAGCGGCACCGCGCCGTCATGGGATACCAAAGTGCTGACCACCAATAATACTAACCTGGGGATCAAACTGCTGCAGGGCAGCGGCTCCGGCACCCAGCTGAGCCTCAATACCTGGCTCAGCTTTACCTATCCGACGCTGCCGGTACTGCAGGCGGTGCCGGTGAAAAAAACCGGCAGCACGCTGACGGCCGGCGCGTTCAACGGCAACGCCACGCTAAAAGTGGAATTCATCTGATATGCAACCGCTGACGCTTCTAATGTTGCTGGCGCTGCTCGCCTGCTCTGCGCGCGCAGAGGAGGTGAGCTTTTACGGTGTGTTGGTGCCGCCGCCGCAGTGCACCATCAGCGGCGGCAATACGCTGGAAATTGATTTTGGCGATAAGCTCGGCGTCAACAAAATCGACGGCGTCAACTACCGCAAACAGGTGGAGTACCAGCTGGAGTGTCCGCCGCTCGATCCTGAGGCGCCGCCCATGCAGCTGCAGCTGGCGGTGAACGGCGTGGCCACTGCCTTCGACAACGCGGCTTTGCAAACTAACGTGGCCGATTTGGGCCTGCGGCTGACCGCTGACGATAAGCCGCTGCCGCTCAACACGCGCATTCCCCTTGATCCGCTGCGCCCGCCAGCACTGTGGGCGGTGCCTGTGAAAGATCCCAATGGCACCCTGCAGGAAGGGGCATTTGAGGCCAGCGCTACCCTGCTGGCGGAGTATCAGTAATGAAGCCTTTAATCAGAGCCGCACTGCTGTGGCTGGCATTCGGGCACGCAGCGGCGCAGGCGGCGGATAACCTGCATTTCACCGGCGCGCTGGTGCAGGAAGCCTGCACCCTCCGGCCGGGTGATGAAGAGCTACAGATCGATCTCGGCGCAACGCCGGATAAATACCTGTATCTCAATCAGCGCACGCGCGGCAAGCCATTCAGCCTGCACCTCGAGAACTGCGACCCCGCACTCGGCAATACGCTGGAGATCACCTTCAGCGGTAGAGAGAGCGCGGCACTGCCGGGGCTGCTGACGCCGGATGCCGGCAGCCAGGCGCGTGGCATCGCCATCGGGCTGGAAACGCCGCAGGGTAAAGCCCTGCCGTTTAACCAGCCGGCCAGCTTTGCCGTACAGGCGGGGATGACTCAGCTGGATTTTTTCAGCTATATCGCTGGTGAGCCTGATGCCATCAAAGATAAAAATATCGTCAGGGGGCTATTTACGCTATCCGGCACCTTTGCCATCTCTTATCATTAATTTTAGGGTGAGTTCATGATGAGTATGAAATTTTATTTTTTATTTTTTGTTTTTTATTTGTTTTCGGTAAAAACAGAAGCGGTTGTAAAGATAAACTCCATTGTTACTCCTCTGGAGGATTGTCCTTATGACAAATACCCGGATAAAAATAATAATGTTTCAGGATCTGGGGCTTGTTTATTTAATATTACAGCTACTGGCGTGAGTGGTAGTGATAACACGTATATTAAAAACGAATATCTTACTGATTTTTATGTGCATATAGCGGTGATGTATAGATATACAACACCTGTTATAGCATATAGTATTCCTATCCCTAACGTAAAGGAGGGCACGGTAAATGAAATAGCTGCACTGGCAATTAGTGAATGGGGGCTTAGAGTCGTAAATCTCCTAACGTATTCTGATAATCCCATAGCTAAAGTTTGTGTGGCGGTAGGTGAGGTAGCTAACTACACACGCCCGGAATTCGGTAATGAATGTGGAAGTGTCGATCCTGGCCCCGATCCTGACCCTAATCCCGGCAGCTGTGATCTCGGCGGCCCCTATTATTTAAGCCATGGTTCAATGGTCGTTGACTCTGTTAACGGCAACGAAGCACGCGTCAACATCAACGTCAGCTGCACCCAGGACGCTATGATGACCATTATGGCACCCAATGAGTTGGATCTGGGTCTGAACATTGTCAGCCAAATAACGCTGGACGGACTAAAACCTGACGGATTAAATCTGAGCTTCTCAAAACCGGGCCGCCCGCTGGTATTCGCTTCAAAACTGCAAACTATCGGTACGCCCGAAGCTGGCACCTTTGACAAGGTTTACCTGCTGCAGGCCACCATTCAGTAACCTGCTTCCTTTATAGTGATGACAATCGCCGCCTCGGCGATTGTCATATTACTGTCACAATTCGTACATTTCACTGTCATCAAACTGTCCTATTTTGCCTCCAGCAGCAATCACTGACTCTTACTAAAACGGCGTCAAGCCTGATTTTTAATCCCCTGGAGGGAACATGACACTGATGCGTAGCACCGTAGCCCGAATTCTCGCCGCCACCTTCGCAGTAAGCGCGGTTTCTGCTTTTGCAGCCACCGACCTGACAGGCGCAGGCGGGACGTTCCCGGCACCGGTTTATGCCAAGTGGGCAGCAGAGTATCAGCAAGCCACCGGTAGCAAAATCAACTATCAGGGTATTGGTTCCTCGGGTGGCGTGAAGCAAATTATCGCCAAAACCGTGGATTTCGGTGCGTCCGATGCGCCGATGAAAGAGGAAGATCTGCAGAAAAATGGCCTGTTCCAGTTCCCGACGGTGATCGGTGGCGTGGTGCTGGCGGTGAACATTCCCGGCGTTAAATCCGGTGAGCTGACGCTCGACGGTAAAACGGTCGGCGACATCTATCTCGGTACCATCAAAAAGTGGAACGATCCGGCGATCACCAAACTGAACCCGGGCGTGAAGCTGCCAGACACCAACATCAACGTGGTGCGCCGCGCGGATGGTTCCGGCACCTCTTTCGTCTTCACCAGCTACCTGTCTAAAGTGAACGAGACCTGGAACAGCAAAATCGGTAAAGGCAACACCGTTAACTGGCCAACCGGCCTGGGCGGTAAAGGTAACGACGGCGTGGCCGCGTTTGTACAGCGTCTGCCGGGCTCGATTGGCTACGTAGAGTACGCCTACGCCAAACAGAACAACCTGACTTACACCAAACTGGTTGATGCCGACGGCAAGCCAGTGGCACCGAGCGAAGCCAGCTTTGCGAACGCCGCCAAAGGCGCTGACTGGAGCAAAACCTTTGCCCAGGATCTGACCTTCCAGAAAGGCAACGACGCATGGCCGATCACCTCAACCACCTTCATCCTGATCTATAAAGAGCAGGCGAATGCGGAGAAGGGCAGTGAAGTGCTGAAGTTCTTTGACTGGGCGTACAAAGGCGGCAGCAAAACGGCTACGGCGCTGGATTACGCAGCGCTGCCAGAGAGCGTAGCGAATCAGATTCGTGCTGCCTGGAAAGCCAACATCAAAGACAGTTCCGGTAAAGCGCTGTACCAGTAAGTGTATGACCCGGCCAGCGTCCGCGCTGGCCAGCCTGATGGGCGGCCTCGTTGCCGCCCTGATTACCCTCTGAGATCGAGAATTCTATGGCTGCCACTAAGCCGACGTTTAAAGCACCGGGCAAGCAAGGCGACATGATATTCGGCGCGCTGGTGAAGCTCTCCGCGCTGATCGTGTTACTGCTGCTGGGTGGCATTATCGTCTCCCTGATTTTCTCCTCCTGGCCGAGCATCCAGAAATTTGGCTTCTCCTTTCTGTGGACCAAAACCTGGGATGCGCCAAACGAAGAATTTGGTGCGCTGGTGCCGATTTACGGCACCCTCGTAACCTCACTGATTGCCTTAATCATCGCGGTGCCGGTGAGTTTTGGTATCGCCCTGTTTCTGACCGAACTGGCGCCAAACTGGCTGCGCCGTCCGCTGGGTACCGCGATTGAGCTGCTGGCGGCCATTCCCAGCATCGTGTACGGCATGTGGGGCCTGTTTATCTTTGCTCCGCTGTTCGCGGAGTATTTCCAGACGCCGGTTGGCGACGTGCTGGCAAATATCCCGATCGTCGGCGCGCTGTTCTCCGGTCCGGCCTTCGGCATCGGCATTCTGGCGGCGGGCGTGATCCTCGCCATCATGATCATCCCTTACATCGCCTCGGTGATGCGCGATGTGTTCGAACAGACGCCGGTGATGATGAAAGAGTCGGCCTACGGCATCGGCTGCACCACCTGGGAAGTGATCTGGCGCATCGTGCTGCCGTTCACCAAAAACGGCGTGATCGGCGGCGTGATGCTGGGTCTCGGCCGCGCGCTGGGCGAAACCATGGCGGTCACCTTTATCATCGGTAATACCTACCAGCTGGACAGCGCGTCGCTGTTTATGCCCGGCAACAGTATCACCTCAGCGCTGGCGAACGAGTTCGCCGAAGCCGAATCCGGCGTGCACGTGGCGGCGCTGATGGAGCTGGGCCTGATTCTGTTCGTGATTACCTTTATCGTTCTGGCGATCTCCAAACTGATGATCCTGCGTCTGGCGAAGAGTGAAGGAGCCCGTTCATGACAGCAATTGAAATGCAGGCGCGCGCCGAGCTGGAAGCCTCGCGCCGTAAAATGCAGGCGTGGCGCAGCACCAAAAACAAAATTGCCCTGACGCTCTCGCTGCTGACCATGGCGTTTGGCCTGTTCTGGCTGATCTGGATTCTGTTCACCACCGTCACGAAAGGGATCGACGGCCTGAGCTGGACGCTGTTTACCGAATCCACGCCGCCGCCCAACACCGCGGGCGGTGGTCTGGCGAACGCCCTGGCGGGCAGCGGCCTGCTGATTTTCTGGTCCACCTTCTTTGGCACGCCGCTGGGCATTCTGGCGGGTATCTACCTGGCAGAATATGGCCGCAAGCACTGGCTGGCGGAAGTGATTCGCTTCATTAACGACATCCTGCTGTCCGCGCCGTCGATTGTGGTCGGCCTGTTCGTGTACACCATCGTGGTGGCGCAGATGCAGCACTTCTCCGGCTGGGCCGGTGTGATAGCGCTGGCGCTGCTGCAGGTGCCTATTGTGATTCGTACCACCGAGAACATGCTGCGGCTGGTGCCAGACAGCATGCGTGAAGCGGCTTATGCGCTGGGCACGCCGAAGTGGAAGATGATCTCGGCGATTACGCTGAAAGCCTCGGTCTCCGGCATCATTACCGGTGTGCTGCTGGCGATTGCGCGCATTGCCGGTGAAACCGCACCGCTGCTGTTCACCGCGCTGTCGAACCAGTTCTGGAGCACCGACATGATGCAGCCGCTGGCCAACCTGCCAGTGACCATCTTCAAATTCGCCATGAGCCCGTTTGCCGAATGGCAGAGCCTGGCGTGGGCTGGTGTGCTGATTATTACGCTGTGCGTGCTGCTGCTGAACATCGTGGCGCGCGTGATTTTCGCCAAAGGCAAACACTAATTTTCCGGCGCGGCTTCGGCGGCGCTGCACATGAGAGATGAGCAATGAGTATGGCAACTCCTTCTGCCGGTAAAATTCAGGTGCGCAATCTGAACTTCCATTACGGTAAGTTCCACGCGCTGAAGAACATCAATCTGGATATCGCCAAAAACCAGGTGACGGCGTTTATCGGTCCGTCGGGCTGCGGCAAATCCACCCTGCTGCGCACCTTCAACAAAATGTACTCGCTCTATCCGGAGCAGCGTGCTGAGGGTGAAATTCTGCTGGATGGCGACAACATTCTGGCATCGCATCAGGATATCGCCCTGCTGCGCGCGCGCGTCGGCATGGTGTTCCAGAAGCCGACGCCGTTCCCGATGTCGATTTATGACAACATCGCCTTTGGCGTGCGACTGTTTGAGAAGCTGTCGCGTGCCGATATGGACGAGCGCGTGCAGTGGGCGCTGAGCAAAGCCGCGCTGTGGAATGAAACCAAAGACAAGCTGCACCAGAGCGGTTACAGTCTCTCCGGCGGTCAGCAGCAGCGTCTGTGCATCGCGCGCGGCATCGCGATTCGCCCGGAAGTGCTGCTGCTGGATGAGCCATGTTCGGCGCTGGACCCGATCTCCACCGGGCGCATCGAAGAGCTGATCACCGAGCTGAAGCAGGATTACACCGTGGTCATCGTGACCCACAACATGCAGCAGGCGGCGCGCTGTTCCGATCACACGGCGTTTATGTATCTGGGCGAGCTGATTGAGTTCAGCGACACCGACACGCTGTTTACCAAGCCAGCGCAGAAGCAGACAGAAGATTACATCACCGGTCGTTACGGCTGATTCAGGAGAGAAACATGGATAATTTAAATCTGAACAAACATATCTCCGGTCAGTTCAACGCGGAGCTGGAGCACATTCGTACTCAGGTGATGATCATGGGTGGCATGGTGGAGCAGCAGCTTACCGATGCCATCACCGCGATGCATAACCAGGATGGCGAACTGGCGCGCCGGGTGATCGACGGTGACCAGAAGGTCAACATGATGGAAGTGGAGATCGATGAAGCCTGTGTGCGCATCATCGCCAAGCGTCAGCCTACCGCCAGCGACCTGCGTCTGGTGATGGCGATCATCAAAACCATTTCGGAGCTGGAACGCATCGGCGACGTGGCGGAGAAGATCAGCCGTACCGCGCTGGAGAAGTTCGGTCAGCAGCATCTGCCGCTGCTGGTGAGCCTCGAGTCGCTCGGGCATCACACCGTGCAGATGCTGCACGATGTGCTGGATGCCTTCGCGCGCATGGATCTCAACGAAGCCATTAAGATCTACCGCGAAGACAAAAAGGTGGATAAAGAGTACGAAGGCATTGTGCGCCAGCTGATGACCTACATGATGGAAGATCCGCGCACCATTCCCAGCGTGCTCACCGCGCTGTTCTGCGCGCGCGCCATCGAGCGCATCGGTGACCGCTGCCAGAACATCTGTGAAATTATCTTCTATTTCGTGAAAGGTCAGGATTTCCGTCACGTGGGCGGTGACAAGCTGGATGAACTGCTGTCGGGCGACGACGGCAGCAATAAACCCTCCTGATTGACGTGATGACTGCCTGTTAGCGCTGAGGCTGACAGGCAGTGCGCTTGATTTCTGCCTGTTCTCAACCTGCCGCTCTCTTTATACTTGGCGCACATTTTTCTGCCAGGTGCTGTTTTATGTCCTCTGCAAATAACAACAAAACCGCCGTTACGCCGGCGAAAGCGATGGTGGCTGCCGTCAGCGGCTATGCCATGGATGGATTTGATCTGCTGATTCTGGGATTTATGCTGCCGGCGATCAGCGTGTCGCTGGCGCTGGATGCGTCGCAGGCCGGTTCGCTGGTGACCTGGACGCTGATCGGCGCGGTGGTCGGCGGCATTGTGTTTGGTCATCTGAGCGATCGCTATGGCCGCATCCGCATTCTGACCGTGACGATCCTGATGTTCTCACTGTTCACCGGGCTGTGCGCCGTGGCGCAGGGCTACTGGGATCTGCTGGCGTATCGTACGCTGGCCGGCATGGGACTGGGCGGTGAGTTTGGCATCGGCATGGCGCTGATTGCCGAAGCCTGGCCGAAGGAGAAGCGTAACCGCGCCTCGGCGTGGGTCGGTATCGGCTGGCAGCTCGGCGTATTGCTGGCGGCCTTTATCACGCCGCCGCTGCTAAGCGTGATTGGCTGGCGCGGTATGTTCCTGGTTGGCCTGCTGCCGGCGCTGGTGTCGTTTGTGATTCGCCGCAGCATGGGCGAGCCGGAAGCCTTCACCCGCCATGTGGAAAAAACCCCGCAGCTCTCCTTTTCCGCGCGCATTAAACTGCTGTTTGCCGATCGCGCCACCAGCAAAGCCAGCCTCGGCATTCTGATTCTTTGTTCAGTGCAGAATTTTGGCTATTACGGCCTGATGATCTGGATGCCAAGCTATCTCTCTTCCAGCTTCGGCTTCAGCCTGACCAAATCCGGCTTGTGGACGGCCGTTACGGTGGTGGGCATGACGTTCGGCATCTGGCTGTTCGGCGTGCTGGCGGACCGCTTTGCGCGCTGGAAGATTTTCCTGCTGTACCAGTTTGGTGCCGTGGCGATGGTGGTGGTTTACGCCCAGCTGCGTGACCCGACGGTGATGCTGTTTACCGGTGCTATCATGGGGATGTTTGTTAACGGCATGATTGGCGGCTACGGCGCGCTGATCTCGGACACGTTCCCACCGCAGGCGCGCGCCACCGCGCAGAACGTGCTGTTCAACCTCGGCCGCGGCGTCGGCGGTTTCGGCCCGCTGGTGATCGGCATGCTGGCCACGCATATTTCTTTCACCGCTGCGATTACGCTGCTGGCGCTGATTTATCTGCTGGATATCGTCGCCACGCTGTTCCTGCTGCCAAAAAACCAGGGCAATGAGGATTCGCTGGGCGCGATTGGGTGATTTTTTCCCCTCACCCTAACCCTCTCCCGCAAACGGGAGAGGGAGTCGTCTGGTGTGGTATGTAGGTGGGCACTTTTGTTCAACCCCGCTCGATCAGCCCCTTCTCCCGCTGGCGGGAGAAGGCTGGGATGAGGGGGCTGCGCGCACTTACCTGACCAAATCCCAGCCACGTGCACGCCACAGCGCTGGCAGCTGCGCCATATCGTCAAAACGCGTCACCAGCGGGTGATCAATCACCGGATTGTGTGCATCGGCACAGTAGTAAAACACCGGTATGCCAGCGGCGATGCCAGCCCGCGCGCCAGCCTCTGAATCATCCACCAGAATGCACTTTTCAATCGGCACCTGCATCTGTTCCGCCGCGTGATACATCAGCTCCGGATCCGGCTTCCAGTGATTAATGTCATAGCCGCTGTACAGGCGTCCGCTCAGATACGGCAGCATGCCGGTCAGCCCCAGCGAATGCTCCATCTTCTTCACCGTACCGTTCGACACCACGCACATCGGCACCTTCACGCGCTCCACCAGCGCTCTGGCGCCGGCAATCGGCTGCAGATCAAGATCAAACAGGCGCGCCACTTCCGCGCGGTAGGCACTCTCCACCTCAGCCAGCGGCAGCGTCACCTGATGCTGTGCCGTCACATCGCGGATGATGTCGTAAAGCTTCACCCCTTTGTACTGTTCAAACATCTGCTGTAGCGAGAGTTCGATACCGTAACGGGCAAAGGTGTTGACGTAGGACTGCGTGCAGATCACTTCGCTGTCGACCAGCGTGCCGTCGCAATCAAAAAAGATACATTCAACTGACATCGCGCCTCATCCTTTTAGTAAACAATAAGCTGTCACTCTAGCGCACTCAGCGCAGAAAGCGACCCCAGGCAACCGGTTGCGAAAAATCAGTGTTTTGCGGCGCTAAAGTCTATAGGATACGCGGCGATAAATTTTTCATCGGAACAGCGAAATGAACGAGCAGGGCCTTTTGCAGCGTATTTTCAGGCTGCAGGAACACGGAACCACCGCACGCACCGAAGTGATTGCCGGTTTCACTACTTTCCTGACGATGGTGTACATCGTCTTCGTTAACCCGCAGATTCTTGGTGCCGCAGGCATGGACACCCAGGCGGTGTTTGTCACCACCTGCCTGATTGCTGCGTTCGGCAGCATCCTGATGGGGCTGGTGGCCAATCTGCCGGTGGCGCTGGCACCGGCCATGGGCCTCAACGCCTTCTTTGCCTTTGTGGTGGTAGGTGCGATGGGCTACTCGTGGCAGGTTGGCATGGGCGCGATCTTCTGGGGCGCGCTGGGGCTGCTGATCCTGACGCTGCTGCGCGTACGCTACTGGATGATCGCCAATATTCCGCTCAGCCTGCGCGTGGGCATCACCGCCGGTATCGGTCTGTTCATCGCCATGATGGGGCTGAAAAACGCCGGCATTATTGTGCCCAACGCGGACACCATCGTGACCGTCGGCAACCTGGCCTCGCACAACGTGCTGCTTGGTGCGCTCGGCTTCTTTATCATTGCGATTCTGGCGTCGCGCAACATCCACGCGGCGGTGCTGGTCTCTATCGTCGTGACCACCGCGATCGGTCTGCTGCTGGGCGACGTGAAGTTTACCGGGCTGTTCGCCGCGCCGCCGGCCATCACCTCGGTGGTCGGCCAGGTCGATATCAAAGGCGCGTTCAACGTGAGCATGGCGGGCGTGATCTTCGCCTTCATGCTGGTCAATCTGTTTGACTCATCCGGTACGCTGATTGGCGTAACCGATAAAGCGGGCCTGACCGATGAGAAAGGTACTTTTCCGCGCATGAAACAGGCGCTGTTCGTGGATAGCATCAGCTCCGTCACCGGTTCGCTGATCGGCACCTCTTCGGTGACGGCGTACATCGAAAGCTCATCCGGCGTGGCGATTGGTGGCCGTACCGGCCTGATGGCGGTAGTGACCGGCATCCTGTTCCTGCTGGTGATGTTCCTGTCGCCGCTGGCTGCCATGGTGCCCGCCTATGCGGCGGCTGGCGCGCTGATTTATGTCGGCGTACTGATGACGGCTTCGCTGGCGCGCGTGCGCTGGGACGATCTCACCGAAGCGGTGCCGGCGTTTGTCACGGCGGCGATGATGCCGTTCAGCTTCTCGATCACCGAAGGTATTGCGCTCGGTTTTATCTCTTACTGCGTGATGAAACTCGGCACCGGACGCTGGCGTGAAATCAGCCCGTGCGTGGTGGTGGTGGCGCTGCTATTTGTGCTGAAAATCGCTTTTATCGACGCGCACTAAACGCAACAGGCCGCGGGTGTGGCCTGGTTATCCGGGATGCCTGACTTCCGGCTGGCTGGCGACACGCTCGCCGGGCAGGCTGGTGAGGCGCAGGGTGCGCGGCCCGATGTTGGGTTTGCTCATCTCCACATCGCGCAGCGACTGCCACTGCTGCTGCGCATCAATCTCCCACAGCCGTAAACGTTCAGTGCCGGGCGACAGCGCGCAGGACCACACCAGCGTCGGCTCGGCATCACACACCGCCTGAATATCGGGATAGACGCTGGATCGCAGCCGACCCGCAGCCGGATGCAGCCGCAGCGCATCAATACCGCTGTTGGCTTCGCCGGTCAGTTTGAGGATGCTCTGGCGTAGCGTCCAGATCTGCGTCACCGCTTCCATAAAATCCTGCTGTGCGTTAATCCACGCCTTTTCACCCGATGACAGCCCCTGCGTGAGGGCATCCTGTGCCTGACGGCTATGCGCCCGAACGATTTCCATATCCAGGCCAGCGCGCCCGCCTTCTTCCGCCAGCAGCACGCCGACCATATTACCGGCATAGGAGATACTGAAGTCAGGCAAATTAGGATCGGCAAAGCAGGGACGACCGCTGCTGCTGGCGATCAACGGTGGCAGGTCACGAATACCATAGACGCGCAGCATCAGCTGGGCCAGCAGCGCGCGTGCGGCAAGAAAGCGGCCGCGGCGCTTATCAGGCAGGTGCCCGGCGCTGGTCATCACATCCTGTGGAACCCGCATGGTCTCTGGGGTGAGGGGCGGGCTAACCACCCAACGAACAAAATGACTAGCCATCTGTCGCTCCGTGAAAATGGTCGGATAATCATCAGGGCTATTGTAAGAATTTTCTCATGGGTTTGCATCCGGCTTACGCTGGATAGCCAGTAAATTCAGATAAGGACGAGGCGAATCTCATTGCCATGAGCTGCAATTGAATATGAGGCTTTTGCACATTGGTGTCGGATGGGGTGCCGAAGCGGCGGATGTGGTGTAGGATTTGGACAGGAAAGAGCTGCACAATGAAGTGCTTAAATTATTCACCTATCTGCCAATCGTGCGCATCGCAAACCATGCACGTCGGAGTTGTTATGTCTGTTACCTCTCTTGCTCGCCAGGAATCGATCTCGCTGGATGAATTTCGTCACGGCATGCGCCGTCTCACTGCCGGTGTCTCGCTGGTGACCACCTCATCCAGCGGAGAAAAGTTCGGGCTGATCGCCACCTCGGTCAGCTCGCTGGCAGCGGAACCGCCCAGCCTGCTGGTCTGCGTTAACCGCAGCGCATCAAGCCATGATGCCATTCTGCAGGCGGGCTACTTTGCCGTGAACGTTCTGCGCGAGCAGCACGATGACCTGTGCGCGCAGTTCAGCTCGCCGACGCGCCGCGCTGAGCGTTTCCAGAGCGGTGAATGGCAAACCCTGAATACGGGCGCGCCCGTGCTGGCTGATGCGCTGGTGAGCTTCGATTGTCAGCTGGAAAAAACGGTGGAGTGGAATACCCACAGCGTGCTGCTGGCGCGTATCGTGGGTATTGCGCTGCCGGGCGAAGCGACAGCGCCGATGGTCTACTTCAACAGCGGTTTTCACTCGCTGGGCTAAGTCATGGCGCAGCGCGTCGTGCGGCTGCGCGGCTTAACCTATCAGGCAAATTTGCTGGCTTCGTCAAAGCTCAGACGCGGCAGGCGCGGATGCAGTTTGCTGGCTTCGCCATAGCCGAGGTTGATCAGCAAGTTGACCTGCCAGTTATTTTCGCTGAAGAACGCGGCGTTAACTTTAGCCGGATCAAAACCGGACATCGGGCCGGCATCGAGTCCCAGTGAGCGGGCCGCCAGAATCAGATAGCCCGCCTGCAGGCTGCTGTTACGAAACGCGGTCTCTTTGGCCAAATCCGGGCTGCTGGTAAACCAGCTGCGTGCATCGCCATGCGGGAACAATTTTGGCAGTGCTTCATAAAAGGTCGGATCCCACGCCACAATCACCGTCACCGGTGCCGCCATGGTTTTATCCACATTGCCTGAGGAGAGCGCCGGTTTCAGCTTCTCTTTACCTTCCTGAGACGTCACGAACACAAAGCGGCCCGGCGAGCAGTTGGCTGAGGTTGGCCCCAGCGCCGTCAGCGCATAGAGCTGCTTCAGCACCTCCTGCGAAATCGGTTTATCCTGCCAGTAGCTATGGGTGCGGGCTTCAGTAAACAGCGCGTTCAGCGCCACGCTGTCGAGCGGTGTACTCATGTTTCTCTCCTGTTCAGGCAACAACCTGCGCCTGATTTTTAGCATGAATAATGGATGTGGCCGCTGCGTTTACGCGGCGACCCTCAACCGTTATACGATAAAGGCGAGGGCGCGCCAAATAACAAAGATGTATGTTGGTAGCGATCCCGGTGCGCCTGAATGCGCACCCTGCAGCATCGCATGAATCCTCTGTAGGGGCGCCATTTATGGCGACCTGTGACGGCGACTATTTACCAATACAAAAGCTGGAAAAAATCCGGCCCAGCAGATCGTCGGAGGTGAACTCGCCGGTGATTTCACTCAGCGCCTGCTGCGCCAGCCGCAGCTCTTCGGCCAGCAGTTCGCCCGCCCAGGCTCCCAGCAGCTGATCTTTGCCCTGCTGTAAGTGAGTGGCTGCTAACTCCAGCGCCTGCAGATGGCGGCGACGCGCGAGGAAGCCGCCTTCCATATTGCCGGCGAAGCCCATGCTCTGTTTCAGGTGCTCGCGCAGCGTATCGACTCCAGCACCGGTGCGCGCCGACAGGCGAATAAGTGAGTGGTCATTTACTTCTGTCAGGCCCAGCGTTTCACCGGTCATGTCCGCTTTATTACGTACCACGGTAATCGGCAACGCGGCTGGTAAGCGCGCCACGAAATCAGGCCAGATGGCGGCGGCTTCAGTGGCGTCAGTGGTGGTGCCATCCACCATGAACAGGACGCGATCCGCCTGCTCAATCTCCTGCCAGGCGCGTTCAATGCCGATACGTTCCACTTCGTCGCTGGCTTCACGCAAACCGGCGGTATCGATGATGTGCAGCGGCATGCCGTCGATGTGGATGTGCTCGCGCAGCACGTCACGCGTGGTGCCGGCGATATCCGTGACGATCGCTGCTTCGCGTCCGGCCAGTGCGTTGAGCAGGCTCGATTTCCCGGCGTTGGGACGACCGGCAATCACCACTTTCATCCCTTCACGCAGCAGGCTGCCCTGACGCGCTTCGGCGCGCACGCCGTTGAGATCGCCGATCACCGCATTCAGCTGCGCTTCGATTTTGCCGTCGGAAAGGAAGTCGATCTCCTCATCCGGAAAATCAATCGCCGCTTCCACATAGATGCGCAGGTGAGTAAGTGCTTCCACTAACGCATTAACGCGCAGTGAAAAGGCACCCTGCAGCGAGTTGACGGCGGAGCGGGCGGCCTGCTCGGAGCTGGCATCAATCAGATCGGCAATCGCTTCAGCCTGCGCCAGGTCGAGCTTGTCATTCAGAAAGGCGCGTTCCGAGAACTCGCCCGGCTGCGCAATGCGCACACCCGGCAGCGCCACGATGCGCTTCAGCAGCAGATCGAGAATCACCGGGCCGCCGTGGCCCTGCAACTCCAGCACATCTTCGCCGGTAAAGGAGTTCGGACCCGGGAACCACAGCGCGATGCCCTGATCCAGCACGCTGCCATCAGCATCGTTAAAGGGCAGATAGTCGGCGTAGCGCGGCTTCGGCAGCTTGCCCAGCACGGCCTGCGCCACCTCAGCGGCTTTGCCACCGGAAATACGCAGAATACCGACGCCACCACGGCCGGGAGGCGTCGCCTGGGCAACAATAGTGTCACTGTGGCTCATAAGTACCTTCTTCCAAAAAAAACAGGGCGGCATAAATGCCGCCCCTGGAGATGTTGCGTCCTGCTCAGCGTTGCCGGGCGTTACGCTTTCTTCTTGTCGCGGCTGTGTAAACCACGCTTTTCCAGCCCGCGATAAATCAGCTGCTGCTGGAGAATGGTTACCAGGTTGCTGACGATGTAGTACAGCACCAGACCTGATGGGAACCACAGGAAGAACACGGTAAAGATAACCGGCATGTAAGTCATGATCTTCTGCTGCATCGGATCGGTCACGGTGGTCGGTGACATCTTCTGAATGAAGAACATGGTGATACCCATGATGACCGGCAGAATGTAGTACGGGTCCTGCGCGGACAGGTCATGGATCCACAGTACAAACGGAGCATGACGCAGTTCAACGGAACCGGACAGCATGTAGTAAAGCGCCAGGAAGATTGGCATCTGGATAACCAGTGGCAGACAGCCGCCCAGCGGGTTCACTTTCTCCGCCTTATACAGCGCCATCATCTCCTGGCTCTGCTTCTGCTTATCATCACCTAGACGCTCACGCATGGCCTGAATCTTCGGCTGCAGCATACGCATCTTGGCCATCGAGGTGTACTGCGCTTTGGTCAGCGGGTACATGATGCCACGCACGATGAAGGTGATAACGATAATGGAGAAGCCCCAGTTACCGATAAAGCTGTGCAGGAATTTCAGCAGTTTAAACAGCGGCTGAGAGATGAACCACAGCCAGCCGTAATCCACGGTCAGATCGAGGTGCGGCGCGATAGCGGCCATTTTATCCTGGATTTCCGGACCGACCCACAGAGTGGCACCGAGATCCTGCTGCGCGCCGGCGGCGATGGTCACAGGCGCCGACTTATAGCCGATTGCCGCCACACCATTGCCGAGATTGCTGGTGTACAGCGTATTGTTACCCTGAGTGCGCGGCACCCATGCGGTCGCAAAGTACTGCTGCAGCATCGCCACCCAGCCGTTGCTGGTGGTGGTGTTCAGGTTCTCGTTATCGGCGATGGTATCGAATTTGTATTTTTCATACTTCGCATCGCTGGTCGAGTAAGCGGCACCACGGAAAGTGTGCAGCGCAAAGTTATTGCTGCCGGTATCACGATGCTTCGGCAGATCGATCGTCTGCTTCAGCTGACCAAACATCGCCACTTCCAGCGGCTGCTGCGAGGCGTTATTGATGTTGTAGTCGACGTTAACCGCGAATTCGCCACGTTTGAACACGAAGGTTTTGGTGTAAACCACGCCGTTCTCACCGGTCCAGCTCAGCGGCACGCGCAGCTCGGTCTGGCCATCGGCCATCTCGAAGTGATCCTGGGAAGCGGTATACAGCGGACGTGCGCCGTTGTTCGGGTTATCCGGACCGTTACGGCCGGTTAAGCCGCTCTGCGCCTGATAAACGAAGGCCGGAGTGGTTTCCAGCAGCTGGAACGGTGCATCTGAACCCAGTTTGTCCGGGTAAGTCAGCAGCTGTGCCTGCTCGATATCACCGCCGCGGGTATTAATGTTGAGTGACAGGACATCAGTCTTAACGGTGATCGTTTTGCCCTGGCCGCTAGCCGGCACGCCGGAAGAGGCGGCATCACCCGCTGCGCTGCTTGTGTTCTGCGTGGTCTGGGTCTGCTGTGGCTGCGGAGCGTGGTCCGTCTGCCAGGCTTGCCAGATCATAAAAGACACGAACAGAAAAGCGATGAGAAAGAGATTGCGTTGCGAATCCATCGTTAATGTTCTCTGGTATCAAAGGTTTTTGGCGGCACCGGATCGTCGCCACCCGGGTTCAAAGGGTGGCATTTTAATACGCGTTTAATCGTCAACCAACTGCCTTTTAACATGCCGAAGCGGCGTACAGCTTCCACCCCATACTGCGAGCAGGTGGGATGGAACCGGCAATGAGGTCCCAGCAGTGGGCTGATGGCGCGTTGATAAACGCGTATCAGGGCGATCAGGAGCCGCGCGCCAGGCGACAGTGACGACGCCATAATTTCTCCAACGCTTCCGTCAGTGCACGGTTATCGAGGTCAGCAATCCCTTTTTTCGCCACGATGACAAAATCCATCGGCGGCAGCTCGTGTTGACGCAAACGAAAGCTTTCGCGGGTCAATCGCTTGATCCGGTTGCGTTCATGGGCGCGTTTCACGTGCTTCTTGGCGACGGTAAGACCGATGCGGGGATGCCCCAGCGAATTAAGGCGGCCGAGGATGGTGATTTGCGGCGTGCCAGCCCGAAGAGGTTGCTGGAAGACGAAAGTGAAATGAGCGGGAGTTAACAAACGTAACTCCCTGGGAAATGCGAGCTTAACCACGAGGGTTAGCTTTTATTACTTAGAAACGGTCAGACGAGCACGGCCTTTAGCACGACGACGTGCCAGAACCTGACGACCATTTTTAGTAGCCATACGAGCACGGAAGCCGTGAGAACGGTTGCGCTTCAGTACGGACGGTTGAAAAGTGCGTTTCATGGCGATTTCTACCTAAACTTGAAAAATTTCACTGGGTGACGCGTTTTCGGGCCAGTAAAACGACCGACGCCTCAATGTGTCTTTAATAAAGAGGCGGGATTGTAATAATTGTACAGTCCGGAGTCAATTTACTTCGCTGGGCGCGAGACCTGAAAACTCTGATACAGCCCGCTAATTCCGGGCATCAAAGCTTCACGCGCCAATGCCGGGTGGGGAATTATACGGGCTATAAAGGAAAGCGCAAGGATCGTCCAGGATCTTCTTGCGATCGCCGCGCCGATCGTAACGGCAAAAATGCGAGCGCGGCGGAAAATTTCTCGCTTTCAGCCTGATCCCCGCTCGCTTTTTCCGCAGACGGCGTAAACTGATGCATGCCTGGACACCCTGTGGATAAAATGGATCAAAACTGTGTAGAAAGGGAAGATCTCTGAGGCGCTTTGCGCTATGATCCGCCCTTCCGCTGACGATCCTCCTTGCGATCGCCGGGGATGACTACCGCGGATAGCGGTCGCAGGCGCTTTCTGACCGCCTGTGTCAAAAAAGACAGTTTCTATTATTAGCGCCTGAAATTCTTATCGATTTTGTACGAGTGGAGTCCGCCGTGTCACTTACGCTTTGGCAACAGTGTCTTGCCCGTTTGCAGGATGAGCTTCCTGCCACCGAATTCAGCATGTGGATTCGTCCGCTGCAGGCTGAATTGAACGACAATACGCTGGCCTTGTATGCACCAAATCGGTTTGTACTCGACTGGGTTCGGGATAAATATCTCAATAGTATCAATGGGCTGCTGAATGAATTCTGCGGTGCGAACGTGCCGCTGCTGCGTTTTGAGGTCGGCACGCGCCCGGCTGCGCCGGTGGCTGCTACGCAACCCGCCATGGCCAGCAGCGTCAGCGCGCCCGCACCGGCTGAGAATCGTCCGGCACCGGCACAGCCGCTGCGCCCGAGCTGGGATTCGGTTCCGGCACCGGCTGATGTGACCTACCGCTCGAACGTGAATAATCGCCACAACTTCGACAACTTCGTTGAGGGTAAATCCAACCAGCTGGCGCGCGCGGCGGCACGTCAG